>NZ_CP167121.1:0-3939837 GCF_041956835.1 Acinetobacter sp. RW6
CTATAATGCACATCCATCGGCGGTGATGCAGATAGAAACTTGTTGAAAAACAGTTACTTGGAATTGAGTGAGTTGCTTTAGGTAATGAATTTGATGAGAAGTTAGTTTTGAGAATAAGTTTTAAAAATATCGAAATTACCTGTTGACTTTTAAGAGATTAAGAGTAATATAGCCGACCTAGCTTGCTGGTGACGAACCAGTAAGAAGATCATTAAGAGATTATGAAGAACAACTTGTGTGGATTTTTACTGATTGATCGATCGAAATATTATCATTGATTGATTGGTTTAAATTACTCGAAGTTTATTTGAGCGAAATTTAAGTCAGAAAATTGATGAGCCAGAATTGGCACCTTGTCTTTAATAAGGTGCAAAATGATTTTTAACTGAAGAGTTTGATCATGGCTCAGATTGAACGCTGGCGGCAGGCTTAACACATGCAAGTCGAGCGGAGTGATGGTGCTTGCACTATCACTTAGCGGCGGACGGGTGAGTAATGCTTAGGAATCTGCCTATTAGTGGGGGACAACATTTCGAAAGGAATGCTAATACCGCATACGTCCTACGGGAGAAAGCAGGGGATCTTCGGACCTTGCGCTAATAGATGAGCCTAAGTCGGATTAGCTAGTTGGTGGGGTAAAGGCCTACCAAGGCGACGATCTGTAGCGGGTCTGAGAGGATGATCCGCCACACTGGGACTGAGACACGGCCCAGACTCCTACGGGAGGCAGCAGTGGGGAATATTGGACAATGGGCGCAAGCCTGATCCAGCCATGCCGCGTGTGTGAAGAAGGCCTTATGGTTGTAAAGCACTTTAAGCGAGGAGGAGGCTACTGAAGTTAATACCTTCAGATAGTGGACGTTACTCGCAGAATAAGCACCGGCTAACTCTGTGCCAGCAGCCGCGGTAATACAGAGGGTGCAAGCGTTAATCGGATTTACTGGGCGTAAAGCGCGCGTAGGCGGCTAATTAAGTCAAATGTGAAATCCCCGAGCTTAACTTGGGAATTGCATTCGATACTGGTTAGCTAGAGTGTGGGAGAGGATGGTAGAATTCCAGGTGTAGCGGTGAAATGCGTAGAGATCTGGAGGAATACCGATGGCGAAGGCAGCCATCTGGCCTAACACTGACGCTGAGGTGCGAAAGCATGGGGAGCAAACAGGATTAGATACCCTGGTAGTCCATGCCGTAAACGATGTCTACTAGCCGTTGGGGCCTTTGAGGCTTTAGTGGCGCAGCTAACGCGATAAGTAGACCGCCTGGGGAGTACGGTCGCAAGACTAAAACTCAAATGAATTGACGGGGGCCCGCACAAGCGGTGGAGCATGTGGTTTAATTCGATGCAACGCGAAGAACCTTACCTGGCCTTGACATAGTAAGAACTTTCCAGAGATGGATTGGTGCCTTCGGGAACTTACATACAGGTGCTGCATGGCTGTCGTCAGCTCGTGTCGTGAGATGTTGGGTTAAGTCCCGCAACGAGCGCAACCCTTTTCCTTATTTGCCAGCGAGTAATGTCGGGAACTTTAAGGATACTGCCAGTGACAAACTGGAGGAAGGCGGGGACGACGTCAAGTCATCATGGCCCTTACGGCCAGGGCTACACACGTGCTACAATGGTCGGTACAAAGGGTTGCTACCTAGCGATAGGATGCTAATCTCAAAAAGCCGATCGTAGTCCGGATTGGAGTCTGCAACTCGACTCCATGAAGTCGGAATCGCTAGTAATCGCGGATCAGAATGCCGCGGTGAATACGTTCCCGGGCCTTGTACACACCGCCCGTCACACCATGGGAGTTTGTTGCACCAGAAGTAGGTAGTCTAACCGCAAGGAGGACGCTTACCACGGTGTGGCCGATGACTGGGGTGAAGTCGTAACAAGGTAGCCGTAGGGGAACCTGCGGCTGGATCACCTCCTTAACGAAAGATTGACGATTGGTAAGAATCCACAACAAGTTGTTCTTCATAGATGTATCTGAGGGTCTGTAGCTCAGTTGGTTAGAGCACACGCTTGATAAGCGTGGGGTCACAAGTTCAAGTCTTGTCAGACCCACCATGACTTTGACTGGTTGAAGTTATAGAAAAGAAGATACATAACTGATGATGTAAGCTGGGGACTTAGCTTAGTTGGTAGAGCGCCTGCTTTGCACGCAGGAGGTCAGGAGTTCGACTCTCCTAGTCTCCACCAGAACTTAAGAGAAGTTCGGATTACAGAAATTAGTAAATAGAGGTTGTAAGATCTTAGTTTATTAACTTCTGTGATTTAAGTATCACGGTATTAAGCATGACCTGACGAAGGCATGTTTATTCATTAACAGATTGGCAAAATTGAGTCTGAAATAAATTGTTCACTCAATAATGAAAAGAGAAGAAGTAATTCTGATCTTGGAATTAATTGAGAACTAGCAAATTAACTGAATCAAGCGTTTTGGTATATGAATTAGATTGAAGCTGTACAGTGTTTAAATACACAGTACTTCAAACTGTAAGAGATTGATGAGAAATCATTGATCATGTCTTATTACTCCTTGTAGGTAATAACGACTGTTTGGGGTTGTATAGTCAAGTAATTAAGTGCATGTGGTGGATGCCTTGGCAGTCAGAGGCGATGAAAGACGTAATAGCCTGCGATAAGCTCCGGGGAGGCGGCAAATATCCTTTGATCCGGAGATTTCTGAATGGGGGAACCCACCTACTTTAAGGTAGGTATTGCAACATGAATACATAGTGTTGCAAGGCGAACGAGGGGAAGTGAAACATCTCAGTACCCTTAGGAAAAGAAATCAATTGAGATTCCCTTAGTAGCGGCGAGCGAACGGGGATCAGCCCATTAAGTTATGTGTGTTTTAGTGGAACGCTCTGGGAAGTGCGAACGTAGAGGGTGATATTCCCGTACACGAAAGGGCACACATAATGATGACGAGTAGGGCGAGGCACGTGAAACCTTGTCTGAATATGGGGGGACCATCCTCCAAGGCTAAATACTCCTGACTGACCGATAGTGAACCAGTACCGTGAGGGAAAGGCGAAAAGAACCCCTGTGAGGGGAGTGAAATAGATCCTGAAACCGCATGCATACAAGCAGTGGGAGCCGACTTGTTCGGTGACTGCGTACCTTTTGTATAATGGGTCAGCGACTTATATTCAGTAGCGAGGTTAACCGTATAGGGGAGCCGTAGAGAAATCGAGTCTTAATAGGGCGTTTAGTTGCTGGGTATAGACCCGAAACCAGGCGATCTATCCATGAGCAGGTTGAAGGTTGGGTAACACTAACTGGAGGACCGAACCCACTGTCGTTGAAAAGCCAGGGGATGACTTGTGGATAGGGGTGAAAGGCTAATCAAGCCTGGTGATAGCTGGTTCTCCCCGAAAGCTATTTAGGTAGCGCCTCGGACGAATACCATAGGGGGTAGAGCACTGTTTCGGCTAGGGGGTCATCCCGACTTACCAAACCGATGCAAACTCCGAATACCTATGAGTACTATCCGGGAGACAGACTGCGGGTGCTAACGTCCGTAGTCAAGAGGAAAACAATCCAGACCGCCAGCTAAGGCCCCAAAATCATAGTTAAGTGGGAAACGATGTGGGAAGGCATAGACAGCTAGGAGGTTGGCTTAGAAGCAGCCACCCTTTAAAGAAAGCGTAATAGCTCACTAGTCGAGTCGGCCTGCGCGGAAGATGTAACGGGGCTAAAACTATGTGCCGAAGCTGCGGATTTGACTTTTAAGTCAAGTGGTAGGGGAGCGTTCTGTAAGCCGATGAAGGTGTATTGAGAAGTATGCTGGAGGTATCAGAAGTGCGAATGCTGACGTGAGTAACGACAAAACGGGTGAAAAACCCGTTCGCCGAAAGACCAAGGGTTCCAGTCCAACGTTAATCGGGGCTGGGTGAGTCGACCCCTAAGGCGAGGCCGAAAGGCGTAGTCGATGGGAAATTGGTTAATATTCCAATACTTCTGTGTAATGCGATGAGAGGACGGAGAAGGTTAAGTCAGCCTGGCGTTGGTTGTCCAGGTGAAAGGAAGTAGGCATGCATCTTAGGCAAATCCGGGGTGCTCTATGCTGAGATCTGATAGCAAGCTGTACTTGTACAGCGAAGTGGCTGATACCATGCTTCCAGGAAAAGTCTCTAAGCTTCAGTTACACAGGAATCGTACCCTAAACCGACACAGGTGGTCAGGTCGAGTAGACCAAGGCGCTTGAGAGAACTCTGCTGAAGGAACTAGGCAAAATGGTACCGTAACTTCGGGAGAAGGTACGCTGTTGTTGGTGATGGAACTTGCTTCCTGAGCTGATGACAGCCACAGAAACCAGGCCGCTGCAACTGTTTATTAAAAACATAGCACTCTGCAAACACGAAAGTGGACGTATAGGGTGTGATGCCTGCCCGGTGCTGGAAGGTTAATTGATGGGGTTAGCGTAAGCGAAGCTCTTGATCGAAGCCCCAGTAAACGGCGGCCGTAACTATAACGGTCCTAAGGTAGCGAAATTCCTTGTCGGGTAAGTTCCGACCTGCACGAATGGCATAATGATGGCGGCGCTGTCTCCAGCAGAGGCTCAGTGAAATCGAAATCGCTGTGAAGATGCAGTGTACCCGCGGCTAGACGGAAAGACCCCGTGAACCTTTACTGCAGCTTGACATTGAACTTTGACCTTACTTGTGTAGGATAGGTGGGAGGCTTTGAAGTTGGAACGCTAGTTCCAATGGAGCCGTCCTTGAAATACCACCCTGGTAATGTTGAGGTTCTAACTCTGCCCCGTAATCCGGGGCGAGGACCATGTCTGGTGGGTAGTTTGACTGGGGCGGTCTCCTCCTAAAGAGTAACGGAGGAGTACGAAGGTGCGCTCAGCGTGGTCGGAAATCACGCGTAGAGTATAAAGGCAAAAGCGCGCTTAACTGCGAGACCCACAAGTCGAGCAGGTACGAAAGTAGGTCTTAGTGATCCGGTGGTTCTGTATGGAAGGGCCATCGCTCAACGGATAAAAGGTACTCTGGGGATAACAGGCTGATACCGCCCAAGAGTTCATATCGACGGCGGTGTTTGGCACCTCGATGTCGGCTCATCTCATCCTGGGGCTGAAGCAGGTCCCAAGGGTATGGCTGTTCGCCATTTAAAGAGGTACGCGAGCTGGGTTTAGAACGTCGTGAGACAGTTCGGTCCCTATCTACCGTGGGCGCTGGAAATTTGAGAGGATCTGCTCCTAGTACGAGAGGACCAGAGTGGACGAACCTCTGGTGTACCGGTTGTGACGCCAGTCGCATCGCCGGGTAGCTATGTTCGGAAGGGATAACCGCTGAAAGCATCTAAGCGGGAAGCCTACCTCAAGATAAGATTTCCCTAGGACTTTATGTCCTCTAAAGAGCCGTTCGAGACTAGGACGTTGATAGGTTGGATGTGGAAGCATAGTGATATGTGAAGCTGACCAATACTAATTGCTCGTGAGGCTTGACTATACAACACCCAAGCAGTTGTATATAAAGCATCAATCGATTCATTAATATGCAAAGCAACTTGATTTAGTTATACGCTTAGCTAAAATGAACAAAATAAAGTAAGACTCAATCAGCCCATCTGTAAAGATTTGGAAAACGCATCGGCAACTAATAAGACCAATGCAAGTATCCATACCAGTTGTGCTGGCGACCATAGCAAGAGTGAACCACCTGATCCCTTCCCGAACTCAGAAGTGAAACCTCTTAGCGCTGATGGTAGTGTGGGGTTTCCCATGTGAGAGTAAGTCATCGCCAGCTCATTATTCAAACACCCTCAACTTAACAGTTGGGGGTGTTTTTTTATGTCTGAAATAAATGACGAAAATAAAGAATTTAATGAAATTAAAGGCAATAAAAAGAACTCTTATAGAGTTCTTTTTTATATATGAAGGAAATTTTGAGCTCATTCTGATTTAGAAATGGGCTTCTAAACCAAAATATAGGCTTTTAAATTCAAACTTAAGTAGAATTAGATTACATTTTTATATGGAAAGTTATTTTTTAAACTGGAAAAGTAAGTAGCATGAGAATTATAAAGAGTAAGAAAAATGAAATATCAAGGAAGTTGTCATTGTGGTTCGATTAAATTTGTAGCGGAAGGAGAGTTATCAGAGGTTTTATCTTGCAATTGTTCAATATGCCAGAAGAAAGGTTCTTTGCTTTTGTTCTTACCGAGTAAGCAAGTTAAGATTTCTTTAGAAACCCCTGAAAATTTGGCGAATTACACTTTTAACAAACATGTGATTAACCATCCTTTATGTAAAATTTGTGGTATTCATCCTTATGCTTAAGGTACAAATGAAAAGGGTAATGCTATTTTTGCTATTAATGTTCGATGCATAGATGACATGGATTTAGAAAAAATAAAAATAAATTATTTTGATGGACGTTCAGCTTAATAAATACAAGGATTTACCCAATGGTAATTAAAAAGCAATTAGCTCCAAAGCAAATAGAAACGCTGATTGAGCTACTAAAAGATAGATTTGAAAAGAATTCACATCGGCATAAAGGAATAGAGTGGTTGAGTGTACAGACTAAACTAATTAAATCTCCTGACAAACTGTGGTCATTGCAAGAAATGGAAAATACTGGAGGAGAGCCGGATGTGGTGGCTTATAACAAACATAGTGATGAATATTTGTTTATGGATTGCTCTCCTGAGACACCAAAAGGCCGTAGAAGTCTTTGTTATGATCGTGAAGCTTTAGAGTCTAGAAAAGATCACCCACCTAAAAATAGTGCAATCGATATTGCTATAGAAATGGGAGTCGAACTTCTAACAGAAGAGCAATATCATCAATTACAAAAGTTAGGTGAGTTTGATCTTAAAACATCAAGTTGGCTTGCAACTCCAGATGAGATTCGAAAATTAGGAGGAGCGCTTTTCGCTGACCGTCGTTATGGTCGTGTTTTTGTTTATCATAATGGTGCGCAATCATATTACGCGGTTCGTGGATTTCGTTGCTGTTTAAGAGTATAGACTTTGCATTTTAATAAGAATAATTGGGTTTGATGTTTTATGCCAAGAAATTGGAGATTCTTGCAACTTTTGATTGATGCCAAACATGCCAAGATATACCTTGGAATTAAATAAAAACATCAGGATATCTCTAAAAATGCAATCCAACCCAATTTACTATAATGAACAACACATTGCTTTTGCAGATAATGTTCGTCGATTTGTACAAAAAGAAATGGCACCCTTTGTCAATGAATGGGATGAGGCAGAGACATTTCCAAGAGAACTTTATAAGAAGGCTGCTGAGATTGGTTTATTGGGACTAGGGTTTGCTGAAGAATATGGTGGTATTCCAGATGCTGATCCATTCTATTCATTGTTGGCTGGTATTGAAATGGCGAAGGCTGGTTCGGGTGGGGTTCATATTTCGCTGATGGTGCATACCATTGGTGCACCACCGATTCAGCATTTTGGTAGTGAAGAATTAAAAGCTAGAGTTCTCCCGAGTATTATTTCTGGTGAAAAAATTTCGGCCTTAGCCATTACTGAACCAAGTGGTGGGTCAGATGTTGCTGCACTTCAGACTAAGGCCGTTCGAGAGGGTGATTATTATATTGTTTCTGGTGAGAAAACCTTTATCACTTCAGGAATTCGCGCTGATTACTATACAGTTGCGGTGCGTACAGACCCGACTAAATCGGGTGCTGAAGGTATTTCGATGTTACTCATTGATGCCCAGAGTGAAGGAATCACTAAAACACCCTTAAAGAAAATGGGATGGTGGGCTTCCGATACAGCTCATTTGCATTTTGACCAAGTGAGAGTGCCTGTATCAAATCTTTTAGGAAAAGAGAATGCTGGTTTTAAAGTCATTATGAATAACTTTAATATGGAGCGTTTTTTCTTAGGTGTAGTGGCTTATGGCTATGCTCTAGTGTGTTATGAAGAGGCTTTAGATTGGGCCCAGCAACGTAAAACTTTTGGTAAGCGATTAATTGATCATCAAGTAGTCCGTCATAAGTTAGTGGATATGGCAACACAATTGACTTCAACGCGAGCATTACTTGAAGAAACTGCTTGGAAAATGACTCAGCCGAAGTTACAAGGGCCAGAGCTTGTAGCTCAAATTTCAATGCTTAAAAATGTTGCTACACGTACTATGCAATTTTGTGCTGATGCAGCTGTGCAAACTTTGGGTGGTATGGGGTTCATGCGTGGAACTAAGTCTGAACGTATTTACCGTGAAGTTAAGGTGAATATGATTGGCGGTGGGGCTGAAGAAATTATGAAAGATTTGATTAGCAAGCAGTTGGGTTATTAACTCTATTTATAAGGTGGCTTTTAAGCTGCCTTATCTCATTCTTGATCTATTTACCCTGCGGTTTCACTCCAGATTTCATTTAAAATTGCCCAACGTTCATGATCTTTCCACTCTTTTCCACCTACTCGAAGATATTGTCGAGAAAAACCTTCTTTGATAAAACCAGCATTTGCAACCAGATGAATTGAAGCAATATTTTCAGGTTGTATGTTTGCTTCAAGTCTATGCAAGTTTAAATTTTCAAATGCCTCTTTGAGTAATAATTTCAGACCTGCTTTCATATATCCTTGGCCTTGATAGGGGTGAAATACTTCATAACCTAAGTAAGCCGAGTGAAAATAACCTTTGATAATGTTAGAGATATTAAAAGTTCCGACAATTGTATGGTCTTTCTCTAGACAAACGAAATAGCGATGTTCTTGTACTAGGTAGTGTTGAAAGTCAGAGGGTGGATATGTCCAAGGTTGATGCAATTGAACACTGCGTTCATAAGCTTCTTTAATTTCAGCCAAGTCATTTATTTGAGGTTTACGTAAATAGACTGAACTCATTTCAAAGCCATCTCCCAAACCATTTCGGTCACTTCATCAATTTTGACCTTTCCTTCAGGTTTATACCAAGTGACGGTCCATGAAATCGCCCCACCAACTAAACGTCGCCAAATAAAGGCATCATGCTTTATCTTGCCCTTTGTGCGTAACTTTTCAATAACATCTAACCAGATTTGCTCATATTCATTACGCATTTTCAATAGATAATCTTGTTTTTCTTTTGAAAGAGCAAACCATTCATAAACCAACACAGCCATGGCAGCCCCAGTATCTCCAGTAATCGAGATGAGTTCTGCTTTAATTAGGGCACGTAATTGTTGCTCTGGATCTGTAGATTGAGTTGCTGCATCTTCTAAACGGGCGAGGTTATAAATGATGGTTTGCTCCATCACATGGGCAAGGATGTCATCTTTACTTTTGAAGTGATGGAATAAACTTCCCGATTGAATTCCAATAAATTGAGCTAGTTCACGCACAGTAGTTTTGTCATAGCCTTGCTTGTGAAATAGGTATGCGGCACCTTGTAATAAACGACCACGTGGGCTGTCATCAAAGCAAGAGATATTTGGAATCTGTTCAATTGAAGTAGCAATCATGCGTGCGGTTTGGTCCTTTAAATAAAAAATGAATACTAAAATTTTTTGCTAAATCTCACCATATTTCAGAATGATTATCGATTTTGGAAGATTTGGTCAACATCACAATAACATTTTGCTCTTTACAAACCAAGCGCTTGCTTGGTAATGTTGAGAATAATTTTTAAACAAAATAATGAGAAATAAGATGGCAAGTAATCAACAGGATGATGAGCGTGTCGTAAAGATAGGTTGCGCCTCCGGATTTTGGGGAGATACCAATACTGCTGCTTTTCAATTAGTGCATTTAACCGATATTGATTATTTGGTTTTTGATTATTTGTCAGAAATTACGATGTCGATTATGGCAAAAGCGAAAATGGTAGAGCCGAAATATGGTTATGCCTTAGATTTTGTCAGCCGAGTGATGGCACCTCTACTTAAAAAAATTGCAGAAAAAAAGATTAAGGTGATTAGTAATGCAGGTGGGGTAAATCCGCTTGCTTGTCGGGATGCTTTGCAAAAAATAATTAGTGAATATGGGTTAAATCTTAAAGTTGCTGTGGTCTTAGGTGATGATCTTTTAGCAAAGCAAGAACAGTTTAAACAACAAAATATTCAAGAAATGTTTAGCAGCGAACCCTTACCAGATCAGGTAGCGAGTAGTAATGCTTATTTAGGTGCTGTGGCCATTCGTGATGCCCTAAACTTAGGCGCAGATATTGTGATTACGGGCCGTGTTGTAGATTCGGCTGTGGTTCTTGCTCCTTTGCTTCATGAATATCAGTGGTCGCTCGATGACTATGACAAGTTGGCTCAAGGATCATTGGCAGGACACGTGATTGAATGTGGTGCTCAATGTACAGGCGGTAATTTTACTGATTGGCGCCTAGTGCAAGGCTTCGACAATATGGGATTTCCAGTGGTTGAAGTCAGTGAGGACGGCTCATTTGTAGTCACCAAGCCACACGGGACAGGTGGTCTCGTATCTACAGCAACAGTTGCAGAGCAAATCGTGTATGAAATTGGCAATCCACAAGCGTATTTATTACCAGATGTGATTGCTGATTTTAGTCAGGTGCAGCTAGAACAAGTCGGTGAGCATCGAGTACGTGTGACTGGTGCAACCGGGCAAGCGCCTACAGCACAATATAAAGTGAGTGCGACTTATCCTGATGGCTATCGGGTTTTAGTCAGTTTTCTAATTGCAGGACGTGAAGCACCACATAAAGCGCAAGTCATTGCCGATGCCATTTTAACTAAATGTGAGCGTGTGCTAGCAATGCGTTCAGTACCTCCTTTTAGTGAAAAGTCTGTTGAAATTTTAGGCATCGAAAGTACTTATGGCGCACATGCCCAAGCATTAAATAGCCGCGAAGTAGTCGTCAAAATTGCTGTGAAGCATATGTTTAAAGAAGCTTGTATGTTCTTTGCATCTGAAATTGCACAGGCTTCAACAGGAATGGCTCCAGCTTTGGCTGGTATTGTTGGTGGTCGGCCTAAAGCATCTCCAGTAATTAAGTTATTTTCTTTTTTAATTAATAAAAATCAGGTCAATATCGAAGTTGATTTTGATGGACAGCGCTATCCAGTTGAGGTGTCTCAAGATTTTTCTAGAGAGGAAATTAATACGTTACAAGCTGGTGAAAGTGCGGTTTATCAAGGAGATGAAATTGAAGTTCCTTTGATTGAAATTGCGCATGCTCGTAGTGGAGATAAAGGCAATCATAGCAATATTGGGGTCATTGCGCGTAAAGCAGAATATTTACCTTGGATTCGTGCAACACTCACAGAGCAAGCTGTTGCAAGCTATATGCAACATGTTTTGGATGCTGAAAAAGGACGAGTAATTCGTTATGAATTGCCGGGTTTAAATGCGTTGAATTTTATGTTGGAAAATGCCTTGGGTGGTGGTGGTGTTGCAAGCCTGCGTATTGACCCACAAGGCAAAGCATTTGCTCAACAATTATTGGATATGCCTGTAAAAGTTCCGGCAAATCTTTTAGAAAAATAAAATGAATGGATGAAACAAAGATGAGTTATCAATCAATTTTTAGACCAGATGCCTTTGCCAATAAAGTCATTATTGTGACCGGTGGAGGCTCAGGAATTGGTCGTTGTACTGCACATGAGCTTGCCGCGTTAGGAGCCCAAGTCGTAATTACAGGACGCAAAATTGAAAAACTGGAAAAAGTAAGCCAGGAAATTACAGAAGATGGCGGACTCGTTCATTTTGTTGTGTGTGATAACCGAGAAGAAGAACAAGTTAAGAATATGATTGCTGAAGTGATTGAGAAGTTCGGCAAGCTTGATGGTTTAGTTAATAATGCGGGCGGTCAGTTTCCTTCGGCGTTAGAAAATATCTCGGCAAATGGTTTTGATGCAGTCGTGCGTAATAATCTGCATTCAACTTTCTATTTAATGCGTGAGGCTTATAACCAATGGATGGCAAAACATGGTGGCAGTATTGTCAACATGACTGCCGATATGTGGGGCGGCATGCCAGGAATGGGACATTCAGGTGCTGCACGTTCAGGGGTTGATAACTTAACCAAAACAGCATCGGTCGAGTGGGGGAAATCTGGCGTTCGAGTGAATGCTGTAGCGCCGGGTTGGATTGTTTCATCTGGCATGGATAATTATAGCGGTGATTTTGCCAAGGTGATTATTCCAAGTCTTGCTGGCAATGTGCCTTTAAAGCGCATGGGAACCGAGTCAGAAGTTTCATCAGCAATTTGCTATTTGTTATCTGATGCTGCGGCTTTTGTCTCTGGTGTGACCTTACGTATTGATGGGGCAGCATCGCAGGGAACACGAATGTATCCGCTAGGCGATGCGACAAATAGCGAATCTTATAACGGTTTCCATCGTGCGTTTATCCCTGAAATTTTTAAAAAAGATAAGACTGAAAAAGCTGAGCAAAACAATAATTCAGGCTTGGAGTGAGGGATAAAGAATGACCATTCTCCAATCTGAAATTGCTATTGGTAGTGAACAGTATCAAAAGAATAAAGATGTACTCCTTGCTCAGTTGAGTGAGGTTCGTGCAATTCAGCAAAAAAGCATTGATAAATCATACGCTGCTAAACCAAAGTTCGATAAAAAAGGCAAAATTTTGCCCCATGAACGCGTGCGGTTATTGCTAGATGCCGACTCTCCTTTCATCGAACTTTGTGGTTTAGTTGGCTACAACATGCATGATGATAAAGATGGCTCTGAAGCTGGTGGTGGCGTGATTGCTGGTATGGGTTTTGTTAGTGGCGTGCGTTGCCTAGTCTCTGCAAGTAATAGTGCAATTAAGGGTGGAACCATGTCGCCCATGGGCGTACAGAAAACCTTACGCTTGCAAAAAATTGCCTTAGAACAAAAACTTCCGCTGATTACGCTAACCGAAAGTGGTGGCGCTAACTTGAATTATGCAGCAGAAGTATTTACCTACGGTGGTATGACCTTTGCCAATCAGGCCCGCCTTTCAGCAGCAGGTATTCCGCAACTAGCTGTTGTACATGGTAATGCGACAGCAGGTGGAGCTTATCAACCTGGGCTTTCTGATTATGTGATTGCGGTACGTAAACAGACCGAAATGTTGCTTGCAGGCCCTCCATTACTCTTGGCTGCAACTGGTGAAGTGGCAACGGCTGAAGAATTGGGCGGAGCAGAAATGCACTCTCAAATTGCCGGAACCGCTGAATATTTGGCAGAAAATGATGCCGATGGTATTCGACTTGCACGTGAAATTTTTGAGCATCTAAACTGGAAAGAACAGATCAAACCAGTTGATGCAGTCTATAAAGAACCTTGTTACGATGCCGATGAATTATTGGGTGTGATTCCAAGTGATCCTAAACAACCATTCGATATGAAAGAGGTGGTAGCCCGAATTGTTGATGATTCAGATTTTCTTGAATTTAAGCAGGAATATGACGATTTAACTGTTTGTGGCTGGGCAAAAATTGGTGGCTTGCATATCGGTATTATCACCAATAATGGTCCGATTACCCCTCAAGGTGCGGCGAAAACAGCTCAGTTTATTCACCTGTGTGAACAGACACAGCGTCCCCTATTGTTCTTGCATAACACTACTGGTTTTATGGTGGGTACCGATGCAGAGCAAAACGGTATTATCAAACATGGTTCAAAATTAATTCAGGCTGTGGCCAATTGTACCGTACCTAAAATCTCGGTTGTGGTAGCCGGGTCGTATGGAGCTGGCAACTATGCGATGTGTGGACGTAGTTTATCGCCAGACTTCATTTTTGCTTGGCCGAACTCACATGTTGCTGTAATGGGCGCCGCTCAGGCTGGAAAAGTCTTACGTATTGTGGCCGAAGGCAAGCAAAAAGCTTCAGGTCAGGAGCCTAATCCACAAATGCTCGATTTTCTGGAGCAAAGTACAGCCATGAAATTGGAGCAACAGTCTACAGCACTTTTCAACACTGCCATGTTGCATGACGACGGCATTATTGACCCTCGCGATACCCGAAAATTACTAATTTTCCTTTTACAAACCATTTATGAAGCACAGCAGCGGACATTGAATCCAAGCCGTTTTGGGGTGTCTCGCTTTTAAGCAACTTTTACCGCAATTAAAAAAATTATCAGGAAGAATCTAATGAAGTTTACTGCCGAACATGAAGCATTACGCCGTACAGCTCGTCAATTTGTTGAAAATGAGCTAAATCCGAATATTCCGGAATGGGAAGATGCGGGGTGTTTCCCGATTCATGATGTATTTAAAAAGATGGGTGACCTTGGTTTATTAGGAATCTGTAAGCCTGAAGAAAATGGTGGTTTAGCTTTAGATTATTCTTATAACCTTGTGGTTGCCGAGGAAATTGGACGTGCGACTTGTGGCGGGGTACCCTTAGCAATTGGTGTACAAACCGATATGGCAACACCAGCTCTCGCACGTTTTGGTCGTAAAGAATTACGTGATGAGTTTTTAACACCAGCCATTGCTGGGGAATATGTGGCATCGATTGCTGTATCTGAAGTTCATGCTGGTTCTGATGTGGCTGCAATTAAAACTACGGCCAAAAAAGATGGTGATGATTATGTGATTAACGGCAGCAAAATGTGGATTACCAACTCATTACAAGCCGACTTTTTCTGCCTTTTAGCCAACACTTCTGACGATAAACCACACGTCAATAAATCGATGATTATTGTACCCGCAAAAACTAAAGGCATTAGTTTTTCTGAACCGCTCAATAAATTAGGAATGCGCTCAACTACAACAGCACAAGTTTATTTAGATAACGTGCGTGTACCGCAGCGTAATTTAGTCGGTGCAGAAGGCATGGGTTTTATGATGCAGATGATGCAATTTCAGGAAGAGCGCCTGTGGGCATGTGCCAATTCGATTGGAGGATTGGAAACATTAATTCAAAAAACCATTGCCTATACCAAAGAGCGTACGACTTTCGGTCAGCCACTCATCAATAACCAATATATCCATTTCCGCTTTGCTGAACTCATGACTGAAGTGGAAGCTCTCAAAGCTTTAACTTATCAAGCTTGCGAGCAGCATATTGCAGGTGAGGATGTCAGCATGCTGGCTTCAATGGCAAAACTAAAGGCAGGACGTTTAACTCGTGAAGTTGCAGATAGCTGTCTGCAATATTGGGGGGGTAATGGTTTTATGTGGGATAACCCTGCATCTCAGCTTTACCGTGACGGTCGCTTGGGGTCTATTGGCGGTGGAGCCGATGAGATTATGTTGGGGATTATTTGTAAGTTGATGGACATCCTGCCTAAAAAACAGAAATAAAATAAGGAATAAGCCATGACACTTTCCAAATCTCTACAAGCTTTAGATATTGATGACAGCATTCAATTAGAACAAGACGGCAGTATTTTATACCTCTGGTTAAATCGACCAGAGAGCCGTAATGCCATGAATTTGAATATGGTTAATGCGATTCAACAGGTCTTTGCTGCTATTCAAGATGATCTTTCAATTCGTGCGGTCATCATCCGTGGTGAAGGAGGAACTTTCTGCGCAGGTGGTGACATTAAAGACATGGCAGCTTTGCGAGTTGAAGCGAGCAATGTCGGTAGCCTACAACCTTATGCTGATTTTAACCGCCGTTTTGGTGTCATGCTTGAGCAAGTTGAAACCGCCCCGCAGACGGTTGTGGTGATTTTAGAAGGGGCTGTTCTAGGTGGTGGTTTTGGTCTGGCATGTGTTTCCGATGTTGCGATTAGCCGTGACAATGCCCAGTTTGGATTGCCTGAAACTGGGCTAGGAATAATTCCTGCACAAATTGCTCCTTTTGTAGTGAAGCGTATTGGTTTAACTCAGGCTAGACGACTTGCTTTGTTGGGGATGCGTTTTGAAGGACCTACGGCGCTCAGTGTCGGAGTAGTCCATCAGATTGCTCATAATGAATTAGAGCTAGAACAGGAATTACAGGAAACTATTCAGCAAATTAAGCGCGCTGCACCACAAGCTTCACGTATGACGAAAGCACTATTACATCGAACACTCAATGAACCATTAAATCATTTACTTGATGACGCAGCACAGCAGTTTGCTCAAACGGTTGGTGGTGCTGAAGGGCAAGAGGGAACGATGGCTTTTATTCAAAAACGGTTGCCGAATTGGGCCGATGAGCAATAAAAGATAAGGATAAAAATAATGAAATTTTCAAAAGTACTAGTTGCCAATCGTGGTGAAATAGCAGTTCGGGTGATGCAGACAGCAAAGGCAATGGGTTATCAAACTGTGGCGGTCTATTCCGATGCAGACCGTAATGCTCGCCATGTGCAAGAAGCTGATGAAGCAGTTTATATTGGAGCTTCTAAAGTATCTGAATCTTATCTTTCAATTACCAAAATTATAGAAGCTTGCAAAAAAACAGGCGCGGATGCTGTACACCCAGGTTATGGCTTTTTGTCAGAAAATACCGATTTTGCTCAGGCCTGTATCGATAACCAAATTACTTTTATCGGTCCGACAGCCTCTGCAATTGAGTTAATGGGGAGTAAACGACTTTCAAAAATTGCCATGATTGAAGCGGGTGTACCTTGCGTGCCTGGTTACGAGGGAGATCGGCAAGACCTTGAATATTTAGCAATACAGGCAGAACAGATTGGTTTTCCAATTATGGTGAAAGCTTCTGCTGGTGGCGGTGGTCGTGGTATGCGTTTGGTTCAGCAGTCCTCCGAGCTTGTAGAGGCTTTACAAACTGCACGTTCAGAAGCTGAAAATGCATTTGGTTCAGGTGAGCTTATTTTAGAAAAAGCAGTGATTGCGCCGCGCCATGTTGAAATTCAAGTTTTTGGTGATACGCATGGCAATTATGTGTATTTGTTTGAGCGTGATTGTTCGATTCAACGCCGTCACCAAAAGGTGGTAGAAGAAGCACCCTGTCCAGTCATGACAACCGAACTGCGTCAGCAAATGGGAGAGGCCGCTGTTGCTGCTGCCAAAGCATGTACTTACGTAGGCGCGGGAACTGTTGAGTTTTTGCTTGATGCATCGGGTGAATTCTATTTTCTAGAAATGAATACGCGCTTGCAGGTTGAGCATCCAGTCACTGAACTTATTACAGGGCTAGATTTGGTTGAATGGCAATTGCGTGTCGCCAATGGTGAGTATTTACCATTGCAACAACATGAATTGTCCATCAAGGGCCATGCAATTGAAGTCCGTTTGTATGCTGAAGATCCACGTCAAGATTTCTTGCCGCAAACAGGTCAAGTTTTACGTTGGAAGCCCATAATTTTGCCAAATGTACGAATTGATCATGGCATGTTAGCAACAGATGAAGTTAGCCCTTTCTACGACCCGATGGTGGCTAAAGTGATTGCATACGGTAAAACTCGAGAGGATGCGATTCGTCTGCTGGCTCGTGCTGTAGATGATTGTGTTTTGCTGGGCGTGAACAGCAATAAACAGTTCTTGGTTAATTTATTACGTCATCCGATCGTTGTCGCTGGTGATACGAATACCGCATTCATTCAACAGCATTTTCAAGATGACGACAGCTTACACTCTCAGGTTTTATCTTTAGAAACCTTGGCTATTGCCGCGGCATTATTTAGCCAAAGTAAAGGTACTGCGGTGTGGCAAACTGGACTTGGTGTTCCATTACCCTTAAAACTAAAATATGACGATCAGCAAATCCAGTTACAGGTTTCATCTGTAAATAACACATTTACAGTACAGCTCTGTGATCAAACTTTTTGTATTGAAGTCATTGAAAAGACAGATGAGCAGCTAACGTATTTTGTTGATGGTATACGCCGCCGTGTTCAATATGTTTCAGACGGCGATCAGCTTTATTTAGATCGAGACAATGGCAATGTTGCGATTCGCAATGTGACTTACGCTGCTCCAGAAACGGCCAATGTTGCGGGAGATGGTAAAATTCGTGCACCTATGGATGGTGCTGTGATCAATATCTTGGTCAATAAGGGCGATCAAGTCGTGAAAGGGCAAACCTTACTGGTACTTGAAGCTATGAAGATCCAGCAACAGATTAGATCTGATGTCGATGGAGTAGTCGAAGATATTTTAGGACAGCAAGGGCAACAAGTAAAAAAACGGCAAATGCTATTTAGTATTCAAATTTAATAAAAATACCGCTCTATATGAGCGGTATTTTTTTAGTGGAGAATTATGATCTATTCTCCATCTGCCTCAGCAATGATCTGGCTTGCTTTTTTCAAGCTATACAGTAGTTGTCCCAAAAGAACCTCTTTATTACTTAAGGTGACCATGACCATTGGGTGATGAACAGCAGGAATAGCTGTCAAAATGGCTTTGCCATTATCTGCGTCTAGCGTAATGTTATTACAACCTGTGAGTTTAATCTCTTTTAAAAATGCAGTGACCATTGCCAAAATTGAGCTACTCACCGCTGCTAACTTTGTGGTGTTATGGTAGTTTTTATGGCTCACTGTTGCTAATTCAAAACCATCTGAAGAGCAAATCATCACGAAATCTACGCCACGTGTATTCATCAAAATATTGTGAGCTTCACTTTTTGCGAGTTGTAGCAATTGCGTTGGTGCTGTTCGTTTTTGAGTTGGAATACTAAGCATGATTATTCCCCTGTGATGTTGCCCCGACCTTAACTTCAAGTGATGCAATTAATGACTCAACCATCATTAAAATGTGTTCTTGCTCTCGTGCATCAATGAAGAATAAGGGATAAGGTAGTTCATTTGCTTTTATCCAATTACGATATTGCTGAAGAGAGGATTCTTTATTTTCATCAATATGAGTAATACCAATCACAATATTATCATTATAATTTTTAAAGGTTTTTAAGTAGTCATTTAGTTCGTCAATTGAATTCGGACTATTATGATCTAATAATAAAATAATACCGATTGCACCTTCACAAATGACCGACCAGATAAAATCAAAACGGCTTTGCCCAGGTGTTCCATATAATCCAATTTTGATTCCATCATCTAGAGTAATTTCACCATAATCAATACCTACAGTGGTCTGGGTTTTCTGGTGACTTTGTACATCAGTATTGAATGCTTCTGTTTCCAGAATTGGAATCTCAGACAACGATTTAATCGCTTCTGTTTTTCCAGCCCCCATGCTGCCTGCAAAGACAATTTTATATTGCTGTATAATCATAATGTTCCCTAAAGACCAAAGCGGCGTCTAATCTTCCCTATAAAATTTTTTAAAAAATGATTGTCTATATTTGAATTTTCTAAATGAGAGCTTGGTGCGTAAGAGCATTTATTCGCAGAAACAAATCTTCCGTTATTTGCCATTATACAAGCCGTAACGAAGCGTAAGACATCGTCGATTGATAAGTTGAGTTGTTTAGCAACATCAATAATTTTTGCACCCTGTATAAAACATGCGGAGAGTTGTAGACTCACTTTTCTATATTCTTTTTGGTAGGGCTGTGGCCAATAATCGATTTTGAAGTAACCATCAACTGAAGCTAAATTTTCAAAGTCTTTTGAACACCAAATTAGGTTCCATAACCAGTCTTGTAAGTAATAACTTTTTTTACGAGAAACCTTAGTAAAATCCGATGTTTTAGCAAAAGCAAAGTTAAAGCTCATATTAGTATGTGCTTTTTGACGAGAGGGTTCTATCCAAGCAATTTGAGCTCTATTATCAATAATAGCTAGAGTGCCTTTATCATCAAATAAATGTAATTTAGTATTTTCTGGACTATGTAAATTTCTTATAAATTGCTCATCAATAATGAGGAGCTCAGTAGATAAATCTGGAACTATCGCAACATTATTTTGATTTAAAAATGATAATAGATTTTTTTGTAGCCACTCTAATAAAGGTTCTACTTTTTCTAGTGGCAGATATAGAGTATGTTCATAAACTTGATATCCATTTTTTGAAGGAGTTTTACTAATTTTTAAATAAGGAAACTTTTTCTTTTGAAGAACATTTTGAATATTGTCAGAGTCAAAAAAATTTTCGTTAATTAATAATAGATCAATATGATTGCTTGAAATATTAACCCAATTAATACCGTATTGATTAGATATAAAATTTCTGATTAGTATTTTTAATTCATCTGAAACTTTTGAACTTAAACCAGAAGTTGCAATATTTATGCAATGCCTATCCATAGTATCACATTAAATTTTATTGAATAAGATAGAGGTTTTAATGTGCTTTTTATAATAAATATAAAAAGCACATCTTAGATTAATTAGCTAAAGTCTAGCTCTTTTTCAAATGACTTTAACTCATGACGAGCCATAGCTAAATTCGATTTAGCACGATCAAGCACTAAGTAAAGGAACAAATTATTATTACTTTCTAGAGGTCGAATTAAGTGGTAAGCCTTACCTAAGGTAATTAAAATATCTTCAATATTATCATTTAATTTCAATGCATTGGCGATATTCCGCTTTGCGCGAACTACTTCCGTGTTTCCAGCAGCAGCCAATTCTAAATCAATTTCCCCACCACCTTGTGTTGCAAGTGATAAACCGCTTTCTGAATCAACAAGTGCAGAAGCAATAAAACCATCAATTTCAGTTAAGCTATCTAAAGAAAGTTTAGCCATGTTTTTATCTCTCAGGATTCTAAAATTATATTTACTACTTTTTCCTAAAAGTAGTTGAAATTCATTATATTTCTGAACGATTTTAAGTCAATCAATCAAATAAAGTGTGATGTTTTAGTTTTAGGCAATAAGTGACGGAAAATGTCAGATTATAAAAAATATTATAAGATTGCTTTTACATTATACTTTTAATACTGTGCTGCGGTTTACATTATATATTTTAAAATTTAGATAAAACAATTGTAATAGAATATTAATACAATATTGATTAATAAAATATGTTGGTTTTAATCAAAAAAAAGGGGAATAACAAATTCCCCTTTTTATAACAATGATCAAACTAAACGAGCTGTGTATAAATACAATAGAGGTAGCCCAAAATTGCTAAAGCAACGACAGGGGCAATAATCTTTGACCATGTCGGTACAGAAATTTCGACAGCTTGTTCTTCAATATGCAAGTCATCATGATGAGGTTGGGCTTGGTGAACCATTTGGTTGAACTCCTTCATTGTTGTATCCAATGATAGCTCTTCTTGTTCCACAGGTTTAGAACCAATTAATTCATTTAGGTGGTTTGTTGACCAAACCCAATCTTCTGCCTGACCTGATAAGTGTTCGACTTGACCTAAAATTAATTCTTTTAAGCCATTATGTCCAAAACCACCTGTTTCATCGAGCTGGTTAAGTTCTGCCAATTGCAAAGTTAAAATTTCAGAAATACTCTGTTCTAGTTCTGCATTTTTTAAAGTTGACTGGTTATGCTTAGAAGTTGTTAAATGTCGAGCAACTTCTTGAATATAAAGTGGATCTGCCGATTTTATTTCATGATAAATCTTATTGTCATCTTGGCGCCATAAACTAATCAGTTTTCCAAGCGTAAGAATATTCACCTCATCAATCAGTTTATTTTTTTCATTAACTGGATATTGATTTAAAAGCTGAGGCTTTTGAATTTTTATCTGCTCAGCAAAGTATTGGACTAAATCAAATGCCATGCTTTCTTCCTCTAAATTTAATCTAAAATTCTTAACGTCGGTTTTTTCTTGATCGATGTTGTTTCAGCTTCTTGTACTTCTGGCTCTGCTATATTTTCTACAGGCGCTACATTGGCATATTCTTCAGGATCAAAGAATAAACCTTGCCCATTCTCACGTGCATAAATACCTAAAACTGCTTGAATAGGTACATAAATGTCTTTCGATGCCCCCCCGAAACGGGCAGAAAAAGTAATGGCTTCATTGGCAATAAGAAATTGATGAACAGCATGAGGCACGATATTTAAAACGATTTGCCCATCTTTAACAAATTGCTGTGGAACATCGGTATGTGGCTGTGTCGCATCCACTAATAGATAAGGAGTAAGCTGGTTGTCGCAAATCCATTCATAGATTGCACGAGCAAGATAAGGACGTGTAGGGGTTAAATCAATAGGTTGCTCAGACATATCACACTATTCCATATTTAATAGTTCATTGTAACGGTTTTTCTCTTGAGCCGTCATTGATTTAGCAAAAGAAGGCCTCTCAAAGATACGTTTACAATACAAAAGTATCGGTCGGCAGTGCTGTTTCGGTAAATCGATTCCCATGCTATTTAGCCTTAAGAAAATAGGGGCAAGCATACAGTCCAAGATGGTGAAATTTTCAGACATAAAATAAGGAAAATGCTGAAATAGGGGAGTAAGTGAAATTAAAGTTTCACGTAATTCTTTTTGAGCTTTTTGCTTTTGTTCGACATTTAAAGAATCAGCATGCTTTAACATCTGATCTGCTAATTTGAACCAGTCGTTTTCAAGTCTCCATATATATTGACGCTGCTCTGCACGCATCATTGGCGCATCTGCGTAAAGCTTACCTTGGCGATAACGATCATCTAAATATTCAGCAATAATAGGCGCTGCAAATAATTTAAGATTTTGCTCGACCAACATCGGCAATTGGTTATAAGGATTTAAACTTGCTAAATCTTCGTCTTCATGGTCAGTTACGATCAATTGATATTTGATTTGCTTTTCTGCTAATAAGAAACGAATCCAGTGAGAACGGAAATCATCAGCATGACTGTAAAGGGTAATCCCCTGAATAGAGGTGTTTTCGACCGACATATCACAAGACGACGTGGTTGAGTGAATCGATTAGGATACTAAAAATGCTCTAGGAAATCACGGTTCTAACGAGATAGTTTGTTTATATTTATAAGTTTGCATTTTATTGTTCTATTTTTATAATAAAAAAGCCTTGGAAAAATCCAAGGCTTTTTGTCCAACTCGATAAACGAATTAACGTTTAGAGAATTGAGGACGCTTACGAGCTTTACGTAAACCAAGTTTCTTACGTTCAACTTCACGAGCATCACGAGTAACGAAACCAGCTTGACGAAGAACAGGTTTTAAAGTTTCGTCAGCAGCGATAAGCGCACGAGTAATACCGTGACGGATCGCGCCAGCTTGACCGCCAATACCACCACCTTTAACAGTGATGTAAAGGTCAAACTTTTCAGTAACTTCTAAAAGTTCTAAAGGTTGACGAACAACCATACGAGCAGTTTCACGACCGAAATATTGCTCTAAAGTACGGTTGTTAATAACGAGTTTGCCTGTACCAGCTGACAAGAAAACACGTGCAGTTGCGGTCTTACGGCGACCTGTACCATAATTAGTAGCCATGTGCTGTATCCCTTAGATGTCCAAAACTTGTGGCTGTTGAGCAGCATGCGGATGCTCAGTACCAGCGTACACTTTCATTTTTTTGATCATTGCATAACCAAGAGGACCTTTTGGTAACATGCCTTTAACTGCTTTTTCAAGAACAGCTTCAGGCTTGTGAGCAATTAACTTCTCGAAGTTAGTCTCACGGATACCACCAGGGAAACCAGTATGGCGATAATATTTCTTATCAAGTGCTTTTTTACCAGTCACTTGAACTTGTTCAGCATTAATCACAACGATGTAATCGCCAGTGTCAACGTGAGGAGTATAAGAAGTTTTGTGCTTACCGCGTAAACGACGAGCGATTTCAGTCGCAAGGCGACCTAAAGTTTTGCCAGAAGCATCAACAACATACCAGTCATGTTGAACTTCAGCTGGCTTAGCGCTGAGAGTTTTCATTAAACCACTACCTATTATAGTTGGTTTGGACTATGGAATCTGTCCAAACAAAAGGAGCCGAAATTCTAAACGAGATTACCTAAAATCACAAGAATAATTTGATGTAAGTTTCCTTGATCAATAAGTGGTTTATATTTTTAATTGAGGGATTTAATTTAAAATGAAAAACTACATTTTGTGATGTGCTATGTTGATACTGACCTGAATAAAAGGGGGAGGACGTGTCCAAAATCATACAATTTTTTATGGGGTGGATGGCAATATTAGTTTGCTTGCATCTTATTCTTCTTAATGGATTTTGTCTTTATTATGGTTTTAGTGGTTTGGTTGGTGTGGCTTTGATCAGTCTTTATATGCATGCCACGCCGTTACCTTACATATTATATCTATTGGGTGGAATAGGATTTTGCTTTATTGCGCAAGAAAATTTTGTGCGAATCAATTGGCTTTTGGGCAAATGGTTAATGATCGTGGGATTATTGAGTTTGATAGCCATAATCGTATCTGAAATTGCTCATAGTTTTGGTTGGTTAGAGGCTAGATTTAGTCTTAATCATCGAATCCATAATATATAAATTGAGTTGAATATGAGTCTTCCTTTATATGTCACTTCCGGTGAGCCGGCTGGTATTGGTCCAGATATTTGCTTGAGCTTGGCTAAGCGAGTTGATGAACGACCACTTGTTATTTTGGGTGACCGAAATTTATTAGAACAACGTGCCCAGAAACTCGGGATAGATATTCAATTTCTAGAATATACGGGACAAGCTGAATCGTCGTCTTCAGGTGAACTTTATATAGAGCATGTACCTTTAGAAACGGCGGTTGTTGATGGGCAATTAAACTCAGCTAATGCAGCTTATGTATTAGAACAATTACGCCGTTCAGCTGATTATGCGATGTCTGGTAAAAGTGTTGGGGTCGCCACTGCTCCTGTGCAAAAGTCGGTCATTAACGAAGCAGGTATTTTGTTTAGTGGACACACTGAATACTATCAAGAATTTGCAGGTGTAGAGCGTGTCGTTATGATGCTTGCGACCAAGACTTTACGTGTTGCCTTGGCTACTACACATTTGCCCTTAAGAGATGTTGCCGATGCAATTACCAAAGAGCGTCTCCATCAAGTCATTGATATTTTATTACATGATTTAAAAACTAAATTTAAGATTATGGATCCGCGTGTACTTGTTTGCGGATTAAATCCTCACGCGGGTGAGGATGGGTATTTGGGACGTGAAGAGATTGATACCATTAATCCAGTACTCGAAAGTTATCGGGAGCAAGGGATTAAAATGAGTCTAAGCTTGCCTGCGGACACCTTATTTACCCCTGAGCACCTTAAAAATGCTGACGCTGTACTTGCCATGTACCATGATCAAGGTCTACCTGTGTTAAAATCACAAGGGTTTGGTGAGGCCATCAATATTACATTGGGTTTGCCATTCATCCGAACTTCGGTCGATCATGGCACGGCATTGTCTTTGGCCGGGACCGGTTTGGCAAAAAGCTCAAGTTTAAATGTCGCTGTCGATTTAGCTTTATCTTTGGCAGCGAGCTAAATTTTTCATGTTGGAAATGTTCTATGTATCAAATTAATGCCCTAAACCCGAAAGATGAAGGGCATAAAGCTCGTAAACGTTTTGGTCAAAACTTCTTACATGATCAGCGAGTCATTGCCAAAATCGTGCGCTCGGTAAATCCGCGTCCAGGTGAAAATGTTGTCGAAATTGGACCTGGTTTGGCCGCATTAACATCTCCTTTAATTGGGGAATGTGATGCATTAACAGTTGTTGAACTAGATCGTGATTTAGCAGCAGGCTTACCAGAACGCGTTCCACATCCTGAACGTTTAACGATTATAGAAGCTGATGCATTAAAATATGATTTTAGTGAACTGGTAAAAGATGGTCGACCACTACGTGTGGTTGGTAATTTACCTTATAACATTTCAACCCCATTACTTTTTCATCTCTTGGAATTTGGCAGTAAAGTGAAAGACATGCACTTTATGCTCCAAAAAGAGGTGGTTGACCGTATTACTGCCGAACCAAACACAAAAGAATATGGTCGCTTGTCGGTAATGATTCAGTATTATTGCCAACCAACGTTTTTATTTGAAGTGCCAGCTGGCGCATTTAATCCACCACCTAAAGTAACGAGTGCTGTTTTCCGCCTTGTTCCCTATGAACAAAAGCCAATTATTGCAAAAGATGAAAAAGCTTTAGCTCGCTTGGTTGGTCATGTATTTACCCAACGTCGTAAAACCCTAAGAAATAGTCTTAAAGGTATGATCGCTGAAGATGGCTTTGAAAAAGCAGGCGTCGATCCGATGGCTCGTCCGGAAACTTTAACACTGACTCAATTTGTTGCTTTAGCCGATCAAATGGTGGGATAAATGACTAAACGTTTTAATTATGTGATTGGCGATGTACAAGGGTGTTTTGAAGCTCTGAAAGCCTTACTTAAAGAAATACGTTTTGATCCAGACCAAGATTTTTTATGGTTTGCTGGTGATTTGGTCGCTCGTGGCGAAAACTCAGTGGGTGCCTTACGTTTTGTTAAAAAACTTGCTGACCGTGGCGCTGCCGCAACTGTACTCGGGAATCATGACCTGACTTTAATTGCGGGTGCACGTGGTTTAAAAGAGATTAAAGAAAAAGATCGCACGCAGGATGTTATTGATGCAATTGATGGCGATGAATTAATCGACTGGTTGCGTAAACAACCTTTATGTTTATTCCCAAACGAGCACACAATTCTTACGCATGCGGGCATACCTTGCATTTGGGATGTACAAAAAACTGCAACGCTAGCAAAAGAGGTTGAAGCAGTACTCTCACATCAAGATTTATCTGTATTGGATGCTTTTTTAGCAGAAATGTATGGTTCAAAACCCGATTTGTGGGAAGATGATCTAACAGGTTCAGCACGTTTACGTTGTATTACCAATTATCTGACACGCATGCGTTTAACCAACGCAGAAGGAGCTTTAGAGTTTAGTTTTAAAGATGCTCTAGATGCGCCAATGCCAGAAGGCTATTTACCTTGGTTCGAATTTCCAAGTAAAGCTGCTCAGACTCATCAGATTATTTTTGGTCATTGGGCTGCACTTGAAGGTAGAAGCATCAATGAGCAAATCCAGAATATTGATGGCGGTTGTGTCTGGGGCCGAAAATTAATGGCTTATCGCCTTGAAGACAAAGAAATCTTTGCTGTCGATAATCCTGAGCGAATATAGGAAAAGCAATGCTTTTCATGAGCGCAAGATGAGGGTTGTACCCGAGTAAAAATAAAAAAGCCGCATAAGCGGCTTTTTTATTTTTAACTTTTATTCTACGCGTAACCAAATTTGATTACGCCCTAAAGCAGAAACCCCAAGATATCCGCGCATATGGAGACGTTTACCAGTTGCGCTAAGCTTTGCTTTAAGTCCGTAAACTTTGCCGGTATTCGGATCTAAAATTTTACCGCCAGTATAATTAAATCCATCTGTTTGTTTTAAGCCCGTTGCAATATCTAGACCTAAAATTGGTTTATTGGTATATGGCGCAGGGCAATTATCACAAATCTCTTTAGGGGTATAACCCGGGCGCGGTGTGAGTTTAGTAATTTTTCCAGCATAAGTCCCATTTGCTTCTTTTCGTATTTCTACGTGTGCTTTGGGCGCACCAGTCTTATCATCAATTGTTTGCCAAAGACCTGTAATGTCTGCTGCAAATGTAGCAGTATTGATCCCCAATAAGAGCAAAGCTCCAATAAAAATTTTCCCCATCATTAAAAATCCTTTTAACATTGAAAGGTCATCTTATTGCGAATTTATATACCGTTCAATGTTTATTTAATAGGCTTATTGATTATGGTGTTCCGAGTGACAACATTAATGTAGGTAGCCAAATCGCAGTAAATACGCCATTCAAAGCCATACCAAATGCAGCGTAGCGACCCGCAACTGGTCCGCGCTGCCAAGCTTGAGCTGTTCCTATGGCATGAGCAGCTAACCCTAAGGCTAAACCGGAAGCACGCTCATCATGAATATGCTTGAGTAAAAATGGTGAAAAAGCCGCTCCAATAACCCCAGATAAAATAACAATAAGGGTCACCAGCGTTTCAGGAGCATGCAATAACGTTGCGATATTTAGGGCAATTGGGGTAGTTACTGCACGGGTTGCAAATGCAAGAATAGTAGGTTCCGACATATGTAACAAATAAGCGAGGCCCATAGGGAGGGCAACGGCGCTAATACTTGCAAAAAGTAAAATACCAATGACCGATTTAATTGGAAGGTCATCGTAACGCATTGCAGCTAAGGGAATTGCTAAGGCTACAGTCACATATCCCAATAAATGGCTAAATAACTCATTCACATAAAGACGATATTGTTCATAAGGGACTTGTAAAACTGAAAGTAAGGCAATGACAATGAACATGCCGAAAACTAAAAGTGGAACTTGCGGAAAACGTCGGTTTAAAGGTTTTGCACACAGATAACCAATGAGTGTGATTAAAAAACCATAGAAAATCGTAAACATTTTATTCTCCTTATAACCAACGTTTTGCCATTTTTGCATAGACCCACAAAGGTATAAGGGTGCTGACTACTAAAACAAAAAGGAATAGTGGAATTTCTTTACCCATATGCACCAACATAATTAAGGAGCCTGCACAAACGGGTAAAAAAGCAAATCCACTTTCTTTCATAATTTTATTATTTGTATCAACTATCCGGAGAGGGATTTTTTTGAACTTTCTCCAGATAATCAAAATAGTGAGTAAGCTGATTAAGCCAACGAGATTCCCCAATTCTGGATGACCAAAAGCACGCATGACGATGACAGAGCCTTCACGAAAACCAATAATGAGTAGTAAAGTTGCTACCCATGCTGTCCAGTCTATACTTTTGATCTTATCCATATTTTTTATCTCTAAAAGTTTACTTATCAAGTTTTAACTGATCTGACCCTTGATTTCAAACTCCTCCAAGGGACGGCTAAATTGACTAGCACGTTCTCCTAAGATTTCTTCTAAGGGTAGTTTTGCTTGGCGAATAAGCTTTTCTAACTTATGTGGGGCAATGTGTACATCAATATGCAATAAGCCCGCATCATCATAGTGTTCAGACTGAATCACATTTAAAGCATAAAGTTGGGTGCGCAATTTGCCATAAGCAGGTTTAAGAATCAGTGAAAAATGTTGAATTTGACCCATTAAACATTCTTGCACTGCTTGTTGAAGTAAGTCTAGCCCAAGGCCAGCATGAGCCGAAACATAAACTCGATCTGGTACATGCGGTTCGGCATAAATGATTTTGGCTTCTTCACCACTTAAGTCAATTTTGTTGTATACCCGAAGTACAGGAGCATCTGCGCCAATCTCTTTTAATACACCTTCAACTGCTTCAATTTGATCAAGCATGTCATGGCTATTACTGTCAATAACATGCAGTAATAGGGTGGCTTCAAGTGTTTCTTCAAGTGTTGCTTTGAATGATTCAACTAAATCATGTTGTAAGTTTCGTACAAAGCCTACCGTATCTGCTAACACGACTGTGCCGATACCATCCCATTCTAAACGACGTAATGTCGGATCGAGTGTTGCAAATAGTTGGTCGGCTGCGTAGACATCACTTTTCGCTAAAATATTAAATAGAGTTGATTTGCCCGCATTGGTATAACCAACTAGCGACACAGTGGGAATGGCTGCCTTTTGTCTTGCAGCACGCCCTTGTATACGGGTTTGATGTACTTTTTCTAATTTATCTTTTAATTGGGCAATACGAACGCGAATGAGGCGACGGTCTGTTTCTAGTTGTGTTTCACCAGGGCCACGTAAGCCAATACCACCTTTTTGTTGTTCAAAGTCTGCTGACCAACCGCGAATAAGACGCGTAGATAAATGTTTAAGCTGAGCAAGTTCGACTTGTAATTTACCTTCATGCGTACGAGCACGTAGCGCAAAAATATCTAAAATTAATCCTGTACGATCAATGACTCGGCATTTTAATATTCTTTCTAAATTTCGTTCTTGAGCGGGTGATAAAGCATGGTCAAAAATCACCAGACTTGCTTCTAATTCCTGAACTCGCTCTGCAATTTCTTCGACTTTTCCTGAACCAATAAAAAATTTAGGATTGGGTTTATTTCGCTGAACCTTAATATGTTCAAGGATATCTGCACCAGCAGACTGTGCAAGTAGAGCAAACTCTTCGGCATCCAGATCATCTAATAATTGTACAGAAACACTCACTAAAATTGTGCGTTCACCGCCTTGATGCCGATCAACATATTCCACGTGGCTATAAATCCTGAAAATGGGAAAACTTTATTCTAGATGAAACTTAAGCAAAAGGGGAAAGCGTTTGTTCTTATCCTTTAGATTAGTTAAATGTAGTTAGAGATGTCTGAATTTATTTTATTTCCAGTTCTCTATCATCAATGCAAGTTTATTCTGAAACGTATAGAATGCTCGAGATGGGTATAACAATGATTGATCGTTAGTGAAATTTTATGGCTCAAACGCAAAGTATAGTTAATTCAACGTTAAAGAAATTATCAAAAATAGGTTTATACGGAAAAAAAGTCACTTCTGCCACGGCTGCAATTAGTGAAGGTTTTTATTTAGTTTATCGACATGGCCTTTATAAAGATCCTAATAATCCGGTCAATACACGCTATGTCCAATATTTTTGCCGCCGTTTATGTCAGGTTTTTAACTTAGATGTAGAAGTACACGGAACAATTCCTCGAGAACCTGCTCTTTGGGTAAGTAATCATATTTCCTGGCTAGATGTTGCTGTTTTAGGTTCAGGTGCTCGAGTTTTCTTCCTTGCTAAAGCTGAAATTGAAAATTGGCCCATTTTCGGGAATTTAGCTAAAGGTGGTGGAACTTTATTTATTAAGCGTGGGTCTGGGGATTCCGTTAGAATCCGTGAGCAAATTACTGAATTTTTAAAACAAAATATTCCTGTACTATTTTTCCCTGAAGCGACTACCACCGATGGGCATTCTGTTAAGAAAGTACATGGTCGTTTACTTGGGGCTGCTATTGAGGCTCAACGTCCAGTACAGGTATGTTTAATTTGTTATGTAAACCGTTATGGACAATTAGATACAGTTGCTCCATTCATTGGTGAGATGTCTTTTGCAGAACATATTCAACGCGTACTTGAAATGCCGAAAGTAACAGCTCATTTGTTAACTTTGCCACCAATTTCTGTGGAAGGGCATGATGTGAAAAGTTTAACAAATGAAGTTCAAGAAAAAATGGTAGAAGGTTTGGCTCAACTACATCAAAAAGTACTTAAGCCAAAAAATTAATTACATGAATCCTTCAAGTGGCAGCCATGAAAGAAACCTCATGCCTGCTTTTTGCCACCATTTCATTTCTGGTTCCTGTTTATAAATTAAGGGACCATGTGAAGTCTCTTGCTGCCAATAAATATGATTATTAGCGTCAAGCTTTAGCTTATAAGCATATTTATTTAAGTTTTCGTCCATCGTATGGTGAATTGTCTTAGCCAATGATGGACTATCCAAAATTACGCCAATTTCAGTATTCAAATAAGCTGAGCGTGGATCAAAATTAAAAGAGCCAATAAAAACCTGCTCATCTAAAGCCATCAGTTTAGTATGCAAGCTTGAGCGGCTTAATCCCTTCATATTCACTTTTGCTTTAGTTGCTAGCTCATCTGTATTTTTATTTAAATCTCTTTTATCTGGTGTCGGTAAAAATTCATAAAGTTGTACGCCGTTTTTAAGCAGTTCTTTACGGTACTTTCCATAAAAGGCATGAACGACAGCAACGTCATTCGCTTTAAACGAGTTAGTTAAAACTCGGACCTCAACGCCTTCTTTAGCAAGAGTACTTAAAATCTTGGCGCCTTGCTTTTCTGGAATAAAATAAGCTGAAATCAAATCCACATTACTTTCCGGTTTTTCCAGATGGTTAATTAACTGGAAATTCAGGTGCTCTTCTTTTTTAGCCTTTGATTTAATTTTATCCGGTGAGTCTTTTACGACTTCGGCTTTGACCCAGTCGAATTGAATATTGCGATTTAACCATTCATCAAATGCATGTGATTTTGCAGTTAAGTTTAGAAAGTTTTGAACTGTTGCTTGTTGGTAGTGAGCTTCGAGTTGCTCTTTTAATCCTTCATAACGTAGACGATGTTGCTCTGGGCTTACGATACTTTGAACTGAATATGCATATTCATGATTCCAGTAGTCATCAAACGAATTCACAATGTCATCAACAGCAGCACCAACTAACATTACATCGACATCAGAGAATTGATAACTATCACTTACATTGTAATATTGATTTGTCATGTTTCGTCCGCCAATAAGAGCAACTTCATTGTCGGCAATAAAACTTTTATTATGCATACGACGATTGATACGTTTTAAATCAAGAACCATATCCATCGCGCGATATTTACGAAAACGGTAGGGGTTAAAAAGCTTAACTTCAATATTTTTATGCTGAGAAAGGGCAAGCAAAATCCCTTCTATTTTTTTTGCATTATTATCATCAATAAGAAGTCGGACTTTTACCCCACGATCAGCTGCCCGAATAATCGCGTGTAACGCTAAAGCACCAACTTTGTCATTGTCCCAAATGTAATATTGTAAATCTAATGTCTTTTCGGCTTTATCAATTAATCTTAGGCGGGCTGCTAGAGCCTCCAACGGATCATTTAATACGTGAAAACCCGTTAGTTTTGGGTTTTGCTGACGTAAGGGAGTAATCAGTTTGGCAAGTGAGGTCTCAGAGGTATCAATATCTTTTGCATATTGTACTGACTCAACACCATGTTTTGGCAGAGTATTACATCCTGTCAAACCCACAGCAAAACTAGAACATAGGACTATAGAGGCTTTTATCAAAAAGCCTTTAGCTTGTTGATTCGTTTGAAGCTGTTTGGAATGAATGGATTGTGCCATAATCAGTACATACGATAACGTGAGCTAGAGTATAATTCGTGCATATTGAAAGATAAATATTGAATTTGATTACTAGCAATCAATATAAGATAAGTCGAGAGTCGTAATGTGGAATCCAAATTCAATTATTTTTTGTTTTTACTTTATATTTTCAATACTTGCTTTATGGGGGATTTCTGAAGCTTGGATTCATCAATCTCGAACCGAGACTATTCATCCATTTAAAGCTTTTGTCCATTTACTCGCATTTTATCTCTCTTATCTACTTATTCCTCTCTGGTTCTTTAATTTATATGCTGCTTGGATTGGTTACTATTCAATTCATCAAGGTATTTTCATCTTTTTCTTAAGTGGCATTTTAATTTATGCCCGATTTATTGAACCTCATCTAGTGCGTGTCGATACACATCAATATCGGTTAAATCCAGATCGAAGTTTTAATAAACCAGTAAAAGTAGCGTTAATTGCTGATTTACATATTGGTTTATTTTCAGGGCATGAGCGCCAGCTAAAAACAATAGTTAAAAAATTAAATGAACAGCAACCTGATTTAGTGGTTGTGGCGGGTGACTGGACGTATGAGCCGGAAAATAGACTAATTCAAGAATTGAGTGTTTTAAAAGAAATTCAGGCACCTGTTTACTCCGTTCCTGGAAACCATGATGAGCAATATCCAGGACCACCTATCCAACAATTATTAAAAGATGCCTTGTTTTATAATGAAGTTGTCGATATTGAAGGCAAAATAGTTGATTTTGAAGAATTTCGTTTGATTGGTATTGGTGATCTCTGGGCTGGAAAAACCGACATGCGTTCGATGCCAGATTTACCACAAGACAAGCCTTGGTTAATTCTTTCCCATAATCCCGATACGGTAGACATGGTGCCTAAATTGCCGAATCGACCATTAATGTTATCTGGGCATACACATGGAGGGCAGGTTGAGCTTCCATGGCTTACCACCTATATTATGAAAAAAGTGTCAATTTTAGGTCATAAACGTGGATTTTACTCTCACGAACATGCCGATGTTTTTGTGACAGTTGGCACAGGAATGGTCGGCATCCCTTTACGTTTTAGAGTGCCGCCAACAATTGATATTATTGAGTTAGTTTAAAATAAAAAAGCCAATCACAGAGGATTGGCTTTTTTATAAATTGAAAATTATGGAATAACAACAATGGCAACACGTCGGTTAATCGCACGATTTTCATTGGTTGTATTTGGAACATAGGGCTGCGTTGAACCACGACCAATCACATAGATATTTTCTTGCTTAAACCCGCGAGCTAAGAAAAGGTTTGCCACACTTTGTGCGCGCTCTTCAGACAGCTTTTGATTATAAGCAGCATCGCCAACATCATCAGTATGACCAACAATTTTCAATTTATTAAGATCATATTTATTCAATTGAGATGCTAGACGCACTAACTCAGCTTCATGGCTCTGTTTTAACTCTGCATTATTAAAGTCAAACAACAAACGTTCTGGTAAACCTAAAGTCCATCCTTCATTTGTAAGCACAAAACCTTCTTTTTTGAGCAATTTGACCTGACGATATTTTAATGGCCCAAAACTCAGGCACCCTGCAAGAGTAATGCATAGCAATGCAATAAAGGAGAGTTTTAAAGATCTTGTATTCATAGATTAGCCTAAATTTAATTTTCAGGTTTATAGATAAACCAGCGTTCATCCGAATTTTTAGCCTTATACATTGCCTGATCTGCTTGCATAATGAAATCTTCGGGGCTAGATGCAAATTGTGATAAAGCAATACCTACACTAAAACTGAAGTAAATGGTTTGACCATTCAGATGCAAAGGTTCTTTACAGCTTTCGAGTAAATTTTCAGCAATAGATATTAAATGATCAGCATGACTAATGGAATGCAAAATAACAGCAAATTCGTCGCCGCCTAAACGCGCGATAAAATCTTGATGACGTAAACGGGTTTGCAAACGATTTGCCATTTCTTTTAGAACTTCATCTCCAGCCAAATGTCCAAACTGGTCATTAATCGCTTTGAAGTTATTGTTATCTATAAATAATAAAGCAGACTTATTATCAAATCCCTTATCTTCAAACATATCTAAAAGAATTTGATAAAAATAATGTCTATTAGGTAATAAGGTGAGCTGATCGTGATGAGCCTGAAATGACAATTTACGATTTTCTTTTTGTAATTGATTGTCCCATATCTGAATTTCTTCAAGTAACTCATTAAAAACAGTATTTAAATCTTGAAATTCTTTAATACGATTATAAGGGAACCGAAGATTATAAGCTTTTTGCTCACTTACAATTTGAGCAATATTGGTGAGTGGATAAATAGCCTGCATAATTTGGCGATAAGTTAGATTTACTGACCACCACAAAGCGCAAACAATAAACAACATCGCAATTGCGAGCCCTACCATAATCATTTTTAGGAACTGCAATATTTTTTCTGAACTACCAAAAAGGGTTAATTCACCTACATTTTGTTCGTGATGATAAATTGTAAGATGAACGGGTTCATTTAAAAACCAATGATCAAACCAGCCCTCTAAAATTGAAGTCTGACTTGATAATTTAAAACTTTGCGCAATAAGGTGATGTTCTGAATCATAAATATGAATAGTACGGATTGAATGATCATTCGTATATTCATTCAAAATTTGCTCTATCGTAATTTTGTCATTAAATACAACTGCTGGTTGAATACGTTCGAGCAGGGTATGGCTGAGCAATTGTAAATTTTGTTTGGCATAGGTTTCCATTGTAAAAACAGAAATTGATACAAAAGTAAAAGAACAAATAAAGAACGTAATTGCAAAAATCGTAAATTGAGACTTTCTAAATAAAGCATGCAATGAAGTGGACTGATACAACTTAGATATCATAATCCTTACTCCGCATTCTTAGCCAAGAGCAATACTCTTGGATCAATATGAACTTTGGAGTGACTTAAAGCATCTAAGTTAACTTTAAAGGTAGTGTAATTATTTTGATTATATAAACAAAAGATACTTCCTATTTCACAGTCTGAATTATTGATGCTTAAAGAAAGTAAAGAACGATAAGGATAATTCTGAATAAGGCTTTGTTGCTGCTGTGGAGAAGTAGTAGAAAAATAAACAGCCTGACAATGTGACCGTGCAAAATCTTTCGCGTTTACAGTTTGAACACGATAATTATAAGACATTTGCTGGATATAAGATTGAAAGGTAGATGTAATGGAGGGATTATCAATAATACAAAGAGTAGGAGTATTTACATTCTCCCACTTACTGTAGCTTAGAATAGATAATGTAAGCACATAGAAGTTATGTTTTGAATTGGCATAACAAGGCCCACTCGTAGCAAACACTACAAGTATGCAAACAAATACTTTCTTAGCGAACTGCCACATGGTGAGTTAATGCCAAACTATTGCACGAATAATCTATTCTACATGAAGTTGATAAAGTAAAAAAAGTTTAATATCTCATCTAATGTTGACTGAGGTGCCTAAAAAAAAGGCATATACATCACTTTTTTCTCAAAATAGTAGAAAAAAGCGGCACTCAATAGAAAAAGACTGAAATACCCCTTGCCAAGAGAATTTAATCATCTATAATGCACATCCATCGGCGGTGATGCAGATAGAAACTTGTTGAAAAACAGTTACTTGGAATTGAGTGAGTTGCTTTAGGTAATGAATTTGATGAGAAGTTAGTTTTGAGAATAAGTTTTAAAAATATCGAAATTACCTGTTGACTTTTAAGAGATTAAGAGTAATATAGCCGACCTAGCTTGCTGGTGACGAACCAGTAAGAAGATCATTAAGAGATTATGAAGAACAACTTGTGTGGATTTTTACTGATTGATCGATCGAAATATTATCATTGATTGATTGGTTTAAATTACTCGAAGTTTATTTGAGCGAAATTTAAGTCAGAAAATTGATGAGCCAGAATTGGCACCTTGTCTTTAATAAGGTGCAAAATGATTTTTAACTGAAGAGTTTGATCATGGCTCAGATTGAACGCTGGCGGCAGGCTTAACACATGCAAGTCGAGCGGAGTGATGGTGCTTGCACTATCACTTAGCGGCGGACGGGTGAGTAATGCTTAGGAATCTGCCTATTAGTGGGGGACAACATTTCGAAAGGAATGCTAATACCGCATACGTCCTACGGGAGAAAGCAGGGGATCTTCGGACCTTGCGCTAATAGATGAGCCTAAGTCGGATTAGCTAGTTGGTGGGGTAAAGGCCTACCAAGGCGACGATCTGTAGCGGGTCTGAGAGGATGATCCGCCACACTGGGACTGAGACACGGCCCAGACTCCTACGGGAGGCAGCAGTGGGGAATATTGGACAATGGGCGCAAGCCTGATCCAGCCATGCCGCGTGTGTGAAGAAGGCCTTATGGTTGTAAAGCACTTTAAGCGAGGAGGAGGCTACTGAAGTTAATACCTTCAGATAGTGGACGTTACTCGCAGAATAAGCACCGGCTAACTCTGTGCCAGCAGCCGCGGTAATACAGAGGGTGCAAGCGTTAATCGGATTTACTGGGCGTAAAGCGCGCGTAGGCGGCTAATTAAGTCAAATGTGAAATCCCCGAGCTTAACTTGGGAATTGCATTCGATACTGGTTAGCTAGAGTGTGGGAGAGGATGGTAGAATTCCAGGTGTAGCGGTGAAATGCGTAGAGATCTGGAGGAATACCGATGGCGAAGGCAGCCATCTGGCCTAACACTGACGCTGAGGTGCGAAAGCATGGGGAGCAAACAGGATTAGATACCCTGGTAGTCCATGCCGTAAACGATGTCTACTAGCCGTTGGGGCCTTTGAGGCTTTAGTGGCGCAGCTAACGCGATAAGTAGACCGCCTGGGGAGTACGGTCGCAAGACTAAAACTCAAATGAATTGACGGGGGCCCGCACAAGCGGTGGAGCATGTGGTTTAATTCGATGCAACGCGAAGAACCTTACCTGGCCTTGACATAGTAAGAACTTTCCAGAGATGGATTGGTGCCTTCGGGAACTTACATACAGGTGCTGCATGGCTGTCGTCAGCTCGTGTCGTGAGATGTTGGGTTAAGTCCCGCAACGAGCGCAACCCTTTTCCTTATTTGCCAGCGAGTAATGTCGGGAACTTTAAGGATACTGCCAGTGACAAACTGGAGGAAGGCGGGGACGACGTCAAGTCATCATGGCCCTTACGGCCAGGGCTACACACGTGCTACAATGGTCGGTACAAAGGGTTGCTACCTAGCGATAGGATGCTAATCTCAAAAAGCCGATCGTAGTCCGGATTGGAGTCTGCAACTCGACTCCATGAAGTCGGAATCGCTAGTAATCGCGGATCAGAATGCCGCGGTGAATACGTTCCCGGGCCTTGTACACACCGCCCGTCACACCATGGGAGTTTGTTGCACCAGAAGTAGGTAGTCTAACCGCAAGGAGGACGCTTACCACGGTGTGGCCGATGACTGGGGTGAAGTCGTAACAAGGTAGCCGTAGGGGAACCTGCGGCTGGATCACCTCCTTAACGAAAGATTGACGATTGGTAAGAATCCACAACAAGTTGTTCTTCATAGATGTATCTGAGGGTCTGTAGCTCAGTTGGTTAGAGCACACGCTTGATAAGCGTGGGGTCACAAGTTCAAGTCTTGTCAGACCCACCATGACTTTGACTGGTTGAAGTTATAGAAAAGAAGATACATAACTGATGATGTAAGCTGGGGACTTAGCTTAGTTGGTAGAGCGCCTGCTTTGCACGCAGGAGGTCAGGAGTTCGACTCTCCTAGTCTCCACCAGAACTTAAGAGAAGTTCGGATTACAGAAATTAGTAAATAGAGGTTGTAAGATCTTAGTTTATTAACTTCTGTGATTTAAGTATCACGGTATTAAGCATGACCTGACGAAGGCATGTTTATTCATTAACAGATTGGCAAAATTGAGTCTGAAATAAATTGTTCACTCAATAATGAAAAGAGAAGAAGTAATTCTGATCTTGGAATTAATTGAGAACTAGCAAATTAACTGAATCAAGCGTTTTGGTATATGAATTAGATTGAAGCTGTACAGTGTTTAAATACACAGTACTTCAAACTGTAAGAGATTGATGAGAAATCATTGATCATGTCTTATTACTCCTTGTAGGTAATAACGACTGTTTGGGGTTGTATAGTCAAGTAATTAAGTGCATGTGGTGGATGCCTTGGCAGTCAGAGGCGATGAAAGACGTAATAGCCTGCGATAAGCTCCGGGGAGGCGGCAAATATCCTTTGATCCGGAGATTTCTGAATGGGGGAACCCACCTACTTTAAGGTAGGTATTGCAACATGAATACATAGTGTTGCAAGGCGAACGAGGGGAAGTGAAACATCTCAGTACCCTTAGGAAAAGAAATCAATTGAGATTCCCTTAGTAGCGGCGAGCGAACGGGGATCAGCCCATTAAGTTATGTGTGTTTTAGTGGAACGCTCTGGGAAGTGCGAACGTAGAGGGTGATATTCCCGTACACGAAAGGGCACACATAATGATGACGAGTAGGGCGAGGCACGTGAAACCTTGTCTGAATATGGGGGGACCATCCTCCAAGGCTAAATACTCCTGACTGACCGATAGTGAACCAGTACCGTGAGGGAAAGGCGAAAAGAACCCCTGTGAGGGGAGTGAAATAGATCCTGAAACCGCATGCATACAAGCAGTGGGAGCCGACTTGTTCGGTGACTGCGTACCTTTTGTATAATGGGTCAGCGACTTATATTCAGTAGCGAGGTTAACCGTATAGGGGAGCCGTAGAGAAATCGAGTCTTAATAGGGCGTTTAGTTGCTGGGTATAGACCCGAAACCAGGCGATCTATCCATGAGCAGGTTGAAGGTTGGGTAACACTAACTGGAGGACCGAACCCACTGTCGTTGAAAAGCCAGGGGATGACTTGTGGATAGGGGTGAAAGGCTAATCAAGCCTGGTGATAGCTGGTTCTCCCCGAAAGCTATTTAGGTAGCGCCTCGGACGAATACCATAGGGGGTAGAGCACTGTTTCGGCTAGGGGGTCATCCCGACTTACCAAACCGATGCAAACTCCGAATACCTATGAGTACTATCCGGGAGACAGACTGCGGGTGCTAACGTCCGTAGTCAAGAGGAAAACAATCCAGACCGCCAGCTAAGGCCCCAAAATCATAGTTAAGTGGGAAACGATGTGGGAAGGCATAGACAGCTAGGAGGTTGGCTTAGAAGCAGCCACCCTTTAAAGAAAGCGTAATAGCTCACTAGTCGAGTCGGCCTGCGCGGAAGATGTAACGGGGCTAAAACTATGTGCCGAAGCTGCGGATTTGACTTTTAAGTCAAGTGGTAGGGGAGCGTTCTGTAAGCCGATGAAGGTGTATTGAGAAGTATGCTGGAGGTATCAGAAGTGCGAATGCTGACGTGAGTAACGACAAAACGGGTGAAAAACCCGTTCGCCGAAAGACCAAGGGTTCCAGTCCAACGTTAATCGGGGCTGGGTGAGTCGACCCCTAAGGCGAGGCCGAAAGGCGTAGTCGATGGGAAATTGGTTAATATTCCAATACTTCTGTGTAATGCGATGAGAGGACGGAGAAGGTTAAGTCAGCCTGGCGTTGGTTGTCCAGGTGAAAGGAAGTAGGCATGCATCTTAGGCAAATCCGGGGTGCTCTATGCTGAGATCTGATAGCAAGCTGTACTTGTACAGCGAAGTGGCTGATACCATGCTTCCAGGAAAAGTCTCTAAGCTTCAGTTACACAGGAATCGTACCCTAAACCGACACAGGTGGTCAGGTCGAGTAGACCAAGGCGCTTGAGAGAACTCTGCTGAAGGAACTAGGCAAAATGGTACCGTAACTTCGGGAGAAGGTACGCTGTTGTTGGTGATGGAACTTGCTTCCTGAGCTGATGACAGCCACAGAAACCAGGCCGCTGCAACTGTTTATTAAAAACATAGCACTCTGCAAACACGAAAGTGGACGTATAGGGTGTGATGCCTGCCCGGTGCTGGAAGGTTAATTGATGGGGTTAGCGTAAGCGAAGCTCTTGATCGAAGCCCCAGTAAACGGCGGCCGTAACTATAACGGTCCTAAGGTAGCGAAATTCCTTGTCGGGTAAGTTCCGACCTGCACGAATGGCATAATGATGGCGGCGCTGTCTCCAGCAGAGGCTCAGTGAAATCGAAATCGCTGTGAAGATGCAGTGTACCCGCGGCTAGACGGAAAGACCCCGTGAACCTTTACTGCAGCTTGACATTGAACTTTGACCTTACTTGTGTAGGATAGGTGGGAGGCTTTGAAGTTGGAACGCTAGTTCCAATGGAGCCGTCCTTGAAATACCACCCTGGTAATGTTGAGGTTCTAACTCTGCCCCGTAATCCGGGGCGAGGACCATGTCTGGTGGGTAGTTTGACTGGGGCGGTCTCCTCCTAAAGAGTAACGGAGGAGTACGAAGGTGCGCTCAGCGTGGTCGGAAATCACGCGTAGAGTATAAAGGCAAAAGCGCGCTTAACTGCGAGACCCACAAGTCGAGCAGGTACGAAAGTAGGTCTTAGTGATCCGGTGGTTCTGTATGGAAGGGCCATCGCTCAACGGATAAAAGGTACTCTGGGGATAACAGGCTGATACCGCCCAAGAGTTCATATCGACGGCGGTGTTTGGCACCTCGATGTCGGCTCATCTCATCCTGGGGCTGAAGCAGGTCCCAAGGGTATGGCTGTTCGCCATTTAAAGAGGTACGCGAGCTGGGTTTAGAACGTCGTGAGACAGTTCGGTCCCTATCTACCGTGGGCGCTGGAAATTTGAGAGGATCTGCTCCTAGTACGAGAGGACCAGAGTGGACGAACCTCTGGTGTACCGGTTGTGACGCCAGTCGCATCGCCGGGTAGCTATGTTCGGAAGGGATAACCGCTGAAAGCATCTAAGCGGGAAGCCTACCTCAAGATAAGATTTCCCTAGGACTTTATGTCCTCTAAAGAGCCGTTCGAGACTAGGACGTTGATAGGTTGGATGTGGAAGCATAGTGATATGTGAAGCTGACCAATACTAATTGCTCGTGAGGCTTGACTATACAACACCCAAGCAGTTGTATATAAAGCATCAATCGATTCATTAATATGCAAAGCAACTTGATTTAGTTATACGCTTAGCTAAAATGAACAAAATAAAGTAAGACTCAATCAGCCCATCTGTAAAGATTTGGAAAACGCATCGGCAACTAATAAGACCAATGCAAGTATCCATACCAGTTGTGCTGGCGACCATAGCAAGAGTGAACCACCTGATCCCTTCCCGAACTCAGAAGTGAAACCTCTTAGCGCTGATGGTAGTGTGGGGTTTCCCATGTGAGAGTAAGTCATCGCCAGCTCATTATTCAAACACCCCTGTCCAATAGGCCAGGGGTGTTTTTTTATGCCTGGAAAATTGAAAATGTTAGAATATCTTGGAATGAATTATGATATAAACCAAATACCTTAAAATGATAACAAGAGTATGAATAATGAAATTTGTAGGATTAAAAATATTTGTCTTTATGTTAGCTATAACACTGGGTAGTAAATCTATCTATGCTAATGAAGCTGTAGAAAGTTTATTTAGCACAAAAGCTTTTTTAAATATTTGTGTTAGTTCTAGAGGAAATCCAGAAATAATAAATAAACAAGCAAAAAATATGGGTTTTATTCAAATGCCTAATGAGTATGCTGCACATTTTTTAAAAGATTATAATGGGAACGCTTGGATGATAAGCTCTTCAGAAGGAAAGTTTGTTATTACTCAACTCGATAGCGGCGTATGTTCATTATTTATAAATAAAGGAAACTCAACTGAAATTCAGAAGAGTTTAGAAAGCTGGTTGCCCCCTAAATCTACTGGTTTAACTTATAAAAAGGAAATATCTAAAGATAAAAATTTGACTACAACAAATTATATTATTTCTAAAGATGGAAAGGCTTTAGAGACATGGATATATACTAGTTCATCTGAAAAGAATGCTTCATTAGTTGCAGTTATTTCCCATCAAATGAATTAATTAAAACAATCTTAATGTATAGAAGAGCCAACTTTTATTAAAAGAGCTCTTCTAAAATTGATTATTTCAACTGTCTACGAGCATGTTTTAAAGCAGTGCGAAGACCTTCTTCTAGAGTTGGGTGGTAAAAGGGTTTCTCTAAAATATCATTTAAAGTTAAATCTTCACCTATTATCCAGCTTAATAAGTGAGCCATATGTTCTGTTGCTTCTGTAAATAACTCAGCACCGAGAAGCTTCTGACTTTCTTTATCTATATAAACCTCAATGCCTCCTTTGTTTTTTCCAAGGACGATAGCTCTACCTTGTCGTTCGTAAGAGGCTTCACCAGTAATAAAGTCTATACCAGTCTCTTTTAGTTGTTTAGAACTTTGCCCAACGATCGCCATTTCTGGATCACTAAATACAATTCCTAAGGGGGTAAGAGTCTTAACTGGATTGACTTGTGGATAGTTCAAACAGTTATGAACAACTTTTTTCCCCTCATGTGCTGCTTCATGTTGTAATGGTGTTGAGGTATAAGCATCACCGACAATAAAAATTGGATAGGTCTCTAATTGCTTGGTTTTTGCATTTATAGGTAATGACTTAATATCTTTAAAAGAACTATCAATATTTTCTAGTTTTAAAGTATCAAGCAAACTTGAACGGCCTGTTGTAACTAGAACATATTCAACTTTGAGAGTTTTCTCTTTTTCTTCAAGTTTGTAATTTAATATGACACCCTCAGAATTACATTTAACTTCACTTGGTAAAATCTCGAATAGAATTTTTAACTCTTTCCCTAGCTCTTTTTGCGCAAGTTGTTGAAGTTTTGAGCTAGTCAGTATCCCAATTCGTTTACTGCGAGCAAATATAGTGGTTTCTACGCCCAAACGATGCAAGGCTTGCGCGATCTCAAGGGCAATCACACCACTACCAATGACTGCAATAGATTTAGGTAGTGTTTTTAATTCGAATATTTGATCTGTTGTTATAAGCCGATTACCGAGTTCTTGCTTCCAGGCTTGATCATAATTAGGAGTTGAACCAACCGCCAGAATGAAACTTTTTGATTGGTACTGTTTCCCGTTAACTTCTACAGTCTGTGCATCAATAAAATGTGCTTTACCAGAAACTTTATGTTCAGCTGGCCATTGTTCTACATCTTTTAAAGTTGCCTGAGTAAAACGATCACGTAAAGTTTGTACGTGCTGCATAACTTGATCAGTATTAATTTTTACAGATACATCCAAAGCAACCTCTTGAGCATTTTGAATGTCAAACATACGGTTTGCTGTAGAGATGAGGATTTTACTCGGCATACAGCCTACACGAGCACATGTCGTATCCCATGGCCCATCATTTATAATTAAAAGATTCTTGGTATATTTAACCGCTTCTTTGTAGGCGCTGATGCCTGCTGTACCTGCGCCAATGATAATAATATCGAACATTTTTCATTAAGCTATTTTAATAGATATTTAGAATATATAGAAAAACCCTCTTGAACAGAGGGTTTGGTTCTAATTATTTAGCTTTAAAATGTAAATTTTTGCATAAAAGGTGTTTTTAAAGTAATGGAAACAGTTCCATTCTGATTAATAGACTGGCCTTCAATGCTTATGCCATTAATTAAATGTTTAAAGTTCAAAGTGGTTCCGTTCATGCTTTGTTTAAAGGTAAATATATCTTTTCCTTCTAGATAAATACTGCCATTAAATTTTTGTGTATTAGTCGTTGGAGCTTCATTCTCAACGCGACTTCCTTCAAGGCTGCTAATATTAGGTAAGCTCAGGATTTGATTACCAGATTGACTCACCTTATATGTCGCATTATTTATGTTTCCTGCTATTGAGTTCACGACAAATGAGATTGGTTCTGCAAAAGGAACATTAGAGTTATCATTGATAAGTACGTTGAAACCAGAACCACCCTGAACTACGTAGAGATCACCATCAGTTGATGTATTATCTTTATATACACTCATTGCACCAGTAGTAACTTCTTTTTCAGTGGGTTGACCTGTTTCTGGATCTTGAACAATAGTCGTTGTAGTAATTTTATAATCGCTTGTTGTTGAATTAATTAATACAAATCTTTTTTGTTTAGTTTGTTCAAGTCCCCATGATTGTTGGAATGGATATGCAAAGGCTCCAGTAATTGTTACATCTTGGAAGTTCTTATCATTATTTTCATTTTGAAAAATATAAATTCTGGTATTTGATTGATAATCCTCTAAATTTGGAGATGTATTATCGCTTGCCAGTTTAATATTTTTTAAATCGTCTGCTGTAATATCAAAGTCCCAATCATTATAACCAGAGAGCAAAGTTTTAATTTCTTCACCTTTAAATACGTAGCAGGCACGGTAGTCTGTAGTACTCTTTAGAAAGCATTTTTCACGATAGTGGTCGGAGTACTTGGTAAGATCTACTTTTCGAATATCTAAGGTTAACTTGAGTGGGCCTTGAGCGAAGGTGTCTAGTGCGTGATCAATGTAACCTTTTGATAACTTTTCATCGTTAAGATCATAGGCGCCAAACAAATATTTTCCTTCTTGCTTTACGCTATTTAAAACAGAAGTAGCCAACTCTTGATCTGTTGATGGTGTGGTTGGTGTTGGTGTAGAGCCAGAATTTGAATTTTGGTTATAGTAGCCATCACCGCCACCTCCACCACAAGCTGTCAAAAAAGCAGCCAAAGTAATCCCACATACCCCATGAGTAAGTTTCATCATTATCCCCAATTAAAATGATAAGTTATTTAAAATAATTTTTTAGATTTATAAAATAACATATATTTCATGAGGTTGCTCATTATATTTATGAGCAGTTAGCTAATTAAATTCTTGTACCCATAGTTACTCCAACTGTAGGCTTTACTTGCATTGATGAGCATGCTGTAAGAATTAAACAGGTTAAGAGAGCAAATATAAATTTATTCATGAAAATTAATAAATGATTCAAAAGATTTAAATACTTTAGATCAATATTATTTTTAGTTCTGTTGAGTTCGTGCAGAGATATGCAAACTAAGTTATCAAAAAACCCTACTTTAAAGAAGAAATAGGGTTTTATAAAATATTAATTTTTTAAAATTAATCGTCTAGCAAATCCATTTGTTTTGCTAACTGATATAGGTTGTTTGAACGGTTTCCTGTACGGCAGAACATAAGTACAGGTTTTGGCAACTCATTGTAATGATTTGCGAAAGTACGTACATCCAGTTCTGTAATCTGTCCAGCTACAACAGGTTGATAAACGTAGTCTAGACCTACTTGACGTGCTGCTTCTTCAATTTGAGCACTTGTAGGTTGTTCTGGGCCGCCTTCCATATCTGGTCGATTATTAATAATCGATTTAAATCCTTTTTCTACAACTTGGCCAACATGCTCTGGACCAATTTGACCTGCGAAACCAACATTCTCTGACATTTCGTCACTCCAAAATTTAACAAAACCTCTTATGCTGTATCATAGCATTAAGCTTAACCTGAGATACAAGACACTCGTGTGTTGTTCTGACTGAGAAAGTTATGTCTTATAGCTAAGTTATAAATTTTAAAAATGATCATCAAGCTATTTTAAAATTGGTTATTCATATTCTATTTCAACGGAGCACATATGCACGCTTATACGGTTGAGCCTTTATATGTTCCATGTGGTCAGGAAACGATCGCAGCTGATTTTTATATTCCAAAAACAAATAAAAAATCTGCCGTAATTATTATGGCCCATGGTTTTGCTGCGTTGCGTCAATTTAAATTAATCCAATATGCTCAGCGGTTCGCTCAAGCAGGTTATGCTGTTATTCTGTTTGATTATCGCTATTGGGGTGGGAGCACTGGCAAGCCAAGAGAAATGGTCTCCATCAACTCACAGTTAGAAGATTGGAAGACAGTAATTCAATATGCTTCTACCTGTAAGCTTGTGGATAATCGAAGGATCGTGTTGTGGGGGACTTCATTAAGTGGGGGATATGCGCTAAGTCTGGCTTCTGAATTAAAAAATATTCAGGCAATTTTAGTACAAATTCCTTATGTCGATGGTGCTGAAACTGCCAAGCTTTATCCTTTGCAACGCTATCCTCAAGCATTGAAGTTATCGAGTCAGGATTATATGGGATCAAAAATGGGGCTTAATCCCAAAAGATTGCCTGTCGTCGATCAACATAATTTATGCTTTATGCCTACAGCAGATAGTTATTATGGTTATTTATCGATTGTAAATCCTGACTATTATTGGAGTGGGGAAGTTCCTGCACGTGTCTTTTTTAATTTGATGCGATACCGTCCAATTCAAGTTGTACGCCAGATTAATATTCCAGTTTTATTTATTGCGGCCCAAAAAGATTCACTTATTCCTATTGAGTCCAGTCGCGAAGCTGCCACAAATATTGCGCCTTTTGTGAGTTATCATGAGTGGGATATGAAACATTTTGATATTTATCACGGTTCATGGTTTGAAAAAGCAGTGATAACCCAATTAGAATTTTTACATCAGCATATAGGAGTGGTGTAAATGATTATTGTATGTGCATCGTGCGGTGCAAAAAACCGAGTTCCTGAAGAAAAACTTCCTGAGCAACCAAGCTGTGGGCAATGTCATCAGCCATTACTACCGCTTGCACCTATTGAGTTAAATGAGCAAAATTTTAGTAACTATATCACGAATAGTGATCTACCTATTCTCATCGACTTATGGGCAGAATGGTGCGGACCTTGTAAAATGATGGCACCACATTTTGCGCAGGTCGCAAAACAGAATCCAGGCGTTATTTTTGCCAAGATTAATACCGAAGAATCTCCTCGCTTGAGCCAAGCTTTTCATGTGCGAAGTATTCCGACACTTGTCTTAATGAACAAAACGACAGAGGTCGCGCGTATTAGCGGTGCATTACGTGCGCCTGAATTGCAGCAGTGGCTCGATCAACAACTTCAAACGAATTTCGGGAGCTAAGGTGTCAGAAGCTTATACCAAACCAGAAGGAATTTTATCCTTACAAACGATTGCCATGCCAGCCGATACAAACTGGAGTGGTGATGTATTTGGTGGATGGATTGTGTCACAAATGGACTTGGCTGGAGCAATTCACGCAGAACGTTTCAGTCGTGGCCGTTGTGCTACGATTTCCATTAATCAAATGACCTTTTTGGTTCCAGTAAAAGTTGGCTTTGTCATTAGCTGCTATACCAAAATCTTAAAAGTTGGAAATACTTCTATTCAGATGCAAATTGAAGTTTGGGATAGTCATGATGACTCTCGTGAACCAATACGCATTACCGAAGGAGTCTTTACCTTTGTGGCAGTTGATGTAAAAGGTAATAAGCGTCAGATTCCTGAAGAAGCGAGACAAAAGTTTTTAGATACTCAATAAAACGTATAAAGCCTGAATATCAGTATTCAGGCTTTAATCTTTATTCAAAAGAAAAACTAGTTTTTAGAAATTAAAACATCGTATTTGTATTCTTACTTTGCTCTGGAATATTTTGTATCACATCCCAATGCTCTACGATTTTTCCATTTTCGACACGAAATATATCAATAATCGCTCTTCCTCGATCTTTTTCATTTTCGGTCGAATGGACATGTAAAACGACAAGATTACCTTCAGCAATCGCACGTTTAATCTCATTTTTAGCTTGTGGATTTTTTTGGAATTTTTCAGTGAAGAAATTAACGAAAGGTGCTTTCCCATCTGGCACATTAGGATTGTGCTGAATGTATTGTTGACCAATATAACGGTCTGCATATTCTTTGACTTTGTGTTTTAAAAAGACACCTTCATAAAAGTCGATCACTATTTTTTTATTTTGAGCACTTACTTTATCTAGAGCTTCAGATTTGGTCGAAGTTATTTTACTGGTTTTAAGATTAGGTTCAGTCGCATGAGTCGTTATTGTTGTAAATATTAAGCTGGTAAATAAGGAGGAAATAATAAGAGTTTTTTTCATTTTTGACCTCAAGATACAAAAAATAATTTTTATATCTTGAGGTAAATAAAAATCTAACAGTATTTTAGATTCGTTATTATTTCTTACGTTTAGGTAACCATGCCCACAGCATTTGGCAATGGATTGGTTCATTGCCTGCATCATCAATCACAGTAACTGGAATTACAAGTTCACCTTTCTCATTATCCGCAATAAACTTTTGCTGTTCAGCAGATAACGTTGCTGTGGCAGTCAAACCGCCTTCAACCACTTTTAAATAATCAACATGCAATGATTTGATTAATAAAATGCGGTTATCAGGAATGTGTAAACCTGTTAGGAAACCAGTCGCAGTTTCTGCTAAAAGAGCCATAGCAGCCGCATGGACTCCTTTAATATGATTCTGCATATTTTTTTGGTTTTCTAAACGGACAGTAACGTGGTTTGAGTCTACTTCCAGATAGCGAATATTTGCTGTACCCACCATTGGCACGATACGACCAAACGCCTTGCTCCAAAGTGTACTCCGAATACCTTTAGGGAATTTTGAAGTCGCTTTTACCAGTTTTGATAGACGATTGGATTGAGACATGGAATTACCTTAGCTTTAAATGTCACGACAAGAGATTAATCTTTAAAGTTATTAAACTGTAATGGCACACCAAATTGTTGTTCACGTAAAAAATTCATCACTTGTTGTAAAGTGTCGCGCTTTTTATCCGTTACACGAATTTTGTCGCCTTGGATAGAAGATTGCACTTTAACGCCACTTTCTTTAATGGCTTTATTAATTTTTTTTGCAGTATCTGAGTCAAGACCGTCTTTAAGTTTAATGACCTGTACAAAATTTTTACCTGAAGCAGCAGCTTTTTGCGGGTCTAGAGCTTGTATATCAATTTTACGTTTGTAAAAATGATTTTCTAACATGTTGTAAACTTGTTCACACTGGAAATCACTTTCAGTACTGATTTTAATTTCTTTATTTTTTTCGTTTATTTCGACTGAAACATCATGACCACGAAAGTCAAAACGTGTTGCAATCTCTTTTTGTGTGTTCTGTACAGCATGATTAACTTCAAAAATCTCTAATTCAGAGACAATATCGAAAGAAGGCATAGTTTAGACCTTTACAAAGGGAAAGAATATTTGAGATGCTAAGAGGGTTTTCTTCATTTGCCAAGTGTTGTTTACATCAAAGGAGTGCACAATGATCCGTAAACAAGAAATTACAACATTTGAATTCCCAGAAAATGCTGTTATCTGGGATGTCCGTGATACAAATGCTTATGCAGAAGGGCATGTTAAAGGTGCGGTAAATCGCCCGATTAATGATTTGAATGCTGATATTTTGAACCAGGTCTCTGCGGGTCAGCCGATTTATATTTTATGTGGTGGTGGTAGCAAAGCTCCTCGTGCAGCTGAGACACTAGAAGGATTCGATGCCTCGCGTGAATATGTCGTGCTGATGGGGGGGACACGTGCAGCTCGTGATGCCGGCTTGCCTCTAGAGCAGGGCGCATAAAAAAAAAGCACCTTCGGGTGCTTTTTTATGGAGTTGAACTATTGTGGTTTGAAATAAGGCTTTTTAGGTTTTACTTTTTTTTGGAATCGTTGCGGATTCAATTTTTGTAATAAGCGGTCTGGTACTGGACAAGCTTCTCCTAACATTTGGGCAACTAAGATTTCACTGCATAGCGGAGCAAATAAGAAGCCCTTAGAACCAAGACCAGCAAAAGTAGCAATTCGGCTATTCTCCTGCATTTTTCCAACGAGAGGAAAATAATCTAAGCTTTGTGCGCGGATAGATGCTCGACCTTGCCAAGTAGTCGGAGAAGGCAATTGTTGTGCATATTCAGGGAATACGCTGTGGATTAATTCAAAGTTATGCACATGGTCTTCTGGCACTACTTCTTGATCCTCACGATTTGGGTAGAAAGACGCACCTAAAATCATCTGTGAAGCATTAAGTTGCATACAGTAGCCGCCATAGCTATAAGCTTCCTGTAAAGGCAGGGGAGCAAAAGTATTGTCAACCAAGCTTACTTGCCCACGTATTGGTTTTAACTGCGGATAGCTTTCAAAAAAAGTCGCGCTTTGACGTGCACAGCATACGATCACATGGTCGCTTTCATCGATAGTTTTATTCTCGCTTATGATTTGTACTTTATTTTCACAAGATACAAGCTCTGTAATATTGAGAATTTTTAAATCGATCAAAGGATGTTGCAAAATTTCATCACGTAGTTGATGTGGTGAAACAGAACCCGCTTCGGTAAGTAAAACACTTGAATATGCAGTTTCAAGTGAGTTTGTTGAGTGGGTAATAACCTGAGCTGGATATTGATTTACAAGATCGAGAAGTTCATCAGCATTTTTTAAGGCGATTTGTTGTATTTGAAGTGGACGAAATGCTTGAAAATTTTTATAAAAATTCAAGGCATGTTGCCAACTTAAGGTCATGAGATGTTCATGACTTTGTTCAATTGGACATAGTTTTGGATTAAGTAGGGCTAAAGGGTTTCCAGAAGCGCCAGATAATGCCTCTGTTCGCTCATAGAGGGTGACTTGATGCCCACGTGCTGCAAATGCCCACGCTGTAGTTAAACCTGCTATACCGGCCCCAATAATCGCAATATGCTGTTGTCCCTTACCCAGTGAGTGAACTAGGTCTAATGGGGAGGACTCATCATCAGATTGAGGTGGGTTCCAGATTGCTTTGAGCATTTCCCTCTTATGCCGAAAACCACGTGGACGAGAAATATTAATTCCATGCGCTTTTAGCCCACATTTTAAAACACCAGCGACACTAAAAGAGGAAAATGTACTGCCATAGTCAGAAAGACGGACAATATGGTTTAAAACGTTTTGTTCCCACATGTCTGGATTGCAAGAGGGTGCAAAGCCATCTAAAAACCAAGCATTTACTGCTTTAGTTTTAGCCATGCTTGGGAAAATATCTTGTGCATCTCCTAGCCATAAGTCGATGCTAAAACGCTCTTCAGGGAAGCTTAAACGATGGCATCCAGCAATAGGTAGCGGATATTGTTCAATTAACTGGTCTGCAAGTGGTTTAAGCTCATCCCAGACATTCAAAGCACGAATAAGGTCGGCTTTACTCAATGGAAATTTTTCAACACTAATGGCGTGTAAATGGCTTTGATTATCAGGACGGACTTGTTGCCAAAGTTGCCAGAGTGCAAGAATGTTTAAACCCGTACCAAAACCGGTTTCTCCTACACTGAAATATTCAAAATCTTTTAGATTGGCTAAGCGTTCTGATAAGTCGTTACCATTTAGAAAAACATGCCGTGTTTCAAGTAGGCCATTATCTTTAGAGAAATAGACATCACCAAATTGTTTGGAAATGGGAACCTCGATACCATCGATTAATTCCCAGTCCAGTTCTGCTGTTTGTATACGGTTTGATACGTTCATTTAGTTTAATAGATCGCTTGGATTTACCACTGGCGTCGACGTTTTGTATGGATATAACTAGAGATAAAGAAACCCAGCAATACGCCACCCGCTAAGGTAACCGCGCCATATAAAAACATTTGCGCACTACGTTCGCTTTGTAAGACTTGAACCTGAACAGAGAGGCTATCATTTTTTAACTGTAACTCTTGGTTCTGGGCGAGTGCTTCAAGATTGGCATGTTCTAACTGTTTTAAACGAGATGCCTGATCTTGAACTAAAGCTTTGATTTTCGCATCTTGCTGTTGTTTATTCTTTGCAAGTTGCTCAGCCGTGAGTGGTTTTGTTGCGGTCGACGCCGTTGTAGCAGCTGTTGGAACTGGCTGATTCGCAGCCTGAGTTGAAGGCGCACTTGGAGGAGTCGTTGCTGGTGTGGCAGCAGGTTCAACTGCATTAGCAGTTGAACAGATCAAACACAAGCCGAGAAAGCTTTTGATTGCAGGGTGCATATGATTACCCTTTTGGAAATGCTTTATTAAACGGTTTTACATCAATATGAGCGTAAATGCCTTCTTTGAGAAATGGTTCTTCTTTTAACCATTCGTCTAATGCTTCGCGACTGTCGAATTCAACAATCATGGTGCTGCCATAAAAACCTGCTTGAGGATCATTCGGGTCTTTTGGCATAGCTCCCGCTGTAACAAGGCGGCCTTCATCATCAAGTTTTTGCAAACGTTCGATATGCTGAGGGCGTACTGCCAAGCGTTTTTCTAAAGTTCCTTCGTTATCGGTACAGCTTAGAACAAAAAAAGGCATGTAATCGTATCTCTGTAATCAATCAGGAATCATTTTAAGCTTCAGGTGACTTAAAATGTTTACGTAAAATAATGAACTGAATAATGATAAATGAAAACATGACAATCATGTCACCAAATGCAGTGAATTCACCCCAATATTTTCCGCCGTGAAATAAAAACGCGAAGAAGATATGTAAACAAGACATCACCACAAACATGACTGCCCAAGCAAAATTTAGATTTTTCCAACCTTTTTCACTTAACTCTAAAATAGGGTCAAATAGACGTCGTATGAGTGGCTTACGATCTTTACCAAACCAAGGTGAAACTAAGAATGCACCTGCAAAAACCAAATTCAAAATTGCAGCTTTCAGACGAATATAGAAATCATCACTTAACATGAGGGTGATGCCACCAAAAATGACAGTCATAAACAATACAAACCACTGTTGTTTATCTAGACGGAATTTTTGGAAAACAAATAGGGCACCATATACCACAAGCATTGAAATAATTAAGCCAGTAGTCGCTACAAGAATATTATTATTATCGGCACCACCAGCAGACCCGATCAGTTTAAGTAAAGGATGCTGTGTGTCGGTTGGATCAACTGTTTTATATAAATAGAAGAAAATAATTAATGGAACAAAGTCCAGAAGTGCTTTCATGTTAGAGTATCTGATCAGGTTTGGTGAATGGCATAGTATAAAAGATGCAAGGCATAGATTTACATACACATAGCAATATTTCTGATGGAACTTTGTCTCCGGAATTACTGGTGCAAGCTGCTATAGATGTGAATTTGCATACTTTGGCTTTAACTGACCACGATACAATGGATGGGTTGCAGCGAGCTAGAATTGCTGCACAAGGTCATGATTTAAAAATCATTTCTGGTACAGAGATTTCAAGTCAGTGGTCACGTCCAACAACGAAGAAGAGTTATGGCGTACATATTGTTGCTTTAAACATGCAAAATGAAGCGCCAATTTTAGAAGCATTAGAACAACAAAAAAGAGTACGAGCGCAAAGAGCTAAAGTAATTTGCGATTTATTAGAAAAATGTATTGGTTTTCAGATTTATGAAGATGTTCTTGCCAAAGTAGAAGATCAGGCAGATCGCATCACCAGAACACACATTGCTAAAACACTGGTCGAGAAAAAAGTTGTAACCCGTCCTCAACAAGCATTTGATCGTTTCTTAAAAGAAGGGAGACGTGCTTTTGTAAAGTTTGAAGGATTAGGGATAAAAGAAACAATTGACATGATTCACGAAAGTAAAGGGTTGGCAGTTTTAGCACATCCGACTCGTTATGATTTATCTGCAACTAACGTTCGATATTTAATTGAATTGTTCGCAACTTCAGGTGGAGATGCAATTGAGTTACCTCCACCGATGGAAACTTTATCTACTCGCCAGATGATTGATCGGATGATTGAGCAATATCAATTAGCTGTATCGATTGGCAGTGATTTTCATGGTGAAAATATGCCATGGATTAAGCTGGGAAATACACCTAAGCCAACGGCTAATCAGCAAGGTGTTTGGGAACGTTTTCTCTAAGCCATTACAACAAGTTATTATCTTGAGCTTGAATTGGTGGTGGGGTAGGTTTCCCCAAAGTTCCTAAAAGTTCAATTTCGATACTACGCACCATGGCATCTAAAGGTAAATCATTACTTTGAGTACCGAAAGGCTCTTCAATTTCCGAGCTGAGTGCATCAAGTCCTAAGAATGTATATGCCAAAATTCCCACCAGTAAAGGTGTTGCTAATCCAAGCAATGAACCAAGACTGAATGGCAACATAAAACAGAAAAAATAAACAGTGCGATTGAGCAAAACTGAATAGGCAAATGGAATAGGCGTATTGGCGATTCGGTCACAGCCTGTTTGCACAACGCTTAAATCTGCAACATTTTTATTCATCTGTGCATAGATGATGTCTGAGATTTCACCTTCTTTAAGCGCTTGCAATAATTCCCAGTGAATGAGGCTAAGTGTGTACTGAGGGGCATTATTTTGCTGATAGAGCTGGGTGAGTGCTTGCTGGCTCATACCGCTGGTTTGTATGAGCTCAGTTGGGTTAGCCGTCTGACGACGTAAACGATCACGTAACACGTTAGCAAAAACAATCACATGTTGAATCACACGTTCACGGCGGGCTTGAGTCAAAATTCGGCAGTCGCGGTCAAAATGGCGTGAAGTTGCAATTAAAACGCCCCATAATTTTCGGGCTTCCCACCAACGGTCATAACATGCAGTATTTTTAAATCCTAAGAAAATAGAAAGTACGACGCCAATAAGAGTAAAGCCAACCAAAGGAATCTCGGGAAAGCGATAAAGATTGATATATTCAACGCCCCCAATGATCGCCGAAATCAGCATAACGACCCCGAGAGAGGGTAAAATTTTGGGTAAAATTGTCCCTCGCCAAGAGAATAATACTTTGAAAATACTAGGCTGCTCACGAACAATCATTTTATTTTTAACGTCACTATTTTTGCTTTGATCTTCTAGGCTTAGTGCCCCTTTGTCAATATCATTGAACTGATATTATTGTTGGGTTGAGCAGTTGTTGTTCAGCAAATGAAAAGCTTCCTTCTGGTGAGATAATAAAATGATCCAAGAGGCGTATTTCGACAAGCTGACAGGCATGTTCCAGTTGCTGAGTTAAGGCAATATCTTCGGCAGAAGGCTGTGCTGAACCAAATGGATGATTGTGTGCAATGACCAGTTGGCAAGCATGTTGCTGTAGAGCGTAGCGTAAGGTTTGATTGACTGAAACCGCACAATGTTGAACTGACCCAAAAAATAGCTTTTTAAAATGGAGCTTTCTTAATTCTGGATCTAGACACAGCACTGCAAAGACTTCTTGTTTCTCGCCTTTTAATTCGTAGCGCAAATAATCCAAAACTAAATCAGAAGTGTGAAGGCTGAGATTATTTTTCTGAAAGTGATGATCGAGATAACGCCGTCCGAGTTCTTTGACTGCTAGTAATTGTGAATATTTCGTTGCTCCAATTCCATTAAATTGAGTTAATTCACTTAACGATGAATCAAATACTGCATTTAGGCTACCAAAGTGCTGAATGAGTAAACGTGATAGTTCGACTGCTGAATGTTGTCGTGAACCTGATCGAAGAAAAATCGCCAGTAGCTCTGCATCAGAGAGACTTTGAGGACCTTGTTGTAATAACCGTTCTCTTGGCCGTTCTTGTTCGGGCCAATTTTTAATAGAAGTATTCATATTCCCCAGCATAATTCGCTTAAAATTTTATTTTGTTTGCCCAATCAATCTTGGGTCTGCGCGTATTTAATGCTATTGTGAGCGCCACTGCAACAGTAAGGTATCCTGTTCGTGAGCTTTGATCTAAGTGTTATTCCTCATAAAAACATTGTTTTAGCTGTTACTGGCGGAATTGCTGCCTATAAAAGTGCCATTTTAGTCCGTCGGCTTAAAGATTATGGCTTTGACGTGCGTGTAGTCATGACACATGGTGCTCAGGCATTTATTACCCCACTAACGTTTCAGGCTCTTTCCGGTAATCCTGTCCATACTGAACTTTTAGACCCTGCGGCTGAAGCTGGGATGGGACATATTGAATTAGCGCGTTGGGCTGATTTATTACTGGTTGCGCCTGCAAGTTGCGATACTTTGGCAAAATTTGCGCATGGTTTGGCAGATGACTTGCTCAGTACAGTGTTTTTGGCAACAAAATCTCCTGTCTGGGTTGCACCTGCCATGAACCAGCAAATGTGGGCGGCCAAAGCTACACAACGAAATTTACAAACCTTGGTCGAAGATGGCGTGCATGTGATCATGCCGGATGCGGGTGAGCAAGCGTGTGGTGATGTCGGTTTAGGCCGTATGCCAGAGCCAGAAGAAATCGCAAGACAAGTCGCTGGCTATTTCCATCAGGCTCAACGTGCAATCGCTGAAAAATTTGGGTTGTTGGCTGGAAAGCGAGTGGTTATTACCGCTGGGCCAACGCGTGAAGCGATTGACCCTGTTCGTTATATCTCGAACCACAGTACTGGTAAAATGGGCTTTGCTTTAGCTGCTACCTGTTACGCTGCTGGTGCACAAGTGACGCTAATTGCTGGACCTGTAAGTTTAGATACACCAAATGGTGTAAAAAGAGTAAATGTTGCCTCAGCACGACAAATGCTAGATATCAGTATGGACTCGTTAGAGACAGGCTGTGATATCTTCATTGCAACTGCCGCAGTCGCAGACTATCGCGTAGCAGAAGTTGCCGAGCATAAAATTAAGAAGGCAGGGGATGAGTTGAATGTTTCCCTTGTGAAAAATCCAGATATTGTGGCAACCATTGCGGGTCAGGAAAAACGTCCATTTATGGTGGGCTTTGCTGCTGAAACACAAAATGTAGAAGAATATGCGGCAGGAAAACTAGTCGCTAAAAAACTAGATATGATTGCATGCAACGATGTATCACGTGCAGATATTGGTTTTGCTTCTGATGAAAATGCCATGACGGTTTTCTTTGCTGAAAACTATCACATGAAAAAGCGTGAGTTAGAGAAAGCATCTAAACAAGAAATTTCGCAACAGTTGGTTGAAGCAATTTCGGATGCATTACGCCGTAAATAATATTTTTTATATAAAAAAACCGCGAATTAATCGCGGTTTTTTTATATGTCTTAATTAGACAACTTAAGGAATTTCATCCTCAAATTCAGGTTTAACCTGAACGATGAAGTCCTGACGGTTAAGACCACGCCATAAGGCAAAAGCTGTACCGATATAAATTGAAGAGTAAGTACCTACAAAGACACCAACAAACATTGCAACAGCGAACCAGTGTAGACCATCACCACCTAAGAACATCATTGCTAGAACGACAAGCAATAAGGTCATTGATGTATGAATGGTACGACGTAAAGTTTCGGTTAAAGCAATATCGATGATTTCACGAGGAGTCGCTCCGCGAATTTTACGGAAATTTTCACGGATACGGTCTGATACTACAATGTTATCGTTAAGCGAGAAGCCAATAACAGCAAGTACCGCAGCTAAAACTGTAAGGTCAAATGGCCACTGGAATAATGCAAAAGCACCAATAATAATGATGATGTCGTGGAATAAAGACATCACGGCACCCATCGCGAGTTTGAATTCGAAACGGATGGTCACGTAAATCAACATTAAGATAAGTGCAAGTGCAACCGCACCAGCAGAGCGAACATAAAGCTCGTTACCAACTTGACCACCTACAGAGTCCACCTTATGAACTTCTGCGGCATTGTTTGGCAACTGTACAGCCTTAGTAATCGCGTTATTAAGGTCTTCAACCTTAACTTCTTGTACAGGCATGCGCACAAGTAAGTCTTTATTACTACCAAGTGTTTGTACTACAGCATCTTTAAAGCCAGCTTTGTCGAGTGCCTGAATAACTTCAGACTGATTTGCTGGTTGAGCATAGTTAAGCTCAGCTGAAACACCACCTGTAAAGTCCAAACCGAGGTTAAGACCTTTAGTTACAATAAAGAAAATACTCGCTAACGTAATAAGGATCGAGAAGATTGCCGCAGGTTTGGCAATCTTCATGAACGGGATGATTTTTGCATCATCCGGACGTCCATATTGTTTTGAATCTTGTTGAGTCACTTTAGTCATCATCGATCTCCTTAAATGCTCAACTTTTTCAAATTACGGCGTTTACCATAAATGAGTTGTACAATTGCGCGAGTTACTGTGATTGCAGTAAACATCGAACATACGATACCAATCATTAATGTTACGGCGAAACCTTTGATCGGGCCTGTACCAATTGCAAACAGAATGAATGCAACGAGGAACGTCGTTAAGTTCGAGTCAAAAATGGTGTTGTAGGCTCGATCATAACCGGCCACAATGGCCTGTTTGGGCGATGCACCCCAGAGCATTTCTTCTCGAATACGCTCACATATCAATACGTTCGCATCGACGGCCATACCAATGGTAATAACGATACCCGCAATACCTGGTAAGGTGAGGGAAGCCCCAATCCATGACATAACCGTTAAAATCATTGCCAAGTTAACAACGAGTGCAAAGTTAGCGATTAAACCGAATAGACGGAAGAAAACTACCATCCAGATTGCAACAAGCAAGAAGCCGATTTGAGTTGATAATACGCCCTTATCAATGTTTTCTTGACCAAGGCTGGGACCAACTACACGTTCTTCAACAAAATACATTGGCGCAGCCAAAGCACCTGCACGTAGCATTAATGCAAGTTCTGATGCTTCTTGAGGAGAACTTAAACCGGTAATACGGAAAGTTGAACCTAAAACGGCCTGAACTGTTGCAGCATTGATGACTACAGATTCAGTGTATGGAGTACGAACTTCTGTTTGTGCACCAGTTTTAGGATCTGTGACATAAGTAATTTTTTGCTTATTTTCGATGAACAATACCGCCATGCGTTTACCAACAGCATTACGAGTTGCATCGGACATAAGCTTACCGCCAGCACTGTCGAGAGTAATATTTACTTCGGCACCGCCAGAGTCTTGGCTAAAGCCAGAACTTGCATTTTGAACACGCTCACCCGTCAAAATACGGTTACGTTGCAACAAAAGTTGACGACCGCTATCTAAAGACTCATAAGCAAAAACTTCTGTGCCCGGAGGTAAAGGTTGACCATTATATTTACCTGTATATGGGTCAATATATTGATCATTTGCGTCAGAAACCAAACGGAATTCGAGGTTTGCAGTACGGCCTAAAACACGTTTCGCTTCAGCTGTATCTTGAACGCCCGGTAATTCAACGACAATACGGTTGCTACCCTGACTTTGTACCAATGCTTCTGCAACACCAAGTTCGTTAATACGATTACGTAATGTTGTTAAGTTTTGATTCACCGCATATGACTGAATTTCTTGGCGACGTACATCAGTATAAGAAAGCTTTAAAGTAGAACCTGTAGAGCTTGCTAATGCCTGTTGGGTATATTCATTCCCATTACGACGTAAAAAATCCATTGCTGCATCACGGTCAGCATTGTCAGCAAATTGAACAGTGATCACATTATTGGTTAATGCAAGACTATTGAATTTGATCTTGTTTTCACGGAACTGACGACGCAAATCGGTGGCAGAGGTTTCCATACGTTGGGCAACGGCTTTGTCCATATCTACTTCAAGCAAGAAGTGGACACCACCACGTAAGTCCAAACCAAGTTTCATTGGTTTTGCCCCAATCTTTTGCAACCATTCCGGTGTGGTTGGTGCAAGGTTTAGGGCGACAACATATTGATCACCTAAGTCACGGCGTAATACTTCTTTTGCTTTCAACTGCGCTTCAGAAGAGCTGACACGCAATAGGGCAGCATTATTTGTAAAAGTATTATCGTGACTTGCAATGTTTGCTGTTTTTAAAATTTGCTCTGCTTTTTGCACCACACTTTGATCAATTTGGGTGCCAGCTTTGGCACCGGAAATTTGAACGGCGGGCTCATCCGGATATAGACTAGGCAGTGCGTATAATGTACTGATTACCAGAACAACCAGAATCAGTAAATATTTCCATGCAGGGTAACGCATTCGCTTTCTTCTTAAATGAAAAAGTCGTGCTAAAGCACGACTGTTTTATGATTAAAGGTTATTTAGAGTGCCTTCAGGTAATACTGAAATTACGCTGGCACGCTGAATTTTTACTTCTACACCACGGCTAAGTTCAACAACTGCATAGTCACCTTCAATTTTGGTCACTTTGCCCATTAAACCACCAGCGAACACAACTTCACTACCTACACCTAAGCTCTCGATTAAAGAACGGTGCTCTTTAGCACGTTTTGCTTGAGGGCGCCAAATTAAGAAATAAAAGATTGCAACGAATACGACAATCATCAAGATGTTTGGCAAAATACCTGTAGTTGGGCCAGCTGCCGGTGCTGCATGTGCAGCAGAAATTAAAAAGCTCATTTTGATTTCCTAAAGTTAAAAATATGAGTCAGATACCTGACATAATCCTAATTCGTTTTGCAATTTACCTTGTCTTGAGGTTGAGCGCAAATCGGGCTTATTCATCAACCGGACATGGTGGAACTTCTAAACCACGACGGGCATAAAAGTCCTGAACAAATTCATCAAATGTGCCATTCTCTAATGCATCACGCATACCTTCAGTTAAACGTTGGTAATAACGTAAGTTATGAATGGTACCGAGCATAGACGCTAACATCTCTCCACATTTTTCAAGATGGAATAGATAAGCACGGGTAAAGTTCTTACAAGTGTAGCAATCGCAATGTGGATCGAGCGGGCTCTGGTCATGGCGATATTTACTATTACGAATACGTACCAGACCATCAGTGACAAAATAATGACCGTTTCGCGCATTACGGGTTGGCATTACACAGTCGAACATATCGACACCGCGGCGCACCGCTTCAACGATATCTTCCGGTTTACCAACGCCCATCAAGTAACGCGGTTTATCTTGTGGCATTTTGCTTGGTAGATAATCTAAAACTTTGATCATCTCATCTTTAGGTTCACCTACAGATAAGCCGCCAATCGCATAACCGTCAAAGCCAATTTCAAGAAGGCCATTTAAAGACTCATCACGTAAGTCTTCATACATACCGCCTTGAATAATGCCAAATAACGCATTCTTATTTTTGAGCTCATCATGATGATGGGTTTTACAACGTTTTGCCCAGCGTAAAGAAAGCTGCAATGATTTTTGTGCTTCTTCATGAGTTGCAGGATAAGGTGTACATTCATCAAAAATCATGACGATGTCAGAGTTCAAAACTTGCTGAATTTCCATAGAAATTTCAGGAGATAAAAATACTTTTGAACCATCAATCGGTGAGCGGAAAGTAACACCTTCCTCTTTGATTTTGCGCATTGCGCCAAGACTAAAAACCTGGAAACCGCCAGAGTCAGTCAAAATTGGCTTATCCCATTTAATAAAGTTATGTAGACCGCCGTGTTCTTTAATCACTTCGAGACCCGGACGCAAATATAAATGGAATGTATTTCCTAAAATAATTTGTGCCTGAATATCTTCGATATCACGCGGTAGCATACCTTTGACTGTGCCGTAAGTCCCCACTGGCATAAAAACAGGTGTTTCAACAACACCATGCTCTAAAGTTAAACGACCACGACGGGCGCGCCCCGACTGACCTAATTTTTCAAACTTCATCTAAAAATCCTGAACACGAGCAGAGGCGAAGAAACAGTTCGCTGCTAAAAAGAGAGCTATTTTCCTTGATTCTGCGATGTAGTTCTACTACTAAATGTAGCTGGCTATAAAATAGATAAAATTTCCGCTAGGTTACAGACTGTTTTTTTCCTATTAAAAATTAGGTTTATAGTCAAAATTTTCATTAACAAGATTATCCTTAAAAGGACGAATAGCTTTCTTGGATAAAGTTAATGTATTGATGAGATTGTTAGGGAATACTTCAATTTGGTTATTAAATAATTCGACATTACGGTTAAAAATGGTAATAGCCGCACCCACATTTTCGTTTTGTTCCTGAATGTCATCCATCATCTTGCTATAGAGTGAATCGGCTTTAAGCTCAGGGTAGTTTTCAACAACAACATTTAAGCTTCGAATCAGCTCTTGGCTCATTTTTTCAATTTGCTGTAGCTGGGAAATATCAGTGTTATTTACATTTAAATTAAGAATTTGCTGACGTAGTTCGGTGACTTTTTCTAATGTCGATTTTTCAAACTGAGTATATTGATTCAGTGTTGTCTCAAGCGCTTCTAAAGTTTTGACTTTTTGACGTTCGAAATTGGCAACCTCTGCCCAAGCACGTTTGGTCGCATTAAAATAACGTACGATGGTATTACGGATGTGAACGCCCCAGACGATCAGTACAACAAAAATCCCCAAGAAAATAAATAAACCAGTCATGGTCGGTCCTCTTATTGTTATTCCCTCAGTACACTTTTGGATATCTCATTTTTTTAATGAGTCGACAATGAAGTAATACGAGAGATTTATTTAATTAAGTTCAACATGAATTGCTGAAATTTTTCATATTGCGGCATGGTCATGGTACGCAAGTGCCCACGCAATGCTGAAACATCATGAATTTCATTTTGCTTACTGGTGGTCTGAAAAAGGTTTTGCTCACCCAGATAACACAAAATTTGTTCTTCGTGATGATAAATTAAATCACCTGTAAAGTGCTGAAAAAATTCATGTAATTTTAAAGTTAGACTTGGGCTGACTTCTTTGGCTAACTGATGTTGATTAACCCCAAAAATATTAAGTTCTTGGTTAATCAAAATATCACTACTTTGCCATTTACTGCTGTAGGGAGTAAAAAACCGAGAACGCTTATTGCTGACAGCAATACCTAGGGCAGGCATTTCAAATATAAAAGCGCCCCATAGGTCTTTATGAATTTTTTTTATAATTTTTTTATCGCTACTTTGATCTTGAATAATTGGTATTTCATTAACGTAATGATATTGAAACAGCAAGACTTGATGATCTGTTACGCCATCGTTCCATGTGACAGAAGCATATTGGGTAATTTCGTTAGATTCAGTCCCTCGGTTAAACAGTGGGAAATACTGTTTTAATTTGCTCAGAACTAAAACTGGCTGCGCATGAATGGGAAGATAGGCTGGCAATTGCTGAAATTGTAAACCATAACGCAATATCACCATGCGCTGTTCTAGATAACGAATGACTTGTGTTAAGGGTTCTTGAGATTGATAGAGTAAATAAGCCAGAAACCCTGTTAAAAAGGCACCTAAAAAGCTCCAAATATATTGAATATGTGGATGAAGAAAATAACCGAAGCCTAATATTGTGATGCTGCAAATGGCGAGTAAGTAGGGGAGCACATTAAAAAAGCGAAGGTTGTGATCTTCACGCCACGGATGTAAAGCATCTAAAAGATCTTGGGCTGAATGAGATTTTTGTCCAGCATCCCAAAGTCGAGCGATATTGCGAAAAACCTGTGTATTTTTTTTACGCCTTATATGAAGAGCTTCTTGTACAGTATCGATTGGCATGGAAGTAATGAGTTCATTATCATAAAGAGCTATTTCTAGATTATCTTTTAAATTGAAAGAGATAAATACTTAATGTTTTTAAATTTGGAATTTATCATTTAAAAAATGATGCCTGAGTTTCATCGATAAATTTCTGCAACTCATCGAGCTAAATTCATGATTTTTTTATTGTAGATATCTGGGCTGGGTTAAACCTTTTAATTCACCAGTATGGTTTAACCCAACCTTAATTTTTTAAACTTCTAATTTATCAATCAACATCGCATCGCCATAACTAAAGAAACGATAGCGGCTTTTAACTGCATGTTCATAGGCAGCTAAAATGTTGTCGCGATTTGAAAGAGCTGACACCAACATGAGCAGGGTAGATTCTGGTAAATGGAAGTTGGTAATTAAACGGTCTACGATGCAGAACTGGTAGCCCGGATAGATAAAGATTTGCGTGTCGCCAGTCCAAGCCGCAATTTTACCGCTATGGGCTTGAGCTGCACTTTCCAAAGCACGTGTTGCAGTTGTACCTATGGCAATCACTTTATTTCCGCGTGCTTTAGTCGCCAAAATCAGATCAATTGTTTCTTGAGGTACATCACACCACTCACTGTGCATGATATGGTTGGTAATGTCATCAGTACGAACGGGCATAAATGTGCCAGCACCAACGTGAAGAGTCACAAAGGTTTTTTGAACATTTTTTTGTTCTAACTTTGCTAATAATTCTTCATCAAAATGTAAGCTTGCAGTAGGTGCGGCAACACTGGCAATTTTTTCAGGATTATGAAAAACCGTTTGATAACGTTCGGTGTCGATTTCTTCTGCTTCACGGTTAAAGTAAGGAGGAATAGGTAACTGACCATATTGCTCAAGTACAGGTAAGATTGGCTGTGAAAACTCAACCACAAATAAATTTTCGTGACGACCACGGACAATCACGGGAATATTATCTGCACCAACAAAAAGCTCAGCACCCGCTTTAGGCGAGTTGCTCGATTTGATGTGACAATATGCTGTGGTGTGGTTCAGCATACGCTCAACCAAAATCTCAATAGCACCGCCTGTAGAGCGTTTTCCTTTTAGTCGTGCTTTCATGACTTTGGTGTCATTGAGCACTAGCAGATCACCTTCTTCGAACAGATCGATAATGTCTGTGAACATGTGATCGTGATATTGACCCTTTGAGTCTAAGTGCAACAACCGTGATGCACTACGTGATTCAAGAGGATAACGGGCAATAAGTTCATCAGGTAATTCAAAGGAAAAGTCAGACAGTTGCATATTTGAGAAAACACCGCAAAAATTGGGCCTAGTATAAACTTTTTCGCTTTTTTATGGCTGTGCTTCTGGCTTAAATCATGAAAAATGTTTAAGTGATCTAAAAGTGAACGATAATATTCACTTAGGGTTTGACAAGTTTTACAAACGCGCTAATATACGCAACACAAACATACTTCCTCTCCCGAGGTGGTGAAATTGGTAGACGCGGCGGACTCAAAATCCGCTGTCAGAGATGACGTGTCGGTTCGAGTCCGACCCTCGGGACCATATTCAGAATCGTAAGATTCTACGAAAACCCCTAAGCTAACGGCTTAGGGGTTTTTTGTTGGGTAATTTTTTACGAAATTTTGATAATATATGATGAAGCAAAGCTGATTCAGTTGTACCGTCAAACACGTGAAGAAATGCGTTCAGGGTTAGTCTCTATTGCAGAGACTTATGCAAATCAATTTAAATAAAATACTTCAAAATGACCTTAAATAATTTAAAGAAAATCTTCTTATGGGGTTTAGTACTCCTATTTGTTCTTATTGTATGGATAAAGTTTCCTCTGATTTTTAAAGAGTGGGTATTTAAACTATTAGTTAAGCCTCCTTTTACTCCAGAGGCATTTACTTCATTAGGCCCAATAGGTGACATTTTTGGAGCATTAACTGCGCTTTTAACATCTCTCACGTTAATAATTGTTATTTATACAGCCTATTTGCAGAGACAAGCGAATATACATGCAAGAGAGGCTATGGCTGAACAACTTAGGCAAGCAGGGAAGGCAGCAGAAAATCAACTTGAACAGGCAAAAGAAGCTACAAAAGAACAGCTTGAACAGGCAAAAGAAGCTACAAAAGAACAGCTTGAACAGGCTAGAGAATCAACGACTCAACAATTAAATTTAGCGGAATCAACTCATAAAGCACAAATTAAGGAAACAATATATTCAAATTTCCTAAATACTTATAACTCTTTGATGAATTATAAATTAGCCAAATATAATACAATCCAGGTGTTCATTGACGGTCGTGTTTGGCATTCTGAGGAAATATTTAAAGAAATTGCACTTTCTTTTCTAGGAGAACAACAGATATTTGAACTTCAATTAACAAGAAGAGAAATCGGTGATTTATATAATCAAACTTTAGATAAAGTTGCAGGAATTGATAAAGGATTAAATGAAATAAATAGTTACTTTCTTTTGTATGAAAGTATTTATGAATTGATTAAGAATTCAGATATTTCTGAAGAAGAAAAAACTTTTTTTAGGAAAACTACATCAAATACAATGTCTAATCATGAACAGCTGACTTTATTATGGGCTTCTGTAGATATACTAGATTGTCATGAATTAGTAAAAGATACTGGTATATTTTCCCATTTTTACCGCGATGACCTAATGCCATTTTTCGTTACATTTTTTGAAAAATCTTGTTTTAGTCAACCTGAAATTATCAGTAACTGGGATAAATATTTAAATAATCAAAACCCGACCTAAGTCGGGTTTTTTTTTATTCATTTGGTGAACCGCGCAGTTAATGTTGACCACTTGGTGATGTAGCGTGTTGATGATGGCGCTAAATTCTTGTTCTTTTAAACCATCATCGACTTTCATTTTTGAAAAGGCAAAAAGTAAGTTTTGAAGGTTCTCAAGTGGATATTCAATTTCTTCCAGTATTTCTTCAGCCGTCATTTTCTTTTGGCTCTTAACGTCTAGTGTTGAGTGAATTTCTCCCCCTGTCTATTGATCATAGGGGCTATTTTATAAACTCGCATTTCTACAATCTTACAATTCTCTACCTTCAAAAATTTGTTGTATTTTCCTCAAATATACCCACTTTATGTATCTAAAAACCTTTAATTGAAACTTCACATTTCTATTTTGAAAAGAAAGTTGCTCTTTTAATGTACTGTGTTAAAGTTTGTAGTAGATCATAATGATTATAAGTACATTTTTTTTAAGAGCGGTTCCGACCAAAAACGACAAAATCTGTGAGGCGGGCAATGACATTCCAACATTTAGAACTAAACCAGATTGAGCAGTTAAGTGCTTGTAGAATATCGCTTTTGCTTGGATTAAATGCCGAGCAGAACTATATCGAGCAATTTTTCCGGTTTAGTCTTCGTCTTTTGAAGTGTAAAAAAGCCTTATTGACTTTTAATCAAGAACCTTACTTTTGGCATCGTTGCCCAGATGGTATGACCGCTATTTCGTTTAAACCTTCAAAACATTTAAAACAGTGCTTTGCTAAACAACAGATCATTAATCACTTACATCCTTCCTATCAAAATTTAACCAACTATTTAAAAGAATTAAATATTGAGTGTAGTAGGGCATTGGCCGTACATCTTCTACACCCTGATAAAACCTCTATGGGCTTCGCCGTTTTTTTTGATGACGATGCAGCAACATTTGAAGATGAAGACATCCAGTTATTGCTCGATTACTGTTCTACTTTTATGCAACAGGTCGAGTTGAAGTTTAACTATGAAGAGTTAAACGAACTGTATGAGCAACAAGTCGCGATTAACTCCAGTAAAACAAAATTCTTTTCAATCATTTCACATGATCTCCGAGCGCCATTTCATGGTCTGCTAGGTTTTTCAGAAGTACTCGCCAAAGAGCGTGAAACTTTAGATGAGTCGAGCATTCAAAACATTGCAGACTATCTATACGACACTTCGCAATCGACCTATAACTTGCTCGAAAGCTTACTGACATGGGCAATGGCTGAGGGTGGGCGTTTTGTTTATCACCCGATTAACTTTAACCTTAGACAAGTCAGTAATATCGTTTTTGATGTTTTGTATACCTTAGCTTTAAAGAAAAATATTGAATTGGTGAATGCTGTACCAGAAGATTTAAAAATCTATGCTGATATCAATATGATGACCTCAGTACTTCAAAACTTGGTGTCAAATGCGCTGAAATTTACAGATGTTGATGGTTCGGGCAAAGTCTTTATTGAAGCCAAACAAACTGGTGAAAATATTGAAATAACAGTGCGAGACACCGGTCTAGGCATGACCAAGCAACAAATGGCGAATTTGTTCCATCCACGTATTACTGCGAGCTTTAAAGGTACCGCAGGTGAAAAAGGTGCGGGTTTAGGTTTGAGTTTGTGTAAACGTTTTGTCGAGATTAATCAGGGGAAAATTAATGTCAGTTCCAAAGAGGGTGTTGGAACCACATTTAAAGTTTTATTACCTTCGGCTCAAGACAGTCATGATCCTCATATCGAATATCAATCATCATCGGAAGCAAAATTAGTCTAATCCCTTTTCCTACCACTACTCGAACTGCTATAACTAAAAAGAGAGTACGAGGAAAAGAGCTTTTTATATGAATGCGGAGCAGTTACAAAAAACATTGCGTGCTAGTCAGTACGCAGAACAAGTTTTAGGCCTGCATCAGGCTGTTTTAGAACAAGATTACCAAATAGATCAATTTACTGCACCGCTCTCAACTGATCAAATTTACCAATTTGTACAAACCACACTAGATGGAATTGGTGACGAAATATCTTGGATGCGCGCACTTCGTATTTTGCGTGGTCGTTTAATGTTCCGTTGGATTTGGCAAGATGCCAATCAACTAACCGATGTTGTCACACTTACTCGTGAACTTTCTGATTTTGCCGATGCCAGCATTTGTGCGGCAAAGGCTTTTGCACGTGTAGCACTCGTAGCGAAACACGGTGAACCTGTGGGTTACTCTGGCAAAGTTCAAGATTTGATTGTAGTTGCCATGGGTAAGCTCGGTGCACAAGAGCTTAATCTCTCGAGTGATATTGATCTAATTTTTGCCTTTGATGAACAAGGCGAAACCAATGGTCGTAAATGCATTGATGTACAGCAGTTCTGTATTTTATGGGGACAAAAACTCATTTATTTACTTGAACACATTACCGCAGATGGTTTTGTATTTCGAGTAGACATGCGCTTGCGTCCTTGGGGTGATGGCTCGGCATTGGCGATTAGTCATGCAGCTTTAGAAAAATATTTAAGTCAGCATGGTCGTGAATGGGAGCGATATGCATGGATTAAGGCACGTGTTGTAACTGGAGATAAAGAAGGGCAAGACTTGTTAGAAATGACACGTCCTTTTGTGTTCCGCCGCTATGTTGATTACACCGCTTTTGCCGCGATGCGCGATATGAAAGCGATGATTGAACGTGAAGTTCTGCGTCGTCATATTGAGGATGATATTAAACTTGGGGCAGGCGGTATTCGCGAAATTGAGTTTATTGTTCAAGTCTTCCAGCTTATTTACGGTGGCTCTAAACGTGAGCTTCAAGACCGCCAATGTTTAGTTAGTCTTGAGCATATTGGCGAATCAGGGTTATTAGAAAGACAAGCCGTTTTAGAACTTGAAGATTCCTATCTGTTTTTGCGCCGTGTTGAACATGCGATTCAAGCTCTCAACGATCAGCAAACTCAGCTATTGCCAGAAGAAATTGACCTAAGACAACGCATTATAGATACCTTGGGCTTTGCGAGCTGGAATGAATTTATTGATGTTCTCAATGAGAAACGCCAGAAAGTAAAAGTTCAATTTAAGCAGCTCATTGAAGATACAAGTTCAAATGCCGCAACTGAAAACTTTGGACAGTTAGAGCAGCAGTTAGATGAAGTGTTGGATGACAATGCGAAAAATTTGATTCATGAATTCTGGCACGGTCATGCACTCAAAAAACTACCTTCAAATGCAGTCCAGCGTTTAAAAACATTCTGGCCTCATTTAATTGAAGTGATTTTACAGTCCGAACAACCTCAAACTGCACTTTTACGTTTAATGCCACTGATTGAATCGGTCATGCGCCGGACAGTGTACTTAGTCATGCTGATTGAAAGTAAAGGGGCATTACAACGCTTAGTTAAAATGGCGACCGTAAGTCCTTGGATTTGTGAAGAACTAACGCAATATCCAGTACTGCTTGATGAGTTTTTATCGATGGACTTTGAGTTGCCAAAACGCAAGGACTTAGAAGATTCTTTACGTCAGCAGTTGCTTCGCATTGAGATTGATCAGGTTGAAGACCAAATGCGAGCGCTTCGCCTGTTTAAAAAGAGCAATGTACTCACTGTCGCTGCAAGCGATGTGTTAGCTGAAAGCCCTCTAATGAAAGTATCTGATGCGCTAACCGATATTGCTGAAGTGAGTGTAAACGCAACCCTCCATTTAGCTTATCAGACCGTAGCAAAGCGTCATGGTTATCCATGTGATGTCGATGGGAAACGTTGCTCTCTTGACTACAAAGCCTTTGCTGTCATTGGGTATGGCAAAGTAGGTGGAATTGAGCTGGGTTATGGCTCCGATTTAGATCTTGTCTTTATTCATTATCTGGATGAACAAGCCGATACGGATGGAACTAAGTCTATTACTGGCTTTGAGTTTGCGATGCGTGTTGCTCAAAAATTTATGTCACTCATGACTACTCAAACGCTTGATGGCCGTGTCTATGAAATTGATACACGATTAAGACCGTCAGGTGAAGCAGGTTTGTTGGTGACAAGTCTTAAGGCATACGAACACTATCAGTTGAAAAGTGCATGGCTTTGGGAGCATCAGGCATTAGTTCGAGCACGTTCTATTGCTGGCGATGAGGTGCTTTGCCAGAAATTTGAAATATTTCGCCGTGAGATATTGACTCAATCTAGAGATGAGGCTTATGTTCGTGAAGAAGTGTTGAAAATGCGTCAGAAAATGAAAGACCACCTAGGTTCATCTTCTGAACAAAAAAAACATGGTATTTTTCATTTAAAACAGGATGCAGGTGGTATCGTCGATATCGAATTTATGGCACAGTATGCTGTACTTGCATGGAGCGGGACGAACCCTGATCTCGCCCATTATTCTGATAATGTAAGAATTTTAGAAGATGCTGCTAAAGCAGACTGCTTATCCAGTGAAGATGCCACAGCATTAATTCGAGCCTATCTTAGTGAACGTGCCGAAAGCCACCGTTTAGCCCTTGCAAATCAATCCATGCAAGTAAGCGCAGCGGACTGGCGTAGTACCCGTGCGGTCGTTTGCAATTTATGGCAAAGATTAATAGACCCAACCGCCTCGGTTGAGTTGGATAGTGAATGATTTTATAACAATTTGGAGTGTTCCATGAATTTGGCTGATCGTGATGGTTTTATTTGGCAAGATGGACAATTAATTGATTGGCGTGATGCAAAGATTCACGTTTTAACACATACTTTACACTACAGTATGGGCGTATTTGAGGGTGTTCGTGCTTATGAAACGCCTAAAGGTACTGCCATTTTCCGTCTGCAAGACCACACAAAACGTTTGTTAAATTCAGCAAAAATTTATCAAATGAAAGTACCGTATGACCAAGCAACGCTTGAACAAGCACAAATTGATGTTGTACGTGAAAATAAATTAGCTTCTTGCTATTTACGTCCCCTCATCTGGATCGGTTCAGAAAAACTTGGTATTGCAGCAACAAATAACACCATTCATGCCGCAGTTGCAGCATGGGCGTGGGGCGCATACCTTGGTGATGAAGCAATGGCGAATGGTATTCGCGTTAAAACTTCATCGTTTACTCACCATCATCCAAACGTGACCATGTGTAAAGCAAAAGCATCTGGTAACTATACGTTGTCAATTCTTGCTCACCAAGAAGTTGCACATTCTGGTTACGATGAAGCTATGTTAATGGACCCACAAGGTTATGTATGCCAAGGTTCTGGTGAAAACGTATTCTTGATTAAAGATGGTGTTTTACATACTCCAGATATCGCTGGTGGTGCGCTTGATGGTATTACACGCCAAACTGTCATGACAATTGCGAGAGATCTTGGTTATCAAGTTGTTGAGCGTCGTATTACACGTGACGAATTCTACATTGCAGATGAAGCATTCTTCACTGGTACTGCTGCGGAAGTAACACCAATTCGTGAATACGATGACCGTCAAATCGGTGCAGGTGGCCGTGGCCCAATTACTACTGAAATTCAAAAGACTTACTTTGATGCAGTTCAAGGTAGAAATCCGAAATATGAACACTGGTTAACTTACGTAAAATAAGTTAATCCGTTAACATAAAAAGGCGAACTTTGGTTTCGCCTTTTTATTTTTGGCTTATGGAGCTTTTATGCATATTGTCTATGTCTCTGATGGTAAGGCAGGACATCGCTCACAAGCATTAGGCTTGTTTCAGGCGATGCAAAGACAACAGGCAGATACAACTTTTGAAGAGATCCTCATTTCTGATTTACCTATTATTTCTTTAATTCAGGTACTTTTCTCTTCAAAAAACTCCTTATTTCAACAAGCTCCCGATTTTATATTTGGAGTGGGAAGTCACACTCATTTTCGGGTCTGGTTACTCGGTAAGATTTTTAGAAAAGCTAAAACTATTATTTTGATGAAGCCTAACTTACCTGTGGTTTGCTTTGATTATGCAGTTATTCCAGAGCATGACGGCATTCATGCCGATAGCCATGTGATTGTCACGCGTGGTGCACTCAATCCAATTCGTAATGAAAATCGCCATCAAGCAGCCAGAATTTTAATAGCTTTAGGTGGCTCATCTAAACGACATCAATGGAACCAAGATAAAGTATTAAGCAGTGTTCAAAAAATTGTTGAGAATAATCCAGACGCTGAAATTATTCTGACGACTTCACGCCGCACGCCAGCAGGATTTGTCGATATTTTAAGACAGCAAAGCTTTGCCACACATTTGCAAATATTTCCGGTTGAGCAAACACCTCAAGGCTGGATTTTTGAAGAAATGCAAAAAGCAGAAGCTGTTTGGGTGACAGAAGATAGCGTATCTATGATTTTTGAGGCGCTTACTGCGGGTTGTCGAGTCGGGGTAATGGCAATGGACCGTTTGAAAGACGACCGCATTACGCACTCAGTTGATCAAATGTTAGAATCACAATTAATTTCACAGCAGACTTGTGTTGTACAGTTACCACAACCTTATGCTTTTAAAGAAGCAGACCGTGTGGCAACATATCTTTTAGCGAAATAATGAGTTTGGTACTGTGATTTATATTCTAATTTTACTGGTTTTACTTATTGTAATGTTTAGTTATAAATATGCGTGGTGGAAACCTGCAGTAGATTGGAATAAGCCACGTATATTGATGTATCATATGGTTAGAGACCATATAGATGGTGCTAAATTTAATAAGCTGCGTGTAAAACCTACTGAGTTTGAAAAGCAGATTGCATGGATGAAATCAGAAGGTTTTCATTTTGTGACAATGCATGAATTACAAGAGAATTGGGGACAACATCCTGCAAAGACTGTAGCTATTACATTTGATGATGGATATTTAGATAATTTAGAAAATGCCTATCCAGTTTTAGAGAAATATCAAGCTAAAGCGACCATTTATGTAGTAGTTGATCGACATGATCGAGATTGGTCAACTTATAAAAAAGCACACCATAATAGTGGTGAACTCATGCGTGAACCAAAATTGAATGATGCACAGGTTAAGCAATTAGCAGATAGTGGGCTGATTGAAATCGGTTCGCATACGCTCACACACGCTAATTTAAATGAACTGGATGATGCAGATTGTTTACGTGAACTGGTTGATGCAAAACAGCAACTTGAACAACTGATAGCTCAACCAGTCACCAGTTTTGCTTACCCATTTGGGATTTATTCAGATAGAGATGTGAAACTGGCTCGGCAGGCTGGGTATAGTAATGCAGTCACGACTGTAGAGGGTATTGATGGTTTACAACCAGACTTTATGCAACTGCAACGCATCAAAATTAGTGGTAAGGATTCTTTATTTGCAGTCAAACTTCGTTTTAAAATAGGTCAAAGAAGCTAAAAATTGATGATGAACCTCTTATTCGAAGTTAATATTAATGCTGCTCAGGAATGGATTAATCATGAATTTATCGCCTAAAAAAGTCGCTATATTATATATAGCAACAGGACGTTATACCGTATTTTGGGATTATTTTTATCAATCTGCGGAAAGTAATCTTCTACGGGAATGTAAAAAGCATTATTTTGTTTTTACCGATAATGAAGAGTTATTAAAGAAAAAGACAGATCAGAATGTATCTTATATTTCACAAGATAAACTTGGTTGGCCTTATGATACTTTAATGAGGTTTGATATCTTCCTAAGTATTGAAGATAGGTTGAAAACTTTCGATTATATTTATTTTTTTAATGCTAATACTGAAATATTAAAACCGATCGATGCACAAGATATTTTGCCAATACATCAACAAAATCTAGCATTCGCTATTCAACCGCATGCATTTCACAGAAATAAAAAGAAATATACCTATGATCGTAACCCTAATTCGACAGCTTATATTGCAATGAATGAGGGGAAATACTATTTTACAGGTGCTTTAAATGGTGGTCGGGCACAGGCTTACCTTGAAATGTGTCGGCAGTTGAGCAGTAATACCCATGTAGATTTAAGCAATGAGCAAATTGCTTTATGGCATGATGAAAGTCATTTGAATAAATATGCATTAAATCGAAAGGATATTAAGGTTTTACCTCCATTTTTCACTCGAGGTGAAAATGAAATATGGAAGAAAAAAGCTAAAGTTATGTTTTCAGATAAATCACATTTTAGATTTGGTGGACATGCTTATTTAAGAGGTGAAACTGACGAAAAAATTAGTGAAAAGCAATGGGACGTTTCTAAGAATGCAAAGCACAAAGGCTGGGGATTCCGAATTAAACAGCGCATCTCATCTTGGTTTTTGTAAAAAAATTATTCATCTGCAACTTAAATGGCGTTGTTCTTGAATTCCAAAAGAACAACGCAAATTAAAATAAGCCTATTGAGTTTTTCTTTTAAAAACTTTGCGTGGATGTAAAATATATAACCATAACTTATAAAGTATCTGGTTAAATGTGTTGAGTTTAACCACAGGGTTGATTTGTAGACGATAGTGATTTTTATTGACCACAGTTGTATCTGCATTGATATAAATCAGCCCAAACTGACTGGCAAAACGCTCATAACGATATGGATGTTGTTGGCTTTGAATAATTTTTTCAATAGCAATGGAATATGGAACAGGACCTGTAGTATTCAGTACACCTTTGCGCCCTACATGATATTTCATAGGGGTATAGTCATGAATACGAAAACTGACTTCATCTATGACTGCTTTTAAAAATGGTGAATGTGGCTTTGCAATAATATTCCACTGTTGATATTCACCATATTTTAAAAATTTTAGATGTTTGTTAATGCCATAACCTTGATATTGTTGTCCTACTTCATTCTCCCAACCGCAAATAATAAATTCATCATCTTCACGTAAAATGTCATCAAAAGGCACAGCACACGAGCTTTTTAAATCAAGATAAACTCCACCTTCTTGATACATGAGTAAGTAACGGAAAAAATCAGAACGAGCAGCAGCATAATTCTCTTGGATCAATAAATAGGTATCTAATGTTTTTTGATCATAATATTGTTGAATATAGTCCAAAATCTGTGCCTCATCATATAAACGATAGTCCCAATTAGGATTACGTTGACGCAATTCAGCCACTGATTTTTTAATATTTTCAGGAATATTGGCTTCACCTTGTAAATAAATTTGGTGAATGATTTTAGGAATTGGCATACCGAATGCTCAGATCAAGATTGAGGAAAATAAAGCAATCATTTATTACGGGTGTCGGACATGATCCAATTGGGTAAAATAAGTTTTAAGTGCCTCTGCACGATTTGCCCACCATTTGTCAGGATGACGCTTGGCAAGAACATAATAAAAACACTCTTTTAAGCTTTTTTGATCACGGGATTTTAAGCTTTTCCAATAGGTGGAAAGTGCTTTTTTCTTAAGTAAGTTTTGCTGCGTTTGATTTAAATCATGTGTATTTAAAAAGTCATAAAGAGTCATAAACATATCATGATGTTGCTGATTTAGATTTTGTGATAAACGGTTATCACCACGTTTGGTTTTGGTTTCTTCAGCATCTAAAATCACAAAAACGGTGGCGGTTTCGGTAAATAATAATTTCTGTGCAACCACACCTAATTCTAAAGCCAAGGATTCATCTTGAATAAATAAACTTGAATTACAACCTTGAGATTTTTGCCAAAGTTCTTTTGAACACATCACACACATTTCCATAATGTTGTGCTGAATCATGTAGGTCAGTGGCTGTTCAATTGTAGAGGTATCCATGTGTGGATAATTGTTGATTTCAGCTAAATCACGAATTTTAACTTTATTGCCATAAAATAAATCGCAGTTTTCTGTTTGCATCAATTCGACAATTTGTTTTAGACGATTGGGTGCGAGTACATCATCGGCATCCATAAAAAATAGATAATCACCTTGTGCTGCGTTACCCCCTTGATTTAGACGGTTCGCAGGACCTTTATTATCTATATTGTGAATAATTTTAACTTTTGAATATTGTTGTTCTAATTGATGAGAAAAATTTTTCCAATTTGGAACAGTCGAAGCATCATCCACCACAATAATTTCTAAAAGTTCTGGCAAGTCAGGTTGTAAAGACTCAATTGTCCGTTGTAATAGAGGGCCTTTATTAAAATGGGTTAAGACAACTGAGATGGAAATTGTCGCCATATCTAGTTCACTTGCTTGTATTTAAGGGTTTTATTTAACCATAAAAAAAATGTTTTTAAAGGCCCCGAAAAACTGTTGGTTGCTAAAAATTGTACTTGTATATAAGGAATATTGTATTTTCGGCAAAAAAACATCCGATGGTGTCCCTGATGTAATTTATCTTTCACACCTAAACCACGACATAACATAATTGCCATGGGGTGATTTTTATCGTAACCATGTTCTTTAAATGACATATCAATATCATGGAAACGGCTTTGGCGTTGATCTTTAGGCACCCCCCATTTATTACGATCACTATAATTATAAGCAGTTTCTTCGGTTTTTAAATTACGTTCGAGATGATTATCAATAATATCGCTAAGGGGAATTTCATAACTTTGCGTTGAAAAATCAAGATATTTTTTACGAATCGGTTTGAGTAATGCCAATATGCCTAATTGTGGCGCACGTTGTTCAAACATGATCAATGTTGGAAAATGGGTTAAACCTTGCTGTTGGGCTTGGAGTAAGATGTCACGCCCTTGAAATAGATTGTCTGCAATATTTTTAGAATCTTTACCGATAAATAAAATCACATCATCTGCTTGGATATGTGGATATTCATTTTTTAGTTGCAGATCAAGCTTTGAATCACTGAGTTGAAGCAGTTCTTCAATCTTTACATGGTAATACTCAGAAGAAAAACCAAGTGCAGTCATCTCAAGCGATCATCCCAGTAAAAACGACCATCATAATCATGTTACTACAAAAAATCTATTCATCAATCACACGGGAAAAATACTATTTGAATGCCGAATAAAATATAATGGTTTTTTCCAAGTAGGCGTTTCAGGTTCGTGCAGTGAAAAAATATTTAATCAGTATTGAAAAGGAAGGCAGCGCAAGATTGACAAGCTTCTTCTCACAACCGACATTTGGAAAATATCATAGTGAATTTACCAAAATGGGCGTGATCGGAGCGCTACTGCCGACGGCTGAATATTTTAAACTTGCAGTCGCAGGACGTAAAAAAGCACTCAGCCCTGCTGAGCTTGGCTGTACCTTGTCACATGTTAATGCATTTAAAGATTTTTTAGCATCAGATGAACAGTATGCCTGTATTTTTGAAGATGATGCCATTTGTTTAAATGATATTGATTTAAATGACTTAGAAGCACAAGTTAGTGGTTTAAATTTACATGAGTGCTTTTTTCTGAGTATGGGTGGCATTCAACTGAGAAGTAGCAAGACTGTACGTGGTACATTTTTAGAAAATAAGATCAATCAAACACCTGTACTTAAGCTTCATCCTGTGTATTTTGGACGCTTATTTTATACTTATGCTTATATTATTGACCGAAAAATGGCTGAATTATTAATCCGTTATCATGAGATTCCAAAAGGCTGTGATCATTGGTCGCAGATGCGTGATTATGATCCAAACTGTCAGTTTTATGCGACTTTCTTATTTGATCATCCTGAACTTGATGAAATGGGTACAGGACAAAGTTATATTGAGCAAGAGCGCAAATTGTTAAATAAAGAAGAAAAATTTAAAAAATCAATTTTTGATAAATGGAAAATTTCTCTTTTAAAAAGAATTTTTAAAATCATGTTAAGTCAATATCCAAAATAGGTTCGTAAAATGTCGATTACAATTATTACAGCATGCTTTGATATTGGACGAGGTAGTTGGAGTATGGAAAATGGGCACCCCAATTATTTAGAATGCTCTACTGATAAGTACTTTAAATACTTTCCAAATTTAGCATTTTTAGCAAATGAACTGGTCGTTTTTACAAGTACTAATTTCGTATCTAAAATAAAAGAAATACGAGGTAGTAAGCCTACAACTATGATTAAAATATGTGTAGATGAAAAATTTCATGAATGTATTGAGACTATTTTAAAAATTCAGAATAATGTTCAATTTCAACAAAAAAAGGGAATAGAACAGCTTAAAAATCCTGAATACTGGTCTGCAGAATATGTTTTAGTGAATAATTTGAAATATTTAAACGTTATGATGAAAAAAACAATAATAATTTTTCAAACTGTTTTAAAAAGTTGATGGGGTATTTTTAATGTCAATGCAGGTACAAGATCAACCAGAAAATATTGAAGTAATGTCACAAATGATAGATTTATTTTCTCACGATGAAGCACAAACTGTCCGATTAAAACGTTTGAAAAAACAGCCTTGGCGTACTTTTTATTCGTTATTTGTACCCAAAGCTCAGCGTAAACGAGAAGCACAACAAGCCAATGTTTTACAAAAAAAGCATGTTGCAAAATTATGGAATATTTTTTTAGATCAATATTTTGCTGGTAAGCTAGAACATTTCCAACTTAAAGCGAAAAAACAATTTTCAGATCAAAAAATTATTTGGCAGTATTGGGGACAAGGTTTTGCTGCCGCACAGCAAAATGACACGGTGAAATTATGTTTTGCCTCTGTCGATCGTTTTAAAGGTGACTATAAAGTCATACGGCTTGATGAAGAAAGTGTAAAAGAATATCTAGATCTGCCAGATTTTGTTTGGGAAACTAAGAAAAATAAAAACTTTAAACCAGCCTTTTTTGCTGATCTTATCCGACTTGCTTTACTTGATATATATGGGGGAATTTGGATTGATGCCACAATTTTATTAACTGAAGAAATCAACCCTTTAATTCTTGAACAAGATTTTTTTATGTTCCAGCGCGATTCTGAAGCTGAAAATAAAAATAAATGGATTGATTTTAATGATGATTATTTTGGTTGGCATGATGAACATTTTGTTAATGTTTTAAATAGTTTTATTGTGTCGCAAAAGCATAATGAAATTACACATTTTTGTTTAGATATTATGCTTAATTATTGGAAAACGCAAAATAATATCCCGCATTATTTTATTTTTCAGATTATGTTTAATGAATTAATAAAAACACATTTACTGCATAGTTCAATGTTATTATTAGATGATACCTTGGTACATCTATTACAAGTAAAACAAGCTGAAGTATTTGATGTGAAAGATTATAGTGAAATTTTATCAAAAATAGAAATTCATAAACTGAATTATATTAAGGAAGTACAAACAGGTTCTTATAATGAATATTTGTTAAAAGAATATGGTTTACTATAGTTCTTCTAGATAGTTTGATCAAATCTAATGAAAAATGAATATCCTCTTTGAAAGATATTCATTTGGATTATTGATGTTGCTGAAGTCATAAAGATGAGTGCGGCATTAATTTCTGTAATAATTATAAAGTTGATTATATTAAATAAAACTGAGAGATATTTATATTATAGTTGAGAGTTAAGCTTAATGAGTTAAAATTAATTGATTGAAAAAAATCTATAAAATAGCTTGAAGTATTGGTGATCATTTAATTAAGGGCGATATCTATTAATATTTCCATAGCAATTTCTGAAACGCTTATACGACCAGATATACTGTTCAGGTGCGACATTAATCATATTTTCTAAATCTTTATTTAAGTGATCAACCGATATTTGTAAATCTTTCGATAAGATATACTCAGATAATGGAGTACATTGAATATCAAATTGAGTATCTGGATTGCGAATACAACTGATTCCAATCACATTAGATTGGGTTTTATTGGCAAGTTTTGAAACCAGTGTGGTTGATAATGTGTTTTGACCAAAAAATTCTGAATAAATCCCCCCTGATTCTTTGGGTAAATGATCAGGCAATATCACTGTTAATCCACCTTTTTTTAGATGTTTAAAAATAGTGCGTACACCATTTTCATCAGTTGGAACAAGCATTGCATTTAGATTTTTTCTGGCTTCTAATATAAAACGATTTAATGCTTTATTCTTATTCGGTTTGTACATAATCATAGGGGCTGTATGCAGGTTAAGCCATGCATTTAAAAGTTCCCAACACCCAAAATGAGCAATAACCACAATAACCCCTTTTTTATTGGTTAATGCTTCAGTTAAAAATTGCTCACCATTAATATTTTTTAATAAACTTAAACTATATTCAGGGGGCATACTCCAAATTTTGATGGATTCAATATAAGTCATACATTGATTTTTTAAGCTATTTTTGATGAATATCTGTTGCTGTTGCGTATTTAAATCTGGATAGACCAATTGTATATTAATGCGCGTGATTTGCTTCATGGATGAATTATAGCTATTGAGTATAATAGCGACCCACGAGGCGATGAGCTGCAAAAAAGACAATGGAAGCAAAGCAATTATTTTGAATAAAAAATACATAATAACATCACTTCTCAATCGAAAATATACTAAAAATAATTTTGGAAAGAGTTTTATCGCATTAATGATGCTGTGTCCAAATCACAAAAAATGAGGTTAAAAGTCTTGATAACAAAATAAATAAAAAATTAAGCCACCAGTCAAATCATATCAGTTAAAACCAGTGGCGAGCAGTGTCGTTAAGCTTGGTCGGCATTACCTTTTAATACCATATAAATCAAACTCACAAAAATGAGTAGAGCACCACCTAAGCTACTTACGCAAAAATATAAAATACGTTGATTGGTATCTATATTAAATAAACCATTGGCTAAAATGTAACGCATAAATAACCACTGTGCGATAGCGAAGATTATTAATACAAGTGCACGACGACGGACAGCAGGGCGCATAGCCATAAGTTTTGCTCACACCAAAGGGAGAAATAAGGCGCTATTATGCCATTCTCACAGTGCGATCTCAACGCAATAAAAAAAAGCCTTACATAAAGTAAGGCTTTTTTGTGAATCGTATAGAAAATTATGCTTGTTTTTCTTCAGCTTTTGGCTTTTCACGTAAGCGGATGCCCAAGTCACGAAGCTGATTTGCTTCAACAGGAGCAGGTGCTTGAGTAAGTGGACATTCAGCAGTCTTAGTTTTAGGGAATGCAATAACGTCACGAATAGAAGTCGCACCCGTCATTAACATCACTAAACGGTCAAGACCAAATGCCAAACCACCGTGAGGAGGAGCACCGTAACGAAGCGCATTTAATAAGAAGCTGAATTTCTCTTCTGCTTCTTCATCAGAAATACCAAGCGCTTCAAAAATCGCTTTTTGCATTTCTAATGTATAAATACGAAGTGAACCACCACCAACTTCAGTACCGTTCAATACCATGTCGTAAGCAACAGAAAGTGCTTCACCTGGATTGCTCTTCACTTCTTCTACGCTTGATTTTGGTAGCGTGAATGGATGGTGAACAGAAGTCCATTTGCCATCGTCAGTTTCTTCAAACATTGGGAAGTCAACAACCCAAAGAGGAGCCCACTCACAAGTTGAAAGATTCAAATCATGGCCAATCTTCACACGAAGAGCACCCATTGCATCATTTACAACTTTAGCTTTATCTGCACCGAAGAATACGATATCGCCATCTTGCGCACCAACACGTGCCAACAGTTCAAGTACGATCGGTTCAATGAATTTCACGATTGGAGATTGAAGACCTTCAATTCCTTTAGCGAGTTCATTAACTTTGATGTAAGCCAAACCTTTTGCACCATAGATGCCAACGAATTTGGTGTATTCATCAATTGCACTACGTGGCAAAGATGCTGCACCCGGAACGCGTAAAGCAACAATGCGACCTTTAGGATCTTTTGCAGGACCCGCAAATACTTTGAACTCTACTTCTTGCATTAAGTCTGCAACGTCAACGAGTTTCAACGGAATACGCATATCAGGTTTGTCTGATGCATAGTCACGCATTGCATCTGCATACGTCATACGTTGGAATTTATCGAATTTAACGCCAAGAAGTTCATCGAACATCTTCACAGTTAGGACTTCCATTAAGTCCATAATGTCATCGTCACTCATGAACGATGTTTCAACGTCGATTTGAGTAAATTCTGGTTGACGATCAGCACGTAAGTCTTCATCACGGAAACATTTCGCGATTTGGTAGTAACGATCAATACCACCCACCATCAACAATTGTTTGAATAATTGTGGTGATTGTGGAAGTGCATAGAAACTGCCATTTTGTACACGACTTGGCACTAAGTAGTCACGCGCACCTTCAGGTGTTGCACGTGTCAAAATAGGTGTTTCAACGTCTAAGAAACCATTGTCTTCGAAATAATTACGAATAAGATTAGTCAATTTAGAACGGAAGCGTAAACGATCCAACATTTCAGGACGACGAATATCTAAGAAACGATATTTCAAACGAATTTCTTCAGAAATATTGGTATTTTCATCATTTAACGGGAATGGAGGTGTTTCTGAAGCAGCAAGAACTTCGATGTCTTTACCTAAAACTTCAATTTGACCACTCACCATGTTGGCATTTTCAGTACCTTCATAACGGCGACGAACACGACCTGTAATTTTTAATACATATTCAGAACGTGCTTTATCTGCAGTTGCAAATGCTTCTGGAGTATCTGGGTCAATAACCACTTGAACGAGACCATCACGGTCACGCATATCAAGGAAAATAACACCACCATGGTCACGGCGACGATGTACCCAACCGCATAGTGTAACGGTTTGGTCGATTTGGGCTTCAGTTAAAGAGCCACAGTAATGAGTTCGCATCATAATGAAGATTATCCAAACTATATTGGCTGAAAAGACGGATGCGTAAACCGCGCACCGTCAAAAAAAATAAGTTTTCGATTATGCCTTGTTGCATGGTTTGTCACAAGAAGTAGATCAAAAAACCGCAGAAATTAACCTGAAAATGAGCAATTTGGCAGCAAGTTTCCTGATTCATCCCATTCTTTGTTGCCGATCTAAAAACAAGAATAATAAGCATCCTAAGCTAAAGGTGCTTAACCAGCCCTGCATAAACTCATTAATCGAACGGCCTGTAAAATAGTAGGTGTCGGCGTGCCAAACCTCATGAGGAATGTAGCGAGCATAATCCCAAAAAGAAAATAAACCCAAGAGCGTAGATAGAATAAATAAAGACCATGCAAAAAATTTAATTTTTCTACTTACTTTCCAATGCTGTTTATAGCGCTGGTAATAGTGAAGGCACATCCAAGCGAGAAAAGGCAAAGCAAGAGCAGAGGAGCCAAGTTGTAAAAGACGATGTAATGGATATGGACGCCCAAAAAGATGAACTGTTGTCGCTAATACATCTTTAAATACAAAGGTTCGAAAGTCAGCATGCGTTAAACCATCCCAAATCAGATGAGTCGCTATGCCGATGATGAGTGCAAATATGATTCCAATAAAAAATATAGAAATACGTTTTAAAGAGCTGAGAACAAGATCATGTTGCACACCAAAAAAACGGTACACCACTGGACGATAAAGAAAATACCAAACTACACAAAAGACGAGGCCTAATGCAAGATTGGGATAAATCAGACCTTTCCATTGGTGCGTCAGCATGCTGGACTGAACTGTAAATAAGCGGTAAAGATCGGGTGTCATACTCCCAATGGCTAACGCAGCAATCGGTAAAGTGTTTTGGCTAAGCTTGGATAGAGGAGGAGCTATAACGGCATGAGAGATGGTAAAGGGCATTAGAAATCAAAAATTACTCACATCATTTAGTTGACCAGTCTAACGAATCGTCGAATCAGAAATGTTTTTTATTGCAAAACAAACGAAATGTTATAATATAACAAAAATAAAACATATCGTGATTCGGGACACATCCAATGCAGTTTTATAAAAATATTTTGACCATATCCATTTTAGCTGTCATAGCCGTTCCTTCGTTTGCAGCAGAAAGTGAAAATGTTGAAAAGTTAGAAACCATTCGAATTAAGGCTCATCCACTTGAGCAAACCTCACAAGATTTTGCTGTTGCAGATACTGTCGTTGACCAAAAGCATTTATCACAAGGTGCTGCGACCATTGGGGATGCACTCAGTAGTGAAGTGGGAATTTACGCTAATCAGTTTGGGGCTGGTTCGAGTCGTCCAGTCATCCGTGGACAAGATGGTCCACGCGTTAAAGTGCTTCAAAATTCATCAGAAAATATTGATGTCTCGACGTTGTCTCCTGACCATGCGGTAACTGTAGATCCTGTGCTTGCAAAACAAGTTGAAGTGATTCGAGGCCCTTCTACTTTACTGTTTGGTGCGGGAACTGTCGGTGGTTTAGTCAACGTTATTGATAACAAGATCCCTACGCAAATGCCTGAAAACGGTTATGAAGGACAAGTTGGCTTACGTTACAACACTGGAAGTGATGAAAAACTGGCGAGTGCTGGTGTAACTGTAGGTTTGGGTAGTCAAGTGGCTTTACGTGTTGAGGGGTTAACACGTGATGCGAATAACTACATTGCACCAAATTATATTCATGAAGGTGAAAAAGAGCGCCGTGTAGACAATACTTTTGCTCAGGGTGATTCAGTTAACGTCGGATTGTCTTGGATTTATGACCGTGGCTATACAGGCATTTCTTATAGCAACCGTCGAGACCAGTATGGTTTGCCTGGGCATAGTCATGAATATGAAAGTTGTAGTGCTCATCTAACGGGAATACCGCATTTACATTGTGGCGATCATGAGCATGAAGATGGTGAAGAAGCTCACGATCATGAGCATGAAGAACATGATCACGAACATGGTGGCCCATGGATTGATTTAAAATCTGAGCGTTATGACTTTAAAACTGAGTTAAATGATCCATTTGCAGGCTTCCAAAAGTTACGTGCTCAGGCCAGTTATACCGACTATCAGCATGATGAAATTGAAGAAGGGGCAATTGCCACCCGATTCCAAAACAAAGGCTATGATGGGCGTATTGAATTAGTACATAACCCTATTGCTGATTGGGAAGGGGTCATTGGCGCGCAGTTAGGCCAGCAAAAATTAGATTTGACTGGTGAAGAAGCCTTTATGGCACCGACCACTACGAAAAAGTGGAGCGTATTTGCTTTAGAACATAAACAATGGAAAGACGTACATTTTGAGCTTTCTGCACGTGCAGATCAGCAAGAAATTGATGTAGATGATAACTCTAAACAAGATTTTGATGGTTCTGCCTTTTCTTATGCAGGTGCTGCGAACTGGGAGTTTGCACCAAACTATAAACTTTCGTTTGTAGCCTCTCATCAAGAACGTTTACCTTTAGCTCAAGAGTTATATGCAAATGGTGGGCACTTTGCGACAAATACTTATGAGTTAGGGAACGATCAGCTCAGTAAGGAAAAATCCAATAACGTTGAGTTAGGTTTGCATTTTGATAATGACAAACTCGATTATCATCTTCATGTTTACCATAACTGGTTTGATGATTATATCTATGCGCAAACCCTTGACCGCTATAAAGACTTCCGTTTAGTTCAATACACTCAAGATAAAGCACGTTTCTATGGTGCAGAGGGTGAAATTGGTTATCAAATTACCCCAATGTACAAGATCAGTGCTTTTGGTGACTATGTGCGCGGTAAAATTGATGCTGAAGGAAATGCACCACGTATTCCAGCAGGACGCTTAGGGACTAAAGTCGATGCAGACTTCGGTAATGGTTTTAGTGGTTCTGCCGAGTATTATCATGTCTTTAACCAAGACAAAATCGCGGCATACGAGACCGAAACTGAAGGCTATAATATGCTAAATCTTGGTGTGGCATATTCAGGGCAATATGCTGCAAAAACGGATTATCGTGTGTACTTAAAAGCGAACAATTTGTTAGATGACACGGTTTATCAACATGCATCATTCTTATCAAATATTCCACAAGTTGGACGCAATTTTACAGTAGGTGTTGATTTTAAATTTTAAGGGTTTAACACGAAACTAAACTTGAAAAATCAAACCAAAAGACCTAACTTGAAACTATCAAGTTAGGTCTTTTTTATGCGTATTTTTCAACGAATTCATCAAAAAATAAATTGGTCAGGGCGTCGTTATATGGCGATATTACTTTGCGTTGTTGCTATTGCATATCTTGCATCGGCAATTTACCACACAGTAAAACCATTGCCACAAGGGATTAACTTTAGTGGCAAGCTTAGACATGCCGATGTCAAATTTTTAGCAGATAAAACCTACCTTGATGCAAAAGGGCAACAACAGGTTGATCAGCACATCTTTGATGAAATCTTGAAAATGATTGATGAGGCGAAAACCACGATTGTGGTGGATATGTTCTTGTTTAATTCAGAAGTTGGCGATTCAAAAATAAAGCAAAGACCACTCATGCAAGAGCTAACTGATGCATTGGTAAGTAAAAAAAGACAAAATCGCCAAATTCAGATTGTAATGATTACTGACCCGATTAATTCGGTCTATGGGGGCTTAAAACCTGAAAATTACCGTCAGTTACGTCAAGCGGGTGTTGATGTGATTGAAACCAATTTAGGCCCATTACGTGCGTCTAACCCATTCTGGTCCGGCTTATGGTACATCTGCTGTCAGAATATTGGGAATAACCCAGACAAAGGCTGGTTACCAAATCCGTTCGGTGATGAAAAAATTACACTGCGTAGCTATTTAAACTTATTTAACTTTAAGGCAAATCATCGTAAAACCGTGGTAGTTGATACCGATACTGGCTGGAAATCACTCGTAACTTCTGCAAACCCACATGATGGTAGTTCTAGACACTCAAATGTTGCATTGGTTGTAACGGGAGCCACAGCAGCAGATGTCTTACAATCTGAAGCAGCAGTTGCGCGAATGTCGGGAAGTAGTGCACCCTCGCTCATTTTAGGTGATTTTGAAAAAGACGTAACTAAACCTCAAGTCCAAGTCTTAACTGAAGGAGCGATTTATCAATCTGTATTAAAATTGATTAACTCAGCTAAGCCTAAAGAGCACCTTGATTTAAGTATGTTCTATTTATCTGAGCGTAAGATTATTCAGGCTTTAAAAAATGCTCAAGAAAGAGGGGTGATTGTTCGCGTTTTGCTTGATCCAAATAAAGATGCTTTTGGCCGACAAAAAAATGGTATTCCAAACCGTCAGGTTGCCTCCGAACTTCATGCTGTAGGTATTCCAATCCGTTGGTGTGATACGCATGGCGAGCAGAACCATAGCAAAATGATATTAAAATATAACGCTCAGCAAGCTGAGTTGATTGTAGGATCGGCTAATTTTACAGCCCGTAATTTAAAAAATTATAACCTTGAAACTGACATGCTGGTTATGGGCAAAGTTCAAGATCAAGTCTTTAAAGATGCTCAAGATTACTTCAACACTTCTTGGTCAAACCTGCAAGGCAGACAGATGAGTGTGGAATATGCGAAGTATGCCGATGAGTCTAAAGTGAAATATTGGATTTATCGTTTTATGGAATGGTCAGGTTTATCGACTTTCTAATTCTATTTTTTATATAAACATTCAGGCTATATGTTCACGACGGAGTCTTACCTAGTCTCACCCTAAACCTACAGCTCATTCGTTACTTTGGTTTTGCCCAAAGTAACCAAAGGCATTTGTCATCCACAAAACCTGTTCAATATCTCCATTTAACCGATTTTATTGCAAAAACAATATATTCATAAATTTCGGGCAGGTTGTGGATGACATTTAGCACCAGCGAATATTGGGAAATATTTAATTTCTATATCACTTAGCCTATCCCATCATTGAAATAATTTAAGGTGCTGGCGGAATCAACTGATCCAAAGTCTTATCATCTAACTTTTCCAATTCACTCAAATCAGTCTTAATTTTCCACTGTGACTCATCATCTACTGGATTTGGTAAACGTGCCTCAAGCCAGTCACAGACTACATCTGGAGAAAACTCAGGATGATTACACTGAATAATCCATGATAAAAAATCTTTTGCTTCACCGTTCATGTAAGGAGGTGGAGAAACAGGAAAGAATAATGTCGGTAGACGTTCATTTGTTGATAGGTAGTTTAAAACATGTCCTAACTCTTGAACTGTTTGCCATGCAAGTGGGTGTTCTACATCAATACTGAACTTAAACCACCAAGCGTGTTCGCCATCTGCTCCATTCGCCATAATACGTGCTTCTTGCACACTTGGAACTTTGCAGAAAAACTGATGAAGACGTTCAAAACTGATTTCAGACACAGCAATTGACCTAGCTAGAAAAAAGCTAATGTTAGCATAGATACAGATTCTTCATATTTTCTTTATAGTCATTACAAACCTTAGCAATGTTATCTGTTTTATTCATGGTTTCTCCTTGACTGTCTTCTAATCTAGCTTCATATCAAGATTAAAAGGAAATAGGGCATGAAAAAGCCAATCGTTCTTGTACTTTCGACGTTAATGTTAGGTATATCAGCTACCGCGATGGCCGATACAAATCATCGTTGGGATAATAACCATGGTAAAGACCATGACCGATATGAACATCGTGATCGTGATGACCGTCGCCACGATTATCGTAATGATCATCGGGCTCCAAGTTGGTCAAATGCCGATCGTGGAAAACACTATGGTCGATATGTAGCATTTAAACGCGGTGATCGTATTCCTGCGGAATATCGTAATAGTCGCTATTATGTTTCGGACTGGAGATCGCATCGTTTGTATGAGCCGCCACGTGGATACCGTTGGGTTAAAACGCCTAACCAATATTTACTTGTAGACTCAAAACATCAAATTTATCGTGTTCGTTAATTTTGAAATATAGAATATATAAATGGCCTCAATCTTGAGGCCATTTTTCTATGCTAATTCATCATCTTGAGGCTGAGGAGGCTTTAAAGTTATGGGTGTTTTTGCATGCTTTTCTTTCATCACTGAAGGATAATTCCAAGATGCAAAACGAACGACTAAGATTGAAAGGGCTAAAATAAGAATTGAGCCTGTAATAATGACTTGGTCCATATCCGCTTTATGGTCATGTTGGATATCTGAAATAAGTAGACGGGTTAATGCCGTAATCGCAACATAAATAAGAAAGCGTACAGGCATATGATTGGTTTTAAAGTAAATCCCAACCATTGCTCCAAGCTCTAAGTATATAAATAATAATAAAATATCATCAATTGAAGCATACTTTTTGATGGTTAAAATTTCAAAGACAGTATTGGCTGCGGACCACGCCACCATACAGCCAATAATAAACAGGGCTAAATAATGAAAAGCTTCAACGGCATAATGACCAAATCGGTCCAGAATACGCTCATACTTTTTGGGATCAGGCATAGTAAGATCTTTTGTTTGCTTCGTAATGTTTAGAAATTAAACAAATTTCATGCCAATTGAAATAGTAGATACAAAATAAAAAAACGCCTGATTTTTCAGGCGTTTTTTATAAAGAACTTAATTAAGCTTGGTTCGTAAAGTAGTCTTCACTAAAGCCCATAATTAAGTCAGAACCTGCTTTGATTTTAGCAATACGCGCATCAATTTCTGGCAAGATACGTTCAGCAAAGTATTGAGCTAAAGCGAGTTTGTTTTGGTAGAAATCACCAGACTTATCTTTTGCCGCTGCCACAATTTTCGCAAACATATAAGCGAAGCTGAGTAAACCAACTGCATGTAAGTAATCAACAGCAGCAGAGTTAGGGAAGTCTACATTTTCAGCAGCTTGTTCGATAATAAACTGAGTGATTGCTTCAATTTCAGTTGCAGCATCTAAAGTTGCATCTTTAATGAAGTTCAAATCTGTGTCTAAGTCATTTGCAAAGTCACGGATTTCAGTGATGTATTCAGCAATGAACGCGCCGCCACATTTAATGGTTTTACGACCAATTAAATCTTGAGATTGAACGCCGTTTGTTCCTTCATAAATTTGAGCAATACGAAGATCACGGATACATTGTTCCATACCCCATTCACGGATATAACCGTGCCCACCGAATACCATTTGAGCATCTAAAGTTGCTTGGAATGCTGTATCTGTAAGGTAAGCTTTAGCAATCGGCGTTAAAAGGGCAACGCGGTTATTGGCTTTTTTCACAGCTTCGGCATCAGTTGAGAATTTAGTGATATCGAGCTGTTGACCTACATAGACTGCAAAAGCACGTGATGCTTCATTGTTTGCACGTACGTTTAACAACATACGACGCACGTCACCATGTACCAAAATGCTATCTGCTGGTTTGTTTGGTGATTGAACACCTAATGCACTACGGCCTTGTAAGCGGTCAGTCGCATATTGTGCTGCATTTTGATATGCAAACTCAGATGCACCTAAACCTTGAATACCCATAGATAAACGTTCGTAGTTCATCATGACAAACATGGCAGCAAGACCTTCGTTTTCTTTACCAACAAGGTAACCTTTTGCTCCATCAAAGTTCATCACACAAGTTGCAGATGCTTTAATCCCCATTTTATGTTCGATAGAACCTGGACCAACTAGGTTGCGTTCACCTAATGAACCATCTTCATTCACAAAGTACTTAGGTACGATGAACAAAGAAATACCACGTGAACCAGCAGGGGCATCTGGAGTTTTAGCAAGTACCAAGTGAATGATGTTTTCCGCTAAATCGTTGTCACCACCAGTGATGAAAATTTTAGTACCTGTAATGTTATAAGTACCATCTTCATTAGGTTCAGCTTTAGTTTTGATAATACCTAAGTCAGTACCTGCATGCGGTTCTGTCAAACACATAGTGCCTGACCATTCGCCTGAGTAAATCTTAGGTAAGTAAGTTTCTTTTTGTTCTTGAGATGCATAGCTGCTTAAAGCCATGCCTGCACCCACAGAAAGAAGCGGGTAGAGCATAAATGATGGGTTAGTAGCAAATAACATTTCATCAGAAAGAACGGTGAGCATTTTTGGCATGCCTTGACCGCCCCATTCTTCGTCGGCACCTAAGCCAATCCAACCGCCTTCTGCATATTGACGGAATGCATCTTTAAAACCTGCTGGAGTGAACACCTCGCCGTTTTCATAGCGAGCGCCTTCTTCATCACCGGTACGGTTTAATGGATGAGTCACGTTCTGAGCAAATTTAGCCATTTCTTCTAAAATTGCTTCAGCAGTTGCAGCATCTACATGAGCGAGTTTCTCATTAGACTGCCAAAATTGTTCTGCTTTGAATACATCATTTAAGATGAATTTCATATCAGCTAAAGGAGCATTGTAAATTGGCATAATCGTTCACCTTTTTTGTGCACATTGGCCTGTGCTAGATATCCTGTAAAACGAAATGGATATGGAATTTAAAGTGTAAATTTATCATTGATTTTATAAAAAAAGGACCGTCAAAACTGAGCAGTCCTTTTTTGTTTTTTAACATTGCATATCGCAACTAACTATGGTTAGAAAGCGAAATGTTCAGCATCTAATGACATTAATGGATCTAAGCCACCAGCAATAACATCTACATGTGAGCGAACACGTGGCAAGATTTTTTTGAAGTAGAATCGAGCAGTTGTTACTTTTGCATTGTAGAAGTCAACTTCACTAGTACCTTCTGCTAATTTCTCTTGTGCAACAAGTGCCATACGAGCCCATAGATACGCTAAAGTGATATAACCTGAGAAGTAGAGGTAGTCTACAGCAGCAGCGCCTACTTCATCTGGGTTTTGCATTGCGCGCATACCGATTTGCATGGTGAGATCGCCCCATTCTTTGTTAAGCGCTGCAAGCGGCTCAACAAATTCTTTCATGGCAGCATTGTCTTTGTTTGCTTCAACAAATTTGTGAACCATTTTGGTAAAGTCTTTCAGCATTGCACCTTGAGTTTGCAATACTTTACGACCTAACAAATCAAGTGCTTGAATTTCAGTTGTACCTTCATACAAGCAAGAAATACGTGTATCACGTACGATTTGCTCCATGCCATGCTCAGAAATGAAACCATGACCACCGAAAACTTGAACACCGTGCTTAGCAGACTCAGAACCAGTTTCAGTTAAGAATGCTTTTGCAATTGGAGTCAATAAAGACAAGATATTGTCAGCAAACTTACGCTCTTCTTCTGTTTCGCCTTTTTCAACGATGTCAGCGTATTGAGCAAGTAAGTAAACAAGTGCACGGCCGCCTTCAGCAAACGCTTTTTGAGTTAAAAGCATATTACGTACAGCAGGGTGAACGATAATCGGATCTGCATCTTTTTCTGGAGCTTTCGGACCAGAAAGTGAACGCATTGCTAAACGTTCTTTCGCGTAAGTTAACGCACCTTGGAAAGATGATTCAGATGCTGCTAAACCTTGAACAGCAGTACCAATACGTGCTGTGTTCATGAAGGTGAACATACAGTTCAAACCACGGTTTTCAGGTCCGATCAAGTAACCTTTAGCTTGGTCAAAGTTAATGACACAAGTCGCATTACCATGAATACCCATTTTGTGTTCGATAGAACCACAACGTACCGCATTACGCTCGCCAATAGTTCCATCTGCATTTACATGGAATTTAGGAACGATGAATAATGAGATACCTTTAGTACCTTTCGGTGCACCTGGTAAACGTGCAAGAACGATATGGATGATGTTTTCAGCCATGTCGTGTTCACCAGCAGAGATAAAGATTTTCTCGCCAGAGATTGCATAGCTACCATCAGCATTTGGTTCTGCTTTAGAGCGGATAATACCTAAGTCCGAACCTGCATGAGATTCAGTTAAGCACATCGTACCTGTCCAAACACCTGAAACAAGATTTGGTAAATAAGTATCTTTCTGTTCATCAGAACCATGATGTTCTAATGTACGTACAGCTCCGTGAGACAAGCCTGGGTACATACCCCAAGACCAGTTTGCTGTACCAACCATTTCAGAAATTGCAATACCTAAAGAGTTAGGTAAAGCCTGACCACCGTATTGTTCTTCTGCTGATAAAGACGGGAAGCCAAGTTCAATATATTTTTGATAAGCTTCTTTAAAGCCTGTTGGAGTGGTAACTACGCCATCATTCCAAGTACAACCTTCGCGGTCGCCAACTTGGTTTAAAGGAGAAAGTTCATTTTCACAAAAGTCTGCCGCAGCTTCTAAATATTGATCAACCAATTCACGGCTTACGTTACCTTGGAAATCAGGTAATTTTGCATAGTGTTCTTCAGCATTTAATAATTCATGCAAAACGAATTGCATATCACGTAAGGGCGCTTTGTATTGTGGCATATCGGGTTCCTCAATACTGGTGAAACCAGAGTTATAATCTTAATCTATGATAATGTGCCATGAGGCACCTTGGACTATTACATCGTGCAACAACTTGCATAACTGTACAAGCACCTCAGGACCTTTACTTTGTGACTGCAAAGTCAAGAAAAAAATGCCTAAACTAGCTAAGTGCTTTGAGTGTAAACACTTTTGGTTATGTTTATATGATACAAATAGTCAAAATCGTAAATAGTTATGTATAAACAAAAGGCGCCTATAGGCGCCTTTTGTTTCATGATTTTTAGAGTTATTTTGCTTGAGTTGGTGCAGGAGCAAGGGCGTTAACTGGTGGTTGAGGGCGTTTTGGTTCAAAACGAAGGTTACAAGTACCTTCAATTGTTTTATCGCCAACTTGCACATTCACTGCTTGTCCATTTGCTTTACCATCACATGCTTTTTGGATTTGTTCAAAGCGAGCTTGACGTTCGGCACGGTGCTGTTCCCATGCTGCTTTTTGTTCTGGTGTGAATTCACGGTGCTTCATACGATGGTGACCCTCACGTGGGCCATCTTGCATCATGCGATGTTCTGGTTTTTGTGGCTGAGTCGTTGATTGACAAGCCGCTAAACTTCCCATAGTTACAATTGCCGCACTGAATAATGCAATTTTTGCCGTCATTTTCATATTTAAAGCCTTTTAATGTTGTGTTTACCATTGGCTTAAAGATTAGATAATAAAGATGTAGAAACAATGGAGAGTTTTTCTTTTCGTTGTTGGTTACAATGCCAAATATAGGGTAAAAATGAGAGAGTGCTTTTGAACGTTCTACGTGTTCCCATTGCATTACGGTTGTTTTTGACAGTCTTGCTCACCACATTGCTTATTGCGACTGCAAGCTTGAGTGTTTTGCACTGGACAATGCAAAAGAACTTTGCCAAATATGTGGCTGACGTTGAAATGCAAAAGCTCGACCGCCTTATTACCAATCTTGGCAATGTCTATACGGTGTACCATGATTGGGGAAATGCGATTCAGGCACAAATTTTACAAATTGAAGGAACCGCGGCTCCCGATGATTATGATCGTCTCTCGCAGTGGTGGCTTCGTCGCCAATATGATATTGCCATACAACAGCACTCTTTCGATGAACATGCCCTCATCAATATTTCACCTCAAGTTGCGCCGACAAATAAAAATACTATTTTTAGCGATGAAGAGTTAAAAACGCTTGAGCAAAATTTACCTTCTCAATATCAACCGTTTGAAGGGTTACGTTTCCCTTTAAGTGCAAACCAGTTTCGCCCAAGTGATGATAAAAATAAGTCAAAGAAGGGGAGCTTAAAAGATATTGAAACTCAAAATGGTAAGAAGCGTTTTATTGCTTTGCCTGACCGTTTGGGTTTAAGTTCTCGTTTATCTTTATATGATGCAAATCACCAGTTTGTGGTTGGTGAACCGCCTTCTTCAGATCAGATGTCATTTCGCCCGATTATCTTAAACAATCAAGTCGTGGGATATTTGGGCTTAAAACCCGTTTTAGATAAAGAAGATGCTTTAAGTATTAATTTCTTTAGTAATCAAAAGCGTTATTTACTCTTAATTTATGCTTTAACCTTGCTCTCAAGTTTAGTTGCAGCGCTATTGATGGCAACTTATTTTAAGAAACCGATTCAGCGTTTATTAAATGCGACAAATGAATTAACAAAAGGAAATTATCAGCATCAAGTTGTTATTAAGCGAAATGATGAATTAGGTGATTTATCCACCCAATTAAACCATTTGGCAGAGATTTTACATCGGCATGAAGAATCACGTCGTCAATGGGTAGCGGATACTTCCCATGAATTAAAAACGCCATTGGCTGTATTGCAAGCACAAATTGAAGCGATGCAAGACGGTATTCGAAAGGCAACCCCTGAACATCTAGATGCGATGATGCGTCAGGTTTCAAGCCTGAAAAAATTAACACAAGACCTTGCAGACTTGGCGCAGGCAGATGCACAACAACTCAAGTGTTATTTGAGTTCTGTAAATCCATGGGAAGTTGTATTACAAGAGGTTGAAAACTTTAAACCGAAACTTGAGCAAGCTGGTCTCGAAATTCAAGTTGAAGGAACAAGCTCTCCGCTATTATTAGATCGTGATCGGTTTAAACAGATTATTGTTAATTTAATTAGTAATAGTATTCGTTACACAGAAACAGGTGGCAAAATTCATATTCATACAGCTCAAACTCCGCAGGAGTGGACTTTGTATGTTGATGACAGCCCATTTGGTTTAAACGATGAGCAGTTATCTCGTTTAGGTGAACGTTTCTATCGCGTAGATGATTCGCGTACGCGTAGTACAGGTGGAACAGGGCTAGGCTTGGCTTTGTCTTGTAAAATTGCGCAGGCGCTCGGTGGTACACTCAGTTTTGAACATTCACCATTAGGTGGTTTACGTTGTGTACTCACTTTTAAAAAGCAGAGTTAAATATAAAAGGAAAAATATCTCATGAAACATGTGATGTTGGTTGAAGATGAAGTCGAATTAGCGCATTTGGTGCGTGATTATCTTGAAGCTGCCGGTTTTGAAGTAAGTATGTTTCATGATGGTCAAGACGCCTATGCGAGTTTCCAGCAACGTAAACCTAATTTAATGGTTCTGGACTTAATGGTTCCACGAATGGATGGTTTGACCATTTGCCGTAAGGTTCGTGAACAGTCAGATTTGCCGATTATTATGGTGACTGCTCGTACCGAAGAAATCGACCGCGTCTTGGGTCTGAATATGGGCGCTGATGATTATGTATGTAAACCATTTAGCCCAAAAGAGTTGGTTGCCCGCGTACAGGCAGTTTTACGCCGTTTAGAACGTAAGGCAGAGCCTGAACAAAATGATTCTTTCCGAATTGATAAAGCACAGCAAAGAATTTGGTATCAACAAAAATCGTTGAGCTTAACGCCAACCGAATTTCGTTTACTTGAGCTATTTTTAGAGCATGTTGGACAAGTCTATTCACGAGCACAATTATTGGATCATATTAATCCAGATAGTTTTGACGTTGCCGATCGTGTGATTGACAGTCATATCAAAAACTTGCGTCGAAAAATTAGTGAAGCGGCTGAAACTGGTAACCGCCATGAGTGGATTCAAGCAGTTTACGGTGTAGGTTACCGCTTCGAATATCCTGAAGAATAAGTACTAAAGAAAGTTATTCTGTGGATAACCACAATGTTATCCACAGAAAATGTGGATAATTTTAAAGATTTTATGGATAAATTATAATCTTTGTATGATTTGGCACGAATTGCCAAATCTCGTCTATATCTGCATTTCTAACTGCGATGCATCCTAAAGTCCAATCTTTATGGGGCATATAAGTCGAGCTAAAAGGTATAGATAAAAAGGATTTTGGGACTGATCCATGAATCATGATATCTCCACCCGTTGGTTGATTATGTTGCTTGGCATAAGCAATATCTTTAGTATCGGGATAGGAAATATGCAAGGATTTATAATAGGCACTTTGTGAGTTTCGCCAATCTATAGAATAAACCCCTTCAGGTGTTTTTCCATCATTTTCAAAGTGTTTATGCCCTTCAGGGTTAAAGCCTAGACGAATAGGATAACGACGAATCACCTCATTATTATTTTTGAGTAGAAGTACGCGTTGATTTTTAAATACTTCAATTGAGGTGATGGGCTTAGTCTTGATTAGTTCTAAGATCTCTTCGGTTGAAAGAGCTTTATGGGATGAGGTAAAAGTCGGTAAATATTTTTCATAATTATAAAAAGCGATTCCCAATGGAATCATGAGAAGTGTACAAATAATGATAGGTCTAATTTTCATATATTATTCTTTAATGTTTAAGAAACTCTCTAAGCTACCACTAAAGCGGCTTAAGAGAGTTTTAGTCTTTTAAAATATTAAGAAGAACAGCTTACCGCTACATCTGGTACGTCACTTGGTAAAGGACCTAAATCTTGTGGCTGTTCAAATTCTGGTTGTCTTGTATATGGCTGATCAAGCAGCTTAAATAAACGATCTACTTCGCTAAAATCATCTCGCTCAGCTGCCTCAATAGCACGTTGAGCCATGTGATTCCGTAAAATATAAATCGGATTTGCTTCCTGCATGTTTGCATCAAGTTCATCAGTATCTTGATGTTCACGAATGCTTTGATATTGACTAAGAAACTCATCAAACTGTCGAATATCAAGGCAATCATCTCGTAAAGTTTTATATTCTTTATTTTGAAGTCGGATAAAGCTCTGAGTGTAGTCGAGTTGTTCAGTTTGTAAGATTTTTAAAAAACTAAAACTACAATCAAGACTGTCTTTATGAAAATGGGGAAGTCCCATTTTTTGACATAAACCAGTTGTGTAATGTTCCATGAAGGTTGGTTCAAATTGTTCTAAGCAACGCGCTAACTCTTCTTTGAACTGATCCTTTTGTTCAGGCTCAGCGAGAGGGATTAAGTTATTTAACCACGTCCATAAATTCCAATGACCTATACTTGGTTGATTTTGGTAAGTATAACGGCCTTGATAATCCGAGTGGTTATTAATCCAGTTCGGACGGAAGCGTTCCACGAAGCCATATGGACCAAAATCGAGTGTAGAACCAGTAATGTTGAGATTGTCTGTATTCATCACACCATGAGCAAATCCAACCAACTGCCATTTAGCAATCATGATTGCAGTACGCTCAACCACCTTTTTGGCAAAGGATAAAATAGGGTTCTCAGTTTCTAGACATTCAGGATAATGCCACTCAATACATTTTTGAGTGAATTCTGGCAGTAACTCTGGAGCATATTGATTAATCCATTCAAAATGCCCTAAACGGATATGGCATTCAGATGTTCTGAGTAACATCGCGCCTAACTCTAGTTTTTCGCGCTGTACCCCTTGAGTGGAGGTTGTAAAACCTACCGCGTGACTAGAAGCGACTCCTAAAGCATTTAAAGCATGCCCAGCTAAATATTCACGAACCACAGAACGCAACACTGCGCGTCCGTCTCCCATTCTTGAATAGGGTGTCGGGCCTGCACCTTTTAGATGTAGATCTATGGTTTGACCCTTTGTATTAAGTATTTGCGCAATCAGTAAGCCACGACCATCTCCGAGTTGACCCGCCCATTGTCCGAATTGGTGACCAGCATAGACCATAGCAAGAGAAGGAAATTCAGAGAAAGTACGCTGTCCGCTACAGATTTCAACCCATGCATTTTTTTCGTCTTCTGACCATTGCAGCTCATCAGCCAAAGCAGTATTGAAATGGCCTGCTTTTGCACCACGTAATGGGGATGGTTGCTGAACATGGAATAATTTAGACGAGAGTGAAGGGTAAAGCGGATTAAATTGCATGGGCTTGGCAAAATAGAGAAAGCAGATTTCACTATACCATAGTTAAAAAGCGGGCATAAAAATAGCTCCCGAAAGAGCTATTTTAGAGCAGAATTTATTTTAGTCTGATACTACATTAGTGTTCTTTTTAATGTTACGCATTAACGTTTCTAAACACTCACGATGATGACTTAAACGGTGTTCAAGCAATTGAAAATCAACTTTAAGCTTGTGATCCATTCTATGAATCTTTTCAGCCATTGCTGCTTTTTTCGCTTGTAGTTCTTGCTCTTTTAGCTTTGCCCAGTCATTTAATGTATGAGTAAAAGCTTCGTATTCCTGAGCAATACGTTGTTTCATCTGAGTCATATCTGCATTTACATTGTGACCATAAATAGCAAGGTCTTGTTCAGCGTATTTAAATTTCATCGCCAATTCTGCTTTTTTAATATTAAAGCTTGGAATACGACGTAAATTTTTAGCTAAACCAAGTTTAGAACATGACCAGATCAGCCATTTTGTTGGATCATATTGCCACCATTTCACACCATTACGATAATCGTATTGGAAGATGTGATGATAGTTATGGTAACCCTCGCCCCAGGTAGCAATGGCTAACCAGAAATTATCACGTGCAGTGTTTTCGTCTGTATAAGGACGTTTACCCCACATGTGGCAAAGCGAGTTAATAAAGAAAGTCACTTGATGGCTAATGATTAAACGCAATAGACCACCTATGAGGACTACACCCCACAAATCGCCAGTTGCCCAACCAATTAAGCCTAAAATTCCAACATGAACTGCAACTACGAGTAAACCATAGTATTTATGCTGGAACATGACCAGTTTATCGTTCAATAAGTCTGGTGCGTTTTTAAAATCTGGCTCAGATGGTGAATGATCGCGGATCATCCAACCCATATGGGCATACCAAAAACCACGCTTAATTGAATATGGATCTTCATCAACATGATCAACATGTCGATGGTGTGTACGGTGACCAGATGCCCAGAACAAAATACTATTTTGCACGGCAAATGTACCACCAATCATTAAAAGAATTTTAAGTGGTAACGACGCTTCATAAGCTCGGTGAGCCCACAGGCGGTGATAACCAGCAGTAATCCCCATACTACTTAGAGCTAAAAGAAAAATTAAGCTTACCCATGCGCTTACACTAAAATCATAATAATACGCATAAATCGGGATTATGATTGCAGCAAGAATTGGTAAACCAATTAAGGTAATGCTAGCGGTCCAGTTAATTGGGGCTTTGAGTGGGGCGGAAGTCATATCCGGCAGCGCTCCTAGAAACCTTGTCAGACAAGGTACAAAGACAAAACGACATAGCAAAACCAATCATCAAGATATATTGCTATTCTATCCTTCATATTAGCACGTGCTTAGTGAGAATCACTAACATTATTGTACAGATGTATTGAAAGAACGGTAACAGATTTAAACTATGTCACAGAGTTTTTCAAGTAGGAGAAGTTGTTTAATGAACGTACAACGATTGAAAAAAAAGAACAACATTGATATTGCAAGAAAATTATCATTGCAGTCTATCTTGATCACGATCAGTCTTGTATTAGCTGCATGTCAAAGTACCCCACAACAAAATATTCAGAAAGGCCAGAAAGCTCAAGTAAAACCAGTCCATCGCGTACAACCTCCTGTAGTAAAAAAGAGAGTGAGTCCTGATGGCATTCAAGATATTGATTGGCAGATTACCCAAATTAATGGTCACAAGGCTAAGTTTTTTAACCAATGGCCAGTTCTTTCTTTAAATTCTGCTGTCAAAACAGTATCAGGCCATACGGGCTGTAATGGCGTTTTTGGTCGATATACTTTTGATTTCAGTCAACAGAAACTTGATATGCAGGTCAATGCAGGACATTCAAGTTGTGATGGTGCGTTGGCTCAAGAGGCAGAGTTGATTGATTCTTTACAGCGTATTCAAAAATTTCAGTTAGTAGGTAATACGTTATATTTACTTGATCAGAGTGGGCAACGTCTCATTCAGGCACAAAAGAAATAATAAAAGGTGGTTTTTACCACCTTTTTTATATCTAAAGCGCTTGTAACATCGCAGTTGGAATATCTGTAATTAGCCCTTGTACATCTAAATCCCGTAAAGATTTAGCTCGTTCAATGTCATTTACTGTCCAAACACTAATATTTAGGTTTGCTTGTTGTGAAAGCCTAATCATTTCATCTGTTGCGAGTTGATCATGCCAGCCAATATGACAGCAACCATATTGATGAGCGAGTTCAATTGCGATTGCACCCACTGGAAGTTCAACTAATAAGCCTCGTTTAAATTGAGAATTCATCTCACGTAAAGCTGTTAGGATCTGAAGGTCAAAACTTGTGATTGTTACGACTTTCTCAAAACCCTGCAATTCAGTCTCAAGCTTTTGAACGAGTCTTTCTGCTAAAGCCATGTCTCTTACAGCTTTCACTTCAACTTCAATATGATCGAAGTTATCAAGTAAGTTTAAAACGCCTGTAAGTGTAGGTGTTGGTTCAGAGTTTGGCCAATTGGGCCAGTTTTGACGATGATCAAATGATAATGCTTGAGACAAATTAGATTGCTCAACAATTTGATCTATTCCTGCGGTACGTAAAAAGTTGTCATCATGGATAACAACTAATTCTTGATCTTGAAGCTGACGAATATCAAATTCGACACAACGAATACCTAGATTTTTTAAGTGCTGAAAACCACCTAGTGTGTTTTCAGGAGCTTCTTTGCGTGCACCACGATGACCAATAATGCGCATAATTTTCTTCTATCAACTATTTTTAATGATGGTCTCTTCAAAGGAGCAGAGACCATGTTTAATCTAATCTATTTTTAAATAATCTCATTAATATTTTTTTGCCAAAGCACTTCTTGTCCACCTTCAGCACGTTGTAAAGCACGAGATGCGACAAACAACCAGTCAGACAGACGGTTTAAAAGTTGGAGTGCCGTGGTTTGAATATTCTGGTCGCGTGTTTGTACTGACATTAGAGATCGTTCTGCACGGCGGCAAACGGCACGTGCCTGATGGGCATAACTGCAAGTTAAAGAGCCTGATGGTAGAATAAACTCTTTCAGCATCGGTAAGTCTTCATTCATACGGTCAATTTCTTTTTCAAGAAATTCAATGCAAACAGGCTGAAGTAAATTGTAGTTTGGAATACAAACCTCGCCGCCTAAGTCAAAAAGCCAATGCTGAACAAGGCTTAGACTTTTATCCCAATCAGCTTTGTTGCTCACTTGACTTGCAGTGATTTGAGCACGAAGAACGCCAATAATGGCATTGAGTTCATCGACATCACCAAGTGCTGTAACCCTTAAATCATCTTTGGCAACACGAGAGCCATCGCCTAAACCTGTTGTACCTGAGTCGCCTGTGCGTGTATAGATTTTGCTTAAACGGTGTCCCATGATGGATATCCTGAACATAAAAAAGGGGATAATGTCGGTCAGAACATTACCCCGAAACTGGAGTTAAGAAAATATTTTTATCGTTGGAGTGAAAAATTAATAACGGAAAGTTACGCCAACAGAAGCTTGACGACCACCATTCACATACCAGTTACCAAAGTTGTAAACTGTTTTATATTCAGTATCACCTACATTTTCGATATTAGTAAATACTTTAACGTTTGGATTGATATTCCAGTAAGCATTTAAATCGACAGTAGCATAGCCTGGGACTTTTTGTGGATTAGAGCTATTCTGAGCATTAGAGTTAGAGCGGGCAATAAGTGAAGCGCTAACACCGTAAACAGTATTCTCTAAACCTGTAGTTAAGGTGAGTGTTTGCTTAGGACGATAAGCAATTTCTAAACCAGTTTCTTTATTCTCAGTTTTTACATAGGCATATTCAGTCGATAAAAATAGATCATCTTGTTTCCATTTAAAACCAACCTCTCCACCAGAAAATTGTGCTTTGTTTAGATTTTCATAAGTACTTGTCGTTGTATTGGTTGCAGCATCAAAACTTGAAGTTGATGCAATTAAATTTTTGACCTCTGTTTTGTATGCAGATAAATATGCTGTTAATGCAGGAGTAAACTGATGATCTAAGCCAATTTCATATGAAGTACTTTCTTCTGGTTTTAGATTAGTATTCCCATAAGTATGATAAATTCCAAAAGAACCATAATCAGCTTCGTTGTGATAATACAATTCAGTAAGTGAAGGGGCTCTAAATGCTGTTCCGATATTTGCATAGATACTGGTTGACGGTAATACAAAGTAACGAACAGCCCCTTGTCCTACATTATGTGTTCCAAATTTTTCATTATCTTCGAGGCGTACGCCTAATTGCGTGCTGATTTTATCAGTTTTATATTGGTGTTGTAGATAATAGCCAGCAGAATCAATATCTTGCTTTCCATTTAAAATAGAGGCATCTTGATACTCTGTATTATCAATGCTTGCGCCAACCAAAATATTTTGTGCTTGTGTAAATTGCCACTTAACATTTAAATCACCTTCATTGCGTTTAGTGTCGGCATGATAAGGTGATGATTCACGATACTCTTGTGTATCTTTAAAATTAGAATATCTTGTATTTATAGTGATATTAGATGTCGGTTTATATTCGACTCTGGTACTGACTAATTGATTGTCAAACTCACGTTTAGCTGTATTGCTTATGCCACCATTGTCTGAATAATTATTAGCGCCCTTGTTTTGAGAAATTTCCACATTTGCATTTAGGTTGTTCTTATTGTCATAACCTATTTTTGCGCTATAACCTTTTTGATCATAAGCAGCTTTTAAATTGTCTGGTTGAGTGTTGAAAATATGCGTTCCATCACTTTCCATACTTTGCCCACGAATTTGAGCAAAGAACCCTTCATTGCTGACTAAATCTGTCCCAATAATTGCCTTATAAGTATTATCTTCACCATAAATACCTGTAACGAATGCAGAGTTTCTTTCAGGTGTAGATGTAATCATTTGGATCACACCACCAATCGCATCAGTACCATATTGAACTGATGCAGGGCCTTTTAAGATTTCAACGCGGTCAAGATTAGTTGTATCTAAAAGTTCAGGGTAGATGGGAGAAAGGGTATTTGGAGTATTTAGACGTGCTCCATCTTTTAATAACAGTACATGATTTGGATTTGTACCACGAATCAAAAGATTAGTACCTTGTCCAAGACCGCCATTCTGTTTGATATAAATAGATGCATCTTTTTGTAAGATATTAGATAAATTTGAAGTAGGATTTTTTTCAATTTCTTCTTTTGAAATCACTGAAATACGCGCTGGAACTTCACTCGCTTTTTCAGCACTTTTTGAAGCAGTCACTACAATTGGATCAAGCTGAGTTGCGTTGGTTGTATCTTCAGCAAAAATAACAGGTGAAAACCCCATCGCAATAGCGATAGCCCCTACCAGACGAGTAGGTTGAAAAGACTTAGACATAACATGCTCCATACATTCACCCCACGTGAATGATCGGGTAGATAGATGAAACAAGTAGGTCTCCGGACTTCAGCGCCATATTTAATTTATGGACATATTCACCTTCCCACATCATTGCAGTGGTGTAAGTCGAGAACGACTTAAAAAATATGCTTTACATTGTTACCGTTGCGGGGGCAGTGCCGGACTTTCACCAGCTTCCCTAAAGCATTAATTGCTTACACTTGCTTCCAATTTTACGCAGTATAAAGTGGCGATTTATTTCATACAATGTCATTTAGCCCAATTCCCAGAGAACTTTTACGCAAGGGACAAAAATTGCATTACAATGGCGCTTATTTTAAGAAATGGTTGTAGTTTAGGCAGATCATGAGCCCATCAAACCAAAAACGTACACGAGCGAAAATCTGTGGAATTACTCGCCCTCAAGATGTTCAGTCAGTAGTTGCGGCTGGAGCTGATGCAATTGGTTTTGTATTTTTTCCACCAAGTCCAAGACATGTCACACTCGAGCAGGCACAAGAATTAGTTAAACTTATTCCTCCTTATGTACAACTTGTTGGTTTGTTTGTTAATGCAAGTGCTAATGAAATTCAGGATGTACTTGATTGTGTTCCCCTAGATGTATTACAACTACATGGCGATGAAACTCCAGAACAATGTCAGGAGATAGCTCGTCATTGCAAACGTCGCTGGTATAAAGCGATTCAGGTTAAACCTGATTTAGATGTAATTGCTGAAATTCAAAAATATCAGATGGCTGGTGCCAGTGCTGTATTGCTCGATGCGTGGCATCCTGAGCTTAAAGGGGGCACAGGACATCAGTTTGACTGGTCTAAATTCCCAAAACTTGATATTCCTTTAATCTTGGCAGGCGGTTTAACCCCTGACAATGTCATTGACGCTATTCATACTACCGGTGCTTTTGCAGTAGATGTGAGCGGAGGCGTAGAGTCCGCAAAAGGTATAAAAGACCAACAACTCATTGAACGATTTATGCAAGGAGTCCAACGTGGATCAGCAAAACAATGTGATTGACTATACACAGTACCCAGATGCCGCAGGGCATTTCGGTATCCATGGCGGACGTTTTGTGTCAGAAACTCTAATGGCGGCATTAGAAGATTTAGAAAATCTATATTCCCGCATGAAAAATGATGAACAGTTTCTGGCAGAATTCGACCGCGATCTCGCCTACTATGTAGGTCGTCCTAGTCCACTTTATTATGCTGAGCGATGGTCAAAAGAGTTAGGTGGTGCACAAATTTACCTGAAACGTGAAGACTTGAACCATACAGGCTCACATAAGGTAAACAACACGATTGGTCAGGCGCTATTGGCAAAGCTTTCTGGTAAAAAACGTATTATTGCCGAGACTGGTGCAGGGCAGCACGGTGTAGCAACTGCAACAATTGCAGCACGTTTGGGCCTTGAATGTGTTGTTTACATGGGTGCTGAAGACGTTAAGCGTCAAGCGATGAACGTTTATCGTATGCGTTTATTGGGTGCAACAGTTGTGCCTGTGCAAAGTGGCTCAAAAACGCTTAAAGATGCCATGAACGAAGCGATGCGTGACTGGGTAACCAATGTTGATAGTACTTACTATGTGATTGGTACTGTGGCAGGTCCTCACCCATACCCACAACTTGTACGTGATTTCCAGTCAATTATTGGGCGTGAAGCACGTAAACAGATTTTGGAACAAGCGGGTCGCTTACCAGATGCATTGGTTGCTTGTGTGGGCGGTGGTTCAAATGCAATGGGCTTGTTCTACCCATTCTTAAACGATGCCAATGTGAAAATGTATGGTGTTGAAGCTGCTGGTTTTGGTATTGAAACTGGTAAACACTCTGCGCCGTTAAATGCGGGTCACGTTGGTGTGTTACATGGTAACCGTACTTACTTGATGAGTGATGAGCAAGGCCAGATTATCGAAACACACAGTATCTCTGCTGGGTTGGATTATCCGGGTGTTGGTCCTGAACATAGCTTCTTGAAAGATATGAAGCGCGTTGAGTATGTGCCGATTAATGATACAGAGGCTCTACAAGGCTTCCGTGATTTAACCAAAATCGAAGGGATTATTCCTGCTCTTGAAAGCTCACATGCCATGGCGTATGTCTCTAAGCTTGCACCGACCATGTCTAAAGATCAGATTATTATTGCGACTGTTTCAGGCCGTGGTGATAAAGATTTAATGACTGTTGCACGCATTGATGGCGTAGAAATGGTTGAGATGTAAGTGGGAATAAAAATGCCAAGTCTGTTTATGGTAATGTTGGGTGGGCGTCATGCACGCGCAAATACAGAAGTTCATGATGTTGTCATGGCTGTAGGAGATACTTTGGAAGAAGTTTATCCTCAACTTAAACAGGCTTGGTTTGGTGAGGCTCAAGGATTACATATTGATGCTTGGGCTAAGCTTTCGGGACTAAAATCTCAAGAGCAAAATTATCAAATTCATTTTACTGACGCAGCACCAAAACCAGATGACTTAAAGTTATATTTAATTAATCTGGGTGGATATAATGCTCATGAGTTCGGTGAGCTCCATCGGTATGAGTTTGTTGTTGCACCCAATGCTGTTATTGCAAAACAATTGGGTAAACAATTTTTAGATCAACAGTGGCAAAAAGCGCATACAGATCGAGTCATTGATATTGATGACTGCTTAGCGGTAGATTGTGTAGCAGGGCGCTATATTCATTTAATAAAAGGCGATTTTGCTGCAACGATTTGGGAAAATACGTATTTGACCGTGGTATAGGTCATTTGAAATCTAATATTCATATGGAAGTGGGTAAATGGATTTAATTCAAGAAAATGGACAGCCTCGTTATGGGCGTTTTGAATCTGTACCGTCAACCATTCATGTACAACATTATATTTATAAAACCCCTTATGGTAAGGTCTTAAAAGGCTGGCGTAAGCAATTAAAATACAAGAAATTTAAATTCTGTGGCATTCAACATAAACACTACAGTATTGGTCTGGCCATTGCGGATATTGGCTGGGTAGGACACGGTTTTTTCTATATTTATGATCATGAAACCCAGCAGGTCATTGAATGGAATGCGATTCAGCCTTTAGGGCATAAAACCTATCTTGATGAACAGCCGTTGTTTAATCAAAGCTATTTTTCTAAATCGCCTTATCAATTTGATATTCAGCATGCGAATGGTGTGCGGTACATTCGAGTCACTAAATATGGTGAGATTAAACTCAGTGCACGGATTTTTTGTGCTGGCACCGATATATTAAGTTTATGTACACCGACAGGAATTAATGGTTGGACCTATACTCAAAAGCAGACGACGCTGGGGGTAGAAGGGATGTTTATTAATAAACAAAACCAAGTTGTACAATTTGATGAAAAGACTTTTGCATCTTTAGACGATACTTGTGGTTTTTTGCGACCTGAAACGGCTTGGTTCTGGCTTTCATGTAATTTCTGGGATGAGCAAGGGCGGCGTATTGGTTTAAATTTAGCTTCTGGTGTTAATGAAAGCTTTGGTAATGAAAACTGTTTATGGATTAATGGGGTTTTATTTCCACTGACTGATGTTTTATTTGAAAAAGTAAATGATGAACTTTGGAAAATTAGTTCTCTAGATCAAAAGCTTAATCTGCAAATCCATATTGGTTGGTGTAGATACGAAAATATTAATTTAAGAATGATTGGAAGCCAGTTCAATCAGTGGCAAGCTAAAATTAGTGGCACGATTGAGCATGAGACGAATGATGTCATCACTTGCAATGAGCAATATGGTTTATTAGAACAACATTACGCAAAATGGTAACAAGCAGGTTATAAACCTGCTTGCCAGAATGCTTCGCCAGCTGCAATTGGGTCATTTGTCTTTTCGAGTGTTTCAATCCAAACAGGATATTGACGAATTACCGGATGCTGACTTGGATGAAAATCTTTTTTAAACCAGTCTAGATATTGGCTTTTCATGGCTGTTAATGTGCCATTTTTGCCAAAGAACCAAGGTAAACCCTTAAGGCTCATCAAGAGTCTTTCTCTCGAACTAAAACCATCACATTTCAACATGACATTGGTACGATAAAGCGTAAAACCAAACATTAATACTGTTGTAGCCACTAATACAAAGCGACGTGTTGACTCAGGCACTTCACCGACTTGTTTCATGACGTCAAAAGCAACATCCCGATGCTCCATCTCTTCAATGGCATGCCACGCAAACAGTGCTCGAACATACGGATGTGCATTTTCCAATGTTTTTTTGTTGCTATAAAACGTCTCTGCCATTAAGGCTGTTAAATGTTCGGCAGCAGCAGTCATGGCAATGTTGTATTGCGGTGAGCGTTTTGTCAGTTCAAAACGGAAAATCCTCTTCAGCGTGGTTGTGAACTGGTCAACGGGCATGCCTTGCTCTTTCATGATCTGATTCATTTTGTCATGAGCAATACCATGTTGAGCTTCTTGTTTAATAAAGTCCACAACTCGTCTTTGTAGTTCTGGATCATCAATTTTGTCACGGAACATACGAACACATTCAATAAAATAACGCTCTCCATCTGGAAAGGTTAAGCTGAGTGCATCGAACATACGAGTCAAAAAAGGATCATTATTAAACCAAAAGCGAGGTGCTTCGTTTAAATGAAAATCTAGATCTTTACGAACCACTGGATTGACCTGATAAGAAACATGTGCGTTCATATTTTTATTTCTCGCATCTAACTTGTTCACTAGTATGTCGCGACTGGTCGGCTTTGTTTTGACAGTTATTGCCAATTTTTATACAGTTTACGACAAGATGGCAGTAAAAAAAGGATGCGCCATGCAGGAATTTACGATTTCAAATGGTTATTTTTACCTTTGGAATACTTACTTAAAAGAAAAGGGGATGGACTGGCAGGCATTAAATCTAACAGATGTTCAAGTTCGCCAAGTTCAAAATATTTTATCTGCATCTATCGATGCTCAATCACCTTTAACTTTTTTTCTTGAGCTTTTAGAGCTGACCGAATCTCGACTACAAGTTTCCAATTTAGCTTTGGAAATGGCAACTTGTATTACACCTGCCAATTTTGGTGTATTGGGATATATGGCATCCCGAAGTGGTAGCTTTGCAGAGGTTCTTGAATATATCATGAAGTTTCACCGTCTGGTGATTGACGGTGAGCAAGTCGTGCCTATGCAAATCGAGCAAGATGCTTCTAAAATTCGTTTGTATTGGCCGTTGGTTGATGACAGTAATATTATACTTTGTGAATTGACCTTGGCAGCTATGGTACAACTTGCTAAACAAATAGCCCCATTGCATGATTTTCTCTTGCAACAAGTTGAGTTTGTGCACAGCGCACGTGGTCCTTTAGTGCACTATCAGCGTTTCTTTCAATGCAAATTATCATTTGGAAAACCTTACTATGCATTAACTTTTGCAAGTGAGGGGCTAAGTATTCGCCCTCAACATGCAGACCCGACCTTAATGCAACTTTTGGTGAAACAGGCAGAAGAGGCGTTAGCTCAGCGTAAAATACAAACAGATTTAGCTCAGCAAATACATTGGATCGTGCATGAATATTTTAAGCAAAGACAGCAAGCGCCTAAAATAGAAGATATTGCCATCGAGTTAAATATTTCAGTACGAAGCTTACAGCGCCAACTACAGTCATTAAACACTTCATTTAAATTAATTTTAGATGCAGAGCGCATGAGACGTTGTGAGATATTACTCAACCAAAATGCAAGCCTCACTTTAATTGCTGAACAGTTGGGATATTCGGACCAGTCAGCACTTGCACGGGCCCATAAAAATTTGACAGGACAAACCTTGCTGACAAGAAAAAGACAATTACAGCTAACCAATAAAAATGCAGTGAAATAATCTTTTTTTGGCGATTTTCTATTCAGATGACGATCTAATAATGGCTCGAAAATAGGAAGCTTTGATCATTGAGAAAAGTTTCAAAATATTGATAAATGTACGCCATGGGTTGTATGAATCATACAATCGAATATCGCCATAACGTTAGACCTGTTCAATGGACAAAAAATAGCGTTAAAATGCGATGTTCTTGTATTTCTACAAACAACTCCTCAATTTTAAATAATTCAAGGAAAGCACAACCCTATGTCACGTCTTGCCACCCGTTTTGAAAAGCTTAAGTCCCAACAACGTAAAGCGCTTGTATCTTATGTTATGGCGGGTGATCCACAACCGCAAGTAACAGTTCCGTTACTGCATAAAATGGTTGCGGCAGGAGTAGATGTCATTGAGCTTGGTTTACCATTTTCAGATCCAATGGCTGATGGTCCGGTAATTGCGCTTGCAGCTGAACGTGCGCTTGCAGCAGGGACTAACACATTAGATGCTCTTAATATGGTAAAGGAGTTCCGTGAACAGGATCAGGATACACCTGTTGTTTTAATGGGTTATCTAAATCCGGTTGAAGTGATCGGTTACGAGAAGTTTATTTCTCATGCGAAACAGTGTGGCGTAGATGGCTTATTGCTGGTGGATTTACCGCCGGAAGAGTCAAAAGAGTTTGGTGCTGTGTTGAAGCAACATGACATGGATCAAATCTTCTTGCTCGCGCCAACTTCTACAGACCAACGCATTCAACATGTGGCAAATCAGGCAAGTGGATTTATCTACTATGTTTCACTTAAAGGTGTAACAGGAGCAGCAACACTAGATACGGCAGAAGCTGCTGCACGTATTCAGAAAATCAAAAATGCCACTGATATTCCAGTTGGTGTTGGTTTTGGTATTAGTGATGCCGCTTCAGCAAAAGCAATGGGTAGTGTTGCTGATGCTGTGATTGTAGGTAGTGCTTTCGTTAAAAATTTTGCAACGTTGGCAGCGGATGACGCTGTTGAACAGACGGTGAATAAAGTCAAGGAGCTTCGAGCAGCGCTCGATGAGTTAGTATGAATCAAGAAGTGAAATCAGGGAAAGTTCTTAGCCCTTCGACACCATGGACAAAACGTCCGGTTCCAGGTATTGAAGTCGCAAATGAGCAACAAATTCTCAAAGCAACATTTACTGAGCCAACGATTGAATGCCCTGAATGTCATGCTCTAGTGACACGTACAGCAATCTCTTTCAATGCGTATGTTTGTCCGCAGTGTGATGAACACTTACGAATGAAAGCTCGTGATCGTTTAAATTGGTTCTTCGATAATGTCGTGACTGAATTGGGTCAAGAGTTTAGCGCGAAAGATCCATTAAAGTTTGTCGACACTAAACCATATCCAGACCGTATGCGTGAAGCGCAAAGCAAAACTGGTGAAACAGAAGCTTTAATTGCAATGCAAGGCAATTTAAATGGCGTGGATATGATTGCATGTGCTTTTGAGTTCGACTTTATGGGCGGCTCTATGGGTACTGTAGTGGGTGACCGTTTTGTTCAGGCTGCTGAACTTGCTATTGCAAAACGTCAACCATTAATCTGTTTCGCAGCTTCTGGTGGCGCACGTATGCAAGAAGGCATGTTGTCACTTATGCAAATGGCACGTACTTCAGCGGCGATCCAAAAATTAAAAGATGCAGGCTTACCTTACATCGTGGTGTTAACACATCCTGTGTATGGCGGTGTAACAGCTTCTTTAGCAATGTTAGGTGATATTCATATTGCTGAACCGAAAGCGATGATTGGCTTTGCTGGTAAACGTGTAATTGAACAAACTGTACGTGAAACATTGGAAGAGCCATTCCAACGTGCTGAATATTTGCTTGATCATGGCGTAATCGATCAGATTGTTCATCGTCATGCTTTACGTGATACTGTATCTCGACTTGTATCGAAATTGATGAACTTACCTTGAATCAACAAGCTCCACTTTCAATAGACTCTTTAGATACATGGCTCAATTATTGGAGCCATGTTCACGTTACAGGGATAGATCTTGGTCTGGAACGTGTAATTCCTGTGGCAGAAAAGCTGGGCGTAACTCAGCCTACTGCTAAAGTTTTTACAGTAGCCGGAACGAATGGTAAAGGCTCAACGACAACTACATTAGCTGCTATATTAAATGAGCAGGGTTATAAAGTTGGGTTATACCAGTCACCCCATATCTATCGCTTTAATGAACGAGTCAAATTAGGTGGAGTCGAAGTCGATGATCAAAGTTTGATTGATGCTTTTGTTCAAGTCGATCAGGCTCGTCGCGATTGTGATTTAAGCTTATCTTTTTTTGAAGCAACCACTTTGGCTGCTTTTGTCATTTTTAAACAACAGCAATGTGATGTATGGGTGCTCGAAGTCGGTTTGGGCGGGCGCTTAGATGTTGTTAATGTAATTGATCCCAACGTTGCGATTATTACTAATATTGGCCTAGATCATACCGATTGGTTAGGCGATACCATTGAAAAAATTGCTTTTGAAAAAGCAGGTATTATTCGTCCACAAATTCCGGTTGTCTTTGCTGGCGAACAACTTCTACCTCAAGCAATTCAAGATAAAGCAGAAAGCACGCAAGCAATTTTATATACCGTTAATCGTGATTATTTTTATAAACTCGCCGATGATGAGCAAAACTGGTACTTTGCTTCAGAAGGAACCACTTTAAAGCTTCCTTTAGGCCATTTAGCCATCGAAAATATTGCGGGGGCGGTTGCAGCCATTTTAAATAGCGGACTTGAAATTTCTCAGTCTGCTTTAGAAAAAGGTATTCAAACTGCACGCTTAGCAGGGCGTTTTGAACAGCGTCAAGTGGAAGGGAAAACGGTAATTTTTGATGCCGGACACAATCCACATGGTGTTGAATTTTTGTTAAAGCAATTGCGAAATTTCTTAGAATACAATAAACAGTACACAGAAGTTGTCGCAGTATTTTCAATGCTGGCAGATAAAGATATAAAATCAGTAGTCGACTTATTGAAACCTACTGTTTTACATTGGAAAATTGCTGAGTTGAATGTGCCGCGTGCTGCATCGATTCAGCAACTCACTGATGCCTTGCAAGGTCAGACAGTACAACAATATGGCAATATCAAAGAGGCATTTAAATCAGCGCTTGAGCAAACAAATAACAATCAGCTGATTTTGGCCTGTGGTTCGTTTCATACTTTAGAAGCGATTTGGGAGTATTTGGAAGAATGTCAATGAATAACAAACAACGCTGGATGGGTGGTGTTGTTTTACTGGGTGGTGGTGTTTTATTGGCAGCATTACTTCTAAAAGGAAATGAAGAAATAAAGCAGGTTGAAGTTCAACCATCCACATCACCAAAAACTCAAACTAAGCCAAAGCAAGCAACCGAAGGACAAATGGTACAACTACAACCTCTAGCGGTTGATGTTGCAACAGAAAAGCGTTTGCTAGAAGAACAACGCCGTTCGCGTGAAAAGGCTGTTGCAGAACAGGAAGCACGTGCAGCTGAGTTTTTAGCAATGCAGCAGCAAGCTGAAGCCGATGCTGCTCGTAAAGCGGCTGCCGAATATGCTGCGATTAATGCACGTCGTACCGCTGCTCAAGAAAGTTCAGACAATATTCCGCCGGAAGTTGTCGGCAGCGATGGTAAAGTAAAAAGTCCACAAACTGATGTGAATAAAAAATCTGTAGATAGTGCAAAAGCAGAAGCCGATAAAAAAGCGGCTGATGCCAAGCGACAAGCAGAAGCTGACAAGAAAGCAGCTGAAGCAAAACGCCAAGCAGAAGCAGATAAGAAAGCATCAGATGCTAAACGCCAAGCAGAAGCTGATAAAAAAGCAGCTGAAGCAAAACGTCAGGCAGAAGCAGATAAGAAAGCAACTGAGGCAAAACGTCAGGCAGAAGCTGACAAGAAAGCAGCTGAAGCGAAACACAAAGCAGAAGCAGATAAGAAAGCATCAGATGCTAAACGTAAAGCAGAAGCCGATAAAAAAGCTGATGCTGAAAAAGCGCGTGAGCTACTTGAAAATGGTGATAAAAAGTGGATGGTGCAAGTTGCATTGGCTGCTAACCAAGCAAATGCAGATTCAGTTGTTTCTAAATTACGAGCTAAAGGCTACAAGGTAACTACGAGCCAAACCAGCAAGGGAATCCGTATTATGGTTGGACCAGCGAAAGACCGTGATACAGCAGATGCGGCTCGTAAGAAAATTACTTCTGATTCAAGTTTAAATATGAAATCGGCTTGGGTAATTGACTGGGTGCCGCTTGATCAGCGATAACGGCTGATCATCCCCTAAATCAAATCAGGAACACTTCAAAGGCTTTATTCTTGTGAGGAGTGTTCCATTCAATAGGGGATCTTGAAGATGAATACAACGATCAAAATATTAGAACGATTTGTTTTTGCACAAGATTCAGTGATTAGCGCGCTGTCTGGAGTTGCTTGTGTGGGGGATGATGTTTATTTTGTTGGTGATAATCTCCCTTATTTATTAAGAATCAATCGAACCCAGAACATGGCCGATGCAACGGTCTTTGAAAAAATTCCGTTATTTGATCCTTCAGAGCAAATACCGCTAAGTGCATTAAGCAAAGAACAGAAGCCTGATTTTGAAGCTTTAACCTCCATAAGTTGGAACGGACAATCACAGCTTTTGGTGATGGGCTCGGGTTCTACAGAAAATCGAAAACGAGCATTACTCTATAACCCTGCCAATGATCAGGTCAGAGCTTTCTTGGATGCGGTTGATTATGATTTTTTGCAGCATCAGGTTGAATTAACAGGCGGGGCTGATCTCAATATAGAAGCCATATGTTCAGACCATCGTTATCTCTATATCTTTCAACGTGGTAACATAAATCTCCATCATGGGGTTTTAGTCTTTGATTTAATCAAAATTCAAGCAGGAAAATCCTTAGCAAATGCACTTATACATTCGCTCAAACTGAGCTTAACTGAGCTTGATGGTTCAGCAAGTGGCATTTCAGATGCTTGTTTTTTAGCGGATAAAAATTTGATTGTTGCTACAGCTGCGGTCGAACAAACACTCAATACCTATGATGACGGTGCTGTCTTGGGAAGTTTTATTTTGGTGTTTTCGCCTGATGGTAAAGCTTTAGCGGCTCATTTGATTCGAGATGCGAAAGGACAGACGCTGCTAATCAAGGTTGAAGGGATTACTTGGTTTGAGTCGAGATCCGATGGCGAAGTATTTTTATTAGTGACAGACAGTGATGGTGGTGATTCTGAAATTTTGAAGGTATTACTTAGCAACGCCGCTTTTGGAAAATCATAAAGTTAAATCATATTTTTGATGGTCATCTATCTTTAAATGTATGTTTTTCGATGTAATTGATAAGAATGAAAACAATAAATAAGTTGGTGATTGAGCCAACTTATTTGCCTATCAATCGCGTTTGTATACAAAAGCAATCCAGTCTTTAGCTGCTGGAATTCGACAGTTGCTGTTGAGTCCATTTTACATTTTCAGGTGTAAATAGGCGGTCAATGTTTTTCCAGATAATATGGTAGCCATAACCACCTTGTTTCATTTCTTTGACCGCATCATCAATTGCCCAATTCTCAAAAATAATTCGATACATGGCAACACTGGCTCCTGTACGGTCTGAACCATGGTAGCAGTGTAATAAAACACGTTGATTATTCTGTTTGGCAATCTTAATTTGTTGCATGACTTCTAATAGATCTTGTCGATCAATTGCCCATGTGTTGATAGGAATATGTACAAGATTAAAATTTTCATTTTTAAAAACTAAATCATCTGCCGCTTTGGCTCTTAGGTTAATAATAGTTCCAATTTGATGGCGTTTTATCTCGGGAACCATCGTTGCATCGGGTTGTTCACTGCGAAAAACATCACCACTAATTTGATAAAAGTTATGACTCTGAGAGACTAAAGTACCCCAATCTTGTGGTCTATGTTCATGGGCAATACTTTCATGTTGCATACATCCCTGTAAATTTATACAGATGGCAAGTGTGATGAGTGATAATTTTTTCATGTTTGATACCGGTTAAGCTCATAAGGATCATGAGCACAAATTATTTCAATCGTTGGCTCATGTTGAGCTAAATGCTGCAAGCGTTTGAGATTAACAAGACGTTTCTCATTATCTTCTGCAAATGTTTTTTCCAGCAAACTAAGTGATCTTAATTTATTTTTAGGGTTTAACTCTAGGTGTGAGTAGTACGCATCTCCACAAAATAATAACCATTGATTTTGTTGCTTTATCGCAATGCCACAATGACCAGCTGAGTGACCCAATAAAGGCACCATTAAAATTTCATCTTGAAAAAGAGGAAAGCCTTTTACTTTTTCCAGATTAAACCATGCTTCACCTTGCTGATATTCAACGAAGTTCCAGTAACGATGGTCTTTATATTGATTGTTTCTGTAGCGAAGTTTGCCCTTAAAATTTGGTAGTTGAGCCGCGTTATATTCTGCCGCTAAAACATGAACTGTGGCATGAGGAAAATCTGAAATTCCACCTGCATGATCAAAATCAAGATGAGTGACAAAAATATGTTGTACATCCTTAGGATTAAACCCGAGCTTTTGGATTTGCTGGATGGCACTAAACTCAAGGTTAGTCTCAATTTTGCCTAAACGTTGGACTAATGAACCTAGTCGCTGTTTCATATGTAGGTAATCTTGCAGTCCGAAGCCTGTATCAATAAGCACTAGACCTCGATCGGTTTCAACCAACAGGCAATGGCAGACGACTTCAGCCCGGAAGCCTTTTTGTCCAAAGAGTGGGGCACAAACTGGGCACATGCTGCCGCACTTTAAATGATGAATTTTATGGATCATGATTTTTATTTTTTATACCGAATCGCTTCGAGTTATAACTGATCTGGGCAGTAAAAACCATGTGTATTCAATACATAAATAAAAAGCCATCACGTTGGATGACTTTTTAGAGTGTGATATTTACTTAAGATTTTCTAAAAATTTGGTACTTGCTTCGCATGTCCTGTTATGAACTTTTTAACTGGTTGCGTACGTGTCGCTGACAGTTTTTATTCGAAAAGTTTCGAATGTTTGCCTATGCGCTTCGCTTGTCTTGTAGCGAACTTTTCAAATGCTTGCCTACGCACTTCGTTTGTCTTGCAAGCAATAAAAACCTTTAGTCGGTTTTATTGCTTTCAGGCTGTGGCGTGAGGCGTAAATAAGGTTTAACCGCTGTATAGCCTTTAGGGAAGCGCTGTTTAATTTCTTCTTCATCTTTAAGTGATGGCACAATAACGACATCTTCACCTTGTTGCCAGTTCGCAGGCGTAGCGACTTTATGCTTGTCAGTTAATTGTAATGAGTCAACAACACGTAAGACTTCATTAAAATTTCGGCCTGTTGAAGCAGGGTAGGTAATGATTAAGCGAACTTTTTTATTTGGATCAATAATCACTAAAGAACGTACAGTCAATGTTTCACTGGCATTTGGATGAATAAATCCATACAGCTCTGAAACCTTGCGGTCTTTATCTGCAATGATTGGAAAATTTACAGTCGTATTTTGTGTTTCGTTAATGTCATTGATCCAACCCTTATGAGACTCTACATCATCTACTGACAGAGCAATCGCTTTAACATTACGTTTTTCAAATTCATCTTTTAATTTTGCTGTGTAACCTAACTCTGTTGTACATACAGGAGTATAGTCGGCTGGATGTGAAAATAAAATTCCCCAACTATCCCCTAAAAAATCATAAAAATTAATTGTGCCTTCGCTCGATTCTTGTTGAAAATCGGGGGCTGTGTCTCCTAATCGTAGTGTCATGATCGTTCCTCAATTGCTCATAATTTGTTATTCGATCCAATAAATATGCAGCATTATCTTTATGATTAAAATTATTGTTTTTGTATTTTATTATGAGTTTTTTATATAAGTGTAAATATATATGACTAAAACTCACTATTTTATGTGCTTAATCAATGTAACTTTAAGGTAAATTTGCTAAATTAGATTTCTCGGAAGTTATGCTTAATAGATGAGCGTTAATGTTACGTTTTTAGGGGCAGGGCGCATTACGGGGGACTAGGCGAATGATAAAACCATTCGTCTAACTATCAGATTTTTTTTAGGGGTTTTGTGCAAAACCCTTGTACTTCAAATTTCTGGCACCATAATAAACGACTGAGAAAAAGTTTATTCATTTGACCAAGCAAGATTTAGAGAGTTTATCCATGTTGGCAAGTCTGATCGGAGGTATCTTCGGTACAAAAAATGAGCGCGAACTCAAACGCATGCGCAAAATTGTTGAGCAAATCAATGCGCTCGAGCCGACGATATCAGCTTTAAGCGATGCAGACTTATCTGCAAAAACTCCAGAATTCAAACAACGTTATAATAATGGCGAAAGTTTAGATAAATTACTTCCAGAAGCGTTTGCAGTGTGTCGTGAAGCTGCCAAACGTGTAATGGGCATGCGTCACTATGACGTTCAGCTTATTGGTGGTATTACCTTACACGAAGGTAAGATTGCCGAAATGCGTACCGGTGAAGGTAAAACCCTTATGGGTACTTTGGCGTGTTATTTAAACGCATTAAGTGGCGAAGGCGTTCATGTCATTACTGTGAACGATTATTTGGCACAGCGTGATGCTGAGTTGAACCGCCCATTATTTGAATTTTTGGGTTTATCTATTGGTACTATCTATTCAATGCAAGGCCCGTCAGAAAAAGCGGAAGCTTATCTTGCTGATATTACTTATGGTACCAATAATGAATTCGGTTTTGACTACTTACGTGACAACATGGTGTTTTCTTTAGCAGAAAAGAAACAACGTGGCTTGCACTATGCCATTATCGATGAAGTTGACTCAATCTTGATTGATGAAGCACGTACACCATTAATTATTTCTGGTCAAAGTGAAGACTCTTCGCATCTTTATGCTGCAATCAACACGATTCCCCCTAGATTACGTCCGCAAAAAGAAGAAAAAGTCGCAGATGGCGGGCATTTCTGGATTGATGAAAAACAGCGTTCAGTTGAAATGACCGAAATTGGTTATGAAACTGTTGAGCAAGAACTTATTCAGATGGGCTTGTTGGCTGAAGGTGAAAGCTTATATTCAGCAACGAATCTAAGCCTTGTTCACCATGTGTCTGCCGCTATTCGTGCACATTTCTTATTCCAACGCGATGTTCACTATATTATTCATGATGGTGAAGTCGTGATTGTTGACGAACATACTGGCCGTACAATGCCGGGCCGTCGTTGGTCAGAAGGTTTGCATCAAGCAGTTGAAGCGAAAGAAGGTTTGGAAATTCAGCCTGAAAACCAGACTTTAGCGACCACAACATTCCAGAACTATTTCCGTCTATATAAAAAGCTTTCAGGTATGACAGGTACTGCTGATACTGAAGCTGCGGAAATGAAAGAAATTTATGGCCTTGATGTTGTGATTATTCCAACTCACCGCCCAATGGTACGTAATGACCAAAACGATTTAATTTATTTAAACCGTAACGGTAAATATGACGCGATTATTCAGGAAATTACGAATATTCGTGAGCAAGGTGTGGCACCGATTCTTATTGGTACAGCGACCATTGAAGCTAGTGAAATTTTATCTTCTAAGTTAATGCAAGCTGGTATTCATCACGAAGTGTTGAATGCAAAACAACATGAGCGTGAAGCTGACATTATTGCTCAAGCGGGTAGCCCGAATGCAGTAACGATTGCAACGAACATGGCGGGTCGTGGTACAGACATTATCTTGGGTGGTAACTGGAAAGCGAAACTTGCCAAACTTGAAAACCCTACTGCTGAAGATGAAGCACTTCTGAAAGCACAATGGGAACAAGACCACGAAGATGTATTACAATCAGGTGGTTTGCACATCATTGGTTCTGAACGCCATGAATCACGTCGTATTGATAACCAGTTACGTGGTCGTGCGGGCCGTCAGGGTGACCCTGGTGTTTCTCGTTTCTATTTGTCTCTTGAAGATGACCTTATGCGTATTTTCGCAGGTGACCGCGTAGTCGGAATGATGCGCGCGATGGGTCTACAAGAAAATGAAGCGATTGAACATAAAATGGTGAGTCGTTCAATTGAGAATGCTCAGCGTAAAGTTGAAGCTCGTAACTTTGATATTCGTAAAAACTTATTGAAATACGATGATGTGAATAATGAACAACGTAAGATCATTTATTCACAACGTGATGAAGTGTTAGCTGAAAATACTTTAAAAGAATACGTCGAAGAAATGCATCATGAAGTGATGAAAGGCGTGATTGCTAACTTTATTCCACCTGAGTCAATTCATGACCAGTGGGATGTTGAAGGTTTAGAGAATGCTTTACGTATCGATTTGGGCATTGAGCTGCCAATTCAGGAATGGTTAGATCAAGATCGCCGTCTGGATGAAGAAGGTTTAGTTGAACGAATCAGTGATGAAGTGATTGAACGTTATCGTCAACGCCGTGCTCAAATGGGTGATGAATCAGCAGCAATGCTTGAACGCCACTTCGTTTTAAACTCTCTTGATCGTCATTGGAAAGATCACTTAGCTGCAATGGACTACTTGCGTCAAGGTATTCACTTACGTGGCTATGCGCAAAAGAATCCTGAACAGGAATACAAGAAAGAAGCTTTCAACCTGTTTGTAAATATGCTTGGTATTATTAAAACTGATGTTGTGACTGATTTGTCTCGTGTACATATCCCAACACCAGAAGAACTTGCAGAAATGGAAGCTCAACAGCAGCAGCAAGCTGAATCAATGAAGCTTTCTTTTGAACATGACGATGTAGATGGTTTAACTGGAGAAGTTACTGTTTCTCAAGAAACCATGAACGAGTCTGCCGATCAGCAAGCTTTCCCTGTTCCAGAAAGCCGCAATGCGCCATGCCCATGTGGTTCAGGATTAAAATATAAGCAGTGTCACGGTAAGATTTAAGCTGCCTTAACGAAAAAAAGCAGAACAATTGTTCTGCTTTTTTTATGTTTGTAGTAAGCCTGTGAATAATGTTTGCAGTTTTAAGCATTAAATGCTATTTACTTCTCATCCAGAGTGTATGTTGGAAAGACAATGAAAAAAGTATTACAACCTTTATTTTTAACTGTTCTTGCTGTGCCTAGTTTTGTTTTCGCAGCAGAAGCAGCTTCAGCCCCTCAAACGACAACGGTTGATAAAGTACTTGCAGCAAAAGGGCCAACTTCGGCTCAAGCTGTAGTGAAGCAAGAAAATACAACTGTGATTAGTCCTCGTACAGGTATTCGCTATACGTTAGGTAACACAGGTAATCGCCCAATTATTTTACAAACTACTGCGATTGCTCCGGCAAACTCGGCAAACATTAATCGTATTGTGGCAACTAACCCTGCTTTATCTGTGAAGAGCCAAGAAAAAGCAAAAGTGGCTTTAATTGGTGAAGCAGCTGTAGCAGGACCAGCGGCAGTTGCGGCAAGCAATGTAGCAGCTCCAGCTGTAACAAATAGCGTTACACCAGCAAATCCGGCATCAATAAATTAAGCTGTATCTGTAAAAAAAGCCGGTCAATGATGAACCGGCTTTTTTATATAAGAATTTCTAGTTTTTAGATCTGATTATTCACATCATCATTTTTTGTTTCACGAATAAATAAGAAAGCGATGAGTGATAGAAGGGATGCTGCAGTAAGATAATAACCAACTGCATATAAACCATAAGTTTCAGCAAGCTTCGTTGCAATAAGTGGAGCAAAAGATGCACCAAAAATACCTGCCAAGTTGAACGTTAATGCTGAACCTGTATAACGGACTGAAGTTGGAAAAAGTTCAGAAAGAACGGTACCAATCGGACCATAGGTCAAGCCCATAATTGACAAGCCTGTACATAAGAAGAGAAAGACAATTAACGTATTTCCAGACTCTAACATGCTAGAGAAGAACAAACCGAAAATTGCAGCAGCAATACAAACACCAATCGAAGTGGCTTTACGACCAAATTTTTCTGCAAAAATAGCCGATAAAGGAATGAATGCAGCAAAGCACAGTGTGGCAAAGAGTTGAAGTTCCAAGAACTCACCGCGTGCATAGCCTAATTTAGTGGTTGCCCAGTTTAAGGCAAATACCGTCGTAAGATAGAACACCACAAAAGTACAGATTGCTGCAATCGTACCAAGTACAAGTTTGCCTGTATGTTTGGTTAAGACTTCTTTAAATGGAATATTTACTTCTTTTTGCTTATCCAAGACCTTTTGAAATGCTGGAGTCTCATGGAGTTTTAAACGAATATATAAGCCAACAATCACTAATACAGCACTTGCAATAAAGGGAATACGCCAGCCCCATTGCATGAATGCCTGCTCAGGAATGGCTGCACCCAATAATAAAAATGAACCTGTTGCTAAAATAAAGCCAATTGGAGCACCAAGCTGTGGGAACATGCCATACCATGCGCGCTTACCTTCAGGTGCATTCTCTGTCGCAAGTAATACAGCACCGCTCCATTCACCACCTAAACCTAAGCCTTGCCCTAGACGACATAGAGCCAATAGTAAAGGCGCGGCAAGACCAATTTGTGCATAGGTTGGAAGTAAACCAATACAGACTGTTGAAATACCCATGGTGAGCAAAGCTGCAACTAGAGTGGCTTTACGACCAATACGGTCTCCTAAATGACCGAATAATGCTGCACCGATAGGGCGGGCAATAAAGGCAATGGCGAAGGTTGCTAAAGATTGTAATACTGCGGCACTGCCACTACTAGCAGGGAAAAACAGGTGAGGAAAAATAATAACGGCAGCTGTTGCATAGATATAAAAGTCGAAGAACTCAATGGTTGTACCGACTAAGCTTGCAAACAAAACCCGCGCTTTTGAATTAGTGGCTACTGCCGGAGCAGCAGTCGCAGAAGTTGACTCCATATAAGACCTTATATCAGTTAAAATTTATTTTTAATTTACTATTCTTTTTAAAGACATATTTTTCTAAAAGAATAGTGTGAAAGAACATCATCCATGACTCTTTCAGGATCACTGAATAAGAGTGAAAAATGAACTAAACAATGTACCAATAGATAGCAAGAAAGTGTGCTCCTGCACCTAAAAGCACAAAAATGTGCCAGATCGCATGGGTATATCTTACCTTTTTTAACGCGTAAAACAATGCTCCGACCGTATAAGCTAACCCGCCAATAATCAAGAAAATCAATGCGTCTTTACTCAAATAAGTACGCATATCATCCATTACAAAAACGGCAAGCCATCCCATTACAATATAGGCCAGCAAAGAAATTTTTTGAAAACGATGAATAAAAACTAACTTGAAAAGTGTACCAATTGCAGCAATGCTCCAGAGTGCAATCAGCAGAATATGGGCTTTTTGTGTAGGAATCGCGATGCTTAAGAAAGGGGTATATGTCCCAGCAATTAAATAATAAATAGCAGTGTGGTCTAGTTTCTTATACCAGTAACGTAGATTTTGTGTTTGAGCAAAGTGATAGAGTGTTGAACTCGTGAAAACTAGAATTAGACTAAATGAGTATACCCATAAACCCACCCACTGAGCAGTTGGAAGATAAGATCCCTTCATAATTAAAAAGATAGAAGCAATAACTGCCATAACGACACCAGCTCCATGGCTGTAGGCGTTAAGTAGTTCTTCTTTAGGATCGTAAGTTTCCAGCACAGATTTACTCATGAGTTTAATTTTTTTGATTAAAAATACAAATGTATAGAAATACAAAACAGTCGTAAAGTTATTTTATTTTTAATCCTAGACCCTTTAAACTTCTATTTTATATGAGTCTTCATTTTTTAGGTATATCCGTGTCGGTTTTCTCCTTTGAGCAAGAACAGCAATTCTTTTATGAAATCAAACAAATGCTTGATGAGCAGACTTTTGAGCGTTTGATTTTGAGCCAATATAAAGGAGAGTTGGAACAACTGGAAAAAATCACTTTCCGTGTTGTCGAGTTACATGGACAAAAACAGCTTTCAGCTCTATATCACCACACTACTCAGGATGTGACCAAAAACTATTCTTTTGAAGAGGGTTTGGAGCAGATTGCAGCGCTTTTAGTGCAGTGTAAGCAAGCGAACTTATTTTCAACTAGTCAAGAAATCCAACTTAAAAAAAATAAGAAAAAAGCCCTATTAAATATAGGTAAAAAGCAGACTGTAAATGCGACACAAACGGTTCAGACGCATGATCGTGAAAAGCAACGCTATGTACAGCAGGGCAATGCATTTCTAAAAGAGCTTGGTATTACCGATGAAAAAGGCCAAATCATTCCAAGCATGGCCCGTAAATGGAAACAGATAAATAAATTTATTGAAATTTTTGCGAGTGCCTATGAACAGATTGACGCATCTCAGCAAGAGCTACGGATTGTCGATTTCGGTTCAGGTAAAGGCTATTTAACTTTTGCTTTATATGATTATTTGCAAGAACAACAAAAAACACCTCTAATTACCGGTGTTGAATTACGCCCAAATCTGGTTGAATTTTGCCAAAAAGTTGCAGATAAAGTTGATTTCAATCATTTAGACTTTTTTGAGGGTGATGTACGTAGTTATCAACCGGAAAAGTTGGATGTCATGATTGCTTTGCATGCTTGTGACATTGCTACCGATTTTGCGATTCATACCGGCATTCGTTTAAATGCATCAATGATTATGTGTGCCCCATGTTGCCACAAAGAGTTACGCCCACAATTACATAGTCCCGAAGTTTTACAGCCAATGCTCCAATTTGGAATTCATGCTGGTCAGCAAGCTGAAATGTTAACCGATACATTACGTGCATTACTTTTAAAAGCTTATGGCTATGAAACTAAAGTTTTTGAGTTTGTATCGCTTGAACATACCAGTAAAAACAAAATGATTTTGGCGACGAAGCGTAAAGATGTTGCTCAGCCTGATGCCAAGATCATGGCTCAAATTCAAGCCTTGAAAGACATGTATGGTATTAAAAAACAAACTCTAGAATTGTTATTACAAGACCAGTTGCCTATCGAGAATATTGGTTGTAAGTGTTAAGCAGGTTAACCCATGTATAAAATTATAGCGGGTGGGTGGGAGCAGCTTGAGAAAGATGCCAAGCTCATCCGTGAGCAAGTTTTTATTCAAGAGCAGGGAATTGCCCCTGAAGATGAATGGGATGATTTGGATGCCATGGTTTTACACTTTATTGTGTATGACCGTGAGCAACCCATTGCGACAGCACGCTTGTTGCCACAGCATAGTGTAGGGCGGGTAGCTGTTTTGGTACCTTATCGTAAGCAAGGTGTGGGCAAAATTTTAATGGAGCATATCATTGAATATGCGCGCCAGCAGAACTTACCTTATCTAAAGCTTTCAGCTCAAACTTATGTGACCGCGTTTTATGAAGCATTGGGCTTTGTAGTTCAAGGCGAGGAATATCTAGATTGTGGTATCCCACATATTGATATGACTTTAGAGTTAAATTGAGACTTCTTTTTAGAAATCTCAATTTGGTATTATTTCATTGCATTCCAGCTTTCAATGGCTTGTAAACCTGTTTCTAAGCCGACTTCATAGCTATAGCGAAGCTTTTTCGGATTAGTACTTAAACGACCTGCCATATTCTTAAGGGGTGGCGGGCAAATTTCTAAAATTTGCTGGTCTGGGTTAGAACCGCGGACAAAATCTACTGAAGCATTATATCTGGCACAACGGCTACGTAAGCTATTTGCAAAACCATAATGATGTTTAAACGCATATTTCGCGAGGAATTGATCACCTCTGCTGCTGGCTTTAAAGTAATTTTTCGGGCGAGTGCGTAAAACTAACAGCTTTTTGACATCACTTTGCTGAGCCGTCCAGCGAACAGGTAGGGCATCTGCAACGCCACCATCAAAGTATGGTTCACCCATAATATCGACGGGATGACGCGTTAAAACTGGAATCGAGCTAGATGCACGAAGCGCATTCAACAAGTTGTCTTTACCCGCACGAAGATATTCTGCATGCCCTGTTTTGGCATGCGTTAATACCATATAAAAATCAGGATTTTTGGCAAACAGACTTTGCTGATCAAGCGGATGCTCTTGCTCGCCAATCTCCCACATCCATTTCAAATCAAGTAAATCGCCGCCTTTAAAGAAGCGTTTGTAATCGATAAATTCAGGACGCAGGGAGTGATCGACATAAAACGTTAACGTGCGGCCTTGCTGGCCAGCTAAGTAATTTGCAACGTTGGTTGAACCAGATGATACGCCAACATATAAATCGAAAGGGTTGAACTGCTGCTGTAAAAAAGCATCAAGTACGCCACTGGTAAAGGCACCACGCATGCCTCCACCCTCTACAACAAGTGCATTACGGGAAAAATCTGTCATTTGATATCTAATTACTGAGTTGAGTTCTGATGTTCTTTCATATCCATTTCAGACATGTTGTCACTATGTTGAGCGTGTTGCTCTGTGGAATTTTCAGCTTTTTGCTGCATTTGCTCTTGTTGTGCTTTGCGCTGAGCTCCTGGCATATAGTCAGGTTCATTACTCATCGCTAAATAGAAAAAGCCAAGGAAAATCGCACTCAAAACACCAACGATCAGAACAAATTTCCAACCTAAAATTGCTGACTCGGAAGAATTTTTATCGGACATAAGGATTTCTCGAATGTGCTTTAGAAGCACAAAAATGAAGTCTATTTATAGCATATTTAGGCAGGAGGCTGAAATCTTAAAGGTCATAAAGAAAAACCCATATAAATAAAATATATTTATATGGGTAAGGTTTATACAGTTTTTAAATATCCAATAAGTCTAAGTTATTGAATATTTTGTTTCTGCTGAGCTTTGGTTTTTAGCAAAGTTGGAGGTGTAAAACGTTCACCATATTTGGCAGCTAATTCTTCAGATCGTTTTTGTGCTTTATCAGTACCGTATTGATTCAGGAACTGGATCGCACCTCCGGTCCAAGGAGCGTAACCAATACCAAAGATTGAACCGACATTGGCATCAATAACAGTCTCTAATACGCCTTCCTCATAACAACGTAGGGTATCTAAAGCCTGTACAAACAGAATGCGATCGATCATATCTTGTTCAGAAATATCATGATCTTTTTGCCAGCGGTTTAAACCTTCCCACAGGTGCTTTTTACCACTTTCAGGATATTCATAGAAACCTGCACCGGCTGCTTTACCTTTACGGTTTAACTCATGAATCATGGTATGAACGACCTCATCGACAGAGGTCTTAGGCAAATCTTTACCTTCGGTTTGTAGGGCTTTACGTGCTTCACTGGCAACATGTTCGGTTAAGGTTAAAGATACTTCATCTTGAATAGCGAGGGGACCTACAGGCATGCCTGCTTTAAGAGCGGCCATTTCAATGCGGGCCGGATGAACACCTTCGGCAAGTAAGCGCATACCTTCTTGAATAAAAGTACCAAATACACGACTGGTAAAGAAGCCACGGCTATCATTGACAACAATTGGCGTTTTTCCAATTTGTTGTACAAAGTCGTAGGCTTTAGCAAGTGTGTCGCTTGAAGTGTTTTTACCTTTAATGATTTCGACTAACTGCATTTTGTCGACTGGGCTAAAGAAATGTAGTCCAATAAACTTCTGGGCATCTTTACTCGCCGTCGCCAAACCTGTAATAGGCAGGGTGGATGTATTCGATGCAAAGATTCCACCTTCAGCTAAATATTGTTCAGCTTCTTGAGTGACTTTGGCTTTGAGCTCTTGGTTTTCAAATACCGCTTCAATAATCAGATCACAGCCTTGCAAGTCTTGTGCTGAGGCAGTTGCTGTAATGAGGGATAATACTTGGTCACGTTTTTCTGCGGTCATACGGCCTTGAGAAACGCGTTTATCTAAAAGTTTCTGCGAATAGGCTTTGCCTTTTTCAGCATTTTCAACAGACACATCTTTCAGAACAACAGGAATGCCTTTCATTGCGGTTGAATATGCAATACCAGCGCCCATCATACCTGCACCTAACACACCAACTTTGGTGGCTTGCCATTTTGCAATATCAGCAGGGCGGCTAGCGCCAGACTTAATTGCATTTAGACCGTGCCAGAAAGTACCGATCATATTTTTAGAGATTTGACCTGTGGTGAGTTTAGTGAAGTAACGAGATTCGATGCGTAAAGCGGTATCTACATCGACCTGAGCGCCTTCGACTGCTGCCGCCATAATTGCTTCAGGAGCAGGGTAACAACCTTTGGTTTTGTCTCTTAACATGGCAGGAGCAATAGCAAGAACTTGAGCAACAGCTGGAGTCTTTGGATCGCCGCCCGGAATTTTATAACCCTTCACATCAAAAGGTTGTTGAGACTTAGGATTGGCTTTTATCCAAGTAATCGCTTTCTCTAAAAGCTCTTGTTCGTTTTCAGCAGTGTCATGTATCAGACCTAAAGATTTTGCTTTATCAACACCGAACTGCTTACCTTCCATTAAAAATGGCAATGCGTTTTGTAAGCCAAGCAGGCGTACCATGCGGACGATACCACCGCCACCTGGTAAAAGGCCTAAAGTGACTTCAGGTAGGCCGAATTTGCTTTTTGGGTCATTAATTGCAATACGATGATGGCAGCTTAATGCAATTTCCCAACCGCCACCAAGGGCTGTGCCATTTAAGGCTGCAACTACAGGAATACCTAGAGTTTCAATGGTACGTAAATGACCTTTTAACTTTTCAACCATGTTGAAGAAATCAGTGGCATGTTCAGGCTGAACCTGAATAAGCTCATCTAAGTCGCCGCCTGCAAAGAAAGTTTTTTTGGCTGAGCGGAAAATAACACCCGCAAGTGCTGTTTCTGCTTTTAGTTTTTGGGTTGCTTCATCAAGCGAGTCACGAAACTCGGCATTCATGGTATTTGCAGATTGACCTGTTGAATCAAGCGTTAAAATGACAATGTTATCGGCATTTTTTTCGTATTGGATTGCACTCATCTTTTATATCCCTAATCTTTATACGCGTTCAATAATGGTGGCAATACCCATACCACCACCAACACAGAGCGTAGCTAAACCGCGCTTTTTATTTTGACGTTCAAGCTCATCAAGTAGCGTGCCTAAAATCATGGCACCCGTTGCACCTAATGGATGACCTAAAGCAATCGCACCGCCATTTACGTTAACTTTTTCTGGTGGAACATTGAGTTCATTGATAAAACGCATCACAACTGCTGCAAAGGCTTCATTGACTTCAAATAGGTCAATATCATCAATAGTAAGTCCAGCTTTTTCTAACGCTTTACGTGCAGCAGGAGCAGGGCCAGTCAGCATGATCGTTGGGTCTGTCCCGACCAGTGCAGTCGCCAAAACTTTAGCGCGCGGTTTTAAGTTTTGTTCTTTCACGGCTTTTTCAGAAGCCAATAAAACAACAGCAGCTCCATCGACAATGCCTGATGAGTTACCTGCATGATGAACATGATTGATTTTTTGTGCTTCAGGGTATTTTTGTAAGGCGATGGCATCAAAACCCATTTGTCCCATCATTTCAAAACTTGGGTTGAGTTTAGTCAGTCCTTCAACTGTCGTATTTCCTTTAATAAATTCATCTTTTTCTAAAATAACCACACCCGAGTGATCTTTTACAGGAACCACAGATTGATCGAAATAGCCATTTGCCTGAGCTGCTGCAGCTTTTTGCTGAGAGTTTACTGCAAATGTGTCTACATCTTCGCGAGTATAACCATCTAAGGTTGCAATGAGGTCAGCCCCTACACCTTGTGGAACAAATGATGATTTAAGGTTTGTTTCAGGATCTAACGCCCACGGCCCACCATCTGAGCCCATTGGAATGCGTGACATTGACTCGACGCCACCAGCAACCACTAAATCTTCCCAGCCTGAGCGAACTTTCATTGCTGCCATGTTGACTGCTTCTAAACCTGAAGCACAAAAACGATTGATTTGCACCCCAGCAACATCATCATTCCAACCCGCTGCAATGGCTGCTGTTTTGGCTATGTCACCACCTTGGTCACCAATTGGCGTTACGCAGCCCAGAACAATATCGTCGACTTTAGACGTATCGAGTTGATGGCGCTGCTGTAATTCGTTTAATAAAGTGGTGAGTAAGGTAATTGGTTTTACTTCGTAAAGAGAGCCGTCTTTTTTTCCTTTTCCGCGTGGTGTGCGAATGGCATCAATAATATAAGCCTCGCTCATAACAGTTCCTTTTTTATTGCTTAAAATTTATTTGTGTTTTGAGTGTACTGGTTTTAAGAGCGAGTGCAATGACGATAAGCGCACCCGTCAGGTGATGATTTTTGCCAATAGAGATACAAAAAAGCCCAAGTCATGCTTGGGCTAAATGTGAAACTAAAGAGATTAAAGAATTAGTGGTAGCCGTGTAGCTGGCGATATAAACCAGGAGTCACACCTGTCCACTTTTTAAATGCGCGGTGGAAAGTACTGGTTTCACTAAAGCCAACTTGTTGTGCAACATCTTCAAGTGTTAATTCAGGGTTGAGTAACAAGTGAATAGCAGCATCTCGGCGTAGGGCATCTTTCACGCCTTGGTAGCTCTTACCTTCAGCAGCCAAGCGGCGGCGTAAGGTTTGAGGAGACAAGTACAACATTGATGCAACGTCATTAAGCGTTGGCATTTCTTCACCAATCTGGCTTTTGAGCACGTCACGAATACGAGAAGTCAGCGAGTTGGTGTTTTTGAATTTTACTAAAAGCTGAGCAGGAGCTGCTTTTAAGAACTCTTCTAGCGTTTTTTCATCTTGGCGGATTGGTAAGTCAAGATAATCGGCTGCAAAGGTAATTTCAGTACGCGGTGCATCAAACTGCATGACCGGCGCAAAAAATAATGCATCATATTCATCTGCATGGGCAGGACGTGGATAGCTAAAATGAACACGTTCTAAAGGTAAGCGACGTTCAATCAGCCACGATGCCAAACCATGCCAAATCATTAACATACTTTCAGTAATGAAATGGTCCGGATCTAATGTTTTTGGAATGAGTGGAACTAAACGTGCTTCATGTTTGTCACGCTCTAGGCTTACAGACCATTCGTCACCGAATAATTTGTAAAATTGAGATGAGAGTTCAAGGGCTTGGCCCAAGGTTTTTGCATGAATAATCAACTGACACATAATGGCAAAAGTGCCCAAACGACGTGGCTGTACATCAAAACCAACGTGTTCATCTTGTGTGACCATCCACAACATTTTTATAAAACGAGTGTATTGTTCTGGCGAGATTCGAGCTTTAGGTTGACGTAATAGTTCCGCTTCGATACCCACATGTGAAAGTAACGTCTCGACATCCATGCCAAGGCGTTTTACGCCTGTTAAAGCCGCATTCACGAAGTGGATGCTAATCGTATCGCGACTCATATTGAATCCTTCAGTCTCTTTGATGTTCACTTTAAATTGACCTAAATGACCGTCTAAAAAAATAAATTGGCGATTTACAACAGAGTAAAAGCACTTTTTACATGTTAAATTGCCGAAATGATCAAGGTAAATGGCTGAACATGACATTGTTTTAGAATATTTGCTTAACTAATATAAAAGAAAATATGAATAATAGTGGTTAAAAAAACGATGACGACAGCATTAAATGGACTTAAAGTTCTAGATTTCTCGACACTCTTACCTGGACCCTTTGCCACAATGTATTTAGCCGATATGGGCGCAGAAGTCATCCATATTGAATCGCCATCACGTCCAGATTTAATTCGCATCATGCCGCCATATGCAAATGGACAAGCAACCGCACATAGTTATCTAAATCGAAATAAACAGTCGATTGTTCTCGATTTAAAAGATCCGGCTAGTATCGATCTGATTAAAGCCAAGATTTCTGAGTTTGATATTGTCATTGAGCAGTTTCGACCTGATGTGATGCGCCGTCTGGGATTAGACTACTCAACGCTTGCAGAAATTAATCCACGTTTAATTTATTGTTCAATTACCGGATATGGGCAGACTGGAAGCTATAAAGACAGAGCAGGGCATGACATTAACTATTTAGCTTTAGCCGGTATTGCTGGGTATAGCGGCCGACAAGACAGTGGTCCGCCACCGCTTGGTATTCAAGTTGCAGATATTGCAGGTGGTTCACTTCATGCAGTGATTGCTATTTTAGCCGCAGTGGTTGAGCGCGCGAGTAGCGGTATAGGGCAATACATTGATATTTCCATGACCGATTGTGTTGCTAGCTTAAATAGTATGGCTGCGTCAGCCACACTTGCTGCTCAGGTCGAGCAGGCCCCAGAGCATGGCATGCTCAATGGCGGCATTTTCTATGATTATTATATGACTCAAGATGGGCGCTATCTATCAATTGGTAGTCTTGAACCACAATTTATGTCAGGTTTATCAATAGCTCTTGATTTGCCACTATTATTACAAAAAGGTGCTTCATTAGATGCCGATGACCGACAAGAAGTTAAACAAGCTATTCAAGAAAAAATTAAAACTAAATCATTTAAAGAATGGCATGAAATATTCGCAAATCTTGATGTGTGTGTAGAACCTGTCTTAAGTTTAAATGAGGCTTTAAATTCGCCACTAGCACAACAACGTGGATGGATTGTGGATGTACCTTTGCAAAATAATACAGCAGATACAGAACCACAATTGGCTTGTCCAATTAAGTTTTCACGATCTAAAATGAGATATTCCTTTATAGGTCAAAAGCTTGGCGAAGGGCGATGGTAAGGGCTTGATGTTATTTTTTAGTCAGGGTGGGTGAAAATTATTATCTGATTAATCAATTAATTAACATTTTGAATAATTTCTTTACATAAAATTAGCGTACCCTTAATAAACAAAGACATAAAAGGTATGTAAACATGAAAGCACATAAATCCTTGATGGCTTCTTGTTTATCCGTTTTATCAATTACCCTTTTTATTCAGCATGCACAAGCTGCGGCTGCATTTGACCCAAATAGTCCGTGGATGTTGGGTGATTGGAACGGTCAACGCACAGCGTTACAAGCACAAGGTTATGATTTTTCGTTTGGATATACCGGTGAATATGCTGGTATTTTAGACTCAAAGCAGACATCTACCCATGGTAGTGCTTATACAGGGCAACTTGCTTTAGGAACTCATTTTGACCTAAATAAAATTTTAGGTTGGCAAGATACAGAAGCTCAAATCACATTAACTTATCGTGATGGGCAGTCGCTTTCTGAACACTCACCAGCTTTAGCAGGGCACTTAAGCTCGGCACAAGAAGTGTGGGGGCGTGAGCAGACTTGGCGTTTAACAGATTTATGGATCAAGAAGAAATTCATGGATCAAAAGTTAGACGTTAAAGTCGGTCGTTTTGGCGAGGGTGAAGACTTTAATAGCTTTGACTGTGATTTCCAGAACTTGGCGCTTTGCGGCTCTCAAGTAGGGAACTGGGTCGGCGATCAGTGGTATAACTGGCCAGTTAGCCAATGGGCAATGCGTGTTAAATATAACTTGCAACCTGACTTATATACGCAAGTGGGTGTATATGAATATAACCCAGAAAATCTGGACCGAGGTAAAGGTTTTAACCTAAGTACTGATGGTTCGCATGGGGCGATTATTCCTGCCGAAGTGGTGTGGTCACCTAAATTAGGTGCTCAAAGCATGTCTGGTGAATACCGTTTAGGTTATTACTACAGCACTGCTGATGCCGAAGAAATTGCTGATAAGACCAAAAATTCTCATAAGCAAGGTGTTTGGGTAACTGCAAAACAAAAATTATTCCAGCCTGCTGATCAAACAGATCGCGGTTTAACAGGTTTTGTGAACCTGACTTTCCACGACTCTGACACCAACAAAATTGATAACATGCAAAATGTAGGCTTAGTCTATAAAGGTTTGCTGAATCAACGTCCTCAAGATGAGTTGGCATTAGGTGTTGCGCGTATCCATATCAACGATGATTGGAACGATGTCCAAAATAAAGAATACGACACTGAATACAATACCGAGCTTTACTACGGTATTCATGCAACGAATTGGCTGACTATCCGTCCAAATGTGCAATATGTTCGTCATGTTGGTGCATTAAAAAATGGTGATAACACTTGGGTAGGCGGTATTAAATTCTCAACTGCATTCTAAGCGTAATTACTCCGAAAACGGATTGTCGAGGGTTAAATCATTGATTGACATAACTTGACCTTCCGTTTTTTTCTTTGTGCCTGAGTTTTATTTTAGATGTATTGATATGCCAGTTTTTTGATCAAAAGCTTGGCGTATCTTTCCGATAAAAATGATGATTGATAAGAGGTGATTTATGAATCAACCTACTTCAAGATCAGGATTAACGACTTTTACCGTAATTATTATTGGGTTATTAGCGTTATTCCTGTTAATTGGAGGTATTTGGCTCGCTACATTAGGCGGTTCAATTTACTATATTATTGCTGGTGTATTACTCCTGATTGTTGCATGGCAACTTTATAAGCGCGCTTCCACAGCATTGTGGGTGTATGCCGCTTTAATGCTAGGTACCATTATTTGGGGAGTCTGGGAAGTTGGAACCGACTTTTGGGCTCTTGCACCGCGTTTAGACATTTTAGGCATTCTTGGTTTATGGTTATTGGTTCCAGCCGTGACTCGTGGAATCAACAACCTTGGATCAAGTAAAGTTGCCTTATCTTCAACTTTAGCAATTGCAATCTTGTTGATGGTCTATTCCATTTTCAATGATCCGCAAGAAATTAATGGTGAAATCAAAACACCTCAACCAGAAACTGCTCAAGCAGTATCTGGTGTTGCTGAGAGTGATTGGCCCGCTTATGGTCGTACTCAGGCAGGTGTGCGTTATTCTCCGTTAAAACAGATTAATGACCAAAACGTAAAAGATTTGAAAGTTGCTTGGACTTTACGTACTGGCGATCTTAAAACGGGTAATGACTCTGGCGAAACAACCAATCAAGTTACTCCGATTAAAATCGGTAATAACATGTTTATCTGTACAGCTCATCAGCAATTAATCTCGATTGATCCTGCTACAGGTAAAGAAAAATGGCGTTTTGATCCGAAGCTTAAAACGGATAAATCGTTCCAGCATTTAACTTGTCGTGGTGTGATGTACTACGATGCAAACAACACAACTGAGTTTGCAACGAGTCTTCAAGGCAAGAAATCTAACTCTACACAATGTCCGCGTAAGGTCTTTGTTCCAGTGAATGATGGCCGTTTAGTTGCGGTGAATGCTGACACTGGTAAAGCATGTACTGACTTTGGTAAAAATGGTGAAGTGAACTTGCAAGAGTTTATGCCATATGCTTACCCAGGTGGCTATAACCCAACATCTCCTGGTATCGTGACTGGTTCAACTGTCGTTATTGCTGGTTCGGTAACAGATAACTACTCAAACAAAGAGCCATCAGGTGTAATTCGTGGTTACGACGTTAACACTGGTAAACTTCTTTGGGTATTTGATACTGGCGCAGCAGATCCAAATGCAATGCCGGGTGAAGGTACGAATTTTGTTCATAACTCACCAAATGCTTGGGCTCCTTTAGCATACGATGCAAAACTTGATATTGTTTATGTGCCAACAGGTGTAGGTACTCCAGACATCTGGGGTGGTGACCGTACTGAACTTAAAGAGCGTTATGCAAACTCAATGTTAGCGATTAATGCCTCTACTGGTAAATTAGTATGGAACTTCCAGACAACCCATCACGATTTATGGGATATGGATGTACCATCTCAGCCATCTTTAGCTGATATTAAAAACAAAGCTGGCCAAACTGTTCCTGCAATCTATGTATTGACGAAAACAGGTAATGCCTTTGTTCTTGATCGCCGTAATGGTCAACCAATTGTTCCTGTAACTGAGAAACCAGTTCCACAAACAGTTAAACGTGGACCACAAACGAAAGGCGAGCATTATTCAAAAACTCAGCCATTCTCTGACTTGAACTTGGCACCACAAGACAAATTGACTGATAAAGATATGTGGGGTGCCACAATGCTTGATCAGCTCATGTGTCGTGTTTCGTTCAAACGTCTAAATTACGATGGTATTTATACTCCACCATCTGAAAACGGTACTTTAGTTTTCCCTGGTAACTTAGGTGTGTTTGAGTGGGGCGGTATGTCGGTTAACCCTGACCGTCAGGTTGCTGTAATGAACCCAATCGGATTGCCATTTGTGAGCCGTTTGATTCCTGCTGATCCAAACCGTGCGCAAACTGCAAAAGGTGCGGGAACTGAGCAGGGCGTACAACCAATGTACGGCGTACCTTATGGCGTAGAAATCAGCGCATTCTTATCTCCACTTGGTTTACCTTGTAAACAACCAGCTTGGGGATATGTTGCAGGCGTAGATTTGAAAACCCATGAAGTGGTATGGAAAAAACGTATTGGTACAATTCGTGACAGCTTACCGAACTTGTTCCAATTACCAGCTGTAAAAATTGGTGTTCCTGGTTTAGGTGGTTCAATCTCTACTGCCGGTAATGTCATGTTTGTTGGTGCAACTCAAGATAACTACTTACGTGCATTTAATGTCACTAACGGTAAGAAACTTTGGGAAGCGCGTTTACCAGCGGGTGGACAAGCAACACCAATGACTTATGAAATCAATGGTAAGCAATATGTTGTAATTATGGCCGGTGGTCATGGTTCATTTGGTACGAAAATGGGCGACTATTTAGTGGCTTATGCCTTACCAGATAACAAATAAAATGCTTCTATAAAAAGGGCCTGGATTTATCCAGGCTTTTTTTATGTCGATTTATATTAAAGCTTATCAATAAAACCGTTATTAAATATGCAAAAAAAGCATTTTATTGATGAATAAAAGCTCGCTATGCTATCTGCCTTAATAATGAAACTACTAGCCGTACGCCATGTATTTATATACCGATTTCGATCAGCAGCTGATTAATCAACGAGTTGCTCAGTTCCGCGATCAGACAGAGCGCTATTTAGCGGGCAAACTTTCTGAAGATGAATACCGTCCATTACGTTTGCAAAATGGTTTATATGTGCAACGCTATGCGCCTATGCTGCGTATCGCCGTGCCGTATGGCTTAATGAATTCAAAACAATTACGTAAAATTGCTGAAGTTTCAACTGAATATGATCGTGGCTATGCACACGTATCTACACGTCAGAACATTCAGTTAAACTGGCCAGCTCTTGAAGATGTACCAGAAATTTTAGCTGAACTTGCAACCGTGCAAATGCATGCCATTCAAACCAGTGGTAACTGTATTCGTAACACAACGACTGACCAATATGCAGGTGTGGTTGCAGGTGAAATTGCAGACCCACGTCCAACATGTGAATTGATCCGTCAGTGGAGTACGTTCCATCCTGAATTTGCATTCTTGCCACGTAAGTTCAAAATTGCCGTTTCTGCACTTGAAGAAAAAGACCGTGCAGCAACAGCATTCCACGATATTGGTGTATATATCGTGCGTAATGAAGCAGGTGAAATTGGCTACAAAATTATGGCTGGTGGTGGTTTAGGCCGTACCCCAATCATTGGTAGCGTCATTCGTGAGTTTTTACCACGTGAAGATTTAATTGCATACTTAGAAGCAGTTTTACGTGTTTATAACTTACATGGTCGTCGTGATAATAAATATAAAGCGCGTATCAAAATTCTAGTGAAAGCGTTAACTCCTGAAGTTTTTGCTCAGAAAGTTGAAGCTGAATTTGAACATACACGTGAATCATTAAAAATTCAGCCAGAAATCTTGAAAAAACTGGATGAAGAGTTCATCCCATTTGACTATCAAGATTTGGCAGATGAAGATTTCACTGCTTTATTTGCTGAGCATCCAAAATTCAAGCAATGGTTCAATATCAACACACATGCGCATAAAGTAAAGGGCTATCGTATTGTTACGATTTCTCTAAAACGTGCAGGTATTGCACCGGGTGATATGACCACTGAAGAAATGAACTTTATTGCAGATCTTGCTGATAAATATACGTTCGGTGAACTTCGCACCACTCACGAACAGAACATTGCTTTAGCAGATGTGCCACAAAAAGATTTGTTCGATGTATGGCAAGCGCTTGAACAACAAAATATGGCACGTGCGCATATTGGTTTTATTACCGATATTATTAGTTGCCCTGGCGGTGATTTCTGTTCACTTGCAAATGCGAAATCAATTCCAATTGCTGAAGCAATCACGCGTCGTTTCGATGATTTAGATAAGGTGTATGACCTTGGTCATTTAGACTTAAATATTTCTGGTTGTATGAATGCCTGTGGTCACCACCACGTAGGTAACATCGGTATTTTAGGTGTAGATAAAAAAGGTGCTGAATTCTACCAAATTACATTAGGTGGTAATTCGGACCATGATGCATCAATCGGTGACATCTTAGGGCCATCATTTGCAGCAGATGCTGTGCCTGACGTAATTGAAGAAATATTAAATACTTATCTTGATTTACGTACTGAAGGTGAGCGTTTTGTTGACACATATCGCCGTGTAGGAATTCAACCATTTAAGGAGCGTGCATATGCTTAATACAGCTCTACCAGTGCTTTATAAAGATGGCACGATCGCTGACAATACTTATCAAATCATTGCTGAAGATGGTGTTATTCCTCAAGGTGACGTTGTTGTAACAACAGCTCAACTAGACCAATTAGCAAACATTCAAGGTAAAAAAGCTTTGTATGTTACTGTGAATGATTCACCTGAAGATCATACATTCCCATTAAACGAGCTTAATGCAATTTTCATTGAGTTTGCAGGTTTTGGTGATGGTCGTGGTTACTCATTTGCTGCACTATTACGTCGCCAAGGTTTCCAAGGTGAATTACGTGCAACGGGTGATGTGTTTAAGGATGTATTAAACTACTTAAAACGTTCTGGCTTTGATAGCTTTGTCGTAAAAGAAGGCAAAGACGTACAAGAAGCGGCGGCAGGTTTACAAGACTTTACCAACCCATATCAAGCTTCAACCGCTGTACCGCAAGCAAGTTATCAAACTGGCGCTTAAATAAATTTCAAATACGAAAGCTGAACTTAGGTTCAGCTTTTTTTATAAATAATTTTTAAATGACTTAACTGAAGAACAAGAATGCTAGGCTTAATTTCAAAAATAAATCCCGGTGCCTGGTGGCTATTATTTGCCATCGCGACGGATGTACTCTCAACATTCTATTCTGCCAGAGGTAATGGCTTAGTTAATAAGACAGCTCAAGGTATTGCTCTTATTTTATATATGATCTCTTTCGCTTGCGCTGCCATTGCTTTGAAATATATGCAGGCTGGAATTTTGTATGTACTTTGGTCTGGAATTGGCGTATTAGCGACAGCTTTTCTGGCAAAGATTTTTCTGGGGCAAAATATTGATGTGGCAGGATGGGTCGGAATTGGATTCATTACAGTGGGGCTGATGATTATTGCTCAATATTCCAATATCGATATTTAAAAGCCTCATAGAAATATCTGAGTGTTTCTATGAGGCTTAAGTGTTGAAAATATTAAGTATCAAGCTGGCAGTTAACCATCCACTTTATACCGAACTGGTCGGTAAAAGCGCCGTACAATGCGCCCCAGAACGTTTTTTCTAGAGGCATTTCAATTTGACCATTAACAGATAAAGCATCAAAAAGTTGTTTTGCTTTTTCTTGCTCATCTTTTTCAAGATTAATCGAAATGTAGTGATTATTACCTTGGGTAAAGACACTGTTAGGAGTACAGAACTGATCATTTGTATCTGATGCCATAAGTACAGTGTATTCATTAATTGGCAGTGAAACATGAAGAACTAGATTCTTATCAGCTTCCGATAAAGTCACGCCTTCAGTAGGTGGCATATCGCCATAGCGGCTCAACATGCCGAACTCACCGCCAAAAACTGACTTATAGAAATTAAACGCTTGCTCTGCCTGACCTTGAAAGTTGAGATAGTGATTGAGTTGCATTGTTATAGTCCATTGTTGTTTTCATTTAGAAGAATAAGTTAAAACGTAAAAGTGATTTTGTGGGTCATTTTTTGTAGTTTTTTCATAAAAAAATCCCGCCGAAGCGGGATTTTGAAATATTGTTTTTTTAATTAAATGAGTTCAATTGCAACGGCTGTAGCCTCACCACCACCAATACAAAGTGCAGCAATACCTTTTTTACCGCCAGTGCGTTTAAGAGCATGGATCAACGTAAGAATGATACGAGATCCAGTAGAGCCAACAGGGTGACCTAATGCGCAAGCACCACCATTGATATTTACTTTTTCAGCATCAAGTTTGAAATCATCAATAGGGCACATGGTGACCATGGCAAAAGCTTCGTTAATTTCCCATAAGTCGACATCTTGAACATTCCAGCCAGCTTTTTTCAGAACTTTCTCGATAGCCCCAACAGGAGCGATTGTAAATTCTGAAGGGTGCTGAGAGTTTGATGCTGTTGCGATAATTTTCGCAAGCGGCTGTAAACCACGTTGAGCAGCAACTTCACTTGATGTCAGTACTAATGCAGATGCACCATCCGAAATAGAACTCGCGTTTGCTGCGGTGATTGTTCCGTCTTTTGCAAAAGCTGGTTTAAGTGAAGGAATTTTGTCGATCTTTGCATTTAGAGGTTGTTCATCTTGATCAACAACAACATCGCCTTTGCGACTAGGTACGGTAACCGAAACGATTTCATCTTTGAAGTAGCCTTCAGTAATCGCTGTTTGAGCACGTTTCAAAGAACGAATTGCAAAGTCATCCATTTGCTCACGTGTATAGCCACGTGTGTTTGCCATATCTTGAGCAAAAGAACCCATTAAACGACCAGTTTCAGCATCCTCAAGTCCATCAAGAAACATATGATCCTTAATTTCGCCGTGACCCATACGATAGCCAGCGCGTGCTTTTGGTAAAACATAAGGCGCATTTGTCATAGATTCCATACCGCCAGCAACAACAATTTCAGCACTGCCTGCTTTAATCATATCGGTTGCTTGCATTACTGCTTTCATGCCAGAGCCACAAAGCTTATTAATCGTTACTGCACCTGTGGAATCCGGCAAGCCAGCTTTGCGCATTGCTTGACGAGCAGGGCCTTGTTTTAAACCAGCAGGAAGAACACAACCCATAATGACTTCTTCGACATCAGTAGGTTGTAAACCTGCTCTTGCGATTGCTTCTTTAATGGTTACAGCACCTAGTTCAGGCGCAGTAAGTCCCGATAACGATCCTTGAAAACCACCCATGGCAGTACGAGCACCATTAACAATTACGATGTCAGTCATTGTTCTAATCTCCAGTTGTTCTTAATCTCAAAATAAGAAATATTTAAAACCTAGGCAGTATATTGCAAAAATCAGAGAGAAATATCTTCTGCATTAGACTGTAGAGTTCTAACAATTTTTAAGGTCTTCTAAACGAATATGTCCCATTTTGCTGAGAACTAATTTAAAGTTTTTAAGCTGATCATAAGAACAATAAGTAAAACTGCCATTAGACTCACGTGGCAGTCCAGTGTCTCCCTGAAATACGATACTATTGAGTTTTTTTCCGAATTTTTGAAATTTTAAAGAACCATAACGATGATTAAGTTCAACATTGGTCAATATCTCTTCGTCGCTTTCTCTCTGTAGATTATGATTTGTGTCTACAAAGCTTATAAGGCTTGTATCCCAATTACTATTACACAGCGTTAAATCAACACTTGGGCAAAGTACGACACTCTTATGTCGTAGAATTGCGTCGTATTTTGCTTTTTGTATATGAATTGTCAGTAGTCGAGGAGTGTTTTTTAATTCTACCGAAGCTATAAATTGATGGTATAAAGGAAGAGCTATAGTGAACATAATCATAAGAATTGCGAGCGTTATAGTGAGTTCCATCAATGTGAAACCAGGAGATTTAAACATTAAAATTCCTTAATATATAAATAAATATTTTGATTTTATGCGTTCTATCAATGATTTATATGGCTTTTTATAATGAGGAAACACAAAATTAAATAAAGGTTATCAGGACGCTAGAATACTGGTAAAATCACCCTAAGCGAAAGAAAGAAGTTATTCATATTTGCTAGTTGAGTAAAAAATTACCGAATTACAACGGAAATTGTAAGTAATTTTGTCAATAATTTACTTGATTAAAATTATCAAGCACTTGGAAAGTCTATCAAGTGTTTGTATGATTCAAATGTGAATAGCTTAAAAATAATACTGGGGTAAAAATATCTCAGGGGCCAATAAATTTAGGCTGAGCTTGAACAACAATTGTTATCTCTGGAGGATATCCATGAAATTGAGTCGTATTGCACTTGCTATGCTTGTCGCTGCTCCATTAGCTGCTGCTAATGCTGGCGTAACTGTTACACCATTATTGCTTGGTTACACTTTCCAAGACAGTCAGCACAACAATGGTGGTGACAAAGGTGAGTTAACTAACGGACCTGAACTACAAGACGATTTATTCGTTGGTGCAGCTCTTGGTATTGAGTTAACACCATGGTTAGGTTTCGAAGCTGAATATAGCCAAGTAAAAGGTGATGTAGACACTAACTACGGTGAATACAAACAAAAACAAATCAACGGTAACTTCTATGTTACTTCTGATTTAATCACTAAAAACTATGATAGCAAAATCAAGCCATACGTATTATTAGGTGCTGGTCACTACAAATATGAATTTGATGATGCTCGTCTAGCTTATCGTGATGGTGAAGAAGGTACTTTAGGTAATGCTGGTTTTGGTGCTTTCTGGCGCTTAAATGATGCTTTATCTCTTCGTACAGAAGCTCGTGGTACTTATAACTTTGACGAAAAATTCTGGAACTATACAGCTCTTGCTGGTTTAAACGTAGTTCTTGGTGGTCACTTGAAGCCTGCTGCTCCTGTAGTAGAAGTTGCTCCAGTTGAACCAACTCCAGTTGCTCCACAACCACAAGAGTTAACTGAAGACCTTAACATGGAACTTCGTGTGTTCTTTGATACTAACAAATCAAACATCAAAGACCAATACAAGCCAGAAATCGCTAAAGTTGCTGAAAAGTTAACTGAATACCCTAACGCTACTGCACGTATCGAAGGCCACACAGATAACACTGGTCCACGTAAGTTAAACGAACGTTTATCTTTAGCTCGTGCTAACTCTGTTAAATCAGCTCTTGTAAACGAATACAACGTTGATGCTTCTCGTTTGTCTACTCAAGGTTTCGCTTGGGATCAACCGATTGCTGACAACAAAACTAAAGAAGGCCGTGCTATGAACCGTCGTGTATTCGCGACAATCACTGGTAGCCGTACTGTAGTTGTTCAACCTGGTCAAGAAGCGGCAGCTCCTGCAGCAGCTCAATAATTTGAGTTCTTGAACAGTAAAAAAGCGACTCGTTAGAGTCGCTTTTTTTATTGCGATTTTTAAAATATTTAATCATTTCTATGTCTCCTTCATAATAATTTCTTTTGTTTACTGTCTAAAATATTTACCAATCGCCTTTTCTCAATTGCTGTTTAGTATCTTGTCTATCTCTACGATGTTGGGCACGAGGTTTTTCCGTTTCATGCATCCCGCCTTTGTGAAGTAAGGGGGAAAGAGCTACTTGATTACGGACTTTGATTTTTGACATTTCTTTAATTTTCATATTTTAACCTTTAATACATAAAACTTGTTTAAGTGTGTGGACAACTTCAATGAGGTCAGCTTGATTTGCCATGACTTCATCAATATCTTTATAAGCACTTGGGATTTCATCGACAACCCCACTGTCTTTACGGCACTCAATACCTTGGGTTTGTTCAATAAGATCTTGCTGGTTAAAAAGGTTTTTTGCCTTGCTTCGACTCATCTTACGACCTGCGCCATGAGAACAAGAACAAAATGACTGAGGGTTTGCTTTACCTCTGACGATATAAGATCTTGCCCCCATTGAACCTGGGATAATGCCTAATTCATCTAAACCAGCACGAATTGAGCCTTTTCTGGTAATCAATAAATTTTCACCAAAATGTGTTTCACGGCTTACATAGTTATGGTGACAATTAATTGCTTCTTTTGTCATTTGAAAAGAGGGTAGAAGAGGGCGAATTGCTTCTAATATTAATCGCATCATTTCTTTGCGATTTTCAAAAGCATATTCTTGAGCCCATTCTACCGCTTCCACATAATCATCGAAACTTTTTGAGCCTTCGGCAAAATAACTCAAATCTTTATCAGGTACATGACCAAAACGATGCTGAGCCTCTTTCTTAGCTAACTCAATAAAATAAGTGCCAATAACGTTACCAAGCCCTCTGCTACCCGAATGCAGCATAATCCATACGTCTTGATTTTCATCAATACAGAGCTCGATAAAGTGGTTGCCGCCACCTAAAGTGCCCAATTGTTTTTGCCATGTCGCATCAAATTGTCGGAGCATCCGAACAAGGCCTGGATGCTTTTTGATAATCGATTCTAAGCTTTTTTCAAGTGGAATAATACTTGAAGCTTTTGCCTTGACCTGTTTATGTAAAGCAAATCCGACGGGTACTTTACGTTCGATTGCATCGCGTAAACGGCTTAAATTATCTGGTAATTGAGAAGCCTTTAGACTTAAACGAATTGCATTCATCCCACAGCCAATATCTACGCCTACAGCAGCAGGAATAATGGCATGTTTAGTCGGAATAACACTGCCTACAGTCGCGCCTTTTCCGACATGAACATCTGGCATAACAGCAATATGTGAGTATATAAATTGCAGTTGAGCCATTTTCTTGAGTTGTTCGATACTTTCACTATCTATATCTTGAGTGAAAATTTTAACGGGGACACCATACAGTGCCTCCTCATTTAATATTTTTTGTATGCCCATAATTTTTCTCTTATTTTTGTCCGAGCAGGCATAAAAAAACCTAGCGAATGCTAGGTTTTAAATTTGAGCATTCGGACAAGTGAAGTGAATTTGTACACTTGTCCGTGAGCTGACATCGTGCCAAATTATTTAGTCTGTTTTACCTTGTACTGTTGGCATGATGCCCTCCTTATTTAAAAGTGCCGTTGAAAATCTGAACGGCATTGTACGCTTTTTAAATCAAAGATCAAGTTTTTGATCTTTGATTAACTTTAAATTACCTATTGAAATCGATTTTTAATCTTGTTCAGGTTTGACGTTCATCTGATCATAAGGGATCAGTTTGGTTTTATTTTTCCACTTATAGCCTAACCAAATAATCAAGAACAATGGCAAGCTAATATAGGTTGAAAGTAGGCCTAACCAGTCAATTTTTCCACCTAAAATGGCTTGATAGTTTTGTCCCAAAATAATGATTGAACATAGGATAAATGCAAACCAAGGGGCAAATGGGAAAAATTTGGCACGGTATGCTAAATCTTCTAGTTTATAGCCTTGAGCAATATAACCTTTGCGGAAACGATAGTGCGAAATAGCAATGCCTAACCAAACAATAAAGCCGCACATACCTGACATATTAAGTAGCCAGTTAAATACTTGCTTTTCACCAATAAAAGTCGTCAAGAAACAAAATGCAGCGATAAATGTTGTGGCATATAGTGCATTCATCGGAACACCACGACCATCAAGTTTTGCAAAACATCTTGGCGCACGACCTTCCTGAGCCATTTTAAACAACATACGGGTTGAAGAGTACATGCCCGAATTGCCTGCAGATAAAATAGCGGTAAGAATGACAGCATTCATTAAACCAGCAGCAAAGGCAAAGCCAACTCTTTCATAGAGTAAGGTAAATGGAGAAAGTGCAATATTTTCAGTAGTAGCTGCTTGTAATAAATTTGGGTCATCATAGGCAATGAGAGTGCCGATAATGAAAATACATAAGATATAAAATAGTAAGATTCGCCAGAAAATCTGTTTGATTGCAAGTGGAATTGTCTTCTTTGGATCTTTTGATTCGCCAGCGGCAACGCCCACCATCTCAGTTCCTTGGAAAGAGAATCCGGCAATCATTGCTACACCAATCATGGCCTGCAAACCACCTACAAAAGGTGCTTCTTTGTAGGTCCAGTTTCCAAAAGCTGCGACACCTGGAGTTAGCATAATCTTAATGATCATGGCTAAACCAATGATAATAAAGGCAATAATAGCGATCACTTTTACCATTGAGAACCAGAATTCGCTTTCGCCGAATCCCTTTACTGTCATGGCATTAATCATAAAGATAACGATAAGGAACAGGGCACTCCAATAGAATCCTGGTATATCAGGGAACCAGAATTTCATAATAAACTGAACTGCAACAAGTTCGAATGCAACCGTAATCGCCCAGTTATACCAGTAGTTCCAACCTAAAGCGAAGCCAAAGCCTTCTTCGACATAACGACTGCCATATGTAAAAAAAGCACCAGAAGTCGGATTGTGGGTTGCAAGCTCACCTAAACTGGTCATTAAAAAGTAAATCATAATGCCAATGAGGGAGTAGGCGAGTAGCGCTCCACCTGGGCCAGCATTTGCAATGGTTGATCCAGAAGCAAGGAAGAGGCCTGTACCAATGGAACCACCAATGGCGATCATATTCAGATGACGAGCCCCGAGCTTACGCTGGAGTTTTTCAGGAGCATGTGTTTCGCTCATGGAGATTCCTTACATAGTTTGTTATGCACAGGCATATAACACCTTAAAGCCTTGAAGGTCAGTTTTAATCTGGCACTGACCAAAGTGCTTCTCAATTAAGATCGGATAGTTTAAAAAACGGTTTGCTACAATCCATAGCTCACCTGATGCCTTTAAATGTTTTTTAGCGTTCCGGCAGAGTCCTTCACTTGCATCATAGTTGGTATGAATACCTTGATGAAAAGGAGGATTACTGACAATGGCATCGAGTTCTGTCGGAGCGTCTGCAATACCTATGACAGGCTGCAATCTCAACTGGTCTGAACCTATTCCATTTCGACTCAAAGTCATTTCCGTTGACCGTAAAGCGAAAGCATCAATATCTAGAGCATGAATAATATTACTTGAATTTATTTTTGCCAAATAGCAACTGATAATTCCAGCACCACACCCGAAGTCGGCAATTCTACCTGATTTCACCTGATTAAGATAAGGGAGTAAAACAGCAGTTCCGACATCTAGGTGATTTTGACTAAAAACACCGGGTAGGGCACAAATCGTAAGCTCTTGTTCATTCACCTGAACAGTATAAGTTTTAAGCCAGCTTTCCAGAGGTTTGATCTTTTCAGTTTTCTCAATCTTTAAATGCCACAGCTGACAGTGGCGGGCACTATCAAGTTTTAGTACTTTGCCGAAGTTTTGTAATTGTTTGGCGGCTCTTTCTACGCCACCCTTTTTTTCACCGACTAAAAAAACAGCTTGATTGGTTTTAAGATGACTCATCACTACATGCAATATGTAATTCAAGAGCTCTTTAGATTTTGGAACAAAAATGATTGCTTGGTCGAATTCTTGTGGTGGAAACTCAACTGAGAAGTACGCTTTTGTTCCACTATTTATAAATCCCTGATAGTCGGCATGGTTCCATGTCCAGACTGACGCATCAGTCCCAGTGGGTAATTGACTGACTAAGGCATCATTCGGTGCATTAATTAACAAGATTCTACCTTTTAAATAGTCTTGCTGTCTTAATACCACTTCACTTCTAGGATCCATGTACATCTCTCATGAAGAAGAATGCCCAGTGGGAGCTGGGCAGTAATCAAAATTAAAAGTTAGTTATTTATGCGTTTCAGGAAGTACAACATTTAAAATTAATGCTGCTATACCACCTGTTGCCACGCCAGAGCTAAAAATATTTTTAAATAATTCTGGAAGGTGCTCTAAAATTTGAGGAACTTGAGCAACACCTAAACCTAATGCAAGTGAGATGGCAATAATTAATAATGCTCGGCGATCAAGATGAACTGAAGACAGAATATTAATACCAGATGCAGCCACTGCACCGAACATGACCATAACAGCGCCACCTAATACCGCTTGAGGAACTGCTTGTATCACACCAGCTACCGCAGGAAATAGACCTAATAAAATCAGTAAAATGGCAATCCAGATACCTACATAGCGGCTAGCAACCCCAGTGAGTTGAATTACACCATTATTTTGAGCGAAAACAGAACTAGGGAAAGTGTTAAATAATCCTGCTAATAAAGAATTTGCACCATTAACTAATACGCCACCTTTAATACGTTGCATCCACACTGGACCATTAACAGGTTGGTTGGAAAGTTTACTAGTTGCTGTCACATCACCAATTGCTTCTAAAGAGGTCACCAAATAAATGAATGCCATTGGAATGAATAATCCCCATGAGAAGCTCAAACCAAAGTGCATTGGTGTTGGAATTTGTACGAGTGGCGCATCTTTAATACCAGAGAAATCTAGATATCCCATAAATCCAGCAAGAATGTAACCACTCACTAAAGCGATTAAAATAGCTGAGCTTTTAATCCAAACCACTCGAATACGATTTAGAACAACAATAATGGCAAGTACGGTACATGACATAATAAGGTTGTCTGCACTTGCAAAAGTATGATCTTGCATGGCTTGGTAGCCACCACCCATACTAATCAAGCCTTCTTTAATAAGCGTTAAGCCAATTAATAAAACAACAATGCCAGTCACCAAAGGCGTAATTAGTCTTTTTACCCATGGAAGAATTTGCGAAACACCCATTTCAATGAAGGAACCTGCAATGACCACACCAAATATTGCAGCCATGACTTGGTTTACAGGTGTTCCTGCGGCAACCATTGCACTACCAATACCAATAATAGGACCAATAAAGTTAAAGCTTGTGCCTTGAACAATAAGAAGACCAGCACCAAATGGACCAACTTTTTTACATTGTAAAAATGTAGCAATGCCCGAAATCACCAAAGACATCGATAAAATCATGTTAGTTTCAGTACGTGAAACACCTAAAGCTAAACAAATTAAAAGGCCGGGTGTAACAATTGGTACAATAATCGCAAGCAAATGCTGGAAAGCTGCTAAAAAAGCGATCAAAGGTTTTGGTCGATCATTTAAACCATAAACAAGGTCTAAATGGTCTTGAGAGTGTTGATTGGACATGGGTGTAGGTCCGCCGCAATTTTGCAAATTGGCGCTATTCTAATCGAGATAACTATCTTTACAAAACGAAATACAGACTATTAGAAATTTTTTTGTCAATGTCAATAAACTGTCACTACTCAAGAGTAGTGTTTTTCTGTATAATTTGCCCTCAAACTTTAGGCGTATCGAATTTACATGTCAGATATTAAAACACTCCGTAACATTGCCATCATTGCGCACGTCGATCATGGTAAAACGACTTTAGTCGACAAACTTTTACAACAATCAGGTGCATTAGGTGATCGCGCGGGTGAAATCGAGCGTGTGATGGATTCAGGTGCAATTGAAAGTGAACGTGGTATTACCATTCTTGCAAAAAACACTGCAATTAAATGGACTGATGCGCGTACAAATACAGAATACCGCATTAACATCGTGGACACCCCAGGACATGCTGACTTCGGTGGTGAAGTTGAACGTGTAATGTCGATGGTTGACTGCGTACTTCTTCTTGTCGATTCTCAAGAAGGTCCAATGCCACAAACTCGTTTTGTGACATCGAAAGCCTTTGCGAGCGGTTTGAAGCCAATCGTGATTATCAACAAAGTAGATAAGCCAAGTGCGCGTCCTGATTGGGTAATTGACCAAGTATTTGATTTGTTTGATAACTTAGGTGGTACTGACGAACAGTTAGACTTCCCAGTTGTTTATGCTTCAGGTCTTCGTGGTGTTGCTGGTCCTTCTCCAGAAGAACTTGCTGACGACATGACTCCATTGTTCCAAACAATTGTAGATATCGTTGAACCACCAGCAGTTGATGTTGATGGTCCATTCCAAATGCAAATCTCTTCACTTGATTATAACAGCTTCGTAGGTGTTATCGGTGTTGGTCGTATTCAGCGTGGTTCAGTTAAATTAAACACACCTGTAACTGTTATCGACAAAGAAGGTAAAACACGTAACGGTCGTATCTTAAAAATCATGGGTTACCATGGTCTAGATCGCGTTGACGTTGAAGAGGCAAATGCTGGTGATATCGTTTGTGTAACAGGTATCGATGCACTTCATATTTCTGACACGATTTGTGATCCGAAAAATGTTGAAGCTTTACCGCCGTTATCTGTAGATGAACCTACTGTTACGATGACTTTCCAAGTAAACAACTCACCGTTTGCGGGTAAAGAAGGTAAATTTGTTACTTCACGTAATATTCGTGAACGTTTAGATCGTGAATTGATTCACAACGTAGCATTACGTGTTGAAGATACTGACAGTCCAGACCGTTTCAAAGTGTCTGGTCGTGGTGAACTTCACCTTTCAGTTCTTATTGAAAACATGCGTCGTGAAGGCTTCGAAATGGGCGTATCACGTCCACAAGTTATTTTGAAAGATGTTGACGGCGAAAAGCAAGAACCATACGAAAACGTAACATTTGACGTTGAAGAACAGCACCAAGGTTCGGTAATGGAACAAATGGGTTACCGTAAAGGTGAAATGACAAATATGGAAGTTGACGGTAAAGGCCGTATCCGTATTGAAGCAACTGTTCCTTCACGTGGCTTAATTGGTTTCCGTTCTGAATTCTTGACCATGACTTCTGGTACAGGGATCATGACATCAAGCTTCTCGCATTACGGTCCAATGAAACAAGGTACTGTTGCGAAACGTCAAAACGGTGTGTTGATTTCTATGGTTCAAGGCGTTTGTTTGGGCTATGCATTATTCACATTGCAAGACCGTGGTCGTCTATTCGCTAAACCTCAGTTAGAAGTTTACGAAGGTATGATCATTGGTATTAACTCTCGTTCAGATGATATGGTTGTTAACCCAACTAAAGCGAAACAGTTAACAAACGTACGTGCATCTGGTACAGATGAAGCGTTAACGTTGACACCAGCTGTTGAATACACGCTTGAACAAGCGCTTGAGTTCATTGAAGATGACGAATTAGTTGAAGTTACTCCAAAGTCAATCCGTATCCGTAAGCGTTACTTGACTGAAAACGAACGTAAACGTAACCGTGATAAATAATTTTTCTTAAATGAAAAAGAAAAAACCGCTAAATTAATTTAGCGGTTTTTTTAATCGTTATATCTGAAATTAAACTAAGCTTAAAATCATATTTTTCTTATCAGAGGATATGTTGTTAAAGTGTGAAATAACTTTCTTTTTTTGATAAAAATATTAAATTATCAATATCATGGCGAGTACTATCTAAATGGATAAGATGCCAATGAAAAAGAAAAATATAACGTGTTTTAACCCCCGACATCTGGAGATGTTTAGATGAGTATTATTCAAGAATTTAAAGAATTTGCCGTGAAAGGCAATATGATGGATTTAGCCATTGGTGTGATTATTGGTGGTGCTTTTGGCAAAATCGTAGACTCTTTAGTAAAAGATATTATCATGCCGCTTATCAGTGTAATTACTGGTGGTGGTGTTGATTTTTCGCAGAAATTCATTGTATTAGGAGCGAATCCTACCAATCTGCAATCTTTAGATGCTTTGCAAAAAGCAGGTATCAATGTTTTAACCTATGGTAATTTCCTCACCATTTTAATCAACTTTATTATTTTGGCTTGGGTTGTGTTCTTAATGGTGAAATTATTAAACAGACTTCGCCGTGATAAGAATGAGCCAGAAGCTCCAGCTGCAACTCCTGAAGATATTCAATTATTACGTGAAATTCGTGATGAGTTGAAAAAGCAAGCTTAACAATATTCTGAATTAATAAAAACGGTACTTAAAGTGCCGTTTTTTATTACTAAGTATTTTATGTTGGACTAAAGATATTGATAAAATTGAAAGGTTACCGATAAGTTCAACTACACATATTGTAAAAGGGGTATAAATAAATGAATCAGCTTTTTGTGTATGGAACCTTATGCCCAAATAAAGCAAATGCTCATATTTTAGAGCAGATTGGCGGTAACTGGATAAAAGCCAGTGTGCGTGGTGTGATTCATATTTTAGATTGGGGACCCGACAAAGGCTTAAAAGCAATTGTTTTGGACGCAAAAGCCGATTGGGTAGAGGGTTATCTGTTTAGCACAGAAAAACTGGCAGAAAACTGGCAGATGCTTGATGATTTTGAAGGTTTTCAATATCAACGTGTCATAGCCGATGTGAAGCTTGAGTCAGGTGAACAGATCAAAGCTTGGACATATCAACTGAATGCACAGGCTCAAGCTTCTGAAAACCACAATTAAAATAATGGAATCAACGTAAGCTACTCATTCTGAATTTAACTTCTAAAAGATGATAACCAAATTGGCTTTTTATTGGTCCTTGTAGTACACGCTCAGCGGCTGTAAATACCACTTTATCAATCACTGGTACCAGCTGTCCTTTTTTGACTTCGCCTAATTCACCACCGCGTTTTGCTGAATTACAAGTTGAATATTGCTTGGCAAGTTTGGCAAAGTCAGCACCACTTTGTAGCTTCTTTTTTAACTGTTCAGCTAAGTCTTTATCTTTGACCAGAATATGTCGGACGATTGCTGTTTGCATTATGACTTCCTCTGAAAATTAGAGCTTATTGGGCTTTTTGAGGGGTTGGCACTCTGGGCAAAATACACTAGCACGTTGTCCGAGTTTCAAGTTTTCTAGTGTGGTTTCACAGTTAACACACATCTGTCCTGCACGTCCATACGCCAAAAGGGTCTGTTGGAAATAACCATTTTCTCCCATGGCATTGCTGTAATCACGTAAGGTCGAACCACCCAAATCAATCGCCGATTTTAAAATCCGTTTGATTTCGATCACCAGTTTCTCGATTTGCTCAAAGCTAAGGTCCGCAGCAGGCTGTGCGGGATGGATCCCGACATTAAATAAACTTTCAGTTGCATAAATATTGCCAACACCAACCACAACATGATTATCCATAACTGCAATTTTTGTGCCGACAGATTTGTTTTTAAGTTTTGAAGCTAAATATTCTGCATTAAAGTCGGTACTTAAAGGCTCGGGCCCTAAAGTATCAATTAATTTCCCTTGTGTTTCAGAGTTTAGCCAGAGAATGCAGCCAAAGCGACGTGGGTCATGATAACGTAACTCATGTTCTTCAAAGCGAATGATGAAGTGATCGTGTTTTCTTAATTCATCATTTGGTTGACACAAGCGGAAGCTGCCTGACATTCCTAAATGCCAAAGCATTTGATCTTGTTCAAATTCTGCCAAGATATATTTAGAACGACGATTTAATCCAATAAGACGTTGTCCAACGAGTTTTTGAACATCATCTGGTATTGCCCAGCGTAAGCTAGGATTGCGTACTTCTACACTTTGAACTTTTTGATTCAATAAGGGAAATAAACTGGTTTTAGTTGTTTCGACTTCGGGTAACTCAGGCATCGCCAACTCGCAGAATTAACAGATATACTGGAATAATCAAGTATATCGTGTGGTATGTAATATTTCAGAGATTACTATGTCAGATATTTTACCATTAAGCTGGTTTCAACGTGAAACTTCACAGGTTGCTCATGATTTAATCGGATGCGTGCTATGTAAGCGACAGCCTGATGGACACGTCATTCGATGTACGATTACCGAAACAGAAGCTTATTTAGGAATTCGAGATAAAGCTTGCCATAGTTACAATGATAAACGCACAGCTCGAACAGATGTAATGTATGGTCATGGTGGTACGATTTACGTCTACTTAATTTACGGCATGTATGAAATGCTCAATCTCATTACCCAGACAGAAGGCATCCCTGAAGGGGTAATGATTCGTTCTGTATTTTTAAGTAATGCTTCAACTAAAAAAGAATATAAGCTTTTAGCTGGACCCGGCAAACTCACACGATATTTAGGCATTGATCGAAGTTTAAAAGGTCAGACTTTAGGTGAAGAATCTGGACTGTGGATTGAATCGGCATCAACGCAGCCTGAAGTGGTGATGACACCACGTATAGGAATTGACTATGCCGAAGAGGCAAAAGATTGGCCTGAACGATATTGCTGGAAAGATCATCCATCTTTAAGTCGTTAATTAAAGTAGGTAGTAAGTTCTTCGATAGTGATTAAGTGTGTTCCAGATTTACAACAATGCAGAGCGAATTCAATATCCAGACAAGACACTGCTTTTTGTTATCATAACTACAATATAAATAAAGGAAATAAGCATGTCCTTATTACGCTTAGACCGACTTCATTACTGTATTTTGATGAGTATGGGCTGTATTTCTAGCCCACTCGTTTGGGCAGATGACTTAGCTCAAGACATTACGGTATTGCCAACTTTACATGTGGAAGCAACGCGTACCGATACAACCTATTTGCAAACACCTGCTTCGGTTTTTAGAGTTGATGCGCCTCAACTCGATACTTCTTCACAAGTAAATTTAACTGAAGTTGTAAAAGGCATACCGAGTTTACAGATTCGTAATCGTGAAAATTATGCACAAGATTTACAGCTCTCCATGCGTGGTTTTGGTGCACGTTCTACTTTTGGTGTTCGAGGTATTCGCCTGTATGTGGATGGTATTCCTGCAACAATGCCAGATGGACAAGGTCAAACGTCTAATATCGATTTAAGTAGTCTGGACCATGTCGAAGTTCTAACAGGACCTTTCTCTTCACTTTATGGAAACTCATCTGGCGGGACGATTTTAACGTCTACTAAAGAAGGGCAAGGTAAAGACTCGATTGAGCTGAGTTATTCGGGCGGAAGTCATGATAAAAGCCGAGCTGGGCTTGTGCTACAAGGTGGGGCAAAGAGTGCGAATGAACCAAGTTATGTTATTAGCTCATCATATTTCGACACTGATGGTTACCGAGAACATAGCGGTGCAGAAAAAGTATTAAATAATGCAAAACTCAGTTGGAATCTTGATGATGGCAGCAAAATTAACTGGGTGACCAACTATGTCAAAATCCATGCAGATGACCCACAGGGTTTAACTCATGACCAGTGGAATGCAAACCCAAAGCAACAGGTTCCATTTTTAAAGCAATTTAATGTCCGTAAAGATATTGAGCAAACTCAAACTGGCGTGACGTGGTCTAAGCCGATTAATGATAAAAATGAACTCTATGCCATGGCATATTTAGGCAATCGTCAGGTGACACAATATCAATCGATTCCAAAAGGTGAAGTAACGCTAAAAGATGGTAAACCTATTTACTCAGGTCAAAAAAGTCCTACACATGCTGGTGGGGTAATTGATTTTGAGCGTAACTATTATGGTGCTGACTTCCGTTGGACGGGTAAAGAACTTTTGCCGAATACGACGATTAGTGCAGGTATTGCACTTGATATGATGGATGAGGACCGCAAAGGTTTTGAAAATTTTAATGTAAATAATGTTTATGGTGTTAAAGGTAATTTACGCCGTGATGAAGACAATACTTTGTGGAATATCGACCCCTATTTACAAGCTTCATGGCAGTTTTTGCCCACATGGCGTTTAGATACGGGGGTGCGTTATAGCAATGTGCACTACAAATCAAAAGATCATTTCACTTCAGGGCCTGATCAGTACGGGACTGTGAACGGTGATGATAGTGGTAAGACTGATTACAATAAAGTTTTGCCTTCTGCTGCTTTAAGCTGGCAAATTTTACCTGAACTTATAGCCTATGTGAGTTATGCCAAAGGCTTTGAAACACCAACATTTACTGAAATGGCATATCGTCCAGATGGTTTGAGTGGCTTTAATTTTGATTTAACAGCATCAACAAGCGATACCTATGAAACAGGCTTAAAGTCACAAAATCATTTAGGTGATTTTACTTTGGCAGTTTTCCAAACTAAAACTAAAGATGACATCGTTTCTGCGGGTAACTCAAATGGCCGTTCAACGTTCCGTAACGCAGATAAAACCTTACGTGAAGGCGTCGAGTTTGCATGGAACAAAAAATTGTGGCGAGATTTAACTGCGACTGCTAGTTATGCCTATTTAGATGCAACCTTTGATGCTGATATTCCAGCCTCAGGAAGTGTTGCTCAAATTTCATCAGGGAATTCCATTCCAGGTATTGCTAAAAATCAGGCTTATGCATCTTTGGCTTGGCAACCTACGCACGGTCTATATGGTGGTGTAGATGTACAGTATATGGATAAAGTATACGTGAATGATACCAATAGTGACGCAGCGCCAAGCTACAGTGTAACCTCAGCTAATGTTGGTTATGCATGGGTAATGGGCGACTGGAAAGTGAATAGCTTTGCCCGTGTTGATAACCTATTTGATAAAAACTATGCAGGTTCAGTCATCGTAAATGATGGGAATGGGCGCTACTTTGAACCCGCTGACGGGCGGAACTGGAGTGCAGGTTTACGTGTAATTAAACAATTCTAGGAATTAAAAATGGCAAAATTATTTGAAACGGTTAACTTTGGTTCACTACAATTGGTCAATAGAATTGTAATTGCCCCAATGTGCCAATATTCGGCAACAGATGACGGTGAAGTGACCTATTGGCATGAACAGCAATGGGCAAATTATGCGTTGTCTGGTGCAGGGCTTTGTATTGTAGAGGCGACTGCTGTGCAAGCTGAGGGACGTATTAGTTATGCGGACCTTGGACTTTGGAATGATCAGCAACGTGACCAAATCAAAACGTTATTGGGTAAGGTTAGAACACTTTCACCCATGCCATTTGGAATTCAGTTAGCACATGCAGGACGTAAGGCTTCTACTGAAAAACCATGGTTAGGGAAAGGGCAAATTGCAAAAGATCAGCCACATGGTTGGCAAACTGTTGCCCCAAGTGAAAGTACCTTTTCCGTTCATGATGCAGCACCGCATGCTTTAACCATTGCTGAGATTAAACAAGTTCAACAAGATTTTGCTGCCGCTGCAAAACGTGCTGTAGAAGCTGGCTTTGAGTTAATTGAAGTTCACGCTGCTCATGGTTACTTGTTACATCAATTCTTATCGCCAATTGCGAATCAGCGTACAGATGAATATGGCGGTTCTTTAGAAAACCGTATGCGCATGACACTTGAGGTTCTTCAGGCGATTAAACTCGCTGTTCCTGCTGGTTATCCAGTGGGAGTTAGATTGTCTGCGACTGATTGGTTGGACGGTGTAGAACACTGGAATATTGAATCTACAGTTGGTTTATCAAAAGCTTTAGAGCAGTTGGGCGCAGCCTATGTGCATGTGTCTAGTGGTGGTTTACACGAACATCAATCCATTAAGATTGGCGCGGGTTATCAAGTTCCTTTTGCTGAACAAGTCAAAAAGCATGTGTCTATTCCAGTCATTGCTGTAGGACTGATTACCGAACCTGAACAAGCAGAAAGTATCCTTACTTCGCATCAGGCCGATGCAATTGGTCTTGCTCGCGCCATGTTATATGACCCAAGATGGCCTTGGCATGCAGCAGCAGCTTTAGGCGCGGAAGTTAAAATAGCACCTCAATATTTACGTTGCCAACCTTACGGGGTAAAACAGCTTTTTAATTCTTTTTAACTGTATCGGGCAAAGTCATCTTTGCCCGTTTTTCTTTAGATGAGTGAGGTCGTTCGGTGGTTTTTCAGGTTATTTTGCCTATCTTGATATTGCTATTGATGGGCTATATTTGTGTCCTCATCAAATTGGTAACGCCTGAACAGATCCGGGCACTTAGTGCATTTGTGATTAAAATTTCTTTACCAGCTTTTTTAATTCATTCTTTAGCAAATAAAAACTTACAGGACATTTGGCACCCCGCTTACTTTCTTGCTTATGGTGGTGGGTCTTTAATTTTATTTTTCTTAGCTTTTATTCTTTATCGAAAATATTTTAAAAATAGTTTAACCCATAGCGCCGTAATCGCGATGGGCGCTTCGATGTCCAATACTGGATTCATGGGAACTGCTATTTTGACTATGTTGATTGGCAATCATGCTGCGATTTATATTTCTTTAACCTTAATCATTGAAAATTTATTGATTGTGGCTCTCATGCTGATTTTGGCCGAAGCTGGCTTACATCAACAACAGAATCTTTTGCCACTTTTAAAACAAACCTTTTTGAATTTACTCAAGAATCCAGTGATTATCGCTATTTTGGTTGGGATGGGATGCATTCTTTTAGATGTTAATCTTCCTACTACTCTTGATCAGTCTTTGGAGTTACTTGGGCGCACGGCATCACCTTTGGCTTTGTTTGCAATTGGGGGAAGCTTAGTTGGGATTGGAATCACCACAGTAAACATGCAAAGTGTTTTGTTGGCGACATTTAAAGTTATCCTGATGCCATCTGTTATTTTTGCACTCTTTTTAATCACTCCAGATGTAAGCCGTGAAATGCTTTACGCTGGAACATTAATCGCTGCTTTACCAATGCCGATTGCTTTTGGAATTTTTGGACAAGCCTATGGCTTAAATGAAAAGGCCTTAACACCTTTAATGATTAGTACAGTTGTTGGTTTTATTGGGGTGAGCGGACTTATCGCTTTGTGGTGGTAAATTAAAAAGCCCCTTGCGGAGCTTAAGTCATTCACTATTTTTTCGGGGCTGGTTGTGCAGGAGCAGTGGCTGGTTGTTTACTTTTTTCTGCAATAATTTTATCAACCGAAGCTAAAGATTCTCTAGCATTGGGAACATTTTGGTTAGCTAACTCAGTAAAAATCTTTTTAGCCTGTGGCAAATTTTGCGGAATGATATTGCCATTGGCCATCATGGTCGCTAAAGCCATAGAAGCTGGTGCATAACCTTTCTGCGCAATTGATTGTAAAGCTTCGATGCCTTGGCGTTTCATGAGTGGGTTTTTATTTTCAACACCTTGGCTAATATCATAAAGCGCTTTGACCTGAATAGCAGGGTAGTTTCCTTTTCGAATTAAAGGCGCTAACTTTTGCAGAGCGATTTGATGTGATTGCGGTTTTTTCTGAGCAAATAAAATCGTAGCAATTTTTACAGTCGCATCATCAGAACCTTGAGCCGATGCTTTTTGAATATATTGACTGAATTTGTTGCTATCTTTGGCAACTCCTAGTTCACCTGTCTCATAAATTTGTGCAAGCGTGTAACTCGCTTGTGCGTAGCCTTTATTAGATGCATCTTCATAATACTTGAGGGCTTTAGAAGAATCTTTTGCTGTGCCTTGCCCCGTTTGAGTCATATAACCTAAGTTATAGATGGCTTGGGCATTACCCGTTTGAGCTAGGCGTTGCATTTCCTGAAATGCAGCTGGGTAATTTTTTGCTGCATAGAGTTGTTCAGCTTGTTTAAAAGCATCTGTTTTAGCAGCAGCGGTAGTATTATCTGCTGCAAAAATTGATGCACTTGAAAAGGTGATTAGGCTTGCGATTAGTAATTTCTTCATTTCTTTTTAACCTTTTACTTCGTAGCTACATCATTCCGTTGATGCATTAAAATAGTTTCAAGTTCTCATCATAAATCTTGAATGCTGAAAGTAAACAGCCGATTTGTATATAAAGCACTGCACTTTGGGCAAATTATGGAGAAAATAATAGCCACTCTGAGAAAACCTTCAGAATGGCTGTTTGTATTATTTTGCTGACTTGAGTAATGCCTCAATTTGTTTAGCATCACTCGGTACACCCGCGATTCTTTGACCATCTTGTAAGAATATAGTAGGTGTTCCATCAATATTTAATTTATTACCTAAAGCTATGTTTTTCTGAATTGGTGTCGAACAGTTTTTGCTGGTCGTAGGTAACTTACGGTTAAGCATATAGTTGGTCCATGCCTCTGCAGGATTTTTTGAACACCAGATTTGATTAGATACTTTTTCGGCGTTCGGATGCAAACTGGTAAGAGGGTAAAGGAAGACATATACCGTTACGTTGTCTACTCCAACCATATTTTGTTCTAAGTGTTGGCAATATGGACAGTCAGGATCGCTAAAGATATAGATCGTACGTTCGCCTTTTCCTTTTACGTATTTAATCGCTTGATTGAGTGGCAAACTTTTAACATCAATCTTACCCAATTCAGCAATTCGTTCATCAGTCATATTTTTTTGTTGTTTGATGTCGACTAAATTACCTACAAAAAAATACTTGGCTTCTTGATTGGTATAGACAATACGACCGCTTGTATACACTTCATAAATGCCTTGTACTGGAGATTGGTAAACACCTTTTACAGGCAAATCTGGATAATTGGTCTTAAGATTTTGTTCAAGTGTTTTAACATCAGCATGAGCAGAACCGAAAATAGCCAAACTCAACATGAGTGTAGCAAGTTTAGTTTTCATCTTTTTTCTCTTTAATTTCAACAGGGTTAATGATGGCATATAAAACTTAAAAAATTGACGTTCTAATTTAACGAGTTCATTAGTATTTTGTATCTATAAAAAAGCCCACAAGTGTAGAGGTGGGCTTTTTAATCAAACAAATAATGAGTTATTGTGGTCTGGCAACATCACCGCTTAAAGCTTCAGGTAAATCTAGAACTTGAAGTCCTAGCTCTTCTAGAGCAGCAGGTTTAGCTACGACTAAAGCAAGATAGCCCTCATCATTTGCAACACTATTGACGACTTCAATATCGTTATGGAGTTGAGCTTTCGCCGCAGGTGCTTCACCTGTACCTTGTACGAGATGTAACCAGTGTTTTGGTTTTGCTTTAAACCAAAGGCGCGCCACAATTTCTTGACCTAGGTAACAGCCCTTATCGTAATTAACGCCTTCGCGTTGGTGCAAACGCAATTCCTGTGGTTGAAAGTCGTGTTCTGTTGCCTGTGTAATCCAAGCTTGACCAGAAAGAATGGCTTGTCTCTGCCATTCAGAGATATCTGTTTCTACAGTAGAAAACTCAGTTTGATGACCGACAACTTTTGGAAAAACAGAACTTTGTTCACTCAAGCTCATTTTCGAAAAAGCACCAAATTTTTTAATATGTTTGGCAAACTCTTCTGCTTGATCTTGAGCAACTACAATTTCAAAACTTTCAGCATTAATCTTTTTTAGCCACAAGCCAAAGTGAATACGACCTTTAAGATCACAGATGGCTGTATAGCGTGTTTCATTTTCAGCTAAACGTTCAGTATCTACAGTAACTTGGCCTTGTAAAAACTTTTGTGCATCTACACCGTTTAAAGTATATGAAGAGAAAGCGAGCAGACTCATGATTAATCTCAAATTCAATATGTTTCTTTATGATTGCTGACTATTTTGCTCCATTTTCACTAAAAAATCAGCCATAGTTTTCGTAATTTGATTTTGCGTAAAACATAACTTTTTTGTTTAATAAAACACCAAAAATATACGTTCAGATAAATCTGAAGGTTTAAGCTAATAAACATAATTTCGATAATTTAAAGGAAATTAAAATAAGGAGAATATGATGGCAACAGGAACAGTGAAATTTCATCGCGTGTTTAAAGCACCAGCCGAGCGAGTTTATCGTGCATTTTTAGATCCAGATGCTTTAGTAAAGTGGTTACCACCTCATGGTTTTACCGCAAAGGTCCATAGTTTTGATGCAAATGTTGGTGGCTCATATAAAATGAGTTTTACCAATTTTTCGACAGGTTCAACACATGCTTTTGGTGGAACCTATGTTGAATTAGTTCCAAATGAATTAATTCGCTATAACGACCAATTTGATGACCCTAATTTACCCGGTACGATGCAGGTCACCATTACATTAAAAACAGTATTGGTAGGTACGGAAGTACATATTACTCAAGAAGGAATACCTGAAGTTATTCCTGCGGAAGCGTGCTATTTGGGATGGCAAGAATCCTTATCTTTACTAACTTTGTTGATAGAAGCAGATATTCCTGATCAGTAAACCTTCTCAAATTTTAATTCAATATTTAAAAAGTGAGTGGAGCTAAATCTACTCACTTTTCTTTTATCAGATCTATCCAAAATGAAAAAAATATTGAATGATTTTATAGGGCTAAAATATAAATCTTACGCAGAGAAAGACTATGGATATCCAAATTAAACGAATTTATGAAAATGTTGACCCTAGTGATGGAAAGCGAATTTTGGTTGACCGTCTATGGAGTAGGGGAATTAGCAAAGAAAATGCTCATTTAGATTTATGGTTAAAAGACGTGGCTCCTTCAACTGAACTTCGAAAATGGTTCCATGCAGCAAAGCCAGATCATTGGAAAGAGTTTAAGCAGTGTTATCTGGAGGAGCTTGAAACCAACTCAGCAGTGAAAGAGCTACAAGAGATCGCATCGAAGCATAAAGTCACGCTCTTATATTCAGCAAAAGATCTTGAAAATAACCATGCAATTATTTTGAAAGAATATTTATTAAGCAAAAACTCAAAATGAATGTATAAATTTTTTTTTGGTAAAAGTCTTTTATTTAAAACTTTAAAAAATGAGTCATATCTCGCATAATATACTTTTTGAGATTTTTTTCATGTCTTTGCCAAACTGCCCAAAATGCCAATCAGAATATACTTACCAAGATGGCGACTTATTGATTTGTCCTGAATGCTCAAATGAGTGGAAAGAAGGAGATGCTTTAGCAACTGAAGAACAAGAAATTATTAAAGATGCTAATGGAAATATTTTAGCTGATGGCGACAGCGTGACTGTAATTAAAGACTTAAAAATTAAAGGCTCATCTTCAGTGGTAAAAGTAGGCACGAAAGTAAAAACGATTCGCTTAGTTCCAGATGCAAGTGACGGTCACAATATCGATTGTAAAATTGATGGTATTGGTCAGATGAAATTAAAATCTGAATTTGTAAAAAAAGCTTAAACTGTTAATTTTCATTACATTTCGATAGGGATATACATCTATATCTCTATCTTTTAAATTCCTAACATCATAATAATTTTATTACGAAAAAGTATAAAAAATGGGCTATTCAAGGAGTGATTGCCCATTTATATTGTCATAAATAACAAATAACTTTCGTCCAGAATAATAACGAAAGTCATACCCACACCAACAAAAAAATGAGGTTTTTATGGCAGGATGGTACGAAATTTCACAAGCGAGTGATGGTCAATACCGCTTTATCTTAAAGGCAGGAAATGGTGAACCTATTTTAAATAGTGAGCTATATAAGGCAAAAGCCTCTGCTGCAAATGGTATTGAATCAATTCAAAAAAACAGTGGTGATGACGAGCGATATGAGCGTTTAACTGCAAAAAATGGAAAGCCTTATTTCAATTTAAAAGCTGCAAATCATCAGATTATTGGAACGAGTCAGTTCTATGCGAGTGAAGCTTCACGAGATAAAGGAATTGAGTCTGTTAAAACCAATGGTTCATCAACGACCATCAAGGACTTAACAGTTCAGGCATAAAAACTAAGTTAAAAAAAAGCAGCTTCTAAAAGCTGCTTTTTTATTTGTCTATTTATTAACGCGCTAACTTAGCTAAAAGTTCTTCTTTAGTTAAATTGCTCGCTTCAGCATCTCGGCGGCCTTTATATTCAAAAGTGCCGGCATCAAGACCTTTTTCACCGATCACGATACGGTGTGGAATACCCATCAATTCAAGGTCAGAGAATTTAACGCCCGGACGTTCGTTACGATCATCAAGTAATACATCAAAACCTTGTGCCTGAAGTTCTGCATAAAGAGATTCTGCTGCTTCAAGAGTACGTGGAGATTTGTGCGCATTCATTGGAACAATTGCAATTTCAAAAGGTGCAATGGCTTGTGGCCAGATAATGCCTTTGTCATCGTAATTTTGTTCAATTGCAGCTGCAACAACACGTGTTACACCAATACCGTAGCATCCCATGGTTACTGTAAATGGTTTGCCATCTTCACCTAAAACTTTACAGCCTAAAGCTTCAGAGTATTTAGTACCAAGTTGGAAAATATGGCCTACTTCAATACCACGTTTAATTTGTAGTGTGCCTTTACCATCTGGAGATGGATCGCCTTCAACTACATTACGCAAATCGAAAACTTCGGTAATTTGCGCATCACGTTCCCAGTTTACACCTACAGCATGTTTGTCAGCTTCATTTGCACCAGCAACGAAGTCTGAAAGAACAGATGCAGCACGGTCAACAATCACGGTTAATCCTTTTTCGACTAAACCTTGTGGACCTGTAAAGCCAGCAGTTAAACCAAATGCTTGAAGTTGTTCTTCAGTTGCAAAAGTAAGAGGCGCAGCCACTAAGGGATGCTTCTCAGCTTTAATCTCATTAAGTTCGTGGTCACCACGTACAAATAGAGCAACGACAGGAACTTGACCTTTCTCGTCAGCAACGCCTTGAACCAATAATGCTTTAACAGATTGCTTAGGATCAGCATTTAAGAATTGGCAGACATCATCAATCGTTTTCTGATTTGGTGTTTCAACCAATTTAAATTCTTGTGTAGGTGCTGCACGTTCGCCCACTAAAACAGCCTCAGCCATTTCAACGTTTGCTGCATAATCAGATTCAGTTGAAAATGCGATGTCATCTTCACCACTTGAAGCCAAAACGTGAAACTCATGTGAAGCTGAACCACCAATTGAACCTGTATCTGCTTGTACTGGGCGGAAGTCTAAGCCTAAGCGAGTGAAAATACGGCTGTATGTGTCGTACATCACGTCATAAGTTTCTTGTAACGATTCTTGAGTTGCATGGAAAGAATAAGCATCTTTCATGATGAACTCACGTGAACGCATTACACCAAAACGTGGACGAATTTCATCACGGAATTTGGTTTGAATTTGATAGAAATTTACAGGAAGCTGCTTATAACTTTTGAGTTCGTTACGCGCCATATCCGTAATAACTTCTTCATGCGTTGGTCCAAGTACAAATGGGTTCGCATGGCGATCTTTAAAGCGTAATAGTTCAGGACCGTATTGTTCGTAGCGACCTGATTCTTCCCAAAGACTTGCGGGTTGAGTCACGGGCATGAATACTTCCATTGCACCTGAACGGTTCATTTCTTCACGAACAATTGCATCTACTTTTTTAAGCACACGTGTTCCCATCGGCAGCCATGTATATAAACCAGATGCCAATTTACGAATCATCCCCGCACGTAACATGAGCTGGTGTGAAATCACTTCAGCATCATTTGGGGTTTCTCTCAACGTTGCAAATAAAAAGCGGCTTGCGCGCATGGAAAAAGTCCTAAAAGTTAAGCGTTATAAAAACGCAGATTATACGATAATCGCTGCATTATGACATGAATCGTCGAGTTTGACGCAGCATAAAGTTTTTCAAGTCATCTAGATAAGTGAAAATGACGGGTACAACCACAAGAGTCAATAGGGTAGAGGTAATCACTCCCCCAATCACAGCGTGAGCCATTGGTGCACTTTGCTCACCGCCTTCACCTAAACCTAAAGCTAATGGAACCATCCCCATTACCATGGCGCTTGTGGTCATTAAAATTGGGCGTAAACGGGTTTTGCCAGCTTGTAAAATAGCATCATAACGGCTGACACCCTGATCCATCGCTTTCTTAATAAAATCGATAAGCAAAATAGCGTTTTTAGTGACAAGCCCCATCAGCATGATAATGCCAATAATCGAAAATAGATTTAGAGTACTTTGGAACAAGAAGAGGGCAAGGAATACGCCAATCAGTGACAATGGTAAAGAGGCCATAATCGCAGCAGGATGAATAAAGCTATTAAACTGAGAACCTAAAACAATATAGATAAACACAATCGATAGGGTAATTGCTGTTAATGCATATCCGGCAGATTCTGCCATATCGGCATTGGCACCTTGAGTATCAAATGTATAGCCCGCAGGTAGCTTAAACGCCTTTTGCATTTTATCGATGTCTTGGCCAATATCCCCACTAGGTCGCCCAGATGTATTTGCCTCAATGAGCACTTCACGCTCAAGATCACGTCGATTAATTTGTGAAGCACCGAGTTTCTCTTCAGTCGTTGCAACTGCGCTAAGTGGAACTAAAATGTTTTGCCCGGTTGCATTGGTTTTATTTGAGTTGAGATATAGGTTCTGAACATCTTGCGGAAGCATACGTTTATTTTCGTTTAAACGGACATTAACGTCATAGTTTTCACCATCCCGATCTTCCCATGTTGTCACATTATCACCAGCAATTAATGGACGAATGGCATTGGCAATTTGTGAAACAGATAGGCCTAAATCACTTGCCAGTACACGATTAATATGAACACCCAAAGTTGGTTTTGGTTCTTTCAAAGAGCTTTCTAAATCAACTACACCTTTAATTTTTTCCATTTCAGCGATAAAACGATCTGAAATTTTTTGTAGTTCATTTAAGTCTGTCCCTTTAATAGAAATCATGATTGGCTTTTGCCCACCCGAGACAGAATCTTGTGCCGCTGCAACAGACGTAACTCGAATGCCCGCTACAGTTTGCAAACGATCACGGAATTCATTATTGAGCGCATTAAGATCCTTGTTTCGCTGTTGTTTCGGCTTTAAGGTAACCCCCAAACCGGCGCGGTTTTTACCAGAATCAACTCCACTATTGACAACACCATAAGTTGAAACAACATCTGGAAATTGCCTGATAATTTGGTCAACCTGATGGAGTTTTGCTTGGGTATATTCCAAAGAAGCGTCTACAGGAGTTTCGAACTGAATCCGAATTTCGCCTTTATCTGGGGTAGGTACAAATTCAGTTCCAATGAGTTTAGAAAGTCCTAATGCAGCAAATAATGAAGCGATTGCAATAATCACCGTGATGAAACGGAAACGTAGAGCAAGTTTTAATAGCTTTTCATACACATGACTAAGCCGATCTAGCAAATTAGAAATATGATTAAAAAACCGTTGTAGCCAATTATCTTTTTTCTTGACTGGATCTTTCCAGTGAGCAGAAAGCATTGGATCGAGCGTAAAGCTAATAAACATTGAAATTAGAACAGCGGTACTCACTGTTACACCAAACTGATAAAAGAAACGTCCAATCAGTCCGCCCATAAAGGCAACAGGTAAAAAGACGGCCACAATGGTCAGCGTAGTTGCGAGTACAGCCAAACCAATTTCTTTTGTCCCTTCAAGGGCTGCTGTGACATGATCTTTGCCAAGTTCTGTATGTCTTACAATATTTTCCCGAACCACAATCGCATCATCAATTAATAGGCCAATACTGAGTGATAGGGCTAACAGCGTCATCATGTTAATGCTAAACCCAAAAGCCCAGATAAAAGTTAGGGTTCCAAGAAGGGTAATGGGTAAGGTTAAACCTGTGATGATTGTAGAGCGGAAAGAGCCTAAAAATAATAAAACAATTAAAACTGCTAACGCGGCACCTTCAATAATAGTGCGGGCAACATCTTTAATTGAAGCACGAATGCCTTTAGAACTATCAGCTACGACTTTATAATTTAAACCCGCAGGCATTTGATCTTTTAATTTCTCTAACGTTTGATAAGTCTGATCGACGACTTTAATTACATTGGCATCGGAACTTTTTAAAATATCAATAGAGACAGCCGTTTTACCATTATAAAAAGCGCTTGATTGTAGTTCTGCTTGAGTGTCTTCAACAGTTGCCACTTGTTTTAAGAAAATCGGTGAACCATTTTTATTGGCAATCACCAAATCTCCAAATGCAAGGGGATGAATAACCTTGGATTGAATCTGTACAACCAGTTCAGAGTTCTTTTGTTGTAAGGTTCCAGCAGGAACTTCAATGTTTTCATTTTTTAACGTATTAATGACCTGATCGATGCCAATACCGTAACTTTGCAATTGCTCAGGAAGAATTTTTATTCGTATTTGTCGTTTGGCATCCCCCAATAAATTCACATTACCGACACCTGAAACGGTTTTGAGTTGAGGCACGATCCGTTTATCGACATATGAACTCAATTGAGCCAAATTCATGCTAGTAGATTCAAAGACAACAGACATAATTGGGCTAGAGGAAGGATCGTAGCGCTGTACAATTGGTGTATCAATTTCATCACGGAACTGTGCTGCGACGGGAGCAATTTTGTCTCGAACATCTTGTGCTGCAATGGCTGAAGATGTATCAAGGTTAAACTCTGCAACGACCATCGAAAAACCTTCACTTGAACGTGAAGTAATTTGCTTAATGCCTGAAATCGTATTGATTTGATCTTCGAGTTTTTTAGTAATATCTGATTCGACAGCTTCAGGCGAGGCACCCGCATATTCTGTAGTCACTACGACGAATGGGAAATCTATATTTGGAAACTCTTCAACGGTCATCCGTTTCCAAGAAGCTAACCCGAGTACCATTAAGCTGATCATCATCATAATAGTAAAAACGGGGTATTTCACACTGATTCGAGTAAACCACATACGCTATTTGCTACCTTATTTATTTTTGTCGTTTGTAACCGTCACTTTTTTATTAATGTCGGAATCTTCAAATTGAATACGGCTCACCATATCTGTGCTTTGCAAACCGCCAACCAAAGCAATATTGTCGTTATAGCGCTGTTCAATCACTCGAATTTTAACTTTTTGGATGGTGTGATTACGTACCACCCATACAAAAGGATCATGTTGCATATTTTGAATGCTGTCTAAAGGAATCGTTTGGCCTTGATTGGTATCACTACGAAGAATATTTCCATTAATGAAAGCTCCTATGCTTAACGAATCAATTTTTTCTTTAGGAACTGCAAAAAATTCGATTTGTCGGCTGTCTTGATCTGCAACAGGTGAAATACGAGTAAGCGTTGCGTTTAATTGTTTAGAATTTCCCTGAATCTGATATTGAATGCTGTTACCTACTTTAAGAGCAGACTGTTGCTCAATTGGTAACTTGGCTTGTATTTCAAGTTGGTCTGGATTTACGATTTCAAATAGTGTTTGACCAACTGATACAGTCTGACCAGGTTCTACTTGTCGTTTAGTAATCACACCTGAAATTGGGCTGGTAATAATTCCGTCTTGATCAGCCTTTCGAGCAATATCAACATTCGCTTGTTGAGCTTTTACACTTTCAAGTTGGCCTTTGTAGTCAACCTGACTTTGTTCAAACTCGACACGAGCAATAAACCCTTGATTAAACAGTCTTTGCTTTCGGTTCATTAAATTGCGTGCAAGTTCAGCTTGTGACTGAGCTGATGCAAGATTGGCGCGTGCTTGGGCTAATCGTGCAACATTGTCCTGATTATTCAATCTCACTAAAACTTGGCCTTTTTGTACCTGTTGACCAACATTTGTAGTTACAGTGGTCGCCGTGGCGCTCACTTGAGCCTGAATTGAACTTTGCTGAACCGCACGAATCGTTCCTGTAAAAGCAGTTTGAGAGTCAAGTGCTCCCTCTTTAACTGCAATCAGGTCTTGAGGAATGAGTTCAATTTTTGCTGGAGCTGGTGCCGTTGTTTTAGTTGTTTCTTGCTGATTACATGCAGCTAAAATCAAACATAAACTAATAATACTCAGTTTAAAAATAGTGGAAGGGGTGAGATGCATTTTGTGCATACAGCATCATCCTATAATTCAAATTTTATTTTGCCCCTATTCTTGATAAACCTTTACAGTTATTCAAGCTTTTTTAAACGTTCGATAATATTTTCATACTCGCTATTGGTACGGTTATAGGTCTTGGAAAGTGTTTCAAGTGTTTGTTTGACCCTGTAAATATTATTTAGATTGTTTTCAATCAACGTCTTATGGCGCTCAGGAATAACTTCTCTCTTTCTGAAATATTCCATTTCTTGACGTTTAAATAAAATTTTATCTTGTTGTAACTGGTCGAGTTGTTCCTGTTGATAGTTAATTTGCTTCTTTATAGCGAGTAATGCTTGATCTCTTTTAATCAAAGCTGTCTTACTATTGCTATAGGCTTTTTTTAATTTGATATCTAGTTCTCTATGCCGTGCTGATAATGCCCGTTGACTTGATTGATTTAAATCAGCCTGCGCATTATAAGAATGATTTCTTTTAATCACTTGCATATTTTGATCTAGAACTTCATAACCATAACGAATATGAGCAGGCGTGACTGATGTACTGATATTAGCCGTACCTTGTTGATCATAATAACGATACCAGACCACTTTAGAAGTATCGGCTATAGCAAGGGTAGAAGCCCAGAAAAAGAGTGAACCGAAGGAAATAATGCCTATAGATACAGACAAGCAGTTCCTATAAAAGGCATATTTCATCCAATCATTCATTGAAAATCCCCAAAAAAGAAAGCTAAATCGCTTATTTTTAAATAATTAATCTTTATTATATTAGTTATTATTTAGCTGAATAAAAATATAGTCATTATAAAAAAAATGATAATTTCAATTAAAGTGTGATGAGGTTAAAAGTTATTGTTTATAAATGAGAAAGTAGACAAAAATGCCTCATTGAAAATAGACCGTGAGATATGTTAAAAATACTTATAAATGTGTAAAAACAAATTTAAGTTAAATTGCATTTATATTTTATATTTATTGGGGATGGAAGATTAAATGGAAGATGCATTCCAAAATCTGAAAGTAATGGTAATTGATGACTCAAAAACCATTCGCCGTACAGCCGAAACTTTATTACAGCGAGAAGGCTGTGAAGTGATTACTGCGGTGGATGGATTTGAAGCTTTGTCCAAAATTGCAGAAGCAAATCCAGATATTATTTTTGTCGATATCATGATGCCTCGTTTAGATGGTTATCAAACTTGCGCTTTGATTAAAAACTCTCAAAATTATCAGAACATTCCCGTTATCATGCTCTCTAGTAAAGATGGTTTATTTGATCAGGCAAAAGGGCGTGTGGTAGGTTCAGATGAATACTTGACGAAACCTTTTAGCAAAGATGAATTGTTAAACGCGATTCGTAATCACGTAAGTTCATAATTAAGTAATTTAAGGGCAAAGAAATGACACGTATTCTCATTGTTGATGATTCACCAACAGAAACTTTTCGTTTTAAAGAAATTCTAACCAAGCATGGTTATGACGTACTTGAAGCATCTAATGGTGCAGATGGTGTAACTTTGGCAAAAGCAGAACAGCCTGACTTAGTGTTAATGGATGTTGTCATGCCAGGTGTAAATGGCTTTCAGGCAACCCGCCAGATTACCCGTGATGAAGACACTAAGCATATTCCTGTGGTAATCGTGAGTACTAAAGATCAAGCAACTGACCGAGTATGGGGCAAGCGTCAAGGTGCAATCGACTATCTGATTAAACCTATCGAAGAAAAGCAATTGATTGATGTAATTAAACAATTTCTAAAGTAACTCATCCATCCATAAAAACATAAATAACGGGGTTATATGCCCGTTTTATAGGATCGAGTATGGCAGCGAATGGATTTATCGAGTTACTTCGTTTGTCTAAACGGGGTAATAAGAATTACGCTTCAGTTCAAAATGAAGCACAGCGATGGTCAGGAATTGCTTTTGAAATGAGAGGGCAATACTTCGTCGCACCACTTGGGGAAGTGTCAGAAGTTATCTATCCACCGAAATATACGCCAGTTCCAAATGCTCAAAGTTGGGTGAAAGGTTTGGCGAACATTCGGGGACGATTGCTTTCGGTTTCTGATTTGGCTCATTTTATTTCAGGGCAACGAAGTACATTTTCGTCTGCCCAAAAAGTGTTATGTATTAGCCATCACGACCAGTATGTGGGGTTGGTTGTGGATCAGGTCTTGGGGATTCAGCACTTTAATAAAAAAAGTTTTTTTTCTCAAAGCTTAGACTTGGAGGAAAATCTAAAAGATTATTGCCAAGGTTATTTTCATCAACATAACCAGCATTGGCATGTCTTTTTATTTAGTCGTTTATTGCAAAACCCACATTACATGAATGCATCGACAAAATTTATAAACTAATTTTTACGCTGTGAAAAACAGAGTATTTTCTGGGGAGAAGCTATGGGCTTTAAGCTTAAAAAGAAAGGCGGCAATCGTGTTGCGTCCGAAAAATCGGGTCTCAATTTTATTGCAAAAATCCAGTCGGGAATTGAGCAATACGCCAGTTTATTTGGGGAAAGTGAAAAGTCCAAGCCTATCCTTTATGTAGCGTTATTATGTTTATTATTTGCTTTAACTTCGCTCGCTTATTTATTTTATAGCGTACCTCGACATAACGAATTAACACGTAGTTTGGGTGAGTTGCGCTTATTGTCACAAACTATTTCTAGACAGGCTACAGAAGCAACGGCTTCTGGATCACCTAAAGCGATGAAAGACTTGGCTGAATCAAATAAACTTTTTGCAGAAAATATGAAAGATGTTGAAAGTATTCATGGTACATCTTCAAAAGAATACAAAAAGGTTGCAGTTCTGTGGAAAGCTTTGTCTTATGACGTTAACTTGATCTCGTCACATCAGGACGTAATTAATCAGTTATATAACATGAACATCTCGATTAGTGACTCTATTCCAGAGATTCAGGCTGAATATAACTTGATGGTCGATAAGATGGTTCGCGAAAAAGCACCGAGTAGTCAGGTGATTATTGCTAAAAACCAGGTATTTATTGCAGAACGTATTTTACGCTCTATTAACTCTGTTTTGGTTGGTTCAGAGAACTCTGAGAACTCAGCGCATGACTTTAGTGTCGATATTGAGACCTTTGGTGTGTATTTAAATGCACAGCTAAACGGCAATGCTGAATTGGGTGTTGCTAGAGTTGAGTCTCCAGAAGTACGTGAATCTTTGGAAGGTATTAAATCTGAATATGATCAAGTTTTAAAATCTGCAGCGGCATCAGTTCTTAAACATACAGATCAGATTGTAAACGTACGTCAATCATCAGGTGAGATCTTCTCGGAATCTGATGAAATGTTATCTGTATTGGGTGATCTTTCTAAGCAAACACAGTATGGTTGGAAAGCCTTTGCTTTAGTTGCGCTTCTTACATTATCACTTATTGGTTTAATTAGCTCAGTCTTAAAGCTTTTATCACTTCGTAGTAAAGCGGATAAACAACGTGTAACTACCTTGCAAGAAGAATATGACCGTAACCAAAACGCGATTTTACGTTTACTGGATGAAATCGCCGACTTGGCAGATGGTGACTTGCGTTCATATGCAACGGTATCTGAGGACTTTACTGGAGCGATTGCCGACTCGATTAATTTCGCGATTGACCAATTACGTGATCTTGTATCCCGAATTCATGAGACTTCTCAGGAAGTTGCCCGCTATACGCATGATACACAAAATATTACTAACCAGTTAGCAGAAGCATCAGAGCATCAGGCACAAGAAATTGCTGGCGCATCAACCGCAATGAATGAAATGGCGCAATCAATTGACCAAGTATCTTCAAATGCATCTGAATCTACCGAAGTAGCAGAACGTTCGGTACAAATTGCTTCTAATGGAGCACAAGTAGTAAACCGTTCAATTGAAGGTATGGATACGATTCGTGAACAGATTCAGGAAACCTCTAAACGTATTAAACGTTTGGGTGAATCTTCACAAGAAATTGGTAACATCGTATCGTTAATTAATGACATTACAGACCAAACAAACATTCTTGCATTAAATGCAGCAATTCAAGCATCTATGGCTGGTGAAGCAGGGCGTGGTTTTGCCGTGGTTGCAGACGAAGTACAGCGTCTTGCGGAACGTTCAGCATCGGCAACTAAACAGATTGAAACTCTGGTTAAAACAATTCAGACCGATACGAATGAAGCTGTTATTTCAATGGAACAAACAACCACTGAGGTTGTGCGCGGAGCGAACTTGGCAAAAGATGCAGGTATTGCCTTGGACGAGATTCAAAAAGTATCTGGTGACTTGGCAAACTTGATGGCCAACATTTCTGATGCAGCAAAACTTCAGTCTGCATCTGCGAGTCACATTGCGACAACCATGACCGTCGTACAAGAAATTACTTCGCAAACGACAACTGCAACATTCGATACAGCGCGTTCTGTTTCTGAATTAGCAAATATGGCAGAGTCATTACGTGAATCGGTAACGGACTTTAAATTACCTGATTAAATTGGGGACGAGGATAGCTGTTTCTATACTAGCTATTCTTCTAAAAAGTATTAACAACACCAGATAAGTATTGGGGACACAGCTATTTATCTGGTGTTGACTCTGTCGTTTTTCTCCATTTAGGGGACAAGCAAAAGAAGCCTTTGCTATGAAAGAAATATTAAAAACTTTAACTGAAGCAATGATGCTACCGGAAGATAGCTATTCTCAACAAGATGCCGAATTTCTTGATATCTTCGTTGAAGAAATTGAAGAAATTTTTGTTGAATTGCAATCTTTGATTCATGAATGGATGCAATCTAAAAATGTTGCTACGCTGACTGAAATCCGTCGCCATTTTCATACCTTGAAAGGTTCGGGGCGAATGATTGCAGCGAAATCCTCTGCTGAGCTTGCTTGGACTGTAGAAGATACGCTTAATCGGGTAATCAATGAGAGTCTCACATTAACTCCTAACGTCCAACAATATGTTCAGTTGGTATTTAAGTTCTATTTCTTTAAATTAGTAGATGACTTTAAATCTAAAAAGGAACATGCAGTAGATTTTAGGCCTCTTATTTTATTGGGACAACAATTACAACAACAGCAAAGTTTAGAGCCTGCTTTAGAAGAACTTTTATTATTGTCGGATACTCTCACTGCGGAAACTAAGACTGGTTTAGAGGTGGGTGATTTAGAACAGGAATCAGATAATTTAACTCTAGAAACTGCCGTAGAAAGTGAACATAACCTTGCTGAAACCTTAGTTTTATTTATGGAAGAAGCGGAGGAGCACTTAGCGACCATCGATCAGTTCTTAGAACAAGAAATACATCAGCATGAGAGTTACAATGCGCTAATCCGTGCATTACATACGTTGCGCGGCAGCTCGGCAATGGCTCAGGTAGAAGCAATTTTTGATGCTAGTACTAAAGTTGAGCATTTATTTAAAATTCTATTACAAGAAGAGCTATCTTCTCATTCAGAAGAAATTTTACTACTCCGTGATTACCGTCAGTTTATTCGAAATTGTTTAGATCTATTGGCTGCGCATTGCTCTAATGAGCAATTAGACTCTAACCTGAAACAGTTCAATCAGGTTTGGGATGCTTATATGGAACAACATGGGGAGCATGCGAGCCCGCTCACGCCTCCACATGGTTTAGTATCTCAGCTGTTACAGCTCGATGTTTCAGAATTACTTGATGCAGAGTTAGATTTTGAGAAAGGAATTCGTTCTGAGTTCCCTCATTATCTTGAACGTTTAAGTGAACAGGCTGATTTGTTATTGCAACATACTCAGTCGCAGGCCATGGTTGGTTTATATGAATATACGAACCAGCTGAAAGATAGCTATGACGTATTGCTTGATCGACCTGATTTATTACACTCAGATTATGTTTTTGAAATTTATCAGAAAGCACATCAACAATTAATTCAGTTATTTGATGCATTAGCTGCGGGTCAAAGAGTTAGTATTATTGAGCAACACCAAAATATTTTGGAAGAGCTAAAACTATATACCCAATATATTCCAAGCCTTAATTCTGAACCATTAGAAAGTCATCAGGACGTTGTTGAGTCACTCTTTAATGCTGATGTAGAACAAACAGCAAATGAACCTTCAGCATCTATCGAAAGTATACTAACTGATCATGTAGTCATGAGCCAGAGTGTGCATTTAGATCGCCAGTTCATGTTTACTGAGCACGTAAACCGTTATTTTGATCCAGAATTGTTAGATATTTTTCTTGAAGAAGCCGATGAGTTGCTTGAAGGAATAGATACAGATCTTAATATTTGGGTTAATGATCAAGAGAACTTTGCTGCTCTTAATAATCTGATGCGCTATTTGCATACCTTAAAAGGTGGGGCAAATATGATTCAGGCAAATTATATTGGTTTAATTGCACATGAACTAGAAAGTATTTATGAGCGCTTAATTCAAAGACAGTTAATTACTTCATCTGCTCTCATTGATTTTATCCGTCTGGTTCAAGATGATTTAGCTGATCGCCTACAAATAGTACGTGAACAGCACCTAGATTATGCTGCTTCTCATACTATTCAAGCGCTTAAGAATGCAGGTAAGGTATATAATTCACTCGGGTCTGCTGCTAAAGAGATGCAAGCAGAGTCTGAAACAGATGTTATACCGGAATCAAGTTTTGAAGTATTACAACAAGAAGCTATACACAATACTGCGTTAAATCTCGATGAGTTAACTTCTAATTTTGAGCAGATTGTTGAGTCTAATATTAGACTTGTTGAACACACAGAATTACAAGTTTTTGATGCAGAAGGCTATACAGACAGTATCCAAGATCAGGATATTGACTCTGTTGTCGAGCAGACATTTATGGAGGAAGCGGCCGAGCTGTTAGAGATGGCCGATCACCTATTAAAGCAGTGGTTCGAGCAGCGTACCAATCGTAGTATCTTGCTTCAGCTTCAAAGGGCAGTGCACAGCTTGAAAGGTGGTTCCCGTATGGTGGGACTTGAAACCGTACAAGCGATTGCTTATCAACTTGAAAACGCTTTTGAAAAATTTGCGCTTTATCATTTTAGCTCAAATATTTATGACAACTTGCTAGAGAGTGCGATTGTTTGGTTAAAAGAAGCAATTTTCAAGCAAAATTATCAACATTTTGATGGTTTACAACAAAGTTTAGAAAATATTCAGTTTATTGAAACTGCAATACAAATTCCAAGTAAGTTGACTAGAACTGATCTATTTAGTACTGAACCTGTAATGAGCTTCGTGCAAGGTGATGGGGCAGAACCACCACCAATGATGGGGGCATGGGAACAAACGCAGCATCTTGAACAAAATAATGAGATGATCCGGGTTTCGGCAGATTTAATTGAGAAAATGATTGATTTGTCTGGTGAAAATTCGATTAACCGTTCACGAATTGAAATGGATCTAAGTCAATTTGGCCATACGTTAGTGGAAATGGAATTAGCCATTCAACGACTTGCAGATCAGTTACGTCGAATGGAAGGCGAATTAGAAAGCCAGATTATTGCAAAACACGGTATTGAGCACTCTCGTTATACAGAATTTGATCCTCTAGAGATGGACCAATATTCTTCATTGAATCAATTATCGAAATCACTTGCCGAATCTGCATCGGATTTAGTGGATTTCAAAAATACATTATCTGAAAAAATCAGAGACACTGAAAGTTTGCTGGTACAGCAATCACGTATTCAGGCCGAAATTCAAGAAGGGCTAATGCGAACACGATTAGTACCATTTTCTCGATTGCTACCTCGTTTACAAAGAATTGTGAGGCAGACTTCTACTGCGTTGGATCGACCAGCAGAGCTTTTTGTTAATAATACCGAAGGTGAATTAGACCGGACAATGCTAGAACGTTTGGTTACTCCACTTGAGCACATGCTTCGAAATGCAATTGACCATGGTTTAGAAGATCGTGTGCAACGTGAACAAGCGCGAAAACCAGAAACTGGACGTATTGAACTGAATATTCATCGTCAAGGTACGGATGTTGTTGTTACATTTAAGGATGATGGCCGAGGTATTGATATCGAGAAGGTCCGTCAAAAGGCCCTATTGTCTGGTTTGATTAATTCTGAGCAAGTATTAGAACATCAAGATATTTTACAGTTGATTTTCCATCCAGGGGTAAGTACGGCCGATCAAGTCACTCAGATTTCAGGTCGTGGTGTAGGACTAGATGTTGTACAAAGTGATATTAAAGCTTTGGGCGGACATGTGAGTGTCGACTCTGTGTATGGGCAAGGAACAATCTTTACAATACGCGTTCCAACCACAGTGGCTGTTAGTGATGCCTTAATGGTTAAAGTTGCTGATCAACAATTTGCAATTCCTTTGGCTCAAATTGATCGAATTGTTCGAGTTTCACCAACATCATTAGAACAGTATTTTGGAAGTGCACAAGAATTCTTTGAATTTGAAAATAAACGCTATCCATTACGCTATTTATCTGAGTTTGTTGGTAATCAACCAATTCCGCGTTTAAGCGGGATAATGTATTCACTACCAGTATTAATGATTAAGACAAATAATGGACAAACAATTGCATTATTGGTTGATCAGCTTATTGGTTCACGTGCGCAGATTGTGGTCAAGCCAATCGGGCAGCAGTTCTCTAGTATTGGTGCGATTGCAGGCGCAACTATTTTAGGTGATGGTCAAGTTTGTCTAATTCTAGATGGACAAAATATTGCTCGCCAAATTCAGTCTACCCGCCGACATAAGCAGCTTAATGAAGCTATCTATAGACAACGTGAGTCTGATGAACGCCGTCTCATTATGATTGTAGATGACTCTGTCACAGTCCGTAAGGTAACGACTCGTTTACTCGAACGTCAGGGCTATGACGTAGTCACTGCTAAAGATGGTATCGATGCAATTGAGCAGTTGGAAAATATTAAACCAGATCTGATGCTGCTTGATATCGAAATGCCGCGAATGGATGGCTTTGAGGTACTTAACCTCGTACGACATCATGATCTACATCAAGATATGCCAGTCATTATGATTACATCTAGGACTGGCGAAAAACACCGTGAACGAGCATTTACTTTAGGGGTTAACCAATACATGGGTAAACCTTTCCAAGAAGAAGACTTACTTCACAATATTGATGCTTTTTTCACGATACGTGAAGAGGAACTTGCCTAATGAAGAGTCATATCAGTACATCTTTAATTAATGAAATGGATCAGCAAGAACTTCAACATTTAATTACTGTTTCAACTGGTTTTATTGATGCATATATTATTGAATGTGATCAGCAAGTGCCGATGCTATTACCACAAAACATAGTGTTATCAGCTATGGATGTTAAAAATGGTATCAAGCATATTGAATGGCATGACGTAAAACTTCCAGTCTATACAGTGCATAATGAAATTGATTCGCGAGCGGTGGCATTAGTTATTGAAAGTGAAGATATCAGCCAACGTTTTGCACTCATATGTAAATCGATGCCAGTTTCAGTTCGTCTGCGTATTTCTGAAGTCGTAGATGAAAACGAAGATATACAGGACTCTTTGCAGCACCCAACTGTATTTAAATATGTGCGTATGGAGAATCAACGCTACCACGTTCCTAATTTGCAATATATCCAAAATTCGCTTCATCTATAAAAAAAGGAACTCAATTTGAGTTCCTTTTTTTAATTTTTATTTAGCTAATAAATTTTCTAAAATTTGTTCATAAATATCAGTCAGTGGATCGAGGTCATGTACGTCAACATGTTCATTAATTTGATGAATTGTTGCGTTAAGAACGCCTAACTCCAATACCTGTGCGCCTGTTGGAGCAATAAAACGTCCGTCAGAAGTACCACCACTTGTTGAAAGCTCAGTTTCAGTGCCAGTTACATTTAAAATAGCAGTTTGAGCCGCATTAACGAGTTCACCAACTGGCGTCAGGAAAGGTAAACCAGAGAGATTCCAAACGATTTCATACTGTAAACCGTGTTTATCTAAAATCTCATGAACACGTTGTTTAAGCTGTTCAGCAGTCACTTCTGTTGAATAACGGAAGTTAAAAGTAACTTCTAAAGTACCTGGAATTACGTTGGTTGCACCAGTTCCAGCATGAATATTTGAAATCTGAAATGATGTTGCTGGGAAATATTCATTTCCATTATCCCAAACGCTTTGGCATAGCTCTGTTAAAGCAGGTGATGCTTCATGAATTGGGTTTAGTGCTAAATGTGGATAAGCCACATGGCCTTGTTTACCTTGGACCTTTAATACAGCATTGAGGGAACCACGACGCCCATTTTTAACAATATCACCTAATTTATGAGTACTTGAGGGTTCGCCGACCAAACACCATTTAATTTTTTCATTACGTTCTTCAAGAGTCTCAATAACCTTGACCGTACCGTTAACCGCAGGACCTTCTTCATCAGAAGTAATCAGAAATGCGATGGATCCTTTATGGTCTGGATGTTTCGCTACAAAACGCTCAGATGCGACAACCATAGCAGCCAAAGCTGTTTTCATATCAGCTGAACCGCGACCGTATAATTTTCCATCGCGAATTTCAGGCGCAAATGGGTCTGAATTCCATGCTTCTAATTTACCTGTCGGGACTACGTCAGTATGACCTGCAAAACAAAATACAGGTTCTTCAGTTCCGCGACGTGCCCAGAGATTATCTACCTCACCAAAACGCATTGGTTCAATATGAAAACCAACTTGGCTTAAACGGTCTGCCATGATGGTTTGGCAAGTGTGATCAATTGGAGTAACAGAAGGTTGTTGTAAAAGTTCTAGGCTAAGCGAGAGAGTATCTGAATGGTTCATACCGGAAATTGCGTGCTGATCAGGTGAAATATAGTCCGATATAATAGGCGAATCTCTACCTGATGGGTACGTAAAAATAAAAAAACCTTATCGGAATGATAAGGTTTTTTAGTGACAACTCTAACTTACATTTTATCTTGTGTTTTTTCAGCAGTATTCGTTACAGCATCACCTGCTTTAGAAACATCTTTACCAAAACCCTTAAACGTATTACAGCCTGTTAAAACAACAGCAATCATTACAGAAGCAGCTAAAACTTTTTTCATCATTTTCTCCGTTTAAATTTAATAATGAAGTAAATTTAGATTAAAAAACAAACGGAAAAAGAAACATGACTGTTTAATAGTAAAAACGTTATAAAATGTTTCTGGAAGCTTAAAGTTATTGTTAATTATTTGAATTTCTGAATGTTGACTTAAATTTTAAGTGTGAAGGGTGTCTAAACATATAAAACACAACCTCCTGACCATTTTTACAATATAAGCCGTCTGTCCACCAATGTGCTGGGGCGGAACTAGGTTGTTTATTTGGACACAGCCATTCGTGCCTTTCTAATCGATAAAAAGAGGAATGAGGAATTGTGGTGCCCCAATATCCCAAACGACGCTTTAAATTGACCCAGTCAGGTAGGGGCTGCTGCAAATTTAAATCTAAAGGGAGATAAAGTTGTCCCTTTAAAACTGCAAAGCGTTGATGAATTTCAAAGTTTAATGCTTCAGGAAACTGAAATTGTTTGTTGGTAAAGTGGTAAAGCTTTTTGCTTAAAGTATCCTGACGGTTCAGGCCAATCCATTGTTCTAAATGTAAATCTGCCTCACCGAGATAATATTTTAAGGCGACCTCCCAATGTTCAATTTTTTGAGTGTCTTTATTTAAAATTAAAAAATCCAGCTCGCCTAATGTTTTTGCCCCCTCAATTTTTTGAATACTATGTCCCAATAATTGATAATGATGATACTGATCTTCTTGTAACCAAAACCAGAGTAGATGTTCAAAGCGTAAACCTAAACGTGTACTTTTAAGCTGAGATAAAAATTGAAGTAGGGGTTCTGGTGATTCATCAAGTTGTTTTAACCGTGGTAAATAATCTTGAAAATGATCTTCCCATACTTTATCGCTATGCAAATTAAAGTGATGCTGGATAGATAAACTTGTGGGTAATTGGCAAAGTAAATTTGGGCTGGCAATGCAAAAAGCGAGTTGTCGAACGATAGGATGTTGAAATTGAAGCCATGGCTCGAAATAGGACGTTTTAACTGAGGCAATATTCATACATTTAATACTCGAAGTAATTCATCCTAATTTCATAACGGATCAACAAAAAAACATTAGAAAAACACTTTATACTAACGCCAACAGCAGGTTAAGGTTTATATATGCGAACATTGTTCTGGCGCTCTTTAGTCGTGATTTTTATCACGCTAGGCATTATTGGAGCAATTTTACCAGGTATGCCGACAACAGTGTTTTTGATTCTGGCTGCTTGGGCTGCTTCAAAAGGCTGGCCACAAATGGATGATTGGTTGTTAAATCACCCTAAATATGGACCAACATTACGTAATTGGCGAGCCAATGGCACAGTACCTCGTAAAGCGAAGTGGATTGCAAGCATAATGATGGCAATTAGCGGAATTATAATGCTATTTACTTCAGCGCCACTTTTGGTCAAGGCTTTTACTGATATTACTATGTTCATCGTTGCAGTTTGGTTATGGCTACGCCCTGAGCCAGAAAACAAAGACCACTAATATTTTGTTTTTTCCCCATGGCTGTGTATAGAAATATAGGTAATGGTTAACCATTATTGAGCTGTAAAACCTAACAAATATATTCAAAAGTGATATTCAGATAAGAGAATAAGTTCAATGACTCAATTTAAACTCGAAGATGCTGATGTTCTCATCGATTTAGCAAATCAAACGTTAACTTTGCCTAAACATAATAAGTTTTATGTCGTCTCTACCGGAAAGAATGGAATTGGTGAGCAGGAAAACACGGGTAGAACACCACGTGGATGGCATAGAGTGGCTAAGAAAATTGGTGCAGAGTCTCCCCAAAATGCAGTTTTTATCGCACGTAAGCCAACAGGGGAGGTTTATAACACTGAGTTAGCTGCCCAATATCCTGAACGAGACTGGATACTTTCTCGTATTCTCTGGTTAGATGGCCTAGAGACTGGGTTTAATAAAGGGGAAGGCCACGACACTATGCAACGTTATATCTACATTCATGGAACTCCAGACACGCAACCAATGGGGGTGCCAATGTCACATGGGTGTGTTCGAATGCGTAATGAAGAAATCATTGAGCTATTTAATTTAGTTGCTGAAGATGCATTAGTTTATTTATCTGAACAATCTTTAACCTGAGTGCGAGTTTTATCTATTCTTGGTTCGCGGTGTAAATGCAGAAAATATTGAAATAAGTGTTTAAATAAAATACAAAAAATTGTTTTTTACTTAATAATGACTTATTTTTAATCATTCATTCGCATTTTTTTAAAAAGAAGTCGAAAAGCGTTTGACACCTGTTAAAGATTCTCTATAATGCACCTCACAAACGATGAAGACGTTAAAGGGCGCTTAGCTCAGTTGGTAGAGCGTCTGCCTTACAAGCAGAATGTCGGCGGTTCGATCCCGTCAGCGCCCACCAAGCCTTTACGTTAAGCTCTCAAGTGCAGCGGTAGTTCAGTTGGTTAGAATACCGGCCTGTCACGCCGGGGGTCGCGGGTTCGAGCCCCGTCCGCTGCGCCACTTAAGACTTAACATCGTTTTACCCCACAATTTCGATATTGTGAAAGTGCAGCGGTAGTTCAGTTGGTTAGAATACCGGCCTGTCACGCCGGGGGTCGCGGGTTCGAGCCCCGTCCGCTGCGCCACTTTTCAGTTCGGGTTGTGTTTGGAAGATGATTTGAGATGTAAAAATCTTATATCAAAAAATTAATGAATAATTAATTTTTTCTTCTTGGGGCGCTTAGCTCAGTTGGTAGAGCGTCTGCCTTACAAGCAGAATGTCGGCGGTTCGATCCCGTCAGCGCCCACCATATATGTGACCATGCTTTATTTTAAAGTATTGTAGTGCAGCGGTAGTTCAGTTGGTTAGAATACCGGCCTGTCACGCCGGGGGTCGCGGGTTCGAGCCCCGTCCGCTGCGCCATTCTCTTGATTCCCTTGTCTAGAGAATGTAGAGTATAAAGATACATTCGTTATCTTTTCTCATTAAGGGCGCTTAGCTCAGTTGGTAGAGCGTCTGCCTTACAAGCAGAATGTCGGCGGTTCGATCCCGTCAGCGCCCACCATTATTTCATTCCGAAAGTTAAATTTTTCCAATATTTAAGTTGCTTATTTATTTGTAATTCTTAATCTGTATTTGAATTCTTTATATAAGTCACTCTAAATTTAGTTGTTCTATTTTAAAGCTCAATGTTTATATCTCCAATTGACTAAAAAATCATTAGTTAAGTTATGTCTTATTTGGATAAATGACTTTTGTGTTATTTAATTGGGGGCTATAGGTTTAAAACCTAACTGTGTTTAAAAGTGATTGCCTGAGTTATAGACTAAAAAATTATTTCACATAAAATTTTCTTAAAAAATTTATTTTATATTTTTATTGAATAGACTTCTCTTATATTAAATTTGCCATGTAATGACTCAAATAGAGCTTTATATATTTCATAAGCTTACTAGGTCTATTTCTAACGAATAACAATACTTTCTTGCGTAAAAAAACTACTATTTTTTAATAGCAGTTTTGAAATAAGTCATTCTTAATATTCGTTAAAAAACCATCCACTTGCAAAAGCGAAATATTCTCGTAACCAAGAATTGTAGCGAGTAGCTAATGGTGTTTCAGCAGCCACTGTATAAACTTGCGTATAACCTTGTTTTTTAGCAATAGCTGCTGCTCGTGGAGTGTGAAAATCGCTTGTCACAATAGCTATCGGTTGGTCGAGGGTAATGTGGTGCTGTGCTAATAGTGGTTTACTATTCATTAGATTAAGTTCAGTACTTGTACTTTTATCTTCAAGTATCATTCGTTCTTTTGCTAAATGATAATGTTGCTCTAGATAACGAGACATTACTAATGCTTCGCTTTCCTTTTCTGAAAAATCAAGACCTCCCGTTACAACAACTTTTGCTTGGAGTTGTTTTAGAGCAATAGGGGCGGCCGTATCTAAACGTTTTGCAAGAGTTTTGGATGGCTGACCATTTTCTACCCCACTACCTAATACAATGATTGCATTTACTGGAGGGAGATTTTGACTTGTCTCTTTATTCTCTTTAATAAAATCAAAGAAATAGCCTAAGCTAATTAGCCATATCCAGAGGCATAACCATCCAAAACGCCAAAGTGTGTGTAAGCGATAATGATAGAAGAAGAAACGCTCTAAATGATAATAAAATAAAGAATAGAGGCAGAAGAAAGCGCCCAAAATTAAAGGGATAATTGTGCCGACATTAATTTTATTGAGACAAATTAGAACCAATCCATCTAGAAATAAAATCGAACCAATGATTGCTAGGAAAATACGGATCCACTTACTGACTTGCATTGTGTTTACAGTTGCAATTTAAATTGCAGACAGTGTATGCAAAATCATTCTGAATGCAATAAAAAACCGAGTAAAGCATCTGTGCCATTACTCGGTTTTCTGATTTATTGGCCTTTAATAAACATCACGGCGATAACGGCCTTGTTGTCTTAATTCATCTACCTGTTCATCACCTAGAATTTCAACCAGTGCTTGGTCGACTCCGCTTGCCATACCATCAATACTACCGCAAACATAGAGAACAGCGCCGCGCTCTATCCAGCTTACTAATTCTGCTGCATTCTGACGGATTACATCTTGAACATACACGCGTTGTTCTTGATCTCGGGAAAATGCTAGATCTAGGCGTTTTAACATTCCTGTTGTTTGCCATGCTTCAATAGTTGATGCATAGAAGAAATCACATCCTCTTTGACGTTCACCAAAGATTAACCAGTTTTCAGTGTAGTCATGACGAGTACGTGTATGTAACAGGCTCATTAAACCTGCAATACCGGTTCCGTTACCAATACAAATAATAGGGCGGTTGTCATCAATAAGATGGAATGATTCATTGGTACGAATACGCAAAGCAACGTCATCATTGACTTGAGTATGTTGAGTCAGCCATCCAGAACCTAAACCTAAATTACCAGACTCATCATGCTGTTGACGAACAACTAAACGAAGCACTTGCTGAGAAGGAATACTCGCAATTGAGTACTCTCGCGTTGGTAAGTTAGGAAGCTGTTCCAATAAATGATCTAGATTAGCAAATGGTTCAATTTCACCAGTTAAGTCTTTACTCCAAAGCACTTTCTCAATTGAGATATCTAATGAGTCAACTTTGGAATTTTTAAGAATATGATGCTTCTGCAAGAATGCGTGAATACGTTCAGGGCTATTACCAGGCTGAATTTCAGCAATATCACCCGCTTGCCATATTGCTTCGTGCTTTGCGTTAAGCTCAATATTATAAGCAGGTTGCCCTAAGCTATTTGGATTGAGTAAGTCACGTTGTTGTAATGTCCATGTATCAAAAACTTTTTCTAAATTTACAGCGTGCAAATCTAATTTAGTTGCTTTCGCGAGTGCTTGATTCCAGTTTTGAATATCCGCTAAGTGTGCATTATCAACTTCAATTGTATTAAAGAGGGCATGAGCACCATTAGTTTTAAGCCAAGCATCTACTGCATGACCAAAGCTACAATACGTATCAGGATATTCTTTAGAACCTAGCGCCAAAACAGCATAGTTCATGTGCTTAAGATCCAGATTCACTTTTAAAAGCTTTTTAGCAAAGCTTGTAGCGAGGTCGGGAGCATCACCAGTACCGTATGTACTGATTACAAATAAAACCTGCTCATGCTGCTCTAAATCAGATTGTGTTAGCTGCTGTACAGGTTTAACCAGAACTGGCTGATGAGCTTCTTGTAAACTTGTTGCTGTACTCCAAGCAAGTTGTTCTGCTACGCCAGTTTGAGTTGCGTAGGTAATAAGCCAAGGCTTTGCATTTGGATCAATGTATTGCCCAGCTAAAGACTGACGAGCCGCCTGTGTTAACTTTTTCTGTTTCCGGCGTTTAAGATAAAGCATCAAGCCTGTAACAAAGAATAAAGGCATTGCCAATGAAGCAAGCATCGCAACGAATTGATAAATTGGTCCAAAGAAGCTACCACGGTGCACGGGTAACATACTGCTCATGATTTTTTGATTAAGCTTTTTATCTTCGTAAAGCTCCATCTTTTCGATAGTGCCAGTTTGATAATTATAGATGGCTTGGTTGCGTGCACGTTCGTGTTGCGGGGTAGCATCGACAAAACTTAATTCAATTTTTCCATCATCTTTTTTCGGTAAGTTCAATGTTAGTGTCGAATAATCACGTCCGACCTGACTATTGAATCCACTCCATGTTTGATTAAGTACTGTAATGAGTTGAGTATTATCTAACTGAGGCTCTGATTTTTTATCAGTATTATGCTCAGATCGTTTATTTTGTTGCATTCCTCGATTTTGAGGAGCGGAGCCATGACCTTGTGGTTTGGATTGTTCAACTCCCATCACTTTGAACATGCCGCTGCGCCACCAGTCATAAGACCAATATAGACCTGTACATGCGAATAGTAGATAAAAAACAATAACCCATGTCCCAACAACAGCATGTAGATCCCAAATAAAATTTCGGCCTTTCAATTTTGGTTTAACCGCGAGCCATTGACGCGCAGAATGCTTTTTAGGCCAGCGTAAATATAATCCACTCAGTACAAAGTAAATTAACATTAAGGCACAAGCACCAGTAATTTGCTTACCAACTTCGCCTGCGGTCAAATTACGATGAATTTGTTGTATTAATAACAACAGTTTTCTGCCTTTAACATCGGGCAGAACCTGAGCATTATAAGGATTCACCATCATATTATAGCCACGGCGTTCACCTTCTTTTTCAATATTGACAGTAGAAGAGGTGGTCGGATCCTTGGCAATCGTAATGCTATTAATTTTAATTTCAGGCTGAGTCGTATTGAAATGTTGATATAGCTGAGCAGGGGTTAATTTTGGAGTGCTTTCAGCTTGAACAACATAACTATCAGAGTTTACCCATTTTAAAATTTGTTGGTCATAAGAATAAATTGCACCTGTTACACCCATAATGGATAAGATTAGGCCAGCAGTAATACCCAGAAACCAATGAATTTGAAATAAAATTTTTTTAAACATGGTCGAAAATGTAAATATGATGGAGATCTTGTAACGAAGTATAGCCGAAGATTGAGTAGATAATATGGATTTTGGAGATAATATTAATTTTCATTATCATTTGTTTTTACTGCAATAAAAAACCTCCATAAGGAGGCTTTTTATGAAATCAAAACTTACAGAGTTTTCGGTTCGCCTACAGCTTCTTTTAAATGCGTGCGAATCGTATTGAACGAGAAGTTTTTAGAATCCATGCGCTTAGGTAAAATATAAGCACCTTGTTGTTCTTGGCCTTTTGGATCTTTTACTTTGAAATTTACCAAGATGAAATCAGGTCCATTGTACCATTCGTAGATATTTTTCCATCCAATTGTACCAACGCCTTCTTGTTGGCCCATTTTTTGGCGCATCACAATACCATGAGGCTGTACACCTAAACGAATACCTTTGATTTCCTGTACCGGAAATTCATTCATTTTGCGTTTAACGTACCATTCTAATCCGTATTTACGACCTAGGTAGTAAAGTACTACAGCGACAATAGCAACCCAGCAAAAAACAGTAGAGTAGTTCTTAATAAAAATAAGACCTAATATAGCTAGGGCTAAAACTACACCCATAATTGCCCAAATTTTTGTGCTGATTTTATTGGTGCTGCGCCAGATAAGAAGCTGTGCATTACGTTGTTCAGCTTCTGACACGTCATATGGAACAGGCTGAAGCGTATAAGCGTATAAAGTTTTCGCGGTCATAGTGCAAATAACAAATTGTAAACTGTTTTAAGTTTAGCACTAATTGGCATAAGTCAGGAAAGGATATTATGCCAATTTAATACTAAATTCCGATGCAAATTTATAATGATGCAAGCTCACTGGCATCATTATCAAGATCATGACTTAGCCGTTGTTTTAACATACTAAATCGGTTCAATACCCCAAGCATGAGCGAGAGCTGCTGTAAAATAATGAGTGATTTTTGGTCATTTTCATCATTTTGGCTTAGACGCTGACGTATCGTTTGGAGCATATTTTGTGCTGTAAGATCAGGCATCTCATCTCTTAAGAGAGCTCCTTGAATATCATCTAGCGCTTGGTCTAATAATTTAAGAACAGCTTGATCCTGAAGGCTTTCTCGATGTGCCCCAAGTGCCGCGATATAGCTTAAAAATGTATGGTTTAAACATAAAAATTCAAAAATATCGGATTTACGAGTTGGGTCAAAGTCTGGCTCAGTCGCTAAAGTGGAAATAAGTGAAGCTACTTCAGCATCTGTATTGTGTGCAGCTCGACGTACAATTCGGTAATTCAGCGCATGATTATGGCCTTCATGATATTGTTTGACGACTTCAGCTAAATAATTACATTGAGCTTGTAATGAACGTCTGATGTTGCGAGGTAAACGACGGAACTTCCAGTCGGGCCAAATAAATGTCACGCCAAACCAAGCTAAAGCACAACCAATTAAGGTATCTAAAAATCTTGGAATGGCCGCAGCCATTGCTGAACCGTCCAGATTAAAGTTAATTAATGCCAAAATTGTAATAAAGGCAGTTGCTTGCGCATATTGTTTACTGCGTAACTCAAAAAACAGTACTCCACTTAATATCAACATAAATAGTTGCCCTTCAGTTGAAGGAATTAAGAAGATAATCGCAAGACCTACAATAATCCCAACTAACGTTCCAACAATTCGTAGACGTAAGCGGCGCTTGGTAGCGTTAAAATTAGGTTGGCTTACAAATAGAGCTGTAAGCATAATCCAATAACCATATTCAATATTGGTCATTTGGATGAGTACATATCCAATAAATAAAACAATCGATACACGAATCGCGTGGCGGAACAGCACAGATTCGGGAGTTAAATTTTGTTTTATCCGGATGACAATATCATTCCATCCTTGTAAATCATCATCTTTAAGCTGGTTTTCGGCTTGTTTTACTTTATCAGATTGAATGTGTTGTTCTGTTTCCAGATTGAGTAACTGGGAATCGATAGATTTTAAGTTTTGGTATAAAGCGAAAAGCGCATTTACCCATAAAAGGTCATAATGCTGATCACGACGTAACTTTTCTAATGAGAGGCGTAGGTTTTCAAAGCTTTGTTTAAACCTTTTATTATGGTTATAAGGTTTACGTTGTAAAATACATTCATTTAACTCTTGGCAAGCTTTGCCTTGGATCGCCAAAATTCGCTGGAATCTAAATAAAATATCACTGTGCTGAAAAATTTTGGCTAACTTTTGATAGTCGATATGAGCGGAGTCAGCACGCTCATGAATGTCTTGAGCGACAAAATAATAATGTAAGCTCCGGCGCGTATCTTTTTGTCCACGGTCACCTTTTAAACGAGTTAATAAAGCTGTTTTTAAGTCGTTAAAAATCGTAATTAACTTACCGTTTTCTAATGACAGTTCGATCATACTTTGCTGATAGCTGGCAGCAGTCATATCTACATCAAACAAATTTGATTTTGCAAATAGAAAATCACCTAGGGATGCATAAGATGCAGCTAGTTTGTCTTGGAGTTGTCGAACCGGAAATAGTAAAAAACTAATAGTTGCAATTAAGCCATACCATGCAGCACCTGCAACTAAAAGGGCTGGTTGAATATACCAGTGGTCGAAGAGATGAACACCTAGCATGGTATAGACTGAAACAACCAAACATCCATAAGAGATGGTTGCGTAACGACGTCCTAATGAACCCAGTAAAATCCAGCCAATACACGAAGCAATCAATCCCAAAGCAAAAGCCATTGGGTAGGGGAAAAGTAATTGTACGGAAGCGGCGGTAATGAAGAACCCAATATAAGTATAAATCAGGTTCATGATTCGTACTGAAAAGCGATCATCAATATCGCTTAAACCGGCTGCAACCACACCTAAAGTAAGTGGAATTGTTGCTAATTGATAGCCCAGAAAATAAGGCACGAAAGCAGTTCCTGAAAAGGCTATCAGCATTCGCACGTTATACATAAATGTTGTGTTATAAGTCGCTCTTTTTAGGCGTTTAAACCAAGATTTCAAAGGAAGTCCTTGCTGATCAACCTGAGGATAAAGGATTTGTGTATTTCTACACCAATGTTGCACAAATCATACGATAGACAGTGTAAGCTTGTCTGTATGCAAATGATTGAAAAATGAAATATCGTTATGTCTGAACAAACAGCCCAGCGTCAATACTCTATTGGCTGGATTATGTTGCTCGCTTTACTTACGGCTTTAGGGCCATTATCCATCGATATGTACTTACCTGCTTTGCCACAGATGGCGCATGATTTTGGGGTAAGTACACAAATGGTGGCCAATACACTACCAGCTTACTTTTTTGGTTTAGCTGTTGGGCAGCTGGTTTATGGTCCTCTAAGCGATCGGATTGGTAGAAAAAAACCACTTTATTTTGGTCTCGCACTTTATGCAGTCGCAAGCTTATTTTGTGTATTGGCTACAAATGAATGGGGCTTGATTGCTGCTCGTATTTTGCAAGCTTTAGGTGGCTGTGTTGGTGTGGTTATGGCCCGTGCAGCCATACGCGATAGATTAGATGTTCAAGGCTCGGCACAAGCTTTTTCAAGCATGATGATTGTCATGGGGTTAGCACCTATTTTGGCACCTATGATTGGGGCATGGATTTTAATTTGGTTTCCGTGGCAAGCGATTTTTATTGCGCTTTCAATCGTGGGAGTCATATGTTGGTTGTGCGTACATTTCTTCTTTAAAGAGACCTTGGCAATCGATAAAAGACTCAAGCTGTCACCATATCAAGTCGTTACCCTCTATGGGGCTATTTTCAAAGATGCGAGTTTCCGCTTACCTATGTTTGCAGGCTGTTTAACAGGGGCGGCGCTATTTTGTTATATCAGCTCAGCACCAGCAGTTTTTATGGATCAATACGGACTGAATCAGCAAGAGTTTGCTTATGTCTTTGGACTAAATGCTTTTGGTATTATGTTGATGTCATCTTTAAATAAGCATTTAACATCACGTGTTGAAATCACTAAACGGTTAAAGGCAGGTTCACTTGTACAAGTGACTGGAGCCATTATCGTATTTATTGCGGGTTTAATTCCTGCTGCGCCTTTATGGCTTGTTATGTTAGGGCTATTTTTAGCTATTTCAGGCATTGGTCTAACAGGACCAAATGCAATGGCGCTGGCAATGTCCAAACAAGGTGCCCGTGCAGGAACAGCCAGTGCAATTATGGGAAGTATGCAATTCGCTTGTGGCCTCTTGGGGGGCGTGCTGCTTAACTTCCTCATTTGGTCTGCATCGCTCAACATGGGCGTGATGATGGTGTTATTTACGCTGAGTGGGTTCGTTGTCGTTTTAAAAGCGGCGCAACAAGTAGAAACCAAGCCATTCTCATAGTTTTAAAAGAATGGCGACTTAGATTTTATTCGTCTAGAAAAACTGTGAAATTTTCGACAGGTTCTCTAGGTGTAATGAAGGTATTTACAATGTGATTAGGATCAGCATGACCTAACGCAATTGCACAAACTAGCTCTTCATCATCTGATGCACCCACCATATCTAAAACAATAGGGTGAAAATGGTTCCAAGCTGCTTGTGGGCATGTATCTAAACCACGTGCCTTGGCAGCAACCATCACGTTTTGGATCATCATTGCGATATCCATTTTAGACCCGATTCCCATGGTTTTATTTACTGTAAAGAAAAGGCCGGCTGGTGCATCAAACAGTTTAAAGTTACGTAACTGTTGTTCAGCCATTTTTTCTTTTTCGCCCTTTTTAATTTCGAGTAGACCATAGAGCCCCCAACCATTTTCGCGGCGGCGGTCAATAAAAGGGGATATCCATTTTTCAGGGTAATAGGCAAAAGTTTCTTTATATTGTTCTGCAAGTTCCGGGTTTTTTGAAACTTCGATTTGTGCTGCACAAACACGTTCAACCATTTCATTACGCTTGTTGCCTGTTACTACATAGACTTTCCACGGTTGAGTATTTGTTCCAGAAGGTGCTCGACTTGCGACTTGTAATATATCTTTAATAACTCCTGACTCAATTGGAGTATTTAAAAAAGCGCGGACAGAATGTCGAGAAGTGATAGCTTCATCAACGAGACGAACTTGTTCCAGATTCATGAGATACTCCTATATCTTTGTCTTAAATATTTCATACTTTACTGAAGCTTAATTTCATGTTTTGAAAGTACTTCATTTATAAGCAAAAAATATTAGAAAAGAGATATTCTTACAGGTATGATAATTTAATTAGTTTAGACATATTGTCTGATTAATCATAATTCGAATATGCCACTTTAGATTTAAATAGACAAAATAGTATGATTTTGTCGGTTATAAAAATAAAAGCATAACAGTGAGTGGATGAAAAATATTCAATTGAAAAAAAGGTATAATATGTTTAAAAACAGTACAAAACGGATAGTTTTATATAAAATATGACCATTTTTTATATAAAATTTTAATGAAAAATATACACAAAACTTTAAATTTCTGCATAATACCGACTTTTTTACGCAGGTATGATTTCTCCATACTCACGTTAGGAAATAGTGGCTGCAAACAAAATCCCTTTACAAAAAGGATTTAGGTGCAGAAATGGAGAAATACACGAGGTATAGGAGCTTTACATGAGTCTACCACTCATCAACAAGCAGTTCATGAAACAAGGATTGGCGATTACCATTGCAACCATGAAAATGAACGTAACTCACGCAGCTACTGAGCCACAAAAAATACAACAGCTTAGTACAGGTCTAAATGCACTCTTCTTTGATCATGGAGAAAAGAGCGCAGATAGTCGCGTTATGGCGATCGCTTGTTACAGTCTTTGAAATTTATATCCAGTTTAGACATTTGCTCAAAAGTATATGTAAATATGCTTATTGGCTTAAATCCAGATTTTGTATAACTCGCTTGATTGATGGGAATCATTAGACGAGTTTATTTAGCGGTGGTCATTTGTTAGTTTCCAAGTTTTTAGCTGAGTCGATGCATACTGTTTTTCCAAAAGCGGAAATTTTCAGTAGTGCAATGATACTATTTTGTCTGAAGGTAGCTTTCTCTCATGCAACCTTCAAAGGCTTAGTGTTGGGCATGATGTTGCTTAAGCTTGTGACGATAATTGCTATTCAATTGACATTAAAAGTTTTTTCTTGAATTTACTGAAAAGTCCCGGTTTCTAGGGGCTTTTTTGTTTATTGCAGTATTTTGGCATGTGCTTTTAGCACATTAGCAAGGAACGTAAGCGGACCGAGTATGAATGAACAACTCAATGCCACACTGATGTCGTGGGTAAAATTTTTTAATGACCCTTTATGGGACTTTTTGGTTATTTTCTTGCTGGCTGTAGGTGTTTTTTATACGGTCTTAACAGGAGCAGTGCAAATTCGCATGTTCTTGCAAAGTATCCGAGTGATGAAAAGCAGTCGTACAGAAGGCGAAGATGAGCATGGTCTTACACCTTTTCAGGCGTTTGTAACAGGCCTTGCGAGCCGTGTTGGGGTAGGTAATATTGCTGGTGTAGCAATTGCCATCGCAATTGGTGGTCCTGGTGCAGTGTTCTGGATGTGGGTAACAGCTGTTCTTGGTATGAGCTCTGCTTTTATTGAGTCTACGCTTGCTCAACTATTTAAAGTTCGAGATAGTAAGACTAAACAGTTCCGCGGTGGACCAGCCTACTATATTACTCAAGGTTTACGTAGTAAAACCTTTGGTGTGGTCTTCGCACTTGCATTGATCTTTACCTATGGTTTCGTATTCAACTCAGTTCAAATCAATGCGATTGCTAATGCATCATCACATGCTTGGGGTTGGGACAAAGCTAATTTTATTGCTCATTTAGGTGGCGTTGATCTAGAAATTTCATGGGTTGGCCTTGCTCTTGTAGTTTTAGTGGCATTGGCAATTTTTGGTGGTATTAAGCGTATCGCTAAATTTGCAGAGATGTTTGTACCTTTAAAAGCAGGTCTTTATCTATCTGTTGCTCTATATATTGCAATCAGTAACTATGCAATTTTGCCTGATATTTTAAAGCTGATTGTGACTGAAGCTTTCAATTTTAACTCTGCTGCAGGTGGTTTCTTTGGTGCGGCAGTATCAATGGCAATGATGCAAGGGATTAAGCGTGGTTTATTTTCTAATGAAGCCGGTATGGGTTCTGCGCCAAACGCAGCGGCTGCATCTGATGTAAAACATCCTGTAAACCAAGGTTTGGTACAAATGCTCGGTGTATTTGTAGATACTTTCATCGTATGTACAAGTACTGCAATCATCATTTTGGTTTCTGGTGTTTACCAAGATGCAGGTTTTGTCGGTGTTGAATTAACACAACGTGCCTTAGAAACTCAAGTTGGACATTGGGGCTCAGACTTCCTTGCAGTTTTATTATTCTTATTCTGTTATTCAGCTGTACTAGGTAACTATGCCTATGCAGAAGGTAATGTACAGTTTATTAATAACAATCCGAAAGTCATGTTCATCTTCCGTATTTTTGTATTGGTGATGGTGTACTTCGGTGCAATTGGTAGTGTTCCACTCGTTTGGTCTATGGCTGACTTGTTTATGGGTATCATGGCAACCATTAACTTGATTGCAATCTTACTGTTAACGCCGATGGCGCGCACATTGTTGAAAGATTACCGTGAACAATTGAAAAAAGGCATTAAAGAGCCTGAGTTTAAAATTGATAAGTATCCGGAATTGAAAAAGAAAGTTGATTCAGATATCTGGTAAGTTAAAAAAGGCCTCTTATAAATAAGGGGCCTTTTTCATAGGGGGATAGATAAAATACTTGAGTCTAAATTTTAAACATGACAAATTAAATAAATTCGATACAGCTTTTCACAAGACTAGCAACTAAAATTGCAATCCGAACTTAAACCTCATAGTGCGAAAATAGGCCATGAAACAGCTTAAATTGTGGGTTCTCGGACTCTCTATGGTGTTGGCAGGCTGCCAGACCACTACACACTTATCTGCTGCTCTAAAACCGCAAACAGCGGAGGCTTATGCTCGTTCTGTCGATCAGCCATTTGCACGAATTAAAAAACAGCAAAAACGTCCAGTTGTTGCGCTCGTACTGGGTAGCGGTGGAGCACGAGGTTATGCTCATATAGGCGTCATTGAGGTTTTGGAACAACATGGTATTCGACCCGATTTTATTGTAGGTACCAGCGCCGGTAGTATTGTTGGAGCACTTTATGCAAGTGGTAAAAGCCCTTCTGAATTACGTGATACTGCATTAAAAATGAAAGCTGGCGATGTGCGAGATATTAGTATCGGGCTAAAAGGTTTTTTTGATGGCAAAAAAGTAGAAAACTACGTTAACGAGCAAGTAAACAACATGCCACTCGAAAAAATGAAAATCCCAATGTATGTGGTTGCAACTGAATTAAAGCATGGCACTAAAACTGTGTTTAACTATGGTAATACTGGGCAAGCTGTAAGGGCTTCGGCTTCAATTCCAAGTATGTTTGTACCAACTAAAATAGGTAAATCTGAATATGTCGATGGCGGTTTAGTGAGCCCTGTACCTGTTGAAGTCGCTCGCGATTTAGGTGCTGATGTCATTATTGCTGTTGATATTTTAGCTCAGCCTATTTACACAGAAACCTCGAATGTCTGGGGACTGTTTAACCAGAATATTAATATTATGCAAGGTCGTCTAGCGGCAGAAGAATTACAATATGCGGATGTTGTTATTCAACCGGATTTAAGAGAAAAAGCGCATATTTTTGATGTGAAAGGTCGTGAAGCTACTATGAAATCTGGCATAGATGCAGCTAATGCCAAACTTTCCGATATTCAATTTGCTATTGATGAAAAAATAGCTGAACAGAATATGTCTACTGAAGGGTTAAGTGCGCAAACTCAATAATTTAACGTTAATCTTTTGAAAATTAAATAAAAAGCCTGAGTAGGGCTTTTTTTTATGCGAGTTTAAATCCTTAATTTTTGGAATAAAAATTTTTGTATATTAGGTACATGTTGGATATGCTGAAAACTCTGATGACCAATATGAAATATTGAGGTCATTTTTAAAAAATAATTGATTTGTAATGTATTGAGGCTGACTAGATAAATGATACAGCAACAGGTTAAAAATGGGTTTCCAACATTAGATGATGTTCATGCTGCCGCAGAGCGTTTGGAAGGTTTAGTCGTAAAAACTCCTTTTGTTTTCTCAGAAACCATTTCTAAAACCTTAGGGGCTGAAATGTGGCTGAAATTTGAAAACTTACAATTTACAGCTTCTTTTAAAGAGCGTGGGGCACTGAATAAACTGTTGTGTTTATCTGACCAAGAAAAACAACATGGTGTTATTGCAGCTTCGGCAGGCAATCATGCACAAGGCGTAGCGTATCATGCTCAGCGCACAGGGGTAACAGCGACCATCGTGATGCCGAAATCTACACCTAATGTAAAAGTACAGCGAGTGCGTGAATATGGGGCACGAGTGATTTTACATGGACAAGACTTCTCAGAAGCTGCTGCTGAAATGCACCGTGTTGCACAAGAAGAATCTTTAACGATTATCCACCCATTCGATGATGCAGAAATTATTGCAGGTCAAGGGACTATTGCGCTTGAAATGCTTGCAGCTGTACCTGATCTAGACATTTTAGTTGTACCTATTGGTGGTGGTGGCCTAATTTCAGGTATTGCGATTGCTGCCAAAGCCATAAATCCAAAGATTAAAATTATTGGGGTGCAATCAGTTGTATACCCAAGTATGGCAAAACTACTGTGCAATTATCAGCATGCAGTTTCAATGGGTTCTACAGTTGCTGAAGGTATTGCTGTAAAAACTCCGGGTGAGCTTACAACTCAAGTTGCTAAAGAATATGTCGACGATATTGTGGTTGTCACCGAAGACATGATTGAAGAGGCAATTGCGTTGTTACTCAATATTGAAAAAACAGTATGTGAAGGGGCAGGTGCAACAGGTATTGCTGCAATTATGTCGCGTCCCGATCTATTTTTAGGCCATAAATTGGGTGTGGTGCTGTCTGGTGGCAATATTGATACACGCGTTATGGTTTCAGTATTACAACGTCATTTAACGCGTACAGGTCGTATGGTCCGTATTCGTGTTGAATTGCCGGATAATCCAGGTGCTTTAGCTCGTTTAACCGCAATTATTGCTGAGCAAGGCGGTAATATTTATGAACTACGCCATGAGCGCTTTGCGGCAACAAGTCGTGCAAAAGAAAGTGCCGTAAGTGTTGACGTTGAGCTTAAAAGCGCCTCAGACTTAGATTTGCTCATTCAGGCAATGCAGTTGGAAGGTTATATTGTTCGTAAAGAAGAGATTTAATCTCTGATATTGCTGTGTTATAAAAGCCGTATATGGCTCTATCGAGGGTCATATACAAGGCAATTTAAATGGATTAAATTGCTCAAAAGGGATGAATTTACAAAAAAACGATCAAATCCTTCAATGAAACGAGAAAAACTGACAATTCTCTAAACTTTATTCTTCACAATTTTAAGGTTTAGGTTTTAGTATTCTCCTCATTGTAAATTTGAAGAAATATAAGGATATCCGCGCTCAATGTTCAAATCATTTTTTCCATCACCACGATATTTCTTTATATCTGCGGTCATTTGGCTCGCTTTAAATATGGTGCTCTGGTACACAGGCGGAGATCACTGGGGTGAGTATCTAGGCTTTCCTCATGGTTATGGTGAAGCTGAATTACCAGTTGGTGTAAACCGTTTTTGGTCACCTGCTTTTTTATGGTTTTATCTTTGGTTTTTAGTCTCTACCGCTCTCTTTGCTGGCTTTTGGAAAATTATTTCCAATAATCCATGGCAGCGTTGGTCTATATGGGGCTCGGCATTTATTTTGTTTAATATCTGGTTTGCTGTTCAGGTCAGTGTTGCGATTAATGCATGGTATGTGCCATTTTGGGATTTAATTCAAAAAATGCTTTCGAATGGTGGGGGAAATCTTTCGGCACTTTATAGCGAGACCTTAGTCTTTCTTTATATTGCAATGGTGGCTGTAACTCTGGCTGTGATTAATGCTTTTTTTACCAGCCATTATGTATTTCGTTGGCGTACGGCAATGAATGAATATTACACTGAGCACTGGGAGCAACTGCGCCATGTTGAAGGTGCCTCACAGCGTGTACAAGAAGACACGATGCGCTTTGCAACTATTTTGGAAGATTTGGGTGTTGAGCTGGTAAAGGCAATTATTACACTTATTGCTTTTTTACCTATTTTATTCCAACTGTCTAAACACGTTCCTACATTACCAATTATTGGAGAGTTAGATCATTCGTTAGTATGGGCGGCAATAGTCTGGTCAATTTTCGGTACTGTTCTGTTAATGGTAGTAGGTGTAAAATTACCAGGCCTTCAATTTAATAATCAAAAAGTAGAAGCGGCGTATCGTAAAGAACTCGTCTATGGCGAAGACCATGCAGACCGCGCAAAACCTGCTACCTTGCGTGAGTTATTCAGTAACGTACGTAAAAACTATTTCCGACTTTATTTCCACTATGCATATTTTAATATGACGGCGATTTGGTATGGACAACTTGATATTTTGTATAACTTGGTTGTCCTTTTCCCATCAATTGCTGCTGGTAAGCTCACATTAGGTTTAATTCAACAAATTGCAAATGTATTTGGACGTGTACGTGAATCTTTCCAATACTTAATTAGTTCATGGAAAACAATTATTGAATTACTTTCGATTTATAAGCGTTTAAAAGCCTTTGAATCGATATTACATAAGTAAAAAAAGCCCGCGAAAGCGGGTTTTTTTATGAGTTTTGTTTTAATGAGTTGCGTTATAAAAGTTGAGAATAGGGCCAACTAAAGACTGTTGCGATTTACCTAAGGTCACTTGAATCTCTTTATAGTTAAACGTGTCTTCGTCATAATATTTCGCAATACCATGTGTTTTATTGTTGATTTGGGGAATTTGATAACTAAAAAAAGCTATTTTCTTAGAGGGATGAACAGTATTGATCAGTTTTTTAGGGTCTTTATATCCACCAAACTCATTTTCAATACTTTCTTTTAACAGTTCTGGAAAATAGAGCGTTGCATTTGGCAATCCACATCCAACACAAAATGAAGAATCATAAAGCTCTATCGCTTGTTTTTGATCTGGACTCATTATTAGAGCAAAACCAGTTCCATTAGCACCTGCATTTGCTTGCACATCTTGCCAATTTCTAGGCACAAGCACTAACCCTGTTTCAGGTAATGCAAGAAGCTTAAGCTGCTTGGCATGATGAGCATCAAGCTTAAAATTAAAGCGGCAATTTTTTAGTGTGCATTTTTCAAAATCTTTAAGCAAACCATCATCTGTTGGACTCAGCGCAGTAACACCATAAAATGGGACCGTAACGCCGTTTAAAAATTTTGCTTCTCCGAGAGCGTAGAACTGATTATCTGCTTTTCGGGTTGCAGCTGAGCTATAAAACTTTGGGAAATGAGGAGTAAAGCTTTTTACTTCGGCATGTGTAATTGAAGCTGTACTCACTAACGCGACACATAGTAAAAAATATAGTTTTTTCATTTTTAAAAAGTAATCATTTAAATTTTATATCAACCTAGCATATTCTTTTAAACTAGACGGTAACCCAAAATTTTATACTGTTTTTAACTTAATAATAAAAACAGATCTATAGAGACATGAAAAAATGAAAAAAATGCTTTCAATCTGCTGTTTATCAGCCATGAGTTCTTATAGTTTTGCTCAAGACATAAAAGGCATTTCATTTTCACATCAAGAGTGGGAAATCTCTTGCAGTAATACGGGAAAATGTAAGGCCGCAGGGTATCAAAATGAAGAAAATGGTGATAATCCAGCGTCGCTGCTATTAGTACGTAAAGCAGGCCCAAAGCAAGCTGTACAGGCTGAATTTGCTTTATCAGACTATGAGCAAAGTTTGCCTTCAAGTCAGCTTAAAAATATCCACTTTTATGTGAATGGCAAAGATTTAGGCACTGTCATTGTGGATGGCGTCGAGCTGCCATTAATGGGGAAACTGAATAACTCACAGGTCAACGCTTTACTCCAGCAGTCAAAGCAGAAAACTGAAATTATATTTAAAAATGCGCAGCATGAATGGACGATTTCCGATGCAGGAATGACTGCTGTATTGCTAAAAATGGATGATTTTCAGAAGCGTATCGGAACGGTTGGTGCTTTGGTCAAAAAAGGGTCTGCTAATGAATCAAAAGTGTTGGCAGCCCAATCCAAATTAATTGTAAAGCATGTCAAAACAGCGGCTAAGCCATATTTGACGTTGCAACCAAAAAGTAAGTCGTATCAATCTGTTCATCATAGTTTAATGTCAGCTCAATCGAACCCAAAAGAGGAAGGATTTTGTGAAGGAATCTATGGTAGTAGCGATGGAGCTGAACCGCAGGAAATTGAACTTTATAAACTGACCAATGAGAAAGTTCTGGCAACTACGCTATGTTGGAGAGGTGCCTATAACGAAGGGTATGGCGCTTGGGTGCTTGATGAGTCTTTGACTGGTAAAGCAACATTTGTAGCTGAGACAGCATCGGATTTTGATAGTGGCATTATTAGCAGCGCTCAAAAGGGAAGAGGCATTGGAGATTGCTGGGCGAGTGAGGAATGGGTGTGGGACGGTCAAAAGTTTGTACATACGAAAGATATGTGGACAGGCATGTGCAAAGGTTTGGCAGCAGGGGGCGTGTGGGAGCTTGATAAAATTGAGTCTATTGTCAAATAGCTTAGTGGTCGACTAAAAATATCTTTAGGAAAAGAATAAATGATTAAAAGGAAAATAGAGATAGCTTTCTTGGTTGTAGCTGGAATGTTTGCTTGTTTTGCCAATCCTGCTTTTGCTGCAACTTTAGATATTTTAGAGTTTAAAAAAACACAATTAAGCCAAAATGAGCAGGACCAAGTTTGTATACAAGTTAAAAATATTTGTGAGCATCCTGATCAATGGCGGGTTTTAAAAACAGCAGATCAGAAATTATGGCTTCTGTCAGGTGGTGATATTATTCAATTTAATCACTCTGCGGCGGGGCTCAAATTATTGAGACAGTGGCATGTAGATCTTTCTAATCAAAAGGAGGGTACATCTGATGGGCAATTTATTTTTCCCAAGCTTTTTCCTATGACCCTAAACCGTTATGCCATTGCTGTAATCGACTCATTTTCTGAAATGTATTCAGGAGGCGGTGCAAATATTGAGCGTGCTAGTTTTTATGAGTTAACTGATTCTGGAAAGATCCACCAGTTTATTGCGAACTATCCATTTAGTTTTAGTCGGATGATCAGAGCCTGTTTTTCTGAGCAAGATTATGAAAGTTCCAAAGGGAATTGTCATGATGAGGATTCTTTAAGTCTGGATATTCGTCCAATCAAACCGTTATTGTGGCAATTTCGCTATCGTTATAGTTTAGGCGTATCACCTGCATCAGATTCAGGTGAGAAATCATATAAGGGCAGTAGAAACTTAAATATTGACTTAAATAAAGCACCAGAACAACCGAACATTCCTGAAACATGGAATTATGCCGGAATGGGTTAAGGATTAAATCAGTTGATAAATTTGAAGAAGTAGACGATTTACAGAGTCATAACAGGTAACTCCACTCGCTCTGTGATACAAAGAACAGATTGTTTATTGGAGCTAGACCTATGTCACGTCATGTTTATGCGATTGCCCGCCGTAAGTTTTCACATTTGAGCCGTTCAGTTTGTATGGCTGTTGTTGTACTGGGTACAACACAAATTGCGATGGCTGGCCCAACGGTCGATCAGTTGAGTGACTGTTTAGTTAAGGCCACAACCACTTCAGACAAGACCACTGTACTTCAATGGACATTTACGGCTTTAGCTGCTCATCCAGATTTAAAAGCATTTAGTAATGTAACACCTGAGCAAAAAGATCAGTTAGACCAAAAACTGGCACAGGTTTTACAGCGTGTGATTGTGGAGCAATGTTCTACCCAAACTAAAGCTGTAATTCAAGCAGAAGGCGTTAAGGCGGTTGGAGAGGCTTTTCAGCAGTTAGGTCAAAGTGCTGGTGAAGATATTGTGAAAGACCCCGCAGTTAAACAGCAGTTGCAGGGCACGTTGCGTTATATCGACTTAAATAAATTGGTGACAACGTTTTTAACCCCAGAGATTTGGAATAAGTTGGGGGTGTTAAGAGGGGAGTAATTTGAAGTTGTCCTCTATGAGGCCTTTAAATAAAGAAAATTAAAAAATAGCAGTTCATATACCTTGTATAAGTAATGCTGTTTGTTAAAATTTGCATCAAATTTTAGTTCATTCTTATAAACCTATGAAAAAAATATTGATTACTCTTTTAACTACGCTGCTTGCAGGGTGCACTGCTGGTGTTGTGAACCAATCAAAAAAACTAATAGGGCATAAATTATATCAAGATTCAGCAGCGAATTTAGCAAGTAATATTCGTATACAACAAGGTCAAAATTTCAGTGTGAGATTATATCCAAATGGATGTATGACCTCGATGCAACCCAAGTTTTTGATGTCAACAGAAGTTGAAAGTATTGGCGCATTAGGTGGTGACATTCGCTACAAACCTAAAACGTTAAATATGCCTTATCCACCTAAAAACGAACAATTTGCTGAATTTAAAATACCAGCAGAACGTTTTATTGCTTTAAGTGCATATAAAAGTTATCACACAGGTGCAGAATTACGTGGTTGTAGTGTAGATGCCATTTATAAGTTTACTTCAAATAAGAACTATGAACTGCTTGATCATAAAGGTGGTGCTCAATGTTCTTTGGAGGTTCAAGAAATTTTGTCTAATGGTGAAAGAATTGAGCTTAAACCATTAAAGTATTTACGTAATATAAATGAGTGGGCTGGGTGTGATGCGCAGCTTGAAGGGCTCAACTAGGAATATGCTCACTGAATATAGAATAAAATTTGTCTGTACAAGATCAAGCTATCTTGTACAGATTTCATTTGATGCTTTACTTCTCTAAATACTAATTGTTGCTCCTAAAACTTTCACAAACTGCGCTAACCAAGCTGGATGCGCAGGCCAAGCAGGCGCAGTCACTAAATGTCCATCTGTAACAGCTTCGGTCACAGCAATATCTGCGTATTGTCCACCTGCTAATTTTACTTCGGCAGCACATGCAGGGTAAGCAGAACACAAGCGGTCTTTTAGTACGTCTGCCGCAGCAAGTAACTGAGCGCCATGACATACCGCTGCAATTGGTTTTTTCACTCGATCAAACTCACGCACAATTTCGATAACACGTTCATTCATGCGTAAATATTCTGGTGCACGACCACCCGGAATGACTAAACCTACATAGTCTTCAGTATTAACTGCATCAAAATCATAGTTAATAGCAAAATTGTGACCGCGTTTTTCGCTATAGGTTTGGTCACCTTCAAAATCATGAATAGCAGTCGCAATATGGTCGCCGTTTTTTTTATTTGGGCAAACTGCATGCACGGTATAGCCTAAACCAGTTAAAAACTGAAAAGGAACCATAGTTTCATAGTCTTCGGCATAGTCACCGACTAACATTAAAATCTTTTTAGACATGATTTATCTCTCTTTTTAAAATATAAGTTATCTAAATTCTTAATTTAAATTAGCACAGTCACTGTGTCATTTTTTAGAAAAAAGTACATTATTTAGTCGAAGGATGTTTCATAAGTGATGTAAAAAAGCCCCGATAAATCGAGGCTTTAAAATTTATGGAGTCTGTTTTTTATAACTCACAAGCTTTACCTTGATATTCATAACGGTTTACAACGTATTCTTGACCATTCCATCGATAAATAGCAAAACAAAATCCCGGGCCTCCATTCTCAATATCAGGCCAGCCATCTTTACCTTTGGTTTTCAAAAAGGTGGGTATGCCAGAGTTACTAAATAATTGTTTCCATTTTCCGTCTTTTTGCTGTGAAACAATATAGTAGCCAACCCCAGTATTGCCATAGCAAATGCTGCTACTATCTTGAATAACGGCATCTTTACGCCCATCACCATTCAAATCTTGATAAATGATAATTTCACCAATATCACAATTGCCTTCCCATACATGTTTTGTTTTTGCAAAGCCTGCTGCTTTAAAAATAGGTGCTACCTCGTTCTTTGGAACTTGAGCAGCTTGAGCAAAAATTGTCGAGTTTATTAACAATAAAGAAGTCGTAATAAATAATCTATTTTCCATGGTTAACCTGTTGAGTATAGTTTTAGTTTAAAAATTTATTGTGGATTCATTAAGTTTATAAAACAGATAAAAAACCCGCTCTAAAGCGGGTTTTCTTTTGAAATTAGCTTGGCTTAACCAATCAATTTCTTCATTAATTCATTGACTTGTGCAGGGTTGGCTTTACCCTTAGAAGCTTTCATGACTTGACCTACAAGACCATTAAAGGCTTTTTCCTTACCAGACTTGTATTCTTCAACCATTTTTTCATTGGCTGCAAGTACTTCTTTAATGATTGCTTCAATCGCACCAGTGTCAGTTTCTTGCTTTAAGCCTTTTTCCGCAATAATGTCATCGGCAGATTTACCTTCCGATTCCCACATAAAGCCAAAGACTTGTTTTGCAATCTTACCGCTGATGGTGTTATCAACAATACGTGCAATCATGCCACCAAGCTGTTCAGCAGAAACAGGAGAGTCTGCTAAATCTAGGTTTGCTTTGTTTAATGCGCCTGAGAATTCGCCCATTACCCAGTTTGCAGATACTTTACCTTGTGCAGCACCGCCCGCAGCAGCCACAACAGCCTCATAGAAGTCCGCCATTTCGCGTGAGAGCGTAAGTACATGTGCATCGTACTCAGTTACACCAAAGTCTGCGATAAAGCGTGCACGGCGTGCAGCAGGTAGCTCTGGAAGCGCAGCACGAGCAGCTTCAATTTGCTCATCTGCAATAATGACTGGTAACAAGTCTGGATCTGGGAAGTAGCGGTAGTCATTCGCTTCTTCTTTAGAACGCATTGAACGCGTTTCCATTTTGTTTGGATCGAACAAACGTGTTTCTTGGTCGATGCTTCCGCCGTATTCCAAAATTTCCATTTGGCGTTCAATTTCAACATTGATCGCTTGCTCGATGAAACGGAATGAGTTGAGGTTTTTTAGCTCACAACGGGTACCAAATGGCTGTCCCGGACGACGTAAAGACACGTTACAGTCTGCACGGAATGAACCTTCAGCCATGTTACCGTCGGAAATACCTAACCAACGCACAAGGGTGTGAATTGATTTGATATATGCCACTGCTTCTTCAACCGAACGCATGTCAGGTTCAGAAACGATTTCAAGCAAAGGTGTACCAGCACGGTTTAAGTCAATGCCAGACATACCTTCAAACTGGTCATGAATCGATTTACCCGCATCTTCTTCAAGGTGAGCACGAGTTACACCAATGCGTTTAGTCGTACCATCTTCAAGTTGGATATCAATGTGGCCTAAGCCGACAATTGGATTATCCATTTGACTAATTTGGTAGCCTTTTGGTGAGTCAGGGTAGAAGTAGTTTTTACGTGCAAACACAGATGCTTGATCGATGTAGGCATCGATACCTAAACCAAAGCGAATCGCAAGATCAACCACTTTTTCATTCAGCACAGGTAATACACCCGGCATTGCCAAGTCTACAAGGCTTGCTTGTGTATTTGGGTCTTGACCAAATTCAGTCGATGAACCAGAGAAAATTTTAGAATTGGTTGCAAGCTGAGTGTGAATCTCGATACCAATAACGACTTCCCAACCGTCAATCAATTTCAACTTTTGAGCTTCAGCCATTATGCATTCTCCTCAGCAATTGCAGCACGTTTGGTGTGCCAGTCAGTGTTTTGTTGATATTGATGAACAATTGACAACAATTGTGATTCTGACCAATAGTTACCAATTAACTGTAAGCCGACAGGTAAGCTGTCTTTATCAAAACCAACAGGAGCATTAATCGCTGGTAAGCCTGCTAAGTTCACTGCAAGTGTATAGATATCGCCTAAATACATTTCAGTTGGACTTAAATTTGCACCAATTTTATAAGCAGTTGTTGGTGCAGAAGGAGCAGCAATCACGTCTACATTTTCAAATGCTTTTAAGAAGTCTTGTTGAATTAAACGACGTACTTTTTGAGCTTTTACATAGTAAGCATCGTAATAACCCGCAGAAAGAGCATAGGTACCAATTAAGATACGACGTTGAACTTCTGGACCAAAACCTTCTGAACGTGAACGCTTGTAAAGATCCATCAGGTCAGCTGGGTTCTCACAGCGATAGCCGTAGCGAACACCGTCATAACGAGACAAGTTAGAAGATGCTTCTGCTGGTGCGATGAGGTAATACGTTGGAACATAGGCTTCAGTCATATTGAGATCAATCTCAACAAGCGTTGCGCCCATTTCTTCAAGCTTTTTCAAAGACTCTTCAACGCGTGCTTTTACGTCTGCATCTAAGCCTGCAACGTTGAAGTACTGTTTAGGAATACCAATACGTAAACCTTTTACAGACGTACCATTTAAGTTTGCAACGTAGTCATCGACTTCTTTTTTAACAGAAGTTGAGTCTTTTGCATCGTGACCTGCAATTACATTCATCAGGTAAGCACAATCTTCAGCAGAACGTGCCATTGGACCTGCTTGGTCAAGTGATGATGCGTAGGCAATGATACCGAAACGAGATACACGACCATAGGTTGGTTTTAAGCCCGTTAAGCCACAGAAAGAAGCAGGTTGGCGAATAGAACCACCTGTGTCAGTACCTGTAGCAAAAGGCGCTAAATCAGCTGCTACAGCCGCAGCAGAACCACCTGATGAACCACCAGGAACATGGTCAAGCGCCCATGGGTTACTCGTTGCGCCAACATATGAGCTTTCAGAAGTTGAGCCCATCGCAAACTCATCCATGTTCACTTTACCTAAAGTGACAAGACCAGCTGCTTTAGTTTTTTCAACAACAGTTGCATCGTAAGGAGATATGAAGTTGTCTAGAATTTTTGAACCGGCAGTCGTTTTAATGCCTTTAGTACAAAAAATATCTTTGTGTGCTAGAGGAATACCCGTTAGAGCAGTTGCATTACCTGCTTTTAATGCAGCATCGGCAGCGTTAGCTTCGGCAAGCGCCTGTTCCGGCGTAACCGTCACATAGCTTTTAACTTGCGGATCAATTTTAGCAATACGTTTTAAATAGTGTTCAGTCAGTTCGCGAGATGAAAACTTCGCTTGGCTTAAGCCCTCAGCAAGTTCACGAATTGATAAGCGATGTAAATCAGTCATGAGTAAAATTTCTTTACATTCAAAATAGGGAAGATGGGTTAATTGAGTAAAAGTTATTCAATCACGCGAGGAACAAGATACAAACCATCTTGAGTTGCAGGTGCAACTGCTTGGTATTCATCTCGATGATTGCTTTCCGTTACCACATCAGCACGTAAAGGTTGAGGATTGTCAAAAGGACTTTTCAAAGGTTCTACGCCTTCCGTATCAATGCCTTTTAAGGTTTCCATCATGCCTAAAATTTTATTTAGACTTTGAGCATATTCAGCAGATTGCGTATCATTGAGCGACAATCGAGCAAGATTGGCGATTGCTGAAACTGTTTGTGCATTTAAATCTGCTGAATGCTGTGCATCCGATGTAGACATAACATCACCTAATCAGTATTAAAAATTTTCAAAATATCGTGCGTTATAATAAGCGATTGACTTGTTCAAATCATCACATTTAGTTTAAAGTTGCCACCTTGCATCCACATGAAAGTTTAACTGAGAACGAACCGTGATTCTAAAACGACTAATTGGCTTGTTTTCGCCGGATCTAGCCATTGATTTAGGTACAGCAAATACACTTATTTATGCACCAGGCCGCGGCATTATATTAAATGAACCAACAGTTGTGGCAATTCGTCACAGTGGTTCACAAAAAATTGTTGCTGCAGTAGGGCTGGACGCGAAACAAATGTTAGGCCGTACACCTGCGAATATTTCTGCAATTCGTCCAATGAAAGACGGTGTAATTGCGGATTTTGAAGTGACTGAAACCATGTTAAATCAGTTTATTGGTAAAGTTCACGAAAAACGTTTGTTCCCACCTGCACCTCGTGTGGTTGTATGTGTACCATGTAAATCGACTTTGGTCGAGCGTCGTGCTATTCGTGAAGCAGTATTTAATGCTGGTGCACGTGATGTTCGTCTTATTGAAGAGCCTATGGCTGCTGCAATTGGCGCAGGTATGCCAGTTGAACAGGCGTGTGGTTCTATGGTTGTGGATGTTGGTGGTGGTACAACAGAAATTGCAATTATTTCATTGCAAGGTTGTGTCTATGCTGACTCTTTACGCATCGGTGGTGATGTTTTTGATGAACAAATCATCAATTATGTTCGTAAAGCTCATGGTTGCGTGATTGGTGAAACCACAGCAGAAATTATTAAAAAAGAAGTAGGTATGGCTGTTTCTGATGGTACAACATTAGAAATCGAAGTACGTGGGCGTAACCTTGCAGAAGGCGTACCTCGTGCGATTACTGTAACTTCTGACGAAATTACTCAAGCAATCTCTGATCCGTTACAAAACATTGTAAGCGCAGTAAAATCAGCACTTGAACAAACTCCTCCAGAGCTTTCTTCTGATATCGCCGAGCGTGGTATTGTGTTGACAGGTGGTGGTGCATTGCTTCGTAACCTCGATAAGTTATTAGCTCAAGAAACTGGTTTACCAGTTGTGGTTGCTGAAGATCCTCTTACTTGTGTTACCCGTGGTGGTGGTAAGGTATTGGAATTCTTTGACAATCCGAACCATGACATGCTTTTTGTTGGTTAAGTTTAAGGATTAGGCGGTGCAACCGAATATTTTTTCAAGACAGCCGCCATCTTTCCGCTCGTTTATTATTGCGGTCATTACATGCTTGGTTGTGCTATTTTTTGATTGGCGCATGCCGTATGTGATTCAGCCAGCAAGGGATGTCTTGTACGCTGCATATAATCCAATTTATGCATTGGCTAGTTATCCAGTACTGTCGAGAGAATGGCTGAATCAGCAAACAAAATCTGAAGCACAACTGCGTCGTGAAAATACTGCGATGCAGGCTGAGCTTTTACAAGCTCAAGTCCGCTTACAAAAGCTTTCTGAACTATCTGCTGAAAATACCCGTTTGCGAGGTCTTCTTGATACTCCATTAATTATTGATGGACGTATGGAGATTGCAGAAGTGATCGGGACAGATGCAGACCCATTACGTCATATCATCATTATTAACCGAGGCTCTATGGACCATTTAAAGGTCGGTCAAACGGTTCTGGATGATAAGGGGATCATGGGGCAGATTATTAATGTATATCCTCATAGCTCACGTGTAATGTTGTTATCAGATAAAGAACACTCACTTTCGGTCCGTCTTGAACGCACTGGAATGCGGGCAATTGTTTCTGGTACAGGTGATTTGGGTCGTTTGAAAATGGAATATGTGCCGACTAGTGCGAATATTCAAGTGGGCGATAAAGTGTTTAGCTCAGGTTTGGGTGAACACTTCCCAGCAGGTTATGCAGTAGGTACGGTTGCCAAAATCAAACGTCATAACTCAGGTGAGTTTGCGGAAATTGATGTAACACCAGCAGCACAATTAGCAACAGGACACCATGTAGTTGTACTTTTTTCGGATTCATTAGCGAAGGAGCAGCCATATGCCAATCGCTAAACTGAAACGAGAAAAGCGCAAAGATCCATTATGGGGAATTATTATCTCCGTTATCGTGGGTTCTGTACTCATGGTTTACCCGCTGTCCTACGATATTTCAGGTTGGCGCCCATTATTCATGTTGATGATTATGCTGTTTTGGGTGGTATGTCAGCCAACGTGGTGTGGGGTCTGGTTTGCATTTGGAATGGGGATTTTTACAGACTTATTGCTTGATGCTCCTTTGGGCCTCAATGCCCTAAGTTTTGTAATTATGACTTTTCTTACCCGTTTTTTAATTCGTGAACGCCGTATCTTAACCTTTGGTAATTTATGGACGATTGCAACTCTGGTCATTATTGCTCATTTAGCGTTTATGTGGGTAACCCAGACCATGGGTGGAATTCATTTTTCGATTGCTAGACACTGGCAACCATTAATGACAAGTATTATTACTTGGCCAATCGTCTATTATTGTTTGGCAAAATGGCGAATATAGTTTTAGCATCTAGCTCTCCTCGTCGGAAGGAGTTGTTGCAACAACTGGGTTTGGATTTTGAAATCTATAGCCCTGATATTGACGAATCTGTTCATGAGAATGAACTCGTTCATCAGTATGTTGAACGTTTAGCTAGAGAAAAAGCGCACACAGTATTAAAACTTTTTCCAGAAGCAATTGTTATTGCTGCCGATACAAGTCTAGGGCTGGATGGCCAAATAATTGGTAAGCCTGAATCGAAAAGCCATGCTTTTGAAATATGGAAACAATTATCTGGGCGTTGGCATGACGTGTTTTCTGGAATATGTGTTGCTACTCAACAACAAATGTTGAGTCAGGTTGTACAGACACAAGTTGAGTTCCAACATCTGACTACGCAAGATATGGAAGATTATTGGACCACAGGAGAGCCTGTTGGGAAGGCCGGTGGATATGCAATTCAAGGGATTGCTTCTCAATATATTCCCCAAATTCAAGGAAGTTATAGTAATGTGGTAGGACTTCCTTTATACGAATTTGCACAGTTATTAAAAAGAGTAAAGACATAAGGTGTTGTTATCATTCTTAATTGAATAGCATTGTCGATGAATACTAGACAAAGTTAAAGTTAACAGCTTCTCTGACTCTTTAATAAAAATTTTATAATGCTTTGAGTTTATGTATGTCAGAAGAATTACTTATTAATGTCACGCCTATGGAGTGTCGGGTGGCATTAATCGAAAATGGAACTGTTAATGAGCTGTATGTCGAGCGTACAGTCAAGCGCGGTCTAGTCGGCAATATTTACAAGGGTAAAGTCGTGCGAGTGCTTCCGGGCATGCAAGCTGCTTTTGTTGATATCGGTTTATCTCGCACAGCCTTTTTACATATCAATGATATGGTTTGGCCTCGTTCACAACCCACCCCAAACGTTTTTGAACTCTTACATCCCGGTCAAACCCTGACCGTTCAAGTCATGAAAGATATGTTAGGAACGAAAGGGGCACGTCTGAGTACAGATCTCTCAATTCCTTCTCGTTATCTGGTTCTCATGCCATATGGTAACCATATTGGCGTATCGCAGCGTATTGAGTCCGAAGAAGAGCGAGAGCGACTACGTAATATTATCGAAAGTATTCAATCTGAGCATAATCTGCCGGGTAGCGTGATTGTACGTACAGCCGCCGAAGGTGTGGATGAGGCAGAAATTGCACGGGATATGTGCTATCTGAGTAAATTATGGGAATACATCCAACGTAAGCAGATTGATGTTGCAGTTCCTTCCTTAATTTTTGAAGAGCTTCCATTACCTCAGCGCATTATTCGAGATTTAGCAAGCGAAGAGACTGCAAAGATTTATGTCGATTCGAGAGAAATTCATGCCAAGCTTCTTGAGTTTGTTGAAGAATTTGTTCCGAATATGCAGAGTCGACTCATTCATTACCCAGGTGAGCGACCACTATTTGATCTCTATAACGTCGAAGAAGATATCCAGAAGGCCCTTCAAACACGTGTTGCTTTGAAATCGGGTGGTTATCTGATGATTGACCAGACTGAAGCTATGACGACAATTGACGTTAATACTGGCTCATATGTTGGCGGTCGTAGTCTTGAAGACACCGTTTTTAAAACCAATATGGAAGCGACTCAAGTCATTGCACGTCAACTTAGACTGCGTAATTTGGGTGGTATTCTCATTATTGATTTTATTGACATGCAAGAGGCAACTCACCGTGAAGAGGTGATGCGTCAGTTTGAAAAAATGCTTGAGCGTGATCACGCTAAGACCAAAATCACTCAGGTATCAGAACTTGGTCTGGTCGAAATGACTCGTAAACGAACACGTGAATCGTTAGAACATTTGCTGTGTGAGTCGTGTCCAACGTGCCAAGGACGTGGTTTTGTCAAAACAGCAGAGACAGTGTGTTACGAAATATTTCGTGAGATATTACGATATACCCGCGCATTTGAGTCAACGAGTGGCTTTACTGTTGTTGCTCACCCTTCTGTGATTGACCGATTATTAACAGCAGAAGCACCCGCAGTGGCTGATTTAGAGCATTTTATTAACCGTGTCATTAAATTTCAGGTCGAAAATTTATATACGCAAGAGCAATACGATATCATTTTAAGTTAAAGTTGTAACAAGATATCGCTTAATCCTTGTTACAACTGAAATTTTACTTTCATTCATGAATTTTAAATACTACTTACATACAGTAGCCCTAGACGTTCTCCCTATTTAACGTCTTAGCAAACAATAAGAGGTATAACCCATGAATGTAAGTGAAAACTTAATTAGCAACGGTCTTAAACATGTTTTAGAAAGCACGCCAGTAAATAGCTGCTATATGTTGAATGACCAAGGTAAAGAAGTACCGATCACAACTGCAATGATTCGTTCAGTATGTCATCAGTTGCTTAACCAGTGCCGCACAATCAAAAAATAAGGGGCCAATTCAAAGCCCCTTAGTTTTCTCTAGCTAGCTGAATGATGTTTCAGTTGCTTCTCAGCAATAATTTCTTCAAAACGTTGAATCTCATCCTCTAAATGAGTCAAAAGGTTTTGCATTTTTGGCAAAGCATTTCGACAAGCCGTTAATCCAACTTCAAGCTTATCTAAATAGCTGGTCATGGTAATATTTAAAGCTTGTCCATCCATGACAATCGAAGCAGGGTAGAGAGCGTCTAATTTCGCGCCATTCCAATAAAGTGGCTCACGTGGCCCTGGTACATTGGAAATCACTAAATTGAACGCCTGACGCTTAGGAAGCATTCCTGACATGATGTTTAATCCTGCTGGACCATAAACAACCGCGCTATAGTTTAAAATTTCATTAGCAGTCATACGGCTAAAGCGTTGCTTTGAGTTTTGCATGCTGCGACGAATAATTTCTAGACGTTCTAACGGTTGGTCTTTATGAGTCCCTAAATTTGCCAGAATCATAGTAATCCGGTTACTCATATCAGAATCATCTGTGCGTAATGAAGCTGGAACCATGGCAATAAGTGGCTTTTTAGGTAAGCTATTTTGACTAATCAAATATTCACGTAAAGCACCAGAACATACTGCTAGCACAACATCGTTAATCGTTACGCCTAATGCTTTTGAAATTTTTCTAAGGCGGCTCAGTTCAAAGGATTGGGCAGCAAAACGACGTGAAGCACTTACTCTTTGGTTCAAAATCGAAACTGGCGCCTGAAAGGTAGAAACATAATCAGGATTTTTGCCCATTTCTTTAAATATAGTCTGAGATAACTCTTGCATTACTTTAGGAGCTATATCGAGTTGAGACTTAATGCCTCCTAAAATACTCTTAATTTTACTTGTACTTGGAGTAGGCACTTTTAGGCGTTTAGTTCTTTTGCTCTCAACACACCATAAAGGAACCACGTGTTTCTCTTCAGGTGTCTTTGAAAGTGATTTCTCGATCAAACGCATACCCGCAACGCCATCAACCATTGCATGATGGATTTTAAAATACATAGCAAAACGGTTGCCTTCGATTCCTTCAATAATGTCACAGGTCCAAAGCGGCTTGGCGCGGTCAATTAATGAGCTGTGTTGCTGTGAAATATAAACCAGAAGTTCACGAATGCGCCCAGGATGAGGCAAAGCAATGTGGCGAAAGTGATGATCGATATCGAACTCTTCATCCTCATCCCAAAATAGACCATTTAAACGGTTATTAAAGGGAGGAATAGGAATGCTTTTTGAGCGTTTAATATCTTCTACTAAATCATGTACAAAGGTTTCAGGTGCATTTTCAGGAATTTCAAATAAAAATAATCCACCGACATGCATGGGTTGCTGTCTTTTTTCAAGTGACAGAAAAATGAAATCAATTGGGTGTAATGGACGCATAAATCATTGTGCCTCATGCATTTTTCTAAGAAGCCCTTATCTGAGCTCTTATTAGAATTATAGAACCGTAAAATTAAGTATATAGCGTTTAGAGTAGAGAAAATATGACTTTGTGTACGTAACATGACATAAAAAAAACCACTGATTTGCCAGTGGTTTTTTGATATCAAACTACTTTTTCATGTTACCTGCATGTAATCCGCACTCTTTTTGAGTCGCTTCTTCCCACCACCAGCGTCCTTCACGTTCATGCTGGTTCGGTAATACAGCTCGTGTACATGGTTCACAGCCAATAGAAACAAAACCACGTTCGTGGAGAGGATTATATGGAATTTCCATCATACGGATGTAGCTCCATACTTCGGCACTTGTCCAATTCGCTAGAGGATTATATTTAATAAGTTGCTTATCTGGTCCAGAGAAGCCAGCATCAGCTTGTACCACTGGAATTTCTGTGCGTGTACCAGGACTTTGGTCTTTACGTTGACCTGTAATCCAGCCATCTAAGGTCGCAAGTTTTTTACGCAAAGGCTGAACTTTTCGAATACCGCAACATTCCTGATGCCCATCTGTAAAAAAGCTGAATAAACCTTTTTCATTTACCATGTTTTGAACAGCTTCAGATTCAGGAAAGCAGATTTCGATATTAATATTGTAGTGTTTACGGACAGTTTCAATAAATTGATAAGTTTCAGCATGGAGGCGGCCAGTGTCGAGACTAAAGACACGGAAAGGCTTACCCAAACGTGAAGCAATATCAATTAAGACAACATCTTCTGCTCCCGAAAAAGAAATTGCGATTTCACCTTGTTGGCTTAAGGCAAGTTCTAAAATTTCCCGAGGGCTTTTGGTTGCATATTCAGCAGCAAGAGCATCTACGATATCAATAGTCGGAATAACGGTCATGTGTGTTCCTGGCAAAAGGCTTGGGCGCATTGAGTTATGAAAAATATTCTAAAGGATAGTTGATAAACTGCTTAGCACTTTAATTTCGATCCTTATGAATAAAATTGATTTGATCAATAACAACGCAAAACTGAAAATCTTAATGGTATGATACAGCAATTTTTAACCAACGTTGGAAGCATTCATGGAAATCGTATGCCTAGATCTTGAAGGGGTTTTAGTTCCTGAAATCTGGATCAATTTCGCTAAAAAAACAGGGATTAAAGAACTCGAGGCTACAACTCGTGATATTCCGGATTATGATGTTTTAATGACTCAGCGTCTTAATATTTTAAAACAACACGGTCTAGGCTTAAATGACATTCAAGAAGTCATTGCCGAGATGGGGCCTTTACCAGGTGCAAAAGAATTTGTTGAATGGGTGAGCACTCATTTCCAACTCGTGATCTTGTCAGATACTTTTTATGAGTTTGCGCATCCTTTAATGAAGCAATTGGGTTGGCCAACAATTTTCTGTCATAAGTTAGAGACAGATGAAGAAGGAATGATTACAGCTTATAAGCTACGTCAACCAGATCAAAAACGTGAGTCTGTTAAGGCACTACATGGCTTAAATTTCCGTGTAATTGCTGCAGGTGATTCGTATAACGATACAACCATGCTGGGTGAAGCTGACCATGGTTTCTTGTTTGATGCACCTGCAAACGTAATTGCTGAGTTCCCGCAATTCCCTGCAATTCACGGCTATGACGCATTAAAAGAAGCAATCCGTTCAGTTTCAAAGCGTAGCATTCCAGCTTAAGAAATAAATAATAAAAAAGGCGCTTTAAGCGCCTTTTTTATTATGAATAGTTTTGAAACTTAGAATTTATAACCAAGTTTTAAACCGTAAGCGATTGCATTGTTGTCAGAGAATTCTGCAACATAATAGTCATCGCTACCAGCTTGTGCACCAGTTTGTGCTTTTGCATCACCTAACCAGAAGTATTTTACACCGCCAGCAATAAATGTTTGAGGAGTTGGGCTATATTGAAGTCCTAAACCTACGTTCCAGTAACCTTCAGTTGGGCCTAAAGTAGTTACAGGGTTACCTGCGCCAGAGTCCCAACCTACAGAAACGTTACCCGCCCATTTATCGTTAAGCTTACGGCCTACACCCGCATTAACAGACCATTGGTCATCAGCATATTCAACTAGATTAAAACCATTTGGGCGGCTAGGAGTTGCTATTGGACCTACAGCTTCTGATACTTTGCCAAATTTATATGGACGAATCGCGAAATCTTTCCAATTCACCCAGCGTACATTCGCGAATGCGACTGTATTTGCCATAATCCCTGTCTGGAAATCAAGGTTTACAGATTGAGGGGTGGTAATTGTAGTTTTTCCTTCTAATTGGTTAGCAGCAATAGCTTTGCCAATTGTTTGTTGGATTGCTCCAGCTTGGGCTGGAGTTAACTGACCAGCTGCAACTAATTGTCCAATAGTTGATCCAAGTGCTCCAGCATTGGCTGTAATTGAATCTGCAAGTGCAATTGTTTCATCTGCATCAATTTTGTGATCAATTTCTGAACGATATGTGATAGAGGCTTTAAGTGCGATTTCTGGAATTTGGAAAGCGGCCCCTGCTAACCAACCAGCTGCCCCATCTTCAGGAATCGAAGCATCATAGCCATTATATAAACTATATGCCGCACCTCTTAAATGAACATTTCCTTTGATAGTTTGATATACACCACCACCATAGAAGTTAAAGTTTTCAGTAGGTTGGAAACCAAAAATCATCGAAATATTTTGGCTATCAACTTCAACAGAAGTTGCACCCTGAGTTCCGCCTAAAGCGCCTGTTGTAATTGGTAAAGTACCAAGAATAGGATCTGATGGGCTTGCTACGAAGGCATTCTTACCAGAATATTGTGCATCGGCTCCAAATGGTTGATCGTAGAGCAAACCAAAAGAGAATTTATCAGTAAGTTGTAGTTTTAAGGCTGCACTTGGGAAATAATAATCATCTCCCATATCGCCAATATTACGACCCGTTTTAATTGTACCGGCTTCTTTACCCGCTACATCCGGATCTAAAACAGAAATACCAGCTTCAAAGTAGTTACCAGGCTGCAAAAATGCAGAGATAGATTGTCCAGAGCGATCCAATGCTGCTGCAAAAACCCCAGTTGCAGGCAGCGTTGCTAAAATCATTGCAGTGCTCAGATGTTTTAATTTCATTTTAATCTTTCCTTGAACTTCAAGACATTTTTTTAAAAGTAACAGAGTTAAACCGTTTAAACTGTGTTGCCTTCAAAGCTTCTAATTACAACTTATAAAAGCTTTGATAACTCCATGTAACAAAAATAGCATAATTACAATAAGAGTAAATCTGTTATATGAACTGAGCAGTACTCATTTTTTATACAAATAAGGTCAATAATGGATGAAATATGAAGGAATATTTTGATTGATAAATTATTTTAATTAATTGATATTTATATTTTTAATCTATTAATAAAGTAGTTTGTTTTAGTGACATTTTTGTCACAAATCCAAGAAAAATGGTCAAAGATTTTTTTGTAAAAATATGAATTAATTGATTATGAAATGAGTATTAGTTGCCATTTTTACTTGATAAGTCTAGTTTCTCTACATCTGTATATTATTGATTCAGTTTTATATTCTTAATTTTATAAAAAAATTTCTCCTTATTTTTTTACCATTTGATCTATTTTTTGGGCAAATTTAGAGTTTATATTTGAGAGGTTCAGCAAGAAAATAACCGAAAATAATAAGCTAGATTCGATTATTCATTTTTTAGAGCTAAAACACAGCGTTAGAGTGGGTATAACTTTTCATCAAATTGTTCAAGTTTAGGAAATTCTAGTGGTTCAAGTTGGTCTAGATGCGTTAGATAAGTTACATAGTCTTCGAGGAGAGTTTCTCTGGCTTCTTGGCTAATATAAGGTACATGGTAGGCAGTGAATGGCGGTAGAACTTCAAAACCAGCATATGCCAAAGTACCGCGTTGGATTGGTGATAGATAATGTTCGATTGGACCGTGAATAGCGTTTTCCCCAAACATGTGTGTTCTACCACCGAGTGTTAAACACAACATGGCTTTTTTACCAGTCATTCCGCCGTGGTTATAAAAGCGTTTACCACCGTAAAAGAGCCCTGAAACAAATACACGATCAATCCAGCCTTTTAAAATTGCTGGTACAGAGGTCCAGTAAAGTGGGAAATTTAAAATGACTAAATCAGCTTTTTTTACTTTTTCAATTTCTGCCTGAATATCAGGAGCTAGAAGTTGATTTTTACTGGCATTTCTTTGTTCTAGAGCATAGTTAAAATAGTCAGGCTGATTGAGCTCTAAAAAATCCTCTTTGGATGCAATAGGGTTAAATTGCATGGCATATAAATCTGAAACCTCTACGCGATGTCCCAATTTTTCTAAGGTTTGCTTTGCTGTACTTTTTAGAGCAGTGGTAAAAGATTGTGGTTCTGGGTGGGCATGGACAATCAGGATATTCATAGGGGCACCTGTGTTTTTCAGAAATTGTGTTGTCTAGTGCAATTAAGCGGATTTTGTTTTGAATCACTATGCATCAATTTAAAAGCATGGCATAGTTCATGAACTGACAGTTTTTACCATTTCGCGCCATTTTATTTTGTTCAATGGGTTGCTCATGAATCCAGAATTACCCGGAACTTATATTAACTTAATGGTCGAGACTGTTAAGCGGTGGGGTGTCTCTTGCGAGCAGCTTTTAGATGGAAGCGGCATAACACTAGATCAATTAAAAAAACCATATTGGTATGTTGAGTTTAATACCTTAAATCAGCTCATTGAGCGGGCCATCGAGTTGTGCAAAGAGCCTGCATTAGCGGGGTATTTGGCTTTAGAAATGACTGCTTCATGTTATGGTTCAGTCGGAATGGCTGCCATGGTTTCTCCAAATTTAGGGGAAGCTTTGAAAATTCTTGAACAGTTCATTGGGTCACGTTGCGAGGTTTTTAAACCAGAAGTAAAACAAGAAAATAATTATGCATATTGGTTCATTCATCAGCCTGTAAAGGAATTTCAGTTGAGTCCAAATGCCAATATTTTTTTATTGGTAGGCTTTGTTCAAATTGCAAAAAATTTAACAGGCTTATCCAATTTAGGGAAAGTTGAATTAAAAATGCCAGAACCGACAGGTTTTGCCAAAATAAGTAGTCAACTGGCAGTCACTTGTTTATTTAATCAAAAACGCAACAGCTGGATATTTCCAAAAGAATATTTAGCACAGCCTGTATTAACTGCAGACCCGATGTTGGCGCCTTTGCTAAACGCACAATGTAAGCGAGATATAGAAAAATTAAAGTTACACAGTGGCTGGAAAGGGCAAGTTAAACAAGTTGCTGAAAAATTACTTGTAAATGGCGAGGTTGAGACATTAAAAGTAAGGCAAGTGGCTCAAGTCATGAATATGTCAGAGCGAACTTTGCAACGATATTTAGCCATTGAAAATACAAGTTTCACCATCTTGGTTGATTCACTTAAAAAGCAACATGCCCAGAAACTTTTAGCTCAAAATAACATGTCGATTGAAAAAGTGGCTTTAATACTAGGTTATGCCGAGACTTCTCATTTTACCCGTGCGTTTAAGCGTTGGATGGGAGTCACACCCAAGTATTTTCAGACCCACAGCAAAATGGATGAATTGAGTTCACATTTGGGTTAGAGAGGCCACTGATTTAATTGCATAACCTCTAAATCTGATTCGAGAGCTCTAAGCCGTTCGTTCTGGCTTACATGAAAGCAACTGAATCACTTCAAAATAGCTAGGTGGTGTCGGGACATGTCCGCGGTCTCTCAATAGACGATGCATGTGTGGCAGTTTGAAGTAGGGAACCGAAGCCATTAAATGATGTTCCATGTGGTAATTGACGTGAATAGGGGCCACAAAGCTTCTAGCAATCCAACCTGCACGTGTTGTACGCGTATTTGTTAAGGCTGTAAGACTCGTTTGCATACCTGCATGCTCCGCCATTGAACGAATTCTTAAAAATAATGGAAATGGTGTTAAATAAGCTAAAGGCCATAACCAATAAAAACGTTGCTGACCAAATGCCTTTAAAACACCATAAAGAGCTGCGTTTGTTGCAATGGCTCCGCTACTGTTTTTTACAAGACTTTTGGCATAATCAACAAGATGTTTATTGCTGCGGTCTAACCAAACCTGATCATTTGCAACGGTCCACTTCATTAAATCGAGATCCATTAGCACTCGACCAAAGCTAAATTTTAATCCCGTCATACCCGTTAAATCGCGTAAGAATTTACGAGTAAGAGATTTTTTGCTTACAGGAAAATCCGACACCAAAGAAAGGTCGGGATCATCTGGGGTAGAGGTTTTTGCATGATGGCGAACGTGATGTTGACGGTACTTGTGTAGATCATTCCAGATTAGACGGGCACACAACCACTCTCCAACAAAGTCATTAATTTGTTTATTTTTAAATAAGCTTTTATGGGATGCATCATGCATCAGAATTGCTAGGCATAATTGGCGACCAGCTAAGATAGCGAGTGCGAGCATACAGGCGAGTAATTTGCCCCAACTAGGTAAGTAATCCCACATCATAATTAAGCTAGCAAATGTTCCCCCAATAACAGCCCATGTACTTGCAACAGCCCAAGCGCCGTAAGCATCTGAAGGCTCCGTGAGTCCTTGTATTTCTTCTCTGCTAAATAGATCGGTAACACTAACCTGTGTATTCATTTTTATTCTCCCAAATCAGATTTTGATATTCATATTTTATATTACTAATATAATCATAAAATTTTAAAAGTTGTAATATTTGTTTGTAAAAAAATAAATCGTTCTTTAATGTGTTAATTCATTTTCATAAAGTTTTTGCCACAGCTTTTGTCCAATCGAGTCTAGCTGTTGTACATTTTGAGCAAATTGATTGCGGGCATGTTCGTTAACAAAGGGAGAGGGCAGCAAAGGATCACTCATTAATAAAGTAATGGTTTCTCGCCCTAGTAACAATGCTTGAGCAGCAGCGTCATTGAGCGGTAATTTTTCATATTTTAAAAGCCACTGCTGAATATCTTGGCTATAGTTTTTGTAGTTTAATTCGAGTTGTTTGGTATCCCATAAAGAAGCAATCAACTGAAGGCTTTTTGAATCAAACTGTTGAATAACACAAATTTTTGTTTCACTTTCAAGGCCTGCTAAAACAAGTTCCTCACATGTTTTTTCGAAACTATAGGCCAAATTGTCAGGTCGAATATAAATACCAGTTTCGAGTTCTTTAAAGCCAAATTGACGTAATGCTCGTTCTCTCTTTTTTAAAGCGGTGCGATCTATGCGACCTAATGTGCCTGTAAATACTGCAATATAATACTGTTGCCATTCTTTGGTTTGTTTAATGCCATTTTTGCGGTTCAAAATGATTTTTGCCCATTCTTTGGTTGATGGCGAAAGTTGATAAATACCGCGCTCGACACTTTCTATCATGCCTTCATTTAATAACCGAGTTGTAGCAACACGAATTCCATTTTCACTCATATTAAAGAGTTTGGCGGCAATTAATATCTGTTTGATGGTGAGTTGAGGATAGGCTGAGGAAAGAAACAAATCGATAATAAGATGGCGTGCATTAATTTTGATATTTTTCATTTAGATAGAATTTTTAATATGAGCTGCATTTAATCACAATAATATCATGTTTTTTTAAGCACTTTTTAAGATCATTTTGTAGAGTAAGAGGCGGCAAAAAGCTTTATCTATAACAAGAGAAATTTTGGCAGTTCTTTACCAAGTTTTATCTTTTTACGATAGTTAACCCAAGTTTGTCATCATGATGTGATACATTATCGCACTTTAAATAAACTGCCTTTAACTAGGGGCAATAACCACAAACGTTAGAAATGATCTGATATTGAACATGTGTTAAGTCAAATTTGAGGCTTACCAATTGCGATAAAACAAATTTTAGATCGTTCTAGTGATTAACTTTCTTTGAGCAAGTTATGGAAAATTTTGAAGTTATAAAAGCACTGTTTCTAGGCTTTGTTGAAGGCTTAACTGAGTTTTTACCCATCTCGAGTACAGGCCATCTGATTTTATTTGGCCATATTATCGATTTCCATTCAGACGGTGGACGTGTATTTGAGGTCGTAATCCAGTTAGGTGCTATTCTGGCAGTGTGCTGGTTATACCGACAAAAAATTATTAATTTGATTAAAGGTTTTTTTAGTGGAGACGTCGAGTCTCGTCATTTCGCTATCAGTGTACTTATTGCATTCTTTCCAGCAGTAATTATTGGTGTTTTGGCCGTCGACTTTATTAAAAGTGTTTTGTTCAGCCCAATTGTCGTTGCTATTGCATTGATTGTGGGTGCTCTTATTATTTTCTGGGTTGAATCTAAGCAGTTTGAACATAAGACAGACGATGCGACCAAAATTACTTTTAAACAAGCACTTTTAGTTGGACTTGCTCAGTGTGTTGCCATGATTCCAGGAACTTCACGTTCAGGTGCAACGATTGTAGGAGGAATGTTTGCGGGTTTATCACGTAAGGCTGCTACAGAGTTTTCTTTCTTCCTTGCAATGCCAACCATGTTGGGTGCAGCAACTTTTGACTTGATCAAAAATGCAGACGTACTTACCGCTGATAATATGATTAATATTGGGGTGGGCTTCGTTGCAGCCTTTATTGCCGCTTTATTTGTTGTAAAAGCATTAGTGCTATTTGTAGAGCGCCATACGTTACGCGTATTTGCTTGGTATCGAATTGTATTAGGTGTAATTATTTTGATTGCAGCAATGTTTTTTAATTTATCGGCTTAAAATCTGATGAAATGAAAGGGCCTAGACTATTCTAGGCTTTTTTATGCCTAAAAATTGATTTGAATTGCCTATTTATACAAAGTAAACCTAAGACACATGTTTTCATTTTAGGTTCATTGTTATATTCATTTAGACAAGATATGGAGCAGATTAATGACCCTTCCAACAACCATGAAAATTATTGAAATTACCGCTCCAGGTGGACCTGAGGTTCTAAAAGTTCAAGAGGCTAATATTCCAGTACCTCAAGCAGATGAAGTCTTGATTGAAGTAAAGGCTGCGGGAATTAACCGCCCTGACGTGTTACAGCGTATGGGGCTATATCCGATGCCTAAAGGTGTTACTCAAATACCGGGACTAGAAATTGCTGGCGTGGTGGTTGCGGTAGGTGACCAAGTGCAACAGTTCAAAGTTGGAGATAAGGTTTGTGCTTTAACAAATGGTGGTGGTTATGCACAGTACTGTGCAGTTGCTGCGACACAAGTATTACCAATACCTGAAAATTTATCGTTTACTCAAGCCGCTGCTATTCCAGAAACATTCTTTACAGTTTGGGCCAATCTTTTTGATATTGGTCGTTTAAAGGCAAATGAAACAGCATTGATTCACGGAGGGGCCAGTGGCATTGGTACCTCTGCTTTAGCCATCTGTCATGCTTTAGGGATTAAGACTTTTGCTACGGTTGGAAGCGAAGATAAAGTTGAGGCACTCTTTGATTTGACCACGGCAATTAACTATAAAACCCAAGATTTTGAGCAAGAAATTTTGAAACACACCCAAGACCAAGGTGTTGATGTTATTTTGGATATTGTGGGTGGCTCTTATTTCCAGAAAAATTTAAATCTATTAAAACGTGATGGTCGACTTGTCATTATTGGTTTTATGGGTGGTCGAATCGCAAAAGAATTTGATTTACAAAAATTGATTTTAAAGCGTGCCACGATTACGGGTTCAACGATGCGAGCGCGTACTAGCGAAGAAAAAGCACAAATTGCCCAATCTTTGCATGAGCATGTGTGGCCATTACTGGCACAAGGTAGGTGTTTACCTCAAATCTATAAAACGTATGCTTTTTCAGATGTACAAAGTGCTCATGAATGTATGGAGCAGGGTGATCACATCGGAAAGATTATTTTAGAAATGAATGCGTAAAGCTGTAATCACTAAAGTTTAGGTGAACGACAGGTTCACCTAAACTAAATTTTATAATTTAAAGCTCTGCCTATTTCTCTATAAAAATTGCCAAATTCTATTGGCAGATTGCACCAGTTCTATGACTTCACCTATAAATTGAGTAAGAAATAAGAATTGGCTCTTAATTTATTATTTCTTTCCATACTGATGAAAAAGGATAGTAACAATGAATACCGCAAATATTGATGATAAAAATCCTACTCCAGATTTGGCTGAAGATAATGCCTTTTTCCCATCACCTTATTCACTGAGTCAATATACTGCTCCAAAAACAGATTACGATGGAACTACATACTCAACGCCGTATACGGGCAGTAAAAAAATCTTAGTGATTGCAACCGATGAGCGTTATATTCAAATGCAAAACGGCAAGTTTTTTTCTACCGGGAATCATCCTGTTGAAATGCTTTTACCGATGTTTTATTTAGATAATGCTGGCTTTGAAATTGATGTTGCGACACTTTCAGGTAATCCTGCCAAGCTTGAAATGTGGGCGATGCCAAAGCAAGAACAAGTCGTATTAGACACCTTTCAGAAATATGCAGATAAGTTAAAAAATCCTCTAAAACTCGCAGATATTTTAGAAAATGTAGTGGGGGAAAACTCACCTTATGCAGCTGTCTTTATTCCGGGTGGGCATGGTGTATTAGCTAAGATTCCACATAGCCTTGACGTAAAAAAAGTTCTTAAATGGGCAGTTGAACAAGATAAATTTATTATTACCTTATGTCATGGACCTGCTGCGTTATTGGCTGCGGCTGTAGACGAAGCGCCTGAAAACTATATTTTCAAAGGTTATCAAATTTGTGTATTCCCTGATGCTTTAGATGCAGGAGCAAATATTGATATTGGCTATATGCCAGGTGCTTTACCTTGGCTAGTCGGTGAGAACCTTGAGAAACTCGGTGTGGAAATTTTAAATAAGGGTATTACAGGTCAATGTCATAGAGACCGTAGATTGTTAACAGGCGATAGCCCACTTGCTTCTAATAATTTAGGAAAACTTGCAGCTGAAACATTGTTGGCTGAAGTGAAGGATTAAGTATATTGTTTTTATCGAAATAGGGCTTTTATTAAGTCCTATTTTTTTATAATAAATAGAGTGTTAGGTGGAAATTTGAAAATGGTAAATGATATAAAATCAGTATAATAAGTAAGAGATAGGAGAATATTAAAATGATAAAAATAGAAGATATAAATCTACTTGAGCAAGGATATAAGTTGGTTTTTGATTTAAGGTCATCTTCTTCAATATTGATGGATGAAAATTATATCAAAAATATACAGCAAACTACGTAGGATAAGGAAATTACTATTGGTCTTAAAGGTGACAATGGTTTATATGCAACAGCTGAATGGTGGGGAAATATCGAAAATTACTATGTTAGAGGGTTAATATTTGAAATAAATGAAGAAAATCCATTTGTAGATGGAAGTACCATGATTACAATTAAAGTAAATGGAACTGATAAAGAAATATTTCAAGATATAGTTTTTACTAATGAAAGAGAAAAAGCTATAAGTAAAGAGCTCTATAAAGTTGGAAATGAAATAGTATCCATTTATATTTTGGATAAATTAAAAGAGGATGGTGTTTGGAATTGGGTAGTAGAAGAAAAACTAGGTGTTTCTCCATTACTTAATAGGGTTTATATTAAGGGTGGGGATTAAAATTATTCTATATTGATGGGTTGTAGGTGTTTAATATGAATGAAGATGAAATTAATATTATAGCCTATAACTATGTGGGTTATATTAAATTATACAAAGATATTATTTTTCCTACTGATGGGAATGAAAATGATGTTATTTATAACCAAAGTGGAGTTAATAGGAGAGAGTTTTCTGGATATATCAGCTTTCCTGAAGTTGAAAATAATACTTTATTTTATATGAAAGCTTTTTTACTTACTCTTACTGTAGATATACCTTGTAAGGAGGAAATTCATTCTTTGATTAAAATATTTTCATATTGTGAAAATCAATCTTCGTTAATTGAAAAGTTATCATTAGGGCTGAAATCTAATTCAAAAGGTCTGGTTTTTAATGGGCTTAAAGAAATAATAGGTGATTTTTACTTGTTTGAAAAAATTGATGACTTGTTTTTCTACGATGGAAGAGAAGAATATTATAAAAAACGTGATGTTGGAGGTAGTTGGTAATGGGGAATTTGTATAGCTTACTGTTTATACCCGTGTTAGTGGCATGCTCTGGTACAGTTGATTTGCTTGTTTCGGGTAATGTTAATAAAGGAATTGTATTTCAACTATCTAAAAGTGATGCCAAAAAGCTTGATAGTGGTTTTAGATTTTATGTAATGGATAATAGTGCTGTTCCTGTTGGTGCGTTGAAAGAAACAGTATGGGAGGTTAAGATAAGCAAGGAAATAAGTTGGTTTAATTTTAAAAAAGATTACACCTATAAATGGACTTATGGAGTTAAACCAAGTGGATTTAAAGAGATTGTAAAGCCCAAGCAGCTAAAGTTAAATACTCAATATTATTATTCGATTGATGGTGAGGCAGGCTATCATGGTTCAGGTTGTTTTTATTTAAATGAGAACAAAATGGTTCTAGATAGTAAGCACTGTTGAATCGGGTACTGTTCATAACTCTAGTCTTATAGTTTATTATCTATAGGCATCATTACGCTATGCTTGTGCCTTATGGGTTAACATAATGTGACGGTTATGATGTGGGCACTAACCAGTTCTAAATTTTTATATAAAAGATATGAAATAAAATAATTTTAAAATAAAGCTATAAGGTTCTATTTGGAGAAAGGAAAAAATATGAGACCTTTTTTAGTATGTTTGATGTTTTTTCTTGGTGGTTGTAAAGCTCTAGAAATTAATAAGGAGTATTATTTTCAGCAAGGTTTTAATGCATCAACTGTTGCGAATTTAACCAATTATATCTATATAATTAAAGAGTTACGAAAACATGGAGATGTTGGTGTTGATATATATATTCCTTTATTACTTATTGCACAAGATATGAGGAGAATATCAGAAAAATATTTAACACTTTATGATAAAAAGAATTTATGTCAAGTTAAGTATTTTATAGATAATAGATATTTAAATGATCAAAGAAAGATTCAAAAAGATCTCTTGGAAACTAAAGAATGGCTTTTAAATCTAAATTACTGTGATTAAATTTATATATGAAAATTTAAAATTGGAATAGTGTCTTAAGAATACTTTGATATTAAAGGAACTGTATGAAAAATTATATTATAAATTTATCTGATGACTTTTCTGAATATGTTTGGGAAATTGAGTTAAAGGGATGTTTTGAGGTGGATATACAGGTATTTGATAAACTATATACATTTAATTTTTATGACCCTATTAGATTGAAACAAAATATTGAAGATGATTTGAGATCAGATCAATATTTTTTCTGTGAAAATCTGGTTGTATTGCCGAAAGTAAATTTAAGGAATATTGAAAAATTTATAGAAGATATAATTGATACTCCTTATCTATTATCTTTTTCTACAAAAATAATCTAATAAAAGGGATAAGAGGTAGGAAGTGAAAGAGACTTATCTTCTAATATATACAAAATATAAATTTCCAATATTTTTGATATATACATTAATTTCTGCTCTTGGATTATTTATGGAATATATCAAGGAAGTTTTATCTATAACTTCCATTTTGGTTGTATTTGCATCAACATTTTTTTGCTTATATGCTTGGTTTAATGGAACTTTTACTTTCGTATTTGCGATAGATGTTAATAGTAGTACAGGAGAGGTTTATTGCAGATGGTGCGTAATTATTTTTAGCTCTTTATTCTATGTGTATACTTTAATTGATCCTTTTCTATAATCATTACTAGTATATCTGTTTACTAGATTATATGTGCGCCCTGCGGGACTCGAACCCACGTCGGTCGCTTAGGAGGCAACTGCTCTATCCAGTTAAGCTAAGGGCGCATAATTTTATGATTATAAACGAAAAAGCTATTGCTAAGGCAATGGCTTTTTCATGTTTTAAGTATTAAAACTTTAGCCATAGTAGGGAATATAGATAAAGTTGAGCCACTCAATGGTTTCACAACCACTTATGCCGTGTAGAAAATTACAGCTTATAAAGCTAAAAAATCACAAAAAATTCATGCTTATCTTTCTATGATCTGAAGCAAAAGATGAAAAGATTCAAGCAAGCAATCGGGTAGATAGCGTTATTACCAGAGAGTTGTTTGTTAAAAATCAGATTTGGCTACCGTATAATTCAAAAGGGCATAACATGAAAAAAATTGCTGAACAAGGACTTATCTAGAATTATTGAAATGGCATGGGAAGATCGCACTCCATTTGAAGCAATTGAGCGAGAGTATGGCTTAAGTGAAAGCGAAGTTATTCGTTTAATGAGATACAACCTGAAAACCAACAGTTTTAAGCTCTGGCGCAAACGTATGGCAGGGCGTAAAACTAAACATCAGCAATTACGTTTACCAGAAATTGAACGAGCTTACTGTTCGCGTCAGTATAAATATGCATAACTTCTAATTTTATTATCGATGAAATTTTAATTTTTACAGTGCATAATTTTCTGATTATGAATAAAAAAAGCCCCTGTCGAAACAGAGGCTTTTTTGTATTTAAGTATGAAATATAGAATTATTGTTTTTTAGAATTCAATAATTTAAATAGTACAAACATGAGAACGATCCAGATTGGAATCATCATCACTGACTCTTTGAAACCTTGGCTCCACATGATGTAGAGAACAACTGCAATAAAGCCTAAAACCAAATAGTTACTAAATGGTGCCCAAAGTGCAGGGAAGTGAGTTTTTTCACCTTTTGCTTTCATTGCTGATCTAAATTTGAGGTGAGTCAAACTAATCATTGCCCAGTTCAATACTAATGCACCAACGACGATATACATTAAGTGACTTAATGCATTTTCGGGTACAAAGTAGTTCAACAGTACACAACCAAAAATTAACAATGCAGAAAGTAATACGGCTGGAACAGGTACGCCTTGTTTGTTTACTTTTTTGAAAACTTTTGGAGCGTTACCTTGTTGAGCTAGACCGTATAACATACGGCTGTTTGCGAACATACCACTGTTATAAACAGATAAAGCAGCAGTTAAAATAATAAAGTTAAGAAGATGTGCAGCCCAACCAATTCCCATTTGGCTAAAAATCATAACGAATGGGCTTTTGTCGAGACCACCAAGATCTAACTGGTTCCATGGCACTAATGAAAGCAAAATTGTCAATGAACCGATATAGAAAATTAAGATACGGAAAACGACTTGGTTAATTGCTTTTGGAATGGTTTTTTTCGGATCTTTTGCTTCAGCCGCTGCCATACCAATTAGCTCAATACCGCCAAAGGCGAACATTAAGAAAGCTAACATATAGAACAGGCCACTAAAGCCATTTGGAAAAAAGCCACCATGTGTCCAAAGGTTGCTAAATGAAATGCTTGAACCAACATCTGCTGTAAACAACAAATAAAGGCCAAAAACAATCATAGAGATGACCGCAGTTACTTTAATAATGGCAAGCCAGAATTCAGATTCACCATAAAATTTAACGTTGGTTAAGTTAACTGCCGTGATTACGACAAAGAAAAATAAGACAGAAGTCCATGCTGGGATATGGGGCCACCAATAATTAATATATTTGGCCACAGCGGTGAGTTCACTCATCGCAACCAGAACATAGAGTATCCAATAATTCCATCCAGCTAAAAATCCAGGAAATTTCCCCCAATATTTATAAGCAAAATGGCTGAACGATCCTGCAACAGGTTCTTCAACAATCATTTCTCCCAAGTGGCGCATAATCAAAAACGCGATTAAGCCGCCAATGGCATATCCTAAAATAATGGATGGTCCCGCAGATTGAATCACTTGCGCCGAGCCTAAAAATAATCCGGTACCAATTGCTCCACCCATAGCAATTAATTGGATGTGTCGATTTTTTAGTCCTCGTTGCAGTGTAGAAGATTCGTTGGTCAAAGGTCTTCACTCACAATGAATAAGTAAATTATTCTAATAGATGGAGTTATTTTAGCCTAGCCTACAAATTAATAACGAGTGACTGAAAAGTACTCTTAAAAAATATTTAAAATCAATAATTTGTATTTAATATTTCAATATCGAGTGAAAAGTGTTCTAAAAAATATAATTTCATATAGACTTTTTTTCTTAGATTTTGCTTAGATTAAGTCATTGCAAGCACATTGCTAAATTCTCAGAATATGCTCACGTCAATACGATTGATGTATAAAAGCAGAGTGCTATCTCTTGACCTTAAAACAATTTAAGATGAAGAGAAGGGTAAACAAGAATGCTTGTTTTGATATAGAAGAACATAATAGTAAGGATAGCAGTTGATATGAGCTCAGTACCGCAAATTAAAATTCCAGCAACTTATATGCGTGGTGGAACCAGTAAAGGTATATTTTTTAAGCTTGATGATTTGCCGGAAAAAGCCCAAGTTGCAGGACAAGCACGAGATCAACTCTTACTACGTGTAATTGGTAGTCCAGACCCTTATGGAAAACAAATTGATGGGATGGGGGGAGCCACTTCTAGTACTAGCAAAACTGTTATTCTCGCGAAAAGTACTCAGCCAGAGCATGATGTAGATTATTTATTTGGTCAGGTTTCAATAGATCAGCCTTTTGTAGACTGGAGTGGTAACTGCGGAAACTTAACTGCTGCGGTTGGCTCTTTTGCTATTTCAAATGGTTTAGTGGATGCAGACCGTATTCCTGAAAATGGCCTTTGTACTGTTCGAATTTGGCAAAAAAATATTCAAAAAACCATTATTGCCCATGTGCCTATCACCAATGGTCAAGTTCAAGAAACTGGTGATTTTGAACTTGATGGGGTGACGTTTCCTGCCGCTGAAGTTCAAATTGAGTTTTTAGATCCAGCCGATGATGGCGAAGAAGGCGGCGATATGTTTCCTACAGGAAATGTAGTCGACCAATTAGACGTTCCTGATATTGGTTGTTTCCAAGCGACATTTATTAATGCTGGAATTCCAACTATTTTCTTAAATGCAGAAGATTTGGGTTACCAAGGCACTGAATTACAAGATCATATTAATAGCGATGCGGCAGCACTGGCACGTTTTGAAAAAATTCGTGCGTATGGTGCGGTACAGATGGGTTTAATTAAAGATATTTCAGAAGCAGCTGCGCGTCAGCACACACCAAAAATTGCTTTTGTTTCTAAACCAAAAAACTATACCGCTTCGAGTGGTAAGTCTGTTTCAGAGAGTGATGTTGATTTACTGGTCCGTGCTTTGTCGATGGGTAAATTGCACCATGCCATGATGGGAACAGCGGCAGTTGCGATTGGTACAGCGGCTGCCATTCCAGGAACATTAGTAAACCTTGCGGCTGGTGGCGGTGAACGTGAAGCGGTACGTTTTGGGCATCCATCTGGAACATTGCGTGTTGGCGCTCAAGCTGAACTTGTTAATGAACAATGGGCGGTTAAAAAAGCCATTATGAGTCGTAGTGCACGTGTGTTAATGGAAGGTTGGGTGCGTGTTCCAGGTGACAGTTTCTAAACTTTATCTAAATAAAGAGCCTCTCAATATGTAGAGGCTTTTTTACGTCTGCCTTTAAAAACTCAGCACCCACTTTTCACAGTGAATCGTGTATGATGTAGCGCATGAATGCTTCATTACATTCAATAAAATTTCTCTACTGATTTTATCGAGGCGACTGTGTCATCACTCTCTCAAGTTAATGCGGATGTTTTAAAACAAGCTCAACAACGTATTCAACAAGATTTATTGACGACATTGGCCGCGTTCTCAATTCCAGAGCCTTTAAAAAGTGCAGTACACCATGCAGTTATGCTTGGTGGAAAACGTGTGCGTCCAGCTTTATGTTATGCCACTGCTTCTTTACAGCCAAATCCAAATTTTGCTGCGGCTCGTCGTGCGGCGGTTGCTGTAGAGTTAATTCATTGTTATTCACTGGCTCATGATGATTTGCCTTGTATGGACAATGATTTACTGCGTCGTGGTCAGCCGACTTGTCATGTTGCGTTTGGTGAAGATACTGCTTTGCTTGCAGGCGATATTTTACAATCAATGGCTTTTGAAGTTTTAGGTAGCCGTTTGTTCGATGAACAAGGGCAGGGTACTGATGCTGCGATTGTATTAAAACAAATGCAGATTTTAGCAACTGCCAGCTCTAAAATGGTCTCTGGACAGGTGTTAGACTTACAAGCTGAAGGCAAGCAAATTGCTCAAGACGAACTAGAAAATATCCATCGCAATAAAACTGGTGCACTCATTCAGGCTGCAATTATGATGGGTGCAGTCACCATCTTTTCTGGAACAGATCAAGCAATTCCAAAATTGCGCCAATATGGGCAGACGATTGGATTAGCTTTTCAAGTGTTAGACGATATTCTCGATATTACGTCGAGTACTGAAGCTTTGGGTAAAACTGCTGGTAAGGATGAGCAAGTGCAAAAATCGACATACCCAGCCTTAATGGGTCTTGAACAAGCACAGATCTATGCAAAAGAATTGCACGATCAAGCTTTTGAAGCCTTAGCTCATTTTGGTGATAATGCAAAAGAATTAGTTGATATCTCACAATTTCTTTTAGCGCGTACGAACTAATAATATTAAATCAATATTCATAACTTCTATTCATGCGAAATGAATAAAGGAGAAAAAAATGAATGGTGAACAACTCCATCAAAAAGCAATTGAAATTGCGCGTAATCTTCCCTTTAGTCAACTGACTCATCCGTTTGGGCCTGACTATGAAGTTTTTAAAATTTTAGAGAAAATGTTCATGCTGACGACAGAAGTTGCAGGCGTCAAAATGATTAATGTGAAGTGTGATCCGTATAAAAGTCAGGAATATCAGGAACTCTATTCATTTATTATTCCGGGCTATCACATGAATAAAAAGCACTGGATTTCGATTACACCGCATAAGAACTTAACAAGCGATTTACTTCAAGACTTAATTCATGATTCTTATGATTTAGTTGTAAAGAAATTACCTTTGAAAGATCAGAAAAGATTAAAAAACCAATAATATAAAGCATAAAAAACGGCGACATGATAGTCACCGTATTGATTTTAATTACTTATTTGAAGTAATTGAGTTAATTATGCTTTCCCATAATACCGCGAATTGTATTTAAAACATCGGCAGGTAAAACCACAGTTTTAGCATTATTAGATTTCGCCATATCCTGCATTGCTTTTACATATTGTTCACCCAAAAGGTAAGCAACCGGAATCTCTTTATCGCCCACTGCACTGGTCACCATTTCAATTGCACGTTGAGAGGCTTCAGCTAACACGACTTGAGCTTCTGCATCACGGCGAGAAGCTTCTAAACGACCTTCTGCACTTAAAATAGCAGCCTGTTTTTCACCATCGGCTTTGGTAACAGCAGCACGACGTTGACGTTCTGCGGCAGCTTGCTCTTCCATGGCAGCTTGCATGGTATGAGACGGTTGAATGTCCTGAATTTCGACTGTTTTTAAGGTAATGCCCCAATCTGAAATATCGTCAGAAATAGCAGCTTTTAACTTCGCCTTAATATGATCTCGTGAAGACAATGCATCATCTAGGTCCATTTCACCGACAATCGAACGTAATGAGGTTTGTACAAGGTTTTGAATCGCCCATGTGTAGTTTTCAATACCGTAAACTGCTTTTTCTGGTGTGGTTAAATTAATATAGGCCACAGCATTCATGAGCAATACGGCATTGTCACGTGTAATCACTTCTTGCGACGGAATATCTAGCACAATATCTTTCGTGGTAATTTTATAAGCCACTTCATCGATATAAGGAATCACAAAATTAAGTCCAGGGTTAAGGGTCGTGTGATATTTACCTAAACGTTGGACAATCCATTTGTAGCCCTGAGGAACAATACGAACCCCTTTAAAAATGGTAACACCTACAAAAGCCAAAAAGGCTAAAACAATAATAGTACCGACTGGCATGAAAATACCCTCTCTTTATCTTTAATGTTTATGAAGTACTGTGGGTTTGAACAATTAAGTCATTACCCGAAATGTCAATAACTCTGACACGATCGCCCACTTTAACAGGAGTGGTGCTCCGACAATTCCACTCATCGGCCCCTAAAATAGGCATTGGAAAGCGAACAATAATTTGATCATGGTCTAGACCAGTTTGAATCACCATTCCAATTTGACCAATAGTTGCTTCACGGGGGAGACCCGCTTTCGTTTTATCAATTGATAAGGGTTTAATAAACTTGAACCAAAGAATGGTGCATAGCACTGATAATATTATCCACAATACAATTTGCGTTGTGAGGCTAATATCTGGAAATAACCAATAGAGAATGCACACCATAATGGCGGCAATACCAAACCAGAGTGCGGCAAAGGCAGGTAGAATCAGTTCAGAAAGAATAAGTAAGATACCCAATACAAACCAGTGCCAAGGTTGTACAACAAATTCCATAAATCTGCTCTTTTATATATCTTTATGATGGGTAAAAGTGACTCAATATCACTTTTACCACTGTAGCAGATGATAGGAAATGTGGATAGAAAAAAACCACTTCAATTAGAATTTAGAGCGGGGCGCGGGCTTAAATGCTGCTGGAGATTTTTTGAAGTTTGCAATTGCACCTTCAATTTGACGCATTTGAGCTTGGGCAGCTTTTTCACCTTCTAAAATTGCTTCATTACTGGATTTCAAGTCTAGTGTACCTAAATGACCAACCTTAGGTTTAATTACCACATTCGCCTGCTTGAGTTCTTCATTAATACTTTGTTGGCCCATAATGTTAATCGTCTGATCAAGCAATCCCCACATATTGGCTGGGCGGTTACCTGCTGGACGCGCGGAGATATCAACCGCAATCACAATATCTGCACCCATATCACGAGCTGTTTTTACAGGAATTGGGCTGACTAGGCCGCCATCTACGTATTTTTGATTGCCGATTGTGGCAGGGACGAACACATTAGGAATACTGCAAGATGCACGTACGGCTTGGCCTGCATTACCTTTAATAAAGTCTGCTTTTTGACCATTATCAAGACGAGTTGCCACAGCCGCAAAACGGATTGGGAACTTCTCAATCGGTTTATTGCCAACATTACGGTTAACGTAGTCTTGTAACTTTTGTCCGAGAATAATGCCCTGACGATTAAGGGTTAAATCACGGATATCAGACTCTTGTAATTTCAGAGCCAGACTTTGCAATTGATAAGGTGTTTGCCCACTCGCGTAGATACTTCCAACAAAGCTACCAGCGCTGGTACCCGTTACAATTTTAGGTTTAATTCCATGAGACTCTAAAACCTTGATCACACCAATATGTGAAAATCCTTTTGCTCCACCGCCACCTAAAGCAAGTGCGATGACAGGTTCACGGGCTTTAATTGAAGTAGTCGGCGTTGGTGTTTTGCTAAATTTATCACAGCCAAAGAGTGCTAGAGAGATAAATCCAATACTGGCAAATTGAGCAATTTTCATCTTTAAAAATAATCTATGTCGAGATAAATTAAGAAGGGCCATAAGACCAGATTCGTTCAATTTTTGCTAGGTTTTTTTCACTAGATTTTGTAAAGGTTCGGCAAGCCAATTGCGATTTTTGGGTGAAATTTTTCCTTCATAGCGGTCAAAAATCTTTTGTAGATCTTCATCATAGTTTCCACTTGGGTCTAAGTGACCTAAGCAGTGAATCGTTTTATGGTCATAATCAAAAGAAAACATCACAATTGGGATATTGGCTTTTGCGGCAATATGGTAAAAACCACTTTTCATTTTTTTTGCTTTTTTACGTGTGCCTTCGGGCGCCATCCCAATCCAGATCTTGTCATATTTTTGAATCGTGGCGACGACTTGTTCAGTTAGTCCATTGGCTGTGTCACGTTTAACTGGAATAACACCAGCCCAATCTAACACCCGTTTAAAAGGTGGTTTAAAAAGAGCATCTTTACCCAAAACCGTAATCTGGATACCTAATCCGAAAATGGCAAGAAAACCATACCACCCATCAATGTTAGACGTATGAGGTGAAATAATCGCAACCGCTTTTGGATAATTAGGAATTTCGCCTTTAATTGTCCAACCTTGCGCTAAAAAAAGTTTTTTAAATAGTGCTCGGCTTAACGCAGTACCGCGTTGAGGTACCAAATGAGGTAAATTAGGGAAATGTTGATCCATATTTTTTAAATTTTAACTTGTCCTTGTTTAATCTTAATCTTTTGAAATATATGCTTCATTGGCAAAATGTAAGAACAACATGACATTTGATGTTATTCCTCATTAAACAAATAAAAAGTAGGTATATATGTTTCGGCAGCAAAATCTTTATCTTCTGCTATTTTCCTTATATTGGGCGCAAGGGCTGCCTGTCGGTTTTATGACCCATGCCTTACCCGTTATTTTAAGGGCGCAAGGTGTGTCACTCGCCCATATTGGTGGCTTTGGCTTACTCATGTTGCCTTGGTCAATCAAGATCTTTTGGGCGCCGTGGGTTGATCGACATGCACTTTCACGTTTAGGGCACTACCGTAGCTGGATTCTACCTACGCAGTTTTTGACGGTGGGTGTGCTGTGTATTTTGTCTTTTTTCCCCATTCAAGCTTTAGACCAGCCTCTTTATTTATTTGCCTTTTTTATTTCGCTTCTTTTAATGAACTTAACAGGAGCAACACAAGATATTGCTACCGATGCTTTGGCTGTCAATTTGTTACAGCATGACCAGCAACATTGGGGAAATACATTTCAGGTGATCGGTTCCCGACTCGGTTTTATTGTCGGGGGAGGCGCCGTACTCTGGTGTTTAGACTGGTTGACATGGCAACCCACTTTTTTGTTATTAGCAGCTTTGGTGTTTTTAAATACGTTACCCATTTTATTATTTAAAGAACCTAAACACACTTCTCATTCAAATAATGAACCTCAACTTAACCAACAAAACTTAGTCATAAAGATTAAGGCCTACTTGAGTTATTTCTCTCAAAATAAAGAGCTTCGTTCTTGGTTGGTTGTACTTATTACTTTTAAAGTAGCAGATGGTTTAGCTGGACCATTACTTAAACCTTTAATGGTTGATATGGGACTAAGTTTTACTCAAATTGGCGTTTATATCACGATGCTCGGTGCTGTAGCGGCACTGGCAGGGGCTGCAATTGCAGGTTGGCTGCTTAAATACTTCTCTAGACCTACGGCCTTAATTGTTTTTTCAGTATTTAAAATTATGAGCTTAGCGGCTTATACCTATTTAGCTTATGCCTACGAACAGAAAATTCAACTCAATGTTTGGGGAGTTTATGCCGTAAATGCTTTAGAGGATGCATTCTCTGCAATGTTGTTGGTGGTTATGTTGACCTTAGTTATGCATTACAGTCGAAAAGAATATGCGGGTACAGATTTTACCTTTCAGGTTTCAGTCATGGCGACTGTGAGTGGGGGGCTTTATAGTTTGAGTGGAGTGTTTGGAGATGCCTTCGGTTATTTCCATTATTTGATAGCTATTGTCATTATTGGAGTGATCACTTTACTGCCTATTTACCTCTGGAAACATGCAAAACTACAAGAAAAATAATGTTAACTAAATGAAATAAATAAACTTAATGTCGCTTAAGGAGTGATCTAATCTTTATCTAATACCTTTGTCTATGTTTTTAAAAATGTATGTTTTTAGCTATTTAAATGCTTTATTAATTATGCCATCTTGTTTGGGTAGCAAATGGAAGCTAACTGGAGTAAAAATGGATTTCGTTAACAAGAAAAATCATGTGAATCAATCAAAATGGGTAGAAAAATGTTCAAGTAGATTGGATATTAGCCTAAAGTCTAAAAAAGAATAATGAAATAACGATTTAATCATTCTATAAGATAAGAGAGTTGTGTAGGATTCGTTACAACATGAAGTTAAGGTAAAAATCTGTAAGTCAAAGTATGTTTTTTATGTCTTTGGTTATTGGTTTTGGTCTTGCATAACGTTGAAATTGGTTTTGGTTGCGGTAATAAAATTAATGTAACCAAAGTGGAGGAGAGTTGATTTTTTAGCCCCCTAATTTAATGGCGTAAATCAACTTGGCATGGATAGGCAACATAAAATATATTTTTTGGAGTTTTTGATGGATCTATTCCTTAATCGTAAATCTTTCGTTATTAAAAGTTTAGCTCTTACAGTTACAGCTTTAATGATGAGTGGGGCACATGCTGCAACTTCCGACAAAGCGGAAATTCAACAGCTTCGTAAAGAAGTTGAAGCTTTAAAAGCTTTAATTCAACAACAAAGCCAAGTACAACAACAACAGCAGCAAGTACAGCAACAACAGCAAGTACAGTTAGCTGAAGTTAAGGCACAACCGGTTGCTGCACCAGTTTCGCCTTTAGCATCATTAAAATCTAAAGCTGGTGCTGATGTGAACCTATATGGTTTTGTTCGTGGTGACGCTAACTATATTATTGAAGGTGCGGATGGTGACTTTGCTGATGCAAGTAAGTCAACTGGTGAAGCAAAAGATAAATTGCGTGCGACTGCGAAAACGACGCGTCTAGGTTTAGATTTTACTGCTCCTGTAAGCGGTGCAAAAGTAGGCGGTAAAATTGAATTAGACTTTGCAAGTAGTGACAATAACAAATCTGAAAACGTACGTATTCGTCATGCTTACTTAACTTATAACAACTGGTTGTTTGGTCAAACAACGTCTAACTTCTTGTCTAGCCATGCGCCAGAAATGATCGATTTCTCGACCAACATTGGTGGTGGTACAACACGTATTCCACAAGTACGTTATAACTATAAATTAGCTCCTGCAACTCAGTTATTTGTTTCAGCAGAAGAAGGTAATAGTTCGGCAACAGGTGACTCAGTTAAATACAGACTACCTGTATTAACAGCTAAAATTACTCAAGGTTACGCTGCAGGTAATGGTAATGCTTCTGCTCGAGCTTTTGTTGAAAACTATAAATCTGGTAAAGGTGATGACCAAACAGGATGGGGTGTTGCTGCAGGTACCGACTTTAAAGTATCAGATCCTTTAAAACTATTTGCTGATGCATCTTATGTAGTAGGTAACAGTAACTACTTATATGGTAGTAATTCTGCTTATACTTTAGTTAATGATAATATTGAACAAAACGAATTTGTAGCAGTACAAGTAGGTGGAACTTATAAAATTTTACCTAACTTACGCGCTACTTTAGCATATGGCGCCCAGTTCGCTGATGACGGCACAGACTACGCTAAAGCATATACTGCGGGTAATGAAAAAGTTCAACAAGCATGGCTGAACGTAATTTACTCACCAGTTAAGCCAATTGACTTAGGTATTGAGTATGTCAACGGTAAACGTGAAACCTTTGCTGGTGATGACTACAAAGATAACCGTGTTGGTTTAATGGCTAAATATAGTTTCTAAGAACAATATTTAGTTAAAAATAAAAAAAGACGAGGTTAAATCTAACCTCGTCTTTTTGTTAGAAAAAATTTTGAAATAAGTGTTTTTTTAAGGTATCTGTCGTAGATCATTTTTTATTTAAGTCATTTTTAAGTTTCAATTTCTACAGTAAAGCATCATAAAAAGATTGTAGTTCCCCAAGATGCTGAATTTTTTTTCTATATTAAAAAATAAACAGATTTCACTGTTTATGTTTAATTTCATTATAGCCATTTGGTTAGGTGCAATTCTAAATATTGGTTTTTATAATAAAGTACATCTTTTAACTCCATATTTTGGAGTAAAGGCTATTCTATTTTTAGCTGCTACAGTGGTTATTGTTGTTGCTGCTTATTATGCGATTTTACAAATTTTAAATTGGAAATGGACTGCCAAATTTTTTGCAATTTTGCTGGTCTTCATTGGTGGTTTTAGCTCTTATTTTGTTAATACGTTAGGTGTAATCATCTCGCCTGATCAGATTCAAAATATGATACAAACAGATGTATCTGAAGTTTCTGATTTAGTTTCATTACGGTTTGGGCTTTGGACAGTTTTCTTTGTAGTTTTACCTATTATTTTAATTACTCAAGTAAAACTTAAAAAAGAAGAAGTCTCTCATTTATTGTTGAAAAAAGTCGGCTCAATTGTCGCTTCTTTTGCAATTGTCGGTATTTTACTATTTACTTATTATGTCGATTTTGCTGCTATTTTTCGTGAACATCGTGATTTAAAAGGCATGATTTCTCCTCAAAATAGTATTTCTTCTTTAATGTCTTATTATCACAAAATGGCACCTAAGAAGAACTTGCCGCTCATACGTTATGGGGAAGATGTTCATCAAGTTCAGCAAGTACAAAGCAACTTGCCTAAATTAATGGTTTTAGTTGTAGGCGAGACTGGGCGTGCGGAAAGTTTTTCACTCAATGGTTATGCCAAAAATACGAATCCGGAACTTTCTAAACAGGATATTTTGAATTTTTCTCAAGTCAGCTCATGCGGTACAGCGACTGCTGTTTCGGTTCCATGTATGTTCTCTGGTATGCCTCGCGTTAACTATGATGAGCAACTTGCGAGTCATCGTGAAGGTCTATTGGACATTGCCAAGCGTGCAGGTTATCAAGTGACTTGGATTGATAATAATTCTGGCTGTAAAGGTACTTGTGATCGTGTTGAGCAGTACCAAATTCCAGAAAAATTAAAGCAAAAATGGTGTAAAAATGGCGAATGCTTTGATGATATTTTAATTGATAGCTTAAATGAGTATTTAGCCACTATTCCTAAAGAAGATACGCGTCCACGACTCATTGTTCTACATCAAGTCGGAAGTCATGGCCCTGCTTATTACAAGCGTGCACCTGCGGCATATCAACCCTTCAAACCGACTTGTGATACTAATGCAATACAGGGCTGCTCTCGAACAGAGTTATTAAATAGTTATGATGACACGATTGTGTATACAGATCATGTGTTAAGTCAGATGATTAATAAACTAAAAGAATTATCGAAATATCAAACAGGTTTATGGTATTTATCTGATCATGGTGAATCAACTGGTGAACATGGTATGTATTTGCATGGTTCACCCTATGCAATCGCACCGAGCCAACAGACACATGTACCAATGATTATGTGGTTTTCCGATAGCTGGAAACAACACAACCTTGCACAAGTGAGTTGTTTAGGCCAACAAACTAAAGAAAAGTTAAGTCAGGATAATTTATTCCCAAGCTTGTTAAGTTTGTTAGATGTAAAAACTCAGGTCATCAACCCTCAACTGGATATGCTGCACTCTTGTGCCCATGTGAATTAAAGCGAGCCTACAACATGACAAAAATCTTGATGATTGAAGATGATTTTATGATTGCTGAGTCAACAATAACGTTGCTGCAATATCATCAATTTGAGGTGGAGTGGGTCAATAATGGCTTAGATGGTCTGGCTCAGTTGGCTAAAAATAAGTTTGATTTAATTCTTTTGGACTTAGGGCTGCCTATGATGGATGGCATGCAGGTCTTAAAGCAAATTCGCCAAAGGGCAGCAACCCCCGTCTTAATTATTTCAGCACGAGATCAGTTACAAAACCGTGTTGATGGATTAAACAACGGGGCAGATGATTACTTAATCAAACCATACGAATTTGATGAGTTACTTGCTCGGATACATGCGCTGTTGCGCCGTAGTGGGGTGGAAGCTCAGCTTGCGAACCATGAGCAACTATTACAAAGTGGTGATCTGGTTTTAAATGTTGAACAACATATTGCAACCTTTAAAGGTCAGCGGATCGATTTGTCGAATCGTGAATGGGCGATTCTTATTCCTTTAATGAGCCATCCAAATAAAATCTTTTCTAAAGCAAATCTTGAAGATAAGTTATATGATTTCGATAGTGATGTGACCAGTAATACAATTGAAGTATATGTGCATCACTTGAGGGCTAAACTCGGGAAAGACTTTATTCGAACTATTCGAGGGTTGGGTTACCGTTTAGGGCAATCGTAACTTAAATTTTGGAACTTCATAATAGTGCATTACTCATTAAAGAAACGACTGATTTGGGGCACCTCAATTTTCAGTGTCATCTTAGGTTGTATATTAATTTTTAGTGCCTATAAGGTTGCACTTCAAGAAGTTGATGAAATTTTAGATACTCAAATGCGTTATTTGGCAGAAAGAACAGCTGAATATCCATTAAAAACAGTAACGAGTAAGTTCGATTTTCATAAAACCTATCATGAAGAAGATTTATTTGTCGACATTTGGGCTTATAAAGATCAGGCCCATTTATCTCATCATTTACACCTGTTGGTTCCACCTGTCTCACAAGCTGGTTTTTATTCGCATAAAACTAGCCAAGGTGTAGTGAGAACTTACGTTTTGCCTTTAAAAGATTATCAGATTCAGGTAAGTCAACAAGAGCGAGTTCGTGAAGCTTTTGCTTGGGAGCTTGCTGGAAGTATGTTCATTCCCTATCTAATTATTTTGCCATTTGCGATTTTTGCTTTAGCCGCGATTATTCGCCGAGGTCTAAAGCCCATAGATGACTTTAAAAATGAACTGACTCATCGCGATTCGGAAGAATTAACGCCAATTGAAGCTTTAGACTATCCTCAAGAATTATTGCCGACTATTGATGAAATGAACCGTCTGTTTGAACGTATATCTAAGGCTCAAATGGAACAAAAACAGTTTATTGCCGATGCTGCACATGAACTCCGAACTCCTGTCACAGCTTTGAATCTACAAACTAAAATTTTAATCAGTCAACTGCCTGAGCATGAGTCATTGCAAAACTTGAGTAAAGGATTGGCGCGTATTCAGCATTTGGTCACCCAGCTTTTAGCTTTGGCAAAGCAGGATGTGTCTTTGAGTGTGATTGAACCCACCAAATATTTTCAGCTTAATGATGTCGCTTTAAACTGTGTTGAACAGCTTGTTAATTTAGCCATGCAAAAAGAGATTGATTTAGGGCTGGTTCGTAATGAACCTATTGAAATGCATAGTGTTGAGCCGACAGTACATTCTATTATTTTTAATTTAATTGATAATGCAATCAAATATACGCCCCACCAAGGCGTGATTAATATTTCAGTTTTTACAGATACAGATGGCTACGCGTGTATTCAAATTGAAGATAGTGGTGCGGGGATTGAACCTGAACATTATGATAAAGTTTTAAAACGTTTTTATCGGGTACACCACCACCTTGAAGTGGGCAGTGGCTTAGGTCTATCGATTGTTGACCGTGCAACTCAACGTTTGGGTGGAACTTTAACACTTGATAAAAGCTTAGAGCTTGGTGGACTTTCTGTACTGGTTAAACTGCCTAAAGTTTTACATATTCATGAAACAAGAACGTGATTTATACAAGTTCTTGTTTGATTCGTTTTTCAAATTCGAAGCGGTGAATACAAACTGCATAAAATAAGATATTTACTGCCCAAACGATCCAACCTGTCCATAAATTGTGGCTCAGGAAATGCGCACCACGCATCATTTGCCCCCAACCCATCATAAAGCCTAAGATAAGACCCGCCGCTAAGTAAAAATAGGCACGCTTAGGCCGCTCAAGACGATAAACAAAATAGCCTGTCATTAAAATAAAGCCAGCACTTGCATGACCGCCCGGAAAACAGTGTCCGTGTTTGGCGGTAAAATCCCACACATATCCTAACGTGGTAGGATGAACCATATTCCAAGGGCAGGCATGAGCCGATTGTGATTTTAATAAGCCAACTATACCGCTACCAATCATGCTCACAAAAAACATATAGCCATATTGCCAGCGATAAAGCTTCAATTTTTCTACTTTGAATGACGCAATCCACAGACCTAAAAAGATGACATAAACGGTAGTGATGATTTGCTTTACGATTTCATGGTTAACCCTTACAAGGTACCAATTGTCCCGATTAAAAAAATGACCTGTTGAGTCCATCCAAGGGTGGATGAAATACATATCAATTTTCCCACCCACCGGAAATATAAATAAAAGTATAAAAAAACTAATGGCAAGAAAAATAAGCTGAAGTTGAAAAAAATGTTTTTGTTGGTTCATTGCCATGCAACATCAAAAGGATTGTGAGTTAAAGGCATTACATAAAATAAAACTTAAATTGTTCTTAAACTTAATTTAATTTCATGAACAAAATGATGAATGGGAGATTGACCATTCACAACCTGTTGAGCATAAGAAGTTTAAAGTTTTTGTAATTTATTTGGATAGTAATAAATAGGGAACAGGTTTTGTGAATGGAAATGGTTTTGGTTACTTTTGCCGAAACAAAAGTAACGTAATTGGCTGATGTGATTTATTGTTAAAGACTGAAAGACTCCGTCGTGCCTACATAAAAATTAGAACATACCTTCTTCAGAATTTGCAGAAATTTTATGAATTGATAAATCTGCACCACGGAACTCATCTTCTTGCGATAAACGAATGCCAATGGTCGCTTTAAGTAAGCCGTACACAATAAAGCCGCCAGCAAGTGCAATGGCAATCGCAAGTGTTGTACCAATGAGCTGTGAGGCAAAAGACACACCGCCTAAACCACCAAGCCATTGTTGACCAAATAGACCCACTGCAATACCACCAAATGCACCACACACACCGTGTAACGGCCATACACCTAACACATCATCAACTTTGAGTTTGTTTTGTGTGTAGGTAAATAGGTACACAAACATCGCACCAGCTGCACCGCCAATAACAAGCGCGCTGATTGGATGAACAATGTCAGACCCTGCACAGATTGCGACTAAGCCTGCAAGTGGACCGTTGTGTAAGAAACCTGGGTCATTTTTACCAATCGCATTTGCTGTAATTGTTCCGCCAACCATTGCCATGAGTGAGTTAATGGCAACTAGACCAGAAATAGCATCTACACGCTGAGCACTCATGACGTTAAAGCCAAACCAGCCGACAATTAAAATCCATGAACCCAGTGCCAAAAATGGAATAGAAGACGGTGGGTGAGCACTTACGCGACCATCTTTCTTATAACGACCAGAACGTGCCCCCAATAAAATGACAGCAGCAAGCGCAATCCAACCACCCATAGCATGCACCACAACTGAACCGGCAAAGTCGTGGAAAGCTGCACCAAAGGTAGTTTCTAACCACTTTTGCAGACCATAGTTACCGTTCCAAACTATGCCTTCGAAAAATGGATAAACCAGCGCAACTAAAGCGAGTGTTGCAATGGCTTGAGAACGCATTTTTGCACGTTCAGCAATACCACCCGAAATAATGGCAGGAATTGCCGCAGCAAAAGTGAGTAAAAAGAAACAACGCATAAGGTTGTAGCCATGATCACTTGATAAAACCGTACTATCATGGAAGAAATGCTGGCCATAAGAAATATAGTAACCAACAAAGAAATATGCGATTGCAGAGAGGGCAAAGTCAGTCAGAATTTTACTCAGTGCGTTCACCTGATTTTTATGGCGAACCGTACCAAGTTCCAAGAATGCAAAACCTGCGTGCATGGCAAGAACCAAAACAGCACCAAGTAATAAGAAAAATAGATCTACATTTTGCATAGCATGCTCGAAAAAAGTGCTAAATTCCATTTTGGAACAAATCTGGGTCTGTAAATTGCACCAAAATAGATTTAAGGAATCTAAAAACCTAAGTTTGTCGAAACAAACTCAATTGCATAAAAGTGAATATGCAATAAGCGCACCAATTTAGATTGGATAATGGTATTTTGACGACAAATGGTGCGTCGAATTGCTCGAGATAAGGGCGACACTCATGCTTTTATGTTAAAAATCATCTAATACGTTTATAAATCGACCTAAAAAAGTTCGTTATTAAAATTTAAAAGAGTGGTTTGTATTTGAATTAATGATCCGACCAAACTTCTTGAGCAACTTCAATAAATGCTTTCACAGCTGGACTCATATGCTTTTTATTTTTCACTGCGAGTCCAATAGAACGTTTAAGGTTCGGTTTAAAAGGGCGTTTAACTACATTTGGATAGAGTGAGAGTAACTCTTTAGTAATTACCATATCAGACACAATGGAAGCCCCTAACTGGTTATGAACCATGCTGACGATACTCAAAATTTGTGAAACATAAAATTTGATGTCTGGTTTCACATTAAAGTTCTTTAAAATTAATTCGACCTGATGTCTACTACCTGCCATTGTCATGATAAAAGGGCAGTTTTCTAGCTGTGCTGGATCAATATAGAGTTGTTGCGCCAGTGGGTAACCATTCGGAATTAGAGCAACAAAACGGTCTTCAATTAAGGGGAAAGTATCGAACCGCTCATCTGGCATAATCAAGAAACCGACTTCTATACGCCGTTCCAATAACCATTGAGCCACTTCTTTATCTTCGCCTTCATCAATATAAATTTCGATTTTAGGATAGCGCTGCCGAAAGCTTTCTAAAATTTCAGGCAATAGATAAATGGATGATGAAGCCCCAAACGATCCGATATGTAATGTCCCTTCATTTAACCCATGGATCGCAGCCACTTCTTTTTCTAACGTGTTGGAAATACTCAATAGCTCTTTTACATGAGTGAGTAACTGCTGACCTGTTGTAGTCAGCTCAATATCACTTTGGGATCTTGAAATCAGGTTAATGCCCCATTGTTGTTCTAATGACTTAAGCGCATGAGAAACTGCCGACTGTGAAATTCCCAGCTTTTCTGCGGTAGAAGTAAAGCTTTTTAGTTCAGCAATAAGTGCGAAAATTTCAAGCTGGGTAAATGTCATGTTGTACTTGTTATGAGTAAAAACTCATTTTATCATGAGTTCTCATTATCTTTAATATATGAGTAAGCCAAAGGAATTGCCAAAAATAGCAAGTCCTTCAACCAAACTCGAGTAAAGAAATGAATAGTATTGTTTTATCTCTCTTTCCTTTAGTTGCATTAATTGCATCGGGATACCTGTTTAAAAAATATCATTTTTTTAGCGATGAGTTTTGGGCTGGGGCAGAGAAGCTCAATTACTATATTTTATTTCCCGCTTTGCTTTTTAGTACGTTGTCGACCGCGAAAATTGACTTACAAAGTTTGAGTACAGCCATTATTGCCATGTTGATTGTGGTTTTGGGAGTCACCACCTTTTTATACATACTCCGAATGTTTTGGCACATACCACCTGCACGCTTTGGTGTACATGTACAAAGTATGGTTCGCTTTAATACCTATATTGGTCTGGCGTTAGTGACTTCGCTTTTTAAAACTGAAGGAATGGCAATACTGGCAATTTTATTGGCGCTTTGCATTCCGCTTGTGAACGTTATTTCGGTGCTTGCTCTAACCTCTAAAGAACACATGGCGATTAAGCCTGTTTTGATTGCGCTCCTTAAAAACCCGTTAATTGCATCGTGTGTGGTCGGGGCAGCAGTCAATGCACTTAACATCCCGATTTGGGAAGGCTTTTCTAGCTTTATTAAGCTTTTTTCAGCATCGAGTTTGCCACTGGGCCTGTTATGTGTGGGTGCAGCTTTGCAATTCATGCAAATTAAAAAAGACATTGTCGTATTGGCGGCAGACACTTTTGCACGACTTTTAGCAGTGCCTGCTTTGGCCTATGTCGTATGTACATGGTTCGGGTTACCAAGCCTACAAACACAAATTTTAGTGATTTTCTTTGCGCTACCGACTGCTTCTGCTTCATACATTTTAACCAAAGTATTGGGTGGCGACAGCCAACTCATGGCAGCCGTGATTAGCTTTCAGACTTTATGTGCTGCCGTGACTTTACCAGTAGTGATTTGGTGGATCTCCTAAGATATAAACATTTAGATAAGTCGCATTCTGTTTTCTGAAAATTAATAAGCCGATTCTGACTTAAGGAATCCTTTGCTACCTTCCTTATCTGATTATTGCTACACTTTTTTCTTTTTCGGGTGGATGAGTATGTCCTTTGATCTTAAAGTCAGCTTGCAGCAAAGGTCCGAACCGTCTGCACAGCAGAAAAAACTGAATCGCCTGATTGATAAAATAGAACAGCAAAAAGTTAGCCTAAGCACATGGCAAAATGCACAAGCTGAGATTCAACAGCACATACGGCAAAAACTGATGCCTGTGTATAGCGATTTACATGAAGTGCTATTTCAGCAGTTGGACCAACTTTGGAATATGTTACATAGCCATGAGTTTTCCAAAGCGGATATGCAACAACTTGATGAAAAAATTGCCCAGCTTGCACAAATGTTGAAGCGCTCCAAACAGCTATCTGAGGAACAGTTGGAGTTAGTGAAGCAGATCGATACCTTTTATCAGCAACATGTGGGGGAGTCGGTAAAAAAGAATAAAAAAGCTCACTCAATAAAATTTGAATATGAAGAAAGTACTGATCAAAGTGCAGAACTTGAAGAAGACTTTGAACAGTATGCTACCGAGCAGCAACACGCGCGTGAACAAGCCAAACAGCAAAGACAGCAACAGAAACGTGAACAAGCCGAGCAAATGGCAGCCCAGTCACTCAAAACAGTCTATTTAAAAATTGCTGCGATGATTCACCCAGACCGTGAGCAAGATGAAACAAAGAAAGAAGAAAAAACAGAGTTGTTCCAACAGGCAAGTCAGGCCTATGAAAAGCAGGATTTGTTCTATTTACTCAAACTCCAGTTACAGCTCGAGCTGAATAAAGGGCTAGGCGCTAAAGAGTTATCTGCCGAGCAATTGCGGTTTTATAAACTGGCTTTAGATGCACAAAGTCAGCAGCTTGAAAGTCAAATTGCAGATATTTTGGATTCTTTTCAGTTAGCCAAGAATGTGAAAGCAGAGCATGTACATATTAGTGATGTTTATAAAACTATAGATGCTGACTGCGCTGAGTTAAAACAGCAGTTGAAGTGGGAAAGGGAGCGTTTAAAGCATATGAAAAAGGTGAGCGGGGTAGAGATGTTGTTGGAGCATGGGGTGCTTTGATTTATTAGATAACACCAATAATTAACTTTCAGAATTTATATGGTGCTGTGAGATTAGTAGTGATGATTTGGGGGATTTTAAAAATTGGGGGCTATTTTATATAGCTGTAAGAAATTAGGCCTAGGTGGGCCTTTTCTAGTTTTGAAGTTGAGTTTTTATGTTAAATAAATTTTTAAGTATAATTTTAATGTTAGTAACTTATGTCTTTATTCCAATCGTAAGTTTTTTAATTGTAATAATTTTTTTAGTATGTATGGCGGGTAATTTTTTTGAAGAGAGTCTAAATAAGAAAAGATTGAAAAATAGTATTTTATATGATCATAAAATCTTTCCTAATTTGACAGAATCGATATTTTTTTATCAAAGGCTAGATTCATATGACAATGGTTACTGGATTGTAGTCTATCCCTTAGATAATAAAACTAAAGTAAATTTTTTACTTAAAAATCAGTCGCCAGTTCAGAAAAAATTTACCTATTCAACAGTTGAATGTATTAAGCCAACTATTAAAAAACGTTGGAAAACATTTAAATCCAATATTCATTATGTTCAACCACCTGAGTTGTTAAGAGATCATGATGATTTTGAAGAACACGATTCTTTTAATGTGTATGGTTCAGAAAAAAATATTGGTTTAGTTGAACAAGTTTGCCAGCAAAATCAATTCATTATTTTAGAGGGAAGCCACAAAAATGATCACTTATATTGGGCAATCTCTGCAAATGGAAAACTATTATTTAGTGTGTATAAAATTGATTGATATTTTTAATTCATTAAATTAATAGGTTAAGATTTTATTGAATTTATATTTTTGATCAATATTTGATTTGGTTATCTAATAAGTTTATATCAAAGCTTGAAAATATACGTCTTTCTGAACTGAGTTGTAATTATTTTCAACAAAAATCCCCTCACTAAGAGGGGATTTTTTGAATCAAATCACTGCATTAAAGCGCAGCAATCTGCTCCATATTCGCTTTAACTTTCTCTAACTGAGCAGCAAACTCAGCAAGCTTCGCTTTTTCACCTTCAACAACTGCTGCTGGTGCTTTAGATACAAAGCCTTCGTTTGCAAGTTTGCCTGCAATTTGGTCGTGTTGCTTTTGGATTTTATCCAAGTCTTTTTGCAAACGAGCAAGCTCAGCTTTAGGGTCAATTAAGCCTTTCATTGGTACAAATACTGATGCATGGCTAACAACGCTAGAGCAAGACAATGGTGGCTCTTGATCTTTATTCAAGAATTCAATGCTTTCAACTTTAGCCAATGCTTTGAACAAAGCTTCAATACGAATGATTTGTTCACGCTCAGCGTCAGACGTGTTTTGAAGTAATACTGGCAACAAGCGTGCATTACCTAAGCCTAACTCACCACGAATGTTACGTACTGCACCAATCAAACCTTGAAGCCATTGCATGTCTGCTTCAGCTTGTTCGTTGATTTTTGCTTGCTCAGGAATAGGGTATTGAGCAGTCATAATGGTTGGACCACCTTGACCAAGCATTGGTGCAAGCGTTTGCCAGATTTCCTCTGTCAAATACGGCATTAACGGATGAGCCAAACGTAAAGAAGCTTCCATCACTGCAAGCAATACACGGCGTACTTCAGCTTTACGCTCTTCTGCAACTTCTGCATCGTTAAGAACTGGTTTAGTTAACTCAACGTACCAGTCACAGTATTCATTCCAGATAAAGTCGTAAATCGCTTGTGCAGCAAGGTCTAAACGATACGTTGCAAACGCTTGATGTACAGCAGCTTCAGCTTTTTGCAGACGGCTCATAATCCACTGTTCTGGAAGTTCCCAAAGATCAGGACGAGCTTCTTGACCAACAGTTTGGCCTTCAACATTCATCAGAACGAAACGAGTCGCGTTCCAGATTTTGTTACAGAAGTTACGGTAGCCTTCAACACGTTTTAAGTCGAACTTGATGTCACGACCAGTGTTTGCAAGCGCACAGAACGTGAAACGAACTGCGTCAGTACCATAAGCATTAATGCCTTCTGGGAACTCTTTGCGCGTTGATTTTTCAATCTTCGCTGCATCTTTCGGGTTCATCAGACCAGTCGTACGTTTTGCAACTAAGCTTTCTAAATCAATACCGTCAATCAAGTCTAATGGGTCAAGTACGTTACCTTTAGACTTAGACATTTTTTGACCTTCACCATCACGTACCAAGCCGTGAACGTAAACAGTCTTAAATGGTACTTGCGATGAACCATCTTCATTTTTCATGAAGTGTAGGGTCATCATGATCATGCGGGCAACCCAGAAGAAAATGATGTCAAAACCAGTCACCAATACATCTGTTGGGTGGAAAGTTTTTAAGAAATCATTTGCCGCATCTTGTTTGTTGTCGCCAGTCCAACCTAAGGTTGAGAAAGTCCAAAGTGCAGATGAGAACCATGTATCAAGAACGTCTTCGTCTTGTTTAAGTTCAACGTCAGCAGCAATGTTGTTTTTCGCACGTACTTCTTCTTCGTTACGACCAACATAGATGTTGCCATTCGCATCGTACCAAGCTGGAATACGGTGACCCCACCAAAGCTGGCGTGAAATACACCAGTCTTGAATGTCACGCATCCACGCCATGTACATGTTGCTGTACTGCTCTGGAACAAACTTAATACGACCATCTTGAACTGCTTCAATTGCAGGTTCAGCAAGCGGAGCAATTTTTACGTACCATTGGTCAGTTAATAATGGCTCAATGATTACGCCTGAACGGTCGCCACGTGGAGCTTTTAAGTCATACGGTTGGATTTGATCTAACCAGCCTTCAGCTTCAGCTTCAGCAACTAATTTTTTACGTGCTGCGAAACGTTCTAAACCAGCGTATTCCGCAGGTGCAGTAATGGTTTTAGAAATTTGTTCACCAGCTTTTGCAATATATTCAAACTCACCCAAAACTTCGGCGTTTTTGTTGAAGATATTAATGATTGGCAAGCTATTACGTTTACCTAGGTCATAGTCGTTGAAGTCATGAGCAGGGGTAATTTTTACACAGCCAGTACCGAAGTCTTTTTCAACGTAGTCGTCAGCAACGATCGGAATTAAACGACCAGTAATTGGCAATACAATGTTTTTACCAACAAGGTGTGCATAACGTTCATCTTCAGGATGAACTGCAACCGCAGTATCGCCCAGTAAAGTTTCAGGACGAGTCGTTGCAACTACTAGATAGTCTTTGCCGTCTTGAGTTTTAACTGATTTGTCTTCAAAGAAATATTTAAAATGCCAAAGCGAGCCTTTTTCTTCTTTGCTTTCAACTTCAAGGTCAGAAAGAGCAGTTTGAAGTTTAGGGTCCCAGTTTACAAGACGCTTACCGCGGTAAATTAAACCATCTTCGTGCAAACGAACGAATACTTCTTTAACTGCGTTTGATAAACCTTCGTCCATCGTGAAGCGTTCACGTGACCAGTCTACAGATGAACCTAAGCGACGAATTTGTTTCGTAATTGTGCCGCCAGATTGTTCTTTCCATTCCCAAACTTTTTCGATGAACTTATCACGACCCAAGTCATGACGAGTCACACCTTGCAAGCCAAGTTGACGCTCAACAACCATTTGAGTTGCAATACCAGCGTGGTCAGTACCCGGTTGCCACAAGGTGTTTTTACCCATCATACGGTTATAACGGGTGAGGGCATCCATAATGGCATTGTTAAAACCATGGCCCATGTGCAAACTACCAGTGACGTTTGGTGGCGGAATCATGATACAGAATGATTCACCGTGACCAGAAGGTTTGAAGTAACCTTGTTCTTCCCACGTTTGGTACCACTTCTTTTCGATCTCGGTTGGATCGTATGTGGTCGCAATATTTTGAGCGGTTTGAGCGTCAGTCATAGTAGCTTAGATCGAATATGCATAAAAAATTGCACCTATTGTAGCAAAAAAATGCCTCGAAATTAATGTACTGAAAACAGATAAACGGTTTTGTATTTTTTTCAAAAAACGGTAGATTTATGAAAGATGGATCACAATTTAATCGTGTAGAGACACGGCACAAAAATTACAAACGAATTGAAAAAGGATGTTGCTCATGAGTTATAAAGTTTTTTTGAAAATTTCCGATTCAACTTATACCCAATTCGAGACCATTCGGCAGAAACTGCATGATGGAGTAAACCAAAGTCAGGCAAAACCCTTAGGTGATGTACTCTCTGATCTTTCTTGTGAAATTATTGAGCAGGTTTTTTCTGTACTTTTACAGTCAGGGAATACAACCATGTCCCCAAAACAGCAAGCTGAGTCTGAAAAAGTGGTTCAGCAAGTTTTAGAGACTTTTCGAAAATACATGCCTTGGTCAGTTTCATTCTTTGGCAATGAACGTCTTTTGCCTTTAGTTGATTACATGACATCTCTGATGAAAGAGCAGGGACAGCAAGTTTATATTACCTATCCAGTTACCCTCCAACTCGTGCAACAAGCCGAAACTCTGACTCAGCAAATTCGTGATGGGAATATGCAGAGTGTTGCCGCTGCTTTTGAGACCCTCATTCAAATTGTAGATTTAGGCGTAACAAGCCTAGTACGTGAACCTAAAAAGCGTTTAAAATTTAATTTAGTTGTCGATAAAACCCTGAATGGGGTGATCAACATGACGACGCATTTAGGCTATAAACGTTTGGAAAAGTTAGGTACACAGGTCGATCAGACCACAGCAACTCATTATATCAACCACTTTTTGGCCTTCATGCATCAAGCAGCATAATTTAAAAAGATAATAGGAACATAAAGCATGGCCAAACTTGATACTTTGCAAAATAAAGTGGTATGGATTACGGGAGCATCTTCTGGTCTGGGTAAGGCCTTAGCAGGCGAGTTGGCTTTGCAAGGGGCGGAGGTGATTTTGACCTCGCGTCGTTTTGAGGAATTAGAAGCAGTTCGGGTTGGTTTGTTAAATCCAGATCAACATTTATCTGTGGTTGCAGATATTACTGATGAAAAGCAGGTACAAGAAGCCTATGAGCAGATTTTAAAAGCTAAAGGGCGAATTGACTGGCTTATTAATAATGCAGGTTTAAGCCAACGTGCTTTAATTGAAGATACGACGATGGCAACCGAACGGGCCATTATGGAAGTCGACTATTTCTCACAAGTGGCGTTAACCAAAACTGTGCTTCCGACCATGCTAAAACAAAAGTCTGGCCGAGTTGTATTTGTTTCGAGTGTGGCGGGTTTATTAGGAACGCAGTACCGTGCAAGTTATTCGGCTGCTAAAGCTGCAATTCATATGTGGGCAAATAGTTTACGTGCTGAGGTCTCAGATCAAGGCGTTGAAGTTTCAGTTATTTTCCCAGGCTTTGTAAAAACTAATGTTTCTTTTAATGCGCTAAATGGTGCTGGGCAACCTCAAGGTCATCAAGATGAAGCCATCGAGAATGGTTTAGAGGCAGATGTATTTGCCCAACAAGCAGTTAAAGCATTGATGCATGGGCAAGAATATATTGTTGTTGGCGGAACAAAAGAAAAACTAGGAGTTATGGTTTCACGAATGTCTCCAAAACTTCTCTATAAAATGATTCGGAAAACAAAAGTAAAATAAAAAAGTGATTTCGCCATGCTAAATTGATGGAAAACCCGTATAGAAGGTTCACCATGGATCAAGATTATCACCGTATTTTAGAAGTCATTACGCGTTTTCAATTGGTCTTTGACCAGAAAAATTGGGACGCTTTTGATGAGTTATTGGCCGATCAACTTGAGGTGGACTATTTCCAATTTAGGGGAGAGCCTTTATGTGTCGTGTCTTGTCATGAATATAAAGATTCTCGGCAACAGGCATTGTCCCATCTTAGGTTGCAACATAACTTAAGTAATCCAATTATCCGTATTGAACAAGATCGGGCATGGTTAGAGTGTAATTATCAAATTTACCGTTTTTCAGAAAATGATTATTTTCACTCTTTTGGTCGTTATTATTTTACTTTGGCAAAACAACAGGGCAGTTGGAAAATTACCGGAATTTGCCAACATTTAACTAAAAATATTGGCAATCCACGCATTCATTTTTCTAGTGTAGGGCAGTATTAATCTTTTACTGCTGTGCCGTAGGCAAAGACTTCAACCATTCCGCCCTGCATTCCTAGTTCGGTTGTACTCAGCCGAACTCCCATAATATGGTTAGCTCCTGCGGTATGTGCTTGTTGTTTTAAGCGGACAATCGCTTCACGGCGAGCACGCTCAACCACACTTTCATAACTGGTGAGACGACCACCCAAAACATTCTTAATGGATGCCAATACATATTTAAAGTAGTCATGAGAAATCACGGCATTACTGCTAATAAAATGGCCTAGTTGATCGCTCGTTGCAAAACGATTCGTATCAATTCTGATATGGGCCAATCGTTGCTCTTTTTCTAGAAGTTCTTTCAAATGTTTTCGTTCAATATGGCGCCCAAAACCCCAACCAATACTGAAAAGAATCAGAAAAATAACAAGCTGAAAAATAAGATTTTCCATTTTCTACCTATGCACTAAATGGATCTGGTAGATGGGGTGCTTGAGGTTGCACAACCACTGCTGTGCCATATACAAATAGTTCGGAAGCACCTTGAGCAATATTTGAAGTTGAAAAACGAATACCGACAATTGCATTCGCACCCAGTTGCTGAGCTTTGGCAATCATACGATTCATGGCTTCTTGGCGGGATTCTTCTAGTAATTCGGTATAACCTGTAAGTTCACCACCCACAATATTTTTTAAACTCGCCATCAAGTCACGGCCAACATGCTTACTACGGACTGTACTTCCATAAACAACATCAAGCTGTTTTAAAATCTGGTGGCCCGGAACACTTTCTAAATTACTCAGTAACATTATTTTTTATCAATCTAAATCTCTTAAGGTTTCAAGATAAGAAATATTCACATGAGATGCAATAAAAAAGCCCACCGAAGTGAGCTTTTATGGATAAGTTATTTAAAACTTATTGCTTTTTAAGTTCAGCACTTGATGGTTGATTAACCACTGTATCTGAAGAGTTTGCTTTTAAACCGCCACCTAGAGTTTTGTATAACTCGATTTGGTTGTTTAAGTTAGCTTGTTGAAGCAACAATAAACCTTGTTCTGCTGAATAAGATGAACGCTGTGCATCAAGAACTGTCAAGTAACTATCAATACCAGCACGGAAGCGGGCATTTGATAATGTGTAGTTGCGGTTAGTTGCTTCTACTAGACGTTGTTGAGCTGTTAAACGTTCACCAATATTGGCACGAGTTGCAAGCGCATCATTAACTTCACGGAATGCAGACTGAACTGATTTTTCATAATCAGACAATGCAATTTTCTGATCGGTTTCAGAAATTTTTACATTGGCACGACGTGTACCCCAATCAAAAATTGGTAAGTCTAGGCTTGGTCCAACTGACCACACAAATCCACCCGACTTAAATAGATCACTTAAGTCAGTCGATGCGTAACCTGCAGAACCCGTTAAGCTAATTGTTGGGAATAAACGTGCTTTTGCAGCACCAATATTCGCACCAGCAGCGCTTAAGTTATATTCGGCAGCTTTCACATCTGGACGATTGTTAAGCAAGTCACTTGGTAAACCAGCTGTATATACATTCTGTTGAGTAATGCGTTTTACAGGTTGGTTTGGCAACAAGTTTTGCGGAATCGATTGACCTGATAACAAGTTCAACAAGTTTTGTGCTTGAGCCATCTGAGTTTTGTAGTTCGCTACATCGTTACGCGCAGTTTCTACAGAAATCTGTGCCTGACGTAGTGGAACTTCACTGTCGATACCCACATCAAAACGTTTTTTGTTGAGGTTGTAAGAGTCTTGCTGTGCTTTTAGAGTTTGCTCTGCAAGCTTTAGATTCGCCGATGCAAAAGAATAGTTCAACCATGCTTGAGCAACCTGACTAATCAGACTGATTTGTGTCGAATCACGTGCACTTTGCGTTGAAAGATAACTATCTAATGCAGCATCTTTCAAGCTACGAACGCGGCCCCAAAAATCAAGCTCATAGGCAGTTACACCCAAACCCACCTGATAGGTAGAGTAGGGGTTATTCGGATCACGGCTTTGAGAAACCTGACGAATTGCACTACCACTTGCTCCGATGGTTGGAAGCTGGTTGTTTTGAGTAATTCGATATTGCTGTTGAGCACGTTCAATATTGAGCGTTGCTGTACGTAAGTCACGGTTGTTGGCAAGAGCCAAATCAATCACTTCGAGCAAACGAGGGTCAGAAAAGAACTGTTTATAACCCTGTTCTGCAATAGACGTACCAGAAGCGCTGTTATATCCATAGCTTTGTGGTATATCGGTTTTCACGACTGGTTCTGGGCCGCGCATGCTTTGACAAGCTGCCAAAGCAAGCGCAAGTGCAGATACCGCAATGCTACGACCTGAAATAGACCATACTTTTTGCATCACGATTTATGCTCCTGAGTGTTTATGGTTTTTGGTTTGTACTTAAAGATACTACGAATCCACACATAGAATACAGGGATAAAGAAGATACCTAAGAACGTTGCACTGAGTACGCCACCGAGTACACCGAAGCCGACTGAGTGCTGACTTCCTGCACCAGCACCTGTTGAAAGGGCAAGTGGAAGTACACCAAAACCGAAGGCAAGGGTGGTCATAATAATTGGACGTAAACGCATTTTTGAAGCATGTAAAGTTGCATCAAGTAGGTCTTCGCCTTTTTCCTGCAACTCTTTTGCGAACTCAACAATCAAGATCGCATTTTTTGCAGAAAGACCAATTACCGCGATCATCGCTACCTGGAAGTAAATGTTATTTGAGAGATTTGGATCTCCTTTAATAATCATACCCAAGTAAGTCAATACGATTGCACCAATAATACCAAGTGGTACCACAAGTAAAACCGAGAACGGAATAGACCAGCTTTCATATAATGCAGCTAAGCAAAGGAAAACGATTAACAATGAAAGAGCATAAAGGAATGGAGCTTGAGCACCAGACTCACGTTCTTCAAGTGATAAACCTGTCCATTCATAGTCGAAACCTTGTAAGCCCATAGATGGTAACTTAGCAATAATTTCTTCCATGGCTTTCATAGAATCACCAGAACTTACGCCAGGTGCAGGTGTACCTTGAATGTTAACCGATGACACGCCGTTATAACGTTCAAGACGAGGAGAACCATATGTCCATTCGCCTGTAGCAAATGCAGAGAACGGTACCATTTCGCCTTTGCTATTACGTACATACCACTTGTTTAAGTCTTCAGGCATCATACGGCTACCCGAATCACCTTGAACATAAACTTTTTTCACACGACCACGGTCAACGAAGTCGTTAATGTATGAACCACCCCATGCAATACGCATCGTGTTGTTAATGTCAGCAATGCTAACACCCATAGCACCAGCTTGAGCCTGATCTACATTAATTTGATACTGAGGCGTATCTTCTTGACCATTAGGACGTACCCCTACAAGACGTTTATCTTGTGAAGCCAAACCTAAAATTGTGTTACGTGCGGCAATTAGTTTCTCATGGCCTTGACCACTTGAATCTTTAAGCTGCAAGTTAAAACCAGCAGTTACACCGAGTTCAGGCATTGCTGGAAGCTGTAATGGCATGATGTAAGATGCGTCTTTGACGATCATGTTTAATGCCATACCGCGCTGAATTAACGCACCAATTTGAGATTCTGGTGAAGTACGTTCACTCCAGTCTTTCAATTTAACGAAGCCAATACCAGCATTTTGACCAACACCCGTGAATGAGAAACCTGAAACGGTGAAAATAGATTCCACTGTATCTTTTTCATTCATGAAGAAGTTTGTCATGGTATCAACAACTTTATTCGTACGATCAAGCGTTGCATTCGGTGGTAACTGTACAAGTGTCATGACCACGCCCTGATCTTCTTCTGGTAAGAATGAAGATGGGAGTTTTTGGAACAAGAACACCAATAGACCAATCACTAAAGCGTAAAGTACGCCAGAGAAGATTTTGCCTTTAAGCATGCGGCTAACACCATTTTGGTAGCTATGCGACATGCGGTCAAAACCGTTGTTAAATCCTCTGAAGAAACGAGCAAAAATATTATTGCTTGGTTCTTTGTTAGGATCATGCTGTTTTAAAATTGTTGCACAAAGTGCTGGCGTAAAGGTTAACGCCACAATTAACGATAAGACCATTGCTGTTACAAGGGTAATCGAGAATTGACGGTAAATTACACCAGTCGTACCACCAAAGAAGGCCATTGGTACGAATACCGCTGTCAATACGCTTGTAATACCAATTAACGCACCAGAAATCTGTTGCATTGATCGTGAAGTCGCCGTGACTGGATCGGTATGCTCTTCACTCATCACACGTTCAACGTTTTCCACTACAACAATCGCGTCATCGACCAGAAGACCAATTGCCAATACCATGGCGAACATGGTTAAGGTATTAATTGAGAATCCAAAGATATTGATGACAGCAAATGTACCTAACACAACAACAGGTACTGCAAGTGTAGGAATGATGGTTGCACGCCAGTTCTGCAAGAACAAGAACATGACAATGAATACTAAAATTACTGCTTCAATTAATGTGTGTACAACACTTTCAATTGAAAGTCGAATAAATGGAGTAGTGTCATAAGCCAGTTTATCTGCAAGACCTGTTGGATAGTTCTTACGTAATTCAGCTAAACGATGTTCAACAGCATCAGCGGTATCAAGTGCGTTGGCACCAGTTGCAATTTTAATTGCAAGACCACCAGCAGGTTTACCATTAAACTTCGAATCGAACTGATAGTTATCAGAACCTAATTCAACACGAGCAACATCTTTTAAACGAACCTCAGCACCTGATGCTGTGTTCTTTAAGAAGATATTTTTAAATTGCTCAGGTGTTTGCAGCAAGCTTTGTGCATTCACTGTCGCGTTAAGCACTTGACCTTGTACCGCTGGTGCTCCGCCTAACTGACCTACAGCAACTTGTGAGTTTTGCGCTTGTAAAGCAGTCGCAATATCACTTGGTGTTAACTGGTAATTAGTCAATTTTGCAGGGTCTAGCCAGATACGCATAGCGTATGAACCACCAAAGACTTGTACCTCACCAACACCAGCAACACGGCTAAGTGGTTCTTTAATTGATGAGTTTACGTAGTCTTTAATGTCTGAATCTGAAAGGCTATTATCTGGCGAGTAGAATGCAATAACTTGCAAGAAGCTTGCGCCAGATTTGGTAACTGTCACACCTTGACGTTGAACATCTTCAGGTAAAAGAGCAGTTGCAGATTGCAGTTTGTTTTGAACCTGAACCTGTGCAATATCTGGATCAATACCTTGTTCAAAGTTTAATTGAATAGAGGCCTGACCGTTACCCGCACTGTTAGATGAAATATAACGTAAACCATCTAGACCATTCATTTGTTGTTCAATGATCTGGGTTACGGTGTTTTCAACAGTCTCAGCCGATGCACCAGGATAAGTTGCAGCAATTGTAACTGTCGGTGGTGCAATCGTCGGATACTGTGCAATAGGCATTTTTGTGAGCGTGAGAATACCCGCCAACATAATGACTAATGCAATCACCCACGCAAAAATGGGGCGATGAATAAAAAATTGTGCCATTCAATCTACCCCTTATGCATTAGATGCTTTCTGTTCTGCTTGAGGTTTACCTGATTGAGCCGGTTTTGTCGCATTTGGAGCTGCACCTTGAGGAGTTGCTGGTTGAGCTTGGTAAGGTTTTGCTGACACTTCTTGCCCTTCTTTAACTTTGGCAACACCATCAACAATCACTTTATCACCAGCTTTGAGACCATTGGTCACAATCCAGTTTTGTCCTTGAACACCAGAAGTTTCAACAGGACGACTCTCAACAGCACCTTTGGCATTAACAAGCATTGCCATGGCTTGACCTGTCGGTAAACGTGTAATTGCAGCTTGAGGAATCAGATAAGCATTTGGAACTACACCCTGAACAATTTGTGCAGTTGTGTACATGCCTGGAAGTAACAGATGATTCGGGTTCGAGAATACGGCACGTAAAGTAATCGTTCCTGTATCCTGATTTACAGAAGCATCAGAGAAAGCAAGTTGTCCTTCGATTGGATAGGTTGAACCATCTTCGAGCTTCAATTTTACTTTCGTGTTGTTACTATTGTCTAAACTACCTTTACTCAATTGTTGACGTAAACGTAATAACTCGGCGCTAGACTGGTTAATATCAACATAGATTGGATCTAACTGTTGAATCGTCACTAAAGGATCAGTTTGGTTTGCAGTGACTAAAGCACCAGCTGTGACAGAAGAACGTCCAGACTGACCAGAAATTGGTGAGCGAATTGTAGAGTAACCTAGATCTACGTTTGCATTTGTTACTTGAGCCTTCGCTGCAGCAACTTGTGCTTCTGCAACGTTAACTTGACCAAGTAAGTCGTCATACTCTTGTCTAGATACAGCGTTACTCGAAACAAGTTGCTTATAACGGTTTAACTTAGTACGTAGGGAAGCTAGATTTGCCTGTTGTTGTAAAAGTGCCGCTTTTGCATTTTCGAGCGTTGCATGGTTAGTTCGAGAATCAAGTTGATAAAGAGCCTGACCTTCACGAACATAACTTCCTTCAGCAAACAAGCGTTTTAAAATTACGCCACTTGTTTGAGGGCGAACTTCAGAAATTTGATATGCTGAAGTACGGCCAGAAAGTTCAACGCTTTGTTCAACACTTTGTGGTTGAGCAACAATAACACCTACTTCAGCAGGCGGCATTTTCTGAGCAGCAGCAGCTTGCTGTTTCTCATCGGAGCCTTTGCCACAACCAACAAGTGCGATACTTGTTGCTAATGCGCAAGCAGTAAGGGCAGGAGCCCAAAGCTTAGCCGACATCATTGTTCCACCTCGTTAGATAAAATCTAAAAATATATTTGTTTTTTACTTAACCTACTTTGTGTTTGTAATAACCAGAGCCAAAGCAGTGCAATCCAAATAAAACCTATGCCCCAACCGGCGAGTACATCTGTTGGAAAATGAACTCCAGCATATATTCTTGAAAGCCCCATACAGATAAACCAAAGACAGGAGATCAAAATGATAGAAGGAGAGTTAGTGTTGGGCTTATGGCATAACATTATCATTGCCAGACAAGCCAGTGTTGATGCATAAACACTGTGTGCACTCGGGAACGATGCACCGTAACTTTCGACAATATGATATACCTGTGGGGGTCTTGGGCGGTCAACACACCACTTGAGCAGCCAACCCATGGTGATACTGCCAATAACTCCCACACTAATGAAAATAACAGTAATATATTTTTTATACCATGCCTGATATATACATACCAGAAAGGATAAAAAACATACAAAAGGCATACCACCTACACGTGCCAGAAAGATCGTAATAAAGTTAAGATAATCTGATCGGTGTTCACTCAATATTTGAACGCTCAGGAGATCCATAGATTGAAGTCTTGGTACAAAAAGACCAAGCACACCTAATCCGAAAAAAATACAACCAATAAAAAGCAACATATAGGGCATGTATATACCTTTGCTTATTCAAGCAGTGTCCACTACTGAAAGCCGTTAAAAGTGTACTTGCCAGTACACTTTTTTTCAAGCCTGATAGATCATCGTAAATTCATTTTGAAAATTTTTTAACATTTGGAAAAACAATCACAACAAAATTGACGGAATTCACATTTTGTGTACAAAGCAAAATTCTTAATGCTCTGCCTTTTTTCCACTATTTGTTGTCGTATTTTCTTCAAGTTCTAGAGGTTGTTTTGGTGGCCAGAAAAAATCGCTTGGGCGAGTCAGAAAATGGGTCATTACCAGTTTAGCTAAAGGTTTCCACTGTTCAAAGCGAACTCGACGTGCCCGTAGTGCCACAATAATGGTTAAGGTGAAACTAACGAATAAGTTAGTGAGACCAATACATAACACGCCTAAAAAGGACACGATAATCAGTCCGATATCTGGGCTGCCGTTAATTGTCATTAAACCTTGAATAAAGTTAGCCGAGGCAAAGGCAATATGGCGAATATCCAAAGGTAAACCTAGAATAAAACCTATGGTGCCCATACTCCCTAACATAATCCCGAATAAGAAGTTACCAGCTAGAGCTCCTAAATTGCGCTCAATATATTCAGCAAAACGGTTGAGGCGATCTTGTCCTAACCAGTTTGCTAAACGGCGATGTGCTCTAAGGCGTGGACCGACTTTCCGGTAAACAGCCATATTGTCGAAGTATCCCGCAATAAGGCCTGACAAAAATAAGCAAACTCCGGCTATGGCTGCATGTGGAACTGCCAAAGAGGTGAAGGGATTTAGGCTGTGCAACAAATAAGTTGCTTTAGTATGAGTTAATAAAGGCTCATCAAGATAGAACTGCCAAGCAAAAGTAATGAGTGCAGCAGTAGGAATCGCAATTGAAATATTGCCTAAAATAGCAATGAATTGTGTTCGAATAATATTAATAATCAGAGCTGCTAACTCTGCAATTTGAGCTGTTTTAGAGCCTTTGCGTTGTTGTACCGTTGCAGCAAGGGCAGCCGCAGTCATTGCGGGTTGTTTGGTTGCAACTGTGAAATGTAGAACATGAATCAGAATGAACCCTAGAGAATAATTCATACTAAAAGTAAAGGCCTGCATGAGCGGTGCCATTGTCATTCTTGCAGCAAGAATTTTTAAAGATGCCATACAAGCGATAATAACGCCCGCTCCAGCGGCAGCTTTATACATGCCCCAGAAACCTTTTGTATCGGTACTTACATAATGTTCACCTGTTCGGCTGGCATTTTCAGTCACTTGAAAGGCAATAAGTTCACTTGTGGTACTTAATAAAGAGCGAACACTTTTTTCACTGTAGTGCGCCTTAGTTAAATCGGAAATAAGATGTCCTAAAGAGACATATTTTCCTTTACTGTTATCTACAACCAAATAAAGCAGTAATTCAATTCGGTCGAGGCACTGCTCAAGTAACGACAATAAGTAAGTCAAGCTTAAGCTAACACCAATTCTTTTAGTAGCACGGCGAATCTTTAAAACCACATCCCGACATTGTTCCAGCATAACGAATGCTTGCGATGCATCCGGAGGAGAAATAACTGCAATTTCATGTTCAGAAAGTTCTTGTTTTTTGTACTTTTCGATAAACTCAATAATTTCACGGTTCTGAACTAAAAATGGTGATTCATATTCCGTTAATTCCGGTTGAGCATTAATAAATTCAGGGTAAAGGCCAATTCCACTAATTCGATAAGTTAAGACAGTAATTGCTTTAATCATTTCACTTTGAATGACAAGCTTTTCGTCTACATTACTTTGGCTTTGTCCAATAAGACTGAATAAATTTGCCCAATCTTCATCATCAATATTATTGAGCCAGATTTTGTCACTTTCTAAATAAAAAATTCGACCAATTAATATTTTGAGTTGGCTTGCATCTTCGATTAACGGTAAAAAATGTGCTCCGAGTCTTTGCCCGAGTTGGTTCCAGAAACCATCTAAAGATAAAATTCCGCTGTCGGCATACAAGCTGACTTGTTTATAGCGATTAATTAGACGTAATAAAAAAGTTTGTAGTAGGAAGGGGGCTGTAGGTGTGCGTAATAGGCTTTCAATTAAAGCCTGTATTTTTTGCTTTATCTCATCCGTATCATGAGGATCGGATGGACGAATGGCATTGACTAATTCAATGATTGGATTTTCATCAATGACAGCTTGAGTATCCTCAAGCTGTTTCTGTATTTTTAAAAAATGATCTGAAAAATTTATATGCATAGGCAAAATAATATCTATTGTATTCGATGTAACGCAAGCTGAGTTAAGTTAATCAAAGCCTGACGATATGGTGTATCGGGTAGGTTTGATAAAGCTTGCAGTGCTGCTTCTGTTTCTTCTTGGGCACGTTGGTGACAATAATCTAAAGCACCAGACTTCTGTACAATTTCTATAACTTGAGATAATTGGTCCACTCCACCAGTTGCGATACTGCGACGAATAATCGCATGCTCATCTCCTGTTGAGTGTGCTAATGCAGAAATTAACGGTAAAGTTGGTTTACCTTCCATTAAATCATCACCAATATTTTTACCTAATGTTTCAGCATCTGAAGTGTAGTCTAAAATATCATCAATAATTTGGAATGCATTACCAAAATGACCGGCAAATAATCTCAAAGGTTCACGATACGCTTCTTGTCCTGCCAAAATAGCAGCGCCTTCTGTAGCCAGTTCAAACAGACGAGAAGTTTTACCGTGAATAATTTTTAAATAAGTTTCTTCTGTTGTATCTGGTTGATGTTGCGATTGAAGTTGTAATACTTCACCTTCCGCAATTTCACATGTACCTGTTGAAAAGTCTTTCAATAAAGTCATGTTGTTTAAATCGACCAGTAAATCGAAAGCACGTGCAATGAGGAAGTCACCGACTAATACGGCTGTCTGATTGTTCCATGTCGCATTTGCTGTAGGTCGACCACGACGAAGCCCAGATTCATCTACCACATCATCATGGACTAATGTCGCGGTATGCAACATTTCAATGATTGCAGCCAGACGCTGTGCGTTTGCCATGTTATCTAAGCCACATGCGCGAGCAGCGAGTAAGCACATGATTGGGCGCATACGTTTTCCGCCAGCCTCAACAACATGTTTGCTGACAGACATGACTAAACCGACTTTTGAGCTAATTCCTTCATTAATCAAGTGATCCATCGCAGCAAAGTCTGAGGCAACAGGCGCAAGAATGTCTTGCTTGAAATCGATGACCATATGAAGAAAAACCCCGTATTGGTAGATAAGTGGCGTTAGTGTATCAAGTAAAGGTGTGTTGCACAGGTTAACAAGTGGCTGATATTAATCATTTCTATTGTCTTTATGCGTTCTTTGTTCTTTATTTAAGCAAAACATGATATTTCCGGCAAAACAATAAATTTAATGACATCAGCATTAATACAACTTGTTCTTGTCGCAATTTGTGTCTGGAACTGTATTTTAATTTTCATTCAGAATCAATGAAAACTGCTAAATTCCAATCTAAGCTGCTTGTTGATTTTGTAAAAATAGGGCAATAGACTTTACTGATAAACAGAAAATACTTGTCGTTTGATCAAATTTCACTTAAAATCTGTCGCCTTATATAACCCCAGTGGCGAGCGTTTTAAGATCGATATATCCCTTATCGGCACGTCGACACGGGCTAATTGGAGTACATTATGTACGCAGTAATCCAAAGCGGTGGTAAACAGCACCGTGTAGTTGAGGGTGAAACCCTTAAAGTTGAATTATTGAAAGCTGAATCTGGCGCGACTATTACATTTGATGATGTATTAATGGTTGTAAACGGTGATAGCATTCAAATCGGTGCTCCAGTTGTAGCTGGCGCTAAAGTAACTGCAGAAGTGGTTGGTCATGGTCGTCACGACAAAATCCGCATTATCAAAATGCGTCGTCGTAAACATTACCGTAAACAACAAGGTCACCGTCAATGGTTCACTGAGTTGAAAATTACTGGTATTTCAGGCTAATCACGAGGAGTAAGAGACATGGCAACTAAAAAAGCCGGTGGATCGACGAAGAACGGTCGTGATTCAAACCCAAAAATGTTAGGTGTTAAAATTTACGGCGGTCAAGCTGTAACTGCTGGTAACATCATCGTTCGTCAACGTGGTACAGAGTTCCACGCTGGTGCAAATGTTGGTATGGGCCGTGACCATACTTTATTTGCTACTGCTGACGGCGTAGTAAAATTCGAAGTGAAAGGTCAATTTGGCCGTCGCTACGTAAAAGTTGAAACTGTTTAAGTTTTAGCTTCAAAAAAAGCCCACATTTTGTGGGCTTTTTTTATGGAATCTAATCTGGTTTATCTTCATCATGATGAATGAAATTCTACAAACAACATGAATAACATAACAAAATATCTTATTTTCTCAATGATTAGCACAGAGTTTGTCGGTTAATATGAGTATTGAATTAAGAGCTTGCTAAGTTTCATAACTTTGAAAGATGGCAAGTTGTCTTACAGCAACTAAAAAGGTGATGACATGAATATGCTTCGTAAAACTATGTGTGCTATTACACTCAGCGCGTCAGTGCTTGCTCCTGTAATGAGTACTACAGTGTTTGCTGCGCCTGTAGCAGCACCGGAGCAACAGGCAATTGGGAACCTGGTTAATCAGTTATCAGGATTACAGCGTTTGACTGCCGATTTTGAACAAACAACTAAAGCCAATACAAAAACTGTGGCACAGAAAAAGAGTTTAAGTGCGCAGCATATGAACCAGACATTTAAAGGCTCAATGAAAGTTGAACGCCCTGGGAAATTTTATTGGGAAACGGTGAGTCCTGCTAAACAAACTATTGTAACGAGTGGAAAAACAGTTTGGATTTACGACCCAGATTTACAACAAGCTGTACGTCAAAGCTTAGATGATCAAGTTGCAGATACACCAGCATTATTGTTATCTGGTAACACCAATCAAATCATGAAGTCTTATCGTGTAACACAGCCAGATAAATCTAAATTATATTTCACATTATTTCCTAAAAAAGAAGATGGTGCTTTCCAAAGCTTAACGATTAGTTTTGGAGCAAATAAAGCGCCTACGCTTATGGTGTTACAAGATTCACTAGGTCAAACCACCTATGTTCGTTTCAAAAACGTGAAAGTAAATGCTTCAATTCCAGCATCTGTTTTTAACTTTACGCCACCAAAAGGCACAGATGTTATTGACCAATAATTAGTCCTTTTCGAAAAAGCTACCTTTCACGGTAGCTTTTTTTATATTAGAGAGATAGATACATTTTTTAACCCCGTCTTATTCTTACGCTTTGTATAGTGATAGAGGTAAATTCATGGGGATTATTATGCGACTTTACGATAAAAAAATTATTTGTATTCTTCCATTAATGGCTGCAATGGCAATTGTGAGTGGTTGCCAACCCAAGTCGGCAGCCAAAGAGGAGCAAGCCGCTTCGACTGCAAAAGTTAAAGAGACAAAAGAGGTCGGTGTGCCTGTAATTCAGGCAAAAGTAATCCCAGTAAAATTGCCGAAATCAAAAGTTTGTTTAGAAGATGGTTGTACAGAGTATGACTTTCAAACAGTACAAACCAATCAAAAGTGGATTAATGATTACTTTACTAATCGAATAAAGAAAGCAGATCCGAATGCTTTTGCAAATTTAGCTGATCAGCCAGTCGATGTACCTGAAGGTGAGCCTCGTTCGAGTCAAAGTGCAATTTATGTTCGCTATTTAGGGCAAAATTATAACCTCGCAACTTTTGCGTTACAGACCTATTCATATTCTGCTGGTGCAGCACATGGCATGTCACATCAAGAGTTCGTGACTTTTGATTTATTAAATAAAAAACATATTACTGTTGCCGAACTTATTCAGCCCGATGTTGAAAAACAGTTAGTTGATGCACTTTTTGATGCGAATACAAATTGGCTTCAAGAGCACAATATCAGCCGTGAAAAACTGCAATTAAGTGATAATTTTTACTATGGCGCTAATGGTATTGTTTTTGTCTATCCAATCTATGAATTAGCTTCTTATGCCGAAGGGATGACTGAATTAACATTGCCATATTCTGAGGCAGCTAAGTTCATTAAACCTGAGTATTTGCCAAGTGTGCCAAACTATAACTTGTAAAATAGGTGATCTATTCTAACAATTGTGTGAAAGCTATTCGTTATGAAGATGATCACTATATTTTTTAGTGTGAAGGCCTTACACTATAGCCAGTTTTTTACCCATATTATGATTGATTATGATCGACCCTAAGTTACTCAGAAATAATATTGAAGTCGTTAATGCGGCTTTGGCAAAACGTGGTGTTCAATTAGATGTTCAAGAATGGGCTTCTTTAGAAACTCGCCGTAAAGACTTGCAATCAAAAACTGAAAAATTGCAGGCAGAACGTAATGCCGGTGCAAAACAAGTGGGTCAGATTAAAAAATCCGGTGGCGATGCTTCTGAAATCATGGCGCGTATGCAAGCCATTGGTGATGAAATCAAAGCTGCTGAAGTTGCGTTGTCAGAGCTACAAAACGAGATTGAGCAAAAAGCGCTTAGCATTCCTAACTTACCAGATGAATCTGTTCCTGCTGGTAAAAATGAAGATGATAACGTTGAAATCTCAAAATGGGGCACGCCTCGTCAGTTTGATTTTGAAATCAAAGATCATACTGATTTAGGTGAGTGGATGGGCGGTTTAGAGTTCGAAACAGCTACTAAATTGACTGGTTCACGTTTTAGCGTATTGAAAGGTTCTTTAGCTCGCCTACAACGTGCGTTAACGCAGTTCATGCTTGATACCCATACGTTAAAAAATGGCTATACAGAAGCTTATGTGCCTTATTTGGTAAATGCTGATTCACTGCGTGGTACTGGTCAGTTACCAAAATTTGAAGAAGATTTATTTAAACTTCAAGGCGAAAAAGAATATTACCTCATCCCTACAGCAGAAGTTCCTGTTACTAACTTCGTTCGTGATGAGATTATTGATACCGAACGCTTGCCATTAAAATACGCTGCGCATACGCCTTGTTTCCGTAGTGAAGCAGGTTCTTATGGTCGTGATACGCGTGGTTTAATTCGTCAGCACCAGTTTGACAAGGTTGAAATGGTGCAAATCGTTAAACCTGAAACCTCTATGCAAGCACTTGAAGAACTCACTGCACATGCTGAGGGCATTTTACAGGCACTTGGTTTGCCATACCGCAAAATTTTGCTCTGTGGTGGTGATATGGGCTTCGGCGCGACTAAAACTTACGACTTAGAAGTTTGGGTTCCAAGCCAAAATACTTACCGTGAAATCTCAAGCTGCTCTAATATGGGTGATTTTCAAGCACGCCGTATGAAAGCGCGCTACAGAATGGATCAAAAGAAGATCGAATTGGTGCACACATTAAATGGTTCTGGTCTTGCAGTTGGACGTACTTTGCTTGCAGTAATGGAAAATTACCAACGTGAAGACGGTTCTATCGAGGTTCCAGAAGTATTACGCCCATATATGGGTGGTTTAACATTTATTGATTAAGCTTTGCATCTAAATTGTGCACGGTTTTTGCTTAAACATAATCAGATGATTAATGTAGAGGTTTAAGGTGGATATTTTTCCAATCTCTTTAAAGTTGCAAGAGCAACGTTGTCTGATTGTGGGTGGTGGGCATATTGCGTTGCGCAAAGCAAACTTATTAGCAAAAGCAGGAGCAGTAATTGATATTATTGCTCCTGCGATTGAAGAGCAGCTTTTACAGTTAGTTAAAAAGACAGACGGACAGTATTTTGCCGAGTCCTTTGTCGAAAAAATATTAAATACGCCTTATCGCTTAGTGATTGCTGCGACTAATGATGCACAAGTGAATAAAGCCGTTTTTGAACAATGTGAAGCGCGTAATTTGCTGGTTAATAGTGTAGATGATATTCCACACTGCCGCTTTATGGTTCCAGCGATTATTGACCGTTCTCCATTGATCATTTCTGTTGCCTCAAATGGCGCATCGCCAGTCTTATCTAGACAACTTCGTACTCAAATAGAAACAATAGTTCCTCATGGTATGGGTAAGTTGGCTGAATTTTCAGGTCAATGGCGTAAGCAAGTAAAAGAAAAGATTACTAACCCAGATGAGCGCCGAATCTTTTGGGAAAACTTATATGCCAGTCCATTAAAAGAACAAGTCTTTAATGACAATCTGGACGTTGCAAATGATTTAATTCAGCAAGCCTTAACAGAATGGACCGCGCCTAAAGGTGAGGTTTATTTGGTAGGGGCTGGACCAGGTGACCCTGAGCTACTGACATTAAAAGCGTTACGTCTTATGCAACAAGCAGATGTTGTGATTTATGATCGTTTGGTGTCTGAACCCATCTTAGAGCTTTGTCGCCGTGATGCGACTAAAATTTATGTCGGTAAAGCCCGTTCAAACCACTCGGTTCCACAAGACGGTATTAATGCTTTACTGGTTGAATATGCTCAACAGGGAAAACGCGTTTGTCGTTTGAAAGGTGGTGATCCGTTTATCTTTGGGCGTGGTGGTGAAGAGATTCAAGAGCTGGTTGAAGCAAATGTCACTTTCCAAGTAGTACCGGGCATAACAGCAGCCTCAGGTTGTTCCGCTTATGCGGGTATTCCGCTAACACATCGTGACTATGCACAAAGTGTTCGTTTCTTAACTGGGCATTTAAAGGAAGGTTCTCCTGAACTCCCTTGGAATGAACTGGTTTATGAAAATCAAACTTTAGTTTTATATATGGGATTAGTTGGATTAGAGCGCATTTGTGAGCAACTTATTGCTCATGGTCAACGTGCTGATATGCCAGTGGCTTTAATTTCTAAAGGAACCACACCAGAACAAAAAGTTATTGTTGGAACATTAGCCGATATTGCGACTAAAGTGTCTGAACATCATATCGTTGCACCGACTTTAACCATTATTGGTGAAGTGGTGAGTTTACGTGAACAGTTAAAATGGCAATAAGTTCATCTGAATTTATTGCTGGTTATTAAAGTCGAGAAAATTTGTGATTCATGTTGTCCTATACGAGCCTGAAATTCCTGCCAATACAGGCAATATCATTCGTTTATGTGCTAATACGGGCGCACAGTTGCATTTAGTCAAACCCTTGGGTTTCGAGCTAGATGATAAAAAGCTTAAGCGTGCAGGATTGGACTATCATGAATGGGCGCGTATGCAGATTTGGGACAATATTGAACTATGTCTTGCAGACTTAAAAGCTAAAGGTGTTGAGCATGTTTTTCCGCTCACTACTAAAGGTTCTGCAACCCCGCATACAGTTGATTTAAATCGACCTGTGGCTTTATTGATGGGGCCGGAAACGCGTGGTTTGCCTGAGCATGTTCGCTTAATGTTTCCGCAAGAACAATGGATACGCTTGCCGATGGCTGAAAATTCAAGAAGCTTAAATTTGTCTAATGCCACAGCCGTCATTGTTTATGAAGCATGGCGTCAGCAAGGTTTCAAAAACTTAGGATAAATAACTAAGTTTTAAATAAAAATAAGGCCATAATTATGGCCTTATTTGTTATTAGATGGTTTATTTAGGGAAAACCACACCACTTGCTAAATCATAGTTAGTCGGTGAGTTGGTATAGACCGATCCAAGTCGAACAGCAAAGAACCATCCTAATTTACCTTGATCTTGAATACGGTTTTCAACAATATAAGGTTCATCTAATTGAGATGCTGCATCTTCAACAAAGACTTTATATTCAATAGGCCCTGTATTTTCACTGTCACGTTCAAATAGATAACCATCAACATTAAAGAAGCCAAGATTGTTATTCGCATCAACAAGTCTATAACCTTCTGCAGCTTGCTCTTTAAGAAGTTTTTCAAGTTTTATTGCATCATCTTTGTTAAATGGAATATGTTGTGGAACTTCAAAATAACGATAAGCATAAGTACCGTTATGCGTACTACTATTTACGCATGTTGGTATGTAGAATGTGCCATTTGTTGTACCGTTATTGGTAAATGTCGAGTTTGCGTAGAGTAATTTGCACCCTTGAGCACCCAGTTCATTGAAAGCATTTATGATGCTAGTCCGAGAAGTATTTGTTAAGAATCGGTTAGAGTAAGTATAAGTTGCTGGTTTTTTATCATTTTTCACAAATAAATATTTGTCTGTGTTTGATGCTACTTCTCCAAATGAAAGTTTATATATATAGCCTAAGCTGCCTTGTTTGTTTAACTCATTCACCCATAGTAAATAACGATTTGCCACTGAAGTGGTTTTTACATCAACCGTTTTATAGGTATATGTGTCAGTGGATTTATTATTTTTGACATACAGATTTTTATACAGCGCAAAGCTACCGTCAGGGTTATCTAAACTGACTGATGGAGTAAGAAGGGCATAGCCTTGGCGTCCTTGGTCATTGAGTTGGTTCAATACGTCTGCCCAAGATTCTTTATTATCTCCTAATCTATAACTTGCTGTTGCCAATACTTGTGTTGGCTTTTGCATACTTGCTGGTGGAGTCGTTTTTGTAAAGCATGTATTTATGAGATCAAAGTTTGCTTGCTGTAGATAATTATGTATTGCATTTGGCTGATCTGTAGGCACTAAACAGAATTGATTTGCGTTTTTAAAGCCCAGAATGGCTGGCTGTTTCTGAGTTAGTTTTCCTGCTACTACAAGTTGCCAATCTACTTTGTTATAACTTGAAGTTTGTACAGTCTGTGGGGCTCCAATATTTGAAACCAGACTGAAATCTTCAGCTTGGCGGTAACTTGCCACAATGTTACCTGTACAGTTCGCTTCATTCTCATAGCGTACGGTTTCACTGGCAAATCGCACACTATTATCAGAAACTTTAATAACATTCATTTTTAGAGCAGAGCCATTAATACAAGCTCCTTTACCTGCTAACCAACTTCCAACGAAGCGATCTGCTACCGTTGTTGGTGTTGGTGTTGGTGTTGGTGTTGGTGTTGGTGTTGGTGTTGGTGTTGGTGTTGGTGTTGGTGTTGGTGTTGGTGTTGGTGTTGGTGTCGGAGTTGGTGTCGGTGTCGGTGTCGGAGTTGGTGTTGGTGTCGGTGTCGGAGTTGGAGTTGGAGTTGGAGTTGGAGTTGGAGTTGGAGTTGGAGTTGGAGTCGAATCATTATCATCAGACCCACATCCACTTAATGCTATAAAAATCAAAGCAATGCTGCTTCCTTTTACTATGTTATTCATCACATAAGCCCTTTTTTTATAAAAATGTGAAAATTTAACATTTTTAAAATAGATCAATTATAATGCAGTTGTAAAGATCAAATTTGAAAAAAAGGTTCAACATGGCAGCTTATAATCAAATTGAAATATTCCAACAAAGCCAGAAATGGTTTGATCAGTTGCCATTTGAATGGAAAAAATGGCTTGAAGAAAATTTAGAAAAAGGATGTTCGATTGAGCAATTAGTCGATGTTTTAAAAGAAAATGGATTTGGGTTAACGTTTCAAACGAGTGAGCCGAATTTCCTAAGCTTATCTGACCAAGATCAGGAATGGATCATCGAACAAATTTTGAATGGGGTGACATCTGCGGAAATAGTGAAAAGATTGGTAGAGCAGGGGCTTCATCGGCAAAAAGTAGAAGAATATTTAGGTAATTTAGAAAATAATCAGTTATATAAAATTCTGAAGAAAAAGCACCACCAATTTAAGAAACGTGAGTGGCTAATAGAAACTTTAGACCAATTGGCCCAGCTAGATTCTAATTACTGTAAAGAAATACCTTCAATCCCTGCGCCAATATTCTCAGATTTTATTAAAGACTATTACAGTCAACATCGTCCTGTGATTTTGAAAAAAGGGGTAGAGCACTGGCCTGCTTTACATAAGTGGACACCTGAATATTTTGCAACTCGATTTGGCCAGCATTTAGTTGAAGTTCAAATGAATAGAAATAAAGATAAGCAATTTGAAAGGCATTCTCCTTTGTTAAAGCAGACTATGAAAATGTCGGAGTTTGTATCAAAAGTTATGTCTGTCGAGGCGAGCAACGATTTCTATATGACTGCAAATAATGCGACCAATAGTCATCAAATGCTTCAGGAGTTATTTTTAGATATAGGCGATTTTGCAGACGGCTACAGCAACTTGGCTTTAAAAGATGAGCGTAGTTTTTTATGGTTCGGGCCGAAGGGAACCTTTACGCCATTACATCACGATTTAACGAATAATATGTTAGTTCAAATTTATGGACGCAAAAAAGTAACTTTGATTCCGGCTTTGCAAGTACCTCACCTATATAACGATCATTGGGTGTTTAGTGAGCTGAGTAATGCAAATGAAATTGATTTAAAAAAATATCCTTTAGCCAAATCAATTACTCCGGTCGAATGTATTTTGAATGCAGGTGAAGCTTTGTTTATCCCTATTGGTTGGTGGCATAGCGTGGAAAGTTTGGATGTCTCAATGAGTATTTCTTTTACCAATTTTAATGCGCCAAATCATTTTGTTCATCGGTTTCCAAAGGAGGCTTGAGAATGAAAATTGCATCTTAAACCGTTCAGTGTGACAATTGCTCAGCTCATACTGTTTTTCAAAGATGAAGGAAAATTGATAACCTATGTCGACACTCCAAACGAATAATGCAGAACTTAACCAAAAGCAGGTATTGCAGTTAATGGAATATCTGACGCAATGGTTAATTCGTTCGGGAGTTGGATATAACGACTTTGTCACCGCATTAAAACCAGTTTTCTATCAGCAGTCTTTAGCTGAGCTAGAACGCATAGATCAAAAAACTACTGATTCGGCAGTTAGTCTACTTTCTGGTTTACATCGTAAGGATGTTAATGCTTTTAAAAAAGCGATACAGGCTGGGCAGCCTTTAACTGAAGCAAAAGTAGCAGAGCCAGTGAGTGTTCCTGCTCGGGTGATTGGTTTATGGCTTGCAGAGGGCTTAGCAGAAAAAATTCCTTTTATTAGCCAAGATCAGATTAGCTTTGAAAGTTTGGTAAAGAAAGTTTCAACCGAAAAACATCCAAGATCTATTTTGAATGAACTTGAGCGTTTAAATATAGTGAAAGAAGAAGATGGCCTTGTGGTGTTGCAGCAGCGTAGTTTTATGCCTGATGTAGAGCAATTCGAGGTTCGAAAATTATTAACGAATAACTTAGAGGCACATTTAGCTGCCGGGGTTCATAATTTATTTCAGCCAGAAAAAGAACCCTATTTAGAACAAGCAATTTTTGCTGATGAACTAACAGATGAATCGATCACTTTACTCAAAGAAGCAAGTTTACGCTTATGGGAAGATCTATCACTACAAGTACTCAAGTTAGCCATTGAACGTTGTGCACTCGATGAAGGAAAAGAGGGTGCAACCAAAACTTTCCGTTTCGGAGCTTATCAATATGACTAAAACAACTTATAAAAAATTAATAATATCCATGAGCTTCATTATGATAGGCAGCCTTTTGACTGCTTGCGGAGAGGATTTATTCGCAGGTGGTGCCAGTTTGGGGGGATCAGGACATCCAACTAAACCTGGTAAACCAGGTGATTATGAGACCCCGGCCGATGGAAATAAAGGTGACTCAAAAGATAACGAAATTTGGTTACCTGCACCAAGTGAAGATGACTGTAATGGCTTGCATCGTAAATTAGAATTTCTTAATAATGTAACAAGAGAACTAATTGAAAAAGAAACAGTTTTTAAATACGCACAGCAATTAACTTTGAACGGTACTCTTGCTTTACAGATTACTCAAACGAATATGGGCTTAGAAAAAATACAAGAACGACAACCCGCTTGTCATGTACCTTTAGAACTCTATTTACTTGGAAATACCAAACGTTCTTATCCGGAAAATGATTGTAAAGAGACTCAAATATATGAGTATCAACCTGCTGAAACAAAAACTTTTATTGTCAATTACCCTGCATTTGAAGTTATGAATGGTACTTGGAAATATGGTCAGGAAAGCACCTATTTGAAAAATAATCAGGAGTTAAAGCAATGCGAACCTTTAACGATTCAATTTAAAATAAGCGCACCACCAGAACCGATTAAAATCAATTAAGTGAGTCAGCTTTAAGATAAGAAAAAAGCCTAATCGATAAAGTTTAATAATATTTTAAAGAAAGCATGAGTTAAGCTTGCTCTAGCACTTTTCCATCATAAGTTATTTGGGCTGCTAAAACCTGTTCAATATTGGTTTCGGCCCATTCCTTTAATTGGAACGCCATTGAAGCTACATTTTGCCCTAAAGAAGTAAGTGAGTAATCAACGCGAATCGGGGATGTATTCTGGATTTTGCGCTCGATGAAACCGTCTCTTTCCAGCATTTTTAACTTCTGTGATAAGACCTTAGGGGAAATGCCTTGAATATTCTTTTTGAGCAAATTGAAGTGTTGAGTTTCTTCTTCAAGAACATTTAAAATCAATAAAACCCATTTATCTGCAATTTTTTCAAAAAATAGACGAGCAGGGCAATGTTGTTGAAAAATATTATATTTTAGACATTCATTCATACCATTTACCTATAATTTTTTGAAAAATTACACTAGTTACCAACTAGTAACTAATTGACACCTAGTTTCTAAAATATATCATAAAGTGGAATTTAATAAAACAAAGGTTTGCTCCCATGTCTAACTCTAATATCGCGGTTGTATATTTCTCTGGTTATGGCCACACAAAAGTTGTTGCTGAAACGTTCGCAAACGAGATTAATGCTCAGCTCATTCAGATTGATCAGGAAGGAAATATTACTGATCAAGATTGGCAGACATTAAATGATGCGAAGGGGATTGTTTTTGGTGCTCCGACTTATATGGGTACAGCACCATGGCAGTTTAAAAAGTTCGCTGATGCAACTTCAAAAGTATGGTTTACACGTGGCTGGCAAGATAAAGTATTTGCAGGTTTTACAAACAGCGCGAGCTTAAATGGGGATAAGCAAGTAACTCTTATCCAATTACAAACTTTAGCAGCACAGCATGGTGGGATTTGGGTGAGTCTCGGTTTATTACCGGCAAATACAAAAAACGCCACACGTGAAGATGTAAACAACTTAGGCGGTTCAGTAGGGCTTTTAGTTCAATCGCCTTCAGATGCAAGTGTGGAAGAAATTCCGACAGGTGATCTGGAAACAGCAAAAGTTTATGCTCAACGTGTACAAAGCATTGTGAATAAAATTTACGGTTAATTTGACCATAAAAAAGGCGCTTAAAGCGCCTTTTTTATTACTCATGCTCGTTATGTTGCGGAGCATTATATTTGAAGCCTTTGGTTTTATAGGCAAGATAACCTACACCAATTACGGCCCAAGCTAAGCCAATTTGTAAGGCAAGCTTATCAATCTCTAACCACATCATAAATACACTAGCAAAACCAAGCGTGGGTATAACAATATAATTGATGATGTCTTTAAGCGTTTTGTTCTTGCCATCTCTTAATGCATAGCGAGAAATCACAGAGAAGTTAACAAAACTAAAAGCAGTTAAGGCACCAAAACTAATCAAGTTAACAATATGCTCAAGATCTAAAAAGCCAGCAGATAACGCAACTACACCAACAATAAGAATGTTGTAAGTTGGAGTATGCAATTTTGGACTGATATGACCAAATAATTTCTTGTTGATGACCCCATCGCGTCCCATCACATACATTAAACGTGATACACCCGCATGGGCAGAAATACCTGATGCCATCACAGCGACTACAGCAAAATATAAAACCAAAGTTTTAAACATCAAACTACCAATCGCAGCGACCATCACAGGTTGTGATTCATCTAAAGGATTAAAGTAAGTGTTTGGGTTACTTGGGAAATATAATTGGATGAAGTAAGTACTTACAATGAAAATAATCCCTGCAAGTAATGCTGTAGAAAAAATAGCTTTTGGTAGCGTTTTTTCTGCATCTTTTGTTTCTTCAGCAAGAGAAGATAAGGCATCAAACCCTGTGAAAGAGAAGCAGAGTACAGTTGCACCAGCAATTAAAGCACTTACAGATGTCATGTCGTTCCAAAAAGGAGTTAATGACCACAATGCCGCTTTATCTGGATTTAAAGTTCCATCTGCGTATACACCTTGGGTAAGTAAAATATATACCTGATAAACAAAATAAAAAATTACGCCAAGCTGAATAACAACGATCGTACTGTTAAAACGTGCGACAAATCGTGCACCAAATAAATTAATAACAGTCATGAGCGTTGTTAAACCAATCACCCATAACCAGTTATTTACTTCTGGAAAAAGAGCTCTTAGGTAAATATCTGCCAAGATAATATTAACAAGCGGTGACAGTAGATAGTCTAACCAAGAAGACCAACCCACCATAAAGCCAACATTAGGATGAATTGATTTTTGAGCATACGTATAGGCCGACCCAGAAGAAGGGTAGCGCTTAATCATATGTCCATAACTGATCGATGTTAATAAGATTGCGACTAATGCAAAAATGTAGGAAGTTGGTACATGACCACCACTTCGTTCTGACACTAAACCAAAAGTATCAAATAACGTTAATGGCTGAATGTAAGCTAAACCAATAATAACAATATGCCAAAGCACAAGATTCTTTTGAAGCTTAGCTGTTGGTTTAGTCCCAGATAAATTTGTCAACGGCGTTATCCTCATAATCGTTGATCAAGGATCAGCTTGGTGTTAAGGATCGTTTGAGACGAACGATCCCCCCTACAGAAAAAGATAAAGTGCGCCAATCTATCCTAAATTGATATAAATTGTCAGTACTTTCATCTATTTTTTAGCAAATTTTTTGCCATATATTCCAAATAAAATAATGAATAAAAATTCTTATTCATAAAAAAGGTCCGATTTAATATATAAATCAGACCTTTATGGTGCTTTTTGGAGTTTAACTTGTCGAATTACCAAGCTTTTTCTAAGATATCTCGGATATCTTTGAAGCTTGCTTCTTTCGGGTTGTAAATAATTGAGCCATCATTTAGTGCTTTTTCTGCCACTTCATCAAGCTGTGCCTCAGTTACTTTACCTGTTTCACGTAAAGTGCGTGGTAACTTTGTTAAAGTAAATAGGCGATCACGCATTGCTAAGATAGTCGTAATTGCTCTATCTGCGCGCTGGCTTGCTGGAGTTTGTGCATAAATATCTGCACCAGCGAGTGGCAATAATAACTCACCAATTTTCTGACCATTTACTTGTTTATTATATTCAAGCACATATGGTAAGAATAAATTCATGCATAAACCGTGGGGCAGGTGAGCAACAGCGCCTAAAGCATGCCCTAGAGAGTGAACTAGGCCGACCATTGAGTTAGAAAATGCAATACCTGCCATTGTTGAAGCTTGAGCTAGCTCTAAACGGCCTTGAGCATCATTTGGGTTTTCTAAGACATTAAATAGATTTTCACTAATCTTCTTAATTCCCGCACTTGCATAAGCATCACTTAATGGATTCGCAGCCATACATGTATATGCTTCAACACAATGGGTTAAAGCATCCATACCTGTCATTGCAGTTAAATGAGGAGGCAATGTAAGCGTCATGCGTGGATCTAAAATTGCAGCATGTGGCATTAAATAATAAGAAGCAAACGCTAACTTAACATTCTTTTGGGTATCTGAAACCACAGCGACCATAGTCACTTCTGAGCCAGTACCCGAAGTTGTTGGAATCACAAAAAATGGTTTTAATGGTTTCGGTAGATTATGAGCACCTGCATATTGCAATAAGTCATTTCCACCTTCAGACACCAAAATGTTGGTTGCTTTAGACGTATCTATGACTGAACCGCCACCTACAGCAATAATCGCATCACATTTGTTTGCACGATAAGCTTCTGCTGCAAGACGAACAACTTCTAAACTCGAGTCAGGTGGTACATCATCAAAAACATGGCCAATGACAGCATCAGTTGTACTAAATGCAGCTTCAATCGGATTTAATAACCCATTTGCGCGAACACCCTTATCTGTAATGATAAGAGGGCGTTTTGCACCTAAAGTCGCAAGCTCAAACGGAATATGTTCTAGCGCAGCATTACCAGCAATGACTTTTACAGGACAAAAAAATTCGTAATATGGTTTGGCCATGTTATGCGCTCCGCTTGAAATAGGACTTGGCTACTTTTAAGTAAATATTTGCAGCCTCGTTGAATTTTTCTTTTAGGGTAAGTTCGGTTGGGTATTCTTTGACTGCTAGGGAAGCAACCAATTTAGGTAAAATAAGAGATTCCATTTTATTTAGGCAGCGTACCAAGCGGATCGCAGCAGATACATCACCATCGGCAATCATTCGGTCATTGGCAAATGCCTGAGCAGTACTTTCTTGAAAAGAAAACACTAAAAAAGCATGAGTGACATGTTTGAATGTAATCGTTAAATCTGGTTTTTTTTCAGCTCTTTCAAGTAGCTCTAACTGTTTGTCTTCTGTCACTCGAGCAAAAAATGCTGGTCCATTTGGGAAAACATTCATTGAAAGTACAAAGTGAACAGGAAATTTAGATACTTCCTCTTGTATTTCATTGTCCACTTGACTTGCCATGACTAAGCCACGACCAATAACATCCATCATGAGCTTAACGTAGGCAAGTTGCAGAGTCGGCTTTACCGCTTTTGTCGAAATCACTCGCGTATCCCTTGTTAAAATTATGCGAAAGCAAATTTAGAGTAATTACTCTAATCCATTTTTATTTCATCGCAAAGCGATTTATTCATATTTGACTTTAGGGTCATTAAAGTACCCAGTGCTATTAATATACTCAATAAAGTCCTGACAAAGTTGACCAAATGATGGATAAGGAGTCACTAAATCTTGTATACGTACCATTTCTAAGCCTGCATAGCCGCAAGGATTGATGGTCTGGAACCCAGTTAAGGCACAGTCCAGATTTAGTGCTAACCCATGGTAACTACGGCCACGACGAATTTTAAAACCTAAGGAACCAATCTTGCGGCCATCTACATATACTCCAGGTGCATCAGGCTTGGCATAAGCTTCAATTCCATACTTTTTCAAAACATTTATCATAAATTGTTCAGCAAAACTGACCAATGTGCGTACGTTCCATTTTAGACGATTAAGATCAAACATGAAGTAAGCGACGAGTTGACCTGGACCATGCCAAGTCACTTGCCCGCCACGGTCAGTTTGTACTATAGGAATGTCTGATGAAATTAGGATATGTTCTGGTTTACCAGCTTGACCTTGAGTTAATACATTATGATGTTGAAGTAACCATAACTCATCAGGCGTATCTTGATTACGCTCGTTTGTTAAGAGTTTCATGGTTTCAAATTTGCTTTGATAATCTTGTAAATCGTTCCATTGCCGAATAATCAAGTTGGGTTTATCAAGGCTCATCACAAAATATTCCTATAAGTTAGTTCATGCGGCGCCAGTTAATATCTGCAAGATAGAAGCCGAAAACCTTGTAATTTTAAAGGATTTTATAAGAGGAATTCTAAATATTTGTATGGTTTTTTCGAGGGTGATTGGTTTTAAAATTTCCAAAAAAATACCACAGTAAGAATGTCTGACTGTGGTATTGATTGAAGAACTTAAAATTAAAGCGCAGTTCTAATCTGCGGACAAGCAGCCAAGTCAGCATAAAGTGCATGAACTTGTTCCAATTCTTCAAAGCGCAATTGTGCTGTTAAAGAATGATACTTACCGGTGCGAGATTCTTGAACTTTTAGTGTTGAGTGGTCGAAGTCTGGAAAATGTTTTACCAAAATGTCGAGTACAGCAACACGTAATTCTTCACCCGCATCGCCAATAAGTTTAATTGGATAATCCATCGGAAATACCCAAAGATGTTCTTGTAGTTCGCGAGATGGAGTGCGGTCTAACATAAGTTACCTCATGATTTGAAACGCCTGCATCATCGCAGGCGTTTATAGCTCTTTCTATTAAATGGGGCTTGGTTTTGAAATTTCAAGCTTTCAAAACTTAGTCATTTTCCAAGAAAGAACGTAAGTGTTCAGAACGAGAAGGGTGGCGCAATTTACGCAACGCTTTCGCTTCAATCTGACGAATACGTTCACGTGTTACGTCAAACTGCTTACCCACTTCTTCTAGTGTATGATCGGTTGGCATATCAATACCAAAACGCATCTTCAAGACTTTTGCTTCACGTTCAGTTAAGTTTTCAAGTACTTCACGTGTTGCTTCTTTTAAGCCTTCTGAAGTCGCAGCATCAATTGGAGAAGTGATGTTTTGGTCTTCAATGAAATCACCAAGATGCGAATCTTCATCATCACCAATTGGAGTTTCCATTGAAATTGGTTCTTTGGCAATTTTAAGTACCTTACGAACCTTAACTTCGTCCATTTCTAAACGTTCACCTAATTCTTCAGGTGTCGGTTCACGGCCCATTTCTTGTAACAATTGACGAGATACACGGTTGATCTTGTTAATCGTTTCAATCATATGCACAGGAATACGGATTGTACGAGCCTGATCGGCAATCGAACGGGTAATCGCCTGACGAATCCACCAAGTTGCATAAGTCGAGAATTTATAACCACGACGATATTCAAACTTGTCTACAGCTTTCATCAAACCAATGTTCCCTTCTTGAATCAAGTCAAGGAACTGTAAACCACGGTTGGTATATTTCTTCGCAATTGAAATTACCAAACGAAGGTTGGCTTCTACCATTTCTTTCTTAGCACGGCGTGCTTTCGCTTCGCCAATCGCCATACGCTTAGAAATATCTTTAATTTCAGCAACGCTTAAATTAAGTTCTTTCTCAATATCTGCAATCTTTTGCTGGAATGCTAAAACATCCGGACGAACCTTTTCTAAATGCGCCTTGATCTCAGCAGGAGCTTTAGCAATCTGTTCATCTAACCAAGCTGGATTTGATTCTTGCTTAGGGAAAGATGTACGGAATTGAGTGCGATCCATACGGCCACGACGAACTGCGTAACGCATAACTTCACGTTCGTTAGCGCGAATTTGCTCATGTGTACCACGAATCATTTCAGAGATGATGTCAAATAAACGTGGTGTAAATTTAAACATCATGAACACAGTAGCTAACGCTTCTAAAGCGTCATCTGCTTCTGGGCTGTTACGGCCATGTTTCTCAATAATAGCTTTTGTTTTAGTCCATGCAGCTTCAAGTTCATTAAAACGAACTTTTGCAACTTCAGGGTCTGGACCAGACTCACCTTCAGAATCATCGTCGCTTTCTGACTCTTCATCTTCTTCATCATCGTCAAGCTTAACTTCTTTTGCTGGTGCAGCTGGCGCTTCTTCTTCCTCAAGTTCTGTTTCTTCTTCTAGAACTTCAGGAATATCTTCGTCAGTTTCTGGATCAAGATAGCCAGATAAAATATCGGCAAGGCGACGTTCGCCAGTCAAGAAATCATTATATTCTTTTAATACAACTTCAACAGCATTTGGCCAGTACGCAATTGAATTAAGGACATCACGAATCCCTTCTTCAATACGTTTTGCAATGCTGATTTCACCTTCACGGGTTAACAGTTCAACTGTACCCATTTCACGCATGTACATACGTACAGGGTCTGTCGTACGTCCAGGCTCATTTTCAACCGATGCAAGTACGGCAGCAGCTTCTTCTTCAGCAACTTCATCGGCTGTGTCAGTTGACTCACCGAACATGGTATCGTCAGATTCAGGTGCACGCTCGTGTACAGGAATACCAACGTCTTGAAGCATTTGAATAATGTCTTCAATCTGTTCGCTTTCAGTAATCGAGTCCGGCAGATGATCGTTAACCTCAGCGTAAGTTAAGTAACCTTGTTCTTTGCCTCGGCTAATCAGAGCCGCTACTTGAGAAGTAGGGGAATGCATATCGCTCATCTTTGCTTACTCTTCGTTGAATCTGTGGCAGTGAAAAACCGTGCATGATAGCACAATTTGCTTGAAATATTTTGGATTTGATCGGTAACCGTTAAATAAAAAATATCTTTGAATTCACGTCTGTTTTTTGGATATTGGGCTAAAATCATTTTTTTCAAGCTTAAATTATGGAAAAGATCATAGAATTTTTTCTTGATCACAAAAATAGTTCAGTTTTATAAATACACAATTTTTTGGGTGAAAAAAAGTACAAATATGCAGTTTAATGAAAAAAATATAAATAAAACTTGACATGGTTCTGTAAGAGAGATAAATAGCGCCTAGACCCATTCACATTTTTTCATTAGAGGTAGTTTTAGTGTCTTCTACAGATTTTGAACTAGATGATAACTACGGTGATGATGATGATGTCGGTTTTGATGAGTCATCAGGCAAAATCACTGCGAAAGAATCATTAGAAAAACGTAGATTAATCGATGATCTATTAGCTCAACGCCGTTTAGAGCGTGAGTTGAAAGATTTTGATTATGATTTAGACGATGATGATCTTGATGATGAAGACTAATCAAATCTGAATAGGGCATCGTCAGCTTAAATGCTATGCTATCGTAGATTTCTTTTTTATAGTCAGGTAACACAATGAGTGCGTTAGATTTAGACCAATTAAGTGAATATCTAGATGGAGACCACAATGAGTATGGTTTAGATTTCGCTGCAACTCATGGCTTTCTGTGTGCAATTGCAGTAGGTCCTCAATTTGACCGTTGGTTAGATGAGCTGTTTGATAATAACCATAAGAAGGTTCCTGCTGAAATTATTCAGCAAATCAAGGCGTGGTTAGAGTCAATTCGACAAGATTTAGCAAATGAAAATGGAATTGCATTTCCATTTGAAGTTGAAGAAGCTGATGTTGAATCTAGCTTAGGTGACTGGAGTGTGGGATTTGTTGATGCAATGTTCTTAAATGAAGATGCATGGTTTGCACCTGAATATGAAGAACAATTAATTGATTTAACTTTACCAATGATGGTATTTAGTGGAATTGATGAAGAAGATCCACAGATGGAATCTTTCCGTCGTAATGGACAGTTAATGGATGAACTGGCAGAAGAAATCCCAGATAATTTGAATGAATTATACTTGATGTATCATACGCCAAATTAAACTTTAAAAATTAAGTAAATAACGTCCTTTCTAGGGCGTTTTTTATGCTTTTAGTATTTTAATACATAATTAAATATAATATTTTTACATTAATTTTATTTGTATATAATTATCCGCAACATTTTTGAAAACTCTCTCTTAATCAAAAATTAATTTATTTCGCCATATGTATATTTCATGGGCGATATGAAAATCTTTAATGCTATAACAATGCGATTTAATATGAATATAATTTTTAAACTTACTGGATTATTCTCAATAATATTACTAGTTGCCTGTGGGGGTGAAAATAGTAATAGCGTAAATGAAATGCAAATTGTGGAATCTAAAGAAGCCGAAGTTACCTATAAAGTAGTTGTCGGTACAGCTTTTTCGAATTCTGCTTTGAATGGTGCAAATGTAACAGCAATTTGTAAAGACGGAGCTGGTTTTAAAAATCCTGTAGTTGTTAATGCGCAAGGGCAATGGCAAGGTGAAGTAGACGGTAGTAAGCTTCCTTGTCGTTTACAGGTAAAAGCTAATGGCCAAAGCTACCATAGTTATATTGATCAAGAGAGAGATGTAAATATTAATCCACTGACGGATATGGTAATTGCTTATGCAAGTAACCAAATTCCTGAAATGTGGTATCAATCTGGAATTATGACTACAGAAAAATTAAAATCATCAAATTCTGCTTTGGTAGCTGAGCTTATTAAAAAGGGCTATGGTATTGATAATGATGTGGATCTATTTAATGTTGAGGTGAAAGCTAATAGTTCTATTCATCAAGCTATTCAAGAGTTGTTGGAGGCTATTGAAAATAATGAAAACATTAAAGACTATGAGGAATTACTAACTTTAATTAAAGATGGAAACTTATCTCAATTGCCTAAGAAAGTTGATAGTTTGAATAACTCAATACCCATGGTTTTTAATTTTAATACGAATGCCTGTCAAATGCTTCCTGCATTAGAGAATATGCAGCAATACAATAAATGTTCAGATAAAGTTATTAATAATTTTGTTGAAAGTAATTTGGTAGCTGTGGACTCAGATGAAAAATGTGTTTTGGTAAAACAAGGTAATAAGGTGAGTTTAACCAAAGGGAATCAAACAGTATCAGCATTATTGGATAAAGAAAAAGAAGATGGCATGGACTTTACTTTTGATGAGGGCGAACTGGAGATTGTAGATCTTGTGATTAATACAGGACCTTATACGGATATAAATACCTATAGTCAGATTGGATTAGATTTTTCTAATGATGGGAAGTTGAGAGCTGCTGTTGGGAAATCTCCAACAGTGCCTTCAATGAATTGCGTGAGCTTGGAGTTCAAGAAACTTATGGAACTTTATAAATAAAATTAAAAAGGGCATCATTTGATGCCCTTTTTATAAATTATAAACGTTTGCGTTTTGCAGCCGCAATTTGTGACTGGCGCATACGGAAACCAGCTTTTTGTTTTTCAGTTGTCTTGTCGATGCAATACACACAAGAAACACCATGTTCATAGCTTGGTAAAGCAGACTCTTCTGGAGTTAATGGCCAGCCACAAGCATGACATTTAACATTTACACCTTCTTCAACGCCATGAGTTACAGCTGTCCGGCCATCAAAAACAAAACATTCACCTTCCCATAAACTTTCATCGGCAGGGGTTTCTTCTAAATATTTAAGAATACCGCCTTTAAGGTGATAAACCTCTGTAAATCCTTCTTGAAGAAGTAGAGAGGTTGATTTTTCACAGCGAATACCACCTGTACAGAACATCGCAATTTTTTTATCTTTATGCTGTTCTAATTCTTTTTTAACGTATTCTGGAAACTCTCGGAATGTTTCAGTTTTAGGGTCGATAGCACCTTTGAAAGTACCTGCCTTATATTCATAATCATTACGTGTATCGATTAAAATTACATCTTCACGTGCAATTAAATCATTCCATTCTTTTGGATCAAGGTAGTGGCCCACTAAATCACGGGGTTTAACTTCAACACCTAAAGTCACAATTTCTTCTTTAAGTTTAATTTTCATTTTACGGAAAGGTTTGTCAGAGCTATGAGATTCCTTATATTCCATAGAGGCAAAACCTTCATTAAGTAAAAATTGATAGAGACTATCAATTGCTACACGGTCGCCGGCAACAGTACCATTAATTCCTTCACCTGCTACAATCAGAGTTCCGCAAAGGTTGATTGTTTTCACTAAGTCTAATAAACGTTGTTGAAGATCGGCAGGATCTTGAACTTCTTTAAATTGATATAGTGCTGCAACAACCCAACCCGCGGTCGCTTGCTGTTCTACAGGTGCAAGCTGTTCTACAGTAGCGTTCATGGAAAACTCCAAATGTATTAAGATATAAATTTAAGGCGCATATTTTAGCGCGAAAAGTTGTAATAAGCGAGAAAACCATAAAAAGTATATGGTTTATTTAAGGAGTTTGTTTTGAGTAGTGATCATCGGACGCTCTCTCTCACCCCATGTGCAGGGCGTTGTTCAACAGTTTTTGGTGATCAGGTTTGCCGTGGTTGTCGTCGTTTTAACCATGAAGTGATTCAATGGAATACTTATACAGCAGAGCAACGTTTGGCTGTATGGAGGCGTTTAGATGATCAGTTGAACCAAATCCTAGTGCCCATGTTACCTCATGCGAACTTGCAGCATGTAGAAGGATTTATTTTAAGTAAACGTGTTCGGTTAATGGAAGGGGCGAGCAAAGGTCGTAAGCTCTATCACGCTTTAAAAATATGTGAGAAAAATAAGCATCTGGCAACAGAAAGTGGTTTAGGTATTTCAGATGCTCAAGTCAAAACAATATGGGTTGAATTCGAAAGGCGCGTTTTAGCTTTAGCTAAAGCGAGTTATGAGTTGGCTTGGTTGAGAGCTGATGGAATTAGTCATCACTTATTAAGTGTGTTTGATGAAGAATAAGTTTGTAGATTGAATTGAAGATATCTCAATAAAAAAAAGCTGCCAGAAGGCAGCTTTTTTTATCATTAATTTTCTTTCGAATATTAACGTTTGATATCGCGCTGAGTCGGGCCAGTATAAAGCTGACGAGGACGACCAATTTTGTAAGGTGCGCTGTGCATTTCTAACCAGTGGCTGATCCAACCTACTGTACGTGCAAGTGCAAAGATTACCGTAAACATTTCTGTAGGGATACCAATCGCTTTAAGGATGATACCTGAGTAGAAATCTACGTTAGGGTAAAGTTTACGTTCAACGAAGTACGGGTCGTTCAATGCAATACGCTCAAGTTCCATAGCAAGCGCTAATTGAGGATCATTGATATTTAATGCTTCAAGAACTTCGTCACAAGTTTGTTTCATGACTTTTGCACGTGGGTCGAAGTTTTTGTACACACGATGACCGAAGCCCATGAGTTTAACTTCTTTACGTTTTACTTTTTCCATGAACTCGGCAACGTTTTCTACACTACCGATTTCATCAAGCATTTTAAGTACAGCTTCGTTTGCACCACCGTGAGCAGGTCCCCAAAGCGCAGAAATACCTGAAGAGATACATGCATAAGGGTTTGCACCAGTAGAGCCAGCAAGACGTACTGTAGATGTTGAAGCATTTTGTTCGTGATCAGCATGAAGCGTGAAGATACGATCCATTGCGCGAGCAAGAACTGGATTTACTTTGTAATCACGGTCAGCAGGGGTAGCAAACATCATGTGTAAGAAGTTTTCCGCGTAATTTAAGTCATTACGTGGATAGATGAATGGTTGACCTACTGTGTATTTGTAACTCCAAGCAGCAAGTGTTGGAATTTTTGCAATGAGACGAATCGCAGTGATTTCACGGTGATTGATGTCTTCAATGTCAAGGTTGTTGTGATAGAACGCAGATAATGCACCAACAACACCAACCATGATTGCCATTGGGTGAGCATCACGACGGAAACCATTGAAGAAACGGCTAACTTGATCGTGAACCATAGTGTGAGCACGAACTTTGGCATCAAATTCTGTTTTTTGTTCAGCAGTTGGAAGCTCGCCATTTAATAGCAAGTAGCAAGTTTCAAGGTAGTCTGCTTGAGTTGCTAACTGATCAATTGGGTAACCGCGGTGTAATAAAATACCTTTGTCACCATCAATGAACGTAATTTTAGACTCGCATGCAGCTGTCGCCATAAAACCAGGATCGAAAGTAAAATGACCTTCTTTCAATATGCTGCTGACATCAATTACATCTGGACCTAAAGTGCCACTGTAGATTGGTAATCCAATTTCTTTGCCATCAAGATGTAATACGGCTTTTTTGCCATTTGCTTCAGACATTCAATAGATCTCCTGTCCTGGTGAATGTTGATCTGACCCGAAATCCTAATGTTCTCATGTGCGAATCAGACGCTGTCAAAATTTGCTATAAGATTAGTGAGTACTGAAATTTTGTCAATTATACTTATGGATAAAAAATGACGATCCCACAGAGGGTTAGTCATCAAGACCCGAGCAAAAAAAGTCAGTAAAATCACTGCATCGGGATCGTATAATAAGTCAATTCAACAAGAACGTGCAGAAAAAAAATGAAGGATGAGTACAATTGTAAGCAAATTTTTAAATTAAGATTAAAAATGACAAGTCGGTAGAAAATGCCAATCCAATTAAAAAAATCATAAAACTCATGGTGTAATTTCAAATTGCTAATCAAAAAAAACTCTATTTTTATTGAGTTGTAACAAAGAATATTGGTGTTTTTTTAAGTTTAATTGTATAAAAAATAGCTAATTGAACTGCATTAAAATAATAAAAACTCTTATTTCTAGTAAAAATTGCTTTTTCAAATGTATTTTAGGTTGACTGATTTGGGTTGAATATAAGTACGTTTACTTATTTGAATTGTAGCTTTTATTGAAAATATGAGGAGTTACTAACATTTTTCTATTTATATGATGAATTTATAACTTTATCTTTAGTCTAAAACTTACTTATTTAAAAGAAATTTCAGAAAAAATGAAATTAAATAAAAAGTTATTTTAAACAATAACATGATGGAACTATGTATACCTTTTTAATAGGGTGAATAGGGTGATATCATTGTGAATGATTCTTATTTAATTGTTTTTTGCTTAAATGGGAAAGTTGATTGTTTGTATTTTGATACTTCGCGTTTTATAATTCAGTGTCGTTTATAGGTTAGGCATGAGCTGTGCTTGCCTAACAATGCCAGCTTTCCTTGGAATTAATTCAACAAACTCCGGTCGGAGTTTCTACCTACAGGATGCCCGCTGTGAAAAGCAACAGACCTGTCAATTTGTCCATGGGTCAGGTGTTAGCGGTAAATTTACGCTCACCCGTGGCTATTGCATCAATTTTACACCGTTTATCAGGTGTCATCGTTTTCTTATTAGTACCAGTTCTATTATGGATTTTAGATAAATCATTATCTTCACCAGAAGGATTTGACTACGTTAAAAATGTCGTGTTTGGAAATATCCTTGTACGTTTTATCGTTTGGGTATTTGTAGCCGGCTTATTATTCCACTTTATTGCTGGAGTGAAGCACTTACTTGCAGATTTAGGTTTTGCTGAAGAACTGCAAAGTGGTCGTATTGCAGCGACAATTTCATTGATCTTATCTGTGGTAGCCATTATCGCAGCCTTTGTATGGATTATGTTCTAATGAAAAGTGCTACAGGTTTAACTGGTTCAGGTTCTCGTGATTGGTTTATCCAGCGTGTAAGTGCGGTTGTACTAGCTGCCTATACTGTTGTTCTTTTGGGTTGGATTCTCTGCAAAGGCGGATTTGACTATCAACAATGGGCTGGTTTCATGATGACATTACCAATGAAGATTTTTTCTTTATTGGCAATTTTATCGCTTATCGCACACGCATGGATTGGTATGTGGCAAGTTTTTACTGACTATGTCACTACTCGTCAAATGGGTCCTTCAGCGAAAGGTTTACGCCTTGTACTGACGACGGCTGTCATTATTGCAGTGTTTGTGTACGCAATCTGGGGTATCCAGATTTTCTGGGCGAATTGATAGGAAGACATCATGGGCGCGATAACCCCTAAAGAAGATTATTCAAATATTCAAAACCTCACTTTCGATGCAGTTATCGTTGGTGGTGGTGGTTCTGGTATGCGTGCATCTTACCAACTCGCTCAAGCGGGTTTGAAAGTTGCAGTACTGACTAAAGTTTTCCCGACACGTTCGCACACTGTAGCTGCTCAAGGTGGTATCGGTGCGTCGCTAGGTAATATGCAAGAAGATAACTGGCATTTCCATTTTTACGATACAGTAAAAGGTTCTGACTGGTTAGGTGACCAAGACGCAATTGAATTTATGTGTCGTGAAGCACCAAAAGTTGTGTATGAACTTGAACACATGGGTATGCCGTTTGACCGTAACGCTGATGGTACAATTTACCAACGTCCGTTCGGTGGTCACTCTGCTAACTATGGTGATAAACCAGTTCCACGTGCTTGTGCAGCTGCCGACCGTACAGGTCATGCATTATTGCACACGCTTTATCAAAGCAACGTGAAAATGGGCACTCAATTCTTCGTTGAGTGGATCGCTCTTGATTTGATCCGTAACGAAGCTGGTGATGTTCTTGGTGTAACAGCGATTGATCAAGAAACTGGTAACATTTCAGTATTCCAAGCAAAAGCGACATTATTTGCTACAGGTGGTGCTGGTCGTGTTTACCGTGCATCAACAAATGCTTATATCAACACTGGTGACGGTCTTGGTATGGCTGCTCGTGCTGGTATTCCATTGCAAGATATGGAGTTCTGGCAATTCCACCCAACGGGTGTTGCGGGCGCTGGTGTATTGTTGACCGAAGGTTGTCGTGGTGAAGGTGCAATCCTTCGTAATAAAGACGGCGAACCGTTCATGGAACGTTATGCACCGACTTTAAAAGACTTGGCTCCACGTGACTTCGTTTCACGTTCTATGGACCAAGAAATTAAAGAAGGTCGTGGTTGTGGTCCAAAAGGTGATTATATCTTACTTGATATGACTCACTTGGGTGCTGAAACAATCATGAAGCGTTTACCATCTGTATTTGAGATTGGTAAAAAATTCGCGAACGTTGATATCACAAAAGAAGCGATTCCTGTAGTACCAACAATCCATTATCAAATGGGTGGTATTCCTACGAATATGCATGGTCAGGTGTGTTTACCTGAAGTGGGTACAGACAACTACACTAAACCTGTAAAAGGTTTCTATGCAATTGGCGAATGTTCTTGTGTATCAGTACATGGTGCAAACCGTTTAGGTACGAACTCACTTCTTGACTTGGTTGTATTTGGTAAAGCTGCTGGTGAGCACATTATCGATTACGTAACTAAGCATCATGGTGATGAATACGCACCACTTCCAACAGATGTATTGGGGCAAACATTAGCTCGTGTACGTAAGTTGGATGACTCAACTGCCGGTGAAAATGCTCAAGAAGTTGCTGATGCAATTCGTGATATCGTTCAAGATCACGCTGGTGTATTCCGTACTCAAGCATTGCTTGATAAGGGTGTAAAAGAGATTCTTGCTCTTGAGCCACGTGTGCGTAATATCCACTTGAAAGATAAATCTAGAGTATTTAACACTGCGCGTGTTGAAGCACTTGAAGTTGAAAACTTGTATGAAGTTGCAAAAGCAACTCTGATTTCAGCTGCTGCGCGTAAAGAGTGTCGTGGTGCGCATACTGTAGTTGATTATGAATTACCCGCTGATCACCCAACTTATTCATACGGTCGCCGTGATGATGAGTGGATGAAACATACGTTGTGGTATTCATCAGATAACCGTTTGGAATATAAGCCAGTGCGCTTCAAACCGTTGACTGTTGATGCAATTCCGCCAGCACCACGTACATTCTAATCGGGAGTATAAAGATGAGTAGAGGTACTCGTACATTCGAAATCTACCGCTATGATCCTGATAAGGATAAAGCGCCGTACATGCAAACTTTCAAGCTTGAATTGACTGATAAGCACCGTATGTTGCTTGATGCATTACTTGCATTGAAAGTTCAAGACGAAACGTTAACATTCCGTCGCTCTTGCCGTGAAGGTATTTGTGGTTCAGATGGTGTGAATATCAATGGTAAAAATGGTTTGGCTTGTTTAGAAAACCTGAATGATTTACCAGAGAAAATCGTAATTCGTCCATTACCAGGTTTGCCGGTAGTTAAAGATTTGGTTGTTGATATGAACCAATTCTATGATCAATATGACAAGATTCAGCCATTCTTGATCAATAACCAGCCAGCTCCACCTAAAGAGCGTTTACAATCTCCAGAAGAGCGTGAACATTTAAATGGTTTGTATGAATGTATTCTTTGTGCATGTTGTTCAACTTCATGCCCATCATTCTGGTGGAACCCTGACAAGTTCTTGGGTCCTTCAGCATTGTTGAATGCATACCGTTTTATTATTGATTCTCGTGATACTGCTACTGCAGACCGTTTGTCTCGTCTTGACGATCCATTCAGTTTGTTCCGTTGTAAAGGTATTATGAACTGTGTGTCAGTATGTCCTAAAGGTCTAAATCCTACAAAAGCAATCGGTCATATCCGTAATATGCTATTAGATCAAGCGGGTTAATTCTGCACAAATAGAAAGCGCACATCCTTGATGTGCGTTTTTTTTTAACTTTATAATGTAAACTTTAGACTTTGGTCGAAAAAGATGAGGTTTTTATATATTGCACCATATATTAAAAGATAAAATCGCATATGTATTTCGCCAGTTTATAGGTGGTATGTGTCAAAAAAATCAATCGTTCGTTAAGAACATGATACGATTTGCCACAAAGTTATAGGTGAAAAAAGCGTATACTAGTGAAATTAATTTAAGTAGCACGATCTTAGATCTGTGCTTAATTTTTATGGTTAAAGTCATTTTAGAAAAGTTAATTTTAAAGTTAATTTTTCTAAAAAGATTTGCAAAAAATTGCTCGGTTTTAATCGAGTATAAGGTGAGTGATGATGCCATTGAGGGTGTTGTGATTCATTAATTACCTATGGAGTTTCCTCTCTAGGTAGTATGACGCCCCATGGTCTTAAAGACCTGTTGGGTAAGTAATGCCTTTTTTACCAATTTGGCATTATGCATCATGGGTGTGCTTAAAAGGCAGCCTGTAATATTTTTTGCAATAGGAAATGGGTCCACAAATGCAAGAAGTTGCTGACGCATTGCGTCTTGACACTGAACTTTCCGCTGATAGTGCAGCGTATATTGAAGAACTTTACGAGCAGTACCTGTCTTCCCCAACCTCTGTAGCTGAGGACTGGCGCCAATATTTCGATAAATATCCAAAGGGTGACCAACCACACGGCGCTGTGCGTGAGCAATTCCTATTACTAGGACGTAATGCTAATCGTGTTCAACCTGTTGTACAAAGTACGGTAAGTACTGAGCATGAACGTCGTCAAATTGGCGTTTTACAACTTATTGCTGCTTATCGTAATCGTGGACATCAAAAAGCTAAATTAGATCCATTAGGTCTTGCTAAGCGTGAAGATATTCCTGATTTAGATCTTTCAGCACATGGTTTAACCAAATCAGATTTAGACACAGTATTCAACACAGGCAATCTTGAGATTGGCAAAAGCGAAGCAACGCTTGCTGAAATGATTGAAGCAATGGAAGCAATCTATTGTGGTTCAATCGGTGTTGAATATATGCATATCGTGGACACAAAAGAAAAGCGTTGGATTCAACAACGTCTTGAAAGTGTTCGTGGTCAGCTTAATTTTACAAATGATCAAAAGAAAGGGTTCTTGGAGCGTTTAACCGCTGCAGAAGGGCTTGAAAAATTCCTAGGTAATAAATACGTTGGTGCTAAACGCTTTGGTGTAGAAGGTGGTGAATCTTTTATTCCTATGGTGAATGAAATCATTCAACGTGCTGGTGCTGTTGGTTGTAAAGAAGTTGTTATTGGTATGCCACACCGTGGCCGTTTAAATCTTCTTGTTAATATTATGGGTAAAAACCCTGCAGACTTGTTTGGCGAGTTTGAAGGTAAGGCTATTCATAAGAAAGGTTCTGGCGACGTTAAATACCATCAAGGTTTCTCAAGTAATGTAATGACTCCAGGTGGCGAAGTTCACTTGGCATTAGCATTTAACCCATCTCACTTGGAAATCGTTGGTCCTGTAGTTGAAGGTTCTGTGCGCGCACGTCAAGTGCGTCGTAGAGACATCGGCGGTGATGATGTATTGCCAGTAATTGTTCATGGTGATGCTGCATTTGCAGGTCAAGGTGTGAACATGGAAACCTTCCAGATGTCACAAACTCGTGGCTATACGGTTGGTGGTACTGTACACATTATCGTGAACAACCAAGTTGGTTTTACAACTTCTGATCCACGTGATGCGCGTTCTACTGAATATTGTACTGACGTTGCAAAAATGATTCAGACGCCAATCTTCCATGTGAATGGCGATGATCCTGAAGCAGTAATCTTTGCTACTCAATTAGCACATGATTTCCGTCACGAATTCCGTAAAGATGTTGTGCTTGACTTGTTCTGTTACCGTCGTCGTGGTCATAACGAAGCAGATGAGCCATCTGGTACACAACCATTGATGTATCAAGTGATTGCTAAAAAAGCAACAACTCGTACACTCTATTCAGATCAGCTTGTTCAACAAAAAGTAATTGATCGTGCTGAAGCAGACCAAATGGTTGAAGATTACCGTGCAGATTTAGAAGCCGGAAACCATGTGGCAAACGCTTTGGTACTTGAACCAAATACGAAAATGTTCGTTGATTGGACGCCTTATTTGGGCCATGACTACACAGACGATTGGGATACTTCATTTGACTTAAATCGCTTAAAAGAATTAGGCGAAGGCATGAGCAAACTTCCGGAAGGATTTGTTATGCAGCGTCAAGTGCAAAAAGTAATTGAAGATCGTGTGAAAATGCAAACTGGTGAAATTGCATTGAACTGGGGCGCTGCTGAAACTTTAGCGTACGCAACCTTGATCGATGAAGATTACCTTGTTCGTATTACTGGTGAAGACGTTGGGCGTGGTACATTCTCACACCGTCATGCAAAATTGCATAACCAAGTTGATGGTTCAACATATATTCCACTTTGCAATGTCAAAGAGAACCAACCTCGTTTTGCAATTTACGATTCTTTATTGTCTGAAGAAGCTGTTCTTGCATTTGAATATGGTTATGCAACTACAATTCCTAAGAGCTTAATCATTTGGGAAGCGCAATTTGGTGACTTCGTAAACTGTGCTCAAGTTGTAATTGACCAGTTTATTGCTTCTGGCGAGACTAAATGGGAGCGAGTTTGTGGTTTAACAATGTTGTTACCACACGGTTTCGAAGGTCAAGGTCCAGAGCATTCATCAGCTCGTTTAGAACGTTTCTTACAGTTATGTGCTGAAGACAACATGCAAGTGATCACTCCAACGACACCTGCACAGATTTTCCATGCATTACGTCGTCAAGCTGTACGCCCAATTCGTAAGCCATTGATCGTAATGTCACCGAAATCTTTACTTCGTCATAAACTTGCTACTTCTACTTTAGAAGAGCTTGCAAATGGTTCATTCCAGACTGTAATTGACGAAATCGATCAAATTAACAAGTCAGATGTAACTCGTCTTGTACTTTGTGGTGGTAAAGTTTATTACGACTTACTTGAAAAACGTCGTGAACAAAACTTAACAAACGTCGCAATTGTACGTATTGAACAGTTATATCCATACCCAGAACAACGTCTTGCGGAAATCTTGGCTGCATATCCAAACGTGAAAGAACTTGTTTGGACACAAGAAGAGCCGAAAAACCAAGGCGCTTGGTTATTTATCGCACCGCGTTTATACGACGATATCTTAAAATCTGGCAAACAAATCCGTATCAGTTTTGCAGGTCGTGAAGCTTCTGCTGCACCAGCTTGTGGCTCACCGTACTTGCATGCAAAACAACAAGCTCAGCTAATTAATGATGCATTGGCAATCGAAGCTGAACAATCAGGAGATTCTCAATAATGGCAACCGAAATTAAAGCACCGGTATTCCCAGAGTCTGTTGCAGATGGAACCATCGCAACTTGGCACAAAAAGGTGGGTGAACCTGTATCACGTGATGAAGTAATCTGTGATATTGAAACCGACAAAGTTGTTTTAGAAGTGGTTGCTCCTGCAGATGGTAGCTTAGTTGCAATCATTAAAGGTGAAGGCGATACAGTTCTTTCTGACGAAGTGATTGCTCAGTTTGAAGCTGGTGCTGGTGCAGCGGCTGCTCCTGCAGTAGAGCAAGCAGTTGCTCAAACTCAAGCTGGTGCGGCTCCTGTTGTTGAGCGCACTGAAGCTGTATCTGGTCAAGCTCCTGCAGTTCGTAAAGCTTTGTCTGAAACTGGTATTGCTGCTGCTGACGTACAAGGTACTGGTCGCGGTGGTCGTATTACTAAAGAAGATGTGGCAAACCATCAAACTAAACCAGCTGCTAACGTTACTCCGTTAAGCGTAGCTGTTGGTGAGCGTATCGAAAAACGTGTTCCAATGACTCGTTTACGTAAGCGTGTAGCTGAGCGTCTTCTTTCTGCAACTCAAGAAACTGCAATGTTAACTACATTTAACGAAGTTAACATGAAGCCAATCATGGAATTGCGTAAGCAATATAAAGATGCGTTTGAAAAACGCCATGGTGCTCGTTTAGGCTTCATGTCATTCTTTGTTAAAGCTGTAACTGAAGCACTTAAGCGCTATCCTGCGGTAAATGCTTCAATTGATGGCGATGATATTGTTTATCACGGTTACTATGACATCGGTGTTGCAGTATCTTCTGATCGTGGTCTTGTTGTTCCAGTATTACGTGATACTGATCGTATGAGCTATGCAGAAGTTGAAGCAGGTATTGGTGCTTATGCTGCTAAAGCGCGCGATGGTAAATTATCTATCGAAGAAATGACTGGTGGTACTTTCACTATCACTAACGGTGGTACTTTCGGTTCATTACTTTCAACTCCAATTTTGAATCAGCCGCAAACTGGTATCTTGGGTATGCACAAAATCCAAGAGCGTCCTATGGCTGTAAATGGTCAAGTTGAAATCTTGCCAATGATGTATTTAGCGCTTTCTTATGACCACCGTATGATCGATGGTAAAGAAGCAGTAGGTTTCTTGGTAGCAATCAAAGAATTGTTAGAAGAACCAGCTAAACTCATCCTTGATCTTTAATTTCTTCGAATAATATTACCGAGATAGAGTGATCCTCTATCTCGGACCATGGAGATAAACAATGTCTCAACAATTTGATCTTGTTGTTATTGGCGGTGGTCCTGGTGGTTATGAAGCTGCAATTCGTGCTGCTCAACTAGGCTTTAAAGTCGCTTGTATCGAAAAACGTATTCACAACGGTAAGCCATCTTTAGGTGGTACATGCTTAAACGTAGGTTGTATTCCTTCTAAAGCATTACTTGATTCTTCTCATCGTTATGAAGATACAGTGCATCATTTAGCTGATCACGGTATTACTACAGGTGAAGTGAATTTTGATCTTGCTAAGCTTCTTGCTCGTAAAGATAAAGTTGTTGACCAATTAACTGGCGGTGTCGATCAATTGCTTAAAGGCAATGGTATTGAGTGGTTAAAAGGTACTGGTAAATTACTTGCTGGTAAAAAAGTTGAGTTTGTTTCGCACGAAGGTGAAACTCAAGTTTTAGAACCTAAATACGTGATTCTTGCGTCTGGTTCTGTACCTGTAAATATTCCAGTAGCTCCTGTAGATCAAGATATTATTGTTGATTCAACTGGCGCATTAAACTTCCAAGAAGTACCTAAACGTTTAGGTGTTATTGGTGCTGGTGTAATCGGTTTAGAGCTTGGTTCTGTTTGGCGTCGTCTTGGTGCTGAAGTTGTTGTATTTGAAGCAATGGATGCATTTTTACCAATGGCTGATAAAGCTTTGGCAAAAGACTACCAAAAACTTTTAACTAAGCAAGGTCTTGATATTCGTATTGGCGCTAAAGTTGCTGGTACTGAAATCAATGGTCGCGAAGTGACTGTTAAATACACCCAAGGTGGCGAAGAAAAAACTCAAACTTTTGACAAATTAATCGTTTGTGTAGGCCGTAAAGCTTATGCAGAAGGTTTATTGGCAGATGATTCAGGCATTAAATTGACTGAACGTGGTTTAGTTGAAGTAAACGATTACTGTGCAACTTCTGTAGAAGGTGTATATGCAATTGGTGACTTGGTTCGTGGTCCAATGCTTGCTCATAAAGCAATGGAAGAAGGTGTAATGGCTGTTGAGCGTATTCACGGTCATGCAGCTCAAGTGAACTATGACACAATCATTTCTGTTATCTATACACATCCGGAAGCGGCATGGGTTGGTTTAACTGAAGAACAAGCTAAAGAAAAAGGTCATGAAGTTAAAACTGGTCAATTCGGTTTTGCTGTAAATGGTCGTGCTTTAGCTGCGGGTGAAGGTGCTGGTTTTGTTAAGTTCGTTGCTGATGCAAAAACTGACCGTTTATTAGGTATGCATGTCATTGGACCTGCTGCATCTGATATCGTACACCAAGGTATGATCGCACTTGAATTTGTATCTTCTGTTGAAGATCTTCAGTTAATGACATTTGGTCATCCAACATTCTCTGAAGTTGTTCATGAAGCTGCACTTGCTGTAGATGGTCGTGCAATTCACGCGATTCAACGTAAGCGTAAATAAAATAAAGAGCGGTTCTCCGCTCTTTTTCACATTTGATGGTGTGATTAAAAAAACATCAAGGTGATAGAGTAGACAGCAATTTGCATATACAACATGAGAATGTTGCGCAAATTGAAGACAACAAACAAAGTTAAGTAGGTAACTAAATGAACTTACATGAGTATCAAGCTAAAGCGTTATTGAAAGAATATGGTATGCCGGTACAAGAAGGTATCTTGGCAACCAATGCAGACGAAGCAGTTGCTGCATTCGAACAGCTTGGTGGTAAATTCGCGGTAATGAAAGCGCAAGTTCATGCTGGTGGTCGCGGTAAGGCTGGTGGCGTTAAAGTTGCAAAATCTAAAGAAGATGTTATCGAATTTGCAAATAACATTATTGGTACTCGTCTTGTAACGTATCAAACTGATGCAAATGGTCAACCAGTAAACAGCATTATTGTTGCTGAAGACGTATACCCAGTTGAGCGTGAGCTTTACTTGGGCGCGGTTGTAGACCGTTCTAGCCGTCGTATTACTTTCATGGCTTCTACAGAAGGTGGTGTAGAAATCGAGAAAGTTGCAGAAGAAACTCCAGAAAAAATTATCAAAGTTGAAGTTGATCCATTAGTTGGCTTACAACCATTCCAAGCGCGTGAAGTTGCGTTTGCTTTAGGTTTGAAAGACAAGCAAATCAGCCAATTTGTTAAAATTATGGCTGCTGCTTACCAAGCATTTGTTGAAAATGACTTTGCATTATTCGAAATTAACCCACTTTCAGTTCGTGAAAATGGCGATATTTTATGTGTAGATGCAAAAGTTGGTATCGACTCTAACGCACTTTACCGTTTACCTAAAGTTGCTGCTTTACGTGACAAGTCTCAAGAGAATGAGCGGGAGTTAAAAGCATCTGAATTTGATCTTAACTATGTTGCTTTAGAGGGTAACATTGGTTGTATGGTTAACGGTGCTGGTCTTGCAATGGCAACAATGGACATCATTAAACTTTATGGTGGTCAGCCTGCAAACTTCCTTGACGTTGGTGGCGGTGCAACTAAAGAACGTGTAATCGAAGCGTTCAAAATCATCCTTGCTGATACATCTGTACAAGGTGTTTTAATCAACATCTTCGGTGGTATCGTACGTTGTGACATGATTGCTGAAGCGATTATTGCAGCGGTTCAAGAAGTAAACGTAACTGTTCCAGTTGTTGTTCGTTTAGAAGGTAACAACGCTGAATTAGGTGCTAAATTACTTGATGAATCTGGTTTGAAATTAATTTCTGCGAACGGCTTGTCTGATGCCGCAGAAAAAGTTGTAGCTGCAGTTAAAGCGTAAGGGGAGTATCAATCATGAGCGTATTAATTAATAAAGACACTAAAGTATTGGTACAAGGTTTTACTGGTAAAAACGGTACTTTCCACTCTGCACAAGCTTTAGACTACGGTACAAAAGTTGTTGGTGGTGTTACTCCAGGTAAAGGTGGTACTACTCACCTTGACTTGCCAGTATTCAACACAATGAAAGAAGCTGTACGTGAAACAAATGCAGATGCATCTGTAATCTATGTACCAGCTCCATTCGTTTTAGACTCTATCGTTGAAGCGGTTGATTCAGGTGTTGGCCTAATCGTTGTGATCACTGAAGGTGTTCCAACAATTGACATGCTTAAAGCAAAACGCTACTTAGAAACTAACGGTAACGGTACTCGTTTAGTTGGTCCTAACTGCCCAGGCGTGATCACTCCGGGTGAATGTAAGATCGGTATTATGCCTGGTCACATCCACCAACCAGGTCGTATTGGTATCATTTCACGTTCAGGTACATTGACTTATGAAGCTGTTGCTCAAACAACTAAGCTTGGTTTAGGTCAATCTACTTGTATCGGTATTGGTGGTGATCCAATCCCAGGTATGAACCAAATCGAAGCTCTTCAATTGTTCCAAGACGATCCAGATACTGATGCTATCATCATGATCGGTGAGATCGGTGGTACAGCGGAAGAAGAAGCTGCTGAATTCATCAAATCTAACGTGACTAAGCCTGTAGTAGGTTACATTGCTGGTGTAACTGCACCTAAAGGTAAGCGTATGGGTCACGCTGGTGCGATCATTTCTGGTGGTCAAGGTACTGCTGAAGAGAAATTCGCTGCATTTGAACGCGCGGGAATGGCTTACACTCGTAGCCCAGCTGAGCTTGGTTCAACAATGTTGCAAGTTTTAAAAGAGAAAGGTTTAGCTTAATCGCTTTACCCTAAATCTTAAAAAACACCGCATCTGAAAATGATGCGGTGTTTTTTTATCTATAAATCAAAAATAAAATTTCTAAAGAAGACAAAATAAAATGTTTAAGCAAAAAAATACGCAATGATTGGGGTGATCATTGCGTAGAACAACGAATCTGTAAAAACAGTTTCGGTTTAAGGAGAAATGTCGTGAGGTTCATATGATGTAACCTACATTACAAATAATAGAGATAGTTAAGAAATTCTTCATCGCTATTAGCGTTAATAAGTGTTACTTCACGTTAATAGGGTAAAAGCATGTGAATGAGAAGGAATATATTAGGAATTCTAAAAAATTGAGTCTGATGAGCCAAAAAAAGCCCCGAAGGGCTTTTAGTTTTTAAAGGAATTAGAATTTAAATAATCCTAAACCGTCTTTAACTTCATCTAATGTTTGTTGAGTAATAAGACGACATTTATCTGTACCTTGACGTAAAACATCCATAATGTAATCTGGATCTTTAGCAAGTTCTTCACGACGTTCACGGATAGGGGTGATCAATTCTTTCAAAACACCTTCAAGGCGTTTTTTAACAGTTCCATCACCTAGACCGCCGCGACGATAATGCGTTTTTAATTCTTCAACTTCTTCTTTATTTGGATCAAATGCATCTAAGTAAGTAAATACAATGTTTCCTTCAACCTGACCTGGATCTTCAATACGAAGATGATTTGGATCGGTATACATTGCATTTACAGCTTTTTTAATGTCTTTATCAGAAGCATTTAAAACAATGGTATTGCCTAATGATTTAGACATTTTTGCCTTGCCATCAAAACCAGGTAAACGTGCCATATTTGAAAGCAAAGCTTTACATTCAGGCAAAAGGTCTTGGCCGATTTGACGGTTTATTCGACGTACAATTTCATTGGTTTGTTCAATCATTGGAATCTGATCTTCACCCACTGGAACCACAGTCGCTTTGAAAGCAGTAATGTCAGCAGCTTGTGCAACAGGGTAGCAGAGGAAACCAGCCGGAATGTCACGCTCGAAACCGCGCATTTGAATTTCAGACTTAATGGTCGGGTTACGTTCTAAGCGTGCAACCGTCACGAAGTTAAGATAGAGCATGGTGAGCTCATTCAGTGCTGGCAAGCATGATTGTACGCAAATCGTGGTTTTTGTTGGATCAATGCCTACAGCTAAATAATCTAGAGCAACTTCCAAAATATTGCGACGGACTTTATCTGGATTATCTGCATTGTCTGTTAATGCTTGAGCATCTGCTAATAAGAGATGTTGATGATGGCTATCCTGTAAACCTACACGAGAACGCAAAGAACCGACAAAATGCCCAAGATGAAGTTGTCCGGTTGGGCGGTCGCCTGTCAAAATAATTGGACGCTGATCAACATTACTCATTATTTATTCCACTGTCTTATTGGCTTAATCAGGGGTAGTAAGCCCTGCAATATAAAAGATTGGCATTATTGTACGGGAAATAAAAAAAATTCGTCAGCGATTGGGTAAACTTTTCTTAAAATAATATTGTGAATTTATTCAGTAAAATTACAGAAATTCAAAAAAATCATCTTACAATAGCGTAATAAATACAAACTTGGATAAGAAATGGCAAGTGGCTTACTTTTATTACTAGATGATATTGCAACAATTTTAGATGACGTTGCTTTAATGAGCAAAATGGCAGCAAAGAAAACTGCCGGAGTTTTAGGTGACGATTTAGCCTTGAATGCTCAGCAAGTCACAGGAGTTCGTGCAGATCGTGAGCTTCCTATTGTTTGGAAAGTGGCTAAAGGCTCATTTGTTAATAAACTTATTTTAGTTCCTTTAGCATTATTAATTAGTGTGGTTGCACCTTGGCTCATTAACCCTTTGTTAATGCTAGGTGGCTTATTTTTATGTTATGAGGGAGTGGAAAAAGTTCTTCATACCATTATGCATAAAAAGTCCTCTACTCCTGAGGAGGCCAAAGCAGAGCTTGAAAACGAAGAATTAGATTTAGCAACATTTGAAAAAGATAAAATCAAAGGTGCTGTTCGCACAGACTTTATTTTATCTGCAGAAATTGTTGTGATCTCTCTGGGTACCGTTGCTACTGCTACCTTAATGACTAAAGTAAGTGTACTCAGCATTATTGCAGTTGTGATGACAATTGGTGTTTATGGCTTGGTTGCCATGATTGTTAAGATTGATGATCTTGGATTATATCTAACAGATCAAACGGCATCTTTTAAGCAGACTTTAGGTCGTGGCTTGCTCGCATTTGCACCTATTTTGATGAAGTTACTTTCTATTGTCGGCACTATTGCAATGTTTTTGGTAGGGGGAGGGATCATTAATCATACTATTCCTTTCCTACATCATTTAACTGAAAATACAGTGGACCATGTTGAGACTATACCAGCGGTAGGAAATATCATTGGTGCTTTAACACCGACACTGGTTAACTTTGTAATAGGACTGGTTGCTGGTGCAATTGTTTTATTAATTGTGAGCTTAATACAAAAAATGTGGCCAAAAAAAGCATCGGGTTCATGATGCCATTCTAAAATAAGAGGGAAATTATGCGCTGGAAAGGTCGTCGAATTAGTACCAATGTTGAAGATCGTCGAGGTGGTGGCGGTGTTAGAGCAGGTGGTATCAGCATTATTGGTTTGGTTGTTGCATTTGTTGCGTGGAAGTTTTTTGGGGTTGATCCCCAACAGGCTTATCAGGCAACTCAGCAGGTCACTGCATCACAACAGTCAAATGCAACTGCACCAGAAAGTTTAACAGCCGAGCAAAAAGAAGCCTCTGATTTTGTTGGAACTGTTTTGGCTGATATAGAAGATACGTGGACTCCTATATTTAAACAGTTAGGTAAAACCTATACGCCGCCAAGATTGGTGTTGTTTAGTGGAATGATTCAGTCAGGGTGTGGTACTGCCCAATCTGCAATGGGGCCATTTTATTGTCCGGCAGACCAGAAGGTTTATATCGATACAGAATTCTTTAAAGATATGCGTCAGCAAATGGGAATTTCTGGTGAGCAAAACCAATCTGAACTTTCCAGACAAGATCAGGCAGGCGATTTTGCTCAAGCTTATGTTGTTGCACATGAGGTAGGGCATCATGTTCAAACCTTGCTTGGTATTTCTTCACAAGTACAACAAGCGCGTGCACAAGTGAGCCAAAGAGAAGGTAATCAATTATCTGTTCGCCAAGAGTTGCAAGCTGATTGTTTGGCTGGTATTTGGGCGAGTCATAATCAGCAACGTACACAATTTTTAGAGCAAGGTGATATTGAAGAAGCGATGGATGCTGCTCAAAAAATTGGAGATGATTATTTACAGAAGCGCTCTACTGGTCAGGTTGTTCCAGATAGCTTTACTCATGGGAGTAGTGAACAACGAATGCATTGGTTTCAGGTCGGTTTAAAAACTGGCGATATCAACCAGTGTGATACCTTTAATAATGCAATCTAGGCCTAAACGGATGGGTCTTGTTAAAAGTATTTTATAAGCTCATCCATTTTTTTAGATCATAACTATAAATAATGTTAAGAAATTTAACAGAGTGATAGATTGTTCAATCAATTCGTTAAACTTGTGTCTTAGTTTTTGTTTTTTAAATTATGGCATTGTTAATGCCAGCTTTTTTGTTCAGTTTGGTCGATCTAGCAAAGTTTCTTTTATTTGGTCGTTGACCCGAAGAAGGGTATTCATGGGTAATTTTTTTCTACTACAAGCACTTACAGTGGTTTTTGCGCTCTCAATAGCCACCACGATTTTTAATAAGCGTATTTTGGGCTTTCCACAGGCTATTGGTGTACCTCTGGTTTCGGCAATTTTTGTCTTTATTTTGCAATGGGGGGCTAGTCTGTTAAATGGTAACGAATTTATTACCATCAATATTCACCATATTGAGGAAGTAGTACGTCATATCGACTTCTACGATTTTTTAATTAATGGTGTGATCTGTTTTATTCTAACTTCTTCAGCACTTAAATTTAAAATTTCTGATTTAAGAAGTTACTGGAAGCAAATCAGTATTTTGGCCACCATTGCATTAGTCATTTGCGCTGTTTTATTTGGTGGATTGCTCTATGGGTTCCAACTACTGGTTGGATATCATGTGCCAATTCTGGTGCTTTTACTTTTAGGCGCCGCTTTAGGGGCAACAGACCCAATTGGAATTAAAGGTGTACTTAGTTCGATTCGTGCGCCGCATCATTTGATTGTTAAACTAGAAGGTGAGTCACTGTTTAATGATGCAATGTGTATTGCATTATTTATGACTTTGCTCAATGTTTTACAAGGTGAACATTTTTCGTTGATAGCGACACTAGAAGCTTTACTCTATGAAATCGTTGTTGCGGTCGGAATTGGTTGGGCATTTGGGGTAGGGGTATTGCGTCTATTACGTGGTAAACACGAAATGGAATCTCTGATTCTCACAACAGCTTTGCTCGCGAGTGGAGCATATTTGGTTGCTTTGTTTGCTCATGCATCAGCACCAATTGCTTGTGTAATTGGCGGTTTAATTGTTGGAAACAAATGGAAAGAAATACGCGAAGAGCGAGAGATTCAAGAAATTAATCATTTTTGGCATACCGTAGAAGGAATTATCAACTCATTCCTGTTTACTTTAATTGGCTTAGAGTTATTTATTCTTGATTTAAACTTTAGCCTAATTTTAGGTGGTATTGTTGCATTCTTTATACTTCATATCTCTCGTTTTGCTGCCAACTTTATGGCTTTTGCCTTTTTCCCGAACATGCGGAAAATGAAAAGTTATAATGGTAGTTTAACCATTTTATCTTGGGGTGGGGTACGAGGCGGAATTTCACTTGCATTGATTTTGGCAGTTGCCAATATTCCGGCATTAAGTCCATATAGCAGTATCCTGATTGGCTATACTTTTATTAGTGTGTTGTTGTCAGGCATTGTATGTGGTCTAGGCCTACCAGCTGTGATGAATGCTTTCTATTACAATCCCAATGAAGAAACCGAAGGACTAAAAGGTCTATATCAAAGATTGTGTCATAAGATGAATCGGAGAGGCTTTCAATATATTGTTGGAGAGGATGCACTGGGTAGAGAAACGATTACCGTTTTTAATCCGGATATTTTGGTGGACCAAAAAACTGAAGATGGAATTGCAACAATGCACGACCCAAATAAGTTACAAGAAGTAAAACGATTTGAGAGTCCTGATAATTTCTAAATATTTTCAGTTTTAAATTTTATAAGATATTTAAAAATTAGGTTTTAGTGTAATAGTAAAATATTACCTAAAGCCTTTTTTTTCTATATATATAATTAATAATATATTTTATTTTATTAAGATATTAATAATTGTTATATGAATATTTTAATTAAGTGATATTTCAACAAATGGTAAATAATAAAATATTAAATTTGTTTTATATATAAAACGTTTAATGCAATTTTTAGTTAAATTAACACAAGAAAAACTTAAAGAAGACTTATATATAATTTGTATTAATTAAAATTTTTTCTATAGGTACTTTAGTATTTGTTTTTTTTATTTTAAAGTGTTTAATGTAAAAATGATCACATTACTTAATGTTTTTAAGTTGTAGGTCAAAAACTTGAAAACATTAAGTAAAAAGAATTATACATAAAATCATTTAAATCAATAATATAAAAGGAATACAGATATGCCTGAAATACAAATTATTGCCAAGGATAGTCACGACACCTTGTCAACCATCAAGGGAACTTCCGCATCGCTTACAGAAGCGTCGGTGGTATTAGTAAAAGTGGCTGCCAGTGATGTATTGGTAGTGAATAGGGAGGGAACCAATGCAGTCATTCGCCTTAAAAATGGCGAGACAATTGTTATTGAAGGCTTTTTTAGTGGAACAGCTGAGCCTAAAGATAACAGCCTTGTTTTTCAAGACGAAAATGGACAGTTAATCTGGGCAAAATTTAAAGATGCTGAAAATGATGCAGACGCGGATGCTGATGCCGATGCTGATGCTGACAGTGATGTTGAACCACAAGCACTCGTAGCTGAAGATTTACCAGCCGCTTTACCTGCAGAGGCACCACAAGAGTTGGTGTCTGATGTTATTTATCAGCCTATTTCTTCAATTGAACCATTGCTTTATCACGATGCGGGCATAAATCCATGGTTATGGGCTATCCCATTAGTTGCGGGTGGTATCATTGCAGCAGCATCAAACAGTGATAGTAATAATGACGACTCTTCAACACCTACCGACACAACACCACCAAATACGGACGGGGTAACTTTCTCTGTTAATTCCGTTACATCTGATAATGTACTTAATGCCTCAGAAGCAGCAGGTAATGTCACCATTACTGGTATTTTGAAAAATATTCCAGCAGATGCGGCCACTACTGCCGTTACAGTTGTTATTAATGGGGTAACTTATACTGCAACTGTTGATAAAGCAGCAGGTACATGGACAGTAAGTGTGCCGGGCAGTGGTTTAAAAGCAGATTCAGATCAAACAATAGATGCTACTGTGACGTTTACAGATGCAGCAGGTAATAGCAGCACTGTTAAAGATACGCAAAGCTATACAGTAGATACCACTGCACCGAATGTGCCAGTGATTGACCCGGTGAACGGGACAGACCCGATTACAGGTACAGCAGAACCTGGTTCAACAGTAACAGTAACTTATCCGGACGGTAGCACAGTAAGTGTTGTAGCTGGACCGGATGGTAACTGGACTGTACCGAACCCAGGTCTGAATGATGGCGATGAAGTTGAAGCAGTAGCAACAGATCCAGCTGGAAATACATCAGGACCAGGTACAGCTATTGTTGATGCAGTAGCACCAACAGTCGCTCTGAATGATGTATTGACCAACGACAGCACACCACCTTTGACAGGTACGGTAAGTGACCCAACAGCAACTGTGGTGGTGACTGTCGATGGTGTGAACTATCCAGCGACCAACAATGGTGATGGCACCTGGACACTTGCAGACAATAGCTTGCCTGCACTGACTGATGGACCACACACGATTACCGTGACTGCAACAGATGCAGCAGGTAATGCCGGTACAGACACGGGTGTCGTGACAGTAGATACGACCGCTCCGAATGTGCCAGTGATTGACCCGGTGAACGGGACAGATCCAATTACAGGTACAGCAGAACCTGGTTCAACAGTAACAGTAACTTATCCAGACGGTAGTACAGCAAGTGTTGTAGCAGGACCGGATGGTAGTTGGTCAGTAGATAACCCTGGTCTGAATGATGGCGATGAAGTTGAAGCAGTAGCAACAGATCCAGCTGGAAATACATCAGGACCAGGTACAGCTATTGTTGATGCAGTTGGGCCAAATACAGATGGTGTTAACTTTGCAGTTGACTCTGTCACAGCGGACAACGTGATTAATGCGTCAGAAGCATCAGGCAATGTCACAATTACAGGCGTTCTCAAAAATGTTCCGGCAGATGCGACGAATACAGTCGTTACTGTTGTTATTAATGGTCAAACGTATACTGCAACAGTAGATAAAGTTGCAGGCACTTGGAGTGTAAGTGTACCAGGTAGTGGCTTAACGGCAGATGCAGATAAAACCATTGATGCGAAAGTAACGTTTACAGATGCAGCAGGTAATAGCAGTACTGTTAACGACACACAAACATATACAGTTGATACTACAGCCCCAGCAGCCCCAGTGATTGACCCGGTTAACGGGACAGATCCAATTACAGGTACAGCAGAACCTGGTTCAACAGTGACAGTAACTTATCCAGACGGCAGTACAGCAAGTGTTGTAGCAGGACCGGATGGTAGTTGGTCAGTAGATAACCCTGGTCTGAATGATGGCGATGAAGTTGAAGCAGTAGCAACAGATCCAGCTGGAAATACATCAGGACCAGGTACAGCTATTGTTGATGCAGTTGGGCCAAATACAGATGGTGTTAACTTTGCAGTTGACTCTGTCACAGCGGACAACGTGATTAATGCGTCAGAAGCATCAGGCAATGTCACAATTACAGGCGTTCTCAAAAATGTTCCGGCAGATGCGACGAATACAGCCGTTACAGTTGTTATTAATGGGGTAACTTATACCGCAACTGTAGACAGCGTAGCGGGTACATGGACAGTAAGTGTACCGGGTAGCGGCTTAACGGCAGATGTAGATAAAACCATTGATGCGAAAGTAACGTTTACAGATGCAGCTGGTAATAGCAGTACTGTTAACGACACACAAACATATACAGTAGATACCACAGCACCGAATGTGCCAGTGATTGACCCGGTGAACGGGACAGACCCGATTACAGGTACAGCAGAACCTGGTTCAACAGTAACAGTAACTTATCCAGACGGTAGTACAGCAAGTGTTGTAGCAGGACCGGATGGTAACTGGACTGTACCGAACCCAGGTCTGAATGATGGCGATGAAGTTGAAGCAGTAGCAACAGATCCAGCTGGAAATACATCAGGACCAGGTACAGCTATTGTTGATGCAGTTGGGCCAAATACAGATGGCGTTAACTTTGCAGTTGACTCTGTCACAGCGGACAACGTGATTAATGCGTCAGAAGCATCAGGCAATGTCACCATTACAGGTGTATTGAAAAATGTTCCGGCAGATGCGACGAATACAGCCGTTACAGTTGTTATTAATGGGGTAACTTATACCGCAACTGTAGACAGCGTAGCGGGTACATGGACAGTAAGTGTACCGGGTAGCGGCTTAACGGCAGATGTAGATAAAACCATTGATGCGAAAGTAACGTTTACAGATGCAGCTGGTAATAGCAGTACTGTTAACGACACACAAACATATACAGTAGATACGACCGCTCCGAATGTGCCAGTGATTGACCCGGTGAACGGGACAGATCCAATTACAGGTACAGCAGAACCTGGTTCAACAGTAACAGTAACTTATCCGGACGGTAGCACAGCAAGTGTTGTAGCTGGCCCGGATGGTACTTGGACTGTACCGAACCCAGGTCTCAATGATGGCGATGAAGTTACAGCAGTAGCAACAGATCCAGCTGGAAATACATCAGGACCTGCAACAGGCGTTGTTGATGCAGTAGCACCAACAGTCGCTCTGAATGATGTATTGACCAACGACAGCACACCACCTTTGACAGGTACGGTAAGTGACCCAACAGCAACTGTGGTGGTGACTGTCGATGGTGTGAACTATCCAGCGACCAACAATGGTGATGGCACCTGGACACTTGCAGACAATAGCTTGCCTGCACTGACTGATGGACCACACACGATTACCGTGACTGCAACAGATGCAGCAGGTAATGCCGGTACAGACACGGGTGTCGTGACAGTAGATACGACCGCTCCGAATGTGCCAGTGATTGACCCGGTGAACGGGACAGATCCAATTACAGGTACAGCAGAACCTGGTTCAACAGTAACAGTAACTTATCCGGACGGTAGCACAGCAAGTGTTGTAGCTGGCCCGGATGGTACTTGGACTGTACCGAACCCAGGTCTCAATGATGGCGATGAAGTTACAGCTGTTACAACAGATCCAGCTGGAAATACATCAGGACCTGCAACAGGCGTTGTTGATGCAGTAGCACCAACAGTCGCTCTGAATGATGTATTGACCAACGACAGCACACCATCGCTCACCGGTACAGTCAACGATCCAACAGCAACAGTTGTTGTGAATGTGGATGGCACTGACTACCCGGCAGTAAACAATGGTGATGGCACCTGGACACTTGCAGACAATAGCTTGCCTGCACTGACTGATGGACCACACACGATTACCGTGACTGCAACAGATGCAGCAGGTAATGTGGGTACAGACACGGGTGTCGTGACAGTAGATACGACCGCTCCGAATGTGCCAGTGATTGACCCGGTGAACGGGACAGATCCAATTACAGGTACAGCAGAACCTGGTTCAACAGTAACAGTAACTTATCCGGACGGTAGCACAGCAAGTGTTGTAGCTGGCCCGGATGGTACTTGGACTGTACCGAACCCAGGTCTCAATGATGGCGATGAAGTTACAGCTGTTACAACAGATCCAGCTGGAAATACATCAGGACCTGCAACAGGCGTTGTTGATGCAGTAGCACCAACAGTCGCTCTGAATGATGTATTGACCAACGACAGCACACCAGCGCTCACCGGTACAGTCAACGATCCAACAGCAACAGTTGTTGTGAATGTGGATGGCACTGACTACCCGGCAGTAAACAATGGTGATGGCACCTGGACGCTTGCAGACAATAGCTTGCCTGCACTGACTGATGGTCCACACACGATTACCGTGACTGCAACAGATGCAGCAGGTAATGCCGGTACAGACACGGGTGTCGTGACAGTAGATACGACCGCTCCGAATGTGCCAGTGATTGACCCGGTGAACGGGACAGATCCAATTACAGGTACAGCAGAACCTGGTTCAACAGTAACAGTAACTTATCCGGACGGTAGCACAGCAAGTGTTGTAGCTGGCCCGGATGGTACTTGGACTGTACCGAACCCAGGTCTCAATGATGGCGATGAAGTTACAGCTGTTACAACAGATCCAGCTGGAAATACATCAGGACCTGCAACAGGCGTTGTTGATGCAGTAGCACCAACAGTCGCTCTGAATGATGTATTGACCAACGACAGCACACCAGCGCTCACCGGTACAGTCAACGATCCAACAGCAACAGTTGTTGTGAATGTGGATGGCACTGACTACCCGGCAGTAAACAATGGTGATGGCACCTGGACGCTTGCAGACAATACCTTGCCTGCACTGACTGATGGTCCACACACGATTACCGTGACTGCAACAGATGCAGCAGGTAATGCCGGTACAGATACTGCAGTGGTGACAATTGATACCACTGCACCAAATGCACCGGTACTTGATCCAATCAATGCAACAGATCCAGTCAGCGGTACAGCAGAACCTGGTTCAACAGTGACTGTAAGCTTCCCGGACGGTACCACTGCAACAGTCGTTGCAGGTACAGATGGTAGCTGGTCAGTACCAAACCCAGGTACTCTGGTGGATGGCGATACAGTGACTGCAACAGCGACTGACCCTGCAGGCAATACCTCATTGCCAGGCACAGGAACAGTCTCTGCAGACATCACGCCACCAGTGGTTGCGCTTGATGATGTCCTCACCAATGACAGCACACCAGCGTTAACTGGTACAGTCAACGATCCAACAGCAACAGTTGTTGTGAATGTGGATGGCACTGACTACCCGGCAGTAAACAATGGTGATGGCACCTGGACACTTGCAGACAATACCTTGCCTGCACTGACTGATGGTCCACACACCATTACCGTGACGGCAACTGACCCTGCAGGCAATGCAGGAACAGATACTGCAGTGGTGACGATTGATACCACGGCACCAAATGCGCCGGTACTTGATCCAATCAATGCAACAGATCCAGTCAGCGGTACAGCAGAAGCGGGTTCAACCGTGACTGTGACATATCCTGATGGCACGACTGCAACCGTAGTCGCAGGCACAGATGGCAGCTGGTCAGTACCAAACCCAGGTAACCTGGTGGATGGCGATACAGTAACGGCAACAGCGACTGACCCTGCAGGCAATACCTCATTGCCAGGCACAGGAACAGTCTCTGCAGACATCACGCCACCAGTGGTAGCGCTTGATGATGTGCTCACCAACGACAGCACACCAGCGCTCACCGGTACAGTCAACGATCCAACAGCAACAGTTGTTGTGAATGTGGATGGCACTGACTACCCGGCAGTAAACAATGGTGATGGCACCTGGACGCTTGCAGACAATACCTTGCCTGCACTGACTGATGGTCCACACACGATTACCGTGACTGCAACAGATGCAGCAGGTAATGCCGGTACAGATACTGCAGTGGTGACAATTGATACCACTGCACCAAATGCACCGGTACTTGATCCAATCAATGCAACAGATCCAGTCAGCGGTACAGCAGAACCTGGTTCAACAGTGACTGTAAGCTTCCCGGACGGTACCACTGCAACAGTCGTTGCAGGTACAGATGGTAGCTGGTCAGTACCAAACCCAGGTACTCTGGTGGATGGCGATACAGTGACTGCAACAGCGACTGACCCTGCAGGCAATACCTCATTGCCAGGCACAGGAACAGTCTCTGCAGACATCACGCCACCAGTGGTTGCGCTTGATGATGTCCTCACCAATGACAGCACACCAGCGTTAACTGGTACAGTCAACGATCCAACAGCAACAGTTGTTGTGAATGTGGATGGCACTGACTACCCGGCAGTAAACAATGGTGATGGCACCTGGACACTTGCAGACAATACCTTGCCTGCACTGACTGATGGTCCACACACCATTACCGTGACGGCAACTGACCCTGCAGGCAATGCAGGAACAGATACTGCAGTGGTGACGATTGATACCACGGCACCAAATGCGCCGGTACTTGATCCAATCAATGCAACAGATCCAGTCAGCGGTACAGCAGAAGCGGGTTCAACCGTGACTGTGACATATCCTGATGGCACGACTGCAACCGTAGTCGCAGGCACAGATGGCAGCTGGTCAGTACCAAACCCAGGTAACCTGGTGGATGGCGATACAGTAACGGCAACAGCGACTGACCCTGCAGGCAATACCTCATTGCCAGGCACAGGAACAGTCTCTGCAGACATCACGCCACCAGTGGTAGCGCTTGATGATGTGCTCACCAACGACAGCACACCTGCGCTCACCGGTACAGTCAACGATCCAACAGCAACAGTTGTTGTGAATGTGGATGGTGTTGACTACCCGGCGACGAACAATGGCGATGGCACCTGGACACTTGCAGACAATACCTTGCCTGCACTGACTGATGGTCCACACACCATTACCGTGACTGCAACAGATGCAGCAGGTAATGCCGGTACAGATACTGCAGTGGTGACAATTGATACCACTGCACCAAATGCACCGGTACTTGATCCAATCAATGCAACAGATCCAGTCAGCGGTACAGCAGAACCTGGTTCAACAGTGACTGTAAGCTTCCCGGACGGTACCACTGCAACAGTCGTTGCAGGTACAGATGGTAGTTGGTCAGTGCCAAACCCAGGTACTCTGGTGGATGGCGATACAGTGACTGCAACAGCGACTGACCCTGCAGGCAATACCTCATTGCCAGGCACAGGAACAGTCTCTGCAGACATCACGCCACCAGTGGTTGCGCTTGATGATGTCCTCACCAATGACAGCACACCAGCGTTAACTGGTACAGTCAACGATCCAACAGCAACAGTTGTTGTGAATGTGGATGGCACTGACTACCCGGCAGTAAACAATGGTGATGGCACCTGGACACTTGCAGACAATACCTTGCCTGCACTGACTGATGGTCCACACACCATTACCGTGACGGCAACTGACCCTGCAGGCAATGCAGGAACAGATACTGCAGTGGTGACGATTGATACCACGGCACCAAATGCGCCGGTACTTGATCCAATCAATGCAACAGATCCAGTCAGCGGTACAGCAGAAGCGGGTTCAACCGTGACTGTGACATATCCTGATGGCACGACTGCAACCGTAGTCGCAGGCACAGATGGCAGCTGGTCAGTACCAAACCCAGGTAACCTGGTGGATGGCGATACAGTAACGGCAACAGCGACTGACCCTGCAGGCAATACCTCATTGCCAGGCACAGGAACAGTCTCTGCAGACATCACGCCACCAGTGGTAGCGCTTGATGATGTGCTCACCAACGACAGCACACCTGCGCTCACCGGTACAGTCAACGATCCAACAGCAACAGTTGTTGTGAATGTGGATGGTGTTGACTACCCGGCGACGAACAATGGCGATGGCACCTGGACGCTTGCAGACAATACCTTGCCTGCACTGACTGATGGTCCACACACCATTACCGTGACTGCAACAGATGCAGCAGGTAATGCCGGTACAGATACTGCAGTGGTGACAATTGATACCACTGCACCAAATGCACCGGTACTTGATCCAATCAATGCAACAGATCCAGTCAGCGGTACAGCAGAAGCAGGTTCAACTGTAACTGTGAGCTTCCCGGATGGTACGACTGCAACAGTCGTTGCAGGTACAGACGGTAGCTGGTCAGTGCCAAACCCAGGTACTCTGGTGGATGGCGATACAGTAACGGCAACAGCGACTGACCCTGCAGGCAATACCTCATTGCCAGGCACAGGAACAGTCTCTGCAGACATCACGCCACCAGTGGTAGCGCTTGATGATGTGCTCACCAACGACAGCACACCTGCGCTCACCGGTACAGTCAACGATCCAACAGCAACAGTTGTTGTGAATGTGGATGGTGTTGACTACCCGGCGACGAACAATGGCGATGGCACCTGGACGCTTGCAGACAATACCTTGCCTGCACTGACTGATGGTCCACACACCATTACCGTGACGGCAACTGACCCTGCAGGCAATGCAGGAACAGATACTGCAGTGGTGACGATTGATACCACGGCACCAAATGCGCCGGTACTTGATCCAATCAATGCAACAGATCCAGTCAGCGGTACAGCAGAAGCGGGTTCAACCGTGACTGTGACATATCCTGATGGCACGACTGCAACAGTCGTTGCAGGTACAGATGGTAGCTGGTCAGTACCAAACCCAGGTAACCTGGTGGATGGCGATACAGTAACGGCAACAGCGACTGACCCTGCAGGCAATACCTCATTGCCAGGCACAGGAATAGTCTCTGCCGACATCACAGCCCCTGTGGTTGCGCTTGATGATGTGCTCACCAACGACAGCACACCAGCGTTAACTGGTACAGTCAATGATCCAACAGCAACAGTTGTTGTGAATGTGGATGGTGTTGACTACCCGGCGACGAACAATGGCGATGGCACCTGGACACTTGCAGACAATACCTTGCCTGCACTGACTGATGGTCCACACACCATTACCGTGACTGCAACAGATGCAGCAGGTAATGCCGGTACAGATACTGCAGTGGTGACAATTGATACCACTGCACCAAATGCACCGGTACTTGATCCAATCAATGCAACAGATCCAGTCAGCGGTACAGCAGAAGCAGGTTCAACTGTAACTGTGAGCTTCCCGGATGGTACGACTGCAACAGTCGTTGCAGGTACAGACGGTAGCTGGTCAGTGCCAAACCCAGGTACTCTGGTGGATGGCGATACAGTGACTGCAACAGCGACTGACCCTGCAGGCAATACCTCATTGCCAGGCACAGGAACAGTCTCTGCAGACATCACGCCACCAGTGGTAGCGCTTGATGATGTGCTCACCAACGACAGCACACCTGCGCTCACCGGTACAGTCAACGATCCAACAGCAACAGTTGTTGTGAATGTGGATGGTGTTGACTACCCGGCGACGAACAATGGCGATGGCACCTGGACGCTTGCAGACAATACCTTGCCTGCACTGACTGATGGTCCACACACCATTACCGTGACTGCAACAGATGCAGCAGGTAATGCCGGTACAGATACTGCAGTGGTGACAATTGATACCACTGCACCAAATGCACCGGTACTTGATCCAATCAATGCAACAGATCCAGTCAGCGGTACAGCAGAAGCAGGTTCAACTGTAACTGTGACATATCCTGATGGTACGACTGCAACAGTCGTTGCAGGTACAGACGGTAGCTGGTCAGTGCCAAACCCAGGTACTCTGGTGGATGGCGATACAGTAACGGCAACAGCGACTGACCCTGCAGGCAATACCTCATTGCCAGGCACAGGAACAGTCTCTGCAGACATCACGCCACCAGTGGTAGCGCTTGATGATGTGCTCACCAACGACAGCACACCTGCGCTCACCGGTACAGTCAACGATCCAACAGCAACAGTTGTTGTGAATGTGGATGGTGTTGACTACCCGGCGACGAACAATGGCGATGGCACCTGGACGCTTGCAGACAATACCTTGCCTGCACTGACTGATGGTCCACACACCATTACCGTGACGGCAACTGACCCTGCAGGCAATGCAGGAACAGATACTGCAGTGGTGACGATTGATACCACGGCACCAAATGCGCCGGTACTTGATCCAATCAATGCAACAGATCCAGTCAGCGGTACAGCAGAAGCGGGTTCAACCGTGACTGTGACATATCCTGATGGCACGACTGCAACCGTAGTCGCAGGCACAGATGGCAGCTGGTCAGTACCAAACCCAGGTAACCTGGTGGATGGCGATACAGTAACGGCAACAGCGACTGACCCTGCAGGCAATACCTCATTGCCAGGCACAGGAATAGTCTCTGCCGACATCACAGCCCCTGTGGTTGCGCTTGATGATGTGCTCACCAACGACAGCACACCAGCGCTCACCGGTACAGTCAATGATCCAACAGCAACAGTTGTTGTGAATGTGGATGGCACTGACTACCCGGCAGTAAACAATGGTGATGGCACCTGGACGCTTGCAGACAATACCTTGCCTGCACTGACTGATGGTCCACACACGATTACCGTGACTGCAACAGATGCAGCAGGTAATGCCGGTACAGATACTGCAGTGGTGACAATTGATACCACTGCACCAAATGCACCGGTACTTGATCCAATCAATGCAACAGATCCAGTCAGCGGTACAGCAGAACCTGGTTCAACAGTGACTGTAAGCTTCCCGGACGGTACCACTGCAACAGTCGTTGCAGGTACAGATGGTAGCTGGTCAGTACCAAACCCAGGTACTCTGGTGGATGGCGATACAGTGACTGCAACAGCGACTGACCCTGCAGGCAATACCTCATTGCCAGGCACAGGAACAGTCTCTGCAGACATCACGCCACCAGTGGTTGCGCTTGATGATGTCCTCACCAATGACAGCACACCAGCGTTAACTGGTACAGTCAACGATCCAACAGCAACAGTTGTTGTGAATGTGGATGGCACTGACTACCCGGCAGTAAACAATGGTGATGGCACCTGGACACTTGCAGACAATACCTTGCCTGCACTGACTGATGGTCCACACACCATTACCGTGACGGCAACTGACCCTGCAGGCAATGCAGGAACAGATACTGCAGTGGTGACGATTGATACCACGGCACCAAATGCGCCGGTACTTGATCCAATCAATGCAACAGATCCAGTCAGCGGTACAGCAGAAGCGGGTTCAACCGTGACTGTGACATATCCTGATGGCACGACTGCAACCGTAGTCGCAGGCACAGATGGCAGCTGGTCAGTACCAAACCCAGGTAACCTGGTGGATGGCGATACAGTAACGGCAACAGCGACTGACCCTGCAGGCAATACCTCATTGCCAGGCACAGGAACAGTCTCTGCAGACATCACGCCACCAGTGGTAGCGCTTGATGATGTGCTCACCAACGACAGCACACCTGCGCTCACCGGTACAGTCAATGATCCAACAGCAACAGTTGTTGTGAATGTGGATGGTGTTGACTACCCGGCGACGAACAATGGCGATGGCACCTGGACACTTGCAGACAATACCTTGCCTGCACTGACTGATGGTCCACACACCATTACCGTGACTGCAACAGATGCAGCAGGTAATGCCGGTACAGATACTGCAGTGGTGACAATTGATACCACTGCACCAAATGCACCGGTACTTGATCCAATCAATGCAACAGATCCAGTCAGCGGTACAGCAGAACCTGGTTCAACAGTGACTGTAAGCTTCCCGGACGGTACCACTGCAACAGTCGTTGCAGGTACAGATGGTAGCTGGTCAGTACCAAACCCAGGTACTCTGGTGGATGGCGATACAGTGACTGCAACAGCGACTGACCCTGCAGGCAATACCTCATTGCCAGGCACAGGAACAGTCTCTGCAGACATCACGCCACCAGTGGTTGCGCTTGATGATGTCCTCACCAATGACAGCACACCAGCGTTAACTGGTACAGTCAACGATCCAACAGCAACAGTTGTTGTGAATGTGGATGGCACTGACTACCCGGCAGTAAACAATGGTGATGGCACCTGGACACTTGCAGACAATACCTTGCCTGCACTGACTGATGGTCCACACACCATTACCGTGACTGCAACAGATGCAGCAGGTAATGCAGGAACAGATACTGCAGTGGTGACGATTGATACCACGGCACCAAATGCGCCGGTACTTGATCCAATCAATGCAACAGATCCAGTCAGCGGTACAGCAGAAGCGGGTTCAACCGTGACTGTGACATATCCTGATGGCACGACTGCAACCGTAGTCGCAGGCACAGATGGCAGCTGGTCAGTACCAAACCCAGGTAACCTGGTGGATGGCGATACAGTAACGGCAACAGCGACTGACCCTGCAGGCAATACCTCATTGCCAGGCACAGGAACAGTCTCTGCAGACATCACGCCACCAGTGGTAGCGCTTGATGATGTGCTCACCAACGACAGCACACCTGCGCTCACCGGTACAGTCAACGATCCAACAGCAACAGTTGTTGTGAATGTGGATGGTGTTGACTACCCGGCGACGAACAATGGCGATGGCACCTGGACGCTTGCAGACAATACCTTGCCTGCACTGACTGATGGTCCACACACCATTACCGTGACTGCAACAGATGCAGCAGGTAATGCCGGTACAGATACTGCAGTGGTGACAATTGATACCACTGCACCAAATGCACCGGTACTTGATCCAATCAATGCAACAGATCCAGTCAGCGGTACAGCAGAAGCAGGTTCAACTGTAACTGTGAGCTTCCCGGATGGTACGACTGCAACAGTCGTTGCAGGTACAGACGGTAGCTGGTCAGTGCCAAACCCAGGTACTCTGGTGGATGGCGATACAGTAACGGCAACAGCGACTGACCCTGCAGGCAATACCTCATTGCCAGGCACAGGAACAGTCTCTGCAGACATCACGCCACCAGTGGTAGCGCTTGATGATGTGCTCACCAACGACAGCACACCTGCGCTCACCGGTACAGTCAACGATCCAACAGCAACAGTTGTTGTGAATGTGGATGGTGTTGACTACCCGGCGACGAACAATGGCGATGGCACCTGGACGCTTGCAGACAATACCTTGCCTGCACTGACTGATGGTCCACACACCATTACCGTGACGGCAACTGACCCTGCAGGCAATGCAGGAACAGATACTGCAGTGGTGACGATTGATACCACGGCACCAAATGCGCCGGTACTTGATCCAATCAATGCAACAGATCCAGTCAGCGGTACAGCAGAAGCGGGTTCAACCGTGACTGTGACATATCCTGATGGCACGACTGCAACCGTAGTCGCAGGCACAGATGGCAGCTGGTCAGTACCAAACCCAGGTAACCTGGTGGATGGCGATACAGTAACGGCAACAGCGACTGACCCTGCAGGCAATACCTCATTGCCAGGCACAGGAATAGTCTCTGCCGACATCACAGCCCCTGTGGTTGCGCTTGATGATGTGCTCACCAACGACAGCACACCAGCGCTCACCGGTACAGTCAATGATCCAACAGCAACAGTTGTTGTGAATGTGGATGGTGTTGACTACCCGGCGACGAACAATGGCGATGGCACCTGGACACTTGCAGACAATACCTTGCCTGCACTGACTGATGGTCCACACACCATTACCGTGACTGCAACAGATGCAACAGGTAATGCCGGTACAGATACTGCAGTGGTGACAATTGATACCACTGCACCAAATGCGCCGGTACTTGATCCAATCAATGCAACAGATCCAGTCAGCGGTACAGCAGAAGCGGGTTCAACCGTGACTGTGACATATCCTGATGGCACGACTGCAACAGTCGTTGCAGGTACAGATGGTAGCTGGTCAGTACCAAACCCAGGTAACCTGGTGGATGGCGATACAGTAACGGCAACAGCGACTGACCCTGCAGGCAATACCTCATTGCCAGGCACAGGAACAGTCTCTGCCGACATCACAGCCCCTGTGGTTGCGCTTGATGATGTGCTCACCAACGACAGCACACCAGCGCTCACCGGTACAGTCAATGATCCAACAGCAACAGTTGTTGTGAATGTGGATGGTGTTGACTACCCGGCGACGAACAATGGCGATGGCACCTGGACACTTGCAGACAATACCTTGCCTGCACTGACTGATGGTCCACACACCATTACCGTGACGGCAACTGACCCTGTAGGCAATGCAGGAACAGATACTGCAGTGGTGACGATTGATACTAGTGTTCCAGTTGTATCTTTAGATGATGTGACTACCAACGACACCACTCCAGCTTTAACAGGGGCAATCAACGACCCAACAGCAACAATAGTTGTGAATGTTGATGGCACTGACTATCCGGCAGTGAACAATGGTGATGGTACTTGGGCACTTGCAGACAATACATTGCCTGCATTAACAGATGGTCCACATACAGTCACCGTAACTGCGACAGATCCAGCTGGAAATATTGCAACTGATACAGCAACACTCACTATTGATACTGTACCGGCAGACCTGATCGGTGCGATCACGATCCCTGAAGACTTAAATGGCGACGGAATCCTGAATGCAGACGAGTTAGGCACAGATGGCAGCTTCAATGCACAAGTGGCATTGGGACCAGATGCACTTGACGGCACAGTGGTGAATGTCAATGGTGTGAACTACACCGTGACTGCAGCTGACCTGACCAACGGCTTCATCACCGCAGCGATTCCTGTGACAGGCGAAGGCCCAGTCGCAATCCATGCCGAGGCAGTTGATGCGCAAGGTAACGTGGATGTTGCAGATGCAGACGTCACCGTCACTATAGATACCTTACCGGCAGACCTGATCGGTGCGATCACGATCCCTGAAGACTTAAATGGCGACGGAATCCTGAATGCAGACGAGTTAGGCACAGATGGCAGCTTCAATGCACAAGTGGCATTGGGACCAGATGCACTTGACGGCACAGTGGTGAATGTCAATGGTGTGAACTACACCGTGACTGCAGCTGACCTGACCAACGGCTTCATCACCGCAGCGATTCCTGTGACAGGCGAAGGCCCAGTCGCAATCCATGCCGAGGCAGTTGATGCGCAAGGTAACGTGGATGTTGCAGATGCAGACGTCACCGTCACTGTAGATACCTTACCGGCAGACCTGATCGGTGCGATCACGATCCCTGAAGACTTAAATGGCGACGGAATCCTGAATGCAGACGAGTTAGGCACAGATGGTAGCTTCAATGCACAAGTGGCATTGGGACCAGATGCACTTGACGGCACAGTGGTGAATGTCAATGGTGTGAACTACACCGTGACTGCAGCTGACCTGACCAACGGCTTCATCACCGCAGCGATTCCTGTGACAGGCGAAGGCCCAGTCGCAATCCATGCCGAGGCAGTTGATGCGCAAGGTAACGTGGATGTTGCAGATGCAGACGTCACCGTCACTGTAGATACCTTACCGGCAGACCTGATCGGTGCGATCACGATCCCTGAAGACTTAAATGGCGACGGAATCCTGAATGCAGACGAGCTAGGCACAGATGGCAGCTTCAATGCACAAGTGGCATTGGGACCAGATGCAATCGATGGCACAGTGGTGAATGTCAATGGTGTGAACTACACCGTGACTGCAGCTGACCTGACCAACGGCTTCATCACCGCAGCGATTCCTGTGACAGGCGAAGGCCCAGTCGCAATCCATGCCGAGGCAGTTGATGCGCAAGGTAACGTGGATGTTGCAGATGCAGACGTCACCGTCACTGTAGATACCTTACCGGCAGACCTGATCGGTGCGATCACGATCCCTGAAGACTTAAATGGCGACGGAATCCTGAATGCAGACGAGTTAGGCACAGATGGCAGCTTCAATGCACAAGTGGCATTGGGACCAGATGCACTTGACGGCACAGTGGTGAATGTCAATGGTGTGAACTACACCGTGACTGCAGCTGACCTGACCAACGGCTTCATCACCGCAGCGATTCCTGTGACAGGCGAAGGCCCAGTCGCAATCCATGCCGAGGCAGTTGATGCGCAAGGTAACGTGGATGTTGCAGATGCAGACGTCACCGTCACTGTAGATACCTTACCGGCAGACCTGATCGGTGCGATCACGATCCCTGAAGACTTAAATGGCGACGGAATCCTGAATGCAGACGAGTTAGGCACAGATGGCAGCTTCAATGCACAAGTGGCATTGGGACCAGATGCACTTGACGGCACAGTGGTGAATGTCAATGGTGTGAACTACACCGTGACTGCAGCTGACCTGACCAACGGCTTCATCACCGCAGCGATTCCTGTGACAGGCGAAGGCCCAGTCGCAATCCATGCCGAGGCAGTTGATGCGCAAGGTAACGTGGATGTTGCAGATGCAGACGTAACCGTCACTGTAGATACCTTACCGGCAGACCTGATCGGTGCGATCACGATCCCTGAAGACTTAAATGGCGACGGAATCCTGAATGCAGACGAGTTAGGCACAGATGGCAGCTTCAATGCACAAGTGGCATTGGGACCAGATGCAATCGATGGCACAGTGGTGAATGTCAATGGTGTGAACTACACCGTGACTGCAGCTGACCTGACCAACGGCTTCATCACCGCAGCGATTCCTGTGACAGGCGAAGGCCCAGTCGCAATCCATGCCGAGGCAGTTGATGCGCAAGGTAACGTGGATGTTGCAGATGCAGACGTAACCGTCACTGTAGATACCTTACCGGCAGACCTGATCGGTGCGATCACGATCCCTGAAGACTTAAATGGCGACGGAATCCTGAATGCAGACGAGTTAGGCACAGATGGCAGCTTCAATGCACAAGTGGCATTGGGACCAGATGCACTTGACGGCACAGTGGTGAATGTCAATGGTGTGAACTACACCGTGACTGCAGCTGACCTGACCAACGGCTTCATCACCGCAGCGATTCCTGTGACAGGCGAAGGCCCAGTCGCAATCCATGCCGAGGCAGTTGATGCGCAAGGTAACGTGGATGTTGCAGATGCAGACGTAACCGTCACTGTAGATACCTTACCGGCAGACCTGATCGGTGCGATCACGATCCCTGAAGACTTAAATGGCGACGGAATCCTGAATGCAGACGAGTTAGGCACAGATGGCAGCTTCAATGCACAAGTGGCATTGGGACCAGATGCAATCGATGGCACAGTGGTGAATGTCAATGGTGTGAACTACACCGTGACTGCAGCTGACCTGACCAACGGCTTCATCACCGCAGCGATTCCTGTGACAGGCGAAGGCCCAGTCGCAATCCATGCCGAGGCAGTTGATGCGCAAGGTAACGTGGATGTTGCAGATGCAGACGTCACCGTCACTGTAGATACCTTACCGGCAGACCTGATCGGTGCGATCACGATCCCTGAAGACTTAAATGGCGACGGAATCCTGAATGCAGACGAGCTAGGCACAGATGGCAGCTTCAATGCACAAGTGGCATTGGGACCAGATGCAATCGATGGCACAGTGGTGAATGTCAATGGTGTGAACTACACCGTGACTGCAGCTGACCTGACCAACGGCTTCATCACCGCAGCGATTCCTGTGACAGGCGAAGGCCCAGTCGCCATCCATGCCGAGGCAGTTGATGCGCAAGGTAACGTGGATGTTGCAGATGCAGACGTCACCGTCACTGTAGATACCTTACCGGCAGACCTGATCGGTGCGATCACGATCCCTGAAGACTTAAATGGCGACGGAATCCTGAATGCAGACGAGCTAGGCACAGATGGCAGCTTCAATGCACAAGTGGCATTGGGACCAGATGCAATCGATGGCACAGTGGTGAATGTCAATGGTGTGAACTACACCGTGACTGCAGCTGACCTGACCAACGGCTTCATCACCGCAGCGATTCCTGTGACAGGCGAAGGCCCAGTCGCAATCCATGCCGAGGCAGTTGATGCGCAAGGTAACGTGGATGTTGCAGATGCAGACGTCACCGTCACTATAGATACCTTACCGGCAGACCTGATCGGTGCGATCACGATCCCTGAAGACTTAAATGGCGACGGAATCCTGAATGCAGACGAGCTAGGCACAGATGGCAGCTTCAATGCACAAGTGGCATTGGGACCAGATGCAATCGATGGCACAGTGGTGAATGTCAATGGTGTGAACTACACCGTGACTGCAGCTGACCTGACCAACGGCTTCATCACCGCAGCGATTCCTGTGACAGGCGAAGGCCCAGTCGCAATCCATGCCGAGGCAGTTGATGCGCAAGGTAACGTGGATGTTGCAGATGCAGACGTCACCGTCACTGTAGATACCTTACCGGCAGACCTGATCGGTGCGATCACGATCCCTGAAGACTTAAATGGCGACGGAATCCTGAATGCAGACGAGTTAGGCACAGATGGCAGCTTCAATGCACAAGTGGCATTGGGACCAGATGCAATCGATGGCACAGTGGTGAATGTCAATGGTGTGAACTACACCGTGACTGCAGCTGACCTGACCAACGGCTTCATCACCGCAGCGATTCCTGTGACAGGCGAAGGCCCAGTCGCAATCCATGCCGAGGCAGTTGATGCGCAAGGTAACGTGGATGTTGCAGATGCAGACGTCACCGTCACTGTAGATACCTTACCGGCAGACCTGATCGGTGCGATCACGATCCCTGAAGACTTAAATGGCGACGGAATCCTGAATGCAGACGAGTTAGGCACAGATGGCAGCTTCAATGCACAAGTGGCATTGGGACCAGATGCAATCGATGGCACAGTGGTGAATGTCAATGGTGTGAACTACACCGTGACTGCAGCTGACCTGACCAACGGCTTCATCACCGCAGCGATTCCTGTGACAGGCGAAGGCCCAGTCGCAATCCATGCCGAGGCAGTTGATGCGCAAGGTAACGTGGATGTTGCAGATGCAGACGTCACCGTCACTATAGATACCTTACCGGCAGACCTGATCGGTGCGATCACGATCCCTGAAGACTTAAATGGCGACGGAATCCTGAATGCAGACGAGTTAGGCACAGATGGTAGCTTCAATGCACAAGTGGCATTGGGACCAGATGCACTTGACGGCACAGTGGTGAATGTCAATGGTGTGAACTACACCGTGACTGCAGCTGACCTGACCAACGGCTTCATCACCGCAGCGATTCCTGTGACAGGCGAAGGCCCAGTCGCAATCCATGCCGAGGCAGTTGATGCGCAAGGTAACGTGGATGTTGCAGATGCAGACGTCACCGTCACTATAGATACCTTACCGGCAGACCTGATCGGTGCGATCACGATCCCTGAAGACTTAAATGGCGACGGAATCCTGAATGCAGACGAGTTAGGCACAGATGGCAGCTTCAATGCACAAGTGGCATTGGGACCAGATGCACTTGACGGCACAGTGGTGAATGTCAATGGTGTGAACTACGCCGTGACTGCAGCTGACCTGACCAACGGCTTCATCACCGCAGCGATTCCTGTGACAGGCGAAGGCCCAGTCGCAATCCATGCCGAGGCAGTTGATGCGCAAGGTAACGTGGATGTTGCAGATGCAGACGTCACCGTCACTATAGATACCTTACCGGCAGACCTGATCGGTGCGATCACGATCCCTGAAGACTTAAATGGCGACGGAATCCTGAATGCAGACGAGTTAGGCACAGATGGCAGCTTCAATGCACAAGTGGCATTGGGACCAGATGCACTTGACGGCACAGTGGTGAATGTCAATGGTGTGAACTACACCGTGACTGCAGCTGACCTGACCAACGGCTTCATCACCGCAGCGATTCCTGTGACAGGCGAAGGCCCAGTCGCAATCCATGCCGAGGCAGTTGATGCGCAAGGTAACGTGGATGTTGCAGATGCAGACGTCACCGTCACTATAGATACCTTACCGGCAGACCTGATCGGTGCGATCACGATCCCTGAAGACTTAAATGGCGACGGAATCCTGAATGCAGACGAGTTAGGCACAGATGGCAGCTTCAATGCACAAGTGGCATTGGGACCAGATGCACTTGACGGCACAGTGGTGAATGTCAATGGTGTGAACTACACCGTGACTGCAGCTGACCTGACCAACGGCTTCATCACCGCAGCGATTCCTGTGACAGGCGAAGGCCCAGTCGCAATCCATGCCGAGGCAGTTGATGCGCAAGGTAACGTGGATGTTGCAGATGCAGACGTAACCGTCACTGTAGATACCTTACCGGCAGACCTGATCGGTGCGATCACGATCCCTGAAGACTTAAATGGCGACGGAATCCTGAATGCAGACGAGTTAGGCACAGATGGCAGCTTCAATGCACAAGTGGCATTGGGACCAGATGCACTTGACGGCACAGTGGTGAATGTCAATGGTGTGAACTACACCGTGACTGCAGCTGACCTGACCAACGGCTTCATCACCGCAGCGATTCCTGTGACAGGCGAAGGCCCAGTCGCAATCCATGCCGAGGCAGTTGATGCGCAAGGTAACGTGGATGTTGCAGATGCAGACGTCACCGTCACTATAGATACCTTACCGGCAGACCTGATCGGTGCGATCACGATCCCTGAAGACTTAAATGGCGACGGAATCCTGAATGCAGACGAGCTAGGCACAGATGGCAGCTTCAATGCACAAGTGGCATTGGGACCAGATGCAATCGATGGCACAGTGGTGAATGTCAATGGTGTGAACTACACCGTGACTGCAGCTGACCTGACCAACGGCTTCATCACCGCAGCGATTCCTGTGACAGGCGAAGGCCCAGTCGCCATCCATGCCGAGGCAGTTGATGCGCAAGGTAACGTGGATGTTGCAGATGCAGACGTAACCGTCACTGTAGATACCTTACCGGCAGACCTGATCGGTGCGATCACGATCCCTGAAGACTTAAATGGCGACGGAATCCTGAATGCAGACGAGCTAGGCACAGATGGCAGCTTCAATGCACAAGTGGCATTGGGACCAGATGCAATCGATGGCACAGTGGTGAATGTCAATGGTGTGAACTACACCGTGACTGCAGCTGACCTGACCAACGGCTTCATCACCGCAGCGATTCCTGTGACAGGCGAAGGCCCAGTCGCCATCCATGCCGAGGCAGTTGATGCGCAAGGTAACGTGGATGTTGCAGATGCAGACGTCACCGTCACTGTAGATACCTTACCGGCAGACCTGATCGGTGCGATCACGATCCCTGAAGACTTAAATGGCGACGGAATCCTGAATGTAGACGAGCTAGGCACAGATGGCAGCTTCAATGCACAAGTGGCATTGGGACCAGATGCAATCGATGGCACAGTGGTGAATGTCAATGGTGTGAACTACACCGTGACTGCAGCTGACCTGACCAACGGCTTCATCACCGCAGCGATTCCTGTGACAGGCGAAGGCCCAGTCGCCATCCATGCCGAGGCAGTTGATGCGCAAGGTAACATGGATGTTGCAGATGCAGACGTCACCGTCACTGTAGATACCTTACCGGCAGACCTGATCGGTGCGATCACGATCCCTGAAGACTTAAATGGCGACGGAATCCTGAATGCAGACGAGCTAGGCACAGATGGCAGCTTCAATGCACAAGTGGCATTGGGACCAGATGCAATCGATGGCACAGTGGTGAATGTCAATGGTGTGAACTACACCGTGACTGCAGCTGACCTGACCAACGGCTTCATCACCGCAGCGATTCCTGTGACAGGCGAAGGCCCAGTCGCAATCCATGCCGAGGCAGTTGATGCGCAAGGTAACGTGGATGTTGCAGATGCAGACGTCACCGTCACTATAGATACCTTACCGGCAGACCTGATCGGTGCGATCACGATCCCTGAAGACTTAAATGGCGACGGAATCCTGAATGCAGACGAGCTAGGCACAGATGGCAGCTTCAATGCACAAGTGGCATTGGGACCAGATGCAATCGATGGCACAGTGGTGAATGTCAATGGTGTGAACTACACCGTGACTGCAGCTGACCTGACCAACGGCTTCATCACCGCAGCGATTCCTGTGACAGGCGAAGGCCCAGTCGCAATCCATGCCGAGGCAGTTGATGCGCAAGGTAACGTGGATGTTGCAGATGCAGACGTAACCGTCACTGTAGATACCTTACCGGCAGACCTGATCGGTGCGATCACGATCCCTGAAGACTTAAATGGCGACGGAATCCTGAATGCAGACGAGTTAGGCACAGATGGTAGCTTCAATGCACAAGTGGCATTGGGACCAGATGCACTTGACGGCACAGTGGTGAATGTCAATGGTGTGAACTACACCGTGACTGCAGCTGACCTGACCAACGGCTTCATCACCGCAGCGATTCCTGTGACAGGCGAAGGCCCAGTCGCAATCCATGCCGAGGCAGTTGATGCGCAAGGTAACGTGGATGTTGCAGATGCAGACGTAACCGTCACTGTAGATACCTTACCGGCAGACCTGATCGGTGCGATCACGATCCCTGAAGACTTAAATGGCGACGGAATCCTGAATGCAGACGAGTTAGGCACAGATGGCAGCTTCAATGCACAAGTGGCATTGGGACCAGATGCAATCGATGGCACAGTGGTGAATGTTAACGGTACTAACTACACCGTAACTGCAGCTGACCTTACAAATGGCTTTATCACAGCAACTCTTGCGGCAACAGCGGCAGATCCTGTGACTGGTCAGATTGTGATTCACGCTGAGGCAGTTGATGCGCAAGGTAACGTGGATGTTGCAGATGCAGACGTAACAGTAACACTTGATGTTACTCCACCAGATATCACTACAACAGTGTTAGCAATTGACCCAGTTACTGCTGATAACATCCTGGATGCCACCGAAGCTGGTGGAACTGTGACCTTAACGGGTACGTTGACCAACATCCCTACAGATGCGGCCACAACAGGTGTTGTAGTGACTGTAAACGGAGTGAACTACGTTGCGACAGTAGATGCAGCAGCGGGTACTTGGACCGTTGATGTAGCTGGTAGTGGCCTTGCAGCGGATACAGACTTAACTGTTGATGCTACAGCTACTTTCACAGACCTTGCTGGAAACAGCAGTACTCTGCAAGATACGCAAACTTATACTCTTGCAGGTTCTATCGTTGCCTTTGACAACTTTGATACAGCAGTACTCGCACCTCAACCATTGCTTGTACAAGATGATGCAGCACTAGGAAGTAATACTTACTTGGCGCTTGTATCGCTTGCTGGACTTGATTTGCAGTTAGGATCAGAGTCAATCGGCTTTACAGTTGGTGCAGGTGAAGAAGGTAATGCGACATTTACTTACAGTGCCTTAATTGGTGTAGATGCATTATCTGACTACTCGCTAGTTGTTCAGAAATTTGACACCGCAACAGGCCAATGGACTTCGGTCTATGGCGGTGGTGAAGCTGATATCCTTGATCTTACTTTACTAGGCTCAACTCCTGGTGTGGTTCTTGAAGGTCTAGAAGAAGGTCAATACCGTGCATTCATGACTTATAACGGTCTTCTAGGTATCGGTTTACTTGGTACCTTAACAGGCACAATGGATGTTTATGACACTACACAAGTAGGCGGCTACTACACTGAAGTTGCTGATGGTAACGTCATAACAGAAATAAATGATGCTGGTGAAGTAGACGTTGTGACTCCAACAACAGTTGTAAGTGCAGTTAACGGTCAACCTGTTGTAGCAGATGGCACGATCATTAATGGTGCTTACGGTACATTGGAAATCAACCTTGACGGTTCATACACTTATACGCCTACTGCAAGTGCGGCAGGTGTTGGTCAAACAGATGTGTTTGTCTACACATTAACTGATCCTCTAACTGGTGATACGGCTCAAGCAAATCTCAATATTCAATTGAGCTCTGTGAAAGCGGTAGACAATGTAGTAACGGCAGAAATTAACCCAGAGCCGTTGCTTGTTGCAGATGATGTAGCTCTTGGAGATGCGTCTTACCTTGCAGCCGTATCGTTGGCTGGTCTGGATTTACAATTGCTTGGTAACGAGGCAATTGAATTTACTGTTGATCCAAACCGTGAAGGTACAGCAACGTTCACATTCGATGCTTTACTCACTGTCGATTTACTCAGTGATTATGCGATTGTTGTTCAGAAGTTTGATGAAGCAACAGGACAATGGGTATCGATTGGTGGAACTAATCCAGAAGCTTCTCTCATTGATCTATCACTCATCGGCGGTACACCAACAGCCGTGCTTGAAGGATTGGATGCTGGTCAGTACCGTGCATTTATCGGATATGAAGGTTTGCTAGGCATAGGCTTAGGCGGAACATTAACTGGTACGATGGATGTCTATAATCCATACATCGTGGCTGGTTACTCTGTTGAACCGATCTCTGGTAATGTCATCAAAGATGCAAGCCTCACTGGTGAAGTTGATGCGGCAAGCAGCAGTGCTGTCATCTCTGAAGTGAATGGTATTGCTGTTGATCCAACAGCTGGTGCAACAATTGTTGGTACTTACGGTACCTTGGTGATCGATCAAGATGGTAACTACACATATACACCAACTGTGAATGGGGCAAACCTCGGTCAGGTAGATCAATTTACCTACACCTTGCTTGATCCTGTAACAGGTAACACTTCTGAGGCAACACTTTATGTTCGTCTCGATAGTGACAGTGTAGATATGACTTGGAACGATGCAGATCCATCTCAACCAGCTGTAATTACTAGTCCGCTTCCAGTAGATGCGATGGATAACGTTGCTTCAGCTGAAATAGACATGGTGTATCCAGTAACAACTGAGGTACTTGATAATGCGATCAGCTATAACTGGTTACTCGGTGTAGGTGGAATCGTTATCGGTTCTAGAGAAGGTACAGCTACATTTACAGTTGACCCAGGTAACCTTACTGATGCCATTATTGCAGTGAACTTCGGTTCGGTTGCAACAGTTATTGATGGTTTACATGTGGTATTAACACGAGTAAATCCAGACGGCACTCGTACAGTAGTTGCTGACAGTTCTGATACTGGTGTGATTGATTTGTTAGGTATCTTTGGTTCGGAAGTTCAATTCAAGATTGATAACTTAAGTGCTGGTACTTATGAATTGTTCATGGAAAGCAACACACTTCTAACAGCTCTAGGTAGTGTTACAGCAGATATCACACTAAATCATGGTGATATTACTCAGCCTCCAGTACTAGTTGTTGATCCTGTCACTGGTAATGTACTCGCTGATGATAACTCGGCAGTTTACGGTACAAACTATGTACCAGACTACATTACGACAACTTCAGTAGTAACTACAGTTACAGCTGAAAATGGTAATACAGAGGCGGTTGTAGTTGGTACTCCGACAGCGATCGTAGGTGCATATGGCAGCTTGATTATCAATTCAGACGGCAGCTATAGCTATCAAGCAACTGCAAATATGGCGAATGTAGGTAAAGTTGATAGCTTCACTTACACAGTCACAGACCCAGTTACTGGTAGAACTGATACAGCCACATTACATGTTCAAGTGGGTTCACCAGATGTTGATGTAACTTGGAATACAGCAGATCCATCGGCAGACGCTACACTTCCGACACCTGCTGTAACAGCTGATATAGATGATGCAACGATCAGCATGAAACCAGTCGTGGATCCTGCTGCTTCAGTGGCGAGTAATGATCTGCAATTTGCTCAGATTGGTACAGTTCCTATTATTGGAACACCTATCTACGGTACTACAGGTACAGTTACTTCTAGCCAATTTATAGTAGGTGCGAATACTGTTAGTGATGTACACGTACAGTTGAACTACACTGCATCATTAAGCTTGTCGGCATTGCCAACTGTAGCTTATAAGATCCAGCAGTTTGTAGGCGGTGTATGGGTAGATACGGTTTATTCAGGTTCAGCGACGGCTTTAGCAGGCGTGTTGGGTGCTCCAGCCTACTCGACAGATGTACCACATCTGTCTGCAGGTACATACCAAATCGTATTCAACATCAGTGCCCTTATTGCGATAGGCCAAGTGACCTTGGATACAGTAATTTCGACAACTACTACTCATCTAGACCAATACACACCAGATGGTCAAACAGACTGGATTACTGGCAACGTACTTACTAATGATGTCGTAGAAGGTACTCAGCTCTATGTAATGAACTCAACAACTGGCACATATGAGCTAGCTGCTGGTCAAGGAGTGAATACAGGTGAAGGCACATTGTATCTATACAATGATGGCTCTTACTTCTACAAACCATTAGACAGTGCTGCGAATGCGACAATCGATGTGGTTGATTACAAGTTAGTTTCGGTGATTGATGGCAGTGAATATGTTTCTTCATTGACGATTAACTTGAGTCAAGAGTTGAATAGCCTTGCAGTAAGTACTGCGGCAAATGATACATTTGCTCTTGGTAATGGCTCTGATACCTTGATCTACAACACATTAACAGCTGCAAGTGTCACTAACGCAACTGGTGGTAACACAACAGGTGGTGGTGTAGATACATGGACTGACTTCCATGTAGGTAATACTGCAACTGATGATCAGGCCGATAAGATTGACTTGAGTAACTTGTTAATTGGTTCTCAATCTAACTTAACAATCGGTCAATATGTGTCAGTAAGCTACGATGCGGGTACGCAAACTGCGACAATCAGCGTAGACCGTGATGGTGGAGTACTTATCGAAGGCACTTACACTGAAACACCATTGCTTCAATTGACTAACCTCACAGGTCCAGTCACATTGAATGACTTGATCAACAATGGTCAAATCATTTTCTAATCTGACAATCGACTTATAGAAAAAAGAGCCTTCGGGCTCTTTTTTTATGTTTAAACAATACGTTAACTTAGCTTTTAGCGTGTTCATGCTATGATGTATTCAAAATTTTATATAACAACAAACAATTAGGGACTGAATTCGAGTGACGGCATTTTTAAATTTCCAAAGACAACTTAACCTTTGGTTAGAACAAGTTGTTCAGCACGTTCCGAGTCTTAAACAGGATATTATTTTATTTTTATCTTATGGCCCCAAAGACCAAAGATGTAGCGTATGGCACAGTGAGAAAACAGATTTAGAGTCTGCTAAAAAACAATTATTAGATTTTATTAATGACCAGTTTGCACAGGCATCACTTGCTGATTATATAAAAATCGATATCGCATATAATTTAGCGAAACAAGCTTGGAAGGAAATAGAGCAGCAGGTCCACCATCAATTTCACAACAACCATTATCGTAAAGGCATTGGCTTTGATGAACACTGTTCAGTGGCTTTTCTTGAACAAGAGATCTATGGAAAAGCAATTATTCGAGGCTTGAGCTACGACAAGCCGAACTTCTTTGATGAAATCAATCTGAATTATGCAATTAAGCAAAAATATAACGCTACAAAACCACAGATTAAACTACAAGAGTTACAAGACATTTGGACTTTTGATACCTACGGAGCATTTTATGAAAATGGGCAATTCATTAATTTAGCAAGTCGCTATGATGTAAATGGTATTAGAGGAATTTCAAACAATAAGAAACAGCATTTTAAGCTGCTAATTGAACAAAATTCGGGATTCCTGCATAGCCAGATTCAAGAAAATGGCAAATTTATTTATGGTTATTTTTCTGCCTATGATCGAGACATTCGTAACTATAATACGGTACGTCACTGTACCTCGGTGTATGCCTTACTAGAAACATTTGAGATGCAAAATAAGCCTGAATATTGGTCTAAAATTCATGCCGCGATTCACTATGCACTGACCAACTTTTATAAAGAAAAGGATTCATCAACCGCTTTTATGATTGATGGTAAAGAAGGGGAGTTGGAAATTAAATTAGGTGCCAATGCGGCAGCTATTTTAATGCTAACAAAATATCAAGAAATTACTCAAAAAACTGATTATCAAAAATATGCAGAGAAACTCGCAAATGGTATTTTGAAATTAATAGATTCAAATGGATCAACAACTCATGTTTTAAATTTTCCAGATTATGATTTAAAAGAAAAATTTAGAATTATTTATTATGATGGGGAAGCTGCTTTAGCTTTATTACGTTTATACCAAATTAACCAAGATTCTAGATTATTAGAAACAGTTAAGTTAATGTTTGAATGTTTTATTGAAAAAAGATATGAAAAATATCATGATCATTGGTTAAGTTATTGTACCAATGAACTCACTAAAATATGCCCAGAAGATAAATATTTTATTTTTGGTCTAAATAATTATTTAAAACATTTTATTTTTATTCGAAATCGAAAAACAACATATGCAACTTTGTTAGAGATGTTAATGGCTGCTTATAAAATGGTGAGTCGTTTAAAAGAGCAGGGACGCACAGCACTTTTTGAGCAATCTTATATGTCTGAGCTTCAAAAACTAATTGAGTTTAGAGCAGATTTTCAAACTACAGGATTTTTTTATCCGGAAATGGCCATGTATATGGCACGGCCAGATAAAATCTTGCATGCATTTTATATTCGACATGACCGTTTTCGAGTAAGGATTGATGACCAAGAACATAATTTGTCGGGTTATATCGCCTATGTAAAAGATTACAAGGGTGATGAGCCATGAAATATCAACCCGTTGAGATCAAGTTATTAGCACATGTCGATACGACAAGTTTTGATGAAGCTTTATGGCAATTCGAATTTGACGATGATATTTCAACACTACTGCTAATCGACTACGCATTAGAGCAATTTCAGAAAAAAAATTTACAAGCTCAGGACGTCTATGTTGTGCCTGAACACATATTTGAGAAAGTTGGTCAGCAGAATCTAGGCTTAAAACCATCTGAACATTACACCTTTACCGAGTTATTACAATTTTTAATTTTTACTCAAGCTGCAGATGTAAAAAATGCTTTAAGCAATATGCTTTGCGGTACAAATGAGCAAGCATATTTAGCTTTATTAAAAAGAGCTGATATCTATCACTTAAATTTTAAAAAAGAGGGTACACGAAATCAGCTAAAGCATTTGTTTTTATTAGTCAAAAATATTTATACCTATCCAGTTGAAATCAGAAATCTGTTCTTTGTAAAGGAGCTAGATTTTAAAGGGAAGGCTTATCATCCTCAGACGCCATTAATGGCTCAATCAGTCGTAACGGTCTTATACCTATCTAATTCGTTTAGAAAAACTTATCTCACGTTTTTTGAAGAAAACCAGACCGTCGGTTTCTTTTCATTTTTAGATGATATTCATCGAATTGAACATTTGGTTCCTTACTATCACTGCTTTCAAGAGCAGAACGTAAAACCTAAAGTTTGCTCTACTCAAAGTGGCATGATCAACATTTTGGGAGATACTTATTTTGGGGAGATCTATACAGAAAAGCGCAAGTCTAAGGGGCAAAAAGATGCTCTACAACAATATGGATACAGCTATTCATTCGAAAAAATAAAAGCTTTTTTAGGTAAAAATGACTTAAATATCGCTAACTTTGAAGCGGTATTTTCTTTAGAAGATCAATCACCATTAGCGCATAAAAAGCCATTTATTCTTAAAGCTGAGGCTGAAAAAACATTAGCAGAATTTAAGAATATTCACCTTAATCATGTTGTGCTGGCTAATAATCATCTAAAAGATCATGGCGATAGCGGATTAGCTTATACATTACAACAACTTGATCAGGCCAATATTTCTTATATTGGCGCAGGATTGAACCAAAAAGATGCCCATAGCTACTTTGAAATCACGTTTAATAACAAGCACTACGCTATTTTTAATGGCTATTGGCACAGAGATACAGCCTATTTAGATTATGATTTTTACGCTTTAGCGTACAAGAGTGGAGTGGCTTGTCTAAATGGAGTTTTAATTGAACAAATAAGCCGTTATAAGTTGGCTCATCCTCACCATAAAGTCATTGTTATTTGTCATTGGGGCGTTGATTTTAAACCTATTACAAAAGAACAAACTAAACTTGCCAATATTTTAACCCAAGCTGGGGCCGACCTTGTAATTGGGCATGGCGCGCACACTGTTCAACCCATTCAATCTATTCATCAAAAGCCTGTAGTATTTGGTATTGGCAATGCAGTTTTTAATAGTAACGGTGAGTATGCAGAGCACAATGCTCTACCATATGGATGTATAGCACGGTTAGATTTGTCAAAAGATCGACTGCGTTTATATCCGATCTATACCAATAATTTGAAAACATTTTGGCAGCCGTATCCAGTCAATGAGGAAGATTTTTCAAAGGCCAGCAGTTATATGACTTCATTACTTGCCCAAGAAAATTATAGTTTGGCTCAAGATAAATTAGGTTTTTATGTGGAGCTTGGTTTTTAAAATATTTTAAGGATAACTTTGATAATTCGATAAAATTGTTTGAAGTTGTACAGGTGTAAAGCCTAAATTCCTTAATCCACCACTACCGCGTTTACATTCAGCACTTGCCATAATATTCGTTGGAGTCCGTTTTGTAGCATCCGGCGCGCAAACATGTTTTAGACCAAATACATGCCCCATTTCATGCACGCTTCCTGCCTGAATATTATAATTTAAACGATTCCAGTCTAATAAAATAAAGGGTTCGCCATTGTTGCGAAAAGCTCTGCTTGTAACGTCTTCAAATTTCCATTTAGGTGAGTATGCATCGTAAATAAAAATAATGACTTCTTTACTTGCTGTGCGTTTTGGAAAACAGGTCTTTATGCTTGTCGGCATCGTTTCGAGGGAAATAGGATAGGGCTGATTAATTTGCTGCTTTAAATCGCAATGTAATTTTGAAAAATCTTCGTAAGAGATATAACGGTTTAATTTGAACTTAAAGATTTTATTGTTTTTATCATCTACATAATATTTATTTAATATTTTAATTTCTTTGCGCATTTGTTGGTAATTATCAAACTTTACAGCTTCCGGAGAATTAGTGGTAAAAACGAAAGTGACTGGAACAATAGGGCGACCATCTATAGATACTTTAGGTACTTCTCTTGAAGGAAGAATTGGGGGGCGAGTAGTACAAGAAACACATAGTAAAGTCCCAGTCACTACCAGTATGGTTTTTTTCATGCAGATCTCCCTCAAACCTACCTTGGATTACATTTAATTTTAGTCAAATTTTTTTATATGATATGAAGAATGTCAATTTTTATGGAGTCCATTTTGACAACTCAGTATGAACTACATCGGCAGATTTTAGAAGTCATTGCTTTGATTCCTTACGGAAAAGTTGCAACTTATGGGCAGGTGGCTCGTATGGTAGGGTTACCTAAACATGCGAGGCTGGTAGGCTATGTTTTGAAACATCTTGAAGCAGATCATCAAGTCCCTTGGTATCGCGTTATTAACTCTCAAGGCAAAATTAGCCTAAGTAAATTTAATGAAAAGGGTGAAAATGTTCAACAGTTAAAGCTAGAAGCTGAAGGCATCTATTTGTTAAATGGTAAAGTAAACTTAAAGCAATTTGCTTGGCAGCCTTAAATTGACTTAAGGGCTATTTGTTTAAAAATAATTGCCTAAATTATTAAGATCAACAAGATAGGCAATATGGAAGTTATCGAACAATCAAAACAGGAATATGACTTTCGCCTAAGACTTTTTGTGCAACGCTACCCAGCACCAGTTTTCGGACACCAGTACGACCATGTGAACCCATCACAATGAGATCAACATTTAAGTCTTGAGCAGCCTGAATAATTTCTTCATGCACCACAAAACCTTCCAATAACTTAGTTTCAACCGTAATGCCTTCATTAGTAAATTCTTGTTTTGCTTGTTCTAAAATATCGAGTAAATAGGTTCTTGTGCGTTCAATCAACTCATTAGTTTGACCCGTTTTTACATATACATCTGCAATAAACGGGTCAAGTGCCATAACTTGTACAACCGTAATTTTGCTATTTAGCGCTTTTCCCAGTTTGATCGCCTCTTTCATGGCGATCATAGAAGTTTCAGAACCGTCAATTGGTACAAGAATATGTTGATATAACATGAGTGTTTTCCTTATTGTAATGATGTTTATTTATTCAATACTTTATACTTATTTTTTGACGATTTAAATTCAAGCGCGTAATCATTTGTGACTTTATAACAATAAATTTTTTCTAGATAAACTTTTATAGATTCGGCAAATTTTCTATATGTGTAGATAAAGCATCTATATCTTCAGTTTGTAAATAATCACGTATTTTCAAAATTTGCTTCTCATCTAAATCATAAAGTTTTAAAGCAAGCAGTTTATCGATTTGTTCTTGAGGAAAGCGATATTTAATAATTTTCGCAGGCACACCACCTACAATTGCATAGGGTGGAACATCTTTAGTCACTACAGCGCCCGTCGCAACCACTGCACCTTCACCAAGTTTGACACCTTGCATGATCATTGCACGACTACCAATCCAGCAACCATCAGAAATAACAGTGTCACCAGCAGCTAAAAAGCTACGCGTATCAAAAGGAAAAGTCGAAATCCAGTCTGGTCTATGAAGTTGGTTACCACCCATCATAATTACGCATTCAGCGCCAAAACAAACAAAATTACCAATATAAAGTTGGTCAATCGGTTTGTCAGATGTCGAGGCTTTGTCATGTAAATAACGTACGACACAACGTTCAAAACCTTGGTCCCAATAGGCAGAATAATATGAATAATGACCTTTAATATGGATATTTGGGTTTTTAACAGTTTTGGAAATAAACTCAAATTCACACCAATGACGAACTGGGGTGTTAATTAAAGAAGCATCCATTTGTGATTTCCCAAAAATATATCAATGGTATTGAATAAAAACCCCTCATAAAGAGGGGCTAGTTGTGTATTATCTTAGAGATATTCTACACTTACGATTTCATATTCGACTTCACCTTGAGGAGTCACGATTTTTACTTCATCGCCTTCACTCTTACTCAAAAGACCACGTGCGATTGGTGAGTTCACAGAGATTTTATTAATTTTAAAATCTGCTTCGTCATCGCCTACAATTTTATAAGTCTTACGTTCTTCGGTATCCAGGTTTTCAATGGTGACAGTCACACCAAATACAACACGACCATTTTGCTCAAGTGTTTTGACATCAATTTCTTGAACTGCACCGAGTTTACCTTCGATATCCTGAATACGGCCTTCACAGAAACCTTGCTGTTCACGAGCAGCATGATATTCAGCATTTTCCTTTAAATCACCGTGCTCACGTGCTTCAGCAATCGCCTGGATAATACGTGGGCGTTCAACAGATTTTAAATGTTGTAATTCTTTCTCTAAGGCAATTTTACCTTCAGGGGTCATTGGATAGCGTTGCATTTTGGTCCCTCTTAATTTGAGAAAACACAGTTAAAAAAAATGAAAAAATCCCGCCACCGATAAGGTGACGGGACTTATCGGTAACAAATTAACCTACAGTTAAATCTTGCAAGCGGTATACATCCATTGGCAATTTCACAGCAAAGGCTTGGCAAACAGCTTCTGCACCATTGATAGTCGTTGTGTAATACACTTTGCCTTGTAGGGCAGCACGACGAATCATTGCAGAGTCATATTGAGCCTGTTTACCTTCAGTGGTATTGACAATAAGGTGTATTTCACCATTTTTCAAGCGGTCAACAATATGTGGACGACCTTCAGTTACTTTATTCACAGATTCACATTCTAAACCTGCTTCTTTAAGCACTTGGTATGTACCACCTGTTGCAATAAGCTTGAAGCCATATGCAGCTAATTTCTTAGCGATATCTGCAATATATTTCTTGTCAGATTCACGTACTGATAAGAAAGCATGTTTTACTTCGCCTTCAGTTGGTAAACCTGGTAAGCGTTCATTTGAGCCTAAAACAGCTTTATAGAATGCTTCACCAAATGTTTTACCTACGCCCATTACTTCACCTGTAGATTTCATCTCAGGTCCAAGCATTGGATCTACGCCTTGGAATTTAGCGAATGGGAAAACAGCTTCTTTCACAGCAAAGTGTGTTGGAATGATTTCTTTAGTAAATCCTTGAGATTCAAGTGATTGACCAGCCATACAGCGTGCAGCTACTTTTGCTAAAGAATCACCAATACATTTCGATACGAATGGAACTGTACGTGAAGCACGTGGGTTAACTTCAAGAATGTAAACATCATCGCCTTTAACTGCGAACTGAACATTCATCAAACCAACCACACCAAGTTCTTTTGCCATCGCAACAGTTTGACGACGCATTTCATCCTGAATTTCTTTTGATAAAGAATAAGGAGGAATTGAACATGCTGAGTCACCTGAGTGAATACCAGCTTGTTCAATGTGCTGCATAATACCGCCGATCACAACGTCTTTACCGTCAGATACACAGTCAACATCAACTTCAGTTGCATCATCTAGGAAACGGTCAAGAAGGACAGGGGCTTCATTAGATGCCTGAACTGCTTCACGAAGGTAACGTTTAAGTTCTTCTTCGTTATATACGATTTCCATTGCACGACCACCTAATACATAAGATGGGCGAACAACTAACGGATAACCTACTTTCGCAGCTTCAGAGATACCTTCTTCAGCAGATTTTACAATGCTGTTGTTTGGTTGACGAAGCTGTAAACGTTGGATCATTTGCTGGAAACGTTCACGGTCTTCTGCGCGGTCAATTGCATCTGGTGATGTACCAATAATTGGTGTACCAGCTTCTTCTAAAGCACGCGCTAATTTAAGAGGAGTTTGACCACCGTACTGTACGATTACACCTTTAGGCTTCTCTGTACGTACAATTTCAAGCACATCTTCAAGTGTTACAGGTTCGAAGTATAGACGGTCAGATGTGTCATAGTCGGTAGAAACAGTTTCAGGGTTACAGTTAACCATGATTGTTTCATAACCATCTTCACGCATCGCTAATGCAGCGTGTACACAGCAGTAGTCAAATTCGATACCTTGACCAATACGGTTTGGACCACCACCAATCACCATGATCTTGTCACGATTTGATGGGTTTGCCTCACACTCTTCATCGTAAGTTGAATACATATATGCAGTACCAGATTCAAACTCGGCAGCACATGTATCAACACGTTTGTAAACTGGGTAAACACCCAAATTCCAACGTTGTTTACGGAATTGCTTTTGTGAAATACCCATGAGGTCAGCAATACGCAGGTCAGATAAACCTTTGCGTTTGAAAGCACGGATATTGTCAGCGTTTAAGTCACCAAAACCTAAAGCTTTTACTTCAGCTTCAGTTTTAACGATGTCTTGAATTTGGATGAGGAACCAACGGTCAATTTTGGTTGCTTCAAACACTTCATCTAAAGAGAAGCCATGACGGAAAGCATCTGCTACATACCAGATACGCTCAGGGCCTGGAACTTTAAGCTCTTTTAAGATGGTTTCTTTTGCATTTGTTGCACCAGCTTCGATTTTTTCATCAAAACCGCTTACACCAACTTCAAGACCACGTAATGCTTTTTGTACAGATTCCTGGAAGTTACGGCCAATAGCCATTACTTCACCAACAGATTTCATCTGAGTGGTTAATACAGGTTCTGCTTGTGGGAATTTCTCGAAGTTAAAACGAGGAATCTTCGTTACAACATAGTCAATCGATGGTTCGAAGCTTGCAGGAGTCACGCCACCAGTGATGTCATTTTTCAATTCATCAAGGGTATAACCAACAGCAAGTTTTGCTGCGATTTTTGCGATTGGGAAACCTGTTGCTTTAGAAGCAAGAGCAGATGAACGAGATACACGAGGGTTCATCTCGATGACAACCATACGTCCATCTTTCGGGTTAATACCGAATTGAACGTTAGAACCACCTGTTTCAACACCAATTTCACGAAGAACTGCAACCGAAGCATTACGCATCAATTGATATTCTTTGTCTGTTAATGTCTGAGCAGGAGCAACGGTAATTGAGTCACCAGTGTGAACGCCCATTGGATCGAAGTTTTCGATAGCACATACGATAATACAGTTGTCGTTTTTGTCACGAACAACTTCCATTTCGTACTCTTTCCAGCCAATTAAAGATTCATCGATCAATAATTGGTGAGTAGGAGAGAGGTCAAAACCACGTTCACAAATTTCAAGGAATTCTTCGCGGTTATATGCAATACCACCGCCCGAACCACCCATTGTAAATGATGGACGAATAATTACAGGAAAACCAAAGCGCGACTGGATTGTTAAAGCTTCTTCCATTGTTTCAGCAATGGCAGCTTTTGGACATTCCAAGCCAATTTTACGCATAGCGATATCGAAGAGTTTACGATCTTCGGCTTTCTCAATCGCTTCTTTGCTTGCACCAATTAATTCAACATTATATTTAGCAAGAACGCCGTGCTCATCAAGTGCGAGGGCACAGTTCAATGCAGTTTGACCACCCATAGTTGGTAATACTGCATCTGGACGTTCTTTTTCAATAATCTGTGCAACTGTTTGCCAAGTAATCGGCTCAATATAAGTTGCATCAGCCATTGAAGGATCTGTCATGATGGTTGCTGGATTAGAGTTAACCAAAATAACACGATAGCCTTCTTCACGAAGTGCTTTACACGCTTGAGCACCTGAGTAGTCAAACTCACATGCTTGTCCAATCACAATCGGGCCAGCACCAATAATTAAGATGCTTTTAATATCCGTACGTTTAGGCATTATTCGCTCCGTAATTACTGTTTAGATGCTTCGATAAGTTCGATGAAATGATCGAACAAAGGTGCACAATCATGTGGACCAGGGCTTGCTTCAGGGTGACCTTGGAAGCTGAAAGCTGGTTTGTCTGTACGGTGGATACCTTGTAGGGTGCCATCGAACAATGATTTATGCGTTGCTTTTAAGTTAGCCGGTAAAGTTTCTGCATCTACAGCAAAACCATGGTTCTGTGAAGTAATCATCACTGTACCATCTTCAAGATTTTGTACAGGATGGTTAGCACCGTGGTGACCATGGTTCATTTTTACAGTTTTTGCACCAGAAGCGAGTGCCAGAATTTGGTGACCTAAGCAGATACCAAATACAGGTAATGTTGTGGTTTCAACAATAGTTTTTACAGATTCGATCGCGTAATCACAAGCAGCTGGATCGCCAGGACCATTTGAGAGGAATACGCCATCCGGATTAAGTGCTAATACTTTTTCAGCCGGAGTTTCTGCAGGAACAACGGTTAGTTTGCAACCGCGGTCTGCAAGCATACGCAAGATGTTGGTTTTGACACCGTAATCGTATGCAACTACATGGTATTTTAATTCAGGTTGAGAGAAGCCTTTGCCTAAGGTCCATGAACCTTCAGACCATTCAAAACCTGTTGGATCACAACATTCTTTTGCAAGGTCTAAACCGTTTAAGCCACCAAAAGCACGTGCTTTTGCAATTGCTTCTTCTTCTGTAATATTTTCGCCAGCAAGGATACATCCGTTTTGGGCGCCAGTCTGACGTAAAATACGAGTCAGTTTACGAGTATCGATATCTGCGATAGCAACAACATTATGCGCTTGCAAATATTCACTCAATGACTGCTCAGCACGGAAATTACTGTGTAGTAGTGGAAGGTCACGAATAATTAAACCATTCGCCCATACTTTATGGATACGGCCAGATTCAACGTCTTCCGAGTTGCAACCAGTGTTACCAATATGAGGGTAAGTTAATGTCACAATTTGTTGTGCATAACTTGGGTCAGTCAAAATTTCTTGATAGCCTGTCATGGCTGTGTTAAAAACGACTTCACCAGTCGTACTTCCCGGTGCGCCGATTGACGTTCCTTTAAAGATCGTTCCATCTGCGAGGGCTAAAATGGCGGGGATGCTCAAACCAAAGCTCCTGAATTTCGGCTGTAAAAAAGCGAGTAGACCCAAAAAAGATCGGCGATGTTTTGGTAAAACATGCCCTCCCTATCGGTCTGCCCGCTTGTAACTTAACAGCGCATTATACGCATGGAACCCTCTAAAGTCTATTTCTTTTTTGCTAAAAAATATAATTCATTGCTTGCTTTTTACAAAAAATATCCGCTTATCTGAATTAGATACTTTTGATAAATTGTCTAACAATTTGCAAGGCGAATTCTTGGAACTAGATTTATTGTATTGCTAGTTAAAAAATAAACAATATGAGGAAATAGTATGAGCAATAATGAAGTTTCAAAAGATGTGAGCGAAAAAGCTCAAGCGGTAGTTGAGTCGGTAAAAGCTGAGGTTAATGAAGTGAAAGAAACCATAGCTGCTACTACAACTAAGGCTAAAAAAACAGTAACTGCTAAAACTGCACAGGTAAAAGAAGCTGTTGCCGAAAAAACTGAGCAAGTTAAAGAAGTTGCTACAGAAGCAACAACTCAGGTAAAAGAGGCAATTACTGAGACTCAAGAGCAAGTCAAAGAAGTTTTAAGCGAGACTCAAGAGAAAATTGAAGCTGAAACTCACGAATTAAATAAGAACATTCAAAATCAATTTGTTCAAATTAAACAAGATATTCTACAGCGTCTGGATGTGATTAAAGCTCAATTTAGTACTTCACAAGAAGGATTGTCTGACCTTAAAAATGCTTTGAAAGCAGAAATTAATGCACTTATTGAAGATTTAACGAAAGTGAGCAAAGAGCTTAAGGGTGATATTAGCCAGATTTCTTTGAAACACAAAGATTCTCTAAGTGAAAGTATTAAGCGTACTAAAAGTAATGCAGTCGAAGCTTGGAATAAAGCACGAGACAATTAATGATCTCTGCTTTGATCCAGCTATAAAAAAGCGAGAATTAATTTCTCGCTTTTTTATTTTTAGAACTGATGTAACCAGTCACGTTTATTATGGAAATCTGCACTTTTTCCACTATGCTGCATTGCATAGTACTGCATACCTTCTTTGGTCTTTAAAACTGTAGTCAAACCTAAATAAAGGTTTGCCCATTTCAAGCGATGCTGTTGCATAAATTGTCCTAAATCAAGACTAACATTTAAGCCATAGTGAGTACGCTTGAGATGATTCAGTTCAATATCGTAAGCAGCAAGGGGAGGTATACTTTCTGGATAGCGATATTCTTCAAACTGATATGACTGCCATGCTTGAGAAGGGGAAAGATTAATTTCCCGATAATAATCTTCACCATGCACGCCAACAAAAATTTCGAAACAAGTTTCTTCCCACAAAAAATCTTGACGAGGATGAGCCGCGACTTCTTGAGGCCAGATAATAAGTTGATTTGGATCACGAATCCAAAAACCGATATTTAAGGTATAGGGTGCTTGCTGTTCAATTGCGCCAACAACGGAAACAGCTTGAAAACGATCAAAAGCTGAAAGTTCGTAACTTGCCATAGTTTGTCAAATTAAATTAGTTTGCTAGATGAGCGTGACGAACAAGATTAGACAAATGCTGGTTTTGTTTAGCTGCCTTTTTGTAAAGCAAAACAATTTTACCAATTTTTTGCACAGCTTGAGCACCTGTTGCTTCTACAATTGCGTCAATTGTTGCAGTACGCGCTTCACGGTCTTCACCAGCAATCTTAACTTTAATAAGCTCATGGTCATTTAAAGCACGAAGCGTTTCTTCGATTACCGCGTCTGTTAAGCCTTGTCCACCAATCATGACAACCGGATTAAGCACATGACCAATTTGACGTAAACGTTTACGTTCATGGATAGATAAAGCGGCCATTAAAAATACCTGATTTTAAAAACGGCTTAGTATAGCAAAAAACTTAAATCCAGATGTACGAAAAACTGTATAAATAATCGATCAACATTATTGGAAAAAAACTGTAAAACTTAGTGAGATTACGCTACATCCGTACTGTAATGAGAGTAATTTTCACGTACAATGAACGATCAGAAGTTTTTTTGATATTTAGTGAGTTATGGCAACACGCATTACAAACCAGAAATTGTCGAAAAGTAGTCGTGTATGGATGAGGGAACATCTTGACGATCCTTTTGTAAAAAAAGCACAAAAGGAAGGATATCGTGCTCGAGCAGCCTATAAACTTCTTGAAATCCAAGAAAAATATAAGTTGATCAAGCCAGGCATGACTGTAGTGGATTTAGGCGCGGCTCCTGGTAGTTGGTCTCAAATCGCTGGGAAACTCGTTGGTAGCAAAGGTTTAGTGGTTGCTTCCGACATTTTGCCTATGGATGCTTTGCCTGATGTCACTTTCTTACAAGGCGACTTTAGAGAAGAAGATGTATTTGAAAAATTGTTAAATATTTTAAATGGGCGACAAGTAGACATTGTAATTTCTGATATGGCCCCCAATACATCAGGTAATAGGGCCGTTGATCAACCTAGACAGATTTACTTATGTGAATTGGCTTTAGATTTTGCTCAAAAGGTTCTGGGTCCTAATGGACAATTTGTTGTTAAAGTGTTCCAGGGCACAGGATTCGATGAGTTTCGTAAACAAGTAGTTGATAGTTTTGATGTGTTAAAGACAGCAAAACCAGCAGCTTCTCGGGCGCGGTCTAAAGAGGTTTTTTTGATTGGACAAGGGCGTAAGAAAGCATTGCAATAAAGTTTACTTGCCAAGCTCCTAAAAATTGTGCATTTTGTACTTTTAGGTTATCTGCAAGCAATACAGTTGCTGCTTTTATGACGATCGGCCAAGATTGGGCATGATCAAATTAGATCGATATGGGAATAAAGCTTTGAGCGATTACTTCAAGAATGCCGTATTGTGGCTAATAATACTTGGTGTTCTGATTTTAATTTTCAGTAATATCAGTGACCGCAATAAGCCTACTGCGATGAAATATTCAGATTTCGTTGCAGCGGTGAATAGTGGCCAAATTAAGCAAGTCACAATTGACGGTTTAAATATTAATGGTGAAAAAACTAACGGATCACAGTTTGAAACTGTTCGTCCGCAAGTTGAAGACACTGAGCTTATGCCAAGCTTAAATAAACAAAATGTTGTTGTAGAGGGAACCGCTCCACAACGTCAAGGCATTTTGATGCAACTTCTCATTGCTAGTTTCCCTGTACTGTTAATCATTTTGTTATTCATGTTCTTTATGCGTAACATGGGTGGTGGTGCAGGCGGAAAGAATGGACCGATGAGTTTTGGTAAATCAAAGGCAAAAATGCTTTCTGAAGACCAGATTAAACTCAATTTTTCTGACGTCGCCGGCTGTGATGAAGCAAAACAAGAAGTTGTTGAAATTGTAGATTTCTTAAAAGACCCTGCAAAATTCAAACGTTTGGGCGCTACTATTCCTCGTGGCGTACTTATGGTTGGCCCGCCGGGTACTGGTAAAACGTTATTAGCTAAAGCAATTGCTGGTGAAGCCAAGGTTCCTTTCTTCAGCATTTCAGGCTCTGACTTTGTAGAAATGTTCGTGGGTGTGGGTGCGTCCCGTGTCCGTGATATGTTTGAGCAAGCGAAGCGTCACGCACCATGTATCATCTTTATTGATGAGATTGATGCAGTAGGTCGTCACCGTGGTTCAGGTACAGGTGGTGGTCATGATGAGCGTGAACAAACCTTAAACCAAATGCTTGTAGAGATGGACGGTTTTGAAGGTAATGAAGGCGTAATTGTTATTGCTGCAACTAACCGTGCTGATGTGCTTGATAAAGCATTATTGCGTCCGGGTCGTTTTGACCGTCAAGTAATGGTTGGTTTACCTGATATTCGTGGTCGTGAGCAAATTCTGAATGTACATTTGAAAAAGTTACCTTCAGTCACGGGTGTGGACATGCAAGTCTTAGCGCGTGGTACACCAGGTTTCTCTGGTGCGCAGTTGGCAAACCTTGTTAACGAAGCTGCATTATTTGCTGCACGTCGTAATAAGAATACTGTTGACATGCATGACTTTGAAGATGCAAAAGACAAAATCTACATGGGTCCAGAGCGTAAGTCGATGGTTCTACGTGAAGAAGAGCGTCGTGCTACTGCTTATCATGAAGCTGGTCATGCAATTGTTGCAGAGATTTTGCCAGGTACAGATCCTGTTCATAAAGTAACAATCATGCCACGTGGTTGGGCTTTGGGTGTAACTTGGCAGTTACCTGAACAAGACCAGATTAGTCATTATAAAGACAAGATGCTAAACGAAATTGCGATTTTGTTTGGTGGTCGTATTGCTGAAGAAGTGTTTATCCAACAGCAATCTACTGGTGCTTCAAATGACTTTGAGCGAGCTACTAAAATGGCGCGTGCAATGGTTACTAAGTACGGTATGTCTGACAAAATGGGCGTAATGGTTTACGAAGACGAAAACCAGAATGGTTTCTTTGGAAATGTAGGTAGTCGTACTATTTCTGAAGCAACTCAACAGTTGGTTGATGAAGAAGTACGCCGTATTCTTGATGAGCAATATAAAGTTGCGCGTAATATCTTGGAAGGTAATAAAGATATTGCACACGCAATGGTAAAAGCTTTGATGGAGTGGGAAACCATTGATCGTGATCAAATTCGTGACATTATGGAAGGTCGTGAACCACAACCACCTAAGGTCTATGTTGCTGAAAATCCAGTGGCTGCATTTGAACCACCAAAAGATGGTCCATCTACACCACCACCATTACCAGCAATGAACTAAACCAGTTAAAAAAAAGAGCCACTATCATGTGGCTCTTTTTTTATGCGTGTATTTCAGACAAAGCCGAAAAGAAATCAACAGTATATCGAGCAGAGACTTGTTAAAATGTTGCCGAATATTAAATTGGAGCTTGTCATGCAGTTAATGCCTTTACCTCAGCAAATCCTACAATGTGGAAAGCTTCAGTTAGATTTATCACAACCTCACGTTATGGGCATTTTAAATGTCACACCAGACTCTTTTAGTGATGGTGGAAAGCATAATCAGTTAGATCAAGCTGTGGCGTATGCATTAAATATGATTGAACAAGGCGCCACAGTTATTGATATTGGCGGAGAATCTACTCGACCAGGTGCATCTGAAGTAAGTGTAGAAGAAGAGGTGCGACGAGTTGTTCCTGTAGTTGAAGCTTTAGCTAAACATGATGTGGTTCTATCGATTGATACAAGTCAGCCTGATGTCATCCGTGCAGCGAAAGAAGCGGGGGCACATATTTGGAATGATGTGCGTGCGCTTACTCGACCAGATGCATTAAAAACAGCAGCAGAGTTAGATATACCTGTAGTGATCATGCATATGCGTGGGGAGCCCACCACAATGAATCAGCTAGATCAATATACGGATGTTACATGGGATGTGATGCAAGAGCTTCAGCAGCGTATTAATGAGGCTCTAGCCGCTGGTGTGAAAAAGCATAATATTATTATTGATCCGGGATTTGGTTTTGCAAAAAATGCACAGCAAAATTTAAAACTATTAAAAGAGTTTTGGAAACTTAATGATATGGGTTATCCAATTTTATCGGGTCTTTCTCGTAAACGTTTTATTGGTGAAGCTTTAAAGGGTGTAGCAGCAGACCAACGCGCAGTAGGAAGCGTTACAGGGCATTTGCTTAGTATTCAGCAAGGAGCATCCATTGTTCGTGCACATGATGTAAAAGCCATGCATGATGCAATTCTCGTTTGGAAAGCGATGGAACAAGCTTGAAGAAACAGGCTTTTATAATCAGATTATGATTAATTAATTGCATGGATTGGATGATTGAGTCAGGGAAAATTGTCGTTATTATTTTGAAAATATGTTATAAGCGGCAGGTTTCTGCTGCTGTGTAAACTTTTGTATGTTCGAAGACTTACTTCTCCCAATGTTTGATGATGAGTATTATCCAGATATTTTAGTCGCTGAACTCAAGCAGTTAATTGAACAATTTGCCAAAAAAGTTCAAAAGTCTGCTTTAGCTGATCAGGATATCTATCGATATGCTCATCAAACTGTTATTGAAATTAATGAAATGAAACCACAGTTCGAAGATCTGGATTCTTCACTAGATGATAGTGCTGCTGACTATATTGCTGAGGCAATGATGATGGTGGCACAGGGTGCAGGATATTTAGATCTTGAGATGGAAGAGCTGGTTGTGAATCGAGAGTGGTGATTACTCTCGATTCTCAATATTTTCAAATGCATCTAATAAATGACAAGATGCCTTTGAATGAATTTCGTTTATTTCTTTAATTTTTAAAACTAAAACACCATTCTCTTGATAATCGGCATCTGCTAATAAACTGATCCAATAGGTTTCTCGTTTTTGTTGTAATGCTTTGAATTTATCTATGATCTGCTCAGGTGCTTTAATTAAGTAATCATCTTTGGTGATAGAGCAGCGTGAAAAGTACCAGTTGTTATCTTTGAAAGAAATAGTGCCGGAAAAAAGATCTGTAGCGTAAACCTTGGATATAGAAAGGATGCTACATAGAAGTAATAATATTCTTATCATAAAATTCATTTTAATTAGGCATAAAAAAACCAGCTTACGCTGGATTCTTTGTAACACCAAATTCAATATTTGAAAATGGTGCCCGGGGCCGGACTCGAACCGGCACGCTTTGTGGGCGGGGGATTTTAAATCCCCTGTGTCTACCTATTTCACCACCCGGGCATGTGCGCAATAATAGATGACAAGACGGCGATTGGCAAGAGAAAATCGGATAGTTTGCTTTATTTTCAATCAGTTCGTGCATGTATTTAAAAAAAAGATCTACTTAAGTCATAATTTCTTCATCAAATTGAGATCAGTTGTTCATCTTATCTACTTAAGTTTAATGCACTCATTGCTTAAAACTTAGGTAGTTGTATGTCAGAGAGAATTTCACGCCGAGAATTAATTCAAAAAAGTCTATTCGGTTTTGGGGCGCTGTCTTTGCCTGTAGCTTTTACGGGTTGTAACGATGGCTCAGACGATGAAAGTGCAGAGGCACAAGCAGATTTTTTACATGGAGTTGCCAGCGGCGACCCTTTGCAAGATAAAGTGATTTTATGGACGCGATTAACACCAGTAGATCTTGGTGCGCGCCTTAAAGTTACGTGGGAAATTGCCACTGATAATCAATTTAAGCAGAATTTAAAGACGGGGATGGTTGAAACGACCAAGACTGACGACTTCACGGTAAAGGTGGATGCAACAGGGCTACAGGCGAATACCATTTATTATTATCGTTTCCGTTTTGGAAATAAAATTTCATCTGTTGGTCAAGCTAAAACATTACCAATAAGTACTAATAAAGTTACTTTTGCCGTATGTTCTTGCTCGAACTATCCGGCAGGTTACTTTTATGTTTACCGTGAAATGGCAAAGCAGAATGTCGATGTCATTATTCATTTAGGTGATTATATTTATGAATATGGGGCAGATGGCTATGCGGCGGAAGATGCAGCAAAACTTGGTCGAACCTTACCAACAGATAATAATAAAGAAATTATCAAACTAGATGATTATCGCAAACGTTATGCACTTTATCGTCAAGATAAAGACTTGCAAGCAGCTCACCAGCGTCATCCTTTTATTGTAATTTGGGATGACCATGAGTTAGCAAATGATACTTGGCGTGATGGGGCTGAAAATCATCAAAGTGATGAAGGGTCTTTTTCTGATCGTAAATTAGCTGCTCTACAAGCTTATTTTGAATGGATGCCTATTCGCCCAGTTTCTAACACAGATCATCTAAATATTTACCGGCAGTTTAATTTTGGTTCATTGGTTGAGCTGACGATGCTGGATACACGTATTATTGCGCGGGATAAACAGCTTGAATATGCTGATTATATGACAGCTGCTGGTTTGAATGCTCAAAAGTTTCAGGCTGACTTAACTGATCCAAAGCGTACTTTAATGGGCTATACACAAAGGGATTGGTTGGTTGATAAATTGAAGCAATCTACAGCAACATGGAATGTGATTGGTCAGCAAGTTCTAATGAGTAAGATGTGGATTCCTGCTGAGTTATTGTTGTCTTTAGGGCAAATTACTTCAGGTGGGGCTTCGGCTGAAACCTTGGCTAAAATGAATGCTCAAATTACAGAGTTAGTCACCTTGAAATTGCGGTTAGAACAGGGCGATCCAACATTAACTGCTCAAGAGAAAGCGCGAGTCACAACAGTAGTGCCATATAACCTTGATGCTTGGGATGGTTATTATGCTGAACGTGAAACTGTATATGAAAACTTAGCTAGTTTAAATAAGAAAGTTATTGTTCTGGCAGGCGATACTCATAATGCATGGGCATCTTATTTGTATAGCCAAAAAGGTCAATATGTTGGGGTTGAGTTGGCGACAAGTTCAGTTTCTTCACCCGGCCTTGAAAAATATTTAAGTATTCCAATAGCTCAACTACAACAATTTGAATTTGCCTTTACTACGCTTATTGATGAATTGGCGTATTGTAATTTAAATCAGCGGGGCTATTTATTGGTTACGCTAGATCAAGCACAGGTGCAGTCGAACTGGATATTTGTAGATTCAATTAAAAATGCAGAATATAAAGTAGATACAAGTCGACAATATCAATTGGTGTTAGATATGAATTTGATACCTGAAAAAGATAAGCAAAAAACCGCTTAGATATATTGGGTAGGGTAAGGGGTGCTAAGCAGCATCCTTTATTTTTTTATAGGCATAAAAAAACCAGCTTACGCTGGATTCTTTATGGCACCATTTTCAATATTAGAAAATGGTGCCCGGGGCCGGACTCGAACCGGCACGCTTTGTGGGCGGGGGATTTTAAATCCCCTGTGTCTACCTATTTCACCACCCGGGCTTTACCAAATTTGGAGGCGGAGGTCGGAATCGAACCGGCGTCCACGGAGTTGCAGTCCGCTGCATGACCACTCTGCCACCCCGCCTACATTTGGTGATGCACATATTAGCAACCTTTACAGAAAAAACAATACTGTTTTTAGTGAAGATGAACATAAAAGCAACATCTAGAATAAAATTGTCCAAATAATCATGTATTATTGGCATATTAAATTCATGTCTACCTTGGAGATGTGCTGTGGCATTGGTTTTAGACGGTCGTGCATTAGCAAAGCAAATTGAAGAAAATTTGTCGGTACGTGTTGAAGCTTTAAAAGCTAAAACAGGTCGTACCCCGATTTTGGCGACTATTTTGGTTGGGGATGATGGCGCATCTGCAACTTATGTACGCATGAAAGGAAATGCCTGCCGTCGAGTAGGGATGGATTCTTTAAAAATTGAATTATCACAAGAAACAACAACAGAACAATTATTAGCAGAAATCGAAAAGCTTAATGCCAATCCAGATGTACACGGTATTCTTCTACAACATCCCGTACCTGCACAGATTGATGAACGCGCATGTTTTGATGCGATTTCGTTAGCTAAAGATGTAGACGGCGTGACTTGCCTCGGTTTTGGTCGTATGGCAATGGGTGAAGCTGCATATGGTTCAGCAACTCCAGCTGGCATTATGACTATTCTAAAAGAGAACAACATTGAAATTGCGGGCAAACATGCAGTTGTGGTTGGTCGTTCAGCAATTTTAGGTAAACCAATGGCAATGATGCTTTTGCAAGCTAATGCAACAGTAACGATTTGTCATTCACGCACACAAAACTTACCTGAGCTTGTGAAACAGGCTGACATTATTGTTGGTGCTGTAGGTAAGGCTGAACTTATTCAAAAAGATTGGATTAAACAAGGTGCAGTGGTTGTCGATGCTGGTTTCCATCCTCGTGATGGCGGTGGTGTAGGCGACATCCAGCTACAAGGTATCGAAGAAATTGCTTCTGCATATACACCAGTACCAGGTGGTGTAGGGCCAATGACAATTACAACTTTGATTCGTCAAACTGTTGAAGCTGCTGAAAAAGCTTTAGGTTAATTTAATTAACGCTAGGCTGTTATTGATATGCGTAACCGTTATCCGCAATTGTTTGAGGCAGGATTACATTAAAATTTAATGTTTCTGCGATGCTATCGAGTGTAGATAGTATTTGTCGAGTTTTGCGGATGACAATGGTTTTGCTTACTTTTCCCGAAAGAAAAGTAGGTCTAACTGAAGGTTATTCTAAAAATTCAAATCATAATGGAATGACTCTGTTATGCCTGTTATAAAAACGAATTAAAAGAAATCTGATGAGCTGCACCTTTCAACTTACCAAAGCCCCTGAACATTTACTTCAAGCCTTGCATGAAGTCATCCCTCATTGTGAATTAATGGTACAACAGTTACCAGAAACACCTATTTCTTTATGGTTGATTCCGCCAGTTTTTCCAACTGATCGCTTAGATGATGAAATTATTCGCCGTATTTGGAATGACACGCCGTACTGGATTTTTTGCTGGGCATCTGGTTTAGCAATGGCGCAGTGGTTACTTGCAGAGCCACATCATGTCAAAGATAAGGTTGTTCTCGATTTTGGTGCAGGCTCTGGTGTTGTTGCAATTGCAGCAAAAATGGCTGGCGCTAAAAGAGTAATTTGTTGTGATATTGATCAAGTTAGTCTTGCAGCCTGCCGTGAAAATGCTTTGTTAAATGATGTTGAGCTGGAATATTTAGACGATTTATATAAAGCAGAGCAAGTTGATATTTTATTGGCTGCTGATGTGCTATATGACCAGTGCAACTGTTTCTTCTTAGATGAGTTTTTAAAGTTTGCGCCAGAAGTCTGGGTCGCAGATAGCCGTGTTAAAAACTTTAGCCATCCTAAATATCAAAAAATTGATGAAAGAAGTGCATCAACATGGCCAGACCTTGATGAAGCTAAAGAATTTAGAAATGTAAGTTTTTATAAGACGCTGTAAAAGAACAGCGTCTTATTTAAATTATGAGCAGGTATAGCGAACGATTTTTAGCGTACTCGGGCGTGCTTCAAGCGCTTGGCGAGTCGCATAATCTTCACCATTGTTTAAGCTTGGTGTATTAGATAAACCAAATGAGGCACGAGTTTCACCCAATTGAACACCATAATGTTCTTGTTGAGCTGGGTTTGAAATCTCATTAATGCTGAGAACTGACAATTTATAAACTTTTTGGGCACCTAATACATTTTGACAAGCACGTTGCAATTTACGTTCATCTAACTGCTGATTAGTGCGGCTAGCCAATGTATAAGCTAAAGTTGCAGAAGTTTTTGTTTGGTTTTCAATCTGATAGCCAGTTGAGCCATTATATTGTCGAGGGGTGGTCTGACAAGCAGTTAAAATAAACATGCTGCTTAATGCCAAACATAAAATACTTCTATTCATCAGTATCATCCTTATATTCTTATCTCTAGTATCTCATAAACACAACGATTGTTGGGGCTTAATCGCACGATTTAAGCTAACATCGGCCGATGATATTAGCGCTTATTGGTAAAATATTAATGTTCTTTAATTTTTGAATGATGCTTAGTATCTTTCATAAAAATATAAATAATGAGTGAAATGAAGATCATAATAGTTACATAAATAAAGTACCAAGATTCATGACCAGCCTCTTTAAAACTCAAAGCAAAGAACTCTGCTGTACCGCCAAACAATGTATTGGCAATCGCGTAGGGTAAAGCTACCCCTAAAGCCCGAATATGAGCAGGGAAAAGTTCAGCTTTAACCACGGCATTAATTGATGTATAGCCCGTTACCATAACTAGACCTGCCAAACATAACCAGAAAGCAGTCCAATAGTTGTGTGTGGTTGCAAGGGTATTAAATAAAATATAAGTAAATAAAACCCCAGTTACACCAAAGGCAATCATCAGTGGTTTACGTCCGATTCGGTCTGACAAAGCACCAGCTACAGGTTGTAAGCACATGAAAATAAATAGCGCTAAAGTGGTAATTTGAGTGGCTTCGGGTTTTGTGAATCCGGAAGTATTCACTAAATATTTTTGTAGGTAAGTGGTGTAAGTATAAAAAGCTAAAGTTCCGCCAGCTGTTAAAAATAATACTGTAAAAGCTTCTTTGGGGTAGTGCTTGAATAAAGCAAACATGCCTGATTGCGGCTGGTCTTTTTCAGCTTGAGCATTTTTAAAAGATTGTGTTTCTAATAAGCCACGACGAATACGGAACACAACAATGGCGAGTAAAGCGCCAATAAAGAATGGAATACGCCATCCCCAATCATGCAACTGTTGTTCGGTTAATACGATTTGTAATATTAAAAGAACACATAGAGCCGTCAATTGTCCGGCAATTAAAGTTACATATTGAAAGCTTGAGAAAAAACCACGTCGATTTCTTTCAGCCATTTCACTTAAATAGGTGGCGCTTGCACCATATTCACCGCCTACACTTAAACCTTGAATTAAACGTGCGACAACTAAAAGTAGTGGAGCGAATACGCCAATGCTTTCATAGGAAGGGGTGACTGCAATGAGTAGAGAGCCGACACACATTAAAGTGACGGAAAGCGTAAGACCTGCTTTACGTCCTTTACGGTCTGAGTAGATTCCCATAATCCATGCACCGATTGGGCGCATCAAGAAACCTACTGCAAAAATTGCAGCAGCTTGAAGAAGCTGAGCGGTTTGACTTCCTTTTGGGAAAAATGCATGAGCAAAATAGAGGGTAAATGCGGCATATACATACCAGTCGTACCATTCGACAAGGTTACCAGCAGAACCACCCAAAATTGATTTTAGGCGAGTTTTTGTATCTAAATGAGGTTGTGGAGTTGTTGCTGTAGAGGGTTGATCAACCATGGGTCGCTCCATGTTTCGCTTGGGTTGAATGCTAAAAAAGAGAGAATTTATTCCGTTTTTACATATTATCCAGAGGAGTATTTCACTTTATTTTTTTTATGTCTGTAAAACAATGTTTATTATTTGAGCAAAGGGATGGGTTGAATATTTATGTGATTTCAAATTAGACAATTCGCATGTTCTTGTAGCTAAATTTTGACTTACTGCACATTATTTTCCCATAAAGATAAGAAAATTGATAAAGAATGGCCAATGTTTAGTTTAAGAAGCAATATATGCGTTAAAAACAATGATATATTCCAAAGAAAATTTTGAATAATGCAGTTAGACATGATGTTTTATCGTCATGAGCTAGTGTGTGTAAATAATGAAAGGGACGTTCAGATGTCAAATTGCCCGAAAAAATATATTGTCGCTTTCGATCAGGGAACAACAAGCTCAAGAGCAATTGTTTTAGATCATGATGCTAACGTTGTAAGTATTGCTCAAAAAGAATTTACCCAGATTTATCCTCAACCAGGTTGGGTGGAGCATGATCCTATGGAAATTTGGGCGACACAAAGTGCGGTATGGGTCGAGGCATTGGCTCAAGCTGGCATTAAGAGTGAGCAAGTTGCAGCAATTGGGATTACAAACCAGCGAGAAACCACAATTGTATGGGATAAGAAAACAGGAAAACCTATTTACAATGCAATTGTTTGGCAAAGCCGTCAAACTACAGAGATATGTAATCAATTACAAAAGGCGGGTTTGCAAGATCACGTCCGTAAAGTGACAGGTTTGGTGATTGACCCTTATTTTTCTGCCACCAAAATAAAATGGATTCTAGACCATGTAGAAGGAAGCCGTGAACGGGCCGAGCGGGGGGAGTTATTATTTGGTACGGTTGATACATGGTTAATCTGGAAGTTAACCAACGGCGCAGCCCATGTCACTGATTTCACCAATGCTTCGCGGACGATGCTGTTTGACATTGAAAAGCTTGAATGGGATGAGAAACTTTTACAAGCTTTAGATATTCCTAAAGCAATGCTACCAGAGGTACGTAGTTCATCTGAAGTTTATGGTTATACACATACAATTAGTGGGCAAGAGGTAGGAATTCCAATTGCAGGTATAGCAGGGGATCAACAAGCTGCACTTTTTGGGCAAATATGTGTAGAGCCTGGGCAAGCAAAAAATACCTATGGCACAGGCTGTTTTCTTTTAATGAACACGGGTAAAAAGATTGTCCGTTCAGAGCATGGCTTACTGACGACGATTGCTTGTGGTGCAAATGGTGAAGTGAACTATGCCTTAGAGGGCGCCGTGTTTAATGGCGGCTCTTGCGTACAGTGGCTTCGTGATGAGCTGAAGGTAATTAAGAACGCTAAAGACTCGGAGCTTTATGCAACACGTGTAAAGGATAGTAATGGCGTATATGTAGTACCTGCCTTTACAGGTTTAGGTGCTCCATATTGGGATCCGACCGCTCGCGGAGCAATTTTTGGACTCACTCGTGGAGCGAGTATAGAGCATATTATTCGTGCAACTTTAGAGTCAATTGCTTACCAGACAAGAGATGTACTTGATGCGATGCAGCAAGATGCAGAAGAAGAGCTTCGAACACTCCGAGTCGATGGTGGAGTAACAGCTAATAATTTCTTAATGCAATTTCAGGCTGATATTTTAGCCACTCCAGTTGAAAGACCCACCATGAAAGAAACAACAGCTTTAGGTGCTGCTTTTCTTGCTGGACTGGCAACGGGTTTTTGGCAAGATTTAAATGAATTAAGGAATAAGTCCGCAATAGAAAAGGTTTTCGAGCCACGTACTAGTCTTGAAGAAACTGAAGTCATGTATAAAGGTTGGTTGAAAGCAGTTCAACGTAGTCAAAATTGGGCAGAAGATTGATTTCTTCTTAAATTAATTAAATAGCAGAGTAATCAATGACGGACTAACCTAGTAGGTATTTAAAATTGATTATTCTACTTTTTTGATTGTTGTTTCATCAATTTGATGTTTTAATTTTTAATAACATAAACAATAAAAAGAAAACGAGAAATGATAGTACAGGCTAATGATTATTCAAAAATATATGATATTGCTGTGATTGGTGGCGGTATTAATGGTGTCGGTATTGCTAATGATGCAGCAGGCCGCGGATTATCCGTATTTTTATGTGAAAAAGACGATTTAGCTAGCCACACCTCATCTGCGAGCAGCAAACTAATTCACGGTGGTTTACGCTATTTAGAACATAAAGAATTTCGGTTAGTCAGAGAAGCTTTAGCAGAGCGTGAAGTCTTGTTGACTAAAGCACCTCATATTATTAAACCAATGCGTTTTATTATGCCTCATCGACCACATTTACGTCCTGCATGGTTAATTCGGGCAGGCCTGTTTTTTTATGATCATTTAGGCAAACGAGAAAAATTATTAGGGTCAAATCTCATTTATTTCAAAGAAGATAGCCCCTTAAAGCCAGCTATAACCCGTGGCTTTGAATATTCTGATTGTACTGTAGATGATGCACGTCTTGTCGTATTAAACGCGTTACAAGCGAAAGAGAATGGGGCTAAAGTTGTAACACGAACACGATGTATTAAGGCTTATAGACAACAAGAGTTGTGGCATCTGGAATTACAAACTGGGGCTGAGCTTTATCAAATACGTGCAAAAGCCTTAGTGAATGCAGCAGGGCCGTGGGTCGAGGAAATTATTAGTGAAAATCTACAATTAACATCGCCATATCAAATTCGGCTTATACAAGGAAGTCATATTGTTGTGCCTAAACTGTATGATTGCCATAAGGCCTTTATTATGCAAAATGAAGATCGACGTATCGTGTTTGCCATTCCTTATTTAGAACAATACACATTAATAGGTACGACAGATCAGGAATATTTGGATGATCCTCAAAAGGTAGAGATTACAGAAGTAGAAATTGATTACCTTTTAGCAGTGACAAATTCACATTTTAAAAAGCAGCTCACCCGCGCAGATATTGTAAGTCAGTTTTCTGGAGTTAGAGCTTTATGTGATGATGAGTCAGATAATCCTTCAGCAGTGACCCGTGACTATACTGTGGCGTTGCAAGTGGAAGATAAAACCACTCCCTTGCTGTCTGTATTTGGTGGAAAGATTACGACTTACCGGAAATTAGCGGAATCAGCTCTGGAACAACTTAGCCCATTTTTCATAGAAATGGGAGAGGAGTGGACCGCAAATGAAGTATTACCTGGTGCAGAGAATTGGACCACACTTGAAGATTTAGTTATAAGGATTCAAAACCAAGTGGAAGGGGTAACTGAGCAGCTTGCTACGCGCTGGGCAAATGCGTATGGCTCTAGAGTTTGGAATATTTTGCATGAGCAAAAAACTCTTGAGCAGTTAGGACAAGATTTTGGTCACGGTTTATTTGAATCTGAAGTTCAGTATTTATGTGAAAATGAATGGGCAAATACGGCAGAAGATATATTGTGGCGTAGAACTAAGCTAGGTTTGGCATTTGATGAAAAACAAGTAAAAAATTTGGAAAGCTATTTGGCTGGACGTCGACAAAAAGATGATGCCGCATAATAAAAAAGATCGCATATAGCGACCTTTTTTATATTTAGCAATTAGAAGCCAGTTTTTACAGCTTCAAGTAAAGCTGTTTGACGTTCTTTTAATGCTTTTGGTAAGCGTTCACCAAGTTTATTGAATAACTCAGTGTGGCTTTCAATTTCAGTAACCCACTGATCTTTATTTTGAGCTGTGATAAGGTCAAATTCTTCTTTAGAGAAATCAGTACCTTCCCAGTTCAAGTCATCGTAAGTTGGAACAAGACCAATTGGTGTTTCAACAGCGTTTGCACGACCTTCACAACGATCAATGATCCACTCAAGAACACGCATGTTTTGACCGAAACCAGGCCATACGAAGTTGCCTTCAGCATCACGACGGAACCAGTTTACGTTGAAGATTTTTGGTAATTTATTACCAGCAGCTTCAGCTTTTGTACTTACTTCTTCACCAAGGCTTAACCAATGATCGAAGTAGTCAGCCATGTTGTAGCCAGCAAATGGAAGCATCGCGAATGGGTCACGACGAACAATACCTTGTTGACCAACAGCAGCAGCAGTGGTTTCTGAACCCATAGTTGCAGCTTTATAAACGCCATCAACCCAATCAAAAGCTTCAGATACTAAAGGAACCGTATCTGCACGGCGACCACCGAAGATAAATGCAGAAATCGGAACACCTGCTGGATTTTCCCAGTCAGCATCGATAGAAGGGCATTGACCAGCAGCAACAGTGAAGCGCGCATTTGGATGAGCAGCTTTTTCACCATTTACATGTGGTTGACCTTTCCAGTTAGTTAAGTTAGTTGGGACTTCTTTAGAAAGACCTTCCCACCATACTTGACCATCATTAGTCACCGCAACGTTTGTATAGATAACGTCTTTGTGAAGAGTTGCCATACAGTTAGGGTTAGTTTTGGTATTTGTACCAGGAGCAACACCAAAGAAGCCAGCTTCTGGATTGATTGCGTATAGACGACCATCTTCACCTGGTTTGATCCAAGCAATATCGTCACCTACAGTCTCAATTTTCCAGCCTTCATAGCCTGCTGGTGGAATTAACATTGCGAAGTTTGTTTTACCACATGCAGATGGGAACGCTGCAGCGATATAGTGTTTTTCACCTTGTGGGTTAGTCACACCAAGAATAAGCATATGTTCAGCTAACCAACCTTGTTCGCGTCCCATAACAGAAGCAATACGAAGTGCTAAACATTTTTTACCAAGTAATGCGTTACCGCCATAACCAGAACCGTAAGACCAGATTTCACGAGTTTCTGGATAATGAACGATGTATTTTTCAGGGTTACAAGGCCATGCAACGTCTTTTTGCCCTTCAGCGAGTGGAGCACCTACGGTATGAATACAAGGAATAAATTCGCCGTCTGTACCTAACACATCGTAAACCGCTTTACCCATACGTGCCATTTTGCGCATGCTAACAGCAACGTAAGGAGAATCAGTTAACTCAATGCCGATATGAGCAATATGGCTTCCAAGTGGACCCATAGAGAAAGGCACAACGTACATTGTACGACCTTCCATTGACCCTTCAAACAAACCATTTAACTTTTCACGCATAACAGCTGGTTCTTCCCAGTTGTTGGTCGCACCAGCATCTTCTTTCTTTTGAGAGCAAATGTAGGTACGATCTTCAACACGCGCAACATCAGATGGATCAGAATTTGCAAGATAAGAACCAGGATGTTTTTCTTGGTTTAATTTCTGCATGGTGCCGTTAGCGATCATCAAGTCGATTAGACGTTGATATTCTTCTTCGCTTCCGTCACACCATTCGATTTTTGCTGGTTTGGTTACGTTTGCAATTTCTTCAACCCATGCGATAAGCTTAGGATGACGAACGAATTCTGGTGCGTTCACTGTGGTCATGGTGAGGCCTATTCAAAATATGTACAACAATGTACAAGTCATTCATTGAGGTACAATGAAAGATCAAATAAAAAAGTGGCTGTATTAAAGCATAAAATCATAAAAAAAATAAGACTAAAGAATAAGAAATAGATATTTTGATTTTTAAATTTTTTTGATTAAAATCATGAGTTTATTGTTTTTTGGTGTATTTTATTCTTTACATTTTTATGTTGTATGTGTGTTATTTATATTATTTATTTATTTTAAAATCAATAACTTGATGTTTAAATTTTTCTTGAGAATTATTATTGATTAAACAAATGATCATCATTCGAAATTTACATAAAGAGACTTTTATTAGGCGATTTTCTATACAAAATATAGGGTAAATCCTCTCTAAGATAATAAAAATGCGGACTTTAAAACCTCTCTCTATCATCTACAACCAGAAATCGGGTTTTCATGCTTCGAAACATGAAGATATGTATGAACAATTAATGACTGTACTCACTGAGTTTGGTTTTGAAATACAAGTTTTTGAATTAGCAGAGGAGGTCACCTTTGATGATTTGATGAATAAAGTCATCCATCGGCATAGTCAAAGTGCAAATTTAGGCGTTGTTGTTGCAGCTGGTGGGGATGGGACGTTAAATGCAGTCGCATCAAAACTTCGACATACCAATATCCCTATGGGAATTTTACCTTTGGGGACTTTTAACTATGTCGCTAAAGTTTTAGATATTCCTTTAGATTTGTTAGAAGCTGCTGAAGTCATCGCTACAGGTACACCACGTTCTGTACATATTGCGACGATTAACGATCATATTTATTTGAACAATGCGAGCTTAGGCCTTTATCCATTGTTTATAAAAAAACGCGAGCTCTACAATAAATACTTAGGTCGTTTGCCTTTACATGCCTATACCTCGGCTTTGGACGTTTTATTAAGAGAAAATAAATCAATGAAACTCTCCGTCACGGTTGATGGTAAGAAATATCCAGTCAAAACACCTCTAATTTTCTTTGGTAATAATCAATTGCAACTATGTGATATGAAACTAAGAATTGCGGATTGTGCTGCACAAGGGCGAGTCGCTGGAGTGGTCATTACAAAAAGTGATAGGCTTAGTTTATTAAGCATGCTATGGCAGTGGATTCAAGGCAAAGTAGAAGAGGCACAAGATGTTTATAGTTTTTGTGCAGACCATGTGATGGTAGATTGTGCAAAAAGATCAAAACTTACCGTGGCTTTAGATGGTGAAATATTAGAGATGAAAACACCATTAAATTTCACTGTAGAAAAGAATGCTTTAAATATTATGGTGCCAAATGTTACTACATCTGTCTGATTTGCATTTTGGAACAGAAATTGAGGCCTGTTTAGATGCGATTCGGCTTTTTTGTACCCAACATAGACCTGAAGTTATTGTTGTGAGTGGAGATATTACTCAGCGTGCCCGATATCAACAGTTTTATAATTGTCGACAATTTTTAGATAGTCTTAATATTCCTTATCTTATTGTACCGGGTAATCACGATATTCCTTTGTATCATGTCTGGAACCGTTTTTTTTCTCCATTTACTCGCTATCAATATTTTTTTGGTCAGCTTGAACCAACATTAGAAACTGAGCATTTTTATATTGTTGGCGTAAATAGTATACGCCGCCGTTATCACACACGTGGGCATATTTCGATTGAACAAATACAAGCTACATATGAGCGATTACAGCAAGGGCCAGCGAATAAAATCAAGTTAGTGGTTTTTCATCAGCCTTTTTATACTCCACCTGATGACGAGCACGGTATTAAAGATTGCCCTGTATTAGGAAAAATGGCACTCGAAAAATGGAGCATGACAGGGCTATTCGGTATGTTACATGGGCATCTACATAAAACTGCTGTATATGATTTGACGCAGATCTATCATTTAGAAATAGATCATCCTATTTATGACATTCATGCAGGAACAGCGACATCTAGCCGTTTGCATTATCATGTTCCGAATAGTTTTAATGTCATTTCAAATGAGGGAAAAATTGATCATTATTGGTTTAATTACGATTTAAAGATTTTTCAATTAATTTAATTTATAAAAATTCTATAAGACATTTAACTTAAGAGTAGATTGATAAAATTTTATCCATTACAATGCCTAAGCTTTAAATTCTATATATGGGGAATAGAAAAACATTCTAAATGTTTTATCATTTTAAAATAATATTAATGGATACATAAAAATTTTTAACTATATAAAAAGCCGTAATTTTTATGCAGCTATAATAGGGGTTTAGTGTTTTATGATCTTTAATAATATTTTATAAAAATGAGTGTCTATTTTACTTAATATTTTAGAAAAACTTAATAATTATTTAAAATTTCATGGTGGAAAAATGGTACAAGTATCATTAATGGCAAATACTGCTTCAAAAAATAATACAGTTGATATTAATGTAGGCCAGACAAAAAATATTGTAGTAGATCCTAAAGAAATCGCAAAAATTGATATAAGCCCAGAAAAAATTGCCTCAATAACAAGAGAGGGAAATAATGCAATTATTCATCTAAAAGATGGAACTGAAATTGTTTTAGAAAACTATTTTATTAGCGAAAATCCGCAAATTCTTTTAAATGAAGGGCAGAGTTATTGGACTGCCAGTTTAGGTGAAGATGCTACCGGACAGACTACTGTTAATTATTTAGAAGTAAAAGATGCACCAAAGTTTATAGACTCATCATCTTCTGTACCTCTCTGGACTGGGGTGGTCAGTGTTTTGGCTGGTGCAGGAACAATTGCTTTATTGTCACGGAAAGATCCTAAAGACACGACCCCTCCTGAGCCAGGTAATTTGATTCTCAAAAATCTTTTGGAGTCAGGTGCCTCAACAATGGACCAGATCACTCAAGATAAAAACTTCAATTTAAAGATTGAAGGGCAGGAAAATGGCAGCCGAGTAACGTATTGGGTCTCTATCGATGAAGGTAAGACTTGGCAGGAAACAACAGTAACTCAAAAAGATTTAGCTGATGGAAGTTATCTTTACAAAGCTGTAGTGACAGACCGAGCTGGAAATGCATCGGAAACCGCTATACAAAAAGTAGTGGTGGATACCACAGCGCCGAAAGCAGGCGAACTGACTTTATCTGATTTGAGCGATACAGGTGTTTCGACAACCGACCAGATTACGCAAGATAAAACTTTTGATTTAAAGATTAACGGACAAGAAGTGAATGGCCAAATCACTTACTGGATATCGAAAGATGAAGGAAAGACTTGGCAGGTAACAACAGCTGATCAAAAAGATTTAGCTGATGGTGTTTACCAATATAAAGCTGTGGTGACAGATCTTGCAGGTAATACATCTGAAACCGCTGTACAAAAAGTAGTTGTGGATACTACAGCACCTCAAGCAGGTGAAGTGACTTTATCTGATTTGTCTGATACAGGTGTTTCAGCAACAGACCAGATCACACAAGATAATAGTTTTACTTTGAAGTTAGCCCAACCGGTTGTTATCGGCGAACAAGCAGCTTTACTAGATCATTATGAAATTTCTAAAGATGACGGAAAGACTTGGCAGGAAACAACAGCTAATCAAAAAGATTTAGCTGATGGTGTTTACCAATATAAAGCTGTGGTGACAGATCTTGCAGGTAATACATCTGAAACCGCTGTACAAAAAGTAGTTGTGGATACTACAGCACCGAAAGCAGGTGAACTAACTTTATCTGATTTGTCTGATACAGGTGTTTCAGCAACAGACCAGATCACACAGGATAATAGTTTTACTTTGAAGTTAGCCCAACCGATTGTTATCGGCGAACAAGCAGCCTTACTAGATCACTATGAAATTTCTAAAGATGACGGAAAGACTTGGCAGGAAACAACAGCTGATCAAAAAGATTTAACGGATGGTGTTTACCAATATAAAGCTGTGGTGACAGACGTTGCAGGGAATACATCAGAAACTGCTGTACAAAAAGTAGTGGTAGATAACTCTTTAAATATTGAAGTAAGTACAGTAACTGTTAAACCAATTACTGAAGATAATAAGATAAGTCTAGTTGAAAAAGATCAGATTATTTCGATAAAACTGGAAATCGATAATCTACCAACAGATTTAAACAGCGCGCTGACTACAGTAAATACTACCTTAAATGATGTTCTTTATAACTTTCATTTTGATGAAGTAATCCAAGAATGGGTTGCCGAAATTCCAGCAGAGCTTCTGTGGTCAGAACAGTTGGAAACTACTATATCAATTGATATTAGCCTTACTGATCAAGCTGGTAATACAGCTATTATTCAACAGGACCATAGTTATAGTGTAGACCATACTCCGAATTCGCCAATACTAGATTCTTTAACTTTCAACAATATAGATGGAGCTATCATTTCAGGTAGTGGTTATAAAGGAAGCAAGATTGATATCTACAATAAAAATGGTGATTGGCTTGCAAGTACAATAACTAATGATGAGGGTAAATTTACTCTACAAGACCTTTCAATTAGTTCAAATGAAGAAGTTTATGCAGTCGCTACTTATAATGGATACAGCAGTGAACACTCATTAATTGGCCTGGTTACTGAAGTTCCAGCTCTTAGTATTTTACGAATTAGTCCAGAAGGTGTAATCAGCGGTTATGCGACTGAAGGTAGCCACTTTATTGTAAAAGATCAGAATGGAAATATTCTGCAAGAGTTTAATTCAATTGCATTTGATAACTCTGGTATTACTCCATTTAGTGTAATGGCATTAGGTGAAGTAAGACCATTTACTTTGTCTCTCGATCAGCCGTTAGAGGAAGGGACTCATATTATTATCTCTACAGATAAAGATAATATTTCAGGCCATCCACAATATATTACCGCAGACTATACCCCTGCAGTATTTTTAGAAAATCCACAATTTGATATCAGTGGTGAAACTTTATCAGTACACGTTAATGAACCTAACAGCTTTATTCGTGCATTTTCTGGAGAAGGTAATTTAATTGCTACAGGTTTTGTAGATGAGCAAGGTTTTGCAAGTTTACCTGTGTTCCAATTTTTAAAAGAAGGCGAATCGGTTACCGTACAAGTAGTGGATAAAAATCAAAATACGAGTGAAACCCTAATTGAAGTTCCAAATTTTGCTTATATTCCACATGTTGAACGTATTACACAAGAAGGTCTAATTTCTGGGGTTGCTGAAGATAATAGTACGGTAATTGTGCGAGATGCTGAGGGTAATGAATTAGGAAAAGTTACATTAGGTGATGATAATAGTGGGAGTGACTTTAGTCATTTTAGCTTGAGTGTAAACCGTCCTTTAATTGATGGAGAGCAAATTTCTGTTCAAATTATTGATAATAAAGGTTTGATGAGCACTGAGCAGAATATCATTGTAGATCTGACTCCTCCACCTGTTCCAACAGATTTAAATTTCAATGATGTTGGTGATCTAGTTTATGGTCATGCAGAACCTTTCTCTGAAATTTTGGTTAAAGATGGACAAGGAAACATTCTTAATAAATGGTTTTGGAATAACTGGACCGACGAGAGTGGAAGTTTCTCGATAGAATTAGGTATGTTTTTAACCAATGCTGAGACAGTTTATGTCACGGCTACAGATGTAAATGGAAATGTAAGTTTAGCTGCTCAGATACAGGCGCCTAACTATGCTTTTGCCCCATATGTAGATAGCTTTACTTCAGACGGAGTGATAAGTGGGCAAGCTGAAAATAATAGTACTCTCATTGTTAAAGATGCCAAAGGTGAAGTCGTAGCTGAAATTAAAGTCGGTGAAGATAACGGCTGGAATGGATCAAGTTATTTTAAACTCCAGCTTGACCGCCCTCTTGTTGATGGTGAGCAGTTGTTCTTATCAATTAAGGATGCTCGTGGACAAGTAAGCACCGATACTGTAATTACCGCTGATACAGTTCCTCCTACACCAGCCAGTAATTTAGTTTTCTCAGAAGATGGTTCATATCTTACGGGTGTAGCAGAACTGAATACTACGATTCAGGTTTTTGATCATAATGGTCAGCCATTGAATATATGGAATAATACCGTTAACTCGGACGGTACATTTACTGTTTTTTTAGGTAGCAATAATTTACATGGAGAGGCATTCACGGTCACTGTTAAAGACCAAGCCGGAAATGTGAGTGAAGCTGTTTCAATTAAAGCTCCACTTGATGATATCGCACCAAATCCAATTAAAAATATTTTACTTGATGCAAACGGTCAAAACTTTACAGCGCAAGCAGAAGCAAATAGTCAGATTGAAGTTTTTGATTCATTAGGTAATCAGATGGGTTGGGGCTCTACAGATAGTGCTGGTAATGCTTCTGGTTCTTTCAATCAAACCTATTTACATGGTGAGGAACTTACTTTTGTTGTCATAGATCGAGTTGGTAACCGAAGTGTCGAATTTAAGCAAAATGCTTTAATTGATACCATTGCACCAAATGCGATTGAAAATATCATCTTTAACGAAAATGGCCAAAGCTTTACAGCTCAGGCAGAAGCTGGAAGCTCTATTGATGTATTAGATCAGGCTGGAAATAAGATTGGTTTTGGCTATACCGATAGCTCAGGTAATGTATCTGGTTATTTTCAGCAAGTTTATTTACATGGTGAGGAACTTACTTTTGTCGTGATAGATCGAGCGGGTAACCGTAGTGCAGAGGTCAAGCAGAGTGCTTTGAATGACGATATCGCGCCAAATCCGATTGAAAATATTGTATTCGATATCAATGGTCAGAACTTTATAGCTCTGGCCGAAGCAAATAGCCAAATTGAAATTAAAAATACCAATGGTGACGTCATAGGTTATGGGTCAGCAGATAGTACAGGCAATGTTTTTGGTTACTTGTATCAGGTCTATTTACATGGCGAAGAGCTCACTTTTGTTGTCGTTGACCGAGCAGGTAACCGCAGTACAGAAGTTAAGCAGAATGCTTTGATTGATGATATTGCACCAAATCCGATTGAAAATATTGTACTCGACTCAAATGGTCAAAACTTTACAGCACAAGCGGAAGCAAATACTCAAGTTGAAGTTAGAAATGCTGCAGGTGAGGTCGTAGGTTCTGGTTATGTAGATGGCGCTGGTAATGTGTCAGGTTATTTATACCAAGTCTATTTACATGGAGAAGAACTCACTTTTATTGTCGTTGACCGAGCTGGTAACCGTAGTGCAGAGATCAAGCAAAACGCTTTAACTGATGATGTTGCACCAAATCCGATTGAAAATATTGTACTTGATGCGAACGGACAGAACTTTACAGCTCAGGCAGAAGCAAATACTCAAATTGAAATCAAAAATGCTGCTGGTGAAGTCATAGGGTATGGTTCAACCGATAGCATGGGCAATGTTTCAGGTTACTTATATCAGGTTCATTTACATGGAGAAGAAATTACTTTTGTTGTAATTGACCGAGCTGGTAACCGCAGTGCAGAGGTTAAACAAAATGCTTTAATTGATGATATTGCTCCGAATGCGATTGAAAACATCATCTTCAATGAAAATGGTCAAAACTTTACAGCGCAAGCAGAAGTAAATACTCAAGTTGAAGTTAAAAATGCTGCGGGTGAGGTTGTAGGTTCAGGTTATGTAGATAGTGCTGGTAATGTCTCAGGATACTTGAATCAAGTTTATTTAAAAGGTGAGGAACTCACTTTTGTTGTGATTGATCAAGCTGGTAATCGTAGCGTTGAAGTAAAACAAACAGCCTTTCTTGATAATACTGCACCGGAAAATGCGACTAATTTAGTATTTAGCGAAGATGGTTCATATCTAACTGGTATGGCTGAACCCAATGCTACGATTCAAATATTTGATCAGAATGGTCAATTAGTAAATCTTTGGAATAATAATGTTAATTGGGATGGAACATTTAGCGTCTCATTAGATACTAATTACTTGCATGGCGAAGAATTTAAGGTGGTTGTAGTAGATCGGGCTGGTAATTTGAGTAGCGCGGTTACTGTAAAAGCGCCACTTGATGATATTGCTCCCGCGGCTGCGAGTAATCTCACGTTCAGTGAAGATGGCTCATCTCTTTCTGGTGTAGCTGAGCTAAATACCTTCATCCAGATTTTTGACCAAAATGGTCAGCAAGTGAATACGTGGAACCATAGCGTAAACGCTGATGGTACATTCAACATTTCTCTAGGTAACTACAATTTACATGGTGAAGAATTTACAGTCATTGTTAAAGACCGAGCTGGAAATGTGAGTGAAGCTGTTTCGGTAAAGGCTCCACTTGATGATGTTGCTCCAAACCAAATTAAAAATATTATTTTTGATGCGAATGGTCAAAATTTTACAGCACAGGCAGAAGCCAATACTCAGGTCGAAGTTAAAAATGCTGCAGGTGAGATTATCGGTTCTGGTTATGTGGATGATGCTGGTAATGTGACAGGTTACTTCTATCAAGTATATTTACATGGAGAAGAATTAACTTTCGTTGTCATAGATAGAGTTGGTAATCGCAGTATCGAATTTAAGCAAAATGCTTTGATGGATACCATTGGACCAAATCCGATTGAAAATATTACCTTTAATGAAAATGGTCAAAGCTTTACAGCGCAGGCGGAAGCAAATAGTTTTATTAGTGTCAAAAATGCCGCAGGTGGGTTTGTCGGTTATGGTGATGTCGATAGTACTGGAAACGTGACAGGTCACTTCAATCAGGTTTATTTAAAAGGTGAGGAACTCACTTTTACCGTTATAGATAGAGCAGGTAATCAAAGTATTGAATTTAAGCAAAATGCTTTAATTGATGATATTGCACCGAATCCGATCGAAAATATTATATTTGATATCAATGGACAGGACTTTACAGCACAAGCAGAAGTAGATAGTCGAATCGAGGTTAAAAATGCTGTCGGTGAAGTGGTAGGTTCTGGTTATGTTGGTATCTTTGGTAATGTATCGGGTTCCTTGAACCAGGTGTATTTACATGGTGAGGAACTTACTTTTGTTGTAATTGACCGGGCTGGTAATCGTAGTGCTGAAGTCAAGCAGAATGCTTTAATTGATGATACTGCACCAAATCCGATTGAAAATATTGTACTTGACTCAAACGGTCAAAACTTTACGGCACAAGCAGAAGCAAATAGCCAAATTGAAATTAAAAATGCCAATGGTGAAATCATAGGTTATGGTTCAGCAACTAGCACAGGCTATGTTTCAGGTTATTTTAATCAAATCTATTTACATGGCGAAGAGCTTACTTTTGTTGTAATTGATCAAGCAAGTAACCGAAGTATTGAGGTTAAACACAATGCTTTAATTGATGATGTCGCACCAGCAGCAGCTACAAATATTACTTTAAGCTCAGATGGATTGCTTTTTGGTGAGGCTGAGCCTAATGCAACTATTGAAATTATTGATCAATATGGTGCAATTATCACAACAACTAATGGCGGATATTATGGAGGCTTTTATCAATGGATCAATCTGAGTCAATATCAAACACAAAATTTAAGTATTGTTGTCAAAGATATAGCTGGTAACCGCAGTGAAGCTGTTCACGAATTAGTGCCAGTATTTACGAACTCACCAATTGCTGCAACAGAGCTAAAATTCGATATAGATAATCATATTTTGACAGGAGTGGCAACAGCGGGAATGACAATTACCGTTACATCCACTAAAGGTCAGAGTATTAGTTGGTTGGGAAACAGTATAGTTAATGAAGATGGTAGTTTTACTATTTCGTTCAATGATTATCATGATTTACAAGGACAGACATTACAAGTTCGAGTTTATGACCAGAATACGAATCAATATAGCCCAATCACTGAAATTATTGCCCCCTTAGATAATATTGCTCCAGTGATTGATAAACTGGTGATTAGTAATTATGGAGATAGTGTTACTGGATGGGTTGATTCAAAAGCAACTATTAAGATAGTAGATATGGATGGGGATGTAAGAGCAGAGTTCCAAACAGATATGTCTGGAAATTTCAATGTTGGTATTTATCCACCATTATTACGTGGAGAGCAGTTATTTATTACGGCTACGGATTTAGCTAAAAATATAAGTACTCCATTTAATATTACTTTTAATGCAGATACTAATGCCCCACCCTCAGCAGATCATGTTGTCGTATCTGAAAATGGTTTGTTTATTGAGGGAAGTGCTGTAACAAATAGTGAGGTGCGGATTTTTGATGTACATAGTAATGCTATTGCCAGTGGTTATGTAGATGAAGTAGGAAACTTTAATATCCAGTTATACCCACCTCAGGCAAGTGGACAGACTTTACGTGTGGTTGTGGAACAAAATGGTTATCAAAGTACATATACAGAAATTATTGCACCCATAGACATAGTTGTACCAAGTGCAGCAACGCAGCTTGTTTTGGAAGATGGAAATATTCTTTCAGGACAGGCAGAAGCCTATTCAACAGTTAATATTTTTGATGTTAATAATAATCAGGTTGGTCAAACTACAGTTAGGATTGATGGAACTTTCTCAATAGAGTTACGGTCTCATTATTGGCATGGTGAAACATTGACGGTAAAAGTAGTTGATGCTAATCAAAATGAGAGTGAGGGTACAACAATTGTTGCTACAAATGATACAACAGCACCGAATGTAGCCACGCAGCTTGCCATTAATGATTGGGGAAATATGTTGGTTGGACATGCTGAAACCAACGTTGCTATTGAAGTCACTTATCATTTTGCTGACCAAGAATCGTATGTAGATATTACTTCAACATGGCCAGATGGAACTTTCTCTCTTTATATATATGACAATGCGACATCATTTGACATTACTGTTATTGATCGTGCAGGAAATCGTAGTGAAACTATCAGCAAAGCGATTACTGATTTACATACGATCACTGTCGATCAGTTTAAAGGTGATTCTGCTGATAATACTTATATAGTTGATCATATAAGTGATTTTGTTCAAGAGTATGGGGTTGCTACTGTTAATGTACTTCAGGATGTCTGGATAGATACAAGTCATTATGAGGAGCAATGGGTAGCTTCCGGTTATACTGATTATATATGGGTAGATACAAGCCATTTTGAGAATGTTTGGATTGACACAAGCTATTCCCAAGATATTTGGATTGATACGAGCTATTATCAAGATACATGGGTCGTTGATGGCGTAATAGACGTCTACATGGACTCAAATGGCATAAATTACTATTCAGATGATGGTTCGTATAATCAATATGTGAATACCTACTATGATTATAATTTAAATCAGTGGCAGTCAGGATATGAACTATCGGGTCCTAATACTCTAGAGGTTGGACATCTTGAACAACAACTCGTTCAAGATGGGCACTATGAATCTCAATGGATTGAACAGGGTTATTATGAGCAACAATATGTGTTTGATGGTCATAATGAAGAGACTTGGGTAGATACGAGCCATTACGAAAACGTGTGGATTCAAAGTGGTTATTCAGAAACACAAATAGTTGGGTCTGAACTTAAAGATACGGATTTTGGTGGGCACGATAAAATAATTAGTTCTGTTAGTTTTAGTCTAGTAGGTAATTCTCAATGGATGACCAATAATGAAACAGGTGAATCAATATTAATTGAAAGCGGTCGTTATGTAGAAGACTTGGAGCTGGTTGGTTCTGCTCATCTAAATGCAACAGGTAATGCTTTAGATAACCTTTTAACAGGTAACTCTGGTAATAACGTTTTGAATGGGCGTGAAGGTAACGATACCTATATGACTAATGATAGTGCTGATACCATCTTGTTCCAATTGCTAAATAGCCAAGATGCGACTGGCGGAAATGGACATGATACGGTGTTAGATTTTACTTTAGGTGATGTAAGAACTGATACTCAAGCTGACAAAATCGATTTAAGTGAACTATTAATTGACTATTCTAAAGATGTGAGCACATTGGCGAAATTTATTAGCGTAGAACAAGACGCTGGAAACACGACTATTAGTCTTGACCGAGATGGTGAAGGTACAATGTTTAGTAGTATTTCATTGATTACTTTGAATCATGTAAATACAACATTGGATGAATTGTTAAATAACCAACAACTTGTTGTTTAATATTGTTATTTTTATTAATAAAAGGGGCTATGAAAATAGTCCCTTTTATTTTGTGCTTTAAATTTAATAAAAACTCTTCACAACCTGTTAAAAAATGATCAAAAAAGAGAAGTTTTTTTTCATGTTCCCCTTGAAGCGTTTTTTTTCATCCCCACAAAAGTGACATCTAAATATTTTGTTATTGCTCTGGATTATGGCAATAACGATTAATCAAAAAGACTTAGTCTGGTGGAGTTAATTATGAGCAACATTCGTCCATTACATGATCGCGTTGTAATTCGTCGCGTAGAAGAAGAAACCAAAACTGCTGGTGGTATTTTACTTCCAGGTTCTGCTGCTGAGAAACCTTCGCAAGGTGAGGTAATTGCAGTAGGTAATGGTCAAATCACTGAAAATGGCGTACGTGCTTTGGATGTTAAAGTTGGTGACAAAGTATTGTTTGGTACTTATGCAGGTACAACAGTGAAAGTAAGTGGTGAAGAACTCTTAATCATGAAAGAGTCAGATATTTTAGCTGTGTTGGAAGGCTAATCAATCCATAACTCAATCCATTATCAGATTCAGTATTTAAAAAGATTCGGAGTTTAATATGTCAGCTAAAGACGTAAAATTTGGTGATTCAGCTCGCTCAAAAATGATTGCAGGCGTAAACGTACTTGCAGATGCTGTTAAAGTGACTTTAGGCCCTAAAGGTCGTAACGTTGTTATTGACCGTTCTTTTGGTGCTCCGCACATTACTAAAGACGGTGTAACTGTTGCTAAAGAAATTTCATTAAAAGACAAGTTTGAAAACATGGGTGCTCAACTTGTTCGTGAAGTTTCTAGCAAAACTAACGACATCGCTGGTGACGGTACAACAACTGCAACAGTACTTGCTCAAGCAATTTTAAATGAAGGGATCAAATCTGTAACTGCAGGTATGAACCCAATGGATTTAAAACGCGGTATCGATATCGCAGTAAGAACTGTAGTTGAAAATATCCGTTCAAATGCAAAACCTGCTGATGATTTTAAAGCGATCGAACAAGTTGGTTCTATCTCTGCAAACTCTGATACTACTGTTGGTAAACTTATCGCTCAAGCGATGGAAAAAGTAGGTAAAGAAGGCGTAATCACTGTAGAAGAAGGTTCTGGCTTTGAAGACGCTTTAGACGTTGTAGAAGGTATGCAGTTTGACCGTGGTTATATCTCTCCGTACTTTGCAAACAAGCAAGATACTTTAACAGCTGAGCTTGAAAACCCGTTCATTCTTCTTGTTGACAAAAAAATCGGTAACATTCGTGAATTGATTTCTGTCTTAGAAGCAGTTGCGAAAACTGGTAAACCACTTCTTATCATCGCTGAAGATGTTGAAGGCGAAGCACTTGCTACGCTTGTTGTAAACAACATGCGCGGCATTATCAAAGTATGTGCTGTTAAAGCTCCTGGCTTTGGTGACCGTCGTAAAGCAATGCTTCAAGACATCGCAATCTTGACTGGTGCAACTGTTATTTCTGAAGAAGTTGGTATGTCTTTAGAACAAGCAACTCTTCAAGATTTAGGTACTGCACACAAAATCACTGTTTCTAAAGAAAACACTGTTCTTGTTGATGGTGCTGGTGATGCAGCTGCAATCGCTGAGCGTGTTCAACAAATCCGTGCTCAAATTGAAGAATCTTCTTCAGAATATGACCGTGAAAAATTACAAGAACGTGTTGCTAAATTAGCAGGCGGTGTTGCTGTAATTAAAATCGGTGCAGCAACTGAAGTTGAAATGAAAGAGAAGAAAGACCGTGTAGACGACGCGCTTCATGCAACTCGTGCAGCAGTTGAAGAAGGTGTAGTCGCTGGTGGTGGTGTTGCGCTAGTACGTGCAGTAAATGCATTAGACGGCTTAAAAGGCATTAACGAAGATCAAACAGCGGGTATCAATATTTTACGCCGTGCGATCGAAGCTCCACTTCGTCAAATCGTTTCAAACGCGGGTGATGAGCCATCTGTAGTGATTAATGCAGTTAAAGCTGGTGAAGGTAACTTCGGTTATAACGCTGCAACTGGCGAATATGGCGATATGTTAGAAATGGGTATTCTTGACCCTGCTAAAGTAACTCGTTCTGCACTTGAACACGCTGCTTCTGTAGCTGGTTTAATGTTAACTACAGAATGTATGATTACTGACATTCCAGAAGATAAACAAGCTGTTCCAGATATGGGCGGTATGGGTGGTATGGGCGGCATGATGTAATAACACATCAACGCTTTAACCTAAAAAAATCCCTGCAAATGCAGGGATTTTTTATTTTTCACGTAATTTTAAGAAATCGTTAAGTTCAATAACTTATATTAAAAACAGGAACAGCAGCTAGAAGTTCCTCTTTGTTACAGCCATGCTTATTTATTTATAAGCATGGTTTTTTTTATCCTAATAAAATGAACAACCATGTAATGGCAATAATAGAAAGTGCGACAAATTGAGCAGCACTTCCCATATCTTTTGCATTTTTAGAAAGCTGATGTTTTTCAAGAGAAACTCGGTCAACCACTGCTTCAATAGCTGAATTGAACAGTTCAACGATCATTGCAAACAAACATACAATAATGAGTAAGACATGTTCACTGCGGGTTACATCAAGAAAAAAACTGACTGGAATTAAAATAAGATTAATAAAAACAATTTGACGGAAAGCTGCCTCATTTTTATACGCTGCTTTAAATCCGGAAATAGAGTAGCCCGTTGCATTTAATATACGCTTAAGACCAGTTTTGCCCTTATAAGGAGAATAGCTATTCATTTACTTATATTTCTGACACATTTCATGCATTATACAATTTGGGTCTTAAAAAATTATTAAATCTTTTTTAAAGATTTTGACTTTATAACTGAATAGAGAAGAAGAGATGAAAAAATTATGTGTAGCTTTGGGTCTTGCATTTTGTAGCATGAATGCAACGTATGCCGAGCAAGCTCCTACCCAACAAGTACCCGGTTATTATCACCATCAATTTGGCAAATATCGTTTAACTTCTTTACTTGATGGCACGATTTATTTAAATCCTAACTTGTTTAAAAACTTAAATCAGACTCAGAAAACTAAAATATTAACTAAATATGCTGCTGTGAATGAGAAGGGTATTCAAACTTCGGTCAATGCATTTTTAGTAGATGATGGCAAAAGTTTGACGCTTGTAGACAGTGGCGCAGCAAGCTGCTTTGGTCCACAGCTTGGCTCGATTGCAAAAAATATTGAATTGGCAGGTTATCAACTGGCAAATGTAAAAACAGTATTGCTCACGCATTTACACCCAGACCATGTATGCGGTATTGCTCAAAATGGAAAAGCTGTATTTCCAAATGCAACCGTTTATGCACATGAACGTGAGGCTGATTATTGGTTAAATCCAGCTTCTGAAAAAACAGTGCCAGCAGATAAAAAAGAAAGCTACTTAGGTACTGTGAAAAATGTAAAAACGGCTCTTGCTCCCTATCAAGCAAAAAAAGCATTTAAGACATTTAAAGATGGTGATGTCATTCAAGGCTTTGAAGTGATCGATACGCGTGGTCATACGCCTGGTCATCACAGCTTTCGCTTAAAGAGTAATGATCAGCAAATCATTTTTGTTGGAGACATCGTTCACTCACATTCTTTGCAGTTTGATGCTCCAAAAACAGGAGTGGATTTTGATGTGAATTCTGAGCAGGCGATTAATACCCGTTTAAAAATGTTCGCTGAAATTTCAAATAAGCAGCAATGGGTCGCAGCACCACATTTACCATTCCCAGGCATTGGTCATGTTTATAAAGTAAATGCTGAGCAATATCAGTGGATTCCTCTATACTTTGATAATGTCGTAGAAAAATAAAAAAACAGGGCATTTATTGCCCTGTTTTTTTATTAGAAACTTTAATTATTTTGTTGCTTTTTCAAAGTTGTTAACAGCTTCACGGCCCAGTGCAGGGTCATCTGTAAAGACGCCATCAACACCTGCTTTGAAATATGCTTCAAACTCTTTTAAAGCACCAGATGGGCAGCGCTCAGCTGGTTTATCTTGACTGCATTTTAAAGGCGCTGGTAAAAAATTATTTTCTGGACGGAAAGTATAAGGATGTACTTTTAAGCCAGCCGTATGTGCATCAGAAATAAATGAAGTCGTTTGAACGGAGCCATTGTCATTAAAGCTCAGAATATAGCCTTTACTTGGTCCTACACCATTTGCATATTTAGCAACGTCTTTTAATCCTTGTGACGTGGCTAAATCGGCATAAGTTTTAGTTTCTCCAGATTCAACAAAGTCAGCTGGTTGAGAGGTTTTAGCATCATATAATTGAATGATTTGTGCGTGTTTAATGGTTTTATGAAGGTCGAGTTGATCTTTTAGATATTTTAAATTGCTGATTTCAAAAGACTGTAAATAGACAGGTGCAATATCACGTGTATATTTATATTTGGCTAATGTTTTAAGAAGGGTATCTTCCATTGCCAGATTATGATTTTTAAAGTAAGTCGGATGTTTAGTTTCAATATATAAACCAATAATTTTTCCAGTTTTTTTATAATTTGCTTCAGCCAGCTCAATCACTTGTTCTAGAGTTGGGACAGGGTAAAGGTCGTTATAAGCTGTGTTTGCCGGTCGGAACTCTGGAATACGCTCACGCGCTTTAAGTTGCTGCAATTCACTTAAAGTGAAGTCTTCTGTAAACCAACCCGTTAAGTCTTTACCATCAATATTTTTTGTTATTTTACGGTCTGCAAACTGGCTTAAGGTACTTACATTGGTTGTGCCGCCAATCTCATTTTCATGGCGAGTAACCAATACACCATCTTTTGTAGACACTAGATCAGGTTCAATAAAATCTGCACCATCGTCTATGGCTTTTTGATATGAAGCTAGGGTGTGTTCTGGACGTAAAGCGCTAGCTCCACGGTGTCCTACTACTAGAATTTTAGGAAGTTGATATTCTGGCGTAGTTGGTGTGTTTTCAGTTTTATCATCGTCATTACAACCAACTAAGCTAATTAAACTTAAGCATAAAATTGCTTTTTTAAACATAATTCTACTCATATTGTTTTAGTCTAAACGAAACTAGTCTCCCGATTGAACTTGACATGATCATGAAGAATTCATGAATTTTTAGTGACACTTGTTAAAACCTTGTTTATGGGTTTGTAGGAAATGCCCATTCTGGCTTTGTTTTTGTCTTAATTGCATTTATTGTGTTAATTCTACTTGTCTTTTATATATCGCTCGTTGATGATCAAGATGCCAAATTGGGTATTGCCACCTGTTAATTGACGACTTAATTCTGAGCAGCCATGCTATCTAAATTTTTTATTCAGCGTCCTATTTTTGCCAGTGTCTTAGCAATTATTGTTATGGCATTTGGTATTTTCTCGGTGCTGAATTTACCCGTAGAACGTTATCCTGATATTGCACCTCCAAAAATTACAGTATCGGCAAGTTATAGTGGGGCAGATGCACAAACGGTTGAGCAAAGTGTTACTCAGATTTTAGAACAGCAAATACAAGGTATTGATCACTTACTTTATTTCAGTTCGACCAGTGATTCATCAGGACGTAGCCGAATTACGATTAGTTTTGATAATGGAACAAATCCTGATACGGCACAGGTGCAAGTACAAAATAGTATTAGTGGCGTCATAAGACGTTTGCCCGATGAAGTGCAACGCCAAGGGGTGACGGTAAGTAAGTCACTCGGCGACACTTTTATGGTGGTAGGTCTATATGACTCTACAGGTAAAGCGGGCAATATTGAGCTATCGGACTATTTAACAACGCACGTGGTAGATGACCTAAACCGTATTGAAGGGGTGGGTGAGTCTGATGTTTTCGGTTCGCAATATGCAATGCGAATCTGGCTAAACCCCGATAAATTAAAACAATATAATTTAATGCCAAGTGATGTTGCCAGTGCAATCACCGCTCAAAATACACAAGTGGCTGCGGGTGCGATTGGTGATTTACCTGTTATTGATGGGCAGTATTTAAATACGAAAGTTACAGCAGGTTCTCGACTAAAAACAGTCGAAGAGTTTAAAAATATTGTAGTGAAATCAAATCAAACAGCGAGCTATGTCTATTTAAAAGATATTGCCAGAGTTGAGTTGGGTGCAGAAAATTATCAGTCTTTTAATACCATTAATGGCTATCCTGCTGCTGGTTTAGGTATTTCGCTATCTTCAGGTGCGAATGCAATTCAAACCTCTAAGCTTATTCATCAAACTCTAGATCAGGTTACAAGCAAGTTACCAGCCGGATATAAAATTGTTTATCCACGAGATAACACGCCGTTTGTTCAAGAGTCGATTAAGGAAGTTGTAAAGACGCTTGTTGAAGCGATTATTTTAGTTATTTTGGTGATGTTCCTATTTTTACAAAGCTGGCGTGCGACACTCATTCCGAGTATTACTGTGCCGGTTGTTATTTTAGGAACTTTTGCTGTCTTATATGTGCTTGGTTTTAGTATTAACACTTTAACTTTATTTGCACTGGTACTCGCCATTGGCTTGTTAGTTGATGATGCCATTGTAGTGGTGGAAAACGTTGAACGGCTCATGCATGAACAGCACTTAACACCGAAAGAAGCAGCCATTGAGTCGATGGGAGAAATTAGTGGGGCTTTAATTGGGATTACATTGGTTTTAACTGCTGTTTTTATTCCAATGTCCTTTTTAGGCGGCTCAATTGGGGTGATTTACCGTCAGTTTTCTATTACTTTAGTTGCCGCTATGGCGTTATCGCTCGTCGTTGCATTAGTCCTAACACCTGCTTTGTGTGCCCTAATTTTAAAACCTAACCCTAAGCCTATGCGTTGGGCGGTTTGGTTTAACCAAAAAATTGATCAACTTAAAAATCAATATATAAAGATCGTACAAACAAGCATTCGTTACAGTAAATCGGTTGTTGTGATTTTTGTGGCTTTGATTGCTGTTTTCGCCCTGTTCTATAGCGGTTTAAAAAGTGGATTTATTCCTAAAGAAGATCAAGGCATTTTAAGTGTTCAAATTAAACTTGTTGATAGTGCCCCAATTTCTCAAAGTCAGAAAATTGGTGAACAAGTTCGTCAATATTTCCTGACTCAAGAAGATAAAAATGTCGACTTGGTTTTAATCCGTTATGGCCGAAATTACTCGGGTACAGGACAGAACTTGGCACAAGGATTTATTGCTTTAAAACCGTGGGATGTGCGTACTGGAAAAGATGATTCGGCAGACGCTATACAAAAGCGTGCGATGAAATATTTTAGCCGTTTTAATAATGCTCAAATCAATGTGACTTTACCTGCTTCAGTCAATGGTTTAGGTCAAACTGATGGCATGGATTTATGGATTCAAGATTTAAATGGGCAGGGTCAAGATTTTCTAGATAGCACCTTCCGTCAGTTGCAAACACAGAGCAAAAGTTACTCAACTTTCGAAAATTTTGATAAGCAATCAACCAACAGTAAAGCAAACCTCAATATCAAGATTGATCAAAAACAAGCATTAGCCAATGGATTAGAGCTACCTGCGATTAATAACACCCTGTCGAGTGCATGGGGTGGAACTTACGTGAATGACTTTATCGATCGTGGTCGTATCAAGCGTGTCATGATTCAAGGTGATGCTGAGTTTAGATCGAAACCGGAAGATTTATATAATTGGTCTGTACGTAATAACCAAAATGAAATGGTGCCTTTTAGTTCATTTGCTAACTTTAGCTGGGGCGGAGCTCCTGAAATCGTAAAACGCTATATGGGATATAGTGCTTTACAGCTACAAGCAGATGTTGCGAGTGGCAGCAGTTCAGGTCAAGCAATGAAAGATGTTGAACAACTCGTAAATCAGCAAAAGGATGTAGGTTTAGCATGGACTGGCTTATCTTTTGAAGAACAGAAGTCGACAAATCAGGCCGTCTGGTTATATTTAATCTCGGCAGGCTTTATTTTCTTATGTTTAGCTGCTTTATATGAAAGCTTGAGCATTCCCGCGGCTGTGATGACATCTATTCCGCTTGGCGTAGGGGGAAGTGTAATTTTCTCTTATATTTTTGGACTACCAAATGACGTGTATTTCCAAATCGCAATGTTAACCACGATTGGCCTATCGTGCAAAAACGCAATTTTGATTGTTGAGTTTGCAGCATTGGCTCAAGAAAAAGGTAAGAATGCAATTCAGGCAGCTTTAGAAGGCGCTAGCTTGCGTTTAAGACCCATTCTAATGACTTCCTTAGCCTTCGGTGCTGGAGTAATCCCTTTGGTCTTTGCTCAAGGCGCAGGGGCTGTGAGTCGCCAAGAAATCGGTATTAGTATTTTAGGTGGTGTTATGTTTGGTACTGTGCTGGTTTTATTCTTTATTCCAGTGATGTACGTGTTACTTCGTTCATTGTTTAGATCGAAAGCTTCTAGTTAAAAGTAAACAATTTTAAAAAGAGGTATTAAATCAAGTATATTAAGTTTAACTTCTCTTCATATATTTGATTTAGATGCCTCAAGAAAAAAAATTAACAGAGCAGCAGGTCATCGCACTAGAACGAGACCTTGCCAAGTTTGCCACCATGATGGACAGCGCAGTGCGTATCCCTTTTACAAAGCAGGGTATTGGTGCTGATGCTGCATTGAGTACGATTCCAATTGCTGGTGATGTTGCTGGTTTCGCGCTGACGTGCTATGCCATATATAAAGCCAAACAGATTGGTGTACCTCAACATAAATTAACTCCAGTCATTAAACTGGCAGTTGTAGATGCTGTAGTGGGCTTTGTTCCAGTTGCAGGAACTATTTTTGATATATTTATACGACCTAGTAGAAAAGCATTAGATGTGGTGCATACGCATATACGCGAAGAATATGCGATTCAAAGTGATATTCATGTCGTTCATCCATATTTACATGAAAAGCTTGAAAAGAAGCAGCAGCACTCAGCCTTCTGGCGTAATCCTGTGGTGAGTTGGTTATGGTTACATATACCCGATTTATTAGGTGCCTTTGTACTGCTTTTAATTGGCTTGGCTGTTTGGTGGGGAGCAAGTTATCTGTGGAGCTTTTATCAATCAATGTCATAAAAATAAAGCCTCCGATTGGAGGCTTTATTTCTTCACGTTAAACGTTTTATGGGCAGTCTAATTGATGTAAAGCTGCTACACGTTGTTCAATTGTTGGGTGGGTTTGGAACAAAGCAGCTAAGCTGAAACCTTGTTCTTTACCTTCCGCAATCGCAAAAGCTTTCATTTCTTTTGGCATTTGATCTGGCATTTCTGTCTCAGCTTGTAGACGTAATAATGCAGAAATCATTGCTTGTTTACCTGCTAAACGCGCACCTGCTTCATCAGCACGGTATTCACGATAACGAGAGAACCACATCACAATCGCCGAAGCGAGAATACCAAAGACAATATCTAATACCATGGTAATGAGGAAATAACCCATACCTGGGGCTTGATCATCTTGACGACCAAAAACATTACGGTCGATAAAATCACCGACTACGCGAGCAAAGAACATAACAAAGGCGTTCACGACACCTTGGATGAGTGCTAGGGTAACCATATCACCATTCGCAACGTGACCAATCTCATGCGCAAGCACAGCACGTAGCTCATCTTTATTCATACGCTCAAGTAGACCGGATGAAACGGCAACTAAAGCATCATTTTTATTCCAGCCTGTTGCAAAGGCATTGGATTGATATGATGGAAAAATACCAACCTCTGGCATATTAATACCAGAACGTTGAGAAAGTTCAGCGACTGTTTGCAATAACCAGCTTTCAGCTTGGTTACGGGGAGCATTCGGGTCGATCAGTTCTGTACCGGTCGTTTTCTTAGCCATCCATTTTGACATGAATAACGAGATTAAAGATCCCACCATACCAAACACAAAACAGATCACTAAAAGGTTGCCTAGATTCAAGCCACCCGCGCCATGGTAACTACCGACACCGAAGAGTGACAAAATAATGCCAGCTACAACCAGTACCGCGAGGTTGGTAAGCAAAAACAAACCAATCCGCATCATTGAGAAAACCCTCTTATAAATAAAATGTTATCTGATTTACAAATTCTAAATCATGCAGCTAATATGCGGGGCTTAGGGGAAAAATTCAAGAAAAAAATAAGGAATTGATACATTCTTTCACGAAGTAGAATGTACCTAAATTTAAAGAATTATTGGCTAAATTCGCCTAAATGGTAAGGATCAGGTAATAGATCTTTACAATTTAAAGCACAGAAATTTGACGGAATAGATCCGTCATTAAAAGTTCTTATTCAATTCGAATATGTGCAATAGCCGTGGCGTTGTTCGTGACATAAGTACCCGTAGGCGCATCAGTAAATGTCCCATTAGATAAAGTCACAATTTGACGAGAAGAGGAATATTTAGGTGCTGGCGCTGCTATTTGAGCTGTTGTGCTTTCCGTTAAATTAGAAGACTGAGAAGAGACTTGCGCTGAAGTATTAGAAGAATTAGTAAAAGATGAAAAACCTGAACCAGATGAATATAAGTTTTGATATCGACTGGTTACACGGCGAACGTAATCTTGTGTTTCGCGAAAAGGTGGAATACCGCCGTATTTATCAACGTTACCTTCACCTGCATTATAAGCAGCAAGTGCCATTTGTGTATTGCCACGAAAACGCTTGAGCAACCAGCTTAAATATTTTGCACCTGCAAAAATATTTTGTTGAGCATCGAAGGCATTGGTCACGTTAAATCGACGTGCAGTCGCAGGCATAAGTTGCATAAGGCCTTGCGCCCCAACTGGAGACCGAGCATTTACATTAAATCCTGACTCGGTATGCATGACGGCCTTAATTAAGCCTTCTGATACGCCGTGTTGCTGTGCAGCCTGTTTAATAATGTGGTCAAAAGCGTTTTTATTTTTATTGTAGCTTGGTAGAACAGAGGCCTCTGAGGCTCCCCAGTTCGTATAACTATGAATATTACTGTCAGGGTAATAGGTTACTTTTACTTTTTTAAGTGATTGATCATAACTTTTCCGATTCGTCAGTAAAGTACTACCATTTTTATCTTGGTAAATATACATCTGACCTGCTGAAGTCGACATTATGCTGACCGAAAAAGTGGTCATCCCCAGTAAACAAGAAAAAAGAAATTGAACCGGTTTTTTCATTTTATGTTATTCACAATTTTAAGATATTCAAAACTTGTCGAAGAGTTTATCAAAAAATATTACAGAAAGAACTTTTGTGTAATTTTTTTTATTTCGACTCTTTCAAAAAATCAAGCTGTTTTGTTCGAATGCTCATCAAAAAAAATTAAAAATTATTTTTAAAATGATTCTATTGACTTGACTAACATATTGATATTTAAAGGTAAAAAACATTGGTTAAAAAATGATCAATTTAAATAAAACCCTTAACAGAAGGTCTAAACAGTTTGTCAAGTACGAAGAAATCCACAATTTTATCCACAGGTTTTGTGGAAAACTGTGGAAAAGTCCAAAAAGTAAGCACTTTGCACAAATTTTGAACGCACTAGTCAAAATAAAGCACGACTTTTGCATCATGCAGGAGCAATGTGACGACTTCAAGAATTGAAACTATTCTTTTGATGCGATTCTCGTCCGAATCATATAAAATTGCGCGGTATTTTTATTTATGGGTATATCTCGTCTATGTACGCGCCAGTTGAGTCTAATCAGGGATTTAATTTTAAGCCTGAACTTCCAACAAGCTCGGCCTATTACCGTTTGCTCAAGAAGCTTCGCCGTCAAGTTGGGCATGCTATTCGTGACTTCAATATGCTTGAAGAGGGCGATAAGGTCATGGTGTGTGTGTCTGGTGGTAAAGACAGTTATACCTTGCTCGATATCATGTTGCAGTTTAAACGTATTGCACCAATCAATTTTGATGTTGTTGCGGTTAACCTTGACCAAAAGCAACCAGGCTTTCCTGAAGATGTCTTACCTCGTTATATGGAAGAAAATAACATTCCATATTACATTTTAGAAAAAGACACCTATACCATTACTAAGCGTTTAACACCGGAAGGTAAAACCTACTGTGCAGTATGTTCGCGTTTACGCCGTGGTTCTTTGTATGGCTTTGCACAAGAAATTGGTGCGACTAAAGTTGCTTTAGGACATCACCGCGATGACATTCTTGCAACGTTCTTCTTAAATCTGTTTCATGGTGGCAGTTTAAAGGCGATGCCTCCAAAGCTTTTATCATCAGATAAGAAGAATATTCTAATTCGTCCATTGGCATATGTTGAAGAAAAAGACATCATCAAATATGCCGAGTTACGTCAGTTCCCAATCATTCCATGTAACCTTTGTGGTTCGCAGGAAAACTTACAGCGTGCCATGCTTAATGACATGCTACGTGATTGGGATAAACAATATCCGAAACGCTTACACAGCATTTTCGGTGCGTTACAAAACGTATCTCCGTCTCAGTTAGCGGACCGTGAATTGTTTGATTTCGAAGCGCTAGATTCTCAGCGCGAGCTGGATTTTAAAGATCCAGAAGAGCTTAAGAATCGCTTAGATGTTGTGAACTTAAGTTTTGCTGCTGAGTAAAACTACTTGATAAGTCAATTAAAGGCACTTTATAAACAAGTGCCTTTAATGTATCAAAATACTAAAAAATGAATGTTCCGTACAAAAAGTCATAGCCCAAAATTTAAATTACATGCTATAACAACGCTCAAGCAGAATTGCTTCACATGATGTTGTCTGGATAGGCAACTAGAGAAATTGAACAAATAAATTTGAGGAAGAATCATGCCTGCATTTTTAACTGAAGATTGGTTTGCTACTGTCGAAAAATTAACTGCTGAAGCAGGGGATCTTAATTTGCCACCCGCTCTTGCGAATTTGGCAATTAATTTAGTAGTTACAGATGCTTCTGGAAATACCGAATTAGCTTTAGATGGGGGTAAAATCAAAAAAGGTTTGTCTTCAAATGCCAAAACAACTTTAAACATGGATGCTGAAACTTTACGTAAAGTATTCTTAGAGTTTGATATGGCTGCTGCTATGCAGGCATTCATGACTGGTAAAATTAAAGTTCAAGGCGATATGTCTCAATTGATGGCTTTGCAAACAGCTAAGCCAAGCCAAGAACAAAAAGATTTGTTCAAAAAAGTGTTAGAGCATACAGCTTAAATTTCAAAGAATTCATATAAAAAGCTTACCTATAGAGGTAAGCTTTTTATTTATACAAACAATGAATTTATCAACTTTTAAACAATAAAAATTAGATATTGATTCGTGTTTGCGCCGTTTTGATATGTTCAAGATAAGCACGAATACGAGTGACATATTGAACCGCTTGCTTATATCGACCATTACGCGCTTTATTACTTTGCAAATAATTGTAGAGATTAACCCACTGATTTGGATCTTTCCCTTGTGCTTGCAAGCGCTTCTGAATCTGGTTTACCGCACCAGGTCCCATATTATAGGCTACAAGTGCATACCAGTTCCGATCAGGGAAGGGAATATCATCATATTCACTTAGCATCTGGTCGTAATACTTCGCGCCACCTTGAATGCTTTGAGCTGGATCACTACGATTGCTCACACCCATTGCTCGAGCAGTGCTATTGGTGAGCATCATTAAGCCACGAACACCTGTGGGAGAAACAGATTCTGGCTTTAAATATGATTCTTGATAACCAATGGCGGCAAGTAAATGCCAGTCAAGATCATATTTAGCTGCACTTTGTTTAAAGCTCGCTTTATAAATCGGTAAACGCGTCGTTAAGTCACGTTGAATGGTTGACCAAGCTTCTGGTTTCACCACATTACGGTTATAGAAAGAAGCAAGTTGCTGAGTCACACCATTTTGCTTACTTTGGCATACAAAGCCACTAGCAGTCTGGGTGAGGGGGTCATCAGCTTGTTTAAACACCCAGCTTAACTCAGAATTTAAACCGTTTTTCTGCAAATTGACTGTGTCACCACAACTTGCAGAAAAGGACATCAAACCTTTGTTCTCGATGGTACTTAAACCAGCGGTCGTCATCGCAAAGTTTGCTTTACCTTGCTGAACCCATCTAAGTGCAGTGGCATTGTCTGCCACGATTTTAAAGTCCAGCTTTACATTAAGGCTTTGTGCATAGTTACGTGCTAAGTCGTAACCAAAACCATGTAAGAACTGATCTTCTTTGAAAACGGTTGTCGGGCTTTCTACCGCAACAACAGTTAGAGTGTTTGTATTTACTACAGTATTGTACTGTAGGGTTTTTCCTGCATTAATACTATGAAATGGAAAAAGCATAGTACTGAGTGCAAGTGCTTTTAACGGGAGAGAAGAAAATAAAGAGTTAAGGCAAAGCCTCGACCCTGAACTTGAATTACTGTGCATGTTGTCTCCGCTACAGATAATTTATGCCCAAAAAGTCAGACAATAAGCTGCCATAACTTTTAAAAGTTGATAAATTCAATAAGGGGTGGGCAGTCATGACGTCATTCAAAATGACATGAAATGAAAAAAACAAACTGTGTAGAAAATCTACATAGTTTTCTAGAAGGTTAAAAAATGCTCAACATTTAATCTGCGCGCATCATAGTATTGAAAAAAAGTATTGTCAAATTTCGTACAATTAAATATTCGATATATCATCATAAACACATGAATTTTTTAAGGAAGAAAATTTATACACTTCTGATATGAGAAAATAGGGTATAAAATGCTACATCTTGTAATTACTATGTTAGTCGCTTGTTAATTTATTCTAAGTAATAATTATATTATTAATCAGAAATTTATTTAAAAATAAAATTGTTAGATGAAGTCAGTTTGAATAGAAAATTTCAGAATTTTATAGTTTTATTGGCTAAATAAAAGATACTTTATTGAAAGTATCTTTTATAAATTTAAAGTATGGGAAATTTTTTAATCTTTAAATTTTCAATAACATTACACCAATTTGATACCCGGCTCCTAAGGACCAGAAGACAATAATATCACCATGTTTAATAAGTGATTTTTTTAATCGGTTGTTATAGGCAAGAAAAAAACTACTTACTCCCGTATAACCATATTTATCTCCAACATATTCAATTTTTTCTGTTTAATTAAATTGTAATATTATTTTTGCAATTTACTAATCAAAAAATCTATAAAGACTCTAGTTCTTTTAGGCAAATGTTTATTAGATGGATAAATGATAGAAAAAGGTCTAGATGATTGAGAAAATTGATTGAGTACTTCTTTTAAACTTCCATTTTCTAAATCTTTTTCCACTAAAAACTTATATGTTTGTAATAATCCAGCAGAGTTTTTAGCTAAAGTTATTGTTGCTAAAATATCATCAGTACACATAAAGCTCCCTTTAGTATTAACCTGAACTATTTTGTTATTAACTTCAAATAGCCAAGGCACTTGTTGTCCTGTGCTAGGAAGTAAAAACTGTATACATTCATGTTTAGATAAATCATGTATGTTTATTGGTATTCCATTTTCTTGCAGATAATGTGGAGTCGCAACAACAATTAAATTTGCATATTCAAGAGGACGAGCAATGAAGTTTGAATCTTTAAGTTCTCTAGCTCTTATGGATATATCAAATTTTTCTTTTATAAAATCAATATTATTATTCCCCACGTGAATTTTAAAGTTAACTAACGGATGAAGTCTTTTAAATTCTGATAAAAGAGGTAAAACGCGATAGTGACCATAAGTAGTGGGCAAACTGATCTTTATAGTCCCTGCTAAAGTTACTTGAGATTGAGTTAATTTAATTTCAATATTATTTAAGCTCTCTATAGCTTGTTTGCATGTTTCATAATATTCCATACCTTCTGCGGTAAGGTTAATTTTTCTGGTTGATCTTTGAAATAATTGTACACCAAGTCTCTTTTCTATTCTGTTTATAGATCTACTTACTGCAGCTGGAGTTAAGCTAGCTGCATATGCTGCTTCTGTGAAATTTCCTTTTTCGACTGTTAAACAAAATAATTCAACGCTACTCAGCATTAAATTGTCAAAGTTTCTCACTATTTATTACCTCGTGTAATAGATGATTTTAATTAAAGTCTATTTATTGTCTCTAAAAATATAACTATCTTGTATATAACATTTTAATTTGATTGTAAAAAATGAAACTATACTACTCACCAGGCGCATGCTCTCTTTCACCACATATAATTATCAAAGAATTAAATTTAGATATAGATTTAATACAAGTTGACCTTTCAACTCATACAACAGGATCCGGAAAGAATTATTTTGAGATCAATTCTAGAGGGCAAGTGCCTCTTCTAGAGTTGGATAATGGGGAAACTATTACAGAAGGTCCTATTATTACTCAATTTCTTGCTGAAAAATCAGATAATAAATCAATTTATCCAGCAAATGGTACTTTAGAACGATATCGAGTACACGAATGGCAAAATTATATAACCTCTGAATTACATAAGTCTTTTGCGCCACTTTTTAATCCTGATTTTGATGAGGAGAGTAAAAAACTACACTCAAAAATTTTATTAAAAAAATATGATTGGATTAATGAAAAGCTTAAAACGCTTAAATTTTTAACTAATGATAATTTTACAATTGCAGATTCCTATTTTTTTACAGTTACGAATTGGGCTAATTTTGTCAATTTAGATTTGAGCCATTTAGAGCATCTGCAAAACTATTTAAAAAGAATCGCTGATAGACCATCTGTGCAAAAAGCGCTCAAAGCAGAAGGTTTAGTGCCGAGTACATAGTTTTAATAATTAAATTTTAGCGACATAAATTGTCGGTTAGTGTGATCCAATTATATCATTTATTATAATATAATTATATTGTTTATTATAATATAATGTGTATAGTTGATCACACTTTTAGTTGGTTGTAATAAATGTATATTTACTAAACAACTAACTAAATAAAATGATAAGTTGTATTTAACTTTATAAAAATACTTTTAAATTCAAATGAATGCCTAATATTTATAACATATGGAGTGTACAGTGTTAAGAAACATTCAGAAATCGACAGAATTATTTCATGAAAATTCAAATTATACGCCAGATGGAGTGAGCTCTCCTATGAGAGCATTTCGTCAAGTTGGTAGTAATCCAATTAGCCTTTCTGCTGGAAAGGGATCTTTAGTTTTTGATATCGATGGAAATGAATATGTAGATTTCTTAAGTTCGTTTGGAGCATGTTTGCTTGGTCATGCACATCCCAAAGTTATTGAAAAAATTACTATGCAAGCCCAAAAGGGAACAGTTTTAGGATTAACATCGCCGTTAGAGCATTTATTGGCAGAAAAAATAGTAAAAAGTACATCAGCTCTCGAACAGATTCGTTTTGTATGTAGCGGAACTGAAGCTGTAATGACCACTGTGCGTATAGCAAAAGCTCATACTGGGCGTGAAAAAATTGTTAAATTCATTGGTTCGTATCATGGTCATTCAGATGTGCTTCTTGCCACACCAGCTACTTGTGGGTTAAAAACAAAAGGTGTAACTAAGGGGATTTCTGAATATTTAGGTAAAGATATTTTATTATGTGAATATAATGATAAAGAACATCTAACTGCATTATTTAGTCAGTTTGGATCTGAAATTGCGGCAGTAATTGTAGAACCATATGCGACAAATATGGGATTTGTCGCGGCCAAAGATGGTTTTCTACATAAAATTAGAGAGCTTTGTACTTCATATAAATCACTATTTATATTCGATGAGGTAGTCACAGGTTTTCGGTTTAATTTTGGTGGCGTTTGCAATTTAATGGATATTGATCCAGACCTAATTACCTTTGGAAAAATTATAGGAGGTGGATTGCCAATCGGTGCATATGGCGGAAAGGCAAAATATATGAGTCACGTTAAAATCGGTGGCGATGTTTTTCAATCTGGTACATTTGCTGGAAATCCAATGACAATGACAGCAGGACTTGCTGCTTTAGAAATTATGGAACAAGATAATTTTTACGAAGAGCTAGAAGAAAAAGGAAAAACTTTAAAAACAAGTATTGAAAATGAATTTGCTAAACATAGTCTTCCATTTATATTTACACACTATAAAGGATTAGGTGGAATCGCATTTAGAAACGATACTGAAAGTATGTCTAATTATGCTGATGTAAAAACTCAACGATATGATATTTACAGCAAGACTCATCAAAAGCTTTTAGATAAAGGTTACTTATTAGCACCATCATTGGAAGAGCCTATTTTTATAAATGCAGCTCATACTCACGAACAATTAATTGGCTTAGCTAAAGCTATTGCAGATTCAATTCATGAGGTTTTTTATGAAGAAGAAGAACGCATTAACTACGCACCTGCAATGTAAATAATTAAGAGTTTTAAAGTGAATACAATGAGTTCATATCAAGAATTTATGAAGACAGTTGAAAAGTGGTATGCATCTGCAACTGTTAAAAATAGTCAACGACATTATGTCCCTTCTGATGCTAAAGATGAATATGTTTATCCTACTTCAAAAGTAATTATCAGTACGCATCCCCTAGTTAAAGCGAAAGGTGATGAAGTGGTAAAGTATGCAATTGCACAAATGGCATACAATTATATGTATGGAATAGGGTTGCTTGAAACTAGATTTGTTATTGATTGCGGTTTGAATATTGCTAATAACCTGATTAAAGGCTTTAGTGAAGCTGATAAATTAGCAGCATTAAGAATAGTCATAGATGAGGGCTATCATGCCCATGTAGCGCTCGATTATATTCTACAAATGAAAGAAATTACGGGTATTGAACCGCTCAATGTTCCTGAAACAAATGGAAATTTATCAGCTGTTAATAGAGCCTTCGAAATCTTACCAAAAGATATTCATTATGATTTTCAACTTATCTCAGTGACATTAGCTGAGCATACTCTTACTAAAGACATGATTAGTATTGGTCGAGATAAAGAAATGTCCAAAACTTTTTCGAGTGTATTAACAGATCATGTTTCTGATGAAGGGGTACATGCTAGTTATTTTGCACGATTAATGAAAGAGCATTGGGCAAGATTAAGCGAAGATACTAAGGATATTATAAGTGAAATGTTACCAAGCTATTTAGATGATTACTTAGCATATGATAGTCATCGTGATTTTGAACGTAGTGTGTTAAAAAATTGTGGACTAAGTGAGATAGAAATAGCAAAAGTAATTGAGGATACGGATCCCATTTTTATTTCTAAATCAGAAGATTATTTTGCTACAACAAAAAGTAATTTAATTAATTTACTAAAAAGATCTGGTTTTTTTGAACATAAAAAACTGAAAGAATCTTTTGAAAAAGCTGAATCACAGAAAATTTTGAAAATTTAATAAGTTTTATTTAGCCAATGCCTTTTCTCAGTCGACTTAATATGTTGGCTTGGGGAGGGCATGTCCAAAAAAACTAAATAATGGAATATAGAAATGTTATTAGATAAACTTTTAGAATATTCAAAGAATATCCCGAATGATTTAGCAGTAGTAGCAAATGATGAGATTCTAACTTATTTTGAGTTGGAGCAAAAATCCTCAATTTTAGCAAGTAATATACTACAGGATAAGTATATAAATGGAGAAAGTCCTAAACAATTATTAATAGGTATTTATGGACAAAGGAATATAGACTCCATTTGCTTAATGTTTGGTATCTTAAAAGCAAACCATGCATATACATTTATTGAAGAAGAAGGAGATATCGTAGAAAATTACAATAAAATAAAATTAATGAATTTAGATGTAGTAATTTGTAATAATATTCATGCTCAAAGTTTAAAAGAAATGGGAGTCTATACAATTTCAAAAGAGAGCATAATAAATAGTAAAATAAATTACCAAATATATGAAAATCAATCACTAGATAATACAGCTTATGTTCTATTTACTTCAGGTTCTACTGGCCAACCTAAAGGAGTAATGGTAACTGCTGGTAATATAAATCATTACTGTATTGCAATACTTGATAAGTTAAATATTACTGAACAATATAATTTTGCATTAGTAAGTACTTTATCTGCTGATTTAGGAAATACTTCACTATTTCTGTCATTGATCACAGGAGGAACATTACACCTATTAAATAGCGAGAATCGAAAGGATCCTTTGCTATTTAAAAAATATTGTGATAATTTTGATATTAATTTTATTAAAATAACGCCATCACATTGGAAAGCTATTTTTAGAAATGATTTGCCAAACTTAGAATATTTGGTGTTTGGTGGAGAATCATTACCTACTAAAATGGTTAAAAATATTATAAGTACAAATAAAGTAAAAAAAATTTATAACCATTATGGACCTACAGAAACGACGATAGGTGTGGCGTTATTACAAATTGATGAATCATCTTTAAAAAATGAAAATGAGCAAGAAACATTACCAATAGGATATATTTTTGGTGAGAATATTGCTTATGTAAAAGATGATAAAGGTGATTATCTAAGAAGAAACTCAATTGGTGAGTTATTGATCTGTGGGCCTTCTGTATCAAAAGGATATAGAATGGATAAAGAAAAAACAGAAGAAAAATTTGTTTATTTAAATCCAAATAATGAATTTGAAAGTGAGCAAGTATTTTATAAAACAGGTGATTTAGTAAGAATTGATGAAAAAAAATGTATTCATTTTTTAGGAAGAATAGATCGCCAAGTTAAAATTAATGGTTATCGTGTCGAATTGGAAAACATTGAAGCCATTCTAAAAAAATTAACTAATGTACGAGATGCTGCTATTTTTTATATTGAGCATTTTCAGAAAAAAATTTTAGTTGCTGCAATTGAAACAGATGAACTAAAAATTTCAATTAAAAATATAAAAGATGAAATGAAAAAGTATGTTCCAGAATATATGATTCCGGGAGTAGTAATCAATTTTAATGAATTTGATGTAACATCAAATGGTAAGAAGGATCTAAATAGTATTCAGACTAAAGTTGTAAATTACCTAAAAGAAATAAAAAGTAACGCAATAAATACTGGTGATGATCTTGAATCATTGATTGAAAAAATATTCAAAGAAAACATTGAATTTATTGATGGAGTTTATGATAGAAATAGTAATTTTTATGATTTAGGTGGAAACTCTTTAGGTGCTATTCAGTTAATTGCTCAGTTACAAGACCTTGGCTATTTTGTAACAGCATTATCATTTTTTAAAGAACCAACGGTAAATGGTCTGGTTAAACTTATTAATAAAGGTTCAGAGAATGAAGAGAAAACACACTATTTAAATGAAAATTTAGAAAAAACAATATTGTCTTCAGCGCAAAATGAATTTTACTCGCAAAAACTGAAAAATCCAAATTTTTATAATCAAAGTATACTTTTAGATTGTGGAGATAGTAAAGTAAATGTTGATTCTTTGTATAAAGCAATCAATAAGTTATTATTAGATAATCCAATATTAACGACAAAATTTTTTGAAAAAAATATGGCAGAATTCCCTCTTAAATCAGAGGGGAAAAACTATTGTGATAATTTAAGTGTTACATATTTAAATGCTATAAGTGATTTTGAGATTCAAGAACATATTAATAGTATTTCAAATTCATTGAATAATAGTATTTCATTGGAGAAAGGGGATTTATTTAAAGCTCATCTTTTTAAATGCGAAGAAAAGCAAGACTTTTTATTAATCGTTTGCCATCATATGGTTGTTGATTTGGTGTCTTGGTATATTATTTGCAGTCAAATTAATAGGAATTATACAAAAATAGAAAATTGTGATTTAAATGAAAATTTTACTCAAAAAATTAACTTTTGGGATTGGACGAAACATGTTGAAAATAATAAATCTAAAGTTGTAGAAGATAGTTGGCTTCAACATACAAATATTAAAAGTAAAATATCTTATAATATAAATGATCCAAAAAATACAGAAGGTAATGCAAGTACTGTTTGGTTGGGTTTCTCAAAAAGTGAAACTAAGGAATTAAAAAATTATTTTTTAGAGAATTTTAAGATTCCTTTACATATTGCGGTACTGTCAGTAATTGTTAAATCATTGAAAAAAAATTATCTGAAATCAAATGAAATTGCAATTGATATTGAAAGTCATGGAAGAGTTACTTTTGATGATTCAATCGATATAAGTCGTGTAATTGGATGGCATACATCCACATTTCCTATATTTGTTGACATTCAGGAGTCATCACATACTACAGATATTTTTAATGAATTAAACAATAAAGTTAAAGAGGTGCCATTTTCTGGTATTGGATATGGATTATCTAATTCAAATGCTGAAAATGAATATAAACCAGTTAGTAGTATCTGTTTTAATTTCTTAGGTAATATTGATTTTTCATCAAAAGGGTTGTTGAAATTTAATCCTAGTTTTTATGAATATGGAGCATCGCGTCATGAAGAAAATAATAGAGGATATGATATTAAAATAACAGGTAAAATTATTCATGATTGCTTGTTGTTAGATACTTCCTTCTCTAATAGTATTGAAAAAAATAAGATTATAAATATCTTGGAAGATGTAAAGGAATATTTTACTTCACTTCTTCAATTGTCGACAAGTCATGCATCAATATTGTATGAAAAAGGAACGAAAACTGGACAATTAAATTATGCTCCAAGAGCATTAATGGATAAGCTTTTTATTGAACAAAAGCGATCATATGAAAGTATATTGATAACTGGAGTGACTGGTTTTATTGGTGCACATGTACTTAAAGAAATTTTAGAAAATACAACTTCTAATTTATATTGTTTACTAAGAGCTACAGATGAAGCTCATAGCTATTCTAAGCTATATTCTACATTTTTACATTATTTCCCTGATTTTTATTTATCCGATTATATTCATCGTTTAGTTTTACTTCGTGGTGATGTGTCGGAAAATAATTTTGGACTAGATGAAAAAGACTATGAAGTAATATCAAATAAAGTTGATGCAATATATCACTTTGCCGCTGATACTAGACTAATTGGTAATGAAGAAGATTTTTCAAAAACAAATTTGAAATCTGTAGAAAATTGTATTGATTTATCTTTAATTAATAAAATAAAAGATATTCATTATATGTCTACATTGGCTGTAAGTGGAGTTAATAGAAATAATGAGTTGGTGGCGTTTACTGAGTTAGATTTAGATATTGGTCAAGAGTTTCAAAATTTTTATGAAGAAACTAAGTTTAACTCTGAGAAGTTGTTAAATAAATTTAAGGATAAAATTAATATATTTATTTATCGAACTGGGAATGTTTCAGGATCAACAACTAATGCAAAGTTTCAAAAAAATGCATGTGATAATCGTCTTATTCAGTTTTTAATTGCATGTTCAAAAATTAAAAAAATCCCTAAAGATTTAGGTGAAAATATAGTTTTATCACAAGTGGATGTAGTTGCAAAAAGTGTCGTAGCTATTTCTTTAAATAAGATTTGTGATCCTGATATTTATCACTTGGAAAGCCCATATTCAATATCTATGAGACGTGTTTTTGAAGCTCTTAAAGAAAATGATTTTGAATTTATTGAACATGATTATTTAAATTTTAATGAATTATTTAAACTATATAAATCCACAAAAGATAAGAATATTGCTCTTGGAGCTTTTTGGGTTAAACGAGGAGGAAGAAATGTTAAGTATCGTAGTGAGCGGACTTTAAAATTGTTGCAGCTTATGAATTTAGAGTTCACTGAAATAAGTGATGAATGGCTAAATTTGTTTTTTGAAAATTTGAGAGAAGATATTTTAAATAATATTCAATCATCAAATGAAAAATTATTATCTTTTAATTAAGGAGCTATGAATGAACGCATTAAATTTAGATTATATTCTTTCTGAGAAAGATGTAGAAAATTATAAAAAAACTGGTTTTCTTTTAATGAAAAATTTTTTTTCAGAAAATTTTATTGAATACTTAAAAGTAAAAGTAAAAGAACAGTTGGAAACACCAACAGATAACTATCAAAAGGGTTTTGATAAATTACGTTATGACTTGTGTAATAATGATGAAGTTATATTAGATTTAATTGGTCAAACAAAATTTAAAGAAATAATGAGTCAACTTCATGAGTGTAATCTTTTCTTTACACAAGGCGTTGGATTTGGTTTAAAAAAACAAGTTAGCAAAGGATTTACATGGCATATTGAGTCACAAAGTTTTGGTTTTAATAGGTCAGAAGATTTTAGTACAACCCTATGGATTCCTTTACATCCTATTAATACGAAAGAACAAAGAGGTGGTATGCGTTACGTTCCAAGAGATGTTATCTCTGGTGAGTTTATGTATGACTTTATTGATCCCGCTGTTTTTCGATGCATGGAAGAGAAAATTAGTCAAGGTGGTATTGAGTTTGAGGATTATGTAAACCTCAGAGATGAGCCATTGAATTCATCAGGTATTGAAAGATTACTAGAATACTATTCTATTGAAGATGACTTTGAATTAGGTGATGCTTTAATTTTTGATAAATATGTAATTCATCGTAGTGTCCCTTTAGATGAAGGTACTTTAGATTGTAGAGATGCATTTTCACTAAGATTTATTGATGCTAATTCAAGATATGATTTAAAACGTGCTCATAGTATTGAAATTCCACGCAACTATTACGGTTATGAAGGTCCTACTAAGTTTCATTTAGAAATTTGTAAAGAGGATAATAGTTTAATTGTGGATAGTAAATATTTTGACGAAGATAGAGAAAAGCGTTTTGTAAATTTATAATAATTTAATTTATGTGCTTGTGGAGAATAATATGAATCAATCACAAATTAATTTTTATGAAAATAAATTAAAATATGAGATAGATTCTTGGGATTTATTTGAAGCGCAAAAGAACAATCAGGATATTGTAATACTAGATATGCGTTCTTTTGAGTCTTATAAAATAGAACATATTGTTGGTGCAATTAGTTTTCCTCATTCTCAGATTTTTGATCATACTACTAATTCCTTATCAAAAGATAAGAACTACGTAGTATATTGTGATGGGATAGGTTGTAATGCTTCTACAACTGGTGCTTTAAAAATGTCGCGTCTTGGATTTAATGTTAAAGAGTTAATTGGTGGATTAAATTGGTGGATAGATCATAACTATCCTACAAATAAAATTAAAGATTTTACAATTGATACTAATTCAAAAGATAGCTGCTCTTGTGAATAATTAGGAAATTATACATGCCATATGTAAATATTAAAATTACTGATACAGCCGTTACAGCTGATGAAAAACACAAACTTATAAAAGGAGTTACTGACCTTTTAAAGGATGTATTAGATAAAGATCCTCAGAAAACCTTTGTGGTTATTGATGAGGTGAATTTAGATAATTGGGGAGTGGCAGGAGTCCCTGTTAGTAAGAGAGTTGGTAAATGAATAAATTTAGTATAATAGATATAATTTAATATTTTTATCTAATAGTTTTTATTTTAAAATTATATATTTGATGATCGGAAGAGGAATAAATGAAATTCCTCTTCTTTTATCAAGTGATTTTTATTATAAAATTTAAATGAATAAAATGTTTTTTGTTGTTTTATATTAATTTTATTTTTGTGTATTTTATTATTAGTGAGGTAAATAGAAATGTTAAAGAGCCTTAATTTTTCTATTTTAAATGCTGGTTTTTTAACTGTTTTGGTAGGTTTTACTAGTTCGGTTGTATTAGTTTTTCAGGCTGCTCATACATTATTAGCAAATACTGAGCAGATTGGGTCTTGGATATTTTCATTGTGTTTGGGTATGGGGTTAGTTGGAATATTTTTATCATGGAAATACAAGGAACCCATTGTTTTAGCATGGTCTACTTCAGGTGCAGCTGTAATTGTAAGTACTAATAATATTACTCTTCAAGAAGGAATAGGAGCTTTTATTGTTTCCGGTATTTTAATAATTTTAAGTGGTTTTAGTGGATGGTTTAGTAGGATCAATACATATATAAGGCCTGCAATTTCATCAAGTATTTTAGCTGGAATTCTATTCCCATTTTGTTTTAATGCATTTCTTGCCTTAAAGTCGAATCCCTTTCTACTATCTTCAATGCTCGTGTTATATGTTTTAGGTAGGAAATTGTTTCCACTTTATTCTGTAACATTAATATTAATTGTTGGCATTATTATTTCTAGTTATCAAAATACATTTAAATTTGATGAGGTTTCCCTAGAGCTTGCTAAGCCAATTATAATGATGCCTGAATTTTCATTTCAAGCAATCATAACTTTGGCTATTCCTTTATTTATTGTAACATTAATATCCCAGAATATACCTGGTTTAGCTGTGTTGAGAAGTGAAGGTTATAAGGCTCCCAGCAATTCATTGGTTGGCTGGACTGGAATAGCTACAACACTTTTAGCTCCATTAGGATGTTATGCACTGAATTTAGCAACAATTACTGCTGCTATATGTTCTGGAAAAGACGCACATCCAGATCCTAATAGAAGATATATTGCAGCTATATTTGCAGGCTTTTTTTATATACTAGTTGGTTTGTTTAGTACGACAATTGGTTATTTACTGTTAGCTTTTCCTAAAGAATTAGTAATTGCCGTAGCAGGTATTGCTTTATTGAGTACATTGGCAAATGCTCTTACAATTTCATTAAATGATAGTGAATATCGAGAAGCTTCTATAGTTGCTTTTTTTGTGACCATTTCAGGTGTAAGTTTTTTTGGAATCAACTCTGTATTATGGGGGTTACTAGCAGGATTAGTGACTGGTTATTTACTTAAAAAAAGGTAACCTTGATTTAAATAAAATAGGATATTTATTATTTGTATATTTTAATAAAAATGAAATTAATATCATCAGGAAATTACTGATAACTTATTTTTGTTATATACCAAATCATTTTACCTTTCGGCGTTTGAACTTGTATTTCATCATCTACGGCTTTACCTAAACAAGCTTTTACCATAGGTGATTGCAAAGAGATATAGTCTTTACGACCGTAAATTTCTTCATCGCCAACAATACGGAATTTTGTAGTTTCACCCTCATCATTTTCTAATTCGACCCATGCTCCAAAGTAGGCTCGGCCATCTTGCTCTGGTCGGTATTCTACTTTTTGGGCAATTTCAAAAAGTTTGGTGAGGTATCTAATCCTACGATCAATTTCACGTAGCTTTCTTTTGTTGTAATGATAATCTGCATTTTCTGAACGATCGCCAAGACTGGCTGCCCATGACACAATTTTAGTAATCTCGGGACGTTCTTTTCTCACTAGATCATTTAGCTCATCTTGTAGTCTTTGATAGCCTTCAGCTGTTAATAGTTTGCGGTTCATCATATGCTCAAACTTTTTTCATCTTCATATAGATAGTTCCGTTAGAAACTACGTCGGTAATTAAAAAACAGTATTAGTAATTGCAAAGGGGAAGATGCTCTGAGTAAAGCGTAAAGCTTCTTATCTTTATGAGTATGTTATCAAAAAGATAGACCAGTATCATATAGTTAAGCGAAGGGGTAATGAGGGTGAAAGACTATTAACAATCTCAAAATACAGATAAGTTTAGGTACAAAAGTATTAATAAGTAGATAAAATTCAAAATTTAAGGTTTTTTTGTTTTTATTTTGAGCATTCGGATAAAAAATTAAATAAAAGGTTTGCCAACTTGGCTTTTTGTTTATATGATAGCGCTCGTTGGAAGCGTGGCAGAGCGGTTTAATGCACCGGTCTTGAAAACCGACGAGGGTGTGAGTCCTCCGTGAGTTCGAATCTCACCGCTTCCGCCAAATTCTTAAAAAGCCCTTGTTAATGACGAGGGCTTTTTTTATGCCTGTTTTTTATTTTCTCGGCTTATATCAATTTTGAATAAAGCTATTTAAATTTTATTGAAATACGTGCCTATATTTTTCCTTATTGTCATTCCAATTTGATTTATAAGTAATAAAAATCGATTGCTCTTTTAATTAAATAACTCACTCCTCAATCTTAAAAGAAAATCTTTAATCTTCATTTAAGTTCAACTCTTTAATTTGTCGCCTAACAATTGATTTCTTTAATAAGTCATAAAAATCCAAACATGACTGTATTTAGGTTAAATCAAAAACTTAAAGAGAGTTATAAAAATGAACCAATGCGTAACAAGCTCGAAAAATATTATTCGTGGTAAATATCACCCTGAGTTTTTACAAGATGAAGTACTGGCCGATATTTTTATTCAAACTGCTCAAAATCTCTCAGATAAAACAGCTTTAATTGAAGCAAATAAAACGCTGAACTATGGAGAGTTATATCAGCAAGCTTTCGTTATGGCGCAACAACTGACTTTAAATGGGGTAAAAGCAGGGAATATTGTTGGGTTATGGCTACCAAGGGGTATTGAGCTTTTAAAAGCACAACTGGCAATTTGTTTGAGTGGTGCAGCGTGGCTTCCTTTTGATATGGATACGCCAGCAGACCGAATTGCAGTTTGTCTTGAAGATGCTGAAGCTGTAGGAATGATTACTACAGATGAATGGTATAAACATTTAGCTGAAGTGCCACAAACCAAATGGACAAACACTGAGCTACAACAGCCTGTTATTAAAGAAGTAAGCTTACCGAAAACTACCCCAGATCAACCTGCCTATATTATTTACACTTCAGGCTCAACTGGAAAGCCCAAGGGTATTGTGATTACCCAGAAAAATATTTGTCACTTTCTGCGTAGTGAAAACAGTATTTTAGGGATTCAAGAGCAGGACAAGGTCTATCAAGGTTTTTCAGTCGCTTTCGATATGTCGTTTGAAGAAATCTGGCTTTCGTATTTGGTTGGGGCAACATTATGGATTGCTCCAAAAAACTTGGTGAGTGACCCTGAACGTTTATGCCAAACATTAAAGCAGGAAAAAATTACAGTATTGCATGCTGTACCAACATTACTGGCTTTATTCCCTGAAGATGTACCTAACTTAAGAATTATTAACTTAGGTGGGGAAATGTGCCCGGATTCACTCGTTGACCGTTGGGCATTACCTCACCATCAAATGTTTAATACCTATGGTCCAACTGAGACTACGGTTACTGCAAGCCTTGAGTCTTTAGAACGTGGTAAACCTGTCACGATTGGGAAACCTTTACCAAACTATGGCATGTTAGTCATTAACGCTGAAAGAGAATTACTGGCTCAAGGTGAAACAGGTGAGCTCTGTATTTTTGGCCCAAGTGTGGCACCAGGCTATTTAGGGCGACCTGATTTAACGGCTGATAAGTTTATTGAAAACCCTTGGGCTATGAGTGCGGATGAAGAGTTACTTTACCGTACTGGTGATTTGGCAAAAATTGATGAATTTGGTCAGGTGCACTGCTTAGGGCGTGCCGATGATCAGGTGAAAATTCGTGGTTTCCGTGTTGAACTCGGTGAGATTGAAGCGGCGCTTTGTGATATTGACGGTATTGGTACAGCAGCGGTAATTTTAAGACAAGAAGATGGAATTGATCAGCTGATTGCTTTTATTGCACCTGAACTTGATGCAAAACAGCCTATCGAAATTAAGCAGCTTCGTCATACTCTAGCTCAACGTTTACCACCATACATGGTGCCGAATCGTTTTGAGATTATTGAAGAAGTACCGCGTTTATTGTCTGGGAAAATTGACCGTAAAGCTTTAAAAGCAAGACCGCTCACTAGTGTAATTGACCGTAGTGAGTCTGACCAGCCGCAAAATCCAGCTGAAGAAATCTTATTTGAAATTTTGACTCGCTTGTTTCCAAACATGCCGATTAAGCTAGATTCGGACTTCTTTGATGATTTAGGTGGGCATTCACTTTTAGCAGCCGTTTTAATTTCAAACCTGCGTGAACATCCTCAATATAGCCATCTTACAATTCAAAGCTTATATCAAGCCCGAAGAGTGGGGGCTATTGCAGCTTTAATGTTGGAGCAATCAGAGCCTACTTTATTTGATAGCCAGATTGGGCAAGACAACCCGCGTAATCAAACTTATAAATGGTTATGTGGTATTGCTCAGTTTGCAACTATTCCCATTTTAATCTCGATTAATATTTTGCAGTGGTTGGCACCATTCTTTACCTATCACTATTTTACAGGTGGAACCCGAGATAGCATCCCGTATGCGATCTTGTTGTCTCTATTGGTCTATGTCAGTGTCATCATTAGCAGTTTTGTACTTTCAATTACTGTAAAACGATTATTAATGTTGGGCATTGGTGCAGGACGTTATCCACTTTGGGGAATGACTTATTTCCGTTGGTGGTTAGCAGACCGTATTAGCAATATTTCACCAGTTTATCTTTTGTCGGGTTCAACTTTACTTAACCTCTATTTAAAAGCACTGGGCGCGAAAATCGGACATGATGTCACGATTAGTTCGGTTCATATTCGCATGCCATCTTTGTTAACTGTTGAAGACGGTGTGAGTATTGGTTCTCAAGTGAATTTAGAAAATGCCAAAGTCGAACATGGTTATTTGGTGTTAGGTTCAATTCACCTTAAACAAGATAGCTATGTGGGTTCGTATACTGTATTAGAAGAAAATACAGTGTTAGAAAAACAAGCTCACGTAAATGCCTTAACTTCAATTGAATATGACACAGTTGTACCAGCCGGAGAAATCTGGGATGGAACACCTGCTAAAAAAATAGGGCATGTCGATGAGCATGCTAAATTGCCTGAGCGTCCTAAATTATCGTTTATTCGTAAGATTGCTGAATATGGATATTATGGTGTTAGTGCTTTAATTATTGCTTGTATCTTCTTTATTCCGATTTTTCCAAGTTTCCTTTTGGTCGATTGGTTAGATGTAAACGTATTTAATATCAACCCAAATAACCACTTCCAAATCGCACTTTATTATTTTGCTTTAGCCATTCCAGCTAGTGCAATGATGATGATGATTACTGCTGTAATTTCTTCTGGGCTACGCAAAATTGTATTACCGAGCCTTGAGACAGGAACCTATGCAGTTCATGGCGGAACTTACTATCGTAAATGGTTTGCGGCTCAAATTTTAGAAACAAGCTTACAAACACTACATGGCCTATTTGCTACCATTTATGCGCCAACATGGTTCCGCATGTTAGGGGCAAAAGTCGGTAAAAATACTGAAATTTCTACAGCAACGGGCGTGATTCCCGAAATGCTGACTCTGGGCGAAGAAAGTTTTATTGCCGATGCGGTAATGTTGGGTGATGAAGAGATCAAAGGCGGTTGGATGTCGTTAAAAGCAACCAAAATCGGAAATCGTAGTTTTGTCGGAAACAGTGCTTATATTGCTGATGGAACTGTCTTACCAGACAATGTCTTAATTGGCGTACAGTCAAAAACACCAGATAACCTTGAAATGTATGATGGTCAAACTTGGTTTGGTTCGCCGCCATTATTATTGCCTGCACGTGAAGCTGCTGAAAAATATCCTGACCATTTAACGTTTAAACCAAGTTTCAAGCGCCGTTTCATGCGTGGTTTTATTGAAGGACTTCGTGTTGTATTGCCAGCCGCACTCGCAATTGGCGTAGGTTATATGATTGTATTAGATGTTATTGATGTTATTAATAACTACGGCATAGCGAAAGGGCTATTAGCATTAACGATTGCAGGGCTGCTCTATGGCGTCGGCTGCTTCATTATTGTTGCATTGATGAAGTGGATCTTGATCGGACGTTATCAACCACGTTCAGCACCAATGTGGACCATGTTTGTATGGTTAAGTGAAGGAATCACCAGCTTATATGAATCGGTTGCGATTCCAAACTTCCTGAATTACTTAAGAGGAACGCCAATGTTGCCATTCTTTTTGCGTATTTTAGGTGTTCGAATTGGTAAAGATGTTTACATGGATACGGCTGATATCACAGAATTTGACTGTGTGAGCATTGGTGATCGTGCTGAGTTTAATAGCTTTTCAGGACCGCAAACTCACTTGTTTGAAGATCGTATTATGAAAATTGGACAAGTGAATGTTGGAAATGATGTGGTCGTAAATTCGCGTAGTATTATTTTATATAACGCAAATGTTAGCCATCATACAGTGTTAGGACCACTAACATTAGTTATGAAAGGTGAAAATATTCCTGCTAAATCTGCTTGGATTGGCTCGCCAGCTGTGCCTTGGGTTCATAAATAATTGAAATTTAATATAACCATCTAATTTAAAAAAGTCCTTGTGAAAACAGGGGCTTTTTTATGCATAGCCTATAAATTAGCGTCATAGTTAGCTTAAATATTGCTAACAAATCCTGAAAATTTCATATAAATCAAATAAGTATATATTTTAATCAAAATTGTTTTATTTATATAATATGTTTTTTATTTTCAGTGCCTTACCGACAACGTGTCTATATATCAAAATCGAACAAGTTATTTGTAGAATATTCACTTATTGATATATGATGAACCCATATTTAGAAACTGATTCAAAACATAATTCTATTGTTCAGCGAGCAAGATCAAGGAAGAAATTAGGCTGAATTCAGGCTTCTAAACCCTTATATATCTGGAAATTATTTCCAGCCAAATATTGCATTTCGACCCAATGGTTGGGAATGTCTCACTTTTTTAGAGTAGGCGTTTCCTATTTTAGGATGTATCTATGAAAAAATTATTTAGTGTCCTGTTCAGCGCATCTGTACTCACACTGACTGCATGTAATAAACAACCTGCACAAACTGAAAATACAGCACCAGCTAAAGACAAAACTGAGTCAGTACGCACAATTAAACTTGTTTCAACAGGTTCAGACACTGACGTATGGAAATATGTTGCAACGCTTCCTGAGACTAAAGAAGCGGGTATTAAACTTGAAGTGACTAATCTGACTGACTACGTTGTGTTAAATACATCTGTAGCAAGTGGTGAGCAAGACGTAAATGCGTTCCAGTCATTTAACTATTTAGCTGCTTACAATGCCTCAAATACAGCTAAAGTTGCTGCTGTTGCGACAACTTACCTAGAGCCAATGGGCCTTTATGCAAATAAAGTTAAAACTGTTGATGAGTTCCCACAAGGCGCTACAATCGCGATTCCAAATGATACTGCTAACGAAGCGCGTGCATTAACATTATTACAGTCTGCTAAACTGATTAAACTTAAACCAGACTTTGACCCTGTAAAAGGGACGACCAATGACATCGCTGAAAATCCTAAAGGTTTAAAATTAAAACCAATTCAAATGACTACAGCAGTTCGTGTTAAAAACGACGTAGATGCAATTGTATTGGGTAACACATTGGCACTTGAAGGCGGTTTAAACGTACTGAAAGATTCTATCTTCCGTGAGCCTATTGACCAGTCTACAAAGCTTTATGTGAACTTATTGGGTGTGGCTGAAGCGAATAAAAATGACCCGATCTATACGAAATTAGGTGAACTTTACCACTTACCTAAAGTACAAAAGTTTGTGAGCGAAAAATTTGCTGGTACAAAAGTTGAAGTGAACAAACCTGTATCTGAGTTTACAGACATCAAATAAGTAATTTTTTAATTAAAATTATTTTCAAAAGCTAAGTCTCGGTAATCGGGGCTTAGCTTTTTCTATGGTATGTTCTGTTTCAGAGTAATGAGCTCTTAACAGATTTAAGAGCCTCTAGAAAACACGCTATTGAGATGCAAATAATGCAATAAATAGATCAAAAGAAATGGCTAAAATATATGAAAATGGGGTTCTTATGATCCAATAATAATTTTAGAGCCATACATAAGCTTATCAATATTAACAAAGGCTTAATTACTCTTGATCCAAATCTTACCGCAAATTTTGCGCCAATCGAAGCCCCAATAAAAGCTCCACCAGCCATTACTAAAGCGATTGGAAAAATGACATATCCTTTAATGATGAAAATAGATAAAGAACCTAGGTTACAAGCCACATTTGCCAATTTTGTATAAGATAAGGCGCTTACTAACTTAAAACCTAATAATAGTACAAATGCAACTATGAAAAATGAACCGACTCCAGGACCAAAAACTCCATCATAAAACCCTAGTAATGGTGCGACTAGAAGTGCAAATAGAAAATAAGGAATAAGTGGTTTTTTATCTACATCGCTTAGTTTTGGTGAAAAAATAAAATATAAGGCAACTAAAATTAAAAGTATTGGAACAATAGTTAAAAGTACATTTTTAGGCATGAGGGTAACTGAAAGTGCCCCTAATATTCCACCTAAAAAAGACATACAAGCTATAGGGATTGCTTTACGCCACTCGATTAGTCCTTTTCTTGCGAAACTAATAGTTGCTGAAAGTGTTGCAGAGGCAGCTTGCAATTTATTGGTTGCTATTGCAGATACAGGAGGAACCCCTGATAAGAGCAATGCAGGTAGAGTGATTAAGCCACCCCCACCTGCAATAGCATCAATAAATCCAGCTACCATAGCCACTAAGCCTAAGATAAGTAGGAGTTCAAAATTCAATTCATTAGCCTTTCACAATAAGAGGATTTTTTTTCAGTACAATATAATCAAGATTTTTTCTATAACCAAATAAACGAACTAATGTTCTCCGGTTATCTTTAATAGTATCTCGGCAATGTAAGCATAAACTATTATTAATAATTAAAACGGTATTAGGATTTAAATTAATAGAATCAACAATACTAGTTTTTCGAACAATTGATTCAAATTTATAAAAAGCATTTTTAATTTTTATAGAGGCATTCTCATTTGGAGTGAATCTATATGAATTGTATTTCATGGCTTTATAACCATATTTATCTACTTCTAGGATAGAAACATTTTCTCCTCCAGATCCTTGGCCCTCATTAAATGTTTCACTTCTTGTGAAATTAAAACTTTCTGTTGTTAAAGCCAGTATCTCTTCAATAGTTAATTGGCTTAACACTCTTGATATTGGAATTAAACTTGTAGGTTCATTTAAGGGATTCCATCTTGCTGTTAAAATTAAGGAAGAAGGAGCTGGTGAATGATTGTTAACAACTTTAGTAACTGTATGGTAAGGCGCTTCGGTGTGCGCAGTTAATTCTATACCTGAATGTGAACTCTTATCAGGATTCTCATTATCAATTTTTGTAGCTCCACCGCCTTTTAAGTTTGCAACAACTCTAACGATTTTACCCACATTATCAATATCAAATGCAAAAGCATCTTCCTCAAGGAGTGCCAATATTATTTGTTCAGAAGACGCTAAGGTTAATATATCTATATCTTTTTCGAGTGTTTCAAGGGGTGGTAGTTGAGTTGATTGAGTAATATCAATTTTACTTCGATCTAGTTTTTTAATATTTAGCCCTTCAAGTACTAGGTAAGGTATTTCTCTATGAATATATTTTTCTATCATACTTTTTTCATATGAATTTAACTTTGTACTTAGTGTTTCCTTAAAAGCCAGAATCCTTTCTTGAACATATAAAGAATCTGGACCTCCTAATAACGCCAACTCATATGACATTTCATTAATTAAATGAGAAATCTCGGAAGAAAGATGAAGGTGATAAGTTTCTAAGTTCTTAACTATTTGATTCATGGCTAGTTTATTGTGATTAAAATTCTGCTACAGACTAGAGTGTCTCTTTTGAGAAATCAATATTTTTTTTAATATTATAAGTTTTTATATTTTTTAATAGATAGTGATCTTTATCTTTCTCAATTATTAAATTAAAGTTAGCTTTTCGCATAGAAATTTTTTTAAATGTTTGGACTATCTCATAGGGAATTGGAGAATACTGAGTCATACCATTAATTTCATAAAATCCTTTTGACTTTCCATCATTCGTTTTTATTCCATCCAATTCTCCATAGAATATTAATACTTCTCTTTTATACGCCATTAAAAAATGCCAAATTGATGATGAATAAAAACTATAAGGTTTAGAAATTTCACTCTTAAATTCATTTCCATAATTTTTGTTTACTGCTTGATCTGAATATATAGCTGGACATAATAAAATTAATTGATCTATTTGAAATTTTTTTGCTAAATTAATTGAAATATAACCACCCAAACTATATCCAATAACAATATCCACCTTTTTTAAGAGACTGTAAAAAGCAATGCTTTCATTTATATTTTGAGATAAAGATGATTTTGTTTTACTCGTACTATTTAACCCACTTAAATTAAATGAAAGCGTTGCAATATTTTCCCTTCTAAGTAGATCTTCTAAAGGACTTAAAGAGCTTAAGTCAGAGTTACCACCATGTATAAGTAAAGCTATTTTTTCTGGAAAACCATCACAATAATTGAATTTGGCTTCTAATTCATAAGTACCAAAATCATGTACAAAGAAGAAAGAGTTTTCATTTTCGAAAGGATTATTGTTTTTTAGCTCATGTGTGGGCTGGTTTGTTACTTTAGAAATGGTATTAGAAAGATATTTATGAGCAATTGATATCTTATCCTGCTTTTGCATGACTTATATTCCTATTAGAAGTGTTAAGGAGTTTAAAGAAGTTGTACAGAACTAAAAGAATATTCTAGAGTGGGATTTAAATTTTTTATTTTTCAGTTTAAGAATATTATTTCCTAGAAAAATAAACTCCTAACATAAGTATAAGAGTAATCAAAACTCCCACGCCTACGCTGATAGTTACTAGTTCTAAATTAAATATCTCTTTCCATAACCCATGTGCTCCCCAATCACCATCTACCCCTCGATTATTAGATTTACGGCCATAGGTAGCTGCTACGCCAAAACCTAAAGTAGAAAACAAGAAACAAGCTAAAGAAAGTTTTAGGGGGTTAAACCTTGAAAATAAAGGGATTAATATTGTTGCAACAATAGTCACAACAACGGCGGTGATGATATGCTTCCAGTTATCCATAACTTCTCATTAAATCTTATTGTTTATAGCATGTAGGAGAAAACATTCTCCTAGACATCGGTATATTTTATCTTGTATCAGTGGCGGAATATATAACAGATGGCTGGATAAAACAAAAACTCTAGAGCATAGAAATAGGAGTATATTTTCCCACAGGAAAATTCCATTTTTATCTGAAAAATTTCTATACATTAAATTTTTACCATACAATCAAAAATCACAATAAAATTAAGGTGAAATAATGAAAAAAAATATATTGATTCTTAGCTTATTAATTATCAGTGTACAGAGCTGGGCCGAGTGTAAAATTGGTGATCTAGAGATTGATCCAAGCGCTTCACAAACACCAGAAGGGACACCAAATCCAAGCAACTATATAACAATAACTGGACAGAAAGTGTTAACTAAGGCATTGGCTAATATAAACATAGGAACACTAATAAAAACTAAATCTGATACTAATATTGCTCAGTCTAATGTTGTTGCTTTTGAATATATTTTCAAGAAACCAATAAATCTAAATTCAAATGAGCTAGCTTCAGGATTTATCACGGGAACAAGTAATTTTGATGGTATCGTTTTTGCCGCTCCAAGTTTTGGAAGTGCGTATGGTTCACAGCAAAATTTATTTATGAGTTCTATTTCTGGAAACATAACCCCAACTCAGACACAAAATGAAGTTTTAGCAAATGAAACAGTGAGAGTTGGGGTTTATTACAATCAAATCACTAAAAAAATTGGTTATATTGTAAATGGAGTTGATAGAGGATACACATGGAGTTATACAACTCCATTAAGCAAAATGAAGTTTGGTATAGCAATTGAACAAGGGTTTTACACTTCCAACTCTAGTGCCCTTGGAAAAGAAATATCATATGAAATAGTATCTGATCATTCGAAACTACAATTTACCTATCCAACAGGCACTACGGATATTTGTGGAACACCTCTTTAAAAGTAAAACACATATCCAAAACTGCCTCACCACTTTAGTGAGGTAGTTTTTATTAATATATTGAATAATCCATGTCTATGTTCAGAATCAGATAAAATAACTTATATACTTTGATTTTCTGCTGATTTGTTTTTTAATAAAATTGAAGCTAAATTTTATTTTCTTGGGCGAGTATAGTACAAAAGTCTGCTAATAAATTACTTCCTATAACTACTTCTTTATTATTTTCATCTATGTATTTTAAACAAAATTTACCCTGTTCTTTATCTAAAGAAGTAGATCCATCTATAATTCCTAAAATTGTACTCGTTGTATCAATAATAGTCTGCTGGATAATTGAAAATAGAATTTTTTGTTCTTTTTCTTCTAGTTTTTTAAATAGATATAAAGCATCTTTCCAATATTGAATTGTATTATCTGGTATATCTTTAGTGTTGAATGTTTCTATGTAAAATTCCATAGCCTCATCAAGAACACTATTTTTAAGTCTATTAATAAAATCTTCAGGTTTCATAATTAATCCTATTTTCTTAAACTAAGTGGGATATCTAGCTTTATTCGTTTCAAAAAGTTCCTGTAGGAATTTATTAGGAATATCAGAATATACTCTATTTTCAATAGTCTGTTTCCATCCTAAATGAATTGAACATCCTAGCTCTAGGCTGTTTCCCCCCCTTTATAAACCCTCATTTAACAATAACTCACTCATTATTTATCCTTACTTTTTAATGATCTAATTTAAAACAAATGTCATTTTGTGTGCTTGACTGAAAAAGGGCAGAGCACTATCCTTTGCCTGCTGGCCTACATTGCCAGTCGGTTTTAGCAGACCGTACTCAAGAGCATTGAAAAAACTCGTTTTTTTAATGTGAACTCGTTCGTCTCCCTTTTGTTGCGGTAGGACGGAAGGGGGACACCTTCGGGTGTGCTGGGTCTTGAGCCAGTCTGCTAACCCCCTTTCGTTCTGCCACCATAATTCCTATTCATGTCTGGCGGAACTCCCAATAAAAAGGAGTTGGCTTTGCACATTCTTAATTTCTTGGCAGCCTTTGCCAAAGTTTATATCGACACGACTTAAACTTTTAAAGCAGTTTGATTACCTAAGGGTTTTCGGGCTTTAAATCGCTTCGTCTAAAAAACTTAATCAACAATAAAACTTGAGATGTGCCACGCACAGTCTTTACGGCTTTGCTATGCCTTTTTTCTCCCTAAAAGGCAGCGGATTTTATATCTCATTTATATACAACAAAAATTTAATTTATAACGGTAAAACTATGCCACATTCAGATCTTCCATTTCGTGCTTTAAGCGTGCTTCATACCTCCCGATTTCTTTTTAATACATACGGGTTTCATAAAGTCGGAGTAGACCGAATTATTGAATCGTCAAAAACGCCTAAAGCCACTTTTTATAATTACTTTCACTCAAAAGAACGTCTTATTGAAATGAGTTTAACCTTTCAAAAAGATGGACTTAAACAAGAGGTCATTTCAATCATCTACGTTCAAAAAGACTTAACCCTGCTTGAAAACCTTCGTAAAATTTACTTTTTACATGCAGATTTAGATGGACTTTACCATTTGCCTTTTAAAGCCATTTTTGAGATTTCAAAAACACATCCCAAGGCGTATCAGGTGGTCGTTGAATATCGAAATTGGTTCATTAATGAAATCTATAATTTACTTTTAACAACCAATGAAAATGCTTCAAAACAAGATGCGCACATGTTTTTGTTTGTGATTGATGGAGCGATGGTTCAACTTCTAGACCCAAATAAGGCAGGGGAAAGGGAGAGATTATTAGATTATTTTCTGATCCAGTTTAAATCGGTGTAGCATGTATTTCTCTTCGCTTTTTTTGTTTAATTCCTCATTTAAAAAGCCCTTTTTATCATAAGGGCTTTTTGTTAGAAAACTATTCTTTATATTGCCATGCTTTTAAAAAGGTTCGGCAAACCTCTTCATTTAACTGTTGTAGTTCTTGTTGGGTTGGGACATTTCCACCTATCAGTGTGGCTGGATATGCATATCCCATAACAGCACCAAGAAAAGCTTTTGTTGCTTCATCTGGATCTTCAATTTTAATCAGACCAGTATTGTTAGCTGTTTCCAGAATTTGGCTTAAAGATCGTTTAATATTTCCTTGAGCACGTTGCTGAATTTTTGGAAGAATTTCAGGCATTTCAACTAAAGCAATAATAAGTAATCTTTGCAGACGAATTACATCAAGATTGTAAAAGTGATTTTGTACAGCTTGTCCAATTTCTAATAGCAGTTGATCTAGTCGCTTATTCTTCAACTCATATTGTTCAATGAATGGCATTACCATTTCTGTTTTTAAATGCTCAAAAACTTCAATAAGTAGGGCCGTTTTGGTCGGGAAATGGTTGTAGAGGGTTTGTCGATTTGTTCCTGCTTTAGTAGCAATCATTTCTAGGCGGACTTCTAATCCATGTTCGAGAAATAATGCACGTGCTGCTGCCACAATAGTAGGGCGAATTCGAGAGGGGCGACCTGGAGATTTTTTTAACATATTGGGGGTTTCTTGCACATCCTATTTATTTACTTTACAGTAAAGTAAATAAATTGTCTATAAGTCTAGGGTGCCAAAATATGTTTGGTTTGGGTTTTTTTTATCATAAGTCCTTGTGGTTATTGCCTTTACTACTTTTTCTTAATGGGTGTGATTCTGATAAGCCTATTACTAAAAATATTCAACAGGTGGGCATTATCACTATAAAGCCAGAAACAATTGAATCTACTTATCAATTGGCTGGAAGAACGGTAGCCTCTGAAATTTCTCAGGTACGTCCACAAGTGAACGGGGTGGTTGTCGAGCAATTGTTTAAAGAAGGGTCTCAAGTCAGCAAGGGGCAGCCACTTTATAAGATTGATTCTTCACTTTATCGAGATAGCGTTGATGAAGCTGCGGGGAACCTTGCACTTGCTAAAGCAACAGTAAATTCGACTCGTCTGCAAGCTGAGCGCTATAAAGAATTAATTAAGGTAAATGGCATTAGTCAGCAAGAACTCGATAATGCTCAAAGTGCATATGAACAAGCGAAGGCGACTGTTGCAGTAAATGAAGCTGTACTAAAAACAGCACGAACCAATTTACGTTATACACAAGTTGCTGCGCCTATTTCAGGACGGATAGGGCGCTCTTCGATTACACGCGGAGCTTTAGTCACTTCTGCTCAAACAGATCCTTTAGCAACGATTCAAAAACTAGATCCAATGTATGTCGATTTGACTCAGTCTAGTGATGAATACATGGCATTGTGTAAACAGCTTACTGAAAATGGAATAAAACCCGCTGAACTTTCAGTTCAGTTACAGCTTAATAACGGGACAGCCTATTCCCAAAAGGGAACCTTCAAGTTTAGTGATATTGCTGTGGATGAAGCTACTGGAAGTGTCACCTTACGTGCTGCATTTTCTAACCCGAATAATGCTTTATTGCCGGGAATGTATGTGCGCGCAGAACTGGAAACTGGTACACGTCCTGAAAGTATATTGATTCCACAAGGTGCACTTTTTCGAGATGCCAATGGGAACGCTCTTGTATGGGTCGTTGGAAAAGATAATAAAGCCGAACAACGAAAAATTACTTTAGGGAATGCCATAGATAATCGTTGGTTAGTGATATCTGGTTTGAGGGCTGGAGATCAGGTCATCGTTGATAGCCTGCAAGGTTTAAATGCTGGTATGACCATTGACCCTACCCCAATTCGCTGAGGATTCCATATGTTGTCGAGTTTTTTTATTGCACGACCTATTTTTGCTTGGGTCCTCTCTATTTGTATTATGGCGTTAGGGACGATTTCTATTTTAACTTTACCCATTGAGCAATATCCTGATATTGCACCACCTGGAGTGAATGTTACAGCGAATTATCCGGGAGCATCGGCCAAAACTGTTGAAGATAGTGTCACCCAGATTTTGGAGCAACAAATTAAAGGGATTGATGGCCTCCTTTATTTTTCATCAAGTAGTAGTTCGGCAGGCCAAGCACGAATAAGTCTTAGTTTTGATCAAAATACCAATCCTGACACTGCTCAGGTTCAAGTGCAAAATGCGGTGAATCAGGCCCTTAGTCGCTTACCCCAAGAGGTTCAGCAACAAGGGATAACAGTAACAAAGTCACAGGGTGATAGCTTATTAGTCTTTGCACTTTATGATGAAAGTGGCGCCAGATCTTCTGTAGATATATCCGATTATATGGTGAGTACACTTCAAGACCCATTAAGTAGGGTAGATGGAGTGGGGGAAATCACCGTATTTGGTGCCCAATACGCAATGCGAATCTGGCTTGATCCGCATAAATTAAATAGCTATGGTTTAATGCCTTCAGATGTTAGAACCGCGATTGAAGCACAAAACACTCAAATTACAGCAGGAGAGTTGGGCGCATTACCCACGCGTGATGGACAGGCTTTAAATGCAACTGTGACGGCATTATCTCGGCTACAAACCGTCAGCCAATTTGAAAATATTATTTTGCGTACACAAACAAATGGTGCGGTCGTATTACTTAAAGATGTTGCCAGAGTCGAGCGGGGTGCTGAAAGTTATCAGACTTCTACACGTCTGAATGGAAAGCCAGCTTCGGGTATGTCTATTCAACTTGCGTCTGGTGCCAATGCATTAGAAACGGCTGAACGAGTTAAAGCTGAAGTTACACGACTAACTGCTGCTATGCCAGCGGGTTTAAAGGTTGCATACCCACGAGACAGTACTCCGTTTGTTGAAGCTTCTGTTAATGGAGTCATTACAACTTTAGCGGAAGCGATTGTTCTGGTCATTATTGTCATGTTCTTATTTTTACAAAGTTGGCGTGCTACCTTAATTCCAGCGATTGCAGTTCCCGTTGTGTTATTGGGGACATTTGGTGTATTGAGTGTGCTTGGGTATAGCATTAATACTTTAACTTTATTTGCGATGGTTTTGGCAATTGGTTTGCTTGTAGATGACGCAATTGTGGTCGTAGAAAATGTTGAACGAGTCATGCACGAGCAAAATCTTGACCCACGGCAAGCCACATTAGTTTCAATGCAAGAAATATCAGGCGCGCTCGTGGGTATTGCAATGGTACTCGCGGCGGTATTTCTACCTATGGCATTTTTTGGCGGTTCGGTCGGGATTATCTATCGTCAGTTTTCGGTAACGCTCGTATCAGCCATGGTACTTTCAGCAATTGTTGCATTAACACTATCGCCCGCTTTATGCGCTACGTTACTTAAGCCTGTGAATGGAAAACATAAGCAGAGAAGATTTTTTACTTGGTTCAACCGTAAAGTCGAACAAGGACAAACTGGGTATCGTAAAAAATTACTCGCGATTTTAAAAAAACCAAAAATATTCATGTTCATATTCTTAGGTATTACTACGCTATTGGCTTGGCAATATACACGCATGAATACGGGTTTTTTACCACAAGAAGACCAAGGTTCAGTTATGGTCCAATTTAGTACCCCAGTAGGCACTACATTATCTGAAACAGAACGTATAGGTAATCAGATATCAGATTATTTTTTGACGAAAGAAAAGGATAATCTCAATGTAATTTTTATGGTCATGGGTAGAAATAATGCGGGCAGTGGGCAAAACGTTGGAATGGCATTTGCCGGACTCAAACATTGGGATGACCGAAAGGGCAGTGAAAATACAGCAGAAGCGATCATCGCTCGTGCAAACGCACATTTTAAATCATTACGTGAAGCACGAGTACAGGTACTTTCACCTGCCGCTGTAAGAGGTCTTGGACAATCAAGTGGTTTTGAACTTTGGTTGCAAGATGCTGAAAATAAAGGACGTGATGCTTTACTCGCTGCACAAAATAATGTGCTTAAAGAAGCAAATGCTGATTCTCAATTAGCAGCAGTTCGTTTGAATAGCCTAGAGGATAAAGCTCAGTTACAGGTTGATATTGATCAAAGAAAAGCGAGCGCTCTTGGGTTAGCTCAAGCAGATATTAGTAATACATTATCCTCTGCTTGGGGCGGATCTTATATTAATGACTTCATTGATAGAGGACGTGTAAAACGCGTTTATTTACAAGGAGATGCTATCTATCGTTCTTTACCTCAAGATATTGGGCAATGGTATGTTCGTGGGGCAACTGGCGAGATGACGCCATTTTCTAGTTTCTCTTCTGTGAAATGGCAAATGGGACCTCAAATGTTGCAACGCTTTAATGGTCTTTCATCTGTGCAAATTCAAGGGGCTGCCGCAACTGGTGAAAGTTCTGGTGGAGCTATGGATAAAATGCAGCAGTTAATTGATAAACAACAAGGCTTTAATCTTCAGTGGAGTGGATTGTCTTATCAAGAAAAGCTAGCGGGTAGTCAAACGATCTGGTTATATTTGGCATCTATTATCTTTATCTTTCTGTGTCTTGCAGCACTTTATGAAAGTTGGTCTATTCCACTTTCAGTGCTACTTGTGATTCCACTAGGGCTTATTGGAGCAGTAATTGCTGCAAGCCTCGCAGGGTATGTCAATGATATCTATTTTCAAGTGGCTATGCTCACAACCATTGGGCTTTCTGCCAAGAATGCTATTTTAATTGTTGAATTTGCGGCAGCTAAGTTAGAGGCTGGTCATACATTAATGGAGGCCATTATTGAAGGTGCGGGTCAGCGATTAAGACCAATTATTATGACCTCTCTTGCCTTTGTTGCTGGCGTTCTGCCTTTGGCTGTGTCCACAGGGGCGGGTGCTGTGAGCCGAAAAGAAATTGGTATAGCAGTGACTGGAGGTATGATTTCAGGAACACTACTTTCTATTTTCTTTGTGCCTTTATTTTTTCTTTTAGTGCGTCGTCTAACGAATAGGTTAAACACTAGACTAGAAAAATGATTCCACAAAAATAAGAATGTCATTAATTAACAGTTAGGCCCTCATGCCATAAATAGCGTGAGGGCCTAAAAGTTTAATAACTTAGAATGTATTTTTAATAATTACATCATCAAAAGGAAGTTTGCCCACACGAGGGTAAGGCTGAGTCGCTGATTTACCAACCGCAATCATTAAACACACCACATGATCTTCAGGTAAGTTAATTAACTTCGCCATCGCATCAAAATCAAAACCATCCATTGGGCAACTGTCTAAACCATGCTCTTGAGCAAGAAGCATTAAGGTCTGAGCAAAAATACCCGCACTACGCATAACTTCGTCACGTTGAGTTTGTGGGCGGTCACGATAATATTGATCAATTGCACCAACCATAATATTTTGAACTTCTGGAGCAGCCCCATCCCACACACGTTTAGCATCAGTTTCCCACGAGCTTACTTTTGCGCATAAAACAATGAGTAAGGATGCTTCAGTCACTTGTGGTTGGTCCCACGCAATAGTACGAATTTTTTGTCTTAGTTCAGCATCTTCAATTACAACAGGGCGCCAGTGCTGCAAATTAAATGCACTTGGTGCATTTGCTAAAACTTCATGTAATAACTGTTGTTTATTTTCTTCAGAGAGTTGAAATGAAGGGTCGAAGCGCTTAATAGCACGACGTTTCTGAATAGCATCAATAACGTTCATAAGACATTCCTATTTGTTGGTTTAACCGTTTTAAAGATTACTGGGTAAATTGTTATGGTTGCTTCAGATTAAACTTAATTAATTTCGCAATATCAATTGTTCTATCGAAAATGAGTTCTGCTGCTTGTTCGCAAGCTTGTTCTAATGTGATTGGACCATTTGTCAGTGAAAAAGCAGCCGTAACGCCGTGTTGATAAAGCGCTTGGTAGCCTTCGCCTAAAGTTCCTGCAATCACAATAACAGGTATATTTTGCATTTTCGCGACTCGACTAACCCCAAAAACTGTTTTGCCATTTAACGTCTGTCGGTCAAATTTGCCTTCACCTGTAATGACCCAATCTGCATTGGAAATTTTACTGGCCAGTTGGTTGAGTTCAGCCACAACTTCGACTCCAGCCTTAAACTCAGCATTTAAATAACTTTTGGCCGCAAAGCCTAAACCTCCAGCCGCACCAGAGCCGGCTTCATCTCTTTTATCGAAACCGAGTAAGTGTGCAGAGACATCGGCAAAGTGGGCAAGAGCTTGATCAAGTAACTGTACTTGAGCAGGGGTAGCACCTTTTTGTGGACCAAAAATATAAGATGCCCCGTTTGGACCGCAGAGTGGATTTGTAACATCGGCAGCCAATAAAAAACGTGTTTGCTGAATACGCGGGTCGAAATGAGTTAAATCAATCTTAGACAATGTTTCTAAAGCGAGGCCGCCATTGGGTAAAACGTGTTGCTCTGAGTCTAATAAACGTGCACCTAAGGCAGTTAATAAACCAGTGCCACCATCGTTGGTTGCACTACCGCCGACTGTTAAAATAATGTCTTTTGCACCTGCGTCTAAAGCATCTAAAATAAGCTGTCCTGTTCCAAATGTTGTGCTCTGGCAGGCATCACGTTCTGACGGTGGCACTAACTGTATGCCGCTTGCTTGTGCCATTTCAATCATGGCTATTTTTTGTTTTTCTAACCATCCCCATTTTGCCTGAACAGGTTTACCTAAGGGCCCAATTACAGTTTTTTCACGCCATTCACCTTTGCAGACTTCTAACACTGCTTCAAGTGTGCCTTCACCCCCATCTGCCATAGGGCATAGAATTGTTTCGGCTTCAGGAAAAACCTCTTGCCATCCTTGAGCAATTGCCTGAGCTACGCCTAAAGCCGACAGGCTGTCTTTAAAAGAGTCTGGCGCAATCACAACTTTCATACGTTCTCTAAATCTGTTTTTTTCAATTAATTTATACTGCTTAAACCAATAAAAACCTACTTAAAATGACGTAAATTTCAGTTCATCACATCATTTCTATTTGTGAAAAATATAAAGTTAATTATGTTTTTATCTGTAAAAAATAGATCTTTCTGAGGTTAAGGTATTGTTATTATTTAATTTAAATTATTTTTTAGATTTGGCTAAATTATTGTAATTATAAAAAATATGGCACATATTATAAGAACGATTGAGCCAGCTTTTAAAATATTGGGAATAGTATAAAAAGCGGACTCTACCCATAAGCTAGACAGCAGATAGCGTAGATATAACCATAATGAAGTTGTGAATTTATTGCATCTGTTGAATGTGTAAAAAGAAATAAGAGGATGACAAAGTGGATAATTCAGAAGAACAAAAGCATATACAAGAAAATAACGGCTTTGCACGAATTGAACCCTACACTCATCCTGCTGGGGGATGGGGGGCACTACTCAGTGTTGCTCGGAATCTAAAGCGACAAGATATTTTAAAAAAAGGTTCGATTACCTTACTCAATATTAATCAGCCTACAGGCTTTGATTGTCCGGGCTGTGCATGGCCTGAAAAGAAAAATGCTCATGCCTTTAATTTCTGTGAAAACGGAGCAAAAGCGGTTGCATTTGAAGCAACTAGTAAAACAGTTACTCCTGAATATTTTGCAGGTCATACAGTCAGTTGGTTATCCGAACAAAGTGATTTTTTTCTTGAAGATTTAGGTCGCTTAACTGACCCAGTTCGCTACGATGCGGCAGCTGATAAATATGTAGCCATTTCATGGGATGAAGCATTTCAGATTATTGCTAAACATCTTCATGCGCTAGACAACCCAGACCAAGCGGCATTTTATACGTCTGGTCGCGCCAGTAACGAAGCGGCATTTCTATATCAACTGTTTGTACGAAGCTTTGGTACAAATAACTTCCCTGATTGTTCGAACATGTGCCATGAAACCACAAGCGTTGGGTTACTTGATTCGATTGGTTTAGGAAAGGGCACAGTCACCCTAGAAGACTTTGATTTAGCCGATGCAATTTTTAGTTTTGGGCATAATCCCGGAACCAATCACCCGCGTATGTTAGGTACTTTGCGTGAAGTGTCTAAACGTGGCGGCAACATTGTTGCGATTAATCCAATTAAAGAGCGAGGATTAGAGCGTTTCCAAGACCCACAAGCACCACTTGAAATGATGACCAATGGCAGTACACCGATTAGCCGTTATTATTTCCAGCCTAAAATTGGTGGTGACTATGCACTGATGTTAGGTATTTTAAAGCACTTAAATGAGTGGGATAAAAAAGCCATTGCCTCAGGAAAACCAAGTGTTTTTGACCGAAACTTTATTGCGGTCAATACCATTGGTTTTGATGAAATGATTGCTGAGGTTGAAAAAACTGAATGGGCAGATATTTATAAACATTCAGGTTTGTCTGCTGAACATTTAGAAAAACTAGCCAAACTCTTTTTAGATTCTGAACGTTCAATTTTTTGTTGGGGAATGGGCATCACTCAGCATCGCCATGGAACAGCCAACGTACATATGTTAGCGAATTTATTGTTGGCACGTGGTCAAATTGGTCGACCGGGTGCAGGCCTATGTCCGGTTCGTGGACACAGTAATGTGCAAGGCGACCGAACCATGGGGATTAATGAACTACCTAGCCCTAAATTACTCGACAACATTGACCGTGTGTTTGGAATTAAATCCCCTAGAAAAAATGGGCATGGTGTCGTCGAAACCATTAAAGCGATGGCTGAAGGCGAGGTCAAAGTCTTTATTGGTCTAGGCGGAAACTTTGCAGTTGCAACCCCTGATACACCGTATACCCAAGAAGCACTTAGAAAGTGTAATTTAACCGTTCATGTTGCCACCAAGTTAAACCGTAGTCATTTGGTGTGTGGTAAAGAGGCACTCATTTTGCCATGTTTAGGCCGTACTGAAATTGATGAACAGCTTCATGGTCCGCAGGCGATTTCAGTCGAAGATTCGATGAGTAATATTCATTTGTCGGCAGGGCGTAATACTCCAATTTCTGAAAATATTTTGTCTGAGCCAGACATTGTGGCAAGAATGGCAGAGGCGGTGTTACCAGACAGCCAAATTAAATGGAAATGGTACATCGAAAGCTATGACCGTATTCGTGATTCAATTGCCGATGTTTTTGATGAATTCCATGATTTTAATTTACGGGTCTATGAACCAGGTGGATTCCACTTAGAACATCCAGCCAATCAGCACATCTGGAATACAAAAAGTGGTAAAGCACAGTTTATGATTACGCCACTTAATGAAGTCTATGGCGATAAAGAAAATCAATATGCTGCTGCCTATACCGAGAGTAAAGTTTATACCTTAATGACGACTCGTTCTCACGATCAGTACAACACGACGCTATATGGTCTTGATGACCGTTACCGTGGGGTCTTTGGTCAACGCCGTGTATTGTTTATGAATCAGGCCGATATTGATGAAGCTGGCTTCGAAGCAAACCAATGGGTCGATATTGAAAGTGTTTTCTCGGATGGCGTTAAACGTATTGTGCAAAGTTTCCGAATTGTGCCTTACAACATTCCACGGGGCAGCTTAGCCGCTTACTATCCGGAAACCAATCCTTTAGTGGCCTTAAGCAGTCATGATAAATATGCCAAGATTCCGGCTTCAAAAAGTGTTCCTGTTATTTTGCATGCCGGTGATGCACCTGAACACTTTAATTTAGCAACAGCAGTTGACCCTGAAGATGCAGATAGAAAAGTAAGCAGCCTTTAAATCAAAGGTGATATTAGAAATGTAATTGAAACAGATGGCGCTTCCGAAAGGCGCCATTCCAATATAAAGGAAATTATTTTGACACCACATTCTTATGGGGTTGAAACATTACAAGTACAGCGGTTTAATAAAACCGAATCTGAAAGTGTTTTAGATAATATTGTTCAAGAGTATCCAATTGCTTTGGTATATAACGGTATTTCTCATGCAGTGATGATGGCAACACCTACCGATGTGAGTCTGTTTGCTAAAGGTTTTAGTCTCTCTGAAGGAATTTTAACGAGCTTAAAAGAGTTGTATGCCATTGAGGTGCATCAAAGTGAATTAGGTATTGAAGTCGAAATGACGATTTCATCTAGAGCATTTGCCACATTAAAAGAACGTAGACGAATGTTAGTCGGGCGTACGGGCTGTGGTTTATGTGGTATTGAAAGTTTAGAGCAGTTTCACCTCGATGTTCCTAAAATTACAACCGAACCTTCTAAAGAATGGCTTGCACAAATTCCAATGGCGATTGCTCATTTAAAGAATCGGCAAGAAATTACTGCTTTAACAGGAGGCGCCCATGCAGCAGCTTGGGTTGTTGACGGCCAAATTGTCGCTTTATTTGAAGATGTGGGACGTCACAATGCTTTAGACAAATTACTCGGTTATTTAGCCCAAGAAAACTATGACACCAGTTCTGGTTTTGTTGTCATGACCAGTCGTGCAAGCTATGAATTAATTCGTAAATGCGCTCAGTTAAATATAGGTTTATTGGCTTCAATTTCAGCTCCAACGAGCATGGCTATTCGGCTGGCAAAAATATCGGGTCTAACTTTGGCTAGTTTTTGTCGTGGTGATGGCTTTGTTTTATATACTGAAGTATGAAGCCTTAAAATAACCATTAAATAAACTCTCATTAAAAGAATGATCAAAAAAATAGAAATTTACATTTCTATTTTTTCTAATTTTAAGCTAGGCATGAGTTTTATACTTTATTATCAGACTTCGGTAGGTTGGAGTGAGTCCCAATGTCTTGGTTGCAGTCTCTAAAAGATTGGGCAAAACATCTAAAAAAACAAATTATTATGCTGTGGTTTGCATCGAAGCACCCGCAAATGCCGTTGTTACCAAAAATTATTGCTGTTGTGGCGGTAGCTTATGCTTTTAGTCCTATTGATTTTATTCCAGATTTTATTCCTGTTTTGGGTTTGCTTGATGAGGCTTTAATTTTACCAATACTCATTTGGTTAGCTGTTCGCTTTACGCCCAAACACGTTATTTTAGAGGCGGAACAACAAGCTGAAGAATGGCTTGAACAACAAGAACGCCGTCCCCAAAATTATTTGGTTGCTGTGTTGATTATTCTAGTTTGGATAACTTTGGCTATGATGGCTTATTTCTATTTTAGCGGTGGTTTATAAGTTCTAAAGGTTCAAGATATAGAGTACTAATTTAAAGGCATTAACATTGTACTTTGCTACAACTCAAAGGATAATAACGTTTTTATAAGCTATGAGTTGCAGACAATGAAAATCGTCGCAGATGAAAATTTGGCATTTACCGATTACTTTTTTTCAGAGTTTGGCGATATTCAACACCATGCAGGGCGTACCTTAACTCATGCAGATGTAAAAGATGCAGAGGCTTTACTGGTTCGTTCGGTAACCGCAGTTAACGAGAGTTTAATTCAAGACACTTTAATAAAATATGTAGGTAGTGCCACAATTGGTACCGATCATTTAGATATTCAAGCTTTAGAAAAACAAGGAATTACGTGGGCAAATGCAGCAGGTTGTAATGCACAGGCGGTTGCTGAATATGTAATTACTGCTTTGCTGCATTTAAATGCCAACCTTTTAGAACAACAAGAAAAATTTACCCTAGGCATTGTAGGGCTCGGAAACGTTGGTAAACGTTTAGCATATATGGCTCAGTTGCTTGGCTGGCGTGTGATTGGCTTTGACCCCTATGTACAGTTAGATTCAATTGAAAATGTAAGCTTAGAAACGCTTTTGAAACAAGCGAATGCAATTTCAACTCATGTGCCTTTAACTAAAAATGTTGAGCATGCAACGTATCATCTTTTTGATGAGCAAGCTTTTGCAGCACTTCAACCTAACACGATTTTAATTAATAGTGCGCGTGGTCCAGTCGTTAAAGAAGCGGCTTTAATCGAAGATATTCAACGTACCAAACGTAAAGTTGTGCTGGATGTATTTGAACATGAGCCAGTCATCTCAGAAGAGCTTATAGACATGTTGGCTTTGGCAACACCGCATATTGCTGGTTATAGCCTCGAAGGGAAGGCCCGTGGTACGCAAATGATTTACGAAGCGTTTTGCCAAAAGTTTGGGTTCGATATAAATAAGCGTTTCGAGACACAGTTGCCTGCGTATGACGACTATTTCTCAGGTAATGACTTTAAAGCTGTGTTAAAGCAAAAATTAACTCAAATTTATGATATTGCTCAAGACGATGCCAACATACGTGCTTGTATTAAAGACGGCAAAGTAGAGCAAAAAGCATTTGATTTATTACGTAAAAATTATCCACTACGTCGGGAATGGGCTGCACATGGGGGGCCGCAGGCATGAGTTTAAGTTATCAACCTAGTTGTTCAATTGATGCCTTAAAAGCACGTGCCAAGCTCTACACCCAAATTCGTCAGTTTTTTGCTGAACGTAATGTCATGGAAGTTGAAACACCGATTGTTTCACAAGCAGGTGTCACCGATGTGCATTTAGCTTCGGTTCAAGCTTTGCGTCATATCAATGGCAAATTGCAAACTCAATATTTACAGACTTCACCTGAGTTTGCCATGAAACGTTTATTGGCGAGTGGTAGCGGACCGATTTATCAGATTTGTAAGGTTTTTCGAGATGATGAACATGGGCGTAAACACAATAGTGAGTTTACGATGCTCGAATGGTACCGCCCGAGTTTTGATCTAAAAGCTTTAATGCATGAAACCGCCAATTTATTGCAAAGCTGCTTGCAGCATCGTTTTGGAGAAGTTCGTCCGTTTATTTTAAGTTACAAGCATGCCTTTCAAGATCGTCTAGACATTAATCCATTACAAGCAACGTTGAAGCAACTTAAAGATACGGCAAATCGTGTGGGCTTAAACCTTGATTTAGGTGACGACCGTTTAGCTTATATCGATTTATTATTCTCGCATTTTGTTGAACCAAGTTTGGGGTTTGATGCACCTGTCTTTTTAACTGACTTTCCACCAGAAATGGCATCTTTGGCAAAGGTAAAACTAGATGAAGATGGGGAAGAGGTTGCTGCCCGTTTTGAGGTTTATATTGAAGGTTTAGAGCTGGCAAATGCCTATGACGAATTGCTTGATGCTGAGGTGTTACGTTCACGCTTTGAAGCAGACAATGCAGAGCGGGCTAAGCAAGGCCTTCATGTCATGCCTTTAGATGAACACCTATTAGCTGCTTTACCTCATATGCCAGAGTGCTCAGGAATTGCTTTAGGTGTAGACCGTCTATTAATGGTTGCAATGGATCAGGTCAAAATTGAAAAAGTCATTACATTTCCCGCAGACATTGCTTAAAAAACTAACAAATAAAAAAGCCACAATATTGTGGCTTTTTTATTTAGAGCTTATTCAATTTAAGCTTGTTGAATACCAGCAACTACCCAGTCTTGCTGAGAGCCAGCAGGTTTAACAAAGTGCCAGATTTCAGTAAATGGTTGTGGCAAGCTGTTTAAATCTTCACTCACGTTACCTGTGAAGCGTACGCTCACAACGTATTGACCATTTTCAGTCGAACTGTCTACAACCATCGCATTAAGATTGCTAAATTCAGCAACGTCTTGATCTTGGTTTTCCATGATGTCGTTATACATAGAAGTATAAAGTTCTGGTGTTAAGTAACGGCGAATTTCTTCAATGTTACTTGCAGTATTCATCGATTGGATGTGGTTAAAACGTTGACGTGCGATACGCAAGAACGCCGCTGGTTCACTACCGTCTGGAAGTTGGTTGCCATTGCTGGTTGTTACACCGCCAAAAGGAGCTTGGGTTGCAGCACCACCAGTCACAGACTGACCAAAGATGTTTGTATTATCCCCAGCATTACGTGGTGTTGCTTGTGGTGCAGCAGAACGGCCAAATGGGTTTTGACCGCCGTTGTTTGGTGCGTAAGGATTATTACCCGCTAATTTTTTTTTTGCGCCCAATTTGCGGAATACAAAAAAGGCTAAAGCTGCTGCAAGTAAAACCCAAATCCAGCCAGGGATACCACCTTTTTTCTCTTCTTGTGCTTGAGCAGCTTGGTCTGTTCCAGCTTGAGTTGCTTGATGTTCAGTTGATGTTGGTTTGTCATCAGCTAAAGCATTTGCTGCAACAGCACCTACGGCAGCACCAGCCACACCAGCTGCAACCATTGACCCCACACCTGGACCAGATCTTTGAGGTGCAGTAGCAGGTTGTTGAGCAGGAGTCACTTGACGAGGTTGTTGATAAGACTGGCTTGAAGTAGTAGAGCGTGCCATACCGTGGCTTTTACCACCACCTGCACGTTTAGCTTCAGCAAGAGGCGAAATTGCTAAAGCAGCCATTAAAATACCGGTAATCAAGCCACGCTGGTGTACTTCCATAGGAAATTCCTGTTTAAAATTAAATTGTAATAGTATTTATGAAGGTATTTGCGCTAAATTTCAACTATAAAAGTATGTTTTTTTATGTCAATTCATCACTAAGTTGCATTGCTTCGGTCAATGCTTCATGCAGGCGGGCAACCGCAATGACTTGCACGCCTGGAATTGCTTTTTGCGGCGCATTACCTCTTGGTAAAATGACATATTTAAAACCATGTTTTGCAGCTTCTTTTAAACGTTCTTGACCATTAGGGACTGGACGAATTTCACCCGAAAGACCAACTTCTCCAAAAACGGCAAGTTGTTGAGGTAAAGCTTTAGTACGTAAACTTGAAGCGCATGCTAACAAAACTGCTAAATCGGAACCTGTTTCGGTAATTTTTAAGCCACCCACAATATTGACATAGACGTCTTGCCCCGTGGTTTGGACACCGCCATGACGATGCATGACAGCAAGGAGCATGTTTAAGCGGTTTTGTTCAAGACCTAATGCGACACGTCGTGGTTGGCCTTGTGCATCGTCAACTAAAGCTTGTACTTCGACCAAAAGAGGACGAGTCCCTTCACGGCTAATCATGACAATTGAACCGGGGATGGCTTCATCATAACGACTCAAGAAAATGGCAGAAGGGTTAGCAACTTCACGTAACCCTTTATCTGTCATGGCAAATACACCCAGTTCATTGACTGCACCAAAACGGTTTTTAACAGCACGAATCATTCGATAGCGTGAGTCGGATTGACCTTCAAAATAAAGTACACAATCCACCATGTGCTCTAAAACACGAGGGCCAGCAAGTGCACCTTCTTTGGTCACATGACCAACAAGAAATAGCGCCGTGCCACTATTTTTTGCATAGCGTGTAAGTAATGCAGCAGATTCACGAATTTGAGAAACACCACCTGGTGCCGATTGAAGTGTTTCGGTGTAAAGCGTCTGAATAGAATCTAAAATAGCCACCGCAGGCTTTTCTTGTTCTAAAACCTCACAAATTCGTTCTACACAAGTTTCGGCCATGGCCTTTAATTTGTCAGTAGGCAAATCAAGACGTTGAGCACGAAGAGCAACCTGAGATAAAGATTCTTCACCCGTAATATAAAGTGCAGAGCTTTTCGCGCTTGCCATGTGGGTCGCTGTCTGTAACAGAATAGTTGATTTACCAATACCAGGGTCACCACCGATCAGTACAACTGAACCAGTAACTAAGCCTCCGCCAAGTACACGATCAAATTCGCTAATCCCTGTCTGTAAGCGGGTTTCATGGGAAACTGAGACTTTATTTAGTGTTGTAATATTGGCAGCTTGGCCTGCATAGCCCCCAGTTTTGGGACGTGCTCGGTGCGCAGTGGTTGGTTCTACTCTGACTTCACTAAGACAATTCCATTCACCACACTCTGAACATTGACCTGCCCATTTAAGGTGGTCAGCACCACATTGTTCGCAACGGTAAACAGTTTTGACTTTGCTCATATTCGACTTCAGCTAAAAACTTCATAATCAGTAAAAACACAGTATAGCAAAAAGCGAAATAGAGAAATTGACTGATGTGGAATACATTTTGCTTAATTTAAAACAACGTAAAAATCAGGTCTTTGTCATGTGTTAAATAATCTAAAAGATTAAGATCGAGCAGGGGTGTTTTTTAATAAACAGATGAAGGACTGAAATGAAATTGAATATTAGAGAAACAATCAAATCGAGTTGTCTTTTTAATTTAAAAATCAGACCAGTTCAAGTCATGTTTTTAGACCGTAAAGTGCGTTGTATTGCTATGGGCTTGTGCGTATTATCAGATTTAATTGTATGTAGCTTGAAATCATCAGCAATACAGATAAAAATCGGTTAGCTGAAAAATTGTCAAAAAATATACATTTAAAAGATACCTGCAAATGGTGCGATATCGTCTTTTTGATTTTAGCTAACGGACTAAAAAAAATTACTGGAGTGTATTGATAAGATGTCGAATCAAAATCTGAGTGAGTCTCATGAACAAGGTGAGCTCCATCGTAGCCTTTCAAATCGGCATTTACAGCTGATCGCGATTGGCGGTGCAATTGGTACGGGATTGTTTATGGGATCAGGCAAAACAATTAGTCTTGCTGGCCCCTCAATCTTATTCATTTACCTGATCATTGGTGTGATGGTGTTTTTTGTCATGCGTGCGCTTGGCGAATTACTTCTTTCAAATTTGGCCTATAAATCATTTATTGATTTTACAACAGATTTAATCGGCCCATGGGCAGGTTATTTTGTAGGCTGGACGTATTGGCTATGCTGGATCACAATTGGTATTGCCGATCTTTCTGCAATTATCTATTACTTACAATTCTTCAATAATGGTCTACCTTTCTCGCCTGTCGAAGGTGCCATGATCAGTGTTGCTGCCATCGTATTCATTATGGGCTTGAACTTGTTAACAGTTCGCTTGTTTGGTGAATTGGAGTTTTGGTTTGCGCTTATTAAGATCCTTGCAATTATTATTTTAATTGCTGTGGGGTTATGGATGATTTTTACGGGCTTTACCTCTACTACAGGTGAAGTTGCATCCTTTACTCATCTTTGGGCCAATGGTGGTTTCTTCCCAACAGGGGTGCATGGTTTCTTGGCAGGCTTCCAGATTGCGATTTTTGCTTTCGTTGGTGTAGAACTAGTCGGAACAACAGCTGCGGAAACTAAAGATCCTGAACGTAATTTGCCTAAAGCAATTAACTCAATTCCAATTCGTATCATTATTTTCTATGTGTTTGCATTAATTATTGTAATGTCAGTAACACCATGGAACAGAATTGATCCAGCCATCAGTCCGTTTGTAAACTTGTTTAGTCAAGCAGGTGTTGCAGCAGCAGCAATCTTGATGAACTTAGTCGTGTTGTCATCAGTGATGTCATCAATGAACAGTGGTGTGTTTTCAACAAGTCGTATGTTATTTGGTCTATCACGTGAAGACCAAGGGCCTAAAGCTTTTGGTAAATTGAACAAACGTGCAGTACCTGCAAATGCATTGTATTTCTCTGCTGCCTGTTTACTGTTAGGCGCCGCTTTACAGTATTTTGTACCAAATACTGTTGAAGCATTTACGCTTGCAACGACGCTTTCAACGATTCTGTTCATTTGCGTATGGTTGTTAATTATTTGGAGTTACATCCGCTATTACACTACGCGTCCTGAGTTACATGCCAAGTCAACATTTAAATTACCGGGTGGTTTATTTACATGTTGGATCACGATTATTTTCTTTGTCGGTATGATTTACGTGTTGTCTTTAGAGCCTGACACATTTAAGGCGCTTAAGGTCAGTCCAATCTGGTTTATTATCTTGCTCATTGGTTATTTCTTCTTCTATAAACCACGCAATAAAAAATAATTAAACTTATTTGGTTATGACTAAACGCTGGCTGAAAAGCTGGCGTTTTTTATGCATATTGTTTTTCTCTTTAAGTTTACTCTTTAGCCGCTTGCATGATCACGGTATACTGCATCGAATTGTTTAAATCAGGTGCTCAGATGCGTCGTGTCATTTGCCTCATCAGTTTATTGAGCAGCAGTGTTTTGCTTAGTGCTTGTGGTCAGTCAGGAGTATTACAACTACCTTCTGATCCAAATTATGACAAACGTGCAAAATACTTGCTCTATCGTAATAAAGAATCAAAACAAGTTGTGCAAAACGATGAAAAGGCTGAACAGTCAGCCGAATCTTCAACAGCTCCAACCCAAACAACATCACCTTAAGCTTTGAAATAAGGACACATTCATGAGTTTCACCCGCATTAATGGAGTATTGCACGCAGAGCAATGTTCTCTGGAGCAGCTTGCGCAGCAATTTGGCACACCGTTGTATGTTTATTCAAAAACAGCTTTTGAAAAACATTATCTAGATATGGATCGTGCTTTTGACTTTATTGATCATCAAATCTGTTTTGCGGTGAAATCTAACTCAAATTTAGCTGTTCTTAATGTATTGGCAAAACTTGGTGCGGGTTTTGATATCGTATCTGGTGGTGAACTTGCACGTGTTTTAAAAGCGGGCGGAGATGCATCTAAAATTGTTTTTTCGGGTTTAGGCAAAACTGAAGTTGATATTGAAACATCATTAAATGCGGGTATTGCCTGCTTTAATGTAGAGTCATATGCAGAACTAGACCGTCTTCAAAAAGTTGCGGCTCGTTTGGGTAAGAAAGCTCCGATTTCTTTACGTGTAAATCCTGATGTAGATGCAAAAACACATCCTTATATTTCAACAGGCCTTAAAGAAAATAAATTTGGTATTCCTAGTGATACCGTTTATGAAACCTACCAATATGCTGCATCTTTACCAAACCTTGAGATTATTGGAATTGACTGCCACATCGGTTCGCAATTAACCGAGACTAAGCCATTTGTTGATGCTTTAGATCGCGTCATGTTAATGATCGATGAATTGAAAAAACTTGGCATCAATCTTAAACATATTGATATTGGTGGCGGTTTAGGCGTTTGTTATAAAGATGAAACACCGCCAAGTGTTGAAGAATATGCCAACTCAATGAAACCTGCTTTAGAAAAGTTAGGTCTCAAAGTTTATATGGAGCCGGGCCGTAGCATTAGTGCGAATGCAGGCGTGCTTTTAACAAAAGTTGATTTGCTCAAGCCAACGAGCCACCGTAACTTTGCCATTATTGATGCTGCAATGAACGATTTGATTCGTCCTGCATTATATGAAGCATGGATGGATATCCAGCCTGTGGTACCAAGTTCAGATACTGAAGAAAAAACTTGGGATCTTGTTGGTGCAATCTGTGAGACAGGTGACTTCATTGGTAAAGATCGTTCATTGGCTTTAAAAGAAAATGACTTGTTAGCTGTTCTCGGTGCTGGTGCTTATGGTTTTGTAATGAGCTCAAATTACAATACACGTGGACGTGCCGCTGAAGTAATGGTATCAGGCGATAAAGCCCATTTGATTCGTGAACGTGAAACAGTTGAATCCCTTTGGGAAAAAGAACGTTTATTGCCTGAGGAGTAAATGAGATGTTATTAGAATTTACTAAAATGCATGGCTTAGGCAATGACTTTATGGTGGTTGATCTGATTAGCCAACGTGCTTATTTAGATACAGAAACAATTCAACGCTTAGCTGACCGTCATTTTGGTATTGGTTTTGATCAGCTATTGATTGTTGAACCACCAGATTTACCAGAAGCGGATTTTAAATATCGTATTTTTAATGCTGATGGTTCTGAAGTTGAACAGTGTGGTAACGGTGTGCGCTGTTTTGCTCGTTTTGTCCATGAGCGTCATTTAACGAGCAAAACCAATATTACTGTTCAAACCAAAGCAGGTATTGTAAAGCCAGAACTTGGGCAAAATGGTTGGGTACGCGTGAATATGGGTTACCCGAAATTTTTACCAAATGAAATTCCATTTGTTGCTGAACAACCGGAAGCTTTATATACACTTGAGTTAGCCAATGACCAAAACATTAGTATTGATGTGGTCAATATGGGCAATCCTCATGCTGTAACTATTGTTCCAGATGTACTCACAGCAGATGTTGCTGGCATTGGCCCACAAGTTGAGTCACATAAACGTTTTCCTGAGCGTGTTAATGCTGGTTTTATGCAAGTAATTGATGAAAACCATGTGCGCCTTCGTGTATTTGAACGTGGTGTAGGTGAAACACTTGCATGTGGTACAGGTGCTTGTGCTGCTGCGGTAAGTGGTATGCGCCGTGGCTTACTTGCTAATTCTGTAGAAGTTGAATTGGCTGGCGGTAAGCTGCAAATCGAATGGCAAGAAGGCGATGTGGTCTGGATGACTGGTCCAACAACCCATGTGTATGATGGGCGTTTGGATTTACGTTATTTCCAAGGCTAATAGCGTTACCTAAATAGAAGCCTCTTTTAATCAACTAAACTGATAAAAGAGGCTTTCTTTTATATGTACAATAATATTTGATTTAACTACTTTATAAGAAATATGAATAATTTAATTTTCCTTCCCGGTGCTTCAGGGAGTACTACATTCTGGCATCCATTAATTGAAAAACTACCTCAGCAGTATCATACAAAAATTATTGGTTATCCGGGCTTTGGAGATACACCAGAATCTGTAGAGGTTAAAAATTTTAAAGACTTAACAAACTATGTTCTTAATCAAATTAATGATGAGTCTGTAATTATTGCTCAATCTATGGGAGGAATTTTTGCTGTTGCCGCAGCGTTGCAAAAACCTCAACTGGTTAAAGGGCTGGTCTTGATTGCAACTTCCGGTGGAATTGATCTCTCTGCATTTAATATTCAAGATTGGCGTGAAGCATATCGCCAAGCATTTTTAAAATATCCAGATTGGTTTGTTACTACCAATATTAACTATGAAGAATTTTTGTCAGATATAAACGTCGAAACTTTACTAATTTGGGGCGACCAAGATTCAGTGAGTCCAGTTGAAGTCGGGACACACTTAAATCAGATATTTAAAAGTTCAACATTGCATATTGTTAAAGGGGGAGATCATCAGTTGGCAGAAAAATATGCAGATGAAGTTGCAATCCAAATAAAAGACTATTTAAAAAAGCTAAAGTAACTCTTTAAGTTATATTAAGCGTGCTAGGTGCCAGCACGCTTTTTAGGTTTACTTTTTGCTCAAAGCCAATTTCAAAGCAAACAACACAAAAATACTGCCTGTAATACGGTCCATATATTTCACAAATTTAGGTTGCTTTAGATAACGTGACAGTGGTTGCATGGCTAAAATTAACAGAGTTGACCATAACATTCCAATTACTACATGAATCATTACAAGCCCCATGACCCAAGTAACAGCTGATGCTTGCGGTGGAATAAATTGGGGAAGAAATGAAATATAAAAAATGCCAACTTTGGGATTAAGTAAGTTACCCAAGAAACCTTTAATGAACCAATTTTGTGAAGTGGGTATATTTGAATTACTCCCTTGCATATCTGCAAGTTGACTACGCGGTTTTAAAATCATATTCAAACCCAGCCATGCAAGATAAGCGGCCCCCATCCATTTCAATATATTAAAAGCTAAATCAGAAGCCATGAGCAAAGCACCCAGACCGCAAGCAACCACAATTCCCCATGCAATACAGCCAAGGCTAATGCCTACTGCTGCTTGGAATGCTTTGGATTTACCTTCAAGTGTAGCAGTACGAATAATTAAAGTCGTATCTAGACCAGGGGTAAGCGTAAGTAAGGTAATTGCAAGTAGATAGGGTATGAGTATGGTGGTCATGGCAGCAAGGTTCCGACAAATACTTGAGCTAAAGTGTAATACATATATAAGGTAGTTAGTTGTTATGCTGTAAGATCTCAATTTTCCTGATCAACTACTTTTTGGTACACTGAAAAAAATAAAATGAGCAAATAAATGGAGAGCAATTTGGATTTTGCATTACAACTGCTCTCAATGTGGTTAAAAGAAAGAAAAATTCAGAACCAGTCTGAGCACACGATTACTGCTTATGAAAGAGATGTTAAAAGCTTTCTTGAGTTTTGTGATCTCAAACAAATTGATTTAAGAAATGTTGAAGCTTCAGATTTAAGGGAATATTTGGCCCAGCGTGTTGAGCAGGATCAGTTAAGTTCAAGCAGTATGCAGCGTCATCTCACTTCAATTCGCCAGTTCATGAAATGGGCTGAACAAGGAAAATATCTAGAAATTAACCCTACAGATGATTTTAAGCTCAAACGTCAGCCTAGACCTTTGCCCGGTATGATCGACATAGAAACAGTTAATCAGATTTTAGATCAACCTATGCCTGAAAAACCGATTGATCAGCAATTGTGGTTACGTGATAAAGCCATGTTGGAGTTACTTTACTCAAGTGGTTTGCGTCTGGCTGAACTGCAAGGTTTAACAATTAAAGATATAGATTTTAATCGGCAACTGGTCCGTATTACGGGTAAAGGAAATAAAACCCGTATTGTACCGTTTGGAAAAAAGGCGAAAGAAAGCCTATTGAATTGGCTAAAAATTTATAAAATCTGGAAAGGCCATTTTGATCAAAATGCTTTTGTTTTTATTTCTCAAAGAGGTGGCGTGTTAACCCCGCGACAAATTGAAAAACGTGTAAAGCTTCAGGCGCAAAGAGCCGGTGTAAATGTGGATTTACATCCTCATTTATTACGCCATTGTTTTGCTAGCCATATGTTATCAAGTAGTGGTGATTTACGCTCAGTGCAAGAAATGTTGGGGCATAGTAATTTGTCTACGACACAAATTTATACGCATATTGATTTTGATCATTTGGCACAAGTCTATGATCGAGCTCACCCAAGAGCACAAAAGAATGAACACTAAAGAACGTTTGATTTTATCACTTGATCAAAATGCATTTAGGCAATGTAGTATTTTTATTGAGACAATTTTGAAGAAATATCAAACTATTATTGATAGGGATTATCAAGGATACTTAAATCACTGTAAACGTGTGGCTGCATGTTGTTTAATATTAAGCCAAGATAGTAGTGAAGACACTATTCGTAAAATAGCGATTGCAGTTGCTTTTCATGATATTGGCATATGGACAAGTAAAACAATTGATTATTTAGAGCCATCCGTCAAAGTGATGTTAAGTTATCTTACTTTGCATCGGTTATTAGATTGGCAAATAGAAATAACATTGATGATTACAGAGCATCATAAATTAACAACGACAAAGTGTTCAGAATATCCATTGGTTGAATATTTTAGACAAGCTGATTATGCAGATTTTTCTATAGGTTTATTGCGTTCAAATATTCCAAGAAGCGAGTTTAAAAAGTTAACGAGTCAATATCCAAATTCTGGATTCCATAAAACGCTAGTTTATTTAGGATTAAAACGTTTTTTACAAAAGCCTTGGAGTCCTTTACCTATGTTTAAATGGTAACTTAATGTTATGTTTTTAATAGAAATATATGCTGAGATATTAAGTGATTAGCAGTAAATGGCTTTTTATTTTGTGTAACATTATTTTATGGATGTTCTTACCTAATTGCCAGTTTTTCAGAGTACCTTAAGTACTTTCATTGGGTGAAAAAATGATGTTTTTGTTGTTTTTCTCCTCACTAGAATTAAAGAGTTTTAAGCTGCCATATTTTTTAAAATATCAAGAAATTCAAGGTTTAAAATTTATTTAGCTGATTTGCTAAATTCATTGAGCGAATAAGCAATTTGAATTAGTGAACTGGGCATTTCATCTTTTTTATAGCAGTAGCGAAAATTGTGACTTGACCGAAATGCCAAACACATTGCAAGATAGGGCACCTAAAAAATTTTAATTGAAGAGTTAATATACTTTTCTCAACATTTACTTTTGCTAGAACAGCCGAGGATTACATGAAGGCTCTTGTTGCTGTAAAACGCGTGGTTGATGCCAACGTCAAAGTTCGTGTTAAGCCGGACAATAGTGGGGTTGACCTAACTAACGTTAAAATGTCAATTAACCCATTTTGTGAAATCGCAGTGGAAGAAGCGGTTCGCTTAAAAGAAAAAGGAACAGTAACAGAAATCGTTGTTGTTTCTGTAGGTCCTAAAGAAGCTCAAGAACAAATCCGTTCTGCAATGGCTTTGGGTGCAGACCGCGGTATTTTAGTTGAAACTACTGATGAAATTGGCGCTTTAGAAGTTGCTAAAATTTTAAAAGGTGTTGTGGACGCTGAAAAACCAGAACTTATCCTTCTTGGTAAACAAGCAATTGATGATGACTCTAACCAAGTAGGTCAAATGCTTGGCGCATTATTAGGTGCGGGCCAAGGTACATTCGCTTCTGAAGTGAAAGTTGATGGCGGCAAAGTACAAGTAACTCGTGAAGTTGACGGTGGTTTACAAACTGTTGAACTGGCACTTCCTGCAATCATTACAACTGACTTGCGTTTGAATGAGCCACGTTATGCAGCTTTGCCTAACATCATGAAAGCTCGTAAGAAGCCACTTGATACTAAATCTCCTGCTGATTATGGCGTTACAGCTGGTACTAAGCTTAAAACTGTTAAAGTTGAAGCTCCAGCAGAACGTAAAGCTGGCGTACAAGTGAAATCTGTAGATGAGCTTGTTGAAAAATTGAAAAATGAAGCGAAAGTGATCTAATACGGAAGGATAAAATCATGAGTATTTTAGTTATCGCTGATCACAACAACCAAGTACTTAACGGTGCTACTTTAAACGTTGTTGCTGCAGCACAAAAAATCGGTGGTGATATTACTGTATTAGTTGCTGGTTCTGGTGCTCAGGCAGTTGCTGATGCTGCTGCTAAAGTTGCTGGTGTAAGCAAGGTTTTACTTGCTGACAACGCAGCTTATGCAAACCAGTTAGCTGAAAACGTAGCTGCTTTAGTTGCTGATTTGGCTAAAGGTTACAAATACGTATTAGCTGCTTCTACAACAACTGGTAAGAACATTCTTCCACGCGTTGCAGCTCTTCTTGATGTAAGCATGATCACAGATATTATTTCTGTTGAATCTGCTAACACATTCAAGCGTCCGATCTATGCAGGTAACGCGATTGCTACTGTTCAATCTGACGAAGCAATCATTGTTGGTACAGTTCGTGGTACAGCATTTGATCCAGTAGCTGCTGAAGGTGGTTCTGCTACCGTTGAAGCAGTAAGTGAAGCGAAAGATGCAGGTATTTCTAATTTTGTATCTGAAGAAATCGTGAAACTTGACCGTCCTGAATTGACAGCTGCTCGCATTGTTGTTTCTGGTGGTCGTGGTGTAGGTTCTGGTGAGAACTACCATAAAGTACTTGATCCATTAGCTGACAAGCTTGGTGCAGCACAAGGTGCTTCACGTGCAGCAGTTGATGCAGGCTTTGTACCTAACGACTTCCAAGTTGGTCAAACTGGTAAAATCGTTGCACCTGATCTTTATGTTGCTGTAGGTATTTCTGGTGCGATCCAGCATTTGGCTGGTATGAAAGATTCTAAAGTTATTGTTGCAATCAACAAAGACGAAGAAGCGCCAATCAACAGTGTTGCTGACTACTGGTTAGTTGGTGATTTGAACACTGTAGTACCAGAGTTGGTAAGCAAGTTGTAATTTACAGCTTGTCACTTATTCGAAAACGCCCTTGTGCTATAAATAGCCAAGGGCGTTTTTATTTAGATCAACATTATGAATATCAATTTTTCTACTTTCGTAGAAGCTCATCAATTGCATCAATCACTTGTGAGATTGGCAAGAGCAGATATGGCGCGAGATTATTTGTGTATTCGATCTAAAAATCAGCATGGCCTGTCAAATATTAAAGTGAACCAGTTACACATGGGCATCATTTTGCATGGTCAACAGCAACTAAATATTCAAACAAAACAAATCAATTTAAGTGCTGGCCAGCTGTATATCGTGAAACCCGATACGATTATTGATGCAGTTAATCTGCCAGATCCAGTGACAGGTGAATATTTAACTATTCTTGTACCCATGTGTGAAGAGGTGATTCAAGCTGCTCAGATGATTTGGGCTAAACCAGTTATAGATAAAACTGGAGCCATATTAAAATTTTCAATCGATGATTTTGCTACACATCTAGCTGAGTGGCAGACGGCTTTGTTTGATAATGATCTGGTGAAAGCCCGTTTATGCATTGCTTCTATACTGGTACAGTTATGCCAACAGCATTATTCAGATGTATTAATTCTGCCTCCACCTAAATTGGCAAAAATAATTCATGACTGGGTAATAGAGAGTCCACAGCACCATTGGCAATCTAGCGAGATTGAAATGCGTTTAGGTTTGAGTAGTGCAACACTTCGCCGCAAACTTAAGCATGAAGAAACATCCTTAAGAGAAACGATTACTCAGGCACGTCTTGCTTATGCACTTGAGCTGTTATATTCAAATAAGTTGCCTATGAAAACTATTGCAGCAAAATCTGGATATCAAACTGTTGCTATTTTTCGTGAACGCTTTATGCAGCGTTATGGTGTAGACCCAACTGTACTAGCTGCCTAATAATTCAATTTGAGCGTTTCTTATCGCTTATTGAGCGATTTGAACAGATAAAAGTCGATAGAGTTAAAGTATTAAAATATTAAGGGCTCTATGATGAAATCATTAAAATCAATTGCGATATTATTGCTAGCAAGCGCCAGTGTTATCACACATGCTCAACAAAATTCCAGCGTTCATCAGGTTGATGGTTATTTTTTACAACCTGTAGGCAATCTCAAAGTAACAGCATTATTTGATGGAGAACTAGGATTACCCCGAAGTGATTTATTGGGTATTTCAGCTGAAAAAGCCAATCAGTTGTTTACAGAAAATTATGTTCCTGTAGATGAACATAATCATATTGTCACAGATTTCTCTGCCTATCTTGTACAAACACCTACACAAAACATTTTAATTGATGCAGGGACTGCAAAATGTTTTGGCCCAACTTTGGGTTTTGTACGTGAAAATTTGAAGAAGGCGGGCGTACAACCTGAACAAATAGATACGATCTTGATTACACATGCTCATCCTGATCATTTATGTGGTATTACCCTCGATGGGAAAATGGCTTATCCAAATGCGAAAGTTTATTTGGCTAAAGAGGATGTGGACTACTGGACATCGACTGTTAATGAAGCAAAAGCCACTGATTTTTTTAAGCCAATATTTAAAATGACCAGAGACGCATTAAAGCCTTATCAGGAGGCTGGCCGATTGATTGCTTTTACTAAAGCTTCTTTTAACGTACCTAATGTTCAACTCATAACGACTCATGGACATACGGAAGGTCATTCATCTTATTTGGTAGATGGACAGAAAGGGCAAAAGTTCTTAGGTTTAGGTGATGTTGTACATTATGCGGCAGTACAATTTTCTTACCCCGAGGCAAGTTATAAACCTGATACTGACTCTAAGCATGCGGTAGCAGTCCGTAAAAGTATTTTTGAGCAAGCCTATAAAAACCAATGGTGGGTGGGGGCGGCACATGTTGCTTTTCCTGGCATAGGACATATTGGTAAAAATTCAAAAGGATATCAGTGGGTTCCTGCTCAATATCGACCTGTAAAATAAAAACTCTAAAATGATTTTTAAAGAAATCAGAAGAATAATAGATTTGACTAAAAGCAAGAATGTTCAAGCTAAATATCGTTGAACCAAGCTAATTAAAAAAGTTTTATTTTTAAGAATAAATAAAAAGTGCTCTCTAGGGAGCACTTTTGTGTTGGTTGTATTTTAGTCGAATTGTGCAGTTTTTAAAAATACATTTAAAAGCAGAAATGTCTAATTTTAACTTGTTAATTCTAATGGAATTTTTATTGTAAAAAAATGCTATTTTCAGATTGTTAAACTCCCAGTTAATGAGCAGTTTGTGCTATAGTATACAGCTATATTTTTTTCGACTTTAGTTCAGTTTTCGGAACTAAATTTTTTGCAAGATCAAGACATATAAGCAGATGGAAATTTCTATCTGTAAGAAGGAGTATGCATGAGCGTATCGGAAATCCGACCGATTGCCATTGAGGATGAACTCAAGCATTCATATTTAGATTACGCGATGAGTGTAATCGTATCTCGTGCATTGCCGGATGTGAGAGACGGTCTAAAACCTGTTCACCGTCGTGTACTATTTGCCATGCACGAATTGGGCAATGACTATAACAAAGCCTACAAGAAATCTGCACGTGTTGTTGGGGACGTAATCGGTAAATATCACCCTCATGGTGACTCAGCTGTTTATGAAACCATTGTACGTATGGCTCAGGACTTTAGCTTACGTTATTTATTGGTAGATGGTCAGGGTAACTTCGGTTCGATTGATGGCGATAGCGCAGCTGCAATGCGTTATACCGAAGTCCGTATGACAAAGTTAGCGCACGAACTTCTTGCAGATCTAGAAAAAGACACTGTTGACTGGGAAGATAACTACGACGGATCTGAGCGTATTCCTCAGGTGGTTCCGACACGTGTTCCAAACTTGCTAATTAATGGTGCTGCCGGTATTGCTGTTGGTATGGCAACAAACATGGCACCACACAACATGACAGAAGTTGTGAATGCATGTTTAGCCTATGCCGACAATCCGAATATCTCGATTGAAGGATTGATGGAATATATTACTGGTCCTGATTTCCCTACAGGCGGTATTATTTACGGTAAATCAGGTATTGTTGATGCATACCGTACAGGTAAAGGCCGACTACACATTCGTGGTAAGTACCATTTCGAAGAAGATGAAAAGACAGGTCGTATAACCATCGTCTTTACTGAAATTCCATATCAAGTTAACAAAGCAAGAGTTATTGAGCGTATTGCCGAGTTAGTTAAAGAGAAAAAACTTGAAGGTATTTCAGAGCTTCGTGATGAGTCTGACAAAGACGGGATGCGTATTGCGATTGACTTGAAACGCGGTGAAAACGCCGAAGTCATTGTAAATAACTTATTCTTGAATACACAGCTTGAAAACTCATTCAGCATCAACATGGTTTGTCTTGATAATGGACAACCAAAATTGATGAATCTGAAAGATATTATTGCGGCATTTATTCGTCACCGCCAAGAAGTAGTGACACGCCGTACCATGTTCGAATTGCGTAAAGCACGTGAACGTGGTCATATCTTGGAAGGCTTAACCGTTGCCTTAGCCAATATTGATGAAATTATCGAAACCATTAAAACTTCTGCTAACCCAGCTGAAGCGCGTGAGCGTTTACTAGCAGGTGAGTGGGCTGGTGGTGGTGTCGTTTCTTTACTCGAAAAAGCTGGTGCTATTTCTGTTCGTCCAGATGAAATCGAAGGTGAAAACCCAGATCGTCCATTTGGCTTATCTGAAGCGATTTATCGTCTATCTCCAACGCAAGTAGGTGCAATTTTAGAGTTGCGTTTACATCGTTTAACGGGTCTTGAGCAAGATAAATTACATGCTGAATATACTGAAATTTTAGGTCAAATTGCTGAACTTACGGCAATTCTTAATGATTTCAATTTATTGATGGCTGTGATTCGTGAAGAATTAGCACAAGTTTTACAACAGTATGGTGATGGACGTCGTACGGAAATTATTGAATCGCGTATTGATTTTAGTCGTGAAGATTTAATTCCAGAAGAACAAGTTGTATTAACGGTTTCACAAACAGGCTACGCAAAAACTCAACCGCTTTCTGACTATCAGGCTCAGCGCCGTGGTGGACGTGGTAAGTCTGCAACTTCAATGAAGAGTGATGACTTTATTCAACATCTAATCGTGGCTTCAAATCATGCGACTGTGTTGTGTTTTACTAACGTAGGTAAAGTATATCGCCTTCGCGTATTTGAAGTGCCTCAAGCATCACGTGGTGCAAAAGGCCGCCCGATTATAAACTTGTTACCTTTAGATGCGAATGAAACAGTAACTGCGATCTTGCCGTTAACCGAGTTCCTAGAAAACCATTACGTATTTATGGCAACAGCTTCAGGTACAGTTAAACGTGTTGATTTGGAGCAATTCTCTAACATTCGTTCAAATGGCTTACGTGCAATTGAACTTAATGAAGAGGATACCTTAATTGGTGTTGCGATTACTGATGGTAATCAGCAAATCATGTTGTTCTCGAATGAAGGTAAGGCAATTCGTTTTGCTGAAACCGATGTGCGTTCAATGGGTCGTACTGCTAAAGGCGTCCGTGGTATGCGCGTTAGCATTGCAAGCAACACTTTAAGTGAAGAAGATGCAGAAATTGAACATGATGAATCTGATGATAATGAAGATTCAGCAGAGTTAAGTGTAGTAAGTCGCATCGTATCGCTTGTTGTTGTTCCTGAAACGGGTGAAGTGCTGTGTGCGAGTGCCAATGGTTATGGTAAACGTACTCCTGTAAATGACTTCCCAACCAAAAAACGTGGTGGTAAGGGTGTTATTGCAATTAAGACAAGTGAACGTAATGGTGAGCTTGTGGGTGCGGTATCTATTGATGAAAGCAAAGAACTGTTGCTTATTTCTGATGGTGGTACATTAGTTCGTACTCGCGCGGCAGAAGTTGCAATGACTGGTCGTAATGCACAAGGTGTACGTCTAATTCGTTTAAGCGAAGAAGAAACCTTGGTGGGTGTTGTGTCTATTGAAGCGGTTGAAGATGAAGAAGAGTTTCTCGAAGGAGAAGTGGATACTTCAGAATTAGATACCGAAGATGCAGTGTCTACGAATGACGATGCATCAGAAGAATAAGTCGTAATTAAATAAAAAAGGAAGCGTAAGCTTCCTTTTTTATTTTATGAAGAAGATTTTTTAACAAGTCGATAATAAGCTAAGCACATTAATAGTAATCCGATTGTCGCAAGAAAAATCAGTTTTGGTATAACCGTGGCTAAAGGAACACCCATCTGGTTAAGTTGCACAAACATTTGTACCCCATGTGTTGATGGTAAACACCATGCAAACCATTGTAACCACTCAGGCATTGCTTGATGAGGCCATGCAGCTCCGGTTAATAAGAATAAAGGTATAGAGCTAAACACAATAATATGTCCAGCACGTTCTGGCATGTCTAAAAGCGGACCGATCAACATGCCTAATCCAATCACACAACTAATAAAAATAGGAACGGCGACTAGCAAACCAGTAAAGTTCCCACCGTGTGGATAGTCATTGAACCATAAGGTAAAACCGAAGAGATAAAAACACCCTAAACAGCCAATGGTAAATATACTTGCAAAAATTCCAGCGAAGCGAACACCTGTAATTTTTTGGTGTTGTTCACGGTAGCTTGCGATTAGCATCGCTAAACCTAACACAATAGTTTGATGGATAATTAAACCTGCAACAGCTGGAAAAATATAACTTCCATATCCTGAAAGCGGGTTAAATAACGGGACTTGATGAATAGAAAGCGCAGGTTGGAAATGTGTGCGCTCTCCAAATCTTTCAATATATTCTTTTAATGTGGCTTCAATGGATGTAGCTAAGCCTAAACCAATTTCTTTAGTTTTTAAAAAGTTTGTTGTGCTTAGATATAAGCCAATTCCGCCTGTTTCTCCTCGACGCAAGCTTTGAGTTAGGTTGCTTGGTAAAAGTAAAATACCATCGGCCTTTTGTTCACGAACCATTTGTTCAGCTTGTAAAAAATTACTTGTAACGGTAACAATATGAACATGCGGGCTATTTGCACTTTGGCCGATTAATTGAGAAGTTAATAGGCTTTGTTCTTCATCAACAATTACAATTGGAATTGATTCAGCACGTTCTGCTTTATAGGCGGTAGGATAAAAAAAGCTATAAAGAATGACCGATAAAATCAGAGTTGTGAAAACCGAGCTATTACTAACAATATCTTTAAATGTTTGCCCATAAGCCTTTAAAAACTCTTTCATGGTGTTGCTCCCCTAATTAATTTTTTAAGCAGTAGAGAACTTAAAAAGAAGTAAATAAGGCAGTAACCCAGAAGTATTAAAAAGGGAGTCATTGAAATGAAAAGTGGGCTACCAATGACCCATTGTTCGGTTTGGAGCTTTGCATAAGGTGTATAAGGGATAATGAGTGACCAAAATTTAGTGAAAATCGGTGCATTATTTAAAGGCAAAGTAACGCCTGCAAAACTTAAAGATGAGCCACCATAGACGGCAATAAAGCCAAAAGTTTTACTTAAATTCTTGGTCGCAAGAATAACGGTGCTGCTAATCAAAGCGTAAGCAAAATAAAGTAAGAACTGTGCGCATAGCAATAAACTTAAGGAACCCGCTACAAACCAGCCACGAATTTCAACTAGCCAAAACATCCATAGCCATGTCCATACACAAAAAATAAGGCTATAAAGCAAATTTTTAGCCAATAAGCCTTGAATAAAATTATCTCGGTTTACCCATTGAGTGAGGGTATTACGTTTTAGTTCTTGTCCAATTGCAAAAGCAACACAGCAGCATAGCAACAGATGCAATACGGCAGGAACCATAAATGGCTCTAAATAAAACTCATAGCTCATGCTCGGGTTGTAAAGCGTTGATACTTTTACATGAGCTGTAGGTACATCTAAATAGGGAATATTATTTGCAAGATAACTTTGGCCTGCATAGTCTGCTAAAGCATTGAGGGTACTTACCAGCATTGCTGAAGAAATCGTATTTCCCACGCTAAAGAAAGACTGGTTAAAAGCAATGCTGATTTGAGCATCTTGCGCTTTCACAAAACGCTTTTCAGCACCGTCTGGAATGAAAACATAACCCCAGATTTTAGTTTCGTTAAGTAATTGTTCCGCTTCAGTAGAACTTGCCGTAATCGTTTTAATATCTACCGTATGATTCAACGAAAGATACTTTTCAATATTGCGGCTGAGTTCACTTTGGTCCTGGTCAATAATGGCAATGGGTAAATGTTCAGCTTTACCTGCGTAAAACATGCTGCTAAACAAAAAAATGATAAAAGCAGGGATAAGTGTCACCATGCACAAATCCCATTTATTGCTTTTTAGATAGTTTAGTTCACGTAATATACTGGCAAACATGCGTTATTTTTCTTCTTTAATTTTAAATAGAACACTCATGCCAACTTTTAAATCTTGCACTGGTTTTTCAGGTACAAGATGAAGTTTAAAGCTACGAATATCATAACCTCCAGTTTGGCGAGTAGTTTTTATAGTGGCAAATTCACCTTCAGCATCAATATTTTTAATTTTAAAAGTCACATTCTGATTCAGTGCAGGAATGAATCCTTCAAGGGTTTTGCTTTTATAAACAGAGGCATATTGATTTTCGCCTACATTTAAACTCACCCATAAATCATCATCTTCTAAAATGCTGACAACAGGTACGCCCATAGCAACTAACTCAGAAGGCTTGCCGTAAGTTTTTGAAACTGTGCCCGAAATAGGAGAGAATAAACGTGTCTCTGCTTCTAGTGCTTTTGCTTCGCCTACAGCTGCTTTTGCAATTTCAACCTGTGCATCTGCTGTAGATTTTTGCTGACTCGTACTACCTCGTTTTGCACGAGCATATTGTTGATAAGAGGCTTCACTTAATTCTTGGGCAGAAGTTTGAGCCGCTAGCATTTCATCTCGTCTTTGGCGTGAAATAACACCTTGTCTATATAAATTTTCACCACGTTGGTAAGTGGTTTTTGCAAGGTTTGCTTGTGCTTTAGTGCTTTGCCAGTTGGCATAGAGAGTATCGATATTTTCTTGCTGAGAACCGCGGTCTACCGTAGATTGAAATGCTAAAGCTGATTGTAAAGCTGCCAAGGCTTGTTGCTTTTTAGCTTCTATTTCTGGGCTAACCAAGCGAACAAGTGGCTGGCCTTTGGAAATTTTCTGGCCTTCTTGCACATAAATTTCTTCAATACGACTTGGAACTTTTGTACTTACGTGAATAGTTTCGGCTTCAACGCGGCCTTGTAGTTCAATAGGTTTAGGCTGATAACTTTTCCACAAACCAAAAATAATTAAACCTAATAGCGCAATAATTACTAAGCCAATAATCAGTTTAAGCTTGGAGTTTTTAGGTGGTTGAGAGTCGCCGTTATTTATGTTTGATTCAGGGGTGTCACTCGCTTGATCGTTTTTTTGAGATTGGTTAATTTCTACCGTATCCGCAGCAAGAGAATCCTGTTCTGAATGAGATGATTCTTGATTCATTTTATACTCCTATTAACGGATATAGTCGGTATGTGGTTGATTAACGTAAGCTTTAAATTGATCAATTGAACCGTGACTTTGCAATAGAGTCGCGAGTGACATGACATATTTATAGGCATTTAAAGCCATTTCAGTTTTTAAAGCACTTAAAGCATTTTGTGCATCAATCACTTGTGTTGCTGTACCCATTCCTTCACGGAAAGAAAGCTCTTGAATACGTAAGTTTTCTTGAGCGGCATTTACGTTTCTTTGTAAGAGTTGATGGCTTTGCTGAGCAGAGTTGAGTTCGTTATATGACTTATTCAGAAGTGCCTCAATTTCTTGCTTGGTACGTTCGGTCATAAGTTCAGAAGCATAACGCTTTAATTCAGCAGCATGGATATTCTTATTTTTATCTACACCAGAGAATAGGTTGTATTTTGCCATTACACCGACAATCCAGTTTTCATTTTCATCAAGAGCATATTCACCAAATGCAAAAAGACTTGGTTTTTTCGCGGCTTGTTGAGCTTGAATATTTACATTAGCCAGTTGAGTATCCATCTGCATTTTTTGTACAAGGCTAGATTTTTGCGAATAACTAGTTAAAAGTGATTCTAGAGTTTGGCTTGGAGTATTATTTACAAATAAGGGTGTACTTAAATCTACATTATTTTGTTGATGTAGAAGATTATTAAGGCTAAAGCGACTGGCATTTAAGTTGGCTTGAGTACTTTGTAAAGTACGTTCCGCATTATTACGCGCGACTTCAAACTGCATGCGTTGCCCTTTACTAATAAACCCTTGTTGTTCGAGTTTTAGCGCATTGCTGTAATGTTTTTGCATAGCATTAAAGTTGAATAAACTACTTGCTACCAGTTGCTGCTGTAATTGAACATTAAAATAACTTTGTACAACTTCAAACCGCTGTACATCTTGTTGCTGTTGACTTGAAAGTTCCGAACGCTGTGCTTGAATGTTGGCTATTTTTTTTGCACTGCTGGTTAAACCACCTGTATATAGGGGCATAACGACCGAAATAGAAGGGCGTACAACCTGATCTTCTATAGTCAGGTTCGCATAGTCGGGAAAGCGATTTATACCATCATGAATGGTTTGATTTGCACCTTCTTGAACTTGTCCCAGCACATCCGATGGAATGACATTGTTCCACTGTGAAAGTTTATCGTTGAACCCCTGACTTAAATCATTCTCAAGCTTTTGTTTAAAAGAGGCGAGGGGTACGTCTGTTTCGCTATGAAAGGCATATGCTCTAACATTTAAATCTACTCGCGGTAACCCGAGTCCTTTTACTGCTTCAGCTTCTAGTTGAGATGCTTGCTGCAAAGCTTGATTAGCTTGAGTGCTATATGAACTCTTCAAAGCTTGTTGTTCTGCTTCAGCATAGCTTAAGCTTTGAGCATATAAATGATTTGTGAAAAAAAGTCCTAAGGCCAAAGCAAGATGCTTGGGTTTAAAGAAAAAGGGGCAAATAGACTGTCTATATCGATGTACTGGCATTTTAAATAACAATTTCTGGCATCCCTTATAGTTTAAATTTCTTGTTATTAAATTCAATTATCATATTGTTTCTTATACATTTGTATAAAAACAAGATAGTTTAAGCTCCCTTTAATTTTTAAATATTATAAAGCCCATATTTTTTACTACATATCAAAGTATGTGAAATCATAATCACAAGTCAAGTTGATCTTTACTCAATGAAAATGTTTTAAACTGATAAAATCACAAATAAAAGCAAAGAAATAAATACAACAATAATTGAAAAAATGATCCTAAATACAGTCCAGCATTGAAATATTTACTTGAGAAGCTGCTGCAAGCTTAAGCAATCTGTGGTTAAATGCCATTTTTATTGTGTTTGACTTTATACAAGGGAAAAATCATGCGCGCGTACAATTTCTGTGCTGGTCCTGCTGCATTACCTACTGCCGTTTTAGAAAAAGCTCAACAAGAAATGTTGGATTGGCATGGTAAAGGTCTATCCATCATGGAAATGAGTCATCGTAGTGCTGACTATGTTGCTATGGCTGAAAAAGCTGAGGCAGATTTACGCAAGTTAATGAATATTCCAGAAAACTATAAAGTACTGTTTTTACAAGGCGGTGCGTCATTACAATTTTCTGCGATTCCTTTAAACCTTTTGGGTAAGAACAATAAAGCTGATTATATTGATACTGGCATCTGGTCTGAAAAAGCGTTGAAAGAAGCAAAACGTTATGGCGACATTAATGTTGTAGACGCTGGTATTAAAGTAGATGGTAAGTTCGCAATTTCTGAACAAAGCGAATGGAACTTGTCTGATGATGCAGCCTATGTACATTATGCCGATAATGAAACGATTGGTGGCTTACAGTTTGCAGGAATTCCTGATGTAAAAGCACCACTCGTTTGTGACTATTCATCAAGCATTTTATCTGCTCCATTAGATGTAACCAAGTTTGGTTTGATCTATGCTGGCGCACAAAAAAATATTGGTCCTGCTGGTTTAACAATTGTCATTATTCGTGATGACTTACTTGATCAAGCTAAACCAGAAATTCCAAGCATCTTGAAATATGGTGACCAAGCGAAAAATGGTTCTATGGTGAATACACCATCAACTTACGCTTGGTACTTGTCTGGTTTGGTATTTGAGTGGTTACTAGAGCAGGGTGGGGTAGATGCTATCCATAAAGTTAACCTTGCAAAAGCTCAGTCATTATATGGTTATATCGACTCAAGCGATTTCTACAATAACCCGATTGCAATTCCAAACCGTTCAATTATGAATGTACCGTTTACCTTGGCAGATGAAGCTTTAGAAAAGCAATTCTTAAAAGAAGCAGAAGCAAACCATTTATTAAACTTAGCTGGACATCGCTCTGTCGGTGGTATGCGTGCAAGTATTTATAATGCCGTACCATTAGAAGGCGTACAGGCTTTAATCAACTTTATGGATGATTTTGCAAAGCGTAATGGTTAAGTAAATCAAAAATAAAGCCCTCAAATGAGGGCTTTATTTTGAATAAATTTTATAAACTAAAAAGGAACTAAACCAAACTGGTGCATGAATATGGCAGCTAAAAACATACCCAATACAAAAAAGCAAAACGCACCAGTATCGACCTTTACGCGCAGGCTACTAGATTGAATGAGGCTGGTAGTTTGTTCGGGTATAATCTTCATTCAATAACCTAATTATTAAAATATTAGTGAAATTCAATTAGTTTCACCCTTTTTAGCACAAATAGTCGCCTGAATCCAGATATTACCGCGAATATATTCGCCAATATTAAAGTTTTTATACAAATCGTTTTTGGTTGCAATGCGCACTAATATGGCAGGAAGATCATCTTCTAAAACCAAAGTAACATCATAAAGGGTATATTCTGCCCCCATAAATGTCATAGAAGTTTTACCAACGATATTACCTTGGAACCATGCTTCATCTTCTTGACCAAGATTTTCACCATATAAATAAGCAACCATTTTAGAAAAATCAACGGTTACAGGTTCTTGATCTTCTGGAGTTTTTGGTTGCCATTCATTAATGAGTTCCTGTAAATTTTCAGGAGCAACTCCATTATGTTCAGTCAAAATCGCATTTAATGCACGGTGATGTTTAATAGAGGCTGGGTCATCAACAACGATTTTTTCGCCTGCTGGAACAGGTTCTAATTCATAAGCCCATGCATTAAATTGAACTTGATAATCTTTAGTTTTGTCATATTGACAAGCGTTAACGCTAAATAAATTATCAAATGCATAAACCGTTGTATCTTTATTTAGTTTTAAGCTTAAAACAGCTTGTGTCGAAGAGTCACAAGTAATGATACGTTCAATTTTCGCATTATATTGATATGGACTTTCAAAACTTGGAAAGGCTGTTTTGAGTGCGCGAGGTTTCTGATTTTCAACCGCAATAATCTGGTTGATTGTAACTTTTTGGTTTTGTGGGCCTTGAATCAACCAAAAAGATTGATCCATATCTTCTTCATGTTCGCATAAGCCCATTGGCATTACGGGTGCATCAAGTGCTAGTCCTAACCATTTTGGTACATCTGTTTCGGGATGGCACGTCAATAGATTCCAATGTTCGCCATGACTACCAAAATTTTGGTCATTTACTTTAATAACTTCTGGACTGTTTTGATTTTTCATAAGCATGATGCTGTTGGGTTCACATTACTTGTTATATTAAATCGAGGGTGTTTGCTATTTTTCAAGTCACCATATGTAAATTCTCTTGTAAAAGCACATATTTAGTCATTGAAAGATAGATATTACTGCTAATTATAAAATAAAAGGTAGATCTGGCTCTTAAAAAACTTAAACACTAAATTAAAAATAAGTTTAATGTTTATTACTATTCACCTTAGAAAAGCATCTGTTAGACTTATATTTTTAATGGAAATAGAGAATAACTTGCTGCCATTTAAGCTATGGGTAGATGCAGATGCTTTACCAAGAATATTACGTGAAGTGATTTTGCGCGCATCAGATCGTTATCAATTAGAAGTCATCTTTGTTGCTAATCAAAATGTTGGGATTACGCCTTCTGTTCGCATCAAGTCAATACAGGTTTTAAGTGGTGCAGATCAGGCCGATAAAGAAATAGTTGATCGTATGATTGAAAATGACATTGTCATTACGCAAGATATTCCACTAGCGGCTCAAGTAATTGAAAAGGGTGGCGTTGCTATTCACCCCCGAGGTGAGGTTTATACAACCGCGAATGTTAAAGCGCGGTTACATCTACGTGATTTCATGGATACGCTTCGTGGCGCAGGAGTACAAACTGGCGGGCCGCCCCCTATTTCAGAGCGGGATAAGCGTGAATTTTCGAGTGCATTAGATCAAACAATTTTAAAGCAAAAACGTAAAATAGCTAAGTGAGCATCGCATGCCATCGCAAACCAATTTGGCTTTAACCTATGCCTTGTTAGTGTTTATATGGGCAACAACTCCATTAGCCATTGTTTGGAGTGTGTCCGATTTACATCTTATGTGGGCATTGTTGTTACGCTTTTTTATTGCATTGCCTTTGGCCGTGACTATATTACTGATTTTAAGAACACCTTTTCCAACTCATCGACAAGCAATTCATAGCTACATTGCCGGATCTTTTAGCTTAATTGGTTCTCAAATTTTCACATATGCTGCTACCCAATATTTAAGTTCAGGCATGATTGCGCTTATGTTTGGTTTAGCTCCCATTATGGCTGGACTAATCGGTCGTTTTGCATTCGGTCAGCAACTTTATAAGTTGCAATGGTTAGGTATGGCTATTGCCGTAAGTGGTTTAGCGATTATTTGCTTGAATGGATCGAATCAGCATGTGCATCCGTTTGGCATAGTTCTCATGCTGATCAGTGTTTTTGTCTATTCTTTCTCAATTTTTTGGGTTAAGAAAGTTAATGCACAAATTCAGCCTATGGCTCAGGCAACGGGATCTATTTTAGTTTCTTCGATTTTGGCAAGTTGTCTTATTCCATTTATTTGGCAATATGCACCAACACATTTACCAGAGGCCAAATCTTTATTTGCCTTAATTTATACGGTATTGATGGCCTCATTAGTCGCCATGTTTTGTTATTTCAAGCTTATACAAAACATTCAGGCAACGACTTTATCTTTAACGACAGTTATTACGCCAATGTTAGCCATGATGATTGGAGCTGCTTTAAATCATGAACAACTTTCGATTATGGTTTTTGTGGGTGCTTTAATTATCCTGTTTGGGCTATTTTTATATTTCTATAAAGACATTCAAGCAAATCGAAATTTTGTCCGACATATTAAGCCTAAATAGGAGAAGATTTGGGTAATTTGTTGAGCTTATTCATTAAATTGTTCTAATTCGTAGCGAAATGCATGATCAAATTGATCTCCCAACTTAAGTAGTAGAAAATAGCGCAGCAATATAATATTAGGATTGTTAAGGAAAGATCAGAACTTACTGATTTTTAAACCTTAATACAGCATCTAACGATATGGCCAAATAGTAGATGTGGATGCGATTTGACATGAGCATCTGCTATTTCCCATCAATCACCTTGGATTTAGAAGGTATGTTTAAACCAATCTCACTGTATATAGGGTTGAGATATACTCGCGCAAGACGCAGTAATCATTTTATTTCTTTTATTGCATTGGTTTCGATGATCGGTTTGACACTAGGTGTCGCTGTGCTGATTACGGTACTTTCTGTGATGAACGGTTTCGATCGAGAACTAAAAAACCGTGTTTTGGGAATGGTTCCGCAAGCGACAGTTTCATCTACACAAATCCTCACGGATTGGCCTGAACTGGTAAAACGAGTTGAACATCATCCACATGTAACTGGGGTTGCACCTTTTACCCAATTGCAAGGTATGTTAACCGCGCAAGGGCAAGTCGCTGGTATTATGGTGACGGGTATTGATCCAAAATATGAAAAGAATGTGTCTATTATTCAAAATCATATTGTTGCAGGTAGCTTAGATTCACTTAAAAAGGGTGAGTTTGGTATTGTCCTTGGTAAAGATATGGCCGATTCATTAGGCTTACGTCTAAATGACAGCGTGACATTGGTTTTACCTGAAGCAACGCCATCTCCAGCGGGTGTGGTGCCTCGTTTCAAACGCTTTAAAGTGGTTGGTATTTTTAGTGTAGGTGCTGAAGTCGACTCTATGGTGGGGTATATCGCCCTATATGATGCGTCAACTCTATTACGCTTACCAGATGGTGCTCAAGGTGTCCGTTTAAAACTAGATGATATTTTTGCCGCGCCAAAAGTTGCGGACGACTTGGTAAAAAGTTTACCAAGTAATTTCTACGCGACGAACTGGACCTATACGCATGGCAATCTGTTTAATGCCATTCAAATGGAAAAAACACTAGTTGGTTTGTTACTTGTACTTATCATTGTGGTTGCAGCATTTAATATCGTTTCGTCTTTAGTGATGGTTGTGACTGATAAAAAATCAGATATTGCCATTTTGCGTACATTAGGGGCGTCACCATCGATGATTACTAAAATATTTATGGTGCAAGGTACTGTCATTGGTGTGATTGGGACAGTTGCGGGTACGGTTTTAGGTGTAATTTTGGCTTTAACCATTAGTGACATCATTTCATGGTTTAACAATGTGTTGGGCCTAAATCTATTTGATGCTTACTTTGTGCATTACCTACCTTCTTATTTAAGATGGCAAGATGTGACGATTATTGTGATTGTGTCTTTACTTTTAAGCTTCTTGGCAACTATCTATCCGGCACTTCGTGCGGCCAAAGTTCAACCTGCCGAGGCACTGCGTTATGAGTAAAATTGTTTTAGAAGCGAAAGAAATATATAAACATTTTGATGATGGTAAATCTAAGGTTGAAGTCATTAAAGGTCTTTCTTTACAAGTTGAAGCAGGGCAGTTTGTTTCGATTGTTGGTGCGAGTGGTTCAGGCAAAAGTACTTTGCTTCATGCACTAGGCGGTCTAGAGCAACCAACGCAAGGACAAGTATTTTTAAATGGTCAGCGTTTTGATAATTTAGGTGAAGCCGAACGTGGTTTTCAACGTAATAAATATCTAGGTTTTGTTTATCAATTTCACCATTTGTTACCTGAGTTTACTGCGCTTGAAAATGTGGCAATGCCTCTTATGCTTCGCCCAGAGAGCCAATACAAATCGGTAAAAGCACAAGCTGAATATTTACTAGATCGAGTGGGTTTATCTCATCGTATGGATCATCAGCCAGGTGAGCTTTCAGGCGGTGAGCGCCAACGTGTCGCTTTGGCTCGTGCTTTGGTCACTCAACCTGCAGTTGTTCTAGCTGATGAACCTACAGGAAACCTAGATCGTAAAACAGCTTTAGGCATTTTTGAATTACTGACCGATCTTAAGAAAGAATTAAATATGGCGATGCTCATTGTGACTCATGATGAGCAGTTGGCGCAGGCAGCAGATTCAATCTTGCATATGGAAGATGGTCTTTGGGTGAGCGGTTCTTAAAAAATTGTCATTAAATCACATTGTTAAAGCCCACTCAGTTGGGCTTTAATTTTGCCCCTAAAAAGATAACGATATGATTTTAAATGTTAAAGCTTATTTTAGTGGGGTGGGTTGTAGGTATTGCATTTATGGGAATAGATCTTCCCCTAATAACGCAATATGGTTGGGCTGGTAAAGTTCTCCTCTTTATCAGCTTTATTTTTTATATTTTTAAGCAGTATATCGTTGTAAATCGACCTATATTAAAAGCAGTTTACTGTTTAGTTTGTGGTCTAAGCCTTTTTGTTATAGGTCATCAATATGCTCAGCATGCTTTAAATGAAAGACTACAACTACGGGAGATGCAACCTGAGTCTTTAAACATTGTTGTGTATATAGATCGAATAAGTGAAGAAAAAGATAATAAGACACAGCAACTCGCTCAGGTTCTAGGGCGGTCATCCCATGTAGTCAATTGGCTATTATATTTAAAAAATGAAAATGAGAAGGCATTGATAGAGGGTCCAAAATTACAATTAGGCCACTACTATCGGATTTCGGGTAAAACCAGACCTGCCCATAGTTACGCAGTATCAGGTGCTTTTGATCAGGAACAATGGTTCATTCAACGAAATATAATGTCAGGTTTCAGTGTTCAGCATATTGAACCTTTAAGCTCTGATGAAATTTATCGGTTGGGTTATCAAAGTCACTTAAAACAGCAACAAAATTTTTTGACTGGACAACAATTAAATATAGAAAAACTACGCCTAAAATTTAGAGTGATGCTAAAAAAAGCTCCCTTACAGAACAAAGGACTGTTATTAGCACTTCTAACAGGAGATGAAAGCCTGTTAAATGAACAGATTAAAAATCAATTTAAGCAGTTAGGAATCTCTCATTTGTTGGCCATTTCAGGGCCTCATGTCCTTATTTTTGCAATCATGTTGTCTTGGGGATTACATCAATTAGTACGACGTTATTATCCTCAGCTTTATTTGTGGCAACCCAAGCAAATATTGACAATGATTTCGTTATGTTTTGGAGTTTTGATTTATACGGCTTTTGTAGGCTTTGAAATTCCAGCCTTAAGAACTTTACTTTCAGTATTTTTATTCGCCTTTTTATTGTTGGTAAAACTACCTGTTAAGCCATTTTCGCTCTTGGTTTTCAGTGCAAGTCTACTTTTACTTTTCGACCCATTTAGTATCTTATCGGCAGGTTTTTGGCTCTCTTATGGTTCTTGTTTTATTTTATTACGCATTTATCAAACTATAGTACAGACTCCAAATCTTTCTTCAATTAGTGTGTTATCTAGAATAATTCTTTTAAGTAAAACCCTCATTGAATCTCAGGGAAAAATATTTATCGCCCTATGTCCTTTAATGCTGATTTTCTTTCAACAAATTTCATGGGTTGCACCTCTCACAAATATTATTGCAGTTCCTTTGCTAGGAGGAATTATTGTTCCTTTGAATATTTTTGCTGCTTGTGTGTGGCTTATTTTTAATTCAATTGGAAATGCACTCTTTCAGATTAATGATATTTTGCTCAGTATAGTGCTGACATGTTTTAGTTTTTTAGAGAAGTTATCTCTACCGTTGCAAGGTTTTAGCCTGACACCACTTGCTTTGTTATGTCTGAGCTGTGCCATTATTATCTTATTTTTACCACGTGGTGTTTTACCGAAATCTTGGGGTCTCATATGTTGTTTACCATTAATCATTCCAAATAAGTCATCCCAGCAAATTCAATTAAATATTATAGATGTAGGCCAAGGCCAATCTATTTTTTTACAATATCCAGAGCAGACATGGTTAATTGATACTGGCGGTTCTTATGATGAGAAGGCTTTTAGTATTGGCCAAAATGTAGTGATTCCATATTTACGTCACAAAGGTATTAAACAATTAGATCATGTCGTGTTATCTCATCTTGACCAAGATCATAGTGGTGCATTTCCTTTTATCGCTCAGGCTTTTCCTATCAAACAAGTCATATCAAATGAGCTATGGGCAGAGAAGGTGAAAGAACCATTTACCTATTGTCATCAAGGGCAAAAATGGCAATATCCCCAGTTAGATATTGAAATACTTTGGCCTAAAGAAAATGATTTAAATTTAGTTCCTTCTAATCAAAATCAATATTCTTGTGTCGTTTATATTCATTTAAAACAAGTAAAGGGTTATCAAAATTATTTAATTATGGGGGATGCTGGATGGGAAGCAGAATATCAATTGATAAAAGAATATCCTGATTTAAAGGTAGATGTTTTGGTATTAGGTCATCATGGTAGTAAACATAGTTCTGCCTATGACTTCTTAGCGACTTTAAATCCCAAGCTTGTTGTTGCCTCTGCCGGTTTTAATAACCGATACGGTCATCCAAGCAAAGAGGTTTTAGCCAGAATACAAGCACTTAATATTCCTTTTAAAACCACAATCGAGCAAGGAACATTAAGTTTTGTATCTCGTAATCATCAAATGGTTTTATACACTCGACGTTTTGAGCGGACTTGGCTTCACAGAACTTTGTGAAGCTTCGGCTTTAAGTCTATCTACAATTTGAAGTGCTTCATTTGGATCAATATTGTAAATATTATCTAAAGCAGGATTTGCCTTAAAACGTTTATAGCTCCAGTGATAGTGTTCTGGATAACGCTGGATGAGTTGTTCAATAGCCTGATGAATGACATAAGTTCCATCATCCGCACTACCTTCGTAGATCTTCTCATCCATAGGTTCAATGTGCATCGTAAAGCCATCATTTTCGTTACGAATTGCGTAAAGAAATAAAGCTTTTGCTTTAGTTTTTTGGATGAGCTTGGCACTTAAATTACTTGAGGCAAGTGGAACGCCAAAATAATTGATCATATCACCACCAACATTTGGCGTATGGTCAGGTAAAATTACGGTGGTTTCACCTTGTTTTAAAGCTTTAAAAATTTGTCTTACACCAGTTTCATCGGTAGGGACCAAATTGGCTTGCTCACGACTACGTGCTTCTCGAACAAAACGGTCTGCATCTACATTTTTTACAGGCTTGTATAAAATTGTCATTGAAGTGAACTGTGAACACCAGGCATTCATGATTTCCCATGTACCAAAATGTGGAACAATTAAAACAACCCCTTTTTTTGCTGCAAGTGCTTCATGAAAGTAATGCTTACCTTCAATATGGTGAATTCTCTCAATATTTGTACTATTTGATGATCCCCAAATACTGAAAAATTCAAAGTATGAGGTTATTTCATTACGAATAGCTTGCTGTGTAATGTCTATTCGCTGCTGTGGCGTTAAATACGGAAGAGTAATTTGTAAGTTAAGTTCTATACTTTTTGATGTTTTAGTAATTTTTAAAGTATTGATTAACCCTGCCAACATACGAGCAAAAAAACGTCCAAATTTAATTGGCTGGCGGCTAAAAGTTTTGAGTAGGTAATAGTTCATGCTTTTTATATCTAATTTGGTCATCTATCGCGGGAAAAAGGAAGCAATAATTAAAAAAAGATAAAATTATTATAAATGAAATCATATTATTTAGACAGTTTTTATCAAATCAACGTATATAATGACATCATTTTAGATTAATTTGGATTGGAATTTTATGTCCGATTGGCCGCCAAAACCACAAAATGAACCTATAATCCCTAAACAAAATGGACCAGAATGGCAAATTCTCGAGAAGGCTGTACTTGCCTCTGTAGAGGAACAGCGTCGAAGTCGCCGTTGGGGTATCTTCTTTAAAACATTAACTTTTATTTATTTGTTATTCATTATTGTACTCATGGGTAAAGGCTGCTCAACCAGTAAAGAAGGATCTGCTGTAAGTAGCAGCAGTGCTCATCTGGCAGTGGTAGATATTATTGGAACTATTGACGCTTCAAGCAATCAATCTGTGAATAGTGAAGACACGAATAAAGCGCTTAAGCGTGCTTTTGAGGCATCAAACAGTAAAGCTGTTGCACTTAATATTAACTCACCTGGCGGTTCTCCAGTTCAGTCTGATGAAATCTGGCAGGAAATTCGTTATTTGAAAAAACAGCATCCTGATAAGAAGGTTTACGCCGTTATTGGTGATATGGGTGCATCGGGTGCATATTATATTGCTTCTGCTGCAGATGAGATTATTGTTAATCCATCGAGTTTAGTGGGCTCAATTGGTGTCATCATGCCTAACTATGGGATTACTGGTTTAGCTCAGAAACTTGGTATCGAAGATCGCACTTTAACAGCAGGAACGAATAAAGACATTTTAAGTATGACAAAACCGATTGATCCTGCACAAAAGCAGCACATTCAATCAGTGCTTGATAATGTTCATACTCACTTTATTACTGCAGTTAAAGAAGGACGTGGAAAGCGTTTGAAATCGAATGATCCAGCTATTTTTTCTGGTTTGTTCTGGACTGGTGACCAAGCAATCCAGTTAGGTGTTGCTGACCGTTCAGGTAACATTACGAGCTTGATGCGTGAGCTAAACCTTGATAATAAAGTTGACTACACAATTGAGCGTAACCCATTACAATCAATTTTAGGTCGTATGGGTGCACAAATAGGGCAAGGGGTAAGTGAATCTATTGCTCAAGAAGTGCAGACTCGTCAAAGCGCAAAATTACAATAAAATCTGTTTTAGGATAGCGGTATGTCAATGAAACCAGTTATACACTTTGCTCATGCGAATGGCGTACCCTCAAAAGTGTATCAAAAACTGTTTGACCAGTTGAAAGGGGAATATGACATTATTTATGTTCCCCTGATTGGTCCTGATAAGCGTTATCCTGTGACTAACCATTGGCCTTCTTTGGTTGATCAGGTGATTGATAGTATTGTGCGGCAGGCGAAAGGACGTAAAGTCATTGGACTTGGACATTCTCTTGGTTCAGTTTTAACTTTGATGGCATCTTTTCAGCGACCTGAACTCTTTTCTCAAGTGATTATGTTAGATCCACCTCTTATTTTAGGGCGATATTCATTTGCTTTTCATATGGCAAAATTATTTCGTCCCAAATTAGTTGATGCGATGACACCAGCAGGCTTATCTGCACGTCGTCGTGAACATTGGGAATCGAGAGAACAGGCGGCCGAATTGCTGCGTCCTAAAGGCTTCTATAAAGATTTTGATGAAGATTGTTTTCAAGCTTACATTGACTATGCTTTAAAAGAAGACTCGGTCCGCGGTGGTGTTACTTTAACTATTTCCCGTGAAGATGAAGTTGCAATTTTCCGTAAAAATCCTTCTTGGTGGTGGCTACCTATGCCAAAACCTAAGATGCCCGTACATTTAGTGGTGGGGGAAAAAAGTGATTTCTTAAAAAGAGGCTTTCCTCAAATGGCAAAGCGAAAAATGGGAATCCCATTTACTGTAGTTGAAGGGGGACATATGTTCCCTCTAGAACATCCTATTGATACAGTGAACTCTATAAAGAAATTGATTCATACTCAGCCAAATTAATTTTTAAAATTATAAAAAAAGGACATGCTAGCATGTCCTTTTTTTATTTTTGCTTTTAAGTAAAATGCTTTACCAATTTGCAAAACGAATAGGGTGCTTAAGAACTTGATCACGGAAATAAGCTTGGCCATTTTTCCATGTAAGTTGACCGTTACATATCCACTCTGCTACTTGTGGGTAGATAAAGTGCTCAAGTGTATGTACTCGATCTGCTAATGATGCGGCAGTATCATGTTCTTTAACTGAAATAGCGGATTGGGCAATTGATTGACCAGAATCCAGTTCAGCCGTTACAAAGTGTACGGTACAACCATGTAAACGATCACCTGTGTTTAAAACACGTTGATGAGTGTTCACGCCTTTGTAAGCTGGAAGAAGTGAGGGATGTATGTTCAGCATTTTCCCTTGCCATTTATTGACAAAGGTGGGAGTTAAAATTCGCATGAAGCCGGCTAAAATAACTACATCCACTTGCCAAGCCAACAGTTGTTGATGCATTGCTTCATCAAATACTTCACGAGTTGGAAAGTCTTTATGGGAAATGACTGCCGTAGCAATATTGGCTTTTTGAGCACGCTCTAGGGCATAAGCATCTGCTTTATTAGACAGTACACCTACAATTTGCCCTGATAGATTTGCATCTATCAAGGCTTGTAAATTACTGCCGTTCCCAGAGACTAGAACAGCAATTTTTATCATGCAAAGATCACACGAATTTTTTCGTCTGCACCTTCCACTGATTCAGCATTTTCTTGGATGTGTCCGATTTTCCAAGCTTTTTCACCTTGAGCATTAAGCACTTCAATTGCTTTTTCTGCATCATTTGCATCAACAGCAATGACCATACCTACGCCACAGTTAAACGTACGGTACATTTCAAAGCGTTCTACATTGCCTTCGCGTTGTAGAAGTTGGAATAATTCAGACCATTCCCAAGAAGCTTCATCAATGACAGCTTGTGCGCCATTTGGTAATACACGAGGTAAGTTACCTGGCAAACCGCCACCAGTGATGTGTGCCATAGCATGTACATCAACTTGTTTGCATAGCTCAAGAACTGGTTTTACATAGATACGAGTTGGCTCCATTGCTACATCAGCAAGAGGACGGCCATCAATCGTTTGAGTTAAATCAACATTTTTAACGTCTAAAATTTTACGTAATAATGAATAACCATTTGAGTGGGCACCACTTGATGCAACACCAATAAGCACATCACCAGACTTTACTTTAGAGCCATCAATAATTTTACTTTGCTCAACAACACCAACAGCAAAACCAGCAAGATCGTAATCTTCACCTTCATACATGCCTGGCATTTCTGCGGTTTCCCCACCTACAAGTGCGCAACCTGCAAGCTCACAACCTTTACCAATACCAGTAACAACATTTGCAGCAACGTCAACATTTAAGTGACCAGTTGCATAATAATCAAGGAAGAATAATGGTTCTGCACCACAAACTAAAAGGTCGTTTACACACATAGCCACAAGATCTTGGCCGATTGTGTCATGACGATTAAGATTAAGTGCCAAACGTAATTTAGTTCCTACACCATCGGTTCCAGAAACTAAAACAGGCTCTTCATAACCTTTAGGAATTTTGCATAGTGCACCAAAGCCACCAAGTCCGCCCATTACTTCAGGACGACTTGTACGTTTAGCGACTGACTTGATACGATCGACCAGTGCGTCGCCCGCTTCAATGTCGACACCCGCATCTTTATAGCTTAAACCGGTATTTGGGGTAGAAGTTGAGTTGCTCATAAATGAAGTCTCCGCATTGGCGGCAGATTATAACCTGAATATACGAAACTCTTATGTTATTTATGCTCGAAAATGCTATCTTTAATAAAAATATTTTTTCATTTATAACGATTAAATCAAAAAAGGCTAGATTTTATGCAAGATCGTATACTGCGCCGTATTTTTTTACTCGCAGGTATTGTATTGCTGGTATGGGTATTGTACTTACTCAAGCCTGTAGTCATTCCTTTTATCGGCGCTTTTTTCCTGGCTTATTTATTCAGTCCACTTGTTGATGTTCTGGTAAAAATCAAATTGCCTCGCTGGTTAGCAATTAGCGTGGTGTTTATAGGAATAGGTGTAACTCTAACCATCGCTTTGTGGTATTTGGTTCCTCTAATCTGGAAACAATTGGTTTATGCCCGAGATAGTATTCCAGCTGGTATTCACTGGATTAACGCCACCTTTTTGCCTTGGGTATCTTCAACTTTTAATCTCCAGGCAATGGAAATTGACACAGAGCAGATGTCAAAAGCTGTGATGGAATATGTTCAAACCAATTATAGTGCCGATAGTATTCAGTCAGTGTTATTAAAATTGGCCCAGTCTGGTTTGAATTTTATTCAGATTGGTGGAACAGTTGTTTTAATTCCAATTATTGCTTTTTATTTTTTACTAGACTGGGATCGTATGTTACAGAACTTACGTCGTCTCATTCCACGTCAATATGAAGCAACTACCTTGCAAATCGTTGGTGAATGTCATAGCGTTTTAGGGGCATTTGTTAAAGGTCAGTTTCTCGTCATGCTGTTGCTAGGCATAGTATATGCGGTTGGTTTGCAGCTCATTGGTTTGGAAGTTGGTCTTATTATTGGTATGGTGGCTGGCCTTGCCAGTATTATTCCTTATTTAGGATTTGCAGTAGGTATTATTGCAGCGGTTATCGCAAGCTTGTTCCAGTTCGGATTGGACTGGATGCATTTATTACTCGTTGGTGTAGTTTTTATGATTGGCCAAGCGGTAGAGGGCTATATTCTACAGCCATTCTTACTGGGCGATAAAATTGGTCTATCTCCTGTAGCAGTTGTCTTTGCAGTATTAGCAGGTGCACAACTTGCAGGTTTCTTGGGAATGTTAATTGCATTGCCTGTTGCGGCTGTTATTGTAGTGTTGTTGAAACATTTAAGAGATAACTATGAAAAAAGCTCACTTTATGCTTCACCGTCTACGTTCGTCATACAACAAGGTGATATTAAGCAAATTCATGTAGAAACCGAAAGCACTAAGCTTGATCTTGAGGTTAAAACACAGCAAGATACAGATAAACTGAAACCATCTGACCAGAAATAATTTCAAGGTTAATTCGATATATGCGTCAACTCCAACTGGATATAGAACCTCAACTTGATGCCCGAATCAGTGATTTCTCGGGACCAAGTTGGGGGAATGTAGTCGATGCTGTGCGTCAACTACATGCTGGTCTGGTCAGTAGGTTTTATATCTACGGTGGGGCAGGGACAGGTAAGAGTCATTTACTTTCGGCAATTTGTGACTCTTATTTAGAAATAGGCAAATCTGCGATTAAAGTTTCTTTGCTTGAACTCCTTGATGCTCCTATCGAAGCAATTACTTCTTTAGAGCATTATGACCTTGTTGCTCTGGATGATATTGAATCGATTAGTGGTGTTCCTCATTGGCAAAAAGCTGTCTTTCATTTAATGAATAATCACGAAGGGCAGTTGGTATTTTCTTCGCGTGTAGCGCCTATCGAATTAAAGTTGGAATTACCAGATTTACAGTCACGACTTACCCAAGCTGTCAGTGTTAAAGTGCCGAGTGGAAGTTTATATGCGGACCGCTATGCTTTGGTGACATCTGTAATGTCTAGACGTGGTATTCATTTTGATCAGCAAATTGTTGACTATTTATTGATGCATGGTCCTCACCAAGCCTCTCTTTTACTACAGACAGTTGCCCAATTAGAAAAATTGCTCAAAGGCGAAAAAACAAAACTTTCGAATGCAACTTTAAGGCAAATTTATGCTTTGATTGATGAATATCAACAATAGAAATTCTTTCGTTTTGGCTTATTGCTTTGTCTAAACTTATAAAAACCTATTAAAAATAGAGTCTCTGGCACAAGATTTCTAATTTCAAAACACTTGCTTGCATATCTTTTCAAATCTCTTTCTAATTTTTAATGGTTCACATTTTTGTATTTAAAAAAGTTTTTTAAATGTATGAAGCTTTTTGTAATCTGGTTCAAAAATGACTCTATAGACCGACCAAAATGTCTTGAGAAATTCTACTTGCTGTGACAAAGTACGCACAAAGGATGCGATTGCAAAAGCGGAAATTTTGCAATTTTGACAAAAAAAATGAAAAAAAGATGTAAGGAGATGGGTATGCTCAAACGGAGCATTGCTTTTGCTTTATTGGCTGTTGCTGGACAGGCTTATTCTGCCGATATTCAAGTTACAACTACAGTTGATGAAGACGTCGATAATAAAGTCTGTTCATTACGCGAGGCTGTAGAACTGATAAATAAGCGTAATTCAAGTGATTCTACCGTTGTTGCTTCTGTAAAAGATGGTTATCGCGGGTGTGGAAGTAAAGACGCCTCTTCAAATATTATTTTGCAGCGTGATAAAGAATATACCCTAAATAAAAGTATAAAGATTTCTGCGGCTTTAACTATTAGTACAGCAAAGAATGATTCTACTCTGGTTGAGGAAGGAGCACCCAATTCTCATAATGCAACTATTAAAATGATAGGTACGGATCAATTATTCCGTATAGATGATGATAGTGTTGAAAAAGCCTCTTTTACAGTTTCATTTATTGATGTCAATTTAAAAGGTGCTGGCTCAAAAAGTGCAGTCCCTCAGGGTAACGGCGGATTAATTTATAATCATGAACAATTGGTTATTCAAAATTCGCGTTTAATGGATGGGTATGCAACAAGTGGTGGAGCAATTTATAACGCTGGTAATTTATCGAATACTACAAAAACAGCAGGTTCGGTAATGATTACTAATAGCCTGATGCAGAATAATAAAGCGAGTCAGGGGGGAGTTTTATATAGTGATATGCCACTTTATTATATCAGTCGCTCTGTAGTGCGTGATAATGAGGTAACGGCAGCAGATGGCGCATTGTTCCACGCACAAACTAAATTTGCAGATGAAAGTACAGGGGGGTATTTAACTTCTCGTGTTATTGGTTTGAGTAATAGTACGATTTTCCATAATAAAGGTAGTTTTATTGGCAATGTCCGAGATGGGATGGTGATCAATAACATTACAATGATTAAAAACGTGGGTGGGCTATTTTTTGATGCTCCACAAGGAAAAGCTTCCGTTTCTAATAGTATATTAGTAGGCAATACAACAAACTGTCAGACATCTGCAACAGATAAAACGATTGTACAGAGCAATTTGGTGACTGCGGAATGTAACCGTAATGCTTCAGCAACACTTCCTAACATTATTTATTCAGCCAGTGAAAAACTAATTGCAGGGAATGCAGATGAAGGAACCTGCGATGTACCACCTGCAGATGGATTGCTTTGTCCTTATTCAACACCAAGTGATAGTTTCTTAGGTTTTTTTAAACCCCGAATTCTTGATAAATATACAAGCCTCTCACAGTCATTGTTAATTAACAAAGGTCGTTTATATAGTGATGGAACTTCTGTCGGTTTAGCAAGTTGTGAAAAACAAGACCAACGTGGAAAAAATCGAAGTGCTTATGATGAGCTATGCGATTTAGGTTCAATTGAATTAATAATTAACCGTGATGATATTAGTACGCATGGTCAAGATATTAAATATGGAGAAATTGCCAAATTTAATATTGCTGATGTTGTAGGTGATGGTGAATTAGTCTCTCCACAAACATGCGAAAAAATGTTTGGAAAAAGAACAGATGGTAAAGCATGGCAACCAGGCTGTATGAAAGTGGTTCAAACAAGCACATCATCTAAAGGAACTTTGTCGATTGATACACAAGGAAACTTAACTTACGTTCCAAATGGTAACTGGCATGGGGCAGATGTTTTTAATCTCTTGGTCGTCACAACAACAACACGTTTTAATGACGCTGCAGATGTTTATTTAACAGTTGCAGTTCAAATTGTACAAGATCCACCGTCGGGAATAGAAGATAAATCAGTGAGTACTGGTGGAGGAAGCGTTGGTGGTGGTTTAATTTTAGGTTTATTTGGCTTAATTGCTTTGCGACGTTTAAAGTCATAATCAAGGATGATAAGGCTATGAAAAATTATAAAAAGGCTTTTTTAGCATTAGCTGTGCTTGCTGCAATGCCATTATTTGCAGATACCACTAATGGAAGAATTGATGTTACAACTTTTGCCGATGAAGATGGTGACAATACCAATGCCTGTTCATTGCGTGAAGCGATAAAGACTGCTGAGTTGCGTAAGTCTTATGGTGGCTGTACAGTTATTGATACACGTGAGACTACACAGAAATCTATTCAGCTTAAAGCAGGAACTTATAGTTTAACCAAGGAGTTAGTTCCTAATGCCAATATTGCTATTTTTGGTGCTGACCCCGTAGATTGGCAGAAGAAAAGTGTTTTAACTAATGATTATCCTGCACAGCTTGCATTACAAACGTATATTGATGCTCAAGGTAAATCACGTATTTTCAATACAACTACCTATAAGCAACCCTTAAGCTTAAATAATGTCATTCTCGCAAATGGCGTTACAACTGGTCAGGGTGGGGCGATTTATGCCGGTGCTGATATTGCTTTACAAAATAGCCAGATTTTATCATCACGAGCAACAGGTGGTGGAGCAATTTATTTAGCTTCACCTAATATTACTTTGTCAGTAAATCATTCATTACTGAAAGGTAATAGCGCAACACAAGGCAGTGTTTTATCAATGGGGTGTTTTAGTGACACCGTCTATGCGCCACGTACCATTACCCTTACATCAAACAGTATTGTGAATAATGGTAATACAGCTTCAACAAGTACATTTGAGTTTTGTGGTAAACCTAGTGCGACATTGTCAGTTAATACTATTGCAAAAAATATAGCGAATAGTACTAATGGTAGTATTATTAAGTTTACTGGTGATACCAATAACCCAGTCAATACATCAAGTATTTTAAGCTCGAGCAGTAGTCTAGTACTTTTAAATAATACAATTGTTGAAAACAACGCGAATAGTACTTTCCTTTACGACAAACTGGGCACAAAAAAGCTTAGTTTTAACGTACTGGCTTATAATACTGGAAGTTATGCTTGTAAATATCTTTTAGGCGCGGCAGCAGAGCAAAAGAGTGTAGGTTTAACGCTGAGCTTCAATGCCCTTGACTGGACGTCTACGATAGCAAAATGTGATGTACCAAAAGAATCTCTGCCAGATGGTCACACGAATATTAACATCAGTACACAATCATTTAGCAGTTTATTAAGCCCACAGGATGCAACGGCTGATACAGGCTGGTTACCTATTTATTATCCAAAAGAGATTACTGACCCTCAGCAAATAGATTTAATTGATGTTGATAAAGATGGTAAAGGAAGCTGTGCTACAGCTGACCAACGCGGTTTAAATCGTTTGACAGATGGCACATCATATTACCAATCAGGAAGTCGTAATAGCTGTGATATTGGTTCTGTGGAGTTAATGAAATTAACAGCAGGTGATTTAGAGGATGTTAGTAATATTTCATTAACAACTTTAATTGATACTTATCAAAAAAATTATGATTTATTTGATAAGTATATTAAGGATCCTAAGACGCCTTCTAACTTTATTACTTATTATAAAGTACGTTTAGCAGAGTTTAAAAACCTGATTGATACAACCAAGGCAAATCTTAAATATCGTGCTATATATCTTGATTTAAAGAGCTATGATTTACCTTTGCCGGCCGAAGATGCTAATCATGTGTTGAAGTTCTTCAATACAACTGACTATCGTATTACAACAGAGGCATTGGGTATTGGGTCACTTGATGACAAATATGATGAACAACAAGTTAAAGACTTGTCTGATGAAGATAAGGTATTCTGTGAGTGGAATAGTGCTTTACAGCAAATTGTTTTTTATCGCAAAGACGATACGGTGACTCAAGCTGGTACCTATGCTTATTGCAAATATACAATTACAACAGCCGATAATAAACTAAGCTCAAGCGGTTTGATAAAAGCTCGTTTTAATAATATTGAACCAGTTTCTGGCGATGGAACAATTACATTTAAATATCTTGCAAATGAAACTATTCCTTTAAATTTGCTTAAATATGCGAATGATGATGGTGATGGACCTATAAAGACGCTTTTAAAATCTAGACCCCAATTCTGGGTAAATGAAGACGGTGTAGAGTTGCCAATTTATTTACCAAGCAAAACATCGAAAGATGGTATTTTTAAAGTAGTTAAGGCTGATCGAGAAGGGCCATGTCCGAAAACTGACAAAGATAAAACTTGTTATGGTGGGAATATCTATATTCAGGCAAATAACGTCTTTAACGTTTTCAATGATTCATTAAGCTATAACGTTTATGATGCTGATGGTAAAATTTCACCTAAAGCTGGCACAATTAACCTTGTAAGTACTGCAACTACCACAGACGATACACGTGGCGGAGGCGGTGGTGGTAGCTTAGGAATTTTGTCTTTAGCATCTTTACTGAGTTTAGTCGTCTATAGACGCTACCGTAAATAAACTATATAAAATAAAAAGCCTCCAATTGGAGGCTTTTTATATAAAATTATTTAAGGCATTAAATCTACTACATACGAATTTTACAGAGTTGTATTTAATGTTCTAAATACTTGTTCATATACTCTTCACGAATAGCTGTTCTTTCTTCACCATTTGCTTTAAGCATACGCTGACGTAAATCATTACGCTCTTGTGTACTCATTTTTTGCCATGCTTCACGCATTTTTTCTTTTTCAGCATCGGGGAGCTGAGTAAACCAGTCCATACGTTGCTGTAGGTTCGTACTTTGATTCGCTGGTAACTCTTTTAAGCTCTGGTAACGTTTAATAACTGCACGTTGTTCCTCTTCAGAAAGGGCATTCCATGTATCATCAACTTGTGTATTGGCATCTTTAGAAAAAATCCAAAATCGTTCAAAACCTGCAAAACTGGTTTGCAAGAAACTTAATGAACAAAGGATAAGAGCTAATTTTTTAGCTGCCATGTTGTACTTTATCCTCACCCAAGACCATTAGCATTTCTAAATCTTCCACCATTTGTGGGGATAATTTAGGATTTACAATCACTTGATTTTGCGGCTTATCAACAATATCTGCTGAATTAGGTAAAATTACAAAACCTGTGATCGCTGCTGCAAGTGCAAAACCAGACATTTTCCAGACACTATAAAAAGAGGCTGGTTTTTGTTGAATATGGTCAAGCACATGATTCATGACCACTGTTTTATTTTTATGGTGATGTGCCAAACTATCAAGTTTAGACGTCACCTTTTTAGTGAAATCATCATGATTCATCAGAACCTCCCAAGGGATTTAAATGGGCCAAGTACTCTCTAAGTCCCTGAATTGCTCGGTGATAATGGGTTTTTACACTACCTTCGGTACAGTTCATGATCTGAGCTGTTGTGTGTGTGTCAAAACCTTCCCATGCACGTAACATAAATGCCTGTTGTTGACGAACTGGTAGCTTTGAAATCGCTTCTCGAATTTCTTCGATAGTCACTGCTTGATCGAGAAAATCCGCAGGATTAATGGCTTTTTCATCAACTACATCAATAATTTCGTCGTCGTCATTGTCCAGACTAACTTTTTTGAAGAATGAAAATGGGTTTGCTCTACGAGATTCTTTGCGGCGCCAATCCTGAAGTTTGTTGTTTAAAATCGTATAAAACAGGGGATACCATTCTTCAGTACTTTTATCGGCATAAGATTTGTGTAAAGCAATAAATGCTTCTTGAACCAAATCCATTGCAATACCTTGCTGACCTTGGGTAGCACTCTCCATCATCACCAAAGCACGACCAGTTACATCTTGCATGAAAACTTTCAGGCGTTGCTCTGCCGTGCTTGCATGAGCACTAGATGCTTCCGATCGAGACTTTTTCGGTGCTAAATCCATGGAGATGGAAAATCCTGTCATTGGACATACCCACCTTATCTTCAATATATCTCTTATATAACGTTGAAAAGAGGTGGGAGGTTGACAACAATCGGCTATTTTTTACTAGTGTAATTGATTTTTTTCACAAATATGTGAGATGTAAAATAAATTAACGTTTTATTGGCGTTGACGAACCATCTCAAAAAAACAAATAGATCCTGCAATTGCTACGTTTAATGACTCTTGTCCACCTGGTTGAGGAATAGTCACTGATTGTGAGTGATCTAATGCGTAATCACTAGCACCTTGACCTTCGTTTCCTAAAATCCATACACAGGGTTTTGAAAGATCTTGTGAATAGAGGCTTGTTGAGTGATGAGAGCTCGTAACAAAAACTGGAATTTGAAATTTTGGAAGAATATCTGTGAGTTGGAAGTTTTCAAAACAATGTAAGCTAAAATGAGCTCCCATACCTGCTCTTAAAACTCGTGGAGACCAAAGTGATGCAGAGCCTTGTGTGCAAATGATTTGTTTAATATTTGCTGCTGCTGCTGAACGTAGTAAGGTGCCTACGTTACCTGGATCTTGGATGTTTTCTAAAATCAGGGTATCTACGTTGTAATCGATTGTTGATGAAGTTTTAGGCAGATCGATAATAGCCAAACAAGGAAGACTCGTACCTAATGTACTCAAATCTCTATATAAAACTTCACTAATAACAAAGATATGACCTTGATGCAGTTCGATTATTTCTTTTAAATCTGCGTGTTCTAATGCTTGTTCTGTCGTAAATAAAGAGAAAAGCTTCTTCTGTTGCTGTAGCCAAGCTAAACAAAGATGGGTACCTTCAAGGACTGTTTGCTGGTGTTTTTTTCGGGCGTTACTAAGTTCGATTAATCCACGCAAATGTTTAATTTTTGCATTGTCTTTTGATTCTAAAAAAATAACAGCCATAAGGAAATATCCAACAAAAGGGCACCATCATACTATGATGCCCTAAGTAATTAAAATTATTAATGATAACTTGTTACGCGTTCAACTTCATTTTTAGAACCAATAATCACAGGAACTCGTTGATGAAGTTCTGTTGGTTCAATGTCTAAAATGCGAACACGGCCTGTAGTTGATGCACCACCAGCTTGTTCAATGAGCATACTCATTGGATTTGCTTCATACATTAAACGTAAGCGACCCGCTTTTTTCGGATCTTTTAAGTCATATGGATAAAGGAAAATACCACTGCGGCATAAAATACGGTGAATATCACCCACCATACATGCTACCCAGCGCATGTTGAAATCTTTTTCACGAATAGAGTTTTTACCTGCAAGTAATTCATCAATATATTGTTTTACAGGATCTTCCCAATGACGTTGATTAGAAGCGTTAATTGCAAACTCTTGAGTATCTGCTGCAACTTGAACGTTGTCAGTAGTGAGCAAGAATGTTTGAGTTTCTGGGTCTAAAGTAAAGAATGCTACGCCATTTCCAACTGTCAAAGCCATCATGGTTGATGGGCCATAAAGTACATAACCAGCAGCAACTTGCTGTGTACCAGCTTGCATGAAATCTTCTGCTTGTGTTACCGCATTTTTTGCCGGCAGAATAGAGAAAATTGTACCTACACACATATTAATATCGATGTTACTTGAACCATCTAATGGGTCAAACAAAACTAGATATTTACCATTTTCTTGGGCTGGTGTGAATTCATCAAGCTCTTCAGAAGCAAGACCACCTACTTGTGGATGAACTTTTAATGCATCGATTAAATAGTCATTAGAAATCACATCAAGTTTTTTCTGTGTTTCACCTTGAACATTTTCATTACCAGCACTTCCTAAAATACCAGCGAGCGCACCTTTTTGTAAGGCTAGATCGATAGTTTTACAGGTTGTGGCGATAGTATCGATGACTTGAGCCAACTCCGGTGTTAGATTCCCTTTTTGTTGTTCTAAAAATTGGGACAAGGTGAGGTTGGACATAGAAAATAGCTCCTGTGCTTCAAGCATCAAAATGAGTCAGATAAATACGTGGCATATTCTAGATGAGAATGTCACAAAATAAAAATTATCTTACTTTATTTGTGTTGGATTTATGCTTACAACCCCCATTTTAAGTGGTATGTTGATTATATAACAACGGACTGTATATTTTAGGAGAATCGAAATGACAACAAAGAAGTTTGATGCGACCCCAACGGCAGGTGAACCAATCAATCTAGATGAAATTTCGAAAGAGAATGTTCAGGATGCTTGGAAAGATTATGAGGCAAAACCTGAATATAAAGATTTTAATAAGCATGATTTGATTGAATCGATGCAACATTCTGAAGAAGAAAAGAAATCTTCCTAAGTTTTGTTGTTATAAAAAAACGCTCATAAAAATATGAGCGTTTTTTTATGCGTATTCTTTATTTTAATAAAGGGGGTACTGCTTCGTAATTAATTTCAACGCGGCGGTTTTCTTTCCACGCAGATTCATCATGTCCTGCATTAACAGGAGCTTCTTTACCATAACTTACAGCTTCAAGTTGCTGTGGGTTGACGCCATTGGTAATTAAGTAACTTTGTACAGCTTTAGCACGACGCTCACCTAACGCCATATTGTACTCACGTGTACCACGTTCATCTGTATGACCAGTTAAAGCAACTTTTGAATTTGCATTTGCCATAAGAAATTGTGCGTGAGCTTGGAGAGTTTGATAGTCTTCAGTAGATAAGTCACTGCTGTCATAATCAAAATGAACAACGCGTTTAGCCAAAGCAGCTTTATTTGCCTCAGTTACACCTTTAGATGAAGCACCAGCTAAATTTTGAGCATTTAATGCCGCATCTTCACTTAAACCAGAAGTGTTTACCGTACTTGGATTTGTACCAGTTGTTGTAGTCGCTGCCGGTTTGCGGCTAGCACAACCTGTCATCACAAGTGCTACGCTAAGAAAGGGTAAGGCTAAATATTTGATTGATTTCATGATCATCTCCATCAATGGAATTAAAAGTTATTTTGGTGCCCAAGCCGGTTCACGTACTTCACCTTGTTCACTCGGTAAATTCATACGGAAACGTCCATCAGTAGACATAATAGACAACAAGCCACGGTTGCCTTCACGAGTTGCGTAGACCACCATTTGCCCATTTGGTGAGAAACTTGGTGACTCATCTAAACTGGTTGGGGTAAGAATATTGGTGATGCCAGTATTAATGTCCTGAATTGCAACTTTATAACTGCTGCCACTTGGGCGATGAACAAGAGCAATCTTTTTGCCATCTGCACTCAGAGTTCCACGTGCATTAAATGAACCTTTAAACGTTAGACGTTTTACTGAGCCATCAGCAAAGGTATAACGATAGATTTGGGCAGAACCACCACGGTCAGAAGTGAAAATAAACGATTTTCCATCTGGTGTATAACGTGCTTCAGTATCAATTGCCGAGTCGTTCGTCATACGTTTGACTTGGCGAGTTGATAAATCCATTTGATAGATTTCAGGGTTGCCATTCATAGATGCTGTAAATAGCATTGATTGGCCATCAGGTGAAAAACTCGGTGCGCCATTTAGACCTTTGAAACTAGTAAGAACTTCACGTGTGCCTGTAGATAAATCTTGTAAATAAATTGCTGGACGTTTGGTTTCAAACGAAACATAAGCAATTTTCTTGGCGTCAGGTGTCCATGCTGGAGAAAGAATTGGATCACGAGATGACAAAACAGTTTTTGGTTGTTCACCATCCGTATCTGCAATTTGTAAAGTATAACGTTCTGCAGGAGTTGCCGGATTTCTGAGTACATAAGCAATACGGCCACTAAAATCACCCGGAATGCCTGTAAGTGCCTGATAAATAGCATCACTTACCATATGGCCAGCTTGACGTATGCGTGAAGCTGGTACATTTAAAAGTTCATTTAAAATGTATTGCTGCTTTTGTACATCATAAAGTTGGTAATGAACTTCAAAACCCGTAGCTGTTTGTTTAATTTGTCCAGTAACTACATATGGAATTCCGGCAGCTTGCCAGTCAGAAGCTTGAATCTGATTGATTGCAGCATTAGCAGGTAAATTTTTAGATGAGCTTGTAAAGCGTCCAGAACGGTTTAAGTCAGTTTCAACAATAGGAGAGAGCCCATTGTCATTGTTAAACGGGACAATAGCAATTTTAGGTGCCTGATCTGGTGCTTTAGCAATTTCCAGATATAACTGGGCAAAAGCAGTTGTAGAAGCTAGGGGGCTTAATGCGGTGATCAATGCTAAAGATAGCAGGTGTTTGCGGCTCGTATTCATAAGTTTAAAGTCATAGCTGGTATTTTTGTGACTGTTGATTTTGTAGCATAGTTACATGCCTTAAACTATTTAAAGCATGTAACTCTTTCAAAATTATTGCGCTCTAAATGTAGAGTTAACACTTCTTGCTTCGCGCCTTGCATCTGGGTCTGATGGCATAGGATATGGCGCAGAGGCTTGAATTGCTGCCTTAATACTTGCATCTAAAGCATCATCTCCGCTTGAACGCGTGATTACAATTGAATTGACACTTCCAGAATCTGAGAGGGTAAAACGAACACCAACTGTTTTACCACTACTGCCTGTCGGAACATCCCAAGAGCGTCGAATTTTTTGCTCAAAATCACGTCTAGCTGAAGAAGCAACTTTTTTAGCCTCAGCTTTCTTTTGAGCTGCCTCTTCTTGTGCTTTTTGAGCAGATGCAGCTTTTGCTTCAGCCTCTGCTTCAGCTTTACGTTTAGCATCGTCAGCAGCTTTTTGTTGTTTGGCTTTTGCATCTGCTTCGGCTTTGCGTTTAGCGTCGTCATTGGCTTTTTGCTGTTTAGCTTTTGCATCGGCATCAGCTTTACGTTTGGCATCTTCATTGGCTTTTTGCTGTTTAGCTTTAGCATCTGCTTCGGCTTTGCGCTTAGCGTCGTCATTGGCTTTTTGCTGTTTGGCTTTTGCATCGGCGTCAGCTTTACGTTTAGCATCTTCATTTGCTTTTTGCTGCTTAGCTTTTGCATCGGCGTCAGCTTTACGCTTAGCATCTTCATTTAATTTTTGCTGCTTAGCTTTTGCATCAGTCTCAGCTTTACGTTTAGCATCGTCATTAGCCTTTTGCTGTTTAGCTTTAGCATCATTTTCAGCTTTACGTTTAGCGTCGTCATTAGCTTTTTGCTGCTTGGCTCTTGCCTCAGCGTCAGCTTTACGTTTAGCTTCTTGCTGTGCTAAAAGTTTAGCGTTTTCAGACTTTTGAGCCTCACGTTTCAGCTTTGCATCGGTCTCAGCTTTACGCTTAGCCTCTTCAGCGACTTTTTGTCTAGCCTTAGCATCTGCTTCAGCTTTCGCACTTTGTTCGGCTTTGCGTTTTTGTTCAGCTTCCGCTCTTGCTTTAGCTTCAGTTTGACGTTTAGCTTCAGCCTGCTGCTTTTGTGCTTCCTCTACACGTTGCTGCTCTGTTGCTTGTTTAGCTTTCGCCGCTTCCTCAGCCTTGCGTTTTTGTTCAGCTAATTTTGCTTGTTGTGCCTGTTCAGCTTTTTGCTTTTCAGCAGCGAGCTGCTGTGCAGTCGGAGGAGGGGGCACTGCTGGAAGATTTTGAGGAAGAGTTTCATCCACAATAGGGCTTAACACCTCTTTTGCTTCATTTGTAGCAGTTGTCTCTTGTTCAATTTCTTTCGCTAAAGGCGGGGGTAAATCTTCTGGCTTAACTAAAATAGTTGTTAGCTTTTTTGGCTGTTCAGGTGGTTTACTCAAGCCTAAAAAAAGCAAGCCAACAATGGCAATTGCATGAACTCCAATTGTAAAGCTCAATGCAATCGCATTTTGTTTAAAGTGTGGCTTTTGATTTTTATTCATAGCTTATTTTAAAGGCTCTGTCAGAAGGCCAACTTGAGTTAAACCTGCTTCTTGTAAACTTGCCATCAGTGATACGACCTCTCCATAAGGACGAGATTTATCACCATTGACTAAAACTGTGAGTTGTTTATTTTCTTGTTCAGCTTGTTTTTGAGCATCGCTTAAAACTTCTTCAAGTTTTTCACGAGATAATGGCTCATTATCTTTGTAATCTTCATACTGAAGATAAATATTGCCATCTTTACCAATCGTCACCATAGCTGGCATATCTTTTGATTCGATTGGATGGTTATTTGCTTGAGGTAAATCGACTTTAATACCACTAGTAATCATGGGAGCAGTCACCATGAAAATAACCAAAAGTACGAGCATGACGTCAATATAGGGTACGACGTTCATGTCACTTTTTAGTGGTTTTTTTATGCGCTCAAAGCGCCCTGAACGCTGAATTGCCATTATGCATCTTCCTGTGATGAACCCACAGACTGACGTTGCAATAAAGCAATCATCTCTTCAGCAAATAAAGCACGATCAGAGTAAACACTTTCGCTTTTAGACGTGAAATGGTTAAAAGCCAATACAGCAGGAATTGCAGCAAATAAACCAATTGCGGTTGCAATAAGTGCTTCGGCAATACCTGGCGCAACAGTTGCCAGAGTAACTTGATCAACAGCGGCTAAACCGATAAAGGCATTCATAATGCCCCAAACAGTACCGAATAAACCGATATAAGGAGCTACAGAACCGATACTTGCTAAACTACCTAAGCCATATTCTAGGTGGCTCTGATCACGACTCAAACCTACACGTAAAATACGTTCAGTTCCTTCAATTGTTTGTGAAACAGGGGCCTGACGTTTTTTGAGTTTAAAAAATTCACTTAACCCTTGATAAAAAATATCTTCAAGACCTGAGCGTTTTGAGTTGAGTTGAGCATTGTTGTAAAGCGTATTGAGTTCAGCACCAGACCAGAACATTTTCTGGAAATGTTCATCTTCTTGATGTGCTTTTTTATAACTCATATGTAACTTGGCAATCAGATACCAACTAAAGATTGATGCTAATAATAAAATTAGCATGACCAACTGAACGACTGGACTTGCCTGTAAAATAAGGTCAGAAATATGCAGGGTTGATTCAATGTTTGTTGCCATAGTTACATATGCCGGTTGTTTTTTTAGTCTTGTTCCAATTCTTTACGAATAAGATCACGTATTTCTTCTGGAAGACGACGAGCTATCAGTTCTTTACTTAAACATGCCAACTCAACCTCGCCAGAAGCAAGCAAGATTTCACCACGATAAATATTTTGTTGCAACACAAATGACGCAGCTTTACATGAAACTACACGTGCTGTAACAGTAATTAAATCATCCATTAAAATAGGACGCATATATTTTACGTCAATTTTGTGTACGACAAAGTTGTAGTCTTTTTGATGCCAGTAATGATCAACGCCAGAAGCACGGAGCCATTCAGTACGGGTGCGTTCCATATAGCGAATGTGGTTGGCATGGTAAACAATACCACCTGCGTCCGTATCTTCAATATAAACACGAATGTTGAATTCAAAATGATTCGCCATGAGAGGATTCCGTTTTAGTTCACTATAGAGCTTTGCATTTAAAATATGACTGCTGAATAAAACATCAATTTTATTCGAAGCCACGTATATGCTTTAAATACGGGGCAGTTTAGCAGATTGCATACTAAGTCCTATGGCACAACCTTTCAATTGCGATTGCTGTATTTCTAGTCTAAAAACGGTACATCTTATGGCTAGCATGCTTTTAAATTATGACGGTTTCCATGTGGTTTGAACTTGTTTTGATATATTCGGATAATCTAATACGAACCTTATATGTAACTCGGTCCCTATTTTTAAAGCCTTGTCATCTACAATAAAATAAGGATTATGATTTGGTGCAGCCTGACTTACCTCTTGATTTTTTGGTGTAGCTCCTAAGAAAACAAAGAATGAAGGCATCAGTTTGCCATAATATGCAAAATCTTCACTTGCACTCGCATTATGATCTAAAACATGTAATTTTGAATCTCCAGCAACTTTGGCTAAAGTTGGCTGAATAAGTTGAGTAAGGGTTTTATCATTCATGGTCACTGGTGCATAAGGTGCAATTTCAACTTTAGCAGTTACATCATTGGCTTGAGCGTTATGCTCTATCATGACCGGTAAACTTTTTAAGATATTCGCCCGTATCTTTTCGTTATTAGAGCGAATGGTCCCGATCATATTGACTTGTTCAGGAATAATATTTCCTGCTGTACCACCTTGAATATTGCCGATACTGACTACACCCATACCTTCAGTCAGATCTGTTCTTCGGCTAATAAGACTTTGTAAATTATTAATCATCAGTGCAGATGCATAAATTGGATCTTTGCCTAACCATGGGGTAGAGCCATGGACCTGTTTGCCATTGACCTGAATACGTAAGTGATCTGCACTATTTAAAATGGCCCCATCTTTATAGTAAAGATGACCACTTTTCATGCCTGCCATGACATGCATTCCAAAAATAGCTTCTGGCTTATAGTCTTTAAATGCGCCGTCTGCGATCATTTTTCTAGAACCGATTTGATCGCCATGAGTAAAGTTATCTATATCTGCACCACCTTCTTCAGCAGGTTGGAAAACAAAAACAACTGTGCCCGATATTTTATCTTTATTAGCAGCCAGAATTTTTGCTGCGCCTAATAACATTGCAGTGTGTGCATCATGTCCACAAGCATGCATCACATAAGTTTCTTTGCCTTGATAAATTGCTTTTTGTTTACTTGCAAAGGGTAGGCCGCTTTTTTCTTCCATCGGCAGAGCATCCATATCAGCTCGAAGTGCGATGATAGGCCCGGGTTTGTCGCCTTTTAAAATGCCGATTACACCAGTTTTTGCATAACCAGTTTTGACCTGAACGCCATAAGATTTCAATTCTTTTTGAACAAGGGCAGATGTTTTAAATTCCATATTGCCCAGTTCAGGATGTTGGTGAATGTTTTGTCTTAACTGAATAATCTGATTTTCATTTTGTTGAGCAGCATCGTTGACCCAATCTGCTAGGCTTAGTTGACTCATGAGGGCGAGTGGCAAAAATAAAGCGGCTTTCTTATACATGTCCTTATCCTAAAAATATTATTGTTCATAAGCTTTAATAGCTAGATTTCTTATAATGCAGTTTTTAAAAATATTAAAAAATCAATAAGGTATAAAGAAAGACTTAAAAGGTATCGAGTTGCTAATTGATTGATAAGACAATTATTATTTTATTTAAAAAGGAATAGTGTGATTAAAGAAGGAAGAGAAAGTTCTCTTCCTTTGGTTAATTTTTAGGCTCAGGTGGCGTTAGCCCAAACTGTAAATAAGATTGATTGGTAGCAATACGACCTCGAGCAGTACGCATCACATAACCTTGTTGAATCAAATAAGGTTCAAGAACGTCTTCAAGTGTGCCACTATCTTCAGCCATTGCTGCTGCAAGTGCTTCAACTCCAGCAGGACCACCATCAAAACGCTCTAGTAGCATGCTCAAATAACGTCGGTCTAGGGTGTCTAAGCCTGCCTTATCAACATTGAGCATATCAAGAGCACGTTGCGCCATGTCATGGGTTACTTCACCTGTACCTTTCACTTGTGCATAGTCACGCACACGTCGTAATAGACGATTGGCAATACGAGGTGTTCCACGTGCACGACGTGCAACTTCTTCTGCACCTTCAACTGTAATTGGCACATTCATTAAGTTGGCAGAGCGCGACACAATATGAGTGAGGTCTTCTACAGAGTAAAACTCAAGACGTTGTACAATACCGAAACGGTCACGTAGTGGTGAGGTAAGCAAGCCCGCGCGTGTTGTAGCCGCGACAAGTGTAAACGGGGGTAAATCTAGTTTAATTGAACGAGCAGCAGGGCCTTCACCAATCATGATATCTAATTGGTAATCTTCCATCGCTGGATAGAGAATTTCTTCAATAACTGGAGAAAGACGGTGAATTTCGTCAATGAACAAGACATCGCCTTCTTCAAGGTTGGTAAGCATTGCAGCTAAGTCGCCCGCACGCTCCAAAACTGGCCCCGAAGTAGATTTAAGATTACCGCCCATTTCACGCGCAATAATGTTGGCAAGTGTGGTTTTACCCAAGCCGGGTGGACCAAAAATCAGCGTGTGATCGAGTGCTTCACCACGACCGCGAGCAGCGCCAATGAAAATTTCCATTTGTTCGCGTACTACAGGTTGCCCAATATAGTCGGCAAGTGAAGTTGGTCGAATCGCCCGATCAAAATGATCTTCTGGTTTTTCTGCTCCACTGATTAAACGGTCTTGCATAAGTGTTTTACTTCATCATTGATTTTAGAGCAGCGCGAATAATATCGGCTGATTCGGTGTAATCGGCTTTAACAGCAGCAACAGCTTTTTGTGCCTCAAGTGGCTTGTAACCTAAAGATTGCAAAGCTGCTTCTGCTTCTGCCACAGGTGAGTTTGCAGCAAACTGAATTTGAGGTAGGGTAGCTGAAGAGGAAGTTCCTTGAGCCAACGTTTTGAAACGATCACGAAGTTCAATCATTAAACGTTCAGCAGTTTTTTTGCCAACACCCGGAACTTTGACCAACGTGTTGATATCGTCATGTTCAATCGTGTGTACTAGTAACTCAACGCTTAACGTCGATAGAATCCCTAATGCCATTTTCGGGCCGACACCATTTACTTTTAATAAGGTGCGGAAAATTATTTTTTCTTGAGCATCACTGAAACCGTAAAGCTGTTGAGCATCTTCACGGACAACCAAATGCGTCCATAACGTAACTTTTTGGCCTTTTTGTAATTGGCAAAATGTTGAAAGTGGCGTATCAATTTCATAACCCACACCATTTACATTCAGTAAGACAGTAGGGGCTTCTAGGGCAAACACTTCGCCAATTAAACATCCGATCATAGAGTAGTTTCACTTATTCATAACTGTAAATCTGGTCGTTCTAACATTCATTGAAAACGACACAGGTTTTATTTCTTTCTATATCAAGCCAGCTTAAAACAAGCCAATTTTATTACCTTGTAACTCTTGAGCCAAGCTATAAGCCTGATGATCTGAGAACTTACTGATAATATCGAGTACTTGCATAATATTACTGTAGTGATTATTGCTAAAGTTAGCACCATACAGATTAAGGATAGACATTAAACGTTGTTCTTTAAAGCTCAAAGATTTATGTGGCGTGGTCAAAGGTACAAATGCATCCAAAATTGTTTGCAAACTTTGATGCGCAATAATTTCTAAACCAGACTTTTGTGGATGTTCAAAAATTTTATCACGTGCCAAATTTTTGGCTGTTTCGATACCAATTGCAATATCGGGTGAGCAATATTGTAAAAGGTTGCCTTTAAGCTGACCGGTAATAATTTCATAATGATGTTTAGCAAAAGCTGTGGTGACTTCATCCACAAGCCGTTTCATAACACGACCACGTAATGCTGAAATCTTTTGTTGCCACGTACTGTCTGGGTGTGACAATTCTTCAGGCTGACCATAATCGGCAATAAGGTTTAAGAAAATTGGCTCAACTTCTTGGTAACTCAGCATATTTAAGATAATGCCATCTTCTAAGTCAATTAATGCATAGCAAATGTCGTCAGCGGCTTCTAACAAGTAGGTCAATGGGTGACGACAATAATGATATTCACCTAACTGAATAAGCCCGAGTTGTTCAGCAATCTGTTTTAAAATTTCTTTTTCAGACTGATAACAACCAAACTTTGCTCGTTGATGGGAAGGGCGATCACCTTGTGAAGCAATGGTTTTTGAAAGCCATGGATACTTTAAATAAGCCCCTAAGGTTGCATAGGTTAAGCGCATCCCGCCATCATTTGGATGATAATCAATGCGACTTAACAAACGTAATCCTTGAGCATTACCCTCAAACTGACGAACATCGGCTTCTTCTTCGGGGCTTAGTTTCTTCAAAAAATCATCATGTGAGGCATCATCGAACCACTCACGAATTGCATATTCACCCGCATGTCCGAAAGGTGGGTTACCAATATCATGAGCTAGACAGGCTGCTTGAATAATTGCACCGACATCGGCAGGAGAAATCCAGACGGGTAATTCATTTTTTATTTTTTCTGCTGCGAGCATGCCCATTGAGCGGCCAATACAGGAAACCTCAAGTGAGTGAGTTAGGCGAGTGTGAATGCCATCATGCTGTGCGAGTGGGTGAACTTGCGTCTTACGGTTTAGCTGACGAAAACTTTGAGAAAATATAATGCGGTCATAATCTTTATGGAATGGGCTACGAGCCAGTTCTGTACTGCTTTTTTTACTACCTAAACGAACTGCAGAAAGCAGCTCTAACCAACGCATTTGTTCCATTTATCATTATTCAAAACTGTAAAACCTGATCATGCCAAAAAAAAGTTAAAAGCACTAGCTTGGTGCGACATAGTTTGTCTTAGTTCAGGTTTTATTATGTTATTGAATAAACATGAAACAATTTATTTTTAGCTAGAATGCCTAAAAAAATGATTTTGAACAAAAAACTAATCACTTCTTGCAGAATTAGGTTACAGAATACTGATTCTACATCTAGCTGATTTTAGCAAGAAGCAGTAGAATATGCGCTCTCTCTAAAGTCACATTGCGGTAAGGTTCACAAGACCTGCCCGTGGAGCCAAAATCAACATGTTTATCGTGGCCGGTGCAGCAGCACATTCTTCTTTTAAGAAAGCTCAACTATTAACACGTTTATCGTCAATTAGTTCTGTTCAATCTTTTGACAGCCAATGGGTCTATTTGTTTGATCAAGCGCTCAACGAGCAGCAACATCAATCTGCTTTGCAATTATTGAATGACGGTGAGTCTTTTGAACTTCGTCAATCTGCAAGTGATGAGATTCAGATTTTAGTTACACCACGTGTGGGTACTATTTCACCTTGGTCTTCTAAAGCAACTGATATTTTCAAAAACTGTAATACGCCAGTGCATCGTTTAGAACGTGGCCTTTTATTTACGTTAAAAGGTGTTTCTGAACTTTCTAATGAAGTTAAACAAGTACTTCATGACCGTATGACAGAAACAGTTTTTGCTCAAATTGATGATGCAAAAGCATTATTCTCAGAAACGGCACCAAAACCATTAAATTCAATTGATATCTTAGGTCAAGGCAAAGAAGCTTTGGTTAAGGCGAATAATGAGTTCGGTTTTGCGTTATCTGAACAAGAAATTGATTACCTAACCGAGGCATTCGGTAAGCTGGGTCGTAATCCAAATGACATCGAGTTGATGATGTTTGCACAGGCAAACTCTGAGCACTGTCGTCATAAAATCTTTGGATCTGAATGGACAATTGATGGTGAAAAACAACCATTATCATTGTTCCAGATGATTAAAAACACTTATAAAGAATCTCCAACTGATGTGTTATCGGCATACAAAGATAATGCTTCAGTGATTGTAGGTTATGACACGATGCGTTTTTATCCGAAAGCGGATGAAAACGGTCACTTCGTTTATAAATATAAGAGCCAAGCTGCTCATATTTTAATGAAGGTTGAAACCCACAACCACCCAACAGCAATTTCTCCATTTGCTGGTGCTGCAACTGGTTCAGGCGGTGAAATCCGTGATGAGGGTGCAACAGGCCGTGGTGGTAAACCAAAAGCGGGTTTAACAGGTTTTACAGTTTCGAACTTAAACATTCCTGGTTTTGAACAACCTTGGGAAGAAAACTACGGTAAACCTTCACGTATGGCATCGCCATTACAAATCATGATTGAAGGTCCATTAGGTGGCGCGGCATTTAACAATGAATTCGGCCGTCCTGCTTTAAATGGTTATTTCCGTACTTTCGAACAGAATGTAAATGGTGAAGTGAAAGGCTTCCACAAGCCAATTATGATTGCTGGTGGTTACGGTAATATCCGTCCTGACCATGTAGAAAAAGATGCGATTCAACCAGGTGATTTACTCATTGTATTGGGTGGCCCTGCAATGTTAATCGGTCTTGGTGGTGGTGCTGCATCTTCTGTAGATAGCGGTACAATGGGTGAAAGCCTTGATTTCGCATCTGTACAACGTGAAAACCCAGAAATGGAACGTCGTTGTCAAGAAGTGATTGATACTTGCTGGCGTTTAGAAGACTTCAACCCAATCGTTTCTGTACACGACGTTGGTGCTGGTGGTCTATCAAATGCTATGCCTGAACTTGTGAATGATCATGAGTTAGGTGCTGTACTTAATCTTCGTAAGATTCCTTCATTAGAGCCGGGCATGAGCCCAATGGAAATCTGGTCAAATGAAGCACAAGAACGTTATGTTCTCGCAATTCGTCCAGAATCTTTGGATCAGTTCGAAGCAATCTGTGCCCGTGAACGTTGCCCATTTGCTGTGTTAGGTGAAGCAACTGAAGCACGTCACTTAACAGTTGAAGATCCATTGTTCCAAAATGATGCAGTTGATATCCCAATGCAAGTAATGCTTGGTGGTACACCACGTATGCAACGTTCTTATGAAACTATTGAACGTAGTGGTGATGATTTCGACGCTTCAAAAGTTGATTTGAAAGATGCGATTTTCCGCGTATTGAAAAACCCTACAGTTGCGTCTAAATCATTCTTGATTACCATTGGCGATCGTTCAATTACAGGTATGGTTGCACGTGACCAAATGGTTGGTCGTTGGCAGGTTCCTGTTGCAGATGCAGCAGTAACGACAACAAGTTTGCAAGGTTTCACTGGTGAAGCAATGGCAATGGGCGAACGTCCGCCAGTTGCATTGTTAAATCCAGCGGCATCTGCTCGTTTGGCAGTTGCTGAAGCAATTACCAATATTGCATGTGCGAACATTGAACAAATTAGTGATATCAAACTTTCTGCAAACTGGATGGCTGCTGCTGGTCAAAAAGGCGAAGACCAAGCATTGTTTGAAGGCGTGAAAGCGATTGGTATGGAAATGTGTCCTGCTTTAGGAATTGCGATTCCAGTAGGTAAAGACTCACTTTCAATGCGCACAACTTGGAATGACGACGGTGAAGATAAAGCTGTAACTTCTCCAATGACAGGTGTAATCACTGCGTTTGCTCCTGTGACTGATGTTCGTAAGACCTTAACACCTGAACTTAAAAATCTAGAAGATTCAGTACTTGTACGTATTGATTTATCTAAAGGTCAGTTCCGTTTAGGCGGTTCGATTCTTGCGCAAGTATATAAAGCAATTGGTTCAATCACTCCTGACGTTGATAGTTTTGATGATTTCAAAGCGTTCTTTGCTTTAATCCAAGACTGGAACAACCGTGGCTTGATTCAGGCTTACCATGACATCGGTGATGGTGGTTTATTAGCCTCTGTAGCTGAAATGATGTTTGCCGCGCGTTTAGGTGTTGCATTAGAAGACCAAACTCAAGCAAGTTTGTTTGCAGAAGAAATTGGTGCAGTACTTCAAATCAAAGCAACTGATTGGGAAGCTTTACAAGCAGAAATTGCTGCTTCTAGCTTGAAAGATGCAATTGCTGTAGTTGGTTGCGTAAACAACACAGATCAATTATCTGTAAATGGCTTAACTTTAGATCGTGCTGAATTACAACAAGCTTGGTCTGAGGTATCTCATCAGATCCAACGTCTACGTGATAACGTAGAAACTGCTGATCAGGAATTTTCATTAATTACTGATAATGCGCACCAAGGTTTGATTGCTAAACCAACATTCGACTTGAATGAACCTGTTGAAGCGCCGTTTATCAACACACGTCGCCCAAATATGGCAATCTTGCGTGAGCAAGGTGTAAACGGTCATATTGAAATGGCAGCAGCTTTTGACAAAGTTGGCTTTAATACGATTGACGTACACATGAGCGATTTACTTGCTGGTCGTGTAAGCCTAAGTGATTTCGAAGGTTTAGTGACTTGTGGTGGTTTCTCTTACGGCGACGTAATGGGCGCTGGCGGTGGCTGGGCAAAATCAGTTCTGTTCAACGCTAAATTACGTGATCAGTTTGAACAATTTTTCCATCGCGACGAAACGTTCAGCTTAGGTATCTGTAATGGTTGCCAAATGTTGTCACAATTAGCGCCACTTATTCCAGGTGCTGAACACTGGCCACGTTTCCACCGCAATATGTCAGAAGTTTTTGAAGCTCGTAGCGTAAACGTTCGTGTTGAAAAATCTGTTTCTGTATTGCTTGATGGTATGGAAGGTTCAATCTTACCGATTGCTGTTGCACATGGTGAAGGTCGTGCAGTTGTAAGTGAAACTGATCTTGCAAGCTTAAATGTAGGTAACCAAGTGGCATTACGTTATGTTGACAGCCTTGGTAACCCAACTCAGCACTATCCATTGAACCCGAATGGCTCACCTGAAGCAATTACTGGTGTGACTTCTAAAGACGGTCGTGCAACGATTATGATGCCACACCCTGAGCGTACTTTCCGTGCGCTTCAGCATTCTTGGAAACCAGAAGAGTGGACTGAAGACGGTGCATGGTTACGTATGTTCCGTAATGCACGTAAGTTTATTGGTTAATGTAACGATTGAAATAAGCCACCGTAAGGTGGCTTATTTATGTGTAATAGAATATTAAAAATAGTGGAGAAGAAAAATGAAATCAAAAATCCATTTCCGTGAGTTTGCTTTGCTCATGGCATTACTTATGTCGATTGTTTCTTTTTCTATTGATGCAGTTTTACCTGCTTTAGGTGAGATTGGACGTATTTTTGAATTAAAAAATAATAACCAGTCGCAATGGGTCATCATTGGTATTTTTTCTGGAATGACAATCGGACAGCTGATTGCGGGACCGTTATCCGATGCTATTGGACGCAAACGGATTTTATTCACAGGAATTATTATTTATTTTCTGGGAAGTTTATTGTGCTTTTCCACACAAAGTTTTGAATGGTTCTTAGTCGGGCGCTTTATTCAAGGTATCGGTGTTTCAGGGCCTTATGTTGCCTCTATTTCAATCGTTAGAGATAAATACAGCGGAGCTCAAATGGCTCGCATCATGTCTTTAATTATGATGGTGTTTATGGTTGCTCCAGCAATTGCACCGAGTTTAGGACAACTCATTATTTATTTCTTTGGTTGGCGTGAAATCTTTGTTTTATATATGGTCTATGCCACAGTTGTGGGAGCATGGGTCGCTTTACGACTAGAAGAGACTTTACTTCCCGAAAATCGTTTACCTATGCGTATAAAAGCATTTAAGGAAGGCTTTAAAGAGGTCGTAAGTAATAAAACCACCATGAGCTATCTATTGTGTGCTGGCTTCTGTTTTGGTGGATTTATTGGTTATTTAGGAACTTCACAGCAAATATTTATGCAGCAGTTTGGTAAAACAGGGCAAGAGTTTAGTGCTTACTTTGCTGTACTTGCGGGTGTGATGGGAATCGCATCATTTACAAACTCTAAAATTGTCATGAAGTTTGGTATGCGTCCAATCTGTATTTATGGCTTTCTTGGACTGTGCTTAATTTCTTTGATTTTCTTGTTGATTCAACTTGCGGGTGTAACGGTATCATTTTGGATGTTTATGCTTTATGCCTGCATTTTGTTTTTATTGTTTGGAACCCTCTTTGGTAATTTAAATGCGATTGCAATGGAACCGATGGGACATGTTGCTGGAATGGCATCGGCTATTATTGGTGCAGCTTCCTCTGTACTGTCACTTATTCTTGCTTCTATCATTGGGCAGTTATATAACGGTACATTAGTTCCAATGACCTGTGGTTTTGTGATTTTGTGTGGTTTAGCTTTTGCTATGACAATATATGAGAATAGATATTTAAAGAAATCGGATGCTTAAAATTATAAAGATGAAGATAGATTACTGAATTTTAAACTTTTCTTCAGACTAAGAGTTGCATATGGATGAGTGCTGTTCTTTTAAGCGTTTTAGACAACTTATGAGACTATAGACATAGAGCTATTTATCCCCGTATGCTTGGTTCGAGGTTGGTTCAATTTTTGCTTTCTCTGTAACAACGATAAAAATCGGAGATCAAAATGATGAAAAACAAATATCACATAAGAACGTTTTATAAAAAAGATAAGGGCTGGCACTGGTTCGGTTTAGCGCTTGCCATTCAAATCTTATTTATTGGAGTAAATTATTTAGCAATGATGAGCTGACTTTGCTTCTAAAGCTTTCTTAACGGTATGATCTAAACCTTGTTCATAAAAGTTTTGAGTCATTCTTGTTATGTTAAAGCTGATTTATTACGTACCTGAGTCACATCTTGAGTTAACTAAACAAGCCATTTTCTCTGCTGGTGCAGGTGGTATCGGTAATTATGAACACTGCGCATGGCAAGTAAAAGGAATAGGGCAGTTTAAGCCAGTTAAGGGAGCTGATCCTTATATCGGGCAGCTAGATGAACTTGAACAAGTTGATGAGTGGCGTGTTGAAACAATTGTGCTTGAAGAAAAAGCAAATGCGGTAGCGAAAGCATTAAAGGCAAGCCATCCTTATGAAGAGCCTGCCTTTGAGTTTATTCAAATCATAGAAATTGATTTTAATTAAACTGAGAGAAATCTGGTTTACGTTTTTGCATAAATGCTTGAACAGCCTCTAGCATTTCCGGTGAGCGCACACGTTGCATAAAGATTTCAGCTTCATGATCAACACATTCGATAATCTGTTCTAAATTATGCTTCATGAGTGCTTTGGTTTGTTTCAATGATGCAAGAGGCAAGGCCGTTAATTGTTGAGCAGTTTGTTGAGCTGAAACATAAGCATCTTCAACCACTTCATTAACTAAACCTGCTTGCACCGCAGTTTCTGCATTAAACTTTTTCGCAGTAAATAGAAGCTCAGCTGCTTTATGGTAGCCAGCTTGTTGAACCAGTAATTGACTTGCGCCACCTTCAGGAGAAAGACCTAGGCTTACAAATGGAATTTGGAAAAGAGCGGTGTTGTCAGCGAAAACCAGATCTGCATGCAATAAAATTGTAACGCCAATACCAATTGCAACGCCTTTTACCGCAATGATAAGTGGTTTTGATAATTTGGCAGCGGCTTTAAGTAAAACGAATGGTGGGACTTCTCCTGCTGGGCCGATGTTAGGATTTTGTACAAAACCCATAAAATCTTTCATGTCATTGCCAGCTGTAAAATCTTGTTCTACACCGCGTAGAACGACTACTCTAACTTCTTTATTGAGATCGGCTTCATTCAGTGCTTTGGCAATCCATAAATAAAGTTCGCCGTACAATGCATTTTTTGCATCTGGGCGATTTATGGCTAAGGTGAGTACGCCACCTTCTAAATTTGCGTTTAAATGTTGATGAGGTTGTTGAATACAGCTAAGTGTCATCGTACTATCCTTGCTTTAAACCACGTTGTTAATTTTTAGGTTCTCATTATGGCGCATATTTTTTGTAATGAGCGTTACTGATGAGTTCATAAAAAGTGAAAATCTAATTATGTATAAATTTGACTATCTCGTTTTTATAGGTCGCTTTCAACCATTTCATTTGGCTCATATGCAGACAATTGAAATTGCCTTACAGCAAAGCCACTATGTGGTTTTGGCATTAGGCTCTGCGCAAATGGAACGTAATATTAAAAATCCATTTCTTGCGATTGAACGAGAGCAAATGATTTTATCTAATTTCTCATTAGATGAGCAAAAGCGTATTAAATTTGTGCATGTGGTTGATGTTTATAATGATGAAAAATGGGTGAAACAAGTCAAATCTTTAGTGAATGGTGTGATTGAACCGAACTCAAAAGTAGGTTTGATTGGACATTTTAAAGATGAGTCTTCTTATTATTTAAAACTTTTCCCTGAATGGATTATGGTTGAACTCGATAGTTTAAAAGATTCTATTTCAGCTACTCCGATGCGTGAGGCTTATTATCGTGGTGAAATCCAAACTGAATTTTTTCCTGTAGGAACCATTCAGTTTTTGGATGAATTTCAAAAAACACGTGTTTATCAGCAATTGCAGAAACGATTTGAAGAGGACGATCTCTCTAATCTAGATGAGTTTGAATAAGAGCATATAGCTTAAGCATCTGCCCAAAAGATAATTCGGTTGGAAAACGGATCGGTGATACTGAGTTCAAGTGTTTCCCAATCTGTTTTTTCAACCTGAGGTTTGGCGAACTTATAATCTTTTTGACTCAATTCGCTATGCAACTCATAAATAGGTTCCCAATAAATGCGGATTGCGCTATGTGGGCTTGCATCTCCAAAATGCTCAGATAAATGAATAACGCAATCATCTTTGGAAATTTGTAGATATAACGGAAAGTTATCTTCAAATTGATGTTGCCAATCAAGTTGAAAACCTAAGAATTCAAGATAAAATGATTGGGCCAAATCAACATCAAAAATTCTTAAAATTGGGGTGATTGAACCTGATTGCATCATTTTTTCCTTTTAACGTGTACCAAATTGTTGAGTCCAATAGCTCTTTTGCTTTACAGACTGATCAGAAGCACAAGCGATTGCGTAAGTTGTAAATTTGGGATTCATTAGATTACTACAATGTAGGGGACTCGGCAGCCATTTAGACATAACTTCACTCAAAGTTTTCTGGCCACTAGCGACATTTTCACCATTGGCTTTACCGAGAGTATTATAGCGTTTTAAACGTGCTTTTAAGTCTAGTCCTGTTGAACTCACATGTCCGAGAAAGTTATGTTTTGCCATATCTTCACTATGAGAAAGTGCACCTTTATATAAATTATTATTCCAACTCAGCGGTTTAGCAGCAAGGAAAAATTGTTGACCACACTGGCGTGATTGTTGGCGGATCTGGTTAATTGTATTAAGTATGGCTTGTTGATAAGCCGGATTCTGTAAATCTTGGCAGCTTATTTCATTGGAATTTTTCTGAATTTGAGCAATTGGTGGGGTGGTGCCAGTTGGCATTGGTAATGTATTTGCACTACATGCGCAGATAAAAAGAGTCAAAGGCAGTAAAGAGTAATTTTTGAGTAGACTCATGTGAACGCCTTAAAATAATTATTCTAATGTTTTTATCATACGCCAAAGTAAAATTATTGAGCAATTCTTTGCAATAAAAAAGCGAGTTCGATACCCGCTTTTTTATTGCATACGTTTATTAAGCCGATTGAAGGGCTTTTAGGTCTTCAAGTACTTGTTCAGCATGTCCTGCTGCTTTGACTTTACGGTAGCTTTTAACTAAGGTTTTGTTATGGAAAATGAAAGTAGAGCGTTCAATTCCCATAACTTTTTTGCCATACATATTTTTTTCTTTAATAACATCAAAATGATTACAAAGTACTTCTTCTTTGTCGCTAATGAGGTCAATCGTGAGCGCTTGTTTTTCAGTGAAGTTTTGATGTGCCTTTACCGAGTCGCGTGAAACACCGAAAATACGTGTACCCAAAGCTTCAAATTGGTCTTTTAAACAAGAGAAACCGACTGCTTGTGTTGTACATCCAGGGGTTGAATCTTTTGGGTAGAAATAAATGATTAACCATTCATTTTCGACCTCGGCCAAGTTCACTTCACCGTGGGTAGTAGGGAAAACCTGATTTGGTAATTGAATATTCTCAGTCATTTCTCATCCTTCAAAAAGCTAAATTTGATCTAATTCAAGTGGTAAAAAAGCATATTCTTCATGATAAACAATATCGAGCTTTCTTACAGGAATTGGTTTGTTAAAAATTGGACCGTCAATCACAGTTGTATGAAATTCACCGCCTTCACCACATGGATCAATACCGCGATTCTCAAGTTCTTGGATATATTCTAAGGTTAAAGTTTTCCCTAGATCTCCAATTTTCATGCCTAGTTTTAAGTTCACTGTCACAATGACACTACGGAAACCAAGATTGATAAACTCTTCAACAACCTCACGATGTGGACGTAGCCAAAGAGGCATGCCTAATTTGAGTCCTACTTGTTGAGTGATCCGATCATGCCAACACTCATGTTCAGGCATATCAAGGTCACCTGTAACGAGTACCTCGGCACCTTGTTGTTTTGCATGAGTTAGTAATTCAATAAATTTAGCTTCATAGTCATTCCAACTTGATGAGGTCATAAATACGGGTAGGCCGATTGCTTTAGCTTGTGCTTGAATAATATCAAGTGGCATAGCATGTGAACGAGAGCGCTGGCCTTGTTCTTCCAGCATGACGATGAGTCCACTAACCGTACCAGTTTGCATTGAATGGTAGAGTGCAAGGGAGCTGTCTTTACCCCCACTAAATGAGACAATAGACTGTTTGTTAATTGCGTTGGTTTTCCATTGTTCTTGCATGATTTATTTCAAATGAATTGGTCAAGATCGATTTTATTTTAACAGAGCTACAAAAAAGCCTGCATAAATGCAGGCTTAATTTGGAATAACAAAAGCTTATTTTTTAGGAGCTTGTTGTTGAGCTGCTTTCATAGCATCTTCAGTTAATTTTTCAAGCTTAGTTGTTAACTGAGGACCGAAACATGCTTTAAGATCACGGTTTTGTTGTTGTACAAATCCTAGAGAGCTTGGGCTTTTCTTCGCATTGATTGCACTTTGGATTTCCCATTTTTGTGCTTCAGTTACTTTACCTTGTGCTTCAACTTGGCAGCTACAGAATTTGCTAACTTCAGATGAACTTAGTTTGCCGCCTTTAGCTGTTTGATCTTTACAAACGTTAACTAATGCACCTTTAACGTTAGTACTTTTATATGCTGCTTGTACTGGGTTTTCCGCAGCATGTGCTGCACCAGCCATAAGAGCAACAGTTGAAAACAAAGATGAAAGAATAAGATTTGATTTTAACAACTTCATAAATTTTACCTACTTATTACGGTATATAGCGTGTTGGGTCGGCAACACCGGCCTCGATAAAGCCTTCTTTACGCAAACGGCAACTGTCACATTTACCACACGCACGTCCTTGAGCATCTGCTTGGTAGCAAGATACCGTTTGACTATAGTCTACGCCATGTTCAATCCCTAAACGTATAATATTCGCTTTGGATAAATGTAACAGGGGTGTTTCAAATTTAAGTGGTTTTCCTTCCACGCCAGCTTTTGTTGCTAAACGTGCCATATTGGCAAAAGCGTCAATAAATTCAGGGCGACAATCAGGATATCCTGAATAATCAACGGCATTGATACCAATAACAATCGCTTCAGCATTGAATACTTCTGCTGCTGCTAAGGCATATGAAAGAAAAATTGTGTTACGTGCTGGTACATAAGTTACAGGAATACCTTCTTGTAACTGTTCTGGTACGGCAATGTTGTGGTCTGTAAGTGCAGATCCACCTAAATTAGCCAAATCAATATTAATTACACGATGTTCAACACCTGCACGTTGAGTTAATGCTTTTGCTGCATCGAGTTCAGTGGTTGAGCGTTGACCATACATAAAACTAATAGCAATACATTCATAGCGTGCTTGTGCCCAAGCTAGGCAAGTGGTTGAGTCTAAGCCGCCTGAAAGTAAAACAATGGCACGAGGGCGCATATTTTTCTCCATATTCGGAATGATTTATTTTATTGAGTGATTAGCGACCTGATTCGTCATTCCACAGCAGTTTATGTAACTGAAGTTGGAAACGAACGGGTAATTTATCATCCAGTATCCACTGTGCCAGATCACGTGCTAGACGTGGCAGGCCAACAGCACCTTTTTCAACTGCAAAGGCAGGGGAGAACCAAACGGTACTGACTTTTTTATGCAGTTGATATTTTTCAACTTGTTGCTTTGACCATTCATAATCTTCGCGGTTACAAATGACGAATTTAATTTGGTCATGCGCAGTCAAATGATCAAGATTGCTGATGAGGTTACGATGTTCCTCACCAGAAGTTGGAGTTTTTAAATCGAGAACTTTAGAAACACGCGAATCTACTTTTGAGACATCGAGCGCGCCACTGGTTTCTAAAGAAACATCAAAGCCAGCTTCACATAGACGTTGTAATAAAATCAAACAGTTTGGCTGTGCAAGTGGCTCACCACCAGTTACACAAATATAAGGTGTTTGAAATTGTGTAGCTGTTTCAATGATATGCTCAAGTGAAAAACGTTCACCACCTTCAAAAGAATAAGTGGTATCACAATAGCTACAACGTAATGGACAGCCCGTTAGACGAATAAATACAGTCGGTAGGCCAGAGGCATTTGCTTCACCCTGCAACGAGTAAAAAATCTCGGTAATGCGTAAACCGGACGCAGGGTCTGAGACAGGAATTGCAGAGGAACGTAAGGAAGCCATTCTAGAAATACCACACTATATAAAAAATAAAATCTCTACGATCAGTGTTGACCGTAGAGATGTTTGATCAAACTGAAATTAGTCAGCGCGTAACAAATCGTTCAAACTTGTTTTTGCACGTGTTTGTGCATCAACTTTTTTCACAATAATTGCAGCATATAAGCTGTATTTACCATCAGCAGACGGCAAGCTACCTGCTACAACAACTGAACCTGCTGGAACGCGACCATAATGGATTTCGCCAGTTGCGCGGTCATAAATTTTAGTCGATTGACCAATGAAAACGCCCATTGAAATTACTGAGCCTTCTTCAACAATAACGCCTTCAACGATTTCTGAACGCGCACCGATAAAGCAGTTGTCTTCAATAATGGTTGGGTTAGCTTGTAATGGTTCTAAAACACCACCGATACCTACACCACCAGACAAGTGAACATTTTTACCGATTTGGGCACATGAACCTACAGTTGCCCATGTATCAACCATTGTGCCTTCATCTACGTAAGCGCCGATGTTGACATAAGATGGCATTAACACTACGTTTTTAGCTTGGAAGCTACCACGACGTGCTACAGCAGGAGGAACAACCCGAACACCTGCTGCTTTAAATTGTTCTTCAGTCCAACCAGAGAATTTAGTTTCAACTTTGTCGTAGAAACGAAGATCACATGACTCGATTGGTTTATTGTCATTGAGTTTAAATGATAATAAAACAGCTTTTTTTAACCATTGGTGAACAACCCATTCACCATTGATTTTTTCAGCAACTCGAAGTGTACCGTTATCTAAACCAGCAATTGCTTCTTCAACAGCTTGGCGAATTTCGCTTGGGCAATCTGCTGCAGTAAGGTTTGCGCGGTCTTCAAATGCTTGCTCAATGATCGTAGAAAGCTGAGACATGATCTTCCTTCCATAAAAAATTTTAAAGATTTTACACTAATTTGTGACAAGAATCTTTGAAAAAACGTGTTACGTTTAATTGCTGCTATAAATGGGTTAAATGAAATTAAGCTTATTAGATAATCAAGTGTTTTTTACACAAAAATGATTAGAAAATAAAAATTTAACTCAATTTGTATCAAAAAATAACAGAAATCTAGCATTTTTTGTATAAAAAAGAATCTAAGCTGTCTTTATTATGATTTCAGTCACAAGATGAATAAATTAAAAACAGAGCCTTTTTGAGGAGAAAACCATGAAAGTATTACGTGTATTAGTAACAACTACTGCTTTATTCGCTGCTGGAGCAGCAATGGCAGATGAAGCAGTTGTTCATGACAGCTATGCATTTGACAAAAACCAATTAATTCCTGTGGGGGCGCGTGCTGAGGTAGGTACAACTGGTTACGGCGGTGCTTTATTGTGGCAAGCAAACCCATATGTAGGTTTGGCACTTGGTTATAATGGTGGTGACATTTCTTGGCGAGATGACTTATCAATTAATGGTACGAAATATGACGTTGATATGGATAATAACAACGTTTATTTGAATGCTGAAATTCGTCCTTGGGGTGCAAGCACTAACCGTTGGGCTCAAGGCTTATATGTAGCAGCTGGTGCAGCATACCTTGATAATGATTATGATTTAAGCAAACGTTCACAAGACGGTACTATTAAAGTAAATGGTAATAATTATAACTTTAATGGTTCAGTTGATGGTAAATTAAGTTATAAAAATGATATTGCCCCTTATGTAGGTTTGGGTTTTGCACCTAAGATCAATAAGAACTGGGGTGTATTTGGTGAGGTTGGTGCATATTACACAGGTAACCCAAGTGTAAATCTTAAATCAAATGGTACATTTGTTAATGTTAACGGTGCTGACTTTGATAAAGACTTACGTGCAGAAGAAAATAAAATCGCGAATGACGATAAATACCAATGGTTACCAGTTGGTAAAGTTGGTGTGAACTTCTTCTGGTAATAAATACAAAAAAAACGAGCTTCGGCTCGTTTTTTTTTGCTTCTAATAAAATAAAAGAGCTAAAAAGCTCTTTTATTTATTTTTGAATCTTTATTCATCTGGATAAGCAATTTTCTTAAGGGCTTTAATATCGGCATCAGGTGAGCATAAAGAAATAAACTCGTAACCATAACCGCGTAATAGATGACCTTTACGAACCGCAATCCATGTTGTATTGACACCAAAAATATCAGTTTTAGTTTGTTTTAAACGATGATCACGCTCTGTGTCGTAAGCTACGGCATTAACAATTCCGACTCCCATGCCCAATTCGACATAAGTCTTGATAACATCCGCATCAAGAGCTGACATTACGATATCTGCATCAAGGTGAGCTTCTTCAAAGGCTTTGTCAATTTTAGATCGACCAGTAAAGCCGCCATGATAAGTAATGAGTGGATAGTCCGCTAAAAGTTCAAGCGTAATCTTGTCTGCCTTCACTAAAGGGTGATTTTGCGGTGTGATAATACTGTGTTGCCATTGATAGTAAGGAATACTTGCTAGATTTTCTTCAGTCGTTAAAGACTCTGTAGCAATTCCAATATCAGCCTCACCTTGTAAGAGCATTTCTGAAATTTCAACAGGGCTGGCTTGTTGTAAAATCAAATGAACTTTAGGAAATAACTTCTTAAATTGATTGACGATTGGAGGCAGTACATAACGTGCCTGAGTATGGGTCGTCGCAATCGTTAATGTCCCTTCATCAACTTTATTAAAGTCTTCCGCAAGACGTTTAATATTTTCAGCATCAACTAACATGCGTTCAACGATGCCAAGAAGAGATTGTCCTGGTTCGGTTAAACCTAAAAGACGTTTACCTTTTCGTATAAAAAGTTGTACACCTAGCTCATCTTCTAAATCTTTAATATGTTTACTTACACCCGATTGAGACGTGTAGAGCGCAGCTGATGCTTCGGTTAAGTTAAAGTTTTGGCGTACAGTTTCTCGGATAATTCTTAATTGTTGAAAGTTCATTCACACTTTTCCTTACCAAATATATTTCTTAAGCAACTTGATCTGCAAATAAGTGCAGTTGAGATGCACTTATCCAAACGGTTTGATTCGGTTTAAACGCATGTAATTTTGCAGCTTCATTGCTTAGAGCAATCTCAATTAAACGTCCATTACGGTCTTGTAATTCCGCCACAACTTTTCCAGCAATCCAGATTTCACGTACAAAAGTCGCTTCAATAGTATTAGCCTGCGGTTGCGAGTGAATATGTAACTCATCTGGACGGGCAAAAGCAATCACTTTTCCTTGAGGCGCCTCAACTAACGTTGGTAATTGAATACGGTCATTGCCAATACGGATAATACCGCCTGTGTTTTCACCTTCAAAACGATTTGCTTGACCTAAGAAATCAAATACAAATGGTGTTGATGGTTTTTCATAAACTTCACGAGGTGAACCAATCTGCTCTACATTACCTTTATTCATTACAATAATCTGATCGGCAACTTCAAGTGCTTCTTCTTGATCGTGGGTTACGAAAATTGAAGTAATATGCAATTCATCATGTAAGTTGCGTAACCAGCGGCGTAATTCCTTACGAACTTTGGCATCTAGCGCACCAAATGGTTCATCAAGTAATAATACTCGTGGCTCTACTGCCAAGGCGCGAGCTAAAGCAATACGTTGACGTTGTCCGCCCGAAAGCTGAGCAGGGTAGCGGTCTGCCAAAAATCCAAGTTGAACTAGATCAAGTAAACGAGTCACACGTTTTTTAATTTCAGCTTCTGAAGGACGTGTTGCACGTGGACGAACACGTAAACCAAAGGCAATATTGTCAAATACCGTCATGTGACGGAATAAAGCATAGTGCTGAAATACAAAGCCGACCTGACGCTCACGCACATGTACATTGGTTGCATCTTCGCCTTCAAGTAACACTTGACCGCCATCAGCCGACTCTAGGCCCGCAATAATACGAAGTAGGGTTGTTTTACCGCAACCAGATGGGCCGAGTAGGGCAACCAGTTCACCTTCAGGAAAATCTAGGGAAATATTTTTAAGCGCATGGAATGCACCAAAGTGTTTTTCAATATTTTTAACTTGAATACTCATGATTTCATTCCTTACGAATCAGTTGAATGTGGTTCTGGTTTGTCTTGATGTAGTTCTAACCACGTTTTCAATACCAGTGTTAATAGGGCTAAGAAAGCAAGTAATGAGGACACGGCAAATGCTGCGCTAAAGGTGTACTCGTTATATAAAATTTCGACATGAAGTGGGAGGGTATTGGTTTCACCACGGATGTGGCCAGAAACTACAGATACTGCGCCGAACTCACCCATTGCACGGGCATTACATAGAATCACGCCGTAAATTAAACCCCATTTAATGTTTGGTAGAGTGACCTTCCAAAAGGTTTGCCATCCTGATGCACCGAGTACAATCGCTGCTTCTTCTTCTTCAGTTCCTTGAGCCTCCATGAGTGGAATTAACTCACGTGCGACAAATGGAACAGTAATAAAGATGGTTGCTAAAACAATTGCAGGTACGGCATATAAAACCTTAATGTCATGATCCATTAACCAACCGCCAAACCAGCCTTGCGCACCAAAAATCAACACAATCATTAAACCTGCAATAACAGGTGAAACCGAAAAAGGCATATCAATGATGGTGGTTAAAATTGCCTTACCTCTAAACTGGAACTTAGAGACAGCCCATGCAGCGCCAACACCAAATATCACGTTAATTGGTACAGCAATTGCTGCGGTTAATAAGGTCAATTTCACTGCCGAGAGCGTGTCTGGATCAATCAACGCTTGAACATAGACCTCAAGTCCTTGTTTAAATGCTTCTACAAAAACCAGAATGAGGGGCAACATCAAGCAGCTTAAGAAAAAAATTAGAGCCACGGTAATGAGCGTGTAACGTACCCAAGTTGGTTCACGTGTCGCATCTCGTGATTGCAATTTAAACGCGAGTGCATTGCTGTCAGTATGTAGGTTCATGTGACATTTCTCCCTGTACGACGGTTTGCCCACGCTTGAAGTAAATTAATGGCAAATAAAATGATGAAAGAGAGAACTAACATGACCGCAGCAATCGTTGTTGCACCTGCATAATCATATTCTTCAAGACGTGAAATGATCATGAGTGGAGCAATTTCTGTTTTAAACGGCTGGTTACCCGCAATAAAAATAACTGAACCATATTCACCCACACCGCGGGCAAATGCTAAAGCAAAACCTGTGAACAGAGCTGGTAGTAATATCGGTAAAATAATTTTAGTAATTGTCTGCCAGCGATTTGCGCCAAGTGCTGAAGCTGCTTCTTCAAGCTCAGTTTCGATATCACTGAGTACTGGTTGAACTGTTCTTACAATGAATGGAATGCCAATGAATACCAATGCCAACGTAATACCGATTGGGCTATATGCAACCTGAATGCCTAGGGGCTCTAGATATTGACCAATCCAGCCAGTAGGTGCATAGAGTGAGGTAAGTGCAATACCTGCAACTGCAGTTGGAAGAGCAAAAGGTAGATCGACTAATGCATCAACCAGACGTTTCCCCGGGAAGTTGTAACGTACAAGGCACCAAGCCAGAAGTAAGCCAAACACAACATTAATAAATGCTGCTATTAAAGCTGAACTAAAACTGAGTTGAAGCGATTTTAAAATACGTTCAGACGTTAAAATTTCCCATAATCCGTCCCATCCAATTCCAAATGATTTGATAAAGACTGCGGCTAATGGAATAAGCACAATAAAAGACACATAGGCGAGGGTGAAGCCCAAAGATAGACCAAACCCAGGCAGCACTCGGGATCGCTGCGACATGATATTTCCTCAAAGAGAAAAGCCTGCTGAAATCAGTAAGCGAATAAATAAAGATAAACGGTGCGATATAAAGATGGGTATTAAGCAAATTTCAAAGAGAAATGAGTTTTTACCGGGTCGATAGATGAGTGACTACACATCGAATCTTCTGGAATCAGATAATTCAGCAAATCTGGAAATGGTCCAAAACCTGAAGCAACATTAATATGGCCGACTTCACCAAGATTAACTGGATTTAATTTCCACGACTTAGCAAGTTGTAAAGCATCAAAAAAGCCGAGCCAAGGATCATTTTCACTAATGAGCAGAGATGTTGGGACATCAATTTTTAACTGATGAAAATATGCTTTGTAGTCGGTCAAACTATGGCGGGCAAAACCAGCTTCCCCAAAGCGTGCTGGATTTGCTGGAGCAACCAAAATAAGTTTCTTAACTTGGCTCTTTAACTCTGGATATTCAGCTAAAGCGGCAACACTGGTTAAGCAACCAAAACTATGCGCAACAATTTGTACAGGAGCTTGCGCTACTTGAACTGTTTTAACGAATTGTTCAACCCATTCACTTAATACTGGTCTATCCCAGTTTTTTTGCTCAACACGAGAACTAGACACGAGTTGACGCTGCAACCAAGATTGCCAATGCTGATGTTCACTTCCACCTACACCCGGAACAATTACAGTGTGAATCATGTCTGTTCTCCTTATCTTTAGTACAAAGAATTACTTCTCTGTACTATTGATTTTCACGATTTGATCGAAAACACCACCATTGTCAAAGTGTTGTTTTTGTACCTTCGTCCAACCACCAAATTCTTTGTCGATGGTTACAAGCTTCAATGGCTTAAATACATTGCTGTATTTCTTAAGAACGGCTGCATTACGTGGACGGTAGAAGTTACGTGCTGCAATTTCTTGGCCAGCTGGTGAATACAGGTAGTTGAGGTAACCTTTTGCAATCGTGAGATTGCCTTTTTTAGTCGCATTCTTTTCAACAATTGCAACTGGAGGCTCAGCTAAGATCGAAAGAGAAGGGGTAATAATTTCAAATTTGCCCGGCTGTTCGCGAAGCGCTAAATGTGCTTCATTTTCCCAAGCCAGTAACACATCACCAATGCCACGTTCAGCAAAAGTAGTGGTTGCGCCACGAGCACCCGAGTCTAGGACTTTAGTATGTTTATAAATTTGACGAACATACTCTTGTGCTTTTGCATCATTACCACTTGGTTGATGTTTTGCCCAAGCCCAAGCTGCAAGATAATTCCAACGAGCGCCACCAGAAGTTTTTGGGTTTGGTGTAATAATTTCTACGCCTGGTTTAATTAAATCAGCCCAGTCTTTAATTTGTTTAGGGTTACCCTTACGCACTAAAAACACAATTGTTGAGGTGTATGGGGTTGAGTTTTGTGGCAGTTTTTTCTGCCAGTCCGTTGGGAGTAATTTTGCTTTTTCAGCAATTTCATCGATATCTGCTGCAAGTGCTAATGTCACTACATCTGCATTTAAGCCATCGATAACAGCACGTGCCTGTTTACCAGAACCACCGTGTGATTGTTTAAACTCAATATCTTGACCAGTACGTTGTTTCCAGTAAGTACCGAACTGTTTATTGAAATCTGTATATAACTCACGAGTAGGGTCGTAAGAGACGTTTAAAAATTCTTGAGCTGCAAATGATGAAACTGAAAGAAGTGCAGCAATAACCCCGACTTTTAACTGAGAAAAACGCATGAGATAATCCCTCAAAAAATATGAAATGTTCAAAACATGAACGCAGAATAGCGCTAGTCTTTATTCTAAAAAAATAATAAAAAACGAATTTAATATGAAAAAAATAGAAATAGTAAAAACAGATAAGTTATTCTTAAATCTTGATATACAACAAGTTTCAAAAGTAGATACGAAATCGGTATAATTTTTTAAAATCAGTCATTTATTATTTAAATGAAAGGTGTTGTATTGTTGGATCGTTTTAAGCAAAGGGTGGATTAAACATGTGGTGTTTTAAAAATGGTCAACCTGTTGAAACCATTCCTTTACTAGATCGAGCATTTCATTATGGAGATGGGTGCTTCACCACAATTCATGTTTTTCAAAACCAGATTGAGCTTAAAGAAAGACATTGGGAACGCCTAAAACTTGCATGTCAAAAACTGTCTTTAACTGCAGATTTTGAATTGATAGAACAGAGTTTGCAGCAACTACAAAAGCAGCATCTTGTGCTCAATGGCACTTTAAAAATTGTGATTAGTCGTGGGATAGGTGACCGTGGTTATAGTTTGCCAAAGCATAATGCTGATATTTATATCTGGTTTTATCCGAAAGCCTTAGAGCCATTTCAGCCGGACTTTATTCAGTGTGGCGTTTTAAATCAAGCCTTAGGTTTAACTATGCCAAGCTTAGTTGGGCTTAAATCTTTAAACCGCCTTGAACAGGTATTGCTAAAAAAAGAAGCAGATCAACTAGGGTGGGCTGAAGCATTAGTTACTGATGTACAAGGTTATATTGTTGAAGGGGTCAGCAGTAATTGTTTTATTCGTTTAAATGATAGATGGATTACTCCTGAACTTCGCTATAATGGCGTCCACGGTGTAATGCGGGCGGAAATTTTAGCGCGTATGCAGCACCATGGAATTGCCTGTGAAGTACGTATAATTGAGCTAGATGAAGTATCTGAAATACAAAGTCTATTCTTTTGTAATGCTTTACATCCTATGCGAGTGGTCACTCATTTAGGAGAGAAAACGTTAGAAACACAGGCATGCATAGATTTATTTCATCTCCTTAACTTAAATCAGATTCATTAATATGCCGAAGCCACCTGTGAATGCGAAAGCAAAAAACGCCAAGAAAAATAACAAAAAACAAGCTCCAAAATTTTCTAAGCGATTGGTTCTAATTGGCCTGTTTATTGTTTTAATTTCTACTTTTGCCATTTTATGGTCGAGTCTATTTAAAGCTTATCCAATTGAAGGCAAAAAACAGATGTTATCCATTACATCTGGTGAAACCTATTCTGGTTTTATTGATCGGTTGGCGAAAGAGGGCAAAGTTAGCTTTCCAGTGGTATTAAAGCTTTATCAGAAATTTATGATTCATGACAGCATGAAAGCTGGTGTGTATGAAATTGAACAGGGTATGAGTGTAAGAGAAGTATTAGAGATGTTATCTGACGCTGATAATGCTCAGATGAACCGTGTTTTGGTGATTGAAGGTACAACTTTTAAGCAGCTTATTACTGCACTCAAAAATGATAAAAATGTAAAAAATACAATATTAGATTTACCTGATGATCAGCTTATGAAGGCGCTTGGGATTCCTTACGATCATCCAGAAGGCTTGTTCGCGCCGAATACTTATTTCTTTGCCAAAGGCGAGACTGACAAGAAAATTCTTACCGATTTATATCATCGTCAAATGAAAGCTCTAGACGTAGCTTGGGCAAATCGTGCACCGAATTTACCTTATAAAGATAAATATGAAGCATTAATTATGGCTTCTATTGTTGAGAAAGAAACAAGTTTAGATAGTGAACTTACACAAGTTTCTGGGGTTTTTGTCCGCCGTTTAAAAATTGGTATGCGTTTACAAACGGATCCAACAGTTATTTACGGTATGGGCAATAACTATAAGGGAAACATTACCCGAGAAGACCTGCGTACCCCAACAGCATATAATACCTATACTATTAATGGCTTACCGCCAACTCCAATTGCTTTGCCAAGCCAAAAAGCAATTGAAGCTGCATTGCATCCAGATGATTCAAACAACATCTATTTTGTAGCAACTGGCAATGGTGGGCATAAATTTACGGCAAGCTTGCAAGCGCATAATCAAGCGGTGCAAGACTATTTATCCGTGTTGAGATCGAAGAAATAAGGAAAAGAGATGTTTATTAGCTTTGAAGGCACGGAAGGTGTAGGTAAAACTACGCTTATTCGAAAAATTCATCAGCATTTTGAAGAGCAAGGCAAACAAGTTGTTTTAACGCGAGAGCCAGGTGGTACTCCGCTAGCTGAACAGATACGTTCTATGCTTTTGGCAGTGAATCATGATGAAAACATGAGTCATGATACCGAGCTATTACTCATTTATGCGGCACGTGCCCAGCACTTACAACAGGTCATTTTGCCTGCTTTAGAATCTAACAAAATTGTTTTAAGTGATCGTTTTACCGATGCAAGTTTTGCTTATCAATGTTCTGGTCGTGGTTTAAGCCAAGATAAGTTACAGCTTTTAAATCAGAACTTTGTTTCACGCATGCCAGAAGTGACTTTCTGGTTAGATGCCCCGATTGAACTCGGGATGGATCGTGCGCGTGAACGTGGAGCTTTAGACCGTTTTGAACAAGAAAAGTTAAGTTTCTTTACTAAGGTTCGTGAAGGTTATGAAACCTTATGGAAAGCTGAACCGGAACGGATTAAGCGTTTAGATGCTACACAAAGTCCTGATCAGGTGTTTGAGCAAGCTTTGCAATATTTAGGATAAAAATTGATTGGCCACTCTTATTTTTATGAGAGTGGTTAAAAATGATGACAATTCTGGTTTGAATCGTCATAGAAAATATCTGTTATTTTCTTATGCTATCTTACATATGATTTATAGATTGAAGAATAACAAGGATGAAAAGCTCAAAAGAAGAAATCGTGGAATTTCTTGAAAAAGAATTTCCGCCAAGTCTTGAACATTGCACTATTGAATCAGTCACGCCCAAAGCTGCGGTTGTTTATTATCATGTCGATCAAAGACATCAACGTCCCGGTGGCACCATATCAGGTCCAACCATGATGACTTTGGCTGATTTTGCTTTATATATTGCTATCTTAGGTGAAATCGGAATTATTGGTTTAGCTGTGACCACCAACTTTAATATTAACTTTTTACGCAAACCTGCGGGTGATCAAGACTTACGCAGTGAGTGTAAGCTCATGAAAGTAGGAAAGAGTCTGGTTGTGGGGGAAGTCTGGATTTATTCAGTCGGTTTGGATGAACCTGTTGCACATGTAACCGCGACTTACTCAATTCCACCTAAATCATAAATATCAAACCAAATAAAAAGCACAGCCTGAACTGTGCTTTTTTTTGTTTTATAAGAATTACAGCTCTGTATTAACCAATGGCTGTTCTACTGCAAAGTTTGGAGGTGTTAAAACAGTTTTACGAATTTCGCTCGAGGTTTCAGGATAATCGAGTGTGTAATGTAGACCACGTGATTCTTTACGTTGCATCGCACAACGGACAATCATTTCAGATACGAGAACAAGATTACGCAGTTCAATCAGGTTCTTGCTAACACGATAGTCTTGATAATATTCGGTAATTTCACGCTTTAACATTTCAATACGGTGTAAAGCACGTTCTAAACGTTTTGTGGTTCTTACAATACCAACGTAGTTCCACATCGTAGAACGTAACTCATCCCAGTTTTGTAAAATCACGACATCTTCATCTGGATTGGTGACTTGAGAGTCATCCCAACTTGGTACTTCTGGTAGTTTTAAATCTTTATCAAATTTATTTTCGATGTCTTTTGCTGCACTCATGCCATAGACGAAGCATTCAAGTAATGAGTTACTCGCCATACGGTTTGCACCATGTAAACCGGTATAAGACGTTTCCCCAATAGCATATAAGCCTTCAATATCGGTCTGGCTATTTGAGTCAACCACAACACCACCACAGGTGTAATGAGCTGCCGGCACCACTGGAATCATATCTTTGGTAATGTCGATGCCCAATTCAAGCAATCGCGCATAAAGTGTAGGGAAGTGTTCTTTAATAAACTCTGGTGATTTGTGCGTGATGTCTAACCACACATGGCGAATACCTAAGCGTTTGATTTCATGGTCAATGGTACGTGCCACAATATCGCGTGGAGCCAGTTCTGCACGATCGTCAAAACGCAGCATGAAACGTTCGCCATCTGGCAAGCGTAAATAAGCACCTTCACCACGCATTGCTTCGGTAATTAGAAATGAGCGAGCTTGGGGGTGATAGAGACAAGTTGGATGGAACTGATTAAATTCCATATTCGCAACACGACAACCTGCACGGTAAGCCATGGCAATACCATCACCAGTGGCAATATCTGGATTAGATGTGTAGAGGTAAGCTTTCATTGCACCGCCGCAAGCAAGCGCGGTAAATGGTGCAAGGAAGGTATGAACCTTTTCTGTGTTTTCATCTAATGCATATAAACCAATAGCACGGTTCGCTTGGTCAACATGTCCTAATTTTTGCGAAGTAATTAAATCAATCGCAATATAGTTTTCAAAAATAGTAATATTTTTACGTTCTTTGGCGCGTTCAACCAAAGTCGTTGAAATGGCTTTGCCTGTTGCATCAGCAGAATGGATAATGCGACGCTGTGAATGACCGCCTTCGCGGGTTAAATGAAGTTGTTCATCTTCATCTAAGGTAAATTGCACGCCTTGCTTTAAAAGAAAATCTACAGAAGGGCGACCACCTTCTACGGTATGTTGTACCGCATCCATTTCACATAAATGAGCACCTGCAATCATAGTGTCATTAATGTGCTGTTGAATAGAGTCAGTCTCATCAAGAACAGCAGCAACTCCACCTTGAGCGTAGAAGGTACTTGCTTCGGTTAAAGCAGCTTTGGCTAAAACTGCAATATTAAAATGATTTGGTAACGATAAAGCCAGACTTAAACCAGCGCCGCCGCTGCCCACAATAATCACGTCAAAGTGGTGAATTGTCTGTAAATTAGGCATGTCCATTCGCAACAATCTAAAACGTCCGCTAATGACACCCCTTTTTATCTAAAAAGGCAAGAGCTTAAGCGCTCTAACTCAGAGAAAAATTGCAATTGGCTTAAAAAGTTGCAATGCGTAAAATAATCATTGTGATGATGCCTTACAAATAAACATATTGTTACGCACAACCCCAAGGCGTTGTGATACAACAGTTTTATTCTTATTCTCGTAGACCAATTGTGGGTGAGCACCGAATGAAAACTCGCTATTTACAACAAGGAATGTATGCAGCGGTATTTACAGTTGCTGCTGTTCAAGCAAATGCTACTGTTGATTTTTCAAACCTCGTTGAACAAGTTAGTCCAGCCGTGGTGAGTGTAAACGTCGTAAAGAAAATGACTCAGGATGAATTGTTGCAGCAGCAAGTTCCTGAAATTTTAAAACGTTTCTTTGGAAATCAGGTCATCATTCCGCAGCAACAAGGTCCACAAGAAAAAACCGCATACGGTAGTGCATTTTTTATTAGTAAAGATGGTTATTTACTGACAAATCATCATGTTATTGAAAATGCCTCACGCATCAGTATCACTTTAAATGATCGTCGTGAAATTGATGCAACGGTGGTAGGTAGTGATGAGCGTACAGACGTTGCATTATTAAAGGTGACCGGAAATAGCTATCCAGCTTTACGAGTAGGAAACGTTGACCGCTTACGAGTGGGAGAGCCAGTTTTAGCAATTGGTTCGCCGTTTGGTTTTGACTATTCAGCTTCGGCAGGTATTGTCAGTGCTAAATCACGAAATATGAGTGGTGAAACGTCGGTGCCATTTATTCAAACTGACGTTGCGCTAAACCCAGGTAACTCTGGTGGTCCATTGTTTAACCAAAATGGTGAAGTGGTCGGTGTAAACTCTCGAATATTTAGTGGTACTGGCGGCTATATGGGCTTGTCTTTCTCTATACCGATTGACGTAGCTATGGATGTAGCCGAACAGCTTAAAACTAAAGGTAAGGTAACGCGCTCTTATCTTGGTGTGATGATGCAAGACATTGACCGAAACCTTGCTGATGCTTACAAGTTACCAAAACCTGAAGGTGCTTTAATTACTCAAATTTCTCCGAACTCGCCTGCACAAAAAGCAGGCTTGCGAGCTGGAGATGTGATTTTGAAATATAACGGTAATCCGGTATCACGCACCAGTGAGTTACTCTATGCATTAAACAAAGTACAGCCGAATCAAACAGTTCAGTTTGAAGTATTACGCGATGATAAAACTCGTAATATTTCTGCAACTTTGACGACTGCTCCAGATGAAACACCTGCGACAGGTGCACAAAGTGCTGTATCTAAAGGTCCAGTTCTAGGAATGAGCATTCGTGATTTGGCTGAACCAGAAAAAAGTGCTTTAAGTGTAAAGGGCGGCATCTATGTACAAGATGTTCGTCGTGGCGGTTTGGCATCATTGTCAAATATCATTCCGGGTGATGTGATTGTTCAAGTCAACAATAACCAGATTTTAAATAGTCAGGATTTTGCAAAAGTTGTTTCTAACTTACAAAAAAATACGGTAGCACGTGTTGCAATTATTCGTCAGGGACAACGCGCAATGCTTGGTTTACGTATTCAGTAAACTAAAAAAGAAACAATGAGCCACCCTAAACATGGGTGGTTTTTTGTTATTTATCTTGAGCGTATAGTGATATCTACCTACACTTATTTCAGTTTAAAAGTTAATAAATAAGAGTGTGAACATTCGTGAGTAGTATTTTTGATTTACATATTCAGGTACAGCCACATCATATTGATGCGTTAGGACATGTGAATAATGTGATGTATGTACAGTGGATGCAGGATGTAGCTGCTGCTCATGTTGAAACGTTAGGAGTAGGGGTCACTAAATACCTCGAGTTAAAACATGCAATGGTCGCGGTTGAGCATCATGTGCAATATCGTAAAGCTGCATTTGAAGGCGAACAAATTGTATTACGCACATGGTTGGATGATATCAACGCTCTTTATTCTTTCCGCCAGTATGTATTTTTCCGTCCATCCGATCAGGCTGTATTATTTGTTGGAAATACAAAATGGGCATGTATTGAAATTGCCACAGGACGCCCAAAACGAATGTCTCCAACTTTTACCCATGCATACAAGCCGCTTGATTCAAGCATAAATCCTTATGATTTTACTGTTTCTTATACATGAGGTTGCTCAAGAAGGAATTGGGCTACATTGGCCTTATTAAAAACATAAGTACAAAGCTCATGATTATTTTGGATACTTTAAAATATCCATCTGTTATAATCGCACGCAATTAATTTAACTGCTTTGGCTGTGTATTAAAACAAGCTACATAGCACTCTATATTTTCTCAAGGTAACCCATGGCGCAAGCTAAAAAATCCGTCGATATCAAAAATATACGAAATTTCTCGATTATTGCTCACATTGACCATGGTAAGTCTACATTGGCTGACCGCTTTATTCAGATGTGTGGTGGTCTACAAGATCGTGAAATGCAAGCCCAAGTCTTAGACTCAATGGAGCTTGAGCGTGAACGTGGGATTACCATTAAAGCCGCTTCTGTCACGCTGTATTACACTCATCCGAATGGTCAAGAATATCAACTTAACTTTATTGATACTCCTGGACACGTAGACTTCTCGTATGAAGTTTCTCGTTCATTAGCTGCATGTGAAGGTGCACTCTTGGTTGTAGATGCTGCACAAGGTGTAGAAGCACAATCAGTTGCAAACTGTTATACCGCAATTGAACAAGGTCTCGAAGTTCTTCCTATTTTAAATAAAATTGATTTACCACAGGCAGAACCTGAACGTGTAATTCATGAAATTGAAGAAATCATCGGGATTGAAGCGACAGATGCACCGACTTGTTCAGCAAAAACTGGTTTGGGTGTTGAAGGTGTTTTAGAACGTTTAGTCGATGTTATTCCAGCGCCTGAAGGCGATCGTGATGCTCCATTGCAAGCATTAATTATCGACTCATGGTTTGATAACTACTTAGGTGTAGTTTCTCTTGTACGTATTAAACAAGGTCGTATCCGTAAGGGCGACAAAATGTTGGTTAAATCGACAGGACAAACTCATCCGGTAACTTCAGTGGGTGTATTTAATCCTAAGCATACTGAAACAGATATTCTTGAAGCTGGTGAAGTAGGTTTTGTTATTGCGGGTATTAAAGATATTTTTGGTGCACCAGTAGGTGACACTATTACCCTTGCTGCTACACCTGATGTTGCAATTTTACCAGGTTTTAAAAAGGTTAAACCGCAGGTTTATGCTGGTCTTTTCCCGATTGATGCGAGTGACTTTGAGCCATTCCGTGAAGCGTTACAAAAATTGCAGATCAATGACTCGGCTTTATTCTTTGAACCAGAAAGCTCAGATGCATTAGGTTTTGGTTTCCGTTGTGGCTTCTTAGGAATGCTACACATGGAGATTGTACAAGAGCGTTTAGAACGTGAGTATGACCTTGATCTCATCAGTTCTGCACCTACCGTAATTTATGAAGCATTAACCAAGAAGGGCGAAACGATTTATATCGATAGTCCATCAAAAATGCCAGATGGATCTACTGTAGAAGATTTGCGTGAGCCGATCGCAGAATGTCATATCCTTGTTCCTCAAGAGTACTTAGGGAATGTAATGACCCTATGTATTGAACGCCGTGGTGTTCAAAAAGATATGAAATTCTTGGGTAATCAAGTTTCTATTACCTTTGAAATCCCGATGGCTGAAGTCGTTATGGATTTCTTTGATAAATTAAAATCATGTTCTCGTGGTTTTGCATCGCTAGACTATAACTTTGTGCGTTTCGAAAGTTCAGCTTTAGTTAAGGTTGATGTATTAATTAATAGTGACAAGGTTGATGCCTTGGCTATGATTTGTCACCGTAATGACGCGCGTCATCGTGGTATTGCATTGGTTGAGAAAATGAAAGATTTGATTCCTCGCCAAATGTACGACGTTGCTATTCAAGCGGCTATCGGTGCACAAATTATTGCTCGTTCTACTGTAAAAGCAATGCGTAAAAACGTATTAGCGAAATGTTATGGTGGTGACGTTTCACGTAAGAAAAAACTACTTTCTAAACAAAAAGAGGGTAAGAAACGTATGAAACAAGTGGGAAGTGTTGAAATTCCACAAGAAGCGTTCTTGGCTGTATTGAAAGTAGAAAGATAAGAAATGAGGGGGGAGAAGTAAGATATTACTTTTCCCCCACTTTAAGACAAGCAGCTAGGCTGCGAGTGAGGTCGTGTGGATTTTGATTTTAATTTAATTCTTGTTCCAGTTACGCTGATTCTATTTGCAGTGTGGTTGTTAGATAAATTTGTATTCAAACAGCGTGCAAATAAAGGGCGCGGGAACGAAAATTTTGTTATTACATGGGCCTATGACTTTTGGCCAGTTTTAGCTGTAGTGCTTGTGCTTCGTTCATTTCTTTATGAACCATTTAATATTCCATCAGACTCTATGGTACCTACCCTAGAAACTGGTGATTTTATTCTGGTGAATAAATTTGATTATGGTGTGCGTTTACCTATCGTCAATAAGAAAATTATTGAGGTGGGAGAACCAAAGCGTGGTGATGTGATTGTGTTCCGTTATCCACCTCAACCTACCATTAGCTATATTAAACGTGTAATCGGTTTGCCGGGTGATCATCTTGTTTATGATCATGGACAATTGATTATTAACGGACAAAAAGTACCGAAAGTATTAACACAGTTTAGTCGCGAAAAAGATGTGTTAGATACCCCAACGTCTATTTATCATAAAGAGACAGTAGGTGAACACACCTTTACGATGCGTGAGCTTGAAGGCGTAAATGTGGCGCGTCAAGCACCGTTTATCAACTATGTTGAAAATGGTAAATATGCAAACCAAGACGGTTTATATTGGGAAGTGACTGTTCCAAAAGGACATTACTTTGCAATGGGAGATAACCGTGATCAAAGTGCAGACAGTCGTTTCTGGGGCTTCGTTCCTGAAGAAAATTTAACAGGGCGAGCATTCTATGTCTGGATGCATAAAGAACCGGGTTTACATCTTCCTAACTTTGGCCGAAATGGAAAAATAGATTAAAAACAACCATTAGGAAAAAAAGAAATGCGTAAGGCACAACAAGGTACTTCGTATTTAGCAATTTTATTTGGGGTGGTTATATTTGCAGTTGCAGTAAAAGCTGTACTTGCAGTTTGGCCAGCATATTGGGATGATCGATTGATTAATAGTCAAATAGAAGAGCTTTTACAAGAAAGCTCTTCTGAGATCACACCACAGAAGTTTGTGACGCAAATGGATCAGCGACTGGAAATGAACAATATTCGTGATCTCCACTTTAAAGAGATTGCGCAAGTGTTTAATCAGTCTGGTCTGACAGTCAAAAAGAAATATGAAGTAAGAAAACCTTTCTTATCAAATATTGATTTAGTTTTAACATTTGAGAAGAGTTTTGATAAAACATCAGTTCAAACTAAGTGATCCTCGCTTATTGAGTCGCATCGGATATCAATTCAAGCAGCTTGAGTTGTTACAGTTAGCTTTGACTCATCGTTCGGTGAGTCATAAATACAATTACGAGCGCTTGGAATTTTTAGGCGATTCATTATTAGGCATGATTGTTGCCAATTATCTATATCATGCCTATCCAAATGAAAACGAAGGTCGCCTAACGCGTATGCGAGCGACTTTAGTCCGTCAGGAAGCTTTAGGTAAGATTGCAACCGATTTGCAACTTAGTCGGTGTTTAATATTAAGTACGGGTGAGTTGAAATCTGGTGGTCATCATCGTGAGTCAATATTAGCTGACACGGTAGAAGCCATTATTGGTGCAATTTATATTGATAGTGGTGATCTCAACTTACTTACAGATATTGTGCTAAAATGGTATGTACCCTATTTAGACCATATTGAACCTACGGATCAACTTAAAGACCCGAAATCACGTTTACAAGAGTATCTACAAGCACGTAAAAAACCTCTCCCTGTTTACGAGGTTGTAGATATTCAGGGTGATGCACCTCACCAGCACTTTAAAGTTGAATGTTTGATAGATGGTTTATCAAAGATTTATGGTGAGGGTTCAAGTCGTCGTTTTGCCGAGCAGGCAGCAGCGGCGGAAATTTTAAAGTTATTGGAGCAATAACCTGCATGTCGATGCATTCTGATCAAATCAATCCAGATTCAAATGATAACCAAGATCCTAATAATCTGATTGATCAATTTTTTAGTTCCAAAGGCGTAACAATTCCTTCGGATTTTAAGAGCGGATTTGTGGCGATTGTAGGACGTCCAAATGTGGGTAAATCTACCCTCATGAACCATTTATTAGGTCAAAAGCTCTCGATTACTTCGCGTAAACCTCAAACAACACGTCATAAAATTATTGGTATTGATTCGCGTGAAAAAATGCAGGCGGTATATGTAGATACCCCAGGTATGCATAAAAAAGAAGTACGCGCTATTAATAAAATGATGAACCGTGCAGCTCATTCTGCATTACGTGACGTCAATTTGGTCTTATTTGTTATTGATGCTTATAAGTGGACCCCAAATGATGACTTAGTACTTGAAAAACTCAAGAATGCTGAAATGCCAGTTATTTTGGTGATTAACAAGGCTGATACTTTTGAAGATAAAAGAGATATTCTTCCTTTAATTCAAGAGCGTGCCAAGCTTATGAATTTTGCCGAGATTGTTCCTGTATCTGCATTACGCGGAGCAAATCTTGAACACTTGAGTGAAACGATTGAGAAGTATCTTCCTTATCAAGCACCTTTGTATTCATTTGATCAGATTACTGACCGTTCTGAACGCTTTTTAGCTAGCGAAATTATTCGTGAAAAAATCATGCGTCAGTTAGGTGAAGAGCTTCCTTATGATTTAACAGTACAAATTGAATCTTTCAAAACGGAAGAGGCTGCTGTTAATGAGAAAACTGGTCGCTTAAAACCAGCTTGTACCTATATTGATGCAACGATTTTTGTAGATCGTGCCGGCCAAAAAGCGATTGTGATTGGTGAAAAAGGTGCCAAGCTTAAAACAATCGGTATGGACGCTCGAAAAGACATGGAAAAGATGTTTGAGCAAAAAATTATGCTTACACTTTGGGTAAAAGTGAAGGGTGGCTGGTCTGATGATGAGCGTGCCTTAAAAAGCTTAGGATATAGTGATATCTAAAGGATAAGGATACTGGTATGAAAACAATTACATCATTGGTCGCTATAATTGGATGTACATTGATGTTACAAGGTTGTGTATATAAGCTTGTAACCGTACCAGTAGGTATCGCTTATAAAACTACAAAAGGTGTTGTCAAAGGTACAGCGGCTGTTGTAGGTGCGGTGATTCCTGATGGTGATGATGACAAAAAAGAAAAAGAATCTGAGGAATAGTTTCTTTTTATGATGCGCAATGAAGTCCTCCATGGATATATGATTCATCACCGTAAGTACCGTGAAAAAAGTCATATTGTGCATCTTTTTACTCAGGAGTATGGGCGAGTCGATGGTATTTTAAGACAGACTCCGCCCCCTCAGTATCAACCTATCCGATTGCAAGCAACTGGTAAAAGTGAGCTGAAGAACTTTACTAAGTTAGAAATATTAAATCAGCCTGTTTTCTTTTTTGGTGACGCCTTTTTTGCCGGATTTTATTTAAGTGAAATCATTCTTCGGCTATGCCCACTTGAAGAGGCAATGCCTCAATCTTTTGAGCAATATCAGTTAACTCTATTGCAGTTACAGCAGCTCGCTTCTACTGATCAACCCGATCTTTTTTTAAGACAGATATTACGCCAGTTCGAACATGTGCTTTTGCCTGAACTTGGGTACGCACTTGATTTTTCAATTGATACTCAGCAGCAGCCAATACAGGCTCATCAGTTCTATCAATTTCAAGTGACCGAAGGTTTTGCTCTTGTTGCGCAGGCGAGTCGTTCCTCTTTGTCAGGAAAAGCGATTTTGTCTATGGTGGATTATGAGCAAGGGCAGGATTTTTCTCACGAACAATTACAATTATTAGGTAAACTATACCGTCAAATGATTACATCGCTTTTAGGAGATCGTCCCCTAAAAAGTCGACAATTGTGGATTCAAAATACTCAAACTCAATCGTAATTAGGATTTTTTTATGGCTGCATTGCTTGGTGTAAACATAGACCATGTTGCTACTTTAAGACAGGCGCGCGGTACTACTTACCCAGACCCTGTAGAAGCTGCTCTTATTTGTGAACAAGCTGGTGCAGAGGGGATTACCTTGCATTTGCGTGAAGACCGTCGCCATATTCAGGATGATGACGTACGTCGTATGCGACCATTACTAAAAACACGCATGAATCTAGAGTTGGCTGTTACTGATGAAATGGTCGAGTTTGCGAAAGAAATTCAGCCACAGCATGTATGCTTCGTTCCTGAAAGACGCCAAGAAGTAACAACTGAAGGTGGTTTGGATGTAGTAGGTAACTTTGAAAAAGTTAAAGCTGCAACTCAGACCTTAGCCGCTATTGGTTGCGACGTATCATTATTTATTGATGCTGATCTAGCTCAAATTGATGCAGCAGTTGCATGTGGCGCACCTACGATTGAGTTGCACACGGGTGCATATGCAGATGCGGCAACGGAGCAAGACCAACAGGCTGAGTTGGCACGTATTATTAAAGGTGTTGAATACGCAGCTTCAAAAGGTTTGGTGGTAAATGCGGGTCACGGACTTAACCTTAAAAATATTGCTCCAATTGCTGCTATCTCACAAATTCATGAATTAAATATTGGGCACTCAATTATTGCTGAGAGCATTTTTGTAGGTCTTGTTCAAGCTGTCAAAGATATGAAAGCAGCAATTCAGGTGGCAGGATAATTGGTTATGTCGAGTATCAATTACGATGAACTAATGCAACCTGTTTTGGCCTTTTTAGGATGTCAAACTCCAAAGGCATGGCTAGATGAGGCGGTCAATAATTTAGATATCTTGATGCAAGATCATGCTAATTGCGAAAAAAAAGCAGCTAGTACAGCAATGAACTTAATGTTCCGCTATAGCTTTTTCCCTGATTTGCAAGTGAAGCTTGCACAACTGGTACGGGAAGAAATGCTCCATTATGAACAAGTGCTTGAGCTAATGGCCAAGCGTGGTCAGAAATGGGATGGCTTAAGTGCAGGGCGCTATGCAGGTGGATTGCGTAAAGAAATTCGTACTTATGAGCCGGAAGCTTTAATTGATGTACTTGTGGTAGGTGCTTTTGTTGAGGCTCGCTCATGCGAACGTTTTCATGCACTTGCCCCACGTGTAGATGAAGAGTTGGGACGCTATTATCGCTATTTGCTTAAGTCAGAGTCTCGTCATTTTGAAGACTATTTGGCACTTGCACTTGATGTTGCAAAAACTGCAAAAATGAAAAATCCTAAAGAGGATATTCAGCAGCGCATTGAGCATATTCGTGAGGTTGAAAAGAACCTGATTTTAACGCCTGACGATACCTTTCGTTTTCACAGCGGCGTACCTGCATAATCAAAAAAGTTTATCTTCCTAGGTAAACTTTTTTTATTTTAACTCTTTAATTTTTAATTATTTTTATAATCTATTTTAGTTTGGGATATGCTGTTTTGATTCTTTTACCGTTTTCATAAGTCATATTTATATAATTCATTTCCTTAAATATTGTTATCCATAATTAAATTTTTTAGAAAATTCTTTTATTTTTGAAAGTAATAACGAATATTATGTAAATATAAAGATAGGTTTGTTCATAATCGGTTCAACTAAAGTAGTCGAATATTTTAAGGATATAAGAATGTTAGCATTAGTTACAGGCGCTTCTGCGGGTTTTGGTTATAGTATTTCAAAAAAACTGATTGAGTTAGGTTATAAGGTTATTGGATGTGGAAGACGGGCAGAAAAGCTAAAAGAATTACAACAAGAGCTTGGTGAAAAATTCTATCCACTCGTATTTGATATGACAGATACAGTAGAAAATATAAATAAAGCATTGGTTGATTTACCAACCGAATTCCAAATCAGTCAAATTGATTTATTAGTTAATAATGCCGGATTAGCATTAGGGCTGGAGCCAGCGGATAAATCAGATTTGGATGATTGGTACACCATGGTAGATACCAATATTAAAGGATTGATTACCGTTACGCGGTTAATTTTACCGAATATGGTGAAGAAAAAGTCAGGTTTAATCATCAATATGGGATCAATTGCAGGTACATACCCATATCCGGGTGGTAATGTGTATGGGGCAACCAAAGCATTTGTAGAGCAATTTAGTTTAAATCTTCGAGCTGATCTTTCTGGTACTGGTATTCGAATAACTAATATTGAGCCAGGTCTTTGTGGTGGTACAGAATTTTCTTTGGTGCGCTTCAAGGGCGATCAGGAAAAGGTAAATAGTCTATATGATAAAAAGAACCCAATCTTGCCTGAAGATATTGCAAATACGGTAGCGTGGGTCGCATCACAGCCTTCACATATTAATATTAACCGTATTGAAATGATGCCGACTTCTCAGTCCTTTAATCCCCTAAAAGTTGTTGAAGTAGAATAATAAGTTTAAAAATGACCTAAGAAGAGGATTGAAAGTGATATCTCTTTTTGATTTGGATTAGGTCATTGAATGAAACTAGTAGATTAATCATTAAATCCTCTACGTCATGATAGGGGATTTTTTATAGTTATTGATAAATTTATGGCAAAAAAAAGCCCGCTTTAATGCTGCGGGCTTTTTAGTATTTGGCTCTCCCACCTGGGCTCGAACCAGGGACCTGCGGATTAACAGTCCGTCGCTCTACCGACTGAGCTATGGGAGAATCTGCATGCGATTATAAGGAGATTTTGAGAAGGGTCAAGTGAAAATCGCTATGTTGCCTTCATTTTTGTGTTGTATGCTTTTTATTTGATCAGTTGGAAGGTGTTGGAGTAAATTACTTGCACTTTAAAAATTCAATTGCTAGATTTAAACAAGAACAAGTGTTTGGAGAAATCCAAACAGTGTGGATTTAAACCAACTTGCCAGCACTAAAATGGCTAAATCGGAGATAAGTATGAAAACACTTACTATTGCTTCTATTTTTTCTAATTTTGATTTTTATCAACGCAATTATCTCAATATTTTAAGTCGACCAGACTCTTATTACACACCTGTAAAGGGTGCGTCGATTGATGCTTATCCTTTTAAAAAGCAGGATTTGTATTTAGGTGATTTATTGCAGCTTTGGTTTAGTTCTAAATGGAATGTGCATAGTTCACTAAAAGTTTTAAAAAGTTCAAAAGTATTAGATCAATCTAAACCCCTATATATTTTTCAATTAGAAGGGGAGTTACTGCTGGGTAAAAATAAAGTTCTAGCTTGGTCTACTGAACATCAGGAAGTTATAGAACTTCAACTTAAAAATATTTGGGCACCTTATATAGTGGTGCAAACTTGTGATCGTCCAGATAATCCAGATTACTCAATAAAAAAGGCAGCGGTGTAAGGCTGCCTCTTATGACTATGGGCGAATAATCATGCAGGTTGCTGTTGCATAGGCATACAGTTTACCTTCCTCATCAATAATTTTACCCTCGGAAATACCCAAATTTTTGCTTATGTTAATGACTTTACCTGTTGCAATTAAAGGATGGTTTTTTGGAATTGGACGACACATTTTTACATTGAGGTCGATAGTTCCATAGCCTACGCCAGCAGGTAGCATGGTGTGTACGGCACAGCCAGTCACAGAGTCTAAAACTGTAGCAGCAAAGCCCCCATGTACGCCGCCTAGCGGATTTAGATGATTATGATCTGCTTGGGCTTTGAATGTAACAGAACCTTCTGAAATTTCAGTAGGTTGCATGGGTATAGTTTTACTAATACTTGCTGCTGGAATATGGCCATCAATCATCGCTTGTAAAAATTCAAGACCAGTCATTTCCATGGGATTTTTCATTTTTGAGTCCTTTAATTTTGTAAGTTCTTAAATGGAACTTAGATTTAAATTATGATGTAAAAGTACTATTGTCAAGTTAGAAAAATGGAGTGATAAGTTCAGTTATAGTTTATAAACTTGTAAATTTTAATTAGACAGAATATTTTATGAAATTAAAAATATAAAACTTATCAATGGGAAATAATAATGAACGGTCAATGTTTATGTGGTAATACTACATTTGAGGTAGAGCTAAAAAATCATGATGTCCATGTTTGCCATTGTGCGATGTGCCGCCGACAAACCAGTGGTGTTATTATGACGATTGATGTTGTACAAGGCAGTCTAAAGTTTATTCAACAAGAGCATCTGAGTATTTTTAACTCTTCCGAATGGGGAGAAAGAGGTTTTTGCAACGCTTGTGGAACTACAATTTTTTGGAGAACTAAGGATCAAGGCTACTGCAACATTAATGCATTTTCTTTAGATGAACCTGTAAATGACTTAAAGTTAGATCTGGAAATTTTTATTGATTCAAAACCTAGTTTTTATGCTTTTAAAAATAATACAAAAAAAATGACTGAAGCTGAGGTCGAGGCTTTATTTAATTCTGCTGAGTCATAAATAGTAGCTAAGAATAAAATTTTTAATTTTCTATTCATAAAAAAAGAGGCCTCAACTTGAAGTTGAGGCCTCTTTTTAAAATTACAAATTACTTAGCTGTTTTTTCAGCTTCAATAGAAGCGATAGCAGCATCTACGCCTTCAATTGAGTCAGCAGCTTTTTTGATACGCGCTAACGCATCAACGAGTACTTCATCAGCAGTTGCATATGAAATACGCATAAAACCGCCTAAACCAAATGCATCACCAGGAACTACTGCTACGCCAGTCTCTTCTAGTAACCATTCAGAGAATTCTGTGCAAGATTTTAAGCCTTTTGCGCGAATAAGAGGGCGAATGTTTGCATAGGCATAGAAAGCACCGTCAGCAGGCAAGCAAGAAATCCCTTTGATTTCATTCAAGCCATTTACAACTAAGTCATGACGGCGTTTGAACGCTTTAATCATTGGTTGAAGTACGTCTTGAGGACCATTCAACGCAGCTTCAGCAGCAACTTGTGAAATTGAAGTTGGGTTTGAAGTTGATTGAGACTGGATTTTTTTCATTGCGCCAATGATTTTTGCTGGGCCGGCTGCATAGCCAATACGCCAACCTGTCATCGCATATGCTTTAGAAACACCATTTAAAACAATCGTGCGGTCATATAAATCTGGAGCAACAGTTGCGATGTTGTAGAACTCATCTTCCCAACGAATTGGTTCATACATATCGTCAGATGCAACAAACACTTGTGGATGGCGACGTAATACTTCAGCTAAAGCTTCTAATTCAGTTTTGCTATAGATCATACCTGTCGGGTTAGATGGGCTGTTTAATACAACTAAACGAGTGTTAGGAGTAATAGCCGCTTCTAATTGTTCAGGAGTAATTTTGAAACGTTGGTCTTCACCACATTTCACAATGACTGGAGTACCTTCAGCAATAATAACCATATCTGGGTAGCTTACCCAGAAAGGTGCTGGAATGATAACTTCATCACCTTTGTTTAATAGAGCAAGAGCTAAGTTAAAGAAGCTTTGCTTACCACCACATGAAACCAAAATCTGATTCGCTTGATAATCAAGATTATTATCACGTTTAAACTTAGCAATAATTGCTTTTTTTAACCCAGGAGTACCATCTACAGCCGTATATTTGGTGAAACCATTATTAATCGCTTCAATTGCAGCATCTTTGATGTGTTGAGGGGTATCAAAGTCTGGTTCGCCAGCACCTAAACCAATCACATTCTTGCCAGCAGCTTTAAGTTCAGCAGCTTTGTTGGTTACAGCAAGTGTAGGGGACGGTTTGATAGCATTGACACGATCAGAAAGACGTACGTCCACGGCAATATTCCTCTTATGGGATTAAAAAATAAAAAGCATACTATCTTATCGCAAAAATTAAGTAATTTGCGGATGTGAACCTTTTCAGATGTAAAAAAGTTTAGTTTAGTAATCACCTTAAGCAATATTTATTCAATTGAAGCTTTTTTAGAAAGAAATGAGAAAATCATTTATAATAGGTCGCAATCGAAATTTCGAGAATGAATCATGACTGAGCAACAGCCAAAACAGAAAAAGGCTTTGGTGAAATTGCCATTCCCAATGCCGAATGATAGCAATGAAGCCGACGACGCGGTACACAACCAAGTGCGTCCAAAACCAGAGCAATACGCAGATAGAACGTGGATGCCTCCGCGTGGTACTCGTCGTTCTATGGGAAAACGCTAATCTCGAAAACAGGCAATATGCCTGTTTTTTTATTGATTAAATAAAATTTCCTGATAATAGCTTTTTTTCTTTTGATACATGTGATGGTCAGCTCGCTTTAACATGTCCTCAATTTGTTCATTTGCTTGAGTTGTTGCATGTCCAATTGCAATGCTAATTGGGTGGCTTGAATAATATTGATTGTCGATATTAAAAAGTTCTTGAATAGTTTGAAGCATAATTAGAACATTCGCCTCATCTGCCCCCGGCATTAAAATCACGAATTCATCGCCACCTATTCTAGAAGCCGTATATGCTGTATTTAAAATGGCCTGACTTAAAATATTTCCGACGCGGCGCAATAAGCCATCCCCAATATCATGACCAAACTGATCATTTGTTTCTTTTAATCCATTCATATCTAAGAAAATTGAAGAAACAGGTCGAATAATGCTTCGGTTTAAACGGTTAAGTTCTTCTGTAAAAAAAGCGCGATTATATAGTTTGGTCAGAACATCGTGTTGCCCCAAATATTCAAGATAGTTTTCCGCTTTTTTTCGTGCGGTAATATCGGTAAGTGCAACCTGCACCAGTCCCCAAGTGTCTTCATAACCAGGAAAAACGGTAAATTGAAGTAAGACATTTCTTATTTGCCCATCTAAGGCATAGTTAATCGCTTCACGCTTATGATGAATATTACCTTGCCATAATTCGATGAGTTGTTCCCGAAAGGTTTCAATCATCTCTTCAGCAAAAATCTTATGTGTATTTCTTAAAAGGGTCGACTTATCAGAAGCTTTAAATAAATCAAGAGTTGCCTGATTAACATCTAAAATCAGAATATCTTCTACACACTGACGGACAAATTCAGGATGGACATCTAGAAAAGTTCTAAAATCTTCAATACCTAATAACCTGAGTTGATCAATTCTATTTTTTATACGGCTGAAATCTTCGACCCAAAGAGAAGTGGGTGAATAGATAAACATAGACTCAGCTAATCGACGATTTTTTGCTTCCTCACGAAGTGCATTTTGATAGGGCGTAATGTCTTCGGTGGTAATTAATACACGCTCAAAGGTCGATTCAGAGCCGGGTAAAATAGAACCTCTTAGCTGAACATCAATACGTTTGCCTGATAAGGTGTAATTTACAGTCGTACTTGAAAAGTGAGTTTTACCATTCCATAGTTCTTCCAGTTCATGAATATGTGATTCGAACATTTCTTTTTTAAAAATAAGATTTAAATTCGAATATAGCTCTTCGTGAGTTCTTGCTTCAAAAAGTTCTAATGTTTTTTGATTAACACGAACAATTTTAATTTTATGTGCACATTCACTGATTAAGTTTTTATTTTGACTTAAAAATTCATGGAGGTTTTCAATACCTTGATTTCTCCATAAATCAAATTGTTGTTTAACTTCACTGAAATCCTCAATCCACATTGGAATTGGGCTAAGGTCAAAAATTGAAGAATCTAAAGTTTCCATATGTTTCTTTAAGTATTCAGTTTGCCTTAAAGTATAATGAGAAAAATTAGAATTTGGGAAGCTAAAGAACTTAAATCTATTAGAATAATTAAAAATATAAAGATTAAATGTAAGTGAAAATAAAATAATGAGAAAGCAGATATTATCTGCTTAACTCATAAATTTATAAGAAAAATTAACGATTAATGGGGTGATCAATATTCTTTTCACCACGCCAGAGTTTGATAAAGTCTTGCTCATCAAAATCATAAAGTTCCATGAGTGCAACCACAGCACTTACAAAAATCATGGCGCCCTCAGAGTTTCCGTGCAGGTCGAAAATTTTACCATTGAGCTTACCTAAAATATCACTCAGCTCATGATCACGGCCTCGGCCATAACGATCCCGAGGGTATAGCTCTTCATTTAAAACAATAAGAGCAATCGCTTTTTCGGCACTTGATAAATCTGTTTTATCTAAGGCTTCTTCAAAAGATTCACTTCCATGATTAAAGTAAAAAATAACCTCATCATTAATGAAACTTTTTACCATCTTTTGAGTCAATGTCGGAAATTCAGAAACCGCATTATCTTCAACATAAGGTTTAAAAGATTCTGGAAAGATAACGTTGTGATGGATATCTTTAAACAGTGGTGCAATTTCAGAAACTTTATAACCTGCGATGCCACAACCTAAAGCCGTGACAAAATATTTCATTTTAGGATGATTTTTTGCATATATTTTAAAATCTTCAACATAGTGCTCAATTTGTGAAAGAGGCATTTGTTGAATATGTTCATTTAGGGTGGGAATTGCAAAGCTTTGACCAGCCCAGCCGCGACCTACACCTTCAACTGCTCCGAAGTGTTGACTGGCAACGCGTGCTGCACCGCTACCGTGCTGTCCAGCAAGGTTACTTCCAAATACAAAAACTGTATCTTCGGGAAGTTCGGTTACAATACTTTCATCATGATATTGATAGGTCATGGTTATGCTTTTTATTTAATGGATAGCTTCATGTTGCAACTGATTATGGTATTGGTCAAGTGTTAAGATGCTTAATCTTTTACATTGAATTTCCAACTCAATTTGCACTTTAAATTAAGATAAAAATCCCCATTAATGGGGGAGACGTTAAATTCAATTTTTTCATAAAGAGAGATAACTTTGAACGAAAATCAACCTTTCGATCTGGTCACTCATTATCAGCCAGCAGGTGATCAGCCACAGGCAATTGAAAAGCTGGTCAATGGTATCGAGCATGGTTTTCGTAATCAGTTATTGCTAGGGGTAACGGGCTCAGGTAAAACCTATACCATGGCAAATGTAATCGCCCAAACACAGCGACCTACAATTGTGATGGCTCATAACAAAACTTTGGCTGCCCAGCTTTATGGTGAGTTTAAATCTTTCTTCCCCAATAATGCGGTCGAATATTTTGTAAGTTATTACGATTACTACCAACCAGAAGCTTATGTTCCATCTTCGGATACGTTTATTGAAAAAGATTCAGCCATTAATGATCACATTGACCAGATGCGGTTATCAGCAACACGAGCTTTATTAGAACGTCGTGATGCAATTATTGTGGCATCGGTTTCTGCAATTTATGGTTTGGGTGACCCGAATGCTTATATGCAAATGTTGCTGCATGTGGTTGAGGGCGACCGAGTAAGTCGAGATGAAATCATCCGCCGATTGGTTGAAATGCAATATACGCGCAATGAACTTGAATTTTTACGTGGTACTTATCGTATTCGCGGCGAAATTATTGATATTTTCCCAGCGGAATCTGATCAACATGCGATTCGTATTGAACTATTTGATGATGAGGTCGATTCAATCCGTTGGTTTGACCCGCTAACTGGTAAAATGGTTCGTAAAGTTTCTCGGATAACGATTTATCCGAAAAGCCACTATGTGACACCAAAAGATCATTTGACCCGTGCTATCGATACAATTAAAGATGAATTACAAGATCAGCTTAAATTCTTCCGTGAACATGACAAATTGCTTGAAGCACAGCGTATTGAACAACGGACACGTTACGATCTGGAAATGATGCAGCAGTTGGGTTATACCAATGGTATCGAAAACTATTCGCGTCATTTGTCTGGGCGTCCGTCTGGTGAAGCACCGCCGACTTTATTCGACTATATTCCAGAAGATGCTTTGCTCATTATTGACGAATCACACGTTACTGTTCCGCAAATTGGAGCGATGTATAAAGGTGACCGGTCACGTAAAGAAAACTTAGTGAATTATGGGTTCCGTTTGCCAAGTGCGCTTGATAACCGTCCGATGAAATTTGAAGAGTGGGAGCGTATTGTACCGACGACAATTTTTGTAAGTGCAACACCTGCTAAATATGAATTAGAAAAGTCAGACCAAATCGTTGAACAGGTGGTACGTCCAACAGGTCTAATCGATCCTGAAATTGAGATTCGCCCTGTCTTAACCCAAGTAGATGATGTTCTTTCTGAAATTAATATTCGTAAAAACTTGAATGAACGGGTATTAATTACCACTTTAACAAAGCGTATGGCAGAAGACCTGACTTCTTATTTAAAAGAATATGGCGTTAAGGTCGCTTATCTCCACTCAGATATTGATACGGTTGAACGCGTCAAAATTATTCATGAACTACGTACTGGTGTATTTGATGTTTTAGTCGGCATTAACCTGCTACGTGAAGGTCTGGATATGCCTGAAGTTTCTTTGGTTGCTATTTTAGATGCAGATAAAGAGGGTTTCTTACGTTCGGAACGTTCACTCATTCAGACGATTGGTCGTGCTGCGCGTAATGTGAAAGGTAAAGCAATTTTATATGCTGACCGAATTACCGATTCTATGCAAAAAGCAATAGATGAAACTGATCGTCGTAGAGCCAAACAAATTGAATTTAATGAGCTGCATGGTATTACACCACGCAGTGCTGTTCGTCAGGTCATCAAAGAAATTGACTCGGGTGAGGTACTTTCAGACGACGAGATTGATGAAAAAGTACTTGAACAAGCACAAGCATTGAGTGCAGATGAAAGACATATTCTTTCAGATCCTAAACTGTTTAGTAAGCATATTACTAAGCTTGAAAAAGATATGTTAAAGGCCTCGAAAGATTTGCAGTTCGAGCAAGCAGCGCGGATACGTGATGAAATCATTCGATTAAAAGCGCAGATGTTGCAATAAACGAATACATAACGCTACATAATGTGTTTAAAAAACAAGCTACTGTAGATGTTTGAGTTCTTTTGTATTCACAACTAATCGTTGAGGGCAACAATGGCATTTCGAAATAATGTTCCGCAAGCCAGTTGGCGTTTGGCTAAAATTGCGTTGGGCGGTGTTGTTTTGGCTAGTTTAGCTGTTGGAACGTATGTCTATGCTCAGCCGAAACATTTGCAAACCGTTTATAAAGTTGAACTGGACCGATATTTAGGTGTCTGGTATGAAGTCGCCCGTAAGCCTGCTTTTTTTCAAAAAAAATGTGCTTACAACGTATCTGCAACTTATACCTTAAATGAAAATGGAAATGTGGTTGTAGATAATCGCTGTTATGATAATAGAAAACAATTACAGCAATCTATTGGTGAAGCCTTTGTCGTAAATCCGCCATATAACACGAAATTGAAGGTGAGTTTCTTACCAGAAGCTGTGAGATGGATTCCAGTCATTCGTGGAGATTACTGGATTTTAAAAATAGATGAAGACTATCAAACTGTTTTAGTGGGAGAACCTTCTCGTAAATATCTTTGGGTGTTATCAAGAACACCTCATCCTGAACAAGAAGTGGTTGATGAATATCTAAATTATGCAAAAACATTAGGTTTTGATATTCGCGATATTATTCATACAGAACATAAAGAATAGCTGTAGATGTCTGATTAATAAAAAACCATGTTTTTACATGGTTTTTTCTTTTTTATAGTGGATAAATCAAGTATTGTGGTGAGCTGTTTTTACTAAAGTCTAAGAGGGTGATGATGTTTAAGGGCGTGAGCTTGTCTGTCATGGCATCTATCACTTTTGGTGTACTTTATTTTTATACTCAATTGTTAAGTCAGCTTGATAGTGAACAGACTTTTGGATGGCGGATTATTGCAACACTACCAGTTCTCACTTTGTTTATGTGGTGGAGCGGTGATTTAGGATATATAAAAAATATCTACCAGCGTATTTTGGCAAAGCCGTCTTTATTATTGTTATTAATCACAACCTCCATTTTAACTTCAGTACAACTTTGGCTGTTTTTATGGGGGCCTATGCATGGGCGTGGCTTACAAGTATCTTTAGGCTACTTTCTATTGCCGCTTGTTCTTGTCTTGGCTGGAAGTGTGCTGTATGGCGAAAAAATATCAAAATTTCAATGGGTCGCAATTATTCTTGCAGTCATTGGAGTCGGCCATGAGATCTGGCGTTTAGGAAGTATTGCTTGGGAAACTGCACTGGTTGCAGTTGGTTATTCGGCCTATTTTTTATTACGTAAGACCATTAAAACAGACAATTTAGGCGGTTTTTGGTGGGACTTAGTCATTATTCTACCGATTGCAATTTATTTAACTCATACAGGTTTACTCCCTTATAGCAAATTTATAGACCAACCGAGTCTTGCTTTGGTCATTGTTGGGCTTGGAATTTTAAGTGCTATTGGTTTAGGAAGTTATATTCTGGCAAGTCGCTTTTTACCATTAGTCGTGTTTGGACTTTTAGGATATTTGGAACCTGTATTACTTGCTTTAGCTTCTTTAGTTCTAGGGGAGAGTATTGGCCAAGAAGAATGGTTCACTTATATTCCGATCTGGTGTGCAGTATTTGTACTCGTTTTAGAAGGTGCAGTTCACCTTTATCAGCAACGTCAAAAAGCCAAAAATTTGCAACTTAACATCGCGAAATATCAAAAAAGATTAAAAAATGATGAGTTTGATTAGAGGCTCAGAATCTAAAAAGTAAGAAAAAGCAAAAATTTAGCTGCTTTAAACAATAAAATAATAAAAAATAATTATAGGTATTTTATGAATTTATGATGAATTTTAGGAAAATCTAATCACTATCGTCAGCTTTTGATTCATTCTTGCCAATAATTCCATTACAATTACGGGGTTTAAAAAATCACGCCTAGATATAATTAATTAGAGGACGTATCTGTGAGCAAAGACACTATCATCGCCCTGCATGCTGAACACCAAGGCCGTTGGAAAAACCGTGAAGAAATCGCGGAACGTATGATTGCATTAATCGGACAATTATACCGTGAAAAAAATATTGTCGTATCTGTTTACGGTCGCTCTTTAATTAACCGTTCTGTTATCCAAATTTTGAAAACTCACCGTCGTACACGTGTTGTAGACGTTGAGCTTTCTGTTGTAAATACATTCCCAATTTTAGAAGCTTTAGCTAAGCTTGAAAATATTGGTTCTGCAGAAGTTGATATCGGTAAACTTGCTGTTGAATATAAAGAAAAAGGCGGTGATGTTGATGCTTTTGTTGCTCAAGCAGTTGAGTCAATCAAAGGTAGCGCAACTTCTGAACAACCTAAAGATGTCGTTCTTTATGGTTTTGGTCGTATTGGCCGTATCTTGGCTCGTTTAATTATTAGCCAATCAGGTCTGGGTCGTGGTTTAAGCCTTAAAGCAATTGTTGTGCGTAAATCTTCTGATGGCGATTTAGCAAAACGTGCTTCTTTACTTCGTCGTGACTCTATTCACGGTACTTTCGCTGGCACAATCGCTGTTGATGAAGAAAACGAAGCAATCATTGCTAATGGTAACTTCATTAAAGTGATTTATGCGTCTAGCCCAAGTGAAGTTGACTATACTGAATACGGTATTTCAAATGCACTTTTAATCGACAATACTGGTAAATGGCGTGATGCTGAAGGTCTAAGCCAACACTTGAAATGCCCAGGCGTTGCACGTGTTGTATTGACTGCACCAAGTAAAGGCGAAATGAAAAACGTTGTATTTGGCGTAAACAATACCGACATCTTAGATGAAGACAAAATCATCTCTGCTGCAAGTTGTACAACAAATGCAATTACTCCAATTCTTAAAGTATTGGATGACAAATATAAAGTTCTTAATGGTCATGTTGAAACTGTTCACTCATTTACAAATGACCAGAACTTGATCGACAACTACCATAAAGCAGATCGTCGTGGTCGTGCTGCTACTTTAAACATGGTAATTACAGAAACTGGCGCAGCTAAAGCAGTTGCTAAAGCATTACCTGCATTAAAAGGTAAGTTAACTGGTAACTCTGTACGTGTTCCTACACCAAACGTATCTCTTGCTATCTTGAACTTAACGCTTGATAAAGAAATTGATCGCGAAGAAGTGAACGAATACATTCGTCAAATTTCAATTAACTCTAGCCTTCAAGGTCAAATTGGTTATACCAACTCGACTGAAGTTGTATCGAGTGACTTTATCGGTTCTCGTACTGCTGGTGTATATGACGCTCAAGCAACGATTACTTCTGGTAACCGTTTAACTGCTTATGTTTGGTACGATAACGAAGTAGGTTATAGCTGTCAGGTATTACGTATCGCTGAACAAATGTGCGGCGTAAGCTACAAAAAAATTCCTGCAGAATTGAATGCTTAAGATCATTTAACGATCTATAAAAGATTTTCACAAAAAGACCCAGTTTAGACTGGGTTTTTTTACAACCGTACAAAATATATGCTGACTATTTTTTGTAAATAAATGAGAATACGAATTAAGGAAAAAAAGAAAATAGTAAGGGATTGGAATTGTCGCAGTTTAAACGTTTGTTGGTCGTTTTTATATTCATCATTATTGCCAATTTATGTGGTGTACTCATTGCAATATGGGTGTTTAAGCATTTTAATATTTATATTCCACTGAAGAATCAGGCAGTTGCTATTGACTTGCAAGAACCTCTACAGGTTAAGGTTAAAGTACAAGATGCTTTAAATGTGGATGTAAAAGGGCGGGTAAATGCCAGTATTCCAATTGATGAGCAATTGAATATTCCATTAACACAAACGTTAACTCCGCGTGTTTATTTCGATAATATGGTGCCGATTAGCACAACAATTCCTGTCAAAGAAGTATTAAAAGTTGAGCAAAATTTACCAATTGATACGAAGGTTCAAGTCAGAGTTTTGGGGCGTGATATTACCTTACCGTTAAAGGGATCAATTCCATTAAAACTTGATGTTCCGATTGATATTAATGTTCCACTTGAGCAAAAGGTTCATTTGAAATTTGATGCGCCAGTGCGGACAGTATTAAAAGAAAATTTACATATTCCTCTAAAAGCAAGATTAGATACAAATATTCCAATTGAGGGTAATTTGAGTGTACCTGTTAAAACAGCGCTAAATGCTTCAGTTGATGTTAAAAACACATTGCCTGTGAAGATCGCAAATGGTGAGTTAAAAATTCCTCTGTCCAGTATGCGATTAAATCGGGTATTAGGTTCAGAAACATCACAGACGACAGCTGATCAATAGGGTGGATGGTAATGTTTCGTTCACTCAAGAGTATGCTCATCAGTTTCATTTTAATGATGATACTTGCCGCTGTTATGTTTTGGGTATATCTCAATATTCAGGCGAATGTAGTGGTTTCGGCTCATAACGCAGATATTAGTTTACCTGACTCTTTAGAAACAAAGATTCAAGTTGGCAACACTTTGCAAGTCCAATCTATTGGTAAACTTGATACAACATTGGATATAGACCGCCAACTGACTCTACCGCTGAAAGGGAAATATTTAGCAGATATCAGTTTTGCTGTAGAGACACCCGTTACAGTCAATGTTGATTACACAACGACTCTAAAAATTGATCAGGTTATGCCTCTTGAAACAACTACAGATTTGATCTATCAAAATAAGTTGTTACCTAAATTTCCACTTAAACTTGATATTCCCATAAAGTTAGATGTGCCTTTTCAGTTAAAGCGTAGTTATACCATTCCGATTAAAATTGTTTTTGATGGTCCTGTTTATTTTGAATTTGATGAGCCAGTAAATTTATCGGTTAAACATCAGTTTAAACCAAGTCTACAAGTGAATGACCCTATGGAAATGGGGAATGTCTCTTCATTTAATGCCATTATGTATAATTCGATTCCAAAAACAAAAGCAAATCTTGATATGCAAATGACCTTACCTCTACGGAATGTTCATCCTTAAAAATTAAATAGTCATCCTGCATTTTATTTTCAATATAAGCTGTATTTGTGGATCTAAAATGCTTCTGATGACTTAAATATAAAAACAGATCGTTATAAATAGGAATTGTCCCATTTTATATTCGAGAATTTTATTAAAATATGGCAGAATAGGCGGTTTTAGAGTTTTTAGAGGATTGGCAGATGCGCTTTGTTGATGAAGCAGTCATTACCGTAGAGGCTGGCGACGGTGGCAATGGCGTAGCCAGTTTTCGCCGTGAAAAATTTGTCCCATTTGGTGGCCCAGATGGTGGTGATGGCGGACGTGGTGGAAGTATCTATATTCAAGCTGATGATGATACGAGTACGCTAGTCGATTACCGTTACACACGTAAGTTCCGTGCTGAGCGCGGAAAGAATGGTGCAGGTGCTAACTGTACCGGACGTGGTGGTGAAGATGTGGTTTTAAAAGTACCTGTTGGTACAACAATTGTTGATACAGATTCAGGCGATATTATTGGCGATTTGGTTGAAGACGGCCAAAGAATTCTGGTTGCAGGTGGTGGTGATGGTGGTTTGGGGAATACCCACTTTAAATCATCAACTAACCGTGCTCCGCGTAAATGTACGACTGGTATAAAAGGTGAATTTCGTGAAATTCGCCTTGAATTAAAAGTATTGGCAGATGTTGGTTTATTGGGCATGCCAAATGCTGGTAAATCAACCTTTATTCGTGCTGTAAGTGCTGCAAAACCAAAAGTGGCAGACTATCCGTTTACAACCATGGTTCCAAACCTAGGTGTTGTAGATGCTGACCGTCATCGTTCATTTGTAATGGCCGATATTCCTGGGTTGATTGAAGGTGCAGCAGAAGGTGCAGGTTTGGGAATTCGTTTCCTTAAACATCTGGCACGTACGCGTATCCTTTTACACATTATTGATGTGCAGCCAATTGATGGTTCAGATCCGGCACATAATGCAAAAGCAATTATGAACGAGTTAGTTAAGTTTTCACCTACTTTGGCTAAACTACCAGTTGTTTTAGTACTGAATAAACTTGATCAGATTGCTGAAGAAAGTCGTGAAGAGTGGTGTCAGCATATTCTAGATGAACTAGAGTGGACTGGACCTGTCTTTAAGACATCAGGCTTATTAAGTGAAGGAACGAAAGAGGTTGTGTATTACCTCATGGATCAGCTTGAACAACAACGTGAACGCGAAGTTGAAGATCCTGAATATGCAGCAGAAGTAAAAGCTTTCCGTGAACAACTAGAAGTTGAAACACGTGAACAAACCATTGCGGCAAAAGAAGCATATCGCGCTATGCGTCGAGCACAACGTCTTGAAGGCATGTTAGGCGATGATGATGATTTTGACGATGATGAAGACGACAATGATGTAGAAAGCGTCTACGTTCGTGACTAGAAAACCGAGGAAAACATGATAGAAGTGGTCGATGGGCAACGTCAGCTCAGTGAGTGTAAACGAATCGTTGTTAAAATCGGATCATCTTTACTCACAGCCAATGGGCAAGGTTTAGATTTGGATGCTATTTCGCATTGGGCGAAACAGATTGCAGATCTACACAATGCCGGACACGAAATTATTTTAGTGTCTTCTGGAGCTGTGGCAGAAGGTATGGTTCGTATGAAGCTTGCGAGTCGACCCACCGATCTACCCAGTCTACAAGCCTGTGCTGCGATTGGGCAGATGGGTTTAATTCATACTTGGTCTAGTGTGCTTGAAGAACATGGTATTCGTACTGCTCAGGTTTTACTGACACATGATGATCTAGCGGATCGCCGTCGTTATTTAAACTCATGTGATGCTTTGCAAAACTTGATTGATTGGCGTGTGATTCCGGTCATTAATGAAAATGATACGGTATCTACCGATGAGATCCGTTTTGGTGATAACGATACTCTAGCTGCGATGGTTGCAGGACAGGTTCATGCAGAATTGCTGATCATTTTAACGGATCAGCAGGGTATGTTTGACTCAGACCCACGTCATAACCCTAATGCTAAACTACTCTCTACTGTTCGTGCCATGGACGATGTTTTATTCGAAATGGCTGGCGGTGGCGGTGTGCTTGGCAGAGGTGGTATGGTGACTAAAGTTCGTGCCGCACGTTTAGCTGCTAAGTCGGGTTGTCCAACGCTCATCGCAAGTGGTGAAAGTGATAATGTCTTGTCACGTGCGATGGCGGGTGAAATGCTAGGTACGTTGTTTACGACAGATAAAGACCGTATGACTGCTCATCAACAGTGGCTCGCTGCTCATTTACAGACAGCAGGCCGTCTTGTAATTGATGATGGTGCTGTTGAAGCGATTAAATTGAAACATCGCAGTTTACTCCCTGTTGGGGTTAAAACTGTTGAAGGACATTTTGATCGTGGTGATGTGGTTGAATGTGTCGATAAACAAGGTAAACGTATTGCAGTGGGACGAGTGAATTTTAGCTCGCGATCTGCTGAAATTATTAAAGGTTTAGCCTCTGATAAGGTTTATCAAGTGCTTGGTGAAGCCCGTTCACTTGAAATGATTCATCGTGATCATATGGCAATTTATTAAGTTATGTTTAAATAAAAAAGCTCGCTTTATGCGAGCTTTTTTTCTGGCGTTAAACGAGGTAGAACACGATCTTCACCCACCATGTACGGATGTGTGGCGAGACTCAACATGTCTAGGTCTTCTGAGCTATTACCGTAAGCATAAATTTGATGATAATGCTGTAGCGTATATTGCTGATGTACTCTTAATTTCTTTTGTTCACTACTACAATCTGGGGTGGAGTAGTAACCCGTCACCATGCCGTTTTTAATTTGAGTTTCAGTACAAATTAATTCGATATTTAGTAACTTGCACAGTGGGGCAAGGTAGACATCAATTGAAGCCGAAACCAGTACCACCCGATCACCACGTAACTGGTGGTGTTGCAACTGTGCGAAAAGTTCAGGTGAGAGCGCAGAGACTAGCTCTTGTGCGTACTCTTCACCTAATCTTTGCAGTTCAATTGCGGAGGTATCTTTGAACATGCTGCGAAATAACTTGGCGCGCATAGCATGGGCTGGATAAAAGTTAAGATAGTAGGCTTGAATCCATGGCAGAATTTTCAAGCCTTGCTTAACAATGTGGCGCTTAGATAAAGCATAAAAGATGAACCCTGTAAAACTGTCTTTGCTACACAAGGTTCCATCAAAATCGAACAGGGCGAGACTCTTTATAGTCTTATTCGTTTCGCTCGTTGCATACATGATTCATATCGTCCGTTTACGCGGGTTGCATACCAGTTGGTATTATAGTCACGACTTAATTTTGGCCCAGAAATAACGACTTGCGGCATAATTGCATAGATAGGCTCTTTACCTGTCTTCGTTTTATAAAGTTTAGTCAGGGCAATATAGGTTTGTGTACTTTCAAACTTTTTCTCTTTTTCTAATTTAAGATCATCACGAATTTGTCTGGCCGTAACTAATACATTATTTTTTGCAAATACAGTAATGAGTTCTTTTTCTGACTGGCTCTGAGTTGGGCGTGGATCACCATCTTTTGTGTAAAGAAGTAGATCGCCATCAAGACTGATTTCTGTATCTGTTAGGTCCTTTAGCATGCTTTGAAAAGCAGCATTACGGCTAGAATACATGCCTGAGTTATAGTCTGCAAATCGATAAATGGCTTTATCATAATTAGCTGGATACACCATTAAACGATGTATGCCATAATATAAACCGCCATATTCCGTATATAAGTCATCACGAAGTGCAGCGGTACTCATACTTGAGCGTTTATTGGCTTTCGCATAATTAATATGGACTTGCATAGAACCCAAGGTCGTAATAGGGTTCATTTTCTCGCCAATATCTTGACCAACCAATTTTGCTGCACCCGTTAATGCGCTCACATGGTAATGCTTAGCCATAAAATCGAAAATTTCTCGATAAAGTAAATCGAGGTCTTTCTCGGTTTTAACTTTACGCATTTGGCTCATATAGTTGTTATCAGGAGAAGGCTGAGTTTTTAGCACTTCTTCAAAATAACCAGCAATTGTTCCACCAATGGTTTTGCCAAGCTTATCTTCAAATTTTTCATTTAAACGCGTACTAACTTCTTCAACTGCTTTTTGACCTAATCCTGGCACTTGAGGGTTGGCGACAAAGTTAGATTCTTGATCTACTACTGCCACAATACTACAGACATTTTTCTTGGTTTTAGGAATATCCAAGTCTTTCATAATGTCGTCAATATCTTTAGCCCATGATTCACGGTCATGTACACGCGATGGAATTAGACGTTTAATCTGTTTGTTTTCTAGTTCAGGCTCATCATTGTTTGACCACCAAGCTTTATCACCACAAGCAGCTAAACTCATGCACACGGCAGCCATACCGAATGATTTTAATAAAAAACGGGAAGACAACGGTTTGTTCATGGCGAGGAAAGCACCTGCATAAAAAGATGAGCCGATTAAGCGGATGAAGTATACTATGTTGATCATCAATTGTATGAATATATATGTATATTGGTCCCTATCAACTGTCAAATAATTTAATCGTTGCTCCTATGGCGGGGGTCACTGATCGTCCATTTAGAACGCTCTGCAAGTATTTTGGCGCAGGCCATGCAGTCAGTGAAATGATGACTGCCGATAAGACTTTGCAGATGAGCAAAAAAAGCCTCTACCGTGCAAATTTTGATGGGGAACTTGCTCCAATCTCTGCACAAATTGCCGGTTCTGATCCTGAGCAGTTAGCTGAGGCTGCACGTCATCAAGTGGCAAATGGCGCCCAAATTGTTGATATTAATATGGGATGTCCTGCCAAAAAAGTATGTAATAAACTCGCAGGTTCAGCTTTATTACAAGATGAAGATTTGGTGGCACGAATTCTTGATATGGTAGTCGCTGCTGTTGATGTTCCTGTTACATTGAAAACCCGATTGGGATTTTTAAATGGTCAAGAAAATATTTTAAGGGTAGCAAAAAGGGCAGAAGAGGCAGGAATTGCTGCACTCGCCTTACATGGTCGTACACGTGAAGATATGTATTTAAATACAGCGCGGTATGATTTGATAAAACATGTCAAAGAATTAATCAATATTCCACTTATTGCAAATGGGGATATTGATAGCCCTGAAAAAGCAAAATATGTACTCGATTACACTGGTGCAGATGCCATTATGATTGGTCGTGCTGCTCAAGGCCGACCATGGATTTTTCGTGAAATTGCTCATTATTTGAAAACTGGAGAGCATTTAGCGGCACCTAATATTGAAGAGGTGAAGCATGTGTTACTTGGGCATTTATCAGAACTTTATCAATTTTATGGTGAATATTCAGGATGCCGTATTGCCCGTAAACACATTGCTTGGTACACAAAAGGATTACGTTCAAGTAACGAATTCCGCCAAAATATGTATAAAGTTGAAAGTACAGCCGAGCAAGCAATAGTGGTCGAAAACTATTTTAATCAGTTATTGGCTCAGGGTGATTTGATGAGCGATGTGCAAGTCGAGCACATTAATTTATTGCAAACTCATTAAATAAAAAAGCCAGTATCTTCACTGGCTTTTTAAGGTCTTACTCATCTTCTAATATTTCTACTACTAACTGATTAATTAGATCAGCAGCATCTAGTTCTCTTATTTGAGATACATTACTACCAGCCCAAAAAGCACCATATCCATAGTCTTGATGTTTGCTTGCAATCGCATTTAATTGCTTCGCTAAGTCATAGGTATATGGATATTCTGGTTGAGGAGGGCGATTTGGTAAATCAATTTGTGTATGCCAGTGGTTCAATAGACCACGGGCTGGACGGCCAGAAAGACTCGCACTAATTTGTGTTACTGGTTCATTAAATAAAGCTTTACGATATTCAGTAGATGCATTGGATGATCGACATTGTACAAAAGCGGTCCCGAGCTGAACAGCCGCAGCTCCTAAGCTCAACATATGGCGCGCTTGTGCTCCATTCATAATCCCACCAGCAGCTACGACAGGCAACTTACAGTGTTTTACAATAAGCTGGACTAAATCGCTGGTTTTGATGGCTGCATCAAAGGTTTTATTAAAGATTCCACGATGACCACCTGCTTCAATACCTTGAGCAATAATAATATCTATGCCAGCAGCTTCAATAGCTTGTGCTTCAACTAAATTGGTAGCAGAAACCATTGTTAAAATTCCTGCATTTTTTAAAGCCTGAATTTGATGGGAATGGGGAATGCCAAAATGGAAACTAACAGCTTTAGGTTTTGTTTCTAATACAACATTTAAAAAGTCATCATTATCAAGAAAACTTGGATAAATGCAGTTCAAATTTTGAGGAGGTTGCTCACCAAACTTTTCAAATTGTGGACGTAAATATTCAATCCATTGTGCTGATGTTTGCAGATTAAGTTGCTCTGGTTGATGGCAGAAAAAATTAACCTGAAAAGATTTCTCTGTAAGTGTTTGGGTTTTTAAAATCTGTTCGCACGCACTTTGCGCCGTGTTTGCTCCGAGTCCTAATGACCCAAGTCCACCTTGATTAGAAACTTCCGCGGCAAGTTCGGGGGTAGATACACCTGCCATGGGAGCAAGAAAAATTGGATGTTTAATTTCAAGTTGTTGTAACAGGGGCATTTTATTCACCTCATTTCTTTATGTTCACCATAACGTGGAATTTGAATCAAGAGCAAATAATATTGGCTATTTAGTTTTTAAATATTTGATTATTGAACGTTCATAAGTTCTATTTTTTAAAGTGGAGTAACATTAAATAATGAGCCAATCCAACTTGAAAAAGCCATTGCTAGAATACCCCACAATGTAATGCGTAAACTGCCTTTAAGTTTAGATGTGCCAGCAAAATAACTTGAAAGGGCACCTAAGATAGCTAAAGCAATAATCCCTGTAACGAGAACACTTTGCATAATTAAATGTTCAGGAGTAAATAAGATTGCGAGCATCGGAAAAAAAGCGCCAAAAGAAAACGATGCGGCGGATGAAAGAGCGGCTTGAACTGGGTTTGCAGCCGTATTTTCATGAATACCAATTTCATCACGGGCATGCGCACCTAAAGCATCATGTGTTGTGAGCTGTATCGCAACCTCTTTTGCTAATTCACTTGAAAGCCCTCTAGAGATATAAATTTGAGTTAACTCATCTAATTCTTTCTGAGGATATTTTTTTAATTCTTTTTCTTCAATTGCTAAATCTGATTTTTCAATATCTTCTTGAGATTTAACGGAAATATATTCTCCGGCAGCCATTGAGGTTGCACCAGAAATTAATCCGGCAATACATGTAATTAATAGAGTGTGTGAGTTGGCTCCACTAGCTGCCATGCCCATAATTAAGCTAGTGACGGAAATAATTCCATCATTGGCCCCTAATACGGAAGCTCTTAACCAGCCTGAACGGTGAATAGCATGATGTTCTACATGATGTGGAAAAGCCATAATTTTTCCTTATAAATTCTTTATAGATGCTATGAAGTTTTACAATTTATTGATCAAAAAATATGTCATTATTATAGAGAGTTTAGCGATAAGACAGAATAGATCAATAATAAAAACGGAGACTAAATTATTTATATAAAACATCGTTAACCTAAATTAACGATGTAACTCATTATTTTTAATTATGATATTTATTGATCATTTAAAAAATTGACCCCTAATAACTCTAATTTACTGTAGAGGTGGAAATGAAAAATAGCAAAACAATAAAATCTCTAACTCGTTCCTTTATCTTTATCGGTTCGCTTTGTCCAACTTTAGGCTTCTTAACTATTGAAACTACATTTGCCCAAGAAATCGTTAATCAGGAATATAAACCCGGTAACCCGATTTATGATAAATGGGACCAATTTTATAAAATTGAGAAGACTCAACCTGAAAATGCGGAGAAGTTATTATTAGAACTCGGAGAGATGACACCACAAGATATTAAGGTATGGAAAAGCTTAACCTATTTACAGATTAGATTAGGTAAACAAGACGCCGCTTTGCAAAGTCTAAGAAAAGCAGAGGCATTAGATCCAGCAGATGACACTTTAAAATTACAAGAAGCCTATCTACTCAATTCGCAAAAAAATAATAAAGAAGCTTTGGTAGTTTTCAAGGAGCTTACACAATCTAAAGATGCTGATATTGCCAATAAAGCGACACAGGCAGTAAAAAACCTGAGCGGGGGGGAAGTGAAAACTTACTTCCGTGATGTTTATTTTGCGCCTTCATATGAGTCACGTTATGACGATGTAATTTTCCCACTTAAAGCCCGTTACGGTAAAAACTTTGATAATGGTCGAGCACAAGTGTATGGATTTTTAAACTTAAACCGTGACACTCAATCTCAAGGCGGGGTACGTCCTGAAATTATTGATGAAAACGCAGTGACGCTAGGGATAGGCGCTAATTATCAACCTTGGACTTCAATCCCTATACGTGCATATCTAGAAGTTGGCGGAAGTTACGATCTGATTGACCGTAATAGAGATAAATTTCGTGAAAGTGTAGTGGGTGGCGTTACGGGTTACCAAGAGTGGAATTCTCAAAATAATTGTAATAATTCACTTTGCTTTAATGATTACTTCACCGACTTGTATGGTAACGCGGCAACTTATTCTAGAGAAGATTATAACGTTATTGGGGATTTACGATTACGTACGGGCTTAAATGTATATAAGGGTGAGAATGGAACTGTCCAAGCTTATGTGAAATTGCATGGCTTAGCCGATAGTAAAGATGAATATTACAATAATTTATTCGAATATGGCCCCGGTATTTCGTGGCAGCCTTTTAATTATCAACCTATAAAATTACGTGTTGAACGACTATATGGCAATTACTTTAAAGATGTGCCAATAGATACGAAAGATCATTACAACAATACGCGAGTAGAACTCGTTTTTTATAAGGAATTCTAAAATGAAGAAAATTTTTATATCTATTGTATTTGGCACCCGTCCAGAATTAATCAAACTTGCCCCTGTTATTTTATTGGCAAAACAAGATTCACGTTTTCAAGTTGAGGTTATTTTTACGGGGCAGCATGATGAGTTGGTAAGGGATGCGATAGATTTCTTTGGGGTTGAAATTGATCATCGTCTTAAAATTATGAATGCGGGACAAAGTCTAAATCAGTTATTAATACATGGTTTAAGCCAAATTGAACAGGTATATACAGATGGACAAAAAAGAGATGCAATTGTTATCCAAGGGGATACAACGACTGTTTTAGCGGCAGGTTTAGTCGCGTTCTCTATGAAAGTACCTGTTGCGCATGTCGAAGCGGGTTTACGTTCTTATGATTTAGATCATCCTTTTCCTGAAGAAGGGAACCGTCAGTTAGTTTCCCGTATTACAAAATGGCATTTTGCCCCAACTGAGCAATCAAAGAGAAATCTACTCAATGAACAAATTTCGCCAGAACTGATTACTGTTACAGGCAATACAGTTGTAGATGCTGTGTATTTAGGGCGCAAATTAATTTCTGAAAAATCTGGTTTGAAGAACCAGCTTGAACCTTATGGAATTCAATTAAAGCAAGATGACAAAGTTGTGCTTATTACGGCTCATCGCCGTGAAAACTTTGGTGAAGGAATTCAAAACATTTGTAATGCAGTTGAGCATTTAGCAAAGGGGTATCCTGACTTACATTTTATTTGGCCAGTTCATTTAAACCCTGCCGTGCATGATGTTGTACATAATAAGTTTAAAAATCATCCCCAAATTCATCTTGTTAAACCATTAGACTATCCAAGTTTATTAGCAGTCATAGACCGATCTACATTTATTTTGACCGATTCGGGTGGCTTGCAAGAAGAGAGCCCATCATTTAATAAGCCCGTTTTAATCTTGCGAGACACCACAGAACGGCCTGAAGTTGTTGAAGTGGGGGCAGGTGTTTTGGTCGGGACCAACCAACAAAGAATTATTGAGGAAGCCGAAAAGTTACTCACCGACCAACAGCACTATGAAAAAATGGCGCATGTAGAAAATCCATTTGGTGATGGGCAAGCTGCTCGGCGTATTCTTGACCAAATTGCACAATCTTATGAATTAGCATAATTATGAGTTAAAGATTTATTCTCACTTATGGAGGTGCTCTTACCACCATAAGTGAGGCGATACCACAAGCTCACAATATTGACGCACCAACGGTTCATATAGTGAGGACCATCAAAAATATAGACAGTTTTTCCTTCATATGCTTTCAGTTGAGAAATAATTTCCCAAGGATAGGCAGCTCTAAATTGTCCATTTTTTTTAACTCTAAAAGCTTCTAGCACTATAATGACTTTATCTTTTCCAAGCTTTTGTTCAAGTTGCTCTAAAATATGTTTGGCTTGCTGAGGGGACCTTACACCTACGCCAACCCCATCTTGGAAGAAAACACCGTTATGTTCCGGTAACCAGCTTTTAACCCATAAATCATAATGTTCGGGTTCGCTTTCACCACTATAAATACTAACCCAGACTGGTACTGGAAGTTTAGTTAAAACTTCACCTAAAGCACTTACTCTTAACCAAGTTGGATCTGCTTCCACGGGAAAATAATAACCTTTAGGAACCGTTTTTTGCTCTTTTATAATTTCGGCAGATTTTTCGCCTAACTCAGTTACATTTGCTCGAGCTTTAGGTTCATTATATTCACCTGCTAAACCCAAGATTAGATTTTTAGCCCACGGCTCTTGTTTAATTTTTTCTAAATTAATTGCTTTTTCCCATTGAGGAAAGTTTGATTCTTTCCACCATGATTTAGACTCAACAACAGACCACTGAGGGACAAATGTGTTAACACCCAAATAGTGCCAGTTTCCCTCTGGTGGGGTCGTGTTATTGTCAGGTTGCCAAAAAATTCCTTCAATATGTGGGGCTTGTCCTTGATGTCTGAACAACCCCGCACCAGCCATAACACTACATATAATTAAAATAATAAAAGCAGCTATTTTAATTGGTATCTGTTTTTTCATTATTTCGTCTTAACCAGTACCACAAGAAGATAATTATTATCATAATTGCAGAGATAATCACAACTAATAAGAAGAAAGAAGATTGTTGGACTAAAGGCGCTTTTTGATTTCCGACAATGAGTTTTTGTAAAACATAAATATTTCCATTTTCTGAAACCAACATTTTTGTCACGTTATTTGGAATTTTATGTTGTATTTTCTCCCAAAGATGCATAAAGCTTTGTGCACCACCTTCTGAGTCGGTAATAACATCAAAACGGTTATTGTTATAACTCACAATAAAACCATTAACAGCAGCAGGTGCATAAATAATATCTTGATGCATTAATACCTGTTGTCGATAAATATCTTTATTCACACGGACATTTATGGATTGAGGTGCATTTGGTGAGAAACGTACAAGGTTTAGCGGAATAGGAGAGTCTGTTAACAACATTTTTTTAGCAACTTGGCCCAGAATAATAGCAATATTTAAAGCGCCAGATTGGTCATCAATGGCAATGGTCGGAGTGGTGGCCAGAGTCATAGAAATTGCAGCTACTCCATTTTTGAGTTTATGTGGGAGTTTTACTGTCGATTTGGCCGTATCAATCCAGAGTGAACCATGAGCATTAGGTAAACACTGAGAATTGGCGATCACTGAGTTTTCAAGTTTTAGGCTGAAATTGGTTGTATTTGAAATCGCTTTTGCAAAAATATTGAATTGTCGATTTACCGGGTCTGAAGCAAGGTCAGCTGTTTTCATACTTCCTGCTAACCCACCATCAAGCCAGGCTGTAATATTTGAACCTTGTAATAAACCACTTTGAATACGAAGAGCGATCTGTCCTTGCAAAATATCAGTGGGTTGCCATACAGCAGGGAAATCAAGAAATAAGTTTTTTTCAGCATGGTTCAATCTGAAATCTTCAATGCCTAAGTCTGCAAGTGTATTAATTTTCTTAAATTGGGCCCAAGCTGGGTTTGAAATAGTCGTTGGAAAAATCGCACTTCCTGTATTAAGTTGTTGCACATAAGAGGGATTAATTAATCCATTTATAGCAGCAGTGAGTTCTTGTGGTGTGTGATAAGTAATTGAAAGAGTCGGCACACCTTCTGCTGGTTTAGCAATTTGTACTAAGGCTCCATTTTTAAGCGGACTAGATGAATGAATAACTTCAATAATAAAATTTGTTTCAGGGTTTAAGTTGGTTTGACCTGAATCAACCCATTCAATTGGCGTTATTGAGGTCCATGAACTTGCTAATCTAGCCAGCATGGAAGCTTCTACAATCTCTTTACGGTTATATTTTAAAATACCAACAAATGGAGTAGGCCGTCTCGCTTGTGGATTAGCTAAAGCATCTGGTAAGTCTTTCAAACGGTATTCATTACGAATAGGCGTAAAATCGAGTTGAGAATTACTTAAATAAGTTAAGTGATCAATATCTTCAGAACAAAAAGAATCCTTAGTTTGATTCAGAGTGGTGGGTTTCGCATATTGCTGAATAATAAAATCTAAACGATGAAAGCCACTCTGACTTGCTGGGATATCAAATTTGAATTGACCGTCCCCACTCAGCGTAGTGTTATAAATGAGTTTATCATCATATTTTACGAGTAAAGTTGTTTCACTTTCAGTGGAATAATCACTTGAAAACTGAATGTTTTGCCACTGAGCACCTTTTCCAATATAGAAAAAATGGGGCTCGACCGTATATTTAGTGGAGGTACTAATATCGTCTAGTTCCCATGTGTTTGCATAACTAGAAGCCACAAACATGAAACTGGTGCTGGCAAGGAGTGCTTGAACCATTTTGTAGAAATTAGAAGAGTATTTCATTTTTTTTTCTCCTTGCTACGTTCCGTTTTGTACCATTGAAGGGAGTTGCCCTGTATTTTATTTTTAAGCATGTCATATGCCGCTTTAAATACAATAAATAGAAATATTTGTGAGTAAGTTACATAAGATAAAACAGAGTAAAAATAGAGTTCTGGTTTGGCCCTTTCTAAAGATAGGGTAAACCACATTTGTGCAACGTACAGGCAAAACGAGAGGCCCCACAATAATGTGAACGGACCAGGAACCGAAATACCTGCAATACCGAGTAACCCAAGGGCTAAAGTAATATGACTCCAGAGTAATGCGGGTACGAAAAGTACGTAGCACATAATGTTATTCAGAATTTCAATTCCGATAGGAAAAGGTGTTCTTAACGCTACAGGTAAATATTTACGAGTCACATAAAAATTACCTTGAGTCCAACGTGAGCGCTGTTTAATAAATACACTCAAAGATGGTGGATCTTGCTGCCAACCAATTGCGTAGGGTACCCATTTAATTCTTTTTTGGCCGATAAAAATCCGGAAGCTCATTTCAGTGTCATCGACCAATGATTTCTCATCAAAACCACCTAAGGTTTCTAATGCATCACGCCAAATGACATAGTTGGTACCCATCAATGTGGATAGTTGGAAACGTTGCCAGCGGCCGCCTTGAAAAATCCATTGGAAAAAGATGAACTCAATGGCAATAAAGCGAGTCAAAATACTATCTTGCCAATTACGGGTTCTTACTTTGCCATTTACAGCAACTAATTTTTTATCAGCAATTAGCGTTTGAGCTAAGAGACGGACACAATCAGGCTCAGGTGTACTATCTGCATCATAAACAACAATGAGTTCACCTTTGGCATGGGGTAAGCCATTATTAAGCGTTCTAGATTTACCTTTGCCTCCCATTCCTTTAGGAACATTGACAATTTTTATGCAAGGATAAATTTGCGCTAGATTTTCGGCAATTTCTAAGGTGTTATCTTTAGAACCATCATTAATGAGCAAGACTTCATATGCTTCGGCTGGATAATCCTGCTGAGCGATTGCATGTAAAGTATCTTCAATTACTACGCCTTCATTATAGGCAGGAATCAAAACACTCAAAACAGGCCATTTATCTGGCACAGGCAGGTTCTGCAACTCTTTTTCTGCTGTTTTTGAATATTTCCAAGCCTGATAACTTAACCAGGCCCAAAATGCTTGAGGAATCCAGATTCCTAAAAAACCAAATAGGAAGAGAATATCAATGGGGGCCATTTGATTTAACCCTCCTAATAATAGACGAGATGAGCAATAACAATAAAATCAGCCCAACTACCAAAGAGATCCATGAAATATAGCTGCCGAAGGTACCAAGAAGGTCAGGATAGGTACTAGTTAAAATCAAATCGAGTGGTACTACGACTGTGCTTAAAGCAATAAAGATGTATCCAATAAAACTAGTTTTTACATGTTCAGGCGTACTTATGTAATTGATATGATTAAATCGCCATGATATTCCGAGCTGAGGATATCGAATATTTGTGGTTGGTAAATCAGCAGGAGGATTGATAATAATTTCATAACCCGAAACATGACCATCAAAACTTTTAGCCGAATAAAATAAGTGCTGTTTTTGTCTAATCTCTCTAGAGGGCAGGGGAAGTATCGAAGGATTGAACTGAACAATATAGCTGCCCGCAGTTTGGGAAATTAGGTTTTCATCCCAACCTGTAGAAACAAACGCAGCCATTGGTCGTAATCCAATTGCGGTCGAAAATGTCGCTTTTGCTGCAAAATATTTAGGCTGTTCTGGTTTGAAAAGTACAATCGGAATTGCACCTTGGGTGACAGCTTCTTTTAATAAGAAATAATGAGAAAAGCTAAAAACCTCATCTGGTAATATGATGCCGGGCTTTATACCTGTATGAATAAGCCTTTGAAAACTATCCGAACTGATCTGGTCAATTGTAAAGACAGGCCACCATGTGTCCTGTGATGGGAAAAACATGGAAAGGTCATTAATACGCTGAACTTCAGTTTTTGTTTGTTCAGCTTTAATTTCACAATGATAATATTGACGATAGAACTGCTGCAAAGTGCCATCTGGATATTGGCTAGATGCAATAATAATTCCACAAATATTAAGAAGATTAGACATTAAGTAATCTCCTCTTCAGGTGGAATCTGAATAACTTTATATTCGACCTCAAGCCGCAAAGTCATAATTTCTTTTAGCTTTTTAATAAATTCAGGTTCTTCCTCAGTTTTTTGCTTGCGAATAACAATACTGTATATCGTTTCTAGATCATCATCAGCAAACTGGAAAACAATTTCTTGGGGATGATGCTGACTCAAAATTTTAATCATTTCATTTTGAGTGGTTTTCCATACATCATCGCCTAGCATTTCTTTAATTAAGCTTCGGTTGAGAATTCTAATTTCAAAGACTTCATAGTCTTGTATGTGATGATGATCAAGAAGTTTAAAGAAACTACGTTGAAAATACTTGAGTGCGCTAAGCGGGAAAATATCACGGCGATAATTTCGATCATAACTCTGTATATCACGATATTTTTGAACGTTAATTTCAATATTGTGGCGTACAGCACTAAGAAAAAGTGGAATAAGGGGAATAATAAAAAGTAAAAGGAGCTGACGTTCAATATGTGTTTGCGCCCCTAGGTCGAGTAGAAAATATACTGCAACGCCTACGAAAGCGATTAAACCAACAATTAAAGATGCGCCGACTTCTAAAAAAGCACCAGAAATTAAAAGAATAAGAATAAAAATCCAGCTTCCTCTAAAGCTTACAGGCAACCACTCATATGCCACCATTCCCATAAAGAGGTGAGCTGCAATAATCCATAAAACGAGTGTTCTACCTGGGTTCTTTTGTTGCATGCGAGCTCTGGCTACCTTTTTTTGTAATGTTAATTTTTATACTTTTCTAATGAACTGTGATGTTTTTTGAATTTATTGTTGTGTTTGTCCTTTTATAAATCCCTTTATAATCATTTTTAGAGTAAAGTCACAATATAGTCAAATTTCTCGTTTTTTTTTAATCAAAAATAAACACAAAAGACAGAAGTGGCGTCTAAAGATTCTTGAATGTTTCAATTGCGTTGATACGCGTTTCTTTTAAATCAACAATTGGCTTTGGATAATTCAATTGAAGATTAGTTTTGGTTGAGTAGGGTTCATGAATCATTTTATTGTCTAGATGAGCTAATTCATCCACCCATTGACGAATATAATCTCCATTTGGGTCAAATTTCTTAGATTGAGCAATAGGGTTAAAAATTCTGAAATAGGGTACAGCATCAGTTCCTGTGGATGCACACCATTGCCAGCCACCATTATTCGCAGCTAAATCACCATCGATTAAGTGTTCCATAAACCATTGTTCACCAACTCGCCAATCGATGAGTAGGTTTTTACACAAAAACATAGCGGTAATCATGCGGACACGATTATGCATCCATCCTGTTTTTTGTAGCTGGCGCATGCCCGCATCAATAATCGGTATGCCTGTTTGACCATTTTGCCATGCGACCAAATGCTCTTGATTATTTTCCCACTTAATATTTTGAGTATTTTTCTTAAAAGGATAGTGTTTAGAGACGTGCGGAAAATCAAATAAAATATGTTGATAAAATTCACGCCAAAGAAGCTCATCTAACCATGTTTGCTGGCCTTCATTTGATAGATGAAAGTTGCCATGTTCGGCTCGAAAAAGGGCTTGTAAACATTGGCGGATAGATAAAATTCCAAGATTTAAATACGGAGAAAGTTGGCTAGTTCCTTTTACATTTGGAAAGTCACGTTCTAATTTATAATGAGATAAATGATCCTCAATAAATAAATCGAGCTGCTCCAGAGCAAAATCTTCTCCAGTAGGCCATAAATCTTGTTGTTCTTTCGAAATTGATGGGTCAAAAAAAGCTTCAACATCTTCTAGACCTAAATTTTTTATATTTGAAAAAGACTGCGGATAGGCATTTTGCTTTTCAGGAATTGGATAGCACTGGGGCAAACCACTTATATCTAGTTTTGAATAACACGCTTTTTTGAATGCACTGAAAACTTGATACGGTTGCTGTGACTGATTGCGAATGGAACGTAAAGGGAAAATCGTACGGTCATGAAATAAAAAAAGCTCTTTACTCTGCTGATTTAAAGCTTGTTGTACAGTTTTATCTCTTTTCAACTCATTCACACCTACTTCTATATTCGAGTAAACATTTTCGATATTGAGTTGTTGAACGAGTTTAGAAATATAGTCTGCAATATCTTTCCAGTAGGGAATGACTTGAATGATAAGTGGAATATTAAGCTGTTCTAATTCTTTTTTGAGTTGTTGAAGCTGGTGTAAATAGAAATTAATTTTTATAGGCGCATCGTGATGTATTTTCCATTGCTCAGGCGACAGAGTAATTAACCCAATCGAAGGGCCTTGTTGGCAGGCATGCCATAACGCAGCATGATCCCGAACTCTCAAATCCTGACGAAACCAAATAAGCTGATTTACGTTTGACATGAAAGATACCCTTATAAAGTTGAGTGAGTTAGAGGTTTGTTATCCAGATATTATATAAAAATAAATACATAAAAAAAGCAAAGCCGAAGCTTTGCTCTTATCATCTTTAAAGATGAATTAGTGGTGATGACCACCAGCACCGTGTACGTGACCGTGATCTAATTCTTCTTCAGAAGCTTCACGGATTTCTACGATTTCAACTTCAAAAGTTAAATCTTGACCAGCAAGTGGGAAGTTAGCATCAACAACAATGTTGTCACCTTCAACCGCTTTAACAGTTACGATCTGTACGCCGTCGTCTGTTTGCGCTTGGAATTGCATACCAGGTTGAATGTTCTCAACACCTTGGAACATTTGAGCTGGAACTTCTTGAACTAGGTCTGGGTTGTATTCGCCATAACCTTCAGCTGCTGGTACGTTAACAGTAAATTTTTCACCAACAGTTTTACCTGTTAATGCATTTTCTAAACCAGGAATGATATTGCCTGCACCGTGCAAATAGGCAAGTGGTTCACCTTGAGATTGATCAAGTGTTTCACCCTCAGCGTTTGTTAATTTGTAGTGGAATGAAACCACGTGGTTATTTGCAATAGCAGTCATGTTTTTGATCCATTCAATCAATTAAAGCGTACATCATAAAGTGAAAAATAAATTTTGTAGACTACAAAATTTGAATCTTTAACACTTTTATATAATGCGTTTTTATCTAAATAGGGATGAACTTAAAAAATTCAACTCAATATAGTTTAATTTTTGGACGTACACGTCTTGTAAGTAAATCTTTCATTGTGAGTAGTCCAGCCTGTGTGTACCCGTGAATCGTTGCTTGATGTAAACGATATAAAGATACGTACATTGTTTTGGCAATATATCCTTGCACACTTACATCGCCAAGTAATTCTCCAACGGCTTTATTACGGCTTAAAGATACAAGCGAACCTTTGTCGTTAAAGGTAAACATGGGTTGTGATCGGCCATTAAGTCGAGCAGCCATAGCATCGACTAAAAAGCTCGCTTGTTGGCTTGCAACTTGAGCACGCGGGCCAAGTGGAGGATGTCTTGCATCAAGTTGGCAACGGGCGCAATCACCAAAAGCAAATACATTTGGGTCGGAATAGGTTTGTAATGTTGCGTAGACCATCAGGCGGTTAATATTGTCGCGTTCAAAATCAGTAAAGCTTTCTAAAACTTTTGGTGCTTTTACACCAGCAGCCCAGACGGTAATATCACTTTTTAATTGATCACCATTACTAAAATAGATGGAATGCTCATCAATTTTTTCAACGCGATGTTTGGTTAAAACTTCAATGCCCATTTTTTTGAGCTGTTTTGCACTATGCTCAGCTGTTTTTTCGCTGAGGGCAGGTAAAATGCGCTCAGAGGCTTCAATGAGTGTGATTTTAACTTGGTTGGGATGAATCTTTTTTAAACCATATCGATAAAAGTTTTTAGTGGTTTCAATTAACTCGGCAGCAAGTTCTACACCTGTTGCACCAGCACCCACAATCCCAATATTTAAAGTCCGCTGATTTGGTTGATTTTGAGCTTCAATATAAAGATGTAATAAATCTTGCTGGAAAATATCGGCTTGTTTTCTGCTGTCGAGGAAATGGCAGTTTTCACGTACGCCTGCCGTATGAAAGTCATTTGACACAGAACCAAGCGCTAAAATAAGCGTGTCGTAACTCAATTGCTGAATATTGGTATTTTGTTCTTTAGAAACCTGAGGGGGAATTAAATCAATTAATTTTTTATCTTTGTTAACCCCAACTAATGTTCCTAATACAAACTCATAGTGATGCTTTTCTGCATGTGCAAAATAGTTAGTTTGTTCTTCGTGTGGATTTAAAGAACCAGCAGCAATTTCATGAAGCAAAGGTTTCCAGATATGCGTTAGGTTTTGGTCAATTAACGTAATCTTCGCTTTATGAGTTTTCCCAAAAGTTTCACCGAGTTGTGTCGCAAGCTCTAAGCCACCAGCACCACCACCAACAATTACAATATGATGTAAGTTTTGGGTCATTTTTATCACCTAATTATTTTTCTATAAAAAAAGATGGCTGAATTATGCCATCTTTTATTTATAAAATTTATTGTGCATCTGTGCACAATTTGATGTTTTTAGTGCGAATCTAAAGGGTAAAGTTTTGCAGTACTATGTTCACTCGATGAAAAAATAGAGAAGAGGCTAGAAAACCACATCATGATTCTTTGGAAAATATTGGCTTCTTCAATATGTACGTTATCTTCAATTTGAAGACTACGGATCAGCTGGTTGTTTTGATAAATAGATACTGTTGCCAAACTCATGACTTTCATTAATGGTGCAGTTAATTGTTTTTCATTTAGTTCAATATTTACATGTGTTTGAGTCTTTTCAAGTGGAGCAATCACTTTTGGTTGTAGATTGCTATCAAGTACTTGAATGCGTTGAGTCACATTGTCAAAAGTATTTAAGTCAATTGGTGCTGGGTCTGCATATAGCGACGTCGTTACAATCGTCGGTTGCTTTGTTGCAACCTTAAACATTTTTAAAGTCGATTTTACAACAGGCAGTTCGGCAATTAATTTCTGCTCAGGAATAATGACTTCATCGCGTGTATAGGCATAAGCAAGGTTCATTAACTTATCTGCAATCTCAGCTCGTTTTACCGCACTTGGTGTACCTAAAACGATTACTAGTAAACGTCTTTGAGCTAAGTCAGATGAAAATGAAGGGCGAGACGCCGTTAATGCCAAATTATAACCAGCTGCCTTAGTATAACCAGTTTTTAGACCGTCAACAGATGGGTCATATTTCAGTGCAAGGTTTGTTGCATGATGGAAGCGTTGGTTGTAGCTAAAGCTTGGCATTTTTGAATAATGTAAATATTCGGGAGTTTGTTTAATTAAAGCCTGACCTAATAAGCTTAAATCATGAGCCGTAGTGTAATGATCAGGCATGGTAATTCCGGGAGGATTACTAAAATGAGTATCTTTCATGCCTAAAGCTTGAGCTTCCTGATTCATACGTTGTACAAAGTGAGGCACATCACCAGAAATTTTTTCAGCTAAAGTCACGGCTGCATCATTCGCAGACATCACAATTAAACCTGCCAATAACTGATCAACTGAAATTTGTTCACCAGCTTTAAGATACATTTGTGATTCATCCCACTGCACTACACTTACTACCGGTGTTGCAGTAATGATTTCTTCTTTTTTCAGCTTTCCAGCTTTAATCTCTTTTAAAGCAATATAAGCAACCATCATTTTGGTTAAAGATGCTGGTGCACGTTGCACATGGCTATTATGCTCGGCAATAATTTGACCCGATTGAGTATCTACAATAGTCCATGCGGCGGCTTCAACACTTTCAGGTGCAATATTGAGTAACGCAGCATTGGTTAGGGTAGTGCAGAAAATACTGAAGAGGGTAAAAAGAGATAGAAAAAATTTCACGGATGACCTTAACTTTTACTGGCAAATACGGGACACAGATGCACAGCATGCTATGCCTTTTTTTTATGGAAGGCTAGTGGGAATTGTTGCCAAAAAATACATGTACGCAAGACGATACAAAAAAGTGATAATCTAATGTGAAGCCGTTCTTATTTTAAATTGAAGAATTTATGTTGCATTATCAAATTGAGTTCGATGATTACAAACAACACCTTGTTCACGTGACAATTCGTTTTTTAGCCAATCCGAATCAGGAACTTTGGCTGCCAACGTGGATTCCGGGTAGTTATCTAATTCGAGAGTTCTCAAAACATATTGAATCCGTTAAAGCTTATGATGAAGCTGGACGTATGCTGGACATTAAAAAAACGAGCAAGAATCGCTGGCGTTTATTTAATACAGATCACGAATTAATGACGATTGAATATGATGTCTATGCATATGATTTGTCTGTACGTGGTGCATATGTAGACCAGACGCGTCTATATATTAATCCGGCGTGTGTATGTTTGGCTTTAGATGGACAGGAGCAGTCTGCTTGTGAAGTCGAAGTTTTCTTGCCAGATGAGTTAAAGCATTTTCAGTTAGCAACTGGCTTAGCTTCAAAAAGTCTAGTCAAAGGGCGCTTTACTTTAAAAGCCGATCATTATGATCAATTGATTGATAGTCCATTTGAATTGGCTGATCAAACACGTTTTAGCTTTGAAACACATGGTATTGAACATGAGTTCGTGATTTCTGGTTCGCACACGACCAATATTGATCGCTTAAAAGCTGATATTGAAAAGATTTGTGCAGCTGAAATAAATATGTTTGGTTCGGCGCCATTTAAAAACTATACCTTTATGACGATGGCAACAGGGAATAGTTATGGTGGATTAGAACATTGCAATAGTACAAGTCTGATTACGCCACGCGACGATTTGCCAAAATCGAATGAACCAACTGAACCTTCTAAAGATTACCAACGCTTTTTAGGCTTATGTAGTCATGAATATTTTCATTCATGGTTAGTAAAGTTTATCCGTCCTGAAAACTTTGCAAATTATAATTTGCATCAAGAAGGCTACACCTCTTTACTTTGGATATTTGAAGGCTTTACTTCATATTATGATGACCTGATTTTATTGCGTAGCGGTGTAATTTCTCAGAAGTCTTATCTTGATTTACTCAAAGCACAAATTGATCGCTATTTGCAAAACCCAGGTCGTTTTGTTCAAACAGTTGCGGAATCAAGTTTTGATGCTTGGATCAAATTTTATCGTCAAGATGAAAACTCAAATAATGCGGGTACCAGTTATTACAATAAAGGTGCTTTGGTTGCATTGTGCCTAGATTTAGGTTTACGCCTACGTGGTTCTAGTCTTGATGCTTTAATGCGTCGGTTATATGAAAATACTCAAAATGGTATGCAAGTAAATGAGCGAACCATTTTTGATTTATGTAAAGAACTGACGGGTGATAACTGGATTGAACAAATTAATCATCTGATTAACACGACTGATGAATTACCGCTTGATCAGTTGCTTCCTGAATTTGGCTTAAGCTATAGAGTTAAAACTGACAAGTCTTTGCCATTAGGCTTGAAACTTGTCGATAAGCCAGAAGGCGTGCTTGTACAAAGTGCTCGCCGTGAGAGTGCTGGAGCAAAAGCAGGTATTTCTGCCAATGATGTGATTATTGCAATTGATGGTTTAAAAGCATCCACTAAGCTTATCGAGAAGTATGCAAAACAGGGTGGTACTTATACTGTATTTGCTTTCCGTCGTGATGAGTTAATATCTTTTGAAGTCGATTGCGCTACAACTGATTTAACCGAAGTTGAACTTGTCGTTGAAGATCAAGCTAAAACTGAAAAATGGTTAAAAGCATAGATTGAAGCTAAATAGTTTATAAAAAACCGATGTTTTGCACATCGGTTTTTACTTTTAAGTACGTCCAAATGGTGAAATCTGTTTTACCTTTGAGTTTATTTTGAATGAAAAGTATAATAATTGTCAGAACACTGAAAGATATCTCATGTAATTTAATGATGTTTAATGCCTGAAAAGTGATCGGAATGTGTATATTACAATGACTTAGATATTAGAAAATTATCTATATATTTTAATTATGTATTATTTCGCTACGAAATGTCGTTATCACTGGATATTTCGTTGACTGAAAGGCAATGAGAGTCGATACTCTCAGGGTTTTATTTAAGCATATCGGTTCGTAGGCACTGGGCCAAAAGCTCGGTCCTCAACACTCAATCAAACGGAAGGGGCTATATATGGCTGGTGAAAAGTCAACTATTATTTACACACTGACTGACGAGGCGCCACTATTGGCGACCTATTCGCTACTGCCGATCATTGAGACCTTTACTAAGCCAGCTGGCATCGAGATTATTAAAAGTGACATCTCTGTAGCTGCACGTGTGCTCGCAGAATTCGCTGAATACCTAAGTGAAGAGCAAAAGGTATCCGACAACCTTGCAGAGCTAGGTCGTCTTACACAAGATCCAGATACTAACATTATCAAACTCCCGAATATCAGTGCGTCTGTTGCGCAATTAACTGCATGTATCAAAGAGCTTCAATCAAAAGGTTATGCAATTCCTGATTATCCGGAAAATCCTGCAACCGAAGAAGAAAAATCAATCAAAGCTCGTTATGGCAAGTGCCTTGGTTCAGCAGTAAACCCTGTCCTTCGTGAAGGTAACTCTGACCGTCGTGCTCCAGCAGCAGTTAAAAATTACGCAAAAAAACACCCTCATTCAATGAGCGAGTGGAAACAGTGGTCACAAACTCACGTTTCACATATGGAAGAAGGTGACTTCTACCATGGTGAAAAATCAATGACACTTGATCGCGCACGTAACGTGAAAATGGAACTTATCACGAACAGTGGTAAGAGCATTGTTCTTAAGCCAAAAGTTGCGCTACAAGACGGCGAAATCATTGATTCAATGTTCATGAGCAAGAAAGCACTTTGTGATTTCTATGAAAAAGAACTTGATGATTGTAAAGAAGCGGGTATTTTGTTCTCTTTACACGTAAAAGCGACAATGATGAAAGTTTCACACCCGATTGTTTTCGGTCACTGTGTGAAAATCTATTATAAAGAAGCTTTCGAAAAACACGGTAAGTTATTTGACGAATTAGGTATTAACGTTAATAACGGTATGGCTGGGTTGTACGAGAAAATCGAAACTCTTCCAACGTCGTTACGTGAAGAAATCATTGAAGATTTACATGCTTGTCAAGAACATCGTCCTGCACTTGCAATGGTAGACTCAGCAAAAGGCATCACAAACTTCCACTCACCAAACGACATCATCGTTGACGCTTCTATGCCAGCTATGATCCGTGCTGGTGGTAAAATGTGGGGTGCTGATGGTAAGCAATATGATGCTAAAGCTGTTATGCCTGAATCAACATTTGCCCGTATTTACCAAGAAATGATCAACTTCTGTAAGTGGCATGGTAACTTCGATCCGAAGACTATGGGTACTGTACCGAACGTTGGTTTGATGGCTCAAAAAGCTGAAGAATACGGTTCTCACGACAAGACTTTTGAAATTTCAGAAGCTGGTATTGCAAACATTACCGATCTTGATACTGGTGAAGTGTTATTGACTCAAAATGTTGAAGAAGGCGATATCTGGCGTATGTGTCAGGTTAAAGATGCTCCGATTCGTGACTGGGTAAAACTTGCAGTAACTCGTGCACGTAACTCAGGCATGCCTGCGATCTTCTGGCTTGACCCGTACCGTCCACACGAAAATGAATTGATCAAGAAAGTACAAAAGTACTTAAAAGATCATGACACGAATGGCTTGGATATTGAGATCATGTCTCAAGTTCGTGCAATGCGTTACACACTTGAGCGTGTAGTACGTGGTCTAGATACTATTTCTGTGACTGGTAACATCTTACGTGACTACTTAACTGACTTGTTCCCAATTATGGAACTTGGTACTTCTGCGAAAATGTTGTCTATCGTTCCGCTTATGGCGGGTGGTGGTATGTATGAAACTGGTGCGGGTGGTTCAGCGCCAAAACACGTACAGCAACTTGTTGAAGAAAACCACTTGCGTTGGGATTCGCTTGGTGAGTTCCTTGCTTTAGCAGCGTCTTTAGAAGAGATGGGTATTAAAGAAAATAATGCTCGTGCTAAGTTACTTGCGAAGACTCTTGATGAAGCGACTGACAAGTTACTTGACAATGGTAAGTCACCATCACGCCGTACGGGTGAGATTGACAACCGTGGTAGCCATTTCTACTTATCACTTTACTGGGCTCAAGCGCTTGCTGCACAGGACGAAGATGCTGAGTTGAAAGCTAAATTTGCTCCTCTTGCAAAAACTTTAGCTGAAGAAGAACCGAAGATTGTTGCTGAACTTGCTCAAGTGCAAGGTAAACCAGCTGACATCGGTGGTTACTATGCAATTGATAAAGCAAAAGTAGATGCTGTAATGCGTCCAAGTGCTACATTTAATGCAGCTCTTGCAACTGTTGAGGCTTAATTACTAATCCGTTAGTAAATAGCTCAAAAGCCGATGTTTATACATCGGCTTTTTTTATTTTTAGAAAAATAACAGGCATTAAAAAAGCCCACTGATGTGAGCTTTTAAAAGTTTAAATCTTATCGATCATTGCGGCCACGACCACGGGGTGCTTTAGCATTTGGACGAGTTGTACCATTGGTTTTACGACGAGGTTTTTCACCTTCATCCATTTGCCAAATACGTTTTGTACCAGACTTTTTCGTAGAACCGTCTTTATTCTTACGAACCATTGGTTTACCGCCAGTACCACCTGGTTTTTTCACGTATGAACGTGAACGATAAGGTTCTTCAGCTGGAACATCTTTAAAATCAGGGTAAAGCAAAGGCTCAATTTCTTTAACATCACCAGGTTTTAAACCGAGTTGAACTAAATCAATTGAACCAATTTTCGTACGAATTAAACGTAAAGTTGGAAAACCTACCGCAGAAGTCATACGACGAACTTGACGGTTACGGCCTTCGCAAATTGAAATTTCGATCCAAGATGTTGGAATGTTTGCACGAAAACGTACAGGCGGGTTACGTTCCCATAACCATTCTGGTTCACTTACTTTAATGGCTGTAGCAGGAAGCGTCATACCATCATTAAGTTCTACACCTTTACGAAGCTGCTCAAGCGCTTCTTCAGTTACATCGCCATCAACTTGAACTAAATACGTTTTGTATTTTTTATTTGCAGGGTTAGTAATGAACTGATTCAGACCACCATGATCAGTTAAAAAAACTAAACCCTCAGAGTCCATATCAAGACGGCCTGCCAAACGCAAAGTCGGGTCATCAACAAAGTCAGAGACGGTCATATGCGCTTCGTCTTTACGAAACTGGGAGAGAACGTCATATGGTTTGTTGAGAATGACAATTTTCATAAAAAATGACTTCTTCTTTCAAATAACTAGAGAAAACATTGAGGTTTATTTAAGTGAGAAATCTTATTATTTCTCATATAAATCCCAAAAATGATTAATTTCAATTAAGCTATTATGCGTTAAGAAGAGTTGAAAGTATTGTGTATCGATAATTATTTTTAGTTAATTAAGTATTATAAAAGGGAGAATTCACATAATGGGTTATCAGAAGATCGTGGTTCCTGCAGATGGCGACAAAATTAAAGTAAATGCAGACCTGTCACTGAATGTACCAAATCATCCAATTATTCCTTTCATTGAGGGCGATGGTATTGGTGTGGATATTACACCAACCATGAAAGCAGTCGTAGATGCTGCTATTTTAAAAGCTTACGGTGGTAAGCGTTCAATCGAATGGATGGAAGTGTATTGCGGTGAAAAAGCCAATAAAATTTATGGCAGCTATATGCCAGAAGAAACTTTTGAAGCACTTCGTGAGTTCGTTGTCTCAATCAAAGGTCCTTTAACGACACCAGTTGGCGGTGGTATTCGATCATTAAACGTAGCCTTACGCCAAGAATTAGATTTATATGTTTGCGTACGTCCAGTGCGTTGGTTTGAAGGTGTTCCTTCACCAGTTCAACATCCTGAATTAACGGACATGGTCATTTTCCGTGAGAATTCGGAAGATATCTATGCAGGGATTGAATGGAAAGCCGATTCTGAAGAAGCTAAGAAAGTCATTAGATTCCTTCAAGAAGAAATGGGTGTGACAAAAATCCGTTTCCCAGAAGGCTGTGGTATTGGAATTAAACCTGTATCGAAAGAAGGTTCACAACGTTTAGTACGCAAAGCCATTCAGTTTGCAATCGAAAATGATAAACCTTCGGTGACGCTTGTTCACAAGGGTAATATCATGAAATACACCGAAGGGGCGTTCAAAGAGTGGGGCTATGAGCTGGCTCTAGATCGTTTTGGTGGAGAACTGATTGATGGCGGTCCATGGGTTAAAATTAAAAACCCAAGAACTGGCAAAGATATCATTATTAAAGATGTGATTGCAGATGCGTTTTTACAACAAATTTTAATGCGCCCAGCTGATTACTCTGTTATTGCAACGCTTAATTTAAATGGTGACTATATTTCCGATGCGCTGGCAGCAGAAGTAGGCGGCATTGGTATTGCACCGGGTGCAAATATTGGTGGTGCAATTGCAGTTTATGAAGCAACTCACGGCACTGCGCCTAAATATGCTGGTCAAGATAAAGTAAACCCAGGTTCTATCATTTTGTCTGCGGAAATGATGCTACGTGATATGGGCTGGACAGAAGCTGCTGATCTGATCATTAATGGGATTTCGGGAGCGATTGCCGCTAAGACCGTAACTTACGATTTTGAGCGTTTAATGCCGGGTGCCACCTTGTTGCGTTGTTCTGAATTTGGTGATGCGATTATAAAACATATGGGAGAGTAATCTTCTATTAAAAAAGCCCTCGGTTGAGGGCTTAATGTTTTTATGAATTACTCATTAAAAAAATCCATCTGGCAATTCCGCTTCAGGAATAACGCCTAACTCAACGAGTGCGATCGAATTCTCTTGAACTACTTTCTTCAATTCGTCTGTTTCATCTGCCCATTTTTCATCAAACACAAGAATAGTACCAGTGTTGTATTTGTTTTCTACTTCAACCTTTTTATAAAGATGCGGTAAGTAATCTTCTGCAATCTTAACAGGCACGTAGCAAACCGCAGTCGTCTCAAGCCTATGTGGAAATACGTTTATATCCCCAAAGAAATAAGTATTTAGGTAAATATAATCATAATGAGCATATTTAAGTAACACCTGAAATAACTGAATAACTTGATCAGTATTTAAAACCTTTTTAAATATCATCATTAAGCCAAACGAATCATATCTTAGACTCGCAAATTGACTGCTTTCTTCTAACCCATTCCATAATCCAAAACTTTCAAAATGATCTGAATCTCTAAGATTAAAAAGATACTTATGAGCCGCTTCAGAAGGGAATGGGTAATCTAAAGGTGCTTTGGTAGTATTTTCATCAGAATTGTTTACATACCAGTTCGCAAAAATTGGGTCAATTACAGAAATTTCTTTAATCATCAGCTCTAAAGTTTCTAATTGAGCTGTAATTTCATTTGCAGTTGATCCAAGTCTTTTTGATATGCGTGTACTAAAGAAAAACTCTCTCATTCTGAAATCCTATTTTTATAAAGGCATAAATATCGTGGTCACGATTCTATTGCTAATCGTATCGAAATGTCTTTTAGCTTCTTGTTCATAGAAGTACCAAGTCAACTTTGAAGTTTTAAGGCTGCTCTGTACCACTTTTTGACTACGGGCTTCTTTCACTAACTTGTCAAAAACCCCAATTTTAATAAAGTCCTTCATTTTGGGGTCAAGAAATTGAGCATATCTGCCTTTTGCTTCGACCAGAATACATTCCATCGGCCATAAACCATCAAATGAAACACCGTTTACAAGCCATTCTTGGATGTCTGTGGTTTCCTTTTTATTACCTGGCACAAGATAAGGTGCTGAAGCTCTGAAAGTTAAAGGGTAACTTGATAGGTTTGCGATTTTGAGCTGATATTCAGTATTAATTTCATTACCCATTGGACGTTTTAACTGGTGTTTAACCCCTAATTGATAGGGTTCACATTTATTACAGCGCTCTTGCTTAGTTCTATCTTTGCTGACTTCTTTTGCTAAGACAACTGCAGCCATCCCTTTTGCTGCTTCAGTCGCAATGACTCTGCCACCTTGAACCCCGATAACTTCACCTGCGGCAGGGGCAGCAGTTCTTGCGCCAGCTGTAGCAAGTCCACGAAATAGTAAACCCCACATGTTAGTTATCCCTCAATTCGTAAAATTTTAAAACCGATAAAAGATCTTTACCGTGAATATTGGAGCCATATAAGAAATCTTGCATTTGGGGATCTTCAAGCACACCTTTTCTCATGATTGTATTCCACACAATCAACTGACAAATGACTTCGTTGTCCGTCAATAAAAGCGATATCAATAAATCAAAGCTCTTGTATATCTCAGGCTTCAGTTGATCGTAATTTACTGAATAGGCTCTGAAAGAATCCTTTTTATCTACTAAGTATTGATAAATTTTTTCACAGAGTTCTTCTCTATCTTTTACTTTTTCAAGGCTATCAATCTGATTTTTATCTAACTTAATCATTGTATTTCAACTCATAGCTTAATTCGTTGAGCATAAAAGATAGGAACTCAAAACCTTCAAGCAATTGCTTTTTTTGTTCACTGGTAAAGATGAGAGAGAGGCGGTTTAACACACGGGGATCATAATATCTAAGAATACCTATGCCACCGTCATCGAGTTCAATATAGAGCTTTTCAAGTAGCTTATTTTTCAATTGCTTAATATCTAGTTTGCTCTTAATCAAAATCATTGAATCCTTTGATTTCATGAGTTTAATTTGGCTTTCTACTTGCTTTAGGTTTAACTGGCTTAAATCAAACAATATAGGCCCATATTGGTAGGCTTCTTCTTCATATGTACCTTGAAATAAGTAAAAGCAGTCGCCGTACGTATCTTCAATATTTGATATATGACCATGGTCAATCTGTGCGCCGTCCACCAGTAAAAATAATTGACCATCTTTATGATTATTCGCAATAAAACTTTCTAAATTTTGATTCTTAAAACTCATCTTCTTACAATCCCTGCACCCTCTTTAGCTGCTTTCATAAGACATTCAACACAAATAGGTTGGGGAAGGGCAATCTGAGGCATTTGTACTTGAGCACCCGGCTTAAAAAGGTGCTGACCAGCCTTAACTTCAAATTTAGAAGGGGTAATAATTTTTATACCACTTGCATTGATAATAATCTGGGAACCACCAGCCATGATTTACCTATTATTTTATAAAAAAGATTTAAAATTAAACTATAATCTGCATAATAATAGTATTTAAATGTGATTAATTCTACCTTCTTTATGACTTTTATTGTTGCAATTCAATTAAACGATAGCATTATCGTAGCTTCTGATAATAAGAAAATTACACTTAACCCCGAAGGTTCTTTCAATATATCTACAAAAAATATTTCAAAACTCTTTCCTTCGAAAAATGGAATAATCACAGGTACGGGTGAGTATTATGTCATTAGTCGTACTGTCAGTATTTTCAATAATTTAGATGGTCTATTACCTCAATACTTACCTGATTGTTTAGATATTTCGAGAAGATTAAGAGAGTGTGAGATTGGTAAAGATTATTTCCAAGTTGCTAACACTAAACTCATGTATTCAACATATACCGAGACAGGTGCACAGCTTTATCGTGTTGAAGCTTTTAATCCGGATGATAAATATCAAGTCACGGCGGCTGAACCCATGGATGTAACAATATGGTTATTTAATCCATCTATAGAAACGATTGCTGTTAATTTGCAAGAATTATATGAAGATTTAAAAGATAGATCATTTTTTAAAAATAATAATGAATGGATTAAATATTATATCGAGCGACTTGCACCAATTTTTAAAAAGCAAAGTCAGCAGGATTGGTTAATGAGTCAAAGCTTTGATATATTTTTTCAAACCAAAGATGGCTTTATTTATGACCAAATACCAAACATATAGATTGTTAAGTATTTATTTACTGTCAAATTTTTTTTACATTTAATATATTTAGTTTATTGACAGCCGTTTAACCAATCATTATTCTTCACATTCTGGCCACATTGCCAGGCAGTCTTGACGGTCTGCTTATTAAGTCCCGCATCAGAGCTTTCTTCATCTGAGGAATTGTTTTGTGTGGTGTGCACCCGTTCCCTCCCGTAGCGGTAGGACGGGAGAGGGACACCTTCGGGTGTGCTAGTTTGACTTAATACTAGTCCGTCAACCTTCTTCCGTTCTGCCACCATAATTTATTATCTGGGCAGAATCCAATTGTACGTATTGGAGGTTGTCATGTTCCTTAAATTTTATTTATTGGTCACTTTGACCAAAATACCTATTCCTCTTCACGTTTATTATTTTCTTTAAAGTTTTAATCTTTTACAGGTTTTAATTTTTTAGATTATTACGTTTAAAAATTATATTTAGTATTTATGTTCGAGATACATTTGGTAATATAATCTTGAGGGTATTTTACACCTCTATTTTATTCTCCTTAAATATTGTAAAAAATATAACTCGATATTTAAAAATAACAATGATTGGAATAATAATTTATGCTTGATTTAAAATTGGGTGGGAAAGCAAGAAAATTGCTTGAAACTTCTAGCTTGTTGTTTAGTCAATATGGTTTTACTAATGTTGGTGTCGATACTATAGTTAGAGAATCAAAAATAGCTAAAATGACTTTATATCAATATTTTGAATCTAAAGAAAAATTGGTTGAAATATGTTTGGTGTTACATAAAAGCCAATTAATGGAGAGGATAGAGCTTATTATAGATCAGACAAATCATTTAAGTATTTTTGATAAACTTAAGGAAATTTTTTATTTGCATGTCGATTTGAAAGGTCCATATCTTTTAATTTTTAAAGCAATTGTAGAGATTAAATTAGCCTATCCAGTTGCTTATGATGTTGTGAAGAAATATAGGACATGGCTTGTAAATACGATTTATCAGCTCATGTCTGAACATAAAAAAATGGTGACTCATCAAGATGCTCATTTGTTTTTATTTATTATTGATGGTGCGATGACTCAGTTGTTAAGTCCTAATCATATTGATGATAGAGAAAGCCTGTTTGATTATTATCTTTTAACAGTTTTTGCATTCTATAATAAGGCTTAAACATTAAATAAACGAAAAATCCCCTTATTTATTGGGGCTTTTTTTATTGCAAAAATTCAGGGTGCTTAGTGGTCTTCGTGATGCCGACTTTCTTTTGATAACTCTGATCTAGGGCCTGAATAAAAAGAACAAAGGCAATTAAAAATAGCGGGAAGAACAGAGATTTCATGATTCGGTTTCTCCGAGAGTTGAGATGTAAGTAGGACGTACAGGAAGTAAAAGGCAAACTGCGAAGAGTAGAACGATTCCACCCAGAAGAAAGAGATGTGCATAAGACCAATGCAAATGATGCAAAGTACTAATGACGACACCACCTAAAAGCTGAGTGCTAGCAAACCCAATCGTGGCAAGGCTCCATAGCTTTTGATAACGCTGTTCGTAAATCTGTAGCAGACTATAAGAGCTAATAAACACCGTTGCGGGAGTAAGTAATCCTGTAAGAAGGGACGATAAAGCAAGCAAGGAAGTGGTCTGGGAAAAGAAAGGTAAAACAACAGCTAGACAGTAAATGGCATATAACCATTTAATGGTGTGTAAATATCCTATTATTCTGCTTAAGCAATAAGCGACAAATGCACCAATGAAGCTTCCTGCTCCATAGAGAATCCAAAATAAATTCCTTTGCTCTAATGAAAAATGCAAAGTTCCAGATAAATAATCCATCCAGAATAGAGAGTGAGGAATATAAGCAAAGGCACTGCACATATAGGCAATAATAATGACAAGACCTAAACGTGATTTTTGTGAGGCTTGCAGGTTGGTAGAATGAGGCTTAATCATCTGAGCAGTATTACGACTTAATAATTGATAAAGCAGTACGCTTCCTAATATGGAGATGCCCGCAAAAATATCCCAAACATAATGCACGGGTATATTTTTAAGTACAGGGATAATAATGGTGGCAGATAACACACCTACGCCAATCCCGCTAAATCCTAAAAAATTAACTTTTAATCTTTGCGTGGTGGGAATGTATTTCATGGCAAAGCTCGGGGCTAAAATCATAAGTAAGCCGCCAGCAATACCAGAAACCGTACGCCAGAAAATGAACCATGCCAGAGGCATATCCATGAATGAGCAGCATAGGAGGCTAAGGCTACCGGCAATAGTTGAGAGTACGATCATGGATGGGATGTACTTTTCTTTAATACTCAATAACGCCAATAAGGCACCAATGAGATATCCCAATAAATTTGCACTCCCTAAGAAGCTGGCAAAATCATGGGTCCAGTGATATTGCTCAATCATGATGGGCATGAGCGCAGTATAGGAAAATCTGAAGACTCCAATACCCAAACAAGTTGCCAAAAAGACAAGTAAGCTCATTCGATAAAACGTAGACATGAGAAGACTCTCAATTTTTTTATTATTAAAAGCTAGTTTTGTGATCATTAAAAATGATTTAATAAGATTGTAGTTATCTTATTTTGAGATAGTGTAATGTTATTAAAGTCATTAGAGTTTTTCTTGGCGGTCGCAGAGAGTGGAAGTTTTTCATTGGCTGCACAAAAAATGTATACGGTTCAATCGAATATCACGAGCCATATAAAAAAACTTGAAGAAGAGTTGGGGGTGATTTTATTAAATCGCCATAACCCAGTGACGTTAACCAATGCAGGACAACAGCTACATAGTTATGCTGTTCAAATGCTTGCACTACACCATAAAGCTAAAAAAATCTTTCAAGAAGGTGGAATTGATCCTGCTGAATCAATCCGACTTGGAAGTATGGAGACCACTGCTGCGATACGTTTGCCACAGTTACTCAATCAATGTATGAAGCAATATCCTACTTTACCCATTGAGCTCCAAACTCATCCGACACGTTATTTATTAAATGCTGTACATCAGGGTGAATTGGACTGTGCTTTTGTAGCATCTAAACATCCCATTCCTGAGTTATATAGTTTTCCAGTGTGGCATGAAGAGCTGGTTCTGGTTTGCCCTAAGCAACAAGAGAGCTTTCCAGACATGGCAACCCTTGCAAAAACAAGGTTTATAGCATTTCGACAAGGTTGTTCATATCGACATGCCATAGAGCTTTTCTTGAATGACTTTAGTATTCCACCTTCGCAAATTATGGAAATGGGTAGCCTTGATGGAATTGTAAGCTGTGTAGAATTGGGTGTTGGTTTTGCTTTATTACCTAAGTCTTATCTGGCAAAAGTTGCGGATAAAGTGTCCGTCAATTGTTTTGCACTAAATACGGAGTCTGCTTTTTTCACTACATATTTAGTTGCCCAGTTACCCGAAACATGGGGAACCAATTTAAAGCAATTTATTTATTTTATTGAGCAACAATTTGAATTAAAGGTTGCTTAGGTGGAGGCTGATTTTTATACATAAATATCTTACGTAATTTATAAATTAAAAGTGATATATATGTATTTAAAAGTCATTTTATATTCTCACGCAGGTTTGTAATCATCTTGATGCTATAAAATTGTTGAAAAGGGTAGTTTATATAGGCCGGCTATGGTCAAATATGCCCCCTTGAAAGATGACACAAGCAATAATTTGGAGTTTGGGAATGAATATACCCTTAATCATCAATATTGTGGTTTTTGTCGGGTTAATATTTTTACTCGCCCAAACACGTAAAACGGACTGGAGCTTATCAAAAAAAGTTCTGGCTGGCTTAATTCTAGGTGTGGTGTTTGGCTTAGGACTACATTTGATTTATGGCGGTGGCCATCCGATTCTTGCTGAATCTATTAGCTGGTTTAATATCGTTGGAAATGGCTATGTAAAACTTTTACAAATGGTCGTCATGCCTTTGGTATTTGTGTCTATTTTGGGAGCGGTTGCAAAATTACACCAAGCATCGTCTTTAGGTAAAATCAGTTTTTACACGATTGGTACTTTACTATTTACAACGCTGATTGCTGCACTCGTAGGGGTATTTGTTACTAACCTGTTTGGCTTAACGGCAAAAGGCTTGGTGCAAGGTGCTGCTGAAACTGCACGCTTAACTGCCATTAATACAGATTATGTAGGCAAAGTTACCGATTTAAGTGTGCCGCAATTTATTCTTTCCTTTATTCCAAGTAATCCATTTGCTGAATTAACTGGTGCCAACCCAACTTCAATTATTAGTGTGGTTATCTTTGCCGTGTTCTTAGGTATAGCAGCACTCAACCTAATGAAAGATGATGAAGAAAAAGGTCAGCGTATTTTAACTGCAATCCAGACTTTACAGTCTTGGGTAATGAAGCTTGTTCGTCTGGTAATGACGCTTACACCTTATGGTGTTTTTGCACTCATGACCAAAGTTGTGGCAAGTTCTAACGTAGCAGATATCTTAAACTTAGGTGGTTTCTTGGTGGCGTCTTATTTAGGCTTGGCGATTATGTTTGTCGTACATGCCATTATTTTGACGCTTACAGGTGTTTCTCCACTTAAATTCTTTAAGAAAGTTGCTCCAGTTTTAACGTTTGCATTTACCAGCCGTTCAAGCGCTGCAAGCATTCCACTGAGTATCGAAGCACAAACTCGCCGTTTAGGTATTCCTGAATCTATTGCAAGTTTCTCTGCTTCATTTGGTGCGACAATTGGCCAAAATGGTTGTGCTGGTTTATATCCAGCAATGCTAGCGGTAATGGTAGCGCCAACAATGGGAATTAACACGCTAGACCCAATGTGGATTGCATCGTTAGTCGGTATTGTGACCTTAAGTTCAATTGGTGTGGCTGGTGTTGGCGGTGGTGCAACTTTCGCTGCACTGATCGTACTTCCTGCAATGGGCTTACCTGTAACTTTGGTTGCGCTTCTTATTTCAATTGAACCATTAATTGATATGGGACGTACTGCGCTAAATGTAAATGGTTCAATGACTGCGGGTGTTGTTACCAGTCAATTTATGGGCCAGACAGATAAAGAAATATTAAACAGTGAAGATGAAATTGAACTAACACATCACTAATAAACTGTAAGAGACGACTCAATCTCATTGGATTGGGTCGTTTTTTTATGTGTGAATGATTGCTGTAATGCTAATTTTTAAAAATCTGTGTCTGTTTATATTTAAAAAAATTGAAGACAATGAGTTAATTTAAAAGAGTTGAATATCATGAAAATGTATCAAGTCGATGCTTTTACAAAAGAGTTATTTCGTGGAAATCCCGCTGCTGTGGTTGTTGAAAAAGAATGGCTAGATGCAGATTTAATGCAGAAGATAGCATTTGAAAATAACTTGTCTGAAACTGCTTTTGTAAAAATCATAGACTCTGAAAATTATGAAATCCGTTGGTTTACTCCAACAGTTGAAGCTGATTTTTGTGGGCATGCCACTCTTGCTAGTGCTTTTGTAATATTTAAAGATTTTACTAAGAAAAAGACGATTAATTTTCATGTACGAAACTTAGGTCTTTTTGTGGTTCATCAAGATGAAGACGGCAAAATTAGAATGAATTTTCCAATTTGTAAAGCTCATCAAGTTGAAGATTATCCAGCCATTTTACGTCAAGCTTTAAGCAAACCTTTTAAAGCGGTTTATCAAAATCCTTATGCCTATGTCATTGAATATGAATCAGTTCAAGATGTATTAGATGAACAGCCCGACATGAATTTGCTAAAAAAATTAGGTAAGTTACGTACTGCTGTTACAGCAAATGATGTGGATGTTGCAATAACATCAAAAGCCGACCAGCAATATGATTGTGTCTCTCGCTATTTTGCACCTGTCGCGGGCATCGATGAAGACCCGGTTACAGGTTCAATTCATACGGCAATAGCGCCGTTATGGGCAGAAAAGCTTGGGAAAAATAATATTTTGGCTTATCAGGCTTCTAGTCGTGGAGGCATTTTATATTGCAATGTTCTGTCTGAAGAACGTATTGAAATTTCAGGATATGGGAAACTTTATATGCAAGCTGAAATTTTTCTTTAAAATATAAGGCCGTTTAAATAAACGGCTTTTTTTTCAAAACTTTACTATTAATGTCAGCTTAAATTTCCTACTATAGTCCCACAACTATTGATTTTTTATTATTCAAATTAATTGGTATTTATATGTTTATGCAGTTTAAACAACTGACTCTCTCCCTATGTATCCTTAGTTTAAGTGCTGCGTCTTGGGCACAAACCACACTAGTAAAAAGCAAGCAAAATATTGAGGAATATAAATTAGATAACGGTTTTCGGATTGTACTTGCACCGAATGACAAAGAAAATAAAATCTTTATTAATACCATTTATTTAACAGGTTCATTAAATGATCCGCAAGGCAAAAGCGGCTTAGCTCATTTGCTTGAGCACTTGGCTTTTAAGGGAACAAAGAATGTTAAAGGGGAAGAATTCCAGCGTCGTTTAGATCAATATACTTTGATGACGAACGCAAGCACAGATTATTATTCGACCAAGTATACCAATATCGTTCGTCCGGAAAAGACTGCACTCAATGAAGTGTTGTACCTTGAATCTGAACGTATGGATAAATTGGTTCTACAAGAAAAATTTGTTCCTTCTGAAATTGAAATCGTAAAACGCGAACGTGAAGTTCGTATGGATCAGCCTTTTGCTGTTTTAATGGACCAAATGTGGAAATCGGCTTATGGCAATCAATATTTAGGTCGTTTACCGATTGGTGATTTGCCTGAGCTTAAATCTATTAAAATGCCTGAGCTAGACCGCTTTTATCGTAGCTGGTATGCACCGAACAATGCCGTCATGGTCATTTCAGGTAAGTTTGATAAAACAGATGTATTAAAAACAATTGATCAATATTTTAGTCCAATCGCGGCACGAGAGGTTCCAAAACCTGTACAGATTCCTGTACTCGACTCTACAAAAATAAAAAATCGTCAGTTCGTGGTGAAAAAGGGGAGCGATCTCGCTAAATTCCATATCTATATGAATGGTAAAAATACCAAAATTCAGCCGACACTCGCTTTAGCTCCTTTGTTATATACCATGCAACCAAGTGGTCATTTATATCAGAACATGGTTGAAACAGGCATTACCACAAATGTTGATGCGAGTACGTGGTTAGACCAAGATTTTAATGTGGTGTTTCTGGGTGCCATTTATGCGCCAAGTAATGATCCTAAGAAAGTTGAAAGCTCTTTGCTATCGGGTATTGAAAAAGGGAAGCCTTTTACTGAAGTTGAATTAAATCGTGTTAAAAGTTTAATGAAAACCCAAGGTGACTTAATCACTAAAGATGCTGTGGCACTTGGGTCGCGTTTAAGTGATTACACGGTCGCTGGTGGGCAATGGGATCAATATTTTAAAGATCTAGATTCGGTAAAAAACGTTAAGCTAGATGAAGTAAATCAAACTTTAAAACAGTTCCTTGTTGCTGAGCATCGTATTGACGGTGATATTTTGCCAACACCTGAAGATCAGAAGAAAGCTCAACAACAAAACTCAAAAGATGCGCCTAAAACCTTAGATCAGGTGGAAGCAAAGGCAGAACCTTTAAAAGACCCGAAAGCCTATCAACAAGAAGTTACTGAGTTTTTAAAAACTTCAAAACAGTATGTAGAAAGTAATGAGAAAAAGATTATCCGTGGAAAGCTGAAAAATGGAATGAAGTATGCTTTATTCCCAGTTGAAACACGTGATGATCGTACTTATGCCACAATTACGATGGATTTCGGAACAGAGAAATCTTTATTTAATAAAGGTACGGTAGTCGATTTAACCTCATATTTATTGCTTCGTGGTTCCGATAAATATAGCTTGCAAGATATTGCCGATAAGTCGATTGATGCAGGCGGCGCGGCGTATGCAAGTGCCGATGGCAATGGCATGACCATTAATATTCAGTCTAAATCAGAAAAATTTGATGAATTCTTTAAGTTTGCTCTTGATGTGATGAAAAATCCAAAATTTGAGCAATCTCAATTTGATTTGATTAAATCGCAGAGTTTATCAAGTCTTGATCGTCCTTATACCGAACCAGATGTAGTCGCTGGCTTAACACTTTCACGTTTGCTTGAAGAATATCAACCGGGTGATTTGCGTTATCACTTTGAACCAGAACTGGCAAAACAACAATTGAAAAATGCCACTCAAGAACAAGTGAAAGAGTTGTATGAGCGTTTCTTTGCAATGAACCATGCTCAAATTGCCATTACAGGTAAATTTGATGCGAAAAAAATGCAGAAATTACTTAATCAGGAATTTGGTCGTTGGAATGGTAAACAACCTTATCAAAAAATCTTGATTAATCATGTCGATTTTCCAGCACAGCAAGTTCATGTTTTATCTGAGCAGCGCGAATTTGGTAGCTACCAAAGCGTACTTTCACTGCCCGTCGGGAAAAACCATCCAGATGCATCTGCTTTAATTTTACTTAACTATATTTTAGGTGAGTCTCAAATTTCATCACGTTTGGCTCAAGAGCTTCGTGAGAAAAATGCACTAGTTTATGGTTTTGGAAGTGGTTTACAGCTTGATCGTGACACTAACGTTGGGGCCTTAAGCATTAGCGCAAATTACACTTCGGGTCGCTCAGCGCAGGTTTCTGCATCAATACATAAGGTGTTGAATGACTTGTTGAAAAATGGTGTGACTGAGCAAGAGCTTGAAGCTGCAAAAGCAGATATCATGAAGAAACGCGTTACGGCATTAGAAGATGAACGTAATATTCATGGAATGTTAAATCTTCAGCTTGAGTCTGGTAAAACATTACAAGACCGTGTTCGACATGACCAAGAGTTAACTAAACTGACTGTTGCAGACGTAAATGCAGCAATTAAAAAATATATTAAACCTGAGCATTTAGTCGAGGTTATGGCTGACCAATATGGTCAGGCAGCAAAAAAATAAAGTCTTCTTTATAAATAAAAAGCCACTCAATCGTGGCTTTTTATTTGGGTATTTAAATCATATCAATGATCATGTTTATGCGCGTGAAAATCTTCATTTTTACGGAAACGTAAATAATTTTCGAATTGTTCACAGTACTCATCAAAGTTATCTTCAAGCATCATTTGAAATTGTTGCACAAGATAAGACATGACTTGATCTTTAGCATCACGCATTTCATCACCATCTTTAAAATTATTTGCTGCTACCCATGTGTTAAAACGGGCGCTTGCAAACAACATTGCTGCACTCACTTGACCACGCAGCTCGGCTGGATCTGGTTTTTCACCTTTTGGCGGGCGACAAAAATCATTCGCTTGTTTGATAAATTCATCCGCACGCTCAAAGAAAACCGCATTTAAAGCTTCTTCTTCAGTAACATCTGTTGCATTGATCTTTTGAGACATGACTTATTCCCGCAAAAATAGAGCTGCTTATTATAGGCAAAGCCTTGCGGAAACAAAACCTTTGCCTTAGTCTGTAAATAGCCTAAGTATCGGGAGGTTTAATATGCAAGATGCAATTGCTATTCAAAGTTTAAAAACGGATATCGCTTTATTACGACAGCATATTTTCCCGCCTCAATATTTAGAACATGTGGAAGGGCTGCCGATCTATTATGGTTTACAACAAGAAGTCGAAATCTATTACCAACAATGGCAAGGCCTCATTGAAAGGGCACAAGAACTTTTTCAATCCTTTATGGAAGATGAATTACCAGATGCCACTCATTTGCCAAGTCATTTAAATTTACCGTTGTTCTTTTTTCATGTAGACCGAATTCGGATTAATAAAACACGTGCGAAAGAGTCTAAAACTTTCCGCGGCGTTGCAAGTCTTATTGAAAAATGTGGGCAGTTCGAAACAGACCAGATTTTTACGATGCAAGAATGGTTGCAGAGTGACGATACTGCTGCACTGGTGGCTCATCGTGAGTTTATCGATTTAAGAACCTATGTATTTCAGCACGGGCAAAGTGAATATACCCGTTCGCGTTTTTATACTAATGGTATTGTGTTAGGTGTTGAACCGCATTTTAAATTGGTCGATGCCCGTGATAAGCCAAGAAAACAACGTAGTGATAGCTATAATGACCCGTTAGCAGATAACGGTGTATGGAAAGTATTTGGTAAGTACCGATAAAAAGTCGCTGCACGTTTACAGCGACTTTTCATAAATTACCAGAAAGTTTCAGCCTGACTAAAAGTTTGTAAAGCTTTGGCGGACCGCTTTTGTAAGTGAGGCTGTTTGGCTTTTACCCAGCCTAATGCAAACCAGAAAGACGAGTCATTTTCGACAGCTTTATTGAAAATACCTTCAGCAATAAATAAATCGTTATATTGACCTAAAGTATTTTGTACAGGTTGTAGCTGTTTTAAATATTGCTGTACTTTTTTGTCAGAATAAAGACTTGAAATAAACTCAACACAATAACGTAACTGCTTAGCTGTCTTGCGTATTTTGTGCTGCTGGGTGACTTCAAGCTCAGAGAAATGTTCAGCATTGCTGATCACTTTATGATGTAGCTTATCTAAACTCTTTTTAATATGTTTTTTTAACCCACCTGATTTGGACTTTGAGTCTTCTTCCGAGTAGGCGAATGCTAATAATTCTAGTAATAGTTTAATCGTTTCCGAAGAGGTAAAGAGTATTGAGAGCTCTTTTAATGGCTGTGCCGAAACGGGTAGTAAAAGCTCAGGTGAACCGTGTTGCTTAATGATTGGTAACACTTCGGTGCGAATAGCATCTTCATCACGAGTGTCTCCAAGCTGACGGAAAAGCTCAGCAATCTGTTCTTCCCAAAGAGGATTTACCTCGTTTGACCAGCTAGAAAAATGTTTAAGTGCGCTACGTAAACGGCGCAAACTTACACGTGCCTGATGAATATGTTCAGCTTCGGCAACGCCATCGGCAATTGCAGCCATATTGGGTAAAAATTGTCCTAAACAGTTTTCTACAATCTTTTTGAGGGCCTGTTCAGCAGTAATATCTTTATTTAATGTCAGGGCTTTGGCATGAACAGCGGGTGAGGCAGCTTGCCCCAGCGCTAATAAATTACCACGCTCGGCTTTACTTCTTACATCGAGCCAAAGGGTATAACGATTAATCCATTGCTGTGCAAACTGAATAAGTGTTTTCACTGCGCCTTGTTTAAGTTCAAATTCAACTTCGCAAATTATGCTTTGAGCAGTTGCAGTTTTTACTACACCGTCATCAAGGCAAACTTCAATCGCTGTATTGTCTGCTTCAAAGACATGATAAGTACGTTGTACATCAGTCTCAAATTGCAAACTTAATTTTTTAGCTTCTTTACCTAGGGCTGTATTAAGTAAATCAGTCACTATTTTATTGTCTTGATATAACTCAAGGTTTAAATCAGGTTCTTGGTCACATTTGCCTAAAAAAATTTCTTCTTCAACGCGGTGTAAATGGCTTTGACCAGCAGCTTTAAAGGTTTGAACCCAAAGATCATTTTCTTTACGCAAGCGTAGCGCCATGCCATTTTTTGCAAGCAATCGATCGGGGGTGTCGTAATATTTTGCCTGTAGATGAATCTGCTGTGCTTTATGCTTTTTTAAGTATTGTTGAACAGATTTTTTCTTCGATTCAGGTAACTGAAACTTAAGCTCAACTTCAACCATAATGTATCTCCCTGAATCAGTTATTTAAACTATCTTGAATGAGTATAATAGCTTAGTACTAAAAGTAATGGTTTTGATAGAGAAAGTTACAATCAAACATATGACGCCAAGCTTTTATTTAGGTGTACAATCAGGTGATGTTTTGATCAAATAAAAATCAGGAAGATGATCGTGAATGCACCCATAAACTTTAACCATGAAGCTCAGCCAGAGTTTGAATTACCGATTAAAAACTATCAGGAATTTTATCGTTTTTACTTAACTGAACACCGTAACATCATGAGCAGACGCTTACATGTGGTGGGTAGTAGCATTGGCATATACTTTTTTTCTAAAGCCATTCGTAAAAAACAAGCCAAATATGTACTCTATGGTTTGGTAGCGGGTTACGCAAACGCTTGGGTTGGACATTTTGTGTTTGAAAAAAATAAACCTGCGAGTTTTAAGCAACCTTTCTATAGCTTTATTTCTGATTGGCGAATGTTGTCGGATGTTGCACGTGGTCGTTTGAGTTTGACTGATCGCAAACACGATAAAATTCCAAGTTAATTTTTTATTTCTATTCTTAATAAACCGATTGGTACTGGTAAGCCCACATCAATCGGTACTTATGATGACCTATAAATCCGTTATACTAGCGAAGTTTTTAAAAGCAAGAGTAGAGTATGCGCGGTTTATATCTCATTACCAACGATGACCCAATCCAATTATTATTAGAAAAACTAGATGTCGCGCTCGCAACTAAACAGGTTGCAATTTTACAGTACCGCCGTAAAAAAATAGAAAAATCCAACCAACCTGCTGAAGTTGAACAGATCAAACTTTTATGTGAAAAATATCAGGTTCCTTTTGTGATTAATGATGACCTAGAACTGGCTGCTCAGTTTGGTTTAGGTGTGCATTTAGGGCAAAGTGACGGTGAAATTACAGATGCAAAATCTCAGTTACCACATAATGTCATTATTGGTCGTACTTGCTTGAACTCTCTAGAGCTTGCCCAAAAGGCGATTGCAGATGGAGCGACTTATATTGCATTTGGTGCTGTCTATGCGACCTCTACAAAACCTGAAGCAGGTAATGTTGGCATAGAAGTGATTAAGCAGGCAGCAGCTCAATATGATCTACCGATTTGTGCTATTGGCGGCTTAACTGTTGAAAACTCAAAACCTGTGATTGAGGCTGGGGCTGACCTGTGTGCAGTCATTAGTGATATATTAGGCCGATCAACTGCTGAAATTCCTGCCCGTGTACAGGCGTGGGCACAATTATTTTCTTAAGCTTTCAAAATTATTTTTTAGATATTTAAGACGAGCATTTCCATGAGTTTATCTCCAAAGCAAGAACAGTTATTTAAACAAGCCAGCAAACACATTCCAGGTGGTGTGAACTCTCCGGTACGTGCCTTTAATGGCGTTGGGGGAACACCTGTTTTCATCGAGAAAGCGAAAGGTGCATATTTGTGGGATGTAGATGGTAAGCGCTATGTTGACTATGTTGGTTCTTGGGGACCGATGATTTTGGGTCATGCTCATCCAGAAATTATTAAGGCAGTTCAAACAGCCGCAGAAGATGGTTTAAGTTTTGGTGCGCCGACCGTACACGAAACAACGTTGGCAGATATTATCTGTGAAATCATGCCATCAATTGAATTGGTGCGTATGACTAACTCTGGCACAGAAGCGACCATGACGGCTATTCGTTTAGCACGTGGTTATACGGGTCGTGACAAAATTGTGAAGTTTGAAGGTTGCTACCATGGCCACTCAGACTCACTTTTAGTAAAAGCAGGTTCAGGTTTACTCACTTTAGGTGAAGGTGAACCGACTTCGAAAGGTGTTCCTGTTGATTTTGCTAAACACACTTTAACGCTGCCTTACAACGATATTGCCGCACTAAAAGAATGTTTTGCTAAATTTGGTCATGAGATTGCGGGTGTAATCATTGAACCTGTCGCAGGTAACATGAATATGGTGAAACCAATTGATGGTTTCTTACAAGCCATTCGTGATGTGTGTGATGAATATAAATCTGTCTTTATTATTGATGAAGTCATGACAGGTTTCCGTGTTGCATTAGGTGGCGCTCAATCAGTTTATAACGTTAAGCCAGACTTAACGACCTTAGGTAAAATTATTGGTGCTGGCTTACCCGTAGGTGCATTTGGCGGTAAACGCGAAATCATGGAATGCATCGCACCTTTAGGTGGCGTATACCAAGCAGGTACTTTATCTGGGAATCCACTCGCTATGCGTGCTGGTATTGAGATGTTCAAACATCTTCGCCAACCAGACTTTTACAGTAACTTATCAGCTCAACTTGAAAAGTTACTTGCTGGTTTACAAGCAGCAGCTGATGAAGTGGGTATTCCATTTAAAACTCAGCAAGCTGGTGCAATGTTCGGATTGTATTTTACCGATCAAGAAGACATTACAAGCTTCGACTCTATGTTGGCGTGTGATATTGAAGCTTTCAAAAAGTTTTTCCATGGCATGTTAAAGCGTGGTGTAAACTTGGCACCGTCAGCATTTGAAGCAGGTTTTATTTCATCTGCTCATTCTGATGAAGATATCGAATATACGATTCAGGCTGCAAAAGAAACATTCGCTGAAATGAAGTAAGCAAAAAGGCCCGTTTAAAACGGGCTTTTTAATTTGAGCTATTTTTTATTTGTAGAGAACAATGTTTTATCCTTTACCTCGAAAAATCCAATTAGCAGCAAATACTTCAAATTGGCCGATTGAGTCTACGCAAAGTATTTTGTTGATGGTTGGGCTAAATGAATTTAAAGTTTTACCGGATTGGGCAGGGCAGCCACTAGCCGATCATTTAGAATTGCTAAGTAAAAGAGCACAGGCGCTCGAAATTCCAGTTATTTTTATTGATGCATCTCAGCTTCAGCAAACCATGTTGCAGCTTGGTCAGCGGCTGTCATCAAATAGTAAAGCCCAAGTTGTGATGGCAGGCAATTTGTCACCTCTTTTTAAACAGGTCATGCAGCTTGTTTTATCTATTACCGATTATGTAGCTATTGTAAATGATGCGATCTTGGCGGCTAATCTAGAGCAACATATCCAATGGGTTGAAAAGATAAGTTTTGACCATATAAAACATTTAAATACACAGACCTTAATGCGCTCATGGTCTTTAAGTGCGCCGTCTGAATATATTCTGTCGGATAAAGGAATTTTATTGGCAATTGCTGAACAGATTGGACGGCACCCTATGGAAATTCACCCTGAAATTGATCTAGGAAACTACGAATTAAATCAATCTGCTGTGAATTATCTAGTCGACCTATGGCGTGCGAACGGTGCAAGCCTGAGCGCTGAAGAGGTGATGCAAGCACCTACCTTGCAACATATTATGCAGTTATTGAAGCATTGACTCACCATAGACCCAACGTGCGCCATAATATTTGCAAATTATGCTGTTAATTTACCCGAACGGCATTGTAATTCGGACGTAAGCTTTTTATTATTGCCCGCTTGTTTTTCATCTTACCTTGGGAATACAACTTTGAGTGATTTTCTAAGTGAACATCTGATCTATCGTGATGATGATTTTATGGTGATTCATAAACCTTCGGACATCTTGAGTGTTCCGGGTAAGGGTGATTTACATGATAGCGTTTTGACAAGGTTGGTTGCGATTGAACCTAAAACTTTGCTCATTCACCGTCTAGATCGAGACACTTCCGGTATTTTAGTTTTTGGTTTATCCAAGCGTGGTCAAAGTGCGATTGCGCGTCAATTCCAAGACCGTCAGACTTCAAAAATATATGAAGCACTAGTTGCTGGTCATTTAGAGGGTGAGGGGACTGTAGATATTCCTGTTATCTATGATCCAAGCCGACCACCTTTACATATTGTCGATGCTTCTCACAATAAGCCTGCTTTAACCCATTGGCAGGTTCTAGAAAATTTTCAGATTCAGGGACAACCTGTAACGCGTGTGAAATTAACACCAATTACGGGTCGATCCCATCAACTCCGTGTACACATGCAATATCTTGGGCATCCAATTGTAGGTGACACGCTGTATGCAACACCGGAGCAGCAACTTGTTCCACGTTTGTGTTTGCATGCCAAACAGTTAAGTTTTAATCATCCTGTCACAGCAGAAACATTAACTTTTGACTGTCCTGTACCGTTTTAATGTAAAAAATTTTAATGCGTGATTTTTTGTAGCAAAACGATTTAATTGGTTTTTGCTTCAAAATTTTGCTTTAAAGACTACATAAAAAGATGCAAAAATAAGCTAATTTGCATCGTACAATATGTAGTGCGAACTTGAGAGAAAGGTGGAAAAATTGCAGCAGTATGCTATTGGTCAACGTTGGCTATCAGACACAGAGACTGAGCTCGGTTTAGGTGTACTTATTGATGTAGATGAAAGATCTGTCAGCATTTTATTCCCCAAAAGTGATGAGACACGTGTATATGCACGTAATAACGCTCCACTATCTCGTATCATCTTTAACACAAATGATGAAGTTCAAGATCAAGAAGGCAAGAAGTGGATTGTTGAATCTGTTGAAGACCGACATGGCGTTTTGCGTTACAACGTTGTTCGTACATTAGAAAATGGTGAACAAGATCGTAAAGCGCTGAATGAAACACGTATTGGTGCGCAAATTCAGTTGTCGAAACCTCTAGATCGTTTGCTTGCAAGTCAGGTTGATTATAAAGAGTGGTATGACCTGCGTATTGAAGCGATGCTTATGCAAGCACAAATGCAGAATAGCCCTCTACGTGGCATGGTTGGAGCGCGTGTTGGTTTAATTCCACATCAGCTTTATATCGCACACGAAGTTGGTAAACGTTTTGCACCTCGTGTTTTACTTGCTGATGAAGTGGGCTTGGGTAAAACAATTGAAGCTGGCTTAATCATCCACCAACAGCTTAAAACCGGACGCTCAGAACGAATTCTTATTTTAGTCCCTGATTCTCTACAGTATCAGTGGATGATTGAAATGCGCCGTCGTTTTAATTTGCAATTTTCTCTGTTCGATTTAACACGTACCGCATCTATTAAAGAACATGACCCAGAACTCAATCCATTCTTAACTGAGCAATGTATTATTGCGAGTGTTGACTTAATGGTTGACCATGATGATTTGCGCGAGCAAGCCATTGAAGCTGGGTTTGATTTACTCGTGGTCGATGAAGCACATCATTTGATGTGGAGCGAAGAAGAAGGCGGGAATGACCGCTACGATTTAATTGAAGAGCTAGCTGAAAATACGGCTGGGGTATTGTTGCTTACTGCAACACCTGAACAGCTTGGTGTAGAAAGTCATTTCGCACGTTTACGTTTACTTGATCCGCAGCGTTTTAGTAGTTTAGAGCGCTTCTTGGATGAAGAAACTCAGTACCAGCAGACTGCAAAAATTGCTGAAGTGCTGATGTCTGATCAGCCTTTAGCGCCTGAGCATTTATCTGCTTTAGAGGGCTTGTTAGGTCATAGTATTGAAGACCAGCCTGAACAGCGCTTTAGAGCAATTCACGAATTATTAGACCGTCACGGTACTGGACGTATTTTATTCCGTAATACGCGTGAAGCCATTCAAGGTTTCCCTGGGCGTGATTGTCAGCCAGCACCATTACCAGCACCAGAAGATTGGTCAAAAGATGGAAAGCTGCGTGAGCAAATGTGGCCAGAAGAAGCACATCTTGATGGTTCATGGATGCAAAATGATCCACGTGTGCTATGGGTAATGGAAGTTCTGCGTAAAGATCTCAAGCATAAAAAAGTGCTTTTAATTGCGCGTAGTGGGCCAGTTGTTGAAGCTTTAGAAAATGTGTTGCGTTTGCATGCGGGCATCCGTACAGCCATGTTCCATGAAGGCATGAGCTTACTTGAACGTGACCAAGCTGCTGCTTATTTTGCTGAAGAAAGCTATGGCGCACAAATTCTACTGTGTTCGGAAATTGGTTCGGAAGGCCGTAATTTCCAATTCGCCAGTGATCTAATTTTATTTGATCTACCAGCTAACCCAGATGTTTTAGAGCAACGTATCGGACGTCTAGACCGTATTGGTCAAGAAAACCGAATCCAGATTCATGTGCCATATCTTGTGGGAACAGCTCAAGAACGTATGTTCCGTTGGTACAATGAAGCACTTAATATTTTCAGCAATATTTCGCCAACAGCACAAACGTTGCAAGAAAACTTTATTGTTGAATTAAAAGATTGTTTGCTTGCCGACCAAGGCCAAACATTTGAAGATTTGCTTGAAGAAGTGAATGTTCAACGTCAAGCCTTAGAAGCTGAACTTCAAGCAGGGCGAGATCGTTTACTTGAATATAACTCATGTCGTCCAATCGTGGCGCAAGAGATTGTTCAGGCTTTAGAAGATTATGATGACAACACAACGCTTCCGATGTTTGTGAAGCGTTTCATGTCATCAACCAATATCGACTTTGATGAGCAAAGTAACGGTACTGTGATTATTCGTCCAACAGACCAAATGCAAGTGCAAGGTTTAGCGCTAGACGAAGAAGGCATGACAGCAACGTTCTATCGCGATCAAGCACAGCTTCGTGAAGATGCTCAATATTTAACTTTAGAGCATCCATTCATTGAAAGTGTAATGGAAATGATCCGTACACAATCATTTGGTAGTACCAATGTTGCTGTACTCAAATCTAATGCGTTAAAGCAGGGTTCAGTATTAATTGAAGTGTGGTTTAAAGTCGATGTAGTGGCACCTAAGGCGTTGAACTTACCATCGAGCTTGCCTAAGCAGCTTATTCGTGTACTGTTAAGCGAAAATGGTCAAGATTTGTCTGAGAAAATTGATCCGACTATCTTAAAACCATATTTACACCATTTAGATGGCAATAGCTGTCGTCAAGTGGTTAAAGCTCGCCGTGATATCATTGAGGAACGTTATAAACAAGCGTTAGATATCGCGAAAGTTGATTTGCCACAGCTTCAGCAGCAAGCAAAAGAACACTATGGTAATAAATGGCAATATGAAATTGACCGTTTAACTTATCTAAAACAGTTCAACCCAAGTATTCGTCAAGATGAAATTGAACGCTTACAAAAGTTGCAAAAAGAAGGCTTGAGCTTGCTTGATGGTTTAACTGTTACACCAGAAGCAATTCAAGTATTAGTTGTGGTTAAGCCATAATTAATTCTAAATAAAAAAGCGCCCTCTAGGCGCTTTTTTTATAGATCGATTTTGAATTAGATGAGACCAGCATCTTTTAGTTCTAGTTTTAAATATGCATAAAAAATTGGAGCCGCGATTAAACCGCCTAAGCCAAAAATTGACTCAAATACCAGCATTGCCAATAAAATCTCCCATGCATTTGCATTGATTTTATGGCCAATAATTTTAGCATTAATAAAATATTCAAGTTTATGAACGAGAACGAGATAAAGTAATGCTGCTCCTGCTAGTCCGAGTGAAACAGTAAGAGCGGCAATGAACGTTAATGTGTTGGAAATAAGATTACCTAAAATTGGAATCAGTCCAAACATGAAGGTCAAAATAGTGAGAGTTTTGGCAAAAGGAAGGTGGACTCCCCAAAGCGGTAGTAAAATAAACGCAAACAAAATAAAGAGCAGGGTATTAATTGCTGAAATTTTTATTTGTGCAAAAACAACATTTTTAAATGAAATTGATAATTTTTGAATACGTTGAATCAGAAGAGATTTAAAAACAGGCTGGGGCTTACGGTGGTGAAAACCATGTATAGCGACCAAAATACCGATAATGAGGCCCATCACCATAGTCACGAAGTTATGCAAAATATCGGAACTGGTATTTTTTAATATGGTCACGTTATCTTTCATAAACGCAAAGATTTCGTCTTTTAGTTCTGTCACGCTATCGGGAATATAGCCTGGAAGATATTTGCTAATTTCAGCTTGTAAATGTAGTAGGGTTTGATCGACTTTGCTGTTGATATTATGGATGCCTACACCTTTTAAATCATGAACTACAAAGCTAATCAGACTTGTAATGAAAAAACCAATAAGTGAAATAGTGACAATACTTAATAAAATACTAATAAAAATGCGGGCTCTTTGACCATCAATATAACGTTCTACAACCGAGCTTAAGCTAATAATAATTTCATAAATAAGAAAGCCTGCAAAAAAACTTGCTAATAGGTGTAATGGGATAACCGAAAGCAAAAAGATGCCCATAAGAATGTAGCTTGCAATCAGACTTTGACGATTATTCAAATTTTGCATGTTGATCCCTGAGATCGTTGGGAATATAGGAGAAAGAGCAAATGGAATAATTATTTATACTCTCGCAAGCTATTCGCTTCAATCGGTGAATTATATTTTTATTGGAAAATAGAGGAGTTAGATGTAAAAATGGCCTGTTCATCAACAAGCCATTCTTTAGATAATTTTAACGAATTTTTGCTTCATCCAAATGACGTGCACCCTCTAAAATCATTCGAATCATGATCATGGTCTGTTCGGCAAGTTCTGACCTTTGCTCAATAGGAAGGTCAATCGCTTTTGCCCCCATGTGAAACACAAGTTGAGTAATGGCTTTTGCAACAAGTTCAGGGTGGTAGAGGTGGTTGTTATTTAAGCGCTCCAACCGAATTAAATCTTCTTGCAGCTCTTGTTGAAAGAAATTTAATTGACGTTCAACTGCGGCTTTATAAGATGCAGAGCCTGTAAAGCCTTCACGTAGTAATAAACTTAAGTTACCCTCATCAGCATCGAGCTGCTGAAGAAAAATATCGACAGAACTACGAATAATACTTTCTTGTAAGGATGCGCGTAGGCGAGCGTGGCGAATAATTTTACGTAAGACAATACCAGCACGATCAATTAAAGAAATCGCTAACTCATCAATATCTTTAAAATGTCGATAGAAACTGTTTGGCGCAATTCCGGCCTCTCGTGCTACTTCACGTAAACTTAATGAAGCAATACTTTTTTGTGGACCAATAAGATTCAGAGCAGCCTGAAAAAGTTCTTCTTTAGTAATCGTCGCTTTTCTTCCTACAGAACGCGTAGCTGTTTTAATTTCAATGACATCTTGTTGTCGAGGTGTGTCATTTAGGCTCTGAGAAAGTGAAGATTGGGTCATGCTGTTCAATATATTTATAAACTGTCAGGATTATAGCCTTAAGAAGGTGAAATTGTGAAATTGTAATTAAAAGTACATGTGTATATACAAATATATATACATGTGTATAATAATTAAAAAAGAGCGATAGAGCCTCCAGCTATGCACGTAATCGAAAAGAGAAATTCTCTATTCAATTCATTGACACAAGCCATCTTTGATAGAGATACGGCTAACTTCTGGCTACAAAAAGTTAATCCTTTATGGTCTGTAAAACATGGGCTTGTTCAAATTGTAAAAAAAGAATTTGTCGCTCATGACATGGTGAGTCTTACACTAAAATGTAACCGTTTAGTGAAAATTGGTGTTGCTGGTCAACATCATCCTGTTATTGTTGAAATTGCTGGACGTCGTTATGAACGTACTTATAGCTTGACGCAAATTGACGAACAACATTTACGTTTAACGATTAAAAAAGTGGCTGATGGTATCGTTAGTAACTGGTTTATGACTGAAAGCCAAATTGGTGATGTTTTTGAGCTTGGTCAGCCTTATGGCGAGATGCAACAAAATATCAAAACACCAAAATTAATTATGCTTGCTGCGGGTAGTGGTATTACACCAATGTTGAGCTTAATCACTGCAATTAAACAGAGTCAGCAGTTAGATAAAGTTCAAGTACAACTTTTATATTGGGTAAAGCAACGCTCAGATGCAGCTTTTATTGAATATTTTGAACAAGTTGCACAGCAATTCCCAAATTTTAGTTATCAGATTTTTTATACACAAGAAACACCAAATGATGAGCGTTTAAATGCAGAGCATTTGGGATTAGTAGACGATTTAGAAAACAGCACCGTATATGCGTGTGGGCCTTCAGGTTTTGTGTCGACAGTGGAACAGCTTTTTGAAAAAGCACCGACTGTATTAACAGAAGCTTTTAGCTTAACTCAAGATAGTACGGCTGAAGTTGGTTATGTAAATGTCACATTAACCCAGTCTAATAAGGTCATTGCAATTCCAAAAGGCCAATCAATTTTGGTCAGTCTTGAACATGAAGGCATTAAGCCAACACATGGTTGCCGTATGGGAATTTGTAATAAGTGTGTTTGTAGCAAAGCTCAAGGTTTTACTCGTAACTTACTCAATGGTAGTGAAAATACAGAGCCAAGCCAATTACTCAAAATTTGTGTGAACTCAGCACAATCCGATCTAGTTATTGATCTTTAAGAGAGAACTTTTATGAATATGCCAGTGAAAGTCGAATATTTTAAAAATCCTAAAAATCGAGATTTGACGCCTGCAGAACTTGACGCATTTGCAAAAGAGCTCGATCAGATCAAACAAGAAGTATTGGATGATTTAGGTGAGAAAGATGCAAAATATATCCGCCGCGTCTATGCAGCGGTTCGCTATAGCAGCTTTTTAGGGCGCGCATGCTTGTTTGCAGGTTGGTTCCCGCCAGCATGGGTTTTAGGAACAGGTCTGTTAGGCTTTTCTAAAATTATGGAAAACATGGAATTGGGTCATAATGTCATGCATGGCCAATATGACTGGATGAATGACCCTAAATTTAATGGTCAAACTTACGAATGGGATACCGTTGGTACTTCTGATAACTGGCGTCAAACTCATAACTATAAACATCACACTTATACCAACATTAAAGGTATAGATGATGACATTGGTTATGGTTTGCTTCGCTTATTCCCAGAGCAACGTTGGAAACCAGGTTTCTTGCTTCAACCGGTTTATAGCATTCCATTTTGCTTATTGTTCCAATGGGGTGTAGCCATTCAGAACCTTGAAATTGGTCGTGTTCTCTACAAACGTAAGACCAAAGCAAAGTTTTTAGAAGAGTTAAAACCAGTGAATAAAAAGATTGGTACTCAGCTCTTCAAAGATTACGTTTTTTTCCCATTAATTGCAGGCCCAGCAGCTTTACCTGTATTTACTGGCAATCTGGTTGCGAATGGCCTTCGTAATATTTGGACGTTTACGATTATTTTCTGTGGTCACTTTACTAAAGATGCAGAAGTATTTCCAAAGTCTGTTTTACAGGACGAAAGCCGTGGTCATTGGTATATGCGCCAGATTCGTGGTTCTTCAAACTTAAAAGGTTCAGAAGCATTACATATCTTAAGCGGACATTTGAGTCATCAGATTGAGCATCATTTATATCCTGATGTTCCAGCGCGCCGTTATCGCCAAATGGCTCCAAAAGTTGAAGCTGTATGTAAAAAATATGGTCTGAACTATAACAACGCAAGTTTGACCAAACAGTTTGGTCAGGTTGTAGGTCGTATCTTGAAATATGCCTTACCATTTAAAAAATAAATAAAAAAGCCCTGATCAGTTCAGGGCTTTTTTTATTACTTCTTTTTAGAAATCCACATGGTAATCGTAGCTTGGAAGACTTTCTCTTTCTGAGAATCATAGACTTCTACATTCACTAAATATTCTCCAGCTTTATCCCAGTCATAATTTTTTTCTACAGGCGTTGCAACTGCAATTAAGTCTGTTTCTGCCTTTTTTAAATATTCGACAGTCATACCTTTGGGAATCCAGCGATGTGTGGAAGGCACAGTAACTTCTGTCATTGTGCCACCCGCAAGTTCAGCCATATTACACATCGCAATCGCATGAACTGTTCCAATATGATTGAGAACAGAACGCTTTTTCTTAATTGCTATTTCACAATAATTAGGTTTTAACTCGATAAATAGCGGTGAAATACTGCCGAAATAAGGTGCTTTTAAACATAGCATGCGTGAGAAAGTCCATTTTCCTTTTGGAAAAGCAGACACTTTGTTCCAAAGTTCTAAAGTAGTTGCCATGGTTTAAAGCTCCATATTAAGAAAACAGAATTTTGTTCTGTTAAAGAATATAATTCTGTTTACAAAAGAGAGTCAAGTCATTCAGAATATCTCCGATAACTGGTTAGGGAACAAACAATGCAATCTGCACAAGAGCTATTAGAACGGTTATATCCAGGCAGAAGGGCTGCTTTAAAAAGACAGATTTTATTAGATGCTTTGTCTTGTTTCTTAGAAAATGGAATTGAAACTACAAGCATTGAGATGATTCGTTCGAAATCTGACAGTAGTGTAGGAGCTATTTATCATCACTTTAAAAATAAAGAAGGGATTGTTGCGACTTTATTCTTTGCAGCTTTAGATGATCAAGCTGCACGAAGAGATGACTATCTGGAGGGCACAGAATCCCTTCAAGACGTTTTATATGCTTTTATTCATAGTTACATTGATTGGGTAAGTGAACAGCCAGAGTTTGCTAAATTTTTAATATCTGCTCGTTTTAGTGTGATGCAAGGTGAAGACCAAGAACGTCTTGTTCAGAAAAATAAATTAAGAAATCAAAAGATATTTGCCGAGATTTCAAATTATGCTGAGGCTGAGTTTTTAAAATCTATACCTCATGAGCTATTACTTTCATTAGTGATTGGATCTACAGAAAATTACTGTCGTGCATGGTTGTCCCAAAGAGTTCCTTCCAACCCTAAAATTTATAAAGATATTTTGGCAAAAGCTGCTTGGGATTCTTTGCAAAACTTGAGTTGAATATTTTGATCAGTAATAAAAAAAGCCGCATATTACATGCGGCTTTTTTTGATGAAAAGAAATTATTTAAATTGAATTGAACCGTTTGCATTTACAGTAATTTTAGACTCACCAGCTGCCATGTCTTGAGCAGGAGCCGCTTCGGCAGCAGCAAACTTAGCCATGCTTGCACGCATTACAGGCTGTGGGAAATAGTTGTTAGTGTTTAAGTTTAAGTTAACGAGCGAGTATTGGCTTTTATTCCATGCTTGCGTCAACATTTGAGCACGTTGTTGAAAGTTTTTAGAAGCTTCTACCATCAACTCGTTTTCAACTTTTTTACGTTGATCATCTGAAACTGTAAAATTAATTGATTGAGTTTGGAAGCCTTGCTGTAATTCATTTACTAGCTGGCTTGCTGCTTTAAAGTCTTTACTTTCAAGACGAATTTCAGCGCGACCACGCCATTCTTTTAGCTTATTACTATCGTTATCGTAAATTGGGTAAGTGCTTTGAGCACCAGTTTCCACTTTTACTTGCGGATATTTACGGGAAACCGCAAGTGCCTGATTCATGAGTTGATTAATTTGATTTGAAAGTTCAGCTGGTTGTTTGTTACTTTTTTCAATATATAAAGTTGCATGCATTTCATCATTAGAAACTTGACGAGAAGCTTCAGCTTGTACATTCACAATATTATAGTTCAGAGCATTATCATCCTGAGCAAAAACTAAAGGGCTAAGGAGGGAACCTAAAAGAAGGGTTGAGACAGCTAAAGTACGCATAAATTTTTCCTTTAAAAATTAATATGAATTTAATTTTTTTCATTAAGAAATGTTAAACATAACTTGTGCATAACTTTTGCAGATTTTGTGGCGTATTTGTAATATTTAGATCAGGTTTTTTAAATTTTGGTAAATATAAAGTTCTCTAAAAATAAAGACTTAAAATTAAAGTGTTTCAATGTAACTTAAAAAATCAAAGTAATATAAAAAAAGAATATTTTCTTTAGGTTGTCACATAGTATGATGATAATTCATCTTAACTATTGGGATGATACATTTTTTCAATAAGATTAGATGAGTAAAGTACATAAAAGACGTTTTTTTTCTTGTAAAATTAGGTATCATCGCGCTCCTAGTTACAAGATATAAAATAAGTGTCTTTACTAGTTCTATAAAGCACCGAGTCAAAGGACCCATCGTCACCAGACTTATTTCTTTCTACCCCTATCAGAGATGGTAATCCGATATGAGCGTTACTTCCGTTAACCCTGCCACTAATGCTACTAACGAATATTATTTGACTCGCCAAAGTCAAATGGAATCAAATGTTCGTAGCTATCCACGTAAATTACCGTTAGCGATAGCGAAAGCACAAGGATGCTGGGTTACTGATGTTGAAGGTACACAGTACCTTGATTGTTTAGCTGGGGCAGGTACATTGGCTTTAGGTCATAATCATCCTGCGGTGATTCAAAGTATTCAAGATACATTGGCAAGTGGTTTGCCATTGCATACTTTAGACTTAACCACACCTTTAAAAGATGCATTCACTGAAGCATTGTTAGCATATTTACCTGGTGGTAAAGAAGAATATTGCTTGCAGTTCTGTGGTCCTGCTGGTGCAGACGCAACTGAAGCAGCAATTAAACTTGCTAAGACTTACACTGGCCGTAGTTCAGTGATCAGTTTCTCTGGCGGTTACCATGGTATGACCCATGGTGCACTTGCTATGACTGGTAATTTAAGTGCGAAAAATGCAGTTAACGGTTTAATGCCAGGCGTACAATTCATGCCATATCCGCATGAATACCGCTGCCCACTTGGTTTAGGTGGTGAAGCTGGCGTTGACGCTTTAACTTACTACTTTGAAAACTTTATCGAAGATGTTGAAAGCGGTGTAACAAAACCGGCTGCTGTTATTCTTGAAGCGATTCAAGGTGAAGGCGGCGTAGTTACAGCTCCAGTAAAATGGTTGCAAAAAATCCGTGAAGTGACTGAAAAGCACAACATCGTTTTAATTTTAGACGAAGTTCAAGCTGGCTTTGCACGTTCAGGCAAAATGTTTGCATTTGAACATGCAGGTATTGAACCTGATGTTGTTGTAATGTCTAAAGCAGTGGGTGGTGGTTTACCACTTGCAGTATTAGGTATTAAACGTAAATTTGATGCTTGGCAACCTGCAGGTCACACGGGTACTTTCCGTGGTAACCAACTTGCTATGGGTACAGGCCTTGTTGTACTAAAAACGATTACTGAACAAAATCTTGCTCAAAATGCGCAAGAACGTGGTGACTATCTACAAGCTGAATTTAAAAAATTAGCTCAAGAATTCCCATGTATTGGTAACGTACGTGGTCGCGGTTTAATGATCGGTGTTGAGATTGTTGACGAGCGTAAACAAGCTGACCGTATTGGTTCGCTTCCTGCGGATTCTCAATTAGCTGCTGCAATTCAAACTGCTTGTTTCAACAATAAACTATTGCTTGAAAAAGGTGGCCGTAACGGTACAGTAATTCGTTTACTTTGCCCGCTTATCATCACTCAAGAAGAGTGTGTTGAAGTAATTGCTCGCTTTAAGAAAGCAATTGCAGAAGCATTGGTTGCAGTACGAGGCGCATAAGTATGGTGGATTTTGCAGAACATCGTAAAGCGTTACTCTGCAATGATGCACAATCCATTGCTGACTATGAGTCAGCAATGGGCGAAGCGGTAAAAGCCGTTTCAGCATGGTTGCAAAATGAAAAGATGTACACAGGCGGTAGCATTAAAGAATTGCGTTCAGCGATTTCTTTCCAGCCTTCAAAAGAAGGTATGGGTGTACAAGAATCACTTCAACGTATGATTGAGCTTTTCTTAAATAAAAGCTTAAAAGTACATCATCCGCACTCATTGGCACATTTGCATTGTCCAACGATGGTAATGAGCCAGATTGCGGAAGTACTGATCAATGCGACTAACCAGTCTATGGACTCATGGGATCAAAGCCCAGCCGGTTCATTAATGGAAGTTCAGCTTATTGATTGGTTACGCCAAAAAGTAGGTTATGGTTCTGGTCAGGCGGGTGTTTTCACTTCTGGCGGTACTCAATCTAACTTAATGGGTGTATTGCTTGCTCGTGACTGGTGCATTTCGAAAAACTGGAAAGACGAAAACGGTAATCCGTGGTCTGTACAGCGTGATGGTATTCCAGCTGATGCAATGAAAAACGTCAAAGTCATTTGTTCTGAAAATGCGCATTTCTCTGTGCAAAAGAACATGGCAATGATGGGCATGGGCTTCCAGTCAGTTGTCACTGTTCCTGTGAATGAAAATGCACAGATGGATGTAGATGCTCTCGAAAAAACGATGGCGCATTTGCAATCAGAAGGCAAAGTAGTTGCTTGTGTCGTTGCGACAGCAGGTACAACTGATGCTGGTGCAATTGATCCATTGAAGAAAATCCGTGAAATTACCAATAAATATGGTTCATGGATGCATATCGATGCGGCATGGGGTGGTGCATTAATTCTGTCAACAGACTATCGTGCAATGCTCGATGGTATTGAGTTGTCTGACTCGATTACCCTTGATTTCCATAAGCATTATTTCCAAAGCATTAGCTGTGGTGCGTTCTTGTTAAAAGACGAAGCGAACTATCGCTTTATGCACTACGAAGCTGAATATTTGAACTCTGCTTATGACGAAGAACATGGTGTACCAAACCTTGTTTCTAAGTCATTACAAACGACTCGTCGTTTTGATGCATTGAAATTGTGGATGACAATCGAATCACTTGGTGAAGACCTATATGGTTCAATGATTGACCATGGTGTAAAACTTACTCGTGAAGTTGCAGATTACATCAAGGCAACGACAGGCTTAGAGCTTTTAGTTGAACCACAATTTGCTTCTGTATTGTTCCGTGTTGTACCGCAAGGCTATCCAGCTGAGTTGATCGATAGCTTAAACCAAAACGTAGCGGACGAATTGTTTGCTCGTGGTGAAGCAAATATCGGTGTAACAAAAGTTGGTAATGTACAGTCATTGAAAATGACAACATTAAGCCCTGTTGTAACATTCGAAAACGTTAAAAATCTTTTAGGTCAAGTATTGGCTGAAGCTGACCGCATTAAAGATGCGATTGCTTCTGGTAACTATGTACCACCAATCGACTAATTGAGTTGATACTAAAAAAGCCCGGTTTATTGCCGGGCTTTTTTATTACATATTATTTTTATTAAAAGTGTGTATCAGAAGAGTTATATATGCACAAACCATGCATATTTTCAAAAAACAAAAATAATTATGCATGATTTATGGGGAGCAAATTTCTTATTGTATTGGTATGTTCCCGATTTTTTTGGTCGCATTGATATATCTATATCGTACTTACTTTAAATAATCCTGCTTTAACTGAAAATAAAGTAAGTGGCTGTAATTACAATTAAGACAAGGAAGAAGAAATGCAACAAGCGAATATGCTGAATGAATTTAAACTTATTATTGGCGGTCAACTTTGTTCAGGTGAACAAGGTGAACTAGAAATTATTAACCCTGCTAATGGCTTAACGGCTGCACGTTGTGCAAAAGCATCGGTTGAGCAAGTGAATCAAGCAGTGAGTGCGGCTAAACAGGCATCTAAAGCATGGCAAATGGTGTCGCACGATGAACGTAAATCAATTTTAAACAAGATAGCTGACGGTATTGAGAAGCACGCTGAAATGCTCGCAGAGCTGGTTGTGCTTGAACAGGGTAAGCCATTGGCACTCGCGCAAATGGAAGTGCAGGGCGCAATTGGTTGGACTCGTTATGCAGCTGCTATGGATTTACCTGTTGAAATTATCGAAGACAGTGAAGCCAAGCGTATTGAACGTCATCGTCAACCATTAGGTGTCGTGGCTTCAATTACCCCTTGGAACTGGCCACTCATGATTGCGGTCTGGCATATCATGCCTGCATTACGTGCCGGTAACGTTGTCATTAGTAAACCTTCTGAATACACACCACTATCAACTTTGCGTTTATGTGAAATCATTCAGCAAGAAGTTCCGGCTGGTGTTATTTCAATTGTGGTGGGTGCTGGCGAGATTGGCGAAGCATTATCTTCCCATCCTGATGTACAAAAAGTTGTGTTTACGGGTTCAACTCGAACTGGACAGCACATCATGACGGGTGCAGCTCAACAACTAAAACATTTAACTTTAGAGCTCGGTGGTAATGATGCGGGTATTGTATTACCTGATGCAAATATAGATGAAATTGCAGCTAAGATTTTCAATAGTGTATTTTTAAATGCGGGTCAAACGTGTGCTGCGTTAAAACGTTTATATGTACATGAAAGTCAATACGATGCTTTATCGCAAAAATTAGCTGACATTGCCAATGCTCAGATTGTTGGCGATGGAATGGAGCCTTCTACAACGTTTGGTCCAGTACAAAACCAAATGCAATATAACAAGGTGAAAGCTCTTATTGCAGAAGCAATTGAACAAGGTGCAAAAGCACTTTCAGGTCAACAGCAATTACCAGAGCAGGGTTATTTTATTGCGCCTACTATTTTGACTGAAGTTTCTGAATCTTGCCGTGTGGTCCAAGAAGAGCAATTTGGTCCAGTGTTACCTGTCTTAAAATATACAGATATCAACGATGCAATTGCTCGCGCCAATGATAGTGAATTTGGTTTAGGCGGATCAATTTGGTCTTCTGACATTAAAGCTGCTCAGGTTTATGCTACTCAGCTTCAATGCGGTACGGTTTGGGTCAATACACATGCAGAGGTTCTCCCTCATGCACCTTTTGGCGGCTGGAAAATGTCAGGCTTAGGTGCTGAGTTTGGTTTAGAAGGCTTGCTTGAAAACACAATTGGACAAACGCTACATATTAGTAAAGTCTAAATATTAATTTTAAGGCGGATGATAGATCCGCCTTTTTATTCTAAATTATTTTATTAAAAAGCCTAAGTTGCTTAAGTCGTGTGATGGTAGCCGTGACTTTTGGGTTTGATTAAAAAATGATTCTGTTCTTTGATTTTTTTTAGAACAATGTAAGACTTTATGTGGCCAATAAAATTATAAGAAAGCAATCTTTCAGTCACAAATTGAGAAAGCTGTTCTAAATTCTCTGCAACTACTTTTAAAATAAAATCAGCATCGCCACTAATTGAAAATGCATCCTGAATGTTGTCTTCAGCTTCAATTAACTCTTGAAAAGCCTGCTGCGATTTTGCCTCGTGTGTTCTTAAATTAATATGAATCATCGCTGTAACTTCCAGTCCTAGCGCTTGTTGCTGGATGCGGGCGGTGTAACCTAAAATTATGCCTTTTTGCTCAAGCAGCTGTCTTCTTCTAGAACATTGGGAAGCAGATAAACCGATTAAATCTCCAACTTCCTGATTGGTGAGCCGTCCATTCTTTTGTAATGCCTGAATGATTTGCCAGTCGAACTTATCCATTGCATAAAATCCTTTTATGATACACAAATCATGTATTTTTATTAAAATGCGTTTTCATTATGCACGAAATCTAAAAGGTAGATGAAATATTATTTTTCTATGGAATAAAAATTGGTCTCAAAGGATATAGAGCAATGTTCATAGAAATCGGTGACTTTTTAAATCTTCGTCTAAAACAAATGGGTATCCAACATCTCTTTGGTGTACCTGGTGATTTTAACCTCTCATATCTAGAACAAGTTGAAGCAGATCCAGAACTCGAATTTATTGGAAATTGTAATGAATTAAATGCTGCCTATGCAGCAGATGGTTATGCACGAATTAACGGTTTTTCTGCCTTGGCAACCACTTATGGTGTAGGTGACTTAAGCGCCATTAATGGTATTGCTGGTGCTTATGCAGAAAATGTACCTCTTATCCATATTTCTGGTATTCCGCCTTTACATGCAGTTCAAAAAGGTACTTTGATTCACCATACGTTGGTTGATGGCAATTACGACAATATTATGAACTGTATGAAAGAGTTCACAGTTGCTCAAACACGTTTAACTCCAGCAAATGCAGCCTTTGAAATTGATCGTGTATTACGTCAGTGTTTCCTTGATCGCCGCCCTGTACACATTCAATTACCTGGAGATATTACTCACGTTAAAATTGAAGTGTCTGAGCGTCCGCTCGACCTAAGTTATCCAGCTGTTGAACCTGAATTATTGCAAACTGTGGTGAGCAAACTCTGTGACATTATTGCGAATGCTCAAAGCCCAGCGCTTCTTATTGATAATGAAGCTTCAGTTTTTGGTGTAACTTCACTTTTAAATGATTTATCTCAAAAATGCTCAATTCCATTTGCTGGTATGAATACTGCAAAAAATATTATGGATGAGGGTTCACCTCGTTACATCGGTACTTATGTGGGTGGGGCAAGCCAGCCACATGTTAAAAATATCATTGAACAATCTGACTGCCTAATTGGTATTGGCGCACGTTTTACCGACGTCGGTTCAGCTGTATTTACTCATCAAATTGCGACCAAGAATTACATCGAAATTAAATCTTATGGCTTAAATATTTTTGGTCAGGATTTTCCAGGCATTGAGATTGGACAGTTACTTGTCGAGCTAAATAAAAAAGTTGCTCCACGTAAATCGTCAACGCCTCTTCTTGAAAAACAGCCACAGAAAGTAGTTGAAGCCCCAGCACAACAAAAGCTAAGCCAAGATGTACTTTGGAACTATATTGCAGGTTTCTTAAAAGAAGATGATGTAATTATTGGAGAGGTGGGAACTTCAAACTCAGCTTTGTCTGGTTTAAAACTTCCAGCTACAGCTAAATATATTGCTCAGCCACTTTGGGGTTCAATCGGTTATACCTTACCGGCTTTACTTGGTAGTTTGCTGGCTGCTCCCGAACGACGTCAAATTCTATTTATTGGTGATGGTTCATTCCAGCTTACGGTACAAGAGCTCTCTACAATTATTCGTCATGGTTTAAAACCCATTATTTTCTTGCTGAACAATGGCGGTTACACCATTGAGCGATTAATCATGGGCGAAAACGCTGCCTATAACGATGTACAAAACTGGAAATATACTGAAATTCCAGCCGTATTTAACGGTAAAAAAGGCCATACCACCTATGTGGTTGAAACTGCTGGACAGCTAAAGAGTGTTTTAGACAATGTTCATCAGAATGATCAATTAACGTTTATTGAATTAAAACTACCAGCAATGGATGCGCCGGTGAGTTTGAAAAAATTTGCTTCTGTGATTGCTCGTTTTGATTACGGTGATCGCGGTTACGAAATTTTAAAGGAGCGTTCCCAGCCTATTAAATGTAAGGATGCAAGCTCGTTTTAAATAGAAGACAGGACAAGTCTTCTCAAAAATTAAATGGACTCATATTAAAGCAAACTTATGTCCGAAGGTCGGTTTCTGATCTTCGGATATGGTGCTGAATAAAGGTGTACAGGAAGTGACACCAACATTGGAGATAATGTTATGGATTCAAACAATAAGCACGAGTTAAAACAAGGCTTATCCAATCGGCATATTCAACTCATCGCGCTCGGAGGTGCGATCGGAACAGGGTTATTCTTAGGTCTTTCTCAAACGATCAAACTGGCAGGTCCTTCAATTTTATTAGGATATGCAATTGCTGGAATTATCGCTTTCTTAATTATGCGTCATTTAGGTGAAATGGTTGTTGAAGAACCAGTAAGCGGTTCATTCAGTTATTTTGCAAACAAGTACTGGGGCAAAATGGCTGGTTTTATGTCTGGCTGGAACTACTGGGTGTTGTACGTACTGGTAAGCATGGCTGAACTCAGTGCAATTGGAACCTTCATTCAGTTTTGGTGGCCTGAAATTCCCACTTGGCTGACTGCTTTATTTTTCTTTATTTTAATTAACGGCATTAACTTGGTAAATGTCCGCTTTTTTGGGGAATCCGAATTTTTATTTTCCTGCATTAAGATTGTTGCAATTTTAAGCATGATTGGTTTTGGTACCTACCTCTTATTTACAGGTTCTGCTGGTCCGCAAGCAGGTATTGCAAATTTATGGCAACACGGTGGTTTCTTCCCGCACGGAATTCACGGTTTTGTCATGGCTTTGGCCGTCATTATGTTTGCATTTGGTGGCTTAGAGTTAATTGGTATTGCTGCGGCTGAAACTAAAAAACCTGAAACGACTATTCCAAAAGCAGTGAACCAGATTGTTTACCGTATTTTAATTTTCTATATCGGTGCGATTGGAATTTTACTATGCCTTTACCCTTGGAATATGGTTGCAGAAGGCGGTAGCCCATTTGTAATGATTTTCCAGTCATTAAATAGTAATGGTGTTGCGAACGTTTTAAACTTTGTGGTCTTGATTGCTGCCATTTCGGTTTATAACAGCTGTATTTATTGTAATAGCCGTATGTTGCATGGTTTAGCAGAGCAGGGTAATGCCCCAGCTATCTTGAAAAAAGTAAACAGTCGTGGCATTCCAGTTCCAGCAGCAGTAGTATCTGCATCGATTACAGCAATATGTGTGATCGTAAATTACCTAATTCCAGGTCAAGCTTTTCAGCTCTTTATGATGCTGGTTGTGGCGGCACTTGTCATTAATTGGCTTATGATTTCAGTGACTCATTTGAAATTCACTAAAGCAATGAAATTACAAAAACGTCAAACCAAATTTCAAAGTATTCTTAGCCCATGGAGTAATTATTTAACCATTAGCTTTGTATGCTTTATTCTTATTATTATGGCAATGACGCCAGATATGAGACTTGCCGTTATTTTAGGTCCAATCTGGTTGGCTGTTTTAGCGCTTACATATTTCTTAAAATATCGTAAAAAAATGGTTGCGATGCCAGAAGTACAATCGAGTTGATTGTTTAAATTGACAATGATATTGCGGTTACCTGACTTAGAGGAGGTAACCCTTTATCTTTTGTCATATTATTTTAATGTTACAAAGAAATTATTATTTTTAGAAATATTTTAATAAAAACTTCCTTAATCAAAAAATATTTTAATCATTAAACTAAAGATAACTAAATTATCGTTTTTTAATAAATTTATAACATCTTTATTTTTTATATTTTATAAATACAAAAATCTTATATTTTTAACGAGTGTAATAATACAGACTAATATACAAGGTAAAATACCTACTAGGATTGAATTAAATATTTGATAATAGATAAAAAATAATAATGTGACAATTAACAATATCGAAATCATTAAAGCGTCATCATACTGTAACTTAATTGTCATATTTTCTATTCACAATGCAGCTATCTAAGAGCGTACAAGCACTCAACAAAAAGTGACGTACAACCTATTGCATTAATGAGAGAGAACAGAATGCGCTTAAATCCACGTCAAATCGCAATTGCGTTAGCAGTAACTGGGGCAGCTGTAACAACGACTGCAAATGCAGCTCGTGATACGATTCAAATTGCTGGTTCTTCAACTGTATTACCATTTGCCAGCGTTGTAGCTGAAGAGTTTGGTAATACTTTCCCTCAATTTAAAACTCCTGTAGTTGGTTCTGGCGGTTCTTCTGCTGGTTTGAAACAATTCTGTCAAGGCGTTGGCGATAACACAATCGACGTTGCAAATGCTTCTCGTAAAATTAAAAGCACTGAAATCGAAGCTTGTAACAAAGCTGGTGTAAAACAAATTCAAGAAATCAAAATTGGTTACGACGGTATCGTATTTGCGTCTAACTCACACAAAGCAGCTTATAAATTAAAACCTTACCATGTGTTTGCTGCTTTAGCTGCACAGTTACCTTCAAAAGGTAAATTGGTTCCAAACCCATATACAAACTGGAACCAGATTGATAAATCTCTTCCAAATGAGCCAATTACACTTGTAATTCCTGCATCTAACCACGGTACTCGTGAAGTTTTCCAAGAGAAAATGGTTGATGCTGGTTGTGAATCGTATGAATACTTCAAGAATCTAGATAAAGATGCTCAGAAGAAAGCATGTTCTACTTTCCGTAAAGATGGTCGTGTAATTGAAATTGCTGGTGACTACACAGAAACATTGGCTCGCTTAAAGACTTCTCCAAGTGCAGTAGGCGTGTTTGGTTTAAGTTTCTATGACATGAACCGTGACAAGTTACGTGTGGCGACAGTAAACAATGTTGTTCCTTCTGAGAAAACTGTATTGAACGGTACATACCCTGTATCTCGTCCATTGTTCTTCTACGTGAAAGGCGAACATTTAAAATCAGTTAAAGGCTTACCGCAATATGTAGAATATTTCGTAAGCAAAAAAGCAACAGGTAAAGGTTCTAAAGCTGAGCGTGATGGCTTAATCGCAATGTCTGATGCTGAACGTGCAAAAGTTTTGGCTGACTTTAAAGCAGGTAAAACTGTTAAATAAGTTAGTTTGAATGGGGGCTGGTGATCTTGAGAGTTCATCAGCCTTTTTGTCTAACTTGTTTTTTCCAAATTATGACAATTGAGAAAACAGTGGAGAGTACATGAATCTGCTACTTATCGGTGTGTTGTTAGCCCTTGTGGCAATCGCATATCAACTTGGGCTAAGAAAGAGCCGTAGCCTAGCAGGTAAGGGAAGCAACTCGGCGACGTTACATTCTCGTCCTGGTTATTATGGTGCACTGGTTGGACTTTGGTGCGGTATCCCTGCTTTTTTAATTCTGATCATTTGGAGCTTGCTTGAACCAAGTATTTTAAACCATATTATTTTTAATAATATTCCTGCGTCTATAAGTGCTTCACTTGATGAAGCTGGCAGAAGTGTATTAGTTGACCGTGTTCAAGCGATTGCTTCAGGTTTTGGGGTAAGTGATAAACCAGCAGCCTATGAATTAGCGGCTGCTCAACAGTTCGCAAAATTTCAAACCATTGGCTCTTTTGCCAAATTCGCTGTTGTCGTTTGTGCAGCTTTATTGGGGTTAGTTTGGGCAAAGAAAAAAATTAATCAACAATATCGTGCGCGTAACCAAGTTGAACGTGCCATTAATGTTGCTTTGATTTTATGTTCTGGCGTTGCGATTTTAACAACCATCGGTATTGTGATGTCGATGTTTGGTGAAGCAATGCACTTCTTCCGTTTTGTAAGCCCACTTGATTTCTTCTTTGGGACAGAGTGGAACCCAGGCTTTAGTACTTCAGGTAATGTTGAAGGTAGTTATGGTTTACTGCCATTACTTTGGGGCACACTCATGGTCAGCGGCATCGCCTTATTGGTTGCCGTACCTGTAGGACTCATGATTGCTATTTATTTAGCTGAATATGCTTCGCCATGGTTACGTTCATGGGCAAAACCAACAATTGAAGTTTTAGCGGGTATTCCAACAATTGTTTATGGTGTTTTTGCCATGATGGTTATTGGACCATTTTTCAAGACAGCTGGTGCTTATGTGGGGCTTGAAATTAACGCGACCAGTGCTTTAACTGCTGGTTTCGTGATGGGGATTATGATTATTCCGTTTGTTTCTTCTTTATCAGACGACATTATTACCCAAGTACCTCGTGCATTACGTGACGGTTCTTTAGGACTTGGAGCAACTAAGTCGGAAACAATTCGTCAAGTCGTTTTACCCGCTGCGTTACCAGGTATTACGGGCGCCTTTTTATTAGCTGTCTCTCGTGCCGTAGGGGAAACCATGATTGTGGTTTTGGCAGCAGGGAACAGTCCACTTTTACATGCAAATCCATTTGAAGCTGTTTCGACAGTGACCGTTACGATCGTAAAACAGTTAACTGGTGATACTGACTTTGCCAGCCCACAAGCTTTGGTTGCATTCGCGTTAGGTCTAACACTCTTTGTGATTACCTTATGTTTAAACATTGTTGCACTGTACATTGTGCGTAAATACCGTGAGCAATACGAATGAGTACATCAAATACATCGTCTCCTATGGATCAGAACGTATTTGATCCAAAAGTTGCTGCTGAATTAAGTGAACGACGTAAACAAGTCATCGAAAAATCTTTGGCTAAACGTCATCGTAAAGAAAAAGCTTTTCGTTATGCTGGATTCTCGGCAGTCGTAATTGGACTTGCATTCGTTGCACTCTTGTTTAGCAGTATTTTGGCAAAAGGTTTACCTGCTTTTTGGCAAACGAGTATGAATGTTCCAATTTACTTTGATCCGAAAGTGATTGATGCAGGTCCGGTACCTGTTCGTGGGCAGGGGGAAACACCTGCACATTATCAAGAGCGTTATATCGACTGGCAAACCAAAATGGGTATGGTGGATTGGGATGGCATTATTGTAAATGGAATGATTGCCAAAGATCCTACACTTGCTAGCCAGCGTGATTACTTAAGTAGTCTTTATGCAAGTTCAGAAGCTTATCGTTTACGTGACATGGTGTTTGCAGACCCATCACTCATTGGTAAAAAAGAAACTCTTAATTTCTTGGGCGATGCTAATGTCGATGTCTGGTTAAAAGGTAATATTGACCGTTCATTACCAGATGATCAGCAGCAGCTTGATCCGGAAGTGCGTAAACTTGCAGATGAGCTAAAAGCAAAAGGTGTTCTTGAAAATACGTTCAATTTGAACTTGTTTAAGAATCCAGACTCGCGTAGTTCACCAGCAATTAGTGGTCTTGCAGGTGCATTCATGGGTTCATTATTCATGATGCTGATTGTGATCATTATTGCAATTCCAATTGGTGTTGCCAGCGCAATCTATCTTGAAGAATTTGCTCCAAAGAATCTTATTACAGACATTATTGAAGTCAACATTAATAACCTTGCTGCTGTTCCTTCAATTGTGTTTGGTTTACTCGGTGCGGCAATTTTTATTGGCTGGATGCATTTGCCTTTATCTGCTCCGTTAGTAGGTGGTTTAGTTCTCAGTTTAATGACATTACCAACAGTCATTATTACGACTCGTGCTTCATTAAAAGCAGTACCACCTTCTATTCGACAAGCTGCACTTGGTTTGGGAGCTTCTAAATTTCAGACCATTTTCCACCATGTTCTACCATTAGCGTTACCAGGCATTATGACTGGCGCAATTATTGGCGTTGCTCACGCACTTGGTGAAACAGCACCTTTACTTTTAATCGGAATGAGTGCATTCGTTGCAAGTATTCCAACAACCCCATTTGATCAAGCAACAGCGTTACCTGTCCAAGTTTATTTATGGCAAGGTAATGAGTTGCGTAACTTCTTCGAAGGCCGTACTGCCGCTGCGATTATCGTACTCCTTGCATTAATGATTGGTTTAAACAGTCTTGCAATTTGGTTACGTAAAAAGTTCGAAGTGCGTTGGTAATAGAGGATAAATCATGAATACTATTGATATTACGAATTCCTTAGAAAAGGATAAGTTAGTGAACACTGAACAATCTCAATTTACAGATAAATCGCAAAATCATGGCACTTCGTATGTTTCGCATTTTGAACCACATACTTCAAAAAAGCAGAACTCAACCGAAATCAAAATTAGTGCACAAGATGCCCATGTTTATTATGGTGATTTTGAAGCGATTAAGGGTATTGACCTCGATATTTACAAAAACGAAGTTATTGCCTTTATTGGACCGTCAGGCTGTGGTAAATCTACCTTTCTTCGTACGATAAACCGCATGAATGACACCATTGATGGTTGCCGTGTAACAGGTAAGATCACACTCGATAACCACAATATTTATGACCCAAACCTTGATGTCGTATTATTACGTGCTCAGGTTGGTATGGTGTTCCAGAAGCCAAATCCATTCCCTAAAACTATTTTTGATAACGTGGCGTATGGTCCAAAACTTCATGGTCTAGCACGTGATAAATATGATCTTGAAGAAATTGTTGAAAATAGTTTGCGTAAAGCGGGTTTATGGGACGAAGTGAAAGATCGTTTGAATCAACCGGGTACTGGTTTGTCAGGTGGTCAGCAGCAACGTTTATGTATTGCACGTACGATTGCAGTAAGTCCAGAAGTCATTTTAATGGATGAGCCATGTTCTGCGCTTGACCCAATTGCCACAGCAAAAATTGAAGAATTGATTTCTGAATTGTCGAATCAATATACAATTGTAATTGTGACTCACTCTATGCAACAAGCAGCACGTGTTTCAGATCGTACTGCCTATTTCCATTTAGGTGATTTGATTGAAGTCAACTCAACTGAAAAAGTCTTTACTCAACCTGACCATCAGTTGACGGAAGCCTATATTACTGGACGCTTCGGTTAATTAGTAATTCATACAAAAAAAGAGCCATGTGCTCTTTTTTTTATTTTATAAATGAAAATGACTCTATTTTGCAAAATCGCTATTGAATTTTAATCAAAAGGACCACATCTTAAGGCTATAAAAGATAACTTATGAGCTTAGAATTTTATGTTATTCCATTTGCCTAAACTCCCTGCAGAAATACGTGTTAGTCATTTAAATGCACGTGTAAATGAACAGAGAAAAAAAATTGCACAAACTACTGCAAGCCGTTTAGAACTTTTACAATTGGCTCAACAACTTGCTAAAGAAGCTAAAATCCGCCGTAAAAATAATCAGAAAATCTTTGTGTTGGATTTTAAAGGTGATATTCAAGCTTCAGCAGTTGAAAACATACGAGAAGAAATTACTCTCATTTTAGCAACTGCTAAAGCAGGGCGTGACCGTGTTGTCGTTCGCCTTGAAAGCCCCGGAGGCATGGTACATGGTTATGGTCTAGCAGCAGCTCAATTGGTGCGCTTACGCGATGCAGGGTTCCATCTGACCATTTGTGTAGACAAAGTGGCAGCAAGTGGCGGCTATATGATGGCATGTATCGCAAATGAAATTATTACTGCACCTTTTGCTATTGTCGGTTCAATTGGCGTAGTTGCTCAAGTTCCAAATTTTAATCGTCTTTTAAAACAACATAATGTTGATTTTGAGCTTTACACCGCAGGGCAGTATAAGCGTACTGTAACTATGTTTGGCGAAAACACCCCTGAAGGTAAAGCGAAGTTTGAAGAAGAGCTTCAACAAACTCATGTGTTATTTAAGCACTTTGTTGAAAAGTATCGACCACAGCTTAATGTTGATAAAGTCGCTACAGGTGAACATTGGTATGGTGAAGATGCGCTTAATCTTAACCTTGTTGATAAATTACAAACATCTGATGAGTATCTATTAGCTTTATTAGCACAGCATGATGTCTATGTGATTAACACTCGTAGAAAAGCGACCTTAGGTGAAAAGTTGGGTTTGCAAGCGGCACAAATGGCAGATAGTTTGATTCCAGCTGTAATGAATAAAGTGATGGAAAACCTTGCAAAAGCAAATGCGACGCTTGTGCAGATGCGTGATCCAAAACTATAAGTTTTTGTGATTCACATTTTGATAAAAAACCAGCTTAATATGCTGGTTTTTTTATTGAATTAATAAATAAATCCAGCTTTTTAAATATCTTTAGCTTTTTAATAAAAAGTCAAAAATAATTATTGATAAATATACTTTTTGAATTGTGATAAACACATGGTTTTGATATTTTAAACAGCAATAAAATAGCTTTTAGATGAATCATTTAAAAAGTTAAACATTTAAAAAATATAACTGAAACTCAGGGTAGGAAATAATGACAAGAATAATTGTGGCATCCAAAGAGGGTTTGGACGTTCTGCAAGATGGTCAGTTCAATAAGGTAGTTTTAAGCAAACCTACTATTATTCAAATTGGTGTAAGTCAAAAAGATATAGCATCGATGGAAAAGCAGGGGGGGAGTCTCGTCATCCATTTAAAAAATGGAGAGACCATTGTCTTAGAAAATTTCTTTAATGAAGCAACAAATACAACAGACCATTCACTTGTTTTTCCAACTGAACACGGAAAATTTGTTGAAGCACAATTTGATGCACAAGGTAAGGTTATAGATTATACAGGTCTAAACCATGTCACAGATTTAGCCTATACCAGTACTAGCCAGCCAGCCTCAACAATGGCGGTTGATGATTCTCCAACTTTTTCGATGGGCAATGTGCTAAAAGCAGGATTAGCAGTTTTAGCCGCTGAAGGTTTATACCTTTGGGCTTTTGATAAAGATGACAAAGATGATTCACCTGTAGATAACGTGGCTCCTGTTGCCCCGACTGCCACTGTGGGCGATGATACTGTTACTGTGACAGGAAAATCCGAAGCGAATGCAAAAATTTATATTAAAGATGCTGCTGATAATACGGTCGCAACGGGTGTTGCAGATGCAAGCGGAAATTTTACTATTAAACTTGATAAGCCTTTAGCAAATGGAAATAAACTAAAAGTTGTGGCTGAGGATGCGGCTGGTAATATTTCTAAATCAGGTGAGATCATTGGGAAGAAGGATACTATCGCTCCAGATGCTCCCCAAACTCAGCTGAGTGATGATGGCTCATTGGTAACTGGTAAAACTGAAGCAAATGCAAAAATCACTGTTTATGATGCTAGTGGTAATGTACTAGGCACTGTAACTGCGAATAAAGATGGTATTTTTTCTTTAAAGCTTACTCCTCCATTGACGAGTGACGCGGGTGGGAAAGTTATAGCTGAAGATGCTGCGGGCAATAAATCTGAACCAACTAAAATTATTGCTGGAAAGGATACTTTCGCTCCAGATATTCCTTTAGTTGAAGTGAATAAAGAAGGAACAGTGGTTGAAGGAAAAGCAGAGGCTAATACAAAAGTTCAAATAAAAGATGTAGATGGTAAGGTGATTGGAACTGGTACGGCCAATGCTCAAGGTGAATTTCAAATCACGCTTTCTCCAGCATTAAAAGAATCACAAAAGGCAACAGTTGTTGTTGAAGATGTAGCAGGTAATACGTCGAAGCCTTTAGAAATTTCTATAGGTTATGACACCATAGCGCCAGATAAACCAACTGCTCAAATTAATGCAGAGGGTACTACGATAACAGGAACTGCTGAAGCCAATGCGAAAGTACAAATAACAATGGGTACGAAGGTCATTGGTACAGGAACAGCAGATGCAGACGGAAAATTTACAATTACTATTTCGCCCGCTTTAACAGATAACAATAAAGCGACTGTTACGGCAATAGATGGTGCGGGTAATAGTTCTGAAACAGTTCAAATTACAGGTACAAAGGATACAACTCCTCCCGCTAAGCCTGTTTTAACAGGTTTGGATGATGATGTGGGGGCTTTAAAGGGGGGAATTACAGCAGGTTCTGAAACCGATGATGCCAAACCAAAATTTACTGTTCAAGTTGAATCCAATGCGACTTTAACTATTTATGATAATGGTGTAGCAATTTCGATTATTAAAATAGGTGATTTAGGTACTAGTAAGACTTGGTCATTTACACTTGATAAAGATTTAGCACTCGGGAAACATACCATTACTTTAATGCAGACAGATTCAGCAGGACTGACGAGTGAAGTGAGTTCACCCTTTACCTTTTATGTAGTCGCGCCAAAGACCGCCAGTTTAAGTGACGCAGTAGTTGATACTGCTCATACAGAAACTGTATCTGTTGCTGATAGTGTTGGGTTAAATACATTAAAGCTAGTACAAAGCACAACGAATGAAACAGATAGTCAGCAGCAGAAATCTGTGCAATTAGATGATTTGTTAAAAAGCTCTTCAACTAATGAATCAGACCCAATTGCAAAAATTTTATCTGCAACAGAGTCTATACCAGTGGTGAATGAGCAAAGTGATATAACTACTAATGTTAGTCAAACAACTGCCAATATTGAGCATCTTTTACCAAATACAACTTCTTCAGTTTTATCAAATCTTTTAGATCAGACTTATCCAGTAGTCTAAATATCCTTTAAAAAAAGCGCTCATTGAGCGCTTTTTCTATTTATGAATTATTTATTTTAGGTGCCTTTATAAGAGCAGCCACTCCATAAATTATTGCCCCAATAGTCGCTAATAGCATATCTTTATGAGCATCCCACATGTCGCCTTGTTGCCCATTATAATTTTCGGCTTCTTCTGGAGATAAACCAATTGCAATCACCCATTCAATGAGTTCATAAAAGACGCTAGATGCCATCACGAACTGGATCACAAGTAAAAACAGAGTAAAAGGTCGTGCTGTAGGCAACCAAACTTGAAAAACTCGATAAATAAGAGGGTAGAGTAAAACACCATATGCAAGATGTACTAAACGATCATACATATTACGGGACCACCCCATGTATTGATCTAGATTAAAATGGAACACCTGTTGAATCCAGTCATTGTAAGGAACATATGAATACAAGTAATGTGCACCGATAATGTGAATCAGTAAAAATAGTAAGTAGAGAGTAAAGCTTAAAAAATCGAGTCCAATCTTTTTAAAAATAATAAATAGTAGAACCAACATAAAAACAGTCCCTACCTGATGAAGTAAATAAGCTTCAAATTCAAGGGGGTGAATGCTTGAGAGTAAGATGGCAATAAATATGAGGACTAGAGCAACATAGTGTTTAAGTTTGAATTGTTTTTCGATCATTTTATAAATAGGACTTTATTGTGCTTTATATCAGTGTAATAAAAAAGCGAAGCCGAAGCTCCGCTTTTTTTAACTTTTCAATTAGATTTTGCTAATTAAGTCATTGATCTGTTTTGCTTGTTCAGCAGCATTACCTGTGTAAGTTCCAGGAGTAAGCTCTGCTAAACGTGCACGCTCTTCGCTTGGCACTTGAAGAAGTTCCTCACCATTTACGAAATTAACCATCATGTCGCGAGTCATTGCTTGACCACGAGTTAATGCTTTTAACTTTTCATATGGCTTTTCAACGTTATAACGACGCATAACAGTTTGAATTGGCTCTGCTAAAACTTCTTGAGCTTGGTCAAGATCTTCCAGTAAACGAGCTGCATTGAGCTCAAGTTTACCAACACCTTTTAAACACGCATCAAAAGCAATTAAACTTTGCGCAAAACCAACACCCATATTACGAAGTACAGTCGAGTCAGTTAAGTCACGCTGCCAGCGAGAAATTGGTAATTTTTCGCCTAAGTGAGCTAATACGGCATTCGCAATACCTAAGTTACCTTCAGAGTTTTCAAAGTCAATTGGGTTAACTTTGTGTGGCATAGTTGAAGAACCAACTTCACCATCTTTTAATCTTTGTTTGAAGTAACCTAAAGAGATGTAACCCCATACGTCACGGTTAAAGTCGATTAAAATCGTGTTGAAGCGACGTAACGCATCAAACAACTCTGCCATGTAGTCATGTGGTTCGATTTGTGTCGTGTACGGGTTGAATGCTAAACCTAAAGATTCAACAAAAGCTTGAGCATGTGCAGCCCAGTCAACATCTGGATAAGCAGAAAGGTGAGCATTGTAGTTACCTACAGCACCGTTGATTTTGCCTAGTAGCTCAACATTTTCAAATTGCTTGATTTGGCGAGCTAAACGGTATGCAACGTTCGCCATTTCTTTACCCAAAGTTGTTGGGCTTGCAGTTTGACCGTGTGTACGTGACAACATTGGTTGTTCAGCATGAGTCGTTGCTAAAGCAGAGATCGCATTTAAAATTTGCTTCATGCTTGATACTAAAACTTCGCGGCCGTTTTTAAGCATCAGTGCATGAGACAAGTTGTTAATGTCTTCTGATGTACAAGCAAAGTGAATAAACTCACCCGCATTTTGTAATTCAGTAATACCTGCAATTTTCTCTTTTAAGAAATACTCAACAGCTTTTACATCATGGTTCGTTGTACGTTCAATTTCTTTAATGCGGTTAGCATCTTCTTCAGAAAAGTTGCTAACAATTGCATCTAAAGCTGCATTTGTTTCATTTGAAAAAGGAGCAACTTCAACAATTTCTGGACGGTTAGAAAGCGCTTGTAACCAACGCACTTCTACAGTGACACGAGCATGAATTAAACCAAACTCAGAAAGAAAAGGGCGTAGCGCATCACATTTGCTGGCATAACGTCCATCTAATGGTGATAGTGCGGTTAAAGCGTTCATAACGATTCCTTAATGTTGGAATAAACATAAAACCAAAAATAATCTCTTTACAGCCTTAGATGACTTGGTACTGTAAACGAGCAAGTGCTTGAATATCTTGTAGCAACTTACGCTTGCTAAAAATCATGTTCCACGAACTACCACCGAGTTGTCGCCATAAATGGGCCATTTGCAAGCCAGTAAACAGACAAGCACGGATGCGGTTAGTATGGTTGGTATCTTTAAATGCTTCTGCATTACCACGAACGAGAATGCGGGGGTTAATCTGCCCAGCAGTATCGACATAAGTTTGAGCCAAATTGGCTAAAATGCTTGGGTGTAAATAGTTATTATCAAAAAAAGAAAGCTGTTTTAAAATCTTTTGCTGAGCTTTTTCAATGATTGCGACGTATTCTGGGTTGCTATAGACCTTCTTTTCTAATTGTAAAAGGGACATCGCGTATGACATCGGAAGCTTGGCAGTGCCCATTTTTGGAAGGCGAGATTTTGGCATATTTGTAAAAGGTTGGGTAATACAATTTTCGAGTGTTTTAAGCCCTAAAGAAATATCTGCCAACTGATTAAAAAAATCTAATGTTTGGACACCATTGTTGAGTGTAGGGCGAATATTTAAACTCGCTTTGATTAACAGCTCAAAATAGAAGTTACCACTTTCACCAATACTCTGTTGACCCGTTAGGGCTGTCATATGCGTGAGCTGGGTGGCCTGAAATACCCCAGCCAAGGCAAGGGCACGGTTTTGGCGAACATTCAAGGCTTGTGATTGTTGAAATGGTAACTCCACCATGCCATTCATTCCCTTAAATAAAATTTGGTGTAGGGGCATTTGTATGGTGAATGACACCCCCGCCTAAGCAAACTTCATCTGAATAAAATACAACGCTTTGACCTGGTGTAACAGCACGCTGAGGTTCATCAAACTCAACTCGTACACCGTGTTCACTATTTTCATCATTAAAAACTGTACATGCCTGATCAGGTTGGCGATAGCGTGTTTTAGCTGTACAGCGTAAACCTTCAGCTGGAATATTCTGTTCGCCCGCCACCCAGTCAATTGACTCACTCCAAAGCTGTGTGCTTTGCATGAGTGGGTGTTCATGTCCCTGACCAATAACTAGGCGGTTATTGGCAATATCTTTATGTAGTACGAACCATGCACCTTCAGCTGCACCTTTCAAACCACCTAGACCAATTCCGCCACGTTGACCGAGCGTATAGTACATCAGACCGTGATGTTCACCAACTTCTTTACCTGTATCAAGTACAATTTTTCCAGGTTGAGCGGGCAAATATTGTTTAAGGAAGTCATTAAATCGGCGTTCGCCAATAAAACAGATTCCTGTAGAGTCTTTTTTCTTGGCTGTAGCAAGATCAAGCTCTTCAGCAATTCTACGGACTTCTGGTTTTTCGATCTCACCTACCGGAAATAGGGTTTTGTTAATTTCTTTACCATGAACAGCATGCAAGAAATAAGTTTGATCTTTGTTATTGTCTACGCCACGCAATAATGGCGCGTATGCTTCGCCTTTCGAGTTATATGCGGTTTCACCACGACGTGCATAATGACCAGTCGCGATAAAATCTGCACCTAAAGTTATGGCATGATCTAAAAATGCACGGAACTTAATTTCTTTATTACATAAAATATCTGGGTTTGGCGTGCGTCCAGCTGCATATTCAGCTAAGAAAAGTTCAAATACACGATCCCAATATTCCATAGCAAAGTTTGCTGTGTGTAGCTTAATGCCTATTTTATCGGCTACTGCTTGAGCATCGGCTAAATCTTCCATTGCCGTACAGTATTCCGTGCCGTCGTCTTCCTCCCAGTTCTTCATGAAAAGACCTTCAACTTGATAACCCTGTTGAAGTAAAAGTGCTGCAGAAACAGAAGAGTCTACACCACCAGACATACCGACGATGACACGTTGTTGCATAGGACTAGGCATCCAAATGAGAAGTTAATGAGGGAGAGAAAGGGTGCTCATAAATAAGCGATAAAGGATAATGGTGGCCTTTCATGGCATCTTCAACTGCTTTTAGTACGAGCGGACTACGAGCACGAGCAGATTCTTTGAGCTCATCTTGTGTCATCCACACAGCAGCTACAATATCTGTATCGAGTTGAGGATTGCTTTCAACCTGAGTCACATGTGCTAGAAAACAGAAGCGGTAATAGGTACGATCCGGAAACATGGGCGGGGTATAAGTATAAATACCGAGCAAGGCATCAATTTCAACATGATGACCCGTTTCTTCAAGTGTTTCACGAATGGCTGCTTCTGTTAATGACTCACCGCATTCCACATGACCAGCAGGTTGGTTAAATACGGTGTGTACAAAACCTTCGCTATGCTCTTCAACAAATAGATAGCGTCCGTCTTTTTCTACGACTGTAGCAACAGTGACATGAGGAGTCCATGCGGCCATAAAAAAGCACCATGATTTAAAAGACGTATAATACGAAATTTAGGGGTTTTTGGCTACGGTGATCTGCTAAACGATATGAGCAATATCTACAAAACCATATCGTTTAAAAAATCAGAATTTTATTACTAGCAGTTAATAACGCTAATTAATCTTGGGCTGCTTTATGATTATTTTGTACTTTTACATAATGTCTTGCCGAATAAGGAAGAAATGCTAATTCTTTTTCGGTAAGAGGTCGTACTTGCTGTACAGGGCTTCCTACATATAGATAACCACTTTTTAAGACTTTACGCGGTGGAACCAAACTTCCTGCGCCAATCATCACATCATCCTCAATAATCACGTCATCTAGAACAACGGTATTGATCCCGATTAAAACACGGTTACCGATGGTACAGCCATGCAAGGTGACATGATGGCCAATCGTTACATCTTCACCAATAACAAGAGGTGAGCCATTAGGTTTTGCATCATTTTTGTGGCTAACGTGCAACATACAATGGTCTTGTACGTTACTATTTTTACCAATTTGAATACAATTTACGTCGCCGCGAATCACAGCAAAAGGCCAGACAGAAACATTTTCAGCTAAGCTCACTTCACCGACTACAACAGCCATATCATCGATATAGCACGTTGTATCAACTTGAGGGCGGTGTCCAAGATAAGGACGGATGTTCTTTGCCATGAGAGGTATCAACATAGAATTTAGACGAATTATAAAATAAAAAAGCACTCAGGCTAAATAGCATGAGTGCTTAATTCAACTATTCAAAAATTAGAATAAGTTGCTGAAGAATTGTTTAACATGGTCGATTAAGCGTGCAAAGAAACCTGCTTCTTCAACTGGCTTTAATGCAACTAATGGCTTTTCAGCAATTACTTTGCCATCTAAGCTAGCAACGAGTTTACCCACGACTTGGCCCTTTTGAAGTGGCGCATTTAAGTTAGGTTGAACCACTAACTGAGTTTTAATGCCGTCAGCTTTACCTTTAGGCATCGTCACACTAAAGTTTTCAGCTAAACCCACTTGAACTTCATCTTCTTTACCAAACCAGACTTTCGCTTTTGCAAGAACCTGATTGGCTGGCTGAACATTTGCTGTTTCAAAGTTTGCAAAGCCCCAAGCCAATAAAGCACGTGTTTGGTCTGCACGTTCAGCCATGCTTGGAGTACCAAAAATCACCGAAACTAAACGCATTGGACCGCGTTTACTTGAAGTAGTTAAGCAGTAACCAGCTTCATCTGTGTGGCCTGTTTTTAAACCATCTACACTTGGGTCTGTGTAAAGCAAGGCATTACGGTTACCTTGTTTAATACCATTAAAAGTAAATTCTTTTTCAGAGTAGATTGGGTAATATTTTGAGCTGTCTTTAATAATATGTTGTGCTAAAACTGCCATATCTTTTGCAGTTGAATAGTGGCCTTCAGCTGGCATACCAGTTGAGTTAACAAACTGGGTATTTACCATGCCGATACGTTTTGCTTCCTGATTCATCATGTGAGCAAAAGTGCCTTCATTTCCGGCAATATGTTCAGCCATTGCTTTTGATGCATCATTACCTGACTGAATAATAATACCGCGAAGCATTTCTAGAACAGTTGCTGTACCATTTAAAGGGACATACATACATGATTCAGAGCTACTTCCTTTACACCATGCAGACTCGTTCATACGAACCTGCTCATTTTCAGTCAGATCACCTTTTAATAATTTTTGTTCAATGATGTAACTAGTCATCATTTTAGTCATAGATGCAGGTGCAAGCTTTTCGTTTTCATTTTTAGAAGCAAGAATTTGTCCTGTCTCGTAATCCATTAATACATAAGACTTATTATTTAATTCTGGCGGAGCTGATAAGACAGTTGCTGCATAAGAAAAGCTTGGCAAGAGGAGTAGTGCAGCAATAGCGCTTTTTCGAGTCATTCTATGTAATTCCAATATCTTGTATGAAGCAGAAGAGCCTAGCATTTTAGGATAAAGCAAAGCCGACTTCTATGGGGGAAATCGGCTTTTTCAAACAGTATTGTAACTCAAGAGTTTTTTGCTAATTTAGTTTTGCGATTGATATGCTTTCACGTCTTGGCAAACCAATGTGTTTTGCTCATCGCCTGCTGCTTTCGCATCTTTACGCGCTTCTTTTAAGTATTTTTTGAAGCCTTTGTCTTTGCTACGTTTTTCTAACGCAGAGACAGCATCAGTTTCATTTGGTAGATAGTCTTTAACTAAACGTTCGTAACCTTGAGCAAAATCAGCATCTTTTTTGCCAATAAGATCTGGGCAAATTTCAGAAAGTACTTGAATCGCAGCTAATTCTTCAGGAGTTATACCCTGTTGTGGAGTCACTTCAACAACATTTTCATTTTCGGTTTTCTTTTCAGTTGTTTTCTTCTTATCAGCAGCAAAACCAACTGTTGCCATGCTCATAAGTAAAACCAAAGAGAGCGATTGAACTAAGCTTTTCTTCATAAACATCGATAACCCGAAATAAAAAATTTAAATATGTCGATAGCTTAACCAATTTGTAGGTTAAGAAAATGGAAAAAATGTATTGTTATGTTGGTTTTCTGCTTAATGCCAAACAGAAAACCAAAAATTAATAAATCTCTATTCTAAAAAGATTAAGACCTATTCCTTATAATTAACCATCTCTTCACAGAGCTCATGTTGTTCATGATGGTCCATTTGTTTTGCAGCCTGACGTGCTTCATTTAATAAAGTTTTAAATTCTGTGTCATTTTGCAGATTTGCTAAGGACATTGATTTATTTGAATAACCGTTTAGATACATCGCAATAATTTTTTGAGTATTTGACTCAAGTTTTTTATTTGTTCCCACGAAAGCTGGGCAGATTTCCTGCAAAACTTGTGTTGCGGCAATGTCATCTTTAATTAAGCTATCAGACTCTTGTGTTGAGATGTCCTCATCTGCAAAAACCGCTTGCGTACACAATGTGATACTGATCCCCAATACTTGAAAAAAAGGAGCGAAAGTTTTCATTTTTTCACAATTTTATAATGCTATGGAGGCATAAATATATATAATTCAACAAATAATTCAATTGTGAAAACCTTTAGGTTTATTTGTCGAGAAAGATTTTAGTGAATATTTTAATTGCGAATGATGACGGTGTTTTTGCGCCAGGTATACAGGCTTTAGCTGAAGCATTAAGACCACTTGGACGCGTGGTTGTAGTTGCACCAGAAAGCGAAAGAAGTGGTTTTTCAAGTGCATTGACATTGGATCGACCATTACGCCCAATTCAAATTGCCGAAGATGTTTGGGCAGTGAATGGTACGCCAGCAGATTGTGTTTATTTATCAATGAATGGTTTGTTCGATTTTGAATTTGACTTGGTCGTGAGTGGAATCAATAGCGGAGCAAACTTAGGTGATGATGTTTTATATTCTGGAACAGTAGGCGCAGCATTTGAAGGCCGGTTAATGAAGCAACCCGCAATTGCTGTGTCTTTAGCTGGTTCTGATGTACGCGCTTATAATAATAAAGAAGATTATGCTCAGGCTGCTCAGTGGGTTCATGATTTTATTGCAAGTGGACTGCCATCTTTGCCTCCAAGACATATCTTGAATATTAATATTCCAGACGTACCACAGTTAAAAGGAGCACAAATTACTTATCAGGGACGCCGTGCCCAATCTAAGCCAATTACTAGTCATGTCGACCCACGAGGACGTCAAGTTTACTGGATTGGACTAGCAGGGGAGGCTGTTACAGATCCACAGCGTGATCTAAGCCAGATTCAGTCTGACTTTTTTGCAGTGGCCAATGGATATGTAAGTGTTACCCCAATTCAGATGGACGCAACAAATTATGCTGTTTTAGAAGACCTACAGCTAAGTTTGAGCCAATAATTTACCTCGAATGTTATAACTTTGTGAATAAAGAAAAAGAGGAACGTGTTTCCTCTTACTTTTTTGGTACTCTTAGCCGAAATGATTTGTAGCATTTAGTGAGGGAGATCAATGCATTTAATTGGGCAACAAAGCAGAGTGAATATCCAAAAAGACAAAATAATGAAAATTATGCTGTTGTCTGTAGCTGTAGGTTTTACTGTGGCTATGGCTGGATGTGCTTCTAAACCGCAAATTAATAATAGTTCTCGCTATGCAATGGCTCCTAACTATTACACAGTTCGTTCAGGTGATACTTTAAGTGGTATCGCAATGCGTTATGGTCTGGACTATGTCAGTATTGCCGAAATGAATGATATTCCCGCACCATATCGCATTTATGTTAATCAGTCTTTGCGTTTGAAGAAAGGTTCTTCACCAAGAACGGTATCTACACAAGTCATGGCGCAACCTGAGCAAATCAAACGTCAAACCATTGCTTTACCAACAACACAGCCTGTTACACCAGTAACTCAGCCAGCAACTAGCGTACCATCAACAAACACGACAGTAGCTTCGGTTGCACCAAATTCGAGCTTACGTTGGATAAAACCAACCAATGGCCCAGTAATCCAAGGGTTTAATTTGGCAAATAATGTCAAAGGAATCCGTTATGGTGGAAATCAGGGTGACCCTATTTATGCCGCAGCCGATGGTCAAGTGGTCTATGCAGCAGATGGCTTAAAAGAATACGGAAATCTGGTTTTAGTTAAGCATATTGACGGTTACATCAGTGCGTATGCCCACAATAGCAAGATGTTGGTGAAAAGCGGTGATAATATAACCGCTGGACAAAAAATTGCCGAAATGGGATCTACTGGAGCATCTCAGGTCATGCTCGAGTTCCAGATTCGTTTGGATGGAAAACCGATTAATCCTATAAATCTTTTACCAAAATAGCTAATGCAAAAAACTTAGGTTTCCTCGTATAATGTAATTGGTTGCTTTCATTACAACAATAAGCATTTTTTATAAATTTAAAATTAGATTTGAGGAAACCTATGTTAGATCAGCTTCGTGCGATGGGTGTTTTTGCTTGTGTGGTTGAAAAAAGTTCATTCAGTGGTGCGGCACGTGAATTGGGAATTACAACAAGTGCGGTGAGCCAACAGATTCGCTCTCTTGAGAATGAAATGGATGTAATTTTATTACATCGCTCCACTCGTAAACTTAGTTTAACAGAAGCCGGTCAGGCTTTTTTTTCAAGCTGTCAAGAGATGTTGGCGGCTGCTGAAAGGGGAAAAATCAGAATTAATGAATTGAGGGATGATTTAATCGGGGATTTGCGTATTGCAACAACTCCTGATTTAGCAGTTCAACACCTCATTCCAGCATTATCTCACTGGATGTCAGCTCATCGCGGTTTATCTGTGCATTTCGAAGTTGGGCATCGCTATATCGATTTAATTGAAGAGCGAATTGATATTGCAGTACGCATGAGTTCCACTCCGGTAGAAGAGAGTAGCTCTATCATTCCGATGGCTTTTGTAGATCAAATTTTGGTAGCTTCTCCCAGTTATCTAAATCAATCTAGTCCAATTGTGCATCCTAATGATTTAAGAGATCATGAATTGTTGTCGATTAATGTCATGAATGACTCGCGCCATTTCAATTTTCAACATGTAAAAACAGGTGAAACGCTTAATATTGAAATGCAAAGCCGTTTGCAGAGCAATAATTTACAAGTTGCAAAAGCGTTATGTCAGCAAGGGCATGGTATTGCACGAATTTTATATTTGGACGCTCAAAAAGAATTAAAAAATGGTTCTTTGATTGAACTCATGCCAGATTGGAAATTACCAGCTTTTACATTGTATGCAGAGGTTGCCAAGCATGATCAACAACCAATGAAAATTCAACGTTGTGTTGAAGCACTTAAACAATATTTTAGCCAGTTAGCAGGAGGGCGAGCGATTCAGATCGTCCGTTAATTTTGCAAGTCTAAAAGTAAAAAGGGCCTGTATTTTACAGGCCCTTTTTTATTACTTCTGTTTTAATGTGGCAACTTCTTCTGCATTTTCTTGTGGCAGATCGTTAGCAGTAAGTTCTTCATGCTTCTTAATTTTTTTCTTATTTTTCTTTTTCTTTTTTGGCTCTTCTTCAATTTCAGCACCATCTTCAATGGCTTGCCAATATTCAAGTTGTTCCATCACTGCTGCATAAATTGAATTTTTGCTGTATTTACCCTTTTTATCGAGTGCACCAACCGGACGAGCCATTAAAATTTCAAGTGCCTGATCAATCGTATCAATTGCATGGATATGGAATTGACCGCTTCTAACAGCATCAATCACATCTTGACGTATCATTAGATGCTGCATGTTTTGACGAGGAATAATGACACCTTGCTTACCTGTGAAACCTTGTAATTTACATGCATCATAAAAGCCTTCAATTTTTGCATTTACGCCACCAATTGGCTGGACTTGTCCTAATTGGTTCATAGAGCCGGTAATCGCCCATGATTGATCAATTGGTATTTGGCTAATCGCAGAAATCAATGCTGAAAGCTCAGCAACAGTGGCACTATCGCCATCGACTTGACCATAGCTCTGTTCAAATGCAAGCGCAGCGGAGAAATGTAAAATCTGTTCACGGCCAAAGTGAGCTTTCAAGAAGCTAGACATGAGCAACACGCCTTTGGCATGAAGTGAACCACCAAGTTCTACACTACGTTCAATATCAAGAATATCACCACCACCTTGATAAACAGACGCTGTCAAACGTGAAGGCAAACCAAACTCAACATCTGCATAATGAATAACGGAAAGGGCATTGATCTGACCTAAACGGTATCCCGACGTTTCGATTAATTGTGTACCACGTGAAAGATCTTGCCAGTAAAGTTCTCTTAAATAGCCTAAACGGTATTGTCGATGTTGTAGAGCTAAATTGATATGCTGTTCAGTGACAATCTTGTCCTCGGCTTTAAACGCATGGTGGTGCGCTTCCCGAATGAGGTCACCTAAAGTCGATGCATGTAATGATAACGAGCTTTGATCTTCTGCTTGGCGGCTCGAATCAGTTAATAAAGCTGCTAAAGCGCTACGATCAAATGGTAGTAATTTATCGGCTTGAACATAGTCAGCAATCAACTGCATATAAGCCTGTTCATTCGTTTCATTACGTTGCAGAGTATCGGTAAAATCTGCACGAATTTTAAAGACGCTGCCAAGTTCTGGTTCAATCTCTAAAATTTCATAATAAATTTCAGGCTCAGCCATTAAGATCACTTTAATATCGAGCGGAATTGCAGCAGGTTCAATCGAAATGCTGCCAGTTAAAGTCAGCATGTGTTCAAGTGAAGATAATTTAAGCTGCCCAGATTTAAGCGCGCGTTTTAGACCTTGCCAAGCATAAGGTTGTTCTAATAACTGCTCAGCTTCAAGCATTAAAAAGCCGCCATTGGCTTGATGCAAAGAACCAGGACGAATCAAGGTGAAATCTGTGATAATTGTGCCGTTATGGGTAAGCTGTTCAACGTGACCAAGTAAATTATAGTGTGTTGGAAAGTCTTCAAAAATAACAGGAGCACCGCTATTTGGTTTGTTGGCCACAATTACATTGGCTTGATAACGTGCAGGAACACGATTGAACATTGATGGAGCATAATCATCTTCATCTTGTTCTAAAATCAGTTCAACATTATCAATAATATCTTGCGCATAGTGTTTTAAGTAATCTTCGAGCCCTTTAACCTGACCATATTTATTTAAAATAAGGTCCATTCTTGGCATAACGACTTGTGTTGCAATATCTCGATTTAACACAGACACTTTGTCACGTGCATCGTCTTCTAAATCACCTAAATGTAGGCCAAGGCGATCCAGCTTTTTATCCATATAGCGAATATTGGCCGCAATTTCAGCACGCTGTTTACTATTTAAAGCATCAATATCGTTTTGGGTAAGTTCTTGAACTTCATCATCTTTAACTTGTACAGGTACAAAACCATGTTTCTCATTACGAGAAATGAGTTTTAAGTCGAGTTCTTCGCCTTCTTTGGTCAGTTCAACAAGTGCTTGCTGTTGTACATCACCTGTTTCCTGACGGATGCGCTCAATACGGTTATGATAAGTCTCTGCACTAAAACGGCGTTCAAGTTGTTTTAAAATTATTTGCCAAGTTTGTTCATGTGCTTGTTGAAACTTAGTCCCTTGACCTGCTGGGAAACGTAGGGCAATAGGTTGACGTGCTTGTTTGAAATTATAGACATACACCCAGTCATCAGGCGTTGGCATTGTTTTGGCGTGCTGCTGTAACAAACGTTTGATCATGGTACGTTTGCCTAAACCAGCAGTTCCTACGGCAAAAATGTTATAGCCTGAGTAGGGCAAAGAAATTCCTGCTTCTACAGATGCTTTGGCACGATCTTGACCTAAAAAGTTATTAAGCGGTTTGATGCGTTTAGTTGAAGCTGGAATTTTTTCAAAATCTGGGATATGTGTAAGTTGTTCAGGTTTTAAAACGGTCTTATCTAAGGTCATTTTTATATCAGGTTGCTCAAAAGCTGAAGGAAATGCATTTACTGTGACGTTTGTGGTGGTTGTTTTAGCGAGTGATAAAGTTGAAATAGTCACTTGATCAAGTTTTTGTGTCACTGTTGATATCCAGCAAAAGAAAACGAAGGTTGAAGGCTAAAGGTATACAGGTTTAGCATAAAATATCAAGCAAACTTGCGGTTTTTATCGCCAAACCCAAAATGTTTGCATAAAGAATCTTGAAAGCAATTGTAAGAAGGGTTTGAATAGGCACATTTATAATTTATGGAAAATAAAAAACGAATGACCACACAAGCTTCGGGTTGGGTCTCGGCTTTTAAAGCATTTTTAGATCGCCGTGCATTAATTATGCTGTTCCTTGGTTTTTCTGCCGGAATTCCAATTTTATTAATTTTCTCTAGTCTCTCTTTATGGCTTGGAGAGGCAGGTATTGATAAAAGTGCAGTCACTTTTTTTAGTTGGGCGGCTCTAGGTTACTCTTTTAAGTTTGTTTGGGCTCCTCTCATTGATGAGTTACCTGTACCTGTTTTAACTAAAATGTTAGGCCGAAGACGTGCTTGGTTATTAATCGCACAGTGTTTGATTGTCCTAGCTATTTGTATTATGGCTTTTTCTGATCCGGCTTTAGGTCAGAGTTATCTTGTTCAAATGGCAGTAGGTGCGGTGTTGCTTGGTTTTTCAGCAGCAACACAAGATATTGTGATTGATGCCTACCGTATTGAATTAGCAGAAACAGAAATGCAAACAGTGTTGGCATCTACCTATAATGCTGGTTATCGAATCGGAATGATTGTGGCTGGAGCGGGGGCATTATTTCTAGCTGCACATTTGGGAACTGCTAAAGGTAATTACATTTACGAAGCTTGGAAAATGACTTACTTAACCATGGCAGCGGTTATGTTGGTCGGCATTGTAACGACTTTGCTCGTTCGTGAACCTCAGGTAAATCGTGTTTATAAAAACTATAAGAGTAGTGATTATTACCGCTTGGTGTTCGTATTTTTTGTTGCCGTTATTTCATTTGTAGTCACCTATATTTATTCTGGACAGATAACAGATGCAATCTCGCAAGCTGGAAGTATAAAAGACAACGCGGCATTATTTGGTTTAGAAGCTTTAAGATTTTTAACGGCTACAGCTTGTGCCATTTTTATGGGCTATTTACTGGTTAAATTTGGTGTAGTTAACCAACAAATGGCTAAAGAGACATGGATTGCACCAATCTTAGATTTCTTTAAACGTTATGGTGTCAAACTTGCATTAGTCTTATTACTCCTCATTGGTTTCTTCCGTATTTCAGACATTATTGCGGGTGTTATTTCCAATGTTTTTTATCAAGACCTTAACTTTAGCAAAGAACAAATTGCTGAAGCAGTCAAAATTTATGGGGTGATATTTAGTTTAATAGGTGGCTTCTTAGGTGGTCTTTTAGCACAGCGTATAAACATTATGAAGCTTATGTTTGTCGGTGCAGTTTTGGCAAGTTCTACCAATTTAATTTTTATTGGACTGGTAAAATCTGGACAGCCATTAGATGTAGTTGATGTAAAAGTTGGTGAGCAAAGCTACAAAGTTCAGCCCGATGAAGTAGGTTTGTGGAAGCTTGCGGTACCAAGTTCTAGCTTTAATGGAGTGAAACAAATTGAGGTGAAAGCTGCTTATGCCACACAAAATGGTGTAGCACCTGTGACTCGTACTCAACCATTACTCACTACTGAATTAGCCCAATCACCTCTACAAATTTTACCGATCATGGGTAATGATCAAATCTATTTGAAAGAGGGAGAAAGGAGTATTGTGATTCGAGGGCAATACTTCGGGCAAGCTTTAACCCCTACACAAAAAATCATAATTAGTCTTGATGGACAAAATTTTGATGCAAAAATGTCAGATGAAAAAGGTATTTTTAGTGCAGCAATTGATGCGAAAAAATTAGCTTCATCGGCAAGTAAAGAACTCAATGTAGCTGTAGTAGATGGTGAACGGAAAATACTTTCTGCATCTCATCCATATGCTGTTAGCTCAAATCTAAAAGCAGCAAGTGAATTAGATGTAAATATTGAACCTTTAGCTTACGTTGACCCGCTTTCAGGTCAATCAGTTGAAATCAGCGGTAAGGTGATTAAACCGTATAGTTCTTTATGGCTTTATTTTGCCATTATTGTCGATAATTTGGCTTCTGGCTTGGCTGGTGCAGCATTTATTGCATTCCTTTCAAGTTTAACCAGCGTGTCATTCACAGCTGTTCAATATGCGATCTTTAGTTCACTTATGACACTCACACCAAAACTTTTGGGTGGATATTCAGGTACCATTGTCAGTAATATTGGATATCCAAAATTCTTTTTGATGACCACTCTTATTGGTATTCCAATCTTGATTTTAGTGGTTTGGGTTGGAAAACTGCTAAAAGATCATCAAACACATGAATCAGAAAAGGCAGGTGAATAAACATGCGAATGCTTCATACAATGTTGCGAGTAGGCAATTTAGAACAATCTTTAAAGTTCTATACCGAAGTATTAGGAATGAAGTTACTTCGTAAGCGTGATTATGAAGAAGGGCGCTTTACTCTGGCATTTGTTGGTTATGGTGATGAAGAAACCAATACTGTGCTTGAACTCACTCATAACTGGGATACTTCAAGTTATGATTTAGGCAATGCGTACGGCCATATTGCCATTGGCGTTGATGATGCTTATAAAGCATGTGAAGAAATTAAAGCACGTGGTGGTAAAGTCGTGCGTGAAGCTGGCCCAATGAAAGGCGGCGTAACGGTTATTGCATTTGTTGAAGATCCAGATGGTTATAAAATCGAGTTGATTCAACAAGATGCTGATGCCAGAAATAACTAAATAAATGACTTAGGCGATTTAAGATTTAGGTCTTAAAAGTCTAGCTTTATTTTTAGAGCCCAGTATGATGAATATCCGACCGAATGGTCAATTTATCAACTGGGTTTTTTATTTATCTAAAATAATCATAGGATGTGGCTATGTTGAAGTTATTGGCACTTGATCGATTTACAATTTTGTTGGTTGGAATGGTACTACTAGCAACATTTTTTCCAGTCAGTGGTCAAGCAGCGCAATATTTCAATACACTCACCACGGTCGCGATTGCAATATTATTTTTTTTGCATGGTGCGAAGCTGTCTCGTGAGGCTGTAATTGAAGGCATTTTGCATTGGAAAATGCATTTACTTGTATTCGCATTTACTTTTTTTGTTTTTCCAGTGATTGGTTTGTTGGCTAAGCCGATTCTGTTACCTCTACTAGGTCAGCAGCTGTACTGGGGTTTTTTGTTTATGTGCTTTTTACCCTCTACGGTTCAATCTTCTATTGCATTTACATCAGTTGCAAAAGGGAATGTGGCGGGAGCGGTCTGTAGTGCATCTTTTTCAAATTTGATTGGTATGTTTATTACACCAGTGTTGGTTAGCTTTTTTATTTTAGGCCAAAGCCAACATGGGTTCGATCCGACTGCTTCAATTATACAAATTACCTTGTTGCTGTTAGTGCCATTTATTTTAGGGCAAATATTACGTCCTTATATTTTTCCTTATATGGCAAAAGTTCCAAGTATTGTTAAAGCTTTCGATCAAGGCTCAATTTTGATGGTGGTGTATGGTGCATTTAGTGGAGCAGTGGTCGCAGGGCTCTGGCATCAGGTGAGTTGGAAAACCTTACTTATTTTAACGGTTGCTTGTTCAGTTCTTTTAACCATCATTATGCTATTAGCACTTTATCTACCACGTGCTTTTGGATTTAATCGAGCAGATCAAGTTACGGTTTTCTTTTGTAGCTCAAAAAAGACACTGGCAAGTGGTGTGCCGATGGCGCAAATCTTATTTATTGGTCAACCCTTAGGCATGATTGTATTACCTATTATGATCTTTCACCAAATCCAATTAATGGTTTGTGGGGTAATTGCAAATTACTGGGCTAAATCTAAAGATTAATTCGCAAATAAAAATTATTTGACGTATAATCTTGTCCACTTGTTGTGCTTAGCTCTAACCCTAGAGGTTTCGGTGGGCCAAAAGAATGGTCTGTTGTGGTGTTGATCTGCTCATTTGAGCCTGTCCTCAACTTAGTTGAGAGTGATCAATTGCGATGACAGCTTAAGCCTTTCTAAATTAGGAGTAATCGACGATGCGCGCCGATATTCACCCAAAATATGCAACATTAGTAGCAACTTGTTCTTGCGGTAACGTAATCGAAACTCGTTCTGCTTTAGGTAAAGACACTATCTACCTTGACGTATGTTCAGCTTGCCACCCTTTCTACACTGGTAAGCAAAAGAATGTAGACACTGGTGGTCGTATCGACAAATTCAAACAACGTTTCTCTGGTATGTCTCGCTCTATCAAGCGTTAATACTGCAAAACGAAACAAAAAACGGGCTTTATGCCCGTTTTTTGTTTGTGGACGACAAGACCATTATTGGTCTTGTACGTCTGTTAATCGATCAAGTTTTTTCTGGAAATAACGCCCCTGTAAGAAACGTGCTTCCACATTCCAAGCATTAGCAAATAAGTTCATATCATCAAGATCGGCAAGCAAAATCCCTACTGGTTTTACAGTCAAATAGTTCAGAACCTTTTCTTGTAATTGCGCTAAACCAGCGTCTGAGTTTAATAGCTCTGTCTTCTTCGATTGCAATTTTAAATATTGAACCTCAAGTTGTTGCAATATCGATTCACTATAAATAGAAGATGTGAAATCCCGAATTGAAATTTCTGCGCCGTGTTGGTGTAAGCGAGCTATGTGTTGCTGCACAATTGCAAGATGTGGCTGAATCGCTTGTTCTGAAAATTGTAAAACCAATGGGCTTTCTTGCTTACTACCAATAATGGTGAGTAATTTCGAGATCAGTTCAGGGAATGATTTATCTTTGAGTAAGATATCAATATTCAAGTTAATAATCAGTTTAGCTTTCGGGTACTGCGTAATAAAATTATGTAGCTGCTTGCTAGCCTCAACCAAGATCCAACGGTCTAATTGAATAGAAAGTTCGCTATCATCTCTTAATGCGGCTAAATCGTTTAAGTCGTGCCACTGTTCATCTGCAATAAAACCGCTAGTCACTTCATAGTTATGGGTTTCTTGATCATGCTTATCATAAATCTGCTGATATTTTAAATGGATTTCACCCCGTGCTAACTGTTGCTTTAATTGTTGCAATAAAGAAGATTGCACAGGAGCATCAACATTTTGAAGGCTTAGATCAAGTGTGATAGAAGAACTAGTAGGCTCAGGAGATATAATATCGATAGTTGGCACTAACTCAATTTCTGACTTCACCTTAGGTAGCTCTTGCTGACTGGTTTGATCGAGTAGCTTTGCAAAACCTGCTTCATCTAAAGGTTCAGTAATTTGCGCATAACTCAGCTTAAACTGGATCGAGTAGTTAAGCTCATTAATCGGTAATAAATGTTCTTTTTGCAAACTTTGCAGACTAGCCAATTGGGAGTTAAGGACTGTACTGTTTTCGGCTTGCAAAACGCCAAGATATGCCCCAAGTTCAAGATTGAAAATCGGCATTTGTGCTTGTTCTTTCAGAAAACTTTGCAGCTGATTAAAATATTGTCCAGGAGTTTGCCAATCTAGTTGAAATATACGCTCTGGGCACTGACTTAATCTAAATAAAACCAACGCATTCGCTTGAGTAGGGTGGGTTGATAGCTGTCGATTAATCTGTTGCCAAGGTGTAATTAACCCATAACTCTTTTCAGAAAAGACTGTATTTGCGGGTGTTTGTAAATCCAGTTGATAGTCAATGGTTAACTGTACGGCGTCTTCTTCCTGACTAGGAATAAATTCAAGTTTTAAAGCATTATTGCCTGAAATTGCTGCATGTTGACTCTGGATTTCAAAACGCGCCTGATCAAATTGACCTAACGAAATCTTCTTAAATCTTTGTTTAAAAATATTTAAATCATTAGGTTGTAAAACATCTAATATCGGCAGGCCAATAATCTCTTCTTCTTGCTTAAAGCCAAAAAGGTTGAGGTATTCTGTATTTGCCTTAACGTGCATACCTTCTTGAAAAAGGGCAACTGCTTTATGGCTGTTATTGACCAATGTTTGTGTATGAGAGTGAATAGTCTCTAGTTCACTCGTCAGGCGTTGCTCGGTTTGCAATAAATGGCTATACGACAAGGTCCGAATAAGCGTGATATAAAAATAATCTAATGGTTCTAATGGAACTACATCATAAATACCTTTATGAATATAAGTCTGATATTGCTGAGGTTGATAGTCTTCAGGTTGCAATAATAAAACAGGTAAATGTGGCTGCTCAGATGCTTGAATAAGGGAGAGGGTTTGTTCAATTTTTAGGTCATAAGCACGACCAAAAATAATAGCATCCCAAGGAGTATTTAACTGTTTTTCAAAACTTTTTAGGTCATCAAGTAATAATGCCTGAACTTGATAATCATTCCCCAATAATAAATTTAAAATCTGGTTATAACGTAGCTGGTTGTCATCAATAATGAGTAAACGTGTTTCAGTACGTTTTAACTTTTTAGATAATAAAGAGTTTCTCACTTTAGTGCTTCCCATAAATCTTGACTGCTAGAGTTATTACCCTTTTTCATCATGAACTGATCAAGCAAACCTTGTTGCTGCTCATTCAAAAGTTCGAAATGAAATTGAATAAAACTTTGAGTAATGAGTTGTGCTTTGAGTAGATACACTTTGATTTCTTCTGTCCCCAATCGTAAATGAATTGTTTGTTGCTCTCTAAAAATTTGTGACCCCGGTAAAATCAGCGTATTTTGTATTTCTTCTAGGTTTTGTGTTTGTAGTAATAGTGCAGGATGATAATTGCGAGTATGACGCTCAGCTTGAATATGTACTGCGCAAGGGAACATCGCCTGTGACAAAATTTCTAAACCTAACTCTAGGCTTTTTTCTGTCGACTGTTTAATCCAGCGGATGACTCCACCACGCCATTGTCCATGCAAGGTTTCTTTAACTAAAATATATTCACCGGTTCTTAGATTTTTTGGTGCTTCTCCAGACCATTTAATACGATATCCATTGACGCTAATATCGAGAACAGTGGTTTGATAAATGGTTTTGCTTTCACGACTTAAGCGTTGATAGGATGACGTTTGTTGTTCTTTTTTCTCTAAATTGGATAAAACTTTAGACTCACTTTGTAAGTTGTAGTTATTGTTAAGTTGTAGCGTTTCTTCGAAGTTTTTTGCTTTCGATAGGTAAAAGTGGGCCGTGCTTAAACCAAAACAAATTTGTAGCTCTGCATTATATTCATAACGTTCATGACGACGTTGAGCCGTAGTACCTAAAATAGTTTGAACATGAAACTTTAAAGCTGGGCTTAAATAAAACTTTTCATTTTTAGAAATATATTGCGCATTTTTATGCATGGTTGCAGTGACATGCTCAAGTAAAGCCTGTGTGCCTATAAAAATGTTTGGGCTAAAGTTAGAGCTGCGTTTGGTGTTATAAACCGGCGGATGATCTTTATTTGGGTCAACCACATATTTCGTTAAGGCTGTGTCTTTCGGCAAAATATGAATCATTCTTGCCCAGTCAAAACTACATTGAAATAATGCTTGAATTTCTGACTGACGAATCTGATTCGTATTTAAAATATCGAGCAAAATCAGCTGAGCATAAGCTTGAGTAATATTTCCTAGAGGATGATGTACACCCTGAATATGGTTAATATTTACCAAATGATATTTATGCTGAACAGCAGTTTCATAGAGTTGATGCGCAATTAACCATTGCCCTTTGACCGGTTCACTATAGAGCATATGCTGCTGATATAAGAGACTGGTTAATTGTTGCAGTGCATGGAAAGTCGATAAAGTCCGTGCCGTTTGCAAATTCTTTTTTTGTTTATAGGCAAACAGTGAAAATTTTTGATGTTGTAATTGCTCATGGCTATTTTTAGCAATATTTAAATAAATACTGGCAAAATAGCAACGGAGCAACATTGCTAATTCAATAATGTGTTCATTACGGTCTGTGCTAATCACGCCTTGGTTAAAAAAGTTTTTTTCTAGGCTTGCAAGAACGTTATTAATGGTGGGATGAAGGGTTTGTATGAGATCAAAACGCAAGGTCTCACTACATTTTAATTCATTGAGCTCTAAAATAGCGGTGAATAATGCTTTTGACGTATCGCCGAGTTGCATAATAGAAAGGGTAGTGACCCATTCATTAAGATCTTTAATATTGGCTTCACAAAAGCTTAACCGTTCACGAGTGAGTGCGGTTTGATTGTGAAAAATGTCCGACAGTGCATTATTCATCATCACTTATTATATAACTCAAAATGTTGTAGCCCCAAAAAGCGGTGTTTTATTCTTTTCGCCCGCAATTTCCCTGACGAGTTTAGGAACCAAATACCCCGGTAGGTTCGCTAACACATCACGATATATATCATCTATCTCAGATGATATTAAATCAAAATGTTGTGCACCTTTTACTTTATCTAACACATGTAAGTAATAAGGCATAACGCGAGCTTCAAATAAACGATAACTTAAATCAATTAATGTTTGTGCCGAATCATTAACACCTTTAAGCAAAACTGCCTGATTAAGTACAGTAATGTGCTGGGCAGATAACTCTAACAATTTTGAACAGGTAAAGTCATCGAGTTCAGAAGCGTGGTTTGAGTGTACCACCAGAATAATACGCAGCCTACTGTTTTTTAATAAAGAAATAAGCTCTTCGTCGATACGGTTTGGAATAACAATTGGAACTCGTGAATGAATTCTCAGAATCTTAATTTGTTTGAGAGATGATAAACGTTCTAGCCAAAGTGCTAATTTACGATTAGAAAGCGTAAGGGGGTCTCCACCACTCAAAATAATTTCATTAATGTGCGGATTCGCTTCAATATAATTTTTAATATTTGGCCAATCGTCATTTTTGGGCAAATTTTCTTGATAGGGAAAATGACGACGGAAACAATAACGGCAATGTACAGCACACGCACCCGTCAAAGTCAGTAAAAAACGTGATTGATATTTATGTAATACGCCGGGTAATTGATTTGCTGCTTCTTCGCCTAAAGGGTCAGTTACAAATTCAGGATGTTCCTCAAGTTCTAAATGATGAGGTAAAACCTGTAGTAAAAGCGGGTCAAAAGGGTTTTTAACGTTCATTTTTCCGACGAACGCGCGAGGAACCCGTAATTTAAACTGTTCAGAAGCCAGAATCGCACCTGATAATAGCTGATCGGTGGATAACTCGAGTAGGTTTAGCAACTCCAAAGGATCTGTAATAAGGTCACTCAGTTGCGATTGCCAGTTTTGCTCTTGGTATAAATAGTTTATCATTTGACACGATTAAGATAATGCAACAACGCATTATATCGCATAGTTGACTTGTTAAGTTTGGAGTGTGCCAGTCATGGCCAATTATTCTACAAATGATTTCAAGCCGGGCCTTAAGGTCATGCTTGACAGTAACCCATGTTCAATCATGGAAAATGAATACGTAAAACCAGGTAAAGGTCAAGCGTTCAACCGCGTAAAATTACGTAACCTTAGAACTGGTAAAGTTTTAGAAAAAACTTTTAAGTCTGGCGATACTGTAGAAGCGGCTGACATCGTAGAAGTAGAAATGGACTACTTATACAATGATGGCGAGCTTTGGAACTTCATGGATCCTGTAACTTTTGAGCAAATCGCTGCAGACAAAACTGCAATGGGCGATGCTGCTAAATGGTTAAAAGACGATTCAAATGAAAAATGTACGATTATGTTGTTCAACGGTGTGCCTTTAACTGTAAGTGCACCGAACTTCGTAGTATTAAAAATTGTTGAAACTGATCCAGGTGTACGCGGTGATACATCTGGCGGTGGCGGTAAACCAGCTAAGCTTGAAACAGGTGCGGTTGTTCGTGTTCCGTTATTTGTTCAGCAAGAAGATAGCGTTCGTGTAGATACTCGTACTGGCGATTATTTAGAGCGTGCATAATAGTTAAAAAATAAACTATTATCGAAGGGATGATGTAAATCATCCCTTTTTTTATGCGAAAGTATAAGAGGAAAAAAATTAAAGGAGGAGTACAGTCACAAGGATTTGATAGAACAGTACATAACAATATAAAAATGCTGTAGTTATTTATTGAGAGGTTAAGAATGGACACAATGCAAGCGAAATCTACGCTTCCCTCCAAGCTGGTCTGGAGCCTAGTGGCAATTATAGGTGCAATTTCTTTTGGGATGCTGGCACTCAGTCGTGGTGAACATGTCAATGCGGTTTGGCTTGTACTTGCTGCAGCATGTGTATATAGCATCGCATATCGATTTTATAGTCTATTTATTGCAACTAAAGTATTTGAATTAAACCCAAGACGTTTAACCCCAGCACATCGTTTAGCCGATGGTCTGGATTATGTTCCCACCAATAAATATGTACTTTTTGGTCATCACTTTGCGGCAATTGCCGGAGCGGGACCATTAGTCGGGCCAATTTTGGCTGCACAAATGGGTTTTTTACCAGGGACAATCTGGCTACTGGTCGGTGTGGTTGTCGCGGGTGCAGTACAAGACTTCTTAGTTTTATTTATTTCAACGCGTCGAGACGGTCGTTCGCTTGGTGAAATGGCAAAACAGGAACTGGGTTCTTTTGCCGGTATTGTTGTAATGCTTGGTGCGCTTGGAGTAATGATTATTATCCTTGCGGTATTGGCTTTAGTTGTGGTTAAAGCACTTGCCCATAGTCCATGGGGTGTCTTTACTATTGCAGCAACTATTCCAATTGCATTATTTATGGGCATTTACATGCGATTTATTCGCCCGGGACGTATTGCTGAAGTTTCTATTATTGGCTTCGTCTTAATGATGCTTGCCATTGTTTATGGTGGACATGTTGCAGCAGATCCATACTGGGGTGAGTTTTTCACCTTAACTGGAACACAGCTTACATGGTGCTTAATCATTTATGGATTTATTGCCTCAGTATTACCTGTCTGGTTATTGTTAGCGCCACGTGATTATCTATCAACATTCCTTAAAATTGGTGTCATTCTCGGTTTAGCAGTCGGTATTATCATTGCATTACCTGAATTAAAAATGCCAGCAGTGACTCATTTTATTGATGGTACTGGTCCTGTTTTCTCAGGTAGTTTATTTCCATTCCTATTTATTACGATTGCCTGTGGTGCTATTTCTGGTTTCCATGCACTTGTATCAAGTGGTACAACACCAAAACTCATTGATAACGAAGCTGACATTCGCGTGATTGGGTATGGCGGCATGCTCATGGAGTCTTTCGTCGGTATTATGGCGATGATCTGTGCAACTGTCCTAGACCCAGGCGTGTACTTTGCAATTAATGCACCTGCGGCTGTGCTTGGTACAACTGTAGAATCAGCGGCAGAAGCTGTTCGTAATTTAGGATTTGTTGTTACCCCTGAAATGTTAACGCTGTTGGCACAGGAAGTCGGAGAAACTTCGATTTTATCGCGTACAGGTGGTGCGCCTACCTTTGCGATTGGTATGGCACATATCATTTCGGAAATTTTCAATAGCCGTTCAATGATGGCATTCTGGTATCACTTTGCGATTTTGTTTGAAGCATTATTCATTTTAACTGCTGTAGATGCGGGTACTCGTGCTTGTCGTTTCATGGTGCAAGATACAGTGGGTATTGTGATTCCTGCGGTTAAATCTTCTGGTTCATTCGTGGGTAACTTAGTGGGTACGGCAGTTGCCGTAGGTGGATGGGGATTCTTCGTCTATCAAGGTGTGATTGATCCACTGGGTGGTGTTAACTCCTTATGGCCTTTATTTGGTGTTGGTAACCAGATGCTGGCTTCAATGGCACTCATTTTAGGTACAGTCATTTTGTTTAAAATGAAAAAAGAAAAATATGTATGGGTGACAATCATCCCAACAATTTTCTTATTCGTGACCTGTATGACTGCGGGTTGGCAAAAGATTTTCCACGAAAATCCAAAGATTGGTTTCTTAGCGCAAGCAAATAGATTTTCAGATGCAATTGCTCGTGGTGAAATTCTTAAACCAGCCAAAACTATTGCTGAGATGCAAAACATTGTGATGTCTAATCAGATTAATGCTGCGCTTTGTGGCTTCTTTATGATTGTGTCGATTGTCATGATTATTGCTTCAATTGGTATTGTGCGCCGTGCTTTAGCCAGCCCAACACCGACTGTAAATGAATCCCCAGCTGTATATGCTGATCCTGAAGTGGTCACCACGCGAGGAGAGTAATGATGAATTTTAAATTTGCAAAAAATGGAACTGTCATTATTGCGAAAATCATCAAAATGACAGTGCTCTCACAAAAAGAGCTATTGCTCTCTCCAAAGAATTGGTCGCGTATTGCAACACTGTGGCAGCGTTTGCAGCAAAGCTTTCGCTTGATGGTTGGAGTGCCAGATTATCAAACTTATCTGGAACATATGAAGCTTCATCATTCTGATTTAACACCAATGGATGCTAAAACTTTCTATCGTTATTGTGTAGATGCGCGTTATCCATCGGCTGGCGGTACTTTAAAGAAATGCCCTTGTTAAGTTGAGATTGATATTCAGTTAAACAAAACGGTATGTGGTTAAACCATGTACCGTTTTTCTTTTTTAGAAAATGAAAAAAGTTTGCTTAAAGTCTGCTCAATTGTATTTTTTTCAATTGAAAATCACTTGTTTTGCTTTTGAAAAATGAATATTATGCTTTCCATCTTAGGTGTATAGCTCAGTTGGTTAGAGCGCTACGTTGACATCGTAGAGGTCTCCAGTTCGAGTCTGGATATACCTACCAAGACATTAAGTCATATGAACTCGAATAGCTTTACATGACTTAAAAAGCCCTAAACTATAATGGTTTAGGGCTTTTTTATTGGTTTTGTATTTATAAAGTATTATGTTTTATAAATTTATAGAATGATCCTAAATCATTTAATAATGTTTCTACAGCATGATCCTTTCTCTTGTATGAAGATGAACTCTAGTAGTCAATTATCATTATTAACCTATAAATTGTATTAAAAATCTATCATTTTATTTTAAAATTTCAGTATGCTTAGTTTTTTGATTAAGAAGTGAGACTATTAATCTATTCTTAAATAATATAAAATATAAAGCAATTATATAACTGTATACGTGTCTTGAAGCTAAACTAGTTACAATTTTTAAAAATAGGATTTTCATATGGGTGATTTTATTCTTGAACAGTTTTCTATTTATGGTTTAAATGGAGAGTATAAGGTCGATTTAGATATTGTTGATAATAAAAAAATATTAGTTTCTGAAAATGGTAGTGGAAAAACAACTATTTTGGGAATATTTTATTCTTTTTTTAAGAAAAATAATAATATAGACCAATATAATTTCGAATATATTAAATTGAAAATAAGAAATGATGAAAATGATTATATTTTTCATAAAGGGCTTTTGAAGGTAATTTTCGATGAAGAATTTTTTGAGGAAATTAATTCAATAGACTTGGATGATAGAATTAAGTTGGAAAAAAATATAACTGATCTAAAAGAAAAAATTAAGAAATTTAATGATCGGGATGAAAATGTTGATACATTAATAACTTCACTTTTTATTTATTATTTTTTTGATGATGAGTTTAGTAGTAGAAAAATATTTTATGGAAAAAAAACTGAAGCGAATGATGTTTTTAGAAAAAAGATAAATCACTATGTAGCTCAGAATTTTAAAAATATATTTAATGATATTTTTTCGTATTACAGAATGAAGGACATTACAATAGATTTTAATAATCTATATTCAAATATTGATAAGGTTTATAAGATGTCTTATAAGAAAAGCAGTGAAATATATTTTCTTATAAATTGGCTTAATAAACTACATGATCTTATGAATAGTTTTGATAATAAAGAAGTTTTATATTTAACTACATATCGAGTAATCGAAAAAAATATTAGTACTTTTGAACCTGAGGAAGATGATCCTTTTGGGTTTAGTGGTATGGAAGGAGCAAAGGAGTTATTTAAAGATAGTCCTTTAATCCAATTTGGTATGGAAAAAGTAAAGAATATTTGGATGGATTTATCTAATAAAATTAGAACATCTACTACTGAAGAGTTTTTAAAACTTTCAGGTACTCTTTTAAAAAATGTTGTAGAAAATAAGAAAGTTGAAGAGAAAGATATTCAGGATCTAAGAGATAGTAAGAATTCGATATCAAAAGTTCTTTCTAGGATTGATCAAAAAACTTTCGATTATAAAGATAAAAAAAGATTAATGGATATTATTGAAAGTAAAGAAGTTAATTTAAATAAAACAAATTTGGCTTTATTTTATATATTGCAAAATATGGTATCTATATATGAAAATCAAAAGCATATAGATCAAGCTATTAATAAATATTGCAATGCAATTAACTCATTTTTTGAAAATAAAAAAGTTATATTTAATGATATTACATCTGAAATTTATGTGGAAATTACTAAAAATAAAAAAATTATAGATATAGAGGATTTGTCATCGGGGGAAAAACAAATTATTTCTCTTTTTACAAAATTGTATTTAACAAATATTGAAAATAATGATTTAAAGTATTGGATTATATATGATGAACCTGAAATTTCATTGTCAATTGAATGGCAACAGTTACTTTTGCCTCAGATTTTAAATTCTGAAAGATGTGAGTTTTTATTAAGTGCTACTCATTCTCCATTTATTTTTAAAAACGAATTAAAGAAATACACTAGTGATTTAGCATTAGAGATTTCGGAGATTTAATGATGGAGGAGAAAAAAATAAGTCGTGTTGATTATATGGATAGTATGTTAACTGATGAGTCTGTGGTATTTAGAAAGTTCATAAAATTGTATGCAAAAAATCAAGAAAAAGTTTTTTTCTTATTAGAGGGTGAGGATGATATTGATTATTATCTAACGAAAATAGAAGATTATTTTGGTCGATATAATGAAAATTGGTTAGAAATGGTATGCTCTGGTAGAAGTAATGTAATAGATTTAATTAAAGATTTAAGTCTCCATACAAAAGAAGAGTATAGAGGTTCAATTCATTTTGGAATTATTGATAAAGATTACCATGAAGTTTTAGACAATCCGTTTCCTGAAAAAATATATATAACACCATGTTATTCTATTGAAAATTTTTATATATCTGAAAGTTTTATGAGGAAAATATTAAAATTTAAATTTTCATTAGATGAATTTGATGATTTTAATAAAGATTTTTCATCTTGTTTGTCAAATTATATTTCTAGACGGAATGACTTTATTGACGTTATTTTAGAATTGGATAAATATTTAAGATGTAATAGAATTATGTATGAAAATAAATTAATTAAATCTAAGATTAATGCTCGTGACTTAAAGTTAAGTAATTTTATATCTATTGATCTTGATAAAGTAGAAGTAAAATGTACAACATTAGAATTTCTTGGTAAAACTACTGAAGATTTTGATGAAAGCTCCTTAGAGGAAGCTGGAGAATTTTATAAAAATAAGTCCCATGAATTACTAGCTTTATTGATTCGTGGAAAATTTATGTTTTATTTTATTACTTATTATTTACATAAGCTTAAACATGATAATCATATTAATAATCCAAAACTTTTTTCAGATTCTTATGCAAATTCTCAAAAAAAAGGAAGTGAAAAAATTAAGAGAAAGAAGACTAAACTATCTTTTAATTTAGAAAATCCTGATTTATTTTCTCCTCTTTCTGCTTATGCAGATTATCCAGATTGTTTGAGAATTTTTCTGAATAATAAATTAGAAATACTTGAAAAAGTTGCTTAATAATTAATTTTTGTAAAGAACTAATTAGTTTATTAATTGAAAATAAATTAATTAGTTCTTTATGCTAATTACATATTATGTTTTAACTTACAAGATTTTAGGAATTAGCACTACTTAAATTTGACTAAAGTTATTTTAATTAAAAGATTTTAATTTAATATTTCTAGATGTTAGATACATTTACTAAGACATTACACTTAATTAGTTTTATCGGCTTAGTTATAAATAGGGGCTGATGAAAACTACACAATCGCATTCCCATCTCCAAAAACTCTATAGAATCTAACCCCACCTTTATAAACCCCCTCTTAAACAAACACTTATTGATTATTTATCCTTACTTTTTAATGATCTAATTTAAAACGAATGTCATTTACTTGACTGCAAAAGGGTAGAGTACAGTCCTTTGCCTATCTGCAATGAGCAAAACCCCCTTATAAACACCTAGAATCCAGAACATCACCTTATTTTATAAATAAAATAAATATATATATTAGAAAACTTGATTAATTTTATTTTTCGTATACAATGAACATAACTAGAAAAAGTCATGTTTGGTAAATCTTCTCTAAGTACCGCAGTATTAGTCATAATCCTTCGTTTTTTTCAGATTTTCAGCTCCATTCTTTATTATTTCGATGTTACTCATAACCAATAAAATGGTTTAAATTTTTAAAAAAACTAGGATGTATTATGTCTAATTCAAATATCATGAAAGGTACTGTTAAGTGGTTTAACGAAGCTAAAGGTTTCGGTTTTATCCAACCAGAATCAGGACCAGACGTTTTTGCTCATTTTAGCGAAATCGCTAACTCAGGTTTCAGAACTCTTGCTGAAGGTCAACGTGTTGAATTCAGTGTGGCACAAGGCCAAAAAGGCCCAAATGCTGTAAATATTGTTGCTCTATAAATAATTATAAGCAGTCATAAATGAAAAGCACTAATGAGTGCTTTTCACTTTAAATTAATTTTAAAATTATTTTAAGATTATAAGTAAATTTTAATTTAGGATATAAATTGTTAAAAATAAATGATTTAATTGCAAAATCTAAAAATGGTACAGAAATTTTAGTGTCTTTAATTCCTCTAAATAGAATACAAAATACACGTGAAGGTTTTAAAACTGTTGAAGTTGGTAAAAGAGTTCTTCTTTCCTCTGGAATTGAAGTTGATTTAAATTTAGATGGTCGCACCTTTTATGCGTCTATAAATCAACTATTTAAATTAGATTATAGAGTTAGTTAAAACTCAGTTTGCTATTGGATATTTAGGCGGGTCCATTATTTCTGCCATAATTTTATTAGGATATCGTCATGCTTAAACAAAATATCAGTGTCAAAGACCAGTTTGGAATTAAATACGTCATTCAGGCAACAGTAGATAATTATTTCGCTAATACTCAATGTTTTTCTAATTTAAAATACATTACAGTTGAAGGTGAAGATATACGACCGGGTTTTGAAATGTTTTTTCAAAGTACTTTAAGTGGTAAAATTTTTAAAATTGATAAAATAAATTAATCTATCCACGCAGTATATTTAACGCAGCAGGCTAGCGTTCTTTTAAAAATAGAAAACCCTCATAGCCTTAGGGCACATTGCAAATACTCAATTAAACAATAACTTTAATAATAAAGCGCAGGTGGTGAAAACCATACTAGCGCATTTCTAGTTTCTTAAACCCCTATATCTCAAAATTACGCAACTTTATAAACCCTAATTTAACAATAACTTATTTATTATTTAACCTTACTTTTTAATGATCTAATTTAAAGCAAATGTCATTTTGTGTGCTTGACTGTAAAAGGGCTGGGTACTATCCTTTGCCTGCTGGCCACATTGCCAGTCGGCTTTGACAGGCTGAATAATAACTCCCGCATCAGAGCTTTTCCTTCTGAGGAATAGTTTTGTGTGTGGTGGACCACTCGTTCCCTCCCGTAGCGGTAGGACGGGAGAGGGACACCTTCGGGTGTGCTAGTTTGAGTTATTACTAGTCTGTCAACCTTCTTCCGTTCTGCCACCATAATTCTATTAATGTCTGGCAGAACTCCCAATAAAAAGGAGTTGGCTTTGCACATTCTTAATTTCTTGGCAGCCTTTGCCAAAAGCTATAACGACACCACTTAAATCATATCTATCAGCTTGATGACCTTTAGGGTTTTCAGGCTTTAAGTCATTACGGCTCAAAAAACTTGCATTAACAATAAAACTTGAGATGTGCCAAGCACAGTCTTTATGGCTTTGCTATGCCTTTTTTCTCCCAAAAAGGGCAGCGGCGTTTGTATCTCATTTATATACAACAAAAATTTATTTTAAAACGGTAAAACTATGCCACATTCAGATCTTCCATTTCGTGCATTAAGCGTACTACATACCTCTCGATATCTTTTTAATAAATATGGCTTTCATAACGTCGGGGTGGACCGCATTATTGAATCGTCGAAAACTCCGAAAGCAACTTTTTATAATTACTTTCATTCAAAAGAAAGGCTAATTCAAATGAGTTTAACCTTTCAAAAAGATGGTTTAAAAGAAAAAGTACTTTCAATCATTTATGTTCAAAAAGACTTAAGCTTGGTTGAAAAGCTTCGCAAAATTTATTTTTTACATGCAGATTTAGACGGACTCTATCATTTACCATTTAAAGCCATTTTTGAAATTGCGAAAACACATCCTAGGGCTTATCAGGTGGTAATTGAATATCGAAACTGGCTTATTAATGAAATCTATAATTTGCTTTTAAAAACCAATGCAAATGCTGCAAAACAAGATGCACACATGTTCCTGTTTGTGATTGATGGGGCGATGGTTCAGCTTTTAGATCCTACCAAACCAGATGAAAGAGAACGGTTGTTGGATTGTTTCTTAATCCAGTTTATTTAGTGCAAATGAAAAGAAATACCTTTTAATTTAACTGCATCAGTATAAATGATGCAGTTAAATGATAAATATTAAGAAATTTCTAAAATTTTTTGGGCGATATATAAATCTTGTATAGATAACCCTGAACTGTCATAAATTGTGATTTGTTCCTGAGATTGCCTTCCTTGAGTGTTTGCTAAAAGCACATTACCTATATTCATTAAAGTTGCAGATTCAGGCGCATGTTGGAATTCACCAATAAGTTTAGACTGTGTATTAAGATCACAAAATAAACCACTATGTGAAAATAATTCTGGGGGGAGTTCTTGTTTGCCTTTTTTATCAGAACCCATAGATGAAATATGAGTACCGGCTTTTACCCATTCTGCTTTAAAAAGAGGGGATTGAGACGAAGTTGCTGTCACAATAATATCTGCTTCTTCACAGGCTTCTTTTGCACCCTTAATTTTAAGCTTAATCCCTAATTGTTTTAGGTCTTCTGCCATTTCTTCGGCTTTACTTTGGTTACGTCCTACAATCAAAATTTGGTCCAAATTTCTAATTCTAGCTAATGCCTCACATTCATATTTAGCCTGATTTCCTGTACCAAATATGGCTAATACTTTTGAATCTTTTCTTGCCAGTAGATTGGTCGCAACAGCATTAGAGGCTGCTGTACGGAAGGCATTCACTTTGCCTGCTTCGATGGCTGCTGCCATTTTTCCATTGGCTTGATTAAATAATAAAATGAGTGCGTTATGGCGTGGTAAACCATTTTTAGGGTTATCTTCCCAAAAAGAACCGACTTTAAGACCAGCTAAGTGCTGATTAGCAGATGATTTAATACTAAAGGTATTTTTTGTATCAGACGCTTGACCATGAACCACAGGAAAACTTTTAGTGTCGGGTTGAGTTGCAGCAATTAAAGCTTCGTAAATTGCATCATAAGCGAGTTCATGATTGATGAGAGCAGAAGATTCAGACTCAGAAATAAATCTCATAGCCATCTCCAAAAGTTGATGTTTAAATTAAGACGTGAACAGTTCGAGAGACGAGTAGCTTGTAATGTCTATCCATGACGCTTTAACTGACATCATAGATAGACATCGACTTTTATTAAGCTGATAAAAACTCTACATATTTAGCAATATCGACATTCCCACCACTAATAATGATGCCTATACGTTTGCCTTTTAACTCATGTTTCAAATTACGGGCAGCAGCAAATCCAAGGCATCCTGTCGGTTCAACCACTATCTTCATTCTTTCAGCAAAGAACTTCATAGAAGTCACGAGTTCTTCGTCTGTTACAGTCAAAATGTCATCTACATTCTTTTGAATAATAGGAAAAGTGAGTTTGCCTAAATATTGAGTTTGAGCACCGTCGGCAATCGTTTGGGGGGTATCAATATGAACAATTTCTCCTTTTCTAAAGGACATTTGCCCATCATTTCCTAAGGCTGGTTCAACACCATATATTTTACAGTTAGGCGAGAGTTGACGAGCAGATAGGGCAGAACCAGCTAATAAACCCCCGCCACCTAAACATACAAAGAGGTAATCTAAGTCACCAACCTCTTCAAATAGCTCTTTTGCAGCCGTTCCTTGACCTGCAATCACATGCGGATGGTCATAGGATGGAATGAGTGTCAGACCATTTTTTTCGGCAATCTCTTTTCCAATTTGTTCCCGATCTTCCGTATAACGGTCAAATTCAACAATATTGCCGCCGTATTCTCGCGTCGCTGCCATTTTTGCAGCAGGAGCATCTTTGGGCATGATTATTGTTGCTGGAATACCAAGGATTTTTGCTGACAGTGCAATCGCTTGAGCATGATTTCCCGAAGAGAAAGCAACCACACCAGCTTGTTTTTGAGCCTCATCGAACTGTGCAAGCGCATTCATTGCACCACGAAATTTGAAAGCGCCAACACGCTGAAAATTCTCACATTTAAAGAATACTTCTGCTTCAAATTCATTGTTAACAGTACGTGAAGTTAAAACAGGGGTTTTATTTGCAAAACCTTTTATGCGTTCAGCAGCGGCTGCGACATCTTCATAAGTTGGAAGGGTTAAATTTTTCATAATTAAACCTAATTCTATTCAATGTTTTCGGATGCAAGATTTCGTATTGCTCAAGCAACGCACAATATATTGACCTTGTTTAGATAAAATATATATATTTAGATAAAATGTCTAATTTTATTTTCTGATGTGATAACAATGAGATATAAGATTTTGATTTACATTAAGTTTAAAATTAGATAAAAAGTCTAAATTACTATTGCATACTTCACGCTAGGGTTTGAAATAGTAATTAAGTCATTTGGAGGTAATACATTGGGAAATCGTGATAAACATTTACTCACTCAACTAGATACAATCGCGAAAGGGTTAAGTGAAACTCTATTCCCATTTTGCGAAGTTGTTGTCCATGACTTAACAAATCCTGAACATGCCATACTCTCAATACACAATAATTTATCTGGGCGAAAAGTTGGAGATCCAGCAACAGAGTTAGGGCTAGCAAGAATTATGTCTCCAGAATTTCCCAATCTTATTTCAAACTATGCAAACCAGTTTGCAGATGGCCGCCCCGCAAAAAGCACTTCGATTGGTATTAAAGATGAAGAGGGCGAATATGTGGCCGCTTTATGTATGAATATTGATTTAACCCTATTTAGGGGCATGCAAAGCGCTTTAGACCAGTTTACTAAAATTGAAACTGACAACATTATTGAAAATTTAGAACCGAATGGGTCTGAAGCAATTCGAAGATATATCGATCAATTTGCCTCAAAACATGCGACTACGCCGCGTATGTTAAAACTCAATGAGCGAAAACAATTAATACACGAGTTAAAGAATAATGGTTTATTAGACATTAAAAAGGCTGTAGAGACGGTTGCACAACATTTAGGTATATCAAGAGCGAGTGCCTATTTATATGTAAAGGAAACTTAAAATAGTTTATTTTAATGTGTGTTTAGATTGATCAAAGAGGTCGTTATTTGAAGTTATTTATTATTGTATTTATTGCAATTTTTTCCAGTATTGGTCTGATCTGTTTAAGTGCACTGCTTAGAAATTTAAAAAATTCTTCGTCATCTGGCGATCATGATTATTCATCTTCTTCAACACATCATTTTCACGATAATAGCCCTAGTCATCATAGCTCTAGTTATTCAAATGATTGTTCATCATCATCTTCAGATTCGGGAGGATGTGATGGGGGCGGTGGTGGTGGAGATTAAAAAAGCCCTTTTGTTCAAAGGGCTTTTGATTAATTTAAGGTAAGTCGAACCAAATAAATTGACTATCTTCAATAGCTTGAATGGTCGCTTTATCTTCAAACACGAAAGCATCGCCTGCTTTAACTTCTTGATCACCGATACGGATTACCTCTTAAATCAATGGTAAGGGAAGCGCAAGAATATTTGTAATGAACCTGCATCAGCTTTTATTTATAACCATATTGTTTTCTGTTAATTTACATTTTTTTACATTACGGAAAACATTGTAGTGGATACCAATAAAATTGAAGGAACTAAAGAAAAGTCAAAATTCCCATCTATGCTTATATTTACGATAATTTATTTGGGAATGATTATTCTTTATTGCCTTTTAGATGTGAAGGGGATGAGAACTTTAAGACCAAATGAGTGGGGAGATTTTTTAGCTGGTTTCTTTGCACCATTAGTATTTATGTGGTTAATCTATGGTTATCACCAACAAGGAAAAGAATTAAGCCTTCAACTTGAAGAAGTTAAAAATAGCGTTATACAACAAACTAAAATGGTAACTCTTCAACAACAAGAAGTAGAAGCTAAATATTTTGCTGCAAAACCCTTTCTAGACATTTCTAACCCTTTATATAAATTTGCTATGGAGGGTGGCAATACTTATATAATTGATGGGAAAGAAGAATTTCAAGAACCAGAAGAAGTGCTTAGATTAATGTTTCAGCTTAAAAATATGGGGGAAGTTGCAAAGCATATAACTGTTACCGACAGTAATAAAGCAGTTCAGTTAGATTCTAACTATGAAATTAAAAAAGATAGTAATACCTTCATAGTTTGTTATGTGGATGATGATTATATTTCAGAATTATTTGAAAAGCGTGAAGTTGAGTTTTATCTGGATATAAATTACTCCGATGTATATGGGAAAAAATATAAAGATATTGTGATTGTCAAATTTTTTGAATTTGATGGGCATGAGGATTCCCAATTAAATGTAAGAATAGCAAAAAGAGGATAATATTTCTGTGCAGAAATTAAAGTCAAATTTTGAACGTTTTTATTTGTGGCTAAAAGCTTATAAATCTTGGAGCTTTTATAAAACATGGATTTTTTGGGCTTCTATTTATGGAGTTATAATCCTTTTATACAACTTGGCTTTTTTCTTTTTTGATCCCGAAAAGAAAGTTCTTCTTACATCAAATGAGTTAGGCGACTTTTTAGCTGGTGTTTTCGCGCCATTAGCTTTCTTATTTTTATATTTAGGATATAGGCAGCAAGGCGAAGAGATGAAGCAAAATACAGCTGCTCTCAAATTGCAAGCCCAAGAGTTAAAGCATAGTGTTGATGAACAAAGACGCTTAATTCAATTGCATGAGAAAGAGCAGGAAGAAAAACATTTTCAAGTTTTACCTGACTTTAGAAAAACTAAAGATAATGTTAAAGAATATCAGATACCGTCACCTATACTTGATGAAGAAGAAAACATTATTGGAACAGAAGTTGAAAAATACTTGAAAGTATCCTTTACCTTTATAAATTATGGTGAAGTGGCAAAAAATGTTTTAGTTAAAAGTTTTGAAGATGAATTTTATGTAAGACAGTCCATTTACAAAATAAACTATGAAGAACCATTAGATATTAGTTTTGAATTAAATGAAAAAGTAATGGAAAATCTAGGACATGGCGCAGAATATTATAATACTCTGATTCTAACTTTTACCAATCTTTATGGTAAGCCTTATACCAAGTATATTCATTACACTCTTAGTGCCAATTATGAATCAGAGTTTAATGAAGTTTATTACAGTTTAAGTACCTACATAAAAGATTAAGAATCAGGGGGGATGATTCTATGCAGAATCCAATACCAAATAAAACTTGGGTATTTTACAAAAAATGGACTTTTTGGGTAGCTGTTATTTATCTAAGTTTGGTTGCTATACATACCGTATGTTTAATATTCAGTAAAGGAGAAAACCGTCTTCTTAATTCAAATGAGTTTGGTGATTTCTTAGCTGGAACATTTGCTCCATTGGCATTTTTTTTCCTTTTATTAGGTTATAAACAGCAAAGTATTGAAATTCAAAATAATACTCAAGAAAGACTAGAGCAAAAAAGACAATCTTTATTACTTTCTCAACCATTTTTTCATTTCAAAGATTTAAGCGGATTTATAATTCGTTCATCAGTTGGTCCATATTATTTCAATTTCAGTTTCACATTAAGTAATAGTCGAGCAATTTGTAGGCAGCTTTTCATTTTGGTAGGTTTTGAAGATAGTTTAATAGGGCAACTTCCTTCTGGAGATACTTCCTTTGGGTTTATCAGTAATAATTTTGATGATCAGCGAAATTTTTATTTATTAGCTGAAAGTGAGCTAATAATTGTTGAAGATGAATATGCCGTTGTATATTTATTGATTAATTACACTGATTTAAATGATTCAATTCAAATGCAATCATTAAAATTATATTTCAAAAATGATAAAGATGGTGGGTATATATATACTCATTACATTGTTCACGAGAATACTTATCAGAACAAAATTTTAGTTTGATCCCCATTTTTACTTTTAATCAACATTCTAATTTATTAAAACTATCTCATTGAGCCAGACAGAACTTTATAATCATCTAAACTTTGATTTATCTCAAATTTTGAGATGAGTTTAATAAATTCAATGGGTTATGAAGGGGTGCTAATAGACTGCAAATAAATGAGGGAAAGCATACTCTTCCTACCTTTATTATTTGAGTTTGTTTTTAAGAGTGCATGATTCCTGCTTTTATATGAAATATGTAAATGATGCATGTAAGACCTGTTAAATCTATATTAAGACCTTTTTTAAATTCTGTAACAGTCTCGAAATATGTGTCAAAAATCTTAGACCTTATGTCATTTAACAATATGGGGTAAAGCTAAAAATAGAGTAGATGCAACATGTTGTTGCATTTTTAAGATGATTAAGATTTTTATAAATATTCGTTTTAAATTTTAGATATAAAAAAGCCTGTATAAAGCAGGCTTTTTAAAAAGATATTAAATATAAATGCCTACCTATAAGGTTTTTAAAGAAATGATAGATTAGACATTGAATTTGATTAGGCAGATAAAAACTCTTTCAGGAGGATGTGATGGGGGCGGTGGTGGTGGAGATTAAAAAAGCCCTTTTGTTCAAAGGGCTTTTGATTAATTTAAGGTAAGTCGAACCAAATAAATTGACTATCTTCGGTTGCCTGAATTGTCGCTTTATCTTCAAACACGAAAGCATCGCCTGCTTTAACTTCTTGATCGCCGATACGGATTACACCTGTAATAACATGAACATAGTTCACTTTTTTAACTGGATCAACAGTTAACTCACGTCCTTTTTCCAATACAGCAGACTTGATCTCTGCATTTTGACGAATATGCATCGGTGCATTTGCATCAGGCCCAGCAATTAAATGCCATTTATTTGGATCATTACGTGGGTCAAGATTAATTTGCTGGTAATTCGGCTCAGCATCTCTTACATCTGGAATAATCCAGATTTGAAGCAAATGTACAGGCGTATCAGTGTTGTTGATTTCACTGTGGGCAACACCTGTGCCAGCACTCATTAATTGCCATTCACCTGCTTTAATTTGGCCTTCATTTCCCATCGTGTCACGGTGTGAAATTGCACCATCTAGCACACAGGTTAAGATTTCCATGTTGTCATGGGAGTGTGTACCGAAACCATTATGCGCATCAATCTTGTCGTCATTAATGACTCGTAGAGCACTTACACCCATATATTTAGGGTTATACCAGCTACCAAATGAAAAGCTATGATAAGACTCTAACCAGCCTGCTTTTACATGTCCTCGATCTTCACCACGATGTACGTAAGCATTCATGATCTAATCTCCCAAATTTTTATTGATCTATTAAGAAATATATTAATGCTATATCGGGAGTGAAAAAATAGAAGAACTGCAACATGTCGTTTCATAATTGATATGATATTGAATTTTTCGTCTATTTGTTGCACTTTTAATTATAAAAAAAACCTGCCATGAAGGCAGGTCTTTAATGAAACTATTTGATTATTCAAGGAACTTAACAGTTACGCCAGAACGTACTTTGCTTCCTAAATCGTTTGCATCCCAGTTAGTCAAACGGATACAACCGTGTGATGCTGTTTTAGAAATTAAAGATGGATTTGGCGTTCCATGAATACCAAAAGATTTTTTACTCAAACCAATCCAGATATTACCAACAGGGGCATTTGGGCCAGGTGGTAAAGAAAGAGGTTTTAAGTTTTTACCTTGTACGAAGTTCGACGGTGAATAGCTGTACCAAGGGTTACGAGCCACACCAACTACCTTGTAAGTACCGGCCGGAGAAGGCGTATCAGTACTGCCAATTGTTGCAGGAAATGAGGCAATCATTTGGTTCCGGCTATTGAAGAGATACAATTGTTTTGCGCCTTTATGGGCAATAATCAAATGAATATCTTCTGGTAAATCATTGCGCACGTTTGGAACAATGATTTTTTCACCCGCTTTTTTGAATGTCGCAGTTGGGTTTAATTTCTTTAAGAAGCCTTCATCAATATGAAACTTCTCACCCAACATTTCGGTCACACGAGTGTAGTACAAACCTTTCATTTTGGCTTGTAATGCGTAGTCAGAAGGGATCGACTCAGCATATGGACCTTTTAAGTCAGCATCAGAAATCGTGTATTCAATAAATGCTGGCTTGTTTTGTTTAGCAACTAATGCATCCCAAGTTTCTTTAGTAAGCTCACCAGTAGGTGATAAACCATTCATTTGTTGGAATGAAGAAATTGCTTTTAAGGTGTTTTTACCGCTCATGCCGTCAATTGCACCTGGTGATGCATGTGCATTATTAAGCATCACGTGTGCACGTGCATAAACTGGAAGTTGACCTTTACCAATATTTTCAGACCATTCTGCCGAATTTAAGCCATCTAATGTCCATGAAGCAGCTGACACTGGTGCAGCCTTAGACGCCGTTGTGCTTTTAGCTACTGCTGGTGTAGATGCAGCAATACCAGACTCAGCATTTGGGTCTTCTGTTTTCTGTAAGTTTTGTAATGTTGTTGACGCTCGATTTAAATCATTTTGTTCTTGAGCAGTAATTTGTGTTGGAGCTTGAGCTTGTACAGTTGAAGCTGCCTCTACTGCTAGAGGATCAATCGGATCTTCTACAGGAGCTGATACCTTTTTAGGGTTCAGGGGTTGCTCAGTTGTTGAAGCAGCAAAAGCAACATTAGCAATAATACAACTTAAACTCATAGCGAGTAATGAGCGAACAAACATGTAATTCAACCTTAAGAATTTTCATATAAGCAATAGGAGGATTGATGTGATCTTAAAGTGCATAAAATTACCAATAACTCATCTCTATGAGCCCAAGATTGGCAATTTAGTGATTAAAAGAATATCAATAAACCCAATGTAACATGTTGCAAGTATTGCAGAAAACCCCGCAGCTTGCAGTAGACTTTTGTGTAAATATGCATTTTTTAGTAGATTGACGAGTTTTTTGTGTGAAATTGAAATTATAAAAATGTCTTTGTTTTTGATATGATGCTGCCACATAAAGAAGATAGAGATTGGTAATGACGACTTTGAAAAATGATCGTTTCCTCCGTGCTTTGTTACGCGAACCTGTAGATACCACTCCGGTATGGATGATGCGTCAAGCAGGGCGTTATTTGCCTGAATATCGTGAAACACGTTCAAAAGCAGGTGACTTTCTATCCTTATGTAAAAATACAGATTTTGCCTGTGAAGTCACTTTACAACCTTTGCGTCGCTATGATTTAGATGCAGCAATTTTATTTTCAGATATTTTAACCATTCCAGATGCACTGGGCTTAGGGCTTTATTTTGAAACTGGAGAAGGTCCTAAGTTTCAAAAGACTGTTCGTACTGAACAAGATGTGGCGAATTTACCTAAGTTAAATGCAAAATCAGACCTTGATTATGTCATGAATGCGGTAAGCACGATTCGCTCTGCTTTAGGTGGTCAAGTTCCACTAATTGGTTTTTCTGGTAGCCCTTGGACGCTTGCAACTTATATGGTTGAAGGTGGTTCAAGTAAAGAATTCCGTTTTACCAAGCAGATGATGTATGCCCAACCAGAAGTTTTGCATGCTTTGCTTGATCATTTAGCAGACTCTGTAATTGACTATTTAAATGCTCAAATCGATGCAGGTGCTCAGGCGATCCAGATCTTTGATAGCTGGGGCGGGGCATTGGCACATCGTGAATATGTCGAATTCTCTTTAAACTACATGAATAAAATCATTGCTGGTTTGCAACGTGAAAAAGATGGCCGACGTATTCCTATCATTGTGTTCACTAAAGGTGGTGGTCAATGGTTAGAGCCAATGATTAGCACAGGCGCAGATGCATTAGGTTTAGATTGGACTACGCGATTAGATACAGCTCGTACTACGGTGGCTGGGCGTGTCGCGCTACAAGGAAATCTTGATCCGGCTGTTTTATATGGTTCGGCTGCTTCAATTGAAAAAGCCGTGAAAGCCATGTTAGATGATGCCTACGCAAATGGTGAAAAGACGGGTTACATCGCTAACTTAGGTCATGGGATTACTCAGTGGGTAGACCCTGCACAACCAAAAATCTTTGTAGATACAGTGCATGAGTATAGTGCTAAATATCTAGGATAGTTTTTGTGCAATATCTAACTTTACCGTTTCAATTTATCGGCAAGGCTGTTTCGGCAGCCTTGTTTGGTATTTTGCTTTTAATTGCTTTTGCTTTAACTGCACCGATGGGAAGCCATGAATATATGGGTTTTTATCGTTATGATTATTTACTCATCTATGCACTGATGATTCAGATCTGTTTACTCTATTTAAAACTGGAGTCATGGGCAGAAGCCAAAGTGATTGCTTTATTTCACGTCATGGCTATGGTGATGGAAATATTTTTAACTCATCCTGCAATTGCTTCATGGCAATATCCGCAGCCCGCCGTATTTAAAATTTTAACAGTGCCGTTATTTGCAGGTTTTATGTATTCGGCTGTAGGTAGCTTCTTCGCACGTTCAATACGACTGTTTCAAGTGTCTTTTGAAAAGCTTCCAAGTTTTGGAACTATGCTTTTACTCGCATTTTTCTCATATATAAATTTTATGAGTAAATTTTTTGTTCCAGATATTCGCTATATTTTATTTGCGATTAGTATTTTTATTTTCTGGAAAACAAAACTTTATTTTCAAATAAATGAACATAAATTTAAAATCCCGATGTTACCGATATTATTGACGCTCGCATTTATCATCTGGATTGCTGAAAATATAAGTACATTTTATAAAATCTGGCTCTATCCAAGTCAGGTCGATGCTTGGCATATGGTGGGGTGGGGTAAGCTAGGATCGTGGTATTTATTATTACTTTTAAGCTTAGTATTGGTTCTTAAAATATTAGGTAATCGAGATAATCAAGGTAATTGGAATTTAAGGTAAATTTTTCTTTAGCACTTTTCATCATATTGTTTATTTTTTAATTGCTAAATCGCAGCCTTCTCGCTATCTTTAATATCGTGTAATAAAAATTACACATAACAATACAAGACATAAGAAACAATCAATAATGATTTTTGGAGATATACATCTATGTTAAAAAAAATAGCTTTAGCTGCACTGTTAGCAGCTGGTTCAAGTGTTGCAATGGCTGACAACGATGTGGGTTGTGGTGCGGGTACACAAGTATGGGCCGGCAAAAAAGGAGTAGCGCCTAAAATTCTTGCTGCAACAACAAACGGTATTTTTACTAACCAATTATTAGGGATCACTTTCGGTACTTTAGGCTGCCGTCAAGGCGGAACAGTAACAGCGCAAGTTGTAACATTCACAAATGAAAATGCAGAAGCTTTAGCACGTGATATGGCAGTAGGCCAAGGTGAAAGCCTGAACGTACTTGCTGAGTTAATGCAAATTAAACCTCAAGATAAAGACCGTTTCTTTAAAGTTTCAAAAGCAAACTTTGGTGAAATCTATTCAGCAAATAATCAAAATACCCTTCAAGTTTTAGCATCATTACAAACTGTAATGGCTAAAGACGACGTTTTAAAAGCTTACGTATAAGTTTGAAATTGAAAACCCTGTCGTATGGCAGGGTTTTTCTTATATTTAATGATAAAAATTGATGAGCTTAATGAAGTCAGTTGTTTTAGTTTTTGCCTCTTTGGCAGTTAATATTGCGTATTCAGCAGAAATAAATCCATCTATTCAAAAATATTGGTCCATTGCAGAACAACAAAATCTAGATCAAGACATTACATGGCAAAGGCTCATGTATGCTAATAAAAACCATAAAAGTGACGTCACTTATTCTGGTTATTTCATGTCAGAAAATGGGAAAAATAATTTAAAAGAAGAACTGAAAGCTGACATCTCGGCATTATTTATACCTGCTCAAGATAATCAGTCGATTCGTTGTAAGTTTCCAGCTCGAAGCCAATGGCTCATACAAAAAGTAGGTATTCAAGAAAATGAATTGCCTCAAATAAAATGTTCAGAATTTGAAAACTGGATTGGCCAAATTAAGCCTTATAAAGCGACATTAATTTATGCGACAGATTTTATGGGCAACCCTAGCTCGATGTTTGGCCATACTTTATTACGTTTAGATCCAAAAGATCAGCAGCAGTTAAATTTAGTTTCCTATGCTGTAAATTATGCAGCAACTGTGGCAGGGAACGACAACTGGTCATATGCATGGAAAGGTTTAACAGGGCAATATCCGGGTGAATATTCGCTGATGCCTTATTACCGTAAGGTAAAAGAGTACGGTGATTTCGAAAGTCGAGATTTATGGGAATATGAACTTAATTTATCGCCTGAAGAAACGCGGTTTGTAGTCGCTCATATTTGGGAAATGCAGCATGTAAGCTTTCCTTATTATTTTGTGAGTGATAACTGTGCTTATCGATTATTAGGATTAGTTGATTTAGTAAAGCCTGAATCTAACTTACAAGAAAAATTTACTTATGCTTCCATTCCCATGGAAACCATTAAATCGATGCAGCAACAAGGGCTGACCAAAGCTCCTGTATATCGGCCTGCTTTAGAAACCCAGCTATTAGCCCAAGCTCATCAGCATGGTGCCTCACTAGCGAAGGTTGCAAATCAAATTACGATGATGCCAATTAAGCAGTCTTCTCAAGTTTTAAAATCCTTTAGTGAGCAAGATCAAGCTAAAATTCTGGAGATGGCCTATGATGATTTATATCTTCAATTTACCAGCCGTAAAATAGAAGAAAGCGTTGCTCAGCCACAGTTACGTCAGCTTTTAGCTTTAAGAAGCCAGATTGATTTAGACAAACAGCGTCAAGAACCTAAACGACCAGAAAAAGAGCCAACTCAAGGCCATAATGCACGTAATATTTCAGTGAAAGCTGGTGAAGTCCAAGGTGATAAGTTTATCGAAATTGGTCATCGACAAGCCTATCACGACTTAATAGATCCTCAAGGGGGATACCGTGCTGGGACTCAATTACTATTTTTAAATGGTAATGCGCAGTGGCGAGACGATCATTTAACACTAGAACGTCTTGATCTGTTAGAAGTAAATTCTTATAACCCAATACAGCCTTTTAAAACACCGCTGAGTTGGGGATTTAACTTAGGCTGGCGTCAGGAAGCAATTCATGATGGAAACTTTAGTGAAGAAAAACAGCATGGCGTAGCGAATTTTAATGCTCAAGTGGGTTACAGTCTTGCAGACTATGAGCGCAAGCATATCTGCTATGGTCAACTACAAACCTACGTACAAACTGGCTCAGATCTAGATAAAGGTTGGCGTGTAGGAATGGGGCCAACTTTAGGTTGTATGAACCAATGGTTCGACCGTTTTAACTCTGTCGTACAAATTGAATTGCCATATTGGGAAGACCAAAATCAGTGGAATTTAAGAGTAAATACCCAATGGCAATATGTGATTAACAGTAATAATGCCGTTCGATTAAACTGGGATTATGAACAACAAAATCATCAAGACTGGATGAAATCTAGTTTAGGCTACGTTTGGTTCTTTTAACTTTTATGATGAGTAAAGCAAAGAGAGAAATAAGTTATTTCTCTCTTTTTTGTTGTGAAAAAGAATTATTTCTTAATCGCGTTTAGTACAGCATAAGCCGCTTTAATACGTTCTTCATTCGGAATGCGTTTATTGGTTAACATGACTAACCCAATATTTTCTTTAGGAATAAAGACTACATAAGTTCCAAATCCGTTAGTTGAACCAGTTTTATGGTAGATCTTGATTGAAGGTTCTTTTGAAATGGTAGTCACTTTATTAGGTTTCATCACGATTTGTTCAGAATTACTGTCTAATAAAGTTTGTAAAGGAGCCGGATAAGAAAACTCTTCCCAACCTAATGCTTGATACATCGTACCGACTTGATAAAAACCTTTATGAGTTTCATTAATTGCGCTTTTGATATCTGCTGGATATTTTTGTGGATTTAGATTGGCATCAATAAAGCTCAGCATGTCAGGTAAGGTTGATTTAACCCCGTAGGCAGGCGCATCTAGTGGGCCTGGAGTCACACGAATCGGCTGATTTTCTTGGTTATAACCAAATGCATAGTTTTGCATCTGAGTTTTAGGAACATTCACATAGCTATGTTTTAAGTGAAGAGACGGAAAAATTGTCTTTTCTAAGACTTGGTCAAAAGGTTTATTCATAGACAAAGCCACAACTTTTCCAAATAATCCAATACTTGGGTTTGAATATTGTCTATATTCACCAATTTGGTTTTTAGGTTTCCAGTCTTTGAAAAAAGTTAAAACTTGTTGGTCTGTTTGTACTTCATCTGGAAACTGTAAGCCAAGGTTGCCACTCGTATAGGTCGCAAGTTGAAGTAGGTTGACCCGATCAATAGGTGTGTTTTTTAGCTCTTTCCAGTATTTTCCTGGGGTGTCTTCAAAAGCGATTTTTCCTTTAGTTTTGGCATATCCACCTGCTGTCGCAGTAAATAATTTACTGACTGAACCTAGCTCGAAAATCGTATTGCTATTTACGGTTTTTTTATCTTGAACCGATTGTAGGCCATAATACATTTCGTACTTTTTATTATTTTGGATAACACCAACTGCCATTCCGGGAACATTATATTTTTCTAATAACGGTTTAAAGTTTTGATCAACAAGTTTTTTGATCTCTTGTTCTTTTGGTGTATTTGTATTGTCCGCATAAGTTGAGGTATTAAAAATAAAAAGAGAAGGAAGAAGTAAATAGGAAATTTTTTGGAATCGCATGATTAACTCATCAAACATTTTAAAGTGAAGGGACGTACTTTTATAACAAAAATCACATGATTTAATTGTTATGTTTTATAGAATCCACGAAGAGTTGAGATATAAAAAAAGCCCAACAGTTGGGCTTTTTATTTGTCATTAAAGATGACTTAGTAACTCTCAGGTACAGCACTCAAGAACTCACGACGTGCTTCTTTGTCGGTTTTAAAATCTCCGATAAATGAAACGGTACGTGTGGTTGACTCTTGTTTACCTACACCGCGCATCATCATACACATATGTGCTGAATCGATAACTACAGCTACACCGCGCGCTCCAGTCACTTCAGACACAGCTTCTGCAATTTGCTGAGTCAAATTTTCCTGAATTTGCAAACGACGTGCAAACATTTCGGTAATACGTGCAAATTTTGATAAGCCGAGAACTTTGCCTTCCGGTAGATAGGCAACATGAACACGGCCATAGAATGGAAGAAGATGATGTTCGCAAAGCGAATAAAATTCAATATTCTTCACCAATACCATTTCATGGTTATCTGATGGAAAAACAGCATTATTGGTGACTTCTTCTAAAGTTTTACTATAGCCAGAAGTTAAATATGAAAAAGCTTTAGCCGCACGCACAGGCGTATCTTTAAGGCCGGGACGATCAAGATCTTCACCGACGGCAGTCAGAATATTTGCGTACGATTGCTGCATTGACATAAGACGTATAAATTTACTCTACTAAACAAGCTCGGCATTGTATCAGAACATGATCTGATTTTCATAAATCCTCGCACTATATTTATTTGGGTTTTGCGCACGTTGAATAAAAGATGAATAACTTTCATGTTTTTTATCGTTAATAGTCAAGTGTTTGAACATGAAATGTGCATTTAATATTGTTAAGTTCTAAATGGTCGCCTAATGGCATCATATTTGCACAGATGCAGTGTTATAGAGCATAAGGATAAAACATGTCAGAACGTCCAATCACCTTTTTTTTCCGTGGTGGTCAGCAGCAAGTAGAAAATGTAGTACCCACAACGACGGTTTTACAATTTCTGCGAGAATATACCCAAACTGGTAAGACTAGGCAGACCGGTACAAAAGAGGGCTGTGCTGAGGGCGATTGTGGTGCATGTACAGTTGTGATTGGTGAGTTGGTCAATGACAGCTTGCAATTGCGAAGTGTGAATGCCTGTATTCAGTTTTTACCGACTTTAGATGGTAAGGCCTTATTTACAGTAGAAGATCTGCATACGTTATTGCCTACACAGGATGGAACGCTTCATCCGGTACAACAGGCGATGGTCGATTTGCATGGTTCACAATGCGGTTTTTGTACGCCCGGTTTTATCATGTCGTTATGGTCAATGTATGAAAATGAAGAATATTCTCCGAGCAAAGATAAAGTCAGTGATTATCTCTCCGGAAACTTGTGTCGTTGTACAGGTTATCGCCCTATTTTAGATGCAGCACAAAAAGCTTATGACTATCCGCGTGTTGTATTAGAACGTCAAAAAGTACTTGATGTATTAAAAGCGATCAAAGCATTACCTGCATTGCATTTGAATGATCATGGTCAGCAATTTTTTGCACCAAAGACTTTACAGGATTTTGCCGCTTTACGTTTGCAATTGCCGCAAGCACGTATTGTCGCTGGTAGCACAGATGTCGGTTTGTGGGTAACCAAGCAGGGCCGTGATTTAGGCGATATGCTTTATATTGGTCAGGTTGAAGAACTGAAAAAGATTGTAGTTACCGACCATGCTTTAACGATTGGGGCAAATGTAAGTTTGAGTGATGCACTCATAAAAATTTCAGATTTTTATCCTGACTTTCAAGAATTACAGCGCCGTTTTGCTTCTATGCCTATTAAAAACGCGGGAACCCTAGGTGGAAATATTGCCAATGGTTCGCCTATTGGTGACTCAATGCCGGCATTAATTACGCTAGGTACACGATTGATTTTGCGTGTAGGTGAACAGACCCGTGAAATCGCATTGGAAGATTTTTATCTAGATTATCAAAAAACAGCCTTACAGCTTGGTGAGTTTGTTGAGGCGATTGTTATTCCGCTTCGTGAGGGGCAGCCACGTTTTAAATTTGCCAGCTATAAAATTGCTAAACGTTTTGAGCAAGATATTTCTGCGGTATGTGCGGCCATTTCATGTGAGTTAGATACTCATCATGTCGCTCACAATGTGAGAATTGCTTTTGGTGGCATGGCTGCTATTCCCAAACGTGCAAAATATGCAGAAGCTATATTGGAAGGTCAGCAATTTACAGCAGAATTGATAGCTAAGGCTCAAGAAGCATTGTCGCAAGACTATCAGCCTTTAGATGATGGACGTGCTAGCTCGGCATATCGTTTACACGTCGCGAAAAACTGTTTACAGCGTTTTTATGTAGAAAAAATCCTGTCTCAAACGATCACTCGAGTGAATGACTTGATTGCTGTGGTGGAGATCTAACATGAATCAAACCATTAACTTAAATGTTTCTAAAAAATCGGCTAAAGCAGGCGACTCTATTTCACACGAAAGTGCACATTTACATGTGACTGGGCAAGCAACCTATATCGATGACTTACCTGAACTTGAAAATACAATGCATCTAGCAGTCGGATTTTCGAGTTGTGCCAAAGGTAAAATCAGTAAGTTTGATTTGGATGCGGTGCGTCAGGCCGATGGGGTTTATGCAGTTTTTTCAGCACAAGATATTGATGTTGAAAATAATTGGGGACCCATTGTTAAAGATGATCCAATTTTTGCTGAAGAGCAGGTTGAATTTTATGGACAAGCCTTATTTGTAGTTGTTGCTGAGAGTTATCAGCAAGCACGTCAGGCGGTTCGCTTGGCAAATATTGAATATGTGCCCGAAACTCCAATTTTAACGATTCAAGATGCGATTGAAAAAGAATCGTGGGTGTTGCCACCTGTTGAATTTAGCCATGGTGAAGTTGAACAGGTATTTCAAAATGCTGCACATCAACTTTCAGGTGCTATTGAGCTAGGTGGGCAAGAGCATTTCTATCTTGAAGGGCAGATTTCCTATGCGATTCCACAAGAAAATCAGGGCTTAAAAGTTTATTGCTCGACACAACATCCAACCGAAATGCAGCTGCTGATTTGTCATGCATTAGGTATGAATATGCATCAGGTGAGTGTAGAAAGCCGCCGTATGGGTGGGGGTTTTGGTGGTAAAGAGTCGCAGTCGGCACAATGGGCATGCATTGCATCTTTGGCAGCACGAAAAACAGGCCGTCCGTGTAAGTTACGCTTAGACCGTGATGATGACATGAGCGCCACAGGCAAACGTCACGGTTTTGCATATGAATGGTCTGTGGCTTTTGATGACATTGGTATTTTGCAAGGTTTAAAGGTGCAATTGGCTTCAAATTGCGGTTTTTCGGCTGATCTTTCTGGGCCAGTGAATGAACGTGCGATTTGCCATATTGGCAATGCCTATTATTTAAATGCGGTTCAGTTGCGTAACTTACGTTGTAAAACCAATACTGTTTCCAATACCGCATATCGTGGTTTTGGCGGACCACAAGGCATGTTTGTCATTGAAAATATTATTGATGACATTGCTCGTTATTTACGTTGTGACCCAGTTGAAATTCGTCAGCGTAATTTCTTTGCCGAACAGCCCGGTGCTGGACGTGATCGTATGCATTATGGGGCAGAAGTCCGTGATAATGTTGCTCCTCGATTGGTGGCTGAATTATTGCAAAGTAGTGATTATGCGAAACGTAAACAAACCATTCATACCTTTAATCAGAATAATGACATCATTAAGCGTGGTATTGCGTTAACACCATTAATGTTCGGTATTTCGTTTAACGCCGTGCATTACAATCAGGCAGGTGCATTGGTTTATGTGTATATGGATGGTACTGTCTCTATTACGCATGGCGGTACAGAAATGGGACAGGGGCTATATACCAAAGTACGGCAGGTTGCTGCGCATGAGTTGGGTTTACCAATCGATAGTGTTCGCTTAATTGCAACCGATACTTCTCGTGTGCCAAATACTTCGGCAACCGCAGCATCGAGTGGAGCGGATTTAAATGGTAAAGCTGTTCAAAATGCCTGTATTAAAATTCGTGAGCGTTTGGCAAAACTTGCAGCAGAAATAAGTCAAAGTGATGCTGAGCAAATCCAGTTTGAAGATAGTATGGTTTCAACAGCGAATGGACATTCATGGACATTTCCTGACTTAGTTCAACGGGCATATATGGCACGTGTGCAACTATGGGACAGTGGTTTTTATAAAACACCAGAAATTCACTACGATCAGGTCAACCATTTAGGCCGTCCATTTTTCTATTATGCCTATGGTGCAGCAGCCAGTGAGGTCGCAATAGATACTTTAACTGGGGAAATGAAAGTATTACGTACTGACATTTTGCATGACGTTGGTCGGTCGATTAACCCTGCAATTGATATTGGGCAAATTGAAGGTGGTTTTGTTCAAGGGATGGGGTGGCTCACGACAGAAGAGTTGTATTGGCAGCCACAAGGACCACATGCAGGACGCTTGTTTACGCATGCACCTTCAACTTATAAAATCCCGACTAGTTTTGATATTCCTCATATTTTTAACGTCAAACTGTTTAATAACCAAAATCAGGCAGACACTATTTATCGCTCCAAAGCGGTAGGTGAACCCCCATTTATGTTGGCATTGTCAGTTTTTTCTGCAATTCGTCAGGCGGTACAGGCGGCTATTCCAGAAAATGCACCGGTTGTACTTAATGCTCCGGCAACTGCCGAAGAAATTTTACGTGCAATTGCTATTGGACGAGGACAAGCTTTAGCTGACCGCCCACAAGCTAAAATGTAGAAGATTATGCAACATTTACAATGGTGGACTGATTTTGTGGCATGGCAAGCCGATGCTATGCCCGTGGTGTTGGTAACAGTGGTACGCGCTGATGGTTCAACACCACGAGAGGTTGGCGCAACAATGTTATTGCGGTTTAATTTGCAACAACAATGGCAGCAGTCAGATACGATCGGTGGAGGGCATTTAGAGTTTCAGGCTATTGATATTGCTAAAGCAATGTTAAGCGAAACTGAAGCTTGTGTGAGACGCATTGAGCGTTTTAACCTCAGTGCTCGGTTGGGGCAGTGTTGTGGCGGAGTGATGTGGTTATTGCTTGAAAAAATATCACCCGCTTTAATTGCCTCAGATTTATCCCATTGTTTGCAAGCATGGCGAGCCGGACAGCGTATATGGCGTACAGTCTCACATCAACATGCATCCACTTGGCAAACTGTGGGTATGGATATGGAACAGAAACCATGTTTCGAGGTTCAGCCCGCCACCAGTGACCAATGGCAATTTGACCAGCAGATTCAACCTTATGCCATGCAAGTGCTAATTTGTGGCGCGGGGCATGTGGGTGAAGCAATTGTCCGTTGTTTATTGCCTATTGGTGTTAGTGTGAAATGGATTGATCCGCGTGATGATATTTTCCCATCGGATTTACTGCAACAGGTTCAATATTTAACAACAGATACGCCAGAAGCCGAGATTGAACATTTTAATCGTTCGGGTGCAATTTTAATTTTGACTCATGATCATCAACTAGATCTGCAACTGTGTTTTGCAGCTTTAAAACCTGCGCCAAAGCCATTTGCTTATGTTGGGATGATTGGTTCAAAAAGTAAAAGGGCTATTTTTGAGAAACGTATGCTGACACGTGGTTATACACCCGAAGCATTACAACGTTTGGTTTGCCCTATAGGGATAGAAGGGATTTCATCGAAACAACCTGCAACGATCGCCGTTGCAGTGGTTGCTCAATTATTGCAGGTGTTTGATGTGAAGAAATGATCTTTTGGATCATTTCTTTTGTTCGAACTTTGGATTTTTTTCTGCACGTTTAAGCAGTACGAGAACGGCACCTGTGCCACCTTGATTTTCAGGTGCACTTACAAAAGCTAAAACATCGCGGTGCTGACGTAGCCATCCGTTGACATAGGTTTTTAAAACAGCTTCAGGGCCTTTACCATGTACAATCTTGACAACATTTTGATTTTCATCTTTTGCCATCTGGATAACTTGTAAAACTGCGTCACGTGCTTGCTCAATTGTACAGCCGTGTAAATCTACAGCTTCAAACCAGCGCATTCTTCCAGCTTTTAAGTCTTCGAAAACTTTATGCTGAAGTGTAGCAATGCGATAGCTTAGCGTTGCTTGACTCGCTACAGGATTTAGAGCGGCTTGGGTGTCTGATAACTCGGCATGTTCAGTTTCACGACCACCTTCGGCAGCTGCACGTTTAGCGAGTGTTTGAGCATCAATTTTTTTTGTGCGAGGCGTTCTTACATCAGCAATATTACTATTATTGATGGGCTTAACACCTGCTAGAGCACTTTGAAACAGGTTTGCATCTTCCAATTCTTCAGGCTCAGCCTGAGGTTTTGGGGCCTCAGACTGACTTGCGATTTTGCTTGAATGAGGATTGGAGATTTGCTTTTTAAATTGCTTCAGTAACTTTTGTTGCTCTTTAGAAAGCGATGAATCTTTATTACTCATATATCTTCTATTAAACCGTTTGGGGTTGTCCAAAAAGGGCGGTAAAGGCTTGATCTGGTCTTGGTTGTTTCATAAAACTTTCGCCAACCAAGAAGGTATGAATATCATTTTCTTGCATCATACGAACATCATCTGGAGTGGCAATACCACTTTCAGTCACAAGTAAACGTGATGATGGAAGCAAGTTTTTCAAACGAATTGAGGTATTTAAATCTACATCAAAAGTTTTTAAATTACGGTTATTCACACCTAATACACATTGCTCAGACAACTTTAAAGCACGTTCCAGTTCTTCTTCGTCGTGAACTTCAACCAATACATCAAGCTGATGTTCAAAAGCAGTTTTAGACATTTCTTCAAGTTGTTGATCTGACAAAGAGGCAACAATCAATAAAATACAGTCAGCATGTAATGCACGTGCTTCAACTACATTATATGGATCAATCAGAAAGTCTTTACGTAAAGCAGGTAAAGCACAGTGGCTTCGTGCAATGGCGATATTTTCATCCGCACCCTGAAAAAAATCAACATCAGTTAAAACAGATAAACATGCTGCTCCAGCTTGTTCGTACTGCTCGGCAATTTCAGCAGGATTAAAATCTGCACGAATAATGCCTTTTGATGGAGAAGCTTTTTTAATTTCAGCAATCACGGCAGGGCGTTTGTGTTGTAAAGCTTTTGCAAAGCCTCGTACCGGAGTTGCAGCTTTCGCTAGTTCTTCAACATCTTGCAAATTACGTTGTTTTAAACGTGCAGCAAGTTCCTCATGTTTACGGTCAACAATTTTACCTAAAATGGTATTTTGAATATTAATCATGAGAAATCCTTAATCTGCCTGAGATTGTTTTAATGCTTTGGTAAATTCAGCCAAAACACTCATTTTTTCTAAAGCTTGCCCGCCATAGATAATATCTTGAGCGAATGAAACAGCTTGAGCATAGGTTTTGGTAATGCCTGAGACATAAATTCCTGCACCAGCATTAAGAGCAATCATATTTGCTGCTTTTTCGCCAATGTCAGATTTATTTTTACCTAATGCATCTTTAATCAGCTTTAAGCTTGCTGCGGCATCAGCTACCACTAAACCATTTAAGGTTTGTGATTCAATCCCGACATCTTCTGGATTAAGCGTCCATTCGGTAATTTCGCCGTCTTTAAGCTCTGCAACAGCAGTAGGGGCAGCAAGGCTAATTTCATCAAGTCCATCTCTTGAATGAACCACCATGACATGCTCAGCACCCAGTTGCTTCATAACCTCGGCAATTGGACGGCAAAGTTCATCTGAAAATACCCCAATTACAAAGCGTTTTACGCCGGCCGGATTCGTAAGCGGGCCGAGTAAATTGAAAATGCTGCGAACACCAAGCTCACGACGTGGGCCAACAGCATATTTCATAGCTTTGTGATGGTTTGGGGCAAATAAAAAGCCTACACCCATCTCACGAATACAGCGCTCAGTTTGTTCCATATCTAAATCAAGGTTAATACCTGCTTGTTCAAGTAGGTCAGATGAACCTGATTTACTTGAAACGCCTCGATTACCATGCTTTGCAATGGTTGCACCAGCTGCTGCAATCACAAAGCTAGACGCTGTAGAGACGTTAAATAAGTTTTGTCCATCACCACCAGTACCAACAATATCAACTAAATATTTGATATCACTGACATCAATTTTAATAGCGAATTCACGCATAACACGTGCGGCAGCAGTAATTTCGTCAATACTTTCACCTTTCATGCGAAGGCCCATCATCAAAGCACCAATTTGTGCTTCGGTTGCCTCACCTTGCATGATGCTGCGCATAATGTCTTCCATTTGCGGCTGAGTCAGGTGAATATTTTTTGTAATATGGTTAAGTGCTTGTTGAATGTTCATAAATATCACTTATGCATAAATATCTAAAAAGTTTTTAAAGATTTGATGACCATGTTGGCTCAAGATTGATTCTGGATGGAACTGCACACCTTCAACAGGCAATGTCTTATGTTTAACACCCATAATTTCTTCCATTGAGCCATCTGCTTCATTGGTCCAGCACGTTACTTCAAGGCAATCAGGCAGTGTTTGCTGATCGATCACCAATGAGTGATAACGAGTTGCCGAGAATGGGCTAGGGAGATTACTGAAAATACCTTTATTGCTATGGTACATATCAGATAAACGTCCGTGCATAACCGTTTTGGCTCTTACAATGTTTCCGCCAAAAGCTTGCCCAATACTTTGATGCCCTAAACACACACCAAGCAAAGGAATTTTTCCGGCAAAGTGATTAATTGCAGGAATAGAAATACCTGCTTCGCTTGGAGAGCATGGGCCAGGACCAATAACCAGATATTTAGGTTGCCATCGTTCAATATCCTCTAATGTGACTTGATCATTGCGAACAACTTTTACTTCCTGATCCAACTCGCCAAAGTACTGGACGATGTTGTAGGTAAAAGAGTCGTAATTGTCGATCATTAGAAGCATTTTGAGTCTAACCTCTTGATATATGATATTTATTTAAATAGCTATTTAAATTTTTACCTGTTTAATTACCCGTTTTGATTATCACACCAAAATCGTAGGCAAAAATAAAGCCGCTATCTAAGCGGCTAATATAACAAAAAATGAAGTGACCAGTTTAACTATTTCATTCCTTAGAAATTTGCTAAAAAAGTCAGCTTTAAATTGATATTAGATCTGTTAAGAAACAGAGATATGTGCAACTAGGGCAGAATCGGCTTTTTCATTAGAACTAAAAAGTATTCTGCCTTAGTTAGAAAAGCAGATTAAATCGCACGAGTGTTGTAAATCAGCCAGTCTAAAACCTCTCCAGACAAATGTTCAGCTAGTTTTTCTTGAACCATTTGGTGATAGGCATTTAGCCAGTCTTTTTCTTCGTTGTTAAGCATATCAACAACGATACAATCTAAATGAATTGGACAAAGTGTTAGCGTTTCAAACTCCAAAAACTCACCATAGGTTTTTTCAAACCCAGAGTGAATACGGTTTGCGACCAGATTCTCAATACGAATACCATATTTACCTTCATGATAAAGTCCTGGTTCATTGGAAAGAATCATTCCCTCACGCAATTTGTTATAGGCATGAACTGGCGCGTAATAAGAAAGTACTTGCGGTCCTTCATGAACGTTAAGAGCAAAGCCTACACCGTGACCTGTTCCGTGGCGATAATCTAAACCATGTTGCCATAAGGTATGGCGACAAATTGAATCGAGTAGCGGTGCAGCTAAACCTTCTGGATAAATCGTTTTGGCCAAAGCAATATGACACTTTAAAACCAAGGTATAGTCACGTTTTTGTGTTTGCGTTGGCGTGCCTACAGGAACTACACGAGTAATATCTGTTGTTCCATTTACATATTGCCCACCTGAGTCAATCAGCAATAATCCATCGCCTTCAATAAATGAATAGTGCTCCTCAGTTGCGCGGTAGTGAGGTAGAGCACCATTGGCATTAAAGCCAGCAATAGTAGAAAAACTTGGCCCTATAAAACCATCTTGCTGAGCACGGAAAGCTGTAATTTTTTCATCAATCGTTAGTTCTGAAATGTTTTTACGATGATGAAGTGCTTTTTCTAGCCAGTGGAAAAAGTGGCAAAGGGCAACACCATCTTTAACCATTGCATGACGGATATGAGCTATTTCACTTTCATGCTTACGTGATTTAAAAAGCGTACTCGGGTTGATGTCGTATACAACCTGAATATCTTTTGCGATGGCTTGTTCATGATAAATCGATACTTTGGCTGGATCTAAAAGTATAGAGACATCAGAAATATTCGCTAAAAATGTTGCTGTATCTTCATAGTTACGAATCTCAATACCATCAGCTTTAAAAGCTTGTTGAATGGCTATATCAACTTTGTCCGCATCAATGAAAAGAACAGCTTGATTTTCACTAATATATAAATGAGACAGAAAAACAGGGTTGTATTCTACATCTTGCCCACGTGCATTTAAGATCCATGTAATATCATCTAAAGATGAAATGAAGTGACCCGCAATATTCTTGCTGTGTAAAGTTTCACGAATATTCTGAATTTTTTCTTTACGAGATAGGGCGTTTAACCCTTCAGGCATCAAGTTGATTTTTTTGGAAGGAAGCTCAGGACGATCAGACCAGATGGCTCCAATTAAATCTTGTTGAGTTTCGAGTTTATAGTTGTTAAGTCTTGCGGTATGTTCGAGTGCCTTAAATTGTTGAATCGAAAGTGTTTGGCCGTTTACTGCAATTACTGAGGCTTTATTTAGATTTTTTTCCATCCAAGCTAGATGTGTTGATGATTCATCATTGGTCAATTTTTGAAGTTCAAATCCAGTTCCGACAAGCTGTTGCTCGGCTTGTACCCAATAGCGTCCATCTGCCCAAAGTCCCGCAAAGTTTTGAGTGACTACAAGTGTTCCAACAGAGCCACTAAAACTGCTAAGCCATTGCCTTGCTTTCCAGTAATCCGGTAAATATTCTGACATATGTGGATCGGCACTCATGACGACTAACGCATCAACATGCTGGTTAAGCATGAGTTCACGAAGTTTCTCTAGCTTTTCTTGAACAGTTAAATTGGTCATATGGTTTCCAAGTCAGGTTGAACTTTACTGGTACTTTTGTTCATTAATCTATAAATAGGTTTCTTTAATAAAAATAACACGATTGCGCCAATCACTAACGCCAAAACACATCTCATAAAGAGGGTAGGTAAGTGATTAATGCCATCTGCCGATACATGTCCTCCAATCAACCCTGCTATCAGATTACCTAAAGCTGAACCAGTAAACCACAGACCCATAATTTGACTCCGGATGACATCAGGTGCAAGTTTAGTCATGGTTGATAAGCCAATCGGGCTTAGGCAAAGTTCACCTATGGTAAGAAAAAATAAAGTACCGACTAACCAAAATGGTGAAACTGCCCCACCATTAATAGCAAAATGACTGGCAAGAGACATGAGCAAAAAGCCACCTGCTGCGAATAACAATGCGATAATAAATTTGCTGATATAGCTTGGGTCTTTATTTGTCTTACCTAGCTTCGCCCATAGCCAAGCTGCAACTGGAGCAAAAACAATAATAAATAGGGCATTGATTGATTCAAACCATACAGTTGGGATCTCAAATCCGAAAACAATACGGTCCGTATAATCTTGTGCAAATAAAGTAAAAGTTGTGGGCTTTTGCTCAAAGGCAGACCAAAATAGCGCAGATGCTGCTAATAAAACAAAGCAAATAATAATTTTAAATTTGTCATGCTGCTCTAAATTCAGGAAAAGTAGTAAATATGCAAAGTAAGCAATAATACCAACGCCGATTCCTACGGTTAAGTAGGTTGCTACTGCGACTGGATTGATATGAATAACACCAAAAAAGGTAAGAGCAATAAGGACTGCGACACTTAATAAAAATGAGAAAGCAATTTTTGGCGCATTTTTATTTTCAACAATTGGTTTATTCCAATTGTCATTTTCTTGACGCAACTGATTAAAAGCTTGTAGCTGTGGAATAGCGAATACACGAAAAATAAGTAATGCAACTAACATCCCAAGGCCACCTATACCAAAACCTAAGTGCCAGTTATGATCACGTGCTAATAAGCCTGTAAGAAGAGGAGCAATAAAAGAACCTATATTAATTCCCATATAAAAAATGGAGAAGCCAGCATCGCGTCTATTATCTTGGGCTTTATATAATGTTCCGACAATCACTGAAATACAGGTTTTAAACAATCCAGAACCAATAACAATAAGAACTAAACCGAAATAAAAAAAGAATTGATCAAATATAGGAGTAAGCGCAATTGATAAATGACCTAATGCAATAATGATGGAGCCATACCAGACAGATCTTGCTTGGCCTAACCAGTTATCGGCAATCCAACCGCCTAAAACGGTCATTAAATACATAGAGCCGGCAAATAACCCTACAATTGCAGCTGCGGTAGGACGATCAAGCCCTAAACCACCATCATTGACCATCGCAACCATGTAAAGAACCAATAAGGGACGAATTCCATAGTAAGAAAACCGTTCCCACAGTTCAGTAAAAAATAAAGTTTTTAAGGGTTTTGGATGGCCGAAAAAAGCTGTGTCGCATTGTTCGAGTTCATGCTTCATTTCAAATCCTTTGAACATATTTGTAGTTAAGTAAACCAAACTTTTAGTTTGTTTAATTATAAAAAAAAGTTATGTTTTATTTTTTAGTTTTTTTTAAATTGAAAAGCAAGTTGGTCATGTATAAAAAAGGTATATAACAAATGGTAAAAAATGGAAAAGTGAAAAACTATATCGTGAAAAGCTAAGCTATCAGATTATTACGCACCAAAGCTGATCAAAACTTGCCTCACAGCAGAGAACTCCATAAGGAAAATAAGAATTAAGCTGTTTTAACAAGTCTTAAAATAGAAGTGCTGTAAAAAAGAAAAATAATTTCAGAAAACCTCAGTATTTTAATGAGTGAGGTATAACGCAAAAGAGGACTATTTAAATTTTTTTGAAAATTACTTTTCAAGGCAATATTTACATTAAAGCCTTTTTGGCAAAGGCATGAGTAGATGTAGAGTTCTCATCTAAAGGTTAGAATTTCATAAGTCATCATTTATTATTTTTTATTCATTGTAATAAGAATGCCAGCTTTCTATATAAGAAAGTATTATGATCATGAATTACTGTTAGATATTGATGCGATAATTCATATTAGCGCAACAATTTTGCACTAAATTAGGGCGATTGCGAGCTATTCTTGTATGCCATAATTTGAAAATGTCTGAATATGGTGCATTTAACTATGCAAACAGTATAATGGGTTCAAGACAAGGGACCTAAATCATCGATAGTTATAAGCAATTCAATGTTTTAGGTAAGTCTGATAAAGTTGGTATGAGATTTGCTTAATATATACCAGCAATTAACACGCACTTAACAAGTGCAACAAAATTTCATTGGAGCAAAATGAGCATGGCGAACAAGGTCCTTCAACTCATACAAGAAAGTGGCGCAAAATGGGTCGATTTTCGCTTTACTGATACTAAGGGTAAAGAACAGCACGTAACTTACCCAGCTGATTCTATTGATGAAGATACTTTTGAAGACGGTAAAATGTTTGATGGTTCTTCAATCGCTGGTTGGAAAGGCATTGAAGCATCTGACATGATTTTACGTCCAGATGCAGAAACTGGTTTTGTTGACCCGTTCTTTGCTGAACCAACTGTAGTTGTGACTTGTGACGTTATTGAACCTTCAACTGGTCAAGGTTATGAGCGTGACCCACGTTCGATTGCTCGCCGTGCAGAAGAATACTTAAAATCTACAGGTATCGGTGATACTGCATTCTTTGGTCCAGAACCAGAATTCTTTGTATTTGATGAAGTGAAGTGGGACATCGATATGTCTGGCGCTCGTCATACATTGATCGCTGAAGAAGCCGCTTGGTCTACTGGTAAAGATTACGAGTCTGGTAACTCTGGTCACCGTCCACGTGTTAAAGGCGGTTACTTCCCAGTTCCTCCAGTTGATTCTTCACAAGATATGCGTGCAGAAATGTGTGCGAAAATTGAAGATATCATGGGCCCTGGTCGTGTAGAAGTACATCACCATGAAGTTGCTTCTTGCCAATTAGAAATTGGTGTGAGCTTCAATACACTTGTACGTAAAGCTGACGAAGTTCAACAATTCAAATATGCTGTTTGGAACGTTGCGCACCAATATGCAAAAACTGCAACCTTTATGCCTAAACCAATGGTAGGTGATAACGGTTCTGGTATGCACGTTCATATGTCTATCTCTAAAGATGGCAAGAACTTATTTGCTGGTGATGAATATGCAGGCCTTTCTGAAATGGCATTGTACTTCATCGGTGGTGTCATCAAGCACGCTCGTGCATTGAATGCGATCACAAACCCATCTACAAACTCATATAAGCGTTTGGTTCCTCACTTCGAAGCACCAATCATGCTTGCTTACTCAGCGCGTAACCGCTCTGCGTCTATCCGTATTCCATACGTTTCTAGCCCTAAAGGTAAGCGTATCGAAGCTCGTTTCCCAGACCCAATGATGAACCCGTACTTAGGTTTCGCTGCATTGTTAATGGCTGGTATCGACGGTATCCAAAACAAGATCCATCCGGGCGAAGCTGCTGATAAGAACTTGTATGATCTTCCTCCAGAAGAAGAAGCAAAAATCCCAACAGTTGCTCATAGCTTAGATATGGCTCTTGAAGCACTTCAAGCAGATCACGAATTCTTGTTAAAAGGCGGCGTGTTCACTAAAGAAATGCTTGATGCATACATCGAACTTAAAACTGAAGATGTACGTCGTCTTAACACGACTACTCACCCAGTTGAGTTTGATATGTACTACAGCTTGTAATACGTATTTTCATAAAAAAGCCTGCTTATGCAGGCTTTTTTATTGTTTAAAATGTTGATTGAATTCTCTACGTTTTTTATCAAAAAATTGGGTTAAACTAAGTGCGAGTTTTCATGTGAGCAGATTATGCGTAAACGGCAACCAGTACTTAAACAGGAAAAGACTTTAAATCCTGAGTTGAAAACATGGTTGTATGCGTCTGGTTCTCTGACTCAACAATTGACTGAACTTGGAGGTGGTCAATTCAGTGTAAAACCTTTTAAAGAACATTTTCAGCGTTTAACTTTTGCAGATAGCCAATGGATGAATATGCCTCATGCCCATACCTCATGGGTGCGCGAGACTTATTTATATGGCAGTGAGGCAGAACCTTGGGTTAAAGCAAAAAGTATTTTTCCTATTTTAAGCCTACAAAAAAAAGCCCGCATATTTCAGCACATTGGTTCTACACCGATTGGATTTTTTCTATTTCAAAGAACGACACCGCTTTGTGACCGCCGTGTCATTCATTTGCCAGAAGGGTGGACGCGACAAAGTTGCTATACTTGGCATGGGTGTAAATTTATAGTCCAAGAAACATTCTTACCAGCTTTTGAAGCTTTTCTACATCAGCAGCACGACAAGGAACTACTATGACGACTGCAACAGATACCACATGGCGTCAGCGTTTAGAAGCATACTATTATCTATGTCGATTTGATAAGCCAGTTGGAACAGAACTGGTTTTTTGGCCAACCATGTGGGCACTTTGGGTTGCTGCAGAAGGAACGCCACCATTGCATATTCTTTTGGCAATGGTATTGGGTACAATTTTTATGCGCGCTGCTGGTTGTGCCATTAATGACTTTGCTGATCGAAAAGTAGATGCACATGTTGAACGCACTAAAACACGTCCATTAGCAACTGGGGTAATTCGTCCGAGAGAAGCAATATATGTATTTTTAGCTTTAGTATTTGCTAGCGCTTGTACTTTGTTCTTTTTACCTATAGCGACATTCTATTGTGCACTAGCTGGATTAGTTTTAGCATTTATATATCCCTTCATGAAAAGATATACCCATTTACCACAAGTGGTTTTAGGTATGGCATTTTCTTGGGGAATTCCAATGTCATTTACTGCGATGGGTAAGCCGTTAGATATAACTTGCTGGCTTCTTTATTTTGGTAATCTAGCTTGGACAGTCGCTTATGACACTCAATACGCCATTACTGATCGTGAATATGATTTAAAGATTGGTGTGAAATCTACAGCAATTCTTTTTGGCCGATATGACATCCAGATTATTGCGCTTTTACAAGCAACCAGTCTTGTTTTGATTGGCTCGGCACTGTATTTAGAAAATATTCTATTTCCATGGGCGATCATTGCTTTGGTTGTTGTTGCATTCGATTTTATATATCAAACAATTAAAACCAAAGACCGCAACCCTCAAGTCTGTTTTTGGGCATTCCGTCACAATCGCTGGGTTGGATTAATCATTTTTCTGGGAATATTTTTAAATTTCATATAGTAAAAATGACCGTAAGGTTGAAAAGTGTTCTATGCAGAGCACTTTTTTTATGTCTTAATATTTGTGCATAAAAATATGCGGAATAAATAACACATAACATAAAAAGGATATTTTATGAAACGGTCAAAAATTGCTTTAGCTATAACGTTATCGGTTTCAACATTATTTCTTGCAGCATGTAATGACGATGATGATGACTATACTGGTGTGAACCCTGATAAAACATACATTTCTGAAAAAGCTTATTCTAAAGATAGTTTAGAGGGTGCTTCATCTATAAAAGTCATGACCTATAACATGGTCAATGTACAAGGTAAAACCGCAGAAGCAACCGCACTAGTAATGTTCCCTAAAATTGCTCAACCTAAAGATGGTTATCGTGTAGTTGTATGGGAACATGGCACTGTAGGCGTAGGGGATAGTTGTGCACCAAGTAATAATACGATTAATCCACGTTTCAAAATTTTAGCAGATACATTATTAGCAGCAGGATATGTAATTGTGGCTCCTGATTATGAAGGGCTCGGCACAAAAGGAATTCATCCTTACCTCAATTTGGCTAGTGAAGCTAAATCAGCATTAGCCGCTGTTAAGGCAGTGAAAGATCATTATGGTAGTCAGTTGAGTGGCGACTGGATGTCTGTAGGGCAATCGCAAGGAGGTCAGGCATCTATAGGTACTGCTGAATATGCAAATACAGATATAACATATAAAGGTGCGGTCGCAGGCGCACCTGCATCGAGCTTGGGTACAATTATTCTTGATGTGGCACCAAATGCATTAGCATTAATTGAGCAGCAAGAAATTGCGGGTAATATACCACTAGATAAACGAGTATCGGTTGATTCTTATGCGACCCTGCTAGCTTATGCCGCTTTAACGGGTGTGGGTATTAAAGCGTATGAACCACGTTTTGAGTATAGAGATCTTTTCCAAACTAGAACAAAGTCTTTAGCTGAATTTGCGGAAGGAAGTACTGGAGAAAATGGTTTATGTTTAGATAGTGCGGATCCGAGTCTTAGCCTGATTAATAAATTTAAAGATGATATTATTAAATTTATGATTGATAATCCTGATAAAAAAGTTATGGATTATCCAGGCCTCGATACTAATAATTTTAAAACAAATGAAACAGTTCAGAAGTTTTTGCTTGCAAGTCAGCCTGGAACAAAACGTTTAGATAAACCTGTATATATTGCTCAAGGTAAGCTTGATACGAATGTTCCTTATCCAATTACTCAAATGATGGTGGCTGGACTGGTAACTTTGGGTTCACCTAACATTAAACTAGATCTAGTAGAGAATGCGACACATACCCAAGCCATTGTTTGTAAAAATGCTGATATCTATCAATTTATACAAACGAATATGCCAGCTAAGACAAATGCGGTTGTAGACCCATCGATAATTGATGCAAGTGGAAAACAAGAATGTACTGGAGTAGCACAATAATTTTTTGTATTTAAAATATTCAAGTTAAAAGGGTCCTAAAGAGGGCCCTTTTTTTGTTATATTGTTACACACCTTAAAATCGATACCGTTTGAGTTTGAATCACTTATGAGCCAGTCACCTGTTGAAAAAAAATCTGTTCCTTGGTTATTAATGGGATTAGGTTTACTCATTCCTCTTTTTATTATTGGAATACTTTTCTTGGCTGCAAAGAGTGATGCTAAGACTAAAAAACAATATGAGCAGCAACGTTTAGAAATGGAAAAAAGAATAGCTGAAAAAGAAGCAGCAAGTTCTGAAAAGAAATAACAGCGGTTTTTTAATGAATATCCTTTTGTAGCTGACGTACCGTTGGAATATTTGTGTAACGTCTTACAATGTAACCTGCTTCTGTGAGCATTTGATCACGAATACGATCTTCTTCCGCTTTTTCAAGGTGAGAAGGGTCATCTAACTCAATAATGGCAATCACTTCCATCTTATCGTTAAGCACAACAAAGTCAGTAACTTTTCGGTTGAACTGACTACGAATTTTATAGTCCTTACTGGTAATTAAGGCGCTAAAAGCCACTTGTGCTAAAACATGATAACTTGGAAAACTTTGTTTTAAACGTATAAACATTTGAGTTTCAAAGTTGGTAATAACAGGACGAGCAAAGAATTTTTGTTTTGGAAATAAATAAGGACGTAAACAAATAGCAAGAAAGATGCAGGTGCTGATGCAACCTAAAACAATAAAAAATAAGTGACTCGATTCGAACATGTGAAGGCATCATACAAATAAAAACCCACTCATGATGAGTGGGTTTTTAAGAATCTTGGCTCTCCAACCTGGGCTCGAACCAGGGACCTGCGGATTAACAGTCCGTCGCTCTACCGACTGAGCTATTGGAGAATCTGGAAAAGGATTTTAGGCAGGAAAGGGGGCTGGGTCAAGTCTTAATAACGGAATTAGTGAGAATATCTAATCGTTTGGTTTAAAAATATTCGAAACATTGATTTTATTAAAAATAATAGAAAATTAGTAAATGATTGGATAAGAAAAAGCCCGCAATAGATGCGGGCTTTTATAATCTTGGCTCTCCCACCTGGGCTCGAACCAGGGACCTGCGGATTAACAGTCCGTCGCTCTACCGACTGAGCTATGGGAGATTAGTAGATGGCTCTCCAACCTGGGCTCGAACCAGGGACCTGCGGATTAACAGTCCGTCGCTCTACCGACTGAGCTATTGGAGAATCTGATGCGCATTTTATGGATGAAATCTAAAAGCGTCAATAAGAATATTAAAGAAAATGAATCGTTTGCTTGATTAATATTCTTTTAAGGTACTAAAAATAAAAAAACCACCCAAAATAGGGTGGTTTTTTATAAAGAAATAAAATTATTTCTCTACACCAGCTGGTTGACCTGCAAGTTTTGCATTCGCATAGTCCCAGTTCACAAGGCTTTCTAAGAAAGTTGCGATGTATTTAGGACGTAAGTTACGGAAATCGATGTAGTAAGCATGTTCCCATACGTCAATTGTTAATACAGCAATTTGACCATGTGCAAGTGGAGTGTCTGCATTAGAAGTTTTAGTAATAGATAATTTACCGTTTACTTCATCAGCAACTAACCAAGCCCAGCCTGAACCGAATTGAGTTGTTGCAGCAGCAGCAAATTCTTCTGCAAATTTTTCGTAGCTACCAAAAGCTTCTTCAATTTTAGCAGCGATTGCGCCAGTAGGCTTACCACCACCATTTGGCTTCATTGAATTCCAATAGAATGTATGGTTCCAAACTTGAGCAGCGTTATTGAAAATACCAGCTTTAGATGCATCACCAGCAGTTGCTTTGATGATTTCTTCTAAAGTTTTACCTTCAAGGTCAGTCCCTTTGATTAAGTTGTTTAAGTTAACAACATAGGTATTGTGGTGTTTATCGTGATGGTATTCTAAAGTTTCTTTACTAATATGTGGCGCTAAATCATCATAGCCATATGGAAGTGCAGGTAAAGTAATGGTTGTCATGTTCCTATTCCTTGCATTTGCTGGGTTATACAATTAAGTGGCTCTATTGTAAATGATTCTGTTCACAATAGGGCATCGTTTTAAAGAACTATACACAATAAAGATCTAATTAATACGCATAACACAGATTGAAAAAAAGACTTAATTAAATCGGATTATTCAATTCAAAATATTCGGCTCCAATTGCAAACTGCTTTGAAATTGCTTGTGCTAAACGTTGAACTCCATAACGTTCGGTTGCATGATGACCACACGCAAAATAGTGAACTCCTAATTCTTTTGCTTCATAGAAAGTTCGTTCACTGACTTCGCCTGAAATATAAGCATCGCAATTTTGCAAAGCCGCTTTAGCAATAAAATCTTGAGCACCGCCAGTACAGAAACCTACTTTTTGAATAGTTTTTTTCTCGGCGGGTAGATGAATCACTTTAAAATCAAAGCTATCTTGTAATTTTGCTTTAAACTCTTCAACAGAAACAGCTTGCTCTAAATATCCAATATTTCCAATTGGATGTTTTTCGGCTAAATCGAGTGGTTCTAAATGGTGTAAGCCCAATTTTTCTGCAATGGCTACATTGTTACCCAAACTTGGATGTGCATCTAAAGGTAGGTGGTAAGCCACGAGTGAAATATTATTTTGAATTAGTTTTTTAATGCGGTTGCCGCGCATCCCTGTAATTGGGTACGGTTCGCCTTTCCAAAAATAACCATGATGAACGAGTAATAGATCAGCATTCTGAGCAATAGCTGCATCAATCGCATCTTCGGAAGCAGTAACGGCACAAACGATACGTTTTACTTCAGTTGAACCTTCAATTTGCAGGCCATTTGGTGCGTAATCTTTAAATTCTGCTGCTTTTAAGGTTTGATCGCACCACTGAATAATTTCATGCAAATTCGCCATGATATTTCCTGAATTGAATAGTAAATAATTGCTAAAGCTATAGAAACATATTTTGTTGTGTAACTAAAGCTAGACAAATCTTTTTTGAGTTTTTTATGTATATCGCCATATTTAATTTAAAATGCTTAACTGAAAACTCTTTTTGTTCAATATATTAATTTAATTAAAAGCTTCTTTGCGTAGAGGATATGAACGTGCGCCGCACCTTTACATGGTTACCTTGGGTGTTACTTATTATTGTAATTGCCAGTTTTATTGCATGGCAAAAATACCATCAGCCGAAACCAACTGTTGCAGTTGATGGGGTGCAAATGCCTGCCGAAAAAGTTGAACCACTGGTTGATACTTCACGAGCGGGCGGGGTGGTGTCTTATAGTGCTGCGGTGAAAGTTGCAGCGCCGGCAGTTGTTAATATTTTTACGACCCAGAAAGTTAAACAAAATCATCCATTGTTAAGTGATCCAGTATTCCGCGAATTTTTTGGAAATCAGGTTCCTGAACAACAACAGCAAAATGAAAATAGTTTAGGCTCTGGGGTTATTGTTCGTGCTGATGGTTATATTCTTACCAATAATCATGTGATTGCTCAGGCCGACCAAATTGTAGTTGCATTACGTGACGGACGTCGTGCAGAAGCAACTATTGTTGGAACAGATCCTGATACGGATTTAGCCGTAATTAAAATCGATTTAGATAAATTACCCGTGTTGCCATTTAAGCTCAGCGGTAATGAAGTGGGTGATGTTGTCTTAGCGATTGGTAATCCATTTGGCGTAGGGCAAACGGTAACTCAAGGTATTATTTCTGCCACTGAGCGTTCTGATTTAGGCATCAATACCTATGAAGATTTCATTCAAACAGATGCTGCAATTAACCCAGGTAACTCAGGCGGAGCTTTAATTGATGTCGCTGGTAACCTAATTGGGGTAAATACCGCTATTTTCTCGCAGTCAGGCGGCTCTTTAGGTATTGGTTTCGCAATTCCAGCTAAAATTTGCCAACAAGTATTAAACTCGATTTTGAAAGATGGTCGTGTTGTACGTGGATGGTTGGGCATTAGTCTAGTACCGCCTACACAAGAAGATGTATTAGCACCAAAACAACAAATTGGTGTGGTCGTTGCTGATGTTTTGAAAAACGGTCCAGCAGCATCTGCGGGCATTAAAGTTGGTGATAAAATTATTCAGGTGAATAATGAATCAATTACCTCAGCTTCTCATTTGATTAATTACGTTGCATTACAAGCGCCTAATAGCGAAATTAATGTGGTGGTTGAGCGAGCTGGGAAGCAAGAAAACTTTGTGGTAGCAGTTGGAGAAAGAAAAAACCAAAATACTCAATCTCAATATATACCACTGCCTAAACAGTAAAAACAAAAAAGCCTCGTAATGAGGCTTTTTTATTGGCTTAAATTAAGAATGTGTGGGTGTTTGATGTTGATGTTTGAACTCAGTTAAAGCATCAATGCGACATTGAATTAACATTTCACCAATTTCAGCACCCTTAATGTTCTCGGGTAAGTCCTGAACTTTAATAGAGCGAACCACTTGCATCGCATCTAACATATACTGAGCTTGAGGATAAGGACGATCTTCTAAACCTAGTCTTCCTCTAGCATCACACTCACATGCCTGTACAAAAGCTTCCACTCTCTCAGGGCGACGTAATACATCTAAACGCTGTAATAAACGCCATACAGTTCCAGGTTTTAACGACATAATCTGATGGCATTTTAGATGTTCTTTACACACCGATAATGCCAACTGTCGAGTTTGTGTGGGAACTTTTAAACGTTCACATAATTCGGTAACTGGTTTCACTCCGCGTTCTTCATGCATGATATGGCGAGGAAGTTCATCTATAGGCGTTAATGCTTTACCCAAATCATGTACTAAAACTGCAAACCGAACATCAAGCGAATAGTTTGACTTACACGCTTGCTGTAAAGACATTAGGGTATGTATGCCGCAGTCTACTTCAGGATGATATTCTGGGCGTTGTGGTACACCAAACAATGCGTCAATTTCAGGAAAAAGATGTTTTAAGGCACCGCAATCCCGTAGTGTCTGAAAATAAATATCTGCATGATCTTCTAAAAGCGCACGCGAAGTTTCTTTCCACACACGTTCTGGTGTTAATGCATCGAGTTCACCTGATTCAGCCATCGTTTGCATTAGTTGTAAGGTTTCAGATGCAATATGAAAACCATATGAAGAATATCGAGCTGCAAAGCGTGCCACACGTAAAACACGTAAAGGATCTTCAGCAAAAGCTTCTGAAACATGTCGTAAGGTTTTATTTTCTAAATCAGTCTGACCACCATAGGGGTCATATATTTTGCCATCTTGATCCATTGCTATGGCATTGATGGTTAAATCACGGCGAATTAAATCTTCTTCTAAACTTACTGTGGTATCGGTAAAAAACTGGAAACCGTGATAGCCCTTACCGGACTTTCGCTCAGTACGTGCAAGTGCATATTCTTCTTTAGTTTTAGGATGAAGAAACACAGGAAAATCTTTGCCTACAGGTTGAAAACCTTGGGCGAGCATATGTTCAGGCGTTGCTCCGACCACAACATAATCTTTTTCTTGATAGGGATGCCCAAGTAGAGAATCTCGGACGGCACCGCCTACTAAATACACTTGCATGAAAAAACCTCTATTCTTCAAGCAATCATGCTACAGAATAGAGGTTTTCTCAAGTCATTAGACAGGCTTTTCGTAAAAAGCTCTTTCTAAATTACTTTTCTTGTTGTTGGATTTCCGCAACAGTTAAAGCAGTCATATTGATAAGACGACGAGTCGTTGCTGTCGGTGTCAAAATATGAACAGGTTTTGCTGCGCCAAGCAAAATTGGACCAATAGTAACGTTGTTACCAGAAGTCGCTTTCAACAAGTTAAATGAAATATTTGCTGCATCTAGGTTTGGCATAATGAGCAAGTTTGCAGAACCTTTAAAACGTGAACCAGGGAATGCAAATTGACGAATATTTTCGTCTAATGCTGCATCACCATGCATTTCACCTTCAACTTCAAGCTCAGGAGCTTGCTCAGATAAAATACGATAAACTTCACGCATTTTTTGAGCGCTTGAATCAGTTTGGTCACTACCAAAACTTGAGTGAGAAAGCAGTGCTACACGTGGAGTAATACCAAAACGACGTACTTCTTCAGCTGCCAAAATAGTCATTTCAGCAAGTTGTTCAGCAGTTGGGTTAGTGTTTACATAGGTATCTGCAATAAATAAATTACGATCTTCAAGCATTAATGCATTTAATGTGAAGAAGTTATTCATGCCTTCTTTAAGACCGATAACATTGCGTACAAAGTCAAGGTGAATGTTATAGCTACTGTAAGTACCACATAACATACCGTCTGCTTTACCGAATTTAACCAGTAGAGATGCAATTAAAGTTGAACGACGGCGAGCTTCACGTTGAGCATATTCAACAGTGATGCCTTTGCGTTGCATTGTTTGATAGTAGTCTTTCCAAAACTCTTCATACATCGGGTTTTGTTCTTGATCTACAATCTCAATATTTACGCCATGTTGTAAACGTAGGCCTAATTTTTTGATATTTGCTTCAATTACAGCCGTACGACCTACTAAAATTGGTTTAGCTAAATCTTCATCAACAGCAATTTGTACTGCACGTAATACGCGCTCGTCTTCACCTTCCGCATATGCAATACGCTTTGGATCAGCTTTTGCTTGAGCAAAAATTGGTTTCATCAAGAATGCAGAGTTATATACAAACTCAGACAATTTTTGACGATACACAGCGAAATCTTCGATAGGGCGAGTTGCTACACCTGAGTCCATTGCAGCTTTAGCAACAGCTGGTGCAATTTCTAAAATTAAACGTTGGTCAAGTGGGCGTGGAATTAAATAGTCACGACCAAATGAAGCAGATTTTTCACCATAAGTTGCTGCATCAGCTTCTACATGAGCCATACGCGCAATTGCATGTACACATGCAATTTTCATGTCTTCATTAATCGTAGTTGCACCAACATCAAGTGCACCACGGAAAATGTATGGGAAACATAATGCGTTGTTTACTTGGTTTGGATAGTCAGAACGACCAGTTGCCATAATGACGTCAGAGCGTACTTCATGTGCATGTTCAGGTAAAATTTCTGGATCTGGGTTTGCCAAAGCAAAAATAATAGGGTTCTCAGCCATCTGTTTCACCATTTCTTTGGTGAGAATACCAGCAGCAGAAAGACCCAAGAACATATCAGCGCCAGTCATTACTTCATGAAGCTGAGATGCTGTAATATCTTGAACATAACGTTTTTTAGATTCGTCTAAGCCTTCGCGAGAAGTCGTTAATAGACCACGAGAATCGGCAACAATAATATTTTCTTTTTTAGCACCAAGCGCACAAAGCAAGTCTAAACATGAAAGTGCTGCTGCACCTGCACCTGAAGCTACGATTTTGATTTCATCAATTTTCTTATTTACAAGTTGCAATGCATTGAGCAAAGCTGAACCTACAATAATACTTGTACCATGTTGATCGTCATGGAATACAGGAATTTTCATGCGTTCACGAAGTTTCTTTTCGATATAGAAACATTCTGGCGCTTTAATATCTTCGAGGTTGATACCACCGAAAGTTGGTTCAAGAGAGGCAACAATATCCACGATTTTATCTGGATCGTTTTCTGCAATTTCGATGTCAAATACGTCAACACCAGCAAACTTCTTGAAGAGAACGCCTTTACCTTCCATTACAGGTTTAGAAGCCAATGGACCAATATTACCTAAACCAAGAACAGCAGTACCGTTAGTGACTACAGCAACCAAGTTTCCGCGTGCTGTATATTTAGCAGCAGTTGAAGGATCACGTTCAATCTCTAAACATGGCGCAGCAACTCCGGGTGAGTAGGCTAAAGCCAAATCTCGTTGGTTGACAAGTTGCTTACTTGGGGTGACGCTGATTTTCCCTGGGTTTGGATATTCATGGTAATTTAAAGCGGCCTGTTTTAAAGATTGATCGTCCATCTGAGTCTCTATTTGATACAAAAAAGCAAACTAGTCAAATCACTCATTCAGGGGAAGGCAACTCGGTTCTTTTACTATGCTTTAATTTTTACCAATTAAGAGAATAGTAGACGAATTGCCAATAGCCCTGTAGTGAGCTAAATGCTAAAGAATATAACACTACTTCTTTATTTCTCACAGTCAAAAACGCTCATTTTTGGAAAAAGCAGCGTATGTAAAAATAGACTGTGAGAACTATTAAGAAATAGGCGAATTTGTTTGTAGATAAGGGATAATCTGCTCAGCCGGGATAGGACGACTAAAGAAATAGCCTTGTAAAAAATCACATTGCTGTTTTTGTAGATAGGCAACTTGTTCCTCTGTTTCTACACCTTCGGCAACCAGTTTAAGCCCCATACTTTTACCCATCGCAATCATGGCATTTACAATGGCTTCTTGTTTGTGATCACCAATTTTAGAAATAAATGCACGGTCAATTTTTAATACATCAATTGGGTATTCTGTCAGATACGCTAAAGATGAATAGCCTGTACCAAAGTCATCTAGAGCAATTGAAATATCTCGTTGTTTTATTGCATGCAACAGAGTTTTTACGTTATCAGTATTGTCCAAGAGGGCTGACTCAGTAATCTCAAGTTCGAGATCTGAACCTTGAATATGATATTTCTGCAAAATTTCATCAATATCATTGAGTAATAAGCCTCGATGTATTTGCTGGGCAACAATATTCACTGAAACTTGAATGTTTGTGTAGCCTTGGCTTTTCCATTCTTGTAATTGTTTTCCAACTTTATCTAAAACGACTTTACCAATATCCGAAATCAGGCTACTGCGCTCAGCAAATGGTATAAACATATTTGGCATGACTAATCCTTTTTCGGGATGTTGCCAGCGAATTAATGCTTCAAAACCAATAACTGAATGATCGAGTAGACTAATTTTTGGTTGGTAATAAACTACAAATTCATCATTTTGAATGGCTTTACGTAACTCTTGTTCTAAATCGGCAGATTTATATGAATGAGTTGTTTGATTGCAATAGTAAGAAATGGTATTGCCTCCTAAGCGTTTTGCTTCTGAAAGTGCTTGTTCTGCATGATTGTTTAGATGATCAATTTGTCGTCCATGCTCAGGAAAGCATGCTACGCCAATAGATGCCGTAATAAAATATTCTTGATTATCAATATAAAAAGGGGCATTGAGTGCCTGCAAAATATTTTGGCAATATTGCTCAATATTTGGATGAATTGGAGAAATTTCATAAATGATTGCAAAATCGTCACTATTTAAATAGGCAACCAAAATTGCATTAATATTGATTAAGCGTAACCGTTGTGCAAACTGTTTAAGAAGTTCATCACCACTATCATTATTTAAAAATTCATTAAAAGCGCGAAAACGGTCAATATTTACTCTTATTAAGGCTAGATTTTTAATGTTATATGATGGATTTACAAGGTATTGATGAAGTTGGTTGTAATAGTAAAGACGATTAGGCAAGTGAGTAAGACTATCGTAATTTTTTAAGTAAGATAGATGTTGTTCCTGACGTTTTTGCTCAGAGAGGTCTCGTGCAAATCCAATATAATTTGTAATTTGATTGAACTCATCTTTGACCACATTGATGTGTAACCACAAATATACGCTTTTGCCAGAACTAAACTTTTCGTCAAATTGGCCCATATATTCTCCGGTTTCGAGGAGCTGTTGGGTAATTGAGCTATGAAATTGTTGTTGGAGTTCTTTTTGATTAATTGTAATGCTAAATAACTCTTTATTTAGGAGTTCTGTTTTAGAAAATCCAGTTAGTTTCTCATAGTAAGGGTTAATATCAATATAGTTCAGGTGTTCATCTAAAATAAATATGCCTTCTGCAGCTTGCCCAAGCACAATTGCCGAGAGTCTTAAGTGTTCTTGATCTTTTTTCTCTTGATGTATATCTCGGGTCATACCAACCATACGAAGCGCTTTTTGTGTTTTGGGATCTCTTGTAATGACACGACCTACATCTTGAATCCATCGCCATGAACCATCTTGACGTAAGATTCTGAAATTGATATTAAAATGATCTGTAATTCCTTCCAAATGTTGTTTCAAGCGCTCGTCAAAAAGTTTTTTATCGCTCGGATGTATGCGGTCTAAAATGCTATTGAGATAAATAATGGTCGTTTGAGTTTGTTTTTGTTGATCGAAAAAAGTAATTTCTAGTTTTTGATTTTCAATATCCCAGTCCCATGGCCGAATGCCAGCCGTTTCATGTGCAAAAGCTAAATTGTAGTGATGGCTTTCGAGTTGCTCATTCATTTTTGTGAGATCGTAAGTGCGTTCACGTACCTTTTGCTCAAGTAAATGATTATTAAATTGGAGCTGGGCTTCAATATCTTTCGATTTATTCACTTCTTGTTGAAGCTGGACACATAACTCTTCAGCCCATTGGGTATGTTGATCAGAAACTTGAACGAGCTGTTTATTTTTTAATAATAGTTTAGAAATCTTTTGATAGTTACGTTGAGTTGCGTATGCGCAGAGTACTGTAGCCACGAAAGTTAAATTATAGGCAAAATAAAAAGGTAGCTGAGTAATGGGCGTATGCGTAAATTGAGCGATCAATAGGGGTGATGTACTTGGAATAAATAAAAGATAAAAGTATCGAGGTTGTTGCGTTAAAAAAGTAAGGCCAATGATATGAGCAGAAGTGATAAACAAGGCAATTAAAATATGAGCATCTGGTAGTGAAACCAACTCTGGTGGAAGATAAAAATGAATAATTGTAACGTTTATCCCAATTAAGATTCCTGAAATAAAACAAATACTTTGTAAGATAAGATCAGCTTTTTTAATAAAATTAATAGTGCGGTAGTAAGTTAAAATATTTGGAACAAATAATAGGCAAGTAAAAGATGCAATAGTAAGGCCAAGAGACCAGCTAAATGTTGTTATTGAAGATGAAAAATAATAAGAAAAAATAGCATATGAGATCAGACATAGCAGTATTAAGCTAATCAAATACCAACGTATATATTGAATTGAAAGTTTTAGCTGCTCAATTTTTGTTTGATGCTGTAAATATTCTTCCTGAAGCCCGGACATAAGATTTTTCTATCCTATTTTTTTTACATATATACAGAAAGAATCTGATTTATCAGTGATAAAGAATTTGAAATTTTATTCATACAATAAAAGTAAATTAACTTTAAATAACGATTTAATCAATGTTCAATGAACTTAGCTGGATAAAAATCGATAATTTAAAATAGATAAGGCAACGACAGGCGCAGTTTCTGTACGTAATACACGGTCACCAATACACCAATTCATAAAACCAGCTTGATTGGCTTGAGTAATTTCATTTTCACTTAAACCGCCTTCTGGGCCAATCAATAAGGCAAGTTCAGGTTGGATGCCAGCTAATACATCTTTTTGTTCTTTTTCTGGTGCTAAAACAAATTTTGAAGCGGGAAGCTGCGTAGAGCTTAACCATTCGTTAATAGAAATAGGCGCTAATACTTCTGGAACTAGGTTTAATCCACATTGTTCACATGCTGCAATTGCAACTGCTTGCCAGTGATCTAATTTTTTTTGATCTCGGTCGTATTTTAAGCGCATTTCACAGCGGTCACTTGTAAGCAACTGAATTTGACTTACTCCAAGTTCAGTGGCTTTCTGAATGGCATAATCCATTCGGTCACCTTTACTCATGACCTGACCCAGAACAGCTTTAAATGGGGCGCTACGGTTAGTAGGGTTAAAATTTTCAATCGTGACAAATGCATTTTTTTTATTAATTTCGGTCAGTGTCGCGAGATATTCGCCACCTTGACCATTAAAGAGAGTAGCTTGTTCTTGTAATTGTGCACGTAAAACACGCACCCAATGATGAAATACTGTTTCTGTCAGTTGAATTGTTGAGCCAACTGTAAGTTCAGTTTCGATAAAAAAACGATTCATTGGGTACGCCTTACAAAATTAATTTAAACCAAGATCAACGACGAGTTGACGAGTTGGTTCGACTTGATTCATTGAATAGAAATGTAAGCTTGGTGCACCACCTGCGATCAAGCGTTCACATAGCTTCACAACAACTTCATGACCAAAAGCTTTAATACTCTCACTGTCATCGCCATAGGCTTGTAATTGCTTACGAATCCAGCGAGGAATTTCTGCACCAGTACCATCAGCAAAGCGAATTAAGTTGCTGGCATTGGTAATAGGCATGATGCCAGGAGCTACTGGAATATTAACGCCAGCTTTTTCTAAGCGCTCAATAAAATAAAAGTATGAGTCTGGATTAAAGAAGAATTGAGTAATTCCTGCATTAGCGCCTGCTTGTACTTTTTCAATAAAACGTTGGATATCTGAATCAAGGTTCTCAGCTTGAGGGTGCATTTCTGGATAAGCTGCAACTTCAATATGAAAATGATCACCTGAATGCTGACGAATGAAACGTACTAAATCTTGAGCATAAGGAAGTTCGCCAAGTCCGACTTGACCAGACGGTAAATCACCCCGTAAAGCGACAATACGGTTAATTCCTTGCGCTTTATAGAGGTCGAGTAGCTCAGCAATACGAGCTTTATCATCACCAATGCACGAAAGGTGAGGAGCAACTGGTGTACCTTTGCCGTTGAAATCGTCAATAGCAGCAAGAGTGCGTTCGCGAGTAGAACCACCAGCACCATAAGTAATCGAGAAGAAATCTGGATTTAATAGTTGTAATTCTTGATGAACAATACGAAGTTTTTCAGCACCGGCATCAGTTTTCGGTGGGAAAAATTCAAAAGAAATGGGTATACGTTTAGTCATGTCAAATCCTTGTAAACAGCGAAACAATATTTTTAGAAAAAAGGGCAGACGGTTCACCATCTGCCCTTAAGTTCTTAGTATTTGTAAGCGTCAGACTTGAATGGTCCCTCAACAGCAACACCTAAATAGCCAGCTTGCTCTTGAGTTAATTGAGTAAGTACACCACCGAAACCTGCAACCATTGCCGCAGCAACTTCTTCGTCAAGTTTCTTAGGAAGAACTTCTACACGAATTTTTGCAGCTTTTTCGTTTGCAGGAAGGTCAGCAAATTTCTCTTGGAATAAGTGAATTTGACCTAACACTTGGTTAGCAAAAGAACCGTCCATCACGCGTGATGGGTGACCAGTTGCATTACCTAGGTTTACAAGGCGACCTTCAGAAAGAAGGATAAGGTAGTTATTTTCGTCTTCAGAACGATAAACTTGGTGAACTTGTGGCTTAACTTCAACCCACTTGTAACCACGTAAATAAGCAGTATCAATTTCTGTGTCGAAGTGACCGATGTTACATACAACTGCACCAGCTTTTAAGCTATCTAACATTGCAGCATCACATACGTGGTAGTTACCAGTAGTAGTTACAACAAGGTCAGTGTTGCCAAGTAAGTCTTGGTTAATATCTTCTTTTTTACCTGTTTGTACGCCGTTTTTGTATGGAGATACAACTTCATAGCCGTCCATACATGCTTGCATTGCACAAATTGGGTCAACTTCAGTTACACGAACAATCATGCCTTCTTGACGTAAAGATTGAGCTGAACCTTTACCAACGTCACCATAACCGATCACAAGCGCACGACGACCAGACAAAAGCATGTCAGTTGCACGTTTGATTGCATCATTTAATGAGTGACGGCAACCATATTTGTTGTCGTTTTTAGACTTAGTAACAGAGTCATTTACGTTGATTGCAGGTACTTTCAAAGAACCGTCTTTCCACATTTCGATAAGACGTTGAACACCTGTTGTGGTTTCTTCGGTAATACCGTGAATGCGTTCTAAAAGAGCAGGGTATTTGTCATGAACAAGAGCAGTTAAGTCACCGCCATCATCCAAGATCATGTTGGCATCCCAAGGCTGACCATTAACATTAACTTGTTGTTCTAAACACCATACATATTCTTCTTCAGTTTCACCTTTCCAAGCGAAAACTGGAATACCACGAGCAGCAATTGCAGCAGCAGCATGGTCTTGAGTTGAGAAAATGTTACATGAAGTCCAACGAACTTCAGCACCTAATTCAATAAGCGTTTCAATAAGAACCGCTGTTTGAATGGTCATGTGGATACAACCAAGAATTTTTGCGCCAGCAAGTGGTTTAGATGCTGCATAACGTTTACGTAAACCAATTAGAGCTGGCATTTCTGCTTCAGCAAGTTTGATTTCTTTACGACCGTAATCAGCAAGTGAGATGTCAGCAACTTTATAATCTGTAAATGAAGCATTAACCGCGTTCATTACGATCTCCTTAATTAAAAATAAAAATTGATCATTATGTTCGCGGATGCCGTTGTTGATTAGAGGCTTATTCTTGAAGGCCAGTCTAACCGAATCGTCGAGCCTAGCGATTTCACATTTATGTACCTGTGAAAAAGTCGCAGCATCCCTCGACTGCGGAGTATTGTACTCACATTTTAGTTTTGTTCCAATGTAGATTGTATAAAAACGTATCAACCGTATTCAGCGGAACGGTGATGTCTTAAACTTGATTGGTGATAAAAATAAAGATGTGAAATAAGTGGATGAATGAAAAGTTGGATTCTTTAAAAGAAAATATAGTCGTTGTACTGGGTGTTTTTGCAGCAGTTTTCGGGCTTTTTTTGATGTTTTTCTATGGAGAAAATCTACGCATCGTGATCTATGCCATCGGATTTCATTTCACTATTTATTTGTTCATTCTTAGAAAATATATTTCAAGCCATCGGATTTTATTTCATATTATTTCAATCTTTACTTGTTATGTGCTTTTGCAAATCGTTTGGGGAGCTTCTCCTAAATTACAATTAAAAGAATTTGAATGGACGCATCCGCATTGGCAGCCTACTTATCAGGTTCAGCTCGTTGATTCAAAATCAAATGTTTATAGGCGTTCGAGAAGTGTCAGTTATGCTTATATGCGTGTGATTTATCAATATGAATATCAGGGGCAACATTATTCAGCGGAGCACAGTGATTTAGTACGCCAATATTCAATGTTATTGTCAGATGAACCCCCAGAACTACGCCAGCTCTCTGAATCTAAATTGAAACATCAATTTTTAAATGGTCAGGCTGTGGTATTGGTCAATCCAGCTAAACCGCAAGAATCCATGTTCTTTTATTCGCAACAATGGCTTGATATACGGGGTTCATGGCTTGCAAAGATTTTATGGGGTATACAGTTAGTATCTATCTTTATCTTATTGGCGATTTTGGGCTTAATTATAAAAAAAGTCATCAATCCAAAAAATAAAATTCAAACATGGTCAAAGCCGAAAAGGTATTTGTTTATAGCCATCTTCTTTATAGGAGGGTGGACGGTATTGTTTGTAAGCTGGATTTTATTTATGTATATCAAAAATGCACCATGACGATTCAAGAAATTAAATGCAAAAGAGTTTGTTGCATAAAGCTTTATAAATTGAAGCTTTGCTAATAAATCTTAATTTTAGAGATAGATTTATATATCATCCGCCTCATATCATCTTGAGAGTGAACCTATGGCTTTAGAGATTCCTGATTCATTGCAGAATCTAGAAGCAAACTGTGGCGTTTTTGCGGTTTGGATGGTACTTCAACATCATGGAGTACAAATTGATATTTCCGAGCTGATTCAAATTTGCCGATATGATGAAGACGGCACCTATACAATTGCCTTGGCTGTTGCTTTAAAGAAATTTGGGTTTGATGTGTCATTTTATTCGGATAAAGATCCAAATATTAGCCCAAGCGAACGTATGAGTTATAAAGAAGCAAATGTATTGAAAATACCAACGAGCCCAGCGTTGAGCTATCAGGATATTCAAGCTGCAATTCAAAACGGGAAAATGATCATAGTCTATTACGATACTTTAGAAGGTATCGGAAATCAGTCACTCATCTATTCTATTGACCAAAAAGAAATCTGCTTTTTTGATAGTTTTGAACCAATGTCAGCGGCAGTCTTTGAAAAGCAACGTCAAGTGGAAGGGATTTGTCGTCAGGCTATCGTGATTGATGATCGTAATTTTCAGATGCATTCAACCAAATTGAATTAGATAAAAAGAGCCAGTAGAGTGCTGGCTCATTTTAAAATTATTTTTGTTGATATTCTTGAATCACTTCTAAAGCCGCTCGAAAGGCTTCTTGAGTAGCAGGGGCACCGCAATATGGCAGACTATGCAATAACGTTTCTTGAATTTCTTCAACTGTACAACCATTGTTGAGAGCACCACGAACATGGCCTTTGAGTTCAGTTGGTGACTTAAGTGCAGTTAACATTGCCAAAGTAATTAATGAACGATATTTACGCGGTAGCACACCTTCACGCTGCCAAGTTGAACCCCATGCATGTTCATTAATCCAGTCTTGCAATGGCTGAGTAAATGGTACGGTATTCTCTTGGGCACGTTTTACAAAAGATTCTCCCATCACCTCTGTGCGAACTTTTAATCCATTTTCGTAATCTTGCTTAGACATTAATTTCTCCTAAAAATAAAAGCGTCGATTGACGCTTTTATGGCTGTTTATTAATTAATGCGAATCAAAAGTGATTGCAATAGTGAATTAGTGGAGGCATCAGTCACTAAATTTGATGAGGGTTCGATAAAGGAAGATCTTTATTTAAGTTTTCATCAAAAATATCTGTAAGCATGCTGTCGAATCGAATTGCGTTGTATTGCAATAATTGCTGAGCTTCGCTTTCAGAAATAAAACCTTCTTTTGTAGCGTTTTCGATATTCTCCTCGAAAGTAAGTCCTTTAAATTTGCCTTTAGATTCAGCTTTTTTAAACTTATCCCAAAGTGGTTCAAGGGTTCGTAAAATCTGGAATGCATGTTCTAAACGACCAGTCACATCATCGGCTTTGGTTGAATAAAATATGTGATGTTTGAGCTGCTCCCTGAAAGGATGTTCTTGCATCATGAGTTCAGCGACTTGCTGTTTTAACTCATCATCGGGTTTTGAAATTACACGACCAAAAGGGAAACAGATCCATTTCACAAATGCTGCGGGGAGCTTAGCTGGGAAGTTTTCAAATAAACCCCAAAATGCTTCCTGAATATTCAAGAAAGCTTTTTGCAGAGCTAATTTAGCGTGAAGTTGTTCAGCTTCAGTTTTTTGACCAGCTTCATAAAATTTTAAAATTGCAGTAGAAATAAAAAGATGGGCATGAATATCTGCCAAGCGTCCTGATAACATCTCTTTGCGTTTTAAGTCTCCTGCGAGTAAGCCAAGCGCCATATCTGCAACTAAAGCAAAGTTGGCACTAAAACGGTTAATCGTCTTATAGTAACTGGCAGTAAATTGATCTACTGACTGCGGAGCATCGCTTGAGCCACCTGTCCAACCATAAGCAAATGATTTTGCTCCGCGGTTAAAGGTATAGGCTAAATGTTTAAATAACAGGTCATCGAATTTTTTGACTGAAGTGCTTTTATCTTCAGATTGAAGTAGTTGCAACTCTTCAAAAAGATAAGGGTGACAACGCATTGATCCTTGACCAAAAATCATCAAAGAACGGGTTAAAATATTTGCGCCTTCGACTGTAATTGCAATTGGAATTGCTTGATAGGTGAGTGCAAGGAAGTTACGTGGCCCAAGTTGAATTGCGCGTCCTCCGGCAATGTCCATTCCGTGATTGACCACTTTGCGCATCGTTTCAGTTGCATAATATTTTGCCATCGCAGTCATCACGGCAGGTGTACCACCTTGATTTAGACCACATGTAACTAAATAACGGAATGCCTCAAGCATGTAGGCATCACTTGCAATTTCACTCGTCGCTTCTTGTACACCTTCAAATTTGCCAACAGAGATATTAAATTGCTGGCGAATTTTTGCAAAAGCACCAACGGTTAAATAGCTCATTTCACCGGCAGCGGTTGCTAGGGCTGGAAGTGAAATACCACGGCCAACTCCTAAGCATTCCATCAGCATTCGCCAGCCTTTACCGGCATTTTCTTGTCCACCAATAATCCAGTCAATTGGAATAAAAACATCTTCTCCTTCTACTGTTCCATTCATAAATGGAGAACCTGGAAAATGACGTGCTCCTATTTTTACCCCAGCATGACTTGCAGGAATTAATGCACAGGTAATACCGTATTCTGTTTTATTTTTATCGCCGAGTAGACCTTCTGGATCATAAAGTTTAAATGCGAGGCCGACAACTGTGGCAATCGGAGCAAGCGTAATCCAGCGTTTAGAAAAATTCATGCGTAGGCCAAGTACTTGAGCACCTTCATATTCGCCGTAACAAACTACGCCTGAATCTGGAATGGCGCCAGCGTCTGAACCCGCTTCTGGACTGGTTAAACCAAAGCACGGAATTTCTTCACCTTTGGCAAGACCGGGTAAATATTGTTGTTTTTGAGCATCGGTACCGTAATGCATGAGCAGCTCACCGGGTCCCAACGAATTTGGAACCATACAACTCACCGCGGTGGTGAGTGAGCGTGAAGCAATTTTGCTCATAATACGACTTTGTGCGAATGAGCTAAATTCTTTACCACCAAACGATTTCGGAATAATGAGGCCTAAAAAACCTTTATCTTTAATAAATTGCCAAACTTCAGGAGGAAGGTCTTTTAAGTGATGATGAATTTCCCATTCATTGAGCATGCTACAAAGTAGTTCAACTTCATTATCAATAAAACTTTGTTCTTCTTCTGACAAGGTTGGGTAGGGATACTTTTCAAATTGAGACCAATCAGGTGCTCCCATAAATAATTCTTTTTCCCACCAACTGGTACCAGCCTCTAAAGCCTCTTGTTCTGTGGTACTAATGCTCGGCATTGAATTCGCTAACGTCTTATAGGCTGGCTTGGTAATCAGGTTAAATCGTAATGGCTCAACTAAAATAATGATGCTGAGCGCAATAATTGGAATACCTAAAAGCAGAGACCATGGTGTTAGCAAGAACGCCGAAAGTATGGCAATAATAATGGCCACACCGCTACCAAGAACTTTATTTAAGTTAAAAAAGAAAATTGCCCATACTGCAATAAGCTGAATAATAATACTTAATATAAAGAGTAGGAAAATCATACTTGCTCCTTACTAGCTAAGCCCTCAAGTGGATGAAGTTACAAAAGCGAGGAGATATTTAAGGCTTAACTAGCTATTTTGTTGCTGTTTAAATTTGAGTTTTTATGTCGCAAATATTGATGTATATGCTAGAGCAGGGATATATCGTACTTTTAGGTATAAGATATTTTTGAGTGAAAGTGTAAGGGGTTATTTTATTGATTTGTCAAGAAATGTTATTGATTTTCTTATACAAATAAAAAAGCCCTCTAATACAGAGGGCCTTTTATAGATATTTAATTTATTAAGCTTCGACGACCTGAACAGCAATTTTCTTAGCAGGATCTACTTTACGACGAACTTCTGGTACTGGTTCGCCATGGTATTGACGATCAGCAAAGTAACTTGAACGAACCATTGGTGCAGACCAAATATTTCTAAAACCAAGTTTGCGGCCATGCTCTGCATAACGTTCAAACTCTTCTGGTGTTACAAAGCGGTCAATTGGTGCGTGTTGTTTAGAAGGCTGTAAATATTGACCAATAGTGACATAGTCAACATCGTGAGCGCGTAAGTCATCAAGTAATGCAATGACTTCTTCTTCAGTTTCACCAATACCCACCATCAAACCACATTTTGTTGGGATATCTGGGCAATATTCTTTAAACATTTTGAGTAAGGTTAAAGAATGTTGATAGTCTGAACCTGGACGCATTGCTTTATATAAGCGAGGTACAGTCTCAATGTTATGGTTAAATACGTCTGGCGGACATTCGGTCATAATGCGTAAAGCAATATCCATACGTCCACGGAAGTCAGGTACTAAAATCTCAAGCAATGTAGTTGGACTAAGCGCACGAGCTTCTTTAATACAGTCCACAAAGTGTTGTGCACCGCCGTCAAGCAAGTCATCACGGTCAACAGAAGTAATTACTGCGTACTTGAGTTTCAGATTGGAAATGGTTTCTGCCATGTGACGAGGTTCGTCAGCATCTAACGCATTTGGACGACCATGTGCAACATCACAGAAAGGGCAACGGCGTGTACAAATATCACCCATGATCATGAATGTTGCCGTACCGCCACCAAAACATTCTGGGAGGTTAGGACAAGCTGCTTCTTCACAAACGGTATGGAGTTTTTGAGCACGTAAAGTCGTTTTAATACGCTGAACTTCTTCTGGTGCCGTCATCTTGACACGAATCCAGTCAGGTTTACGCGGCACTTCAACCGTAGGTACAACTTTTACAGGAATTCTTGCGACTTTTTCTGCGCCACGAAGTTTTACACCCTGTTCAGGTTTACGGTGTTCTGACATATTTAACTTTTCCACTCGTTTATAGAGACATTGACATTGTATTATAGCGAAGTTCTTCAGTTAATAGCGGAAAATAACTATTCATATAATAAATGTGGTTATTCAGAAATATAGGGTTGAGAAATACATAAATTCACCGCATATTAGTCATAATCTATTATAAAATATGGTCATTCAAGAGAGGAAGGAGCTTTCAATGCCACGTAAAAAAGAGGTCGTTAGTGGGAATTTCGTTAAATACGATGCGGTAGTTCTCGGTTCTGGACCTGCAGGTGAAGGCGCGGCAATGAAGCTTGCAAAAGCGGGTAAGCGTGTTGCAATTGTAGATGTGCGTGATCAACTCGGTGGTAACTGTGCACATGTAGGAACCATTCCAAGTAAAGCATTACGTCAAACAGTTTCTAGTATCATTCGCTATCAACGTGATCCAATGTTTCAAAAAGTAGGTGAATGGAAACAGTTCACCATGAAACAGGTTTTGCGTAATGCACATAAAGTGATTCAACAACAGGTTGATACACATACACGCTTTTATGATCGTAACAAGATCGGTGTATTCCACGGACGTGCATATATTCAAGATAAAAATACAGTTTTAGTTTTCAGCCATGAAGGCATTAAAGAAACAATTATTTGTAAACAAGTTGTGATTGCGACAGGTAGTCGTCCATACCATCCGCAAGGTCTAGACTTTGACCATCCTCGTGTATTTGATTCAGATAAAATTCTTGATCTTGATTACTCAATTCAAAAAATCATTATTTACGGCGCAGGTGTTATTGGCTGTGAATATGCCTCAATCTTTATTGGTTTAGACCATAAAGTTGACTTGATTAATACTCAGCAAAAACTATTAAGCTATTTAGATGATGAAATTGCTGATGCTTTGTCTTATCACTTGCGTGAACAAGGTGTATTGATTCGTCACAATGAACAAATGGATCATCTTGAAACGTTTGATGACCATGTGGTTCTACATTTACAAAGTGGTAAAAAGATTAAAGCCGATGCCATTCTTTGGTGTAATGGCCGTTCAGGAAACACAGAAGGTTTAGGCCTTGAGAATGTTGGGTTAGTACCAAATAGCCGTGGTCAACTTTCAGTAAATGATCAGTACCAAACTGAAGTTGAAAATATCTATGCTGCTGGTGACGTGATTGGTTGGCCTTCATTAGCTTCGGCTGCTTATGACCAAGGGCGCTGTGCTGGCGCAAACATGAGTGGTGAAGATGCTAAACCAGTACGAGACATTCCAACGGGTATTTATACCATTCCGGAAATCTCATCAATTGGTAAAAATGAACAGGAATTAACGGAAGAAAAAATTCCGTATGAAGTGGGTCAAGCTTCTTTCCGTCATTTAGCTCGTGCACAAATTACGGGTGATACAGTGGGTGAGTTAAAGATTCTTTTCCACCGTGACACGATGGAAATTTTAGGTATTCACTGTTTTGGTAATAACGCTGCTGAAATTATCCACATTGGGCAAGCAGTTATGCACAGCCCAAACAATACCTTGAAATATTTTGTTGAAACGACATTTAACTATCCAACAATGGCTGAAGCATATCGCGTAGCTGCGCTCAATGGTATGAATCGCTTGTTTTAATTTTAAATAAGTTTTTAATAAAAAAGCCCGCAAATCTGTGGGCTTTTTTATTTGCATTAAATCATACGATTTTTATATTTTTATGACAGTTCTGATGAGTGATTTACGTGCTTTATATTTTAGTGGGCACAAAATGCTTGATTAAAATATTCAAATAAATCTGGTGTTTGTTTCCATAAAATTATAGAAAGTACCAAAAATGCAGCGATGATAAAAGCCATAATTGTTTTCAAAAGTAAGGCATTATGCGTCATGAATAACAGCCTCCTCATTAACAAAGAAGTGAACAATCACTCCTACTATACTTAAGGCTATAGAACATAGCCAAATCGCATTGTAATTACCTGTTAAATCATGGTTAACGCCGCCAAGCCATCCACCAAAGAAAGAACCGACTTGGTGGGTGAAAAACACAATACCACTCAGCATCGATAGATATTTTACCCCAAACATATTTGCCACAATGCCATTTGTGAGCGGAACTGTAGAGAGCCATAAAAGGCCCATAATTATGCCAAAAGCATATACCGTATAAGTGCTTAAAGGTAATAACAAAAAGGCAATGATCGCGATGCCACGGCTGCCATAAAGTGCCATTAATAATTTAGGTTTTGAGAAGCGATCTCCTAACCAACCAGCACCGTAAGTTCCCACTACGTTAAATAGGCCCACCAATGCCAGAAATACAGTGCCAGTAGCCGCGTCAAATCCATGGTCGATTAAATAGCCGGGTAAATGTACACCTAAGAAGACGACTTGGAATCCACAAACTAAAAAGCCTAAAGCTAACCACCAGAAGGGCTTATGTTTTCTGGCAATGTTAAGCACTTGTTTAAATGTGAGTTGAGGCTGAGCAATTGCTTTTGGTGTTTGATTGCTTGACCCTTTTAACATAAGCGCTAGCGGAATAATAAAAGCAATTAATAGTGCACTCACCATTAGGGCTGCTGACCATCCCACTGTTTTAAGTAAGAGCAGGGTGGATGGCAACATAATGAACTGACCGAAAGATCCGGCAGCACTAGCAATACCCATTGCCATGCTTCTTTTTTCTGGTGGAGCAGCTCGACCTACTGCACTGAGTAAAACCGTAAATGAGGTTGCTGATAAAGCTAAGCCAATAATTAGCCCCAGACTTAAATTTAAGATTAATACGCTTGAACTAAAAGCCATTAAGAGTAAGCCGAGGGTATAAAGTAGCCCACCAATAGCGACCACAATTTTACTACCATATTTGTCTGCGATGGCGCCGGTAAAAGGTTGAACGACTCCCCAGATCAGGTTTTGCATAGCAATGGCAAGACTAAAAACATGTTGCCCCCAACCAAATTCATGACTCATCGGTACTAGATAGAGTCCAAAACCATGTCTGACTCCTAGAGAAAGAGCTAGAATAATTGCACTGCCAATCAACATATAGATGAGGGGCTGAGAAAATTGATTGCCAGTTTTAGTCATGATTAATGGAAAATTATAATAATGTGATGATTTATTGTAGAAGATATATCGAGTAATATCGATATGTTTAGATAGAATATTTAAGACGAGCTAAAGAGTAAGTAAGGTTGTATTGCTTTGTGAAAAAAAGAAAAGAAGCAGAAATTATTTTGATCTCTGCTTCTTATAAACAATAAAATTAAGCTGCGGAATTGCGTTCGAGCAAAGCCTGTTCAAAAAGAACTTGTTCTTTTTCTTTATGTTCGGTAGTGAAGCGAATTAAAATTACGCTACAGCCTGCAACCATAACTAGACCTCCTAAAATAAACAGGCAAGTTTGTACATCAAGTAAACCTTTCAGTAAGAAACCTGCTGCGACAGCGCCAACGTTACCACCTGCACCAATAATTCCTGCAACGCCACCTAATGCATTACGGTCAATAAACGGAACAAGTGCATAAGTTGCACCACAAGCCATATGAGTAAACAGTGCAAAAATGGTCATAGAAATGATTGCGAGAGCAACACCATTCATTTGTGAGAAGAGTATTAAGAATAAACCTTCACCTAAGATCATGAGTACGAGCACTTTTGTACGACCATCTAATCCTTTTTTGAGCGCTACTTTATCGGAGATGATCCCGCCAAGTGCACGAGCAAATAATGCCAGCAAACCAAAGATTCCTGCAGTTAAACCAGCGGTTTTCAAATCCATTTTGAACTGATCAACATAATACATTGCTGCAACGTTATGGATGAAAATCTCAATACCGAAACTTGCGCCATATGCTAAAAATAAAATCCAGACACGATAGTTACGAGCGGCTTGCATTAAAATTGCTGTACCACCTTTTTTACCACTACCAACCTCAATACCTTGTGCGCGGACTTCTTTAAAGTTTCCTTGAGGACAATCTTGAGTTAATTTCCAGTAAAGGATGCCAACAATAACCATCATTACGCCAGGTACGATTAATGCCACGCGCCATCCCATGGCTTGCTCAACACCAAACATCACAATTGCACCGAGCAATAAAGGCATTAAGGCTTGCGTTGCACCACCGCCAGCATTTCCCCAGCCAGCTGCTGCAGCGTTTGCTGTACCTACAACGTTAGGAGCAAACATAATGCTTGTATGGTATTGCGTAATTACGAAGCTTGCGCCAATTGCGCCAATGAGTAAGCGAAAGAACAGAAAAGATTCATAACTATTGGCAGCAGCTACACCAAATACTGGAATACTGCCGACTAATAGGAGGATGGTGTACGTAATGCGTGGACCATATTTATCGCAGAGTGGTCCAACAATAAGCCGAACTAAAATTGTAATGGCAACAGCAGCAATATTAATATTGGCAATTTGGTCTTTTGTTAATCCAAACTCACCTTTAATAACGGGCATTAATGGTGCACACGCAAACCATGCGAAGAAACATACAAAGAAAGCGAGCCATGTCATGTGGAAGGCACGCATTGCTGGAGTTGAAAAACTGAATAATTTAATCTCAGTTGCTTTTTTTGCATCTAGATTTACATTTGAAGACATACGCCGTCCCCCTGAACTGAACGAAATTTAATTTGCATGGCAATAAGTTGCCTATCTGCAGACCGATCAGAGCGGACATCGTTGGCCGTCTTGGTTTATTCATTGAATCAGCGTTGATTCATTATGCTATGAATAAAGCAAAGGGCGTGCCAAAAAATGAATTTTACTAAAAAGGAAAAATTACTTTCTAATTTTATTAAGTTAGTTTGTGAAGATAAAAATAACTAAAAAAAGAAGATCGAAACGAGAGGAGGGTTATAAGAGTATAGGGAGTTAGTTTTATTTGTTGTGTTTATAAAAAATGCTCATTTTTTTAGCATTTTGATTTAAAAAGAAGCAATTTGTAGATGTTTATAGATTGAAAGAAAGCTATAAAAACGTGCATAAGTTTTTATAGCTTTATATAAAACAAAAGTTAGAAGCGGTAACCGATCCCTGCATAACCTAAAATCGGGTTAATTTCGATGTCCGCTTTTGCATTGATTAATTCACCATACTTGGCGTCGCTCACTGTAATGGTTGTATCTGTTTTTAAGTGAGCATAAGAGACAGAACCTACAGCGTACCATTTGTCATTAAAGTCATAGGTAAATCCTAAAGTTGCTACCGGAGCAATAGCATCCGATGCTTCAAGGTCAACTTTTGGATCACCAGAGCTAGTTTTTCTTTCCAAAGCTGCTCCTGCTTTCCCGTCTTTAATGTTTACAATCATATGGCCAGCATTGACTAAATCTTTCTCAATTTCTGGGTTCATTTCTAATTCGCTAAAATAGGCATACATCACACCTAGACCAACATAAGGTCTAAATTTATTTACGCCAGTTTTGCCAAAATGGTATTGAAACTCAAATGCTGGAGTCCAAGCGCGTGCTGAAGCGGCACTTCCATGTCCTTCAAGATCTGTAATGAAAAGATTATTGTTAAGCTCCATAGAACCAGCAATTCCTCCCGCTGGTGTAGCGGTAGCTGAAAAAGGAGCATAAATTTTACCTTTACCTTGTAAATCAACTTTAGGAGGAATACCTGCTTTTACTTCTAAGGAAATGTTGTCTGTAAAAAAGTAATTGCTCATGAGTCCTAAAGTCGTAACATCATCTGCCTCTAAGCCAGTATTATTGGCCTCCCATTGACTCAAACCTCGAACTTCAGCTGTTCCGCTTAACCAAGATGGAATTTCATCGGCACCTAATCCACCAAGAGTATCAATAAGTTTTTCAAGCACAATATTACTATTATCATCTGAAATATTGTCCTGAATGGTTTTGATTTTAATATCTCCAACCTTGGATTTCTCATTCTCTTTAACAGAAGTATTAATTCTGAAAGGTTGAGCTTTTCCTGTGGGCTTGACATATAAGGGACCAGCAGAGACTGAAAAACGTTTGAAGCCATCACCATCTTTTAAACTAAAATATGGAGAAGCGGCGGAGGTGACTGTTGGCAGAGCAAAAAAGGCAGCTGTCATACAAAATAATGACTTTTTCATCATAAAAGGACTCCATGTCCGGCATTTGTTTACTGATTTTTATTGAGCCAACCATACCGTGTTTTATAAAAATGATTGTTTATTAAAAATTAATAATTGTAATTTTTTTGAAATAATTGTTTATATTTAGCAATATTTATTAATTAAAAATACATAATAAATAATAAAAGACTACATAAAGTAGCCTTTTATTAAATGTAATTAAATGATTAGTTGAAGCGAGATAAGTCTTCTTCAGGGCGTGCAGTTAAAACTTCAATGCCCGTTTGAGTCACTAAAATAGTATGTTCATATTGAGCTGAAAGTTTATGGTCTTTCGTTACCACAGTCCATTTGTCGCCTAAGAGTTTAGTTTGCCATACGCCTGCATTTACCATTGGTTCAATGGTAAAAGTCATACCTGCTTCCAGACGCATACCTGTACCCGCTTGACCATAATGTAATACTTGAGGCTCATCATGGAACACAGTTCCAATACCGTGACCACAATATTCACGTACTACACTAAAACGCTCTGATTCGACATATTTTTGGATTGCATGGCCGATATCACCTAAATATGAACCATCTTTAACAGTTGCCATACCTCGATACATGGCTTCTTGAGCAACTTTACATAGACGGTTGGCTAAAATAGAAGTTTCGCCACCGACGATATACATCATATTGGTATCACCGTGATAGCCATCTTTAATAACAGTTACGTCAATATTAAGAATGTCACCATTTTTTAAGATTTTATTTTCAGAGGGAATACCATGACAGACAACATGGTTAACCGAAGTACAAATAGAGTGCTGAAAAGCAGGTCGCCCAGGAGCTCCACCATAGCCGACACAGGCAGGAATAGCATGCTGTACATTTTCAATGTGGTTACGGCAAATGGTATCAAGTTCAAGTGTATTTACACCTGCCTTAATATGGGGCTTGATCATCTCTAGAACTTCAGCCGCCAGTCGTCCTGCAATGCGCATTTTTTCAATTTCATCTGGAGTTTTAATTAATCGACGTGGAGCTGTATAAGTACTGTTCATGATCTCTAAAAACTTTTGGTAATTTACAAGTGTCTATGGTATAAATAGCCGCCCATTTTATCAAATGCTTTTCGTGAATATCTTTTACGAACAATTTTGATAGATGGGGTAAAAAATCCGCACATATATCGTCACATTACTCTGGGTGCCTGTAAAAGGGTGGAGAATGCGGATATATGGAGGCCTAACCCAAAATTTAAGGTAAAGAAAATGGCAGATTACAACGTAAGCATGCGCGACCTTCTTCAAGCAGGCGCGCACTTTGGTCACCAAACTCGTTTCTGGAACCCAAAAATGCGTCAATACATTTTTGGCGCGCGCAACAAAATTCACATCATCAACCTTGAGCACACAGTTCCTGCGTTAAATGATGCTTTGAACTTCGCTAACCAATTAGCAAGCAAAAAGAACAAAGTTTTGTTCGTTGGTACAAAACGTGCTGCTTCTAACATCATCCGTGAACAAGCACAACGTGCGGGTCAACCATATGTTGATCACCGCTGGTTAGGTGGTATGTTGACGAACTGGAAAACTCTTCGCCAATCTATCAACCGTTTAAAAGATCTTCAAACTCAATCTCAAGATGGTACTTTTGCTAAGCTTACTAAACGTGAAGCTTTAGAGCGTACTCGTGAGATGGAAAAACTTGAACGTGCTTTAGGCGGCGTTAAAAACATGGGTGGTTTACCTGACGCATTATTCGTAATTGACGTAGATCACGAATCAATTGCGATTAAAGAAGCTAAAAACCTTGGTATTCCAGTAATCGGTATCGTTGATACAAACTCTAACCCAGACAACGTAGACTACGTTATTCCTGGTAATGACGATGCAATCCGTGCGGTTACACTTTATGCTTCTGCTATGGCTGATGCGATTCTTGCTGGTAAAGAATATGCTCAATCACAAGCAAATGCACAAGCTAAAGGCGAAGAAGCTGCTAAAGAAGCTCCAGAGGCTTAATGCGTTTTGACGCAGGCTTGTCATTTTTGCGACATGTAATGGTGGCAAATTAAGCGTCGAGAGTGCAAACGGCCCAGAGTTTCTTTGGGCCGTTTTTGTTGAAAAGATTTATTTTTCTACCGTATTTAGGAGAACAACATGACTGCAGTTACTGCGAGCATGGTAAAAGAATTACGTGACCGTACTGGTCTTGCAATGATGGAATGCAAAAAAGCATTAACAGAATCTAATGGTGATGTTGAATTAGCGATTGATAACCTTCGTAAATCAGGTCAAGCAAAAGCTGCTAAAAAAGCGGGCAACATTGCTGCTGACGGTGCAATCACTATCGTTCAAGAAGGCAACAAAGCAATTCTAGTTGAAGTTAACTGTCAAACTGACTTCGTTGCTAAAGACGAAAACTTCTCTAACTTCTCAAAAGCTGTTGCTACTGCTGCTTTAGCTGCTGGCGAAACTGATGCTGCTAAAATCGCTGAATTAAAATTAGCAGACGGTCAAACAGTTGAAGAAGCTCGTATTGCACTTGTTCAAAAAATCGGTGAAAACATCCAAGTTCGTCGCGCGAAAATCGTTGAAGGCGAAAACTTGGCTATCTACAAACACGGTTTAAAAATCGGTGTTGTAGTTTCTTATACTGGTGATGCTGATACTGGTAAAGGTATTGCAATGCACGTTGCTGCATTCAACCCAGTAGCTGTAAATGCTGAAGCTGTTCCTGCTGACCTTATCGCTAAAGAAAAAGAAATTGCTGAAGCGAAAGCGTTAGAATCTGGTAAGCCAGCTAACATCGTTGAGAAAATGGTAACTGGTTCAGTTGATAAATATTTGAACGAAGTTGCTCTTGATCGTCAAATGTATGTAATCGACAACGACAAAAAAGTTGCTGATGTATTAAAAGCAACTGGTACTACTGTTGCTAACTTCGTACGTTTTGAAGTTGGTGAAGGTATTGAGAAAAAAGCAGAACTTAGCTTCGCTGAAGAAGTTGCTGCTGCTCAAGCTGCTGCGAAGTAATTCGTATCACAATAAAAAAAGCCCCATTGGGGCTTTTTTTATCTCAGTTAAATAAGGGTATACAATGATAAATAAAAAGAATCTTAGTATTGGCGGTGTCATTATTTTATTGATTGCTGCATATTTTGGTCTGGATTTATCTGGACATAAGCAAAATCAATCATCATCAACTATACCCGCAGCTCAGCATACTGAAACTACATTACCAAGTAATGGAGTCGACAACATAAAAGCTGCTCATGAGCAGAGACAAAGTAATGTTCAAGTGAAGGGAAGTGGTCGAGTAAAAGCAATTTTAAGAGATGATAATGATGGGTCGAAACACCAGAAATTTATTCTTGTTTTAAAAAATGGCCTTTCAATTTTAGTCGCACATAATATCGATTTAGCACCTAAAATTCCTAATTTAAAAAAAGGTGACGTGGTAGAGTTTTATGGCGAATATGAATACAACCCTAAAGGTGGTGTATTGCACTGGACACATCGTGATCCACAAAGTCGTCATGAAAGCGGTTGGCTCAAACATGATGGGCAAATCTATCAATAAAGCCGAATAAATGAATAAAGAGATTGTTTTTATAGAGCAATTTTATTCTATTCAGTTTCTTAAAACATGCTATGGTTTTTTATTGAATGGATGAGACGTATTTATGCAGCGGGAGCAAGCCGATTATCTGCATGTGCGAGAGCTGGGCGGTTTAGAGTTATTAAAAGCACATTATCACCAAACGCAATTTTCGAAGCATACTCATGAAGGGTATTGTATTGGCGTGATTGAAGAGGGCGCACAGTCTTTTTTTAGGACAGGCCAGCTACATGTAGCTCCTAAAGGCGATATTATTTTAGTAAATGCTGACGAGATTCATACGGGTTCATCTGCTGTTGAGTCGGGTTGGCGATATCGGGCGATTTATCCCACACCTGAAATGTTGGCAGAAGTTAGTCAAGATTTTTTTGAAAATTCACGTGGGGCGCCGTGGTTTCCTCAAGCTGTGATTCGTGACCTAGGTTTAGCTCAACAACTTTGTTTACTCTTTGATTTATTAGAACAAAAAGATAATTTCTTACTCAAAGAAACAATGTATTTATCGACTTTAGCCTGTCTAATGAAGCGACATGGTAAATCAAATCACACTTTTTGTGAGTTGCCAGAGGCATATTTCAAAATATTAAGAGTTAAAGAGTTACTGGTAGAAATGCCTGAAACGAATTTTTCTTTGCAAGATCTGGCTGACATGGTGGGCTTGAGCGCATGGCATTTCTTAAGACAATTTAAAAAATATGTGGGCTTGCCACCTCATGCTTGGCTTGTTCAAGCGCGCTTACAAAAAGCAAGACAATTATTAAAACAGGGTGACCAAATTGCAATGGTGGCACAGCAGTGTGGCTTTTCTGATCAAAGCCATTTTAATCGCCACTTTAAAAAAGCAATGGGAGTGACGCCAACTCAATATGTAGCTAGTCTAAATAACTAAATTATTAAAAATTTATTTACAGCAATTTTATTCAATATAAGTCGGCTTTCATCAAGCATGTTATAGAGATGCTTCTTATATTGGATTCTATATATGAATATTCAGCTTAATCAGTCGGTTGAGTTTCCAAAAAATAAGCCATCCTATCTTTTTTTGCGCGGTGCAATGGATATTTTACCGTTGTCAATTTCTGTTATTCCATGGGCAATTTTAGCAGGCTCTATGGCAATTCATGCAGGTTTATCTTTCTATAAGGCGCTTGCGATGTCAGGAATTGTCTTTGCTGGTGCAGCGCAATTAGTTAGCTTAAGCATGGTAATGGAAGGTGCATCCACTTTTACAATTTATGTGACGATTTTCTTTTTAACAGCTCAGCATTTTATTTATGCATTAACTTTAAGAAAGGACATTTCTATTTTGCCTCTTTCGAAACGATTAAGTTTGGGGTTTTTATTAACAGATGAATTATTTGCGGTGTGTGCATCCGGTGAAAAAAGGCAGCCAGAATATCTGTTGGGTGCAGGCCTATCTTTTTATTTATTCTGGGTAGTGTTTAGCTTGGTAGGAATACTTTTAGCAACAGTGATTCCTGATTTATTAAATTATCATTTAGATTTTTCAATTGTGGCTATTTTTGTTGCCATGATCGTACCGTTATGTAAGGGGTTGCCTGTACTTGCTGGTGTACTAATGACTTGTTTTAGCGGTTTTTTCTTTAAATTTTATCAGGTTGAAGGGGCGATTTTACTTTCAGGATTACTAGGGATGTTGGTTGCTGTGTTAACTGAAAAAATAGAGAAGGAGCGATAATATGTCTTGGTTCATGATTTTAGGCTTCGCAGCAATCGTCTTTTTTAATCGTTATTATTTTTTAGAGCCTAACGTTAAAATTAAACTGCCTCTTATTATGAATAAGATGCTTAATTATTCTGCTCCCTGTTTATTAACAGCGATTTGTATTCCGGTTGTTTTTTTTGATGGCGATAATTTAAAAGGAATTTTAGATAATTCTTATATTTATGCAGCAATCTTTTGTATTGTAATTTCCATTTATCTAAAAAGAGTACTTTTAAGTGTTATCGCTAGTTTAGTTTTTTTCTATTTTATAAATTTTCTAATAAATCAGTAAAATGTAAAAAGCTGAATCGAGATGATCCAGCTTTAATTTAATCATTAGGAAAGAGCGTGTTTTTGTCTGCTTTTCCATTTAGGTAAGATTTTTCCTAAATAGGCATCCATGCACCAAACTGGTCCAATCAGTAGAAATTGTAAATCTTTAAAGAAAGATGGCTTTTTGCCCTCGATTTTATGGCCATAAAACTGTCCGACCCAAGCAACTACAAAAATAGCGATATAAAATCCTACTCCTACAGGTAGGGTGTAAATGAGCCACGCCATAACCACCAGTAAAGCAGCCATTGCAACAGCAAGTACAAGATCTAAACGTGCATAAAATACGAGAGTCAGTACAAGTAATAGAGCTGTGAGTAAAGCGCTGAAATGGGCAATGATTCCAATAATAGAAAATAAAATGGCAGGAACGCAGAGCCAGTGAATTTGTTTGTTGGTTGGGTTTTGATGGCTTTCGCTATATTCATCAAACCATTCTGTAATGGATTTCATTAATGGCACACTCCTTGTTTTAGCTTTGATTTATTTTTTCTGAGTATATTTTATCCTGTTCTTAAGGTGGGCGACAAGAAACTGGTATTATTCAACTATAGGAACTTGGCAATAAAGATTTAAAAAGAACACGAGAAAAACGTAATGCCTGGGTGATAGAAAAAGTACTCAATGTAACCTTGAGAATGATGCAATATTTCAGAATATTTTTTATAGGTTGCTAGATGATGAAATCATCAAAAAAAGTATAATTTTGAGATAGGTGGGAAAATTGCATGAAAAAGCTCTACTTATCTACTCTAAAAACGCCATAATTAGCCTTGATTTTATAAAAATGGTACTGGGGTAGCGGAAATTTAATAAAGTCGCTCTAAGCGCAATTTAGAAGCAAAATAAGCTTGGATAAGATAAACGTACTTTTTTGTGTAAAAAATATTCAAATTTAAGGGTGGAGAAGGGCTAAAAAAGATAATTTTTTTAACCTAAGTTGGAAATTATTTTTATAGTTTAATACATAAAAAAGCCGCAGAAAAAATTGCGGCTTTTTACATGAACTCTAGAGGCTATAACTTATGAAGTTGGACCATCAACACGTTCAATATTTACTTTTGCAGTTCCAGCATTGGTAATGCCAAGACGTTTAGCTGCACCGTATGATAGGTCAAGTACACGATTGCCATGGAAAGGACCACGGTCATTTACTTTTACAACCACACTTTTACCATTGTCTTTATTCGTTACTCGGATGTAACAGTTCAATGGTAGGCTACGGTGAGCAGCAGTGAGAGCATTCATATCGAATGTTTCACCATTTGCTGTTTTACGGCCATGGAATTGACGACCATACCATGAAGCCATGCCAGTTTGGCTAAACTTACGAACAGTGTTTGAAGCTACTGTGTTAAGTTTTTCAATCACTGAAGGCTCATCTTCAGGGATTTCAATTTTTGCTGCGATCGCTTGACGACGAATTTGGTCGCCAGAACGTTCAGTGATTGAAAGACTGTTAATGTTAGAAAAACGAGAATTAAAATTTTGAGTATCTTTACTCAATACACGAGCTGCTAAATTAGAGCCATCTACATCATTATTTAATGATGATGATTGCACCATTTCAGCGTGCAATGGGGCCATACTTAAACTAGCCGTCAGTGCAAGAACGTATTTCAGCGATAACTGCATTTGTATAAACTCCTGAGAACATGTACTTTTTTCTTTCAGCGATTGACTGAAATTTAAAGTGAACATGTCTGATTATTCACTTTTGCAATTGCTACATTGGGGTGGATAATATTCATCGCTTACGGAGAGTGTCTAGTCTTTAACGAGAAATCGTTACAAAAAGGGCAAAAACTTACAGTTCTGGGTTAAAAAATAATCAAAAGTGTAACAAAATATTAAATTTGTGCGTATTGTGACCTATTTAACAAAAATATTTATTGACTTTTACATAACTCATAAAAAAGCTAGCCTATCGGCTAGCCACTTCAGTGCCTAATAACCATACAGCAGTCGCATACATACGGCTCTTATTATAGGTCGTAATCACTTGAAAATTCGGGTAAGTTAAATAGTAAATCGGACCATTATAGTCTTGTAATTGAATAACATTTACCATATCCAGATCATCAATTTTAACTAAAGGATTTAATGGTGAGATGCCTAGCGTCTTTAATGCACCATATGGAAAAGGCTGAGTTAAATCTTTAGCAATAATACTTTCCGGATTTGATCCCGTGTAACGCGCCATAAACCCGATAGGTTGATCGCGTTGCCATCCTTGTTTTGCTAAGTAGTTTGCGATTGAACCAATTGCATCTTCTGCAGAGTTTCTTAAGTCGATATGCCCATTACCGTCATAATCGACACCATATTTACTAATATTGCTCGGCATAAACTGTGGATAGCCAATTGCACCTGCGTAGGAACCTACAATACTATTTGTTGGGTAACCTTCTTTATAAGTCCATGCAATAAGAGCAGCTAACTCATCGCCAAAATATTCAGCACGGCGAGGGTAGCCAAAAGCAAGTGTGGCTAAGGCATCACGTGTAATAAAAGAACCTTTATTCGCGCCATAACCTGTTTCAACACCTAAAATGCCCAAAATGACAGCTTGAGGTACACCATATTGTTGTTCAGCGCGGTTTAAAGCATCTGCATATTGGTTTTTAAAACGGACGCCACGTTGAATTGTCCCTTCAACCAAAAACATAGAACGATAGTCATACCAAGGTTTGCTTTCCCCTGGACGAGTCATAATATTTAGAATGTTTGGTAAATTTTTTGCACCACTCATGGCTGCATCAACTTGATCGCCACTTAATCCATAAGCGCTCATGGTTTTTTGTTTAAAATTTACATAGTCAGGATGTGTTGCAAAATCGTTGGCCTGAGCGAAGTGACTTGTACTGATTAAACCAGTACACAAAGCGAGCATTTTTAAAGTTTTATTTAAGTGTTGAGACAACATATCGTTTTAAAATTCCAGATTATCGATGTGTATGAATGGACATGACTAAACCAAAGGTGGCCATTAAAGTAATAATAGCTGTTCCGCCATAACTCATAAAAGGTAAAGGAACACCTACTACAGGTAAAATACCACTGACCATTCCCGCATTTACAAATACATACACAAAAAATGACAAACCAAAGGCGCCAGCAACTAAACGTCCATAGTTATGGAAGCTTTGTAAACCGATTTGGAATGTTCTAAAAATAATAGCAAAATAAAGAATAACTAAAATAAGTACACCGATGAGCCCAAATTCTTCGGAATACGCGGCAATAATAAAGTCGGTATGACCTTCGGGTAAAAAGTGCAAATGTGATTGAGTTCCTTCAAGAAATCCTTTGCCCGAAAAACCACCAGAACCAATCGCAGTTTTAGATTGAATAATATTCCAACCTGTACCGAGAGCATCCGCCTCTGGGTCAAGCAACGTTAAAACCCTTTGACGTTGATAGTCGTGTAAAAGAAATTCCCAAGCAATCGGAATGATGACCGCAGCGCACGCTCCTGCAGCACCGATCATACGCCATGATAGTCCACTTAAAAATAAAACAAATATGCCACTTGCTAGCACTAACACTGATGTCCCTAAATCGGGTTGTTCTGCAATTAGTAAAAAAGGAATACCAATTAACATTAAGGATAAAACAACTTGTGAAAAGCTAGGGGGAAGGGGTTTTCGTGCTAAAAACCATGCAACCATCATGGGCATGCCGATTTTCATGAACTCACTGGGTTGGACACTTCCGAAACCGGGAATATCAATCCAGCGCTGAGCACCCATTCGGACTTCGCCAAACACCATGACTGCCACAAGTGAAAATAAGCCAAACAAATAAAAATATGGTGAAAAAGCTTGATAGACCTTGGGCGGAATTTGGGCTAGACCAAACATAACTAAAAAGCCAATACCAAAACTCATGGCTTGTTTACTCACTAACCCCACATCCTGTGCAGAAGCACTATATAGTACGGTTAAACCTAATAAAGCATTTAAGAGCAGAAATAGGCATAACCAAGGGTCAACATGGAGCTGTTGCCACTTTGACGGTTGCATAGCGGTGCTAAGACCATCTCGAGGAGCTTGGCGTAAAAATTTATATTGTGGGCTAGGAGACATGCGGCGTTAACTAAGGTCAATCAGTGCTTGGCGCATGCTAACATAAACGTGGTGAATGGCAATGTATATCAATATTTTGCAATAAAAAAACCTAGCTCTCGCTAGGTTTCCGATAGTCTATTTTTTATTAGTTAAAGAATAAACCATCATGATATTCAGCCATCGCTTTAAGTTCAGTGCGATTTAAGCTTGGAATCAGTTTGTCGATTGCAATGTGAACAGCTTTTGTTACAGCTGCTGCACCAATATCTGCTGCTTTACGCTTGATCATACCGAGGTCTAATGTCTTGTTAAAATCAGACATGAAGTGTTTGATCATCGCATCGCCGAATTGTTTATATAATTCAGCTAAAGCAGCTTTATTAATGTCATTGCCTGCTTCAAGCTCAGTAAAGTTATGCTTAAGGTTAGTCACTAAACCTGCATCTAAATTTACGCCTATTTTATATTGGCCTTGTGGGTCTTTAAATAAGCTTTTTTCAGAAAACTCTACTGACTGTTTAACTACATCGTTAGGTGCTTTGCTTAGCAATTGCTTTAAAAGAACAGCAACAGTTGATTTGACATAGCCTGCTAGTTTTTCGGCAGTATCGCGCTTTTCACTTGCAGGAAAATGCTGAACTAACTGAATTAAGACATTATCAATAATTTCTTCATTGAGTTGTAAAGCAATCTTATCGCGAAGTGGATATAAAGGTTCACTAGAATTTTTATTCGCAATTCCAGTTTGTATATCGTTCAATAAGCCTTCAGAAGGGGTAAAACCAAAAAACGGCATGGTATATCCTCAAATTATTCGTTTTATTGTCGTGCCAATCGAATCGGTTTTGGCATCCATGAAAGATCCGATACTCGGCAAGGGTTAATATCAAGTCCGCCGCGACGAGTATAAGTTGCATAAACCATCAGCTTTTCAGGCTGTAGATTTTGCCAAATATCGGCAAAGATCTGTTCGACACACTGTTCGTGAAAGCCGTTATGCTGACGGTACGAGATAATATAAGCTAAAACACTACGATAACAAGGTTTTTTGCCTTTAAAACGAATAAAAACTGTACCCCAATCAGGTTGTCCCGTGACTGGGCAGTTACTTCTTAAAAGATGAGAATACAATTCAACTTCGACTTCTTCATCAGACTCATCTAGTTTTAAAAGAGTGGCATCAGGATGTTGTTCTAAACGCTCTGGAGTGAGGTCGTCAACACAAATACCTTGAGGCTTAGAAATCTCTAAATCATCTACTTGAACTAGGGTTAATTCAACTTTTGCACCAGCCGCCGCCGAGAGGTCTTTTTCAACAGTTTCAATAAATGATTGTTTAGACTCAAACTGAGTGAAGTTAAGACTATTGAAGTAAAGTTTTAATGACTTAGATTCAATCAAATTCGGTGAAGATGCAGGTAGCGTAATTCTGCCAATAGCAACTTGCGGAATACCATGAGCGTTTAACCATGAAATTTCAAAAACATGCCACCAATCTTTACCTTGTGTGATGCCTTCAATATGCGAGTAGGCTTCACGAGACTGAGCACGAGCAATTGGAAATAAAACATCAGGTTGATAGTTAGTTGGATATTGGGTTTCTTTCCCCAACAAAGACTGTTCGACACTCATTCACGCATTCCTGAACCACGAGCAAGTAAATAGTAAGCAATTCCGTAAAGTACAACACAGCATGATGTCACAATGATTAAAGAGAATGAAACATTCACATCGCTATGACCTAAAATACCGAAACGGAAAGCATTAACCATATAAACAATAGGGTTAATTAAAGAAAGTTTTTGCCAAAAAGGACCAAGGGAACTAATGGCATAAAACACACCACCTAAATAAGTTAAGGGTGTAAGAACAAAGGTTGGAATAATAGAAATATCATCAAATGATTTTGCATAGACTGCATTAATAAAACCACCTAATGAGAAAAGAACTGAAGTAATTAAGACTGTATATATAGTTACGAACCAGTTGTGTATGAAAAGGTCAGTAAAGAACATGCTCATTGCAGTCACAATTGTACCAACTAATACACCACGGCAAATACCACCGATCACATAGCCCCACAAAATAATATGTAGTGGCACAGGACTCATGATGAGCTCTTCAATGCTTTTTTGGAATTTTACGCTAAAGAAACTGGAAGACACGTTGGCATAACTATTAGTAATAACAGCCATCATAATTAAGCCAGGCACAATAAACTGCATATAGCTCACACCACCCATTTGTCCAATGCGTGAACCAACCAAATTACCAAAAATGACAAAGTACAAACTCATCGTAATTGCCGGTGGTAATAAGGTTTGTGGCCAAATGCGTAGAAAACGGCGTACTTCTTTACGAACTATGGTCCAGAGAGCAATTTGCAGTTGGCTAAAATTCATTTTGCCTCTCCTTCAAGATTTTTCTCGACCATTTTGACAAATAACTCTTCTAGACGGTTCGATTTATTACGCATACTGTGAACACGAATACCTTGAGATTCTAATAACTGGAATAGGTCATTCAATGTATGCGCTCTATCCATCGTGACTTCTAAAGTATTGCTATCAATTAAGTTGAACTTGACACCAATAATGTTTAACTGGAGCGGCCCAATCGGTTCGGCTAAATCGAAGATAAATGATTCTTCATTGAGCTGATTAAGGAAGCTCTTCATGCTGGTATCTTCTTTAATTACACCGCGATCAATAATCGCAATGCGACGACACAACATTTCTGCTTCTTCTAAATAGTGGGTCGTTAAAATAATAGAAGTACCGCTTTCGTTCATTTCGGTCAGAAAATCCCACATAGAACGGCGTAATTCAATATCTACACCCGCAGTAGGTTCATCTAGAATAAGAAGTTTAGGCTCATGCATCATGGCACGGGCAATCATCAGACGACGTTTCATACCGCCAGACAGCATACGTGCTTGTATATTACGTTTTTCCCACAAACCGAGTTTTTCTAAATAATGTTCAGCACGTTTTTCTGCAATCTTTTTATGGATACCGTAATAGCCAGCTTGAGTGACTAAAATATCGAATGTTTTTTCAAACTGCCCGAAGTTAAATTCTTGAGGAACGACGCCAAGCTGCTGTTTTGCCAGAGAAGGATGGGTATCGAGGTTGTGCCCAAAAATCTCAACTGTTCCTGAGGTTTTTTTTGTGAGGGAGCTGATAATACCAATGGTTGTTGATTTGCCGGCACCGTTTGGACCTAACAACGCATAAAATTCACCTTCAGGCACAGTGAGGTTAATACCTTTTAACGCCTGAAAACCATTACGATATGTTTTGGACAAATCTCTTAAAACCAAAGCATCAGTCATGAAATTCTCACATTATGAAAGAGGGGTATATTTTGAGCGATAATGATTAATAAACCAAGTAAAATAGTCGGAATTTTATAAAATTAAGATAAATTGAGAAATTATTATATAAAAGCTGGTGCGCCCGGCGGGGATCGAACCCACGACCCCAGGTTTCGGAAACCTGTACTCTATCCAACTGAGCTACGAGCGCATGTGTGGGGCACATCATAGGAAAAAAACACTTGCAGGTAAAGCACGAAATACGTGCCAAGTGATTTTAATGCTTAATTAAACAGCAAGTTGTTCAATATTTTATATGCTTTGTGAGAGAAGCTGAATTGAATAGTTAATTGTACGTAAAGCTCTTGCAAGTTCTTGAGGGGGAATGCTTGATTCTTGCAAACTTGTAATCCATTGCATTTGACATAGTTTAAGCTCTTGTATTGTTGTAGTTTTCTCTATTTTTTGAACAAGTGGTTTAGTCATTAGTCCGCAATAACTGCTAAGTGTTTTTATCATTAACTGTTGTATTTCTTCGAAAGAAAGAGCCTCAGAAGATATTACTGGTTGAAAATATGTAGTACTGGACTGATCTAAAGTTTTTTGCTCGGAAAGCTGGATTTCTCCAATAAGATGAGCGGAATGCGGTATAGAGCTATCAACACATTCTTTTTGATTTTCTTCTACTTTATTTATGGCTGATGTTTTTAGAATAATTTCTTCATTAGTAGATGTATCGGTAGAGGCAATTGGGGCAATAAGTTCTAAGTCGATAAGCTGTTGAATCAGCTCTGGAGAAGCAATACGTTTTTTAAATTCACCATTTAAGTTCTGAAAATCTTCATGGTCTATTAATAGTAACAAACGTCTTTGTTTTGCATTTAAAACAATATTGCGTTGTTGAAGCGCAACTCTTCCCAAATTGGTTCTATAAAAACCAGCCATTACTTTTCCCCAATATAAAAATAAATCAGACTGTTCAATCTTGTGAGTCGAACAGTACTGTTTTTAATAAAATATAAATGGGGTTAATAATAAAACTTAAAAATGACAATATGATGAATAATCTATAAATATCATTTGGTTAAAATCTTAAAAGGCACTTTCTAATGCTTTGCGAAGATAGACATCAAGCTCATCTTGGCGTAGTAGCCATTGAATATAGTCTTTAGGAAGTTCAGCAATTGCTGTGCCTTTATGCTTACCAAAGTTAACCGTTGTGGGGATACGTGCTTCTTCAGAAACTCGGTATAGCTCTTCAATATCTTGAATATTTAGATGATAGACAATATGCATCAAAATATTAGCAGTCAAAATAATATCTGCATCGGCACGGTGTGCACCTTTAAGCATTTCTCGGGCTTTACTGCTGCCTTGAGAAATCATATAGATCAGTGCTGAGATATTATGAGCCTCTGCATCTGCCCAAACTTTACGTGCCAAAGCCAAAGTACAAATCGGTTTAATATTCGATACATCCACACCGCAACGAGCAATCGCGGCAATATCGTAATCAATATTGTGGCCAATAATATAAGTTGTAGTCTCTGGTAATTTAAAGGTTTTATAGTGAGGCTGGTTTTCTAAATCTGTTTCTAATATGTGGTGTACTGCCATTGCAGCATAAGAGATAGGCGCACCCACTTGATATAACTGATCAAACAATTTGCTTTTATCTAAGGTGAGTTTTCCTTCCTTCAGTTCAATCGGGGCATACGCAATTTCAATAGGCAAACCATTTAGTGTATGAGTTTCTGTATCTAAAATAATGGCTTGCATATTTGGCCCTTTAAAAAATCACGAGTAGCTAGGAATGGTAACAGTTGGCTATCTACTTTAAAACACGAAGTAGGGCTAGAAAGTAGCTATAACGACAATTTCTATTAAAAAATGAGAGTATTTCAGAGATTCGTTTCATCAAATAGAACTTGCCAAAAATTAAGTTTAGGCGTAATTGTTTTTAAGGCATTAGAAAATGTTGATTAAAAAACTAAAGCAAAACAAAAATGGAATTTAAGGGAAGATATACCAATGAAAATGAAACTGTTCATGACGAGCGTTCTTAGCACGAGTTTATTTTTAGTCGCTTGTGGAGGAGGGGGTAGTGATGATAACTCAGCTATTGTCGATCCATCAGATACTCCAACCAATAATATTAAAAATCCAGTGGTTAAAGTTGATGCCTATACAAGTACCAATTTGGGAACAGTAGCTGCAGAAAGTAGCATTTTAACTTATAAAATGTTGGGCCAAAGTGGGCAAGAGGTGCAGGCAACCAGTTTGGTATTCACACCAAACACTCCACCACCAGCAGGCGGTTGGCCAATTGTAGTCTGGGCACATGGCACTACAGGTGTTGCAGATGCCTGTGCACCAAGTAAAGCAGCTTTAGCAGATAGTACAAAAGATTTAATTAGTAAGTTACTTGCAGCAGGTTATGTTGTCGTTGCACCTGACTATGAAGGTTTAGGCACACCAGGCATACATCCTTTTTTAAATGTTAAAAGTGAGGCTTTCTCAATTACGGATGCTGTAGTTACAACGCGTAACTATTTATTACAGCGTAATTTATTAACTTCAAAAAAATGGCTTACCGTCGGGCATTCACAAGGTGGGCATGCTGCGTTGGGCGCTGCACAATATGCGAGTCGTGCACAGTTAGACTATAAAGGTACGATAGCGGTAGCGCCAGCCTCTAATTTGGGAAGTATTCTTTTAAATGGGGAACTAGAAGCTGCAAGCGCATCAGTATATGAGAAAAAAGCAATCTATACGCAGCTTGATGCATATACAGCTCTAGTTGTAGCAGGAATTCGTAATACCCATCCAGATTTTGACTATCGTCAAGTATTTACTGAATCTATCTCAAGGATTGCACAAGAAGCTGAAGGTTTTTGCTATGAGCCCTTGGCAGCAAATTTTAACGCTACTATGCAAGTTTATATTGCCACCCATGGAGAAACATTGGATGGTTATATGCGTACACAACCTAACTTTATGGCTGTACCGTTAGTTAAAACCTTTTTAGAAAAAGATTCGCAGCCATTACAAGTAAAAGTAACTACCCCAATTATTATTTATCAGGGGCAAGCAGATACAACGGTTCCTAAATTAGCAACTGATCTATTGATATCTAATGCCACAGTAGTAGGTACTAAAATTAATAGTTATGTGACGGGTAACTGGGACCATAATACGGCGATGAGTAGTAATGTAGACAACATCGTTGGAAATGTTCAGACTTTGCTAGCCGCACAATAGAGTTATTGATATTTAAAGTATTTTTAACATTATTTTAATCTAGGGTTAACGATGAAAAAATTTAAAATATAAGCTTTAAACCAGCTTTTTTATTGATTTATAAACAATGGCTCATTTTTTATAAAACTTGAGCCATTTTTATTTAAAACTGAGCTAACTTGATTCTGTTTAATTATAAACTTCATGCTACAATATGTCGCAATCTTAGCACGGCTTAAAAGCCCTACTTATAGGACCCCCGCTAATGTTTGCCAATATTTCCATTTCTGAATTTGATCCAGAATTAGCTCAAGCAATTGCTTCTGAAGGTGAGCGTCAAGAAGCACATATCGAGTTAATTGCATCTGAAAACTATTGCTCTCCTGCTGTGATGGAAGCGCAAGGATCAAAACTTACGAACAAATATGCAGAAGGTTATCCAGGTAAACGCTATTATGGCGGTTGCGAATATGTGGATATCATTGAGCAAATGGCGATTGATCGTGCTAAAGAACTTTTTGGTGCAGATTACGCAAACGTTCAACCACACGCTGGTTCACAAGCTAACTCTGCTGTTTATCTAGCGCTTCTTAACCCAGGCGATACTGTTTTAGGTATGAGCTTGGCTCACGGTGGTCACTTGACTCACGGTGCAAAAGTAAGCTTCTCTGGTAAAACTTATAACGCGGTTCAGTATGGTCTAAACTCTGAAACTGGCGAGATCGATTATGAAGAAGTTGAGCGTTTAGCATTAGAGCACAAGCCACGTATGATCGTTGCTGGTTTCTCTGCTTATAGCCGTGTTGTAGATTGGCAACGTTTCCGTGACATCGCGGACAAAGTTGGCGCTTACCTTTTTGTTGATATGGCTCACGTTGCAGGTTTAGTTGCTGCGGGTGTATATCCAAACCCAGTTCAAATTGCTGACGTAACCACAACTACGACTCACAAAACACTTCGTGGTCCACGTTCTGGTTTAATCCTTGCGAAAGCGAATGAAGAAATCGAGAAAAAACTTCAATCAGCTGTATTCCCTGGTAACCAAGGTGGTCCATTGATGCATGCGATTGCTGCTAAAGCAATCTGCTTCAAAGAAGCAATGTCTGATGACTTCAAAGCTTACCAACAACAAGTTGTGAAAAATGCTCAAGCTATGGCTGAAGTATTAATCGCTCGTGGTTATGACGTTGTTTCTGGTGGTACTGACAACCACTTGTTCTTGTTATCTTTAATTAAACAAGACGTAACTGGTAAAGAAGCAGATGCTTGGTTAGGTGCTGCTCACATTACTGTTAACAAAAACTCAGTTCCAAATGATCCACGCTCTCCATTTGTGACTTCTGGTATCCGTATCGGTACTCCAGCGGTAACAACTCGTGGTTTCGGTGAAGCTGAAGTTCGTGAACTTGCTGGTTGGATCGCTGATGTGATTGACAGCAAAGGTGACGAAAAAGTTATTGCTGACGTAAAAGCGAAAGTTGAAACTGTTTGTGCAAAATTCCCTGTATATGCACAATAAGTTGTAGATATAAAAAAAAGCGCCGTATGGCGCTTTTTTTTATATCTAGTTAATTATGTAAGAATTAACTTTTAGTTTTTACCGATGACTCTGCATCATGCCATCCACCACCTAATGCCCGAATTAAATCTACACTAGCCATCATTCTGCTGCCGTTAAGCTGGGCAGAAAGTTGCTCTTGTTGCAAAATAGTACGGTCAGAATCAATTACATCAAGATAGCTAATAGCACCTTCTCGATAACGTAGATGAGAAAGCTGATTTGCGTGACGAGAAGAAGAGAGTGCTTGGTTTTGAGCTTGTATTTGTTGATCGAGAATACGTTGATCGGACAAACCATTTTCAACTTCACGGAATGCATTTAGCACTGTTTGGCGATAATTCGCAACGCTTTCTTCATAAGCAGCTCGCGCTTGAGCAACTCCAGCTTTACGTTGCCCACCATCAAACAAGGGTAAAGATAAAATAGTGCCTGCGACTGGCCCAAGCAAGAATGTGTGGCTCGACCATTTACCTAAATCACCTAAAGTTGATGATTCATAACCGAGCGCACCTGTCAGATCTAGTTTTGGGAAGAAAGCAGCACGCGCAATTCCAATACGTGCGTTATCTGCTGCCATAGCACGTTCAGCAGCAGCAATGTCAGGCCGTCTTTCAAGCAAAGTTGAAGGTAGACCTGCTGGAAGGCGAATGCTGTTTGTTGCTAAGGGGTGAGCTGCTAGGTTGAAGTCAGCTGGCGTTTTTCCAAGTAAAACAGCAAGTGAATGCTCTGCAATTGCTCGGTTACGGGCAATGGTTAGTGCATTGGTTTGAGCTGTAGCCAGTTCGGTCTGTGCGCGAGAAACATCTAATTCACTGACTAATCCATTTCTAAAACGTGTTTGAACTAAGTCACGTGTCTCGCCAAGTAACTTAATAGTGCGATTATAAATTACTTGTTCAGCATCAAGCTGGCGAATTAGAAAATAGCCTTGTGCAACATCTGCTTGTAATGCTAAAAGTGCCGACTGGTATAACGCTTCTTGTTGCTGTACATCAGCTGTTGCTGCATTGACACTACTAGCAATACGACCAAATAAATCAAGCTCATATGAAACACTAGCTTGAGCACGCCATAAGGTTTGTGCAGATGTATGCGCATTATCATCTAAACCCAGTGAAGCGGGAGATGGTTTTTGGCGAGTTGGGCCAAAGCCAGCACCAATACTTGGTAAGCGTTCCGCTTGCGCTGCTGAACGTAATGCACGTGAAGCTTGAATATTGGCAGCAGCAGCTTTAATGTTTTGGTTACCAGCAATTGCTTGTTGCTCTAGTTCGTTTAACAGTGGGTCATTAAAAACACGCCACCATTCGCCACGTGATTGTGCATCGGCAGGTTGAGCAATTTTCCAGTTGCTATCTTCAAGTTTAGGGTCTGACTCTTTAAATTTAACAGGAACTATGACCTTTGCAGGTTGATATTCCGGAGCCAATGAGCAGCCTGCAAGGAGCAGGCTTCCCATGAGTGAGGACACTAACCATTTTTGTTTTGATGATGTCATCAAATGTCCTCCTTAGTGATCATGTGGGTTAGCTAATGGCGCTTCATGAACGGCTGCCGAATGCAGTTTATGTTTGCTGTTGAGTGTACGAATCAGGACATAAAAGGCTGGGGTGAGGAATAAACCAAACAACGTTACCCCGATCATGCCGAAGAACACTGCTATACCCATGGCATGACGCATTTCAGAACCTGCGCCTGTTGAGGTAACCAGTGGTACTACACCCATAATGAATGCAATTGATGTCATTAAAATTGGACGTAAACGCAGACGACTCGCTTCAACTGCGGCATTAAATGCAGTTGCACCTTGCATTTCAAGTTCCCTTGCAAATTCGACAATTAAAATGGCATTTTTACAGGCCAGCCCGACCAGTACCATCAGACCAATTTGCGTAAAGATGTTGTTATCTCCACCCGTAAGCCAAACACCTGTCAGAGCCGCTAAGATTCCCATTGGCACAATGAGAATTACAGCTAAAGGCAGAGTTAAGCTTTCGTATTGTGCTGCCAATACCAAGAACACGAGTAATACGCTAATTGGGAATACCCAGAGTCCTGCATTACCAGCCAAGATTTTTTGGTAGGTTAAATCAGTCCATTCAAACTTAATGCCGCGTGGTAAGGTTTGAGTAGCAATACGTTCAACAGCAGCTTCAGCTTGGCTAGATGAATAGCCCGGTGCAGGGCCGCCGTTAATGTCCGCTGAGGTATAGCCGTTATAACGAACCACCATTTCAGGACCATAAGTTTGAGTCACATTCACCAATGAAGATAAAGGCACCATTTGTCCGGCACTGTTGCGGGTTTTTAGTTGCAAGATATCTTCAGGGTTAGCACGGAAAGGAGCATCGGCCTGAGCACGAACCTGATAAACACGACCAAAGCGGTTAAAGTCGTTGACGTACTGAGAGCCTAAATAAATCTGCATAGTATTGAACACATCGGTTACAGCCACACCTTGCTGCTTGGCTTTTACACGGTCCAGATCTACGTTCAGTTGAGGTACATTAATTTGATAACTTGAGAACATTGGACCTAGTTCAGGGGCTGACTGAGCTGCTTTCATAAAGTTTTGTGCAGCATCATTCAAGGCTGAATAGCCCAAGGCACCTCGGTCTTCAAGTTGGAGTTTAAAGCCGCCCATGGTACCTAAACCCATCACTGGTGGAGGTGGGAAAACTGCAATATAGGCATCTTGGATTGCTGAATATTTCTGGTTTAAAGCACCTGCAATTGCATTGGCAGATAAGTCTTTGGCCTTACGTTCATCGAATGGCTTTAACGTTACAAAGACAATACCGGCGCTTGAGCTGTTGGTAAAACCGTTAATGGAGAGGCCAGGGAAGGCAACAGCACTTTCTACCCCGGGTTGTTTGAGCGCTGTATCACTCATTTTGCGGATAACCGCTTCGGTACGATCTAATGAAGCGCCATTTGGTAATTGAGCAAAGCTAATTAAATATTGTTTGTCTTGGGCAGGAACGAAGCCACCAGGAACAATATAAGAAATACCAACGGTTAAGCCGAGAAGTGCTGCATAGACACCCATTGCCGATGCTTTATGAGATATGACACGACTTACGCCTTTACCATAGTTGTCTGACGCACGTGTAAATACGCGGTTAAACAGCGCAAAGAAACGTCCAAATATGCGGTTCATAATGCGTGTTAATGCATCAGGTTTAGCATCATGTCCTTTCAGTAACATGGCTGCTAAAGCAGGAGAGAGCGTAAGGGAGTTAAATGCCGAAATGACAGTTGAAATGGCAATCGTCATGGCAAATTGTTTATAAAATTGCCCTGTTAAACCCGTCATAAAGGCAAGGGGTACGAAGACCGCAACGAGGGTTAAGGCAATCGCAATAATTGGACCGCTCACTTCTCGCATGGCACGATAAGTTGCATCTCTTGGGCTTAAACCTGCTTCAATATTCCTCTCGACATTTTCGACGACGACAATCGCGTCATCGACCACAATCCCGATGGCGAGTACCATCCCGAACAGTGAAAGCGCATTGATCGAGTAGCCAAACGCAAGCATAAGTGCAAATGTACCAATAATTGAAACTGGTACTGCAAGCAATGGAATAATCGACGCGCGCCATGTTTGTAAGAATAAAATAACAACCACAACAACCAGTGCAATTGCTTCAAGCAAGGTATGAACGACCGCCTTAATACTAGAGCGTACGAATTGAGTCGGGTCGTAAACAATGTCGTATTTAATTGAAGATGGGAAATCTTTTGAAAGCTCCTTCATTGTGCTACGCACTTGATCGGAAACTTGCAAAGCATTGGCACCTGGAGCTTGGAAAATTGGAATAGCAACAGCTTGTTTATTATCTAGCAATGAACGCAAGCCATATTGTGAGGCTGCAAGTTCAACACGTGCAACATCACCCAATCGGGTGACTGCGCCATCCGGTGCAGTTTTTAAAATAATGTCTGCAAATTCTTGCTCAGTGGTTAAACGACCTTGGGCATTCACTGAAAGTTGTACAGGAGAGTTGGTTGGTGACGCACCAATTGTACCTGCCGCAACCTGAATATTTTGTTCACGGATTGCATTCACAATTTCAGTGGCTGTGAGGTTACGTTGCGCTACTTTTTGTGGGTCTAACCACACCCGCATAGCGTAGTCACCAGAACCAAATAAACCTACTTCACCTACACCTTGTAAGCGTGCTAAACGATCTTTTACGTTCAGTACCGCGTAGTTACGTAAGTAAGTCATGTCGTAGCGGTTATCTGGTGAGGTCAGATGCACAACCATAGTTAAAGTGGGAGAACTTTTTAAGGTGGTGACACCTAAACGCTGTACATCTTCAGGTAGACGAGGCATTGCCTGAGACACACGGTTTTGAACCAATTGTTGAGCTTTATCTGGGTCAATACCGAGTTTGAAGTTCACTGTAATGGTTAAGTTACCGTCGCTGTTTGCTTGAGATTGCATATACAGCATGTCTTCTACGCCGTTGATTGATTCTTCAAGCGGAGAGGCAACAGTTTCAGCAATTACTTTCGGGTTTGCACCCGGATATTGAGCACGCACAACCACAGATGGCGGTACAACTTCGGGATATTCGGAAATCGGTAACTGAAATACGGAAAGTAGACCAGCAAGCAGAATCAAAACTGATAACACACCAGCAAAGATCGGCCGATCGATAAAAAATTTGGAAATATTCATATGCAATTAACCTTTTGCCGGAGTTGAAGTTTTTTCTGTTGGCTGAGGTTGGGGCGTGTTAGTACTTGCAATGATTTGTGCATTCGGCATAGGGACGAGGTGCGGTGTAACAGGGTCACCCGGACGAATGCGCTGTAAACCATTCACCACAATACGGTCGCCCGCTTGTAATCCGCTATTTACGATTTGCAAGCCATCTTGTTGCGCCCCGATTTTTATTTCACGGTAAGCGGTCTGGTTTTTAGCATCGACTACAACAACAAAACGCTTATCTTGATCGACTCCAATGGCTGTTGGGCTAATGAGAATGGCTGAACGTGGTTGGCCACCACCCAGACGGATCCGAGCATATAAACCCGGTAATAAAACTCCGTTTGGATTGTCGAAAGTTGCACGAACACGAATCGTGCCTGAGGTTGTGTCTAGGTTATTGTCGATTGAGTTGATGGTTCCCTCACGAGAAAAACCAGTTTCATTGGCAAGTCCCATATAGACAGGAACTTGTGCAGAATTACGCTGATTACTGATGTATTTCAGGTAAGTTTGTTCATCAACATCAAAAGATGCATAGAGACGGGATACTGACACTAAACTCGTTAAAACTTGTGCTCCGTTACCCGCAGAAACCACATTACCCACGGTCACTTCAGCACGCGAAATTCGACCGCTAACTGGTGCAGTAATACGGGTATATTCCAGATTTAAGCGTGCAGATTGAACGGCTGCTCTGGCTGCTTGTAGGTTGGCACTGGCTGAGCGTGCATCATTTTCTGCCAGATCAAGTTCTTGGCGTGATACAGCATTACTTTGAATTAGACGTTGAATACGGGAAAGATTGGTTGCTGTATAGGTGACTTGCGCTTCGGCTGAAGCAAGTTGTGCTTGTGCACGATTAAGTTCTGCTTCAAATGGACGAGGGTCAATTGTAAAAAGTAACTCGCCTTTTCTAACCAGACTCCCATCTTTAAAATGAACGGCAATGAGTTTGCCCGAAACTTGAGGCCGAATATCAACTTGATCAATAGCTTCTAAGCGACCGGAATATTCTTGCCAATCGGTAATAGTTTTGCTGATGACAGGAGAGACATCAACAGTAGCAGCTTGTTGGGCTTGGGTCGGTGCAGCTTTTGCATCGGCATTTTCATGTAGAAATATAAAACTGCCTCCTGTTGCTAAAAGGGCAACAAAGATGGCAGACAGTGCGAACTGTTTGCGGGAAAATGACATGAGGTGCTCCTACTTATTTGGATACCTGTTTTCAGACTTTTAATTATGGTCCGTATGGGAGAAACAGGGTTTGGGGGATGGACGGAGCATAAAAGTTTGTCAATCACGAATAAATATATTAAATTCGATAACACTATTCGTATTTTTATAACAATTGATGTATTTGAATTAAAAAATGCATTGATAGGAGTGTGCGTGTGGATCTATTTCATGCCATGAAAGTATTTAACAAAGTTGTCGAAACAAATAGTTTCAGTTTAGCGGCTGACAGTTTAGGCCTACCGCGTGCTTCTGTGACAACAACCATTCAGGGTTTAGAGAGACATTTACAAGTTCGCTTATTGAACCGAACCACTCGTAAACTCAGTTTGACACCCGATGGTGCGGTTTATTATGAACGTACTTCGCGAATTTTAGCCGATGTTGAAGATGTTGAATCGAATTTTCATGATTCGGAGCGTGGACCACGAGGCCGACTACGTATTGATGTTAAAGCCTCGATTGGGCGGCTGATCCTGATTCCGATGCTTTGTGACTTTCATGCCAAGTATCCCGATATTGATTTGGTGATTGGAATGAGTGATCGTCCGGTCGATTTGGTACAAGATGCGGTGGACTGTGTCATTCGTATTGGTCAGCTGAAAGATTCAAGTTTGGTTGCACGTCGTATCGGAACAATTCAGTGCGTGACGGTTGCTGCACCCCGTTATTTGGCTGAACATGGTGAACCCCAAACCATTGAAGATCTACAAAAACATCAGGTCGTGCATTACTTTAATAGTCGTACCGGACGTAATATTGACTGGGATTTTATGGTTGATGATGAGATTCATAGCGTTGGTGTGAAAGGGCGTGTTTCTGTTAACGATAGTGATTCATATGTGGGGCTTGCAGTTCAAGGTTTCGGTTTAATTCAGTGTCCGCGTTTCATGGTTGCCGACCATCTGGAGTCGGGAGCCTTGAAAGAGGTTCTTACAGAGTGGCGTCCAGCACCAATGCCAATTTCTGTTGTTTATTTACAAAATCGACATTTATCACCCAAAGTTCGTGTGTTTGTAGATTGGGTGGCTGAATTATTTGCGGGTTGTCATCTATTAAGTGGTTGCTCAATGTCATGGGATCAGAAATGTGAATTTGCCAGTGCCAAAGAACATAACCATGAATATACCATTCGGACATTGGTTGAAAATGAAAATATGGCAGAAGCCTATGCACTCAAAAATTAGCTTCATATTTTGAGTGATTTTTCAACAATTAATCACTTAATACAATCCACTGTTTAGTCATCTTCATAAATCCTTAATTTATGGTATAGAAATTGCAATTATTTCGGCAGAAGAGTAAGTTAGAAATACTCAAATTTTTATCACCTTATTTGGATTTTTAAGGAGAAGCTTCAAGATGGCAAGCTTTATGAAAAAAATGTTCGTTTCAACAACCTTAGTTTTGGCTGCTGTTGCGACGAATGTTCAAGCAAAGGATTGGAAGGTGATTCGTTTTGGTACTGAGTCCTCGTATGCGCCGTTTGAATATAAAACACCGGATGGCAAGTTAACTGGTTTTGACGTTGATTTGGGTAATGCCGTTTGTGCAAAACTCAAAGCGAAATGTGTTTGGGTTGAAAACTCTTTTGATGGGATGATTCCAGCACTTAAAGCGAAAAAATTTGATGGTATTCTTTCATCAATGACGGTCACTGATGAACGCGCAAAACAAATTTTGTTTAGTAACAAAATCTACAACACGCCAACGCGTATGGTTGCAAAAAAAGGCTCGCCGTTATTGCCTACAGCTGCCTCTTTGAAAGGTAAACGTGTAGGTGTACAACAGGGCACAATTCAAGAAACTTATGCTAAAACCTATTGGGCACCAAAAGGTGTAACCGTTGTGCCTTATCCAGTCCAAGATTTGATTTATCAAGACATGATGTCAGGTCGTTTAGACGCAACTTTACAAGATGCGATCATGGTTGATGGTGCTTTCTTAAAACAACCAAAAGGCAAAAACTTTGCATTTGTCGGTGGCAATGTAGTTGATGCAAAAACACTGGGTGTAGGCGCAGCGATTGGTTTACGCAAAGAAGATGCAGATTTAAAAGCGAATATTGATAAAGCACTAGCAGCAATCATTGCGGATGGTACATACAAGAAACTAGAGAAAAAATATTTCTCCTTTAACATTTACTAATGATGTGAAAAATGTCGGCTGAGTGCCGACATTTTTAAATCTATTCTCATCTCATCAATATTAGATATTGTTTTTAAGGAGAAGATGAGTCATGTTTTTATCTGGCTATGGGCCACTCCTTCTCAGCGGGACATGGATGACCCTCCAGCTTGCGCTGTTGTCACTTCTGCTTTCTGTCATTATTGGCTTAATTGGTGCGAGCTCAAAACTCTCCAGTATTAAAGCCTTACGTTATATTGCGACTGCCTATACGACACTCATCCGTAGTGTGCCAGACTTGGTCATTATGCTGCTGTTATTTTATAGCTTGCAGTTGGGTCTAAACCAAATTACTGAATCACTGCAAATGGACCAAATTGATATCAATCCATTTGTGGCTGGTGTGATTACTTTAGCGTTCATTTATGGTGCATATTTTACCGAGACCTTTCGTGGTGCATTTCAATCGGTTCCAACGGGGCAAATTGAAGCAGCAAAGGCCTATGGTATGACCCCTTGGCAGGTTTTTCGCCGTGTATTATTCCCTCAAATGATGCGTTTTGCATTGCCAGGCATTGGTAACAACTGGCAAGTCTTGATTAAGGCAACCGCACTGGTTTCAATTATTGGCCTGACTGACATTGTAAAAATTACACAAGATGCAGGTAGAAGTACCATGCAACTGTTCTTTTTCAGCATCGTGGCTGCTGCGATTTATCTGGCAATTACCACCGTCTCGAACCTGATTTTAATGTGGCTTGAACGTCGTTATTCTGCTGGTGTGAGGAGGGGACAATTATGATTGAAATCCTTCAACAATATTGGCAGGCATACCTTTGGACTGATGGTTTACAAATGACCGGAGTAGCGATGACTGCTTGGTTATTGGTGCTTTCTATTGGTATTGGTTTTGTGCTTGCTGTGCCTTTATCACTTGCACGAGTATCAGAAAATCTTTGGTTGCGTGGCCCAGTTTGGTTGTATACATATGTTTTTCGTGGCACACCACTGTACATACAATTGCTGATTATTTACTCAGGCATTTACAGCTTTGATTACATCCATGAACAGCAGACTCTCGATGCGTTTTTTCGAGAGGGCATAAATTGCACCATTTTGGCATTCGCGCTCAATACTGGTGCATATACGACTGAAATCTTCGCTGGGGCGATCCGTTCTATTCCACATGGCGAGATTGAAGCTGCACAAGCTTTTGGCATGTCAAAATGGAAACTCTATACTCGCATTATCATTCCATCGATGTTGCGCCGTGCTTTACCATTTTATGGCAATGAAGTCATTTTGATGTTGCATGCGACAACCATTGCATTTACAGCAACTGTTCCTGATATTTTAAAAATTGCGCGTGATGTAAATGCGGCAACCTATGACACCTTCAATGCTTTTGGAATTGCCGCAGTGTTGTATGCGATGCTGGCATTTATTTTGATTTGGCTATTTCGTAAGTTGGAAAAACGTTGGTTGGCATTTTTAAAGCCATCGAATCATTAGGAGACATAAATAATGGAACAAGTTGCAAAACTAGTGATTCGTGATTTACATAAGACATTTGGCGATCATGAAGTACTTAAAGGGATATCACTTGATGCAAATGCTGGTGATGTCATTAGTATCATTGGTTCATCTGGTTCAGGTAAAAGTACCTTGCTACGTTGTATTAACTTTTTAGAACAACCAAGCAATGGCACTATTAAACTTAATGGTGAAAAACTACGCACAGTCTTTGATAAAAAAGGCAATTTAAAAGTGGTTGATCCAAAGCAACTACAAAAAATGCGTACCCAGCTCATGATGGTATTTCAGCATTTTAATTTATGGTCACACATGACGGTGCTAGAAAATGTTATTGAAGGACCAATTCACGTACTTGGGGTAAAACGTGCTGAGGCAGAAGAACGTGCGCGGAAATATCTACGCAAAGTTGGTTTGCCTGAAAGCGTTGAAAGTAAATATCCTGCATTTTTATCTGGTGGTCAGCAGCAGCGTGTAGCGATTGCCCGTGCTTTGGCTATGGAACCGGAAGTTATGTTGTTTGATGAACCAACCAGTGCGCTTGACCCAGAGTTGGTGGGTGAAGTACTCAAAGTAATGCAAGGCTTGGCTGAAGAAGGACGTACCATGATTGTGGTGACCCATGAAATGGGCTTTGCACGTCATGTGTCTAATCAAGTAATTTTTTTGCATCAAGGGAAGATTGAAGAACAGGGTCATCCTGATGAAGTACTCAATAACCCGAAAAGTGAACGTTTAAAGCAATTTTTAACAGGCAGTTTAAAATAAGCTGTTTATACCGAGTATGGTGAAGTTTTTATAAAGGACTCTCATCGTACTCGGTTGCTTTTAAATTATATTTTAAAGATGAGTATTTTTAGAAAACACATTAATAATGATAATACCTGCAATCATTAAAGTAAGACCAATGCAGGCTGCCAAGTCTAAATGCTGTTTGTAAAATATCCAGCCAATTGCAGAAATTAAAATAATGCCCGCGCCAGACCAAATGGCATATGCAATTCCGATCGGAATTGTTTTTAGCGTCAGAGACAATAAATAAAAAGCAATTGTATAACCCACAACAGTAATAATCGAAGGAATTGGAACAGTAAAACCTTGAGATGCTTTTAAAGCTGAAGTTGCAATGACTTCACAAGCAATCGCAATTGCTAAATAAAGATAAGACATGGGGAGCTGCGCCAGAATGAGTTTTAATCAATCTATATGAAATGTTGAAATGGTTAGATCAGTTTTAACGATTGTTTAATTTTTTTGGTACACAAATACAAGTAAATTAAACTGAACTGATCATTTGATTTTATCACTTGCAAAGTGGTCTCAGCTATTTATTCGTTTATTTAATCATTGATCCATGCAGTCATTTAGAGGATCAGCGACTTTAGCTTGATCCTCTATAAACTTTTTAAAAGATAGATTAGCCGAGCAAATTTGATCCCTTAAATTTCTCTAATAGTTTATCTTGGGTTTCAATATGTGCTGGATCTTTTTTTATACAATCGATTGGACAAACCGCCTTACATGTTGGCGCATCGTAAAAGCCTACACACTCGGTACAACGAAGTGGATCAATTTCATAAACTTTGCTGCCCTCAAAAATGGCGATGTTGGGGCATTCCGGTAAGCACATATCACAATTGATACATTCACTTGTAATTAAAAGTCCCATTTTTAACTCGCTGAATAAGCTAATGTCGATGCAGTAATACTTTCCTTCACATGCGGCAAATTACGTATGAGTAGGGCATAACTGATATCAACATCTTGTGATAGTGGAATGTCAACGAAATGTCCTGAACCTTTGGCATCTATAATTGCATTTCCTTTTAAGTCGCGCATTTCGGTTAAGGTAAAAGTGATATTGCCTTGAGGCGTCATGAGCTCAAGTGAGTCGCCAACCACAAAACGGTTTTTAACCTCAATACGAATATAGTCGCCATAACGCCCTAAAACTTCTCCACAAAATTGTTGATAGTCAAAATGTGATGAGCCATCGGCATAGTTTTGATATTCACTGTGCACATGACGTCTTAAAAAGCCTTCGGTATAACCACGGTTTGCCAAACCTTCAAGCTGAGACATTAAGCTTGGGTCAAATGGTTTTCCTGCTAATGCATCATCAATCGCTTTTCGATAAATTTGAGCAGTACGGGCACAGTAAAAATAGGATTTAGTACGGCCTTCAATTTTAAGCGAGGCGATTCCCATTTTTGTTAAACGATCTACATGTTGTACAGCACGTAAATCTTTCGAGTTCATAAAATAGGTGCCGTGTTCATCTTCTTCGGCAGCAAACATTTCTTCATCATTACGTTGTACCAACAGCGTTTCAGCTGAAGTTGTTTCTGATTGTGCTGATGAGCAGCAAGACTTTTCTGACTCATTGAGCTGAGTGACTGGAATTACATCACCGTTTAAATCTTCTTGTGCTTCATGCAGCTTATAGTCCCAACGGCAAGCATTGGTACATGCACCTTGGTTAGCATCACGTTTATTCATATATCCAGAAAGTAAGCAGCGGCCTGAGTAGGCCATGCATAGTGCGCCATGTACAAAAACTTCGAGTTCAATATCGGGCACATGTTGCTGGATTTCTTCTATTTCTTCTAAAGACAACTCACGCGATAAAATGACACGGCTTAGACCGTAATCTTTCCAAAATTTAACAGTTGCCCAATTAATTGCATTGGCTTGAACCGATAGATGAATTTGTACATCAGGAAATTGCTCACGCACCATCATAATTAAGCCCGGGTCAGACATAATGAGTGCGTCTGGCTGCATAGCGATCACAGGTTCAAGATCACGAATAAAGTTTTTTAATTTGCTGTTATGTGGCTGAATATTCACAACAACATAAAACTTTTTACCTAAAGCATGAGCTTCATCAATTCCGATTTTTAAGTTGTCATGATCAAAAGCATTATTACGCACACGTAAACTGTAACGTGGTTGGCCTGCATATACGGCATCTGCACCATAGGCAAATGCATAGCGCATATTTTTAAGTGAACCTGCGGGAGAGAGGAGTTCAGTATTCATAAAGTGAAAGGCATAAAAAATTTATGGTTTTATTTTATTAACTCTGCATTTTTGATTCAACCTACTGAATTAGTAGGAATTTGGCCTATATCTTTTTGTACGGGTAGCATATTTTTTGCCAACTCTCCTAAACGCATCAAAGCATTTAACATTTTGGGATTTAACTCAAAACAAGCTGCAATACGTAAACAATGACTAAAACGTTTATCAGCCGAACATAAAATTCCCGGCATACATAAGATTTTTTCATCCATAGCTTGATGAAACAGTTCTAATGTATCGATAGATTCGGGTAACTCTAACCATAAAATAAATCCTGCTTGTGGGCGACTGACTCGAGTACCGAGTGGAAAATAACGACAAATATAAGACTTAATGGTGTCAATTTGTTGTTGATAGCGTTTTTTGAGCTGCCGTAAATGCAGGTCATAACCACCATTTTCCAAGAAAAGTCCTAAGGTTTCAGTGAGCAAAGCAGGCTCGGCCACTGTTGTTGTAAATTTCAGTTGCTGCACAATATTACGAAAGCGCCCAGCTTCTAACCAACCAATTCGATAGTCGGGTGCTACAGTCTTGGTGTAGCTACTACATACCAACACCCATCCATTTTGATCAAATGCCTTAATGTTGGGTAAAAGAGGTTCGGCAAGTTGCAATTCGGCATACATTGTATCTTCAATAACAGGAACTTGAAACTGATTAGCTAGCTCTGCCAAGCGACGGCGGCTGCTTTCAGGCATACTAAAACCGAGGGGATTGTGTCCTGTTGGAATCGTTAATATGGCTTGTACACTTTGAGATTTTAAGAGTTCTTCAAGCGTATCTAGACACATGCCTGTATGTGGCGAAGTGGGAACTTCTACAATTTTTCGGCCTAAATTATGAAGGAGTGGGTACAAATTATGAAAAGTAGGGATCTCAAGTGCAATGCTATCACCCGCTTGAGTTGTTGCCATAATCGCTAGGCTCAAGGCCTCCATGGTGCCATGAGTCAGCACAATATCATCTGCTGAAAGAAACATGCCCAGTTGCAAGCTTCGTCTAGCAATTTGTGTGCGTAGTCGTGTTGACCCAGGTGGTAAGGTATAGCTTTTAAAAATATCTGGTTGTGTACGTAAAACTTGAGCAGTTAAGCGTTTTAAACGTTCAATTGGATAGAAGTTTTCTCCTGAGGGGCAAGCTAGGGCCAAATTAATATAGGCTGGGTCCATTTGCTTTTTAACGATTTGTGCGAGAAAGCAGCTAATACCTGAAAGAGGCACTTTTTCTTCACTGACATAACGTTCTTCGAGTTCTAGCAAGTTTGAAGGTGCATGACAAACATAGTAACCAGATTGAGGACGAACAGAAATCAAACCTTGATCTTCAAGTTGACGATACGCTTCTTTTACGGTGTTAATGCTGACCTGATAATGGTTTGCACAGTCTCGTATTGAAGGTAGACGCGAACCAATAGGCTGCCTTCCATTATGGATTTGAAGGGTTAAGTCATCACTCACTTTTTTATATTTGTACATATCAATTCATTAAAAAGCCAAAGCAATGGGTACACTTTATAGTGATCTGTTATTTATCTCAAATATTGTGATTACTTTAGGTTGGTCCATTTGATCGAGTTCTGGACTTAAAAACTGTGTCTATTATTTTTAATAAAAACTGATACTGTAACCATTAAAGATATCTCAGTAAGATCAAAAGCATGGTGAGGATTTAAAACCATAATTTTTTAATATCAAAATGAGTAGGAGTGGGTCTATGTCCGTTGTAGCATTTAAACAAGTTGATGTTTTTACTTCACAAGCATTTAAGGGAAATCCTGTCGCGGTGATTATGGATGCCAGTACCTTAACATCTGAGCAAATGCAGGCGATTGCCAATTGGACCAATCTCTCTGAAACTACATTTGTACTGCCTGCCACAGATTCGCAAGCTGATTATCAGGTTCGAATTTTTACTCCGCAAAATGAATTACCATTTGCAGGCCATCCTACAATCGGCACAGCCCATGCTTTACTTGAAGCTGGTCTAATTACTGCTAAAGAAGGAAAATTGGTACAGCAATGTAGTGCAGGTTTAGTTGCTCTTACGGTAAGTGAATTGAATCATATTTCCTTTGAACTACCACAACCTAAAATTACGCCATTAGATACGACACAGACTCAAAAATTGGCAGAGATTTTAAAATGTCAGATTGACACTCAATGGAATGCTGCATTGGTTGATGTTGGGGCGCGTTGGGTTGTATTACAAGCTGTCAATGCCGAAGCTGTTTTAGCGACTCAACCAGACTTCGCTGCTTTAAAACAACATGATTTAGAAATGAAAGTTGGTGGAGCGACGGTTTATGGTTTTTATGAAAATAATGATGAGCAAAAACATATAGAAGTTCGCTCATTTGCCCCTTCAATTGGAATCAATGAAGATCCAGTTTGTGGTAGTGGTAATGGTAGCGTAGCGTCTTTTATTCGTTACCATGGTATTTTGCCCGCACAAAATGATCAGGTACTTTCTTCACAAGGTCGCGTTTTAGGACGTGACGGACAGCTTCAACTAAATTTATATCAAGATAAAATTTTAGTGGGTGGAAGCGCTGTTACCTGTATCGATGGTACGATTAACCTATAAAACAGATATAAAAAAACCGAGGTAAAGTCCTCGGTTTTTTTAATTAGAAAAATCTTATTTTTCTACGAAAGCACGTTCAATCACGTAGTCGCCCATTACACCCATACGAGGTGATTCAACTAAACCATGTTCGTCAAGTAACGCAGCAACGTCTTTCAAGAAAGCAGGGCTACCGCAAAGCATTGCGCGGTCAGTTTCACGGTTAAATCGTGGTAAACCAAATTTTTCGAATAAAGCACCAGTTTCAATTGCAGTGGTAACACGGCCTTGAGTGTGGAAAGGTTCACGAGTTACAGTAGGGTAATAAACAAGTTTGTCTTTAATGCCTAATTCTTCAAAGAATTCATGGTTTGGAAGTTCATTCAAGATAAGGTCTTGATAAGCTAATTCAGAAATATAACGTGTACCATGAACAACAATGACTTTTTCAAAGCGTTCGTAAGTTTCTGGGTCACGAATAATTGATAAGAATGGTGCAAGGCCAGTACCAGAAGATAAAAGGTACAAGTTTTTACCCGGTAAAAGGTCATCATGAACCAATGTACCTGTCGGTTTTTTAGAAATTAAAATTTCATCGCCAACTTGTACTTTTTGCAAAATCGAAGTTAAAGGACCATCTTGTACTTTAATTGAGAAGAATTCTAACTCTTCTTCGTAATTTGCACTTGCAATCGAATACGCGCGCATTAACGGTTTGCCATTCACTTCAAGTCCGATCATTACGAACTGACCATTTTTAAAACGTAAGCTAGTGTCGCGTGTAGTTTTAAAACTGAAAAGGGTGTCATTCCAGTGGTGAACATGAGTAATGCGTTCGACGTTAAAAGCAGCCATTAAAGGTCTCGATCACGATTAAAAGAAAACAGATTGCTATTCTAATCTAAATTCATTCCCGATAAACTGAATATATTTAATTGTGTTTATAAGAAAAAGTGATGATCAATTCTGTCACCCTCCCCATAATCGGCCACATGTGCTCTCCATATCGAGAAAAATTTGGTATTCCACGCCAGCCTAATTTGGTCAATATCGAGTCATATATCGACATGGTAGAACCTTATAACGACTTGTTGGCTTTTGAGGGAATTGAACAATTTAGTCATCTGTGGCTAGTTTGGCAGTTTCATGACAATAAAAATCAGGGGAGTGCAGATAAATTCCGTCCGCAAGTTCGTCCCCCACGTTTAGGGGGGAATGAAAAAATTGGCGTATTTGCTACACGTAGCATGTATCGACCAGCACCAGTGGGCTTGTCTGTAGTACGTTTAAAGAAGGTTGAAAAAATTGGAAAGTCAGTCCGAGTGTACGTCACTGGCAGCGATTTATTAGATGGAACTCCAATTCTAGATATCAAACCCTATATTCAATATTCTGATGCGATTGCTGATGCACAAAGTGGTTATGCACATGCAGAACCAGAGCGTAAATCAGTCATTTGGTCTGAACCTGCTCTAAATGCTCAAAAATATTTTTTACAAAACAAAGAAATGAATGATCAATATCTTGATGAGCTTGAGCAAGTGTTAGCTTTAGATCCTCGGCCTGCCTATCAAGAAGATCCTGAAAGAATCTATAAAATGAAATTTTCAAATTTCGATATTCATTTTAAAGTCGGTCAGATTGAAGTTACCGTAGTGGATATGGTCAAAGCTTCTACTGTGCAATAAATTCTACTTTAGAACCAATGGATGTTGAGCCAAAGTAAAGTAATGAATATAGCCATATGAATCAGCTGGGCGGGAACGAAAGCAAGTGCATAGGGCAGCCCGCCCGAAATTGCAGAGTTTATACTTTTGGCAATGGCATGCACTGCAAAGCCTCCCATAAAAGCAATTAATAAAGGGGACATATGAGCACTATCAGGTTCACCTTGTACAATTACCGCGATAATAGCCGCATGTATTTCAAATAAAGATGCGAGTAGGGTTCCCGCAATTAATCCGGCATCCCCTAAATATAAATTTAAGCCGTAGACCCCCGCCTGAATAATAGCGAGTGTTGATGCAATAATAATGGCTTCTTTAAGACTAAACATTCTTGAATCTAATTCAGGAGTAGAGGTGCTGGGTTCGGCTTTGCGTAATAAAATGAAGGCCCAGACAGCTAAAACAACTAATGCAATAAGTGTAGGAAATATAATTAGCTTAAACCAAGCAAAGCTAATACCGATCACAATAATTAAAGTTTGAATAAGCGTTGAAACGCAAGACATCAGGGCTGCACCCGCGTTTGTTGTTGCATTTGCTCGACCAGAGCGTACTTCTAAACCTAAAGTGGCAATTGCCACTGTACTGGAAACAAAGCCTGAAGCCAAAGACGAAAGTAATAGCGCATTTTTAGAAGATAATAATCGTTTAGCAATATGAGCTAGTGCCTGTACAAATAATATTAAAGTGAGCAATTTTAAAATAACATGAGGATTTAAAACTGGTCCCCAAAACGGCTTATTCGGGACCAAAGGTAAAGCAATTAAAAGTAAGGCGAGTAGAAAAATTCCATCGCGCAATTCTGCCTCGGTAATCCATTGGCTAGCAATACCATGCATAGACTGTTTAGCTATTAAGATAGCCGTCATGATGACTGCTAAACTTGCTGCCAATGAAATATTCCAAATACAGAGTGCTCCGATGAAATAAGTCATGATAAATGCAAGTTCGGTAGTAACGCCTGGATCATTTGGCTGATTTTTTAGGGAAACGATGCTGATTGCACCGATGATTAAAGCTCCAACGATCCCAATTGAAATACCGAATAAAAAACAGATCGCGCCTAATAAAGCACTAATCGCAAAAGATCTGAAACCAGCGAAAGTTTTATATTCGTGTTTGAGTTTACTGTGTTCTCGTTCTAAACCAATTAATAAGCCACAGCCAAGCGCAGCAGCAATTATAGTAATGAATTCCTCAAAGGATGCAGTTTGTAATGACATTGTCATTGGAAGTTCCATATTACTTCCTCTTATGCTTATAGTTATATGTGGATTTTAATCATTTTAAAATCATGTGTTCGTTTCCAGTTTATGCTTTTTATTATAGTCAGCATAGTATCTTTTTTAGGCATAGCAACATACAAAATATTTTTATAAACATGACCTATGACGCAAAAAAATATCAAGTTGAGAATTGGTTTAATTATTTGAAGTTGAAGGAGATTTAAATAATGGATTTAACAATTTTGGGGTGAGCTAAATCTGAAACATCTCTGCTATATTATAAAAATATATTGGGGACAGCGCATGAATGCACATGTAGAAATAGATACTTATTGGTGTCTAGAACAACTATTACAAGAAGGCCGTATTACAGAACGAGATAAATTACTGGTACAGTCAAGCCACCGCCAAAAAGACCAGCTAAAGTGGCATCCATTACAATGGATAGCGCATTTTAATTTAAAAGATCAGCAACACATACAGGCCCATTTAAGTTTAAACCGCTTGTGTTTATGGTTTGCAGATCGAGTTCAACTTCCTTTATTTGTGATTGATCCTTTAAAGGCGGATGTGAGTGCTTTAACTCAGGTAATGTCGCAAGAATTTGCTATTCGTAATCATATTTTAGCTGTTGAAATTCATGCCGACCGAATTGTGATTGGAACAGACCAGCCATTTCAAACAGATTGGCTCAATAATCTTGAACGAAGTCTAGCTCCTAAAAAAATTGAGCGGGTATTATTAAATCCTGAACAATTACAGCGTTATTTACGCGAATATTATCAGGTCAGTCGAGCGGTAAACTCAGCTCAAAAAGATGCAGCTCATGACCGTGATAATAAAAATGTTGAAGCTCTTTTACAACTTGGGGATAGTCAAAACCCTGATGCCAATGATCAGCATATTGTGAAATTAGTCGACTGGATTTTACAGTTTGCGTTTGAGCAGAGTGCGAGTGACATTCATATGGAACCGCGCAAAGACAATGGCAAAGTCAGGTTCCGTATCGATGGTGTTTTGCACACCATTTACAACATGCCTTCAAATACGCTAACCGCAGTGATTGCACGTATTAAGATTTTAGGACGTTTAAATGTCGCCGAAAAGCGCAAACCGCAAGATGGTCGATTAAAAACTCGGACACCAAAGGGCCAAGAAACAGAGCTACGTTTATCAACCTTGCCCACTGCATTTGGTGAAAAACTGGTTATGCGTATTTTCGATCCCGATGTCTTGGTACGTTCTTTTCATCAACTGGGTTTTGAAGAGAGCTTATTACAACAGTGGCAGCAATTAACAAAAAATAGCCATGGCATTATTTTAGTCACTGGCCCTACAGGTTCAGGTAAAACGACAACGCTATATTCTTCGTTAAAGCAGCTCGCAACTGATCAGGTCAATGTCTGTACTATTGAAGATCCAATTGAAATGTTAGAGCCTAGTTTTAACCAGATGCAGGTCAACAATGCAATTGAATTAGGCTTTGCAGATGGTGTTCGTGCGCTCATGCGTCAAGACCCCGATATTATTATGATTGGGGAAATTCGTGATCAAGATACAGCGAATATGGCAATTCAGGCGGCATTAACAGGTCATTTAGTATTATCAACTTTACATACCAATGATGCGCCGTCTAGTTTGACTCGCTTGCATGATTTAGGCGTGCAACCATTCTTGACAGCAGCAACTATTTTAGGTGTATTGGCACAGCGTTTAGTACGACAGCTTTGTCCGCACTGCAAACAGCAAACTCATATTAATGAGGACGAGTGGCAACACCTAACCTTTGACTACATTATGGAAATGCCAGAAAAAGTTTATCATGCAGTAGGGTGTGAACAATGTCGTCATACAGGCTATAAAGGGCGAGTTGGTATTTATGAATTTATGCCGGTCAGTCTTGAGCTTAAGCATCTTATTAGTAGCCATATGACCTTAAATGATTTGAGAACACAAACTAAAAAAGAAGGTATAGAACCCTTGAGAATTGCGGGTGCACGTAAAGTCATTGATGGTCTTACGACATTAGAAGAGGTATTACGGGTTGTGCCATTAAATTAACTTTTTCTTAAGATTCACCTCATTTATGCATGATGTACTTATGTTATTCCAAGATGTGATTAAAAAGGTAATCTTATGAAAATGCTTAAAGCAATGATAATGACTGCAGGTCTAACAGCTGCTAGTGTCGCTATGGCGAATACACCTGTGAATCAGGCAGCAATTGCTCCAGTAGCTGTAACAACTGTTAAGCATGCATTAACGGCTAAAGATAATACACCGGTCAAAGTACATGGTCAGGTTGTAAAATCTTTAGGCGATGAAAAATACCAATTTCGTGACAAGACAGGTAGCATTACGGTTGATGTAGATGATGAACTTTGGCAAGGTCGTCCTATTTCACCAAATACAAATGTAACTTTAATTGGTGAAGTAGACATCGACTATAAGCCTTTAAAACGTGTAGAAATTGAGGTGGATCAAGTTCAGTTCTAATGAGTTGATCTCTAGATCTACTGCTTTCAGCCGCATTTAAATGATGCGGCTTTGCTTTTTTTATAAAGGCTTGGCAAGATTAAATCAGGATATAACAGGAAAAATAGATGAGAATTTTGCTTGCAGAAGATGATCGCTCTCAAGCTGAAAGTATTCAATCGTGGTTAGAGTTAGACGGTTATCAGGTCGATTGGGTTGAAAGAGGTGATTATGCGCTTACAGCAATTGAACAGCATGATTATGACTGTATTTTGCTTGATCGGGGGTTGCCTCAACTGGCTGGTGAAAAAGTTTTAACAACGATCCGCCATAAACAAAAAAATGTTCCTGTTATTTTCATTACAGCACGTGACAGTATTCATGACCGAGTGGAAGGACTAGATTTAGGTGCAAATGATTATTTGGTTAAGCCTTTTAGCTTAGAAGAGCTATCTGCTCGAATCCGCGCGCAATTACGCAAGCAAACGTTGAGTCAGCAATCGGTTTTAACATGGGGCGATCTGCAACTTGATACACAAGCGAAAGTTGTATCATGTGCTGGAAAGTCTATTGATTTAACAGCTAAAGAGTTCCAAATATTACGTAAGCTTATGGTTCATCCTGAGCATATTATTACGCGTGATCAATTAGAAGAAGCGCTCTATGCATGGGGTGAAGAAATTGAAAGTAACGCGATAGAAGTATTTATTTATCAGCTCCGAAAAAAAATCGGAAGTAGCAGCATTAAAACCATACGGGGGCTAGGCTACCGTATGGGAGATTTAAAATGAAATCTAATCGCTCATCCTTGCAGTCGCAACTGGTTAAAACCACGATGTGGAGTAGTGTCGTGGTGGGCTTGCTGGCTTTAAGCTTACTCACCATATTTTCTGTTTACCACAATATGTCAGTGCAAGACGAAATCATGGATGAAATTTCAGATACTTTGCTGGTTTCTGATCTTTCTCAACACTCTATGAAACAGTTTGATGAACTCAGTGACGAATTTGATATTCAGTATGAGTTATTAGACACAGGCCAAGTACTTACTCATTCTCATAGCTATCAGCATGAGCTTTTTGAACAAGGCAACTTATCAGAAGGTTTTTCATATTTTTGGTTTGATGGTCAATTATGGCGTAGCTTAGTTGCACAGCAAGAAGACTCAAAGTTACAAGTTGAAGTTTTTCAGCCAATGAGTACACGTATTGAAGAAGTACTTAAAGCCCTTGCTGGGTATAGCGGCCTTATGGTGTTGTTCTGGCTGCTACAATGGGTCATTGTAAGTTGGCGTACCGAGCATCAATTGGCTGCGCTAAATTTACTCTCTAGACGAATTGCCCAAAAAACAGCATCAAATTTAGAACCTATTCAAGACCCAGATGTCATTACAGAAATTCAACCTGTGATTGATGCGCTAAACCAATTACTTGCAAGGTTGCAAAGGGCTCTCGTTGCTGAACAGCGTTTTACCGCAGATGCTTCTCATGAGTTACGATCTCCATTATCTGCCATACAAATGCGTCTTCAGGTTTTACAGCGTAAATATCAACATGTTCCAGAGCTTCATCAGGATTTTGAACGTATACAAGAAGATGTTTCTCGAAGTACAAAAATACTTGAAAATTTACTGCTTCTTGCTCGCCTGGAACCCAATGAAGCAGAGCAGCCAGAACTTCCCAAGACAATTATCGATTTAAATTATTTATTGGCCAGAGTCATTGAAACTGTAACTTTAGATGCGCAAGCTAAACAGATGTTGATAGAGACAAATACCTTATCGACAGAAACTAAAACCTTTGCGAATGAAGAATTACTCTTTATTGCTTTTAGAAATTTATTTGATAATGCCATTCGTTATAGCCCTACTTTAGGCTCTATTCATGTTGAGATTAGTCAAGATGAACAGCAAATTAAGGTCGCTATAGAAGATACAGGCAATGGTGTAGATGATGAGGTATTGCAACGTTTAGGGCAGCGTTTTTTTCGAGTATTAGGTACTCAGCAGCAAGGTTCAGGGTTAGGAATTTCGATTACACGAAAAATTATTGAATTGCATAATGGCAAATTACATTTTATGCATGCTGAACAAGGTGGTTTGAGGGTGGAGGTTAATCTACCTTTATAAAAAATAGCATGGTTACCCATGCTATCCATTTTTTGTTTTCCCACGAATATTATTGAAACGCGAGTGTATTTTTTATTTAGTTAAAATTAGACGATTATTGCGAGTGAGGCGTAAACGATATTCCTCGCCAGCATGCATAATGCGGATTTCACGGCCTAATGCAAAGAGGTTGTTAGAATGTAACATTGGTAAGGCATGAGCTGTTTCATTGTTACGAGTAAATAAGCTAAAAGGTGCGTTCATTTGTTGTGCTCCGTGGTATGTTCTTGAACGATTTAAATGATAATCATTATCGAATAGATCTGTCAATGAGATTTTTAAAATTTTATAAAATGATAAAATTTACTTACACTTGAGAAAAGTTTTAGAGAGTAAAAAGATGCCCAAACCAATAGTCGATGTCGCTATAGCAATCTTGATCCATCGTGGAAAAATATTAGTCGGTTGGCGCGGGGAGCAGCAGCATCAAGGTGGAAAGCATGAGTTTCCTGGCGGAAAGGTTGAGCAAGGTGAAACACCCGAAGAAGCCTGTCGCCGTGAAATCTATGAAGAAGTGGGTATTGGTTTAAAAGATTGGCACCAATTCGATTATATTCACCATGAATATGATGACATTATCGTCAACCTCCATTTGTTCCATAGTTATGTACCTGATGAGTTATTAAATCTTATTCACCAACCGTGGGCATGGTACACACGTGATCAGCTACTTCATTTAAACTTCCCTAAAGCCAATAAAGACATCATAAAACGGCTCTATTGGCCTCATCTCATCAAAATTAGCAATACGCTTTCAACGGTAGAAAGCAGTGATGCTTTGTTGTACTGGCGTATAGAAGAAGATAGTTCTGATCAGAGATATTTAGAACAATTAAGTACTTTAGATGAAAATCAGTTATCAAACTTAATTATTAATACAGATAACTGGCAGCAATTAAGCCCTGAGTTAAAAAAGCAGATTAAGACCGTTCATTTAAAACAATCTCAGCTCATGAATTTGCATAAAGGCGATTTGACAGTAGGCTTACGTTATATTGCCGCTTGTCATGACGCAGTTTCTTTAAGGCAGGCTGAGCAGATTGGCTGTGATGCTGTTTTTATTAGTCCAGTACAACCGACAACCACCCATCCAGAAGCCTTAGCATTAGGTTGGGAACGTTTTGCTGATCTAGCCCAAAAAAGCCAGATTCCGGTTTTTGCATTGGGAGGAGTGCATCCTCATGATTTAGCTACTGCACAAAAGCATGGTGCATATGGCTTAGCAGGTATTCGTAATTTCTAATAAGAAAATAGAAAAGCATTAAAAGCTAGAGGGCTTTTAATGCTTGTTGCGCTTCTTGAACAGTTTTTTGATTATTGCGTTGTTGTCCAGCTTTTAAGATGGTCAACCAAAGTTGCTTTTTCATGGCCTGACTTTGGGCAAAACTTAAACCACGTCGCGCTAGAGATTCAGCATTAGAATATTGCTGTTTATGATTTGCCGTAAGGGCAAGAAATAGATATGTTTCTGCGGCTTGAGGAGCTAAACGCTGTGCTTGAAGCGCATAGCGTTCAGCTTCTGACCATTGCTGGTTTTTGTAAGCCTGCTGTGTTTTTTGCATTAAGACTTTAAATGCAGGTAACTGGCTGCCATCATCACTAAAATGTTGAGGCTTTTTTTGCTGAGGAACAATAACCTGTAAATTTTTGCGTTGAATTTCCGGATGTTCATAAGGTGTAATTTTTACACCCGATGGAGTTTCCGTATTTTTCTTCACTGGCGGGGCAGGTGTTTTCTCTTTGGAGCCAGAATGATCAGGCAAAGTTGTACAGCCGACCATAAGTACAGCACCAATATAAAAAACACCTTTCTTCAACATATCCTACTTTCCTGTTAACGCTTAGTTGTTATAACTACCACTTGAAATCACACGTGAGTTATTTGACAGATCTTGTTGCATCTGGCTTTCACTTTCACGAATATAACTGTCGGTATTATCATCCTGAGAGTCAGGAGTTGTGTTATCACTTTGTGGCGTATATGTTGGATCAACTTGATAATAAGGTGCTCCACATGGCGTAGCACGATGTGGAACCGTATGCGTTAGCATCGGAATATACATAGCACCATCACAAGCCTGTGCAGATAAATCACCTGATGCACGGTCAATCCACTGCCACTGTACAGTGTCTGGTTGACGTATATTCACAGGTGTTTGACGTAATTGCTTCATCACATTAATCCATACTGGCAATGCACCAGATGAACCTGTTAAGCCAGTCACTTTGTTGTCATCTAAACCTAACCAAACTACAGCAACGTGATTACCTGAGTAACCCGCAAACCATGAGTCACGTGTATCGTTAGTCGTACCTGATTTACCCGCTAATTTTAAAGCTGGAGATAAGCTGCTATAAGCTGCACGACCAGTACCCGAAGACATCACCTGTTGTAGGCCATAATTCATGATATAGCCAACAGATGGATCAATCGTTTGTTGAACATTCAGGCCATAACGATCAAGCAGACGACCATTCGCATCTACCACAGATCGAATTGCACGAGTTGGATATTTAAAACCGCCTGTAGCGAAGTTCTCATAAATTCCGAGCACTTCCATTGGTGACATATTGACTGCCCCAAGGAAAATAGAAGGGTAGGCAGGAATCGTTGATTCAACACCAAACTTTCTTAAATTATTGCTAAATGTAGATAGACCAAATTCTTGACCCAAGCGTACAGCAGATAGGTTGTATGAGTTTGCTAATGCCTCACTCAGACTGACTACACCATGTCCACCACCGCTATAGTTTTTAGGTGTCCAGCTTTTACCACCATCTACAGGAACACTGATCGGCGCATCTTCAATTTGGCTTGCCCAGTTATAACGTCCAGATTCAATAGCACTTAAATAAATTACAGGTTTCAATAAAGAACCGACTTGACGTTTCGCATCTAAAGCACGGTTAAAACCAGTAAAGTCTTGTGTAGAACCAACCGCTGCAACTAACTCACCGTTTTCAGGATGTGCAATCAGTACAGCGCCTTGTAGGTTTTTCAAACGTGCTGGATTACTGTTAGCCAAACGGTCTACTGAAGCTTTAAACGCGTTTTGAACTTGAGTTTGAGTAATTGGATCTAAGGTCGTAAAAATACGTAATCCCTGATTGGTTAAATCACTTTCTTGATACTCTGTACGTAATTGACGACGTACAATATCTAAAAAGTCTGGGAATTTTGCAGGGCCTAAACTTGGTTTACTTAACACATTTAAAGGACGTGCAATTTCATCTTCATATTCGGCTTGGGTTAAATAACCCATCACACGCATGTTATTTAACACAGTGTCGCGGCGTTTTTTTGCGCCTTCAGGGTTTTTCCAAGGGTTATATAAAGAAGGGCCTTGCACTAAACCGACTAAATAAGCTTGTTGTGCAACACTTAGCTCACGTAATGGCAAACCGAAATAAAATTGTGAAGCCAAACCATAACCATTAATTGAATAGCTACCATTTTGGCCCAGATTCACTTCATTTAAATAGGCTTCTAAAATTTCATCTTTGCTGTAATGTAGTTCGATGAGTAAAGCCATTAATGCTTCATTGACTTTACGTTTTAGTGTGCGTTCAGGGGTGAGATAGAAGTTTTTAACTAATTGTTGAGTCAGGGTTGAGCCACCTTGACGTTTTCCACCAGTGACATTACTGACCAATGCACGAGCTGTACCGCGAATTGAAATACCATGATGATGATAAAAATTGCGGTCTTCTGTAGAAATTAAAGCTTCAATGAGGGGTTTAGGGACATTATTCAGTTTAATGAGTACACGGTCTTCATTGTGTTGAGGATAAATTCCTCCAATGAGTAGCGGTTCTAAGCGTGCAACGCCGGTTGAAGAGGGTTTAGTACTTCTAACTTCAACAACTTGATCATTTGCAAAACTTAACTCTAAGACTTGTTCAGGTTCAACACTGTCACCGTAGTCAAAACCACGTGTGTGGATATACATATTGCTGCCTTGAGCAACATAGCTTCCAGACTTGTCATAATTACTTGAAGTTTTGTAACCTAATAACTTTAATTCTTGAGTGAAATTTGCTTGAGAAATAGGCGCGTTGTTATAAATTTCCAAAGGTCGTGCAAACACTTTGGCAGGAATATCCCACCGCTGTCCTTCAAATTTTTCACGGATAATATTATCTAAACGAATCAGATAGATACTAAGAGCAATAAAAGCACCAATGACCAAAATGGAAAATATTAGTGCAAAGAAACCGATACCACGTTCAAACTTCATAAAAATGAGATAAAACCCTAACAATGCCTGTAATGATGCGATAGCTTGTCATCAATTTGCAATGATAAAACTGTGAATAATTGGAAAAGTTAGATTGAATTTTACAGCATCTTGTAGTTATGTTTTTTTAAATTAATCGGGTTAATGTTATTATAGGCGAGTATCGCAGCGGAGCTTACTCATTCGTGCAAATTTCACATAAGTCCTTCAGAAACGTCGGGTTAATCGGTCGACCAGATAAATCATCAGTTGTAGAAACACTATGTTTAATTCATGATCATTTATTGAACTTAGGTTTGAACCCCATTTTTGATCAGGAAACCGCCGAATTAGTGCCTTATGATCATGCACAGATAGTGAGTCGTCATCTATTAGGTGAAGTTGCTGATTTAGTTATTGTGGTTGGGGGCGATGGTTCTCTACTCCATGCAGCGAGAGCGTTGGTCCGTTACAATACCCCTGTTATTGGTATTAACCGTGGGCGATTAGGTTTTTTAACTGATATCAAACCTTCAGAAGCCATTTTTAAACTTGACCAAGTGCTTCAAGGGCATTTCCAGCTTGATCGCCGTTTCTTACTTGAAATGGAAGTACGAACAAATGGCGAAGTTATTTATGATGCAATTGCTTTAAACGATGTTGTTTTGCATTCGGGTAAGTCTGTCCATATGATTGACTTTGAACTCAACATTGATGGTCAATATGTTTATCGCCAGCATAGTGATGGTTTAATTGTTTCTACTCCAACAGGATCAACTGCCTATGCTTTGTCAGGCGGTGGACCAATTTTACATCCAAGTATGGATGCGATTGCATTAGTTCCAATGCATCCCCATACATTGTCATCACGACCCATTGTAGTTGGTGGGCAAAGCGAAATTAAAATCGTTATTCGCGAAAATCGAGTTTTGCCGATGGTCAGTGCAGATGGTCAACATAGTATATCGCTGAATGTCGGAGATAGTTTACACATCCGTAAACATCCATTTAAACTAAGTTTATTGCATCCACCAGGTTATGATTTCTATATGGCCTGCCGTACCAAACTTGGTTGGAACCAAGATTTTGAATCTTTCCAAAGAGATGAATCATGAATATTGAACAAATGCTATCTGTTTTAAACCCTGAAATTGTAGAGCGTTTAAAAACAGCAGTAGAAATTGGTAAATGGCCAAATGGCGTTGTTTTAACAAAAGAGCAGCGTGAGACTTGTATGCAAGCTGTCATTGCTTGGGAGTTGAAAAACTTACCAGAAGAACAGCGTAGCGGCTATATTGACCGTGGTACGAAAGAGGAAGGTGAAGAGTGTGATGATGATCATCACAAGCATGAGCCAGAATTTAAACCAATTCGTTTTGTTTAATTTAAGAAGCTCAGTGATTACTGGGCTTTTTTTATGTTGATCAAAATATAATAAAGAATCCTATGAAACGTTTAAAACCTATTTATGTACTATTATTTCTAATATTGTTTAGTGGTGCTGCATTAGCCAAACAGCCGATTGAATGTTTACTCAACGTGAAGGTTGTTGCGAGTCGGAAATACACTTCACCTCAAGCTAAATATACAAGTATAAAGAACGACGGTTATCCCATGTTATTGATTGGGATTCAGGTGCTGGAGTCGCAAACAATACGAAGCTCCCAAAAGATCAAAGCGCATCATTTATATTGTAAGACACTTATTGGTCAACAACGAGATGCTTATCTTTCGGGTTCCTACGATTCTAATAAGATTACAATCAAAATAGGTGATCACTTGAAACTAAGAAATATTCATTCTTCAGGTCAGGAATATCCATTTTGGCCAGATTTTTATTATATTGAACCTTAAAACCAAGGCTATCCGATATAACCTTGGTCATTCAGATATTAGAAACGACTATTCCATAACGCTTTTGCTTTCAGCATTGCCTCTTCAAAACTAGTAACAACTCCCATGCTATATAGTGCAATTCCGATGGTTTCTGTTACTGCCATTTCACCGTATTCATGGTGCTGCTGACCTAACCATACTGCTTTAAAAGTTGCTAAATCTAATTCTTCTTCAGTTGGACTACGTTCAGGTATGAGCTTTGGTAACTCATGTTCATAGAGTTCACCATTTTTGATACCGCAAATGAGTGTTTTTGCATCTGGATTTCGCTCAAATTCACCGCCTTCACCTTTAATAACTGCACTATTTTGATAGCCTAAGCGCAGTGCACTATGTTGATGGGAAGTTCTATAAGCTGGATGGAATATGGCTTGTAAGGTGGCTTTTGCATTAAAAGGGTTTATTAAGCGGGCTAAAGTATGAATAGGCGAGCGTAATCCCATCACATTTCTTAAAGAAATCAGTTCACTTAAAACAGGTGAAATCACGTCTAAAGGTAAGTAAGCGAAATTTTGCTCTGCTAACTGAGTACGAACTTCTTGTTCAGAATGGCAAATTTGATAACCAAGGTATTCTAAAACTTGCTCGGTATAGACGCGGTTAAGCGTGTGGCCTGATGCACCGTGCATAACGATTTTATAACCGTGTTGAGCAAGCGTGAGAGCAGCTAAAAGAAACCACGGGTAATGTTTACGTTTACCTGCATAAGATGACCAGTCTAAATCAACATCTAAAGGCTGGAAATTAAGCTGGTCTCTAGTCGCTTGAACAAATCCTGCGAGTTCATCAATAGATTCTTCTTTAACCCGAAGCAGCATTAAAAAAGCGCCTAACTGCACATCAAGCACTTCACCTTTTAAAATCATGGTAAACGCTTGATACGCTTCTTCATAGCTTAAAGAGCGTGAACCACTTTTTCCTTTACCTAAAATACGGACATATTGAGCAAAGGGATGTTCAGCATCTTTATAGATATTACGTTTAGTATTCATCGTAGTTCAAAAACAATAAAAATGATGGGATGCAGGCAGCTCAAAATGAAATGTCCGCAAGTATTTAATCAATATGACATAAAAAACTGTCGAAAAAATATCAAAAGTGTTTCTTATACTAAAGTCTTAGGGCCACATGAGTGTTTTTTGCGCGTATTAGCCAAAAATTTAATCGAATCATTATTTAATTCGAGTACACTTTCTCGTGCTTTTTTGAGCACTCATATCATAATTTTCTGTGATTCTCCTATATCTTCAGCTTTTTATTAAAAAGTAAGAGGTTATTTCTAACTACTCAAAGTGGTTAGGAACTTCAGGTATTCTCCTGTTTTAGAAAACAACTTTTTTTGTTTTCATTGAGGTAGTAGGAAGGTTTTTTGTTTACAAAGAACCGTTTCCCTTTTGCGGTGTTCATGTGAAAGGTTAGGGCTGTGTATTCGTAAAGAATAGACGTTTCATTTTGGTATTTCCAACGGACTTGGAAATATAGATTGAAGTAAAGTTATGGCTAAAAAACCGATTTATAAATCACTTTATTTTCAAGTGATTATTGCGATTATTGCGGGTGTTCTGGTAGGGCATTTTTCCCCAAGCACAACGCAAATTGTCAATGGTGTCGAACAGCATATTCCAGGTTTAGGTGAGCAACTCAAGCCATTAGGTGATGCCTTTATTCGTTTGATCAAGATGATCATCGCACCCGTTATTTTCTGTACCGTGGTCAGCGGTATTGCTGGCATGGAAAGCATGAAGTCAGTCGGAAAAACTGGCGGCGTTGCGTTGTTATACTTTGAAGTTGTTTCAACAATTGCACTTCTAATTGGCCTTGTTGTAATTAACATTGCTAAACCGGGTGTAGGGATGAATATTGACCCTACCACTCTAGACACCTCGGGCATTCAAAAATACGTCAGTTCTGGTGAGTCACAATCTACCATTGATTTCTTAATGCACATCATCCCGGATACGGTTGTTGGTGCATTTGCAAATGGTGAAATCTTACAAGTCCTTCTTTTTGCAATTCTCTTTGGTTTTGCTTTACATAAGTTAGGTGATGCAGGACGCCCAGTTTTAAAATTTATTGATCAAGTTGCACATGTGTTCTTTAACATTGTGAATATGGTCATGAAACTGGCTCCAATTGGTGCATTCGGTGCAATGGCATTCACCATCGGTAAATATGGCGTTGGTTCACTCGTACAATTAGGGCAATTAATTCTCTGCTTCTATATTACATGTTTACTCTTTATCTTCTTGATCTTGGGTACAATCAGCCGTATTAGTGGATTCAGTATCCTAAAAATGATTCGCCTGATTCGTGAAGAGTTATTAATTGTACTTGGTACATCTTCTTCTGAATCTGTTTTGCCGCGTATGCTACGTAAACTTGAAATTGCAGGTTGTGAAAAATCTGTAGTCGGTTTGGTTATTCCAACAGGTTATTCATTTAACCTTGATGGGACGTCAATTTATTTGACTATGGCAGCAATCTTTATTGCTCAGGCAACGAATACTCAGCTTGATATTCAACATCAGATTACTTTGTTATTAGTACTCTTAATCTCATCTAAGGGTGCGGCGGGTGTAACTGGCTCTGGCTTTATTGTTATGGCAGCAACGTTGTCTGCTGTTGGACATATTCCAGTTGCAGGTTTGGCATTGATTCTTGGTATTGACCGTTTCATGTCAGAAGCACGTGCTTTAACTAACCTTGTTGGTAACTCTTTAGCGACGATTGTTGTTGCTAAATGGGTCGGTGCTTTAGATAAAGATAAGCTCAATGATGCTTTAAATAATCCAGATGAAGTCGACAGAAAAATGATGGAACCAAAAAGTCCTCAAGTCGCTGAAGGTCTAGATTAATTCAAATAAACCTATATAAAAAAGGAAGCTAAAGCTTCCTTTTTTATTGGCTGACTGAAAAGTACAGTTTTAATGAGCAGCTATGCCATGACAGTTGCTAAAAAAATGATTAGCATGCACAGCAATGAGATTTGATAAAACAATAAAGCTGAAGGAAAATATTATGTTGGCATACGATGCAGATTTAGAATTATTCCGTGATAATTTTAAACGTTTTATGAGTGAGCATATTGCGCCTCACTACGACCAATGGGAACGCGAAGGAATCATGCCTCGTTCAGTTTGGAATCAACTGGGTGAAAATGGCTATTTATGTGTGGATGTCCCAGAAGAATATGGTGGTTATGGGGTTCCAACTTACTATTCATTAATGTTAGTTGAAGAATCTGCACGTGCTGGCTTTTGTGCATTATCGACAGCTATTTCTTGTCATTCTGAAATTGCTGCACCCTATATTTTACATATCGGGACAGAAGAGCAAAAACAATATTGGTTGCCGAAAATGGTAACAGGTGAGGTGGTTGGTGCAATTGGTATGACTGAACCAGGAGCAGGTTCGGATTTACAATCAATGCGTACCAGCGCCATCTTGCAAGACGACCATTATTTGCTAAATGGTTCAAAAACATTTATTTCAAATGGACAGCATGCTGATCTTGTTGTGCTTGCTGTAAAAACAGATCCTCAAGCCCGTGCAAAAGGTGTGTCATTATTATTGGCAGATACTCACTTAGAAGGCTTTAAAAAAGGAACCAACCTCGACAAAATCGGCCTGCATTCTCAAGACACATCTGAGCTGTTTTTTGACAATGTGAAAGTGCCTAAAAACCAGTTACTTGGTCAAGCTGGGCAAGGTTTTGCTTATTTAATGCAAGAATTACCACGTGAACGTACTGCAATTGCATCCACTGCAATTGGTGCAATCCGCGGTGCAATTGATTTGACAACGGCTTATGTAAAAGAACGCCAAGCATTTGGTCAACCCATTTCACAATTCCAAAATACGCGTTTTGTTTTGGCGCAAGCGAAAATTGATGAACTTGCTACAGCGGCTTTTTATGAAAGAAATATTGCTCTATATCAAGAAGGTAAACTAGATGTAGAAACGGCTGCAGCATTGAAAAGTTTCAGTAGCGATATGCAAATGAAAGTTGCAGATAACTTGCTTCAGCTTTTTGGTGGTTATGGTTATATGACAGAATATCCAATTTCACGTTTCTTTGTAGATGCCCGTATTCAGCGTATTTACGGTGGTACAAATGAAATTATGAAAGAAATCGTAGCGCGTGGATTAATTGGCAAAGCCTAATTAAATAGATTTAAAAAACAGCCTGTCTTGAAACAGGCTGTTTTGTTTTTAACTATTTGTTCTTCTGTTGAATGACAGGGTAGTCTTGTTGTTTCGGTAATTGCTGTAAGGCATGATTCATCTTTTTTAAAAACTCATCTGTTTCATCCTGACGGAATGAGTCTTCGGTATACTCACTGCGTTTTTGAAAGACGACACCACAACCAGTTATTTCCATATTTTTAGGATTAAATGACCAGTCATTTGGATCCTTTAAAGTAATGTCTAAATCACTTTCACAACTTTTCCATAAACGTAAAAACTCATTTGATAATTCTGTTTTAAATCCTCGTGCTGGATAGACCGAGAATCCTTTCATTTCGGGATTAGAAAACTGTATAAACATGTCTACTGGCATGCCCCCCCAAACGATTGCCGTATTTTCTGGTAATGCGATAGCTGTTAAATTTTTCTCTTTTAAGGCATGTGTTTGCTGAAATTCCTGCCTAAAATGTTGTGACTTGTAGGTGAGTTTAGTCTGGGCTGGAATTGGAATACCACGAACTTGATTGCTGGCAGTCGTCATATAGTACGGGGACGGATCAGTACCATTGCACCCCGCGATGAGGGGGCAGCCACCACAAGCTGTTAGACTGACAGTAAGTAAACTCAGTAGACCTAAAACAATAATTTTATTCATTCTATTTTACTGTTGTTATGACATCTTCAGACAGTATAACTAATTCTCTCGATTAAGAGCTTTGTCTTTAAGAGGAGTGGAATGCTGCTCTTAAAATTTAAATGGGTTTTACTCAGCTGTTTGCTGTGTAGGCTCATCAAATAAAGATTTGCAGTTTTCTAAATTTTGGCATGCAGCAAACATAAGTGCTTTAGGTAAACTTGCATACAAATTGGTAATATGTTGTTCAGCAGGATTATAAAAATGCCAATAAGCAAATTGGGCTGAGCGGTGGTTTTCCAAAGCTTTAAAGAAATCTTTTTCGTTAAAGTTATAAGCAGATTGAGTACGAGGTCCTCCTTGCTCATGGGTGCCTACTGTAGTCAAAAGCATTGGAGAATTACTTTGTTTTTGACTCTGCCAATAGTTTAATTTTTGAAATAGCATGCCTTGATCAAACCACAGGGAAGGGCTGGCTGCGATGTAACGTTGAAATGCTTCAGGTTTTTGAAAAAATTGATAAAGCACAAATAACCCTCCAAATGAGTGGCCATAAATACTTTGCTGTTGGTTATTAATTGGAAACTGTTTGGCGATTTCCGGTTTGAGTTCATCATTTAAAAATGCAATGAATTGGTCAGCACCACCATATTTATATTTACCTTGAGCCTGAAATTCAGCAGAAGGTTTAGGGGTGTAGTCATAAGCACGTTTTTGTACATCAAAAGTTTTTTGTTTAGTATAACCGACCGCTACAATCATGAGCGGGTCTAGACCTAATTTTGTAGAACCTGCCCCAATAGATTGAGCGATATTGACTGCACTTGGAAAGGTTGCATTTCCGTCTAATATATAAAGTATCGGATAACCATGTTGGGGTGGGGCAACGGGTGGTTTATAAATTTGGATAAGATAATCATGGCCAGTATTTTTAGAGTTAATTTGAAATTGTGCCTGATTGTTTTGAAAAACAATTTTTGATTGATTTTGTGTAGAAGTTTGAGCCAAAACAGAGCCACTTACTAATGAGCTCAAAAGAAAACTGCAAGATAAAAAGAAAAATGAGTTATGCATAATAAACAAGAATAAAATTTATTATGCAAATGATAAATGAAAATCATTATCAAATAAAGTGATCTGGGGAATCCGACCAAGACGGTTTAATGAAAAAAGCCAATACAGCCATATTGCCTAACAAATCAAAGCAGACTATTGTTATACTCTCGTTTAAAAGATGATTTTGCTGAGGCTGCATTCCAATGATCAACGATGATCAAAACAAAACGACTTCTCTTAGTTTAGAACAAATTCGCGAAGATATTGATAGCGTGGATCAACAGATTCAAGAATTATTAAATCGACGCGCAAGCCTTGCTGAAGCAGTTGCGAAAGCTAAATTTGCTTCCGAAGAGAATCCTTTGTTTTATCGTCCTGAACGTGAAGCACAAGTCTTACGTAAAGTCATGGAGCGCAATCAAGGTCCTTTGTCTGATGTAACCATGGCGCGTTTGTTCCGTGAAATTATGTCTGCTTGCCTTGCTTTAGAAGCGCCGCAAAGTATTGCGTTTTTAGGGCCAGAAGGTACTTTTACTCAATCTGCTGTGCTTAAGCATTTTGGTAAAGATGCGGTTGTACGCCCACTTCCAACAATTGATGAAGTCTTCCGTGAAGTGGAAGCAGGTAGTGCCCATTACGGTGTAGTTCCAGTTGAAAACTCATCTGAAGGGGTTGTAAACCATACTTTAGATTGCTTTAAAACATCGAATTTAAATGTGATTGGTGAAGTTGAATTACGTATTCACCATCAATTCCTTGTATCTGAAAATACACGTAAAGATAGTATTAAGCAGATTTATGCGCATCAACAAACTTTGGCTCAATGTCGCCAATGGTTAGATGCACATTATCCGGGTGTTGAGCGCGTTGCTTTAAACTCAAATGCAGAAGCTGCACGCCGTATTCGTAATGAATGGCATTCGGCAGCGATTGCATCTGATATTGCAGCAGGCATGTATAACCTTGAAATCTTACATAGCAATATTGAAGATAATCCGGAAAATACAACACGTTTCTTAGTGATTGGTCGTGAAAAAATTCCACAAAGTGGCAATGATAAAACATCATTATTGATTTCAGCGCATGATCGTGCGGGTGCTTTATTAGAAATTTTAGCACCATTTGCAAAACATAATATTAGCTTAACAAGTATTGAGACTCGTCCAGCATTACCTGAAAAATGGGCATATGTATTCTTTATCGATTTAGAAGGTCATATCGAACAAGAGAATGTTGCTGCTGCGATTAATGATATTCGCCCAATGGTGAAAGAGATTCGTATTTTAGGTTCTTATCCTGCCGCTGTTCTGTAATCACTTATGTTGGAATAATGACATGCATCAAGATAAGCATGTCATTATGCTTAAAAACAAATTGCTCAATGGTTTAAATATCTTTGAGCAAAAGCAAAGTTGAAGTTATGTCACAACCCCTATTTAAAAAAGTTGCATTTATTGGTTTAGGACTCATCGGGTCGAGTCTAGCTCGTGTTATTGTTGCAGAAAAGTTGGCGACAACTATTGTGGCATCTACACGCTCACATAAAACTTTAGAAGATGCAAAATCACTTGGCTTAATACACGAAGGATTTTCTGATCCTGTTGAAGCCGTGAAAGGGGCAGATTTAGTCGTTTTAGCCTTGCCAGTGCGTGCTACGCAAAAAGTGCTTGAGCAAATTAAACCTTATTTGTCAGCAACCACAATTTTAACCGATGTGGGAAGTACAAAAGGTAATGTCGTTGATGCAGCAAAAGCTGTATTTGGTGAAGATTTACCAGAAGGTTTTGTGCCAGGGCATCCTATTGCGGGTAGTGAACATACAGGCGTTCACGCGGGTAAAGTTGACTTATTTGCAAATCATAAAGTGATTTTAACGCCGTTACCAACAAGTGCAGAATGGGCTGTTGATAAACTGATTCAACTTTGGTCGGCAGCAAAAGCTGAAGTCATTTGTATGGATGTTGCCAAGCATGATGAAGTGCTGGCACATACGAGTCATCTACCACATTTAATGGCATTTAATCTGGTCGAGCAACTTGCAAACCGTGAAGATAATCTTGATATTTTCCGCTATGCAGCTGGTGGATTCCGTGATTTTTCGCGAATTGCGGCTAGCGATCCCCAAATGTGGCATGACATTTTCTTTGCCAACAAAACGGCCATATTAAATGCTGTAGATGGCTTCGAAAAACAGCTTACAGTACTTAGAAAATTGATTGAAAACGAAGATTCTCATGCATTAATGGGTTTACTCGGCCATGCTCAAGCAGCACGTCAGCATTTCAATCATATGTTAGCCAAAAAACCTTTAATGGAGAAAAATAAGGTGACACAGCAATTCAGTATCTTACCGGGAAATAAAACTTTTAAAGGTAAATTTACCGTACCGGGTGACAAATCTGTGTCACATCGCTCCATTATGTTTGGTGCTATTGCCGAAGGCACTACCCATGTCACTGGCTTCCTTGAAGGTGAAGACGCGTTAGCAACTTTGCAAGCCTTCCGTGATATGGGTGTAAGCATTGAAGGCCCTAAAAATGGTGAAGTGACCATTCATGGTGTAGGCATGCATGGCTTAAAAGCGCCTGCAAGTGCTTTGTATATGGGTAATTCTGGAACAAGCATGCGTTTGCTTTCAGGTATGTTATCTGCACAGAAATTTGATTCAGTCATGACAGGTGATGCTTCACTTTCTAAACGTCCAATGGAGCGTATTGCTAAGCCATTGCGTTTAATGGGCGCACAAATTCAGACTACAGGTGAAAAAGGTACACCACCTGTAAGCATTACTGGTGCTCAGCAATTAAAAGGTATTCAATACGATTTACCTATGGCGTCGGCTCAAGTGAAGTCTGGTATTTTGCTTGCTGGATTATGGGCTGAAGGTGAAACTTCGGTAACTGAACCAGAGCCAACACGTGATCATTCAGAACGTATGCTTCGTGCATTTGGTTATGATGTTAAGACTGAAGGCAACAAAATTTCCCTTGTTGGTGGCGGCAAATTAGTGGGTACTGACATTCAAGTACCATCAGATATTTCATCTGCTGCTTTCTTTATGGTGGGTGCTGCAATTACTGAAGGCGCCGACGTTGTGCTTGAAGCTGTAGGTATTAACCCAACGCGTACTGGCGTAATCGAAATTTTAAAACAGATGGGTGCTGACCTCACTGTTGAAAATGAGCGTATTGCGGGTGGTGAACCTATTGCTGATATTCATATTAAAGGCTCGCGTACACTTAAAGGCATTCATATGCCAGAAGACCAAGTGCCTTTAGCAATTGATGAATTCCCCGCATTATTTATTGCAGCAGCTTGTGCAGAAGGACAGACCGTATTAACTGGCGCAGCAGAGCTTCGTGTGAAAGAGTCTGACCGCATTCAGGTCATGGCAGATGGCTTAAAAATCATGGGCATTGACTGCACACCAACTGAAGATGGCATCATTATTGAAGGTAAGGGTAAGTCTGGCGATTGGTCACCAATTTTTACTGGCGGTGAAGTTGAATCACACCATGACCACCGTATTGCCATGAGCTTTAGTATGGCAGGCCTTCGTAATTCTGGTCCGATTACGATTCAGGGTACAGAAACAGTTGCTACCAGCTTCCCAACTTTTACTGAGTTGGCGAATCGTGCAGGCTTAACGATTGAAGTTAGCCAATAACTTTTTACCTAACACATTTTATAATTGCTAACACAATAGCAACGGCAGCAGCGGGCTAAAGGCTTGGCTGCTGTTTGTTTATTGCTTATGCTAAGCGCAGATAATGATAATAGTGTTAGGACAAAGGATGAAAAAATTACAATTTATTGCCAGTTGCCCACAACATGGGGTGCTTGATCATCCACCAAATGAATGCCATATCACACAAGAATATGTAGCGGCTTTATTATTTAAACAATTGGGACATTATGGCTTTGATGCACAGCACATTGTGCATGAGCATGAAAAGGTAGAAGTGAGTATTGATAATCATCTTTTACCCTTGTCTATTACTTGTCAAAAAACAGACCATGATGGGCATTTGATGTGTGAAATCTCTGCCAATCCAGATGAAGAACAAGACTGGTTTGAGAAAATTGAAACACAAAGCATTATTCGTCAGCTCGCACAGGCAGTTGAAAATAGTTTGAAAGCCGATCAAAGCTTTTCAGCATTTGAATGGAAAAATTAAAACATATTATTCTTAAGACTTATTCAGGAAGTACGATTTTTAGAAAAGTCGTACTCTCTTTAGATTAAAGATAAAATACAAAATCTTTACTCAAATCTCTACCTATCTTTAATGCATTGTGTATATTGAAATTATTACGATATTTACATAATTAGAGTGTGGTTTTCATGACACAAGTTGATATTGCAGCGTTATCTCCTCAAGTCGTTTGGCAGCATTTTCAAACACTTTGCACTATTCCTCGTCCATCAAAACATGAACAGCAGCTTCGAGAATATTTGCAAAACTGGGCTGAAAGTCGGCATCTAGAAACTTACGTAGACGAAGTGGGTAATTTGATTATCCGCAAGAATGCGACTGTAGGTAAAGAACATGTATCTGGAGTCATTCTGCAAGGCCATTTAGACATGGTCACGCAAGCCAATACTGGCACAGTACATGACTTCTTTAAAGACCCGATTCGCCCAATACTTGAAGATGGTTGGTTGATTGCTAAAGATACTACCTTAGGTGCAGACAATGGCATTGGGGTAGCCTTAGCTTTGGCAGTTTTAGATTCAAATGATATTACTCATGGACCAATTGAAGTTCTTTTAACAGTTGATGAAGAAGCGGGCATGAGTGGTGCACGGCTTTTACAGGCAGGTGTGCTAAAAGGCAAATGGTTATTCAATATTGATACAGAAGAGTGGGGTGAGCTATATCTCGGATGTGCGGGCAGTATTGATATTGAAGTCGAGCAACCACTCACGTATGAACCAATTCCTGAAAATTTGACGGTAGTGAATATTCAGGTTGCTGGTCTTAAAGGTGGTCATTCTGGTGTAGATATTCATTTAGGACGTGGCAATGCCAACGTTATTTTAGCCCGCTTTTTAAATGAGTATTTAGCAAAGCTTGGTGGATGCCTTGTTGAGTTTAGTGGTGGTTCAGCTCGTAATGCTTTACCTCGAGAAGCAGTCGCAACCATTGCAATTTCGCCTAACCAATTACCTGAAATAGAAAAATTACTCGCTGAATATCAGGCAGAGTGGAAGCAACAGCTAGATGGTATTGATGACAATCTGCAATTAAGTATTCAATCCACTAGCGCTGACGTGACTGAAGTGATTACTCAACAACAGCAAAACGAATGGTTGCAAGCTTTAGCAACAAGCCCATACGGCGTTGCAAGTATGAGTCAGGCTCTACCAGACGTAGTTGAGACTTCAAATAATATTGGGGTTGTAAAACTAAATCGAGAGGATGGAAAAGCTGTCTTAATGGTCCGCTCAATGGTGAACCAAGAAGCTGAAGATTTTGCAAAGAAAATTCAGGCATATTTCAGTCAATTTAATATCGCTTCTACACTCACACCATTAGTTTCGGGTTGGACACCAAATCCTGATTCAGCTGCTTTAAAGTGCTTACAACAAGCCTATCAAAAGGCGTTTAACATTGAGCCAAAGCTCAAAGTAATTCACGCAGGCTTAGAGTGTGGGATTATTGCCGAGCACTATCCAGATTTACAGATGGTTTCATTTGGACCTGATATTCAAGGTGCGCATGCACCGGGTGAGCGAGTAAAAGTTGATACTGTAGATAATTGCTGGAAGTTGTTGGTGACGGCTTTGGCATCTGTAGAGTAATTTTTTAGAAATAAGAAGCTCAGTCATGAGCTTCTTAAACGTTGACCTTTACATGAAAATGATTTGTACCTAACTCGATAAATTCGATTTCACAATCAATAAATTTTTCAATCATAGCTGCTTGAGTGCGAGTGTGTTCGCTAATACATTGTGCGGTGAACTCACCACCTTGACCCAAGGCTAACGGCAATAACAACTGATCTGCTAAATACTCATCCACAGCAGCATTAGTTTCCATATATTGCTTCACTTGTTCAGCCAAATGATTGGCAATTTGTTCTGCACTTTTTCGCATTTCGCCTAAAGAGGTAAATAGCTGGGTATGATGTTTATGTTCAAGTTTGACATACACCGTATTGCCTTGGCTGATTCCATTCAGCTGAAATTGCTTTTGTGTATCCAATTTCAGTCTTTTATTTAAAGTCGCTAATTCTCGTTGTGCAATTTGTGCTTCTTCTGAAAGATTTAATACAGCTGCAAAAGCCTCAGCACATTGCAGAGCACCACGATCTAATAAACTTAGTTTGTTGCGATGTTGCCACGGCTGAACGGTAATTTGAATTTCACCCGCCCCAATTGGAAAGAAGCCTGCTTTGTTTAATTTAAAATCGACGTTAATGCCAAGTTTCGCTAGAGCAGGTAAAAAGCAGTGTTCAATAAAATCTGCTGTTGGTGCAAGCGGGTTATGTGTACCCCCTGAGATGGTGAGTTCACTAGCTTCATTTTGTAATAACAAAACAGGTAGAAGCGTTTGTAAAACCAGTGTTGTACTACCTGCGGAACCGATTTGAAATTGATATTTCCCACTTTGAACATGTTGAGGTACGAAATACAACCGTTGGCTATGTAATTCAGCACCTTCAACATAAGCTTGGCTAATTTGTTGAGATGCCTGTACACAAACTAAATGTTGGCGCATTAAACCTGGTTTTTTACGACCTGCACGTATATTAATTAATTCAAAAGGCTGACCTGTAATCATTGAAAGGGCAAGGGCAGTTCTTAAAATCTGTCCACCGCCTTCACCTTGTGAACCATCAATTTGAATGGTTGTTGGCATATTTGCCAAAACTGTATTCACTTCTATTTTCCTTATTTTTTAATTTAATGAACATACTGTCAGTACATGGTAATGCGAAGTAACGCGTGACTTTGCTTTCGACAAAGGTTTGCTAGGTGCATAGTGCTGAGCCTGATAAGTGAATATCGATGCACGGCTCACATGCTGCCATAGCCGCCTGAATTATTTTCAATCCCTCAGATCGGAGTAACGCAGGATCTTGTACTCGCCCAGTATGCCCAAACTTTGATTGTGAACTAAATTCACAAAATTTGTTGTTTACTCAACTAAATCGATCTGCCAATTGGCAGCCTGAATTTTGATGTTTAAGTCACGGAGTTTCGCACTGATATCATCAGCCTGCTTTTGTAAGCTAGAAACAGGAATGACTTTCTTCCACTTAATTTCACGTGAGCTATAACGATCAGGTTCTCGATGCGTATTGGTAATCGCATCTATTAAAATCTTATGCTGTTCAGCATAACTATCACGTAAGCTTAATAGGGACAACAATACTTTGCCATCTTCCAGTTTTGCTTGCGCATTGGTCAAATGAATACGACAAATCAATTGATTGCTTTCCTGAGTTAAAGCAAATACCTGTTTGATGAGTTCATTTGGATCTTCACTAGGTTCATCACCGTCTTGTACCAATACATTGGCATTGATTCGTTGTTTTAACGAAGCGAGCTTTTTTTGTTGATCGCTTCGCAGTAAAAGTGCTTCTGCGAGTTTCATTTTTTATCTCTCTTTTCGATGGCTACACGTGCACTTTCGGGCAATAAATTATAAAGCTCATCAACTTCTTTAGGTTTGGTGATCATTTCTTCAATAATGAAGTTAATCATTTTAAAAAGTACTTCAGCAATTTCGGGAGTGTCATCAATGTTTATTTCACCAGGATGGACAGCATTGTTTCCAATTACTCGACAATAATCTAAGGCTTGCTGAATTTTTATTGGCAAACCTTTAGAAACTAAAGATTTAATATCTTCATTGATATTATTACCTTTCTCACCGAGTTCAGACATAAGTTGTTGAATTGCTAATCGTAGTAAAGCAGTTGCACCACGTGGAGATTTATAAAAAATTGATAATGCTTCATCAAAATAACTTTTGATGTTATTTGGTAAGTCAGAATGAGGAATAACAATCGGTTGTTGTTCTGGAAAAATCATTTTTTCATTTTTCCAAATTGAAATATTTTGGCATTTAACACATTTGCAACAATCTGTATCTTCAAGGTCGAAATAGTACCCCGATCCTGTAAATTTAGTTAGATACCACCGTTGTTCTGTATATACATTACAAAATACGCAATGAAATTCTGATTCTTTAAATTTCGCAGGAAAATAACTGTTCATAAATTAGTCCTTTATAGTTAATATACTAAGTGTATAAGAAAGTAGTAGTTTATTAATCACCCTTTAACACATACCACTTGTCTTAATGTATAAACTACTTCAACCAAATCGCTTTGAGCTTTCATTACATCTTCAATAGGCTTATATGCAGAAGGAATTTCATCAATAACTGCTGCATCTTTACGGCATTCCACACCTGCAGTTTGTGCAATCTGATCTTCCACAGTAAAACGTCGTTTTGCTTCAGTACGACTCATAACACGGCCTGCGCCATGCGAACATGAGCAGAAAGATTCCTGATTTCCAAGTCCACGTACAATAAAGGACTTTGCACCCATTGAGCCTGGAATAATTCCGTATTCACCTAGACGCGCACGTACTGCACCTTTACGGGTGACCATTACTTCTTCACCGTAGTGTTCTTCCTTTTCTACATAGTTATGGTGACAGTTCACTGCTTCCAAACGTGCCTGAAAAGGCTTTGGTACAATCGTAGCCAAGGCTTTAATTGCAGATTGCATCATGATTTCTCGGTTCTTCATCGCAAAGCGTTGAGCCCAACCTACAGCAAACCAGTAATCATCGAAATGTTCAGTGCCTTCGACTAGGTATGCTAAATCTTTATTTGGTAAGTTAATGAAATGTTTCTGCATATCTTTACGTGCAAGCTCAATAAAATGATTACCGATAGCATTTCCTACACCACGAGATCCTGAGTGCAACATAATCCACACATGATCATGCTCATCTAAACAGATTTCGACAAAGTGGTTTCCTGTACCTAAAGTTCCCAAATGCTTGCGGTTATTGGTGTTTTTTAAACGTGGATGTTTGGCACAAATGTATTCAAAATCTGCAACCAAATCGGCCCAAGCTTGATCTACCATTTCTGGTGGAGTTTCCCATGAACCACGATCTCGCCCGCGTTTAGTCATTCCATGTGGGATCAAACGTTCTAGTTCAGTACGTAGAGCATGTAAGTTATCTGGTAAATCTGAAGCAGTTAAGCTTGTACGGGTTGCCATCATTCCACAACCAATATCTACACCCACAGCAGCAGGAATAATTGCCCCTTTGGTTGGAATCACACTACCAATAGTTGCTCCTAAACCGAAGTGTACATCTGGCATCACAGCCATCCATTTATAAATAAAAGGCATTTGAGCAGTTTGCAATAATTGTTGTTTTGAGTTGTCATCAACAAGCACGCCTTTAGTCCACATTTTGACTGGCATAGTTTTTTCATTTTGCAGAACTTGGTAAGCACGTTCTTGCTGCTTTTGTTCAAATTGAGCTTGTTGGTTAATTTCTTCAATGACAGACATTTTCTTTTCCTTTCAAAGCCTGCCTGCCAAGCGTTTGCAGGCAGGTGTTATTCACAATATCCCAATGATGTTGTGTGCTTCATACTATTGCACTGAGTGTGCCAACTTTTTTAAAAAGTATTTAATTAAAATATAAGTTATTGAAAATAATATATAAAAATAATTAATTTCTCTGTGTAATTAATTTTTATTGGAGATTTTAATGTTTAATATATATCTAAAAATATATTTAAATATCTTTTTGGATATATGTTTTTAATGGGCTTTACGGTTTTTATCGACTTTTAAAAGCTGTCCAGCTTCGTTTAAAGTAAAATCATCAAAATCATTTGCTAAATAAAAATGACCTTTATAAAACTGGCGAACTTCTTCAATAATGGCTTGCTGTCCAGTTCTATCCTGATGTCTAGGGCTAAAGTGCGTCAGAATTAAATTACCCAGAGATTGCTGTTCTGCAAATTCAGCCACCATTTTTGCTGAACTATGCATTGGACCTTTGCCCACCTTATCTAAAACTGTTTGCAAGTAAGTTGATTCGTGAATAAGTAGTTGAGCATCTTTGCAAGCGTCTGCTAACAGTTCAGGTTGGTCATTATCTCCACCTATAACTGCATGAATTTGCTGGTTTTGAACTTTGATAAAGTCTTGAGCTTTTAGAGTTTGTCCCTCAAATTCAACATCATAGCCTCGTTTTAAATGGCCCCACATATCGCCTTGAGGTACGCCAAGCTGAGTTAGAGCTTGGATATCTAATTTCTTGTGAATAGATTTGATATAAATGCTAAAAGCAAAACTTGGAACACGATGGCTTAGTGGATGTGCTTGAACGATGAATTCATCGGTGATCTGCTGTGGCTGTGTCGCTTCATTCACATCAATAAATTGGAGTGAATAGGGCAAATATAAATCTGTAAGTTGGGCGGTGATTTCAAACCATTGCTGAATTTCTTTTGGTGCAATCACGATTAATGGTTTGCTGCGGGCATTCATGCCTGCACTTGCCAATAAACCAACTAGACCATAACAATGATCACCGTGAACATGTGTAATACAAATGGCAACTAGGTTTTGTAAGGAAAGTTTGGCTTGTTGAATGCGGTGCTGCGTACCTTCTCCTGCATCAATTAAAATCCAGTCCTTATTTTTGCTGTTACGAACCGCTAATCCTGAAACATTACGTGTCAGGGTGGGTACACCTGAAGATGTGCCTAAAAAAGTAAAATGAAGCATATTCTTGGAATTTTTTGGTCAAATGCGTATTGTATATTATAGACACTTATAAAATTTTATAGAAATTATGGCGGATGCAAAGAAAACAGTCGTTATTGGCTTTGTCGGTTCTACGCTTGATCAGGGGAGAAGGCCAGATCGATGGCAACGTTGGCGTCCTACAATTAGTCTGTTAATGCATGAAGATTTACTTGTAGATGAATTGGTGTTGTTACATGATCGGCAACATCATAATTTAGTTAAATCTATAGCAGCAGACGCGAAAGAAATTTCTCCACAAACACAGATTTCTGGGCATAAGGTCAGTATTAAAGATCCTTGGGATTTTGCAGAGGTGTATGGGGCACTTTATGATTTTGTAAAAACATATCCGTTTGATGTCGAAAAAAATAACTATTTATTGCATATCACTACGGGAACACATGTTGCTCAAATTTGTTGGTATTTATTGGTCGATGCACATTATTTGCCAGCTCAACTTATTCAGAGCTCTCCTAATCAACAAAAGACACCAGAAGGTGAATATAGGATTATTGATCTGGATTTATCTCGATACGATGTTTTAAAACAGCGATTCGATGATGAACAAAAGCAAAATTGGCAACAACTTAAAGAAAATATTTCTACTCATAATAAAGCGTTTAATCAGCTTATTGAGGAAGTTGAATTAGTTGCAACCCGCTCTAGTGCACCTATTTTAATTATGGGTGCAACAGGTGTTGGTAAGTCTCATTTGGCAAAACAGATTTTTCAGTTAAAGAAAGATAAATTTCAATTAAGCGGTCGTTTTATTGATGTTAACTGTGCGACCTTACGCGGTGATAGTGCCATGTCCACTTTATTTGGTCATATAAAAGGTGCATTCACAGGAGCAGCTGCTTCTCGTGCTGGTCTACTAAAAAGTGCTGACCAAGGCATTTTGTTTTTAGATGAAATTGGTGAGTTGGGGCCTGATGAACAAGCAATGCTTCTTAAAGCACTTGAAGACAAAAGTTTCTTTCCAGTTGGAAGTGATAAGGAAATTCAGGCAGATTTTCAGCTGATTGCGGGTACTAACCGTGATTTACGTAATGAAGTTCAGGCAGGTCGTTTTCGTGAGGATTTATGGGCCCGTTTGAATACATGGACGTTCTTTTTACCAAATTTAAAAGACCGTATAGAAGATATTGCCCCCAATATTGATTTTGAGCTACAGCGTTTTGCTGCAATTCATCAAAGACAATTACGTTTTCAACGTGATGCTTTAGAAATGTATTTAAAGTTTGCTAAATCAGCAGATGCATCATGGCAAGGAAATTTTAGAGATTTAGCAGCGAGCGTGACTCGTTTGGCAACTTTATCGCAAGGTGAGTTAATTCGTCGTGAAACTGTAGAAAAAGAAATTCAACGGTTAAAGCAACTTTGGCTTATTCAGACCACATCTTGCAATGATGAAAATAGAGACGCAGACATTCTATTGAACTATTTAAGTTCTGAACAACTAGAGCAAATAGATGAGTTTGACCAGATTCAATTACGTGGGGTGCTTAAAGTTTGTGAAAATTCAAAATCAATGGCAGAGGTAGGAAGACAACTCTTTTCGGTGTCTCGTCAACAACGTAATACAACAAATGATAGTGATCGAGTGAAAAAATATTTGGCCCGTTTTGGATTAAGTTGGAATAATTTTTAGTAGTTATAGGTCTTATGAAATGATGGACATAGACTCAATCTATGTCCATCAAACTACTGCTTATTTCATAATAATAAAGCGTGTAATGATTTGGCGAAGCTGTTTTAAATAGCCTGTAAAGAAGTGGTTAGCACCCGGTAAAATCGTAATTGGGTGCTTTTGAGGTTTTGCCCATGCAATCGCATCTGAAAGCAAGGTAATGTCATCTTGCTCACCATGAATGAGTAGAATATCACCTTGAATTTCAGGAGTTTTATAGTGGCGCAAACCCACTACGGTAGCCGTTGGTAAACCACACAAAATTAACTGTACAGGTCGTAATTCAGGATTAAGCTGTGCAAAGCATTTTGCCAGAACATGTGAACCGAAACTAAAGCCACCTGCATAAAATGGCAGACCTTCATGAAGCTTACGAACATGTTCAATTACGGCTAAAATATCTTCGGTTTCGCCATGACCTTCATCATGAATACCTTCACTGCCGCCTAAGCCACGGAAACTAGGGCGATAAACAATACAGCCATATTCATTAAAGATTTGGGTTAAAAGGGCAGGGACTTTATGTTGAGGGGTTCCACCTTGCAATGGATGCGGGTGGCAAACAACCGCAAAGCCTTTGATTTCACCTTCAGGGCGGTCAACGAAAAGTTCAATTTTACCTACTGGACCCTGGATGAAAGTTTGCTCAGACATATAAGAACCGCTAAATAACAATACGTGATGCTATTTTACCGATAGTCGTCATTGAAAACACGAGTTAGCATTAAAAAATATCTACTGTTATAGTTGGCATTAATAATAATTTTTTCAGGTTGTCTATGCTTGCTTTAATTTCTCCTGCAAAAACTTTGGATTATGAAACAGCGTTACCTACAGATGAGTTTACTCAGCCTCGCTTGTTAGAACACTCAGTGCAATTAATAGATGTTTGCCGAAAACTTTCTGCTTCCGAAATTGCCAATTTAATGAGTGTCAGTGAAAAAATTGCCACACTAAATGCAGACCGATTTAGAGATTGGAAGCCTGAATTTGATTTTTCAAATGCTCGTCAGGCGATTTATGCGTTTAAAGGTGATGTGTATACAGGTTTAGATGCCTATCATTTAAAAGGCAAAGATATTGATTTTGCACAGCAGCATTTACGTATGCTATCTGGCTTATATGGTTTATTACGTCCTTTAGATTTAATAATGCCTTATCGTCTTGAGATGGGCACTAAATTAAAAAATTTACGTGGTCATAATTTGTATGAGTTCTGGGGTGAAATTATCACGAACCAGATTAATGAAGACTTGGTGGCAATTAAATCTGAGCTACTTGTAAATCTAGCTTCAGATGAGTATTACAAATCGGTTAACGAAAAGAAAATTAAGGCTGAAATTGTGAAGCCTGTTTTTCTTGACCAGAAAAATGGCAAATATAAAGTCATTAGTTTCTATGCGAAAAAAGCACGCGGTTTAATGGCTCATTTTATGATTGAAAACCAATTAAATAAAGCTGAAGATATTAAAGCGTTCAACACCGATGGATACTACTTTGATGCTGAAAACTCATCAGCAAAAGAGCTAGTATTTAAACGCGATGAGCAATAATCCTGAGCGTGGTTAATATATGATGATGCAGCTTTACTTATTAAAACTGGAACATGTTTGGTTTGAGCTGCATCAGCATTATCATTTTTCTGAGCCACAAAAAATCTTAAATATACTCACCGCTGCTTATAGTGAAAAGCAACGGGCCTATCATACTGTTCAACATTTATATGAATGTTTGAGTTTGCTTGAGGCGATTCGTTCTCAATTAAATGATCCGTATGCTGTTGCGTTAGCTCTCTGGTTCCACGATGCGATCTATAACCCACAAGCTAAAGATAATGAGTTTAAAAGTGCTGAACTCTTTGAGAAATGTATGGCTCAAGATTTACCAGTAAATACCGTTCAGAAAATAAAGCAGTGGATTCTTGCCACGCAAAAACATATATCGACTAATGAGTTAGATTTACAATTTTTATTGGATATTGATTTAGCTATTTTGGCAGCAACTCCAGAACGTTTTATGCAATATGAACAGCAAATTCAGCAGGAATATGCTTGGGTCGATCCAGAAGTATATTCAATTAAAAGAAAGGAAGTTCTAGCGCATTTTTATCAGTCAGACCCACTTTATCAGACGACTTATTTTCAACAGAATTTTGAGTTAAGAGCAAAGCAAAATTTACAGAGGACATTAGGCATAGCCTAAGTAAATATAAGAATTTAGATCTGTTGATTTGAATAAAGCGATATAGATTTTAAAACTTTTAGAAAATTAAAAATGGTTATATGAGGGGGAGGAACCACTGAAAAATCAGTGATTCCTTAGAAATAAATTATTTAAAGAAATAACCTGTTTCTGGTGAGCTCGCATTTGCCATACGTTTACGTGGCATGCGACCTGCTAAAAATGCTTCACGCCCAGCTTCAACAGCTTTTTTCATTGCAGAAGCCATCAAAATAGGATTTTGAGCAGCCGCAATAGCAGTATTCATCAATACACCATCACAACCAAGTTCCATTGCAATTGCGGCATCACTTGCTGTACCAACGCCTGCATCTACCAAAACTGGCACTTTTGCATTTTCTTTAATAATTGAAATAGTGTGCGGATTTAAAATTCCTAAACCTGAACCAATGAGACTGCCTAAAGGCATAATTGCAACACAACCCATACTTTCAAGTTCTTGAGCGATGATTGGATCATCAGAGGTGTAAACCATAATCTCAAAACCGTCATCAATCAAAGTACGAGCCGCTTTTAAAGTTTCGGTTACATTTGGATATAATGTCTTTTCATCACCCAAAACTTCAAGTTTTACCAAGTTGTGACCGTCTAGAAGTTCACGCGCTAACATGCAAGTACGTACTGCGCTATCAGCATCAAAACAACCTGCGGTATTTGGTAAAATTGTATACTTTTCTGGCTGAATGACAGAGAGTAAATTTGGCTGATCTGGATGCTGTCCAATATTCACACGGCGGATTGCAACAGTAACGATTTCTGCACCACTCGCTTGAATGGCTAAATCTGTTTCATTTAAGTCTTTATATTTGCCAGTTCCTACCAATAAACGAGATTGAAAAGAACGTGAACCAATAATGAGAGGGGTGTCTTGCATGGATAACTCCGACTTAGCCGCCGCCAACAGCGTGAATAATTTCGATACGGTCATGTTGAGCGATAGAAATCTGCTCTAATTTGCTTTTTGGAATAATTTGCTGGTTGTATTCGACCGCAAATCTTTTTCCTTCAAGTGCCAAAGCCTGAATGAGCTGCATTAGGTTTTGACAAGGCGTGTCCGTTAATTCGCCATTTAAATAAATTTGCATGATCACATTCCAATTATCTTGCGTATTTGAGGGCATTCCAAGCCAAAACGAGCCATCCAGCTATCATAAATGCTCCACCAATTGGGGTAATTGCCCCTAAAATTCTCGGTAATCCAAGCGCCATGATATAGAGTGAACCACAGAAGAATAAAATACCAATCTGAATCAATATGAATGGCAATTTAATGGGGAACGTAAGGATAGCTTTGCTTAAAATACCAAGTGCTAAGAGACCTAAAGCATGGTAGAAAAAGTAGTCGGTTGCAGTATGCCACCAAACAAGTTGCTCAGGACTCGCATGAGCTTTAAGACCATGTGCTCCAAAAGCACCCAACATGACTGCAAAGGCAAGATTAAGGGCTGAAATGGCAATCCACATAACAAAAAACGCAAATGAATAATGAAGGGCAACGTTATCATAGATTGGGTTGGCTAAACATAGCCAGATAAAACAAAAGGGCTAATCGCCCTTTTATTTTTAAATTTATTTTAGCTTGCAGACATGGCAATTTTAATTTTTTCCATTGCATTCTTTTCAAGCTGGCGAATACGTTCTGCTGATACATTATATTCGGCCGCTAACTCGTGGAGAGTAGATTTGTCATCATCTAACCAACGACGTTGTAAAATATTACGCGAACGGTCATCTAACTGATCCATTGCATTATGTAGGGCAGATGTACTTTGCTCTTCCCAGTCCTCATTTTCGACTAAACGGGCTGGATCATAGCGATTATCTTCAAGATACAATGCCGGTGCAGTATGTGGGGTGTCATCGTCGTCGTCACCTTGAGCTTCGAAAGCAGCATCATAAGCGGTTAAACGACCTTCCATCTCCAGAACTTGTTCTGCAGTTACATTTAAGTCATTCGCAATCGATTGAGCTTCTTCGAGCGTTAATTTTTTACTCGATTTTTTTAAACTACGTAAATTGAAAAATAATTTACGCTGTGCTTTGGTCGTTGCAATTTTGACAATACGCCAGTTACGGATAACGTATTCGTGAATTTCTGCCTTAATCCAGTGGACGGCAAAAGATACAAGACGCACGCCCATATTTGGGTCGAAACGCTTCACGGCTTTCATTAAGCCTAAATTACCTTCTTGAATAAGGTCGCCTTGTGGTAGGCCATAACCTGCATAGCTGCGCGCAATGTGAACGACGAAACGTAAATGCGACATTACCAGCATTTTTGCGGCATCAAGATCTTGGTCATAATAATAACGTTCAGCAAGTTCTTTTTCTTGCTCGGCCGTTAAAATAGGAATCTGATTGACAGTACTGATATATGCACCAAGGTTTACACCGGGCGCAGACAATGACAGGGGCATCAATTGATTGCTGCTGTCACTCATGATTTCTCCTTATAGGATCGGATGGGATAACCAATAAATTCATCTTAGTTTGAATCAGCTTCATAATTAAGGAAAATTGGGTAGAGAAATGTAAAATTTTATGCAATTTCTAATCTTTTAGTTTATCAAAGAATTATTGAGTTTCAATTAAATAGTGAAATTCTCTTTCGGATATATGTGTGGTTTGACACACAAAATGATGTAAACCACAGTAACGAGTTACATCTATTTCACTATGGGGGTCAGAAGATTTTAATAAAAATAGCTGTTTACCCGATACTTTTTTGAGTTCGCGTTTTAGCATTAATAAAGGCATCGGACAAGGTTGGCCCAAGGCATTAATTTCAATAAGTGCTGTAGTAGAAGAAGTGTTGGTCATTCATCATCAAAACAACTAAAAAGATTATTCTAACAAATTTTTTTATAAACGCTGCACATTTTATAAAAGAAGAAACAAGCAATTACCTATAAAAAATATTGTAATAAGCTGTTTAAAAAAAGGACTAAAAATACGGGGAATAATTGAAAAAAATTCTATTAATTGTCATAAACCCGTGGTAAGCTCGAACCGTTTTAGGATTTACCGCACACTTAAATTGGTTTAAAAATCCTATAACAAATGGATGTAACCGGAAATTGTTGATAGTTTCACAGAATGATTACAAGCTTTAAGATTATAAATATTTTAAAAACTTGTTTGCTCTGCTGTTTGCAACACCGGAAGGTCCTTTTTTCAACATCTGAGGATTGACTTATGACAGCTCGCGAACAAGGCGTAGTAAAGTGGTTTAACGACACTAAAGGTTTTGGCTTTATTCAACGTAACGGCGGTGACGACGTATTCGTTCATTTCCGCGCAATCGTTGGTGACGGTCACCGTTCTTTACGTGACGGCCAACGCGTAGAATTTAGTGTAGTACAAGGTCAAAAAGGTTTTCAAGCTGAGAACGTTCAGCCTTTAGACTAATTCATCTTTTGATGAATCACGGACGCTCCAATTTTTGAATTGGGGCGTTTTTGTTTATAATGATCTTCTCATTAGAGAGATTGTTTGTTAGAGCACGTATTTATGACATCTGGTTTTGAAACCTTGAATTTACATCCGCAACTTAAAAAGGCGATTGATGCTTTAGGGTTTAAGCAAATGACCCCGATTCAGCAAAAGGTTTTAAAATATACGTTGGGCGGGCATGATGCAATTGGTAGAGCACAAACAGGAACAGGTAAAACTGCTGCTTTCCTTATTAGTGTAATTAATGACTTGTTACATAACCCGATTCAAGAGCAGCGCTTTCGTGGTGAGCCACGTGCCTTGATTTTGGCACCTACTCGTGAATTGGCATTGCAAATTGAAAGCGATGCGAAGTTACTCACAAAATTTTCAAATTTACACGTCGTGACATTGTTAGGTGGTGTAGATTTTGATAAGCAAAAGAAACAGCTAGATGCTAATTTTGTCGATATCATGGTTGCCACGCCTGGGCGTCTAATTGATTTTGTAGAACAAAAAGAAGTTTGGCTCGATCAAATTGAATTCCTAGTCATTGATGAAGCTGACCGCTTATTGGACATGGGTTTTATTCCTTCTGTAAAACGTATCGTGCGTTATTCCCCGCGTAAGGAAGAGCGTCAAACCCTCATGTTCTCGGCTACTTTTAGTTATGACGTGCTTAATTTGGCGAGACAATGGTTGTTTGAACCAATCACTGTTGAAATTGAGCCTGAGCAAAAAACCAATAACGATGTCGAGCAACGTGTTTATGTAGTAGCTAAACAAGATAAATATCGTTTGCTACAAGATATTTTGCGTGAAGAGCCTATCGATAAAGTCATGATTTTTGCTAATCGACGTGATCAAGTACGCCGTCTTTATGACCATTTAAAGAGAGATGGATATCGGGTCGGGATGCTTTCAGGTGAAATTGCTCAAGATAAACGTTTAAAAATGTTAGACCAGTTTAAGCAGGGTAAAAATAACATCATGATCGCAACTGATGTTGCTGGCCGTGGTATTCATGTTGATGGCGTATCTCATGTGGTTAACTATACCTTACCTGAGCAGTCCGACGACTATGTGCACCGTATTGGTCGTACAGGCCGTGCTGGGTCACAAGGTGTAAGTATTAGTTTTCTTTCAGAAGATGATGCTTTTTACTTGCCGGAAATTGAAAAAGCAATTGGTAAGAAATTGCCATTAACCCGTATAGAGGGTTATTGCTAATAAAAAAATCCCAATCATTTGATTGGGATTTTTTTTGATTAATTAATTTTGCAATAGAAAGTAAGTGTTGTTTGATAATCATCATCTTTTGCTAGAGATGCATTTTTACCAGTTAATGTGCCAATCACACCAGCTGCTGCTTCAACCATTTGGCCTGTTTTCTCGCTCACTACATCTTTTAATACACCGTTGTATGTTGTTTTTTCATCTACAACAACGGGCGTAGTATTTTTTGAACAAGTTTTTTGAGCGGCAGTAATCGCATTATTTTTTGCAATTAGATTTGTTTTACCAATGCCTGTGACTTCAAATTGATTATTTTCTTTTTGAACTGCCAAGGTGTTTTTAGGGGTAGTGGCACAAGCTCCTAGTAATAAAACAACACTACTCAACGCACTCGCTAAAATTATTTTTTTCATGTTTCACCTAATATCGTTAATCGTCAAAAGATCTCACTATTTGAACACAAGTTTTCTCATTGACTTTGAAGACGTTGTATTAGTTTTGATGTTTTGTCTTAAAAAAATGTCAAAGCATGAGCTCGTTGTTTTTATGTTCTAGATACAATGGTGGATTATCTGTAGATTATGCTAATCTATTTTGAATTTTTTGAGTTAGATCAATATTAATGACGGATTCAGCAACACAGATAATTCATCAGAATATTCACCAACGTCAATCTATTGGTCAATTGATTGAGCCTGCACCAAATGCAGATCAATTAGAGTTGGCCTTTCAAGCTGCTTTAACTGCTCCTGACCATCATAGGCTTAAACCAACACGTTTTGTTGTTATCGAGGCTGAACAACGTGCTGCATTTGGTGAGGTTTTAGCAAAAGCACTGGCTGATTTGGGTGAAACTGACTCAGCGCAACTTGAACGAGTTAAGCAACATCCTTTCCGCGCGCCTTTACTCATTTTAGCGCTTACGCAATTGCAAGACCATCCTAAGGTTCCGCATTTTGAACAGATTTTAAGTACAGGGGCTGCCGTGCAGAACCTTTTATTGTCTTTACAAGTTCAAGGCTTTTCCACCATGTGGCGTAGTGGCGCGGTTGTTGAATCAAATTGGTTAAAGCAGCATTTAGGATTGCAACCACATGATTTAATTTCAGGTATTATTTATGTGGGCAAAGCAGCTAAAGCGATTGCACCGCGTGCAGAGATTGAAAGTAAAGAATTTGTAAAGGTTTGGCAGGCTTAACGAGCCTCAAAAGTAAGAAATAGGATAATAAAGCATGGCTGAATTTAAGTTTACAGATTTAGTGGAACCTGTTGCGGTTGATAAAAAAACAGCATTACGTATTACTGTGTTAGGTGGAGGTAGCTTTGGTACGGCGATGGCCAATTTAGCTGCACGTAATGGTTGCGACACCATGATCTGGATTCGTGATGCCGAAACAGCAGAAGAAATCAATAAAACCCATATTAATAAACGTTATTTGCCAGACTTTGTTTTAGAGTCATCATTACGTGCTGTGTCTGACCTTGAACAAGCCGTGTGTGATCGAGATATTATTTTGGTGGCAATTCCTAGTCACTCATTTCGTGATGTATTAAAACGAATTGCTCCTTATATTACGGCACAAGCGGTTGTCTCTCTAACGAAGGGCGTCGAGGCTAAAACTTTTAGCTTCATGAGCGATATTATTCGTGAAGAATTACCAGAAGTTCCTTATGGGGTATTATCTGGACCAAATCTCGCTAAAGAGATTATGGCAGGTATGCCATCTGGTACTGTTATTGCCAGTGATTCTGAATTAGTTCGTTATGCTGTGCAGCATGCTCTTCATAGCGCTTTATTCCGAGTTTTTGGTAGTGATGATGTGCATGGTGTTGAACTAGGGGGCGCACTTAAAAATATTTATGCAGTTGCAATGGGAATTGGTGCTGCTTACAAGATTGGTGAAAACACCAAGAGTATGATTTTAACGCGTGCCTTGGCCGAAATGAGCCGTTTTGCAGTCAAACAAGGGGCAAATCCGCTAACGTTCTTAGGTTTATCTGGCGTTGGTGATTTATTTGCAACCTGTAATAGTCCTTTAAGCCGTAATTATCAGATTGGTTATGCTTTGGGTTCAGGTAAAACACTTGACCAAGCGAGTAAAGAGCTGGGGCAGACCGCAGAAGGAATTAATACGATTGTTCAAGTGCGTGGTAAAGCAGAAGAACTAGACGTATATATGCCTATTACCAATGCCTTATATGAGGTTATTTTCGAGGGTGCGCCACCTTTAAATATTGCCTTATCTCTTATGAAAAATGGACACCGTAGTGATGTTGAGTTTGTTTTACCTCATCATGAAGTCTGAAGAAGAAATGTCATAAATTACGGTTATAATGCAAGAATTATTAACAAGGAATATTTATGCAACTGACATTGGTTCGTCATGGGGAAGCCGCTCCTCCAGTGAATGGTAATGACACTAAACGTCCACTTACTGCTCGTGGGCATGCTCAAGCTAAGCAGACAGCAACATTTTTAAAAGATATTGTTAAGCCTGATATTTTTGTAGTGAGTCCTTTATTGCGTGCTCAAGAGACGTTGGCGCATATTCAAGCTTATTTTAAAGATGTTCCTGTGTTGTTATGCGATAAAATTAAACCAGATGATAATGCCAAAGAAGCAGTTGAGTGGTTGTCTCAGGTTCCTTATGAGTCAATTGTCGTCGTGTGTCATATGAACGTGGTAGGGCATATTGCTGAACTACTGACACATGAAAACTTTAATCCATTTGCACTTGCCGAAGCTCGAATTTATGATCAGGCTGTTATTGCAACTGGTTTATCAACACAGAAAAATAGTTTTATACCCACAATATAATTAAAAGGTCATTTAGCCCATTATGCTGTATTTATGGATGCCTGAAACCAATGGAATATGGCATTGGTCTAACGGAGAAAACTGGTTGCAGGCAGCAAGTCTTGATCAATTAATACAAGACCTGCAATTACATCAAGGAAAAGAAGCTGTCATCTTTTTCCCTAGTCGCCATGCTCAGGTACTCCAGCAGCACATGGCAAAGTCTCATTACAAGCAACTAGGGGCAGATGGTGTTAAATATTTGCTTGAAGAATTTGTAACTTTGCCTATTGATCATATGAAAGTGGTGCATCATTTTTATGCTGATCAACTCACCGTATTGGGAGTGGCAAAAACAACAGTGGAAACATGGCAGCATGCGATGGCTTTGCTGCCTATTAAACTCGTTGCTTTATTGCCAGACTTTCTAATTTTACCGGAACCTCAAGAGCAGCAAGTGGTCTTATGTAATATTGACCAGAAATTACTTGTGCGTGAAAGTAAATGGGTGGGTAATTCGCTAGATGACTTAGCATTGTTTTTGGAGTTTCAACCAGTCGAAGCTCATTATCAATATAGTGGTTTGACAACAGAGCAACTTGAAAGCTTGGTGGCAGCATCGGATGCTGAGCATCATTCTGAATTTATTTATCAATTTCAGGGCGTAGATAAACCTAAACAGCATCCTTTTAATGTTCTACCTAAAGCTAAAGGACAAGAGCATACTATTTCTGGTTATTGGAAAGCGTGTGCTGCTGTTGTTTTAGCAATTATAGTGGTCCAGTTTAGTTATGATTTTTTGCGTTGGATAAAGTTAAGAAATGTGGCTAATCAAACCGCCGAACAGACGATTGAGCAATATAAATATTGGTTTGGCCCTTCTAGTCGGGTAAATGAGCAAAATATAAAAAGCCAATTTGAAAGTCATTTGCGCATGAGTAAGCAAGGGGATGCACAAGCACTTTCTTTATTGAGCCGTGTTGGTCCTATTTTAATGCAAAGACAAATTTTAGCTCAGCAGTTAAATTATGATGCTTCAACACTAACTATGGCATTAAAAGCAAAGTCAGCAGATGATTTGCAAGCTTTAACACAGCAACTTAACCAGCAGGGATTCAAAGCTGAGCTAGGTAATGTTCAAGCTGATGGTGGTGGAGCGATTGGGGTGGTGAAAATACAATAATGAAAATGATAACTCAATTGCAAAACCGCTTTGACCAGTGGATTGAACAGGTCATTCAATATTTAGACCGTTTGACTGTGCGTGAGCGGGTTATGGTGGTCTTTACTACAATTTTTGTTGTGGTTGCCATTGTGGGTGCTTCACTTTGGAAAATGCATTCCTTGGCAGAACAACAGCAAAAACGGTTAAATGATTTAAAAGATTTAATGGTATGGATGCAGAGTAATGCCGTTACCATGAAACCAGCGAATGAACTCGAATTAGGCCAATCGGAAAAGATACAACGAGTAGCTCAGCAACAAGGCTTAACAGTCACTTCTCAACAAAATGGTGAGCAGTTACAAATTATTGTTACTCATCAGAATTATGCAATTTTAGCGAACTTTTTAACCCAACTTGCGCAAATGGGCTTAAGTATTGAAAAAATGGAAATGGTTTCAAGTGATGGACAGATTAAATTAACAGCGACGGTTCAATAACATATTAAAATATGCTGTTCTTAAGCATGGTGTTTTGTGCTACCTGTGCCTATAATATGCCTACCTAAAATCAGTAGACTGTGATTGGTATGTTATATTCACTTGCTCGCCCGATGTTGTTTAGTTTAGCACCAGAGCGTGCCCATGAATTAACATTATCTATGCTTGATAAAGCACATAAGTTCGGCCTGCTACGCCAGAGCGTAGAATCAAAACCGACAACCTGTATGGGAATTGAATTTCCAAATCCGGTAGGTTTAGGAGCTGGACTTGATAAGAATGGTGCACATATTGATTCTTTAGCCGGACTGGGTTTCGGTTTTATTGAAATTGGAACAATTACACCTCGTCCTCAGTCGGGTAATCCACAACCACGATTGTTCCGTATTCCTGAAGCGAAAGCCATTATTAACCGCATGGGTTTTAATAATGATGGTGTTGATAAACTTGTTGAGAATGTCAAGGCTTCCAAATTTAAAGGAATTCTAGGCATCAATATTGGTAAGAATGCAGATACGCCTGTAGAAAAGGCTGTTGATGATTACCTGATTTGTCTTGAGAAAGTTTATAATTACGCTTCTTATATTACCGTTAATATCTCATCTCCAAATACTAAGAACTTAAGAAGTTTACAAAGTGGTGATGCATTAACTGAATTATTGCAAACCTTAAAAGAAAGACAACTTGAGCTTGCCGAGCAATATAACCATTATGTTCCTTTGGTTTTAAAAGTTGCGCCTGATTTAACAGCAGAAGATGTTGAGTTTATTGCAGCGCAATTATTGCAATTTAAAATTGATGGTTTAATCGTTACCAATACGACTTTATCTAGAGAAGGTGTAGAAAATCTTCCTTATGGTAATGAGTCGGGTGGCTTATCAGGTGCGCCTGTTTTTGAAAAAAGTACCGAATGCTTACGTTTATTTGCCCAAACTTTAAAAGGACAAATCCCGTTAATTGGCGTGGGTGGAATTTTGTCGGGTGAACAAGCAGCAGCCAAACAGCAAGCTGGAGCAACACTAGTACAGATCTATAGCGGATTGATTTATACCGGTCCTATATTAGTAAAACAATGTGTTGCAGCCATGACTTAAGTGAATATGAACACAATTGATATCATCATTCTGATACTTTTGCTCATTGGGGGGCTAAACGGTTTGCGACAAGGATTTATCAAAGCCTTTGCGAACTTGGTAGGATGGATCATTGCATTAATTATGGGTGCAAAATATGCTGTCCTTCTTGCGCCGTCCATGTCAGGTTTAAGTCATGATCCGGTTGTTCAAAAAATTGCAGCTTTCGCATTTATCGCACTTATGATCATTGTTTTAACATGGATCGTCACTGCATTTTTAAATGGCCTCTTGAAAAGTCTGAAATTGGGGCCATTAAATCGTTTAGCGGGTGGTGCTTTTGGTTCTTTAAAAGGCTTGTTGGTTGTGTTGATTACAATGCAGGGCGTAGGGCCTTGGGTTGAAAGTTCACCACACTGGAAACAGTCCAAACTTATACAATTTTTACTGCCTTATGCACCTTTAGCGACCGAGTTATCTAAAGATGCAGCAAGTGAGGCATTTCATCAAATAACATCTGGAGGTAGTGCATCAAGCACCCCTTCAAAACCAATGGACGAATCGGAAGATTTAGAAAACCGATCCGACCATTCGACAAAGAATCCTTTTTATTAATTCCTAGCTTGTCTGCGAGGTTGCTATGTGTGGAGTTGTTGGTATAGCCGGTAAATCGCCAGTGAACCAAATGTTGTTTGATGCTTTAACGATGTTGCAACATCGTGGGCAAGATGCAGCTGGAATAGTAACCTGCCATGAAGGCCGTCTTTTCCTTCGTAAGGATAACGGTATGGTGCGTGATGTTTTTCATACTCGTCATATGAGAGCATTACTTGGTAATTATGGTATTGGCCATGTACGTTACCCAACTGCCGGTTCTGCTAGCAGTGCTGAAGCACAACCATTTTATGTGAACTCACCTTACGGTATTACGCTTGCACATAATGGTAATTTAACCAATGCTGAAGACATTCATGATGACCTGTTTAAAACAGATTTACGTCATATGAATACTGATTCTGACTCAGAAGTTCTTTTGAACGTATTCGCGCATGAGTTGCAGAAGAACGGTACTTTAAACCCTACACCAGATGATATTTTCCATACAGTTACTCGTGTACACGAGCGCTGTCTGGGTGCATATGGCGTAGTGGCGATGATTACTGGTCATGGTTTAGTTGGTTTCCGCGATCCAAACGGTATCCGCCCACTCATTTATGGTTCACGTATGACTGAACAAGGCGAGATGGAATACATCATCGCTTCTGAATCAGTTGCTATTACAGCGCTTGGTTTTAAAATTGAGCGTGACATTGAACCTGGTGAAGCAATTTTTATCACTGCTGATGGTGAATTGTTCACAAGACAATGTGCAGCTAATCCAAAATACCGCCCATGTATTTTTGAATATGTTTATTTTGCACGCCCTGATGCCATCATTGACGGAATTTCAGTTTATAAAGCCCGTTTAAAAATGGGTGAAAAGCTTGCTCATAAAATTTTACGTGACTGGGGTGAAGATCACGATATTGATGTGGTTATTCCAATCCCAGATACGAGCCGTACTTCAGCATTAGAACTTGCAAATATTCTAGGTGTTAAGTTCCGTGAAGGTTTTATGAAAAACCGTTATATCGGTCGTACCTTCATTATGCCAGGTCAGCAACAGCGTAAAAAATCTGTACGTCAGAAATTAAACCCTGTTGAGTTGGAATTTAAAGGCAAGAACGTTTTATTGGTTGATGACTCAATTGTTCGTGGTACAACCTGTAACGAAATCATCCAGATGGCCCGTGATTCTGGTGCAAAAAAAGTATACTTTGCATCAGCTGCACCTCAGGTTATGTATCCAAACGTTTACGGTATTGATATGCCTGCTAAAACTGAGCTAATTGCTTCAGAACGCAGCGTAGAAGAGATCCAAGAAATTATTGGTGCGGATCGTTTGGTTTTCCAAGAATTGGAAGACTTGAAAAATGCTGTACGTACTAGCAAAGTGCCTGATCTAACTGAGTTTGATTGCTCTGTATTTGATGGAATTTATGTAACAGGTGATATTGATGGTGCTTATCTAAATAATTTGGAGCAGAAGCGTAATGATTCTGCTAAAAAGAAAAAAGATGGTTACATTGATGTGAATGTTGATGCTGCTTCTGTAGATTTAACAGGAATTAAAGAAGAATAGGAATAGCTGAAAAAAGCGGGTGTTTCCCGCTTTTTTCTTTTATGATGAAACCTAACAATGTAATTGGGATTATTTACATTGAAAGAAGTAAGCCACTATCTAATCGAAAATAAGAATATGGCATGGTCCATCACTATGTGTTTGGTTGCTGTGCTGCTTACTATTTTTATTTTAAATTTAATTTTAGGTTTGCTCGTCCATTTTTTTGATTATAGTCAGCCCATTTGGTGGCACACTTTAAGTCCTTATTTTGTCGCACTATTACTTTTTATTATGGTTTGGTCTGTAGTTACCGAACTTTATATCCTGCGTAAAGGTGGACATTCTTTAGCGAAACAGCTTAAAGCGCGTCGTTTGGTGAAAGAAGAAAGTACCCCAGAAGAACTTGCAGCATTAAAAATTACAGAAAATTTGGCGCAGAATTTCTCACTAAAAGTTCCAACCTTGTATGTTTTGCCTGATGAGGTCGGGGTCAATGCACTCACAGCAGGTTTTCACCCTAAAGATATTGTGATTATTCTGACGTGGGGGGCCTTGCAGAATCTGGATAAACTTGAGCTATATGGCTTATTGGGCCATGAGTTTAATCAGATTTTATCGGGTGAAGCTGTTGAAAACACTAAATTAAAGATTTTATATAGTGGTTTAACAACTTTTAGTCAGTGGGGTAGTAAATTAGCGAAACAGGGTTTTAAACGCTATAGCCCAGGCTATAAACATAAATTTGAAACAGTCTTTGTTGCGGTGGGTGGTGTAATTTGGTTAGCGGGTAGCCTTGGGGTATTGATCACTCGATTTATTAAATACTTAACTCTGAGTGGTCGCACATTTCGTAATGACCAAAAAACAGTACGATTATTAAAAAATAGTTCGAATACTCAGACTTTATTGCGTATTTATGTTCACCATTCGGGTTCTCAAATTCATAGTGCTTATTCAGAATCAATCGCACATATGTGTTTTGCAAACTCACTTAGCCCTCAAAGCTGGATGAATATTCATCCGAGTATTCGTGAACGCATTTATGAATTAAACCCGACTTTGCTTCAAGATTTACAATTAGAAAATTTGAAAAAACTACGTAACCGTCCGTTATTTAGCTTATTTCATTTTTTAGAGGAATCTGAGAAAGAAATTTATATTCCATGGTCATCTCCACAGCCTTTGCCTTTACTAAGGTTGTCGCCTATTAGTTTTGCACTAAATGATGCCATCAAGCCTCTTAGTAGTGATGTGCGTCGCAATAAAAAGCGTCCTGAGTTAATTCAGCGTGCGCTACAAACAGCTACGGGGTCACGTGAGGTGATGGTGGCTATTTTGATGATTCGTCAATATCGAGAATTCATCCCTAAAGATGCGCCAGTTAGCCATGCCATTATCGATGCTTTATTGAATTTGGACGGTCGTATTCATATTCAGATATTCCATGATGCCTGTAAAAACATTGGACATATGCCAGCAAGTATTGCGCGGCAATTTCTCACAAAACTAGCACTCATTATTCAAGAAGATGGCGAGATTGGGTTGCTGGATGCACTTTTGTTAGAACGGGTTAAATATGAACTGAGTTTAATGCCGTTGCATTTACCAACTGCATTTGAAGAAGTAAAACCCCAAATTGTTCGCTTGGTTGATGCTTTACTTCATGTTCAACAAATTAACAGCCCAAATCAGTTAGAAGTCCGTGATCGTATTTTACGTTCTTTGCTCAATCCTGATGAAATGAATATTTATGATGAAATTTCGGATGAGCCTTTAGATCTTGCTGAAATTTTAAATGATATTGCGGGTTTATTGTTACGTGACCGTCTGAGTATTTTAGCGATTGCGGAAATGTGCTTATGGAGCGATCGCATTATCACTCAAGATGAGTTGGATGTACTTGAATTACTTTATTGGCGTTTCGGCTTCGAGACAGAAGAAATTGTTGAGCAAATGCAAAAAAGAAATAGTGTTATGATTATTTAAAAGACATCTACGATTATAAAAACAACTGAACGAAATAAAACACTGAAAAAAAAACTGAAGCCCGTTAGAATGTAGATTGAGTAGAGGTATTGATTCAAACATGATTGGGCAGCAAAGAAATATACTGGCAACTTTAGGAATTGATTTATGGATTCCTAAGACACAGGTGTGCCAAAAAAATAATGCTCAAAGCCTTTGGCGAGATCATGTTGTTGAAGAACCTGAACCGATTATATTGCCTTCTGTAGAACCAGTCGTTCTTGAGCAGCCCACAAAGCCACAAATCAAAGATATTCCAAAAGTTGAACCTGAAATTGTGGCGCCAGTTTCAATAGATGTTCAGCCCGTTATAGCACCTCATAATGAAGTGCAAGCACCTGTAATTAAGATTGCATCATTTGAGTTGCAGGCTTTTTCTCTTGAAAAATGTGTTATTTTTTTAGATGTTACGAATTTAAGTGAAGAAGAAAAACAGCTTTGGAGTAACATACAAAAAGCAAAAATAGGGCAGTATGCTGAATTAAAATGGCCTTTCCCTTTAGTGACTTATCAAGATCAACGGGGCGCTGGTTCATATATACAAGGCTTTTTAGATGCTGTCGCAGCAGAGAAAAAGATATTGTGTCTCGGTGATTGTTCTTATATTCAACATGCAAATATTATTCATTTAGCAAGTTTAAAAGAAATGCTGGAGAAACCACTCCTTAAAAAAAGGTTATGGAAATTAATGCAAGATAACAACGAGTAGTAGGGATTTACATGAAAAAAGTTGTAGTATTTAGCCAAATTGATGAAGAAATTTTGTCTCGATTACAACAGAATTATCATGTTGTAGTTCTTAACCCAAAACTGGGTGATATTAATGAACAAATACGACAACACGTTGTAGATGCTGACGGGATGATTGGTGCAGGACGGTTACTGAATGAAAGTAACCTTGCACCAGCCCAAAAACTAAAAATTATTTCATCTGTAACGGTGGGCTATGACAATTATGATCTGGCTTACTTAAATCAAAGAAAAATCTGGTTATCAAATACGCCTCATGTTTTAACAGAAACAACAGCTGATCTTGCTTTTACATTATTACTAAGCGCTGCTAGAAAAGTTCCTTTTCTTGATCATTGGACAAAGCAAGGTGAATGGAAAAGAACTGTAGGGCCTCAGCAATTCGGTTTAGATGTTTTTGGAAAAACACTAGGAATTATTGGACTTGGCAATATTGGGGCTGCAATTGCTCGACGTGGTTTTTATGGATTTAACATGAATATTGTTTACCATAATCGTCGTGAAAAGCCTGAATTAGCTGAGCCATTAAACGCACAATATCTTGGTTTGGATCAATTACTACAACAGTCTGATTTTGTAGTAACCGCAGTTGATTTAAATAACGAATCGAAAGCTTTAATGGGCAAAGCTCAATTTGAGCTTATGCAAAAACACGCTATTTTTATTAATATTGCGCGCGGTTCGGTAGTTGATGAGCAAGCTTTGATTGAGGCTTTGCAGCAAAATCAGATCTTTGCTGCTGGTTTAGATGTGTATGAAAAAGAACCTTTACAAGATTCAGCACTTTTTAAATTGCCGAACGTAGTCACTTTACCTCATGTAGGTTCAGCTACTGCTGAAACCCGTAAAAAAATGGCAAATCTTGCCTATAAAAATCTGGTTGAGGCTTTAGAGGATAAAACACCTAGATATCTGGTAAACCCAAACTTTATATAAGTGATGAATAACACTTCATTGCAAAACTAGTCGATTTCGAGTGATATAGTAAAAGTCTATTGATTGAACATCATTTTTTATGGTTCACATCAGTAGACTTTTTTTATGGTTTAATTTTAATAGAGAAAAACTTTTGAGATTTTTGCCAGTTATTTTAAGTGCGACTTTTATAGCAAATGCTGCGTATGCACAGTCTTTCGACCCTCGGTCATCTGCGAATCAGGTGGAAATTCCAAATCTTGGAAGTGGGATAGGCTTGCTTGATCAACAAAAAGAAAAATTTATTGGTGAAAAAGTATTCCGTGAAGTTCATAAACAAATGCCAGTTCTCCAAGATATCTGGCTCGAAGACCAATTTTTCCAAGTATTTTCAAGTATTTTGAGTGAGACTCAACTTGGTCAGCCTATTGGTCTAGTTGTAATTAAAGATCCACAAATTAATGCGTTTGCTGTTCCGGGTGGTTTATTCGCGCTTAATACTGGCCTTATTGCTTCAGCTCGCAATATTGATGAAATTGCTGGGGTTATGGCGCATGAAATTGCACACGTATCTCAAAGACATTTTAGTCGTTCGGAGGAAGCCTTTAAGGGGCAAACTTTATTAAGTTTGGCTGGGCTTTTGGCAGGTGTGGCAATCGCAGCACAGGGCGGTGGAGATGCGGGGGCAGCAGTGATGTTGGGAACACAGGCTGCACTAATGGATCAACAATTAACATATAGTCGAAATCAGGAACGTGAAGCAGACCGTATTGGCATGCAATATATGTATGCAGCGGGTTATAACCCTCAAAGTATGGCAGACTATTTTGAAACAATGCACCGTGCGACGAGTCGGGTAAGTTTTTTACCAGATTTCTGGCTGACTCATCCATTGACGACTGAGCGCATGAGTGAAGCTCGACTTCGTGCGAACCAGATGCCTAAAGTCAAAAATCGCATATATGATGCCGATTTTGAAATTTTAAAATGGTACACAATGGTGGTTTCAAATCAGGCTACTGAAAATCAACTACAGAGTTTGGCCTCTCAAAAAAATATTGCTGGTCTTATTGCTTTGGCGGCTTTTTACGTAAAACAAGGTGATTATGCACAGGCACAGTCTACCTTAGATCAAGCCAAATCTAGCGGAAAACCTCTTGTTGCGCTATTGCAGACAGATATTTATCTAGGGCAAAACAAGTTGGATCAAGCCTATACTTCAATTGCTTCTACACAAATGACTATGCCTGAAAATAGAGCTTTTAGCTATAAATTGGCTGAAGTGCTATTACGTCAAGGAAAATTTGCACAAGTTCAAACGCTTGTTCAGCGATTTATTAATAAAAACCCAAGAGATATACAAGGTTGGCAATTTTTACAGCAAGCTGCAAATTTGGATAAGGCAGGAAAGTTGAGAGCAGTTAATGTTTTACGCTATCGGGCAGAAGCTGAATATTGGTCGGGGAGTGAAGAGAATGCAATTAAATCGATGTTGCATGCTCAGCGATTGGCAAAAGACAATCAAACAATGTCGGCTAGAATAGACAGTAGATTAAAACAAATGCAAGATGAGCGACGAATGAAAATCTAAAAATATATCTTTTAAAATTTTCAGATATGCAAATATGCACAAACTAAAAGGAATTTTGGTTTGAAGGAATATAAAATTTAAGAGAGGAAATTAAGCTAATTTAGCTTTAATTTTTGCTGAAACGATAGAAGGATCGGCACGCCCGGCTATGATCGGACGTAGAGAATTCATCACCTTACCCATATCTTTCATGCTAGTTGCTTCTTGAGCAGAAATCGTTTGCTCAATAAGAGAATCAAGCTCTTCCTCAGTCATAGCTTCTGGTAGAAACTGAGATAGAATCTCAGCTTCGGCTTGTTCTTTACTAGCTAAATCATCACGACCAGCACCTTCAAAGGCTTTGATCGATTCTTTACGTTGTTTAATTTGCTTTTCAATGACCGCAAGAACCTGAGCGTCGCCAAGCTCTGTGCGCTCATCAACTTCGATTTGCTTAATTGCTGCTTGTAGACCACGCAAAACCGTCACTGTTGCCATATCTTTGGCACGCATAGAAGTTTTTAATGCATCAGTAATTTGGTTTTTTAAAGTAGTCATAATTCAGCAGTCAATCACAAATTAATTAGTAAAGGCGAGTAGTACGTACAGATTCGCGAGCCAATTTCTTTTGGTAGCGTTTAACTGCAGCAGCTTTTTTGCGCTTACGTTCTTGAGTTGGTTTTTCGTAGAATTCGCGTTTACGAACGTCTGCTAAAACACCAGCTTTTTCGCATGAACGTTTGAAACGACGGATAGCTACGTCAACTGGTTCGCCTTCTTTCAACTTAACTTGTGGCATGTAAAATCCTCTAGATTATGGATAAGATCAAGCACACTATTGTGCCGGATCACAAGTGAAGGTCAGTATTTTACTCATTTACAACTCATATCACAAGTCTATAATAGCGATTGCAATATTTTGACTCATATAAAAGGCAGTTTTGATGATTGTTTTAGGCTTGGAAACTTCTTGTGATGAAACAGGGTTGGCACTTTATGATAGCGAACTCGGCTTACGGGGACAGGTTCTTTATAGCCAGATTAAACTTCATGCCGAATATGGTGGGGTAGTACCTGAACTTGCTTCTCGTGACCATGTTCGTAAATTAATTCCTTTAATGAATCAATTGCTTGAACAAAGCGGAATAAAAAAGCAAGAGATTGATGCAGTTGCTTATACGCGTGGTCCTGGCTTAATGGGAGCCTTAATGACAGGAGCTTTATTTGGAAGAACTTTAGCTTTTTCTTTAAATAAACCTGCAATTGGCGTTCACCATATGGAGGGGCACATGTTGGCACCTCTACTCTCAAGTCAACCACCCGAATTTCCATTTGTTGCCTTATTAGTTTCAGGTGGACATACACAATTAATGGCAGCTCACGGTATTGGTCAATATGAACTCTTGGGTGAGTCTATTGATGATGCGGCTGGTGAAGCTTTTGATAAAGTTGCAAAAATGATGAGCTTGCCATACCCAGGCGGTCCAAATATTGCAAAACTAGCTTTAAGCGGTAATCCGTCAGCGTTTGAATTTCCACGACCAATGCTTCACCAAGGTTTAGATTTTTCTTTTAGTGGTTTAAAAACAGCAGTTTCTGTGCAATTGAAAAAATTGAATGGTGAAAACCGAGACGCGGATATTGCAGCTTCATTTCAAGAAGCAATTGTAGATACGCTTGTAAAAAAATCAGTAAAAGCTCTAAAGCAAACTGGACTGAAACGTTTAGTTATCGCAGGTGGCGTAAGCGCAAATTTACGTTTACGCGAGCAATTAGAAACTTCATTGGGTAAAATTAAGGCACAAGTTTACTATGCTGAACCGGCCTTATGTACTGATAATGGTGCAATGATTGCATTTGCAGGTTATCAACGTTTAAAAGCAGGTCAACATGATGGTTTGGCTGTAACCACAACCCCACGTTGGCCAATGACGGAATTGTCTATTCCTGAATAAAGTTACTCATCTTCAAAGACAGCTTGATTTTCGATATCAATGTATTCGATATAGCCACGGCCTTGAACTTCATTGCCGAAGTAATTACCAGTAAATTTATAGCCACTAGCATAACCACGCCCATGACCATAGCGGAATGGGCAGTCAATTTCTGCCTGAATATTCAAAATAATTTGTTTATTCTCATTTCGAGCAATCCACGAAAAGTATTTCGGAAGTTGCATTTTTTCTCCAGTCGGTGAGATGTAGTCATCGACTTGATGAGAAATAACGTCAAAGCTAATATCTGTATAAATTTCTGCGGGTCGCTCAAGATATCTAATATGCAGGGTGTAAGCTACTGTCTGTCCTGCAATATCTGCTTTAGTAAGAAGAAGTTGAGTGGTCTCGTTTAAATTAATAATTTGATAAGTAAAAAAATCAAGCGGCAGTTTATAAACGTCAGGAAGAAGTTTGTTTATGAAACTATGTGGACCAACTGCTCGTGCATATTCATACGTACAGAGTCCTTCACTTTCAATGCGTTCTGCTTGATAACTTAAAAAGCCTTTAAATTTTGCTAATAAACTAAAATGATCATAAATCGGTGTTTTTATAAACCACGAAACATGTGATGTAACATCAATATCAAAGTCGAAATCAAGCCCATCATAATGTCCATGGATATGAACTTGCGGGAATTTTCCTTGAATTGAAATCTCTTTGCCTAATTCTATTAAGCTTCCATCTTTATTAATTTGTGTCTCTTTGGGAATGATATACGCCTTAAGCAAAGCTTGCTCAACCGCGGCAGTACTTGAAAAGAACGTGGCTGTTTTTCTTGGGTCCTCATTAATTATGTCGTCATGATCAAAGGCTAGCGCACCGGGCGTGCCTAATAAAATCATAATGTTTAAATAACGATGTGGTTCGGGTAAAAGGGGGAAAAAGATACCGTAATGTGTCCAGCTATAATATTTTTCATCAACTCGTGGGCGGATGATATGAGACTGAGTAAAAGGAAGAGTTGAGTATTTTTCTGCTTGATCCAAGGCGCCTTGCACGAGCAATAAGCTTTTACCAAGGACTTTGCTGCCTATAGAAATTTTTGGCAATTGTTTTTTCATATATAAACCTAAATAAGGATAGGACTATCTTTGTTTTAGGTTATGAAAAACAATTGCAAAATCTAAGCGGTTTTCAGGCCAAAGCTAAGGCTTTGCAGGACATTCGTCGTTTAATTGTTAGACAACTGTTTTAAGCCATTTAAACCAATCCAGTGCTTTGAGAACTGGTAAGCAGCACGGCCAGAGCGCTGACCACGCATTTGGCACCAACGTAAACTCTCGGCACGAACTTCATCATTAAAAGGCATATTTGCCTTTTGAATATAATGTTCTACGATTTCTAAATATAAATTCTGATCCATTGGATAAAAAGATAACCACAAACCAAAACGATCTGACAAAGAGATCTTTTCTTCAATCGCTTCTTGAGGGTGTAGTTCAGTATATTGAGGAACATCGACCTTGGTTACAGGTGTATTTTCATGCATGAATTCGGGTAACAAATGGCGACGGTTACTGGTCGCATAAATAATAAAATTACTCGCACCAGATTGTAATGAGCCGTCCAATACACTTTTTAAACTACGATAGTTTTCATCTTCAGCATTAAAAGCCAAGTCATCGCAATATACGATGTATTTTTCAGGTCGATTTTGAATGATTTTTTGAATTTTAGGTAAATCTGCCAAGTCATCACGTTCAATTTCAATTAAACGTAACCCTTGAGGGGCATATTCAGTCAATAAAGCACGAACAATAGATGATTTACCTGTACCACGTGAGCCCGTTAAAAGTACATCATTTGCTGGTAAGCCATTTAAAAATTGGAGAGTATTTTGAATGATTTTTTCTTTTTGGCGCTGAATGCCTTTTAAGTCATCTAAATAAATATTTTTTGGGGTATGGATGGCTTTAAGTTGCTGATTTTCCCATCTAAAAGCAGGTGCAGTAAAATCTGTTTCTTGTTTAGGTTCAGGTAAGACCTGCTGTAACTGATTTAATACAAGTGATAATGTCTGAACTAAATTGTCTGGTAAATCAATGGTAGCCATGGTAAGTCAATCATGTTAAACAGTAATTTACTAGGATACTAACACCGAAATTAACAGGCTGACAAAAAAGTTGTTGCTATACAGTTTATCGGTTTTGCAATTGATTGAAATCTTCAGACCGCGCATAGTGTGGTCATGTCTATTTAGTAAAATCATCTGTGAAGATGAGGACGAAATATGTTTGAAAAAATACGAAGTGATATGAATCCGCATCAGGCTTACCGTATCAAAAAATTACAACGTCAATTAGACATGGCTGAATCTTATGAAGAGTGGAAGTCTTTTGCATTAAAACTAGATGAAGAAACAGGGGTGCAAGAGTGGAAGTTCGATAATAGTTCACCTTATTTTGATGCAGAGCTCATTTCTTATCGATATACCTTACTGAAAAGATATCGTCAGCAACATCGAACGCTAGACCTCATTTATTTACTCAAAGAAGGCCTAACCTACGATATTGCAAATATTGGTCACCCAATGCTTTTTGCCGCAACGCATGTGGGCACAAAAAAACTAATTGAAGATTATATTGAAGAAGTTAGCCAAAGCTTGGCCTATATAGCTTCAAGTGAATGTATTACTTTCCAACGCAAAGAAAAAATTGAGTTTTTTGAAAATTGTGAAAAAGCATATGGACAACCGGCCCTTATGTTCTCGGGTGGAGCGACTTTGGGGCTTTTTCACACTGGGGTGTGTAAAGCTTTAATTGAACAAGATCTAATGCCTAAAGTGTTGTCTGGCTCAAGTGCAGGGGCAATTATGACAGGCATGCTCGGAACTTCTGCCAGTGAAGATGTTCAAAATTTATTAAATGGAGAACAATTCTTTAGTGATGCTTTTCATTTTAGAAAACTTCGTGAACTCATTAAAGGAAATGGTGGAATTGCCGATGTGCACTATTTGAAAAAGTTCCTTGTTGAAAATCTGGGTGATCTTACCTTTGAGGAAGCTTTCAAAAAATCTGGTTTAAATATTAATGTTGCGGTTGCACCCTATGATGCAACAGAAAACCCGCGAATTATGAATGCCATTATGACTCCGAACGTTTTGGTATGGAGTGCTGTGTTGGCTTCATGTGCCGTACCTGTGTTATTTCCACCAGTGCGTTTAACCAGTAAACGTTATGACGGTGAACATACCCCTTATATGGCAAATACAAAATGGGTAGATGGCAGTGTAAGAAATGATTTTCCGCAAGAAAGAATGGCGCGTCTATATAATTTAAATTACACCATCGCCAGTCAGGTTAACCCGCATATTGTGCCATTTATGCAAGATGATGCAGACCGCTTTCGTAAAGATGTTTTAAGCTGGCCAGAACGTATTTTAAGACGTCAAGGCAAAGTATTGTCAATGGGAATTATGGACTTTACGCGTCAAAGACTTGGTTCTATTTCTCCGATTAGGAGATTGCTAGATCATGGATATGGCGTAATGGGGCAGCGTTATTATGGCGATGTTAATATTATTGCTAAATATGGCTTGAGTCACTATACCTATACTTTACAAAACCCGCGTCCACATTTGTTTAAACGTTTGCAACGAGAAGGGGAACGCGCAACTTGGCCAAAAATTTCTTCGATTGAGACCCATGCTCGTATTGGCAAGACGATTCAGCATTGTTTAGAAGTTTTGCGTTTTGAAGAAAAGCAACAACAGCCAGAGTCTTACTATGCTGAAGCATGATTTTGCTTCTCATATTGAAAACTTAACATGTGTTACAAAGCCCACAAGTTCAGCTTTAGGACGGCATCTATGGACATGTTCTGTAGATGCTAGAAATTACTGGTTAAAATATCATTTACCTGAAACGCATGTTCAAAGTGAGCAAGATTTCATATATGAACAATGGTTTTACGAAGAAATTAATCACAAGAAACCTGCGTGGCTTTTGCCCCATAAATTAATGGAAGTTAGTACCATTCCTCAATTAAACCATTCTTTAGGTCAGGTTTTAATTTTACCTGATACTGATTTGTGGTTTGGTTCATTGCCTCATGAAACTAATTTAATTGATGTGTATCATACGATTTGGTTCGCACTAGATAAGCTCGCGGAACTTCATAGATTGGGTTGGATTCATGGGGATATTAAGAAAGAGCATTTTCGAAAGTTTGAGCAAAAACCTTACTTGATTGATTTTGAGAAAGCCCGACTTTTGACGAGTTCAGATTCAGTGATGGATGCAACACCACGTTATATGGCACCTGAACTCTATCAAGGTCATCGCAAAAGCCTACAAAGCGATTTATATGCATTTGGAATTGTTTTGTATGAATGGTTAACCCAAACTCGCTTAGAAGCAGGGAGTTACTATGATTGGGCAGTATTGCATTGCCAAAATTTAACCATTCAATTACCAACACAGTTTATGAATTTTTATCTATTACTTTCAGGTTTATTGCAAAAACAACAAAAAAATAGGTTTGCAAACGCGTTTGAAGCGCTGAATTGTTTAAAAGCAGTTTCAATCTGATAAAAATCATTGATCTAGTATCTGTATACAATTTACACGGTCAGTTTTTTTTAGAAAAAAAACACTTGTCACTGTTAGATCTTATCGCTAATATACACAGCCATCGGGGGCGTGGCGAAATTGGTAGACGCACTGGATTTAGGTTCCAGCGCCGCAAGGTGTAAGAGTTCGAGTCTCTTCGCCCCCACCACTTTAAGTTAAATCTTAAAGTTGATTTGGATGTTAAGTCATCTAGATCTTGGAAGAGGATTGGTGTAATGGTAGCATGACGGTCTCCAAAACCGTTCGTCAAGGTTCGAGTCCTTGATCCTCTGCCACATTTATTTTAAATAAATGTCCCAGATGGGGGCGTGGCGAAATTGGTAGACGCACTGGATTTAGGTTCCAGCGCCGCAAGGTGTAAGAGTTCGAGTCTCTTCGCCCCCACCATTAAAGGAAGCAAGACGATGTTCTTGCTTTTTTTATGATTAAATCATTAGCTATTTAATCATAAATATAGAGGATTGGTGTAATGGTAGCATGACGGTCTCCAAAACCGTTCGTCAAGGTTCGAGTCCTTGATCCTCTGCCAATGATTTAAAAATGAAGCTCCTTTTTAGGAGTTTTTTTATTGCCTGAATTTTTAAAGCTCAAATTATTTCAAGTCTTCGTTCATATTTTCATCTGCCGCTTGATAAGTCATAAACAGTTATCTTTCTGTTCCTCGATATTTTAACTAATTAGACGTAAGGTGTTGGTTAAGTAGGGAATATACTAAATTTTTAGTTGCTTTATTAAGTTATTGTTTTTCTGATTTTTATTATAATTTATAAAATTTTTTTCATAAAAAGCTTGAATAGAAATTTATTTCATGTATCATGCTCTTAACTAGAAAAAAGTCTTGTTAGTAAATCTTCTTTAAAGTATCGTAGTTTTAGTCATAATCCTTCGTTTTTTAAGATCTTAACTCAATTTGTTATTCTTTTTTCAAAGTTATGTTAGTGTCATTATTAAATGATACTAAAATATTAGAAATCAGTAGGATATATCATGTCTAATACAGTAAGTGGTACAGTAAAATGGTTTAACGAAACTAAAGGTTTCGGTTTCATTCAACAAGATAATGGTCCAGATGTGTTTGCTCACTTCAAAGAAATTTCTGGCTCAGGTTTCAAAACTTTGCACGAAGGTCAACGTGTAACGTTTACTGTTACTCAAGGGCAAAAAGGCCCAAATGCTGTAAATATTATTCCACAATAATATTTCAGTAAGAAAAAAAGCACTTTTTAGTGCTTTTTTTTATTTTAGTCGTTTAAAAGAAATTCTGTTGTTCTTTTAAATGCTATAAAAGCCCTCTATAAGAGGGCTTTTTATTTTATATCCAGTATGTAAGTCTAATAATATCTCTTATCTCTTATCTCTTATCTCTTATCTCTTATCTCTTATCTCTTATCTCTTATCTCTTATCTCTTATCTCTTATCTCTTATCTCTTATCTCTTATCTCTTATCTCTTATCTCTTATCTCTTATCTCTTATCTCTTATCTCTTATCTCTTATCTCTTATCTCTTATCTCTTATCTCTAAAATCAGCCATTTGTTTAATGCTTAGCATAGGGAAGAAATATAAATTATCAGGAATAGATATATGTTAGATTGAAGAATCTTCAGATAAAGAAATTTTATATTTCACGGAATTGTTAATGAACGTTCGACTGTGTTATGCCAGCCAACGAAACGAAAAAAATGAAGACTTACTGCAAGATTTACGTGATATCTTGACAGAAGCTCGAAATTTCAATGATTTTAATCAAATTTGTGGTGTGCTCTATTATGCTGATAATGCTTTCTTTCAATGCCTAGAAGGTGAAAAAGAGTTAGTGGAAAGATTATTTGAAAAAATTAAAAATGATCAAAGACACTACAATGTTAAATGGCTATGTACATATTCCATTGAGAAGAATTCTTTTCAGCGTTGGTCAATGAAATATGTACAGCGTAATACAAATATTGAATCTTTCTTTTTAAGTATGGGAGAAACTAGTTTTAATCCCATTCGTCTTGATGAGCAGAATTTAAAAAATTTCTTAAATGAATTATTGATTGCTGATCAAACCAAGATGAATACAGTTAAGAAAGTAGGAATGGTTAAGCGTGGGGTGAACCCTTTCTAGTTGTTTGGCTATCACAAATATGGAGGGTCTTGAGTTTAGGAATGATTTTAGTCATAACAAGATAGACAATAATTGAACTTGCGAGCATTGATATCACTTCTAAACTTTGGCTAATAACAAACATTGCCCAGTAAAAAAAGCTAAATAAGGCGAGACATAGTCCGCTACCTTTGAAATACCAAGTAATAAATATTCCAAAAAGTGCAGAAGAGAGCAGAAGGTTGGTTGTTTCGTTCATTCCTAGGTAGTTAAAGAAAATAATCAGTAAGCATAAAGCTAACATTGATAGTAAATATACAAATATATTTTTTGCAATAAACATTTTCTATATCCTATCTGATGACTAAAAGTTATCTTTCCTCTGTTTCCAGAGGAAAGATAGTACATATTAATTTTTTGAGATTCTTTTTCTATTATTAGGAGTTTTTATATTAATAAAGATAATGTTACCGATTCTCCAGATCTCTTCATTAATATTCAGCTTTCTATTTAATAGTAAAGAGTGCTTATATGTACTGAAATTAATTATAGGAAAAACAATTGCTTATGTTGTAGGTTTTGGCTTACATGGTTGTGAGAAATTACCTACGTTTGTTCAAAAAATAGACAAAATTTACAAAATAAGATTTACATGAAATTCATATTTAACAAATGGTTATTTGATTTTTTTGTTGATGTGAGTTTTACATAAATAACAAAAAGTAACATGTGTTTTAGGAGGCATCTTTCTCAAAATAAAAAATATTAGGTCATTAAATGAGTATTCAGTAAAAAAGTTATTTTATGAAATTATAAGAGTACGTAGTTTTTAATATAGAAAATTAATAATAAAAATTTATATGACCTAATTTATACATTAAAAAGTAGATAGGGTTGGCAACCATACAGAGATGAGTAGTGTTAGTGCCATCATTTTATTAAAAGTGTTCATATGCTTTGTTTGTGAAAATAATCGATTACTTAGCCTACCCGCTAAGGCCCACATGTATAGGCAAGGAATAGCTATAACTAAAAAAATGCAGGATAAAATTGAGACATTTATCCAGATATCTTGCCCTTGTTTTGTGTAGACACTAATCACTGCAAAAGCCATCATCCATGTTTTAGGATTAATTGCTTGCATAAAAAAGCCAGCCTTAAAACCTATAGGAGTCTGTTGTTTATCTTGTTCTAAATGAGTAGTGGGGTGATAGCTATATAATTTCCAAGCCAACGAGGTGAGCCAGATTAAACCAATCAATGTCATTATTTTTTGAATAATTGGGTAAGCCAGAAGGGTTGAACCTAGCCCAATGCCAACGATGAGCACAAGTAGAGCAGCCCCGATGCAAGAACCTAAAATGACAGGAAACGTTTTAGAAATTTTATAACGGCTACTTAAACTTAAAATTATAAAATTAGTTGGACCGGGAGTAATTGAGGCAACAATAGCAAATAATGAAAATGCAGTGAGGTTTTCCATCTTGTCTACTTGAGTTAATAGGGAGAGATAAGATGAAATAATTAAGATTTTTAATCTTGAAGATTTGTGCAGATTTTTCTATAGGCAGCAGGTGTTAAACCATAGCAGCGCTTAAACCAGCGACTTAAATGACTTTGGTCAGCAAAGCATAAATCTGAAGCAACCTGTGCGGGAGATATGCTTCTGGCGAGTAAATCACGCGCTCGAGTAAGCCTGAGTTGAATAAGATATTGATGAGGTGCTAAGTGAAAAGTTGCTTTAAAAATGCGGTGAATATGATATCGGTCTAGGCCTGTCATGCGAGCGATGTCTTCAAGACCGATATCTTCAAATAGATGATCATGCAAAATATCTCGGATTTGGTATGCGATTTGAGGCGTGTGAGTAGAAGATGATTGGTGAGCTTTTTTCAACCATTTCCCTTGTGCGATATACTGAATAAGTAGGTCTAGACTATTATCTTTGACAATATTCATTTCTTTATAGTGCAGATGCTGGAATGCTTGAGAAGTAATAATGGCGAGCTGTTCATCTGACTTTAATGGTGCATCAATCACTAACTCGTATTGATCAGGGCTATTATGAAATAAACCTTGGATACGTTGTTTTAACCAGTCTGGATGTAGGTAGAGCATTTGGTAGGTAAAGCCATCAGATGCAGGAGCATGTCCATCATGGATTTCTTCTGGTTCAAGCATAAAGACTTGCCCCGCATGACTATTGATTTGCTTTTTACGACAATGAAATTGTTGAATGCCGGATTCAGTTACACCAATTAAATAGCTCGAATGCCAGTGGGGATCATAAGCATGACCAGTAAAATGGGCACGGATTGTTTCAATACCTGTATTGGTATCTTTTGAAATATCCACCCAGTTACCCATAACAATCCACCCATAAATTTTTAAGTTTAGCCCTTAGAACGGTACAAAAGAGGTGAGTGTAGTTCTAGAAGATTTGTGCAAAATCTTTAAAAATTTAGATGGACTATTCACCAGCGTACAACATCTACGCTGGTTCCCAATATTGTTTAAACGAACTAACCTGAACGCTCAACTAACCAATTACTTATTTCAGGCCAGACCGCTGTAGGTGCTTGGCTTCCGGAAACAACACCCATGTGTCCACCCGGTACGACCTTAAATGTTTTATCTTGGCTGCTAATTAAATCCATGAGTGGCTTAACAGCATCCGCGGTCACAATAATATCAGTACTACCACCCAGTGCTAACACCGAACATTCAATATCTTTTAGATAGGCTGTAAGTTCACCGAATTTCACTACACCGTTGGATAATTCATTATCAATCCAGAAACGAAGGATGATGTCACGCATGACACCGCCTGGATAGGCCAGCATGTTATCGATAAATGAACTAGAAGTTGCGTGGTCAATAATAAATTCTCGGTTATCGAGGTTTTTAAAAAGTTCCCAATACGTTTTTAAATTTCCAATTGGGTCCGTTAATTTAAAACCTAGCGTGTTTTGCCATCCATGAATATGAAACGCTTCACTTGGCACATGGTCGCGAATACGAAACGGCGTATGTTTGCGAACCCATTGTGCAGGTTTGGTTAAGCTGCCATAGAGTTTGCCCATATATCCGGCTTTATGTGTATCGATAGGGGAAGCTAAAATAATTAAGTTTTTAATATCTTTGTCTTTAAATAATGCGGTATAGCAGAGTGAAAGTGCACCACCCAAACTCCAACCGTGTAAAGAAAGCTGTTGCTGACCACTGTGCAAGCGGACCTGCTTTAACATTTCAGGCATAAAGACTTTAATGTAGGTGCCAAAATTGTATTTTGCTTGGTGTCGGGTGGGCACGCCCCAGTCAATTAAATAGACATCAAAACCTTGTGCTAAAAAGAAGCGGACAAAGCTGCGTGTAGGAAACAAATCATAAATGAGCATGTTAACTGCTAGCGGCGGAACGATAACTAACGGTACGCGGTGTTGAGGTGTAGAAGTATTCGTCTCATTTCTATAATGACGTAAGCTAATAATTTCATGCTTATAAATCACGTCAAAGGGCGTTTTTCCTGACAAGGCAATTTGAGGGCCTCTAAAAAATAGATCCGATGCATTGATCAGCATGTGAGGTATTTTTTGACCAGCACGTGTCTGAAGAGATTTTTTAATGGACTGTAGCTGTGGAACGTTCTGTCGAACTTTAAGCAATAAACTCATTGAACATAAAACCTATAAAGATGTTGCCCAGAACAATAACGAGCTGGTCTTTTAAGAATATTAAAGGGAATGAGAGCTAAGTTCAGTGACTTAAAAGACAGGATTTTCTGTTTAAGGTATCAAGGGGTAATTATTTCTAATTAATAACATTTGAAGTTAAATATTTGAAATTAAATAACTAAATTAATTGTATGGTGTAATTTTGTATAAAATATTTAAAAATTTAAGTTTTTCTTAAGAATTGTGAAAATTGATTGCTAGGGTAATTTTGTAAAGTTTATTTGTGTTTTTTTTACATATTAAAAAATAAAATATAATTATTTTACAATCCGTTAGGAATGTAATTAGAAAGTAGTATATATGGAATTTGTTTTTAATGGTTTTTATACACTAATTTCGGCGGTCATCGTTTTATTATTGGGCCGCTTTCTTGTTAATCGAATTGATTTTTTAAAACGCTACAATATTCCCGAACCTGTAGCAGGCGGTTTAGTTGCTGCGGTCGTCTCGCTACTTGTCCATACCATATGGGGATATAGCATTGTTTTTAGTAGCGAATTACAAACCAGCTTTATGCTCGTATTCTTTGCTTCGATTGGTTTAAGTGCCAATTTTATGAAGCTTAAAGAAGGCGGTATGGCTTTGGTTATCTTCTTAGTCTGCGTAGCGTCTTTCATTGTTGTGCAAAATGCGGTAGGCATGAGTCTTGCGACGTTACTTGGTCTTGATCCACTCATTGGCTTAATTGCGGGTTCAATTACCTTAACAGGTGGTCATGGTACAGCCGGAGCTTGGGGTGAAATTTTAGAAACTCAGCATGGTATTCAGGGTGCTCTCGCTTTAGGAATGGCGAGTGCGACTTTTGGTTTAATTATTGGTGGTGTGATTGGTGGCCCATTAGCAAAATTGCTTATCAATCGTTATAGCCTTGCTCAACCAAAAACTAATGCTGAAATCCAACAGCGTGATGGTCATGTTGAACAAAATTCTGATGACCTTGCGCCATTTGAAAACCCTCATCAAGTTCGTTTAATTACTGCTGACAATGCAATTACCACGCTAGGTATGTTCGCAGCGTGTTTGGCATTTGCTGAATTTATGACTGGCTTTAGTAAGGGAACTTGGTTTGAGTTACCAACCTTCGTTTGGGCACTGGGTGGCGGTGTAATTTTAAGAAACATTTTAGAAAGCGTCTTAAAAATTGATATTTTTGACCGCGCGATTGATGTTTTTGGTAATGCATCATTATCACTTTATTTAGCAATGGCATTGCTTTCATTAAAGCTTTGGCAGCTTGCAGATTTGGCTGGGCCGCTTGTCGTAATTTTAGGTGCCCAAACCATTACGATGGCGTTATATGCTGCTTTTGTGACCTTCCGTGTTATGGGTAAAAACTATGATGCAGCGGTCTTGTCAGCAGGGCATTGTGGCTTCGGTATGGGTGCAACACCAACAGCAGTTGCTAATATGCAGGCGATTACGAACATGTATGGTCCATCGCATAAGGCATTTTTAATTGTTCCGCTTTGTGGCGCATTCTTTGTCGATTTAATTAATGCAACGGTTATTCAGCTGATGTTGAAATTTGTTGTTTAATCAAAAAAAGCCCGTAAGGGCTTTTTTTATGGATTCTTTTTCTCACAACTAATAATCGCCCTTAAACATAGTTTCACATAGAATAAATTGCAGATAAATAAAATGAGAAATGTATGAGCGCAGAAGCACATTCAATTAGCTTAGTTGCCCCTGTGGTTTTATTGGCAGCGGCTGTAATTGCAGTCCCTATTTTTAAACGTATTGGTTTAGGTTCGGTATTAGGTTATTTAATTGCAGGTCTGATTATTGGCCCATTCGGTTTCGCTTTTTTCCAAGATTCCACCGCAATTTTACATATTGCCGAGTTAGGCATTGTGATGTACCTATTTTTGATTGGTTTGGAAATGCAGCCGTCACATTTATGGAGCCTTAGACGCGAGATTTTTGGCCTTGGCACACTACAGATCATCATTTGTGCACTGGCTTTGACGGGCGTCGGGTTGCTATTTGGTTTTACGTGGCAAGTTGCTTTTATTGGTGCAGCAGGGTTTGTATTAACGTCGACTGCTATTGTGATGCAGCTATTGGGCGATCGCGGTGACTTGACCCAGCCTCGTGGGCAAAAAATTGTAGCCATCTTATTATTTGAAGATTTACTGATTGTACCATTGCTCGCTATTGTTGCTTTTATGGCACCGAATCATGTGGTCGAAAGCACATCTGTACGTTTAGAAAATATAGGCATTGGTTTAATCGCAATTGCAGGTCTTATTGCGGCAGGTTATTGGTTACTTAACCCATTATTTAGACTCTTGGCTGCTGCTAAAGCGCGAGAAGTCATGACTGCTGCCGCCTTATTGGTTGTATTGGGTGCTGCGCTGCTCATGCAAGTCAGCGGTTTGTCCATGGCGATGGGTGCTTTCTTAGCTGGTGTGCTTTTATCTGAATCAACTTTTAGACATCAAATTGAAGCTGATATTGAACCATTCCGAGGAATCTTGCTGGGTCTCTTTTTCCTTGGGGTCGGCATGTCATTGGATTTATCAGTGGTTGCTCAAAACTGGCAGCTCATTGTCAGTGGCGTAATTGCGCTGATGCTTGCCAAAGCGCTCATGATTTATATTGTCGCTCGAATAACGAAAAGCCCTCATACTGAAGCGTTGGACCGTGCCTTACTCATGGCTCAGGGCGGAGAGTTTGCCTTTGTACTTTTCTCTGCTGCGTTAAGTGCACAAGTTATTGACGGTACAATTAAATCTAATCTTACCGCTATTGTTGTGCTTTCAATGGTGTTGACTCCAATTGTAGGTATTATTTTTAAACGGTTTACTCAATTTAAAGCGAATGTTTCATTAGAAAACGTCAATATTGCCGAGGGTTTAAGCGGTAGCGTTTTAATGATTGGATTTGGACGCTTTGGACAGGTCACCAGTCAATTATTATTGGCAAGAGGCGTAGATGTCACCATTATTGATAATAATACGGACATGATTCAAAACGCGGAAAAATTTGGGTTTAAAATTTATTATGGGGATGGTTGTCGCTTAGATATTTTACATGCTTCTGGTGCTGCAACAGCACAAGCGATTGTGGTGTGTGTAGACAGTAAAGAGACAACCAATAGAATTGTAGAACTCGTCACACATGAATTTCCTTTAGCGAAATTATTAGTCCGTTCATATGACCGCGAGCACTCACTGCATTTAGTCAAACAAAAAGTAGACTTTATGATCCGTGAAACGTTTGAATCTGCGATTAAGTTTGGGGGAGTTATTTTACAAGAACTTGGTGTGGATGAAGATGAAGTAGAAAGAATTACTGAGGAAATTCGAGATCTTGATAATGAGCGCTTTGAAACTGAAATCGCAGCAGATGACGTAAATGCGGGAGCTGGTATGCAATATACACATACTCATCATCCACGACCAACAGCACCATTGATTCGACCAAAACGGGAAGGGCGGATTTTAAATAAAGAAGGTAACTCAGATAACGATTCTTGATGAGTATAAAGATCAGTAAAAGCGCTCTTTAGAAGAACTTTTACTGAACAATAAACCTGATGCGCCTGCTAATCAAACCATCTTAATTGAGTGAGATTAGATTTTTAGTCACATTATAAGCCCGACTACAAATGCTCTAAGGCTGTGCCTTTAACTGGGTTTCTGCGCCAGTAATAAGGCTGCAAAAATCTAAGAAAAAGCTTCCACGGCGTGATCCAAGCGATGCGTCGGTTGGCTTTTTTATTTTCAATAATTTGCTTTGCTAAATATGCACAAACGACTTCTGGCGGATCAATCACAAAGAAAAATAACCGTTTCATCTTTTTCCAGTTTTGGATGTTGCCATTGGTCCAAGAAGAAACTAATAAGTCGGTTGCAACCATGCCTGGGCTGAGTGTGCCAGTTAAAATAGCTGTCGATTTTGTTTCTTTATAAAGTGCTTTACTGAAATAACTTACGGCCCGTTTTGTAGTTGCATAAGGCGTCATGCCTGCACTCCATTCGCCGTTGCTTCCCCAACCTTCCATATTAAAGATTTGACCATAACCTTGTTTAAGCATTCCCTTTAAAGCCACTTGTGAACCCAACATCGTGCCTAGAATATTGGTTGAAACAGCGGCGTTTAATTCATCAGGTTGGAGGTCAACGAAGTCTTTGGTTGGGTGGCAGCTTCCTGCGTTATTAATCCACACATTGACTTGCCCAAAGCGCTCAATTGCACCATCCCATAGGGTTTGCACATCAGACACTTGAGTCACATCGCAACACAGGCCAATGAATTTTTCTTTATTGAAATGAGTTTCTAAATGAGAAAGAGCCTGCTTAAGATGCTCTTGGTTTCGTCCAGCAATGACAACAGAACATCCAAGATCTAAAAAAGCATGGGCAAGGGCTAAACCAATACCTTTAGTACTGCCTGTAATGACCACATTGCAAACTTCAGTTTTGGGTAAACTCATTGCACTCTCTATATAAAATCTTTAAAAATAGTTACATGAATGGTTGTAAGTTAATTTTGCTCACTTAATAAGATGAGATAGACAATAGATAAACTTATCATTGAAAGATTCATTACGATAGGGTTGTAGGGCAAGATCAGGGTAGAGGGTATTAAAAAACCAATTAAAAGAAGCAGCCCAAGCAAACCTAAAATGCTTAAATAATGAATATATTTATGTGCAGTAAAGAGAAAACATAAACCAAAAATCATTTCAGCTATTCCACTTGCATGGCCTGCAAGTTTTGCATGTTCAAGTGATAGTCCTAGCCATTGCCATACAAAAATTTCATCAGAATTAAGAAATAGAAATTTTGGAACTAGACCTTGATAAAACCATAAAAAGACTAGCACAAGGTTTATAAATTTGAAGATATTAATATTTTTCATGAAAAGTACTTTAAGAATTTAAAATTTTCTTTAGATTAGGTTTGGCCTATTATCTTTGGGTTCATTTGTTTCTTCAAGAGATGAGATATAGAAGGAATATAATTTCTAAATATTTTAAAAAGATATTCGCTTAATTTCTGATATTTTATACAGATCTGGAGATAAAAATTAGCTATTAAATTAATAGGATAAAGTATGTTAGTTATGCTTGATAAGCAACAACCTAAACATGCGTTGATTAGCATATACACATACATCCCTTTTTCTATGGAGTTTTCTGAAAATGGATTGGCTGATATATACTGGAGATGAGAAATGGAAAAACTTGTTTATTCTAAGTTAATTATTTTTTAATTAAACTTAACACCTATTATTCTTAACTATCAAATTAAATGAAAAACATATTAAAAAAATAGCGACATTAAAGTCGCTACTTTTATGAAAGAATTTTGCTTCAATCAGGCTATATCAGGGTGTTTATCTGCAAGCTTTTGACGTTTTTGCTGAAGCTCTTCAATTCTCTGATCAATATTTTCAATTTTTTGCTCAATAGTTTCATGAAATTCTTCAAGTAACTCCTGCGCTTCCTCTATATTATGGGCAATAGGCACGCCACCAATTAAAGGCTTATTGGCTGTTTCCTTCAAATATATTGCAGTAGCAATACCCACCACACCACAAATCATCAAGTAATAGGCTGGAACCATCAGATTATGGGTAGTTTCAACCAGAGTTGCGGTAATAGTTGGGGTTAAACCAGCAATAACGACTGAGAAATTAAAGGCAATACCTAAAGCGCTATAACGGATTTCAGTTGGAAATAGGGCGGGTAAAGTTGATGCCATCACTCCGATAGACATATTGAGGGATAAAGCAAGAATAAGTAAGCCTATAAAAATTTGATAACTTACCCCAGAGTTAAGTAATACAAAAGCAGGATATGCCAAGAAAACAAGGGAAAAGCTTCCAATAAAAATAAATGGGCGGCGACCAAACTTATCACTCAAATAACCAATCACGGGTTGTACAAATAACATCCCAACCATAACGGCAATGATAATAAGTGCACCATGTGCTTCTGAATAGCCTAAGTTATGCGAAAAATAGCTTGGTAAATAAGTTAGCAACATGTAGTAAGTGACGTTAGTGCTGATTACTAGACCAATGCACACCAATAAACTACGCTTATGTTTAACAAAAATTTCTTTGAAACTAAATTTTTGAGGTTTGCTTTTTAGTGCTTGTTGCTCTGCATGCTGTTGATACACAGGGGTTTCTTCAAGGCGGTTTCGTAAATATAAACCGATTATGCCCAGTGGTAGAGCAAGAAAGAAGGGAATACGCCAACCCCACTCGGCAAAGCTTGCTTCCCCCACGGCGTGTGTGATCAAAGCGACGGTTGCAGCACCAAGTACAAAGCCCGCTATCGATCCAAAATCAAGCCAGCTTCCCATAAAACCACGTTTTCGGTCTGGAGAATATTCAGCCACAAAAATCGCAGCACCTGAGTATTCACCACCAATGGAGAAGCCTTGTACAATTTTTACAATGAGTAAAAGAATAGGTGCCCATAAACCGATTGTTTCATAAGATGGAATAAGGCCAATACCAAAGGTACTGATGGACATAATAATGATAGTAATGGCAAGAACTTTTTGACGCCCGTATTTATCACCTAAATGTCCAAAGTAAACACCACCTAATGGGCGAAAAATAAAAGGAACTGAAAATGTAGCAAGTGCAGCAATCATTTGCACGCTTGGTGAAGCATTTGGGAAAAATACTTTACCGAGAACGTATGCCACATAACCATAAACACCGAAATCAAACCACTCAATTGCATTACCTAATGCAGCTGCAGTAATCGCTTTTTTGGTTTTTTCGTTCTCGATGATATTGATATCATCAATCTCAATAGGTTTTACTTGTTTTTCAGATGTGCGCATATTTAGCCTAAGAATTGAATCTCAGTATTTAAAGTGAACATATACGGTTTTAAATACTGAATTAAAAAATTGCAGAATAAAGAGGCAGAATAACGATGAGTTATTCAAGAAAAGGAAATTAAGAGGTGTCCTCTTAATGATCCATAAGATAGCAAAATATTTTTAATTGTTTGTTTATGTTAAGGTTTTAAATTGTGAAGAAATTGTATGGATAAAGTTACATAACTTTACTTAGTGGTAAAACTGAATTATAGGGTAAAATTTTTATAGAAAAATTGATAAAAGACATGATATTAGCGTAAAAGTTAAGCGCTATTTTTTTGAATTTAAGAGAGCAAATTTTTTACTTTTCATATACAAAATCTCAACTTGCCTTTAATTTGCACCATAATTTCAATGTTGGGGCAACACTCCAAATATAATGAAGTGGATTTATATTAGGTTTTGATTAATCGAACTTCTTTGCTTCTGGGATTAACTCTAAATAATCAAAAAATTGTTGTATCTGTTCTTCAGTTTCCCGCGCTGTAAAAATAGGAATAATTCATCTTTATCAAGGTAACCGACCTCGGGTGTTTCAATACTTATGTAACGATTGATAAGTATTTTATAAACCTAATTTAACAATAAGTTATTCATTATTTATCCTTACTTTTTAATGATCTATTTTAAAACAAATGTCATTTTGCATGCTTGACTGTAATAGGGTAGAGCACTATCCTTTGCCTGCTGACCTACATTGTCAGCCGGCTTTGACAGGCTGATTTAGACTGCATCAGAATTATTCCTTCTGAGGAATAGTTTTGTGTGTAAGCTCCTCGTCTCCTCCCGTTGCGGTAGGACGGGAGAGGGACACCCTCGGGTGTGCTGGCGTCTAACCAGTCTGTCAACCTTCTCTCGTTCTGCCACCATAATTATTTGACAGTAATTCGGTAGAACTTCTTTAGACATGAGGAGTCCTCTATGCATACTAATTCTTCTTATTCTTTGGCCTTTGCCAAGCTCTTTCTATCCATACCGCTCAACTGGTCTTTAAAACGGTTTAAACATTTATAGGTTTAGCCTTTAGATCGTTACGACTAAAAAATCATAGCAACAATAAAGCTTGAGATAGGTTAGCGCATCCTTTTTGTGCAGCTTTCGCATGCCTGTTTTTAGCACTCATTTTAAGAGTGAAGGCCTTTCTATCTCTTTTATATACAACAAAAAATTATCTTTGAGCAGAATGTTTATGCCAAATTTAGAAAATTCATTTAGAGCATTAAGAGTGCTCCACGCGGCAAGAGATCTATTTAATCAACATGGTTTTCATAATGTAGGTGTCGACCGAATTATTGCTGAAGCTAGAATTTCCAAATCCACTTTTTATAATGATTTTCACTCCAAAGAAAAGCTCATCGAGATGAGCCTAACTTTTCAAAAAGATGCATTAAAAGACGAAGTGTTTTCAATTATCCATTCATATCGTGAACTCATGCTGTTCGATAAGCTTAAGAAAATTTTCTATTTACATGCAGATTTAGAGGGCTTTTACCATTTGCCATTTAAAGCAATTTTTGAAATTGAAAAGCTTTATCCAACCGCCTATAAGGTCGTAATTGACTATCGAAATTGGTTCATTGATGAAATCTATAAACTACTTTTAACGCTAAAAGTTACAGCTTCAATTGAAGATGCTCACCTGTTTTTATTTGTGATTGATGGCGCTATGGTTCAGCTTTTAGGGGAAAATCAGGTAGATGAAAGAGATAGATTATTAAATTATTTTTTGACTATGGTTAATTAAGAATCGGCGAATGAAAAGCTCCTTATTTGAGGAGCTTTTTTTAGATCTGAATTTAAATATCTCACTAAAATAATGTATTGGGCTTGTATTTATTTATGGTGAATTCAAGCTTTTCAAATAAAGATCGGCGCGTTGTGCATGACCAAAGCACCAATCTTCCGCGCTATTTTGCACAATCACAAACATGACATCTTGTTCTGGAACATCAAAATTCTGTTTAAGCTGTGCTGTAACATGCAGCATTAAATCTGATTTTTGTTGCGCCGTTCGGGGCTTGCCTGAGGTGATATAAAGTAAGATAAATTTTTCAGTACGTGCGGTTTTAACCCAATAATCAGCGTCAACAAAAACCTGTCCTTGTGGTATTTGCTCAAAAATATGAAAACAATCATTTTTGGGTGTATCGAAATAGTTTTCCATACAAGTTTGCACAACTTTAGATATTTGCGCTTTTTCTAAATCGGTATATGGATAGCTGGTTGTAAAACGAATCATGGGCATGACCATATCTCCTCTGGCATATGTTCAAGTGCTGAAATAGCGGTGGGTAGTCCTGCATAGAAAGCAAGATGGGTAGTAACCTCAATAATTTGTTCCTTAGAGATACCTTGGCTTAGGGCATTTTTGATATGCCATTCGAGCTGTGAATAGCGACCCTGCAAAATAAGCGCCGAGATTGTAATGAAACAGCGTGTTTGAGTATCAAGGATTGGTCTTTGCCAGATATCTGCAAACAAATAATCCTTACCGAGCTCATAAAGTTTGGGAGCGACACTTTCTAAATTGTTGATATCAATTTTTCTAAACATCTTAAAACTCTGCGTTGGGGGATGTTGTAGCGACTATGGCAGTTTGTTATATTTTAAAAAATCAAAACTTTTTGAACCTATAGTTCAGTTTTTATGAATGATTGTGTGAAAGTACCCACCAACCTTGATTTAGATGCCTTACGAGCATTTGTAAAAGGGATAGAGCTAGGCAGTTTTTATTTGGCTGCTCAAAACTTATGTCGTTCTCCGGCTGCGATTAGTGCTCAATTAAAAAAATTAGAGCAGCAGACTGGCTGCCAATTATTAAGAAAAAACGGAAGATTGTTAGAGTTAACACCGAGCGGTGAATTATTATTTAGTCATGCAAAAAGTGTGTTGGCTATGAATGATAGGGTACTTTTACAACTTCACCAGACTCAAGCGACAGGGGTTATTCGCTTTGGATTACAAGAAGATTTTGCTGAAGGTACGCTACAACAATTAATTGCCCAGTTCATGTTGCAATATCCTAAAGTACAGTTTCAAATTCAGGTCGATCGAAATCTTAATTTATTAGAAAAAGTACAAAAACAAGAGCTGGATTTGGCACTCATCTGGCAACAAGATGAAGCCCGTGAAAATTTTTATGAGTTGCAGAATGTAGAAACAGAGTGGTTATTTTGTTCTCATCCACACATCCAGCAGACTCTTGAAACTGGATCTTCGATTCCATTGGTTGTATTACAGCAACCGTGTATTTTAAGGCAAATGGCAATTCAGGCGCTTGAAGAGAAGGACTTGGAATGGCACATTGCCTATGAGTGCAATTCTGTTCAAGCTTTGTGGCCTGCGGTACGTGCAGGCATTGGAATCAGTTTAAGATCTTTATTTCAAATACCTTCAGATATCAAGATTTTAAAAAGTGCTGAATTGCCTCTACTTAGATCTTTATCGTTTGGGCTTTATTCCAGTTCAAAATTAGAATCTGGTTATATTGTTCAGCAATTTCAAAAATATATTGAACAGCATCTTCAATAGTTTTTCTGTCTAAAAAGTTGAATTTAATTAGATAGTCTTTGGTTTAATTTATATTTTCATTTAACTTAGTAGCAAAGAGGTTCTCTATAAATTATTTTGGGTGGCAGTAAAATAATCAAAATTTTCATTTCTCTTCTATCTTTCTTAACTTGAATGTTGATATACCAATGCTATAAGTTAAATTTTTGGAATGATATTTGCTGCGTGTTAGGAGTCATTGTTTTTAGGTAAAACACGTTCGTTGAAGAATGTAATACAAACTATAAATTTCAGAGTATCACTATGAAGCTTAAAGAATTAGCAGGTTGTGAGGAGTGCGATACAGTCTATCGTAGAGCTCCGCTTGCTTATGGAAAAAGAGCTTATTGTGTTTGCTGTGGCGCAGAACTCTATCGGCATACCAAGCCATTTACCACGTTGTTAGCTTTGATTTTAACGGCCATAATTGTATTTATTCTTGCCAATAGCTTTCCCATTGTAAAAATTGAACTGCAAGGAAACACATCTGAGACTACTTTACTGGGGGCAGTCTGGGTGATGTTTCATTATGATCGGGCTTTCGTTGGTGTACTCATCTTAATTACCACTTTTATTGTGCCGCTTTCCTATCTTTTATTACTTACCTATGTGCTCGGTACAGTGAGTGTATTGAAAAAGAGGCCAACGTTTTTGGTGATTGCCTTACGGACACTTTTCTTTATGAGAGTGTGGGGAATGGTTGAGGTGTTCTTAATCGGAATTTTGGTCACGCTTGTAAAGTTAGTTGGAATGGTCTTAGTGATTCCCGAGATTGCTTTATGGGCATTCGCAGTCTTAAGTATATTGTTGGTTTATATTACTTCAATAAAAGTGAGTGATATATGGAACGAAATTGATAGGTCACTCCCATGAAAACGATAAAAAATGTGACCTCAGAAAAAACCGTAAAGACTGGTGTGAACTTGACTCAATATCCACGAGCCAAAGATCTCTCATTAATTGTGTGTCATTGCTGTGGAGTCGTAAATTCTTCTCAAAATAAAAAAAGACGACGAGATAAAAGCCATCAAGTTTTACATTGTATTAGATGTAATAGCGTGCTGCATTCACGTAAACCAGCGAGTTTAAATCGAACCTTTGCCTTAGTCGTGGCTGCGACAATCCTTTATATTCCGGCCAATGTACTTCCAATGACAGTGACTGACTCACTTTTAGGTAGCCAGCAAGATACGATCATGAGTGGGGTAATTTACTTTTGGCAAAGTGGAGACTATTTGGTTTCAGTCGTCATTTTTATGGCCAGTATTTTTATTCCGATGCTGAAACTGCTGATTTTGTATTTTTTATTATTTGCGGTATATCTACAGTCTTCAGCCGGTTGGAAGTTTGTACCAGAGCAATGCGTTAAATTATATCGAATTGTCGAGTTTATTGGGCGCTGGTCAATGATTGATGTTTTTGTGGTGGCACTTTTAACAGCCCTCATTCAGATTCAATCGCTTGCTACAATTTTAGCAGGGCCGGGTTCGATCGCTTTTGGCGCGGTTGTGGTGTTAACCATGTTCGCATCACTTAGTTTTGACCCACGTATTATTTGGGATAACTTCTATGCATCTCAAAATACAAACAAACCGTCTTCTGTTGCTTCTGAAAAAACAACAATTATTCAGGCAGAACATTCGCCTTTGAATAATGATTCTATTAATCCCAGTCAATAAAAGAACAATGAGTATGTCTGAAAATGAAATAACCACTGGTAACTCAGATCATCGTGATACAGATGTTGAACTGGATAGCATGAATGATTTACCAGAACCCCAAGAAAAGAAAAGTCGGTGGAAGCCTTTATTAATCTGGCTTATTCCATTAATTGCTCTTCTAATCGCGCTTTCATTAGCTGTAAAAGCGTTACTGTCTCATGGCCCTACAATTGATGTGTCTTTTAGAACGGCCGAGGGTTTAGTCGCTGGCAAAACTACAGTCCGTTATAAACAGGTGGATATTGGTGTAGTACGGCAGATTGATCTTTCAGATGACCGTTCACACGTTATTGCCAGAATTGATTTGCGTAAAGGTGCGAGTAACTTTGCTGCTAAAGATTCACGGTTTTGGGTCGTGCGACCACGTATTGGGACGGGTGGAGTTTCTGGAATAGACACCTTATTGTCAGGTTCATATATTGAAGTGGATGGCGGAAAATCAGAAGAGGATAAGTTTGAATTTACTGGTTTAGAAGTACCACCAGTCATATCTTCAGATGTTCCCGGAAAAGTATTTTTCTTAAATGCAGATGATCTTGGTTCGTTAGATATAGGTTCTCCAATTTATTATCGTCGAATTAATGTAGGGCAAATTACAGCCTATAAATTGTCCGATGACGGTAAAAATGTTGAACTACAAACATTTATACGCGCGCCGTATGACAAGTTTGTAACCACCGATGCACGTTTTTGGCAGGCGAGTGGAATTGATGTGACCTTAAATGCTTCAGGCTTTAATTTAGATACTCAATCGCTGGCAAGTATTGTCGCAGGGGGGATTGCTTTTGGCTTCCCTGAAAGCTCGCACGCGACTACAGCCGCTAACAATAGTCGTTTTAATCTTTGGGACTCAAAAGGTGAAGCATTAAAAGAACCTGATGGTCAACCACGTGGCGTGATTATGTATTTTGATCATTCATTACGCGGGCTTACTGTCGGTGCTCCGATTGATTTCATGGGCATTGAAATTGGTAATGTTAAATCAATAAATGCCGAGTTTTATGACCACTACAAACAGATTCGTATGCGTGTTGAGGCGGTCATCTATCCTTCACGAGTTGAAAATGGTCAGGCACTTAATCCGAACAGTGAAATTTTCAAAGATTTTATTGAACATGGTTGGCGTGCTCAAATGAGAACCGGAAACCTTCTAACGGGACAAAACTATATTGCTCTAGACAAGTTCCCTAAAGCTAAACCAGCTACATTACAAATCTTGAGTGATGACCGTGTGGTGATTCCGACCACACCAACTGAACTGAGCGGTTTACAAGCACAAGTTTCTCAGATTGCTGACAAGTTAACGAAATTCCCGTTAGTTGAAATTGGGCAAGATGTGCGTAAAACACTTAACAATATGAACACAGCCATTGAGTCTACCGACAAGCTGGTTAAACAGTTAGATGGTAAAGTTGCACCTGGTTTACAAGCAACCTTAGATGATGTTCGTAAAACTGTAAGGTCATCTGAGTCTATTTTGTCGAGCGATGCGCCATTGCAACAAGACGTACGTAAAGCATTACAGCAAATGACCCGTGCCGCTGCCTCTTTACAGTTAATGTCAGACTATATTGAACAACATCCTGAATCAATTATTCGTGGTAAGACCCCAGAGGCCGATGATGAAAAATAAAAACAATCGATCTTTTCAACATCCTAAAGCAGTCAAATGGCTGCTTGGGAGTGGCTTGTTTTTAACGGCAGTTGCCATGACCGCATGTTCGAGTTCACCAACGCCAAACTACTATACGCTTACACCTAAAGTCACTCCGGTCACCAGCTCAACTGTGCAGGTGATTGAGGTCTTGCCAGTCGGGATTCCAGACCGATTAGACCGTGCGCCTTTGGTGCTACAAGACAGTAGTGGTAAGTCTACGGTGTTAAACAATGAACGCTGGACATCGACCATGGGTACGCAATTACGCGATACCTTGTCTGCGGGTTTACAACAAAAGCTAGGCGCAATTGACAGTTATAGCAGTGGGCTTGCTGGAAACAATCAGCCTTTATATCGAGTTTCTACAGACTTTTCTCATTTTGATATTGTAGATCACAGCAATATTAATATTGCTGTGTCTTGGGTGGTGAAGCGTCAAATACCACCCACTCAATTAGAGTCAGCTAATGCAAAAGTAATCACTAATAGAGGATCTCAGCTGAATTGCAGAATTGCTTTTAAGCAACCAATTGATCAAAAAGCTAAAAAAATGGAAGCAATTGTGAGTGCGTCAAGTGAGGCGATGACTCAAATTATTAATACGGTTTCTTCTTCAATTGTGGCGCTCGATTCAAACAAAAAATCGGTGATTAGCAATGGGGTTTGTTCGTAAACCAAATCGCTTTGAATTAACCCCTTTATTTGTGCAAAACAGATAAAGGGGTTTTATTTTTAGTTGCCTCGATAGGTTGAGTAACCATAAGGGCTGAGTAATAAAGGAATATGGTAGTGATTTACGCTTCCATCCACTTTAAAAATAACGGGTACTTCGGCAAAAAAAGTTTGTTGTTTGTTCTTTTTGAACCAGTCTTCGGTTTTAAAGGTAACTTTATAAACACCTTGCTCTAGTTTTTTATTTTCTGGATAGAGCGCAGTAATACGACCATTTGAATCGGTCACTTGCTGGTTGAGTTTCACCCACTGGTTATTGGTGTTTTTTTCTAAAACAACTTCAACCTGTGAAGAGGGCAAACCCGTTTCTAGATTTAACACATGCACACTCAGCGGATTAGTTTGTGCAAATGTAGCTGAAGCTATAAATAACGAAGATAAAGCAATAAATGATTTAGTCATGGTGAAGTTCCTTATGAATGAAAAACGGTTTCAATTGCTTTGCTTGCGCATTGATTGTCATTTTGTGCGCCGCCAGCACCCGCAACCCCAATCGCTCCGATCACTTGGTTCTCAAAACGAACAGGTACGCCGCCTCCTAACAAAAGTAAATTTGCTACGGTGGTTAAATTTTTTGCATCGGGGTTTTGGTTACTATTTTGGCTTAAAACCAAGGTCGATGTTTTGGTAGATAGAGCCGTATAGGCCTTTTTTTCAGCAGCCATTAAATTATGCGGCCCAACCAACTCATGCCGTTCGGCAGTTAAAGGGTTACCGCCGCGATCCACAACAACCACTGCAATGTTTTGATTTAATTTTTTGCATGCCTCTTTAGCACTGTCCGCTAGTAGGTGCGCAGTTTTAAGATCTAACGAATAGACTTGATTCAAAGCAGGGGGCTGTGCAAAAGTACTATTACCCAATAGCACGGCTGTTAGCATCAGCCATTTCAATTTGTTCATAATGATTGCCTCTATGTTGCTTTGAAAATCTTAAACAAATTGCTTAATTTCAAGCATGACAATCACATTACAAAGTTGTCATCTTTCAAATGAGTCTCTACAAAATGCGTATCCTTATTATTGAAGACGAGATCAAGATCGCCACTTATTTGGTGAAAGGATTAAAAGAGTCCGGATATCAAGCGGAGTGTGTTCATTTAGGGCTTCAAGGTTTAGAAATGCTAAAGAGAGATCAATATGACTTACTTATTCTTGACGTCATGTTGCCTGACATAGATGGCTGGAGCGTATTACAAGTATTACGCCAGTTCTCCAAAATTCCGGTGATTTTTTTAACGGCAAAAGATCAGGTGATGGATAGAGTCAAAGGTTTAGAGTTGGGTGCAGATGATTACTTGGCTAAACCTTTTTCTTATATCGAACTGTTGGCACGTATTAAAAGTCTGTTAAGAAGACAGCAATATCTACAAGAAAACGAACTGTCTATTAGTGATTTAAAAATGGATTTGGTCGGACATAAAGTATGGCGTAATGGCAACTTAATTGAGTTGAGCAAGACTGAATTTAATTTATTGCGCTATCTATTGCTCAACAAAGAGCAAATCGTGACGCGCAGACAAATTGGTTCTGAAGTCTGGAATATTAACTTTGATACCGATACCAACTTTATTGATGTGGCAGTACGCCGTTTACGAAGCAAAATTGATGAAGGGTATGAATTAAAACTCATTCATACCATCCGTGGTTTGGGCTATAAAATTTCGGTTAGCTTATGAACTTTAAATTTCTACGTTCGCTTGAAGTCCGTATTACGCTATTGGTCACGCTTTGTTCTGCCTTGATTTTATGTTCAGTCGGCTTTATGACCTATTTAGGCATTAACCAAATTTTATTAAAGCAACAAGATAAAGCTTTAGCAGACAGAATTAACCGCTTGGAAATTTTGCTACAAGATAGTGAAAATGTAGAGCAAATTATTGCGCGGCCTAAGCTGTATCAAAATATGCTGGGCAACCAAGACAACTTGTTTCTACTCATTCATAAAGATAAAACTTTAATTAATATCAATCCGCTCCATATTCAGTTACCTGAGCTTGCAGAGCGTCCGAGTCTTCAATTTCAGGACTTAGCTAATCATGAATATCCAACGCGAGTTGCTTGGAAAACCATAAAAATTAATCACGAGCCTTATCTGCTCATTGCAGGCAAACAATGGTCTGAACGCATTAATATTCTTTTGCCTTTTCAAAAGAACCTGTTGATGTATGTGGTAGGAGGCATCTTCGCAATCTTTGTGCTTTGCATTTTAGCGTGCCATTGGGGGTTAAAGTCACTACAACAGCTTCGCAAGCAGACGCATTCTATTAACGTAAATCAGCTACAGAAACGATTAAATCTCTTAAATACACCTTTAGAAGTTGAGCTACTTTCAAAAGATATAAATCATATGCTTGAGCGTATCGAAAAGGGCTATACCCAGCTCAACCGTTTTTCTGAGGATATTGCTCATGAGTTTCGTACTCCTTTAAATAATCTGATTGGGCAAACCGAGATTGCTTTAACTGGCGAACGCTCAGTTGAGCAATATGAAGATTTGTTGGTGTCTCATTTGGATGATTACCACCGATTAAAACGCATGATTGATAGCATGCTTTTTTTAGCAAGAGCCGATCAGAAAATGGTTCTTGTAAACAAACAAGAAATAAACGTCCAAGATGTTATAGATGGGCTATGCCAGATTTTTGAATATCAAGCCGAGGAACAAGAGTGTCATTTTAGTCTTAACCTAGAAGCTCAAAAGTTATTTGCAGATCCGGAGTTATTTCAAAGAGCAGTCTACAACCTTGTTTTAAATGCGTTGGTTCACGGTGGCAATAACCGAACTATTTATATCGCAACTAAACATACGATGATTGAGCATACGCAATGGGTGAGCCTGACTGTGGTAACGGGAGGTGTTTCAATTGCTGAACATCAACTTGAGCATCTTTTTGAAAGATTTTACCAATGTCAATCAAGCCGAAGTGATGAGAACCAGACAGGTGGCTTAGGTTTATCCATTGTCGCTTCAATTATGGAGCTACATCATGGTTCATATCGAGTTTATAACACGCTCGAAGGCGTATGTTTTGAACTGAATTTTCCAATTGCAGATGCCCCAAAGAAATACAATTAAATCCTTATTAATGTTCCTTAATTTTTAAAATTCACACTTTGTTCACAACCCTCTGGCGTATGTTTAAACATATGAAATAAATAGAAGAGGGTAGTTATGAAATTATTATTTAAGTCACTTGTCATCAGCAGCAGTCTTGCAGCGGTTAGCTTAACGCTTCCTTTGAGTACCTTTGCCGACACAAATACGAAACCAGTGGCTGTTGAATCTATTGATATTAATAAATACGCAGGTAAGTGGTATGAGATTGCGCATTTACCTATGTTTTTTCAGCGTAATTGTGTAGCCAATACAACTGCAAACTATTCCATTAACGCGGACAAAACCGTTGGTGTCTTAAATAGTTGTACCAACAAAGATGGCAAAATCATTTCATCTGAAGGTGTGGCCTATTCGCAAAATGAGGGCAACAGTAAATTAAAAGTGAGCTTTTTACCTTCTGGCCTAAGATGGATTCCTTTTACAAAAGGCGATTACTGGGTTTTAAGAGTTGACCAAGATTATCAGGTCGCTTTAGTGGGTGGCCCAAGCCAGAAATATTTATGGATTCTTTCTCGTAGTCCCCAAATTGATGAGGCGACATATCAGTCTTATCTGCAAACCGCAAAAAGCTATGGCTACGACGTTTCTAAACTCGTTAAAACAACTCAGTCAAAATAGTGAAGTTACTGATTAGGTAGATGCATATATTTATCTCGTAATCGTATGAACTTCACATAAAATTCATTGCGCATTTTCTAAATTAGAACCAAAAGAAATGCTTTAGATCAGGAAGAATCAATGTCTAAATTTTTTCTGCGCTGGATCGATAGCTGGTCAGATTCAGAAAATGCGCAAGTGGGTACTTCTGGCGAATATGTCATTGAAAAGAAAATTCAATGGTTAAGAATAATTCCTTTTATTTTATTGCATATCGCTTGTTTAGCTGTGTTTTGGGTGGGCGTATCTTGGTTTGCAGTTGTTTTCATGCTGGGGTTTTACTTTCTTCGCATGTTTGCAATTACTGCTTTTTTTCACCGCTATCTTTCACATAAAACTTTTCAAACATCACGTATTGTCCAGTTCATTTTTATACTGATCGGAACCATGAGTGCACAGCGTGGACCGTTATGGTGGGCAGCACATCACCGTTATCATCATCACTTTACTGACACCGATCAGGACCCACATTCAGCGAAAGCAGGCTTTTGGTATTCCCATGTAGGCTGGTTTTTAAATGAGCAAAATTTTGCCACTCGTAAAAAAGTGATTAAAGACTGGTTGAAATATCCTGAGCTGATTTGGCTTGACCGATTTAGTTTGCCTATTGTGATTTTTACAGCTTTGGCAATTTATGGTTTTGGTTCGTGGCTTGCGCAACATTTCCCTGAGCTGAGAACCAATGGCTTACAGCTTTTGGTGTGGGGATTTGTGATTTCTACCGTTCTGTTAACACATGCAACCTTATGTATTAATTCACTCGCACATCGTTATGGTTCACGAGAGTTTAATACCCCAGATGATAGTCGTAATAATTTCCTACTTTCTTTAATCACCTTAGGTGAAGGCTGGCACAACAACCACCACTTTTACGCGGGTAGTGTGCGTCAAGGTTTTTATTGGTGGCAGATTGATATCACCTTTTATGTGCTCAAACTGATGTCTTTATTTGGTTTGGTGTGGGGGCTAAAGCCAGTACCAGCGAAGGTTTATCAATATAAAAAGATTAAAGATCTACCGATAGAAAAAATTGAAAATGGGGAAGTATTATGAAAATTGCCATTGTGGGTTCGGGTATATCGGGACTTTATGCTGCATGGAAATTGTCAAAACAACATCAAGTTACCGTATATGAAAAAAATAACTATTTAGGTGGTCATACTGACACTCATGAGCTGGATATAGAGGGCGCTAAAGTTGCGGTAGATAGTGGTTTTATTGTGTTTAATGACTACAACTATCCGTTATTTACCGACATGCTTAAAAATTTTGGAGTTGAAACTCAAAGCAGCGACATGAGTTTTTCGGTGAATAATCTGGTCAGTGGGCTTCAATATAACCCCTCAAAAAAATGGTCGCTCTTTGCCCGTCCGCAGAACTTTTTAAACCGTAAATTTCTACAAATGCTCTCAGATTTGCTACGCTTTTATGATGATAATAAAAATATTGACTTAGCAGATTTTGACCCTAATTTATCTATTGAAGACTATTTAGACCTACACAAATATAGCCATGAGTTCCGTTATGAGCATCTTTATCCGATGTGCGGTGCCTTATGGTCGGCTCCGGTTGAGCAGGTAGGTCAGATTCCATATCGATTTGTCGTGAGCTTTTTTCAGCATCACCGCATGCTACAGCTAAAAGAGCGGCCACAATGGCAAACGGTTAAACACGGTTCAGCAAGTTATATACATGCTATTCAACAAAACTGTCCATCCATTGAGTGGAAATTTGCAGAAGTAAAAGGTGTGAGCCGTTCACAAGAAACCGTGTTTATCGAAACGACTGAAGGGCAAGCCGAATATGACTGGGTGATTTTTGCAAGCCATGCCGACGATAGCCTAAGTTTATTAAAAGATGCGTCATCTCTGGAACGAGAAATATTAAGTCAATTTAGCTATCAAGATAATCGAATGGTAGTTCACCGTGACACTTCAATTATGCCTAAAAGCCGTTTGCAATGGGCAAGTTGGCATGTACATGTAACCCCAACATCGCAAGCTCAAAGCAATGAGTCCGGCATACATTATGGTTTTACCTACTGGATGAATAATTTGCAGAATTTATCCTGCAATACTCAAGTTTTTTCTACTTTAAATCCGAATATGAAAATTAAAACCGAAGACATCTTGGTTGAACGCCAATATCGTCATCCTGTATTTGATACAAAAGCGATTCAAACTCAATCTCGTTGGCAAGAAATTAACGGACAAAACAGAACTTCATTTTGTGGAGCGTATTGGGGCTGGGGTTTCCATGAGGATGGTGCCCGCAGTGCAGCACGTGTTGTAGAGCAAATTTTACACTTTTAAAAATAGATAAGGAGCTTTTCAAATGTTATTAAATAAACTTGCTATAGCTCCTACACTTATTCGTCACCGACGCTATAGCCCCAAACAGCATCAATTCACATCGACCTTAAATTACTTATGGTTCGATCCAGATCAATTAAATGAGATTGCAAAAGATTGTTCAATTTGGTCGACGGATCATTGGAATGTCTTAGAACTATCCAAAAATGATTTTTTAAATATGTATCGCGGTTCTATAAGGGAGAAAGTAGAGAAAGCGATATTGGAAAATAGTAACTCACATTTTAGGCCAGAGTGGGAAATCAGAGTGTTGGCTTTACCTCGTTGTCTCGGTTTTAGGTTTAACTCGGTCGTCTTTTATTTTGTTTTAGGTAAAACTGGGAAACCTATATTTATTGTAAGTGAAATCACCAACACTCCTTGGAATGAACGAAAAGTTTATATACACGACTGCACAAAACAACAAAGTAATGTGGGCGGTTATCAGAGTTTCGATTTTAACTTTGAAAAATCATTTCATGTTTCGCCCTTCATGCCCATGCAGTTGACTTACTGCTGGCGATTTAGTTTTTCAGACCAACAAAATGTCATTCAGATGCAGCTGTTTGAAGAACAAAAACAAGTGTTTGATGCAACTATGCGGTTTGAACTTGTGCCCATCACATTTCCTTCACAGCAGTATCGATATGCTCTTATGAACAGCCTAGCCCCTTTTAAAATGTTGTTTTCAATATATTTAGAGGCATTTAAGTTATGGCGAAAAAAAGTTCCATTTTATCGTCATCCTAAAAAGATCAAGGTAGATAAGACATGATAAAAACATTTCTTTATGGTGAAGATGACTCACTACCGTTACTGCTCAAGAGTCTTCTCAAACTACGTCATGGACAGATCACTTTTCAGGGTGCATGGAGTGGTACGGTTGGCGAGGTTTCAGACTTACATGCTGTGATTGAAGTTCGCAATCCTTTGCTGATGGATCTCATTTTAAAAAATGGTGTTTTAGGAGCCGCTGAAGGCTATATCCGTGGTGATTGGAGCAGCGAACAACTTGTAGAGTTGGTTCAGATATTGGCACGTAATCGAGATGTATTAGACCAGTTTAACCAGAATGTTATTGCACAGGCGAGCCAGTTTTTTCTGAAGGGTTGGTATAAAAATAGAAAAAATTCTATAAGCGGGAGCCGTAAAAATATTGCTGAACACTATGACTTAAGTAATGACTTTTTTAAATTATTTTTAGACCCGTCGTTAATGTATTCGAGTGCTGTTTTTGAAAATGAAAACATGTCACTCGAAGACGCATCTGATTATAAAAAAGAGCTCATCTGTAAAAAGTTAGATTTAAAACCAATGGATCATTTGGTTGAAATTGGAAGTGGGTGGGGTGGTTTTGCAATTTATGCAGCCCAACATTATGGCTGTAGAGTGACCACAATTACCATTTCACAAGCTCAATACGATGAAGCTATTATTCGGGTAAATGAAGCAGGCTTAGCGCATCGAATTGATGTGCAATTAAAAGACTACCGCTTGCTCGAAGGGAAGTTCGATAAGTTGGTTTCAATTGAAATGGTTGAGGCCGTAGGTGCGCAGTATTTGTCGACATATTTTGATCAGTGCAAAGCGCTGTTAAAACCGAAAGGTTTGGCATTTATTCAAGCCATCACCATTGAAGATTTTCGATATAAAAAAGCATTAAATACAGTCGATTATATTAAGCGTTATATTTTCCCTGGTAGCTTTATTCCTAGCGTGAGCGTATTGACTCAAACCGCCTCTGAAAGTGGTTTAAGGCTAAAGCATTTAAATGACATCGGTTTAAGTTATGCAAAAACAATTCATCACTGGCGAGCACGGTTTTTAATCGCACGAGAGGAAGTATTGGCTCTGGGTTTCGATGAAAACTTCATTCGCATGTGGGATTTCTATTTATGTTATTGCGAGGGTGGTTTCAAAGAAGGTGTGATAAGCAATGTTCACTTGTTGTTTGAAAGTACCAGTTACTAACTCAAACACATCAAGCAAGGAGACTGCTCATGTTTTTGAATTTACTGATTCTAGATTTAATGATCATGTTGCTGAGCTGGCTACTTGCCACAGCAAATGGTCGAGCTGGAATTGTAGATGCCGCATGGAGTTTCTGTCTGGCACTAAACATTATTGTGTCTTCTTTACTCATTTCAGTTGCTCCAGTTGAAGTAAGACTTTTTATCGGTATTTTTAGCGGCTTATGGTTTTTAAGACTATTTTGGCATTTGTTAAGACGCTATCAATCTGAACACAAAGAAGATGGTCGTTACGCGAACATGCGTCAAGCCATGGGAAAGTTTCAGCATTTTGGCTTCTTTTTATTTTTTATCTTTCAAACACTTTTAGTGCTTTTGTTCTTCTTACCAATGTGGACACTCCTCAATGTAGAAGCAACTGAGTGGAGTAGTGGATATAAAGTCACTTTAGTGATTGCTGCCGTCATCATGGCGATTGCCTTTATTGGAGAGCAGCTCGCTGATCAGCAATTATACCGATTTAAATTAAATCCAGATCATCATGGCAAAACGATGGATCAGGGTTTATGGCGTTATTCACGTCACCCAAATTATTTTTTTGAATGGTTACATTGGTTTGCCTATCCAATCATTGGTTTAGCTGCGGGCCAGTATTTATTGTGGATTTATCCGTTACTAATGTGGCTATTTTTATATTACGTCACGGGTATTCCATTTAGTGAAAAACAAGCAATTAAAAGTCGCGGTCAAAACTATCTTGATTATCAACAAAAAACATCAATGTTTATTCCGCGAAAACCCAAAAAATAGGTGCGCATATGGATTTTATTGTTCATCAATCTTTAAAAGTTGTTGAAAGTGGTGTGATCCCAGATCATGCAATTCGGGCAGCAATCCGTGCTTTAAGCAAAAAGCGCTTAATTCAAGAAGGCCGTTATGACCCTGAACAAGGGGCACAGCGCTATATGGATGTGCTTAATATGCTGAAACGGAGCGAAATCGCGGTTGAAACGGATAAGGCAAACGAGCAGCACTATGAATTGCCGACTGAATTTTTTCAGGCAGTGCTTGGAAAAAGACTCAAATACAGTGCTTGTTATTTTCCGACTAAAACAACAACTTTAGATCAGGCAGAGGAACTGGCACTTCAGCTTTACTGTGAAAGAGCACAACTTAAAAACGGTCAACACATTTTAGAGCTAGGCTGTGGATGGGGTTCTCTAACTTTGTGGATGGCAGAAAACTATCCGCGCTCACAGATTACAGCTGTTTCAAACTCTGCAACCCAGAAAAAGCATATTCTTGGGCAAGCAAAGTTGAAGGGTTTAAACAATATTGAAGTGGTCACATGTGATGTGAATGTGCTCGAATTAGACCAAGATCAATTTGATCGGGTTGTATCGGTTGAAATGTTTGAACACGTTCGTAACTATCAACGTCTTTTTGAGAAAATTCAGGGATGGTTGAAGGCAGATGGGCTACTTTGGTGTCATATTTTTTGCCATCGCTTTTTACATTATCCTTTTGAAGTAAAATCAGATTATGATTGGATGTCCAAGTATTTCTTTACTGGCGGTTTAATGCCTGCGACGTCAACTTTTTTGCATTTTCAAGAGCATTTAGAATTGGCTCAACAGTGGCAGTGGTCGGGTGAGCACTATATGAGAACCGCAAATGCTTGGCTTGATAATATGGATAATCAAGAAGTTGAATTGAAGCCTCTGTTTAAAAAAATCTATGGAAAAGATGCCAATATTTGGTGGCAACGTTGGCGTATTTTCTTCATGGCTTGTGCTGAGCTGTTTGGTTTTGAGCAAGGACAAGAATGGGTAATTGGTCACTTTTTATTTAGAAAGAGATCATTGTAATTTCTAGAGCCTACCTCGGCGATAAAGATATGATAAGAACTCGACATGATGGCAAATCTAGTCATCCATTAGCCAAAATGTTCAATCGATATTATTGGTTGCAGATTGGCCTGATTGCATTATCGATCGTGGTCGGGTTGGCTTGTAGTGCATGGGTCATTAAAGGCTCTTTACTTAAAACCGCTTTAGAGCAAGAAATGGAGCATTACTGGTTACGCATAGAACGTGACCCAAATGCAGATTTACCGGATACGAAAAATTTATATGGATATCGGTGGAATACAGAGATTGCACCTCAACCTTTTCGAGGCATGCGTTTAGAAAGTGGGGTGCACCGAGTATTCGTTGATGGTAAAGAGCGAATGACAGTCTATGGTGAGCATAATGGTCAACATGTTCTGTTGGTATTTGGCGAGAGCAATGTCAATAAGCTGATCTGGCTATTTGGACTGGCTCCGCTCATGTTTAGTTTGTCTGTGCTATATAGCTTCTTATGGTGGTCAAATCGAAAAGCCAGACGCTATTTTTCCCCAATTACACGCTTGGCAAATGCTTTGGAAAATATCGATTGGGCACATCAAGATACCCAAGCATCTCCTTTTAGAGATATTAATACCAATGGCAACATGGAAGCAGAATATCTCAAACAAGCTTTGGAAAAATATCATCAAGTTTTAAGTGATTTTATTCGACGTGAAAGGGAGTTTACGGGAGATGTGAGCCATGAGCTACGTACTCCGTTAACCATTTTGAAAGGTAATGTGCAACTTTGTCAGGCGAGATATGGAGATGATAAAGCCTTAGTTCGTCTTCATAATACGATTGAGGATATGCAGTTATTAGTTGATACCTTACTGGCGATTGCACGTAATACAGTAAAAAGCTTACCGTCTGAAAAGAATTTTTTATCTAGAATTGTGAAGGATCTAGTCGAAAGTTTACAAGCAGTGAGTGAGAGTAAGGGGATACATATTCATATTCAACCCGACCTTTCTGAACAGCCGCGCTGGTTATATCCCTCTATGACTAAAATGGTTTTAAGCAATATTTTACGTAATGCGCTGAATTATTCTCAAGGCTCAGAAATCGACATTATTCAACAAAAAAACAGCCTGATTATTGCGGATAATGGAATTGGAATTTCTCTACCTAACGATGTTAAGGTTCAAGAGCTCAGCGACTCTCAGCTTTCTTTAAAAGTTAAAGGCCATGGTATTGGCTTGCAATTGGTGCAAAAGCTTTGCAAACAATTAGGATGGCGAGTGGAGTTGTTTGATCGGCAGTACTATTTAGCTACTCATCCTGAGTTGGACTTAGAACAGGCAACGGGTTTAATTGTTGTGGTCTATTTGAGCTAACTTGCTGAACCGTCTAAAGCAATTTTTAAACCGACACCCGCCACTGTATGTAATAGCTTAGGGTCAAAAGGTTTATCAACCATTTTTCTTAAATTATAGATATGACTACGTAACGCATCACTTTCAGGTTCTTCATCGCCCCATAACTCCATCATCAGTTCTTGTTTGGTCACTACTTTTGGAGATTGACGCATCAAAATTTTTAATAATTTAAATTGAATAGGCGGCAATTCGATATTATTTCCGGCACGAATAACTGTCTGGGTTGCGCTATCAAGAATTAAGTCATGAATCTGAATTTTATGATGAGTAACTTCGCCAGCTGCTCTTTTAATTAATGCACGGATACGCATGACTAATTCATTAAAATCAAAGGGTTTAACCAAATAATCATCTGTTCCAGCGGTAAAGCCTTTAAGTTTGTCATCTAAAGTATCTCTTGCTGTCAGCATAAGGACAGGAATATCAACGCCTTGTTCGGTGCGTAGCCAGTTACATAGGTCATAACCCGAGCCATCGGGTAAGTTTATATCGAGCAGCAAAAGATGATAATGATGCGATTTGAGAAAAGTCCGTGCAGCATCTAAATTACGCGCATGATCGATGATATAACCATGCACTTCAAGAAATTCGCAGACTGTTGCTGCCAGTTCAAAATGGTCCTCAACCATGAGGATAAAATGATTACCCATGAGATTTTATTAAGCCATTAATTTAATAATTGTTGTTTTAATTTAGCATTAAATGGTTCGCTACCAAACCAGATTTTAAAATATTGATTTGCATTCGGATTGTTTAAAGAACCGAGTAGCTTCTGGTTTAATTTTAGTTCCAGTTTTTGATTTTCCTGCTGGTAATACAAACTATATAAATCTCCATTTTTGATGGGTTTATAAAGTTCATTAATATGATTAAGCGGAGATTTTGCATCAAATCCACTAATATTTTTCTTTAAATAGTGGGTTGCTGCTCGCTTAAAAGCCCACTTGGGAATATCGCGGTTATAGCTAAAGTCCATTTTGATGCTTTGACTCTGCCAATTTTTTAAGCAATCTTCAGCAAAGTAACTGACATTTCCCACTTTCTTACTCGTGACCATCAAAGGCGCTGAACTACATTTTTTCAGTTCAGCCGCGTTAGCTTGAGATACGATCAAGATTCCCAGAAATATTAAGACTCGACTTTTTTGAACGGTAATATCCATTTATAGACTCCTCCAAATATTGGTAAAGAACGGTAAAGGCCATTCGCCGGATCCCAATAATCTTGCTGGAAAATAATTTTTTGCTGATCATTAATTTTAATTTGACTCATTCCATAAGAAGCCATGGTTTTTGAACGACCTAACATTTTAAAGTCATAGGTCATGTACCAATGGATATAGGCTGTATCTTGATGGTGAGTTGCACTAATGAGTTTTACAGTGACATTACTCACTCGAGCATTCATGCCTTCAAAATGTTTAATGAGATCTTTTTTTTGAGAGAACTGCGAGAGTGTGTCGTTAATATAAAGCTGATCAGCGTAGAGATTGCCAGCATTGCTTATAAAGGAAGGGGTACCAAGCGTATTAAAGGCAGCAACAAAACGATTGCCGATATCTAACGCCTGTTCGTCATTCAATGTTATTCCATTAATTTTTTGTTCAGCTTTGCCATAGTCACTTGAGTAGCTAGGCACACTTTTACACGCTGTTAAACCTACCAAGGTAATCAGCCCTAGGGCTGTGGTTATAATTTTCATGTCTATATCCGAGCCAAGTTTATAAGATTAAATTAAAGAGCTGGTCGTGAAGTTTGCGTGAATTCTTATGTTTTATGATTTGGGGTTAATGGAGAGAGTTTTCTGTTTTGGAAATTTCATAAACTAGGTCTATATCAACTTAGAAATTTCTCTGGACGTCACAGTTTTTCATATTAATAAATAGAATAAGCTAGAAAAAATTTAATAAAGCAATTTTATTCTAGCTGCGCTTTACTCATAAGAGATATAGATTACATTTGCATAAATAGGAAGTTTATATAATGAAAACAATTGGCTTATTAGGCGGAATGAGTTGGGAATCCACAGCGCTTTATTATCAACAAATTAATAAAATGGTTCACAGTAAATTAGGAAAATTGCATTCTGCCAAAGTAATTATTAATAGTGTTGATTTTGAAGAAATAGCAGCGTTGCAAGCAAAAGGTTTATGGCAAGAGGCAGGTGCATATTTAGCTGAGCAGGCGCTAAATTTAGAAAAAGCAGGGGCAGACTGTATTTTAGTGTGTACGAATACCATGCATAAAATTGCACCGCAGATTGAAGATGCTATTACGGTCCCTTTTATACACATTGCCGATGCGACAGCAAAAGAAATTGTGAGTCAAGACATTCGTAAAGTCGCACTCTTGGGAACAGCTTTTACAATGGAGCAAGATTTTTATAAGGCTCGATTACAGGAGCATGGAATTGACGTGATGATTCCAAATGAAGCCGACAGAAAGATAGTACATCGTATTATTTATGAAGAACTTTGTTTAGGTGTGATCAATCCAGAATCACAGCAAAAATACGAGACTATTGTAGAGAGACTCATAGCTGAAGGTGCCCAAGGGATTATCTTAGGTTGTACCGAAATTTGTATGTTGATTGGTGAGCTTAAATTCTCAGTTCCTTTATTTGATACGACTGCCATTCATGCAAAAGAGGCAGTAAGTTTTGCTTTAGAATAAAAAATTATGTAATAGAAGATAAATTTTATCAATGAAATTTTAGAATGGAGGATAACTTTTGAAATTTAGATCAAAAATTGATTGGTGGCTTTTATTAATATTTATTGTTATCACGGCCAATATCATTATGAAAGTTTATGAAGCAAATCATCATTATTCTTTAGCTTCAAATTTTCCGCATCTCATTATTTATAGTTTAATTATTTTTGTCATTTGGCTTCCAATTTTTAACACTTATTACGTAGTAGAAAACGACACATTAATTATTAAGAGCTTGGTATTCCGATGGAAAATTAATATTAATGATATTACTCAAATAGAACCTACTCATAATCCATTGTCATCTCCAGCGCTCTCATTAGATCGACTCAAAATTTATTATATAAAAAATGGAGAAGTCGCATCAGTGATGATTTCGCCAAAAGATAAAGAAGGTTTTTTTCAAGCCATAAACAAAAGACTCCACTAAAGTTGCTTGTTTAATTGCACACATAAATTACGCTATTTCCATGACGACAAAAAATAAATGGAGATAAACCATGCTTACACGTTTTTTACTGCCAATTTTCGGCACTACGGTTTTAATTACATTAGCTGGATGTGCTTCATCCTCTCAATCTCCTATTAACGAGAGCTATGGGCCTGAACCAAAATTGCCTGAGCCTAAATCAAGTTTATTTCCAACCGTGAATATAGCACCAGCAGAAGGCTGGCCGAGTGGTGTTATGCCAACACCAGCAGAAGGTTTGAAGGTAAAAGCATTTGCAAAAGGGCTTGAACACCCACGTTGGCTTTATGTGTTACCCAATGGTGATGTATTGGTTGCTGAAACAGATGCCCCACCTAAACCAGAAGACGGTAAAGGGATTAAGGGTAAAATTATGACTTTTGTGATGAGACGTGCAGGATCATCTCATCCGAGTGCCAACCGTATTAGTTTATTACGTGACACCAATGGAGACGGAATTGCTGATCAAAAAACGGTATTTCTCAAAGATTTGAACTCACCGTTTGGTATGGCATTAGTAGGTAATAATTTATATATCGCCAATACAGATGCACTTGTGCGTTTTCCTTATCAAGAGGGCGAAACTCAAATTACAGCAAGTGGAACCAAAGTATTGGACTTACCGGGTGGTCCTTTAAATCACCACTGGACCAAAAATGTGATCGCTAACCCAGCAGGGAGTAAGCTGTACATTACTGTCGGTTCTAACAGTAATGTTGCTGAAAATGGTATGGAAAAAGAAAAAGGTCGCGCACAAATTATGGAGTTTGATATTGCAAGTGGTCAGTCACGTCCATTTGCAACGGGACTACGTAATCCGAATGGTATGGCTTGGCAACCTCAAAGCGGCAAACTTTGGACGGTTGTTAATGAGCGCGATGAAATTGGCAGTGATTTAGTACCTGACTATATGACTTCGGTTCAAGACGGTGCTTTTTATGGCTGGCCTTATAGCTACTATGGTCAACATGTAGATGTACGAGTAAAACCACAAAATCCTGAACTGGTCGCACGTGCAATTAAACCTGACTATGCATTAGGTAATCACACAGCCTCTTTAGGTCTTGCGTTCTATGCAGCTGAACTCATGCCACAATATCGTGGTGGCGCATTCATTGGGCAGCATGGTTCATGGAACCGTAAACCGCACAGTGGTTATAAAGTAGTTTATGTACCATTTAGAAGTGGTCAACCCTCTGGTCCTCCACAAGATGTTTTAACAGGGTTTTTAAGTGACAAAGGTAAAGCTTATGGGCGCCCTGTAGGTGTAGCAGTTGATTTTTCAGGTGCCGTGTTAGTTGCAGATGACGTGGGCAATACGATTTGGCGCGTTTCACCAGTTGCTGAGACGACTTATGAAGCTCCAATGAAACGTGCTATTGGAACCCCGCCAGGTACACCATAAAGTGTATCGAAAATCGTTTATTAGCATGGGCAGCCTTTAATCTTTATTAAGGGCTCGCCTAAGTGCCTATTATTTAATTTTTAAATAACTGAATAAAAAAAATACTAATTGGACTTTATAAGCCAACTTCTCAAGAATGAATATGTGAAAACAACAATGATGTTTAAGGATAAAACACATGAATACACATATTCGAATTGCCGTGGTTGGTGGTGGTATTGCTGGTTTGGCTTTAGCAAGTAATTTAAGTAAACATGCTCATTTAGATGTCCAAATGTTTGAATCTGCACCTCAGTTTTCTGAAATTGGGGCAGGGATTTCTTTTGGAGCAAATGCAGTCAAAGCCATTGAACTGTTAGGTTTAGCCAACGAATATCACGCAATTGCAGATAAGGTATCTGCACCATTTCAAGATGTTTGGTTTCAATGGCGCAATGGTTATACCGATGAATATCTATCGGCATCGGTAGCGGCAGGTGTAGGGCAGTCTTCTGTTCATCGTGCAGACTTTCTAGATGCCATTATTCCTCACATGCCTACGCAAAATGTTCACTTTTCTAAACGCCTCGAGACGATTGAAGAACATGGTGATGTGGTGATTTTGCATTTTAGTGATGGCAGTCGCCATGAGTGCGATTATTTGATTGGGGCTGATGGTATTCGCTCTGTTGCTCGCCAATATGTTTTAGCTACTCATCATTTACCACTTGTTCATCCACGCTTTTCAGGAACTTGGGCATATCGTGGCATTATTTCACATGCTTCATTTAAAGAAGCTTTGCAGCAAATGCAAGGTGATACAGACCTAGCTGATATTCCACAAATGTTATTGGGTAAAGATAAGCATATTTTGACGTTCCCAATTCGTAAGGGTGAGCAAATCAATATTGTTGCCTTTTGCTCAAATCGTGAAGATACGGTACTACCAACAGATACACCATGGACACGCCCTGTCGATAAAGCTCAAATGCTTTCCGATTTTTCAGACTGGAGCGAAAGCTGCCAAACATTACTCGGTTTAATTGAAGAGCCTACCATTTGGGCCTTACATGAAATTGAGGAGCTTTCGACTTATCAAAGTGCCTCGGGTCACGTGATTCTTATGGGTGATGCCGCACATGCTATGTTACCTCATCAAGGTGCTGGAGCAGGGCAAGGTCTCGAAGATGCTTTAATCCTTGCTGCCTTACTGGCGACAAAAAACTTACAAGTAGATCAGCTAACCGATGTGTCTTCAATTTATGAAAAGCTGCGTTTAAAACGAGCTTGCCGTGTTCAACAAACCTCTCGTGAGTCTGGCGAAATTTATGAGTGCTATTCAACTCAGTACTCAACGTTTGCAGAAATTGGCGAGCACCTTGAACATCGTTTTGACTGGTTGTGGCAACACGATTTAGAGCAAGATGTTACGGATGCACAGCAACAATTAAAACAGCTAGGAATCGCAACTATTTAAATCATGTGATGCTTTATAAACAATTTGCTAAGGAAAGCAATTATGGAAAAACTAAATGCAAATCAATTGATTGATGAGGCAAAGTTAACGCCATTGCATTGGCGAGTGATTTTGCTGAGTGCACTTATTATTATTTTTGATGGATATGATCTGGTCATTTACGGTGTTGCATTGCCTAAGCTCATGCAGCACTGGCAGTTAGATAGTATGACTGCTGGGCTTTTAGGTAGTGTTGCACTGTTTGGCATGATGTTTGGTGCAATGCTGTTTGGAAGTTTAGCGGACAAATTAGAATCTTATGGCTTTAGTCGTAAACGCCTTATTATGTTATGCATCATGATTTTTAGTGGTTTTACTGTGTTATGCGGTCTTGCCGATAGTCCAAAAGCGTTTGCAATTTACCGGTTCATTGCGGGTTTAGGTTTAGGTGGTGTAATGCCCAACGTTATTGCCCTAATGACAGAATATGCCCCAAAAAAGTTAAGATCTACCTTAGTTTCACTGATGTTTAGTGGTTATGCCATTGGTGGTATGGGTTCGGCACTTTTAGGCATGTGGTTGGTCCCTAATTTTGGTTGGCAAATCATGTTTATTTTGGCAGGTATTCCGTTGGTTCTATTACCAATTATTTGGAAATATTTACCCGAATCGATTGATTATCTAATTCGCCAGAAGAAGTGGGACGAGGTACGGTATTTACTTCAACAATTGGCCCCAGAACAAAATATAAGTGTCCAGACCAACATTGTTTTACATCAGGAAAACCAACAAGTTGCTGCTCGTCCTTTGGTTGCTTTGTTTACTGAAAATCGTGCCCTAGTCACCATCTTTTTTTGGCTCAGTGTTTTTATGGCTTTACTTATGGTGTATGCCCTAGGTAATTGGATACCAAAGTTAATGGTAGAAGCAGGCTATGACCTATCAACCAGTTTGGTATTTTTACTAGCGTTAAATTTAGGCGGAATGCTTGGTGCGATTGGAGGTGGTTTCTTTGCTGATCGTTTTCATTTAGGTAAAGTCATTTGTTCGCTGTTCTTAGCGGGTGCAATTTCACTTTACTTATTAAGCTATGCGTTACCTATGGTGATTTTATATCTCTGCATTGCTGTTGCAGGTGCGGCTTCTATTGGAGGGCAAATTTTATTACTGGCTTATATGGCGCAGTTTTATCCTTCACCAATTCGAAGTACAGGCATTGGTATGGCTTTAGGTGTGGGACGTATTGGCGCTATTCTAGGGCCGATTTTGTGTGGTTGGCTTTTAAGTCTGCATTTACCAATTGAATATAATTTTATTGCTCTAGCCATTCCTTGTGTACTTGCCACATTGAGTGTTATCGCCATAAGTATTTGCAGTAAAACTAAACGAGTACTACTCAATTCAAGCATATCCCCATAAGTGTTAAGCATTTTTTATTCCGATAAAACAAACTAAACTCTAAATAAAGAAGCTAAAGTCTTTGTTTAGAGTATTTTAAGGATCAAGACCATGGATTTAGGTTTGATTAAAGTTTTTGTTTGTATTTATGAGTCTCGTCATATTAGTAAAGCTGCTGATAAATTAAATTTAAGCCAGCCTTCGGTGACTTATAATTTGAACCGTTTACGCCGTCAGTTAAATGATGAGTTATTTACCCGAAGTCGAGGAGGAGTGGAGCCAACAAAAGTCGCTCATGAACTCTATCCAATTTTCCATCAAGCGATTTTTAATATTGAATCGGCGATTGCTCAAGCACAGGAATTTCATCCTGAAAACTCGAATAAAACCTTTCGAATTGGACTGTCTGACGCAGGGGAAATTTGTCTTTTGCCTAGCCTTATGGCTTTTTTACAAAAAGCAGCCCCACATATTCAAATTGAAATTGAAGAGATTCGATCAGATAAGGTTGAGCAGTGGCTCATTGATGGTTTTTTAGATCTGGCTGTATTTAATAGTACGCAGACAATAATGCCGAAAATAGAAACACGTACTTTATTTGAAGAAAGATATGTATGTATTGCCAGAGCTGACCATCCGAGGCTACAACAGCAACTGACTTTAGAGCAATATTTGCAAGAAGACCATGTTGCCATTAAGTCATCGACAGGGCATATCCAAGTTGAACAATATTTAAAAACAATGGATTTGAAGCGACGTATTCGTTTAGAAGTTCCTCATTTTAGTGTTTTACAAGGCGTTTTACAGAGTTCAGATATGTTGGTGACATTACCGTCACGAGCAGCTCGGCATTATCTCGCTCATGGTAATGTTCAAATGTTTGAATTACCTTTCGCTATGGATTCTTTTAAAGTGAGCTTGAACTGGTTTAATCGTAGTGATGACATTATTGCCAGAAAATGGCTGATTCAATCTGTCGGTCAAATATTTGAAGTTTTATAAAACCATTAATATCTATGTTGAAAGTTAGATTTAAAATTCAATTTTCAGATTATTGGGTTTGATCTGAGAAGTTAAAGTTCTTTCCCATTTATTATTAAATTTTGATAGCATTCGCGGTATACACAATAAGAACTGTTGATACGAATTATGACTGATCAATTAAGAGCAAAATTTGAAAATTTAGAACTTAATGCCGGTTTAGGGAAAATCAGTGCGTTTATTTCAATGTCACTCAGCTTGCTTTGTTTATTTGGTGCTTTATGTTTTTTATTTCCCAGTGTATTAACGACCCCAGAACTTCGTCCTCTTTACGCAAAGCACTATAATCTTTTCTATTATGGCCTGATCACTGGCATTGTGATTAGTGCTGGTTTTGGTGCATTTAGCGCGATTGTTCGTCAAAACAGATATGGCTTTTACGGGCTATGTTTTTCACTTCTGGCAGCAGTTTTGGGTTGCGGCGTAATTGAAGCACCCGTTTTACCAAGTGTACCGTTTTATGCAGGTATCGATTATTTTGTACTGACCTTATTCATTTTAGCGTTAGTCTTTATTCCGCTTGAAGGCTTTTTTGCTAAAAATCCTGAACAAAAAATATTAAGAGTTGGCTGGGTGACCGATATGAAATATTTCATGGTCAGCCATGTTGGGATTCAACTATTCAGCTTTTTAACGGTTATGCCAATTCAATATTGGATTACACACCTGCCTGATAACCCAATTGTGCCTTATGTACAAGCTCAACCAATTTGGCTGCAATTTATTGAGCTACTGATTGTGGTAGATTTTACGGTGTATTGGTTGCATCGCGCCATGCATGAAGTTAATTTCTTATGGCGTTTTCACGCGATTCATCATTCGACTGAATATATGGATTGGTTAGCATCTTCTCGTTTGCATGTCATAGAAGTACTGATGACTCGCTTTATTGCGACTTTACCAATTTTCCTATTAGGTTTTCATACTTCAGCTGTTTTTGCTTATTTAGTTTTTATTTTGTTTCACGCTATTTTTATTCATTCCAATGTACGTTTTCGCTTTCCATATTTGCGCTGGATTATTGCAACACCAGAATTCCACCATTGGCATCATTCTTCAGAAAAACCAGCTATTGATAAAAATTACGCTGCTTTTATCCCACTCTATGATGTTATTTTTAAAACTGTCTATATGCCTAAACTTTTGGCAAGTGTATATGGAACAGTTGGCTATAAAATTCCAAATAGTTTTGTGAAACAATTTACTTGGCCTTTTAAAAAGTATGTAAAGCGGTTTTTAAAACCTTGGCGTGATCAGTAAACCTTAAGTTTTAGCTTAATAAATCTAGAATGCTTAAATGACATGTTTAAGCATTCTTCTTGGCATCTGCCGCTGCAAAATGAGCCATTTGGTCAGCATACGCTTTTTGAAAAGAAGGACGTATAGTCGCTCTCTGAACATATGCAAGACAATGGGGAAATTCTGTCAACCCATCAAATTTATTCACCAAACGTAATACGTCAGCCATAACAATATCGGCTATAGAAAATGACTGAGCCAGCCATTCGCGCTCTGCAAGAAATGACTCCATATGTTGAAGGCGAGACTGAAGAAAGGCATCAAATTGTTTGTGTGCGGGAGTATCTCTCTGAGCATTAGAAAATCTTAATAAAGCCCAAGGAAGACTTGCCATTTCTACTGAATTAAGTGCTGCAAATAACCATTCTATAACTTCATTACGCTGTTTCGGATCTGTAGGTAAAAGTACACGACTACGCTCACCCAAATAAAATAAGATAGCGCCACTTTCAAAAATTGAAATATCGCCATCTGTTAACCAAGGAACTTGCCCAAAAGGTTGGTGAGCAAAATGATCAGCTCCTCGCTCATAAAAAGATACGCTATTTATTTTATAGGGCATTTTTGCCTCTTCTAATGCCCATCTTATCCTTATATCTCTTACAAAACCTCGTGGTAATTCCGGAACCCAATCAAAAGTTGTCAAAATGAAATTATTCATAATAAATTTCCTTATATTTTATAATGATAACTCAAACATACTTTTGAGCCTTTTACTTATTTTGTATCTAAACCCATCTTGCGAGTGAATCTTGATATTAAAAATAGTCTAACGAATTTCAATAGGTATCAATGTAGCAATCAGAAGCTAAATTATTTATTTAAGTATTATTTGTTTTAAATTGTTTAAGTCAGCTTCATTTGAGGCTGACTTTTTAACAAATCATTATTTGCTTTTAATATTTTTAAAAATCATCACAAGGGCAATCAGAGCAAGACCAATAATTAAACTCATATAAATATTAGCACTGTTCATAAGTCCAATTTTACCCACAAAATAACCTGCAAGAATTGCCGGAATACTAAAAGCCAAATAGCTTTCAACAAAAAATGCGGCCATAAGACCTGCACGCTCTTCTGGTAACGCAAGCGGCATGACTGTGCGAATTGCTCCCATAAAAGCGGTACCAAAACCCACTCCAGTGATAATAGAACCTAAAAATAGAATAACTGCACTTGTAAAATTAATCGCTAAAAATAAAATCGTAGCTCCAATAATGATGGATAAGGTACCTGTGAGCAAAATACGAAAATTTGTAGATTTTCTTAGGGTTAATATGCCGGCTGCACCTGAAAGTGCGAGCGCCATAAACATAATCCCATTTAACCATGCAGAAGAGGTTTGAAAAATCTTTGCGAGTAAAGAGGGCATAAGTGATAAGAAAAAACCACTGACCATCCAAAGTGCAATATTAATAGGGCTAATACTTAATAAAGCACTTCTCGCTTGATGAGGAATAGCCATGTTGGGTTTTAAAGAAGCAAGTGCGCCCGATCTTTTTTGTGCAGTTTCAGGATTAAAAAAACTTAACATGAGTTGAAATGCAAAGAGAACACATAAAAGCTCAAAAACGAGCTGCAAAGGTTGTGATGAAAATTGCAAAATAGTACATGTAATAAAGATGCCAGCTGCCATGCCGACCATTGGAGCAATACTATTAATCAAGGAGCCCTGATGCTTGCTGAAATCTAAAATTGCGGCTCCTATGGCAGAAACAGCAAGTCCAGTCGCTATGCCTTGCAGACCACGAGCAATAAATAGCATAGAAACATCTGAGGCAAAAAGGAAAAAGCTCATTGAAACGATTTGCAGAAAAATTGCCGAAAGAATGACAGGTCGACGTCCAATATAATCAGATAAAGAGCCAATAATGAGTAAAGAGGCAAGTAAGGTAAACGCGTAGGTCGCAAAAATTAAGGTTAATGTAACAGGCGAAAATTGCCATGCTTGCTGATACAAGCGATATAGAGGAGTCGGGGAGCTGGACGCGGCCATAAATGTCATGAGCGTGATCGTGTTTAAGGTCAACGCAACTCTTGAATCTAACCGAAAAACACATCTAGACCGTTTCGAACTTGAATTGTTCATATAAGATGAATAACATAAAAGCGAATATTTAGCTTTTATACATTATTTTTACACTAAAGCAAATCGTTAGCTTTAGTGTATTTTGTATATGCAAATAATATTTTAATTGTTTTTTATTGAAGTAGAGCTGATTAATGGCAAAAGTTGTTACTGGGTTACGACCGGGCGGCCGTAGTGAAAGAATTCAAACTGCGGTACATCAAGCAGTAAAAGAGCTTCAAAAAACATTCGAGCAAGGTCAAATCACCATCCCTCTGATTGCCCAACAAGCTGGAGTAACACCTTCAACAATTTATCGCCGTTGGGGAGACATTAATCAGTTATTTTCAGACGTTGCTTTAAATGAACTCAAACCCGATATGGAGCCAAAAGATTTAGGTTCATTTCAACTTGATGTTACCGCATGGGTCGAACAGTATTTTGAAGAGTACTCTTCTGAAGTGGGACAGGTCTTACTCCGTGATGTTTTATATGCAGTTGAATCTTCAAATGCCCGACAATGCGAAACCTTAATTATTCAGCAACTCGATATTATTCAAGCTCGAGCAAGACTACGTCATCAACCAACCATATCGAATCAAGAAATTATCGAAGCAGTCATTGCTCCAATGCTGTTTAGAATCTTATTCACTGACCGCACCTTATGCTTAGACTATGTCCATATTTTATTAGAGCGGTTATTTAAGGCTCATCCCAATTTTAATTAATTTATAGCGGCCTATTAGTCTAAATATTTAACAAGAAATAGACGCGGTTTCTCATTAAAAAAATATATATCAGTTTTTCTTATTATTTTTAAAATAAATTTTCATAATTTATAATTCATATGTTTTACACAAAATCATTTATTTAATAAATGATTAGCTTGGGGTGGATACACAAGTACCTATGGCGGGTTTTTTCACTTTTTATGGTGTAAAATTTTAATATAAATAATAGCTTATTTAAAAAATTAACTATTTTTATGATATTTAAAGCCTAAAAATAAAATGTATTCTATACAATTTAATGCATGATTTTTGAATTTAACATTTTTTAAATTTATGACACAGGGTGTTTTTTATTCTTTACAATGGCTTTTCCTTGTTAAAGCAGCTTGTGGTGCTTGCTTTATATTTTATTTTTTTATCCCCATCGAAAAGGTATTTAGATAATGGATTTCAATACCCTTGACCAAGAAGCAGTACAGAAAAAACAGAAATTTCACCAAATTTTGTATGTACAGGTCATTTTTGCAATTATTTTGGGCATTTTAATTGGTCATTTTTACCCAGAACTTGGCGAAAGTTTAAAACCACTTGGTGATGCATTCATCAAGATCGTTAAAATGATTATCGCTCCCGTCATCTTTTTAACTGTTGTTACAGGCATTGCCAGTATGACAAACATGAGCCGTGTTGGCCGTGTGACTGGTAAGGCTATGCTCTACTTTTTAACCTTTTCAAGCTTGGCGCTTGTGGTTGGTATGATTGTGGCAAATATTATCCAACCGGGTAAAGGCCTTAATATTGATCCAGCTACCTTAGTCAACGACAAAGTAAATACTTATGTTGAAAAGGCGCATGCAACAAATATTACCGACTTCTTCATGAATATTATCCCGCAAACATTGGTCAGTCCTCTGGCTGGTGGCGAGATTTTACAGGTGTTATTTGTAGCGGTGCTATTTGGTATTTCTTTGGCTGCTTTGGGTGACCGAGCACGTCCAATTACCGATTTCTTAAATAATTTAACAGCTCCAGTTTTCTACTTGGTTGGTATGTTAATGAAGCTTGCCCCAATCGGTGCTTTTGGTGCAATGGCTTTTACGATCGGTGCGTATGGAATCGAATCAATTGGTAATTTATTACTGTTAATCATGACGTTCTACATTACTGCTGTATTATTTATTCTAGTAATTTTAGGTGCAGTAGCTCGTTATAACGGTTTTTCAATTATTCATTTAATTCGTTATATCAAAGATGAACTTTGGTTGGTTTTAGGAACAAGTTCTTCTGAAGCAGCTTTGCCATCTTTAATGGACAAAATGCAAAAAGCAGGTTGTGAAAAATCAGTTGTAGGTTTGGTCATTCCAACAGGTTATTCATTTAACCTTGATGGTACGAATATCTATATGACTATGGCGGCTCTGTTTATTGCGCAAGCTTGTAATGTAGATTTATCAATTAGTGAGCAAATTGCATTGCTTTTAGTCGCAATGGTAAGTTCTAAAGGGGCAGCAGGGGTGACTGGTGCAGGCTTTATTACTCTAGCTGCAACTTTATCGGTTGTACCAGCTGTTCCTGTCGCGGGTATGGCTTTAATTCTTGGTATTGACCGCTTTATGTCTGAGTGCCGTGCTTTAACAAATCTAGTGGGTAATGCATGTGCAACAATTGTTGTGGCACGTTGGGATAAAGCTTTAGATAAAGATCTTCTTGATAAAGCATTAAAGAACCCTAAAGCAGATTAACCTTACAAAAAAATCTGTAGCTAAGGGCAATTTGGGAGAGTAGCCCTGCTACAGATTTTTTTAATAACTAAAAATATATTTTAATTAAGCCATTCTAAAGTTCTGCAACATTACTTGTCTTTCAACAAAGACATTACTGTAATTAAAATCGAGTCGTGAAAAATTATGCTTTTAAGTGATCCTCAAACTCTTCACCTAATTGCATAGCTAATGAATTACCTGCTAACTCACAGGTCACCAAACCATATTCTTTTTTAAAACTAAAAGTAAAACCTTTCCCGTCAGCAAGATTTTTAACTGAATACCCTAACTTTTCTAACCAAATACGAAACGCAATCAAATTTTTAGCTTTAACAACCTTTTTCACGTGAGAACTCCTTCTATCCGTGGCATTACATCTTATTTATTAATAGGGTTTTAATTAGATTTTTTAAAGGGGGAAAACTTTTTTTTATTTTGCAACTTGTAAAAAAAGTAAGATAAAGAAATAAAAGATTTCATTTTTATAAAATTATGAGTGGGTTATGTAACTAAAAAATAATAACTTTTTATTTAAAGTGCTGTTTGTGTGATGGTTTTTAAAAATTATAAATTCAATGATATTTTTAAAATAATGAACAAATAAAAAATAGAGTAAATGTAAAAAATAATTACAGGCAACAGGTAATAAGCAAAAAGATACAGTTCTTAAAAATGAACCTGTATCTTCTTTGAAAGCTTAATTTTAGAAATTATCTTTAAGAGCACGCAGGTGGGCGAAGTCTTCAACACTTTCTGCGCGAAGAAAGGGGTTAGTTGCTAATTCAAGTTCAATCGTGCTTGGTAGTGTGATTAATCCTTGTTTACGTAGCTCACGGACTTCTTCAGCTCGTTCTGATAGGGCATGGTTATGCGGTTCTACCGTTAAGGCAAATTCGGCATTTGAAAGCGTGTATTCGTGCGTGCAATATACTTTTGTATGGGTTGGTAATGCTGCTAAACGGCTCAGTGAGTGATACATTTGCTCAGCCGTGCCTTCAAACAATCGACCACATCCCATTGCAAATAATGTATCACCGCAAAATACAGCCTCTAATTCTTCAATAAAATAGATAATATGCCCTAAGGTATGACCTGGGGTTGCAATAATCTCTACTTTTAAATCATTAAATTTTAGATGATCGTCATGTTGTAAGGGGTGGGTAATTCCCGGAATTTTTGTGAGTTCATCGCGTGGGCCATACACAGTAATATTTTGGGCAGCCGTTAGATCAGCAACGCCCCCAATATGGTCTTTATGCCAATGAGTAAGCCAGATTTGTTTTAAATTTAACTGATTGTTCTGACAAAATTGAGTTACCAGTTCCGCTTCTGTTGGGTCGATTGCAACAGCTTCTTGGGTTTCAGTATCTTCTAAAATCCAGATATAGTTTTGGAGGGCATTCTGCACATCAATAAAATGAATTCTATAACGCATTGTTTTATCCTGAAACTAAATCCAAAGAGTAAATGAATAATGACTAATTCTGATCATACCAGAAAATGGTATTGAGCCATGCTCTCAACTGTCTTTAAGAATGGGGTGATATAAAACAAAAAAAGCCCCCTAAACGAGAGCTTTTTTGTATGGATGATTTAACGGAGCTTGGCGAGCCAGTTTCCTAGCGTTTGTACAATCTGTACTAATAGCAATAGGATAATGACTGTTAAAATCACAACGCTAGTATCAAAACGTTGATAACCATAAGAAATCGCTAAATCACCAATACCACCTGCGCCAACTGCACCCGCCATGGCGGTTGCACCAATAAGACTGATTGTCGCTGTGGTAAGGTTTAAAATGAGTGAGCTACGTGCTTCAGGCAAAATAAAGCGAGAGATAATTTGCCAAGGTGTAGCACCCATCGCTTGAGCAGATTCAATAATTCCTTCATTGACTTCAAGCAATGAAGTTTCAATCAGACGTCCCATGTAAGGGCCAACATAAATAGTCAATGGAACAATAGCTGCCCACGTACCAATTGAAGTACCTACTAATAGCTTAGTAAGAGGAATCACTGCAATAAGTAAAATAATAAAAGGAAGAGAGCGTAAAGCATTTACAATTGGATTAAGTAAATGATAAATCACTTTATTGGGTAAAATGCCTTCTGGACGGGTAACTAATAAAATAATTCCCTGAATAAATCCCCAAATTCCGCCAAACAAAAGTGCGAAGAAAACCATATGAAAGGTTTCTTGCAAAGCTGTTACGAACTGATCAATAGAAAGGGAACTGTGCCAGAAAGGTTGAGTAAGTTCAGTTAACCACTGTACGATTAAATCTCTCATACTTGATCTCCTGATTGAACTACACCTACTTCATTTTGTTCCAAAAACTCAATAGCCTGCTTAATGAGCTGAGGATCACCTAAAAGCTGCACAAACATTTGACCAATGACTGTGCCATTAATTTCAGTCATGTTGGCAAATAAAATATTTAAGCTAATATCGAATTTTTTAATCAGTGACTGAATTACAGGTTCTTGAGCAGAACGCCCTAAAAACTGTAGACAGTAAATACTATGATGATGTTGGTTTTCGAGCTGATTTAAAATATTCACAGGCAACTGTTGATGTAAAACAGTTTGAATGAAGTTTTTAGTGGTTGGATGTTGAGGTTTACTAAAAATATCAATCGTTGAACCTTGTTCAATGACTTTACCTGCTTCCATCACGGCCACATGATCACAAATAGTTTCAATGACATCCATTTCATGGGTCACCATCACAATCGTGATTTTTTGCTCTTGATTAATTTTCTTGAGTAGTTCTAAAACTGACTTGGTTGTTTGCGGGTCTAGGGCAGAGGTTGCTTCATCACATAAAAGAATCTTTGGATGATTTGCCAAAGCACGGGCAATACCGACACGTTGCTTTTGTCCGCCAGAAAGTTCATCTGGATAAGCATCTTTTTTATGCTTAAGATCAATGAACTCTAATAACTCATTTAAGCGCTTTTCACGTTCTACTTTATTGTAATTCAGTAGTCGCATTGGCATTTCGATATTTTCAGCAACCGTCTTGGTTTGTAGCAGATTGAAGTGCTGAAAAATCATGCCAATACTTGCACGTTCCTGACGTAATGAGCGTGCATCCAAAGCGGTGAAATCTTTCTGATTAATAATGATTTGACCTTCTGTTGGTCGCTCAAGTAGGTTGATCAGGCGGATTAAGGTACTTTTACCTGCACCACTATAGCCAATGATGCCAAAAATACTGCCCTCTGGAATCTCTAAATTGATTTGGTCGAGTGCGCGTATGGTTTGACTTTTGAGCTGATAGTGCTTTGAAATGTTTTTAAATTGAATCATATCGTCAGAAGCTATGCTGGAAAGAAAAAACAGGCAAAGAGAATTTGCCTGTTTCACGTTTCCGCTATTATATTACTATTTAGCTTCTGAGAGATAGCTGATTGGTTGATCTACGTCAACTTTTGTTCCACCAAAACGCTCTGTTACATACTTTTTAGCTGATGCACTGTGATATAGCTGACCAACTTTTTGCAAAACAGCATCATTTTTACGTGAATCAGCAGTTGCAAGAACGTTGACATTAAGTCGTGTGCTTTGATCAACAGGCTCATAGAAAATAGAATCTTTGAGTACGTTCAAACCACCTTCCATTGCTAAGGTGTTACCTAATACAACGGCATCAACTTCGTCTTTAATACGTAATGCAGTTGCCATTTGGATTGGTTTGATATCGATCTTTTTACTATTTTCGATGATATCGTTTGGACTGCCTTGAGCTGGGTTAAAATCAGCTTTAAGTTTGATTAAGCCAGCTGTTTGTAATAAAAGTAAAGCACGAGCTTCGTTGGCAGCATCATTTGGGATTGCAATAATTGCGCCCTCTGCGAGCTCATCAACTTTTTTGTGTTTACTCGAATAGATACCCATTGGCTCAAGATATGTGGTAGAAACCGGTGCAATTTTATCTTGGTTTGATTTATTAAATGCAACAAGATAAGCATAAGATTGGAAAGCGTTCAGATCTACTTCTTTGTTCGCAATGGCCGCATTCATAGAAACATAGTCTGTGAAGTTTTTCACTTCTAACTTTAAGCCAGCAGCTTGGGTTTCAGGCAACGTTGCGATATAACGCCAAATATCAGCATCTGAACCTGTAGAGGCAATTACTACCGTTTGTACTTGGGAGCTATCATTGTTTTGGTTTGTCTGTGGAGCACTTTCTTGTTTACCACATGCTGCCAATAGTACTACTGACATACTTAAAAAAAGGCTGATCAGCTTTTTCATTTAAAAAAGTCCTGATTGAGGAGATATAGAAAAATAAGTATTGATCTATATCTATATGAAATGAGAGGAGTTGGAATTACAACTGGTTTAAACTCTGGTATCTTTTGGTGGGGTCTCATAATTTGCTTGCATATTTTGGCGGTAAGAGAGGGTAATTGTTTTATAAACAAAAACTGTTTCCCCAAACAGTTAATCCCCAAACATTAGCCAAACGAGTGTTCATAAACTTAGAACATTAAAAACTCTCTACAGTCATAATGTGTAGAGCAAGTCACTATGAAAATTATTAAAACAGCAGTGTTTATTGACAGTTCCAACGTTATGCTAATCATATCAATAAAAGTGTGCTTGATATAGGGGGCTTCTTTTTTATTTATTGATATCTTTAGAAATATAATAAAGATTTATACGATTTGCTTATATTGTGGCACATGATAGAAAAGCCTCTATATAGAGGCTTTTCATTAAAGTTTTAAACTTGTGGAATTTTTAAGCTTTTTCACGTGCAATTGCGCGGTAGCCAATGTCGCTACGATATTGCATACCCGTAAAGTTAACTTGTCCGCATACTTCAAGCGCATTAATCTGTGCTTCAAGAACGCTGTCGCCTAATGCTGTTACACAAAGAACTCGACCACCAGAAGTCACGATGTGACCATCTTCACGAGTTGCAGTGCCTGCATGGAAAATTTTAGTATCTTCAGGTGATTGTCCGATACCTGAAATTACATCGCCTTTGCGTACACTATCAGGATAGCCTTCTGCTGCGAGTACAATACCGATTGACTTGCGTTCATCCCATTCAGCTTCTTTTGGTAAGTTACCAGCAATACCAGCTTCTACCAATTCAACAAGAGATGATTTTAAACGCATCATGATCGGTTGGGTTTCAGGGTCACCAAAACGACAGTTAAACTCGATCACACGTGGTTGACCTTGTTCATCAATCATTAGGCCAGCATATAAGAAACCAGTGTAAACATGTCCATCAGCAGCCATACCTTCTACGGTTGGGTGCATGATTTCAGACATAACACGTTCGAAAATGTCAGAAGTTACAACCGGAGCAGGAGAGTAGGCACCCATACCGCCAGTGTTAGGACCTTGATCGCCTTCAAAAATACGCTTGTGATCTTGTGAAGTTGCCATTGGTAAAATATTTTTACCATCAATCATACAAATGAAAGAAGCTTCTTCACCTGCAAGAAACTGTTCAATCACAACGCGTGAACCAGCATCACCAAATTTGTTGCCTGCAAGCATGTCATCAATTGCTGCAAAAGCTTCTTCGTTGGTCATTGCAACGATTACACCTTTACCAGCAGCAAGGCCGTCAGCTTTAATTACAATTGGTGCGCCATGTTTTTCAACATAAGCTTTAGCTGCATCTACTTCAGTGAAAACGTCATAGAAAGCAGTAGGAATGTTGTGGCGCTTTAAAAAGTGTTTAGCAAATGCTTTTGAGCCTTCAAGCTGTGCTGCATATTGAGTAGGTCCCCAAATTTTTAAACCTGCTTCACGTGCAGCATCTACCACACCATTAACTAATGGTGCTTCTGGACCAACAATAATAAGATCAACATTATTTTCTTTAGCAAAAGCAATGATTGCTGGGTTGTCTAAAATATCAAGTTGAACATTAAGACATTTATCTTCTGTTGCAGTTCCAGCATTACCTGGTGCAACAAAAACCTGAGCAACATTGGTATCTTGCGCGATTTTCCATGCTAAAGCATGTTCACGACCACCACTACCTAAAACTAAAATATTCATTTTTAATTTGTTCCTTAACTTTAATCCTTTTTCATCCCCCTCTATCCCTCAAGGTGGAGAGTTAGCTCCATTATTGTGGAAAACCCTCCTGAATGAAAGGAGGGTTAGGGAGGACTAAATTTAAATTAGTGGCGGAAGTGGCGCATACCAGTGAAGACCATTGCAATACCAGCTTCATCAGCTGCCGCAATAACTTCCTCATCACGCATAGAGCCACCTGGTTGAATAATGCATTTAATGCCAGCTTTAGCCGCATTATCAATACCGTCACGGAACGGGAAGAATGCATCAGATGCCATTACAGCGCCTTCAACAACCAAACCAGCATGTTCAGCTTTAATGGCAGCAATACGAGCTGAGTTAACACGGCTCATTTGACCTGCACCTACACCAATAGTTTGGCGGTTTTTCGCATAAACAATTGCATTTGATTTTACATATTTCGCAACTTTCCAAGCAAAGATGAGGTCATCAATTTCTTGTTCAGTTGGTGCGCATTTGGTTACTACTTTAAGATCATCTTTAGTAATCATACCTAAGTCTTGATCTTGAACTAATAAACCGCCATTAACGCGTTTGTAGTCAAGTTGTGGTGCACGTGCGTCAATCGCAGGTAGTTCGCCACAAACTAAAACACGTACATTTTTCTTAGCGCCAGTAACTTCAAGCACGCCATCAGCAATACTTGGAGCAATGATTACTTCAACGAATTGACGCTCTACAATTGCTTGAGCAGTTGCAACATCTAACTCACGGTTAAATGCAATAATACCGCCGAAAGCAGATTCTGGGTCAGTCGCATAAGCTAAATCGTAAGCAGCTTTAATGCCGTCTAAAGAAACAGCAACACCACAAGGATTAGCGTGTTTTACAATCACACAAGCAGGTTTTGCAAATGATTTCACACATTCAAGTGCAGCATCTGTATCTGCAATGTTGTTATAAGACAATTCTTTGCCTTGTAACTGTTTTGCCGTAGAAACTGACGCTTCTTTTGCATTTGCTTCAACGTAAAATGCAGCAGATTGATGTGGGTTTTCACCGTAACGTAAATCTTGTGCTTTGTTCAATTGAGTATTGAACGTACGAGGGAATAAATCAGCTTCGCCTTCGGTCTTACCAACGCGAGCGCCTAGGTAAGAAGCGATCATGCCGTCATATTGAGCTGTATGTTCAAATGCTTTAACAGCTAAATCGAAGCGTGTTTCATAAGAAAGTGAACCAGCAGCTTTTAATTCAGTAATAACTGTATCGTAATCTGAAGCATTTACAACAATACCGACAGAAGCGTGGTTTTTAGCAGCAGCACGAACCATTGTTGGACCGCCGATGTCGATATTTTCGATAGCATCAGCAAGTGAACAGTTAGGTTTTGCAACTGTTGCAGCGAATGGATAAAGGTTCACAACAACAAGATCAATCGGATCAATGTTGTGTTCTTCCATTACTGCTTCGTCTAAACCGCGACGAGCGAGAATACCGCCATGAATTTTTGGATGTAATGTCTTAACACGACCATCCATCATTTCAGGGAAGCCAGTATGTTCAGATACTTCAACCACAGCGATATTATTATCTTTAAGCAACTTGTATGTGCCGCCTGTAGATAATAGTTCTACCCCTAAAGCTGCAAGGTTTTGAGCAAATTCGACAATTCCTGTCTTGTCAGATACAGAAATCAAAGCACGTTTAATAGTCATGATGTTTAATTCAACAATTTCAAGTCTACGGATTAAAACCAATAAGCATAAAAAAATGCCCACGACGTCGTGAGCATTTTATCATTTATTCACTCATCAAACCGTGAGCTTTTAACTTTTTGCGTAAAGTGCCACGGTTGAGTCCAAGAATCTCTGCAGCACGGGTCTGATTACCACGTGTATATTCAAGAACTACAGATAAAAGAGGTTTCTCCATTTCTGCTAGCACCATGTCATATACCTGAGATGGCTGCTCACCTTGCAATTGTGCAAAATAATGACGAACTGCGCGATCCACGTGGATGCGAAGAGCAACATCAGATTGTGCAGTAAAAATAGGAGATTTGCTATTCATGCGAGTTAATCCGAAAATCAAATACTAGCTTGGATAAAGTAGTATATAAATGTGGTCTAAAAATACGGAGTCCTGTTTTAGATCCTAAAACAGTGACTCTAAAACATAAGAACAATTAGCTTGCCATATTTCTTCGTATTGAATAAAAAATAAGCGTAACAATAGTTAAATATTTGTTACAGCTCCCTCAAAAACAAAAAAAGTTAGGCTATGTGCTTAATGTAGAAAAGCACACATGCTTAACAGTATTTTTTTTGGATTGAGAGCGAGGAGTATATGAGTCAAAGCTTTCGTGGCGCGTATCATACCATTGTCTAGGAAAAAGTGAGCAAATTAACTGCATTTTTTTTTATTTTTTTTTCACTTTTTTTACATTTTAGGGGTGGACAATTTCTAATCGATAATTTAGTAGGCTTTTTTTGCTTCTGTTTAGCTCAAATTGGAATCGGAAAGGAGTATTTGAGGGAATGCGCTGAATACCTCGTAAGTTTTCAACAAGATATTGTTGAGGCGTCAATATAATTTCTTCTGTTTTCTTTGACTCTGTTGCAAAACTCAACTTTAGATTAGGAAGTTCAACACTTTTATCATTCTGATTAAGCAATATGCCTGAAAATTGCGTATGACTTGTGTCAACTTTGCGGAGTTTTAACTTTTCTATATAAATAAGTTGATATTGTTCAGTTGACTTATTGCAGTGCAGTATTCCACATACATAATTAAATGCATGGCTGACGGTTGGGCTTGCATGCATGAGCTTAGGGTTAAACCAGAGAATTTGAAAAGTGAAGACTAAAATTAAAATAAGGTTGGCAGAGCTCCAGAGCGTGTAGTACAACCAGCTATGCTTTTTATTATTGTCTTGTTCTTGTGAAGATGCTTGTTCAGCTAAATTAAGATTGGGTAGAGCGTTAATAGGTTCGTTGTGAAAATAATTTAAGTTGTTGAGATAGGTTAAAAGATCAATATTTGAATTCTCAACTTTTTGATCAAAGATATCTAACACGTGAGAATGTGTCATATATCTAGTTTGCATTGAACCGTTGACTAATGTAGATGAGTTAACCATAACAGGCTGTTCAATATTAATCAGATGGGTGAGTGCATTAAAGCTCGAATCACATTTAGGACAACAAACCATACCCTGAGCAACAGTCAATTGAGTAAGAGACACTTTATAGACTGTTAAGCATTTAGGGCAGCGGGTTTGTTTTTCATTCATGAGTTAAAATATTCTCAATTTATTATTTGCGTTTTCCTGAAATGCGACACCAATTTTCTTCGCGTTTTTCGACATCTAATATATCAAAAAATTCAGAATAAACACGTGAAACATCAGCAACTTGCTCTTCAATTACACCTGCAAGTGCGAACTCACCGTCAGATTTAAGTAAATTTGCAAACTCCGGCGCAAGTGCCATTAGTGGACCCGCTAAAATATTTGCAACTAAAACATCTGTCTGTTGAGGTTTAAACTCTTGATCGAATTCTTCAGGAAGGCCTACATATAGTCGATCTAATACGCCATTAAGTTCAGCATTTTGTTTTGTTGCTAAAACAGCCTGAGGGTCAATATCAGTGGCATATACTTTTTTAGCGCCTAATAATAAAGCGGCTACACCTAAAATGCCTGAACCACAACCATAATCAATGACGATCTTATCTTTAACGTCAGTTTTACCTAGCCATTGTAAGCATAAGAAAGTACTTGCGTGGTTACCTGTACCAAACGCAAGACCTGGGTCGAGCTTAATATTAGTTGCATCAGCTTCTGGTGGCTCTAGCCATTCAGGTACGATCCAGAACTTTTCCCCAATTTGAATTGGCTCGTAATAGTCCATCCAAGCGCGTTCCCATACTTGATCTTCAAGTTCTTCATGACGGATAGGAGCGTCTGGAAGTTGAGCTTTTAAGAAAGCTTCTAAAGTGTCGACATCAATAGGGTCTTGTTCGTCTTGTTGATAAATGCCTGTCACAATCACTTTATTCCATAAAGGTGTTTCACCTGGTAATGGTTCAAGTAAAGCCTGATCTTCAGCATCATCCAGAGTTACGCTTACCGCACCTAGAGACATTAAAAGTGTTTCTGTGAACTCAACTTGTGCTTGATCAACGGTAATGTGTATTTGTAACCACTTCACGAAAAGGACCTAAAAATTTTATTTAAAGGCGTATTGTAGCTGACTAGACAGTTTTAAAAAAGAAAGCGGCCCATCTTTAATGGGCCGACTTTAAAAATACTGAGGAGGTATAGTGGAAAATAAATTGCTTCTTCTATACCTCGTGTCGAAACAGATTAAGGAGCAGGGGCTTTAAATTGTAACTTACCATTTTCATTTGGTTGGCAAGTACCATTAAAGATTACGCCGTTATGGTTGTAAGCTACCCATTCACCCTGACTTTTTTTAGTACAAGCTCTCAGCTGTTTTTGCATCTCTGATTTGCCTGACTCAGCAGCATGATGAGCTGTTTTGCTTGATTTAGCCATATGAGTCGATTTAGCAGTATGATTGGTCGCAGCGTGGGTCAACGTTACGCCTGAAAAACAAAGTAGAGATGCGGTTAAGATTTTTAACATAGTCGTTTTCATTTTGTATTCCTTCTTGTCGCGTTAATTTTAAAGTTATAGAAGTGCTGTACGTTTTTTATTCTAAGATGAATTTATTTTAATAACATTCACTTTGTATTGAGTTCATGAAACAAAATGTCAAATCATGTGGCGTACCGTAAATTATGTGAAGATGATTTTGTAATTATGTACATCAATAAGCAGATAATTTTGATATAATGTTCCGTCTTTTTTTTTCTGGTGTTTTTGTACTCATGCACTATCCTAAAGTTTATGATGTTATCGTTATCGGTGGCGGTCACGCAGGTACGGAAGCGGCCCTTGCTGCTGCGCGTATGGGACGACAGACTTTGCTTTTGACCCATAACATTGAGACTTTGGGTCAAATGAGTTGTAACCCAGCAATCGGTGGTATTGGTAAGTCGCATTTAGTACGTGAAATTGATGCGCTTGGCGGAGCAATGGCTTTAGCTGCCGATAAAGGTGGTATTCAGTTCCGTATTTTAAATTCACGTAAAGGTGCGGCAGTACGTGCAACACGTGCTCAGGCTGACCGCGTTCGCTATAAAGCTGCCATCCGCGATACTTTGGAAAATCAAGCAAATCTTGATATTTTCCAGCAAGCGGCTGATGACCTGATTGTTGAAGGTGATACGGTTAAAGGTGTTGTTACCCAAATGGGTATTCGCTTTGATGCTAAAACTGTTGTGTTAACTACGGGTACATTCTTGGGTGGTGTAATCCACGTTGGTTTACAAAAATCAAGTGGTGGTCGTGCGGGTGATCCTCCTTCAATTGCACTTGCTCAGCGTTTACGTGAATTAAATTTACCTGTAGGCCGTTTAAAAACGGGTACACCACCACGTATTGATGCACGTTCAGTTGATTTTTCAGTCATGATTCCGCAGCCAGGTGACTTCCCGTCGCCAGTTATGTCGTTCATGGGTGATGCCTCTATGCACCCTGAACAGGTAAATTGTTATATCACGCATACCAATGAAAAAACCCATGACATTATTCGTGGTGGTTTAGATCGTTCACCAATGTATACCGGTGTTATTGAAGGTGTAGGACCACGTTACTGCCCATCAATCGAAGATAAAATTCACCGTTTCGCTGATAAAGACTCGCATCAAGTATTTTTGGAACCAGAAGGTTTAGATACACACGAGCTTTATCCAAATGGTATTTCGACTTCGCTTCCATTTGATGTTCAGTTCGAGCTGGTTCGCTCTATTCGTGGTATGGAAAATGCCCATATTTTGCGTCCAGGCTATGCGATTGAATACGATTATTTCAATCCACAAGCTTTGAAATTCACTCTCGAAACTAAAGCTATTAACGGGTTGTATTTTGCTGGCCAAATTAACGGTACAACAGGTTACGAAGAAGCAGGTGCCCAAGGTTTACTTGCTGGCTTAAACGCTGCGCGCCGTGCTTGGGAACAAGAAGAGTGGACACCTAAGCGTGACCAAGCTTACATGGGTGTATTGGTTGATGACCTCATTACTTTAGGTACTAAAGAACCATACCGTATGTTTACCTCACGTGCTGAATACCGTTTAATGTTACGTGAAGACAATGCGGATCAACGTTTAACGACTGTTGGTCGTGAACTTGGTTTGGTTGATGATGTGCGTTGGGCTGCTTACTGTGAAAAAATGGAAGCGATTGAGCGTGAAACTTCTCGTTTACAACATTTGTGGGCGGCACCAAATAACCCTATGGGTAAAAAATTCGTTGAGATGACAGGTGCTGACTTAAGTAAAGAATGTAGTGCAATTGATTTGCTTAAACGCCCTAATATTAACTTTGGTCAAATTGCCGAACTTACTGGTTCTGAAGTTTCGGAGCACGTGGGTGAGCAAATCGAAATTGCTGTGAAATACGAAGGTTATATTAACCGTCAGCATGAAGATGTGGCTCAGTTAAAGCGTCTTGAAGAGACCAAAATTCCTACCGATTTTAATTATGATATTGTGTCTGGTTTATCTCGTGAAATTACCCAGAAATTAAAAACGGTTCTTCCGGAAACATTAGCTCAAGCAAGTCGTATTCCTGGTGTTACACCAGCAGCTGTTCAACTTGTAATGATCACAATTCGTAAAAATAATATGATTAAGAAAACAGCTTAATCTTTTAAATGCAAAAAAGCCCAGTTAAGACTGGGCTTTTTTATTTTCTGTTCAAAAATATATGAAAACTTCCTAAGGAAGAAAATAGATTTCGCTTCCTTTTTTTCTTATTTCACATATTTCAAGCAGCCAGTTATATTAAATTCACGTTCAAACAAGAGGTCTTTAACCATGACAATGAAATCAATTCGCTACAATAGAGATGAAATGGCATGCCAATGCTTATGTTCAAAATAGCGCAAAAGAAAGAGCAGGTCAGTTTTGTAGGGGGGAGAACACATTGATCTGAAAACAAGTATAAATATAAGAGTCAATATAAAATTAAGAAAATTATAATTCAAAATCTAAAGAGAACCTTATGGTTCTCTTTTTTATATCTATTTATTCTCAGATTCAATTTCTCGTACAGCATTGTGTACTTGAATAGGCTCGATATGCAGTAATTTCTTGCCAAAACTACGCAACCACCACACCAGTTGAGATGTAAAAGGTACGGTCGCTGTAACTTCTACGATGTTTTCTTCAAGTGGAATTATAGTTTGATCTTTACTTAACTGACTTTCATAGAAAGTTCTAGCAGTTTGCTCTGTCATCGTTAATGTGAGTTGAATTGACTCAGTTGGCTGCTTGTAGTCCACTCTAAAGCCTAAAGCGCCTGAATCGATATAATGATCAATATCAAAATTGACAGGATGCAGTGCTCGACTATCTAAGACTTTTGCTGATTTAAAACGGTGCAAGGCAAATGTTTGAACTTCAGTTTTGTCATGTCGTGTGCAAATTAAATAAATTACCGCACCTTTTTGTACCAAAGCCAAAGGATTTAAAATATAAGTTTTATCCTCGCCCTGATTTACTCGTGCCCGATAAATACATTCTATTTGTTTGTCTTGGAGTAGACCTTCATAAATTGCTTGTTGAGCATTTCGATCGACTACAGGCGGAATAAGAGGTTGGCTTGCTGGTACGATGCGTACTCGGTTAATCCATTGCCTAACATTATTTTGTGTAGAGAGACTGCGTTTGGCTAAATCAAACCAAGGCCCCATCTCATCAAGCAGACTTGGTGGAAGTAAGTGTTTAAGATGCTCCTCAACCATCATAAATGTTACAGCCTGAGAGCTAGTCATGTGAGGTAAGCTCTGAATTGGCGCATCGGATTGCCACCGCCAGCCCTGAGGTACGGCTTTATTACTTTCAATTGGAAAGCGCTGAGCAATTTGATTTAAATCACGCTGAATAGTCCTTAAACTGATATCAATACCTTCACGTTCAAGCATTTCCTGTAACTCCCGCGTCCCGATCCATTTACCGGTAGGGAGGCGAGATAAAATCTGCCATTGGCGATATAAACTATTTGAAGTTTCTTTTTCTATTACAGACATAAGCGTAATACATCTATATCCAACTGCTTTGGTGTCAACACAATAAAAAATCTTTACACATTTAGCAAGTTTGTCAGATTCGGTTTATAGGTCCTTTTACAATCGATGTTAAGATTTAGAGGAAGAAAGTTATAACAAAGCACCGTAAAAATATTAAAGATATATAAATGGCACTGAAATTGCTTATTTAAAAATGAAATATAGATAAATGATAAGACGAGGTGGTTATGTCAGAACAAGAGCATGAATTACATATAGATAATGATTTTTTTATACAAGAGCAGACGACTAAGGCGATCATTAACCCAACCTCTTTTTTAGAACATATTTCCGTACAAACCAACCTATTTGAGCAGCTAAAATCACAGTTTTTTAATGAGATGCTTGACGATGTAACATCAAATGGTGCGGCTTCTAAAAAAATTGAGCAATGGTTGAGTATCCGTACTTTAGATGAATTAAAAGAATTGAATACTCAAGCGAAGCAACATTTTCTTTATCATGGGATTACTTTTAACGTATATGGTGATAAAGAAGGTGCAGAGCGAACAATTCCTTTTGATTTAATTCCAAGGGTGATTGAAAAAAAACAATGGGAGAAAATAGCTTCGGGCTGTGCACAGCGTGTTAAAGCTTTAAATTACTTTTTAGATGATATTTATCATGGACAACATATTTTGAAAGAACAGCTCATTCCCGAAGAGCAAATTATGGGGAATGATGCTTTTCAGCCACATATGCTTAAACATTCTCTGAAAGGTAAAATTTATTCACAAATTAGTGGAATTGATATTATCCGTGATGGTGAAGGAGAATTTTTTGTATTGGAGGATAATTTAAGAACACCTTCTGGCGTATCTTATATGATCGAAAGCCGAAAAATTAGCCAAGAATTGATGCCAGAGCTATGTGCAACCAATAATTTACAGGGAATTGAGCATTATCCAAAACTTTTAAAAGAAATATTGCAGGAGAATTCACCTGCGGACAGACCTTTTATTGTGGTACTAACACCGGGACGTTTTAACAGTGCTTATTATGAGCATGCTTTTTTAGCACGTGAAATGGATGTACCACTGGTTACAAATCGGGATTTATTTGTAGAAAATGATCAAGTTTTTGTCAAAACTATTCGTGGGCGTCAAAAAGTAGACGTAATTTATCGCCGTTTAGATGATGATTTTCTGGATCCGTTAGCATTTCGACCGGACAGTGCTTTAGGTGTGGCGGGTCTTATGTCTGCTTATTTGCAAAAAAATGTTGTTATTGCAAATGCGCCTGGAACAGGTGTGGCTGATGATAAATCTATTTATCCTTATGTGGATCAAATGATTCAATATTATTTGGGTGAAACACCAATTCTAAAAAATGTACCTACTTATCAGTGCCGTAAAGATGAACATTTAGATTATGTACTTTCTAATCTGGACCAGTTAGTTGTTAAAGAAGCACAAGGGTCGGGTGGTTATGGCATGTTAATTGGGCCTCAAGCAAGTTCATGTGAAATTGATGACTTTAGAAAAAAATTGATCGCCACACCTCATATGTACATTGCACAACCGACCTTGGCCTTATCTGTTGCTCCAACTTTAACTACATCTGGGGTGGCTGAACGTCATATTGACTTACGTCCATTTGTATTGAGTTCACCTTATCGTACAGAAATAGTGCCGGGTGGCTTAACGCGAGTGGCCATGCAAGCGGGCTCTTTAGTCGTAAATTCGTCCCAAGGTGGCGGCATAAAAGATACATGGGTTGTCGAAACATTACATTCCTAATTGTGGGTTAAAGAGGAACTTTATGGTTTTACTCAATTCGAGTGCGCATCAAATATATTGGTTGGGTCGATATTTAATGCGAGTTAAATTTGCTGCCTCTCATTTACCCTTTACACAAGATGAGAAAGCAACAAAATTTGCAGCAGCATTTGGTTTAGTCATAGAAAATGCTGAATTACTAAATCACTATATGTTAGACAAGAAGCAAACATTTTCATTACTGAACCAGCTCGTTATTGCTAAAGATAATATTCAGGCACTAAGAGGTATATTGTCATCAAATGCTTATGCAGAATTAAATAATGTTATTAACACGCTTCAACCCCAACCTGAGACTTTGAGAAAAGCTGTTGAACAATGTACTCAAATATTAGAAGCGGAGAATGAAGATATTTGTTTATTTCTGAATTTAGGTCAAAAAATAGAGCAATTTGATATAGAACTACGTTTTGGGCAGGATTTATCAGCGCTCGTGTCAGAGCTAGATGTTGTGGTGCAGCAGCTTGTTGGCTTAGATTGGGAGAATATAGATCAAAATTGGCAAGTACTAAAGCATCAGCTAACGTGGGACGCTTATTATACTTTTACACAGCAGCTGGAAAATATGTTTGAGGTCTGATTATGAAATTGATGGTGAATCATCAAACGCATTATAGCTATACTGAAACTGCTCAAAACAGTATTCAGTATATTAAAATGATGCCTCAAACATCACCGCATCAACATGTTATGAATTGGGCGATTAGCGTGCCGGGTGACAAAACGATAAAAAGGGACATATTTAACAATGTATGGATGACGGCTAGTCAGCGTTATCAATACCAACATCTTACATTTATGGCTCAAGGAATCATTGAACTTCAAAATGTAGAGCTAGGTTGTGTAAATCTATCTACACCGACAAATTTGTTTTTGCAGATGACAAGTGCAACCCGATGTGATTTTGCAATGTTGGACTTTGCCAAAAATATTGTGGTGGTCAAAGACCGACAGCATATTGCATTATTAAGTGAACATATTTTGCAGAAAATACTCTATCAGCCTGAAAGTACTTCGGTTCAGACAACTGCAACTGAAGCATTTCACGCTGGACAGGGTGTATGCCAAGATCATGCTCATGTTTTAATTGCGATGTGTCGTGCGCTACAATTACCGGCACGTTATGTTTCTGGTTATCTATTTGATCAAAACTATCCGCACCTTGCCAGTCACGCTTGGGCGGAAGTATTTTTAGAAAATCAGTGGTATTGTTTTGATGTAAGCAATCAGTTGTTTACACCCAAACATCATATCTACCTTGCAGTAGGCCGTGACTATCTTGATGTGGCACCAATTCGTGGTGTAAGAGAGCAAGGTGGGGTGGAAAACATGATGTCTGTGGTTCAGGTGTTGGCATGTTGAATGTAAAGAGAATGAAATGACCTATTGTTGTGCGCTTAGATTGGAACAAGGTTTAGTGTTTATTAGTGACACGAGAACTAATGCAGGAGTTGATCATATTTCTGTGTTCCGAAAATTGCATACTTTCGGCGTTACTGGAGAGCGTTTCATGGCCTTACAAACAGCAGGTAATTTGGCGACTACACAAGCTGTTATAGGTCATTTGCAAAATGCTCTTACTTTGCAGCAAGAACCTAACTTATATAGTGTCAATACGATGTTTGAGGCGGCTGAACTGATTGGTAAAACCTTAAAAAGTGTTTTAGAAGATATTAGTTCAGACACTCAAGAACAAATGAATTATGCGTGTAGTATTTTAATAGGTGGGCAAATTAAAGGCGGTGAAATGCAGCTTTATAATATCTATCCGCAAGGTAATTTTATTTGTGCAACTACGGATACACCCTATTTCCAAATAGGAGAAAGCAAATACGGAAAACCTATTTTGGATCGTGCTCTATATTATGCGATGCCGCTAGATGATGCATTACGTTGTAGCCTGATTTCTTTTGATTCAACCTTGCGCTCAAATGTTTCTGTTGGATTGCCGCTTGATGCATTGGTTTACAATAAAGATAGTTTCATTATTCCGGTGGGTAAACGAATTACCGAAGATGATCCGTATTTTTCACAAATTAGTAAACAATGGTCCGATACTTTACGCCGTGGTTTGCAAGAATTGCCAAAACCGACTGATGATTATTGGCGATAAAATTTTTAAAAGCTGATAAAAAAATCCAAGCATGCTTGGATTTTTTTATATTTTATTATTTAACTGCTTTTACGAATAGGGCGATTACTTAAGCGACAGAGTAATTCATATCCTATTGTTCCGTTTGCATCGGCTACATCATCAACTAAGCGGTGTATTCCCCAAAGTTCGACTTGAGAACCTAATTTAACTTGAATAGCTGTAACGTCAATTGCAAGCATATCCATGCTGACTCTGCCCACTACAGGACATAATTGCCCATTAATCGCTACATAATTTTGTTTAATATAAGCTCTCGGGTATCCGTCACCATAGCCAATAGAAACTATTGCAATATCCATTTTTTGTTGCGCACAGAAGGTTGAACCATAACCTACATGTTCTCCAGCTTGAATGTGATTCAATGCAATCACTTCTGCTGTAAAGGACATGACTGGTTTTAGGTCAAGATCATGTACTGTTTTATCTGCAAAAGGCGAAGCGCCGTAAAGCATAATGCCCGGGCGAACATAGTCAAAATGTAATTCTGGCCATTTATAAATAGCAGCAGAATTACAGCAAGATGCTAAAACTGGATCACAAGCTTGTTTAACCTGTAAAAATTGTTGTTTTTGTTGCTCGTTGAGGGGATGGTCCACATCTGCATTTGCGAAATGCATCGCTAGTACACAGGTAAAGCCTTCAGATTTTAAAGTTTTAATGACCTCAATAATTTCAGGAACTTTAAATCCTAAACGGTTCATGCCGCTATTGAGCTTAATCCAGACTTTTAGGCATTGAGCGATGTATTCTTGCTTATGCTTAATTAACCATTCAAACTGCTGTTGATGATGAATCACACATTCAAATTTTTGCTTAATTGCAATAGGCATTTCATCTTCAGAAAATGCCCCTTCAATTAAAGTAACAGGTTGTTGAAATCCAAGTTCGCGAATTTCTAAACCTTCTTGTAGGCAGGCGACACCAAAGGCATCTGAGGCATTTAAGGCTGCTAAACAGTCTTTGATTCCATGTCCGTAAGCATTAGCTTTCACCATACTTACAATTTTTGAATTTGCTGCGAGTTGTTTGACACGGTTTAAATTATACTGAAGCGCATGGCGATCAATATAAACTGTTGCTTGGCGCACCCTCATTTACTCCTTTGGGCTAGAGATAGAGCTTATTCTTCATCATCATATTGGCTGTAATACTCAGGAGAGAGATTACTAAATCGGGTATATTGACCTTCAAAGGCAAGACGAACTGAACCAATTGGGCCGTTACGCTGTTTACCAATAATAATTTCTGCGGTACCGGCTTCTTTCGACTCTTTGTTATAAACCTCATCACGGTAAATAAACATAATCAAGTCGGCATCCTGCTCGATCGCACCAGATTCACGTAAGTCTGACATTACTGGGCGCTTATTTGGTCGGTTTTCCAGACTTCGGTTGAGCTGGGAAAGTGCGATAACGGGGCAGTGCATTTCTTTTGCTAAGGCTTTTAAGCTACGTGAAATTTCTGAAATCTCACCCACACGGTTATCACCCATGCCAGGAACTTTCATGAGCTGTAAATAATCGACCATGATACAGCCGATTTTACCATCATGCATTTTGGCAATGCGTCGAGCACGGGCACGAAGTTCCGTTGGAGGTAGGGCAGATGAGTCATCAATATACAAATGCATTTGTTGAAGCTGCAAAATGGTGCCAGTAACTTTGGTCCATTCATCAGCATCTAAGTTCCCCGAACGTAAATGTCCTTGGTGAACTTTACCCATTGCAGAAATAAGACGCATCGCAATTGAGTCTGCTGGCATCTCCATTGAGAATACCAGAGCGGGTAGCTTGTTATATTGTAGAACGCTTTCAACCAAATTCATGGCGAAAGTGGTTTTACCCATAGATGGACGTGCAGCAACAATAATTAAGTCACCAGCTTGCATACCAGATGTTTTATTATCAAGTTCTAAGAAGCCAGTGGTTAAACCAGTAATATTGCCATCAAGTTTTGAAAGCTCATCAAGTTTACTAATTACATCGGCAGTTACAGAGCTAATAGATTTAGGACCTGCATCTTTTTTATTGTTATTGTGCTGTTCTGCTAAAGAGAAAATACTGGTTTCTGCTAGATCTAGAATTTCACTAACACCACGACCTTTTGTGTCATAAGCATTTTGTAGAATTTCAGTACTGACTTTGATCATACTACGAAGCGTAGAGAACTCTTTAATTTTTGTGGCATACGTTTCTAAGTTATAGAAACTTGATGGGGAGTCAGCCATAAGCTGCATTAAATATTCTTCGCCACCAATAGCATCAAGTAAATTTTGTTTTAAAAGCCAATCGTTAACTAAGACCGCATCATAAGGTGAATTTTCTTGTGCGAGTTTTTCGATTGCACGGTAAATATATTTATGGCGAGTCGCATAGAAATCATTTTCTTTTAACATATCACTAACTTGCTCGAAAGATTCGGCAACTGTCATTAGTGCAGCAAGTACAGCTTGCTCAATGGCTAAATTGTGTGGGGGAGTGCGAAACTCTTTAAGTTGGCCTGATTCACTCGTCTTATTTTCTGTTGGAGATGAACGGGTTAAAGAACTGGCATTCGCCTGAGACATAATTAGACCTGATGATAAAGAAAGGTTACGCAAATAGCCTGTGAGGCCGAGAACTATCTTAAAACAAAATTAAATAAACTACCTAATTAAAAAACCAATTAAACTAAAGAACTGATCAGGAATTAATATATCTTATTTTAAAAGTAGGGCACATAAAAAAAGAGCATGCAAAAGCATGCTCTTTTTTTGGTGAGAAATTACTCAGATACGATAGTAACGAGAACTTCTGCAGCAACATCATGATGCAATTGGATTGCGATGTTGAATTCACCAGTGTGACGAAGTGCGCCATTCGGTAAACGAACTTCTGCACGGTCAACTGCAAGACCAGCATTCGTTAAAGCGTCAGCGATGTCACGAGTACCGATAGAACCGAAGAGTTTACCTTCGTCACCAGCTTTAGCAGTGATAACGATATTAACTTCATTCAATTGTTCAGCACGTGCTTGAGCAGCAGCTAAAATTTCAGCTTCTTGCTTTTCAAGTTCAGCGCGACGAGCTTCGAAAGCAGCAGTGTTAGCTTCAGTAGCTGCAACTGCTTTACCTTGAGGGATAAGGAAGTTACGGCCGTAACCAGCTTTAACTGATACTTTATCGCCTAATTTACCAAGGTTTTTAATGCGTTGTAATAAGATAACGTCCACAGATCACCTCACTTATGGTTGTCAGTGTACGCAATCAAAGACAAGTAGCGAGCTTGCTTGATAGCAAGTGCTAATTGACGTTGATAACGAGCTTTAGTACCAGTGATACGGCTAGGAACAATCTTGCCGTTTTCAGTGATGTACTGTTTTAAAGTATCGATATCTTTGTAGTCGATGTACACAACATTCTCAGCTGTAAAGCGGCAGAACTTGCGACGACGGTAAAAACGTGCCATTGATGTTCTCCTTATTCAGCTTCGTGAGTAACTTGCTGTGCTTCTTCGCGTTGAGCTTTACGCGCACGCTTTTCTTCAGCACTTTTAGCAAGCAATGACTCTTCAGTGATTGCGTGTTCACGACGGATGATAAGGTTACGAATGATCGCGTCGTTATAACGGAATAATTCTTCTAGCTCATCAAGCGTAGTTTGACCACATTCAACATTCATAAGAATGTAGTGTGCTTTGTGAATTTTGTTAATTGGGTAAGCCAATTGACGACGGCCCCAATCTTCTAAACGGTGAATTTGACCTTCAGCTTCTTTGATCTGAGAGATATAGCGTTCAACCATACCTACAACTTGATCGCTTTGATCTGGGTGTACTAAAAGTACGATTTCGTAATGACGCATTGTCAGCTCCTTACGGTTTAAACAGCCCCTAATAAATAAAACATTAGAAGCAAGGAGTCATAACTTAATAAGTTATGTCGCAAAATTTGCGAAGGCTGAATTATAGGTAAAAATGCGACCAAAAACAAATCTTTTGATGAGAAAAGTAAAACTTCTTTACTATAAGAGAAAATCCTCCCTTATTTAAAAGAGAGGAAGATTTGGAGCAGGGGATTGATAGGTAAAGCTAAAGCTCAAACTTAACAGGGTAATTAATATGACCGAGTAGAGGAAAAAACGTTTAGCCCAAAGTTGGTCATTTTCAGCTTTAAATCCAATAATTGATAAATATAACCAATACGCTGTTAGTGCATTAAAGGTTATTAGAAAAAATATATTGGTATAGCCAAAACAATATAAACCATTCAATACGGCTGCAAACAACAGAATATAAATGACACATTCTACTTTCGTGCGATAAATAGAGCGTGCAACTGGCAGAATGGGGATTCCGGCATTTTTGTAATCGTCAAAACGATAAATAGCAATTGCCCATGAATGTGGCATTTGCCATAGCGCATAAGCCAAAAACAAAAGTAAGGCGGCTACATCAAAATGATGAGTTACTGCTGTATAACCAATAACAGGAGGACTCGCCCCGGAAATACTACCAATTACGGTTTGATGGATTGAGGTACGCTTTGTCCACAAACTATAAAAACCGACATAGACAATAAAACCAATCATTGCAAACAAAAAAGCGTAAGCATTTACACCGAACCACAAAATACTAAAACCGATAAGTCCAAGAACAAATGCATATATAAGTGCAATAGTAGGAGATATGGTTTTTTTGACTAGTGCGCGGTTTTGCGTACGCTGCATTTTGATATCGATGTCTTGGTCTATAACATTATTTACAACACAACCAGAAGCTACAACTAAAGTTGTTCCAAGTAGGGTGAGTAGTAATAATAAGATGTCTATAGAGCCTTGGGCGGCTAAGAAAAAGCCGCCCAAGGTGGTAATGAAATTACCGAAGAGAATTCCTGGTTTAGTCAGGAATAGATATTTTTTCAACATGTCAATCAGTTTAGATCATCATGTTGTAGTGAAGGTAATTCATAATCCACACAGAACCGATTAAAAGTACCGCGATACATAAGATTGTGTAGATGAATGCAATCATATTCCAGCGTTGTTCAGATGATGTATTCATGTGTAGGAAGTACACAAGCTGTACAAGAACCTGAGCAACAGCAGCGATTGCAATTACTGTAACTAAGATGCCACGACTGAAACCACCCGCCATCACCATCCCGAACGGGATGATGGTGAGGATAACAGAAAGGATAAATCCAACAGTGTATTGCTTAAAGTTACCGTGTGACGCACCTGCAGCATTATGGTCATGACTACTCATTAGAGAACTCCCAGTAAGTAAACGACGCTGAATACACAGATCCAAACGATGTCAAGGAAGTGCCAGAACAAGCTTAAGCAAGCTAGACGACGTGTATTCGGTAATGTCAAACCTTTAGTTTTGATTTGATACATCAAGACCAACATCCACACTAAACCAGAAGTTACGTGGATACCGTGTGTACCAACCAAAGTAAAGAACGATGATAAGAATGCACTGTGAGTTGGACCATGACCTTCTTCGACAAGGTGATGGAACTCATAAAGTTCCATTCCAATGAACGTTGCACCAAAAAGGAATGTAATAAATAACCAAGTGATTACTTGATTTACATTCTTTTTATAAGATGCAAGTACAGCAAAACCGAAAGTTACCGATGAAATCAATAAGGCAAATGTTTCAGTTAACACGTAGCCTAATGAGTCATGGAACAGGTCATATGCACTTGGAGTTCCTGGTGGAATATGACTGCTTAATACAGCGAACGCAATGAAGAGTGATCCGAAAAGAATCAAGTCACTCATCAAGTATGTCCAGAAACCAAAGACCGTTAAGTCGGTATCATCATGTTCATGATGACCATCGTGGCCGTGGTTGTCGTGATGAAGTACTTCAGCCATTTCCTTAGTCCTTCTTCAAGTGTTTTTCAAGTAAAGCATAGCGTTCGTTTTCAATACGCTCAACTTCAGCAGCAGGAACATAGTAATCAACATTCTTAGTGAATGAGCTTACGATCAAGCTAACAACAGCTGAAACGAATGAAACAACAACGAGCCACCAAATATGCCAGATGAGAGCAAAGCCAAGGATCGTAATGAACATTGCAATGACAAAACCAGCAGCACGATCAGTCGGCATGTGGATGTCTTCATATTTAGTGTTACGTGCGTATGCTACACCATTTTCTTTGTCAGTCCAGAAACGGTCAATACCGCTTGCATCTGGTTCATGCGCAAAGTTATAGAACGGAGCAGGGGAAGAAGTCGCCCATTCAAGCGTACGTGCATCCCATGGATCGCCTGTAAGGTCCATGTTGTCTTTGCGTTGTAAGAAACCAACAATGATTTGCATTAAGAAACATGCAATACCAATCGCAACGAGAACAGCACCAAATAATGCAATTGCAAGGTAAGGATCCCATTCTGGGTTGTCATATGTATTCAAACGACGAGTCATACCCATGAAACCAAGGATATAAAGTGGCATGAATGCAAAATAGAAACCGAAGAACCAGAACCAAAACGCAGCTTTACCCCATGCTTCATTGAGCTTCCAACCAAACATTTTTGGCCAGTAGTAAATGATGCCGGCAAACATACCAAACACCACACCACCGATAATTACGTTATGGAAGTGAGCGATCAAGAATAATGAGTTGTGTACAAGGAAGTCCGCAGGTGGAACAGCCATAAGTACACCAGTTAAACCACCAATACCAAATGTGATAAGGAAGCCAAGTGTCCACAACATTGGAGTAGTAAAGGTGATGCGACCTTTATACATGGTGAATAACCAAGAGAAGATTTTCACACCAGTAGGAATCGCAATAACCATGGTCATGATACCGAAGAACGCGTTAACGTTCGCACCAGCACCCATGGTAAAGAAGTGGTGAAGCCATACAACGAACGCAAGAACAGTAATCGCGATAGTTGCATACACCATAGACTTATAACCGAACAACGCTTTACGAGAGAAGGTTGCAACGATTTCTGAGTATAGACCAAATGCTGGTAATACTAGGATATATACTTCAGGGTGACCCCATGTCCAGATCAAGTTCACATAAAGCATTGGACTACCGCCAAGCTCATTTGTGAAGAAATGGAAGCCGAAGTAACGGTCTAGAGTTAACATTGCAAGTGTACCTGTTAATACAGGGAACGATGCGATGATTAATACAGCCGTACAAAGTGAAGTCCACGTAAAAATAGGCATATCCATCAATTTCATGCCAGGTGCACGCATTTTGATGATGGTAACGAAGAAGTTAACACCAGATAAAAGCGTACCTAGACCAGAAACCTGAAGTGCCCAGATATAGTAGTCAACACCTACACCAGGAGAATATTGAATGCCAGACAGAGGAGGGTAAGCCATCCAGCCAGTCGCAGCAAATTCACCTAATACAAGTGAAAGCATCATCAAACCAGCAGCACCGGCGAATAACCAGAAGCTTAAAGAGTTCAATAATGGGAAAGCAACGTCACGAGCACCAATCTGTAAAGGTACAGAGATGTTCATCATACCAACAACGAGACCCATTGCTACGAAGAAGATCATAATTACACCGTGTGCGGTGAAGATCTGGTCGTAATGGTCTGGATGTAGATAACCTTCGCCGCCGCCTTTAGCGAGGAAAAGTTGTAGACGCATCATAATTGCATCGGCGAAACCACGCAAAAGCATGACTACAGATACAAGAATGTACATGATACCAATCTTTTTATGGTCTACCGTAATAAACCACTCATTCCACAAATATCCCCATTTTTTGAAATAGGTGATACCGCCAAGCACAACAATTGCACCAAGTGCCATAAGGACCATGGTGACAAGCACGATTGGCTCTGTCGGGATAGAGTCCCAACCCAGTTTACCAAAAATCATATCCATGTCTTATTCCCCTTGAGCAGCGTGTTCAGCTGTTGCATGCGCAGCAGAGTGGTCAACACCATGATAGTTACTCATATAGTGGTTGATAATTGTTTCAAACAATTTTGGTTCAACTGAAGAGTAATAAGTCACAGGGTGTGGCTTAGTCGGGAACGGTTTCATAGCTTCAGCTTTAGCAAGCGCTTCTTGATCACCAGCGGCTTTAGCACGATTTACTAAATGCTCGATTTGGTGCTTAGAACGGTCACCATCACGTAAGGTTGCCAATTCAGCTTGGTCAAGCGTAGTTTTTTGAACTGCTTCTGGATTAATGGTAGAACCATTACCTGCTTTAACAGCTGCTACCCATTCGTTGAATTGTTGCTCTGTAACACTATGCGCCTTGAAACGCATTTGAGAGAAACCGTAACCTGAGTAGTTAGAAGAGAAACCACGATATACACCAGGTTCATTTGCTAACAAATGAAGGTGAGTTTGCATACCTGCCATTGCATAAATCTGGCCGCCTAACTGTGGAATGAAGAATGAGTTCATTGTAAAGTTAGAGGTGATTTTAAAGCTTAACGGAGTTTTTTCAGGGAAACGTACTTCGTTAACTGTTGCAATGTTTTGTTCAGGATAAATGAAGATCCATTTAAACTGTTCAGCAACAACTTGAATAGTTAAAGGAGCTTTATCTGATTCTAAAGGACGGTATGGGTCATACTTGTGGGAACCCCACCAAGTTAACCAAGCTAAAATACCAATAATAATGACAGGGATACCCCATACTACAACTTCAATTGTAGTTGAGTGTGCCCATGTAGGTTTATAGTCTGCATCTTTATTTGACGCGCGATATTTCCAACCAAACCATAATGCCATGATGATTGAAGGAATCACCACAAGTAACATTAAATAGATCGCAGTCATCATAAGGTCACTTTGACCTTGACCAACTGGACCTTTAGAGTTTAGAAGTACCATATCACCACCACACCCAGTCAAAAGTGCGGCAAGCGTTGATAAAGACAATACAGCTAAAATCGTTTGTCTCATTTTACAACCTCGGTGAAGAGTCCCATTCCCTAATTAAATATGGGATAGCGATTAAAGTGTCGCATGATTGAGAACGCTAATCCTTAAATTTAGACTTCTCAATTATATGACACCGCTACGTTGTAGGGCATTATGCCTCATATCGACAAACTAAGCTATACATAAAGCAGCCTGAAATAATTGTTTTAAAACCCAATTTTTTTTGTAGGGTATTTAATCTGTATGGAGCTTTTATTTAAATATCAACTCTCTATAGAAAAAATGGAGGCGAGGTGCCTCCATTTTTTTAGACTTTAAATCAATGAGTCATTTGCTATCATTTGATCACTTTTGTTCTTGCAATTTTGTCATGTAGTGCTTGGCGTTTTTGCCCTAATGCAAATGCATAGTCAATAATTGTACTAATAGGCATAAACAGTAAATTTAAAATGATAAAAACAATACTTCTTAATAAGAAGATGCGAGTTAAATTAACTTTACCGTTACTTTCAAAATCTACAATTTTAATGCCAACAATTTTCTTACCTATACTTTGCCCAAACTTCGTTAAAAGAAAGGCTTGAATTGCAAGCATGATTACTACGTAAAGAAGCATCGAGTGCCAAGCTTCTACAGGAATTAAAGTGAAAAGCTGGTGTTGTAGTTCTGCTGCTTTAGTTGAAGCAACTTCAGTTGATTGCATTTGTTTTTGCAATTCAAATAATTGCTTATACTGAGATTCATTAAAGAAAAAAGAAGGAATCGCGGCTATTGGTAACCAAAGCAATAAATCAATAATTTTTGCCAAAGCTCGAGATGGAATAGAGGCAAGTTCATGAATTTTAGGCTCTACACGAATTTGACGAATAGTTTCATTAGATGAACTATTTGTGTTTATGACAGGTGCAGAATAACCGATAGGTTGATATACAAGTTTACCTTGGGTTAATTCTCCTAAAGCTTTCCATTCTGTCATGCCTTCATGCCAAGCTAAATCAGTTAACAAAATTTGTTGGCTAGCCAACATTTGATTTACTTGCTCTAAGGTGTAAGGCCCAGCTTGTTGATTATTACGTGCCAAGTAAATTTGCATAAATAAAAATTCTCTGTTCTAAAGATGAAAAAAGACCCACGGATGGGCCTTTTTTTATAACATATTAGATTTGTTTGATTTTTTCTTCAGCAAGGAAGAACCATGTATCTAAAACTGAGTCTGGGTTAAGAGAAACAGACTCAATACCTTGTTCCATTAACCATTTTGCAAGATCTGGATGATCTGAAGGACCTTGACCACAGATACCTACATATTTACCAGCTTTACGGCAGGCATGGATTGCCATTGAAAGAAGTGCTTTAACTGCTGCATCACGCTCATCAAATAGATGTGAAACAATACCTGAGTCACGGTCAAGACCTAGTGTTAACTGAGTTAAATCATTCGAACCGATAGAGAAACCATCGAAATGCTCTAGGAATTGTTCAGCTAATAGGGCGTTAGTTGGTAATTCACACATCATGATTACTTTTAAGCCGTTCTCACCACGTCTCAAACCATTTTGTGCTAGTAACTCAATAACGCGTTTTGCTTCAGATACAGTACGTACAAAAGGAATCATGATTTGAATATTGGTTAGACCCATTTCATCACGAGCTTTCTTAAGTGCACGGCATTCTAATTCGAAACAGTCACGGAAGTTATCAGATACATAACGGCTTGCACCGCGGAAACCGAGCATTGGGTTTTCTTCTTCAGGCTCGTATAACTTACCGCCAATCAAGTTTGCATATTCATTTGATTTGAAGTCAGACATACGAACAATAACTGGTTTGTCACCGAACGCAGCAGCAAGAGTCGCAATACCTTCAACCAATTTTTCAACATAGAAATCTACAGGTGAAGCATAACCAGCAGTACGAGTCAGAACTGCAGCACGAGTTTCACGAGGTAGGCTATCAATGTTGAGTAACGCTTTAGGATGCACTCCGATCATACGGTTAATAATGAACTCAAGACGAGCAAGACCAATACCTTCATTTGGAATTTGAGCAAAGTCAAACGCGCGGTCTGGGTTACCTACATTCATCATAATTTTGAACGAAAGCTTAGGCATAGATTCAATTGAGTTACGTTGAACTTCGAAATCTAAAGCGCCTTCGTAAATGAAGCCAGTGTCACCTTCAGCACAAGAAACAGTTACTTCTTGACCATCAGTCAATACTTCTGTTGCGTTACCACAGCCTACAATAGCGGGTACACCAAGTTCACGTGCAATAATTGCCGCGTGACATGTACGACCACCACGGTTAGTAATAATTGCCGCGGCACGTTTCATTACCGGTTCCCAATCAGGGTCGGTCATATCTGATACAAGAACGTCGCCTTCTTGAACTTTGTCCATTTCTTTAATTGAGCTAATAATGCGGACTTTACCAGAACCAATACGTTGACCAATTGAACGACCTTCACAAAGAACAGTGCCTCTTTGTTTAAGAAGATAGCGCTCCATTGTGCCTACATTTTGACGGCTTTTTACAGTTTCAGGACGAGCTTGAACAATATAAATTTGACCATCATCGCCATCTTTTGCCCATTCGATATCCATTGGCGCACCGTAGTGCTGCTCAATAATAAGCGCTTGTTTAGCTAGCTCTTGTAACTCATGATCATTTAAAGCAAATTGTTGGCGCTCTTGTTTCTCAACATCAACAACTACAACAGATTTACCAGCAGAACCTTCTTCACCATAAATCATTTTCTGGTGTTTTGAACCAAGGTTACGGCGTAAAACTGAATGTCTACCTGCATTTAATAGTGGTTTAGATAAGTAAAATTCATCTGGGTTAACTGCACCCTGTACAACCATTTCACCTAAACCATAAGATGCTGTGATAAACACAACTTCGCGGAAACCAGACTCGGTATCAAGTGTAAACATTACACCCGCAGCGCCAGTTTCAGAACGAACCATACGCTGAACGCCTGCAGAAAGTGCAACGACGTCATGATCAAAACCTTGATGTACACGGTAAGAAATTGCACGGTCATTATATAAAGAAGCAAATACTTCTTTAATCGCAATAAGAACGTTATCAATACCGCGAATATTCAAGAAAGTTTCTTGCTGACCTGCGAATGAAGCATCTGGTAAATCTTCAGCAGTTGCAGATGAACGAACGGCAACCGCGATTTCTGGGTTGCCGTTAGAAAGTGTTGTAAAAGCGGCGCGAATTTCTTGTTCTAGGCTTGCAGTGAGTGGAGTCTCTACAATCCATTGACGAATTTTAGCACCTGTTTCTGCAAGAGCATTTACGTCATCAACGTTGAGTTGAGCAAGTTCTGCTTGAATTCGAGCGTTAAGACCGCTTTGATCTAAGAACTCACGATAGGCATCAGCAGTAGTTGCAAAACCGCCTGGTACCGATACACCAGCATTTGCTAAATGACTGATCATTTCACCCAAAGATGAGTTTTTCCCACCTACGAGTTCGACATCGTGTTTCCCTAATTTTTCTAGACCGATTACGCGCGCTTCCAAAGTTTTCACTCCACTTTTGCAGTATTAATGTCTATCTTGGCATGAAATTATAAAAATAAAGTGCTTAGTTGAGAATTATACTAAGCGACAGTCATGTAAGATCAGTTTACTATAAAGATTATATAGTACTAAGACAAATGTTTAAGGAGAATTTTAATGTCAGAAAGTAAACAATTTAAGCGAAGCGTTTTTTTTATTTCTGATGGAACTGCGATAACTGCAGAGACTCTTGGACATTCGTTATTAGCACAATTTCCCAATGTAGATTTTGATATTCATATCATGCCGTATATTGCAACCGAAGAGGCTGCAATGGAGATTGTAGTCGAGATTAATCGATGTCAAACCAAAGATGGTTGTCTGCCTTTAGTATTTGATACTTTAGTTGATCCACATGTGCGAGAAATCATTAATACTGCTAAAGCAGTTAATCTTGATGTATTTGAAGGTTTAATCAGTAAATTAGAACAAGAACTAGGTACGCCACCCACCACATTAGTTGGACAGACACATGCCGTGACTGATTCTGAGTCTTATAAAGCCCGTATTGATGCTGTTCATTTTGCGCTTGATAATGATGATGGAGCGCGTACTCGCCATTACGATAAAGCCGATTTAATCTTAATTGGAGTTTCTCGTTCGGGTAAAACGCCGACCTCTATTTACTTGTCTCTTCAATTCGGTATCCGTGTTGCAAACTATCCATTAACAGAAGAAGATTTGGATGATAACCGTTTACCAGCAGTACTAAGACCACATCGTAATAAATTGTTTGGTTTAATGATTGATGCTGAGCGATTAGTTGCGATTCGTAGTGAGCGTAAAGCTAATAGTCGTTATGCAAGTTTTAGTCAATGCCAAATGGAACTTAGAGCAATCGAAGGAATCTATATTTCAGAAGGGATTAAATATTTAAACGTGACTGAAATGTCGATTGAAGAAATTTCAACGCGTGTTTTGCAGATGACAGGATTAAAACGTCGTATTGGTTAATTTAATCAACTGCTTATTTTAACCATTCGATTTATGTATATTAATTTATAAATAAATTGAGTGGTTTTTAAAAATATAAATACAATAAAAATAAAAGTTTTAAATATAAAACTAAACATTATTAAATGTTTTTATTGGTTACAAACCTGTACTTCTTTTGCAACTCATTTGTAAATTTAAATAATACTATTGAAAAGAAGTGTATGTATTTTATTGTGCTGAAAAATAGTAATTATTTAATTTTACTAAATATTTTTAAAAAACAATCAAAAAAAATCCATAATTCAAAAATGTTAACTAAATCACACTATTTGGGTGTTGTGTGATTATTTATATATTTTTAATTATACTTCCCCACCTCGATATGGGACTATCCGATTATCAAAATGCTAAAAAAATGTGTTTTTTCATTGGTATACATCTTGCCTCTCAATTTATATGCTGCTCAAGTGGATGAATTGAGAGAGCAGGCTATTCACACTTATAAAACTGGACAAACTCACCAAGCAATATTTCAACTGGATCAATTGCTAAAAACCTATCCGCATGATCAAAAATTGCTAGCTGATTATTTAGTTGTAATGTCAAATGAAAAAAAAGATCTAGTAACTTTTTCTCAGCATTTAGCAAATATTAATCCGGTTATTTTTCCAGAATATGGACAGCTACCTTTAATACGTAATTTTCGTGATTTTAAACATTTTAAAAATGCGATTGATTGGTCGAATAAATTTAATATTCAAAAAACACTTGATGGGCAGATTTTGTTAGCGGTTTTATACGCTGAAGCTCAAGATGTTGTAAAAGCCAAAGCACAGTTAGCAAAAATTAATAGTAAAAATCTGAAGACTGATCAGCTTGTGCAAATAGCTTACGCCTATCGTCTTATCAATTTACCTGTAGATGCTTTATCTGCAATTGAACAAGCATATAAGCAGCAGCCCAAGTCTTTTACAGTTTTACAAGAATACAGTTATGACTTAGCGGCTGTGGGGGCTTATAACAAGGCTCAGCAGTTATTGCTTGCCAGCGATAAAAATGCTCAAACAGAATCGTTACAACACTGGCTACAAGTCAGTGAGTTTTCTCAACGTGTAAATAATGCAATTGCTCGTTATAAATATCTAAATCGAGAAGGCATGTCAGATAGCGAAGGCTTTGCTGAGCTTGATGCTGTGTTGAAGCAAGGCGAGCAAATGCAGCCTTTGATTCAACCGTCAGATCCTAATTATTTAAGATTCCATTATGACTATATATATGCGTTAGATTTCCGTGGGCGTACTCGTACAGTCCTGGATCAATTTACTAAATTAAATATACCTTTAGAAAAACTACCTGCCTATATTCGTCATGCAATAGCTGATAGTTATTTAGCTGAAAGACAGCCACAGCAAGCTGAATTTGCCTTTAAAACCTTGCTTACTGAAAAAAACTATCCAGATATGACGGTATATACTGGACTGTACTATTCATATATTGAACAAGAAAAATATAAACAAGCTGAACAATTTTTGAGTGAGGTTGATCGACTTGTTCCGATGTATAAATATAGTCAGGCAAAAGGGGTAGACAAAACAAGTCATCCCGACCGTGATGACTATATTACTTTACAGGGTATGCACTTAGCTTATGCAAACCATCTTAACCAAGCAGAAAAGCATTTTCAAAAACAAGTAGATCTTGCACCTGCCAATGAAGGTCTAATTAATAATCTGGCTCGTGTTGAGCGTTGGAGAGATAAACCTCTACAGTCCAAGCAAACTATTTCTCGTTTAAATGGTTTAACACCAATTTCCAAAGACACCCGAATTAACCAGATGCAAAATGCTCAGGCTTTAGGGGATATTCCGGAATGGGGTAAAAATACTGAAAGCCTTTTGGCATATTACCCTGAAGATGGTGGAGTAATTAAAAGTCGGAAAGAATTAGATGACCGCAATAGACCGACAATTTCTCACTCAACTACTTGGGGACAAAGTAAGGCAGATAGTAGTAGCGATTCTGTGAGTGGTCAGAATGGTTTAAAAGACCGTGAAATGGAAACTCGTCTTAATAGCCCATGGATCAAAGATAATTATCGCCTATTTGCGTGGCATCAAGATCGTTACGGAGAGTACCGTTTTGGTGATGTGCATGACCAACGTTATGGTGTCGGTGCTGAGTGGCAAGCAAACCGTAAGGCGTTGTCGGCGATTTTGTCGCAAAGTACAGATGGTGGGCAAGCAGGTGTTCGTCTTGATTGGTCGCAATGGTTAAATGACCACTGGCAGTATCAATTGCAATATGATAGCCAAGCTAATATTCCATTACAAGCAATTGATGCCGGTGAAGATGGTCAGGCTTACCGTGCTGCTTTGACATGGCAAAAAGATGAGTCACGTCAGATTGGGGCGAGTTATGGTCTAACTGATATTAGTGATGGTAATAAACAACAAGAATTTTCGACTTTTTGGCGCGAACGATTATTTGATGCGCCGCACCATATTACCTATGGGACCGTTCGTGGATTTTATGGCAGCAATAGCCAAGATCAGACTGCCTACTTTAGTCCCAGTAACCATTACAGTGCTGAGTTAAATTTAAGTCATGACTGGGTAACTTGGCGAGAATATGAGCGCTCATTTAAGCAGCATTTTGAAGCTGGAGTGGGACTCTATAAACAAGCAGATTACTCGGCTAGACCAACATACTCTCTGCAATATCAGCATCAATGGCAGCTCTCGCGGACTTGGCAACTTAATTATGGAATTGGTTGGCAATATCACCCATACGATGGTCATGATGAACAGCATACCTATGGTATTTTCGGATTTGAAGGGCGTTTTTAATGAATAATATGATGTCAAAAATGTTGAGCTGTGTGTTTGCTTCAACATTATTAACCGTACAATTTTCTCATGCGCGCATTGAAACTGAACTACCAAAAAATCATACGGTTTCTTTAACTTTTCATGATGTGCGAGATGATGTGTTAAAGGAAGGTGACAGAGATGTTTATGCAATTCAGACCAATAATCTGGCACAGTTTCTAGATTGGCTGAGTCAATCTGACTGGAAGCCGATTCGTTTAAAAGACATTGAGGAAGCTCGTAAGCAAGGTAAAGAATTACCCCATAACTCTATTCTACTTACTTTTGATGATGGAGCTTTGAGTAGTTATAGCCGAGTATTTCCATTACTTAAGCAATATCAGATTCCGGCAGTTTTTGCTCTTCCGACCAGTTGGATAAATGGCAATACACAGGCAGGTTATGAAGCTTATGGTCAGGGTAACTTGATGAACTGGGCTCAAGTGCGCGAAATGCAAGCGTCAGGTTTAGCTGAGTTTGCAAGTCATAGTGATGATTTACATCATGGCATATTGGCTAATCCTCAAGGCAATGAGCAACCTGCTGCGACTTCTTATGCATATTTAAAATCGCAGTCTCGTTATGAAACAGATGCAGAATATCAACAACGTATTTTGCAAGATTTGAAAAAATCCTACGCCGTTTTGAAAAAAGAAGTCGGTGTTAGTCCCAAAGCAATTATTTGGCCTTATGGTGCCGTGAATGAGCAATTGGAAAAACTAGCGCAGCAGGCAGGCTTTGAATTTTCTTTCAGTTTGGGGCGTGATGGTATGAATCGGGTGAGTGATTCAACGTTTAAACGAAGCTTGGTTATAAATAACCCTACAGCTGAGCAGCTCACTGAAGGCATGTTAAATATTCTGAACTTCGAAGAGTCAGATTTATTTAAACAGCCTCGTCACTTTGTGAGTATGGATTTAAAGCAGTTAGCAGCCCCACAAAACACCCAAACAGATGAAAAATTAGGGCAGCTATTATCAAAACTGTATAGCTTAAAAAACAATGCTTTAATCTTAAAACCTTTGCAAGACAAAGATGGAGATGGGCAATATGATGTTGCTTATTTCCCTACAGATAAAATGCCTGTTCAACAAGATATTTTAAACCGTAGTTTATGGCAGGCTCAAACTCGTGCGGGTCAAGCGGTAATATTAGAGTTACCTGCTTATCCTCAGAAAGATAAGCCATTTTTAGCAGTAGATTTGGCTAAAGATATTGCACGCTTAAATAGTAATTTAAGTGGTATTCAGCTTAATGCGGGCACATCTTTAAATTGCGAAATGCAAGCAGTAACCGCTCAAGAGAATAGCTGTATTGAACAATCAAAACATCTTGCTCAACTTAGCCAACTTACCAAAAAAGCTGTAAAGCCTTATTTAAATATGAGTAACCAAGGGCAGTTTATTTTATTGCTTACTCCTGATTTAGATCATGTAGAAAATCTACCAGCGCTTTTAAAAACACTTTTATCGCAACATGATTTAGTCAATTTAAAGTTCGATATGATTGGTAAGGAAAAGCAATTTAATCAGTTATTAGCACTTTTAAACACGCTTGATGAAAAAGATAAGCAAAGAATTATGCTGACTTTAGTGTTGCCAGAAAATGCTTCAAAGACGATTTGGGAAGAAGTACAGCAAGGGCTTTTTTCGATTCAGCGAACAGGGATTCAGAAATTCGGGATTGATGGCTATAGTTTTGAAAAATCAAAAGAAGTACATCAGTATTTATATAATCCACTTAGTTTGAATTATAGCCCTGTCATGTATCAGCCTTTTGCTGGATTAGTAGAGGGGAAAAAGTAATGAGAGTATTACTCGATATTCTATTTGCTTTTGCCTTTTTATACCCTTTACTCATGGCTTGGACATGGATGGTAGGAGGACTTTGGTTCTTTTTTAAAAGGGAATACCGCGAACAAACGCTTCCTGAACCAACCAGTGAAGGGTGCAGTATCATTATTCCGTGTTTTAACGAAGAAGCTCAGGTACGACAAACCATTCGTTATGCACTGCAAACTAAATATCCTAATTTTGAAGTGATTGCCGTCAATGATGGAAGTAGTGATAGAACAGCTGAAATCCTTGATGAATTGGCAGCACAAGATTCACGACTTCGTGTGGTGCACTTAGCAGAAAATCAGGGTAAAGCTGTAGCTTTAAGATCGGGAGTGCTGGTTAGTAAATACGAATATCTTGTTTGTATTGATGGCGATGCATTGTTACATCCGCATGCGGTACTTTGGTTAATGCAACCATTTATTAACTTTCCGAGAATTGGCGCTGTAACCGGTAATCCACGCATTTTAAACCGATCTAGTATTTTAGGAAAATTACAGGTTGGCGAGTTTTCTTCGATTATTGGTTTAATTAAACGTGCACAGCGTACATATGGTCGTATTTTTACAGTGTCTGGTGTGATTGCAGCATTCCGTAAAACAGCGCTCGTTCGCGTCGGGTTTTGGTCAGACGATAAAATTACTGAAGATATTGATATTTCATGGAAGTTACAGCTGGACCATTGGGATATTCAGTATATTCCACAAGCGCTTTGCTATATCTATATGCCTGAGACATTTAAAGGCCTATGGAAACAACGCCTTCGCTGGGCACAAGGTGGGGTAGAGGTTCTTTTAGAATATATTCCACAAATGTTCAAATTACGCGTACGTCGTATGTGGCCAGTGATGCTTGAAGCTCTTGTGAGTATTATCTGGTCTTATGTCATGATTCTGATATTCACTCTGTTTTTTGCGGGATTATTTATTGAATTACCTTTGCAATGGCAGATCAAAACACTGATGCCGCAGTGGTACGGTGTAATATTAGGCGGAACATGTCTGATACAGTTTTTGGTGAGTTTGTGGATTGATCAGCGTTATGATCGAGGTCGCTTCTTTAGAAACTATTTCTGGGTAATCTGGTACCCGTTGTTTTTCTGGCTACTTACTTTATTTACAAGTGTTGTTGCGGTACCAAAAACTTTATTTAACACTAAAAAACGTGCTCGCTGGGTGAGCCCAGACCGAGGCTTCCGTGGAGATAACCCATGAAACCTGAAGAAAACAAGGATATAGAGCCTTTAGATATCCCTGAATATATTGACCAGCCGGAATACGTCAAAAATAAAACAGCAAACTATACCTTACAAACCATTGGTTGGTTTTGTTTGATGTGGTTGCTATTTCCATTGGTTTCACTGTTCTTATGGGTTTTTGAAGGGCACCTAATTTATGATTATGTCTGGGTCGATCATTTATCAGAAGTTAAGACCTTACTTCATTTAGCATTACTCATCGGGATTAGCGCGCTCATTTTAATTTTGTGGGCGAGTTATAACTGGATTAGGTTCAGGGGTGAAGACCGACGCGCTAAAGCACCGAATAGTTCTGTTGAACTGCTAGCTGCCCAATTTTCGGTTAGTCCCGAGATCTTGAGTGAATTGCAAAAGAAACAACGCATTATTTTGCATTACGATGATCACGGCAATTTGCAAAAATATGAGTAAATGAGAAAAAGCATGGTTTAAAACCATGCTTTTTATTTTTATGCCGTTATTCTAATAATAATATCGACAGGTTGTTCTATACCATCCATGCTGTGAATTGATGTATTGGTAACTTTAACAATGGGCCAAGTTTGTAATTTACAGTTAGATTTTTGGAGTGCAGCATAATAACTATCAGATTTAAAAAATACTTTTTTAGTCGTTGCAGTATTGGGTGTTAAAAGGCGTTTAAGCCATGTTTCATTTACTTGAGTCTCAAGAAAACGTAAGGCCAAAAGACTTTTTACACGATTGTTAAATAATCTCCGGTTTTTAATAATGAGTGGATGCGTAATTAACTTGTGTGTGCCCATTTGACTATGGGGCAAAATAAAGTGAGGTGTAATTTGAAATACAGTCACAAATTTTGCTTGTTGGCAGATTTTTTCAAGATGGGTCACAGTATCTTGATTTGTACCAATAATCGCGACAGATGAATGTGAAAAATCAAACTCTTTAATTGAGGTTGACGGAATAACTTGACCAGCAAAGTCTTCAAAATCTTGAGCCGTATTTTGAAAAATTACTGATTTTGAAGTGTTATTTTTAATATTAATACTCATTTTCCAAAAGTCCTTTTGGTTTTTCAATCATGATGTTTTTATCGTTTTAATATAAATAACCAAGCAGGAAGTTGGGGTAAAGTCTTTTCAGATAGATGGTCATCCCATACTCGAAATCAATTCAAGTATGGGAAAACCAAGTCGAGTTTTAATGTTCTGTTTTTACATTCATGAGTTGCGTAAAACTATCTAGACGCTTCGTTGTGTCGTATATATCACATGTAAAAATAAACTCATCAACATCGTATGTCGTTAAAAGCTTTTGTAAACCAGTGCGAACATTCTCAACCGAGCCAATTTGTGCCATTGCATAGAAGTTTTCTACAGAAAGCTGTTCTGCTGTATTCCATAGTCCCTGCATTGATTCAACTGGTGGTTTCAGCTTTAAGCTTTCACCACGAATTAAGCCTAATACACGTTGGTATGCACTTGTTGCTAAAAACTGTGCTTCTTCATCAGTCTCTGCTACAACAACAGGTACACCCATTGAAACATACGGTTTATCTAAGTACTCAGAAGGCTCAAAGTTCTCACGATAGAGTTGGATGGCTTGGCCTAGCATACGTGGTGCAAAATGCGACGCAAATGAGTAGGGTAGACCAAGTTTTGCAGCCAATTGCGCACTAAAAAGGCTAGATCCAAGTAACCAAACAGGAACATGTGTATTTTGCCCTGGAGTTGCAATAATCTTTTGTCCTGCTTGAGGTACATCAAAATATCTTAGGATTTCGACAACATCTTTTGGAAATTGATCTTCTGTTTCTTGATGCCCACGACGTAAAGCTCGCATGGTGAGTTGATCTGTACCAGGAGCACGGCCTAAACCTAGTTCAATACGATTTGGATATAAAGTAGCAAGTGTTCCAAATTGTTCTGCGACAACTAAAGGAGCATGGTTAGGAAGCATAATCCCGCCTGAACCTAAGCGAATATGCTGTGTATGTGCTGCAATAAAACCGAGTAAGACAGCCGTAGCAGAGCTCGCGATTCCATCCATGTTGTGATGTTCTGCAAGCCAGAAACGTTCATAACCTAGTTTCTCTGCATGTTGTGCTAATTCTAATGCGTGACGTAACGAAAATTCGATGGTTTTATCATTACGAATAGGAGCAAGTTCCAAAATTGAAAACTTGGTATCTTGAAGTGATCGCATGCGATATTCTCGAATAAGGGTATATCGAAATACTACGATATATAGGGATTAATGTATATCGTTTTTTTTCGATATTAGGTTTTATCTCTCAATAAAAAAGCACCCGAAGGTGCTCTTTTGATTCATATATGAATTAGCGGTTTTTGTACCAGCCGCGATGTAAACCATTGTCATGACGGCGATGGCCACCTTTACTATAGTAACGACGGTCACCATCGTCATATCTACGATCATCTCGATCATAACGACTACCACGATCATAGCGATCATTGTAGTCACGATCTTCAGAAACTTTACGACCTAGCGCTGAACCACCCGCAGCACCTACCGCAGCACCGATGTAACCACCGTTGGTACCGCCCATGTTTTTACCGACTGTATAACCAGCGCCACCACCTAAAGCACCACCCAGGGCAGCTTCGGTACGATTGCGACGGTCACTCGCTGCGGCTGCACCACCAGCACCACCTAAAGCAGCACCAATTGTTGCGCCTGTTGTACCACCCATGCTTTTACCAATTGCAGTACCCACAACACTACCTAACGCAGAGGTTGCAGCAACACGGGTACCATTATCTGCATGTGCAACTGTCACCATAGACGATGTTGCAATTAATGCACTAGCTAACCAAATATTCATTTTCATCTTGCAGCTCCATGTCCTTTTTACTAAGAAGGACAGTATTTTTATCTTGAGATAAATGTAATCAAAAATTTCGTGATAATTATGGAGAACCCCAAAGGCGATACGCTAGTTTTGTGTCTGTTTGTATTGTTTCTATTAATTTGTGGATAAATCCTGAGCAAAAGAGAGGTGGTGAATATTTGTTGGTCCTAATAAAAAAGCACCCGAAGGTGCTTAGTGACGTTTCATCAAATTTGATTAGTGATGGCGACGGTGTTTTTTCTTCCAGTGTTTAGAAGATCGGTCATAATCGCGGTCTTTAGAAATTTTATTACCTAAAGCACCACCACCTGCCGCACCTAAAGCAGCACCGATGTATCCACCGTTTGTACCACCCATACTTTTACCAACAGTATAGCCAGCACCACCACCTAAACCACCACCAATTGCAGATTCTGTGCGGTGACGACGGTCACTTGCAACTGCTGCACCACCAGCACCACCTAAAGCAGCACCAATTGTTGCGCCAGATGTACCACCCATGCTTTTACCAATTGCAGTACCAGCGACACTACCTAAAGCAGAAGCGGCTGCTACATGTGTTGTATTGTCAGCATGAGCTACGGTAACCATAGAAGTTGCTAAAACAGCGCTACATAACCAAGCATTTAATTTCATTTTTTACTCCGTGTCCTTAGCAGCAGGACCCTAATCTTTTGTTACGGCAAATGTAACAAAACACGTTTCTTAAAATATGGAGAACCATCAATTCATTATTGTAGTTTAGTGTCAGGTTTGTATGTTTTCTATTAAAATAGAATGTTTAATACTCATATAGATAAACATGAGTCTCATTTAGTTTTAATGAGTTCATTACTCGTGATCTGAACATAGGAAATTGATCAAAGCTCTGGTGGCAGAAGACATATGTTTATGTTGTGCGTACAGTAAAGAGAACGGACGTGTGTGACCTGCATAATCCTCGAGTAAAGGTTGTAATTTTCGTTGTTGAATTTTTTCATTAACAATAAAGCTATAACTTTGGCATATCCCTAATCCACTTTCAGCAAGAGAAACTAAGCCTAAAATATCTTCTTTTACTAAAATCCGATTTGTTGGTGTCCACTGAATTTGGTGATCACCATTTTTAAAGAACCATGGGGTTATCTTGCCACTACTTGGTAATTCAAAGGCAATACATTGGTGATGATTTAAGTCTTCCAAAGTTTGGGGAATACCCATACGTTTTAAATAATTAGGTGAAGCAACAAGTTGAAGCGGGGCAAGTTCTAGCGGTCTTGCCACAAGAGAGCTATTAGGAAGATGGCCTTGGCGAATAGCTAAATCAAAACCTTCAGCAATTAAATCAACATTTCGGTTAGAGATGCTGATCTCAATTTGAATGTCTGGATATTGCAAAAGAAATTTTTCTAATAAGGGTGGTAAGCGATAGTGTCCATAAGTTGTAGGAACGCTTAATTTGATTTTTCCAGAAATTTGCAGTTGATCACCTTGAACCACACGTTCTGCATGGTCGATTAACTGAAAAGCATGCTGCATTTTTTCGTAATAAAGTTGGCCTGCTTCCGTCAAGCTCAAATGTCGAGTAGTTCTTCTAAAAAACTGGATACCCAACTTTTTCTCTAGCCGTGTAATTGTTCTACTAATGACTGAAGGCGTTGTGGACAACTAAATTGCAGCAGCACTAATAGAAAGCTTTTCAGCCACAATTAAAAACACTTCAACATCGGCAAGATGGTCAAATTGACGAGACATTTTGTCCTCAAACGCAAAAAAGATTTGTAAATGTGGTTATTTATCTACCTTATTGGCAAAAATAGAATATATCCATCCTAGTTATAAATCCAGCACAAGGCTGGAATGAAGGTTGAATGATGAAATCTCTAAATAAAATAATGCTTGCAGTAGTTACCGCTTCAGCAGCATTAAGTGCAAATGCCGCTCATGTATTAGTTGTATTGTCTGATGAAGGACAGCTAGAGCTAAAAAATGGTCATATTTTTAAAACTGGTTTTTATTTAAATGAGTTAATGCAACCTACAAAAATGCTTTTAGATGCGGGGCACACCGTAACTTTTGCTACGCCAAAAGGCAAAGCTCCAACACTAGATGAGTCATCAAATAGTGCGATGTACTTTAACCAAGATGAAAAAGCATTAAAGCAATATGCAGGTTTATTGCATGATCTAAAGTTAACATCGCCTCAAGCCTCTCCAGTTTTGAGTCTGTCTCGTATTGAGCAAATTGGGGTTGATCAATTCGATGCCATTTATATTCCAGGTGGGCATGCACCCATGCAAGATCTATTAAAAGATAAACAACTTGGGAAAGTTTTGACAGCTTTTCATAAAGCTAAAAAACCTACAGCTCTGGTTTGCCATGGCCCTATTGCGTTGATGTCAACGTTACCTAATGCTTCTGAAGTCGTTAAGCAACTTGAGCAAGGCAAAACTGTAAAAACTGGTGAGTGGATTTATAAAAATTATCGGATGACTGTGATTAGTAACCAAGAGGAAGAGCAAGCGAAGGCTTTATTAAAAGGTGGTGAAATGAAGTTCTATCCACAAACGGCATTACAGTTAATTGGGGGTGAATATCAAAGTAATACAAATGCTTGGACTCAAAATATTGTGGTGGATCGTGAACTTATTACAGGACAAAATCCGGCCTCGGCTGTTCTGGTGGGTAAAACATTATTAGAAAAATTAAAATAAATAGAGATGGTAAAGAGGTTTTATGAATAAAGCCTCTATTGCCTTATTGGGTAAAAAGGTGACGTATTAATTTCTATAAAAAAGCTAAATTATAGGCGAGTAAATAAATCTCATCTGAAATCATTATTTTTATAAGTTGCCACTTACTGTGAAAGTTGATGAATTGGCTGATTATATATGTCATTTGAGCGGCATAATCTGTAAACTATGCGCTATTTTTACGATTTTGCTTATCTTCTATATTTACATAGCGTTCGATAAGCTTTTTGGACTTTTGAGATATTTCCTCTTATGAAAGCGTCACTCCGTTTACGACTTGATCAACTCTGTGATCGACATGAAGAACTTACCGCGTTGCTTGCAGATGTGGAAGTGATTTCCGATAACAAACGTTTCCGTAAATTGTCTCGTGAACATAGTGATTTATCTGAAATTACCGAAGTTTGGGGCAAATACCGTCAAGCAGAAGAAGATATTGAAACTGCTGAATTGATGAAGTCTGACCCTGACTTTAAAGATATGGCAGAAGAAGAAATTCAAGCGAATAAAGCGTTGCTTGGAGAGTTAGAAAGCCAGCTCAATATTTTGATGATTCCAAAAGATCCAAATGATTCTAATGCAGCTTATTTAGAAATTCGCGCCGGAACGGGTGGCGATGAGGCTGCAATTTTCTCTGGTGACTTATTCCGCATGTATAGTAAATATGCCGAGACACAAAATTGGCGTATAGAAGTACTTTCTGAAAATGAAGGTGAGCATGGTGGCTTTAAAGAAGTCATTTGCCGTGTGGACGGTGATGGAGTATATGGTCGCTTAAAATTTGAAAGTGGTGCGCATCGTGTGCAACGTGTGCCTGCAACTGAGTCACAAGGTCGTGTACATACATCGGCTTGTACAGTTGCGATCTTGCCTGAAATTGATGTCGATACAAATGTCGAGATTAACCCAGCAGATTTGCGTATTGATACTTACCGTGCATCTGGTGCAGGTGGTCAGCACATTAACAAAACGGATTCGGCGGTACGTATTACCCACATTCCAACAGGTACAGTTGTTGAATGCCAAGAAGAACGTTCACAACATAAAAACAAAGCCAAAGCGATGGCATTATTAGTTTCACGTTTAGAAAATGCGAAACGTGCGGCGGCAGATGCAGCGACTTCTGAAATGCGTCGTGACTTAGTGGGTTCTGGTGACCGTTCTGAACGTATCCGTACTTATAACTACCCTCAAGGTCGTATGACTGATCACCGTATTAACCTAACTTTATATAAGTTAGATGCCATTATGGAAGGTGATTTAACTGAATTACTTGATAGCTTGCATCGTGAATATCAAGCAGATCAGCTTGCAATGCTTGCACAGGAAAATGGCGGCTAATGAACATTGCTCAAGCGCTTGCAATTCGTGGTGAGCCTGACAGTTATGAACGTCAGGAAAATGCTTGGTTACTTGAGCATTTTCTAAAAATCAATTCGCTTGAATTAAAGTTTAAACTTGAGCAAGAGTTAACAGTTCAACAAGAGCAAGACTACTTGGCTGGGCTTGAGCGTATTCAAAATGGTGAGCCTTTAGCTTATGTAACAGGTTCACAGCCATTTTGGACACTCGACTTAAAAGTGACTTCCGATACTTTAGTGCCACGACCTGATACTGAGGTTTTGGTTGAAACCGTTTTAAATCTAAATTTGCCAAAGAATGCGAATATTGTTGATTTGGGAACGGGCACAGGTGCGATTGCACTTGCATTAGCGAGTGAACGCCCAGATTGGCAAGTAACGGCAACTGATATTTATGCACCTACTTTAGACGTTGCAAAAGAAAATGCGCAAACCCATGGATTACAACAAGTGAAATTTGCTTGTGGTGCTTGGTTTGATGCTTTAGACAAACAGCAATTTGATTTAATTGTTTCTAATCCGCCATACATTGACCCTGAAGATGAACACATGCAGGCATTGGCAACAGAACCACGCCGTGCATTGGTCGCAGATCAGCAGGGTCTAGCTGATATTGAAATTATTATTGTCCAAGGAAAAAATTGGTTAAAACCACAAGGCTGGATTGTTCTTGAACATGGTTATGATCAGGGACAGGCTGTTCGAAATATATTTGCTGAGCATGGTTTTAGTGAAATTAAAACCATTCAAGATTACGGCCAAAATGATCGAGTCACTTTGGCATGCTGGATTTAAAGTTATTTTTGTAGCGTATCGCGCCAACGTAATAACCAGTTTTCTATAAGTTTCATTAAGCTATCGGTTACTTTACCCAATAGGGCCAATAAAATAATTGCAATAATGACAATATCAGGGCGGGATGTTTCTCGACCATCACTGAGTAAATAACCGATTCCTTGAGTGGCTGCAATCAGTTCAGCTGCAATCATAAACATCCACGATAAGCTTAAGCTGTTGCGTAAACCGGTTAAAATTCCTGGAGATGCTGCCGGCAAAATAATAGATACAATACGCTGAAAAGCATTAAGCCGATAAACTTTTCCAACTTCAATCAGTTTTTTATCGAGGTTATGAATCGCTGCAACTGTATTGGTATAGGTTGGAAAAAAAGCACCGATTGCAATCAGCGTAATTTTAGAACCTTCATCAATTCCTAACCAAAGTAATAACAAAGGAATCCATGCAAGACTGGGAATTGATTTAATTGCTGAAAAAGTTGGTTCCAAATACGCTTCGGCTTCTTTACTTAATCCAACCCAAATTGCAAAAATTAACCCTAAACCACTCCCTACAATGAAACCTACTAAAACACGCCATGTACTAATATAAATATGGGCAAAAAGATCACTGTGAGCTAAATCCAAAAAAGATTGCCACAAACTACTTGGCGCGGGTAGTAAATAAGAATCGATGTAGCCATTTCTGACTAAGAACTCACAACCCACTAAAAAGATTACGGGAATGAGCAGTGCTTTAAACCAACGTGTAAATTTATTGTTTAAATGCTTTTTTTGAGATTTTAAAGCTTGCTGAGCTAAGAAGTGATTTAGCTCAGCTTTGTTAAATGAATCACTCATATATTATTTCACGACTTTTTGAGCAAAACGTGGGTCTAACAACTGGTCAACCACTTGATTGACGTTGGTGCCTTTTCTGACCAAGTCTTCTTCTGTCAAAATTTTCCCCGAACGTTTCAGTGCTTGTGCTTGAGTTGCCGATGGAATGCTTTGATCAAAGTTGGTTCGGCTCAATTGTAGTTTAGCCACAGGTAGGGGAAGTTTTGATTCTTGAGCTAAAAGTGCTGCCACTTTATCAGGATTAGCTTTTGCCCATTTTCGGGCTTGTTCATAGGCTTTAATCACTGCTTCAACCGCTTCAGGACTTTGCTTTGCAAAATCTTCTTTAACACTCAGTACGCTATAGCTGTTAAATCCAACATTACGATAAAGTAATTTGGCGCCTGACTGAATTTGAGCCGCAGCCATTAACGGATCAAGCCCAGCCCAAGCATCTACTTGACCACGTTCTAAAGCAGTTTTTCCGTCAGGATGTTGTAAATGAACCAGTTGTACATCGCGTTTACTTAAGCCTACTGTGTCTAGTGCCTGTAAGGTAAATAAAAACGGATCTGTGCCTTTGGTTGCTGCAATTTTCTTACCTTTTAAGTCTTTTAGATTTTTAATTGGTGAGTCTTTTGCTACCACAAGAGCGGTCCATTCTGGCTGGCTTTGTACATAAACAGTTTTAATTGGGCTGCCATTCGCTCGACTTAATACAGCTGCTAACCCAGCGGTAGACGCAAAATCGATGCTATTGCTGTTGAGATATTCTAGCGAACGGTTACTGCCTTGGCTAAAAACCCATTTAATTTGAGTATTTGGAAGTGCTTTCTCAAGAAGTTTTTGATCTTTTACGACTAAACTGGTTGGTGCATAGTAAGCATAATCAAGTTTAAGTGTGGTTGGAACTGCTGCAAATGCAGATGAAACAAATACAGATGAAACAAATACAAGCCCCAATGTTGATGCCAACAAAGTCTTTGATAGAGATAATTTTGATTTTAAAGACATAATAAAAATAGAACCGGAATAAATAATAGATCATCCTTCCATGTGTTTGATGGCTTACGAACTTAGTTATTTTGATTTATAAATCAGATTGAGAGATAAAAGTTTAGATAAAATTATAACTCACTGTTTTTATATTGATTGTTGAATTTAAAGTAATGTGCTTATCTGAAATATTGAATTTAGAAGATATAAATATCATAAGCTTAAGCATTATTTTTTAAGCTTGTGATATTTATATTATTGCTTGTGTGAAGTTAAATTATTTCGATAAGCGCCTGGGCTGACGCCAGTCCATTTTTTAAAGGCACGGTGAAACGCGCTTGGATCTTGGAAGCTTAAGTCTTCACTAATATCTTGAATTGAATCGTTGGTTTTACTTAAACGTTCAACAGCAATATCACAGCGAATTTCATTTTTAATTTGCTGGTAGCTGACGCCTTCATGCTTCAGTCGGCGTTGAACTGTAGCTTCAGAAATATTGAGCTGTTGCGCAACATCTTTAAGTTCGGGCCATTGAGCAGGATGAAGTTTCAATAAATGACGACGAATAAGAAGGCTCAGTGCATTTTCATTTTTAAAGCGGACTAAAAGATTTTGCGGAGTTTGTTCTAAGAAATCATAAAGTGCCTTTTTATCTTTTTTAATTTTAATATCTAAATAGTGAGCATCGAATTCAACTTGATTTATCTCAGCATTAAATTTTATGTCTTCACCAAAACGTACTAAATAGTCCTGAATATCTTGGGGCTTAGGACAACGTAGCGATATATTATTCAAGCCAATTCTTTGATCCACCAACCAGCACATGAGCCCATGCACCAACATTAAAAAAGTCGCGTAGGTAAACATGCGTTTGGGTTGTTCACGATCACGAATGAGCAAATAGGCTTTTTGCTGGTCCCGAATTAATTCACCCTGTAGATCATCTAAAATAAAATTAAAAAATTTCAAAATATCGTAAAGCGCCTTTTCTAAAGTTTCCGCCGTACTGACGAGTTTAGCGAGTAATTTATAGCTACCACGACGCATAGGGTGGCTATCCATACCAAAAAACTCATCGTTCATGGCATTGGCAAGTTCTATCCACAGTTGCGCATATGTCGTAACAGGCACACGTGCCTTGGGAGACATCAGTAATTCGGCAGGAATTCCCGCTTTATTTAGAATTAGTTGAGTATTTAGCCCTTTGGCATAAGCAGCACCCAGTGCTTCATGTACCAGTGCAATCGAAATAGTTCCTTTACTTAAAGAAGATTGGACAACCATGTCAAAGACTCATATTTTCTTTATATATTTCAAGTGAAATATTTCATATTTAAAATTTGGATTGATCAAAAGCTGCAAACATTTTGAGGCTTTTTGAAATTGTATCGGAAAACAACAACTTTTACTCTCACTACTAAGTTTAAAGAACATTTCTATAGGACGTTACATAATGAAAATTCAAGGGAAACATTTCGTAATTACAGGTGGTGGCTCTGGTCTGGGTGCTGCAACAGCTGAATATTTGGTACAACAAGGTGCCTCTGTCACATTGGTAGACATGAATGTAGAAGCAGGTGAACAGCAAGCAAAACAATTAGGATCAAAAGCTGACTTTGTAAAGCTTGATGTAACCGATGAGCAAACTGCTGAACAGTTCTTTAAGGATGTATTGGCCAAGCATGGTCGTTTGCATGGCTTAGTTAACTGTGCTGGTATTGGTCCTTCTGCAAAAGTTGTGGGCCGTGAAGGTGTCCATGATTTGGGGCTATTTTCAAAGACTCTGCAAATTAATGTCACCGGTACATTTAACATGCTGCGCTTTGCAGCAGATGTGATGAGTAAAAACACAGTTGAAGCAGGGGACGAGGACCGAGGTGTAATTGTAAACACAGCCTCAGTTGCGGCATTTGATGGTCAAATTGGTCAGGCAGCTTATTCAGCATCTAAAGGCGCTATTGTTGCCATGACATTGCCAATTGCTCGTGAGCTTGCGCGACATGGCATTCGAATTATGACGATTGCACCGGGAATTATGGAAACTCCGATGCTTAAAGGTATGCCACAAAATGTTCAGGATGCTTTAGGACAAATGGTGCCGTATCCGTCTCGTTTAGGAAAGCCAGAAGAGTTTGCTCGTTTAGTTGGGCATATTGCTGAAAATTCATATTTAAATGGTGAAGTCATCCGTTTGGATGGTGCAATTCGTATGGCAGCAAAATAGTAAAAATAAGGACGTTGAAATGATTTTAAGTGCTGAACAAAGTATGGTTCAGGAGATGATGCGTGATTATTCGCAAAATCAGTTAAAACCTACAGCTGCTCATCGAGATAAAACCTATGAATTTCCTGCTCAGGAATTAAAAGATTCATGGTGGCTATGTGAGTGATTTTCAGGTAGAGCGAATTTATCGTGATGTTCGGGTGAGCCAGATTTATGAAGGTGCTTCCGATATTCAAAGTTTAGTGATTGCTCGTGAAGTTACCCAAATTTAAACAATAAAGATATTTAGTTTAAGTGTTAATGCTGCAAGAAACCGCAAATACCATGCGGTTTTTTGCAATCGAAATTTTCTCGTTTTAATTCGATTCAATACACTTTAGAAAGTTAAATAAGACTATATTTTGATGATTAAAGCTGAGCTATAACTTGCTCACCAATTAAATAAAACGTTCCGCCAGCAATATAGTGCAAGCTTCGAAGTTCTTTTGGTGCATCTTGAAAGTGCCAGTGCCCATCTTTAAAAACACGGCTATCTGCCCATGCACCTACAACAGAACCAATAAATAAGTCATGAGCAGATTGATTGTGAGGTTCGGGAATAAGTTTACACACGAGCCATGCGATGCAACCAGATACTAATGGGCTGGTAAGACTTTCTTGATAAAAAAGTTCAACACCACAATGTTCTAGTTTTTGCGGATCATCTAATTTGCTAATTGTACCAAGTTGATGGGTCATATCGAGCTGCGCATAGCAGGGAACTTGTAGGGTGAAATAACCATTTTGTTCAACAAGCTGACGGGTTTTAGTACTTTTGTCGAGAACAACGCTTACTTTGGCAGGGGTGAGTTCTAATGCACATGCCCAAGCGGCTGCCATTACATTTCGGTCATCTCCATGCTGAGCAGAGACAAGTACAGTTGGGCCATGATTTAACAAACGGTAAGCTTTTTCTAACTCTACAGGTGCAATATATGATTGGGACATATTTAGCCTAAGTAATAAAGAAAATAGATATTTCTATTGTTGCAGAAAGCTTGAGAGAAGTAATGTGGTGGATAAAAGTTTAAAGAATAAAATGCCGTTTTTATTTTATACCTTTCCTAATGCCTGACTTAGTCATAAAATCATTTGGCTTCTAAGTGAAAGGATTAACGCGTGACCGAGCTTCAAGATATCGATTTTGTAGAGTTAAGTGATGAAGAAATGCATCTCTATAGCCGTCAGATTTTACTTGATGGATGGGATATAGAAGCTCAGGAAAAACTCAAACTTGCCAATGTGCTGATTGTTGGGGCTGGTGGAATAGGTTGTAGTAGTGCAGAGCTACTAGCACGAGCAGGGGTTGGGAAAATTACACTCATTGATGCCGATACCATTGAGATAAGTAACTTACAACGTCAAATTGCATTTGGTCATGAAGATATTGGACGCTATAAAGCTGAAGTTCTAGCAAAGCGGTTACAGAAAATTAACCCTTATATCTGCGTTGAATACTATAACGAACGTTTAGATGAACATAACATTGATAGACTTGTTGAACACCAAGATGTGGTATTGGATGGGTGTGATAACTTTACAACACGTTATTTAGTAAATGCTGCTTGTAAAAAGCATCAGGTCGCATTAATTAGTGCTTCAGCAATTGGTTTTCAGGCACAAATGTTTATGGTTGAAGGTGATTCAGCTTGTTATGAATGTTTATTTCCTAAAGAACAGCATAGCAATGAAGGCCTACGCTGTGCGGAATCTGGGGTACTTGCGACTACTCCTATAATGATAGCGTCATTACAAGCACATCACACTTTGCTCTATCTAGGGCTCAATTCAACCCCTTTAAAACAGAAACTATTATTGTGGGATGGCTTAAACATGACACAACGCATTGTTAATTTTGATAAAGATATAAATTGCCCAGTTTGTCAGGCAACTTAATCAGTAAATGAAATAAAATTTGCTACACTCAACCTGAATGATTTGGTTTTGAAGAAATATGAAAAAAAATATTTTGTTTGATGGGCTACGTTCTGTCGCCCGTATTGGTGAAACAGCAGTGGTTGCCGCTAAAGCTGGGATTAAATACGCAACTGAAAAACCAAGTAATGCCAAACTCATGCGGGAAACTTTTGAATCTCTTGGCTCGACTTACATCAAACTTGGTCAGTTTATTGCGAGTACTCCATCGCTTTTCCCGCGAGAATATGTAGAAGAATTTCAAGGTTGTTTAGACCAGACACCAACACTGCCATTTAGTTATATTCAAGGTGTACTTGACTCTGAGTTTGAAGGGCGCGATTTAAGTCAGATTTTTAGCTATATTGATGAAAAACCATTAGCTTCTGCTTCAATTGCTCAGGTTCATGCAGCTAAACTGACTACAGGCGAAGATGTCGTTATTAAAGTACAAAAGCCGGGTGTAGAAACAATTTTATATACTGACTTAAGTGTCGTGCATTGGGCTGCTAAATTGCTTGAGCGTGCAGTACCTAAAATCAAATTTGCTGCACTTTCTGAAATTGTCGATGAAATCAAAAGTCGTATGGTGCGTGAAGTTGATTTTATTGAAGAAGCACAAAATCTAGATGACTTTATTGAATATTTGAATGTTTCTCAGAACCACGCTGCGACTGCACCTAAGGTTTATCATCAATTTTCTACACGCCGCGTTTTAACCATGCAACGTCTATATGGTGTGTCTTTGACAGATTTTAGTGTGGTGAAACAATACGCCAAAGATCCATCACAAGTGCTGATTACTGCAATGAATACATGGTTCGGCAGTTTGATGTTGTGTAAGAGTTTCCATGCAGACTTACATGCTGGAAATCTAATGCTGCTCGAAGATGGCCGAATTGGTTTTATTGATTTTGGTATTGTGGGACAGTTAAAGCCAGAAGTCTGGACAGCGTGTATGGCCTTTATGGATGCATTGCAAAAAACTGATTATAAAGCGATGGCGGAAAACATGCTGAAAATGGGCATGACGCATAACAAAGTTGATGTGGATGTATTGGCACAAGATTTGGAGCGTTTATTTAATGGCGTATTAATGGCTGATCCACAGCAAATTCTGTCTACCAATCCTGCCGATTTAAACGACATTATGATGGATATGGTGGGTGTTGGTGAGCGCCACGGTATTAAATTCCCTCGAGATTTTGCTTTATTATTTAAGCAAATGCTTTATTTCGATCGTTTTATGCGCGTACTCGCACCATATACCGATATTTATGCAGACCAACGTTTGAAAATGGTTCAAAATATGGAACCTGCTTCTTTGTTAAAGCACTAAGGTCAGTTTAAATTTATGGATGCCATTATTATTGAAGGCTTGAAAGTTGAAACGGTCATTGGCTGTTTTAACTGGGAAAGACAAATCATTCAACCTTTAATGTTGGATTTAACCATCCATAATGATTTGAGCCGAGCTGCACAGTCTGACAAACTTGAAGATACACTCAATTATGCACAGATTTGTGAGTTATCGGCTCAAACTATTCAACAAGCCAAGCCCGAATTAATCGAACATGCAGCACATCTAGTTTTGGAATGTTTGTTCGAAACTTTCCCAACGATTGAAAAAATTACCATTACCATCCGTAAGCCCGCCATCATTGCAGAAGCTAATGCTGTAGGAATTCGTCTTGAACGCACCAGAAATAATTTTTGCGCTCGCTCTAGCGAGTAATTTAGACGCAGAACAACACTTTACTTTTGCTTATATGCAATTGGCAACATTGGGGAAAGTGCAGTTTTCATCGGTTTATCAAATTCCATGCCGAGATGGCATTGGAGATGATTACTGGAATTCAGCATGTCTATTAAAAAGTTCTTTAAATCCTTCAGAAATCGAAGCTTTCTTAAAAAAACTTGAATCAGACACAGGGCGTATTCGTCCATCACATCATATTTCTTTAGATGTAGATTTGATTGCATGGGGAACTGATCTCGACCATATGCAATTTAATTCTAAAAAATTACCTTTGGCACTAGACGTAAAAATTCCTTTATATGAATTATGGAATTGTGAAACCCTAAAGTCTAAAGCAGTACTTTATCCGGTAGTCAATTTTAAAGTTTAACGTCTTTTACTCTATATTTTACGCAAATTTTACGCGGGCTTTGAGTTCCTCAATAGAGAATTTACGAGCATTTTACCGATACTGAAATTCACTAAATTAGTGTTATTTCAGGACAATAAAGATGCTTATAAATTCTCAAATGCGCATCTTGCATCAGTCTGGCATTGTCTTATGCGGACTTAAAAAAAATGATATTTCTTTATTTCTCCTTATTTCCAGTTTGGCAAGTCAAGCCATGGGATTTAGAGGAGAATAGCCATGTTAGAACTTATACTTGTTTTATTTATTGCTATTTTTCTAGCATGGTGTCTCAGTAAATATCTATCCAAAGTGATGGCAAATCAGCCGATGTGGGGTGATGGATTATTTCGTTGGATTGAAAATCCTGTTTACCGCTTGTTAGGTGTATCTCCACAACAACAAATGAACTGGAAACAATATTCTCTAGCATTTGTTGTTAGCTGTATTTTTCTTGCAGTGGCTATTCTTGCTATTTTTATGACGCAAGCATGGCTACCATTAAACCCAAATCATGCACCAAATATGAGTTGGGATTTAGCGCTACACACTGTTATTTCATTTTTAACAAACACCAACCAACAGCATTATTCTGGTCAGGCTCAGTTATCTTATTTGTCGCAAATGACAGGTATTGTGGGCCTGCAAGTCATTACACCCATGATGGGGTTGGCTTTGGTTGTCGCGACCTTAAGAGCTTTCTTTTATCAGCGCCCAAGCCATATTGCAGCCGATGTTGCCGAGCAACCAGATCAAATTTTAATTGGTAACTATTGGGCAGATGTAATTCGCCCTACAGTACGCTTTTTGCTTCCACTCTGTTTTGTCTGGTCATTATTGCTCAATAGCCAAGGTGTCCCAGCAACTTTTCAAGGCGGGCCAGAAGTACAGCTTATTGATAAAGCCAACACTGTAGAAACTCAAAAAATTCCTTTAGGGCCAGTCGCACCGATGGTGGCTATTAAGCAATTGGGTAGTAACGGTGGTGGATGGTACGGTCCAAATAGTTCTGTGCCTTTAGAAAACCCAACACCACTTTCTAATTTGCTAGAAATGATTGCGATTTTACTCATTCCACTTACCGTGATTTTTATGGTGGGGCATTTTACCCAGCGTAAAAAGTTTGCTTACTTTGTCTTTGGTAGCATGCTTTTTATGTCGGTTATTTCAGGTGCAGCTGCTGTCTGGTCTGAGAGTATGTCATCTACAGCATCTCAACTTGCCGTAATGGAAGGTAAAGAGCAACGATTTGGACCAGCCGCATCAGCGGTTTGGGCAGCTGTCACAACTCAAGTGAATAATGGTTCGGTCAATATGATGCATGATTCTTCTGCGCCGCTTACCGGTCTGGTTGAACTCATTAATATGCTGATTAATGCCATTTGGGGCGGCGTAGGCTGTGGTCTGCAACAGTTTATGATTTATCTATTACTTGCAGTATTTATTGCTGGTTTAATGACAGGTCGTACCCCTGAGTTGTTTGGGCGCAAGATTGAAGCCGCAGAAATTAAGTTACTCGCGATTATTATCTTGATTCAACCTCTCATTATTCTTGCCTTTACTGCATTAACCCTCAGCATTCCTAGTCTATCAGGCATCAGCAATCCGGGACCTCATGGCATTAGCCAAGTATTTTATGAATATGTCTCCGCATTTGCCAACAACGGCTCAGGTTTTGAAGGCCTTGGAGATAACACCGTATGGTGGAACGTCACTTGTAGTATCGCTCTTCTTTTAGGACGTTTCCCGACATTAATTTTACCATTAATGATTGCTACGCGATTAGCTGCAAAAAGGAAAGCGCCTGAAACAGCAGGTAGCCTCCAAGTTGAAACTCCAACTTTTGCCTTAACGCTGATCACGATTGTGGTGTTGCTTACCTTATTACAATTTATGCCAGTTCTTGTCCTTGGGCCAATTGCCGATCAACTTTTGTTGGTTAAAGGCTAAGGAGGCGAGTGAAAATGAATACACAAACTCATGTAAATAGCCATAAAAAAACCATGACGGTACCAAATTTTGAAGTTTGGAAAAATGCATTTGTGAAATTGCTACCACAACATGCAATTAAAAATCCTGTGATGGCAATTGTATGGCTTGGGACAGTGGTTACTGGAATCAGTACCATTTTGGGTTACACCACACTGTTATTTGGTTTGGCAGTAACAGCTATCCTGTTCATTACCATTTTATTTGCCAACTATGCCGAAGCTGTTGCAGAGGCTAGAGGTCGTGGTCAGGCATCTTCATTGCGTGCAGCAAGAGAAAACTTAACCGCTCGAAGACTCAATTCTTTGACCGATCGTCAAGCGACTCAAGTTGCAGCAACTGAACTTCACTTAAATGATTTTATTGAAGTCTATGCAGGTGAACTTGTTCCAGCCGATGGTGAAATTGTAGAAGGTTTTGCCACTATTAATGAATCAGCTGTTACAGGTGAATCGGCACCCGTATTACGTGAAGCTGGAACTGACCGTTCAGGTGTTATTGGCGGGACCAAAGTACTTACAGATCGTATTATCGTTCAGGTTACTGCTGAGTCTGGCCAAAGTTTCTTGGACCGTATGATTGCTTTGGTTGAAGGTTCAAATCGTCAAAAAACACCGAACGAGATTGCACTTGGCTTCTTGTTAATGGTGATGACACTCACGTTTTTAATTGTCGTGATTAGCCTACCATTTATTGCTAACTATTTGCATGTTGAACTTGATCCAGTGGTGCTCGTGGCGTTATTGGTCTGCCTAATTCCAACAACTATTGGTGGTTTATTACCTGCGATTGGGATTGCGGGTATGAACCGTGCACTTAAGGCTAATGTCTTAGCAAAATCAGGTAAAGCCGTAGAAGTTGCTGGTGATATTGATGTGCTTTTACTCGATAAAACAGGAACTATTACCTATGGCGATCGTCAAGCGACCTCTTTTTATCCTTTAACTTCGGTAACGGAGTCGGAATTGAGAGCTGCTGCTTGGGTAAGTTCGCTTGCAGACCCAACACCAGAAGGAAAATCGATTGTTAAATTAGCAAAAGAACAAGGGCTAAAACAGCAAGAACCTGAGCAGGCTGAATTTATCTCTTTTAGTGCCTCAACCCGAATTTCTGGTGTGAATTTCCCTAATGGTGATCAAATTCGTAAAGGTGCTTTAGATGCAATATTGAAGTTTGTCGATGAAGATTATTCTCAAGATTTAGAGTTAAAAGCGCGTGTTGAACAAGTTGCCAAAAAAGGTGCAACCCCATTGGTAGTGGCAAATCAGCACCATGTATTGGGTGTAATTGAACTCTCAGATGTGATTAAACACGGCATTAAAGAACGCTTTGCTCGTTTAAGAGAAATGGGCATCAAAACTGTAATGGTCACAGGTGATAACCCGTTAACTGCTGCTGCGATTGCTGCTGAAGCTGGGGTAGATGACTATATTGCCGAAGCAAAACCTGAAGACAAGTTGGCTTGTATTCGTACTGAACAACAACAAGGTCGTTTAGTTGCGATGGTCGGTGATGGAACCAACGATGCACCTGCATTAGCGCAAGCCGATATTGGTTTAGCCATGAATTCTGGTACGCAAGCTGCGAAAGAAGCAGGCAATATGGTCGATTTAGACTCAGACCCAACTAAACTACTGGCTGTGGTTGAAATTGGGAAACAGCAGTTGATTACTCGTGGTGCTTTAACAACGTTTTCTTTAGCAAATGATGTGTCGAAATACTTTGCAATTTTGCCTGCATTATTCGCTGCAGCGATTCCGCAAATGCAGGTTTTAAATGTTATGCATCTGGCGAGCCCAAGTAGTGCGATTTTATCAGCATTAATTTTTAACGCGATTATTATCCCGCTATTAATTCCAATTGCTCTTCGAGGTGTGAAATTTAAACCTTCAACTGCAACTCAATTATTACGTCGAAATATGTTGATTTATGGTGTGGGTGGTGTGGTTCTACCATTTATTGCCATTAAAGCGATCGATGTGGTTATTGTTCAATTATTTGGTTTGTAATCTGGAGTTTGAAATGAAAACTTATGTACAAAATTCAGAAGCAAATTTGGGTCAGACCTTAAGAGCATCTTTAGGATTATTAATTTTTACTCTAGTAGGGTGCGGTGCTGTTTACAGTGCTATAGCTACTGGTGCTGGGCAGGTTTTATTCAACGATCAGGCCAATGGTAGTTTGATCGAAATAGATCAGAAAGTTGTTGGGTCAACTTTAGTGGCTCAGCCATTTGTCGGGAATGAATATTTTCATCCACGCCCTTCGGCAGCAAATTATGACCCCATGGCAATGGCGGGTACAAACTTAGCTCGTACTAATCCTGAGTTACAAAAGCAAATCGACGCTCAGATACTCGCGGTGAAAAAGCAAGATCATACAGGCAATACACCTATTCCAAGTGATTTGGTGACTAAATCTGGTAGTGGTATCGATCCGCATATCAGTCCCGAAGCGGCTCAGTTACAAGTTGCCCGAGTGGCTCAAGCTCGTCATTTAGATACTAAAGTTGTGGAAGGGCTACTGCAAAAGCATATTGAACCGATGCAATTTGGTGTATTGGGGCAAGCTCGTGTTAATGTATTAGAGCTCAATATCGCTTTAGATCAATTACAATCTACACATTAACCTAAAAATAAAGTTGTTAGTTTACCGGATGATATCAAGTGCAAAGCAATCGCGAAAATCAGGCTGAGGCCTTATTAAATCATGTCAACAGATATCAAGCCGGTCGACTAACGGTCTTTCTCGGTGCGGCGCCTGGTGTTGGAAAAACCTATTCCATGCTTGCTCGTGCTAAAGAGTTATTTCAACAGGGTACAGATGTTGTTGTTGGTATTGTTGAAACCCATGGAAGAATAGAAACTCTAAAAATTTTGGAAGGCTTACCTCAGATTGCTAGAAAGGAAATGCAATATCAGGGGCATAGTTTAGAAGAAATGGACTTGGATGCTATTTTACTTAGGGATCCCGAAATCGTTTTAGTTGATGAGTTGGCTCATCGAAACATACCAAATAGTCGTCATGAACGACGTTGGCAAGATGTTAATGAGTTGCTAGATGCAGGTATTGACGTATTCACCACCATGAATATTCAGCATTTAGAAAGCCTAAATGATGTGGTGTACCAGATTACTGGCATTAGGGTAAGTGAAACTGTACCAGATAGAGTGTTTGATCGTATTCGAGACATTCGTTTAATTGATTTACCCGTCAGTGAACTCATTGAAAGGCTCCATCAAGGAAAAGTGTATGTGCCCGATCAAGCAAATCTGGCATTACAAGGCTTTTTTAGCATTTCAAATTTAACTGCACTACGTGAACTAGCAATGCAATGCGTTGCTGAGCATGTCGATTCAGATTTAAAAGAGAGTTATGCCTCTAAAGGTTTGAAATCTATATCGTTGCAAAACGAATTAATGATTGCGATAGATGGGCAAGGTTCTTCTGAATATTTAGTACGGGCAGGTTGTCGTTTAGCAGAACGTTATGGGGCTGCGTGGACTGTAGTGAATGTTGCTAAAAGTTTGGACTTTGGGCAGAGTTCAGAAAGTTCATATAAAAAACAATATATCGAGATCGACCGTGCATTTGAACTGGCTCGACAACTCGGTGGTCGCACAGAAGTAATATATGGCCATCAGGTTGCCTCAGTTTTAATGGATGCTGCGGTGGATCGGGGAATTTCAAATCTTGTTATCGGTAAAAGTATTTCGCCGTGGTGGTTAAAGCTATTTAAGAAAAATTTAGCTCAACAATTATTGAATCAAGAAAACTCAATTGCTTTAACCATTTTGCATCCAGAACAGGGCACCAAAAAGACAACTCAGCTTGAAAAGCCATCATTTTTATCACTAAAAGAAAGTATTTTTGTTTTAGTTGTTACGTGTGCCAGTATTTTTATAGCGCACTTTGCTGAAGTATTATTTGGTATTGAAGACTTTTCTGTCATTTTTATTATTTCAGTTTTAATTGTTGCAACTAAAACCAGAATGCTCGTTGCTGTCGTGGCAGCTTTAATCTGTTTCTTGGCTTACAATTTTTTCTTTATTGCACCACGTTTTACCTTGCAGATTTCAGCACATCAAGGTGTGGTTACCGTCGTTGCTTTTTTTGCAGCAGCTTTAATCGCTGGACGCTTGGCTTCTCAATTACGTCAGCAGGTTTTGTCTTTAAAAGCTGCGAATGCCTACACTACGGTGATGCAAGACTTGGCACGTAAGCTCTCTCGTGCAGTGAACCTTGAAGAAGTCATGCAAACAGGACGTATGACCTTAGAAACACAACTTCAAACTAAAGTATGGATTTCTATTCAAGATAGAGTGATTTCATCTGACATAGAGCTAAATGACAAAGAAAAAGTGGCAGCAGATTGGTGTTTGAAGCATCAACAACCATGTGGGCGTTTTACCGATACGCTTAGTCAGTCAAACTGGTGGTTTTTACCACTTTTAGAACAAAAAAATAGCCTAGGGATTGTAGGAATTTACTTTAAAGATGAAGTTGTTTCTTTAAATTTTGAGCAAAAAAAACTGACTGAAAGTGTAATTGAATATATTGCGCAGGCAGCACTTCGAACCCAACTGGTCAATGAACTTGAACAAGCAAAAGTAACCAGTGAAACAGAGCGCTTACGTTCTGCTTTATTATCGTCGGTATCGCATGATTTACGTTCACCACTTGCTTCTATTATTGGAGCGGCAGACACGCTTGCTCATTTTAAAGCAGATATGTCAGAGCAAGACCAGCAAGATTTACTCGAAACCATTCATTTAGAAGGTGAGCGCTTAGATCGTTATATTCAAAATTTGCTTGATATGACACGTTTGGGGCATGAAGGCTTATCTTTAAAAAGAGACTGGATTGGTGTAGATGAATTAATTGGTTCGGCAACCCGCCGTTTGAAGCGTTATAAACCAGATACTCAAGTGTTGGTCGAATTACCTGAACAAACCATTAGTTTATATGTTCATCCAGCACTGGTAGAGCAAGCTATTTTTAATGTTTTAGAAAATGCTGCAAACTTTTCACCTCCAGATGAACCAGTCATGATTCGGGCTTCTCTTTTGTTTGAAGATGAAGTGAAAATAGAAATTGAAGATAGAGGAGCGGGAATTCCTGAAGATGAAAGAAACCGCATTTTCGATATGTTTTATACTATGGAACGTGGAGACCGTGGAAAATTCGGTACAGGTTTAGGACTGACAATTGTGAAAGCGATTATTGGTGCTCATATGGGTACAATAGAAGCATTTTCAGGTCGCCAAAATAAAGGTACTTTAATTCAAATCAAACTACCCATTCATCCAGTAAAAGAATAAGTTGTAAAGTCATGATAAGTTCAGAAACATCACCTGTAGAAACACGTATTGTGATTATTGATGATGAGCCGCAAATCCGTAAATTTTTAGACATTGCTTTAAGAACACAAAAATACAAAACCACTCTTTGTGAGACTGGTTACAAAGGTTTGGAAACTTTGGCAACACAAGGTGCTGATTTAGTTATTTTAGATTTGGGTTTGCCAGATTTAGACGGAAAGGAAGTGCTTCAAGAGTTACGTAGTTGGTCGAATGTTCCTGTGATTGTGTTATCTGTACGCGCAGATGAATATGAAAAAGTTGCCTTGCTAGATGCGGGTGCAAATGACTACATGACCAAGCCTTTTAGTGTGCAAGAGTTATTAGCGCGCATACGAGTCATTTTAAGAAACCAACCCATTCAGCAAGAAGCTCATGTTTATGATGATGGCTACCTTAAAGTTGATGTCATGCAACGTTTAGTATGGATCGAGCAACAGCCAATTACTTTAACTCGAAAAGAGTTTCAACTGTTGACGCTGTTAATGCGCTATCAAGGGCAGCTTTTAACACAACCTCAACTGTTAAAAGAACTATGGGGGCCAACCCATCAGGAAGATACTCATTATTTACGTATTTTAGTGGGCAAGTTGCGCGGTAAACTTGGAGATAATGCAATTCATCCACGTTATATTGCAACTGAACCAGGTGTTGGATTGCGTTTTTTAGCTAAACAAAATAATTATTAGGTTTATATTAATTAAATATAAAAAAAACCTTAGGGAATTTCTCCCTAAGGGTTCGCTAAATACAGTGTTTCTTTATTTTTATGTCATAGTATTTTTTTAGTTATATATCCCAATGTCGTTCTGCTTCGGTCATTTGACTATAAATATTTTGATATTCAGCCTGTTTAACTGTGTACCAATGCTCTACAAAGTCAGCTCCCAAATATCCTTTTAAAATAAGACTCCCTTTAAATATTTTTAATGCTTCTGGCTGATTGTTGGCTAATAAAATGTGCTCATTAGGAAATTTTAAAAGATGTGCAGGTTTTGGTAGCGGTAACTTATGAGATAAGCCGTAAGACACACCGGCTAAAATCGTAGCTGTAACCAGATAGGGGTTACAGTCGGCTCCAGCAACCCGATATTCTAAGCGTTGATTTTTTAAATCTGAACATGGAATACGGATTGCGACATTACGATTATTGGTACCCCAATTTGCTTCTAATGGCACATGGTGACCAATTTTAAAACGTCTATAAGAATTAATATTGGGCGCTAAAATCGCCATAGATGCAGGCATTAATTCAATTAGGCCACTAATCGCGCTGAGTAATTTGGCCGAAAGCTCATCTTCTTCTACTTCTGAACTAAATACATTTTCATGGTATTGATTGAGGATGCTCATATGAAAATGCATGCCACTACCAGCCTTTGCCAAGTTCGGTTTCGCCATGAAACAGGCAGTTAAGTCATGTTTTCTTGCGACTTGTTTTACAATTCTTTTTAAAGCATTAATTTGATCGCACAGCTTTAAAATATCATGAGTGTGTTGAAGGTTTAGTTCGTACTGTCCAGGTGATGACTCTGCAACAATAGCGGTAATTTCAATAGACTGTAGTAGGGCAGCTTTTTCAACTTCTTCTAAGACTTGTTGATAGTTATTTGGTGCATCTATGTCAAAACATTGGTTTTCCAAACATGTTTCAGTGTGATGGTTGGGTGAGAAAAGATAAAACTCCAACTCAGCAGCCATAATTGGAAAATAATTGTCGGCGTGTAACTGATTTAATAATTTTTTTAATATATTGCGTGGTTCATATCGACAATCTGAGCCATGTTCTTCTTGCATGGATAGGTAAAGCTGAGCATTCAATTCAGGGGATAAGGCACTTGGTTGCAAGCTGCCTAAAATGGGCAGGCAAAGTCTGTCTGGTTCACCAATATATTTTCCTAGGCCTGTCTCTTCAATCACTTTTCCATCAAGACTCATTGCATAAACAGAAAGTGGAAAATAACATCCGTTGGAGAGATTTCTCAAACTTTTAACATCAATTCGTTTGCCACGAATATGTCCGTTTAAATCATGTAGGCAAATATCAATATGCTGAGTATGAGGATATGAGTTTAAATATTCATCGACTTCTTTCAAAAATAAATCTGGTTGGAAAGTATCGGCTTGTGTTGGTGGAGTAAAATCGTCTGATATTTTAAAAGCCTTAAGCTGAGAGTCTTGTAAGTTTAAGTTTGGATAAATATGCGTACTCATTATAAAAACCTTGGTGGTTATTTAGCTAAAATCCTACCGCAAGCTGTGAGGTTAATAGCATAAAAAAAGAGTAAAATGATTAAAGAATGATTTTTGGAATATTTAGATTTTTTGTATGAATAATCAATTATTTGAGTCTCATTTTTATAATTAAAAATTTAAGTAAAATTAGCGTATAAGGGAGGCTAAGAGTTAGCAAATTTCTTCGAATTTTATTTTTAAATTAAACAATGTTAGGAATTATGACCTTTCAATTTGGTGAGATGGTCAAACTGATTTAAACTTAAAAGCTTATCCAGTGAGTCGCTTATTTTTGAAGTCTTGAATAGAGCAAGGCCTTTTAGGGTATTTACTGGAATTTTATTTTTGCGTTTTTTTAAATTTATTTTTTGAGTTCTCTTAATATGAAAAATATCGGTTTAGCCATTCTAGCCATCAGCCTTTCAGGTTGTGCTGCAATGAGCGTAGAAGAATGTAAGACTGCGAATTGGTCATTAGTGGGTGAGAAAGATGGTTCAAAAGGTTCGTCGCCACGTTTAGATCAATATTACAAAGCATGTGGAAAAGCCAATATTGTTCCAGATCAAAAGTCATATGAACGTGGGTATAAAGAAGGCCTAGGGTATTATTGCCAGCCAACAAATATTTTTTATAACGCTTTAGAGGGTAGTGGCAATATCAATGTATGCCCAGTTGAGCAGCGTAATCGTTTAAGACCTTATTATCAGGCAGCTTCCGATTACTACAATGCAAAAAATGAATATGACCGTTATGATGAAAAGTTTAAGCAATATTCTGATAATGCTTACAACGAAAAATTAAAGCCAGAAGAGCGTGAACGTTATCGTAAGCTTTTAAAAGAATTACAAATTGATCGTGACCGTATTAATCGAAACTATTGGAACTCAATTCGCGATATCGAACGTTTCAAATATGATCATGGCTTAAAATAATATTTGAAAAGGATTGATCTGATAGAGATCAATCCTTTGTTTTTTTTAAAGGTAATAACTGGTTTTTGTCATGAGCTTTGAAATAGCAGTCATCGTAATTTTTACCGCATAAGGTAATTCAACACCACCTGCTTCAAGTGCAGTGTGACGGTGATGTAATTCATCTTCATTCATTTGCTCTAAAATTTTGCGAGAGCGATCATCTTGAGCTGGTAGCTGTTGTAAATGATCTTGTAAATGAAGGCTGACTTGACGCTCCGTTTCAGCCACAAAACCTAAGCTATATTTGTCACCCGCAATACCTGCAAGAGCACCCATGCCATATGAAAGCCCATACCATATTGGGTTTAATAAACTGGTATGACTATTTAACTCTTTTAAGCGAACTTCACACCAAGCTAAATGATCTTGTTCTTCAATTGCTGCTTGTTGCATTTCTTGACGTACATTGGGTAATTTTGCAGTTAATGCTTGTCCATGATAAAGAGCTTGTGCGCAGACTTCACCACTATGGTTGACTCGCATTAAACCCGCTACATGGCGAGCATCTTCTACACCTAGTTTTGCTTCAACTGTTTCAGCTGGATTTTGGCGCTGCGCTGCTGTTGCACCCGGAACAAGACTACGTAATGCTTGATCAAAAGAGTTAATAAGTTGATCAATTCCAGTATAGTGGCGCATAAATTAGTCCTCCAAAGAAAGATGTGCTGTGGCAAGCATTGGTTTTAGTCGTGCTAGAAGCCAAATACTAAAGATTGCACTAAGTACAGCTGTAATAATAAAAAGTATTTTAATATCAATTTTTAAAACACTTAAGATTAAGATTGAAAAAATTGCAGAAGAAACCATAAAAATGGCATTTAAAATGTTATTAGCCGCAACAACACGGGCACGATGTGAGCGCGGAGAATAAGCCTGCATCATGGCATAAAGGGGAACAATATAAAAACCGCCGCTAATCCCCAGTAAAGTCACTGCCAACATTACATGATAGTAAACCCAGCCTTGAGTAAATATATCTTTTAGCGTAAGTAATGCACCAGTTCTTTCGGGTACAAAAGCTAAACTGGCAGCAAGATATAATGCAAAAACAGTTAGGCCAATAGCACCAATCGGCACCATTTTTATATTAATTTCTGAACCACCAATTTTACGGCAAAGAAGTGACCCGACACCAATACCGACTGAAAAGAAAGTAAGCAAAAGGCTGACGACATTTTCGGAAGCATGGAGATTTTGTTGGGTGAGCTGTGGAATTTGCGTTAAATAAGTAGCGCCATAAAACCAGTACCATGAGTTACCTAACAAAATAGTGAATACTAAAGGTAAGCTTTTGGCATATTTAATGGTTTGAAAACTCGTACGAATGAAATTCCAGTCAATCTTTAAATCGGGAGCAGCAACTTTTTGAGGTAAAATGAAGCGACTACATAAATAGCCAATGCAAGCAATAATCACAACAGTAAGACTAATCCACAATAAGTTCCCATGTGATGATGCAATTACAGCACCACCTAAAATCATCCCAAATAAAATTGCCATTGAAGTGCCCGATTGAAACAGAGCATTGCCAGACATTAACTCGTGCGGCTTTAAAATTTCAGGCAAAATTGCGTACTTGATGGGTCCAAAGAATGTGGAATGTGTACCCATTAAGAATAAAGCAAGAAGAAGCAACCATAAGTGCCCCAATAAAAAACCAGCAGAACCAATGAGCATAATAATAATTTCTAAAATTTTTATGCCACGAACAAGTTGTGAACGCTCATATTTATCTGCAATTTGTCCAGCAGTGGCCGAAAAAAAGAAATAGGGCAAAATAAACAAGAGAGCCGCTAAATTATTGAGGGTACTTACTGGGGCAGATTGTTGCTGAATCAAACCATAGGTAATCACTAATAATAAAGCTTGCTTAAAAATGTTATCATTTAATGCGCCAAAAAACTGGGTAAAAAACATCGGTACGAACCGACGTGATGTCATCAGGTGCTCATCTTGTTTCATCATGTGCAAACTTCATTGTGTTTTATAAAAAAATGTGACCGAGTGTTAATTTGCATCGAAAACCATGTATGATATTTTTAACGCTTGATTAAATGAAAAATCAATGGTTTTGAGTGAGTTTTACACTTACCTTGGTGCGTTTTATTAAAAAATAAGTCTAGAGTTTTCTATGCCTTCTAAAATTAAGTTTAAACAGTCAACTCTCACTCATTCTATGCATTTAATTTTAAAAATGCAGGGGATTCCTAAACTTATTTGTAGCAGCTTGTTGTTAACAGTTTGTGTAACGCCAAGCTTTGCTCAAACTTCTGTCGCAGCTAGTTCGTCAACTGCAAGTGCAACTGTGTCTGATACTTCAGCAGAACAATTAGCATCAGTGGATCAGCAAAATACTGCTCCAATTATAGATATTGCTACACTTGTTACCCAAGCTCAGCAACAACAAGATAGCTTGGCTATATTGCAACAACAAGAACAATTTCCAAATCAAATTGACGAATTTAAGCCAATTACACTGGATAATCTCGAAGATTTACCAGATATGCCTGTTGACCAAAACATGGCAAATGAAATTTATAGGGTAGCGGAAGAAGCTAAAAATGAAGCGCAGAGTTTTCAAAATGGCACTAAGAAGCTACCTGAAGTAACGGTAAGTGATGCAACGCAGTCTGAAGTACAGGAAATTAAACAAGCACCTGTAAATATTGACCAGCTTATGCAAGAGATTCAATCTGATAGCAAGATTGTAGTCGAAGCCAATGAAACTGGAAAAACCTTACCAGAGTTAACGCCAGAGACCGATGAACCACCTGAACAAGCTGGTTTCTTTAAGCGTATTTTAAATAAAGTGCGTCCGCCACGTGTAATTCCAATGGAACAAGTACCACGTATTAGTGCAGAAGTAAGTGGTGCTTCAGATGTGCTGGCTAAAAACATTAAAGGTAAGTTATCGACATTTACTCAAGAGTCATTTGAGGATTTCAATGCTGCTTTACCTCAACTTAGAACATTAAGTAATCAAGCAGCACAGGCAGTTGGTTATTATAATGCTGAGTTCCGCTTTGAAAAATTAAGTTCGAGTCGGGTTCGTGTAAATGTTACGCCTAATGAACCAGTACGAATTAATGAGCAAAATATTGAATTTACTGGTGCGGGTGAAAAGCAACCACAGTTTCAGGTTATTCGTTTAGTTCCTGATCAGGATGTGGGTGACATTTTTAACCATGGTTTATATGAAACCACTAAAAGTCGTATTGTTGATGCCGCATCTAATAATGGTTATTTTGATGCTTACTGGCGTTTGCATGATGTGAAAGTGAGTCAGCCAGAAAATAAAGCTGATATTAACTTAAGCTATGAAACAGGTGAGCGTTACAAATTAGATAAGGTTGAGTTTCGTATGAGTGATCCATCGAAACCTTTGCCATTAAATTTGAATATTTTAGAAAGTATGGCGCCGTGGAAAGACGGTGACGATTATGCATTCTGGCGGGTAAATGTGTTAGCAAACAACCTAACAAACTCTCGTTATTTTAATTACACTTTGGTTGACTCTATTAAACCAGATCCAATTGAAAAACCACTTGAGCTACCACCAGATTTACAAGCTTTAGTCGATGAACAAAAGATCGATATTGATGAGTCCAATTTACTTTCCCCTGAAGAAAGACAACTTGCCAAAGCACGTCAATTAGCGACATCTAATAAAGAAGTTACACAAAATGTAGTCGATGAAAAACAGTTTGCTGGAACCCAAAATAACCAAGAGGCTACAGCTAAAACAGCGATGTTGCAAAGTGCTCCGGTTCAGCAAAATAAAAAAGAGACTGAACAAAATCGCCTACAAGCTCAAGCACGTGAAACTAAAAGAATTCCAGTCATTGTGACTTTAAATGCAGATAAGCTGAATAGTTTAGAAACAGGTGTTGGTTACGGCACCGATACAGGGGCACGTTTACGTAGTCAGTATCGCCGTTCTATTGTCAATAAATATGGTCATTCTTTTGATGCCAACTTAGAAGTTTCTGAAATTCGTCAATCTATTGATGGCCGATATAGTATTCCCTATAAACATCCGTTAAATGATTACTTTAACATTGTGGGCGGATATGAGCGTGAAACCCGTGATGATATTGGTCCAGATGTAAGTTTACTTACTGAATCCGCTGTTGTTGGTGGAGAGCGTATCATTAAACGTCCGTTAGGGAACTGGCAACATACTTTTGGTGTCCGCTACCGTTTAGACCGTTTAACCCAACAGGGTAATGTTGATATTTCTGAATTACCAGATGCTTTTAAAACTGCCGCATCAGAGCAAGAAGCATTATTATTTAGTTATGAAACTTCTAAAACTTCTAGTAATACACGTTTGAACCCAACTAAGGCTTTTAAACAAACCTATAAAGTAGAATTAGGTAGCGAGAGTTTACTGTCCGATGCCAATATGGCAATTGCAAGTGCGGGTTGGAGATTTATTTACTCTCTTGGCGAAAATGATGATCATCAATTTGTTGGAAGATCTGACTTAAGCTACATTTTTACCGATGATTTTGACAAAGTTCCGTACAATCTTAGATTCTTTACAGGTGGTGACCAAACCATTCGTGGCTTTGACTATAAGAGTCTTTCCCCAGAAGTAGATGGATATAAAATTGGGGGACAAGCTTTGGCTGTCGGTTCTTTAGAATATAACTATCAGTTTAAGGACGGTTGGCGAGCAGCTGTTTTCTCTGACTTTGGTAATGCCTATGATAAAGACTTTAATAATCCAGCAGCTTATAGCGTTGGGGTTGGAATTCGCTGGAAGTCTCCAATTGGACCAATCCGTTTAGACGTCGCTTCGGGTATTTCAGATGAAAACCATCCGATTCGTTTACATTTCTTTATAGGCCCACAACTTTAAAAATAAAATTTTATTAGGTTTATTTTATGGCGGACGTAGAACAGCAGCCAACTTCGGCACCTAGCTCTCCTAAGAAGCGGCGTATTTTGCGTAGTTTCGTGCTGACGATATTGATCATATTTTTATTATTAGCGTCTTCGTTAGTGATCATGATGTCAACAGATCGCGGAAGTCGTTTTTTATTAGATCGGGTTTTAGACGCTCAGAAAATAATTAAATATGAATACGAAGGCGGGAACTTACTGCGTGGAATTATTCTTAAGAATGTTTTGGTGCAATTAAAGGACGTTGATGTTTCATTAGATAGAGCTGACGTAGGCTTAGGCTGGCGCTCTTTATTATTAGAAAAAGAAGTGCATTTGAGCCATGCAGATGTGCGTAACTTACGTATTATTAATAAAACTCCGCCTTCTGGTAAGGCATTTGAATTTAAGCCTATTAAGTTGCCATTTGTTCTACGTGTTGATGAAGCCGATGTCGATCATTTAGAAATTAAGCTAGCAACCTCAGATGTAAGTTTTCATGATGTTCATCTACAAGATGCACTTTGGTCTGAGACAAAACTGGAATTTGAAAAATCTAGCATGGATATGGGCTATCTTTCAGTCCACAATGCCACAGGAAAAATGGATTTCAGTGGTAAATATCCATTAAATGCGACAGCAGATTTAAGAATCCCATCTTTAAAAAGTTTAAATATTCAAAATATTAAAGTCGTAGCTCGCGGAAGTTTAGATACTTTAAAAGCTGGTGTTGCAACAACAACTCCTGATTTGTTAACAGGTTGGGTGGTATTGCATCCTGTTCGTGATGAAGTTCCAATGCAAGGTCAGTTATTACTCAAAAATTATCATTTACCTTTATTGGTTGAACAAAAATTATTTGCAAAAAATGGTGTGATCAAGTTTCAAGGCGATATTAAACAACTTAATTTAGCAGTTGATACAGATTTAAAGGGTGAGAATTTACCTGAAGGTCAATACAACGCTTTAATGAATACTGACTTAGTTCATCAACTTAATATTACCGATTTTAATGGCCAAGTCATGAAAGGTGTTGTTAACCTTAAAGGTTTGGTGAACTGGAAAGATCATGTTACTTGGGATATCAAAGGCCGTTTAGACCATATTAATCCTAAAGACAAAGCAATTCCTCAGGTCGTTCAAGACTTTTTACCGCCAAGTTTAGATGCTGCTGTTGCTTCAACCGGTTCTTTGGAAAAAGGTACTGAAGTATTTGCTAATGTTGATTTTGACCGTTACGAGTCTTGGAAGCTTAAGTTTAATCAGGCCCCAGAAAAAAATAATAAACCTCAACCGATGCTCATGAATGTAGCTTGGACGAAAATAGACCGTGCAATGCCTTATATCGGATGGTTAAGCAGTGACAGTGGTCAGGTTGATTTAACATTACGTGATGGTCAGCAAGACATTAAAGTTGCTACAAAAGTATATCAGCATGAAAAAACTTTATTGCCAGCAGGGCAATATCTAGCCAATCTAAATGTTAAAGATAATGTTTTAAATGTTCCCAATTTTAGTTTTACTGCTGAAAAAGGTAGTTTAACTGGTCAGGCTAAAGTGTTGCTTCCTACCGAAAAACGTCAGTTGGTTTGGAACGCATTGTTAAATGCAAAAGATTTTAATCCACAAAGTATCCATGCAGCAGCGCCTGTTAATCTTTTAAATGGTTCGATTAAAGCAAATGGTTTTGCTAAACCAAACCAGCAAATCATTCAATTTGAAAAAATTGATTTAACGGGTCGACTGGCTCAAGCAGGTCAAGAAACTGTAAGTTTAGGTGGTAAAAGTACAGCAGCATTATTATTCAATGATGTGAAAGCTGGTGGTGGCTTTAAAGGTTTTGCAGTTAATTATGATGGATCTTTAAAAGCCTTAAAACAGGCAAATGGTTTATTGAAGTTTTCTATAGCCGGTACACCAGATTTTATTCGAATTAACCAGTTACAGCACGATGGCGTCGCTGGAAAAATCTATGCAACAGGTTCTGTAAATTTAAAAGATGGCATTGCATGGGATATTAATAGTTCATTGGTACGCTTTAAACCCCAATATTTTACCTCAACTGTAAAAGGTGAAATTTCAGGGAATCTGAAAACCCAAGGGGTTTGGTCAGACCATTTGAAACGAATTAATATTCAGCAATTGAATCTTGCAGGCTTTATAAATAATAAACCTGTTCGAGGTAAGGGTAATTTATCTTTATTGATGGACTCTAATAAAAAGGGCTTTTTTCCTCAGCAGTTTGAAGCCAATAATTTATTTTTAGTGTATGGGCAGAATCAGCTACAGGCGACAGGTAATGCACAAAATCTAAAAATCAAGCTCAATGCACCTGCACTCTACGAGTTATATCCGGGATTGCGTGGTCGAGCTTATGGCGACCTAAATGTACAATCGCAGCCACGTTTAAAAGCAACAGCAAATATCGCAGTAGATAACTTTGCATTTAATACTTTAGTAAGTGTGAAGAGGTTGAGTATTCAAGGGGAGCTTCCAACATCGGAAACAACACCGACTCAATTAACCGCAAAATTAGATAATTTGCGGAGTGGAAATAGACAAATTCAGTCTGCCGAATTGAATTTAACTGGAACAAGAAAAGCACATCTATTGAAAGTACTCGGCAATAATAGTATTTCCAAGTTCTATGTTCAGTTGGCAGGTGGGTTTAACCAAAATAATGATTGGTTAGGTCAAATTCAAAAAGGAAGTTTTGATTCAAGACGAATCCGTCTGGCACAAAATCAAAATGCTCCAGTGATTTTTTCTTCGGCACGGTCTGAGTTATATGTAGGTCAACACTGCTGGCAAAGTGCTAATAGCCAGCTCTGCTTTGACCAACCGGTACGGGTAAGTAAAGCACGCGGTAATATTTCGTTTGTAACTCAAAACATGGATTTAAGTGACTTCGCGGCATTTATGCCAGAAGGCTTAGCGATGACTGGACAATTAAATGGTTATGCCAAGGCAGCGTGGGTAAATGGAGGAAATCCAAAACTTGATGCCCGTTTAATTACGCGCAAAGGTGAAATTGGTTTAGCTGCGGAAGATCCTCAAGATCCTGCAACCACTCTGGCTTATGATGAACTAAGTGTTATTGCAAAAAGTGTATCAGAAGGTCTATTGTTCCGTGTTGATGTTAAAACACCTGATATTGGTACAGGATATGCGAATGTTATTATCAATCCATTCCAACCATCAATGCCAATGCATGGTGAGGTCGCTTTTAATGATGTTCAATTAAAAGTCTTGAAACCATTTATCCAAGATGTGCGCACACTAAGTGGAACTTTAGCCTTGGCTGGTAAAGTCAACGGTACATTAACTCAACCACAGTTTACTGGTGAAATGCGTCTGAAAAATGGTGCAATCAGTATGATTTCGCTACCAGTTAATTTAACTAATGTTCAGGTTTACTCATCAATTCGTCAGAACATGGCAACAATTGATGGAGCGTTTAATAGTGGTCAAGGTGTGGGGCTTTTAAAAGGTAGTTTTGAATGGAAAGATGCACCGCGTCTTCAATTAAATCTCAAAGGTGATAATTTACTTGTACGTCAGGCGCCACTAATTACTGCAATTGCCAACCCAAACCTTACACTTGATATGTATCCTTTCGATAAGCGTTTAAGCTTAAAAGGGTCAGTAGATGTTCCTCGTGCACGAATTTCAATGCCAGAAACAACAGCACCAGTCATTAATACTTCATCAGATGTCCGCATAGTTCGACAAGGCCAAGACCCGCTTGCAATTTTACGTGCTGCTAAACCTTGGGATATCCGAGCTGATATTACTGTTAATATTGGAAAGCAAGTAATATTCCAAGGCTTTAACAGTAATATTCCGTTAGTTGGTCGTCTAAACTTAAGTCAACGTGGCTACGAGACTGCGATGAGAGCTAACGGGGCAATTGGTGTCAGTCAAAAAGTAAAAATTGAAGCCTATGGACAAAGTCTAGATTTGAACCGAGCGATTGCACGTTTCAATGGCCCATTGGCAAACCCAACATTAGATATAGATGCAAACAAAAATGTTCAGGGTAGTATGGTTGGGGTACGTGTTACAGGTACTGCGACATCGCCAAACATTCAAGTTTATAATGATGCAGGACTATCTGAGCAGGAAGCATTAAATGCGCTCGTCACGGGACGTATTAATGAAGGTTCTAGTGGCTTGAGTAATGCAGAGGGCTTTAAATCTGATGTAAACAACACCATTGCTGCTGCTGGTATCAGTATGGGCTTGGGTGGTACACGTGCTTTAACTAACCAGATTGGACGTACTTTCGGTCTAAGTGGATTAGCTTTAGATGCTCAAGGTACAGGTGATGATACTCAGGTGAGCTTAACTGGCTATATCACACCGGATCTGTTTATTCGTTATGGTGTGGGAGTATTCACTCCAGTCAACAAGCTGACTTTACGTTATCAAATGAACCGCCGTTTATATTTAGAAGCAAGTCAATCTTTAGAAAGAGCAATCGATTTATTCTACAATTGGCGCTTCTAGCAGATGGAAATTAAGCATTAGAAAAGTACGTTAGTACTGTGAATACCTTGATTGGTTTCGATCACTAATAAATAAATTAAAAGCTCACTTCAAGTGGGCTTTTAATTTAATAACACCTTCATAACATTTAAAAAAGTTGAATATTTACTATATAAACCATCGATTCTCTTAAAAGTAAGCCCACCTTGAGTAGATTTCTGATTAAAGAAAATTCACTTGAAAATTGCTGTTTTATAAATTAGTTTTCAGAAACATTAAATGAAATTAGATTGATAATACCTTGTTGATAAGTGCAAATAAGGTGAATTTTTCAAGGAAATAAACGTGAAAATAGATACTTATGTTGAAATAAAATATGGCAAGGACAACGATACAAATATTAAATATCGTGGGCTAATTCACAAGTTAACAGCAACATTGTCGTTGACGCTTTTGTCATTTGGATGGTGCTCCACTGTAAATGCTGCACAGCAACAAATCGCTTTAGTGGGGACATGGACATCTATCCCTGATGCACCGCTTGTGCAAAAACCAAAACAAGCCAGTGAAGGTTTGTACCAGCTTCAAGTGAATAGCAATGGAACTTTAACTCCTATTAATGTGTTGAAAATGAAAAGTCCTTCTTGGATTGTAAAATCGAAAGATGGTCGTTTTGCCTATACCACTAATGAAGAAAATGAAGGAGCGGTAACTGCTTTATCAGTTCAAAATGGTAAGGTAGAGGTGTTGAACACAGTGAATAGCCATGGTGGACATCCAACACATGCATCAATCAGTTTAGATGGTAAATTCTTATTTGTGTCGAACTATTCAGCATTCGATAAAGGTCGTGGTGGGGTGGCTGTTTTGCCAATTTTGCCAAACGGCCATTTAGGTGAAATGGTTCAAAATATTGTTTTCGCGGAAGGTTCTGGTCATGTTAAAGGGCGTCAGGAGAGTGGTCATGCACATTCGACAACTTTCAGCCCAGATGGTAAGTATTTATATGCGAGCGACCTAGGAAATGACAAAATCTATACTTTTCGTTATAACCCAAATAAGCCTCAACCACTCGAAGCGGATAGCAGTCGAGATGTGACCTTTACCCATGGTTCTGGTCCACGTCATATGGTCTTTTCACCAAATGGCAAATATGCGTACATTACCGCAGAAATGCGAAGTGAAATTGTGACATTTAACGTGCAAGATGGTCATTTGAAAAAAGTAGCTGAGCTAAAACTGATTCATGAGGATAAAACACCTGAATTTAAGAGTGCGAGTGGAGTTATCCTCAGTCCAAATGGCAAATATGTGATTGCTGCCAATCGTGGTGCAGACAACAAACTTTTGGTATTTAAAATTCAACAAAATGGATTGTTAGGTAAACCAACAGTTTATAAAGCGAATGGTATTGAACCACGGGCTTTCTCCTTCGATGCGTCTGGTAAATACCTATATGTGACAAACGTTTTTAGTAATAACATTAGTTTATTCCGCTTTGATGCAAAAAATGGCACCTTAAAACCTGCTGGTGATGCAGCAAAAATACCAACGCCTACGGATATCAAATTTTTTAATTAACCAGAATCATGAAACTGGCATTTCTAATGCTTGATATAAAAAGACCGAGGTTTTTATCTCGGTTTTTTTATGGCAATTTTTGCAAAAATGATGATTTTCCGTATGATATCAACAGCAATAATTAGTGTAGTGAAATGATGAAAAAGATTTTATTGATTGCAATGAGTTTGTTCTTTGTCGGTTGTTCAGAAAAGAAGCCTTTAACACCTGAAGAGCAGTGGCATGGCTTTTGTACTAGCGTAGGAAATGCAGCGAGAAGTATTGTTTTTGATCGTCAGCAAGCAATTGAAAAAGCTCAAGCAGTTGAGCATGCAAATAAGATTGAAGATGACATTACGAAAAAATTTATTCTTAATGTTATTGAAAAAGTTTATGCAATTCCAAAAGAAGAACTGACTAAAGATTCTCAAGCACTCCAAGAAAAAGTTAGAAAGCAAGCAATGGATGAATGTTTGGCAACGCCTCATGACAAAATGCCAAAATATAAATCGTTCTAATTGAGTACGGTTATTGAATTTCCTCTCATCTGAGGCTTTTTTGCTTAAAAATAGCCCAGATTTGGCTAGTTCGCTCATTATTTGCACACTGGTATTTAGATACAAAATAATGGGCATCACGGAGAAACACCCCGTTTTCATTAACTTTTACCTTGAACTCTAGTAAACTTTTATAGTCCATATTACTTGTGAAGCTTTTTAAGAAAGCTGGAATTTGCAAGTAATTTTTCAAAAAAAGAGGAATGAACACCGTGCTAGAAGCTTACCGCCAACACGTTGAAGAACGTGCCGCACTCGGAGTCCCACCGAAGCCACTTGATGATGCTCAAACAGCTCAGCTTGTTGAACTATTAAAAAATCCACCAGCAGGCGAAGAAGCGTTCTTGGTTGATTTGCTTGAAAACCGTGTTCCTGCAGGTGTTGACCAAGCAGCTTACGTAAAGGCAGCGTTCTTGGCAGCAATTGCAAAAGGCGAAGCAACTTCACCACTCGTTTCTAAAGAGCGTGCAGTTTACTTACTGGGCACGATGCTTGGTGGTTATAACGTAGCACCACTCGTTGAGCTTCTTGATAATACTGAACTTGCAAGCCTAGCTGCTGAAGCGTTAAAGAAAACACTTCTTGTATTTGATGCATTCCATGACGTAGCAGATAAAGCAAAAGCGGGTAATGCTAATGCTAAAGCTGTTTTACAATCTTGGGCAGACGCAGAATGGTTCACAAGCCGTCCTGACGTTCCAGAAGAAATTAAAATCACTGTGTTCAAAGTAACTGGTGAAACAAATACTGATGACTTGTCTCCAGCACAAGATGCTTGGAGCCGTCCAGATATCCCATTACACGCAAATGCAATGTTGAAAAACGAGCGTGATGGTATCAATCCTGAAAAACCAGGTGAAGTTGGTCCATTAAACCAAATCAAAGAACTTATTGCGAAAGGCAACCAAGTTGCTTATGTTGGTGACGTTGTTGGTACAGGTTCTTCACGTAAATCTGCAACTAACTCTGTACTTTGGTTCTTCGGTGACGAACTTCCACACATTCCAAACAAAAAAGATGGTGGTGTGTGCTTAGGTTCTAAAATCGCTCCAATTTTCTTTAATACAATGGAAGACGCAGGTGCATTACCTGTAGAAATCGACGTTGCTAACATGAACATGGGCGACGAAGTTGTATTGAAAATTGACCACGCTGCTGCAAAAGTTACTGCTTTTAAAGACGGCGTACAAATTTCAGAAGCAGAACTTAAAACTCCAGTACTTTTAGACGAAGTACGTGCTGGTGGTCGTATTAACTTGATCATTGGTCGTGGTTTGACAACTAAAGCACGTGAAGAATTAGGTCTTGCACCTTCTACATTGTTCCGTACACCTGTACAACCTGCTGACACTGGTAAAGGCTTCACGCAAGCTCAGAAGATGGTTGGCCGTGCATGTGGTTTAGCTGAAGGTCAAGGTATCCGTCCGGGTACTTACTGTGAACCTAAGATGACTACAGTTGGTTCTCAAGATACAACTGGTCCAATGACTCGTGACGAGTTAAAAGACTTAGCTTGCTTGGGCTTCTCAGCTGACTTGGTAATGCAGTCTTTCTGTCACACTGCTGCATATCCAAAACCAGTTGATGTAACAACTCACCATACATTACCTGACTTCATCATGAACCGTGGTGGTGTATCTTTACGTCCAGGTGACGGTATTATCCACTCTTGGTTAAACCGTATGTTACTTCCAGATACAGTTGGTACTGGTGGTGACTCACATACACGTTTCCCAATCGGTATTTCATTCCCAGCAGGTTCTGGTCTTGTTGCGTTCGCAGCTGCAACTGGTGTTATGCCACTTGATATGCCTGAATCTGTACTTGTTAAGTTCAAAGGTAAAATGCAGCCTGGTATCACTTTACGTGACCTTGTACATGCAATTCCTTACTACGCGATTCAAGCGGGTGACTTAACTGTAGAGAAGAAAGGTAAGAAAAACATCTTCTCTGGTCGTATCCTTGAGATCGATTTATCAGAAATGGAAAATGACTTAACTGTTGAGCAAGCATTCGAACTTTCTGATGCATCTGCTGAACGTTCTGCTGCTGGCTGTTCAATCACACTGTCTGAAGAGAAAGTTGCTGAATACTTACGTTCTAACATCACCATGTTGAAGTGGATGATCGCAGAAGGTTATGGCGATGCTCGTACAATGGCGCGCCGTGCTGAAAACATGCAGAAGTGGTTAGACAACCCAAGCTTATTAAAAGCTGATGCTGATGCAGAATACTTAAAAGTTTACGAAATCGATCTTGCTGACATCAAAGAACCAATTCTTTGCTGCCCGAACGATCCAGATGACGCGAAACTTCTTTCTGACGTTCAAGGCGACAAAATTGATGAAGTATTCATCGGTTCTTGTATGACTAACATCGGTCACTTCCGTGCAGCGGGTCAGTTACTTGATAAAGTACCTAGTGGCTCATTGTCTACTCGTTTATGGTTGGCTCCTCCAACACGTATGGACGAGCACCAGTTGATGGAAGAAGGCTTGTATAACATCTATGGTCGTGCTGGTGCGCGTACAGAGATGCCAGGCTGTTCATTGTGTATGGGTAACCAAGCGCGTGTAGCGCCGAACACAACATGTGTATCGACTTCTACTCGTAACTTCCCGAACCGTTTAGGTCAAGGTGCAAACGTTTACTTAGCATCTGCTGAGCTTGCATCTGTAGCTGCAGTTCTTGGTAAATTACCAAGCCCAGAAGAATATCAACAGTATGCGTCGCAAATCGACAGCGCATCTGCTGAGATCTACAAATACTTAAACTTCGACAAGATGAGCGAATATACTAAAGAAGCTGATCAAGTTGATACTAAGAAAATCTCTGCTGCTCAATTGACTTAATTTGTTGATTTAGATAAAAATAAGGGTTGATTATTCAGCCCTTATTTTTTGAGTAATTAGTTAGAATGAATAAACCAAATATTTTTAAATATGCAACAAAAGAATTATCACAAGATGCTTTTATCTTTTGGTTGTTAGATCATGCAAATCCTATTTATGAAAATGTTGATAAGGAAATAAAGACTTGTGCATTAAATTTAATTGAATTTTTTTTCAATTTAGAAAATAAAAAAATGCCAGAGACTATTAATAAATTTGAATTGAGGAAGCAGGAAAAAAGTATTGATATTGTTTTATATCTTAATGAATTCATGATTATTGTTGAGGATAAAGTAAATGCAAAACCACATAGTAATCAGCTGTTTAGATATAAATCTTATGCCGAAAACAAAATGGGTAAGGCAAATATATTAGCTATTTATTTTAAAACATATGATCAGTCGAATTACAAAAAGGAAGAGGAAGATGGATTCAAGATTTTTCATCGACAGGATCTACTTAAATTATTAAATAAAACTGTGACGGATAATGACATTTTTCTAGATTTTAAAAGTCATATATTCTCAATCGAAGAGGAGGTTAGCAACTTTTTGACTGAAGAGAAGTGGAATCATCACAATTGGACTGGATTTTTTAAGTATTTACAAAAAGAGTTAAATGCTGGCGACTGGGGGTATGTTCCTAATCAAAATGGTGGCTTTATGGGGTATTGGTGGGCATTTAACAAAAATGAGCTATGTACACAATACCTTCAATTACAAGAAGAAGACTTGGTTTTAAAAATAGCTAGTAAGTCTGAAAAGAATGATAAAAAATTCAGAAATATTTGTTATAAGCATTATTTGGAAAAAGCTAAACAAGCAGAAATAAGTTTTAATAAACCAGTTCGGTTTGGTGTTGGGGAAACTATGACAATTTTAACGACCAAATATATTGTTAGAAATGAAGATTCTCAATTAATTGATGTTGAAAAAACGAAAGAAAACATAAAGTTATATACAGACTTTATTAATAGTAACTTTTTGAAGCTAGATGATTTTATGTGAAAGTCGATATGTAATAAAAAGCAAAGCCATAAAATATGACTTTGCTTTTATTTTCAAATCACCAATAACCCAACACTTTCCACCAAAGTCCGCCAATCACCACAAAGATAATGATATTGACCACACTCATGACAAAACCAGCTTTCCACCATTCGCCCAGCGTCGTATAACCAGAACCAAACACCACAGGTGATGTACCTGTTGCATAATGGGTTAAGGTCATCATAATACTTGAAGCCGCTGCCATCATTAAAGCAAATAACATTGGCGGTGCACCGAGTGCAAGTCCAGCAGTATAGAAGGCTGCAAACATCGCGGTAATATGTGCCGTGGTGCTAGCAAACATATAATGTGCATACAAATAGGCAAGCATTAACAATAAACAAGCAGGCATCCAGCTTAGACCTAAATGACCAATACTGGTTTCTAAAACACCTGAGAACCATGTGATTAAACCCAGTTTATTTAAATAAGTCGCCATCATGACTAATGCTGCGAACCAAGTAATCGTATCCCACGCATTCTTTTGAGTCAGAATATCATCCCAACTTAAAACACCTGTAAGTAGTAATAATCCTAAACCAATAAAGGCAGTCGTAGTTGGGTCAACAGCCCAAGCAGAGCCAAAAATCATGGCAGGAATACCCGCCCATAGCATCAATAAAATACCGAATACACCAAGCATAATGATTTCATTTTTACTGACTGGACCCATTTCTTTTAATTTAGTTTTAGCAAACTGAGCTGCGTTAGGCGTTTCCTTGACTTCGGGTGGATACATTAAATACATAATCAAAGGCATGATGATTAAAGCAATTAATCCAGGCAGTAACATTGCCAGTGCCCATGTACTCCAACTTAAAGAAATTTCACTATTGGTAGCCTTTGCCACTAAATCAACCACTAATGGGTTAGGGGCAGTTGCTGTAATGAACATTGCAGAGGTAATCGGGTTGGCTTGGTAGTTAACCAATGACAGATATTTTCCCATCCGACCTTCAGTGCCTTTAGCAGGATCGGAGTCATAACTAGTAGAAATTGCCAATACAATCGGGTGAATAATTCCACCACCACGTGCCGTATTACTGGGTGTTACAGGGGCGAGAATGAGTTCGGAAAGCACCATGCTATAACCGATACCAATGGTTTTCTTGCCCCATACTGCGATAAATAAATAGCCTAACCGTGCACCTAATCCAGTTTTTTGCAAACCTTTAGAGATCATGATGGAAATACCAATCAACCAGATTAAGGGATTTGCAAAGCTACTAAGGGCATCTTGAATGGCTCCACTTGGGCTGTCATTGGTAACACCTGTCACAGCGACTAAGGTGATAGCAATAATCGCAATTGCACCAATTGGCATAGCTTTACCGATGATTGCGGCAATAACACCTACAAACATCGCTAATAAATGCCATGCATCAGGATCAACACCTGCGGGTACAGGAATCACGAACCAGATTAACAATGTAATAAATAAAGAAATAAGTGTAGGGAGGGCTTTAAATCCCATGTAATTTCCCCTTGTTTTCATATGTTTAAAAAAAATAAAGTTCTTTATGAGTGAATCGCTAAAGAAATAAGTATTAAAGTTCTATTATCGATTAAATGATACAAAAATTCAAAAAACTTAAAAATAACGAGTGGGAAGTACTAATTTTCATCTTAATAAAAGGGATGAAATTTTTGTGTTAAGAATTTCTTTGGTTTATTTGGTATTATTAAGTTTTTCTGAAATTTTGGCTCTGAAATTGATTCCAAAATTATAAATTCTCTGTATGGGTATCAGCCTAATAAATAGTACCTAGTATTGTTAGTTTTAGAAAAAGCTATAAAGATACCTAATTAAATTAATATATTCTAATACTAATTTTTAGAAAATATTAAAGATCAAAAAATAAATTATATATCTAGATTAAGATATAAAGAGTGAAAAAATTATTTAATAAAATAACTTATATATAATTTTGGGTAAAAAATAGACTTTATGAATTATTATTTTCATTAAAAGTGTGAATTGGTTCATATGTTTATTTAAAAATACTAAATATGACATTTTTTAATTTGATATATATAAAATTAAATATAGTACTAGAAATTAACTGGTTTTTTGTTTTAAAATAATTAAACGAACTTAAAAATAATTAAAAAAAACATGGGTATTTTATATAGGGAATTTAAGAATGCTAAAGACAATTGTTGAATTTAAATTTGATGATTATCAACGATATGATCAAAAATCATACTCCGATGAAGAAGGTATTTTAGTTCAAAAAACTGAAGATATTGCACAATATATTTTTAGTATATTGAAAAATAGATATCATTTAAATATAGAGCTATATAGTGAAAACTGGGGATGGCAAATTGAAATTCCTTTGCCCGAAATAACCATGTATCTTGGAATCAGTGTCTATGAAGAATATAGCAATGGATTCGCAATTTTTATTTCTCCAAATACACCTATTTTAAGAAAGTTTTTATTTAGAAAGCTTGATATTACTCATCACATTATGTTGCTGCAAAACTATATTAATCTTATTTTGAAATCACACCCAGGCATCTATGATGTGCAGTGGTGGGAAGAAAATGAATTCCGATGTGTAGCGATGACTTGACCTTAGAAAAAAAGTAGAAAATTTTAAATGCTGAAGTGAGTTAAGGAAAATTTATTAAAGACTATATTGGTGAATAGAGGGCGAGAGCTTACTATATCTTTAATATCAAGTGGTCAGATCAATATGCAAAATTCAGCTTGGAAGGGATTGCGTAAGTTTTTCTATAATAATCTTCATAATCATGACTATGAAACTACGGTAAGTAGATGTATTAATTATTTTTTAGTTGTTTTAATTGTTGGCAACGTTGCTGCCGTTTTGTTAGAAACAGTAAATGATTTGTACACAAGCTATCATGTTTGGTTCGACTATTTTGAAGTTATTTCAATTGCAATTTTTAGTATTGAATATCTATTAAGACTATGGAGTGTTGCAGATCGAGATACGACACAATCTGCATGGAAAATCCGCTTGAACTGGATGAAAAGCGGGGAAGCAATTATTGATTTGATGGCAATCTTACCCGCTTATCTCAATTTCTTCGTACGAATCGATCTTCGTATGCTCAGAATATTACGTTTACTTCGTTTATTAAAATTGACGCGGTATTTTATCTCACTACAGATATTGTTATGTGTGATTAAGCGTGAGAAGGGCTCTTTTCAGGCAGTTATCTTTATTTTAATTATTATGATTATTATGACTGCTTCTGGCATTTATGTGGTTGAAAATAAAGCTCAGCCAGAAGCTTTTAGTTCAATACCTAAATCTATGTGGTGGGCGGTGGTTACTTTAACCACAGTAGGTTATGGCGATGTCACCCCAGTGACTAGTTTAGGAAAGTTATTAGGCGCACTCATTACCATTTTAGGTGTTGGTATTGCAGCGTTACCAGCTGGTATTTTAGCATCTGGGCTGGCAAATGAGCTCAATCAAAGGAATCAAAGACTAGAGCAAGAATTTCGTGAGTTACTTCAGGTACGAGGGATTGATATTTTACATGACGAAGTTGAAATAGAGCGTATTCGTCAAAAAGTGGGATTGCCAAAAGAACAAGCGCATAATCTGATTATTCAAATTATGCGTGAAAAAGTATTAGAGGAAGAAGAGTCGGTTAGAGAGACAAAATGTTATTGTCCTCACTGTGGCGGTAAGCTAACTGATTAGAAAAAATTAGTTAGCTTCTTCTTTGATTAAATTTTCTTACTTGTTTTTTCTACTGCAAAGGCAATAAGTAAAATGATAAGGCCACCGAGGCTTAAGACAAAACCGACCCAGATTGGCGCGATCCAACCCATTTGGTGACTGAGTACCCATCCACCTAGAAATGCACCTAATGCATTGGCCATATTGAAGGCAGAGTGGTTGAGTGACGCTGCTAACGTTTGAGCATCGCCAGCGACATCCATTAGACGAGTCTGTAATGCTCCACCTAATCCCATTACGGTAAGACCAATCAAAAATAATGAGGCAATCGCAGTATAAATATTACTCATTAAGAAACTAGCCACAACAAAAGCGATCGCTGAGCCAATGAGTACGCCTACAATCGTTTTATTCAGATTTTTATCTGCAAGCCATCCTGCGGCTAAGCCACCAATAACCATACCAATACCCCAAATAGCCAAAGCTATAGGGATGATTTGGATATTCACTTGTGTATATTCAGTCAAAATTGGTGAGACATAGCTGTAAACAGAAAACATGCCTCCAAAACCGATTGCACCTACCGCTAGTGTTAACCACATGTTGATATTTTTAAGGCCAGCTAATTCTGTTTTTATGCTTGCTTTTGCTTGGACTGGAATATTGGGTACAAAGAAGCCAACAGCAATTAAGGTGAAGAAAGCGATAGTCGCTGAAAATTCAAAGCCTGCTCTCCAACCAAAATTTTGACCTAACCAAGTTGCCAAAGGTACACCAATCACAGTTGCAACTGTAAGACCCATCATCATTTGGGCAACAGCAGATGCTCTTCGTGAAGGACCTGCTAGTTCAGCTGCAACTAATGCACCAACACCAAAATATGCACCGTGCGGTAAACCTGCAATAAAACGTGAAACTAAAATAGTTTCAGGTGTATGGGCTAAAGCGGTACAGGCATTTGCGATACCATAAAAAAGCATTAAGCCGAGTAATAAAGTTTTTCTAGGAACTTTGGCACCAAGAATAGCAATGATGGGAGCACCAATAACCACACCTAATGCGTAAGCACTAATAAAGTGGCCAGCTTGTGGTACTGTAATATTTAAATTCTTTGCAATTTCCTGAATCAGTCCCATTGCGACGAATTCAGTGGTTCCAATACAAAAACCACCTACAGCGAGTGAGAAAATTGCTAAAAAGAGTGAATAGTGTTGAGGTGTTGATAGAGGAGATTGCGGGGACGCCATAATAGGTTAAGAAGAGACTCAAAAAGAGAAGTATAAGGGAAAAGAGTACAGAATAATAAAAAACTAAAATATTGAGAGAAGGATTACATATTTAAAGGAAAAAAATTTTATTTTTTCATGGGAAATAATTCATCGGAAAACTTTTGAAAATTATATATGATTGGCGCGTAATACTTTAAGCATTACAAGAAGTTGTATAAATATCTAAAAATAGAGATTTTAAGTCGTGAGAAAATTATTTATTACCTGCCTTATGGGTATGGCTATGTTATCTATGTCTGGTTGCTCAGTATTTATGGCGGGTAATCAACCAAGTAAAAAAAATGTAAATGTTCTAAATCCAGGTAGTTCTCGTAACTATGTGATTGCCGAGTTTGGAGCACCTGTACTTTCAGAATACCGTGATGGAACACGGGTTGAGATCTATACTTTTCAGCAAGGTTATTCAAAGTGGGTGAAAGTCGGCAGAGCTTTTGGTCATGGTGTAGCAGATGTTGCTTCAATCGGTCTTTGGGAAGTATTTGGGACGCCGACAGAAGCATATTTTAACGGTAAAGAAACATCTTACGAAGTATCTTACGGACCAGATGATTTAGTAAAAAGTTATAAGCTTATTGATTTTAATCAGGCATTTCCAAAAGTAAAAGAACAATGATGTAGATGAAAGAGGCCTGTGGGCCTCTTTCTTTTTGAATAAAAGATTAGAGAATTTTAAATTTGAATATTAAATGATAATAATAATGATTTTTATTTATGTATACTGTAGCTGCGTATGTTTTGTCTGATTTTTTTAACTTTGTGTACAACAGGATTTTGTAAGAATGAATAGATTTTTAATTGTGCCTCTTGCATTTATATGTACCACAGGCTTTGCTCATGAGCCCTATGTAGCGCCTTTAGCTTATAAAACAGAACAAACTCAAGTACCTGTAATTGCAGGTTATGCCGAAGAAGCATTAAATAGTGAGTATGCTTTAAAGGATGCCAAGCTTACTGTAATTACTCCTAAAAATGAGCTTAAGACGATTACAGCAGAAGCTTTGCATAAATCGGCCACGGTTTTTGATGTAGATTTGCCGGAAGAGGGAACTTATATCATTCAGACACAAGCAAGTTATCCTTTAAAATATGTATATGATCAAAAAACATGGCATTTATTTTTTGATATGCCAGTTGATAAGGCTCCACCGAAAGCAGAACGTGAATATTTAATTCCAGCTGACATTAAAGCGAAAAATATTAAAATAGAGGAGGTAACGAGAGAATGGGTATTACAAAGTTATCTTTCTAAAGGAAAAGTTTCAGATATTCAACTTCCAAACACACCGATTAAAGTTAACTTTTCTGTACATCCCAACACAATTAAAGTTGCTCAACCTGTTAAATTAACCATAAGTGAGAAAGGAACGAGTCTCGCGAATGCTGAAATTAATTTAAGAGAAAAAGGTGCGACTGATAAACAAGTGCAGCAGTTTAAAGCAGATAGCAGCGGTCAGGTTGAGCTTAAATTTCCAAAGGCTGGAGAGTATTTAGTAGAAGTAACAGCTCCACTAAATTTAAAGGTAAAACCTAACAATCAAAGTTATACGATTGTTAGCTTAAATGTGTGGGCGCAGTAATTATTACTTTTTATAAGAAATAGACCTAGAATGGGTCTATTTTTTGTTTTTATAAAATTCTTTTCGATTTCAATTAAGTAGTAATTGTAAGCTACACGGTTGTACCTTCACCTTTAAATTAAAAAAATTCATCTAATAGAATAATTATGAAAAATAATTCATGTTGAGACAAATTAATTAATTCCATGGTAAAATGAATAATATTCATTAGTGAAGATTTATCTACAGTTATCCTATTTGTTGAAAGGCAAAGATGAGATTAAGACATTCATAGATAAATCTCTTTTTTAGGCTTGGGCCCATGTTAGAAATACGCCACCTTAAAACCTTAGTTGCCTTACGTGAACATGGTTCATTAGTTTCAGCTGCGAATGATCTTTGTTTAACGCCCTCGGCTATCTCTCACCAATTAAAAGAATTAGATCATTGGTATGGGGTAGAGGTGGTGAATCGACGTAGCCGACCTGTTAGTTTTTCTAATGTTGGACAACGCTTACTCAAGTTAGCCGATGATGTTTTACCGCAAATACAGATTACACATAGTGATATTACTCGTATTGTGCATGGACAGACAGGCAGAATTATCTTTTCATCTGAATGCCATAGTTGCTTTGACTGGTTGATGCCGTTATTGAATCAATATCGACATCAATACCCAGACGTTGATTTAGACTTTGCTTCTGGATTTGAAGCTAATCCACATGAGCTTTTACAAAATGCTGAATTTGATTTGCTGATTACAGCCGATCCAATTGCATTAAAAGGAATTGAGTATTTCCCTATTTTTGAATATGAATCGCGTTTGGTTCTATCTAACACGCATCCATTAGTTCGTGCTGAAAATATTACGGTTCAAGAGTTAGCAGAAGAAGTTTTAATTACTTATCCGGTTGATAAGCATCGTTTAGATATCATGTCGAAACTTTTCATTCCGGCGAATATTCAGCCTAAACAAATACGAACAACAGATTTAACCCAAATGCTTATTCAGCTTGTTGCGAGTGGGCGGGGCATTGCGGCATTGCCTGATTGGGTAGTGAATGAATATGAACAAAAGGGATGGGTTACGAGTCGCCGTTTAGATTGCGTTTCACCTACAGGCTTACGACGGACGTTATATGCGGGCTATCGAACTGAAGAAAAAGAAAAAAGTTATTTTGAAGGGTTCTTAAAGCAGTTAGAAAAGTTCTCTTTAAAACGGACTTCGTATTATTCTGGCTAGAGCAATTCATTTAGCTTAAGCATAAAAAAAGGTGCCCAATGGCGCCTTTTTTAATATCGAAAAAATTTATTTACCGATAAATAGCGAGAGCAAGCCTGCTGCAATAAGAGGGCCGACAGGTACACCACGGAGCAAGGCGACGCCAGCAACTGTGCCAATTAATAGACCTGCAACAACATCAGGCTGACTCGACATAAGTTTTACACCGCGGCCACCTAACCATGCAACTAACAGACCGATTGCAATGGCAACCAGTGATTTAATACTAACAAAGGACTTTAAAATAGTCTCTCCACTCAGTTTTCCACTGGCAATGGGTGTGAGTACCCCAATGGTTAAAATAAGAATTCCTAAATTAAGACCATGTGCTTGAATAAAAGGGAAAAACTGATTTAAAGGCGTAATTTTAACGACAATTAACACACCTGCTGCAATGGTTACAGCTGCATTTTGACTTAGTAAACCACAGATAAGTAGAACTAGAAGGACAACTAAATTAACATCAAATTGGGCAAGCATGGGAGCGGGGTGGGCAAGTAAATAAAATGGAATTGTATAATATTTAAGAGTAGGAATGTGAAAGCTTTAAAAGATTCAGCAGATATTGGATTTTATTTTTAATAAAATTTTATTGTATATCGCTCATTGATAAAGAGTTTTAATTTTCGGTTACGCTTGGACACAATGTTATATAAATTAACAAGTTAAATCTTATAGTTTTTCGAAGTTGTGTTATAAAAATAGTCATTACTCATGAACATAGGATAATGACTATGGAAATTGTAGATATCAAAATTAAAGATCAGTTTGATCAGATTCATGATGCCAAGGCTCAACTAAAGCAAAATTTAGTTGAACACGAAAATGAAACTTTAAAGCTAAGCCAACGTATTGAACATATTATTGTTGATAATGAAATTATTTTACCTACAACCGAATTGTTATTTGAAAGTGAACAGAACGAAAATATTTATCGAGTAGTTGAAGAATAGAGTGCAGTTTAATGAACAAAATGCAAAGAGTAGTGAGTAGGGAGTTGAAACTGCGTTAAAATGAGTGTTTTGTTCTAAAGAGAAACCTCCATGCTGCTGGAAAAAATTTTACAATCACAAGGGTTTGGTTCACGTAAATATTGTCAGCAGTTAATAAAAAATGGTTCTGTAAGTGTTGATGGAGAAATTGCCGATGATCTTAAAAAGCAATTTTCTCCTGAAAATTTAGAATTTTCGCTTTTTGGAGAAACTTACCAGTATCGAGCACAAGTTTATATTGCATTAAAAAAACCAAAAGGTTTTGAATGTTCACATCAGCCTCAGCATCATCAAAGCGTTTTTAGTCTTTTACCTGAAATCCTGATTCATCGAGGCGTCCAAGCAATTGGGCGTTTAGATCAAGATACAACAGGCTTACTTTTATTGACTGATGATGGTAAATATCTTCAGGCTTTAACCCATCCTCGTAAACATGTTCCAAAGGTTTATCATGTTACGACTCTCGATCCAGTGACACCTGAGCAAATCGTAATGTTAAGCGAAGGTGTCAGCTTACATCAGGAAAAGGGCATTTTTGCTGCAACCAATGTAGCAATGTTGGAAACTCACCAATTAACGATGACCATTCATCAAGGTGTTTATCACCAAGTCAAAAGAATGATTGCTGCTGTAGGAAATAAAGTAGAAGCATTGCATCGCCATCAAGTAGGTCAATTGGTTTTACCTGAAATAGCAGATGGAGAATGGATTTATTTATCAGAGCAGCAAAAGCAGCTAGCACAAAATATTATTTAAGAAAGCAATGGAATGTCTGGAACTCACTATCCCGAATGAAGCCCATTTGTTCATATAGACGATGAGACTCATGGTTATTACTTTGAGTTTCTAGGCTAATGCGTAGGGCATTTTGTTGTTTTGCAAATAAAATGGCAGTATCGATTAACTGTTTGGCTGAGCCTTGGCGACGAAAAATTGGCGTAACATATACATCATCTAAAATATAATATGTTGAACAAGCAACTGAGGAAAAACCTAAATAGAGTAGAACGAATCCGGTGATTTTTTCATCTTTAATATGAATAAAAAAAACACTTTCTCTATTCTCAAAACGTTGTTTAAGAAAGTAAAGTGATTCATTAAAATTAGAAGAAGCCCCATAAAACTGGCGGTATTCATCAAACAAAACGGCGAGTTGGTCTAAATCTTCAAAAGTCGCTCGTCTAACGATCATTTGGTACTCCTTGTAACTTATCATTATATTTTTTACAAAGAGAGCATAACGAAAAAAAGAACTTTTTGACGTTAAAACTTGTTTATAAATGCAACAGTGTTAAGTTTTGTCGCTCTCGCCAAGAAGTGCATTTAGTTCTTCAAACAAATCTTCATGGTCATCATCTTCGGCTAAAGTCGATGGGTTTTGATTTAATGAAGATGCTTTTGCTTTTCTGAGTTTTAATAATTGTTCCATATTAATGCTCTGATTTTCGATAGCAAAAGGAATAGATTTAGTTAATACGACCTGTTTAAAAAAAAGTCGTACCGCTTGGGCAGGGGTAATTCCCAATTGTTTAAAAACAGCAAAAGCCTGTTTCTTTTCTTGGGAGTCCAGTCGAACCTGATAAACTTCTGTTTTTCGCATGAATAACAAAACCAAATGATTTTTAATTTTTAGGAATTTATTTTAAACCATCGCAATGTAATTTCAATGTTTTTCGGCATAAAAAACAATCTTTTTGTCATTACGCTTACATTACAACGTCAATTCAAACTGAGAATTGAAAAACATTTCCCCTTTTGTGAGTGGATCGACAAATGAAATGTGCTTAGCTAAAAGTTGTAATGGCTCTGAAAAATCATCATCTGCCTTATGTTGAACAGTCGGATAAAATGGATCATTTTTAATTGGAATATCTAGATAATTAAGATGTACACGAAGTTGATGCTGTTTACCTGTCGTCGGTGTTAAACGATATTTAGCCCAAATCTGGTTGTGTTCAATAAGCTCAATATAGGTCTGAGTGTTTGCTTTAGCATTTGCCATAACTTGCATGGTGTAAAAAGGAGTCCCTTTATCTAAATGCAAATGTAATGTTTGAGGAAGTTTTAATTCTTTTTTATAAGGAGCGATAGCGTGGTAAGTTTTATTGACTTGACGCTCTGCAAATAATTGTTGGTAAATACCTCGCGATTCAACCCGTTTGCAAAATAGAACAACTCCAGCAGTTTCACGGTCTAATCGATGTATCGGTGTTAAAAATTCATTGCCTGTCTGTTTTTTAAGTCGAACTAATAATGTTTCTTGCACATATTGTCCAGTTGGGCTAATTGTTAAAAAATGTGGTTTATCGACCACCAGTAAGTCATCATTTTCAAATAAAATCCCATGTTCAAATGGAACATGTGGTTCATAGGCAAGAAATCGATAATAAAAAATATGCGTATTGCTTAAATAAGGACTAGTTAAAGTTAATTTTTCCCCATTTGCCCCATAAATAAGGCCATCCTGAAATCGTTGCTGCCACTCTTGTGCTTTAATATGTTGAAAATGTTGGCATAGATACTCAAAAATAGTTTGAGCAGTTGCTTGTGCAGGAAGATAGACTTGGCTTGCGCTCACACCATCGATCATGGGCGGTAGAAATTCGTTTGGACTAGACATAAAAAAGTATCAATATGTAAGAGAATTGATATAAAAAAAGCCAACTTCTAGGGCTTGAGTAGGCTTTTAAGGCAGGGCAATGTTATCATATCGATTATTTTGAATCATGTTATGTGTGCTATGTCGTATTCATTGAAATTGGTCTTAAATCATGAAGAAGATACTGGGCGTCTAGCTCAAGCGTTGGCGCAACATGTTCAGTCAGGTGTGATTTATTTAATTGGAGACTTAGGTGCGGGTAAAACCACACTTACGCGCTATTTCCTACAAGCTTTAGGTCATAAAGGCTCTGTTAAAAGTCCAACCTATACGCTAGTTGAGCCGTATAAAATCAATGAGAAAGAAATTTTTCATTTTGACTTATATCGTTTGAATGACCCTTATGAACTTGAATTAATGGGAATCCGTGATTATTTAGATGTCGCAGATGCATTATTTTTATTTGAATGGCCATCAAAAGGTGGTGATGAAATTCCTCAGGCAGATATCATCATCGATATTCAAAAGTCAGAGGATGAGCTGAGTCGTTTTGTAACTTTAACTCTACCCACAGAACATTTATATCAGACTTTGCAGGAACAGCTTCATGACTGATGAAAAGCTAACACAACGTCGTATTCATACTTTAGACGCAGCGTTAGCCAACCAGATTGCTGCTGGTGAGGTGATTGAACGTCCTTCATCTGTTGTTAAAGAATTATTAGAAAACTCGATCGATGCGGGTGCAACTGAACTGATTGTGCGGATCGCTCAAGGTGGTTCGACGCTAATAGAAATTATTGATAATGGGCATGGTATTCATTCTGAGGATTTAGCATTAGCCGTAATGCGCCATGCAACAAGTAAAATTAAAACGGCAGAAGATTTACACGCGATTGTAAGTTTGGGATTTCGCGGGGAGGCACTTGCTTCGATTGCCGCAGTTTCAAGATTGACATTGACCAGTAGCCAAGATGACAGTGGTATTGGTCATCAGGTTGAAGTCAATGGTACAGCCTTTGATCATCAAGAGGTACAAGCTGTTGCTGCTCAAAAGGGAACCCACATACGTGTTCAGGACTTATTTTTTAATGTACCGGCCCGCCGTAAATTTTTAAAGAAACCAACGACTGAATTTGGTCATATTGAAGAGATTGTTCGTCGTCTGGCTTTAACGCATTTTGATATACGTTTTGTGCTTGAACATAATGATAATATTAGAATTAATTTACCTATAGCAGATAGCGGAGAGCTCCGTTTTCAGCGCGTACAGCAATTATTAGGTTCGCAATTTGTACAAAATGCATATTGGATGGATGCCGAAAGTATTAGCATGCGTTTATCGGGGTGGCTTGGTCATCCTTCAGATGCACGTGCGCAGGCTGATATGCAATATGTCTATGTAAATGGTCGTATCGTCAAAGACAAAACGATTTCACATGCGCTACGTATGGCATATGACGGTATTTTACATGGCCATCAGCATTCATCTTATTTACTTTTCTTAGAAGTTGATCCTGAAAATATCGATGTGAATGTTCATCCGACCAAGCATGAAATCCGTTTTTTGAATCAAAGAGAAGTGCATGAGTTTGTAAGACATTATGCAAAAGAAACTTTGTCGCAATTTCAGACAGCGAGCGCTGATTTAGCTCAAGCGATGAAAGTGGATGAAACCTCAAATTACTCTATGCAGCCTCAACCTAAATATCAGGAACAATTTACGCTGCATCGGGCAAATGAAGCTTTAAATCCAGACAATGAAGCGCGAACTCAGAATGCACCAACAGAGCTATTAACTGATTTTAATGCTAGTCGACCACAAACTGTTCATTATGCAGATCAAACCCCAAGATATAATGGCTCTCCTCAGTTAAATAATGCGTTAAAGACATACCTAGCGCCACTGCGTGATCAACCTGCTAATTTTTCAGTAAATGAAGATATTGAGCCAGTAACTAAAGTCGATGAATTTCCGTTAGGCATCGCAATTGCTCAACTTCATGGAATTTATGTTTTAGCGCAAAACACTGAAGGGCTGATTATTGTTGATATGCATGCAGCGCATGAGCGTATTTTATTACAGCAAATGAAAAATGCTTGGGATAAACCAGAGTTCTGGACATCTCAGCAGTTGCTTATACCTAAAGTCATTTCTATTAGCCGTATGCAGGCAGTTCGTGTGGAAGAGTTGAAACCTCAACTTGAGCGTTTAGGGCTTGAAATTGATTTATATGGGGATGAGCAGATTATTGTTCGGGGAGTACCAGCCATATTACAAAAAGCTGACTTTGAAAATCTTATTCCTGAACTTTTAAATGATTTAGATCCAAATGATGAAGCACAAGGATTACTTCAAAAAAGAGATGAGTTATTAGCTGGAATGGCATGTCATGGAGCAGTACGTGCACATCGACAACTCAGTCTTTCGGAAATGAATGCTTTACTTCGCCAAATGGAACAAACTGAATTTGCGAGCCAATGTAACCATGGAAGGCCAACTTGGCGTGCATTTCCATTATCTCAATTAGATAAATTATTTGCTCGAGGAGAGTAGTTTTACATGTCAAATCAATTGCCCGTCATCAATTTAATGGGACCAACTGCAAGCGGTAAAACCGCTTTGGCATGTGAATTATACGAGCGTGGAAATTTTGAGCTGATTTCTGTTGATTCTGCTCTCGTTTATAAAGATATGGATATCGGTACTGCTAAACCAACTCGTGAAGAGCAAGCGCTATATCCTCATCATTTAATTGATCTGATTACTCCTCTTGAAGTTTATTCAGCTGCTCAATTTGTTGAAGATGCGTCTAAGTTGATTGATGACATGCATTCACGCGGGAAAACTCCTATTTTAGTAGGAGGCACAATGTTGTACTTTAAGTCATTATTAGAAGGTCTATCGAGTAATTTGCCGAGTGCAGATCCCCAAGTTCGGGCAGCAATTGAAGAAAAAGGTTTAAATGAAGGGTGGCAGGCTGTTTATGATGAATTAGTTTCCGTAGATCCTGCCGCGGCTGTAAAATTTAATGTGACTGATAAGCAAAGGATTATTCGAGCACTAGAGGTTTATAAGCTTACGGGTGAGCCAATTACTAAACTGCAGGCAGAACAACCCAAAAACGTACCATATCGATACATATTTCATAATTATGCTTTACTTCCAGATCGGGTAGAATTACATCAACGCATTGAGCAAAGATTGAGCAAAATGTGGGATATCGGTTTTTTGAGTGAAGTTGAAGCTCTAATTGAAAAATACGATTTAGATGAAAATTTACCCTCAATGCGTTCGGTGGGTTATCGACAAGCACTAGAATTTCTATTAAAAAGTGATATAAGTCTCAAAAGTAAACGTGAAATGGAGGATAAAGCTTTATTTGCAACACGACAACTTGCCAAACGTCAATATACGTGGTTACGTTCTTTGCAAGAAATACACGATTTTAAAACTTACTTGACGATAAAGCAGGCGAAAGAAGACTTGCGAAACTCTTATGGATAAAGCAAAATTTGCACACTGTCTTTTTATAATTTTTAGTTGAAAAATAAAGATAGTTTTTTTGCGCTGATTTAAAATTTTTTTTTTGGAGTTAAAAATGTCTAAAGGTCAAACTTTACAAGATCCGTTCTTAAATTCTCTCCGTAAAGAACGTATCCCTGTTTCTATTTTCCTTGTGAACGGTATTAAATTACAGGGTCATATTGAATCATTTGACCAATATGTTGTTTTATTAAAAAATACAGTAAGTCAAATGGTTTACAAACACGCGATTTCAACTGTTGTTCCAGCTCGTAACCCACGCCCTGCAGGCGCGCAAGGTACAGGCTTCCCAGCACAAGGTGGCACACAAGGCGGCTTTGGTGGTGGTCAACCTACTGGTGGCTTCGGTGGCGCTCAAGGCGGCTTCGGTGGTGCTCAAGGTGGCTTCGGTGGCGCTCAAGGTGGCTTCGGTGGTCAAGGCGGCTTCGGTGGCGGTCAAGGTGGCGGCTTCGGCGGTCAAGGTGGCTTCGGTGGTCAAGGTGGTGGTTTCGGTGGTCAAGGCGGCTTCGGTGGTCATCAAGGTGGTTTTGACAACGATACTAAATTTGAAGATGGTCAAGAAGACGAAAATAATCGTTAATTGATATCTAAAAAAGAAACCAGTCAGATAATGACTGGTTTTTTTATGTTTATTTAAAAGTTAATTCAAAATATTAAACTCATCAAAGGTCATAATGTGACTATGGTGACTCATATATTTAAATAAATAGAGTTTTAATCGATGATATTAATATTGGCTGCTGCTTTAAGTAGTGTTTTGGTGTCTATCCTATTAAAAAACTTAAAGAAAAAAGGGTATCAGCCATTACAGATGATTACATGGAACTATGCGAGCGCGAGTCTTCTTTGCTTTTGGTGGTTTCAGCCTGATATTCAACACATTTCAATATCAAAGACCCCTTGGTGGCTAATTGTTGCATTAGGATTGATTTTGCCCAGTATTTTTCTGTGTTTAGCCAAGTCATTAGAATATGCAGGAATTGTTAAGACTGAGGTTGCACAGCGTCTTTCCGTCGTACTTTCTTTACTTGCAGCTTATTTCTTTTTTCATGAACAATTTAATGTATTAAAACTATGGGGAATAGGTTTAGGAATTTTTGCTGTTTTACTTGTCCTCTTTGGACAAATGGGTGCTTCTTCAAATCATCAATCTCGAAAAGCAATTTTTGCTCTATTAAGTGTTTGGTGTGGATATGCCGCAGTAGATATTCTCTTAAAATATACGAGTAGTTTAGGTCTTCAATTTACACTGACTTTGAATCTTATTTTTATTACAGCTTTTATATTATCAATTTCATATTTATTGGTGCAGAAAACCCAAAAATGGCAGTTTAAAAGTGCTATAGCTGGGTTGATATTAGGTGTACTTAATTTTTCGAATATTGCTTTATATGTGAAAGCTCATATTCTTTTAAAGGATTCACCTGCAATTGTTTTTGCAAGTATGAATATTCTTGTGGTGCTATTAGGCATTGCAAGTGGCGTTATTTTATATAAAGAAAAATTAAAATGGCCTACCACTTTAGGTATTTTATTTGGGATAAGTGGCGTGATTTGTTTAGCTAGGGCAATGGCTTTATAGTTCAAGAGAGTTGAATCTCTTGAACTATTCTAATTTTATAAATAGGTAAAAATAACTTCATCTGGTAGGCGTGATTTAGGTAGTTTGGCATTAAAATCGTTTTCACTGCGATAACCTAGAGAAACAATGACTGAACTACGTAGGCATTTTTCAGTTAAACCTAACTCATTATTTAAAATGTCTTCATCAAAGCCGCCCATTGGGGTTGCATCAATTCCTTCTAAACCCGCAGCAAAAAGTAGTTGCCCCAGAGCAATGAATGTTTGATTTTCCATCCATCCAAATAAATTTTTCTGCTCATTTCGATAGAACTCAACATAGCCATGGCGAGTATCTTTTTGGCCTAATTTAGCTTTTTCATCTTTAAAACGGCCACTTAAATCATCTTGTTCAAGTAATTGATTTAAGTATTCAGATGAAATGTCTGTTTTTGTGCAGAATACAAGTGTGTGTGATGACTCAAGCACTTTGGGACCATTGTAAGCATATTTACCTGTTAAGGCTTTCGCTATTCTTTCTTTAGCTGCAAGGTTATCTGCAATGAAAAAGTGCCAAGGTTGTATATTCACTGAAGAAGGTGAAAAACGTAAAATTTCTAATAATTTATTAATTTTTTCTTGAGGGATTTTCTTTTCAGAATCGTACGCTTTTGTTGTATAGCGGCTTTTAACAGAATTCAATAGGTCCATAGGTCTACTCCATATCAATCTTATGGCAATTGAGAGAATTTAATCTTTGTCATCATACGCTATTTTATTCAAAAACATTTCCTATGTAATTTGATAAAGAAATATAATACTTATATAAAGTTTTAGTAATCTATTGAAAATGATTGATTTAATGCCAACTGATGCAAAGAGTAAGTTGCGAGAAAGTAGAAATGTTAAAGCCTTTATAATTTTTGCATTTGTACTGTGTCTTTTAATTTTATACATTGAGTATCAAAAGTATGGACATATAAATTGGAGATTTGTATTTATTACTGGGGTATGTGTGATTTGGGATTTTGATTTAAATAAAAAAATTAAAGAATTGAAATTTCAAATAAAAAGTGACTAATTTCTAGCTAATAATTCCAGACAACCAATTCGAGCTGTCGCATATTTGAAGATGGATCAATTTCTAAAATATAAGCCTGATCCTCACGCCAATCGCCAAGAACAATTCGTTGTTTATCTTGCACTTGATGAATTGAAGGGCGGTGAGTATGCCCATGAATCAGTGTATCTACATTTGCTAAAGCAGACAGAACTGCTTGTTCATTTACATCCATGATTTCATAGCTTTTTTGCTGTTTATCCGCGGAGCTTCTCTTGCGGAAGCCATTAACCAGCTTAGTGCGAAAACTGAGTGGAGTTCGACGTAAAAGAGCGACTAAGAGCGGATTTCGAATAATCTTTTTAAATCTTTGATAAGAAACGTCATCTGTACATAATGCATCGCCGTGTTCTAGACGATATTGATGTCCTGCAATATTGAGGGAATAAATGTCAGGGAGTAAAACGCCATTAAATTTATTGAGGAAAACTTGATTAAGAGCAAAATCACGGTTACCGACTTGAAAGTAAACTCGATTTCCTTTTTGGGTAAAGTCTTTTAGGGCCTCAACAATTTCATCAAGCCATGGTGCTGAATAGTCATCTCCAATCCAGGCATTAAACCAGTCACCTAAAATGTAGAGCTGAGTATTTTTATCTTGGTAATGCACCAATAAGTCTAAAAACCCTCGAACGAGTCGAGGGTGTTCAGGTGACAAATGTAAATCTGAGATAAACAGATAAGTCACAGCTTTATCCTAAAATTATTCAGAAATAATTTTAGCAGATTCGATTACGACATTTTCTAAAGGAACGTCAGCGTGATAACCACGGTTGCCAGTGCGAACACCTTTGATCGCTTCAACAATGTCTAAACCTTCAACAACTTTACCAAATACAGCATAACCCCAACCTTGAGCAGTTTTAGAGGTATGGTTCAAGAAAGAGTTATTTTTCACGTTGATAAAGAATTGAGCAGACGCTGAGTGAGGAGCTTGAGTACGCGCCATTGCAATCGTACCTTCGTCGTTGCTTAAACCGTTATCAGCTTCATTTTCAATTGAGTCACGTGTTGCTTTTTCTTTGAAGTTTTCATCCATACCGCCACCTTGGATCATGAAACCATCAATGACGCGGTGGAAAATAACGCCGTCATAAAAACCGTCACGTACATATTCTAAAAAGTTTGCTACTGTTTTAGGTGCTTTTTCAGCATTCAGTTCAAGAACAATACGACCTTTATTGGTGTTTAATTCGACTTGAGGAAAACTCATTACATTAATCTCCTAAACATGGGCTTATGACCATGGGTTTTTGGTTGAGAGAAGCATAAGCAAACTGTAAACTACAAGGCAAGTAAAAAACGTTAAAATCTTTGTTAAAAATGAAGATAGCGTTTAAATTTTTCGAAATTTTATCTACAAAGAAGTGATTGATACACTATGAAGCCTAATGATGTTGTCTCGAGCCTGCCAAATAACCCGACACCGAATACTCATGCCTCTGTCGATTCTGCGCAGCAAGAACAACAGGCTGGCTTAGATTTTGTTCGCCAAGTCATTACTGAAGACTTGGCTGCTGGACGTGCAAATCAGATCGTAACGCGTTTTCCACCAGAACCAAATGGTTATTTGCATATTGGTCATGTAAAAGCGATTTGCCTAAACTTTGGTGTGGCTGAAGAGTTTGATGGTTTATGTAATTTACGTTTTGACGATACAAACCCTGATGCTGAAGAACAAGAGTACGTTGACGGTATTGCGAATGATGTGAAATGGCTTGGTTTTAACTGGAATGGTGAGCCACGCTATGCATCAAGTTATTTTGATCAATTATATGCATGGGCTGTTCAATTAATTGAGCAAGGCGATGCTTATGTTGATTTACAGTCTCCAGAAGAAATTAAGTTAAACCGCGGTAGTTTTGTTGAGCCGGGTAAAAATTCACCATATCGTGATGCATCTGTTGAAGAAAACCTTGCTCGCTTTGAAAAAATGCGCAGTGGTGAATTTAAAGAGGGTGAAGCTGTTTTACGTGCCAAAATTGATATGGCAAGCCCAAATGTACACATGCGTGACCCAATTTTATATCGCGTATTGCATTCAGAGCATCACCAAACAGGTGATAAGTGGAAAATCTATCCAATGTATGACTATGCTCATCCATTGTCTGATGCTATTGAGGGGATTACTCATTCGCTTTGTACATTAGAGTTCCAAGATCACCGTCCGTTTTATGACTGGATTGTAGAAAAGGTAAAATCTAAAGCAGTTCCACATCAGTACGAATCTTCACGTTTAAACGTGGACTACACCATTACATCAAAACGTAAATTACGTAAGTTGGTGGAAGGTGGTCATGTGAATGGTTGGGATGACCCGCGTATGCCAACAGTAGTGGGTATGCGCCGTCGAGGTTTTACTCCAGAAGGTTTACGTGATTTCTGTAAACGTGTAGGTGTGTCAAAAACTGATGGTATTGTAGATGTTGCAATGCTTGAGTTCTGTATTCGTCAATCTTTGGAAAATACAGCTGCGCGTGGTATGGCTGTTTTAAGTCCACTTAAAGTAACTTTGACCAATTTACCAGAAGATATGGATCTTACGCATGCTCGCCATCCTAACGTTGATATGGGCGATCGTGTAATTCCTTTAACTAAGGAAATCTATATTGACCGTAAAGACTTTGAGGAAGTACCGCCAAAAGGCTTTAAACGTTTAATTCCTAACGGCGAAGTACGTTTACGTCATGCTTACGTGATTAAATGTGATGAAGTCATTAAGGATGCAAATGGTGAAGTGGTTGAGCTGAAATGTTCAATTGATCCTGAAACTTTAGGTAAAAATCCTGAAGGTCGTAAAGTGAAAGGCGTGATTCACTGGGTATCTGCAACCAAAGGTATTCCTGCTGAAGTACGTATTTACGATCGTTTGTTCACAGAAGCAGACCCTGAAACAGGTGATGATTTCTTGGCAAACCTAAATCCGGATTCGATGAAAGTATTAGAAGCTGTAATTGAACCTGCTTTAGCACAAGCGAGTCCAGAAGATCGTTTCCAGTTTGAACGTGAAGGTTATTTCGTTGCAGATCAGCACGATCATTCACCTGAAAAACCAGTGTTTAACCGTATTCTCGATTTGAAAGATAGCTTTAAGCCTGAGAAAAAGTAACACGAGTAACAGGTTTCGAGTAAATAGCAGATATAAAAAAGCCCAACTGAGTTGGGCTTTTTTATATCTATTTTCTTACATATATTATTCTTTATTGCGCTTTGGCAAATAAGCTAAGCTGGATTAACCACATAAAAATAAAGAACAATGATTATAAGAAGAATAAATGCTAGCGATAAATAAGTATTCACCGTGTTAAAGCTTTTAATAAATTTCAGGATTTCCATAGTAAATCAGCGTTTATTTTATGTTACAAAATGAATAAATTAATAATACACGGAAATTAATTATAAAGGTTCCCAAAGATAGATTAATAATCTACCTTTGGGTGAAAAGTAAGCATTTGGCTTTATGGATATAATTTAATTAATTGTATTTTTATAATTTAACCGCTATATCCAATACGTTTGAGAAATTTTTGAATAATTTCAAATGCAGCATGTTCGAGCGCTTGAGCGTATTGCAAATTATCTTCGCGAAGTTTTGGAATTGAAATATTTGCATGGCGAAGTTCACATGTATGACCAATTAACCACTTTTCAAAATGCTCTTCAGTGGTTTCAATGTGGAACTGCAAGGCAAGAATATTATTTCCGACTTCAAATGCCTGATTGGTATAAATATCAGAGCTTGCTAAGAGCACTGCATTTTCAGGAAGGTCGAAAGTATCGCCGTGCCAATGTAGAACATGCACATTATTAAGCAAACCAGATAAAACCTGATTAGCGCGTAGGCTTAGGCTCAATGGGCCCCAGCCAATTTCTTTTTGATGTCCTGCATATACTTTTGCGCCAAGTGCATGAGCAATAAGCTGTGCGCCTAGGCAAATGCCCAGAGTAGGTTTATCAGCTGCTAAACGTTGTTTGAGTAAAGCAATTTCATCTTTTAAGAATGGATAATCGTCAGTTTCATAAACTCCGATTGGACCACCTAAAATAATGGTTAAACCTTCATGTGAAAAAGCCGGGGTTAAATCATCAACACCCGCCTCAAAATAACGGACGCGAAATCCGAGTTGATAAAAGACATCTTCTAATGAACCTAAGTCTTCGAAAGCAAGATGCTGAATGGCATAAATAGTTTTAGGGAAGGCGTTTGTTGTGTTCATACAAATGATTCATAGAAGATCAATACGTGGAGTATAGCGGTAAATATAAAGAAGAGAATATCTGTATAAATCGCCAATACCCGGAAATTGATATTTTTCGTTAAAATGATGTTGTTATGCAAAGGATTATCTATTTATGAATAAATCCCTAAACATATTCTACTGTTTAAAATAATAGCTTTTGAGTTTCCTCAAGGCCTATGTTTGAAAGTTGATGTTCATCTTTTAAATTAACGCCTGAAAATCCGAGTTGTTTTGAATTTTTCATTAATGCGATTAAACGTTGTACTGCAACTGGAATACTTAAGCCTGCTGGGCGAACATTGGAAATACAATTGCGTTTCGCATCGAGGCAGCCTGAATATGCATTCCATGTATAGTAAATGCCCATACTGTCCGGAGAGCTTAATCCCGGACGTTCTCCAATAAGCATCACAAGCATGGATGCTTTAAAGATTTCAGCAACTTCATCACCTAAAGCAACTCGGCTACCTGTCGCAAGTGCAATTGGTGCAAGACACCAGTTTTCTTGCTGAACTTGCTCACTCAGCGCTGCAATAAATGCCACAGCGTTCGCTTCAATTGCTCTTGCAGAGAGTCCGTCACCTACCACAATACAAACATCGTATGGCTTCGGATTTTCTGCATATTCCTTAATTAAGATATCTTTTGATTGATCTGAAAGCTGACGTCCTAAATCTGGGCGTTTGAGATAAATTTCTTTATTGGATGTATTACTTTGTACATGAATGCTTGGAAGTTGCTGTTGCTGTAATTGCTCAGATAAATATGAAACATCCATATCTTGATAAACAGCATCTTTAGCTTGTGCATGAGACAACTGGAACTCAAGTAAGGCTTGTGTTGGGATACTGCAACCTGCACGACCCAAAGCAATACGGGCATCGGTAAACTGTTTGAGTTTTTCCCACTGATCTTGATGGGTAGAGGAGGGATATTGAATATCACGACTGAGTTTCATAGTGTTCTCCCTAGTTCATGAGCAGGCGAGAGAATTGGTCGGGCATGTGATCTGCCCAACAAATTTGAGAGTTTTGTTGTTTAAAAATACCTTGCTGTTCAAGCCAAGCAGAAAACTCAGGAGCAGGTTTTAAACCTAAAAGCTGTCTTAAATATAGGGCATCATGGAACGAAGTCGTTTGATAATTGAGCATGACATCATCTGAACCCGGAATACCCATAATAAAGTTGATGCCCGCCGCCCCAAATAGGGTAAGGAGAACATCCATGTCGTTTTGGTCGGCATCAGCATGGTTGGTGTAACAAATGTCGCAGCCCATTGGCACACCAAGTAACTTGCCACAAAAATGGTCTTCTAGACCTGCGCGTATAATTTGTTTGCCGTTAAAAAGGTACTCTGGGCCAATAAAGCCGACGACTGTATTTACTAACAGCGGATTGTATTTACGGGCTACGGCATAGGCACGGGTTTCTAATGTTTGTTGGTCAACGCCGTGATGTGCATTGCTTGATAAGGCGCTGCCTTGACCAGTTTCAAAGTACATAACATTTTGCCCAATGGTCCCGCGTTTGAGTGCGAGTGTGGTTTCATATCCTTCTTGCAGTAAATCAAGTGAAATTCCAAAACCTTCGTTAGCCAGTTGTGTGCCAGCAATCGATTGAAACATCAAATCAATCGGCACATTTTTTTCAGCGAGTTGAATACCTGAGCTGATATGCGTAAGTACACAAGATTGCGTCGGAATTTGATATTCCTGAATCACATGGTCAAGCAATTTCAGTAGCTCTGACAAATTATGTAAATTATCTGTCGCAGGGTTAATGCCAATCACGGCATCACCATTGCCATACATCAAGCCATCTAAAATACTGGCAGAAATACCAAGTACATCGTCGGTAGGGTGATTGGGTTGCAAACGGGTAGAAAGATGGCCTTTTAGACCGATGGTGTTGCGAAACTGGGTAACGACTTCACACTTGCTCGCGACATAAATCAAATCTTGATTGCGCATAATTTTGCTGACAGCAGCCACCATTTCTGGAGTTAAACCTGATGCTAATGCTTTTAAGCTTTGTGCAGTTGCTTCTTCTCCAAGTAACCAATTTCGAAAATCGCCTACTGTAAAGTGTGAAATAGGGGCAAAAGCTGCTAGATCATGTTCATCAATAATTAGTCGTGTAATTTCATCGGTTTCGTAATCGACCACTACTTCATTTAAAAAAGTTTTAAGTGGTACATCGGCCAGTGTCATTTGTGCAGCAACATGTTCAGTTGCATCTCTGGCAGCTACACCTGCTAATTCATCGCCAGAACGTAACGGCGTTGCTTTTGCCATTAAAGTTTTTAGGTCAGCAAAGTGATATTGCTGATTGGCGACAATATTGCGATAACTCATGGTTGCATCCTTTTATTTATAGCTCTTGTTCAGCAGCTTTAATATTTGCAAACTCTTCTTCTGGTGTTCCCTTGATTAAATGATAGCGACTGTAGAACAAAAAGTAAGCAATAAATGCAGCATAAATAGCAGCAGCAATAAACCAGACTTTAGGGTTAACCACAAAACCTGCAACTACCGCAGCCACTGCTAAAACTAATGCAATGCTTGAGGTTACAATGCCACCTGGTGTTTTATAGGGACGGGGCATGTCGGGTTTAGATAGGCGTAATTTGATGTGGGATAAAAGAATCAACACATAAGAAATGGTTGCACCAAAAACGGCAATTAAAATCAGTGAATCGCCTTCTTTAGTAAGTGAAAGCAAGAAACCGATAATGCCCGGAATAATAATCGCTAGGTAAGGTGCTTTATTTTTGTTAGTTAAAGAGAGTGAGGTTGGTAAATAGCCAGCACGTGACAATGCAAAGATTTGACGCGAATAGGCATAGATAATTGAAAAGAAACTCGCGATTAAACCTGCTAAACCGACAAAGTTTACAAAGGTCGCAAGCCAAGTGTTGGTGCCATAAACTTTAACTAGAGCATCTACGAGGGGAGCACCAGAATTTTGTAAAGTACTTGCACCCGCTGCGCCTGCACCCAAGAATAAAATGAGGATAGCAAAGGCAGTTAAAATTAGCATTGAACCAATCAAACCACGCGGTAATGATTTTGCAGGATCTTTTGCTTCTTCTGCTGCTAAAGGAACACCTTCAACTGCAAGGAAAAACCAGATTGCAAATGGAACTGCTGCCCATATACCTAAGTAACCATGAGGTAGAAAACGACTTGCACCAGTTGCTGTGCCGACGGGAATATCTAACAGGTTTTGTGTATTAAAATGTGGAACCATTGCCACAATAAACACAACAAGAGCAACTGCTGCGATAAGCGTAATTGCAAACATAATTTTTAAGGCTTCGCCAGCACCTTTCAAATGTATGCCCATAAAAATCGCATAGCAGGCGAGGTAAATCATCCAGCCATTAATGCCAAATAAAGATTCGCAATAACCGCCAATAAATACAGCAATAGCAGCAGGGGCAATCGCGTATTCAATTAAAATAGCTGTACCTGTTAAATAGCCACCAAAAGGACCAAAGGCAGCACGCGCAAAACTATAACCACCACCTGCTGTCGGCATCATGGTGGACATTTCTGACATAGAAAGACATAGGCACAGGTACATGATTGCAGCGAGGGCAGTGGCAATAAACATACCACCCCAGCCACCTTGGGCTATGCCGAAGTTCCAGCCAGCAAAATCACCAGATATCACATAAGCTACACCTAAACCAATCAGGAGTAACCAACCCACAGTACCTTGTTTAAGTTGACGCTGAGCAAAATATTCTGCTGATGAAACTTCTGCGCTTGAAGCAATAACGGAAGCTGTTTCTGGTTGATTCATACAATACTCCTGCGAGTGGGTTTGTATGAATCAATGCAAAAGCAATGCCTAAATGAAGCACTTTAGATAATAGATGGCGCTTTTTTATTCCAAATGATAAAAACTTGAGAACTAACAGTACTAAATAAAGAAGCCAGTAATCTAAATTACTGGCTTCTTACATAATTAATGATCTTACTTCTTTCTAGTGTTGATAGTCTGGTATCAACTTGGTGCAGAACTTAGAAGAAGCCCATAGGTTTAGTTGAATAACTCACCAATAAGTTTTTAGTTTGTTGATAATGATCTAGCATCATCTTGTGGTTTTCACGGCCAATACCTGATTTTTTGTAGCCACCAAATGCAGCATGAGCAGGGTAGATGTTATAGCAATTTGTCCAGACACGACCCGCTTCAATAGCGCGACCAGCACGATAAGAAATGTGTGCTGAACGTGACCAAACACCTGCACCTAAACCATACATGGTGTCATTGGCAATTTTAATTGCATCGTCAAAGTCTTTGAACGTTGTCACAGCAAGTACAGGTCCAAAAATCTCTTCTTGGAAAACTTGCATGCCGTTGTGACCTTTAAAAATAGTCGGATCAACATAGTAACCATCGCCTACTTCTTTACGACCACTACCGCCAAGTAAGAGTTCTGCACCTTCTTCACGACCCGTGTTAATACAACGTAAAATTTTCTCTTGCTGTTGTAGAGATGCTTGAGCACCAATCATAGTTTCAGTATCAAGTGGATGACCAGTTTTAATACGTTTTACACGTTCGACAGCCATTTCCAAGAACTGATCAGCAATACTATCTTGTACTAAAGCACGAGAAGGGCAAGTACATACTTCACCTTGGTTTAAGGCAAACATGGCAAAACCTTCAAGTGTTTTTTCTAAGAAGTCATCCTCTTTATCCATGATATCTTCAAAGAAAAGGTTTGGTGACTTGCCGCCAAGTTCTAATGTCACTGGAATAATATTTTCGGTCGCATATTGCATAACCATTTGTCCAGTTTGTGTTGAACCTGTGAAAGCAATTTTGGCAATACGTGGGTTTGTCGCTAACGGACGACCGACTTCTGAACCGAAACCATTAACAATATTAAGTACACCCGGCGGTAAGATATCTTGGATGAGTTCAGCAACTAGTAAAATACCTACTGGTGTTTGCTCTGCTGGTTTAATCACAACGCAGTTACCAGCCGCTAAAGCAGGAGCAAGTTTCCATGCTGCCATTAAAATTGGGAAGTTCCATGGAATGATTTGGCCAACCACACCTAATGGCTCATGGAAATGGTAGGCAATTGTATCTTCATCAATTTCAGAGATGCCGCCTTCTTGAGCACGAATACAACCTGCGAAATAACGGAAATGGTCAATCGCAAGCGGAAGATCAGCTGCTAAAGTTTCACGAACCGCTTTACCGTTATCCCAAGTTTCTGCGACAGCAAGCATTTCAAGATTTGCTTCTAAACGATCAGCAATTTTTAAAAGTATATTTGAGCGTACCGTTGGCGAGGCTTTATTCCATGTTGCTTTCGCTTTATGTGCTGCATCTAGAGCAAGTTCGATATCTTCGGCACTAGAGCGTGGAATACGTGTGAAAGCTTTTCCATCAACAGGAGATACATTATCAAAATATGCACCCTTTATAGGTGCTACCCATTCACCGCCAATAAAATTTTCATATTGTGATTTAAATTGAACTTTTGAGCCTGATTGATTTGGATCGATATAGCGCATATAAATATTCCTTTGCTTTTTAGGACTAAAGACTAACAAGAACCCTGTCAGTAGGTACTTTCGTACTTTGTATAATTAGGATATAAAGAAGAAGGTTGGAGAAAGGTTGGAATAGAAATGTGGATATATAAGGAATTTACAAATGTTCACAAAAAAGGATTTATTGCAGCAACGGACGTTGATTGATCAACTGCGTACGCAAAATAGTCTCTCTCCTCAAAATGCGGCCAAACTGGGTCAAAGTATTGCAAGTTCATGGGAACGGTCAGCCTCTGCTGCGATTCCTAAAGAGCGTTTTGCGGCTCCATTAGTCGAGAAAAAATCTGCTTCACAAAATGCTTTAGATATGGCTTTAAGTCAGTGTGCCGACGACTTACGTCATATCGCTCAACAATCCTCAATGGTAATTGCTGTTGGTGACATTGGTAGTACGATCATTTGGACGGCAACAAGTGCTCAAATGCAAAGTGCAGCTGAGCGTGTTCACTTTGTGCAGGGTGGGCAATGGCGTGAAGAATTTGTTGGCACCAATGCATTGGCTTTGTCTTTAAAAACTCAGCAATCAAGTTGTGTTTTTTCTAATGAACATTATATGGAATCGATTCATGATTGGGTGTGTTATGCCGCGCCAATTATCGATCCATATTCAAAACAAACTCTAGGTGTCGTTGATTTATCAACCACATGGAAGAATCATAATAGTTTAGGGATATTGGCTGCTGAACGTTGTGCATCCATTATTCAATCTGCTTTGCTAGAGCAGCAGCGCCAGCAATTACATATTCGTGCATTTTCGACGCCACAAGTTAAATTTAATGGCAAAAGTTTGTTATTAACACCGCGTCAAATTGAAATTTTGACGATATTGGCCTTATGTCCACATGGCTTAACTTTAGAGCATCTTTATCAGGCGCTCTATGGCGAACGTAAAGTCAGCATGGGCACACTTAAAGCTGAAATGTCTCAACTTCGAGATATTTTGGGTGGTTTACTTGGGTCTCGGCCATATCGTTTGCTTGTACATGTTGAAGCCGATTTTTTACAAGCTGAACAAGCACTGGATGCGGGATATGCGGCTTCTGCTTTGCAGCTTTACACAGGTGTTTTTCTGGCAAAAACTGAAAGCCCGTTTTTATGTGCATGGCGTGACTGCCTTGAATCGCGCTTGAGCGATGCAATTTTTAAAACGCAAGAAACAGATTTATTACTTAAGCATTTAGCTCATTTCCCTGAAGCAATTGATGCGGTAGAACGTCTTATGGAGTTAGTACCTAGCGAACATCCCGCGCATCAATTGCTGATGAAATACCTTGACTCACCCAAGCTCAGTTAAGTGATTTTTTGATCCAGCCACTGGAACAATTGTTGATAGACTTGTTCTCGTACTGGCTGGGCTGAAAGTACTAAATCGTGCAATCCATTGTGAATAGAGACAACAGAGACATCTCCTTTGATTTTTTTACCGTGTTTTTCAATGTCTTTAACATCTAAAATCACATCACTTTGAGTCGCATCTACTCCCCATTTTTTAGGGTTTTTGGTTTGGTGGGAGTGCATAATCAGTGCAGGGATATCGAGTTTAACCCCGTGATGAATCTCTTTTTGTGCCGTATGAATCGCATGTACAAAGCTGAGTTGAACAGTAGGGGCAGAAGTTGGTTTCCAGTCCAGATTAAAGTCCCATTCACCTTTAAGTTCTTTGTGAAGACTCGCGGTGTACCATTTGTTCAGTTGGCTTGGGAATTTAACTTTAGGTAGATATTTTCCTACTCGACTGAGCATTGGAATACCAAATTTCTTTTCGACCAAGCTTAAATTAAAGTCGTAAAATGGACTATTTGCCCACAGCGCTTTAATAAGAGGATGGTTTGGGTTATGGGCAGCATAAAGTGTTGCTGTCAAACCGCCAGTCGAATGCCCTGCAAGCAAGACTTGGGTGTGTTGTTCTTTAGCAATGATATCTAATGCTTGAGTAATTTCGGCATCGTATTCACTTAAATCAAGCACATTATAGAAGATTTGATGGGGTAGCTTGGAACGACCGTATTTTCTTAAATCCAACGCATAGAAGTCGTAACCATGCGCGTTGAATTGTTCAGCCATTTCAGTTTGAAAGAAATAATCTAAAAAACCATGAATATAAAGCACAGCTTTTTGAGTAGATTGAGCGGCCTTTTTACGAACCAGTGTTGCTACCACTTTACCTTCGTAATCATCGGGAAAGTTGAGTGTGAGCTGTTCGTAGCCAGTACCTAAAATATCTGGAACATAATTTTGAGTAGCTGAAGATGTATTCATTTTTATCGAGCTATTGTAATTAAGACATGCTGAGTATCCTTCAATGAAATGGGCGAATTGTCAATCAGGTTTAGAGGTTGGATTGGAATAGAGGTTTAAAAAAAGGGAATACCGCTGGAGCTAAGTATTCCCCAAAAAGTAAGTCAACGGTCGGAGGGGTTTGACTTACTAGAGGGATGTGCCATTACATCAAGATTAAAGTGCTGCTTTGAAAATCTCCACAACTTGTGCATGATTTGCTTTACGTGGATTGGTCAGCATACATGCATCTTTTTGAGCATTATCGGCCATAACCGCAAGGTCTTCAGTTTTTACGCCTAGTTCTGTTAATCCAGATGGAATACCAATGGATGAAGACAGTTTGCGAATGGCATCAATTGCAGCATATGCAGCTTCCATCACCGTCAGTCCATGAGTTTTTACACCCATTAACTCTGCGATTTTTGCGTAGCGATCTGGGCAGGCAATTAAGTTAAATTCGCACACGTGTGGTAACAAGATTGCATTACATACGCCGTGAGGTAGGTTATAGAAACCGCCCAATTGATGCGCCATCGCATGTACATAACCTAAAGATGCATTGTTAAACGCCATACCAGCCAAGTACTGTGCATAGCTCATTGCATCACGAGCTTCGATGTTTTCGCCATTTGCTACAGCAGGTTGTAACCATTGGCTAATCATGGTGATGGCTTTTTCTGCACAAGCATCGGTAATTGGGTTTGCCGCTGTAGAAACATAGGCTTCAACAGCATGGGTTAAAGCATCCATACCTGTTGCCGCTGTTAAACCAGCAGGTTTCGCAATCATGAGCTTTGGGTCATCAATTGCAATGAGTGGGGTACAACGCCAGTCAACAATTGCCATTTTTACGTGAGTGTCTGTATTGGTAATAATACAGAAACGGGTCATTTCAGATGCAGTACCAGCGGTTGTGTTGACTGCAATCAGCGGAGTCATCGGTACCTTACTTTTATCGATACCTTCGTAATCACGAATATGACCACCACCCGCAGTGACTAGGCCAATCCCTTTTGCACAGTCATGAGATGAACCACCACCTAGCGAGACAATAAAGTCACAGCCATTTTCGTTATAGGCATTTACGCCATTATGAACATTGACGTCAGTTGGGTTTGGTTCAGCGCCCGGGAAAATATGGCTAGCAACGCCTGCTTCAGTTAAATAGTTTGCGATAAGATCTGCGACACCAAATTTAAATAAGCCTTCATCGGTCACAATTAATGCTTTTTTTGCGCCGAGGTTTTGCGCCTTAGTACCAATTTCTTTGGCACATCCTGGTCCAAAGAGTGATACACAGGGAATATAAAAACCGTTTGTTTGATCTGCAATATTTTTAAAAGCCATGGAGTGATTCCTTCTTCCATAAATCCATTGTTTGTTATTACAGGTGAGCCTCACCATGGGCTTAGTATTGTGATGTGAAGATTATTTTCCTACCTACCAAAAACCTACCAAATATTATTTTACTGTTAGTTATTGATTTACATTGATTTTACAGAAATTCTGGCTCATTCATTTAATTTTTTCGGGAAAGTCGTTAAGCTATGGGCTGTTGAAGATGTACTTATGAGATTATGAAACAGGAAACTGCGCTTAAACTGCTTAAAGCAGGTGAAAATGTCTTTTTAACCGGTTCGGCTGGTGCAGGGAAAACCTATACACTCAATCAGTACATCCAATACCTAAAAGCACGTAAAGTACCTGTGGCGATTACGGCATCTACAGGTATTGCTGCAACGCATATGAATGGCATGACGATTCATACATGGGCAGGCATCGGGATTAAAGATCAGTTAACTGACGATGACCTAAAACGTATGAAAGAGCGTAAATATCTCAAGGAACACCTTGAAAATGCGCAAGTTCTCGTCATCGATGAAATTTCGATGTTACATGCAAAACAGCTTAATCTGGTGAATCAGGTTTTAAAATATTTTAAAGAGAGCGACGAGGCATTTGGTGGCATCCAAGTCATTGTTGCCGGAGATTTCTTTCAGTTGCCACCAGTTGGACGTAATAGTGAAGCCAACCGTGACAAGTTCTGTTTTATGTCTGATGCATGGGTCGAAGCTAAATTTCGCGTATGTTATTTAACAGAACAACACCGCCAAGATGATGAAATCCTTAACCAGATTTTAAATGCCATTCGTGCGCAAAATATTCAAGCAGACCATATACACGCGTTACGTCAATCACGCTCGCATGATATTGGTGAGACCTTTACTCGTCTCTATACGCACAATATGGATGTCGACAATATCAATTATCAGCACTTAAATGAAATTGATAATGAAGGACATCAATTTAATGCAGTTTTAGATGGTAATGAAAAACTGATAGAAACTTTAAAATCTTCGGTTCGTGCACCAGAAGAGCTCACCTTAAAGAAACATGCAAAAGTCATGTTTGTAAAAAACAACTTTGATATGGGATATATCAACGGGAGTTTAGGTGAAGTGATTGGTTTTGAAGAAGATGATGAAAATGGTTTGCTACCAAAGGTGAAATTGACCGATGGCACGACATTGCTGGTCGCGCCTGAAACTTGGTCAGTTGAAAATGATGCAGGTAAAGTGATTGCCAGTTTCCAGCAAATTCCACTCCGTTTGGCATGGGCGATTACCATTCATAAAAGCCAAGGGATGACTTTAGAAGCTGCTGAAATTAACCTCACGAATACCTTCGAAAAAGGTCAGGGCTATGTGGCATTGTCGCGTTTGAAATCTTTAACGGGTTTAAAGTTATTAGGGATTAACGAGCAAGCTCTAGAGCTAGATAGCTTGGCTGTAAAAGCCGATCGTCGTTTCCAAGAGTTGTCTAAAGAAGCAGAAGACAACTTTGCAGATGTAGATTTAACTGCTCAGCACAAAGCATTTATTCGTCATTGTGGCGGAACTTTAAATGAAACCGAGATTTCTCGTAATGAGAAAAAAATCGCAAAAGGTGGAAAGCAAAATTACGCTACGGCAACTCTAGACGAAACACGTGCGTTGTTTGAAGAAGGCTATGAGATTGAAGACATCGCGCATGAACGTGGCCTAACACCAGCAACTATTATTAATCATTTGGCGCGACTTCATAAAGAACAAAAACTGGATATTTCGGTTGCCCATCCTGGTGAAGAGGTGGTGGAAGAAATCCGAAAAATTTATAAGAAACTGAAAAAGCGCCAAAATCCAGATCATTTTTCTGATGATGGTTCGATCAAACTAAGACCAATCGTTGAAGCAACCAGTCCTCGAATGGGATATGATCAGGTTCGATTAGCTTTATTATTTATTGAGTAAAGTTTAATTAGCTTAATTACTTATTACATAAATTGAGGTGGCTATGCCGCACATTGTAGTTGATTATTCAGATAACTTAACTGGATTAAACGCAAAACAATTACTTAAAGAAATTAATACAACGCTCATTGAAACAGAGTTGTTTAGCCCAGAAGACATTAAAAGCCGTGCGCGTAAAGATGATGTTTTCCTAATTGGTTTGGGACTAGAACAGGCTTATATTCATGTAAAAGTTTATATTTTGTCGGGAAGAAATGCAGAGCAAAAACAACTGATGGGTGATCAGTTGTTAGCGGCACTCAGCAATAAAAATTATCTACAACAAGAATTTAATAAAGAAATTCAATTGTGTGTTGAACTTGTTGATATGCCAAAAGAAGATTATTTTAAGCAAGTTGTATAACTTTAAAAAGCGCAATTTCGATCAAGAATAGAGATCAGCACTATGTAAAAGTAGTGCTATCGAATGAACAGACATAAATGTATGGCTGTATATACACAAAAGCTGCAACTGGTTTGCGATTATATTCAAAGACATTTAGATGAAGATTTAGATGTTGATCGATTGAGCCAGATTGCAGCCTTATCCAAATTTCATTTTCATCGTATTTTTGCCGTTCATATTGGTTTAAATGTGATGAAGTTTATTCAACTTTCTCGTTTAAAGCGGGCCTCTTTTCAATTGGCTTTTGAACCCGATCTCAAAATTATTGAGATTGCATTACAAGCAGGGTTTGATAGTCCAGAGGCATTTACTCGTGCATTTAAGCGTTCATTTGATCAAACTCCTCGGGCTTTTAGAGATAAACCGGACTGGGAATCTTGGCACCAGAAGTTTGTTTTTACACTTCCGAAAAGTGAGCTAAAAATGAATGTAAATATTGTTGAGCGTCCTGCCCAAAAGATTGCGTATCTGTCGCATCTGGGAAGTCAAGATAAAGTTTTTGAAACTGCTGCGCGTTTTATTGCTTGGCGTAAAGAAACGGGTTTATCACCCGTGACTAAATCAAGAACGTATGGCATTCCTTTTTCTGACCCTGAACAAACGCCATCAGACGCGTTTAGGTTTGACATTGCAGGGTCAATTGAAACCACTGTACCTGAAAATATTTATGGCGTACAAACAGGGGAAATTCCTGCCGGACGTTACGCGACCGTAAGACATTTGGGTAGCCATGACCAGATTAAAGATAGCGTATATTACATTTTTAAAAACTGGTTACCTGAGCAGCCTGAAGAAGCTGGGGATTATCCAGTTTTCTTTCACTATCATAACTTTGTGCATGATGTGAAAGAATGTGATCTTATTACAGATATCTATTTACTTTTAAAGTAGTCCGTTACCCACAAAGGCATAACTTCTTGTGGTTATGCCTTTAAACCAAATAGTTTGATATTTGCATATTGCTCAATCAGGTTGGCATCTAACATATGAATATAATCCATAAAAATGGTACTAAAACTTCCCATGGTTTGTGCCTGATTGGATGCAAGTTTACCCGCAATTGCAAAATGTATATGAGCTGAAAGCGCTGCAATGGTTGGAGTCGTTACCGCACTATATGCAGCGATTAATGCACCCAAAGCACATCCTGTTGCCGTAATTTTAGGTTGTAAGGGGCTGCCGCCGTTAATTTGGATAACGACATCCAGTTCTTTAGACAGAATGTAATCTGACTCGCCTGAAATTGCGATACAGTCTGTGTGTACTAATAGCGCGTAAGCCTGTCGATAGACATCATCACTACTTAGGGTGCTATCTACACCCTTAGATTGAACCTGATTACCTGCAAGCGTACTGATTTCTGAAGCATTACCACGAATAATGCTTGGCTTAAATTGTAAAAGCTCGTCTGTCATTTGACTACGCCAAGCTAAAATTGGGCCATAGCCAACCGGATCAAGTACCCATGGAATATCATTTAGCTGAGCTGTTTTAGCTGAGATCTGCATGGCTTGCATTTGCTCAGTGGTGGGCGTACCTAAATTAATGCTCAAGGCCGATGCGATTTTGGTAAAGCTTTCGGCTTCATAAGGATTATCAATCATCGCAGGCGAAGCACCAGACGCGAGTAATACATTGGCCGTATAGTTTGCAGCAACGCTATTGGTAATACATTGTACAAGAGGCGTTTTGGCTTGCATGTACTGCCAAGCTTCAATGACCTGTTCAATCAAACTAGATGTCGATGTCATATTATTATCCCTAGTAAGCCAAAGTGATTATAAATTTAGTGGGTAAAATAGTGGTCTTGATGCTTACATTTTTGGCAAATCAAAGAAACATAATCTGCTGCATCATAGTCAACGGTTAAATCATTTGAACCACAATACATACAACGTTTGACAGAATAAAAGTTTAAACGTGGTTCAATTTTTCGCCATGCTTTCCATACAGGTTGCACAAATATCTGTTCGTCGTACCCTAAGAAACGATTAAGCAAAATATAACTCATTTTACTGTAAGGAATATTGTGAGGACGAGGGAGCATAGAGGTTTCCCACTTTTCGGTCACGGCTCTTTCGCGATATTGTTCTAAAGTCTTCTTTAATAGATTGGTATTAATAAACTTATCATTGCGAGGCTGTAAAACTTTTTGTTTATACAGATATTCGAGTGCAGTTTGTACCAGATAATAAATCTGCCCAATTGCGAGTGAATCCATTAAACGATAGCAAAAGCTTTGAAAGTTTGAATTTCCAGCAATTTGGATACCCCAAGTTCGGCAGTAGAACTGCATGAACTGGATAATTTCCTGATAGAGCACCTGAAAAAGTACGTCTTTCACTTCATCTGCACTACGAAAAGGAATACCAAAACTTAAGTTTTCATAAAACCAATTACGTAGTTGCTGAGCCACACTAAATAAACTTGGATCGCTGTAGCCATCTAAACGAATATTTAAGTGAAAACATTGTGGGTCATCAGTTTGGTCATTTGCATTCAAAATGCCATCTTTATGCAACTGTTTAATTAAATAGCTCTGAAACATCCAGTTAGGCGTGATGTGATGGTATTTAATTTTGTCCCAATGAATATATTCATCATGAGCGATTTCTTCACGGGCATAGTCGTCTAGGAGACTTAGCAAGAACAGTTTATGTAAAAAGCTGAGCTGTTCCAGACTGCGTTGAGGTTGTTCTTTTGACTTAAATTGTCGTTGTTCTTGTAGGCGTGTTTGTTGTAGAAGCTTTTTGCGTTGTTTTGTGCATGTATCACAGTGGCAAGTCATTCTTTGATCTTTAAATAGACGGTGCTGACAATGACTGCATTCATGGAATTGAATGTCTTGTTCAAATTGCTCGGCATCTACCCAGTACATTGAAGCTTGGCAGAGAGGACAATGGCTACTTTCATCTAGCTGTTTCTGTAGAATTTGTAAGGCCATTTTGCTCCGAACATAAAATAAAAATGATGGGGCTATTATACACAGCCGAGCTATAGATGGCTGAGATTGCCACTTTCGTTTGTTGCTAAAATAGAAAAACCTAAAATCTATGTTTCGATTTTAGGTTTTCATCGTGAGTTAAAAAGTTGAATTAAACAGGGCACGGCAAGCTCTCATCATTTTGGCCAAGCTTTTTGGCCTTAATAAGCGCCTGTACTTTTTTACTTGGTAATTTCAATTTCCCTAACGCATCGTAAGTATTAACAATAGAAGTAACCTCCTGAGTTGTAATAGAAATACCTTCCGCAGATAAGAACACGGCAATCACATGGTGATCGAGTCCTGCTGCTGATAGATCATGAATAGCTTTAATGTTCTCTAGTCGATGAAAATGTGCTTTAAATTCCATGCTTACACCTCTTGTTCTAATTTAGATACCCATATTGGTATATTTAATTAGGCAAGAACCATGCCCAAAATGTAAGCTGACTCTAAAAAATGTTAAAAGCTAAAGGTGTTTTATTTTTATTGTATAGATTGCTTATATAAACAACGATTATCGTAAATTTGGTCTAATCTGTGCTAATAAAACAAGATTCTAATTTGAAATGTATAAATGAAGTCCCATTAATTTCATAAAGGTAATCAAATACAGTATGTATGACTTGGCGTATGATATTTCATGACGACTCATACTACCGTTTAGACGAGTATATAAGGAATAAAGATGAATATTGCGGCGCAGCCTCCAGTTCAGGCAGATCAGACAGTTTATTTAAAAGATTATCAAAAACCTGCGTTCTTGGTTGAATCAATTAATCTTGATATCCAAGTATATGATGACAAAACAATTGTTGATTCGACATTAGTGATGAAGCGTCAAACTGCTGGAGATCTGGTGCTATTAGGCCGTGACCTAGAATTACAGTCTGTTCAGTTAAATGGACAAATTCTCACTCCTGCACAATATTCACTCGATAGTGAACAACTGGTGATCACTGATGCACCAGATGAGGTCATTTTACAAACTCAAGTCATTATTCATCCTGAAACAAATACTCAATTAGAAGGCTTATATAAAGCAGATGACTTGTTTGTAACGCAGAACGAACCTGAAGGTTTCCGCAAAATCACGTTCTATCCAGACCGCCCAGATGTACTCTCTGTATTTACTACACGCGTAGAAGCAGACAAAAAATATCCAGTGCTACTTGCCAATGGTAATTTGCTAGAAACAGGTGAGGCTGGTGAAAACCGTCACTTCGCGATTTGGCAAGATCCGACCAAAAAGCCAAGCTATTTATTTGCTTGTGTCATTGGTGATTTAGCAGTTCTTAAAGATCGCTATACGACCTCTGAAGGACGTGATGTTGCTTTAGAAATCTATGCAATTGAGAAAGATATTCCAAAATGTCATATTGCGATGGAAGCATTAAAGCATTCGATGCGTTGGGATGAAGAACATTATGGTCGTCCTTATGATCTCGACAACTATATGATTGTTGCAGTCAGTCAGTTCAACATGGGCGCAATGGAAAATAAAGGTTTAAATATCTTTAATACTGCATGCGTACTTGCTGATGAAGAGTACACGACTGATGCTGCGATTATGCGTGTACAGTCTGTGATTGCCCATGAATACTTCCATAACTGGACAGGGAACCGTATTACTTGCCGTGACTGGTTCCAGCTCTGCTTAAAAGAAGGCTTAACCGTATTCCGTGATCAGTCATTCTCTGAAGATTTACAATCTGCTGCGGTTCAACGTATTGATGATGTCGCTGTGCTGAAATCACACCAGTTCCCTGAAGATGCAGGTCCATTATCGCACCCGCCGCGTCCAGATCACTTTGTGGAAATTAATAACTTCTATACGGCGACTGTCTATGAAAAAGGTGCGGAAATTAACCGCATGATGTCGACCTTGTTAGGTAAAGAAAAATACCGTCAAGGGACTGATGAGTATTTCCGCCGTCATGATGGACAAGCCGTGACTGTAGAAGATTGGGTTGCTGCTTTAACAGCGGGTTCTGGTGTAGATTTATCTGCATTCTTAACTTGGTATAACCAACCAGGTACACCAAAGCTTGAAGCAAAAGGTGAATATGATGCAGCAGCACAAACTTACCGTTTAAGCTTTAAACAAAGCCTGAAAGCACATCCTAAATACCCAAATTTAAAAGCTGTTCCGATTCCTGTGGCTTTAGCACTCTTTAATGCTAAAACAGGTGAGCAATATACTTTGCACAGTGACAGCCTATTTGTAAACGATGTTAAAGATGGCGTGTACTTGTTTGATCAAGACGAGGCAAGCATTGAATTTACAGGTGTGACTGAACAACCAGTTGTTTCGCTACTCCGTAATTTCTCTGCACCCGTAAATCTTGTGTTTAATTATACCGATGAAGAATTAGCTTTCTTAATTCAGCACGAAACGAATGGTTTTAACCAATGGCAAGCAACGCAAACTTTGCTTGAACGTATTTTGCTAGAAGACCATTCTGCTGATGCATACATTCAGGCAATTCAACGTACTTTGCCTGAGTTAGTCGGCCGCGACCCGCTATTGGCATCGCGTTTGTTTGATGTACCAAGCGAAGGTTATTTGGGTAGTCGTATCGATCAGAACTATGCACCAGCTGATATTCATGTAAAACGTGAAGCATTGCTCAATCGTTTAGCACAAGAGTTGGGTTCATTCTGGAAAGATACTTACCTTACACTTGACCCAGATTTGCAAAAAGAATTTTCTTTAGCAATGGGCGTGCGTGCGTTAAAGAACATCATGCTGATGATGATGGCTCGTCAGGGTGATCAAACCGCATTTGAACTCGCACATGTGCAATATCAGAACACAGGTAATATGTCTGAACGATTAGGTGCGCTACGTGTACTGGTATGGCAAAATGCGCCTCAAGCTCAAGATGTACTTGCTGATTTCTATGACCGTTTTAAAGATGAAGCTTTATCTTTAGATCAGTGGTTTATGATTCAGGCTGCAAATCCGAATGCGACAACTGAAACAATTGAATACCTCACTCAACATCCTGATTATGATTTAACAACTCCAAACCGTATTCGTGCGGTGAGTGGAGGATTATCAAATAATCCTGAAAACACGTGGGGCTTTGGTGTAGTTCACTTTATTAACCTTGCACAATATCTAGACGAGAAGAACCCAATTTTAGGTTCACGACTGTTACAAGTATTGTCGCGTTGGTACACTTTGGCAGAACCTCAGCGGACTCAAGTGCAACAGGCTTTGCAAGCATTGCAGCCTAAAGTGAAATCGAAAAATGTCTCTGAAACTTTAAATAGTATGTTGAGTGTTTAATTATACTTAAATATAAAAAATAAAGGTCTCGGAAGAGGCCTTTATTTTTATATATCTCTATAGCGATTTAACGCTTAAAAAATAAAAATTTCCTTATAGTGATTCGTCTTTAGCCACACTGCTCATCATTTTACTTTTATTTAAATTATAATCTTTGATAGTGTGTTTGAAATTTATCTTTAAGTAATCATATACAATCAAAATTTAAGAGAGCAATAATATAAAAATAAAGTAAGTAAATCTGTATTTAGCATTTAGTTTCATAAAATTAGCTGAATTTTTGACATATTTATTTAAATTTTACTTAATAAACTTTGTGAAGGTTTTATTTAAATTATTTAAATCAATAGGTTGATTTTTTGCTGTGTTAGTTTTTGTATCTGTGGGGTTGGTTTGAGTAATTATATTTTGTTAATTAGAAATTAAAATAATAATAAGTTCATGCATTTTAATTGTTTTTATGTATGATGTTTAAAAATAGGGTAAAAAAATAAACTTTAAAAGGAGCAGTCAAATAAAAAATGATTGTAAGAATAAGTGCTAAATTTTTTATATCTATTAGTTTTAACAATTTAATTTAAAAGGTTTTGACTATGAAAAAGACTTTTTTTCATTTATCAGTAATTGCTATAGCATTATTTTCTCTCAATTCAGCAAATGCAGCTACAGCAACGGGTACATTAACTGTTAAGGCAACAGTAACGAATAGTTGTGTATTGAATACTTCCGCTACAGGTACAACAGCGAATGCGGTTTTAGACTTTGGGACTTTAAGTTCTCTTGCTAGCAACGTAGATGCAGACACCACAACCACAGGTGGTACCTCAATCAAAGTCCTTTGTAACAACACTGTGCCGTGGACCTTGGCTTTCGATGCTGGGCAAAATGCTCAGACGACTCAACGTCGTATGATTGGTGGTGCAACAAGCAACGAATATATTCCTTATAACCTCTACTCAGATTCGGGGCATGCCACAGCAATCGGCATTGCAACGACTGCCTATAGTGGAACTGGTAGTGGTGCAGTACAAACAGTGAATGTATATGGCCGTATTCCTGCTGGCTCAACGCTGCCGAGTGCGGGTAGCTATCTTGATACAGTGACAATAACAGTAACTTATTAATTTTTATAAATTATAAATATTGTTAGCCCTTTTGAAAGGGCTAACACATTAAAAAAGTTATATTTGAGTAAATCATGAAAAAAAATATCTTTATTATTACGGGATTATTCTTATCTTTATCATCTAACAATATTAACGCCGCTACAATTCGTCTTTCGCCTGTGAATGTAGAAATATTAAGTAATCAGAGTGCTGCTTCAATTAGTTTATTTAATCAATCGAATGAAAGTAGTGATTTGCAGATTCGTGTATTTGAATGGACTCAGAAAAATGGACAGGATCAGTTAACACCTACAGATGAAATCGCAATTAGCCCGCCATTTTTAAAATTACAGTCTAATGATTCTTATAACTTGCGTGTAGTTAGAATTAATCCAGCACCCGTTTCTGGTGAAAAAACGTATCGCATTATTATTGATGAACTACCAAAACCGATTGATAGCCGTAAAGCAGCTCAAGGGGTTAACGTACTTTTACGCTCGTCATTGCCTGTATTTGTAGTAAATAAAGACGCGATTACTCAATTGAATTGGAAAATTGATGCTAATCAGGAGGTACCTTCCTTAAATATTAGCAATATTGGAAACAGGCATGCACTTTTAAATGACTTAGCGCTTGTGGATACCACAGCGAATAAAAGCTATCCCATTAAAGTAAATACCGTGAATGGTTATATTCTTGCGGAGCAGGCACGAAGCTACTCTATTAATAATTTTACATATCAGCCAAATCATAAATACAGCGTTTCTCTGACAGTTAATGGTAAGAAAACCACACTTTAAGAGGCTTCTATGAAATACATTATAGGTGTCTTATGTGTTGCATATCTTCCTGTGTATTCTTTTGCTGAGCAACTCCAAGATAATACGAACACTCCAATTCCCAGTGTTCCTAAATCTATAGATAGCAATAATAAATATGTACAGGTGAATACCAATGGAGAGGAACAATATCTTAATTTTACTCAGCTTTTTTTAATTATTTCTATTAATTCAAATGCCGCTGAAGACTTGGTTGCCGTGAAGCAATCTAAGGATGGAAAGCTATATATTCGCTCTGGTGCCTTAAAAAATTTAAGAGTTAAAATGGATGAGCATACTCCAGATAGCCAATGGGTGTGTATTAATGAGCTAAAAGGAATTCAGTTTAAATATTTAGAGAATGAACAATCTCTAAACTTACAAGTTCCGTCCAGCATGTTGGCAGGCTATGCAGTTGACTTAAATGGTCAGCAGCTCACAAGCCCTCATTTACTGAAAATGAAGCCCTTAAATGCGGCTATTCTGAACTATAGCCTCTATCACACCCTGACTAATGACGAGAATGTTTTCTCTGGTTCGGCAGAAGGGATTTTTAACAGTGCAATTGGTAACTTTTCATCAGGGGTTTTATATAACGGCAGTAATGAAACTAGTTATAGCCATGAAAAGTGGGTGCGCCTAGAGAGTAAGTGGCAGTATGTAGACCCTGAAAAGATCAGGATATATACCTTAGGGGACTTTATTTCCAATAGTTCTGACTGGGGAAGTAGCGTACGTCTGGCAGGTTTTCAGTGGTCGAGTGCTTATACCCAACGAGGAGATATTGTTACTTCGGCATTACCACAATTTTCCGGCTCGGCTGCACTACCTTCGACACTAGATTTATATGTCAACCAACAAAAGATTTATTCAGGGCTTGTGCCTTCAGGTCCATTTGATATTAAACAGCTCCCGTTTATTTCCGGAAATGAAGTCACGCTTGTAACCACCGATGCAACAGGTCAGCAGAGCATTACCAAACAGGCTTACTATTTTTCATCTAAAATTTTAGCAAAAGGCATCAATGAATTTTCAGTAGATGTTGGGGTTCCTCGTTATAACTATGGGTTGTATTCAAATGATTACGACGATGCCACCTTTGCATCAGGTGCGATTCGATATGGCTACAGCAACTCACTGACCTTAAGTGGTGGTGCAGAGGCTTCTACAGATAGTCTGTCGAATCTGGGCACTGGTTTTGCCAAGAACCTGTTTGGTTTTGGGGTAATTAATGCTGATATTGCAGCGAGCCAATATAAAGATGAAAACGGTTATTCTGCCTTGGTTGGTTTAGAAGGGCGTATTAGTAAGAATATTTCGTTTAATACCAGTTACCGCAAAGTATTTGATAACTACTTTGACCTTGCCCGCGTGTCTCAAATTCGATATTTAAAAGATAACCAGACCAATGCTGAACCCAAAAACTATCTGAGCTACAGCGCACTGGCAGATGAGATTTTTAGGGCAGGGATGAGCTATAACTTTTACGAAGGATATAGCGCCTATCTGGGTTATAACCAGATCAAATTTAGCGATAACTCTTACAAGTTAGTGTCTGCCAATTTAAGTGGAAGCCTGAACAAGAACTGGGGATTTTATAGCTCAGCGTATAAAGATTATGAAAATCACAAAGACTATGGCATTTACTTTGCGCTGCGTTATACACCGTCTACTAGAATCAATGCGATTACAAGTGTATCTAGTGATAGCGGCAGGTTGAGTTACCGTCAAGAAATATTTGGCTTATCAGAACCCCAAATCGGCTCATTTGGATGGGGTGGCTATGTTGAGCGCGATCAGGATGCCAATCAAAACAATGCATCGGTCTATGCTTCTTACCGTGCTCGGGCAGCCTACCTGACAGGTCGATATAACCGCATTGGAGATAACGATCAGGTTGCAGTTTCAGCGACAGGATCGTTGGTTGCGGCAGCAGGGCGGATTTTTGCAGCCAATGAAATTGGTGACGGCTATGCAGTTGTGACCAATGCTGGGCCACAAAGTCAGATTATAAATGGCGGGGTAAATTTAGGCGTAACCGATAATTCTGGAAGATTTCTGATTCCTAGTCTAATGCCATATAAAGAGAATCATATTTATTTAGATCCGTCGTATCTTCCTTTAAATTGGAGCGTTAAATCTACAGATCAGAAAACAGTTGTAGGTTATCGCCAAGGTGGTCTTATTGATTTTGGCGCTCATCAGGTTATTTCAGGGTTAGTAAAACTTGTTGATTCGAACAATTCACCTTTATTACCGGGTTATACGGTTCGAATTAATGGGCAACAAGATGGGGTAGTTGGCTATGATGGCGAAGTATTTATTCCAAACCTATTAAAGCAAAACAAACTTGAAGTCGATCTTCTGGATCATGGCTCATGCCAAGTTGACTTCACATATAACAGTAATCAGTACTCAACTAAGAAATTGGGACCTTATATATGTCATTAAATATTATGAATAAGGCTCAAATAGAGAGCTATAAGAAATTTTCATTGTCTTTAAAATACTTTATAGGCATTTGCTTATTTTATCTCGTTTATGCTTTTTTTAGTCCAGCACATGCTGCTTGTACAGTAAGCGGAACTACTAATAGTACTTTTACCTACACGGCAGCAAATATTAATAGTGATGCAACTGTAAACCTTTCAGGCACAATTACTTGCACGAATTTAGGACTTCCCCAGATTTCTAATTTCATGTGTATGAAAACCGTATTTACGGGAAACACGAACGCCAATAATAGCGTTTCATTACCTTACACTGTCACAGCAACTGTAGGTGGAGCTGGCTCTTCTACCACGAATCAAACCTCCAATGTGTGGTATGGACCAGTAGCAACAATCGCATCAAATAATATTGTGAGTTACTCGGTAAATGTGAAAGTACCAGCCCGAACGGGGTCACTCATTGCATATCCTAAAGGAACCTATACGGCTTCGGTTCGGTTGTATTGGGATATGGATCTTTTGGGTTTATCATGCGGTGATTTAATTGGGGGGTGGGATTCAGGCGATACGTTGCTAACAGCGAACTTTGTGGTACCAAGTTTGTGCCAATTAAACTCAACCTCAACTGTAGATTTCGGCAATATTAATGATATTAGTACGACTAAACATGATTACACAGCGCAAGGAGCTGTAAATTCGACCTGTAATTATGGAACGCCATATAGCATTTATTTAGGGGATGGAAACAACCGTATAGCGGGTGGATTTAGACGTATGACTAATGGCAATAATGAATTTATTCCCTACCAGTTATATAAAGACTCTAACTATAGTACGGTTTGGGATGCTGCGGGTGGAGTGACTAATATTGGGGGAGCAGGTGCAGTGTCTGGCACTGGAACAGGTAGTGCTCAAACTACGCCAGTTTATGGGAAAATTCCTCAAGGTACTTCCATTGCAAGTACGCCAGGAAATTATTCTGATAGCGTTGTTGTTACAGTGACTTATTGATTTACCAAATATACGCGGTTCTATTTTAGTAGCATGGTTCCGCGTAATTTCAATTATATTCATTAAAACTGGCTGAGCATAAAACGATATAAATCAAATGATTTTGGCATTTTAAAATTTATTCGTCATTAAAAATGGTTTGACTTAAAAATACATTCTGTATATTTATTGATTAGTTCTAAAAAAGAACTAGTAAGCAAAGCAGGCAATTAAAATAAAGGTGAACAAATGTCGGATATTATTTTGCATCAATGGGAAATTTCCCCATTTTGTCAGAAAGTTTCAAGAATTCTGAAATTTAAAGGAATTCCATTTGAAACAGTTAACTATAACGGCATTTTAGGGGCTAAAGTTCCTTTGCTCAGTAAAGTGGGTAAAGTACCTGTAATTGACCATAATGGACAGCGAATACAAGACAGTACCCGAATTACTCGCTACCTAGAAGAAACTTATCCAGATACACCACGGCTTTATCCAGAAGATCCAAATCAAAAAGCTCTTGTCGAATTATGGGAAGATTGGGCAGATGAATCTCTTTATTTCTTTGAAGTCTATTTACGCGTAAATGACCCGGAAGCTCTAAAAGAAGCCATTCGTATTAGCAGCGTTGGCCGCCCATCTTATGAAAAGCCAATGGTAAAAGGATTTATTTTAGCCGAATTGAAAACACAGCTTTTCTTTCAGGGCCTTGGCCGAATGAAAGCTGAACATGTTGAAGAAGAGTTCAGAAGGCACCTCGACCGTATCGAACAAGTTTTATCACAAAGTGAATGGTTGGTTGGAGACTCACAGACAATTGCAGATATTGCTGTTGTGGCTCAACTCGGTGAAGTGATACGCACAAGCAAAAAATTTAGTAAAGAAATTTTGGATCGTCCGTCTATTGCATTATGGTATAAAAAACAAACAGGGTGAAACGACCATGACATTAGCAACACCAGATAAAAGATTAGATTGTGTAGTTGTTATTGGCGTTGGAGCATCGCAGGGCATTGGTGCAGCCGTGTGCCATCGTTTTGCAAAAGAAGGCTTAAAAGTTTATGTCGCTGGGCGTACTTTCCAAAAAATTGAAGCAGTGGCTGCCGAAATTCATTCAAAAGGCGGCGATGCTGTTGCATTTCGTCTGGATGCAGAAGATGTAAAGCAAGTCCAGGCCTTGTTTGACACAATCACCAGCCAAAATGAGCGTATTACCGCTGTAATTCATAATGTGGGAGGGAATATTCCCTCAATTTTTTTACGCAGCCCGCTATCGTTTTTTACTCAAATGTGGCAATCCACTTTTCTATCGGCGTATTTAGTTTCTCAAAGCTGTCTAAAAATCTTTAAAGATCAAAACTACGGTACGCTTATTTTTACTGGGGCGAGTGCTTCTTTGCGCGGAAAACCTTTTTTTGCAGCTTTTACGATGGGTAAATCTGCCTTGCGAGCTTATGCACTAAATCTAGCTCAAATCTATAAATCACAAGGCATACATATTGCTCATGTGATTATTGATGGAATGGTCGATGGCGATAGAGTGAATAAAGCATTATTTGGCCTAGGGCGTCTAGCCCGTCTTACGCGTGGAACGGGTGGACTCAATATTGATGCAATTGCGGAAAACTATTGGATGCTTTACCAACAAATGCCTGAGCTTTGGACACATGAGTTGGATTTACGCCCTTATCAAGAAAAATTTTGAGAGACTAAAATGCTAAAAAAAATATTTCTAAGATTTCAAAAAAAGCAGGGTTGTGTTGTCGTTGCTGGTCATGATTTACAACTGATTGAGCGTGACTTTGTAATTCTAGATAAAAACGCACAATTTCCATTACACCTTTATCAAGTTGTGCATGATTCAGCTGCACAAAATATGCAAGTCCATTCTATAAATGATGGTGTGACAGCACTCCATTTGAACTTGGTGAATGCAGATCATTTAAAAGGCTTAGTGCGTTATATTTCCAATCACGGCCACAAAATTGAGCTATGTGTGTTTCAGCCGAACTTTTCATCTTCGCCAAATATTGAGGCTTTATCTTTAGAAGAGATTGAACACCGTTGGCAGACCACAGGTTTAAGTGCTGTGAGTGTAGCGCAAGCTGTGATTAAGCCTATGTTAAAACAACAGCGGGGTACGGTTATTTTTCTTGGAGCGCCAGTTAGCAACTCGAATCATTACGATGTATTGAGTCAAAGCATGTTCGCGGGTATTCGTGCTTTAGCGCAGTCATTGGCAAGAGAGTTTCAACCTAAAGGTATTCATATCACCTATTGCATGGTTGAGAAATGGGATGGACAAAACCAGCACTTTATTTCATCTGTAAAACAAGTGTGCCAACACATCTATCAGCAGCCTGATTCGGCATGGAGCCAAGAACTTAGCCTATCTTGAAATTTTACTTTCGCATGTTGTTAAAATACAGTACTGATCTGGAATGATGACAGAACAATAATTTCGATAGGGTATTTACGTGGCAAAAATTATGCGTGTTCAGCAAGCTGTTAAAGCGGTTTGTACGTTGGCAGTTTTCATGGGCTTTTCTTCATTAGCACAAGCATATCAATATGATCAGACTGCCCGTTTAATTAACGAGCGTTTATCTTATATGAAGGATGTAGCAGGTTATAAAGCAGAGCAGCATTTGCCGATTGAAGATTTAACTCAAGAAAAGAAAGTTCTCGATCAATCTATTTCCGAAGCTGAATCTTTTGGTTTAAATAGCGAAACAGTGAAGTCATTTATTGTGACTCAAATGAATGTTGCCAAAGCAATTCAGTACCGATATCGTGCAGACTGGTTGTCGGGTCCGGAAACCAATTGGAAGCCCCAAGATTTAGCAGAAGTACGTTTAAAAATTAGTACGCTAAACACAGAGCTTTTAAAAAATATTGCCTATGAACTCAAGAAAAATAATAATAAAGCACCTCATAGCTGTGGTTACATGTGGTCTGTTCAACACCCTCAAATTAAAGAAGCCGATAAAAAAGCTTTATGTATGACACTAAATAAAATTAAGTTAAGAAAGCAGTAAAACTCTTGCATTTGAAACTTAAGTTTTCATCTTCCACTTGTCTGATTTCATAATTAACATTTTCCCACTGATTTTTGTGCTTTTCGATAAGTAACGTCGGGAATTGTTGAAAATTATTTCTAAAACTATCATTCATACTTAAGTCTGAAATATGGTTAAAGCATACATTGAATTTAGGGGCTGAAGGATCATGTAAATCCTTAGATAGAATCAAAACAAAGTTGTAGCAATTCATTATATGGTCATGTTCTATTTTGAATGTATCTACTTGATCAAAATTAAAAAAATTTCCATTCATTTCGTCTAGGTCTAACATAATTATCCTTATTTTAAAGTAGTGGATGAAATATATAATTAAGTTGTAGTTCATATTAACTAAAGACGAGCTAATAATGAATTTTTAACAAAGTAATTAAATATTCTAATCTAATGAAAAACAATAATTATTTAACTGTTTTCTGGCCAATATTACATTGACACTCAAAACCTCTACGATTATTCTTTGCCTGCTGGCCAAATTGCCAGTCGGTTTTAGCAGACCGTTTTTCATCTAGCACATCAGAAAAGCAATTTTTTGGTGTCGAACTCGTTCGTCTCCCTTCGTAGCGGTAGGACGGAGGAGGGACGCCTTCGGGCGTGCCGGTTCCTAGATGACTGGTCTGCTAACCCTTCTTCGTTCTGCCACCATAATCATTTAGCAGTGATCTGGTAGAACTTCTATTTCATCTAGGAGTCCGCTATGCGTACTAATTCTTCTTATTTCTTGGCCTTTGCCAAATTCTCTCTATTCATACCATTTAAACAGTTTTTAAAACGGTTTAATCGACTATAGGTTTTCTACACCTTTAGATCATTACGACTAAAAAATCATAGCAACAATAAACCCGAGATAGGCGAGCACACCTTTATTGTGCGACTTTTACATGCCTGTTTTTATCGCTCATTTTAAGAGTGACGGTGTTTCTATCTCATTTATATACAACAAAAAATTATTTTAAACGGTATGTCTATGCCAAATTTAGAAGCTTCATTTAGAGCACTACAAGTGCTCCACGCGGCAAAAGATTTATTTAATCAACATGGGTTTTACATCGGGGTTGACCGAATTATTGAGGAAGCCAAAATCCCAAAAGCCACCTTTTATAATTACTTTCACTCTAAAGAAAAACTGGTTGAGATGTCTCTGACTTTTCAAAAAGACGCATTAAAACATGAGGTGTTTTCTATTATTCATTCGTACCAAGAACTTATGGTTTTCGATAAGTTAAAGAAAATCTACTTTTTACATGCAAACTTAAACGGCTTTTATCGGTTGCCATTTAAAGCAATTTTTGAAATTGAAAAGCTTTATCCAGCGGCCTATAAACTCGTTATTGACTACCGAAATTGGTTCATTAACGAAATTTATAAGCTGCTTTTAACCGTAAAAGTTACAGCCGCAGTTGAAGATGCTTACATGTTTTTATTTGTGATTGATGGAGCAATGGTTCAGCTTTTAAGTGCAAATAAGATCGATGAAAGAGATAAGTTGTTAGAATATTTTATGTCGACGCTTGTGTAGATTGATTAATACTCTAGCATTTAATATTTATAAAAAAGCCCTCAGAAGAGGGCTTTTTGTTCAATTTGATTTAGCTTTAAAAGTCAAAAGATGTTTGTAGATAGAAAGTACGTGGTTGCCCTACATACTTACCACCTGTAGAGTCAGTTGAGCGGGTAAAATATTGCTTATCAAAGACGTTCTTAATGCCACCAGCGATTTTTAAACCTTTAACTTGTGAACTTAAGTCATAAGAGGTACGGACCGCAAAAGTGGTATAACCCGGAATATCTCCGTATTTACCATCAGCAGTTTCTTCTGTTTGATAGACATTACTATCTGGAAGATCTGGTGAATGCTGCTTAGACTGTGCAAACATATCCGCATTTAAAGCCCATTTATCAAGTGTATAACCTAGACCGACGTTACCAACATGACGCGAATAAAACGGTAAATCTTTATCTTTAAATTGACCTGCTTCAGCTACTGCTTTGGTAAAAGTATAGTTACCATATACTTTTAAGCCTTCTAACGCGTCTGTTAATTGACCGAAATCATAGCTAATACCAGTTTCGATACCTTTATGGCTGGTTGCCCCTAAGTCTGTCCAGATCCCGTTATTACCAGCATCGCGTACTAATGAAAGCTCTTTATCAAAGTCTAGATAGAACACAGTAAATTCGGCATTTAAACCATTACCTAGATATTTGGTTCCGATTTCATAGTTATTTGATTTTTCAGGATGTAAACCTTCGGTTGTAGCCGTTGCGGTTGTTCCTTCAAGGCGAGCCAATTGGCTGTACTGTTGTGGACCAAAAGATACACCAGCGTTTGCAAATATATTCCAATTTTCATTTGCCGAGTACATCACAGATAAACTTGGCAAAAATTCGTCTGAATCAATTTTTGGATAAACAGTATTAGGTTGTCCTTTGTTATAACCTGTGAAGTTATTATGGGTTTCAATTGATTCGAAACGAACACCTGGTGTTATCGTCCAATGGCCCAGTTCCATACGGTTGTCGATATATACCGCATGCGCTTTGGTGCCACCTTCGCTGCTACTACGTGGAGCAAAATCTGGAGCTGATGAATCTGCTGCATAAGATGCAGTACGTCCGGCAAACTCAGAGCTTTCTTCTTTTAAGTATCGATAGCCTACCGTTACTTCATTTTGAGTATTACCTAGCTCATAAATACGAGAGTAACGCGGTTCAATTGCGTAGACCTTGTAATCACGTGGAGCAGAGTCGAGGCGCTTTTGACCATTAGCTAACACGGTCTCAAGATTACTTGTGCGGAAAGAGTCAATGTAGTAAGTCAGAACTTCGAAGTTATTTTTTTCATCTTTATGGTTATAACGTAAAGAGACATCAGTACGTCGACCTGCAAAATAGTTTTTTTCACCAGAAGATTGATACGGATTTTCTGCATATTGGGCCTGAGTTAAACCCTCTGGCATTTCGCCTCGACCTTCATAATGATGCAGATTTAAAGCAACTGAATCTTTATCATTAAATTGATAAGCAGACTTTAACATTACATCATCGATATCAATCTTATTGTTTGCTTCTCGATACCCATTTCCTTTAGTCCCTGAATATAACAGGGCAAGACCTAATCCGTTATCTAAAGTTCCCCCAATAAATAGATTAGGACTGAGTTTTACTTGGTCAGTACCAGATGCATATTCTGAAGTTAAGCTAACAGTTCCACTAAAATCTTGAGGAATTGATCGAGTGGCAAAGTTAATAATTCCGCCTACGTTTTGAGGCCCAAAACGAACTGACCCCGCACCACGTACTACATCAACCGATTCAATATTACCTATTGAAACGGGAGCTAAAGATAATTGTGGCTGTCCATAAGGAGCAAACGAAAGTGGAACACCATCTACTAAAACTGTTGAGCGAGGCGATAGGCGTGATGCTAAACCACGGACCCCAATATTGAGTGAAACATCACTACCACCAGTTCCACTACTATCTTGAGCTTGAACTCCAGGAATTTGCTTTAGGGCTTCTCGAATTGAAGTCGCAGCCGTTTCATCTAAACGTTTGCGGTCAACAATAGTTCGAGCACCAGCATGTTTGTGAACCGTTTCGGCATTTGCTTCTTCTAACCAGTTACCTTGTGCCTTAATGGTAATGGTTGGTAATGCACTAGTAGTTGTATCTTCAGCATGTGCTGGAAGTGCTAGATAAGTACAAGCAAGTCCGATTGCATAGCTAAGTGTAGAAACTTTGAACTTAAAATTTGGGAGTGAAAGAGCAGATGAGCGTTCCATGTTTATCTATCGAAATCCTAAACGATAATTATAATCATTATAGCGAAAAAGTAACAAAACTTTATAAAGGGGTTTATATTTTTTTTCTCAGAATTTTAAACAATTATTTAAAATAAATTTGTATTAAAAGCAGAACTATAGAGCCCCTACAACAGGGCTTTTTTCTGTTCGATGATCTCTACTAACTGTTCACATGACTGATTTACTTTTGATAAGGGTGAGGTTGCAACACCTAACATTAAACTTGAAATAGCATTTTTAGGGTCTTGGTACCAAAGTGATAATGGAGAGGGAGCCAGATTGAAAGCTAATGCTTCATTCACAATTTTTTGATCAGATAAAGAGGGCGGTAAATTGATGAGTACGGATAAGCCAGCAGTATACGTTTGCAGATTAAATCGTTTTAAACACTTAATTAATTCATCACGCTGAGCACTATAAGTTCTTTTTGTTCGTCTTAAATGTCTTAAAAAATGACCTTCATGCATAAACTCTTGAATTGAAAGTTGTAAAGATGGAGATGGAGCGGGTACTAAAGTTGCTGTCGTTTCTGCAAAGTGATTAATCATGTGAAAAGGTACAACTGCAAATCCAATCCGTAATTTGGGACTGATTGTTTTACTAAAGCTTCCTAAGTGAATAACTCTTCCAGCAGTATCTAATGAAAATAAAGCGGGCGCTGCTCTGCCATCTAGTTGTAATTCTCCTAAATAATCATCTTCAATAATCCAGCTTCTGTTCTGGTTAGCCCAATCAAGTAACTTTAATCGTCTGGTCAAAGAAAGTGACATTCCTAAAGGTGCTTGCTGTCCCGGTGTGACTAATGCAAGGGAGGCATCCGGTACATTTTTCATTGCGAACTCTACATCTATCCCATCTTTATCAACGGGAATTGGACATATTTCCAGTCTTCCAACTTCAAGCGCATGTTTAGAGAAAGGGAAACCGGGATCTTCAACCCATGCCTTTTTTCCACCTAATCCTAAAACATGCAACGTAAGGCCCAGACCACCAGAGAAACCTGAAGTGATAAATACTTGGTCAGGAGTACATTGAATGCCCCTTGATAGAGCTAAATAAGCAGCAATTTCTCGACGAAGACCATGTTCACCCCGAGCGTCTGGATAGCTAGGCCACCCACTAGATTCATTACGCACAGATCTTGATCTGATTTTTGAAAATAACTTAGCTGGAAAGATTTCTTTCGAGGGGACGCCTAATTGAAAAATGCCCTGCACAGTTGTCATATCTAAATACATCTGTGTAAACGAACTATTTTTATAATCATCTTGAGTAGAGGGTGGCTTAACTGTTTGATAGGCAACACGTGTACCTTGTGATCTGGATGCAATGATAAATTGGCCATCGGCAAGTCTTTCATATGCAACTTTTACCGTGCCTCTAGAAACACCAAGTTGACTGGCTAAATCGATCCATGAGGGTAAACGATCACCTTGTTGTAGCGTCCCGGAAATAATAGCTTGTTCAATCCCAAGGCGTATTTGTTCGGCTAATGGAGTCTTTAATTTGCGATCTAAATTGATTTTGAGCTGCTGATACATGCGTGGTACAGCCTTTTAATGCATTTTTGGTTCATGAATTTATACTACGGATCTATAAAATAAAAACAACTTCCTATCTTTATGTAGGTTTAATTTGAAATGAAAATAATCAAAAGCACATTCTTTTTAGGTATAGGTCTAATGCTTGTGAGTATTACACCATCTATGGCACAGGAGCCAGTGGAAAAAGTTACGCCTAATTTTGAACATGCAATTTCTAATATACCGGGCAAGTCTCTTATCGCTTTAGAGGTGGATTATCCGCCTGGTGGTGCTTCTATTCCTCATACTCATGCGAAATCATCTTTTATATATGCCTATGTGGTTGAGGGTAGCATTGAGTCTAAAGTGAATAGTGAGAAGCCAAAAATTTATCAGGCAGGTCAGAGTTGGTTTGAAGAGCCAGGAGCAGTTCATTCTATTAGTCGCAATATAAGTAAGACTAAACCAGCAAAGCTATTGGCAGTATTTGTTGTAGATACTGACGATAAAGAGTTAGTTACCCCAGTAAAATAATTGAAAGTAAACAGGTGTCTATTATGGTTCAACGTATTGATTATAATCAGGTCGCTCCAGCAGGTGTTAAAGCTCTAGGTGGTGTCTATAGCTACGTAGTGCAAAGCGGTTTGGCAGCAGAGTTAGTTGAATTGGTTTATCTACGTATATCGCAAATTAATAACTGTGCATATTGTTTGGACATGCATACAAGAGATTTAATCAAGAAAGGCGTAGCAATTGAAAAACTAGCTTTAGTTCAGGCTTGGCAAGAAGGTGGACATCTATTTGATGAACGGGAGAGAGCAGCTTTAGCTTGGGCTGAGTCAGTAACTAAAGTCTCTACTACTGGAGTACCTGATGATGTTTACCAACTTGCTCATTCTGTATTTGATGAAAAAGAACTGGTTGATTTAACGATAGCTATTAGTTTGATGAACGCATATAACCGTATGGCAATTAGTTTTAGAAATACTCCACAAGCTGCTAAGTAATATTCAAAAAGCCCTCTAGCGAGGGCTTCTAACTTATTTAAAAGAAGGTTGGCTTAAGATTTTGTAGACCTTTTCTTTATATACATCATTCGAAATCACGCCTTTATCTCGCTGTTGTTTTAGCGCTTTAAACTGCTGACCATGAATTTCCCTTTGAATATTCACATTATCATGATTTCTAATGTAGTAAAGACTACGCTCATGATCACTCATATTGACTGTTTCATCAGTAGAGTAGGACGGCTTAGTTTCATTTTCTTGATACTGTTTCGCAATCTCAAAAAAATCTACATTTTGATGATGAGCGGCAGAATTAGAAGAGTCTTTTGGTTGCCCATTAAATTTATGTTCTTGAGAACTCGCGTTCACTTCAAGCATGCTTTTATGCTTATTAAAGTTGGGGTAGCTATATTCTTGTTTCATTTGAAATGTGTTTGTTTCAGAAAATGCAGAGGAAGAAAAAATACTAATATTTAAAAATAAAAAAGTTAATAACAATCTATTCATTTCTTTTGAAGTCCAATTGAAATTGAGTAAATCACTGTATTGTAACATTAAAGTTTAGTTTTTAAAGGTTAAATTTTTAGGGTATTTGATCATCTGGTCAACAACAAGTTGAATGGACAGATTTGTGTGAAGTTCTATTGAGAGCTCCGCAAAAAAACTTTATATAATATAAGATCTAAAATTTTTAATTTTAGGGTGTTTGTCCATTATCTAATTTTAATATTTATTCCGTAACAGATTCTAATTTTTTAAAATACTTCTTTTAAATTTATTATTAAGCTTAACTAAATAGTATAGGTGTGACAAGGGCGATTCAATTTGTTAAATTGTGTGGTTTTTATAACAGTGGGCGAAATTTATGAAGACGTTTTTAGTTATATCTTTATTGGGTTTTGGGCTGATTGGCTGTGCTTCATCTACATATAATTCTCAAGAAAATTACTTAAATAAATCTCCAATTGTTCCAGAAAATAAAGCCTTTAATAGTTTTAAAACACCTGAACACGGAATTTTTACAGATCAAGATATCTATAATATGCCTGAGAATTCAAATATGAATTTTCGTTACGAAGTCCCTTTTTAAAGAAAAATAAAGTATTAATTTAAACAAAGGTGGAATAAGCGTGGCTTACCACCTTTGTTGATGAGGAATAATTAATGATTAATATCACCTTCGGGTGGTTTTTTAAATTTTAAACTGTTAAATTTTAGTTATTGAAAAAAGGTATTTAAAATGAAAAACTTCACTATTATTGCTTCTTTATTTTTATTAGTTGGGTGTACTACTGGTCATAAACAAGCCATTCCCGTTCAAGTGACTGATAATAAAATCACTTCTGAGGCTGATAGATATAAAAAACAATATCAAAAGAAAATTTATAAATTATGGGAAGTTCCAAATTCTTCTACAGGGATGAGTGCAAGTGTTAAAGTATTTTTAAGTGATAGTGGGGAAATTGAGCAAATCATCTTTTTAGATAAAGAAGAACAAAAATTTAAAACAAGTATTGAAAAAGCGATCTGGCGTGCAAGTCCATTTGCTTTGCCTTCCAATCCAGAAGTAAGAAAACAAGCAAGAAGATTCAATATGAAATTTCAGGCAAAATAAATGAGTTCTTCTTAATTATTAGGGGCGAATTTAAAATTGTTAAGGTATATTAAATTTGCTCTCTATTTTTATGAAATACCGCAAATAGTTAGTTTAATTGCTATAAAGATTTTTTTTAAAATAAAAAAATCAATATTTCATTCTGATTCTAGATAACAAATAAGACATTTTATTTATTAGCAAACAAAATATAAACATTAGTTACATTACTATCAAAACATAACATAAACAAAACTTTAAAAGGGTATTAAATTATTATAAAAAATATGTTAATCCATAAATATGTTAAAGACGAAGTATGAGTGAAGCAAAGAAATCTCTGAAAGAAAGTAAGGCAACTTCAGTTGTAGCGTGGAGCGTAATTTTATTTGGAATTGTGGCAGGACTGGCCTTTATTTTGTCATATGGGCAAGTTGAAACAAGAAATGATAATCTTGATATTATTCAAATCTGGTCTAAAGAAATGATTACAGTCGGTCTCTTCATTATATTTAATGGGCTACTGTTCGGCTACTTGCTTTTAAAAATTAGTAGTATTTTGAACCATCTTGAAAATAATAAAAGCTAATTTATAAGAGTTCATTAACCTCTTTTTAGCGGGGATAAATGTATCTTAAAGTGTCAGTTACACAAATGATGATTGTTTGGGGTTGAATGTATCCGTTAATTATTTAAGCATGGAGTGACACAAGTTAAGTAAAGGATGAATCTCATGATAGATGAAGAAAAACCCTTAAATTTTGACGATGATGAAGAACCTCTCGATTTTGCCGATGAAGAATTCATCGATGATAAAAAAGAGGATGAGTTATATAACAGCATTACAAAAGATGGCTCAAGTGTAGATCCCGCAGATGATGGTGAGCGACACATTCGCCCTGAAGATGGGGATCCCATCGAAATCGAACAATAACTCAAAGCCCAATTCCATATTGGGCATTTTTAATAGGTTTGACTTTTTTATCTGAAAAGTACGATACGTCAGAGGTTATTCAATTATTATCATTAATGACTCAAAAAATTGAGAACTAAGCAATGAGTGTAGAGATGTGTACATATATATTTATTGAATGATTTATTCTCCAATTGAAGTAAAACTATGAGTAATTATATTTCTACATTTACCAACAAAATCAAAAATAAAGCTGTTCCACCTGTCAATGATGTTCTGATTGCTTTTAGGACTTTGAAGACCGTACCAGGCGGATTAACACTATTGTCAAAAATTGTTAGTCGAGTCGCTCCATATTTTCAGACTGTAAATCCAATTATTCAAAAATTAGATGTAGACGTGTGTGAAGCCTCGATCAAAAAAAATAAATCAATCGAAAATCATATCGGGACGGTACACGTTATTGCCATATGTAATGGGCTGGAATTTGTCATGGGTGTGTTAGCTGAAGCATCTGTGCCTCAACATTTAAGATGGTTACCTAAAGGTATGAGTGTAAATTATGTCGCTAAGGCAGATTCTGATATTAAGTTAGTGGCAACAATTGATGAGGAATGGAAGGTTGGAGATATGCAAATAAAAGTTAACGCTTATAGAGCGGATGGGCAGCCTATAGTTCAAGGATATATTACGCTTTGGGTTACAGAGAAAAGTAAATAACAGGGCATTAAATGCAAAAAATATTGGATTATCTCCGCAAAATTTTTACTGCCAAGCCTCAGCAAGATGCAACAGCGGATCACCTCATTGCTACGGCAACTGATCATGGTGATGAATTGATCGGTGTTGCTGTTGATGAGATGTCTCTTAGTGTGGAAGGTGTAAACCAAATCTGTAATTTTGAAGGGTTAAAGCTCAGTGCTTATGATGACGGTACTGGCGTATGGACTATTGGATATGGCACGACGCGATATCCTAATGGTAAGCGTGTAAGTGAAGGAGACCGATGCTCTCTTGAACAAGCTAAAACTTATATGCAGCATGATTTAAAGATATTTGAGCGTGCAGTGAGTAGTTCTGTAACAGTTCCTTTAAAACAGCATCAATTCGATGCACTAGTCTCTCTAACGTATAACATTGGCGTAGGTGCCTTTAAACATTCGACCTTACTCAAAAAGTTAAATTCAGGTGATTACAAAGAAGCAGCAAACCAGTTTGATGTATGGGTAAATGCAGGCGGTAAGCGTTTGCAGGGGCTGGTTAATCGCCGTGCAATGGAAAAGAAATTGTTTTTATCATCAAAGTAGTTGTCTCAGTTTTTTATTAGACTTGGTTAAAAATTCATGAAAAAGCCTCAAATGGTCAGGGCTTTTTCATATGGAAATTGAATCGATTAACTCTTATCCCCTAAGGTGATTCTGAGCCTGTTTAATGCTCCCATGAGTGAAATGCTGGTCGTCAACTCTACAATCTCTCTTTCACTAAAATATTCTGCTAAATGAGCTTTTACAGTTTCAATTTTTTCAGATAAAAAAGTGACTGCCTCTGCAAGTTCAAGAGCAAGAAGCTGCTTTTTTGAAAAGACATTTGAATGTTTATAGCCCGGAATTTTATCAATGACTTCTTGGCTTACTCCCATATCTCTTAATTCTTGAGCATGAAAAGCGCAGCAGTAAGCACAGCCGTTGATTTGTGACACGTATAACTCAGCCAAAGCAACTATTTGAGGATCAATGCCTGAGGTTCGTATAGATGCATGTGCTGAGTACAAATGATTAATCGTTTTTTTAGCAACTTCTTTATATTCCATCATATAGACCAGTTTTTTCGTAATAAAAAACTATTATTCATCACTAGGTATAGATTGTAAATTAGGCACTATTTTGTTATATAGGTATATTTTTTATACCTAATTAGACAATGAAAGATAATATTTCTGGCTGTTCTGTAGAAGAGGCAATGACAGTATTGGGTGGTCGCTGGAGAATGTTAATTATTTCATTTCTCATTGAAAGGCCTATGCGTTTTAATGAGCTAAGACGTGCAATACCTAATATTTCTCAAAGAATGTTAACTTTAGAGTTACGTTTTCTTGAAGAAGAAGGGTTTATTAACAGAGAAGTTTTTGCGGAAGTTCCTGTTAAAGTTGAGTACTCATTAACGGAAGATGGTAATAAATTAAACGGTTTAGTTGAGATGCTAAAAGAAGTTGGCTCTTGGCTAAAAGTAAGATAGTGCAGTTTATTTTATAGTTTTATTTACTTTGTTTCAGGTCACGCCTAGATCGTATGTCATCATTTTGACTGGATCATTTATACAAGTTTTAGACGTAAAAAAGCCTGATGCTACGAATCAGGCTTCAGTATTCATCAACAATAGGAGTTGATGAACAAGACCAATCTAACAGACCTGCACTATAAAGGCAAACCAATGGCCGACCGAACAGTTCATATAAGCATAATTTTCTCAAATTATAGGCATTAAAAAAGCCCTTGCTCGAAAGCGAAGGGCTTAGTCGTTCATTGATCTAGCAATGAACTATATAAGGCTCATCTCATACTAAGTGCAGTATATCTGAAATTGAAGCAAGAAAGAAGAAAACTTATGACAGTTATTTAAAACATCTTAATTACTCATATAGTCTTTCAATAGACTTAACTAAAGTGTTTGAAAGGTGCTTAATATTTGATTAGCTTTTTTATCTTTAAAAATATTCTAGTTTTAACCAAATATACACAGTTAAACAATTAGTTGAAAAAAGTTTCCGTAATCTCATCAAATAGCGTGTTAAGTTTTTCTCAATCATAAAAATTTAAAAAGGATTGAAACATGAAATTTTCATATCAAGATCTTGCCGGAAATAACGTTGAAGTAGTATGTGAAAGTTATATTCATATACCTTCAGGAACAGCAATAAAATCTACAGAAGCTGGTAATTATCACCCTACTGAAAACTTCAGTTTCTTTAAGAAAACTGAAGCTGATTCGATACCTATCTACCGATTTGCCATTGACCGAAATTTTAATGTTTTTAATAGTGATGAATTACCCGCTTTAGCTCAAATCGGCACTGGCTGGAAAAAATTGGGCTAAGTTTTTACTTAAAAATAAACCCTCGATTGAGGGTTCTATCCTAAAATTTTAAGAATTATTTCTTTTTAAATACGAGCATTAAGCCTAGCAAAATTGCAATCATCCCAATTAAACCTGCTAGTGGTAACTTATTTTTTAAAATTAGAAAATCTAAAAGTGCAGTCACGATAGGGACCAGATAGAACAGGCTTGTCACATTTACAATATTGCCCTGACTTAGAAGTCGGTAAAGTAAAAGCTGAGCAACTACAGAAATTAAAATTCCGAGAAATAAGACTGAAATAATCAGTTGTGAATTCCACGTGATTTCAAAATGTTCAAAGGGAACTATAAACAAGCAGACGACAATGCTGATTACATATTGTAGCGGTAAGACATCTGTAGGGGCTTGTTGAATGTTCTTTTGCATGATGGCCCCAAAAGTTATACAGATGAGAGCAGCTAAGGCAAACAGCACACCAATTGGAGCAATAAAAGACATTGTCAGGCTTTTCCAGACTAAAAGTATGAGCCCAGCTAAAGCAATGAATAAACCTAATAGCCTTTCTTTTTGCCAATTCTTTTCCATAAGACAAAGCGTGAGTATGGGCTGTATTCCCATAATTGTTGCCATTAAACCAGGAGTGACGCCATGGGCCATCGCTTTAAAATAGCAAATTGAATAACCTGCAATAATAAGCAACCCAGTAAGCAGAACTTGTTTTCGAGTTCCATGTTTGGGTAAAAGTCTTTTTCTAAATAGAGCAAGTACGAACAGAACAATCAAAGCAGTAGAAAAACGCAGAATTAATAATGCTATGGGCGAGGCATTATCTAACCCCCATCGAGTAAAAATTGCGGCACTACCCCAGAGTAAAACAAAAGCGGATGTTGCACTTTGTGATGCAAGCATCTGTTTATTTAGGCGCATAAAACCTCCTCCTAGTATGTAATACCTAAGAAATACGAAGTGATAAAATTGTTAGTAAATGCAGTTATTAATGTGTTGTTCAGTCACTAATCATGTACTGATCTTGGTTAAAATTGTGAATAGGACAAATAAATCGCTTTGAACTTATTATGATTTCAGTATGGAAGAGAGAATAGGTAAAGAAAAGCGCATAATTCTTTTATATACTATTTGAAAATCGAATAGATAAATCGTAATGAATTTAAAGAACCTACAGATTGATTGGCTGAAGTGTTTTGTCACAGTAGTAGATACAGGTTCGTTATCAAATGCAGCGCCTGAGCTTTATCGTTCGCAATCTGCTGTTAGTATGCAATTGAAAAAATTAGAAGAAGCTCTAAATTGCCAACTTTTAATACGGACGCACCGACAAATTGAATTAACTTCGCAAGGACAGCTACTTTTAGGTTACGCACGCCGTATTCTTGACTTACATGCAGAAGCACAAATGGCATTTCATGGAGATGAGTTGAAGGGCCGTATACGCCTTGGAGTACCTGATGACTATGCTGCTAAATATTTAACACCTGTACTTAAGCGTTTTGCACCACGTTATGGAGGCGTTGAAATCGAATTGATCTGTGAACAATCTACGTCTTTAATTCCGCGGGTAGAAAGTGGTGATATAGACTTAGCATTAATTTCGAGAGATAACGCTCGTCAAGGAACACTTTTATTTCATGAACCAATGGTATGGGTAGGGTCTCCACAGTTTGAACTTTGGCGAGAAGATCCACTCCCCATTGCAGTTTATGAAAGTACGAGCCAAGCGAAAAAGAGCGCTATTCATTCTTTAGCATTACAAGGGCACCGTTATCGAGTGGTCTACAACAGTTCAAGTTTAGCTGGTCAAATTGCAGCAGTTGAAAGTGGTTTAGCAATCGCCGTGTTTACGCAATGTAGCGCACCTGAGCATTTAACCATATTAGGTGCAGATCATGGCCTTGGACCTTTAGAGCCGATGGAGGCTGCGGTTTATCGGAGTAGAGCATCGTTAGAGTCGAAGGCTGTAGATCACTTATATGAATTACTTATTAAAACGCTCAGACACTCAGTTAACGTTTAATGGCCAAACCTTAAATTGATATTTAAATGTCAAACCAAAGAGCTTTACATTTTTGCGCGAAATCTACAAAAAAGCCTAGAAACATATGCTGATCGTAAAACGAATAAAAAGTATTTATTAACTCACTATCTGAACAATTCATGAGGTGAAGTATGACAAAAATTATGGCTACCTTAGGTTTAGCTGTGATTATTTCTTTAAGTGTGAGCGCTTGCCAAGGTGAAAACGATACAAAACAGCAAGATAAAACGACAACCCCTCATTCAATGGACAAAGATTCATAATCTAGATGAATGCTTAGGCCCGTCGTAAGATGGGCTTTTTTATATCTTTTTATTTTTATCCTAAAGTGTGATTTGTAACTCACAATATTTATTTTTAATGGTGCTGTTCAAAATATGTTGACTAATATGCTAGGTTTTAAATATATTTAAATCCAACACCAATCATTTTAAATATAACTCTATATTTAAAGTAAATTGGTTCAAATGCCATCAGATCAGAAATTTAACCTTTAAATTTGATTATAAAAATATTAATTAATCAAGGAGGTGGGTATGGACGCTAAATTTCATTCTGAAAATGAATATGGTTTTATTCTAGATATCTTGAACACTTACATGGTGATAAAGAAGACATTAAAAAATGATCATTATCCTTATGATTCATTTGGTTATCTTCTAGCTCTTTATCAACCACTAAAAGTTTATATCCCTCAACTTCCAAATCCGAAAATTTATATTGAGATTGGTGGAATTTCATATGACCGAATGATTGTTGGGCAAACAGAGGATGAAACGGAAGCCATAAATATTTTATCGAATTTAGGACAACTTGTTGCTTAACAATTAAGTGATATTTTAATGCTGAGTTTAATTTACTTAAGGAAAGCGTTTTCTTAAGTAAATTAACGACACAACTAAAGGCTCAAAATGGTTGTTGGAAGAAAAAACTTAAAGAAACTATTTGTTGTTTTTATCCATCCTCATTAAACAAAGACTCTAATAAGATACAAAAAACCACAAAAGCTAAATCTATAACTTTAAAAGAATTTGTTTATATAACTAAGAACATTAAAAGTAGGTCATCGTAATGAAAAAAATATTCTTAGCAACACTCACTGGGTTGGCTTTATTGGGTAGTAATGCGGTATTGGCTAAACCAGATGCTGCCTTATTAAAAGAAGCGACAAAAAATATAGTCACGGTGTCTAAAGCAAAAACCTTGGCTGATGAATCTGGAGTAACTTTAACGGGTACGATCGTAAAGCATATTGCTGGTGATCATTTTGAGTTTAAAGATGCTACAGGTTCAATTGTAATTGATGTAGATGATGATTTGTGGAAGCCTTTACAACTAAAAGCTGGAGATAAAGTCCGTGTTGTAGGAGAGGTGGACACTCATAGAGTTAAGCCAACTGATATTGAGGTTTTTAAGATTGAGCGTGTTAAATAAAACCAGATCATTTATATAAATATTGCTCAAAGCAAACAAAAAAGAGAACTCCTATTTCCAGAGGAGTTCTCTTTTTAACGACGATAATTTTTATTATTGGGTTGCATTAAATGCTTCATGATAGCTTACATATCCTTTAGGAATATTGCCTGAGAAGCTTAAGGCCTGAAAATACTCACTTGGTACATCGGGCAAAATTAACTCGCGATAGGTTTTAAAACCAAATCGGCTGTAATAGTTGGGATCACCCAGTAAAACGCATCCTTTTGCACCTAATTTTTTTAATTTTTCTAGTGATTTATTCATCAAAAGCGAGCCAATACCAAGCCCCTGTTTATTTGGATGAACAGAAATAGGGCCTAAACCATACCAACCCATTTCCCCTGAACTCATTTGAACTGGAGAAATAGCAACATGTCCAACAATAGATCCGTCTTCAATCGCGACTAAAGAGATGGTCAATTGTCTGTGGTTTCTTAAACTATTCACAATAAAATGTTCTGTATTACTGGTGTGCTCAGCATTTTGAAAAGCTGCTTTCGTTAGTTCTTCTATTGCTTCAATATCCTCATTTCGCTCATCACGAATCGTAATATTCATTAAAATTCTTCCTTATTTATTGACCAATCATACGCTTTAATTTTTTAAATTAAGTTAACTTCTTTAAATTTTGTCGAAATATAGGTAAGGCGTGGAGTTAAATTTTGACCTCAGTTCTATCTAATTGGTTCAATCACAAAAGCATGCGAGTATTAAAATTAGACTACTTAAAACTTTAAAGTATTTTACCGATCGTTAAATTATTTATTTGCATAATGTTTCCATTTGTCAGAAAAATTAGATAACTATTTCATGTAATTAACAGTATAAATTGATGGGTTTATCTAAATTAATTACGTTTTAAAATATACCGATTGATAAAAACGGCAACTTGTCTATATTCCATACATATATTGCAAAATCAGCAATATATTTCTAGGATGGAATAAAAATGAAAAAAAGAGTAATAAAAATAGCAATAGTGAGTTCATTATCTGTAATAACGAGCATGAGTTATGCGCAGGAATTTAAAAGATTCTCTGTCTCTGCTGGTTGGATACATGTAATGCCACAGGGTAAAGCTAATCCATTTAATATTAATACAGCTGTTAAAAATGGAACCGCTGCTAAAGTCGGTACTATTTCAACAACAAGTTTTTTAAATTCGGTTGATCCGAATGCCACTGAAATAGACTTAGGAGGAGAAGTCTTTAATCAAAAGGAGTTTCTAGAGTTAGCTTTAAAAGATGAGTACATGCGAGAGATTATTCTTGATGCCAACGGTAATATTAAACCCGAAGTTTCTGGTACTGCGACGATCCATGGAATAGAAAACTGGCAACAAAATGATGCAGGTCTTGAGGTCGATGATGCAGATACGTTGGGTTTAACCTTTAACTATTATCTTAATGATCATGTGTCTTTACAATTTATTGGCGGAATTCCACCTAAAGTAGATATTAAAGGAAAAGGAGAAATCTTAGCGCCATTAAGCGGAGTCGCAATGTCTCCCAATGACTTGGTGAAATATCTTTTTCCTAATGGGATTACCTTGGGTCAAGCGATTCCAATTACCAACCTAGGGAATAAATCTAAAGCTGCATCTATTCGAGCATGGACGCCAACCATAGAAGCACAATATCAGTTTGGTAAAAGTGGGGTAAATAAGTTTAGACCCTATATTGGAGCTGGTTTAATGTATGCCCATTTTAATGATATTAAACTCAATGATGGGATTCGTTCTGATTTAGTCTCCGCAGGCCATATGATTCAGAATGTGTTAGATGGTAAAGCAGGAGCAGCTTTAGACCGAAAAGAATCGAGTGGAAAAATGGTTGTTAATGTTGATGCCGATGATGCGATAGCTCCTATTTTTACTGCTGGCTTTACTTATGATTTTAATGATTCATGGTATACGGTTGCTTCAGTATCGTATGCAAAGTTGAGCAATAAAGCACAAATTGATGTAGTCAATCAAAATACGGGTACTCGCTTAATACACGCAACAACAAAAGTTGATATTGATCCACTGATTACCTATTTAGGGGTAGGCTATCGGTTCTAAAATTTTAATTGTTTAAATGTAGTATCTCAAAGAGAAAGTAAAGCTGGAACTTTGAGATACTTTATTTGTTACTGGTTATAAAAAACAACTACTAATTATCAAACTCATACATAAAGTAAAATTTTATAAAAAGTATTTTTAATATAATAATTTTAAAATTATTTTGAGGATTGGAAATTGGAAAAAATCATTAAAACTTTATTATTATCTACACTGATTTCAACTACATCATTCTCTGTTTTAGCTAAAAATGTTGAGCAAAAAGTTAATTTTTTACAAGGTTCAACGAGTACCACATTAACTGGAAAATTTCAGGGCTATGATGATGTAAGGTACAAGGTTTATGCAAAGAATGGACAAGTATTAAAATTTAATATTAATAGTCTTGGTAATTTAGCCTATGTCAATATTTTTGCACCGGGGAAAAAACTAGGTAAAGATAATGCATTATTAATTGGTTCAACTGTAGGATCGAAAGGAGAGCTCGCTTTGCCAGTTGATGGCGATTATATTATTCAAGTTTATCAAATGCGTAATAGTGCTCGTAAACATAAAACTGTGAAATATAATCTCGATGTCGAATTATTAAATAAAGTAAAAAAATAATGTTTGATAAAATTTACTAGCTCTCAAATGAGAACTAGTAAATTTGAAAAATGATAGAGATAGTCACTATTCGGTTAAAGAAAATGACTCGTAAATGCCACAACTTTCAACAAACATTTGATCATGTGAAACTAGTAATACAGCACCTTCATAACTCTGAATAGCAGTAGCTAATAATTCTCTCGATTCAATATCTAAATGATTTTCGGGTTCATCTAATAACAGGAGTTCGGGGGTAGGTTCTATCTGGCTAATGGCCAATAAAGCTACTTTTAGCTTTTCACCACCACTTAGCTGTGACAATAGATAAGTACTTTTATCACCGCGAATTCGAAGTTGGCCTAATAAATTTCTCCATTCCAATTCTGAAAGCTCATTATTCATGTGAGTTAAGTTCTCTATAACAGACATTTCATCACATAAAAAGCTAAAGTTTTGATCGAGATAAAAGCACTCTAAAAATAATTGAATGCTGTCACAGGGCTGATTCTTCTGTGCATTAATTGCTTTAAGCAAAGTCGATTTTCCAATTCCATTTTGACCTGTTATGTGAATTTTTTGGACTGCTTGTACAGCTAAATCTATGGGTTGTTGAGTTCCATATTTCAGTTTGAGTTTTTTAATCCGAAGAATTTCTCCAGATTTTTTATGAAAAGTGGGGAAGACAAACTGTTGTGGCTTGACGGTTTCAAGACGCAGTTTTTTGTCTTTTAAATCATTTTGACTATTTGAAATTTGTCGTTGGTGCTGAGACTGTATAGCCGCAATACTTTGGCCCGCTTGTTCCTTTTTAAAATCGAGCAGAATTTTGGCTTGAGAATTTGATTCACGTAATTTATTGCCAGCACGTTCACGTTTTTGAGCTTTCATTAATACATCATGTTGCTTTTGCTTCATGTGTTTAACATCGCGTTGGCTTTGTTGAACAGATTGCTCTAAAGCTGCAACATGAGTTTGATATTGCTCATCAAATTTCTCATAGTTTCCAGTTGTGTGATGTAAGCCATGTTCATTTAAATGATAAATATGGTCTACTTCATTCAACAAAGTGCGGTCATGGCTAATAATTAAAGCGCCTGTTGGGTGTTTTCTTAAGTGGTCAATTAACCATTTTCTAGAGTCTTGATCTAAATGATTACTGGGTTCATCGAGAAGTAAGTAGTGATCTGATTTTAGAAATAAACAGCTTAAAGCCAATTTGGTTTTTTGACCTTCACTTAAGTTTTTAACTGGAAAGTCTAAATCTGTTGGTAAACCCGCAGACTCCAATAAATTATTCCATAAGGTGGGGAGGTCCCATTTACCTTCTAACAAATCATAATCATCGAAGTTGGCAACACCTTGCTCAACTCTTTTAAAAGCTTGATAAATGTCTAAGATATCTAATGCTTCAGCTATGGTCAGTCCCGTTAACCGATGTAGTTGAGGTAAATATGCATGTTTTATATGCCAAGATATTTGTCCAGATGTAAGAATTGAATCTGCTTTAAGCGTCTGATTTAACATTTGCATAAGCAAAGATTTACCTTGACCATTACGGCCAATTAAGGCAGACACCTGATTCGATCCAAGGCTAAAATTTAGTTGTTTAAACATGACTTTAGATGAAAGCTCTAAAGTCAGCTGTGATATTACACATGCCTGCTGAGTCATAAAAACCTCATAAATACAGGATGTACAAAATAGGAAAAAACAGTTTTAAGCAGAGACGTTAAATCACAAAAAATAGTCTATTTTGCACATCAAAAAAAGAAAAAATGATGAGAAAAAAGACTTACTTCATTGGCGTGACTCACGAAATTGAAAGAATAAGCAACTATTCTATCTGGGTTTTTGGCTAGTGTAAAATTTATACAATCTATTTTATTAAAAACCCAATCAAAGGATTGGGTTTTTTGCATCTAAAAAAGTTTATTCTTTTACAACCAATACCTGAATTTTGGTACTGTTTAAAACATCTTGAGCAAAACTACCCAAAATAAGTTTTTGGAAGCCTTTGCGACCATGAGAACCAATTACAATCAAATCGGAACCTAAGCCTTCTACAGCTTTTAAGATACCATCTGAAGAAATTTCACCTTGGATAATCTGAGTTTCGGCATCAATACCTTCTTCAGCACATAAAGCTTTTACTTTTGCGAGAGTTTTTTCTGCATTGGCACGTGCTTCAACAAAATAATCTTTTACAACAGGTGAGATGTAATAAAAATCTACGCCGCTAAAAGGATCTACTGCAACTAAGCTAATAGCGGTCAATTTACTCCCAAATGCCTTTGCAATATGAGCTGCTTGTCTTGCTGCTGCTAAAGAAATTTCAGAACCATCGACCGGTACAATAATATGTTGGTAATTCATAATGTTATTCCTCTTATTTACAGTTGTTATATGTATGAAGCATTTATTAATTAAAGATTAACATATTTCATTCTCGGTAAACATCTATTCGACTAAAAGAAAGAAAAATTAAATAAAATTATTTTAAATCAATTGGTTGTGTTTATTATTCTATCGACTGTGATGGAGTTTAAGAGCTATTGCTGAATAATTGATAATATTTACATGAAAATTACAAAAAATTACCGTTCATATTTCTGTCATATAGAAAACGTATAACAAAATAGTAAACTAAGGGGAGAGTGATGAAGATGGCTGATTTAACAGCAAAGAAAATCAATAAACTCATTGAAGAGTTTCGTCAAACAGGTAAAGAACCCGAAAAATTAGTCGTTGGTTATAAAACGTATGCCAGACTCATGACTGAAGATAAATTTGCAGAGAAAGTTGTGCCTTCACTAGAAAATTCAAAAGAGCGGTTATATAAAAATTTAAAAATTAAACTTGTGACTGAAAAGCATTACTTTGAAATCAAATAAAATTTATGTGAAATACATCACTGTTTATTAAAGTAAAATAACACTAAATAAGTTTAATAACATGATTATTGTATGATGAAACAAATTAATAGTGTAACCAACATTTGAAAACAGCAATCGTTTATAAACTCGATAGAATAAATTGCTTTTATTTTTAAGTAGTGGAATAAATCGAGATGCCAACACTCAGTGTAATTATATTTTATGTTTTAACTATATTAGGTAGTGTAGCTATTGTTTATGGATTAGTCAGTTTAATTGTTTTTTTAATTTTTATTGGATTAGCTCTATTATTTGCAGCATTATTATTAAAAACAGAATTTAAATTAGATATTTTGTTCTGGAAATAAATATAATATGTATTTATATTTTTAATTGTCTATAAAACTGTTTCAATAGAGCTGAAACGAAAAATTTCAGTTCTAAAAAGATTAAATTAATTTTTATGGTGAATATTGATGTAATAACGTTTTTTTGATCAAAATTATTACAATAAAATATAAAAGTGGAAAATTTTAAATTTATTTAAGTATTTAAAAATAAAAAAGTTTCATTTAGGATAAAAGTAAAATTGTAAAAGCATTTGTAGCTATTAAACAATAACAAAGCGAGGTGAGCATGACTTATAAGTATGAGTATGCAGGGTTCTGGTTAAGATTTGGTGCAATGATTATTGATACTCTTATTCTTTTTTTGGCAATTATTCCTGCGGCATGGATTTTTTATCAGGGGGATTATGACTTAGTCTTTGCCACAGGCTTAAGTGCGAAACCACAAAATTATGGGTTTGATTTAATCGTGAACTATGTATTTCCTTTATTGTATTCAATTTTATGTTGGCTGTATTTTGCAGGTACTCCAGGTAAACGATTGATGCGATTAAAAGTTTTAGATGAAAAAACAGGCAATAAGCTAACAGTCATGCAGAGTATTATTCGATACATTGGCTATATTCCATCAATTTTAGTCTTTGGTATTGGTCTTTTTTGGGTAGCATTTGATGCTAAAAAACAAGGCTGGCATGACAAAATGGCGAAGTCAGTTGTAGTGCGAGAGCTATAAAAAATAAAATGGAAAAGCGTTCATGGCATTGAGAATAGGGACTATGAACGCTTTTTTTATTAACTTTTTTTGATTCTGAGTTTTAAAATAAAGTACACCATTACACCTACAATAAGTCCCCAAAAGGCTGAGCCGATACCGAAAAATTGAATGCCCGAGGCGCTACACAAAAAGGTAAATAATGCAGCTTCACGGTCTTCAACTTGAGCAAATGCGATTGCAATGTTGTGGCTGATCGTACCAAATAATGCAATGCCAGCTAAAGCTACAATAAAGATATGTGGAAAAGACATGAGTAAGCTTGTCAGTGTTGCAGCAAACAAGCCCATTAAAATGTAGAAAAAACCACAGCTCATGCCTGCAATATATCGTTTACTTGGGTCTGGGTGGACTTGATCGTCTAAGCTTACAGCCGCACTAATCGCAGCAATATTTACGCTATAACAACCAAAAGGTGCAAGCACAACTTGGGTTAAACCCGTCCAGCCAATCAGTTGATTAACATGCGGTTTATAGCCATAACTCTTGATCATGGCAATTCCGGGTAAATATTGCGAAGCCATGCTAATCACAAAAAGTGGTAGAGCTAAGCCCAAAAGTGCTGACCAGCTAAATTCCGGACTAATCCAAATAGGTTTAGCCAAAGACCACTGAAGTGAAGGCATATGAAACTCTAAAAAGACAGGGCACAGGGCAATACCTGCAAGTGCTGTGAATACAATGCTATAACGCGGCCATAATCTTTTTGTAATTATATAAATGGTCAGTAAAGATAAAACGAATTCCCAATCATTTTGCAAACTTGCGAACAGGGAAATACCAAATTTGAGTAAAACACCTGCAAGCATGGCACTGGTTAAGCTTTGAGGAATATATGAAAGTGCTTTTTGAAATATACCTGAAAAGCCTAAAATAGCAGTCAGTAAACCGCCAACTAAAAAAGCACCAATCGCTTCATTTAAGCTATAGCCACTACCTGTTGCCATAATTAAAGCGAGGCCAGCGGTTGACCATGCAGTTGCTACAGGATATTTAAATTTCCAAGAAAGTATGAATCCTGATAAACCAATACCTAAGCCTAAAGCCCAAAACCATGAGGTGATTTGCTCGGATGAAGCACCTAAAGCTTGAGCCGCCTGAATCACTAAAATGGCTGAAACACTAATACCTATTAAAAAGGTAATAAAGCCAGCAAATACGGCTGGAATTGAAAAATCTTGAAGAATCTTTTGCATAGCTAAATGTTCTAAATCCCTGAAAAATTAATATGTTTCTGTCTCTGCTTTCAGCTAGGTAAATCTAACAATTTTTTTTAAGAAGGTGCTTTCTATTTTTAACTTAAAATAGAAATAATATTTTCAAAATATTGAATAATGCTATTATTCATTTCGAAATTAATACTAAATTTGGGATATTGTTTTATGGAAGAACAGACTGAAAATTTGTCACCACTTGAATTGAAAATTATGCGTGCTTTACAAGAAAATGGGCGCTTAAGTAATGCTGAACTGGCTAAGCTTGTAGGCATAAGTACTTCATCTTGTTGGAATCACACACAGCGTCTTTTTAAAATTGGGGCAATTCTAGATGTGCGCGCTCGGATCAATCCGAGTATGGTGCAGCGTGATACGGTTGTACTCGTTGGTGTAGTTTTAGACCGTTCAACCCCTGATAGCTTTCAGGCATTTGAACAGGCGGCAGGTGATTTGGAGAATGTTCTGGAGTGCTATCTGGTTGCTGGAGAAGTCGATTATTTTCTAAAAATTCGTGTTAAAGATTTAGCTGCTTTTAACCGATTTCATAGTGAAAAAATTATTGCCTTACCGGGAGTAAGACAAGTCAGAACGTTTTTTGTGCTCAATGAAGTTAAAACAGATGGCATGCTGGCATTTTAGCAGTTCACTATATTTTAACTTTATGATGCAAAAACTAGGGTAAAGATGATTAGATTGTTGAGGTTGCCAGTTTTAAACCGAATCCGAAAAATAGAATCCCTACTAAAAAAATACTACTTGCTGCAATTTTATGGTTCTGTTTAAAAAATGCTGAAAGCTTAATCCCCGAGAAGATTAATGCAGTTAAATAGCTAAAACTAATAATTTGTAAAATAATCGCTAAAATTAAGAAACTTAGTGCTGGGTAGGCATAATCGGGTTCAACAAATTGAACAAAGAAAGATAAGAAAAATAAAATCGCTTTAGGGTTGAGTAAACTAATGCTTAATGCTGTTTTATAAGGATGAATTTTATCTAAAGCTGGTAAATCAGCCATTTCAGGTTGTGGTTGATTACGTTGTTTCCAGCGTTGAATACTACCTTGTAAGAGCTTAAAGCCTAGATAAGATAGATAAAGTGCACCTGTTAATTTAAGAATAACAAATACCCATGGGAATGCTTTTAATAAAGAGGCTGCACCTAATACGGTACATAGCATTAAAATAAGATCACCGGTAAAAATACCTAATGCACCCATATATCCAGTTTTAATGCCATAACGTGAAGCAATTGACATCACATAAAGAGAATTGGGTCCCGGCAATAACACAATTAGGAATGTACCAATAATATATGTTGTTAAATCTGTTATGCCGAACACGAGAAACCCAATAAAAAACCGATTTTTGCCATGATAACAAAAATCGGTGATTTTGTATGAAAAGTGAAGTTTTTTAAGGTTTAATTTCCGCATCAATTCCAAAAGACTGACGTAATAAAAAACTTAATTGGTCACGAGCTTTAATAAAGCCATCTACACCACCTTGTAAAAGCTGGAATGCCATTAAGTCATGATTAAGTTCATCTTTAAAACTTTGTTCATCTTGAGCTGGTCTAACAATAGCATCTACTTGCTTTGATTTAGTTGCATCAAGAGCTGCATCAACTGTACGTGTATCTTGCTCGAGCTGGGTAAGTAAGCCCGGAGAGATCGTTAGTAAATCGCAGCCAGCAAGTCCAAGAACCTGATCGATACTACGGAAGCTCGCACCCATCACTTGAGTCGGGATATTTTGTTGCTTGTAGTAGTTATAGATTTTTTTAACTGAAACGACACCTGGATCTTTTTCGATTGGGTAAGAATCGACACCTTCAGCTTTTTTGTACCAGTCCAAGATACGGCCTACAAATGGTGAAATTAAAGTTACTTTTGCATCTGCGCATGCTTGAGCTTGATGTAATCCGAAAAGCAGAGTGAGGTTACAAGCAATTCCTTCAGCTTCGAGTACTTTCGCGGCTTGAATACCTTCCCAAGTCGACGCAATTTTAATAAGAATACGTGACTGATCAATACCATAACCTTTGTAAAGTTCACATAATTCATGTGCTTTTTGAATGGTGGCTTCGGTGTTATATGAAAGTGCAGCATCAACTTCAGTCGAAACGCGACCTTCAATCAGTTTTAAAATTTCTACACCAAATTTTACGGTTAAAATATCAATAGTTCTTTCGATTAACTCATCATTGCTATAGCCTTCCTCTTTGGCTTGATAATAAGCATCTTCAATGAGTTCTTTACTTTCTGGTTGTTCTGCTGCTGCCGTAATCAATGAAGGATTGGTCGTCGCGTCTAATGGACGAAATTTACGAATTGCATCAAGGTCACTACTGTCGGCAACAACGGTCGTTAATGTTTTTAATTGGTCAAGTGCTGTATGAGTCATTGATATTCAACATCTTCAATAAAAAAATCTTATGTTTTCTTTATAGCACAAAGTCTATTCATGCTGTCGATATATCAATTGTTATATTTCAAAGAAAAACGTTTAGGTTCTGCATCTAAATTGAAATAATTTTAAGGGACCTGTTGTGTTCGTTGCTTACGGATATGTTCAATGAGAAATCTGGCAGCAGCACCGAGCTCACTTTCACGACTCCATACCAAATCTACGTAATATTCAAATCTTGGAGTGAAATCTAATAAATTCAATATCTTAAGCTTATTTTTTAGTTCAGGGTTTTCTTTAAACATTTCTTGAGGAAGAACACCCCAACCCAGATCACGTAAAATCATTAAGCAAGCAGAGTGGTGGTTATCTGTACGCCAGTAATGTTTCGAAAAAAGTAATTCGGGTTTTAATGTTTCATCTCGACTTGCCACTACAATTTGTCGTGTTGTGAGGATCTGTTCATAAGAAACCTGATTTTGACTTGCAAGTGGATGATCTTTAGAAATAACGGGAATTAAAGCCTCACGTTTGAGCTCTACGAATTGTTCTCTGTTATCTAGATGCTCACGTTCAAACATGAGTGCAAGTTGGGCAGAACCATCTAACAACATTTGTAAGGCATCTTCTTGGGGTGCAGAAACAATATTAATTTGCAGGTCTGGAAAACGACTCTCTAGCAGGCAAATATAGTCGGTCCAGTTGGTATGTAAGAGTTCAGACACAATCACAATGGTTAAGTTAGCTTCTAAACCGGTGCTTAACGCATGTGCATGTTGTTTCCATTGATTCATCTCAATCAAAAGCTGAGAAGTTTTTTCATATAACACCCGTGCTTCGTCAGTAGGGACGGGCTCACGACCTTTACGATCAAATAAGGTTAAGTCCAGATCAATTTCTAAGTTGGCAATAGACATGCTTACAGCCGAAGGAACTTTTCCAAGTTTACGTGCTGCTGCTGAAAAAGAGCCTGTTTCTATAACGGCCTGAAACATGAGTAATTGTTCTTGATTAATATTCATCTGTCAAAAAAACTGAAAGAACCTGATTGGATTAATCAATATTATAAAAATAAAATGCACATTATCCAAGTATTATTGAGTATTTAAAAATGTTGATTTCCAAGAGAAGGCTCATTCATGCAATCAGTTATGAAGGAATTTTATTGGTCATCATTGCGATTGCATTAAGTTTTATTTTTGATATGCCTATGGACGTAACCGGAACACTCGGTGTGTTTATGGCAGTGGTTTCAGTTTTCTGGAATATGATTTTTAACCACTACTTTGAGAAAGTAGAGCATAAATATAATTGGGAAAGAACAATCCCTGTAAGGATTTTACATGCGGTTGGTTTTGAGGGCGGTTTGCTTATTGCAACAGTGCCGATGATTGCTTATATGCTACAAATGAATGTCATTGATGCGCTTATTTTAGATATTGGTTTAACCTTATGTATTTTGGTCTATACCTTCATTTTCCAATGGTGTTATGACCATATCGAAGATAAGTTTTTCCCTGAAGCAAAAGCTGCCTCACTGCACTAAATTTATAAATCCTAAAATGAAATAAGCACCCAAATGGGTGCTTATTTTTTGTAGTTAGATGTAGAAATTATTTCTCTACAATTGCAACTACACCTTCACCGCCAGCAGTACAGATAGAGATTAATGCGCGGCCTGAACCTTTTTGATTAATCAATTTAGCAGCAGTTGCTAAGATACGGCCACCAGTTGCAGCAAATGGATGGCCTGCACCTAAAGATGAGCCATTTACGTTAAGTTTAGAGCGGTCAATTGAACCTAAAGGTGCATCTAAGCCAAGACGTTCTTTACAGAATTTTTCGTCTTCCCAAGCTTTTAAAGTAGACAATACTTGAGATGCAAAAGCTTCATGAATTTCGTAGAAATCAAAATCTTGAAGTTTAAGGTTTGCACGCTTAAGCATACGAGGTACTGCATAAGCAGGAGCCATCAATAAGCCTTCTTTAGGACCATTTTTACCAATGAAGTCCACAGCAGCGGTTTCTGAGAAAGAAAGGTAAGCTAAAACTTCATGACCGTTTTCTTTTGCCCATTCTTCAGAAGCAAGTAATACAACAGATGCACCATCAGTCAACGGCGTTGAGTTACCCGCTGTCATTGTTGCAGTTTCGCCCTTACCGAAAACAGGCTTTAATTTAGCAAGTTTTTCAACTGTACTGTCTGCACGTAAGTTGTTGTCACGGTTTAGACCTAAGAATGGAGTGATCAAGTCATCAAAGAAACCGCGCTCATAAGCAGCAGCAAGTTTTTGATGGCTGCTTGCAGCGAGTTCGTCTTGAGCTTCGCGAGTAATACCCCATTCTAATGCAGTAATTGCTTGGTGCTCACCCATTGAAAGGCCAGTACGTGGTTCACCATTGCTTGGCGCATCAAGAAGCTTTTTAAAATCAATTTTTGTTAATGCTTTAAGACGGTCTTTACCTGTTTTAGCAACATTGAGCTCAAGTAAAACTTTACGTAAGCCATCACCAACAGCGATTGGGGCATCAGAAGTGGTGTCTACACCGCCTGCAATACCGACATCAATTTGACCAAGCGCAATTTTGTTAGCAACAACAAAAGCAGCTTGTAAGCCTGTACCACAAGCAATTTGAATGTCGTAAGCTGGAGTTTCAGGAGCAAGATCAGTGCTCAATACAACTTCACGAGTCATATTAAAGTCACGGCTGTGTTTTAAAACAGCACCAGCAACGACTTCACCAATACGCTTACCTTGTAAGTTAAAGCGCTCAACCAAACCATTCAATGCTGCTGTCAGCATGTCAGAATTCGATGCTTTAAAATAAGCAGTATTTGAACGTGCAAATGGAATGCGGTTGCCACCAATAATTGCAACGCGGCGAACAGTGTTTTGGCTCATGGTTTTATCCTGTTGAACAGAAGTTTTGGTTTTTGTTGCTTTTGGTGCTGCAGCTACATTAGAAGATGTAGAAGGGGGTGCAGAAGCCGCGCTCTTATTATGAGGGCTTCGTGCAGGTGCAGTCGTTGAACGAGTACGTGTCGTTTTTGGTGTATTAGTTGCTGCTTTAGGAGTAGTGCTGTTACGCTTAGCCGTGTTAGAAGCCGGCTTTGATGTATTTGACACTTTTTCCTGAGCAGAATTCTCGACTGCTGGATTTTCTTGAGTTGTCTTGCTCATAAGGCTTTTCCAAGCATATTAACGATATTCTTATAAGCTACATTAACACAATTCAAATAGACCTGTATTGACTAGAATGACATTGTAGATAGCATTCAGGTCAAGACATCAAAAGATCAACTCAAGTATGATTTGGGATGACTCTAATGAACGACTGCTTTCATATTGTTTCTCCGCATTTCCTAACATAATGAAGCCTGTCGTAGAAAATTCATTTCTTTGAGAGATAATAATCATGACTGATCAATACCAAGCATTTACACAATCTCCTATTGGTAAATTCGTTGTTAAAAATCTGGGTTTACCATCACCAGTTGCATTAGAGCGTTTTGAAAGTGCTCAGCCAGTAGTGAATGGTGCAGTATTGGTTGGCGCAGCGCCGTCAAGTGTATTGTCTGGTGCGATCGCACAAGTACTTAGCAATATTCATGCTGACAGCTATGTAGGCAATAATGTTGCATTACAACAAGACGCTGCAAAAGTTGGTTTAAATTTACGCCCATTCAATGCAGGCGACAAAGAATCAAAATTCAAAGCAGTTATATTTGATGCTTCTGGTATTCAAAACTCAGAACAGTTAAATGAACTTTATAAATTCTTTAACCCGATCGCACGTCAAGTTGCGACTTCTGGTCGAGTTATTGTGATTGGTACAACACCTGAAACTGCAAAAACTGTAAAACAGGCGATTGCTCAGCGTGCTCTTGAAGGTTTTATCAAATCTGTAGGTAAAGAATTTAAAAAGGGCATTACTGCTCAAGTTGTATATGTAGATGAAGGCGCTGCCGCGAACCTTGAATCAACTTTACGCTTCTTACTTTCTCCGCGTTCAGCTTATGTATCTGGTCAAGTTGTTCGTGTTTCTAAAGCAGATGTTGTTGATATTGATTGGGCAAAGCCACTTGCAGGTAAAACTGCATTAGTAACAGGTGCAAGCCGTGGTATTGGTGAAGCAATTGCACATGTATTGGCACGTGATGGTGCTCATGTCATTTGCCTAGATGTACCACAGCAGCAAGCTGACCTTGACCGTGTAGCTGCTGACATTGGCGGTTCTACATTGGCAATTGATATTACAGCTGCCGATGCAGGTGAAAAAATTAAAACTGCTGCGGCAAAACAAGGCGGTTTAGATATTATCGTTCATAACGCGGGTATTACTCGTGACAAGACTTTGGCTAATATGAAGCCTGAGCTTTGGGACTTGGTAATTAACATTAACTTGTCTGCTGCTGAACGTGTAAATGACTACTTGTTAGAAAACGATGGTCTAAATGCAAATGGCCGTATTGTTTGCGTATCATCAATTAGTGGTATTGCAGGTAACCTTGGTCAAACTAACTATGCTGCATCTAAAGCAGGTGTGATTGGTTTAGTTAAATTTACTGCACCTATTCTAAAAAATGGGATTACCATTAACGCAGTAGCTCCTGGTTTTATTGAGACACAAATGACTGCTGCGATTCCATTTGCAATTCGTGAAGCTGGCCGTCGTATGAACTCGATGCAACAAGGCGGTTTACCTGTTGATGTAGCAGAAACGATTGCATGGTTTGCATCAACTGCATCTATAGGTGTAAATGGCAACGTGGTACGTGTGTGTGGTCAAAGCTTGTTAGGCGCTTAAGCACTCTTAGCTAAAAATAGGGGGTGCTTGGGCATCCCTTTTTTATTCAAGAATCTATAAATTATAAAAGGTTAGGTATGAATACTCGTCATTTTAGCCAGCTACCAAAAGCGGCATTGGCTTATCCAAAAGTTGTGCAAGGTTTAATCTTTAAAAAGCCTAAAGGGCCAAAAATCTTGCCGCAAGTTGAATATGTGGTTGATAGTCTTGAGATTGATCAAAGTCATCTCAAAGCTTATAACGAAGTATGTGGCTTTAAAAATAATGGCTTTGTACCAGCAATTTATTTGGCTGTGTTATCGCAAAGTTTGCAAATGCACATGATGACGGCAGAAGCATTCCCATTTCCGATTTTAGGCTTAGTCCATATTCGTAACCAGATTAAACAGACTAGACCGATTGGTGTGACTGAAAAATTAACTCTGTCATGTAAATTTGGGGAACTAAAACCGCATGATAAAGGTGTTCAGTTTGACTTTATTACCACGGCTAAAGTTGGTAATGAAGTAGTTATGGAAGGCTTAACGACTTATTTATCTCGCCAAAAAGTTGAGAAAAGAGTCGGCGAAAAAGCCAAAGAAGAACAAGTACCAGCTTATGTTCCAAAGGCTGAGTGGGATATTTTAGAAAACACAGGCCGTCGTTACGCGAAAGTGTCAGGTGATTTCAACTTAATTCATATTCATGCCATTACAGCAAAAGCATTTGGCTTTAAGCAAGCAATTGCACATGGCATGTGGAGCAAAGCTAAAGCACTAGCGAATCTTGAATTACCAAATGCTTATGAAGCAGATGTGTGGTTTAAGCTGCCAATGTACTTACCTTCAAAAGTTGAGTTTTTAACTGCCAATGCAGACAAAAAGACTGATTTCTTGATTCGTAATACGAAATCACAAAAACCGCATGTTGCAGGAACTGTAAAAGCATTATAAAAATATCAGCAGCCTGAACAGATGTTTGGGCTGTTTTTGAGCAAAATAACAAAAAATGCAAGGAACTTCATGTGATTAAAGACATTCTGTTGGCCGATACCCAAAACTATCACGGTATTTTAGATGAACGTTTTATTGATTTAGCTCACCAGTTTAGCCGCCTTCAAGATGCCAGAACGGGACAAGGTGGAGCTGCATTAGCGGTTTATTTTAGAGGTCAGAAAGTTGTCGACATCTACACTGGTCTAAAATCACAAACTGAAGCTTGGCAACCAGATACCTTGGCAGTTTGCTACTCTACAGGTAAAGGTATACTTGCGACTTTAGCTCACATTTTAGTAAGTGAGGGTTTTTTAGAATACGATAAACCGATTTCGACTTATTGGCCTGAATTTGCACAAAATGGTAAAGAGCAAATGACATTGCGTCATGTGCTGAGCCATCAAAGCGGTATGTTTGATATTCGAAATACCATCGAAAGTGCGAGAGAAATGCTCGACTGGTCACACATGTTAGATGTGGTTGCGGCGACTAAGCCAAGATTCGTTGCTGGAGAGGGTAATGCTTATCAAGCTTTAACATTTGGTTGGCTTGTGGGCGGCGTGCTTGAAAAAGCAACTGGTCAATCTTTACATCAGCTCATGCAAAAATATCTAGTTGAACCGTTGCAATTAGATGGTGCTTATTTTGGAACGCCTGCAAGTGAGTTAGATCGTGTAGCACGTCTAATTATTCAACCAAAGCCAGAAAAACCAGCATCTACTCAAGTTGAAAAACCTAAAAAGCCGCAGCCGCGCAAAAGTTCACTCTCTGAAAAAATGATTACGTGGACTGGACAAGACCCGCAAGATTTTCAAGATGCTATGATTCCAAAAGGAATGAAGCATTTTAGTTTCTTTAGTGATGAAGGATTACAAGCCGTTATTCCGGCAGCAAATGGGACATTTACTGCAAGTAGCCTTGCCAAAATTTATGCGATGCTGGCAAATCACGGCGAATGGGATGGACAACAACTCATTCGTCCAGAAATATTTAAAGAATTGAGCACCATCCAAAGTTATGCACGTGATCGTGTTATGCCAATTCCAATGAATTGGCGTTTAGGTTATCACCGTATCATTACCATGGGTAAGCGTGCTAAAAATGGTTTTGGGCATATTGGCTATAATGGTTCAGGTGCATGGTGTGACCCTGAACGTGATCTTAGCTTTGCTTATACTCATAACTTTCAGATTGGTTCAATAACCGGTGACTATCGTTTGTGGGGGCTTACTCAAGAAGCCTTACGCTGCACCGACCAAATTTTAAAAGGTCGAAAAGGCTGGTTCTAAACTCAATATCTTTAAAGCTGGTATTTTAATAAATGCCAGCTCAACACTTATAACAACTCTAAGCGAATTATCGCTTCGGTATGGCGTTTAAAATCTTCTTCAGCTAAACCTTGTAATCCAAGTTTATAAATACCTTCTAAACCACATACAAAAGCAATCAAACGCCAAGCAATGTCTGTTGAGTTAGATAGAGTTTTAAACTCACCGTCTTTTTTGCCACTTTCAATCGCTTGAACAATCGTTTGATGCCAACTTTGCATGGCCAGCTTATAAGCTTTTTGTATTTCTATATCTTGTTCTATCAAGAGTTCAGCTTCATTCCATAATCGTAAGTAGGGTTGAAGTCTGTCTATGTTCTCCGCACCTAACAAGATAAAGAGCCTTTGAAATTGGCTAGTGGTTTGTAGAGCTTGTTCAATTTCATCCAGCTGTTCCATAAGCTTTAAAAAAGCTTCAGCTTTTAAATGAGATGCCGACGAAAAGTGATGATGAACTTGTCCAGTCGAGGTTTGGGCTTCACTTGCGATTCTACGTACTGTCATGGCTGTAAAACCTTCAGCCAAGGCAACTTGCATGGCAGCTTGCAGAATCATTTCTCTGCGTTGATCACGATTAAGATAGGCCATGTTTATTTCACCTGACTGAATTCGACACAAACTACATTAAAATTTAAACTTGGACAAGTGTCCAATTGTGTATATAATATCCATAATTTGAACACATGTCCAAGTTTTGGATATCGAAGAGCGTTATGCAAAAGAAATGGTTAATTCTGACGATCATCGTCCTTATTTATTTGCCGGTTACAATTGATGCAACAGTGATGCATGTTGCAACACCATCTTTAAGTGCAGCATTGAATTTAACTGCCAATCAGCTTTTATGGATCATTGATATTTATTCACTGATTATGGCGGGTTTGATTTTGCCGATGGGTGCACTCGGTGATCGTATTGGCTTTAAAAAATTATTATTTATTGGAACTGCAATTTTTGGAGTCGGTTCACTGGCAGCTGCTTTTTCACCAACAGCCTATGCTTTAATTGCTTCCCGTGCTCTTTTAGGGCTAGGGGCAGCCATGCTTATTCCTGCAACTTTATCGGGAATTCGAAATGCTTTTACCGAAGAAAAGCAAAGGAATTTTGCGCTTGGACTTTGGTCGACAGTAGGGGGCGGCGGTGCCGCTTTTGGTCCATTAGTTGGCGGTTTTTTACTAGAGCATTTCCATTGGGGAGCAGTATTCCTCATCAACATCCCAATTATTTTGGTTGTTCTGGTCATGATTGTCATGATTATTCCTAAGCAGGAAGAGAAAACAGACCAGCCAATTAATTTAGGCCAAGCTTTAGTGTTGGTTGTGGCAATTTTAAGTCTGATCTATTCGATCAAATCGGCCATGTATAACTTCTCGGTACTCACAGTCGTGATGTTTGTGGTTGGGGTAAGTGCTTTAATTCACTTTATTCATAGCCAAAAAAGAAGTACCACTCCAATGATTGATTTGGAGTTGTTTAAACATCCAGTCATTTCTACCAGTATTGTTATGGCTGTCGTTTCCATGATTGCTTTGGTGGGATTTGAATTACTCTTGTCTCAAGAATTGCAGTTTGTGCATGGTTTTTCTCCCTTGCAAGCTGCCATGTTTATTATTCCATTCATGATTGCAATTAGTTTAGGTGGTCCATTAGCAGGGATTTGTTTAAATAAATGGGGACTTAGACTTGTATCTACTGTTGGGATTTTAATAAGTGGCTTTAGTCTATGGGGACTTGCCCAGCTTAACTTTTCGACCGATCATTTTTTAGCATGGACGTGTATGGTCTTTTTAGGTTTTAGCATTGAGATTGCTTTACTGGCTTCAACAGCAGCCATTATGTCTTCTGTTCCATCAAACAAAGCAAGTGCAGCAGGTGCGATTGAAGGTATGGCCTATGAGTTGGGTGCTGGTTTAGGTGTCGCTATTTTTGGTTTAATGTTGTCTTGGTTTTATAGTCGCTCAATTATTTTGCCAGAGGAACTCCCGACGAACTTAATTGAAAAAGCGAGTATTTCGATTGGTGAAACCATGCAATTAGCATCTAACATTGAAAGTCCTTTGGGAGGACAATTAATTGCAGTTGCTCAGCAAGCTTTTAGCTATGCACATAGTTGGGTACTTACAATCTCAGCCATTTGTTTCTTCCTTTTAACTGTATTTGTCTGGTTTAGTTTTCCAAAGAAAGTGAGTTAATGATCTAAACAAGCTTAACAGTAGTGGAAAAAGAGAGAAAAATTTCTCTCTTTTTCTTGTTATAAATATAATTTTTAAATACATATAAATTGATAAAGCTTTCTTCACCTCAGAATATTATTAGTTATTTAGTTCTCATAAAAAAATTATTATTTAATAAGTTTCATATTTTTATTTCAAAATGATTCAGTAGTCATGTAATTGAAATTTAATAAAAAATTAGTTGATCGAAAATTGACTATAAAAAAATGGTTTGTTAATCTGCTACTCGAAAAATCTAAAAACAAATAAAAGAGGCTGCTGTGAATTTAAAATTAAAAACATCATTTATTATTGGAGCAATTGTTGCATCTTCACTTGTATATGCCGCAACTGTACTTTCACCCAATCAGAATAATAATAGTGGATCAATTCCATCTGGTTATTCAGATTTAGAATTTTCTTTAGCAAATGGGAATTGGGTCAAAAATCTCTCTTTACCAGCAAGTGCTAATAATTTAGACAAAATTACGATTCGTTCTAGTGCTGCTTATAGTAGTTATTTAGATACTTCTAATACGAATATTCCGTTAGAAGTGTTAAAGATAAATAGCGGGGATGTTTACCAATTTGTCTTTAATACTACTCAAAATAAATGGATTGCTCAGTTAGCAACAGTGAGTCCTACGAATGGTGCTAACTATGAGGTTGTACCGTTAACAACTGCATCCATACAAAAAGTACTCATTCAAAATGACAAATGGGCACAAACCATTGCATTACCGAGTGATGTACGTGATGGAACGACTGTACAAATTGTTTCTACAGCAAGTGCCGATTCCAATATAGATAAAGCAAATTTGCTATTTCCAAGCAGTTTTTTATTAAAAAATGGCTCTGAATATTGGTTTAAATATTATTCGGCTTTAGGAAAATGGGTGCCAGAATATATAAAACCTCAGAAGTTAAATGTTCAGCAAATTGGGACATCTTTAGTAGCTGTAAATAGTCCACTTACGGAAGTTTCATTTGGGGATGGAAACTGGGTATCCAATTTCACTCTCCCTGCGACTGCAAGTGATCGGGATAGAATTGTTATTAAATCTACGGCGACTTGGTCTGCAAAAATTAATAATACCAATATTAATAGCCAAGCAACCTTAACCCTTAAAACTGGCGATCAATATGAGTTTATGTATGTCAGTGATAAAGGATATTGGCAGCTGATCTCTTCGCCAACAAAGGTGATTGATTCAACAGCGACAATCCCTGCGACTTTACCCAATATGACTCAACCCGCTTTAAAGGTAAAACTTTCTACCTCAAATTGGCAGCCAACCTTGCAACTACCAGTTAAAGCTCAAGTCGGGGATAAGGTGGTTATTGCGTCAACTGCATCGGCTGATACCTATATTAATGCTGCCAATGGTTTGTCTTCGACCATTAAAAATGGTGAAAATCGCCGTTTTATTTACACGGCTCAAGGCTGGTCAGTAGATAGTTATACGATTGATATGTTGTTGGTTTCTAGCCCAGAGGTAAATTCAATTTTAGGAGAGAGCGCTGCAAAATTGAGAATGATTGAAGGCGTAAATTTAACGAATTTAACTGCTGAAAATTCGAATGCACGTTTTTACTTAAGAGATGTGGGCTATTTAACTTATAAAATCCCTGCTGCAACTTTAAAAGAAGCGATTTCTTTTGGACGCGATGACACGACCGTACAAAATGAGCGTAAACGTGTATTGGCTGATGGTGTCTATTATCAAGGTAATGAACCAGGCGATGGCGGTTGTGGCTGGGCATGGATTAATGCATCTTCATATAACATGATTGGTGCAAACGATATTGCGGGTTGTTCTTTTGCAGCTATGCGCCATGAAGTGGGACATAATCTTGGCCTATACCATAATGGTTCAACTAATATTGGTTCAGGCTTTGCCCATCCTTTAGGAAGTACTGCGATGGGAGGTAATAATATTAATTTTTATTCTAGCCCGTATCTATATAACCCTAAATATGGTGTCCGTTTGGGTGAGGAAGGAAAAATTGATGCGGTGAGTGTCATTAACCTAAATGCACAGAAAATTTCTCTATATAACTAATCTCTATTTTTAGCTGTAAATAATGAAGAAAAATAAATTGTTAATAGGAACTGCTATCGCTTGTTTAGCGCTAGTAGTTCTCATCTGGCTCGCATTTTCACAGCAGAGTTCTTCTGCTTTAACGTCATCTGCAGATAGCCGGAAAGGTGAAGTTAGCTTAAAGCGAGTTGAAAGTCAGACTGGTTTTGCTCGTCAAAATACAATGAATCTGAGTCCGTCAGAGAAAGAAAGGTTATCTAAGCAACAAATTGTTTTTAATGAGATAGAAAAGGATCAGCTACCTTCTAATGTTAATTTTCCATTGATTAAAAATGGACAAGGCATGGTGATTAAGTATGATCCAAACGTGATTGAACTCAAAAAAGTAGGTGATACGGTTAAGTTTCAAATGTTGGAATATGGCATTAACCGCACAGGGAAAATTGTAGAGATCGAACCTGTTGACCAAGATATTGTTCGGTGGACTGGGAAATTTGATCAGGGAGATCCAAATCAGAATTTCTTTACCATCACCCAAAGTCAAAAAGACCACTATACGATCATGCAAATTTTTACCGAGAAAGGAAATTATTCTGCTGAAATTAAAGATGGTGTTGGGCTGGTACAAACGATGGATGACGGAGTCACTGATCAGGAGTTACATCACGATCACCCTTAGTCAAATAAATGGTTCAGATGAGAAAAGAGTATAGTTCGCAGTTTATCTGTACGGATATGAGCTTTATGCGTTCACTCTCTTTTAAAAACAAAGTATGCTTATGCCTGTAACAAGGAGCATACATGTATCAAGTACTTGCTAGAAAATACCGTCCACGTAATTTCAATGAGTTAGTGGGACAAAACCATGTTTCTCGTGCATTAAGTAGTGCATTGGAACGCGGTCGTCTACACCATGCTTATTTATTTACAGGAACGCGTGGTGTGGGGAAGACCACAATTGCACGTATTTTAGCCAAGTGTTTAAACTGTGAAACAGGTGTGACCTCTACACCATGTGAAGTCTGTGCAACTTGTAAAGCGGTAAACGAAGGCCGTTTTATTGATTTGATTGAAATTGATGCTGCTTCAAGAACAAAAGTAGAAGATACGCGTGAACTTTTAGACAACGTTCCTTATGCGCCAACGCAAGGTCGTTTTAAAGTTTACCTGATTGACGAAGTACATATGTTATCTACGCATTCCTTTAATGCGTTATTAAAAACATTAGAAGAACCACCAGAACACGTTAAGTTTCTTTTTGCAACGACTGATCCACAAAAACTACCAATTACGGTCATTTCACGTTGTTTACAATTTACATTGCGCCCTTTAGCTGTTGATGAAATTACAAAGCATCTTGGCGCAATTCTTGAAAAAGAACAGATTGTTTCTGACCAAGATGCAATTTGGCAAATTGCCGAGTCTGCTCAAGGTTCATTACGTGATGCGTTATCTTTAACTGACCAAGCAATTGCCTATGGTCAGGGTGCTGTACAGCATCAAGATGTTAAAGAAATGCTCGGTCTAATTGACCGCACCATTATTTATGATTTGATTTTAGCGATTCATCAGAACCAACGTGAAAAAGTTAGTCAGCTTTTATTGCAATTTAGACATCAAGCGCTCGATGTTTCACTTGTGCTTGATCAGTTGATTTCGACATTACATGAATTAGCAATTTTGCAATATCTGCCTGATTTGAGTTTGAAATATAGTGATGAAATCAATCGCAAAATCATGCAACTGTCCAAGCTGATTTCTGCTCAAGATTTACAACTGTATTATCAAATTGCATGCAAAGGACGATCTGACCTACAACTTGCCGTGACGCAAGAACAAGGTTTTGAAATGTGCGTTTTACGCTTATTAGCATTCCGTCCTTTAGCGCCAAATGAAATTGTGGTATCAGAGTCTGTTCAACAAAATCAGCAAGTTGTAGTGAATCATCAAGTTCAGCAAACAGCTGAAGATATTGCTCCTGTAAGTGCTGTGCAGCCAGTTGAAGTTATTAGCCAACCCGCTATGGTTGAACCTGAACCTGAACCTGAACCTGAACCTGAACCTGAACCTGAACCTGAACCTGAACCTGAACCTGAACCTGAACCTGAACCTCAGTCTAATCAGGACTTAATGGTATTTGATCCAAATCATCATGAGTTAATCGGATTTGAATCAGCATCTGTTCAAGAAACAAGTAATGTTTTGGAAGAAGATTTTATTCCGGTACCAGAACAAAAGTCAGTACAAGTTCAGGCTGAAACCCAGACCAGAAGTATTGAACCTGAACCAGCTTTCACTGCTGAGCCTATAGGTTTATTTGAAGCGCCTAGCACTGATTTTTCACTTGCCCAAGATACGCCCGTTACTAATGATTTAGCCTTAGAACCTGTTGTCGAGCAACCATTACTGGTGGAAAACCCGGAGGCGATTGAGAAGGTCGAAGTTGTAAAAGAAGTTAGTGCAACTGATAACGGGCAGCTTATGCCTCAAGACATTTTGAAGCTAACCACGCAAACCTTAGAAGGCGAGTGGACACTAGCAAAATGGGAATATTGGTTTAGAACGAGTCAACTTTCTCCAGCCGTTCAAGAGCTTGCTCAGCATGGCGTGATGACAGGTCAAATTGGTGGCAATACAGTTTTCCATATTCCTCAAGAATATGAAAATATGTTGACTCAATTACAACAAGGTCTTATTGATGCATTAAATGAGCAATGGCCTGATACCCAATTTACAGTTGAATATGGTGCTGTAAATACGGCTACACCATATATCATTCAAAGTGCGCGTAAAGAAAAAGCCTTTCAAAGAGCAGCTGAGTTATTACAACAGCAGCCAGTCATTAAAAGCCTTATAGAGACTTTTGATGGCGAATTACAAAATATTCAATTAAAGCCTTAACTTTTTAGTCCTGTGATGAGCTTGGAAAATATACAATTCCATGCTTTTTCACGGGATTGAAACATTCAGGTCACGTCATTGTCATTGTACTTTTCTATGTTAGCCATTTTAGATTTTAAATGGATTGTACATAGACATGAAAAGGCAATACGCAGGAATAACTTCTTTTAAATATTCATGTTTTTTATTGATCAGCGCACTTTTGCTGAGTGGTTGTAACGACTCATCAAATGATAATTCAAATGCACCAGACACAGGTAAAAAGCCTGTAATGCGCTGTGCTCCTTAAACTTAAATAATAAAAAGAACCTGATCATGATTACACGTCGTAAATTTTTAAATTACTCTTTAAATATGGGCTTTGGTGCTGCGGCATTGACGGCCTTTCCATCTAGTATTCAAAAAGCTTTGGCAATTCCCGCAAACAATAAAACAGGCACGATTCAAGATGTCGAACACGTTATTATTTTAATGCAGGAAAACCGATCTTTTGACCATTATTTTGGAACGTTAAAAGGCGTTCGAGGTTTTGCTGATCGTTTTACGATTCCTCTACCAAGTGGCCGCCGTGTATGGGAGCAACTCAGAAGTAACGGGCAAGTTTTAACGCCTTTTCACTTAGATGGCACAGCCAATAATGCACAGCGAGCAGATGGCACGCCTCATACGTGGAATGACAGTCAGTTAGCATGGGACAATGGACGTATGGCGAATTGGCCAGCCCATAAAACCGATATATCAATGGGCTATTTTAAAGAAAAAGAAATTCCATATCAGTTTGCGCTTGCAAATGCTTTTACGATTTGTGATGCCTACCATTGCTCTATGCACACTGGAACAGATGCAAACCGGTCTTTTCACTTAACAGGCACAAATGGGGCAACCCCTACCAAGCGTTCATTTGTAAATAATGAATGGGACTGGATTGATGGTAATCCAGCCACGGCAGATCGTGGTTATACGTGGAAGACTTATGCAGAACGTTTGGAAGAAGCCGGTGTAAACTGGATTTGTTATCAAAATATGCCAGATGAATGGGGCGATAATATGCTTGGTGCATTCCGCTCATTTAGAAAGGCAAATATCGCATCTGGCTATCCAGTTGCAAGTGGTGGTGAACCGAACAAACCCTATGCCGACACGGGGCAAAAATTACCGTATAAAGCTTATGATGCTGCGACCGATAATTCCAAAAATCCATTATATAAGGGTATCGCAAATACTTTACCGGGCAATAAACCAGAAGAATACCTCGACGCTTTTAAACGAGACATTCGTGAAGGAAAATTGCCGCAAGTCTCTTGGATTAACGCACCATCAATTTATTGTGAACATCCAGACCCTTCAAGCCCAGTTCAAGGGGCGTGGTTTATTCAAGAAATAATTGATGCATTAACTGCTGTGCCAGAGGTTTGGAGTAAAACAGCACTGATTATCAATTTTGATGAAAATGATGGCTATTTTGACCACGTACCATCACCATCTGCGCCATCTCGACTTAAAAATGGTCAATACGCAGGGAAATCAACATTAAGCAGTGTCGATATGCAGGATGAATATTTTGATCATGCTGCACCAGAGGGAAGCCATTCTCAGCCTACACCTGATGGGCGCGTTTATGGGCCAGGGCCTCGTGTTCCGTTATATGTGATTTCTCCATGGAGCCGTGGTGGTTGGGTCAACTCTCAAGTTTTTGACCATACGTCCGTGCTGATGTTTCTTGAAAAACGATTTGGTGTAAAAGAGCCGAATATTAGTCCATATCGCCGTGCGGTGTGTGGTGATTTAACTAGTGCATTTAACTTTAAAACACCAAATGCAGATGTTCTACCGCAGCTCAATGGAAAACAAACACGTTTACAGGCAGATGAGTTAAGAGAAAATCAAGAAGCTTTACCTGCTGTTCCAGTACCAACAGATAGCAAATTACCGATTCAGCAAAGTGGTATACGTCTGTCACGAGCATTGCCTTATGAGTTGCATACCAGTGCGCGTTGTAAAGCGGATGGAAAGGTGCATTTGATTTTCTCTAATACAGGTCAGCAAGCGGCGGTTTTTCATGTGTATGACAAGCTCAACCTAGACCGTATTCCAAAGCGTTATATTGTAGAGCCGAATAAAACCTTAGATGATGAATGGGATGCTTTAAAAGATAACTTAGGTCGCTATGATTTATGGGTGTTAGGCCCAAATGGTTATCATCGTCATTTTAAAGGAGATACTCAACGTATTGTCGATAGTGGAATTAAACCTGAAATTCGAGTGTGTTATGACATCGCTAATGGTGATGTCTATGTAGAGCTTATGAATGACGGGGCTAAGGATGCAATATTGACTGTAAAACCTTGTGCATACAGACAGGATGCTCCATTACAACTTACCGTAAAAGCGGGTCAAGTCGTTAAACAACACTGGGCTTTGGCTGATGTAGGCCATTGGTATGATTTTGAGATCACATGCCAAAGTGATGTGTCTTATTACCGACGCTTTGCTGGTCGGGTTGAAACGGGTGAGGACTCGTTTAGTGACCCAGCAATGGTCTAAATAATGAAGAGGCAAAAAGAACAACTCATTTTCTTTTTGCCTCATTTTTTATAATAAAAATTTCTCTAAAACGTCACGAGTAGATTCAGAAATTGGAAGGGTCTTACGCGTTTCGCGATCAACAAAGACATGCACAAAATGTCCTTGAGCTGAGGCTTGCTCTTGGCCTTGTTTAAAGATGGCCAGTTCATAGCGCAGTGAAGTGTTACCGATTTTACCAATCGCAACACCTACTTGAATAATTTCGGGAAAAGATAACTCTTGGAAAAAACTACAAGCTGAATCGACCACTAAGCCAATTGATTGTGATTGATGAATATCAAAACCTGTTTTTTGAATGAGTAAGGCATTTGCTGCCGTATCAAAGTAGCTATAGTAGGTGACATTGTTAACATGACCATAGATATCGTTATCTGCCCATCGGGTTTGAATATCTAAAAAGAACTTAAATTGATCGCGGGTTTTTAAAACTGGTTTAGTCATTAATGAATCGCCTGATAAATTGCCAAAGCAGCAGCTTCTGTCATGTCACGAGGGTTATTTTGTAGCAAGCGGGTTTGCAACATGGCATCTTGAGCAAGCTTAGGTAGACTAGACTCTTCAATATCCAAATCTCTAAGTTTTAAGACCAAACCACTACGATCTAAATGATTCTGCATATGGTCAATAAACAGATCACACAAACCATCAGTGCTGCCATTACTATATGGATCTAGCCATTGCATCAGTTCCGCATAGTATTTTTTTGCATTTGGTGCATTAAATTTTAATACTTCAACCAACACTAGCGCATTGGTGTGGCCATGCGATAAATGAAAATGTCCGCCAAGTGGGTAAGCTAAAGCATGTACAGCGGCAACGGGTGAATTTGCAAATGCTTGACCTGCAAGCATCGAGGCGAACAGCATGTTTTGCCTTGCTTCTAGGTCATTACCGTTTTTAAGAACTTTCGGTAAGTTATGGTTCAGTAACTTCAAAGCATTTTTGGCTAAAATATCAGTATAAATATTCTTTTTATGCTTAGAGGTATATGCCTCAATGGCATGCACCATCGCATCAATACCTGTTGCGGCAGTAATATGAGCTGGAAGATTTTGTGTAAACGTGGCATCTAAAATAGCGGTATCTGCATACAGTACCGGAGAGACAATCCCCATTTTTGTTGTCTCGCCCGTGGTCACAATTGAAATTGGAGTGACTTCTGAGCCTGTACCAGCTGTAGTTGGAATTAAGATAAGCGGAAGGCGAGCTGTGGTTACCTGATTTACGCCATACATGTCTTGCAAGCTTTGAGTCTGGTTGGGGTGTGCGAGCAAGGCAATTACTTTTGCAACATCTAAAGAACTGCCACCACCAAAACCAATAATGGCGTCTACATTTTGCTGTTTTGCATAATTGGCTGCATCTAATACCACTTGTTCTGGAGGGTCAGCCTGAACATCGGCATAAATGACATGTTCAATATTAAGCGTATCTAAAATTTGAATGATGGGAAGATGTAATTGATTTTTGATCATGCCTGCATCGGTGACAAGTAACAACTTACGGTAAGCTTTTGATGACAAAACATTCTGTAATTCTTGTATAGAGCCTAAGCCTGAGATGATATTTGGAACGGTTTGAAATTGAAAATGGCTCATATACGTTATTTCCTTATTTTTGAACATTATTGTAGAAGGGTTCTTTAGGATTCAATCTTTAAGTAACTTAGCATAAGACACTTTAAAATAAAGTAGTTCTGAAGTGATTATGTTGAGTGTTGTATGAGATAAGCACTACTTTCATATGGTAGAGGGGGGAAGGTAGGCGGAGATCCGCAAGGTATTTAAACGTTTATGGAAAGGTGGGCTTTTTGTTATTTATACTGTTCGGTAGATTTTCCTGAAGGCTACTAATTCATATAATGACCAAACAATTTATAATTTTATTCGGTTCAAAAGTGAAAATTTCTAAAACTGTACTTAGTCTTATTGGATGTACTTGTTTAATGCTTAGCTCAGCAGCAATGGCGAAAACCAGCTCTAGCGTCTATTCACCTAAAAATGGTGTAATTTGTGACAAATATATCTGCGCTGACAAGAAAGGTGTATCTAAAAAACTTACAGCCAAATACTTAGGAACTAACAAAGCGAACAAAGCATTCTCTCAAGGTGATTTTGATACTTCTGCATTCACACTCTCAAATGGTGTGTTCTGTGATACTAAGACAAAACTATGTCACGTTGATCGATACTTTGAAAATGGACATCGTAGTAAAGTTGATAGAAAAATGACGGATAAACTTTTTAAAAATAAATGATTTTTATCCAAGTTTTACTTAAAAGCCCATAATATTGGGCTTTTTTTACATAACTATTTAAAAATTTTATGAACCTATAATTATAGAGACTTTAGCATTCGCATTGATTGCCGTAGTTGTAGTGATGATACTATAGGGCTATAGCCCTATAGATCCTTAATCTCATAGGTGAAAGACAATTATTGACGTAATTAAAGAAGTCAAGAAAGCCAAAGATGATATACAAAATAGTTAACCACTTTCGGGTGGTATTATTAATTAGATCACATATATTTCTGTCATCTGTCGGATTTAATTAAATTATTTAGAGACCTGTTTATACTGAATGTTCAAAATAAAAACAGGGTAACGACGTGAAAAAGATAATTTTAGCAACAATAATGGGTTTCAGTGGAATAAGTAGTGCTTTTGCTGAGTGTACATATAGCTTTGATGCAACATTAACTCAGTTACAATCCTTAAGTGCTTCTGCACAGAAATTTCCAACTATTACAGGAAATAAGTTTTCCTATAAGACTTCTCAGCAAAGTCCGATTTATATGGCTTATAGTCAAGATTATCTTTCACGGTTTTTAGCAGCAAATGACTCATCTGCAATGCTATATACCAGAGGGGATAAAGCAATACCAACTACTGGGATTATAGCTTTTGAATATAGAATCAAAGTTCCTACACTAGGTAATACGGGTTATGTAAATATTTTCCCAGCTTTATCAGCAGGTATTATGCAGAATGGTAAAGCTGTGAATTTTATTGTTGCTTATCAACATGGACCTACAACTAATAACTTTTATATCCAAACTACATCAAATGATAGTGCATTAGTTTCTAATGGATTTAATTTAGCTCCAGAAGTTACTTCTGATGGTTACCAAAAGATTGGTATCTATATTAATCAGAACTCTAATCAAGTTGGTTTAGTTTTTAATGGGGTTAACAAAGGTTATTTTGCGACATTCCCTTCTAAATTAGATAACCTGTATTTTTCATTAACTTCTAATTTCTCTGATTTAGCAGCAACTGACGTGAATAAAGATGTTTCTATTGAGTTCTTACTTGATAAATCGAAAATTACACAAAGTTATCCAACTGGTACCAAAGATATTTGTGGAGTAGCTTTGTAAAAAGTCCATTAAATTAAAAGACTCCTCACCAGCCACTTTCGAGTGGCTTTTTTAGTTCTAAACGAAAAGTGAAATGAATAGAAAAAATAATATAAAAAAGTTATTCCTTTGTGTAAAAGCCCTCTGATGGGGGCTTTATTATTTTCTTAAAAATTAGAAGATCAGATCGTTTGTCGAGTGATTTATCAACTTTTAATCTATTGATAAACATTATTTTCCTTTTCAAGCCATGTGAGTTTTGACAAAATGCAACACGTCACAATGGTCAATTCAATTCTGACAATAATTTATAGTTTTGTCAGGATGTTGCATGCACCATATTTATTTCTATGTAATTCAAATATTTGGAAGTAATTTCTAATGGAAACACAATATAAGGTGTTATGTGTATGTTTAGGAAATATTTGCCGTTCTCCCACGGCTGAAGTGGTTTTTAGACATTATTGTGATGCACATCAACTTAATGTAATTGTCGATTCTGCTGGAACGAGTAATTATCATCCAAATAAAGCACCAGATCAGCGTAGTCAGCTGCACGCTAAAAAAAGAGGCTATAACTTATCTTCTTTACGTGCAAGACAGCTTTCAACTCAAGACTTTTTAGAGTTTGATTTAATTTTGGCAATGGATCATCAAAACTTTAATGATATTCATGACATGCTACAAAGTGCGGTTTCTCAGTTTGGGACTCATCAAATCCGTGCAAAAGTAGCTTTAATGAGCGAGCATGATCCTGAATATCCACAACAAGCCTTGCCTGACCCTTATTATGGCGGAGCTGAGGGCTTTGAACGTGTACTCAATCAATGCGAGTCCAGTAGTTTGGCATGGATTAATATTTTAAAAAAACAATTGAATGTTTAAGAATAGGTTTTTCAATACAATGCAAATTCAAAATCAGGTACAGCTTAAGCCATTCAATACTTTGAGTTTAGATGCAACAGCGTCTCACTACACCAAAGTTCAAACTATTCAGGATATTGAGGAAGCTCTGGGTTTTGCTGAACAGCATAATTTAAATGTACTTGTATTATCGGGCGGTAGTAATATGCTACTGCCGCAACAGATCAATGCGTTGGTTATTCATCTAGATATTCAAGGTGTCGAAGTTTTATCTAACGATGATGACTTTGTTCGAGTTAATGTCGGTGCAGGCCAAGTCTGGCATGATTTCGTTTTATACAGTACTCAGCAAAATTGGTTTGGCTTGCAAAATCTCGCACTTATTCCAGGCTTAGTTGGTGCTTCACCAGTACAAAATATTGGTGCTTATGGGGTAGAAGTAGGTGAGTTTATTGAATCGGTACAAGTGTATGACCGTAAATTAAAAGAAACTCAGACAATTTTAGAAGCAGACTGCCATTTCGCTTATCGTCATAGCATTTTTAAAGATGATCCGAACCGCTACATCATTACGCATGTGACTTTTAAATTGCTTAAACATCCCCATTTAAAGCTTAACTATGGTGATTTGAAGCAAGCAGTTGGAGATAATCAGACTGCCGAGAACTTACAAAATCAAGTCATTCATATTCGTCAAAGTAAGTTACCTGATCCAAAAGAATATCCAAATGTGGGAAGTTTCTTTAAAAATCCGATAGTTAATCCTCAAGAATTTGAGCGCTTAGTCACACAATTCTCAACAATTCCACATTATCCTCAAGCCAGTGGAAACGTTAAAATTGCAGCAGGATGGTTAATTGATCAGGTGGGTTGGAAAGGTAAACAACTTGATATGGTGGGTATGTTTCACAAACAGGCATTGGTTTTGGTGAATTATGCCAATGCATCTCTTACTGATGTAAAGAAAACTTATCAGGCTGTACAACATGATGTTGATCAGCGTTTCCATATTATGTTAGAACCAGAGCCTGTGCTTTATAACAGTTTAGGTTTAATTGAAAATCATACGGAATAGTTTTATGCCACAAGTACACTTAATGGTACGTTTAGTACAAGTAGTCACCGCGCTATTTTTACTATTAGGCTGTTTCGTGGTTTTTTTATATTCGCCGTTTTATTCAAAATTAATTGTAGCTGGACTTAATTATTTTGTACCGGTTGATGTTAATCAAGTCGCTGCTGAAAGCCAGAGACAGGCTGCATTAAGTGAGCATGACAATTTAGAACCAGGCTCAAATCTATGGATTGCTCGTCAAGCATATTTAAAGCTGACCGAAAAAGCTTTACGTGAAAAAAAGACAACTGATCTGACCTATCTTCAAGAAAACTATAAAGCTTTGCAGCAAATTATTCTTTTAGAAGAAAAGGAACAAGATTCAGAGGCAGCCGCTTCTGTAACGGTTCCTTTAGTGGTTAAAAACTCAGAAATTGATGCTGCCGATGAAGCAAGTGCTCCCATTGATGAAGCTCTCTTTATTAATAGTTCGGAAAATAAAGCACTTACAGAGCAATATACTGAGTTTTTAGCAAGAAAACCTGTGGTACCAGAGCATCAACAAGCTATTAGTGAACCTGAACAGAAAATCGAATATGTGCGTAAAAATCCATTACCAGTGCAACCTAAAAAGTTATCAGAACCTTATGCAATTGTTGTATTGGGTGGCGGATTAACTTTAGATAAAAATGGTAAAGATATTGTGGTTAATGGCTACACGCGCTTACGCTTAGAAAAAACTTTAGAAATTGAAAAACAAAGTCATCTTCCTATTGTGCTTAGCGGTGTTGAAGCACCTTATATGCAAACTTGGTTAAAAGAGCGCGGCGTTGAAGCAAAACTATTAGAAAAACGTAGTATGAATACTTGTGAAAATACACGATTTAGCTCTCTGTTGCTTCAGAAGAAAGGGGGCGCTCCGACGGTTATGTTGGTTACTGATGAATATCATATGCCGCGTACACGTCGACTATTTGCCTTAAATGGTATAGAAACGATTCCTGTTGTAGCTCCGATGCCAACACCACTTACACGCTGGCAACCAAGTGTGCAAAATTACGATCATAGCCGCCGTGCGAATTATGAATTACTTGCGACAATTCGCGACATGTTGTTTGGCTCAAGTGATTGTCGAGAGGTACCTTAATGTCAGATATCCCATTTCTCAATCCTGCCGTATTAAAACAATTAGATTTGCCGGTTCCCAACCGTGATCTTACGCCACAGGTTTTAAGCCCACTCAATTTAAATACACTAGAAGAACCATCGCGAGATTTGCTGGCCTACCGCAAATTGTATGGTTTGCATTTACTTGAATGTGACCATTGGCAGGGTTATGTTCAAATGCCTTTATTTCGCTTACATGTGCAGGTTTTCAAACCTAAAATAGACAAAATACAAGGTACCGTCTGTTTGTTACATGGCTATCTTGAGCATAGCGGTATTTATCAGCCCATCATTCGTGAAATTCTTGAACAAGGCTTTAGTGTCATTACCTATGACTTACCAGGGCATGGTTTGAGCAATGGTTCACCAGCAAGTATTCAAAATTTTGATCACTATCAACAAGTTTTGATGGCTGTTTATCAATATGTCAAACATGCAGATCAGTTGCCTAAACCTTGGGTTGGAATTGGGCAAAGCACGGGCGGGGCAATTTGGATGCATCATTTATTAGAATATGCTGAAAAACGCCAAGATCCAATTGTAGATAGAGTCTTATTACTTTCTCCTTTGATTCGCCCTGCAAAAACCGCATGGTGGCATAATCCGGTCGGGTTGGGCATTATTCGTCGTATTAAGCGCCAAGTACCAAGACACTTTAGACGTAATAATCATAATCCTGAATTCTTGCGTTTTGTTCGCTTAAAAGATCCATTGCAACCCCGAATGATGGGGATGGATTGGATTTTAGCAATGTCAAAATGGATGCAGGAAATGGAAGAACGGCCCGCTTGTCGTATTCCCGTGTGGCTTGCACAAGGCGCTCTCGATCAGACTGTAGACTGGCGTTACAACATTGAATTTATTCGTCGTAAATTTAGGCTTCAAACGCTATTAATGCTTGAAGAAGGTTCACATCAATTAATTAATGAACGTGCAGATATACGTGCGGCTTTAACAGGACTGATTCCAGCCTTTTTACATGCGAAACCAAAACATTTTTATTATTAAAAAATAATGCATCTATCCAATAATTCTGGATAGATGCATGGCTTAATCTATCTGCTTTATTTTGAATTTTGATAAAGCTGCATAAAGTTTTTATAAACTGAAGATTGTTTTTGTGGACTATACATATTGCGTTCAATCGTTCCTTTATCCGTTTTTATCAAAACATTTACATTTTGAGCATTTTTAAACTCTTTTAAGAATTGGCTTGGAATAATAAAGAACGTAGTTGAATGTTTAGGCACTAATCGACTTACATTCGTTTTTTCAGTCGCTTGAGCGGGCTGATAAGTAAATCGCTTCCCATCAATATCAAATATTAACTCGTTAATATCATAAAAGTTATAACTACTACTTAAATGAACATCTACGCGGAGCTGATCTTTTTGATTCTCGTTCCATTTAACGAGCAAACTAGGACATAATTCAGTTGGTAAACAGTTGAGCTGACCAGCTGTCTTTACTACTGTAGGAGCTGTTGCTTTATCTGTACCAAATTGTGCGGTGCTGCAAGCCGTTGTAAGTAGACAAGAACCCAATAAGAGTAGAGATTTCTTCATCATATAAATTCCAAGATAGTATGTTTAATATTATTTATGTTAAGGCCAATAATTTTGACATAAATTAACGTGTAGTTGGGCTTAAAAATACAAATGGTTTTGCAATTTTAAAGGAAGAAGTAGCATCACCTGCATATATATGACTTTGATCGGGCCCTAAATCAAGTCTACGCGTTTTACCATCTTTAAAATTAATCTTTTTTAAGTCAACCCAAAACACATTTGGTGATAGGGCAGACTCGAAAAAATAGAGCAGCTGTTTATGATCAGCTACAGTTCGCCAGCGAGTCGAAGAGATATTAGGTTCTTCTTGAGTATTTAGTCCATAGGGAACAGATGCATTTCGAATCACACTAAATACAGAGGCTTGAGCCTGTTTACTATCATCATTTTTAGGAATTGCATTAATATAAAATGATGCACGTGCAAAGCGATCAGATGCTCGGTTTGTACCAGGAAGCATGATCGTTCCACCAATTTGTTTCCAATATTCGGCAAGTGCGAGTTGCTTATCGAAAGTAGGTGAGTTAGTCATGACTTGATAGCTGCGACTATGGTGAATAATCTGCTTTCCGTCAATATATTCAATAATTGCGCTATCACCTGTTTTGTCAGAAATAGATAAATGCAGGGTGGTAAGCCTTGATTCACCTGGAACACTATCTGTAATAATTGTATAAGGTTCTTTTTCAAGGGCTTTAACGGCCTCATCAACGGTTGCGAAATTATCCAGTACATATTGTGCCCAAGCAGCAATGCTGAGTAGTGGCTTATTAGATTTTTTTACATCGGGGTATTTAGATTCAACTAACCATAAGACATTAGCAACCAATCCAGCTTCATTCATGCCATCTGTTGTGGAAACTTCATAACCTGTAGCAATCACACTTCCATATTTAGATGTCCATTTTATTGAATTGGAGCCTGCACTACCATCACGGGTAACCCCGCTTGGCATAATCCATAAATTTGTACCCGTATCAACTTTCCAGTCCATCGAACGAGCAGTAATAATATGTTGGTTATTGCCTAAATATACAGCGCGTGTACAAGCAACAGCATAGCTACTTAAGCCTACCGTCAGTGCAACAAAAGAAGAGATGAATGTTTTTTTCAACATGATGAGATACCTTCTTGTTATAAGCATTGAAAAGTTTTTATTAAATAAAATTAAAATATGTACGTTATTTATACTTTTATATTAGGTGAAAAATCGATTAAATACAAATTAAAAGGAGAGTGGGATTTAATTAAAAATCACATATTAGTTTTAAATATGGAAGAGCATCACACTATAAATGTAATGCTCAACTTATAAGAATTAATATCAATTAAAAATGATTGGCATCAGCCATATTCCACATTCGATAATAAAAATTATCATCGTCATTATTAAGTTCAGATTGTAAAAGTTCACCTTCTTTTAAGAAAAAATGCAATTGAGCATAGTTCTTAATTTCACGATCATTTACTCGCTGAGCCAAATGATGGGCTTTAATATCTGAAGGATGGCGTAAACCAGCCGCAGCAATCATTTCTGACAAAGCATGCAAGGTATTTTTATGAAAATTAAATACCCGTTCTGATTTGGTCGGTACATCAATGGCTTTTTGGCGGTCTTTATCTTGGGTTGCAACACCTACAGGGCATTGGTTAGTGTGACAGCTTTGTGCCTGAATACATCCAACAGCAAACATGAAACCACGTGCTGAGTTAACCCAATCTGCACCTAGTGCAAAAGTACTGGCAATATCGAAAGCACTAATGATTTTACCACTCGCACCGATCTTAACTTGATCTCTTAGCCCGGCACCGACAAGTGTGTTATGGACAAAACGCAAGCCTTCACGTAATGGCGTACCAATATTATCGCTAAACTCAATTGGTGCTGCGCCTGTACCGCCTTCAGAACCATCAACAACAATAAAATCAGGAACAATTTTTGTTTCAAGCATTGCTTTAACAATACTCATAAATTGCCAAGGCTGACCAATACACAGTTTAAAACCAACTGGTTTACCGCCAGATAATGTGCGCAACTTCTGTAAGAAATGCATCATTTCAATTGGGGTAGAAAAACTAGAATGCTTTGCAGGAGAAATACAGTCATGATCGCGCGAAACGCCACGGATTTCGGCAATTTCTGCGGTAATTTTATGTTTAGGTAAAATACCGCCATGGCCCGGTTTTGCACCTTGGGAAAGCTTCAGCTCAATCATCTTGATCTGTGGTAATTGAGATTGTTTAGCAAACTTTTGCTCATCAAATTTTCCGTCTAGGGTACGGCAACCAAAATAACCACTGGCAATTTGCCAAACAATATCACCGCCATTTTCTAGATGGTAAGGGCTTAAACTACCTTCGCCAGTATCATGATAAAAACCACCTAACTGTGCACCTTTATTTAACGCACGAATTGCGTTGGCACTTAAACTACCAAAGCTCATGGCAGAGATGTTCATAATTGACGCGCTATAAGGTTGAAGGCATTGGGCATTACCAACCTGAATACGGAAACTCTTTGGATCTGCTGGTGGGCAAGGGCTTATTGAGTGGACAATAAAGCGATAGTTTTCTTGATAAACGTCAATGATTGAACCAAAAGGTTTATCTGCATTTTCATTTTTAGCGCGTTGATAAACTAGACTTCTTTGCATACGAGAAAAAGGCAGAGCATCTTGATCCGCTTCAATAAAGTATTGACGAATTTCTGGGCGTATATCTTCAAACAAAAAACGGAAATGCCCCATAATTGGGTAGTTTCTTAAAATTGAATGTTTATTCTGCAAAACATCATAAAGGCCTAACAAGCTTAGAGCACCCGTGAGTACCCATAAACCGTTAAGTAGAGTATCTGAAATAAAATAATAGATACTATGAGGGGTATATACGGTGCGAAACCATGTAATGCTGAGTGCAGTAAAAATACATAAGAACCAGAGAGAATGGCGTGAAAAGAATGTATTGAGAAATTTATGTCGAATGATTTGTGCTGGACTCGCCATATTGGAACAAATTCCTAATGTTTTACTGGCACATACCTTGCCAAGAAGCAAGTAAAACTACAAGTATGGAATTGTTAGTTTTAGGGGGACAAGAAAGAGTACATGCAAAGGTTCGCTCGATTTAGAAATATATTTTTAAATAGAAAGTATTTTGACTATAAATAATATTTAATCTGAAGCTTTTAGAATTGAAATTAATTATAAAATTAATGTGTTTTATAAATGTTTAGCTGTACTAAAAAATATATTTTGTTAAATCATTTTTCAAAACCTATATATAAACTAAATGTAAATTTAGATTTATTTAAAAATAAAAAATATTTGAATTTTATTTGTACATTTTTGATTTAATTAAGGCTGTGCTATTTAATTGTTTTTTGCTAATATAAATAAATTGAAATAATATTTTTTAAAAGACATTACTACAACTATATAAGATTCTAAAAATTATTTAAGGACTGAAATGAATTGGAAATTATTAATATGCTCTATTCTTCTAACAGGAGTCTTTTTCTTAACTTTAATGTTCTATTTAGGTTTTGATTTAGATACTTTTAAAAGAGTCGTTCTAATACAAAGTTTGTTAGTAGCTGCGGCTATCATCTTTGACTCTATGGAACGAAAGAATAATCCTATTTTTCCGGGTTGTATCGTTTATCCCTTACTTGGCATTGTATTTGTTTTAGGATTTACACCTATTTTAGATTTTTTTGCTGAAAGACCCAAAGGATTTCATAGTTGGGATATTAGGAATATGTTTGTGATCAACACTAGCAGTGCAGACTATCAATTTAGGGAACTGGCTTGGTATGGCAAAGCTTATATACAGTTAGGTTTTGCTATGGTTGGTGGATTTCTTGGCTTATTTTTTCATCTAATTTTTAGAAATAGTTAAGTTAATGCTAACTTCTTTTGGTAGGTGATAAGTTGTTTTAATTACTGAAAATTTAAAAAAAATCCTAGAACTGCTATAAATTACTTAGATTTCTTATTCATAAAATATTATTTTCTTATTCATTTAAAATATATAGAACAATCAGTAGCTTACTTTTTGTTCTTGTTTTTTTGACCAAAGGTTCAAAAATTATAAAATATTAAAAGTTATGGTAAATTTTAACTAATGAAAAGCTATCATTTTTTTAGTAAAACTAATAAAAGCTGAATAGAAGTATCGAAAATTCATATAAAAAGTGTAATAAAACATAAAAATTCTTCTAATTGAGAAATTCATCAGAAGTTGAATTATTAATTGATATTTAAAATGAAACTTATGTTAGTGTTTTTGTTGTTTTTTTGTATTATTTGCGGTCAGTAGAGTAAAAAAATAATGCTTTGAAAAAACAATCAGAAAAGCTAGTGATTGTGATGGGGAAGGCTAGTTTTTACATCTATTAATTTTATTGGCGTAATGTAAAAAAGGTTTTTTACCATGAAAAAGTCTCTCATTTGTTTACCAGCAATTGCTATGGGTTTAATGTCTATCACTGCCGCAAATGCTGCAACAGCAACAGGTACCTTGACTGTTAAAGCAACAATTACAAATAGCTGTGTATTGAATACTTCAGCTACAGGTACAACAGCTAACGCAGTTTTAGATTTTGGTACTTTAAGTTCTCTTGCTAGCAACGTCGATGCAGACACTACAACGACAGGTGGTACGGCCATCAAAGTTTTATGTAACAACACTGTGCCATGGACTTTGGCTTTTGATGCCGGCAAAAATGCTCAAACGACCCAACGTCGTATGATTGGTGGCGCAACAAGCAACGAATTTATTCCTTACAACCTCTTCTCTGACACTAACCGTGCAACAGCAATTGGTATTTCAACGACTGCATATAGTGGTACTGGTACTGGTGCGCCACAAGCAGTTAACGTCTATGGTCGTATCCCTGCTGGCTCAACTTTGCCAAGTGCAGGTAGCTATGTTGACACTGTAACTGTAACAGTGACTTATTAAGTTTTAATAAGTTTTATTGTGTCATTGCTAGCTCTTGATTGAGAGAGCTAGTCTAATTTGAGAAAAGTAGTTCTGGGCAAATCATGAAAAAAAATATCTTTGTTATTACAAGTTTATTGTTATTTTTGCCTAGTATGCTGAACGCTGCATCAATTCGTCTTTCGCCTGTAAGTATTGAAATATTAAATGATCAATCGGCGTCCTCAATCAGTTTATATAACCAGTCAAATGAAAGCACTGATTTGCAGGTACGTGTATTTGAATGGCGCCAAAATGCCGGGCAAGATCAACTCATACCAACAGATGAGATCGCGGTTAGCCCCCCGTTTTTAAAATTACAACCTAATGATTCTTATAACTTACGTGTAGTTAGAATTAATCCAGCACCAGTTTCTGGTGAGCAAACATACCGTATTATTATTGATGAACTACCAAAACCAATTGATAACCGTAAAGCGGATCAAGGGATTAACGTACTACTACGTTCGTCATTGCCTCTATTTGTCGTAAATAAAGATGCAATTACTAAACTTACTTGGTCAATTCAACAAGAGCAAAATAATTCTTCTCTTATGATTAGCAATGTTGGCAATCGACATGCTCTTTTAAATAATTTAACGCTTGTTGATGTGACAGCAAATAAAAGCTATCCGATTAAAGTAAATACTGTGAATGGTTATATTCTTGCTGGCAAAGCAAGAAATTTTAATATTAGCCCTGATTTTAAATTTCAAACGGATCATAAATATAATATTTCATTGAATATTAACGGTAAGCAAACATCTCTTTAAAGAGGCACACATGAAATATCTCGTAAGTGCCTTATGTGTTATGTACTTGCCGATTCATGCTTTTGCTGAATCATTGCAAGATAACACCAATATTGCTTTACCAAGTATTCCGGAAGTTACAAACTCTTCTCATCAGGTGTTTAGTTCTGATAAGGCCTACACACAGCTTTTCTTAAAAATTTCTATTAACTCGAATATTTCAACAGATTTAATCTCGGTACACCAAGATCAAGATGGAAAGCTGTATATTCGTGTTCGTGACTTAAAAGTTTTAAGGGTAAAAATAGATGAACACACTCCAGATAGCCAATGGGTGTGTATTAACGAGCTAAAAGGAATCCAGTTTAAATATCTAGAGAATGAGCAAGCTTTAAACTTACAAGTTCCTTCAAACATGTTGGCGGATTATTCAGTTGACTTAAATGGTCAACAGCTCACGAGCCCTCATTTACTAAAAATGAAGCCTTTAAATGCTGCCATTTTGAACTATAGCCTCTATCACACCCTGACTAATGACGAGAATGTTTTCTCTGGTTCGGCAGAAGGGATTTTTAACAGTGCAATTGGTAACTTTTCATCAGGGGTTTTATATAACGGCAGTAATGAAACTAGTTATAGCCATGAAAAGTGGGTGCGCCTAGAGAGTAAGTGGCAGTATGTAGACCCTGAAAAGATCAGGATATATACCTTAGGGGACTTTATTTCCAATAGTTCTGACTGGGGAAGTAGCGTACGTCTGGCAGGTTTTCAGTGGTCGAGTGCTTATACCCAACGAGGAGATATTGTTACTTCGGCATTACCACAATTTTCCGGCTCGGCTGCACTACCTTCGACACTAGATTTATATGTCAACCAACAAAAGATTTATTCAGGGCTTGTGCCTTCAGGTCCATTTGATATTAAACAGCTCCCGTTTATTTCCGGAAATGAAGTCACGCTTGTAACCACCGATGCAACAGGTCAGCAGAGCATTACCAAACAGGCTTACTATTTTTCATCTAAAATTTTAGCAAAAGGCATCAATGAATTTTCAGTAGATGTTGGGGTTCCTCGTTATAACTATGGGTTGTATTCAAATGATTACGACGATGCCACCTTTGCATCAGGTGCGATTCGATATGGCTACAGCAACTCACTGACCTTAAGTGGTGGTGCAGAGGCTTCTACAGATAGTCTGTCGAATCTGGGCACTGGTTTTGCCAAGAACCTGTTTGGTTTTGGGGTAATTAATGCTGATATTGCAGCGAGCCAATATAAAGATGAAAACGGTTATTCTGCCTTGGTTGGTTTAGAAGGGCGTATTAGTAAGAATATTTCGTTTAATACCAGTTACCGCAAAGTATTTGATAACTACTTTGACCTTGCCCGCGTGTCTCAAATTCGATATTTAAAAGATAACCAGACCAATGCTGAACCCAAAAACTATCTGAGCTACAGCGCACTGGCAGATGAGATTTTTAGGGCAGGGATGAGCTATAACTTTTACGAAGGATATAGCGCCTATCTGGGTTATAACCAGATCAAATTTAGCGATAACTCTTACAAGTTAGTGTCTGCCAATTTAAGTGGAAGCCTGAACAAGAACTGGGGATTTTATAGCTCGGCTTATAAAGATTATGAAAATCACAAAGACTATGGCATTTACTTTGCGTTGCGTTATACGCCATCTACCAGAATCAATGCGATTACAAGTATTTCTAATGAAAGTGGTAAAACAACGTATAGACAAGAAATAAATGGATTTAATGACCCACAAATCGGTTCATTTGGATGGGGAGGCTATGTTGAGCACGATCAGGATGCCAATCAAAACAATGCATCGGTCTATGCCTCTTACCGTGCCCGTGCTGCTTATCTGACAGGTCGATACAACCGAATTGGGGATAATGACCAAGTTGCAGTTTCAGCGACAGGATCGTTGGTTGCGGCAGCAGGACGAGTCTTTGCAGCCAATGAAATTGGTGACGGCTATGCAGTTGTGATCAATGCTGGGCCACAAAGTCAAATTCTAAATGGTGGAGTCAATTTAGGAGCGACTGATAGAACTGGTCGATTCTTAATTTCAAATTTAAGACCCTATCAGCTTCATCATATCTACCTAGATCCATCATATTTACCTTTAGAATGGGATGTTACTTCAACTAACCAAACAGCATTTGTGGGTTATCGCCAAGGAACCTTAGTAGACTTTGGTGCTCATCAGGTTATTTCAGGGTTAGTGAAACTTGTTGATTTGAACAACTCAGCGTTATTACCAGGTTATAGCGTTCGAATTAATGGACAGCAAGATGGGGTAGTTGGCTACGACGGTGAAGTATTTATTCCAAATCTATTAAAACAAAACAAACTTGAAGTCGATCTTCTGGATCATGGTTCATGCCAAGTTAATTTTGCATATGAAAATAAGCAATACAGTGCTAAAAAATTGGGGCCTTATGTATGTCGATAACTACTGCGAGTCATAGTTTTTGGATGAAGAGTAAAAAGTTTTCATTGGCCATAAAGTATATTTTAGCAATTGTTCTGTTGTTTATATTATATGCATTTTTTAGCTCTGCACATGCTGCTTGTACGGTAAGTGGAACCACTAATAGTACGTATACTTATACGGCCGCCACTATTAATAGTGATGCAACCATAAACTTTTCCGGCACGATTAGATGTCTTGGCGGACGTACTACTCCTGAAATTTCAGCTTATATGTGTATGAAGACGGTATTTAGCGGAACCACAAGCGTAAATAATAGTGTTTCATTGCCTTATACGGTCACTGCAACTGTAGGCGGTGCAGGTTCTTCTACCACAAATCACACCTCAAATGTTTGGTATGGACCAGTGAGAACAGTCGCTTCAAATAATATTATTAGTTACTCTGTAAATGTAAAAGTTCCAGCCCGCACTGGTTCGCTCATTGCATATCCTAAAGGCACATATACTGGTACGGTTCAGCTTTTCTGGGATATGCAAGCAAGCTCTAACACTGTCTGTGAAGGAAATAGTGGTGGAGGGTGGGACTCGGGTAATACCACTATAACTGCCAATTATATTGTACCGAGTTTATGCCAATTAGATTCAACATCAAATGTAGATTTTGGCAATATTAATGATATTGGTTCGACTAGTCGTGATTACACTGCGCAAGGTGCTGTGAATACGACTTGTAACAATGGAACGCCATACAGTATTTATTTAGGTGATGGAAATAACCGTATTGCTGGTGGCTTTAGACGTATGACAAATGGTAGTAGTCAATATATTCCCTATCAGTTATATAAAGATTCTAACTATAGTACGGTGTGGGATACTACAGGTGGTGTAACTGCGGTTGGAGGTTCTGGAGGTGTTTCCAAGACGGGATCAGGGAGTGTTCAAAGCACCAATGTGTATGGAAAAATTCCACAAGGTACTACTATTTCAACGACTCCTGGTAATTATTCAGATGCGATAGTTGTTACAGTAACTTATTAATTATCTTTCTGGTGCTGGGTTGGCAATGTGAATAGCCGTGATTTTTTGATGTGATGCTTTAAGCCAAGTTTGATTTGCACATTTAACTCTACCTAAAGGAGCTATCTATAAATTTGATTTTTAATTGTTCTAATTTAAAGGAAGTAGAAAAGCTTTTAAAGAAAAGATAGTTGAAAAAAGACGGTTAACGGTAATGTTGTTTTAGGATAAGTAAAAACAGAAAAAGACAAATTAAGAAAATAAGAAAAAACATGTGATGATTAAATACCTTATGAATATTAAATGTATTTTTACACAAGTTAACACATTGTACAAATTAAATTACAGTTCGCTTATCTTTATTTAATTTTTCTTATCAATAAAAAAAGCTTTTAAAGGAAAAGCTGGTTATTAATAAATTAGTTATTTGTATTGGAAAACAAAGTGTTAGAATTGTAGGGTTGGGAGTTCTCAGATAACTTGTGATATGACTTTGATTAATTAAAGATCCTCTTCGGAGATTTTTTAATATTTGATTTCAATTTGCCGAGCATATTTGGGTACTGGGTACAAAGACCCTCACTAAATATCCATTATTGGAGGGGACTTTTATTTTTAAGTACTCCTTATCTTACGATAGATGGAATTTATGGACCAGCTATATTAAATGCTCTCAAATCTTATCTATCAAAACAAGGTAAAGAAGGTGAGAAAGTCTTATACCTGTACTTAACATCATGCAAGGTCAGCGCTATATTGAAATCTGTGAGCGTAATCCAAGCCAAGAGCAGTTTTTCTATGTCTGGATTGCTAAAAGAGTTTCTTTATAATTTTTTTTGTTGCTGTAAACATATTCCACTAAAAGGGCGCTAGCTTAGCGCCTTATTTGTACTTATTAACTAATCTATATCCTTTCAGTCCTTTTGCTCATACATAGCTTTATCGATCGCATCTCGTAATGTTTTAGTGCTTAGTTTAGTATTTTTTTTATTCATAAATTTATTGAATATTTCATAGACTAAGAAGAATCTATTCATTATTCCTACACATGATTCACGATTCATAAGTGAAGCTTCTAAAGTTGGGTTATTTAATAAAAACTCTAGACGCTCAGAATCTTTTGCTTGCTCCTTTGAAACGACGACACAGCCTTCAGGTATATCTTCAATTTTGCTTAGATCTTCCTGTTTAATTTGAATAGCTTTTTTCCACATCGTCCAACTAGTATTAACACGGTGGAATGCATCTGCAGCATCTTGTTTTGACTCCTTATTTAAGAAATATTTCAAAACGTAATTTCCAAGTTCTAAATCAAAAGTTAAATATTCAAAATGGGAATTAAAAATATATTCTTTCTCAAATCTCTGTTGTTCAGTTCGCTAGGAAATCTACTTTTTCTCTAATTCTGTAGAAAACATAAACAAAAACCACATATTATTAAGAAAAGTATTATAATGAATTTACTTCAAGATCGGGACAGTTGAATTACTACCAATTTTTTAATTGTTCAATTACTAATCGACAGGTGTTTAGGTTAGCAAAATCGTAGACAGACTTTCTTAATTTTCTTGAAGAGGTGAAATAATAGTAAAGGGATAGTAAGTAATAAGTTCTAGTTTTAAGTAATTTAATAAGTAGTAGATTATGGTTCTAAAATTATATTTTCTAAGTTAACCAACTTAATGAAGCTATAGCATGAATGCGATCACTAAATAAATGCATATTGATTTCTATAGTTTTTTCTCGATCAGCCATTAATAAAAAAATCTTTTTTGTATCGACATCAGACCTATTAGTTAAATAGTCAATTGCTGAATTTAGATGGGAATATAGAATTTCTATTTGTTTTTCTGGGATAGAAATAAAAGTAAAAGCCAAAAAGCCAATCTCATTCATCTTTTTTGCATAATAGTCAAGAGAAGGCTCGTTTATCTTTTCTTCGTACTGTTTTAGTATGATTACAGAAGGGAATGGTCCAAGCCCATCAGGAATATAAAGTTTACCTCTAGGACTGTTTACTAAGTAATCAGAAAATATGTTTTCCATATATGGCCTTAAAAATATTAATGAAGGAGAGGTTGCAGAACACCTAAATTGCACGCAGATAAATGTGATAAATATCACAAAAAAAAAGTTATAGGTGAAATATCACAATGAAATATAACATTTTCTTATAAATTTTTCCTGTTTTTGATTAAACAAAATAACTATCTAAATCTTTTTATACTTCTTTAATCTTAATTTTTGCTTATTCAAAAAAGATGATATATGTCTTAAAAAAGAACGATCAGAATCAAGGAAACTAGTAAAGAAGATGATAATTAAATAGGATGAGAAAATGAAATTTTTATTGCTACTAACGATTTTTACGTTGATATTAAATATGATAAGTATTGTCAAACTTCTTAAAGTCTTGTAAGAATCAAAAAACTTTTACGTCGAAGGGGTTTTTAGTCAATAAAATTTTCATATAAAAAAACTATTATTGAATATACTTCTATATTGGATTAGCTCGTTTCATTATGGCTAGTAGGAGAATGAGTATGCGTACATATGCTTATTTTAGAGTTGACACCTATGATAATTCTATAGAAGCATCATACAGTTCCTTGCTAAGAGAACATGGATATGTTGTACAAAAAAATAGACTGATCATTGAAGAGGTCGGAGTTGATAAACCTATTTCCATTCGAGACAAACTCACAAATTTGATTGAATACTCGATGGAAGCGGATGATTTACTAATTGTTAAGGGCATCGATTGTTTAGGTAGTAATTATTGTGAAATTTTAAATATTGTAGAAAGTTTAGAAAAAAAAGGTATCCGTTTGATTTGTATAGATTACTCTAAACATGAGTTGATTGGAGAAATAAGAGTTTTTTTTATCCATTTTTTAAAGTTATGTCTAAATTTTGAGAAATTACATCTAGATTCTAAAGCAAAATTTAAACATGGTTCTGAGTCTTATAAAGCTGGACGGCCCGAGAAGCTTACAAATGAGCAAAAGCAACTAGTTATTGAAAAATACAAAAAAGGTTGGAGTGTGTATAGACTAGCTCAGGAGTTTGAAGTTTCTAGGACGGTGATTCAGCGAATTCTCGATAATGAGACTAAAAAAAATGGTATGTAGATTCTAATTGTTATCTAAGAAGCCTTTTATAAAATTCTATTTAATTTAGAATATAACTCATGCTATATGTTCTAAACAGTTTGATGTTTTAATTTATATGAATTTAAAGTGGATTATTAATTTAACTTGTGTAATATGCTGATTGTTTTAATTTTTTTGTTAATTTTATTATTTTTGGAATAAGCAGTTTTAATAATGTTTATTTTATTTGAATAGATCTCTATTGAAATATTTTATATTTAGAAAAGGTATAAAAACATGATAGAGAATATGAAATGTCTAATACATTATTAAAGATAATTGGGTTGACTACAATATTGAGTCTAACTGCTTGCGGAGGTAATGATTCTAGCAGTAACCAGACGCCTCCTAAAGTAGATCCTATTGATCCATATGTAACCATTAAAGGAACTGCAGTTACTAGAGATTTTTTATCAGATGCAATTGTGACTGCACGTTGTAAGGATGATTCGGGATTCAAAGATATCGTTAAGACAAATATTAATGGAGAGTGGGAAGGACAAGTAAAAGCAAGTCAGTTACCTTGTCGACTAAAAGTAACCAAAGATAATGATATTAATATAACGCACTATAGTGTAATTTTTAATGAAAATGATCATGTTAATATAACACCATTCACCGACTTGGCAATTGCGATTAGAAAAGGTTTCTCATATCTTCCAAGTGATTTATATGGTTTAGCTGGTAAGGATATTAACTATATTACACTCAAGAAAAATTTATATGATAATAATACTTTCTTGGTTAGTAAATTATTGAAGGGTGCTTATAATATTGATTCTTCGATGAATTCTTTTAATGATGTTATTGAACCTAGGGATACTATGATTAATAATATTAAGGCATTTAGGATTGCAGCAGATATAGTTGAATCTGATGACTATAGTGATTATATAAATAAAGTTTATAGTAAGAATCATGATGTAGCAAGAAAATTTCCAATTCTTGTTAATAGTTCTATAGCTTCTCCTAATTTAAAGGCCTGTAAACCAGGGGAAACAAATGATATTTATACAAATTGTATAAATGCTGTCTTTAATGAATTCTATAGTCATGATTTAGTGAGTCGAGATAGAAAAAAATCATGTAGAATCCAGATAAAAGAAGGCGAACTTTATTATTTGGTGATCAATGATAGTGCTTATGGTGACTCTGAAGGTTACCTAATATCTCTAGAAAGTGGTTACTATGATAGTGCATTGAAAGTAGTGGATAAAGGTTATAAATATACAACTTATGTTAGAAGTCAGTATCTATCCCCAGCCTCACCTAAAGAACAATTATATAAACTAGATTTGAGTATTACAGATAAAAAAAGAGTAAATGGCATAAGTTTTACTCCTATTGATGGTCCTTTAGATCAAATAGACCACAGTACTATTAAATTTGCTGATGAATATATGTGCACTGTTATTTAACTATTTTTTTATGTTGTAGTGAATTGATTGTTGAGCATAAGAAGACATTTAACCGCTAGCTTAGGTCAGCGGTTTTTTTGCTAGTTTTAAATAATAATAACTCGATGTAAATTTACTCATTAGATGTGACGATCTTTAGAAAAAATAATAGGGCAACTATAAAATGAATTAACATCGGCCTTATATTCAAAATAAGACTCCAAAAAATGATAAGTAGATATACTGGGTTCTTATTTATTAATTCATAGGTGGTATTCCCTAACAGAACTCTTTTTTTACTATATGAATTAACAATAAATCAATTTAGTTCTACCCAAAATGATAGAATTGCGCAGATCAGTAATTTGATGTGTAGTTTCTGCTTTAAAAGCATGCAGTCTACAAATTTTTTAAATTGATTGGAAATTAAATTTGTAGACTAGTGAAATGCAACATTCAGCATATCAGTACAAGTGGATGCAACTTTAATTATGATTAACTTTTTGAAAATGCAAGATAAAGCAACTTAATGCAACCACTTACAATCCAAACTAGACTCGGCGGATTCTACTTCTTTTATTATTCCATTGTTGGCACATTCATGCCTTACTGGAATTTATATCTTCAAGATCAAGGGTTTAATTATCAAGAAATTGGTGTTTTATCATCAATTGCCATTGTAACGCGTTTTTTCGCACCTTTGGTATGGGGATGGATTGCTGACAAATCTGGTAAGCGAATGTTATTAGTACGGTTGGCGACTTGGATGGAATCATGTATATGGTTGGCTATTTTTATAGTTCCAAATACTTTTCAATCCATTGCTTTACTCATGCTTATTTTTAGCTTCTTTCAAAATGCTATTTTAGCTCAATTTGAAGGGGTTACTTTATTTTGGTTGGGCGATCAAAAAGCTAAACTTTACGGCAAAATCCGTAAGTGGGGATCTGTTGGATTCATTGTAGGTGTCTTCGTTATTGGTGCACTTCTAGAAATAGTACATATTTCGATGCTTCCGATTTTATTATTAATTATTGCTTCATTGGCATTTATCTGGTCTTTCACAATTCGAGAACCGGATGGTGCACCTACCTCACAAAAGCAGTTAGAGCCTTTACTTCCCGTACTTAGGCGCCCGACAGTAGCTGCATTTTTTACAATTGAATTTATTTTGCTTTTTTCACATGCGCCTTTTTATAGTTTTTATAGTAATTTTCTGAAATCTTTGAATTTTAGTACGACTGAAATTGGATTTTTATGGGCTATAGGGGTTTTTGCAGAAATTTTTATGTTTTCAATTGCTTCAAAGGTTTTTCAACGTTTTTCATGGCGTAGTTTGGTGACTGTATGTTTACTGGTGACGAGCATGCGTTGGATGTTAGTTGCACTATTTTCGCATTATTTTGTTGGTCAACTTTTTGCACAGTGTTTGCATGCTTTTAGTTTTGGTCTATTTCACTTAATCGCGATGCGAGTTATTTTTCAAAATTTCTCGGCTGGACAACAAGGGCGGGGACAAGCTCTTTACAGCACCATGTGGGGCTTAGGTGTGGCTTTTGGTAGTGTTCTGGCTGGACATTTTTGGAAAATTCTTTCCGGTGAAATTATCTTTATGTGTGCCAGCTTGGTTGTACTCTTAGGTTTATGCTTTGTAATGTGGCTTCCTAAACAAATCGATTCTTCAACGGCATAAGCTCGAAATGATGAAGGAAAAAGGTATTTATATTGAAAAAAGCAAGTAAATATAAAATTGTTTGATGACTTGTTGTAGCACGTTACAGTTGAAAAATATTGTTTTTATATGGTTATGAACCAGTGAATTTGTCAAAAAATATGCTAACTTAAGTTCATGCGTTTAATGATTAATAAATCTATGAAAAATATTTATATTATTGGATTATTGTGGGCTTGTTCTGGTTTAGCTGTGGCAGAAACGGCGACTCAGCAGCCAGCCGAACAACCCGTTCGGACAGCAAGTAATCCTAATGCTATACGTATTGTTACGCGTCCTGAAATTATGGGATTATGGGGAATGGAAATTCCAAATAATAAGAAATGTGTGGAATATTATAATTTCCGTAGCAGTAATGATGTAGTGATCAAAAGTGGTCAAGAATGGTCATATGGCTTATATGAATATCAACCGTCCGATGATCCTAAAGAGCAGTTAGCTGCTTTAGTCATGCAAATTAAATTTGATAATAATAAAATGGATTGTTCTGGACAGAAACAAGATCAAACAGGTGATGTTTCTCAATATTTTGTACAGTGGAAAAATGATCATACTATTAACTTCTGTTCAACCGCTAAAGGTGAGCAGTGTTTTGCGACTTTGCGTAGAGTACTACCATAAAGTAATAGATATAAAAAAAGCCTCTTATTTATAAGAGGCTTTTTTTATTATGCAGTTTCAGCTTTCTTCTTTTCTTCCAATTGCTTTAACAAGTGTTTTTCAAGGTAATGGATGTCCATTGCTTGAGAACAGAAGCTCTTATCTTGCAAAATAAGATCTTTATGCAGAGGAATATTGGTTTTAATTCCTGTAAGGATCATTTCATCTAAAGCTTGACGCATACGTGCAATTGACGTTTCACGGTCTTTACCATGAGAAATCAGTTTGGCAATCATAGAGTCATAGTAAGGTGGAATGCTATATTCTGGATAGATATGAGAGTCTAAACGAATACCAGCACCGCCTGGTGCATAGAAACTTTCAATTTTACCCGGTGAAGGTAAGAAAGTTGTTGGATCTTCTGCATTGATACGACATTCGATTGCATGTCCTTGAACTTTGATATCTTCTTGTTGAAGTTCTAGTCCTAGGCCGCCTGCAATACGTAGCTGTTGTTCAATAATGTCAACACCAGTCACCATTTCAGTAACAGGGTGCTCTACCTGAACACGAGTGTTCATTTCGATAAAGAAGAATTCACCGTCTTCAAATAAAAATTCAAACGTACCAGCACCACGATATTGCATTAGCTGACATGCATGAACACACGCTTCTAAAATATCAGCTCGAGCTTGTTCTGGTAGATTTGGTGCAGGCGCTTCTTCTAGCACTTTTTGGTGACGACGTTGTAATGAACAGTCGCGGTCATATAAATGAATCGCATGACCATTACCATCACCAAGAATTTGAACTTCGACATGGCGAGGTTTTTGTAAAAAACGCTCCATGTAAACAGTATCGTCACCAAACCACATTTCTGCATCGCGTTGTGCTGCTTGAACTGATTCAAGTAGTGTATCTACACGCTCAACAATACGCATACCACGTCCACCACCACCAGATGCCGCTTTAACAATAAGCGGGAAACCGATTTCTTTCGCTTCAGCTAAGGCATTGTGGATGGTCACGGCATGGTCGCAACCCGGTACAGTAGGTACGCCTGCTTTTTTCATGGCAACAATCGCAGAAACTTTATTCCCCATGAGGCGAATATGTTCTGGGCGAGGGCCAATAAAAGTAAAGCCTGAACTTTCTACAATTTCAGCAAACTCAGCATTTTCTGAAAGGAAACCATAACCAGGGTGAATGGCATCAGCACCAGTAATTTCTGCAGCAGTAATAATTGCCGGGATATTTAAATAGCTATCACTACTTGCACCCGGACCAATACATACTGCTTCATCAACAAAACGTAAATGCATCAAATCCTTATCAGCATCTGAATAGATACCAACAGTCTTGATTCCTAATGTTTTGCAAGCCCGAGTAATTCGTAAAGCGATTTCACCACGGTTTGCAATTAAAACTTTTTGCAACATAGACGTCCCCGAGGTAATTACGCGCGATAACGGAATAAAGGTTGACCGAATTGGATAACATCACCATTTTTCACTAAAATTTCTTCAACCACGCCACTTTGAGTTGCTTCAATTGGGTTCATGATTTTCATTGCTTCAATAATACCCAAAGTTTCACCAGCAGATACAGTTTGACCTACTTTAACAAATGGTGCTTCGCCTGGGCTTGGAGCAGCGTAGAACACGCCAACCATTGGAGAAGGTTCAACAGCTCCACGTGGTGTTTTTGCAACTGGTGCTTCTGCAACAGGAGCTGCCGGAAGTGCTACACCAGCCGCAGCAACGACTGGACTACGACGAGTTAAAGCGATTGATTGATCACCTTCTTTAACTTCAATCGCTTGCAAGTCAGACTCAATCATTAAATCGATGAGTTTCTTAATTTTGCGGATATCCATGGGCGACTATTCCTAAACTAGTTTGGGTTAGATGGTTGAATTTTTTCAATGGCGTAATCGAGTGCAAAACTATAGCCTTTTGCACCTAGACCACAAATCACGCCAATTGCTTTATCAGATAAATAAGAATGGTGTCGGAATGCTTCTCGTGCATGAACATTCGACAAATGTACTTCAATAAATGGAATGGCAACGCCAAGTAGAGCATCGCGTAGAGCAACAGAAGTATGAGTGAGGGCGGCAGGGTTAATAATAATAAGTTTTACGCCTTCAGTTTGTGCCTGATGAATACGGTCAACAATGGCACCTTCCCAGTTGCTCTGGAAAGTATCTAATGTAATTGATGCGCGTTGAGCTTGGGTAATAAGTTGTTGGTTAATATCACCTAAGGTAAGATGACCATATACTTCTGGTTCGCGTTTTCCCAGCAAATTCAAATTCGGTCCATGAATCACCAAAATGGTCGAACTCATTCAGATTGCTCCAGCTCTAAAGTTGCAAATAGTCTTTGCAAGATGTCTGCAAAGTTTGCTTATTATGGCATATGTTTCTACAATTTTTTTATAATTTGTTTTAATTGTCGCAGAAAGGGTACGCCAAATTCGGCTTATATATTGTGAATTTTGCGATGATTTAGCAATGTTAAAAAATGACAAAATTTCAAGTAATTTAATAAAGCTTATTTTAAACTGAATTGACAAAAACAGTTCATGTATTTTGTGTAACGGCTGTAGACTTCTCTTCAATTACGAGTAGCTCATTCCATCGGGTTAGATAGTTTTTTGAACGGTGACATTGTTTCATATGCCAAGATGGGCTACGCGAATGATAGCCCACTTGTAAATAGTGACTACCGAATCGATTACGGACTGTACTTAGTGTTTTCATGAGTTGTTGTCTTTGCTGGATCAACTCAAGAGGTTGCCATAAATCATCAATGTGATGTTGACGGGCGTGCAAACCACAAAATAAAACTCCAATCTTAATGTATCTTTTATTTTCTTTATATAAAACATCAATTTGTTGCATTGCTGCTTTGGTTAATATGCATAGATCATCTGTTGCATAAGTTAAGCCAATGGCTTGAGATGATGCTTTTTTATAAGGTGGTTTATCTGTTTTTTCATAAAGCATGACTTGAATGCAGGCACAGAGTTGTTCTTGTTTCATTAAACGCCGATGAGCACGATTGAGATGAAAGATAAGCGCTTGTTTAATAATCTCAATGCTGGATAAAGCTTGAGCGAAACTTCGTGATGCTAAAATTCGTTTTGTTAGGATGGCAGGATCATCAAGTTGAATGCAGGATTGGCCTTTTAGCTCACGAATAGTACGTGCCATAACCACAGAAAAAGCTTTGGCTAGATGGTATTCATTGGCAAAAGTTAAGTCTAGGCATGAATAAATTTCATAGCTTCGTAGTTGTTTGACCAATTGGTAGCCAATTCCCCAGACTTCTTTAACAGAAGTTTGTTGCATGAGGTCTTCAAGAACTAGAGGATCTAAAGTAGTGAAATTACAAATTCCATTAAAACTTTTAATTTTTTTTGCATAGTGATTGGCTAACTTGGCCTGAGTTTTTGAATATCCGATGCCAATACAACAAGGTAGGCTTAACCATTCATCTAGCGTTTCTACGACTTTGCCACAATATGAATGGATCTCTAGAGATTGGAGGTAAGGGGTAAGGTGGATAAAGCATTCATCAATAGAGTAAGCCTCTAAATCATCGGATGAGAAAAACTCCCCAAGAACCGAAAAAAAGCGACGAGACATCTCGGCATATAAAGTGTAGTTGCTTGAATAGACGTGTACGCCTGCTTGTAGAGCCGCTTCTTCAATTTGATACCATGGGATTCCCATCTTTATACCCAAGTCTTTTGCTTCTTCGCTGCGTGATACAACACATCCATCGTTGTTAGAAAGTACTACAACAGGTAAACCAATAAGTTTGGGATTAAATAGTCGCTCACAACTGACATAACAATTATTAATGTCTACAAGCGCATAAATTTCTCGATGTGAAATTTCCATTATGATTTCCCCTTAAAAATATTGGTAAAGCCACATGCATGAATTGAGTTTCATAAACACGATGTTGAAAAGTGTTGGGAGAAAATCACATCTTGAATATGTAACAAAATCAAGTTAACAAAATTTCTGGTAGAAAGCTAGGGTAGTCCCGACAGTCGGTTTCAAGTCGACAAAGAAAAGAAGATAAGGCTTAAATAATTTTTAAATAAAAAAAGGAGACCGTATAGATCTCCTTTTTTGTGACACATTCTATGTAATTTTAATTACCACTTATGGCTATAAGAAACTTTAAGCGTTGCCCCATTTGCCACCAAATGGCTAGTGTTATTACCAGATCTTAATAATTGACTATAGAGAGGATAGTACTTGCGGTTAAACATGTTTTCTAAACCAATCGTCACAGTGTCTTTTTTGTTAAGCGCAAAGCTACTGATTAAATCGGCTGTTGTATAAGTTTTTACATCGGCACGACCAGAGATAGTGGCATCATTTAATCGGTAATCTTCTGAACCGAAGTAAGTTGCTTGTAGGCGGTTTGTCCAAGTTTCTGTTGGACTATAAGAAACGTAAGCTGTGAGTTTTAAAGGCGGTATACGGAAGCCTGTCATGTCTTGTTCAGCACCGTTTTGAGGTTTTTCACGGCCTTTCATCCACGTAACACTACCACCAGTTCCCCAAAAATTTGCATCATCAAGATAGTCAAAAGTTGCTTCTACACCAGTGACTTTCTCTTTAGTTCGGGTGAGAATTAAACCGTTACCAAAGGATTGCACGCCGCCTAAGTCAGAAGTAGAGTGGAACACTGCTAAGCTTGAAGAGAAGTTGTTGAAGTTTCCTTTCCAGCCCAACTCATAGTTATCAACTTTTACCGGCTCAAAAAATGAAGATGATAATTCAGATTTTTTTTCCTCATTTGCATTACGAATAATCACACCAACATCCGGTAATTGGAAACCTTGATTAAATGATGCATAAATCGAGTGCTGGTCATTCGGTGAGAAAGTCACATTGGCATTGTATAACCATGAATTAGCTTTCACTTTTCCACCTTTATATACATAAGGGTTGGGCTTATATGATTGTGTGTTAGGATCAAGTTGTGATAATGGAATAAAGCTATCAATTTGCGCATAGCTGTCTTCATAACGTGTACCCGCTTCTGCTGACCATTGATCATTAAAACGGTGTTTTAACTGTATAAAACCACCAACACTTTGCGTGGTGAGTTTTGGTAAATAAGTAAGCTTGCCAGTTTTTACAAACTCTAGGCCACCAGATTGCTCATAAATGTCACGATCAAAAATATCTAAAGGCATTTCGCTTTTTTCGCGGTTGAAATCACCACCCCAAACTAGGGAGGTATCACCTAAAAACTCAAGTGGTGTGGTTACAGTTAAGCGGCTACCGAGTACGTTATTCTCTTGATAAACTTGGTCTACCTGTCCACCTCGATTCGGATTGTTTTTTGCATCAAATGGTGAAAAACGTGTAAAGAAGTCACGGTAATAAATTTGAGCATCAACCTTATTGCCAAAGAAGTCTTTATGGTTATAGGTTAAATTGTAAATCTGGTTTTCATTTTTAGTCTGGTCTTTTAGCTTTAAGCCTTTAATGGCTTTGGCTGGTACAGTTCCGGCAGGGGCATTATTAACACTTGGGTCAGAAGCATAATCTGAGTCTTGCTCGGCATTGTAGTAGTTTGCAGCAAATTGTAGGTATTGGTTGTCATCAATATGGTAACCCAGCTTACCGCCTACGCTGTAGGCATCGGCATCATAAAGGTCGCCCTGACTTGGTTCTGGTGCAACTCGGTCACCACTGGCATCGTATGGACTACCAATACGTTGATAGCCAAAGTCGAGTGCATAGTCAAAAGCGTTAAAGCTGCCTGTGAAATATTGATGAATATCGCCACTTAAAGCATTAGAACGGAAATTTGTTAAAGGTGTTTGAAGTCCAACGACTGTTTTTGCTGTAGGTTCGCCACCAGCAGCTTTCGTTGTAATTGAGATAATACCGCCAGCAGCACCACCGCCATAAATTGCGTTACTTCCTCGGATCACTTCAATATTCGCAATGCTTTCGGGGTCAATTGAGGAAAGTCCTCTTGATGTATCACGTGTGAGGTTCATTGGAACGCCATCGACCAAGATCAGGGCATTACGACCACGTAAAGTTTGACCATAATCGGTAATGGTTCGGCTTGAGTCAGACAGGCCTGGTACTGCTTTGGCTAAAACGGTTGCAATACTTCCAGAGGAACCATTTCTTAAAAGTTCAATTTGTTTTTCATCTAGTTTAGTGACTTGTTTAGCAGAAGTAGAAAGTTCATCTGCACGTGAAGCAGTAATTGTAATTGTAGGGAGTGCTTCAGGCTTTTTTTCAGCATCTGTTGTCTCAGAGGCTGAGGCTGCAAATGCTGAATTTGAAAGAAAAATGGCCCCACCAAGTGAAAGAAGTGGAATGATATTTTTAACTTCAGACTTTCTTGTAAAAAGTTTATTACTTTTTATCTTATTTCCCATTTTCTCGCCCTGAGAGTGATTTTAAATTGAGCGAATTATAAATGAGAATCATTGTAATTAACAATATTATTAATTGCTTAAAAAATAATATATTTGAAATTTATTCAATGAATTAGGGGAGTAGGTGTTTATTCCCCCCAAAAAATTGAACAGTGATCAGATTTCCTTATAGGCGTTCAAATGATTTTGATGGGCACGGCGAATAATACTTCGGTCATCACCGAGTACAAAAAGCTGAACAGATTGTTGTTTCCAAGCCGCAATATCTTCAGGTTGTCGAGGAATAGCACAGAAATGCTTTTGACTATTTTTGGTCTTTGTATACATCTCTTGAACTTTTTCTTTTACTTTTGGATGACTAGATTGCCACGGCATGCCCATAGATTGAGAAAGGTCGGCAGCACCTTCCATAATAATATCAATACCTTCGACTTTTAATATTTCATCAAGCTGCTCTAGTCCGTCTAAGCTTTCAATCATGGCAACCACAATCGTCTCGTTTGCTGCGTGTTGAACAAAACTGGCTAAATCATCAATACCATATCGATTTAACCTTGTCGAGTTAAGGCCTCTTTGCCCAAGTGGCATATAGTGACAATAGTTCACTGCTTCTCGTGCCTGCTTCGCATTTTCAATACGTGGAAACACAATACCCGTTACCCCTGCATCGAGCAGAGGTAGAACTAGGTGGTTAGCGTTTAAAGGTACTCTGACAAAAACATCAAGACTCATGGCTCTAGCCGCTAAAATCATGGTCTCGACTTGAGACGTACTAAATAAAGTATGTTCCAAGTCGATAATAATAAAATCATAGCCCGCAAGTGCCAGTTGCTCGACATTAATAGGAGAAGCTACGGAACAAAATATTCCGTAGAGCGTCTCACCATTTTCTATTCGTTTCTTAAGAGAAATCGAATATTTATTCATATTCAATTTCCTTAATGAGGCTGAGTGGGTTCGGCGTAGTTTGCACTCTTAAGCGAATTTCAGGAAGGAAGCGGCGGCTCGCCAACTGTTCAATATCGATGGTGTCATCTGTAAAGTTAAACAATTCATATCGCTCGGCAAACTCTGGGTGAGCTTCTTTATGTTGATTGATGATGGTTCTTAATATGGTCCAGAATTTGATTTCATCGAAGTCATAATGTTCATTTAGGAAAATTGCTAACTCTGCAAGGTTTACAAACCAAAGCGCATCTTGAGTAACGTCTCTTAACTCATTTGGAGAGTGGGTTTCCAAAAATGAATTTGGATTAATCTTGGCATGTTCTTTTGGTGCATCTTGTAAATTTGGTAGAAGGTCTGGCTCGTGTAAAAGATGACGACTAAAACGAATACCGTCATGGAAATCTTTCAAGGCTGCCTTAACTGGTAAGCCATTTTTATGAATCAGAACCATGTTTTGAGCATGTGACTCTACGCTAATACCTATTATTTGCAAATAGCTCAACTAATGGAATAAGCGAAACGTTAATGTATTGTTTCCACCAAAAAGTAATGAAGTCTTTAGCATCGTTCGATTGTAAATTTTGGTTGGGTGCAGCTTGTTGAATAAAGCTTAATAGAGGAATTTCATGGTCCTCTTTAAAATAGCTAGTTTTTGAGCTGGAGTTTAATAGTGTGCATGGAATAGATGGATTTTGTTTAGATAAATATCAATTCAATTTTGTAGAGGATAATCCGTCTGACCACATTGAATAATTCCACACACTAACAAGAATTTTTACTAGGCTCTATAGAGTAGGTTTACACATGATATTTCGTAGAGCTCATTTTTTACTCAGCTTTTATCATTTCTTTCAACTGATCCTAGCTAATTGCTTTTTTGTTGTTAGTAATTTGTTTCTCGCTCTATTCAGGAACGAAAACAAAGCATTGAGGAGGTAAAGTTTCTATTCGTTTGTTAAAAATTATAAAATAATTGTGATTTATATCACGCTTAATCAAGATAAATTCATCTGATCCAGTTTTGCATTGATCAGCATTTTAGGAAATTTAAGGTTGAATTTTGTAGTTTGAGTGATTTGACTTGATTCTACTGTGTGAAAAAAATGAAGAGTTGTTAAGGGAATGTAATTTTTTATTATTGAATGTAAATAATAATAATTATCATTTGTATTTATATTTAAGCATGGATATTCTCCGTAGGTATTTATCCCCCCACAGAGTAATCCTGATGAGATCAATCACAAATAAAATTGCCTTGCAGCATTTAGTGAACTCATATTTACAAGAAACAGGTCATGGTCGTTTTCTCTCTTTAACAGAACAATCCCCTCATTTAACAGAAAGAGGCAAGGGTAAAGTTTTACTGAGTATTCCTTTACACGCAATCAATGGGTTTCTTTATGCACCGATTGAATATTTCAGTCAGGTGGGACGCCACCGTTTTGCTGACTTGCCGTGGGTCGAGCGGGAAGGTCAATATGTGGCACTCAGCCCTGTAAATATTGCGGCAAATTTACTGGAAAATTTAATTGAACAATCCAAAGCTCAGCAACTTGATGCATCTTCATTGCTGGAATGTTGGATTCAGAGTCACAGGGCACTGCAGCAATTTCTCAGTCATCGTGAACCAGATTTTGATCAGATTATAGCAAAACAGCAAAACTTTATTCAGAGTGAACAGGCATTGGTACTTGGCCACAGCATGCATCCTTCACCAAAAAGCCGTCAGGGTTTTGTACAGGATGACTGGAAGATTTTTTCACCTGAAACACAGAATACCTTCAAAATGCAATTTCTATATGTGAACCCAGAACATATTGCTTCGGACAATGCACATAAAATTGATATTCCCGCACAGTTCAAACATGATTTAGAACCATATTTCAATGCGTTTCACCGAGCAAAAATAGCCCAGTTTCCTGACTATGCCTTGTTGCCTTTACATCCATGGCAGGCACGTTATCTAAAAGATAAGGATTGGTATCAACAGCTTCTACATGAAGAGAAATTGATTGATTTTGGCGCGCTAGGCTGGGATGTCAAGGCAACAACTTCAGTACGTACACTGTACAGTGAGCAATCACCTTGGATGTTCAAGGCATCTATGACTGTAGCTGTGACTAATTCAGTGCGGGTCAATCTGTATAAGGAATGCCACCGTGGTTTGTTGAGTTATCAGCTGTGGCATGATGATTGTCTAAGTGAATTTAGGCAGAGAAATCCGAACCTTCAGGCTTTGAGTGATCCTGCTTGGATTGCATTGAAATTTGATGGTCAAGTACTAGATGAAACCATCTGTATTTTGCGTGAAAATCCATTTAAGGTCAGTGATGATGTGACTTGTATTGCTTCATTGTGTCAGGATCATCCTGTATTGGCAAAAAATCGTTTCAGTGAAATTTTTGCAGATATTTCAAAACAAACAGGTCAGTCTCAGTCGCAAGTTGCCTTGCTATGGTTTGATCGCTTCCTAGAAATGACCATTCTGCCATTGATGGAGTTGTATCATGAATATGGAATGGCTTTTGAAGCACACCAACAGAATACCTTGATTGAACTGGAACAGGGTATGCCTAAAACAGTATGGTTTAGGGATAATCAAGGATTTTACTATATCCGTGAGCTTGCCACAGAAATTTTGAAACATTATCCGACATTGGCAACAGATGGTCAGGCAGTGTGCTCATTGTCACTGGTGGATGAACGTTTCCGTTATTACTTTATTGGTAATACCTTATTCGGTCTGATTAATGCCATAGGTATGACTGGCACCGTTCAGGAGCAACAATTAATTGAAATGCTGCAATCCTACCTGTTGCAGGCCTATCAGAAATATCCTGAAAGCAATTTATTAAAGACTGTTTTACATCATGAAACTTTCCCTTATAAAGGCAATATGATGACACGTCTGTATGAATTGGATGAGTTACAAGCTGATATTTCTCAGCAATCAATCTATGTTGATTTAAAAAATCCACTCTATGTTAGACAAGTTATTGAGGAGGCCGACTATGCTTGATTTCATCGGTGTTGGTCTGGGGCCCTTTAATCTAAGTCTTGCTGCGTTGGTGAATCAGCATGCTTCATTGAAGTATTGTTTCTTTGAAAAACGGGAAAATTTTGACTGGCATGCAGGATTACAGCTACCAGGTGCGATGTTGCAAGTCCCTTTTATGGCCGATTTGGTTAGTCTGGTTGAGCCGACAAGCCCTTATAGCTTTCTGAACTATTTAAAGGCACAGCAACGTCTCTATAAGTTTTACTTCCGTGAGAATCTGTATATTCCACGCAAAGAATATAACCATTATTGCCAGTGGGTCGTACAGCAGTTGCATGATCTACATTTTGGTCAGCGAGTGGTAGACGTTGCTCCAATCTCTGGAGGTTTTCAGGTGATTGCTGAACAGCGTGGACGATTGTCCATTCATCAGACCCGTAAACTGGTATTAGGGGTGGGAACGGTGCCGCGATTACCCAAACCATTACAAACAATTTCAGAACAAACCGTATCTTGTCTGCACTCTTCCAGCTATCTAGAGCAGTGTACCGATAATCTTTCTGGCAATGTGGTATTGATTGGCTCTGGTCAGTCTGCGGCGGAAATTTTTATTGATTTATTTGATCAGCAGATTTCATCAGAAACAGGCAAGCCCAAATTCCATTTATATTGGTTGACCCGCTCCGCAGGTTTTTCACCCATGGAAAATACACCATTGGGTCTGGAAAGCTTCAGTCCAGATTACATGCGTTATTTCTACCATTTACCAGAAGCTCTCAAGGATACTCTGCCAACTGCACAAGCCCACTTGTACAAGGGAATAAGTAGCAGAACTATTCAGGAAATCTATGAGCGCCTTTATCACCGTAGTATTGGACAAGCGGATACCTGTGTGACTATTGCTGGCAACTATCAGTTGGAGAATGCACAGTTACATGGGCCGAATAATATTCAACTTGAATTTTTACAGATTCAGCAACAGCAGATGTTGAAACTCCGGGCAAGTACCGTGATTGCAGCAACGGGTTATCAATATCCTGCACAGACGTTCCTGAATAAGCTAAATGACGGGATTGTATTAGATACCCAGCAACGCTGGAAAATTAGTGAGCATCATCAACTGCAGTATCAAGGGGATGGTGAGATCTATATACAAAATACCAGTCTCCAACACCATGGCGTTGGTACTCCAGATCTGGGATTGGGTGCATTTCGTTCTGCACGGATTGCCAATCAGATTCTGAAAGAAAACTATTTTGATGTAGATGGGAAACAAGGCTTTCAGGATTTTCAGCTGGATAGTCAGGCCTTGACGACTGAATTCAAGATAAATAATTCCCGAACAAATACAGTCATGCCGCGTCCCTCTGGGAAAACCGATGATCAGTATTTAAAAGTCATGAGCAAATAACACAGGGGACAGGAGATGGCTGAACAGCCACAACCACTGTTGCAGACAGAAAATCCTGAATCTTCAGGGTTACAACGTTGGGTGATGATCTGTGTGATGTTAGGAACTGGCACGGTCAGTATAAACAACAGTAGTTTTAACCCCGCTATTCCTCAGTTGATGCATGATTTTCAGATCAATGAAACAGCAGTTAGCTGGGTGATGGTTATTTTTCTGCTGAGTATGAGCCTGAGTCTATTACTCACAGGTTATGTGAGTCAGCGATTTGGTAAACGTCAGGTATATCTGACTGCACTGATAGTCTTTGGTTTGAGCTCGCTGTATGGTGCTTTTGCAGGGCATTTTGGAACTGTATTGCTGGTTCGTGCTTTACAAGGCTTTTCAAGTGGATTGATGATCCCATTGTCTCTGGGAATTATATTTATGGTAACTCCGCCTGCACAGCGGGGGGCTGCTACAGGGTTATGGGGTGCCATGATCATGCTGACTTTGGCATGCGGACCCATGCTGGGTGCACTGGTTTTGGTGTGGTGGAACTGGCAGGTGTTATTTTTATTGAATGTTCCGCTGGCGATCTGTGCATTGGTGATGGGGTTACGGTGGTTGCCGTCACAGCAGACTAATTTGAGATTATTACGTTTTGACTGGAGGGGTTTTGTACTGCTTGCTGTGGGCATTGTAGCGTTGCTGCTCAGCTTGAGCAAAATCCAGCAGTTGAGTGACATCCAAACGTCTGAGTTTCTGTTGTTGTTCAGTACAGGCATTGCGGCATGTTGTGGCTTTTTCTGGTTCAGTCGTAATAAGCCCAATGCTTTAATTGACTGGCAACTATTTACCAGTAGTGGTTTTAACTACAGTGTGATTATTTCAGTTGTACATACTATCGGACTGTTCATTACCTTACTCCTGATTCCACTACTGTTACAAAATACTTTAAAGCTCAGTCCAGTGTGGACAGGGCTGATCCTGATGAGTAGTGCACTGACCACCAGTCTATGTAGTCAATGGGCGGGTAAATATCTCGATCAACATGGCGCCCGGCAATTAATTTGTTTTGGTCTTCTGTTGACTGTTGCTGCATTCGCTGGTTTGGCATTGATTCCAGGTACACATGTCATATCCCTGATGTTTTGTATGATCTTGCATGGGCTGGGATTTGGTTTGTCCTATATGCCAGCGACAACAGCTGGGTTAAATAGTCTGGAAGATCAAGAACTGGTGACTCAGGGAGCCGCTGTTAATAACTTACTGCGCCGGATTTGCGCTGCAATTGCTGTCGTGGTTGCTGCACTCTATCTGCAAATTCGTACACACAATATTCCATATTCACCAGAACTCGCAATTGCTCAAATTCATGCAATACGGGAACTATTTTTGATCTGTGCAGGAGTGATGCTGTTGGCATTACCCGCTGCATGGAAGTTTCCGAGTCAAAAGCAAGTGGACGTTTTGGTCCAAAATCAATAAAGGTAAAAATAATGGGCAATTTACATCCAGCACTTTCTACAACCACACATTCTGTGAATGCAAGTACTTTAGCTTGGCAGCAGCCTGATCAAGCCACGATGAAAAAAGTTGAACAGCGTGTGATCAAACAATTGCTACAGGCATTGATTTATGAAGAGGTGATTCCAGCCCAGTTTCAGGATGGTGTTTTTTATATAGATGTGATCAACCCACAAGGGCAATCGGTACGTTACGTAGCTGCAGGACAGCGACATCTTAGTTTTGGGCTAGTACGCATGAATGCTACAGATGTCATCCGTGAAGATCATCAGGGACAGAAAACGGTTGCGCAGTTGAATTTAGTGATTGATGAGGTCATCCGAAGTATTCCACAGGCAGCCCAGATTGATGGTTTTATCAGCGAATTGAAGCGAACTTTTATTCATGATGTGCAGTCTCAGCATTGCCAGAATGAGTATGCACTACCAGCAGCACAATATAGTTATGACGTGCTGGAAACCTATCTGATGGATGGTCATCCATATCATCCTTGTTATAAATCCCGAGTGGGTTTTAATCTGCAGGATAATCTGAAATATGGGGTTGAGTATGCACAACCCATTCATCTGGTGTGGATTGCAGTACATCAGTCCATATTTTCCCATAATGCATCCAGTCATTTAAATGCAGATGATTTCCTGCAGCAGCAGTTGACTGAACAGGATCAGCAAGAGTTTACAAAGGTTTTGGGTCAGCAAAAAAATACAGATGGGTATATTTGGTTACCCGTTCATCCATGGCAATGGGAAAATACTATTGTGCATGTGTTCTTTAAGGAAATTGCTGAACAGAAGATTGTTTATCTGGGACGAGGGGAATATGCCTATATTGCTCAGCAGTCACTGAGAACACTGACCAATTTACAACATCCTGAAAAGCCTTATATCAAATTGTCCATGAGTCTGACAAATACCTCAAGTTCACGGATATTGGCGACACATACAGCAATGAATGGGCCGCTCATTACAGATTGGCTACAGGGTTTAAAAAAGAACAGTGAAATTGCCCAAAAATTGGATTTTGATATTCTTGGTGAAGTACATGCCTCAGCAGTGGATTTCACTCGTCTGCCGACTTCACATGCCAAACAGGCATATGGAACTATTGCCAGTCTATGGCGTGAAAGTGTTCAGCAGTATTTAAAATCTGGTGAAGACGCTATTCCTCTGAATGGAATTGGTCATGTTCAGCAGGATGGGAAGTTACTGATCGCACCTTGGCTGGATCAGTATGGTGTGGATGCATGGGTTGGGCAATTGCTGTCTGTGGTCATTCAGCCAATTCTATATTTACTCTTTGCTGAAGGAATTGGAACTGAATCGCATGGGCAAAATATTATTTTGGTTCATCGTAATGGCTGGCCAGTACGAATTATTTTAAAGGATTTTCATGATGGGGTCCGCTTCAGTCCTGATCATCTGACCCATCCTGAAGCTTTTCCGGTCTTGCATGCATTACCCGCAGAACATGCGAAAGCTAATCGTATGTCATTTATTCTCACGGATGACCTAAATGCAGTGCGGGATTTTAGTTGCGCTTGTCTATTCTTTGTTGCATTGAGTGATATTGCCATAACACTAAAACAGCAGCTTGACTTTAGTGAACAGGTCTTCTGGCAAAAAGCAGCAGATATTATTCATCATTTTCAGCAGCAATATCCCGAACATCAGTCACGCTATGCTGTGTTTGATGTCTTTGCAGAGCAATATTGTATTGAATCGCTAACCCGCCGCCGCTTATTCGGTGATGGTGATGTACAGATGCGTTATGTAAATAACCCTCTGTTCCATTTCCGTCAGCCTGTATAGGGGGATAAACAAATGAATACCATGGTGTTTTCACCTGCCGTTTCAGGGCAGGAGATATTGATGGATTTGGTTAATAGTCTACTTGCTGAGCAATATATTTCAGAATCGGAGATCCTAACAAAGGATCAGGCTCAACGACTATGCAGACAAAGATTTCAGCATGGCTTTGAAACACTTTTCGACAGTTATACAGCTGGGGAGCGTTTTGCAGTTTTATTTAATTCTGCTCAGACTGAGTGCTTGATTCTACCGCTAAAACAGGGTTTGAAACAGCGTTGGCAGATGTATGTTGGAACATCGATCTGTAAGCTTAGCATGGACGAAGCACAGGATTATCATGTTCAGAAACTAAGTGCATTACAGTTATTTGACTTCATGCAGCAATTACAGTGTTTCAACTCTGCTGATACATCAAAACTGGCAGATTTTCGTGCAGATTTAAAACAGGCAATGTTGCATGCAGAATTGTCTCAGCAACATCGATTGTCCTTCTCAGAATGGTTAACGCAGCATCCCGCAGACTTATTTATACAGCTGGAGCAGTATGCTGCTTTGCGGGATCGTCCCTATCATCCGCTGGCCAAATTAAAGGACGGTTTTAGTCCCGATGAATATCAGTATTTCAGTCCCGAATTTGCTCAGGATATGAATGTTCACTGGGTTGCAGTAAATAAAGAAAAGTTGGTCTATGGGAAGGATGTCACTGAGATCAGCAGGCAGCAACCTGCGCGTATTTTTCTGAATGCGGAACAGTTCCTGATGTTGAAACAGGAATGTGATGAAAAAGCGCTGGGGGATAGCTATTTAGCAATTCCCCTACATGCGTGGCAGTTCAAGCATGTGCTGTCCGATAAATTTTCTGAAGAGTTGCACCATAAGGACATTATCCCCTTAGCGTTCCAGTCTAGCGGCTGGTACGCTAGTTCGTCACTAAGAAGTCTTCTTTCAGCGACACAGCCACAGGATAGTCTAAAATTACCACTTGCAGTTAAATCTTTGGGTTCATTGCGTTTTTTGCCGATTGTAAAAATGATCAATGGGCAAAAGAATCAGCAACTATTGCAGCTTGCTAAGCAAAAAGATGAGGTACTGAAGAGACGTCTGTGGTTATGCGATGAAAATCAATGGTGGGCTTATCTTCCAGAGCAACAGGATAATTTAACGCCAGATAATTTAATGCTGTTCAATGAACGGCCGATGCATCTCGCTGCACAGCGCCGTAGAATTCCTGCTGAGTTGTTACAAGCACCTTATCAGATTATTCCTATGGCTAGCTTAGGGCAACTGATGGATGGGCAGGGATGTGTATTTGATTTGATTCTAAAATGGCAGAATTTAACGATTACACCACAGCATATCTGCAATACTTTTGCTGCATTATGCCGTGATTTCTTTGAGGTGAATTTGCGCCTGTTCCGTCTTGGTCTGATGGGCGAAATTCACGGCCAAAATATTTGTATTGTACTAGAACACGGGCAATTCGCTGGCTTCATGCTCCGCGACCATGATTCTGTCCGTATTTATCAGCCGTGGATGCAGCAGCAGGGCCTGCCTGATCCGGAGTACCTGAGTCCACATGATTTTCGTATTACGCTGTATCACGATAGCGTGAAAAGTTTGATTCTCTATCTGCAAACACTCGGTATACAGGTCAATCTGGCGAGTATCTTGGAAACTGTTGCAGAGTTCTATCAGATTGACTCGGCGGATTTATGGCGCGTATTGGCACAGCAGTTACAGCAAGCGCTGGATGATGTGCCGTTTACGGATACGGCCCGCGCTGAATTAAAGCATATCCTGTTTGATAGTGAGTTGTGGCCATATAAGCAACTGATCCGTCCGCTACTTGAGCAAGATAATCGGGTGGGAAGTATGCCAAGCAGTATGGGAACTGTGCCGAATGTATTCAGGAGTGTTGTTTAATTTCATGAATAGAGAAAACTCAGGTGTGCAGTCACAGATTGCAGTATTGAATATTGAGTCTGATTTTAAAATGACAGAATCTAATATACCAGTACTTAGGCAGTTGCTGGCTGAACGCTTGAATATTCAATTTGATGTGCTGCCTGTAGAGGATCAGCAGATACTGAGTTTTACAGATCTGCTAAATCCCTCTGCATGTCTGACAGCATTAAATGATTTTGGTTCCCGCGTGGGTGCAGTGAATTTAACCTGCGCTACATCCATGTTCATTAAATACTGGGCTGTTCCTCTGTTATTCCCATATTTCTATGCCCTGACTTCTGAGGAAATTGATTTGCCATGGGAAATATCCTGTATTTCCGCAGTATTGCCTCCTGACTGGTATTGGGACAGAACACTGCATCTGATTAATCTGCCTCAATTACAGCATGGCGTCAGTAGAAAACAGCAATCTTTTGAAGGATATGTGCGATTTATACTGGGTGACCTGCAAAAGTTATTCGATGTCCTCACCCGTATAGGGAAAGTACAGAAATTTTTGTTGTGGGAAAATACTGCATTACGAATTCTGCAATTTTACGACATGATGAACAGAAAAGGGGGGAACCAAGCTTTCCTCAGCCGTATCCAGTTTCAACGACAGTTTTTGATAGATTTACCTGCAGCTGATCTGGGCCTAAAACAGAACCCATTTTATTTATTGGATCAGAGTCGGCAGCAATCGTCCACGACCTATCAACGTAAAAAATGCTGCTTTTATTTTCAGTTACCTGAAGCACAGAAAGAATATTGTGCAAGCTGTCCATTACTGAGACAGGATGAACACAGAGGTCAATACTCATGCAAGACCAGTTAAATAATTTAATCCAGAGCTATGCAGGTATTGCCAGCTCAACCATTGGTCATATACTGGACCAAGGGCATTTACCACAGATTCATGCGATTAACCAAATTGGGCATGCTGTGGGTCGAGTGCGTACGGCTACATTGCATTCAGTCAATGGTATGGCACTGCGTCAGGCTTTGCTGAACAGCCAACCGGGTGATGTACTGGTTATTGATGCACGTCAGTTGAAACATCGTGCCTGCTGGGGAGAACAGCGACATCGCGCTGCCATATATCATCAGCTTGCCGCTGTAATCATATTGGGTGCAGTAACGGATGTAACTGCCTTAAGAAACATGAAGGTCCCCGTTTTTGCTTCATCGGTCAGTTGTCTGACTACACGTCAGCAGGGAGAGAGTGTGGTGGAGTTCGACCAGCAAATACAGATGGGAGATACCTGTATTTCTTCGGGCGACTTAATGGTTGGAGATGCTGATGGTGTGTTTATTTTGAGTCCAGATATTGCCCGTCATCATCTTGAGCAGTTTCAGCAAATGGAAATCCAAGAACGGCAGAAACGGGACCAGTTTTTCAGCGAACATTCAGCACAGGATTATTACCATTTTACTGCATCTGCATGAAATTGAATTGAGTAAATATTTATGATGACATTATCTTCACAGCTGTTGGATGAGTTCCATTACGAGGAAAGAGGAATAGCTTATGGATTAAGGGCTGTGCAACTCCCGCAGGATTTTCCATTATTGTATAAATGGATGCATGAACCTCATGTGATTCCTCAGTGGCAGCTAAATAAACCGGAGCTTGAACTGGCAGTTTATTTTGAAAAGATGATTTGTGATGATCATCAGCGGTTATTTATTATTACGATTGAACATACTGATGTTGGTTATCTTGAGATATATGAAGCCAAGCGTGATCGGCTGGCGCTTTATTATAATGCTGATGACTCTGATCTGGGCTGGCATATTTTATTTGGTGAAAAACATGTGCTTGGGCAAGGGCATTTCAGAGCTGTTATGCGCATGATGAGTTATTTTATTTTTGAAAATTCAACTGCCAGTAGAATAGTGGGTGAGCCGGATGAAAATGTAAAATCTTATGCCTATATTGCAGAGGATATTGCTTATCAAGCGCAGAAAAAAATAAAGATGTTAGAAAAAACAGCAGTTCTATATCATTGTTATCGAAATGAATTTTACTCACGCTGTGGAAGTTATCGGCAACGTGATGGACTAAATAAATCAGAAGTGAGAGTACAGTAAAATATAATAAATCAACAATTTAATTATTTTATTTCGACTAGGCAGGACCAGTTTGATATACAGCATCATTTTTCATAATTATATGCTCTTACATACCATCTTAATCCATGATCGATTAAAGAATGAGGGGCAAGTTTTTTTGGGAAAAACCATTATCTACTGAACTGTACTAATTAGATGCTTAATTTAAATTTTATTAATTAAAATATAAAATGAGGGATTGGTGGATTTTATTATTTTCTTACTTCAAAAACAAATATATTTGTTGATTATAGTGAATTATTGACTAAATTTATTATTGGTTTTGGTATGTTTTTGATTATTTGTACTTTATGTACATTTGGTATTTCCCAACTGATTGGTCGTTGGGGATGGTCTTTTATTTTTTTCTTATCACAGTTAAGTTTTGTTTTGTGTATCTGTTATTTTTAGGGGCACACTATGCTCTCGGAAATACTTTAGTTGATATATTAAGTGTATGAAAAAATATATGTATCACCTTATTTTACTTTCTGTCTTTGGCTTAGCCTTTGTGTTTACTTTCTATAGTGGAAACTTATTGAATTTAATTACAATGATTTTCTTAAGTTTGTTACTAAAATTTCGTATTGATAAATTCATAAAACAATTGAAAATAGAAAAATTAAATGATGAAAATTTAACTGAGAGTGAGAAGGAGTATAAAAAAAAGATAGTGGTAATGTTGGTTTATATTTTAATCGTTCCCAGTGCTGTATATCTTTTTTATGCAGGAAAAGAAACGAATATTTTTATTAAGAATATACTAGGTTCTGTATGGAAATATGGTCTCTATCAAAGTGAAAGTAAAAATTCCAAATGATTCACTTTTAATTATACGAAGATCACCTGATAAAAATAATAATAGATTTTATATTATTTGAAGAGCTAAGCCAAAAATTTATTAATCTTGATAAATCAGACTGTTAAAAAAAGTCGAATTTTAATATCTGTATTTCTCTCTAATAGAATAAGAGAGGCTACATGAAATTGTGAAAAATTGATTGATAATTAACCGTTAAACGTGACAAATCATTAAAAAAGTCCAGACACTAGGGAAGGCATATTACGTTAATTTTAGAAAATTTAGAACAGTCCCTCCCAGTCCTAAATTTAATAATTTATAGTATAACTTAGCACAAAAGTACGACCTTCGGCTGGGATTGCTAACAATGAGTTTGCATTGGTTACTGCTGCTTGTTGAGCGAATACAGTTTTATATTGATTTCCCCATAGATTATAGACACCAAAGTCCACACGACCTTTCGCCATAGGAAAATGTGCTAATACATCCATGGTTGTATAACCTTTAATTTCTGCTGCGCTATTACTATCACTCAGTCCAGCTGATTTTAACTCTAGGTCGTCTTTATAGGCTTTATCAGTTCCTTTGATCGCAAGCATTTGAGCACGTACGCCATAGCCTTCCGTATTATTCCATTCAGCAAACAGCGTACCTTTCATTGGTGAAATTGCAAAAGCATTTAACTCATGCCAATTATTGGCTCCATCCTTGTACTGGCCTCTTGTATAACCTAAAGTCCCACCTACCTTATAATTTTCCATAAATGGGTAACTTACTGTTGCTTCAGCTCCATAAATTCGCTGGTCGGTATCAACAACATTTACAGAACGATCCGAGTTAAATTGAACGACTTTATCAGAAGTATTATAAAAACCTGTTAGGCCCAAATTTAAACCTTTATCTTGGTTCAAGCGCCAGCCTAGTTCATAGCTATTCACAGTGATCGGAGCAATACCAGACGTAGTTAAGGTATATGCTGCAACATCACGTAATACACGTTGCACATCTGGATAACTGTAGCCTTGTGAAAAGTTAGCATAGACTTGCTGAGCATCAGTGAGTTTATAGACGGCACCAAGGTTAAACAAGAATTTATCTGAATCTGTAGAGTCTGCAGCCATTAATGTATACGGCTTACGTGCAGTTAAATAGCTGTCTGTGTCCGCTTGAACATATTGGTAACGCACTCCAGCTTGAATATTAAGCTGATCTGTTACTGCATAGTCCCCTTGTATAAAGGTACCAATATTCTGAATTTCAGTATCTGGTCCTGAGTCTTGTTTTTCTCCAGTTGGGGTATAAACTAAACCATTATTGCTTGGTATATAGTAGTCCGCCCACTGATGATCTTTTTCCCAGTCATAGTCTAAGCCATAAGTTAGTTTTAAATCACGGTCAGCAACAACAAGATCAGACTGTAAAGTTGAACGAATACCTGCATAATCCACATTTGATTGACTTTGCTTTACACTAACACCGTCAGCTGAATAACCATAAGGTACAAAGCGTGACTTCTCCTTTCGATAGTAAGCTTCCACATTCAGAACTTGACCTAAGAAATCCTGATTTTGGTACTGTGTATTAAAAGCATAACGTTCAGTAAACGGCTGATTATCTAAGCTCCAACCTTTGACAGCTTTGTAAGATGGATCTGTTTTTGTGAGCAAATAAGAATAATCAGGCCCATATTCTGTATCTTGCTCATCTTTATAGTACTGAGCACCAAAACTAAGAGTCTGGTTATCTGTTAAATTAAAGTTTACACGACCATTCACATCAATGGTGTCGGTATCCATAGTGCTACCCTGCCAAGGGCTTAATGAAATACGATCCCCATTACCATCAAATTGAGAGCCTCGATTGGTATAGTCTACGCCAAGAAAACCGTCGACTTTATCATTTGCAAATGAAGCCGTTTGGCCAACTTGATAAGCCAGACTGTCACCGCGGAAATTATCGGCCGATGTCACACCTAATTTTGTTTGAAAGCTAACAGGCTTAGACTTGTCAGCACGTTTGGTAATAATATTAATAATTCCGCCAGTCGCACCTGAACCATAGATACTGGTCGCACCTGAAACTATCTCAATATGATCAATCATATTTGGGCTAATACTATTCAACTGACGGGCTACATCACGTGAACCCGTTTGTGATACGCCATCAATCATCACCAGTACATTACGTCCACGCATAGTTTGACCATAATTACTACTCGTTCCACTGCTTGGTGCTAAAGATGGAACTAGTTGTGCCAAAACATCTGCAACTTTACGACCTGGACCAGCCTGTTGCGCAATTTCATCAGCAGAAATGGTTTGAACTGTTCCTGCAATTTCAGCAATGCTTTTGGGTGTACGTGTCGCTGTTATCACAATTGTCGGAAGTTTAGCTTCAGCATTTTGTGATTCAGTAGTTGTTTTAATTGAACCATCGGCATAAAGATGGGTACAAATTGCTGTTGTAAGTAAGCAAAGACTGAAGGGTAACAAGCGCATTTTTATTCCCAATTAGTAAATATTAATATTGATGCAAATAGTAGTCATTACCATTATGAATGTAAATAGTAGTCATTACTATTATGGATATAAAATCTTTATTGGTTATTTAACATGGTAATCCCCCTAAAAATAAAGGGTTATGCGATTATGGATGCCCTAGTGAATTTTCCAGCTTATAAGGGGCGAGTGGATTTTGGAATTTATAACGTATGGAATAAAGACTATCTAGCAGTCAGAAATTACCTTTTCACCAGTGTCTAGTATGCGGGCACAAGGGCATACCTTTGGTTTGAGTTACACTTTTAATTATTAATTGATTTTAGCTAAAAGCTGGTGCTGAGTGTTTAAATTTCACTTATCACCAGCTTTTTTATTATTTATATAATTCAAATTTTTAACTGGATGTAAGTATCGCCATGAGCGTGGTTCAAAGCTGTTTAGTTTCCCCAAATCTCAGCAACTACTACGATTCACAAGCCAAATAATTTACAGCAACGTCAACACTACGAGGTGCACATGTTGGCTATTAGTTTGAATTGTAAGAATGATTAAGAGAGGGGATTTTGATCAAGTGTCAGTTATTGATATGAAAATGTCTGAAAATGATACGTTTAGATAGATATGATCATGTCCATAAGCGCTATATTTTAAATGGATCAATTGAGTCCAGAAAGTATAGTAATGCGTGTTTCGCATTTTGTCTTATGGGTCTTTCAAGCTGTCTTTTATATAAAAGACAGCTTTTTTTTGTTGATTGATAGGTCGTGTTAGACGAAATTAAGCTGCTTAGCTTGATCGTAAGCCACTAGATTGATGCACTTATGGCCCAGTGCATTGATTTGCGTTTGGTCTAGCTGAAGGTCATCCCACTTTTGCATTTGTTGGAAGAGCCAATAAAAGTCTTCTACTTTCGGAAGAGCGCTTTCTTTTACTAAATGACGGACAATATCCTGAATCATATAGTATTTGTCGACATGCACTTCTTCTGAGCAATGAAAACGAACAATTCCAAACTCGACCAATAATTTTAAAATTGGAGCAAAGTCTTCTAGTTCGCTAAGTTCTTGCTGAGCTTTCATAATTGCCGCGGTAAGTGCAACCAGCGTTTGTGGATGCTGTTCAGCCCATTCTTGCGTTACGGCTAAAACTTTGTCAGCCACAGGTGGAATAATGTTCTGACTTGAGCAAATCATTTTACTTAAACCGAGAAGCTCGCCCTGAGTATTCCAAGGTTCTCCAACACAGAAACCATCAATCACATGCTTATCTAGTGCTTCGACCATATAAGGTGGTGGTAAGGTTTTGAGCTGAATTGATTGAGCGAGTTCTGGGTTTGCTAAAGCTAACCATTCTCTTAAACAATAATGATGAATGGAGTGCTTAAACACATGAGCTAAAGAAAGGGAATGACCTTGTTCAATGTAATGCACCACTTTTTGCGCCGTTACTTGAGCTGTATCATTTTCTTGAATCTTAAGTTGATGCGTTAATTTTTGACTTAAGCTAATAAATGCACGATTTTCGCTCAAAACCAGTGAAGTTTGCAGTGGCGTACCAATTTGATCTGATCCTACCGCAGCCGCAGGTAACATCGCAGATAAACAGTGGGCTGCATCTAATAAACCAAAAGCAAGGCGGTCGCGAAGACTTGCCCATGATGCTTCTTTAACTAAAGTAACGTCGAGCCCTACTTCTTCAAAGAAACCTCTTTGTTTCGCCCAAAGCAATGCAAGACAATCAAGCAAAGGAATATAGCCAAGTTGTAATTGAGTCTTTTCTAATGTGCTCATTTATTCATCCTTTAGTTGATTGCCAAGTAATTTTTGGGCGTCAAGTAAACGCCGAGCCATTTCCCCAATCGTAATACGGTGGCTCATGGCATTTTTTCTGAGCAACTGGAATGCTGTATCTTCAGGAAGGCCATGGAGTTGCATAAGTAAAACTTTGGCTTTTTCAACATCTTTACGATCAGCTAGTTTAGTTTGAGCATCTCTTAAATCTCCTTCGAGTTTTTTGTGTTTTTTATATTGCTCAATAGAGATTTCTAAAATGGTATGTAAGCGGGAAGGATCAATACCATCAACAATATAAGCAGTCACCCCCGCATCTATGGCTTGTTTGATTGTATCTTTATCTGAATTTTTGGTGAACAGAACGGTAGGAAGGTCATAGCTACTGACACAGCTTTCAATAATGTCACGGTGAGGATGGTCCATATCAAGCAAGATCACATCCGCTTGTAAATGTTCGAGGCGAAAGATATTCAAGTGGTCCAAAGTAAGGCAAGCGACCACTTCAAAATCATTTTCAAGCAGACTTTTTCTTATGTAGTCGGCTCGCGCATGATCATCATCAATAAGGGCTATTTTGAGTTTTGGCATAAGTTCAGAAAATCAGGCTAAGAAAATGCGCCAATTCGACGCGTTTTTTGTTATCAGTTTTTTAAGCAAGATTAGTGCCATCGAAAACTAAAGAAAAAATCGAACTTTAATGGCACTTTAGCATGCCAAAGTATGGGTCTGATCAATCTTGGTGCAAAAATACGATTCATTTTGTAGCAAGGGGTATTTTTATTTAAACCATATAAGTGTGCAGTAATAGAGCAAGCAAAATAAAACTTAATTCTTTACTTACAGATTAAAAATTTCTATCTGTATGAAATTAAATATAAAAATATTATCTACTTAAGTTTCTAGAATATTGGCATGCAAAGTGCTTACTTAATTACAGGTCGAAGACGACCATGAGTTTTAAAGACGGCCAACGATGTCCGTTCTGATCGAGTTTGTGAGTGCAACCGTACACACAAAGAAGTTACGTTCAGTCGGAGTGAAGGTCATGTCTTTATTTTTATTGCATAAAAAAGTTATATCTGAATTATCTGAGTTTTCAGTTCCAGCGATGCGAGCCTTCTCTATGAGGGGGCTCGCTTTTTTTATTTCTTTTTATGACTTTGCTGTGCATTGGGTGTCGTCAACGAGTGCAAAAAATTGGCTGAAAGCAGCTACATGCTTCGTGATGTTGATTCGCTTCTCGGTAGAGCACAAGGCAAAAGAACAACGTCTATTTGAGAACGCAATAACGCAGCTTAAAAGCAACGTGATTTGAGGAGAAACACTATGAAATTGGTAATGATTGGTCATGGTATGGTGGGCCACAAATTCATCGAAGCCATTTTAGAAAAAGCAGATGATGAACTGGAAATCACGATTCTCGCGGAAGAACCTCGTATCGCGTATGACCGCGTACATTTGACTGAATATTTTTCGGGGAAATCGGCAAAAGATTTATCTTTAGCCCGTTTTGACTTCGCAGATGCACATGGCATAGACCTGCGTTTAAACACTAAAGCAACTACAATTGATACTGCTGCACAAACAGTAACCACCAATCATGGCGATGTGATTAGCTATGACAAATTGGTGTTAGCAACAGGTTCGTATGCATTTGTTCCTCCAATTTCGGGTAATGACCGTGAAAACTGCTTTGTTTACCGCACCATTGAAGACTTAGATGCCATTCGTGCAGCGAGCCTGAATGCTAAAACAGGTGTGGTCATTGGTGGTGGGTTGCTTGGTCTTGAAGCAGCGAAAGCATTACGTGACCTAGATTTGGAAACACACGTTGTTGAATTTGCTCCACGTTTGATGGCAGTTCAAATTGATGACTTGGGTGGTAAAGTTCTACGCCGTAAAATTGAAGATTTGGGTGTAAAAGTTCACACGCAAAAAGCGACTCAATGCATTGAATGCGGTGATAGCACAACACATGTCATGAAGTTTGCTGATGGTAGTGAACTTGAAGCAGATATCATTTTATTCTCGGCAGGCATTCGCCCACGTGATGAGTTAGCACGTAATAGTGGTCTGGCGATTGGTGAACGTGGCGGTATTGTGATTAATGATTACTGCCAAACTTCCGATAGCAACATTTACGCAATTGGTGAATGTGCGCTTTGGCAAAACAAAATCTACGGTTTGGTTGCACCGGGCTATGACATGGCACGTATTGCAGCGAAACATGTGTTAGATGAAGAATGTCACTCTTTCGCTGGTGCGGACATGAGCACCAAGTTGAAATTGATGGGTGTTGATGTTGCATCTGTAGGTGATGCACATGCAATGACTCCGGGTGCATTAAGCTATTTCTATGCAGATGAGCATGAACTGGTTTATAAAAAGATTGTTGTAAATGCAGACAAAACTAAGTTGCTTGGTGCAGTTTTAGTGGGCGATGCCAAAGAATATAATGACCTTTTACAAATGATGTTAAACGGTCTGACTTTGCCAGAAGTTCCTGAAAGTTTAATCATGCCGGGCTTTGAGCAATCAGCAGGAAAATCTGGTGGTAGCGGTGTAGATTTACTTCCAGATAGCGCAACGATCTGCTCATGTAACAACGTATCAAAAGCAGACATTTGCCAAGCAATTAGCGATGGCTCGACTTCTTTAGGTGCATTGAAGAAATGCACCAAAGCAGCAACTGCATGTGGTGGCTGCGCACCATTAGTGACTCAAGTATTGAAATCTGAGTTGCAACGTCAAGGTGTAACCGTTAACAACCACATTTGCGAACACTTCCCGTACTCTCGTCAAGAGTTGTATCACTTGGTTCGTGTTAATGAAATCAAAACATTTGACGACTTGATTGATCAACATGGTCATGGTTTAGGGTGTGATATCTGTAAACCTGCTGCTGCAAATATTTTGGCATCTTGCTGGAATGACTTCGTACTTGAGCCAAGTCATGCCGGTCTGCAAGACAGTAACGACTACTACTTGGGTAACATCCAAAAAGATGGTTCTTACTCGGTCGTACCGCGTATGGCTGGTGGTGAAGTGACTCCAGACGGTTTGATTGCCATTGGTCAAATTGCCAAGAAATATAACCTGTATACCAAAATCACTGGTGGTCAACGTGTCGATATGTTTGGTGCACAAGTTCATGAGCTTCCATTCATTTGGGAAGAATTGAATGCTGCTGGTTTTGAATCGGGTCATGCATACGGTAAGTCATTACGTACCGTGAAATCTTGTGTGGGTAGTACATGGTGCCGTTACGGTGTAGACAACTCAGTTGGTTTGGCTATCGAGCTTGAAAACCGCTACAAAGGTTTACGTTCACCACATAAATTAAAAATGGCAGTGTCTGGTTGTACCCGTGAGTGTGCGGAAGCACAAAGTAAAGACGTGGGTATTATCGCAACTGAAAAAGGCTGGAACCTTTATGTGTGTGGTAACGGTGGTATGAAGCCGCGTCATGCAGAATTGCTTGCATCTGACCTCGATAAAGCAACATTGATTCGTTATATCGACCGTTTCTATATGTTCTACATTCAAACAGCAGATCGTTTACAACGTACCAGCGTATGGCGCGACAACATGGAAGGTGGTTTGGATTACCTTAAATCTGTGGTGGTTGATGACTCTCTTGGTTTAGCTGCTGAGCTTGAACGCCGTATGGAACATGTGATTGGCACATATCAAGATGAATGGCGTACTGCGGTAGAAAATCCTGAAGTTCGTAAACGCTTCCAAACTTATATCAATGCAAGTGCAAATGAACAGGCCGATCCACACATTCAATTTACGACTGAACGTGGTCAAATCCGACCATTAACAGACGTTGAACGTTCAGAAGACCGTATTCCAATGGTTGAAGCATAAGCAGGAGAATTTCTATGAATATTGTACAAGACAAAAATATGCTTCCTGATGATCAATGGATTGATGTGTGTGCACTAGATGATTTAACCCCAAACACTGGCGCTGGTGCACTAGTGGGTGATCAAGCAGTTGCAATCTTCCGCGTGGGACATGAAAAACGCGTTTATGTGTTAAGCAATAAAGATCCGTTTAGCCAAGCCAACGTCATGAGCCGCGGTATTATTGGCGATTTGCAAGGTGAGCGGGTTATTGCATCCCCAATCTATAAACAACACTTTAGTTTGGCAACGGGTCGTTGTTTAGAAGATAAAGACCAAAAACTCTCAGTTTATCCGAGCAAAATTGTTGATGGTCGTGTTTTGATCAATCCTGTGCCACAAAAAACTTATATTACCAATACAGGTGTATCTCAAGACAAACTTAAACTAGTACTAATTGGTAATGGCTTAGCAGGTATGCGTTGCCTAGAAGATTTACTCGACATGGCACCAGACCGTTATGAAGTAACGGTGATTGGTGAAGAACCTTGGGGTAACTACAACCGTATTATGTTATCTCCGGTTTTATCTGGTGAAAAAACCATTGAAGACATTATGCTGCACCCACCAAAGTGGTATAGCGACAAAGGCATCAAATTTATTGCAGGCGACAAAGCTGTAAAAATTGATCGCCCACGTAAAGTTATTTACACCGAAAAGGAACAAACAGTCGATTATGACCGTTTGATCTTGGCAACCGGTTCTGCGCCATTTATTCCGCCAGTCCAAGGTGTCGATTTAAAAGGTGTTTTAACCTTCCGTGATATTTATGACGTTAATAGCATGATTGAGTACTGCGGTTCAAAAACCAATGCAGTAGTGATTGGTGGTGGCTTACTTGGTTTGGAAGCAGCTTACGGTTTAAAGCAACGCGGTATGAACGTGACCGTATTGCATTTAATGGACCGTATTATGGAGCGCCAACTCGACGGCCGTGCGAGTCAGTTACTTCGTCATAGCATTGAGCAAAAAGGCATTAATATTATTACCGAAGCCAATACAGAAGCATTGGTGGGTGATGAAAATGGTCATGTAAAACAAATTCGACTAAAAGACGGTACTGTTTTGGATGCAGACCTTGTGGTCTTTGCAGTCGGTATCCGACCAAATATTAGCTTGGCACAAAGTGCAGGTTTACGCTGTAACCGCGGTGTATTGGTGAATGACACCATGCAAACCTTTGACCCAAGTATTTATGCTGTGGGTGAGTGTATTGAACACCGTGGGCAAACATTTGGTCTGGTTGAGCCATTATGGGGCCAAGCCTTTATCTGTGCGACGCACTTGGCTGAGCATGGTAGCTTGACCTTTAAGGCACCGACTGTACCGACCCAGTTAAAAGTCAGTGGTGTCGATGTATTCTCTGCGGGAAATTTTGAGCCGAAAGATGATTATGAAGACATTATCCTGAACGATGAAAAACGCCAGATTTACAAACGCATTATCATTCAAAGTGATAGAGTAATTGGTGCAGTATTGTTTGGTGATACTGAAGATGGCATGTGGTATGCAGAGTTAATCGCAGATCAAACACCTGTTTCTTTATTTAGAAATAAACTGTTATTTGGTCGAGATTTTGCATTAAAAAATGCAGGCTAAATAGGGAAAGGAGCAGTTATGAACAGTATTCCAAGCGTTGAAATCGATAGCTCCGATCATGTGGCAAAAACAACTAAAACAACATGTCCATATTGCGGTGTTGGTTGCGGTGTCAGTGTACACGTTCAACAAAAACCTCAAGGGCCTGTGGTTCAAGTTGAGGGGGATGCAGAGCATCCTTCCAACTTTGGACGCTTATGCATTAAAGGTAGCCGTCTTGCGGATACTTTGGGGTTAGAAACACGTGTTTTACAGCCAATGATGGGACGTAAGTCTCATCGGACTGTAACTACATGGGACGATGCAATCGATAAGATTGCCGATAAATTTCAGTCGTGTATCGACAAATATGGTCGTGACAGCATCGCCTTTTATGTTTCAGGACAATTGCTTACTGAAGACTATTATGTCGTTAATAAATTTGTAAAAGGCTATTTAGGTACAGCCAACATCGACACCAACTCGCGTCTTTGTATGTCATCAGCGGTGGCTGGACATAAACGTAGCTTTGGTGAAGATCTTGTACCAGCAAGCTATGAAGATTTTGAACATGCAGACATGGTGGTATTGGTGGGTTCCAATACTGCATGGTGTCATCCAGTACTTTATCAACGGATTATGCAGGCAAAGAGCCAAAACCCAGATATGTTTGTGGTAGTGATTGACCCGCGCTTTACCAGTACCTGTGAACAAGCCGATTTACATTTGCCGATTTTACCGGGTCAAGATGTCGCCTTGTTTAATGGTTTATTTCAATATTTGTACCAAAACGGTCATGCCGATCAGGCGTTTGTTGATACCTATACCGAAGGCCTACAAGAAGTTTTGGCGAGCAGTCAGCCAGAAACTGATATGGAGTATGTAGCAAAGCGTACAGGAATTGCGCTAGAGAAGTTACAGCAGTTCTTTGAGAAATTCGCTCAGACAGAAAAAGTGGTAACCCTATTTTCAATGGGTGTGAATCAATCCACTCAGGGTGTAAATAAAGCCAATAGTATTATTAACTGTCATTTACTCACTGGAAAAATTGGCAAACTGGGTGCAGCACCGTTTTCAATGACAGGGCAACCCAATGCGATGGGTGGCCGAGAAGTGGGTGGTTTGGCAAATATGCTAGCAGCTCACATGGATTTAGATAACCCACTGCATCAAAAAGTCGTGCAAACCTTTTGGGATAGCCCATTCATTGCTAATCAAGCGGGTTTAAAAGCAGTTGATTTGTTCCGTGCTGTTGAATCAGGAAAAATTAAAGCCATCTGGATTATGGCAACTAATCCTGTTGTGAGTTTGCCTGATGCAGACCAAGTCAAACGTGCATTAGAAAAATGCGAGCTGGTCGTGGTGTCAGATATTTGTGCAGATACAGATACGACAGCATATGCTGATATTTTACTTCCTGCTTTAGGTTGGGGAGAAAAAGACGGTACTGTAACTAACTCTGAACGCCGTATCTCTCGTCAGCGTGCTTTCCTACCTGCTCCAGGTGAAGCAAAAGCAGACTGGTGGTCAGTGAGCCAAGTTGCGAAAAAATTAGGCTTTAATGGTTTTGACTTTGCGGGCCCTAGTGACATCTTTAATGAGCATGCGGCACTATCTGCACAAGATAATGTAGATATAGATGCGCGTGAAGAAAGTAGTATTTTCCGTTATTTCAACCTTAAAGGTTTGATGAATTTAAATGCTGCTGAGTACGATGCTCTGCAACCCCTACAATGGCCAGTGTGGGATAAAGCCCAAGATGCTAAAGCCGTTCAGCAACTGTTTGGCAAGGGCCAATTTAGCTATAAAAATGCGAAGGCAAAACTGATTCCAACGGTCGCAATTGATCCGGTTCATGCAGTTTCGGAAGACTATCCACTCATTTTGAACACTGGCCGTATTCGTGATCAGTGGCATACCATGACCCGCACTGGCTTGTCAGCAAACTTAACCAGTCACCGTGCAGAACCATTCTGTGAGATTCATCCAAGTGATGCATTGAAGTTTGGTGTGCGTGATCAAGGTTTAGTTGAAGTTCGTTCTAAATGGGGCAGTTGTGTATTACGTGTGACATTCTCATCGGGTGTACGTCGTGGGCAAATTTTTGCACCAATTCACTGGACTGAACAAGTTGCCTCCGATGCCCGCATTGGTAAAGTCGTTAACCCAGAAGTTGATGCAATCTCAGGCGAGCCTGAGTTTAAACACACACCTGTCACCATTCAGCCGTTCTATACCACTTGGCAAGGTGTGCTCTATGTTCGTGAAGGATATGATTCGCATATCCAACAATCGCTACATCACTGTGCATGGTGGACTAAGGTCAGAATGGTTAAAACCAACCGTTATGAACTTGCAGATCGCCAAACTTTTCATGATACTCAAAAGAACCTGAAAAATTTCTTACCATTTGCCGATGAAACTTTTGAATGGTTAAGTATTGAAGATATCTCTTCACAACTGAGCCATAGCGTTATTTTGAAAGATGGCATTGTAATTGCAAGCTTATATATTGCACCGCCAGATTTATTGCCAGACCGTGATTGGGTGGCTAGTCTGTTTAAACGTGAACGTTTAAGTGCTTTGCACCGCAAAGCTTTGCTAGCAGGTATGCCAATGTCGGCTACTAATAATGATGGGCCTTTAGTGTGTAGTTGTTTTAAAGTAGGTAAGAATAAAATTATTGAAGCGATAAAAACACAAAATATTACCCATGAAAAACAGGTCACTGCTTGTTTAAAAGCAGGTGGGAACTGTGGTTCATGTTTACCTGAAATCCGTGGCCTGATTAAAGCTTGCCAACAGGAGGTGGAAGTGTGAATAAGGGATATCCCGTAACTGATTTGGTCATTCTGGCGGGTGGACAAGCCCGCCGTATGAACGGTTTAAATAAGTTGTTGCAGCAATTTGATGGTGAACCCCAACTTCTTAAAATTCATCAGAAATTAAGATCATCGGTATCTGAACTTTGGGTCAATAGTCATCGCGACTACTCCATCTATCAAAGTATTGTGCCAGATATTAAATGTTTTCAAGATGATGCTTCAGGCTTTTTAGGTCCACTGATGGGAATGAAAAGCGCATGGTCAAATGTAGAAGCAGATTATGTTTTGTTTATTCCTTGTGATGTGACCTATATACCAACGCAAGTCGTTGCGAAATTACATGGTGCACTTCGGAAAAACAAACAAGCTCAAGCAGCTTATGTGTCAATTAATGGAGATGCCTTGTACCCATTTTGCTTGTTAAAGCGTGAAAGCCTAATCACGATAACAGAGCAAATTGAAAAACAACGATTAAGTTTGAAAGAGTGCTTTAAGCTTTTACATGCACAAGTCGCCATATTTCAAAAACAAAATTTATTTTTTCATAGCATCAATTCTCTAGATGAGCTTCAGCAGTACAAACAAATCACCGCATTTAAAGAAATTTTTACAGCAAATTAACGATGTATTTGAAGAGCTTTTAACCTTACATTGGTCGTGCGAAAAACGTTTTTAATCTTTGTGCCGTTGACTATTTATTATATAAGTTCTATTTTGGAACTTGTTATTTTAGTTCTATCCATATGCATAAAAATAAAGGGAGTCAATCGAAATGGTAGAAGCGCTAAAGGAAAACAAAACGGATGTTACCGCATGTATTTTGTGTTCAAGAAATTGCGGTTTAAGTGTTGAAATTAAAGATAATCAATTTGTCAAAATTAAAGGTAATCCTGAACATCCATTTTCACAAGGCTACATTTGTCAAAAAGCTGCAAGATTACAGCACTATCAGCAGCATGCAGACCGTTTGACTACGCCGTTAAAACGCCAGCCAGATGGCTCTTTTCAAGAAATTAGTTGGGATGTTGCCATACAGGAAATTGCCGAGCGATTAGTTCATATCCGAGATAGTTATGGCGGTACCGCTTTTGCTTCTGTAGGAGGGGGCGGTCAAGGTAATCATCTTGGTGCAGCTTATGGTCGTCAGCTTTTGCTGGCCATGAAAAGTTATTATGCTTACAACTCTCTTGCTCAAGAAAAAACGGGTGATTTCTGGCTTAATGGTCGTTTATTTGGAAGTCAGGCCTGCCATACGACAGAAGATGTTGAATACGCAGATTATGTTCTTTTTATTGGCACAAATCCGTTTCAGGCACATGGCATTCCCAATGCACGAGACACGCTAAAGCATATTAAAAAAGACCCCAACCGGACTATGGTGGTATTTGATCCGCGTGTTACCGAAACGGCAAAACAAGCAGATATTCATGTGCAGTTAAAACCCGGCACAGATGCTTTTTTAATGTCGGCTATGATTGCCATTATTATTAAAGAACAACTTTATGATGTGAAGTTCATTGAACAGCATACACAAGGGTTTGAAGAGGTAAAAACAGCGTTTAGCCGTGTCCCGATTGAAGAGTATATTGCTAAAGCTGATGTACCAGTCGATTTAATTTATCAAGTGGCTAGAGATTTTGCCAAGGCTAAAAGAGGCTGTGTGCGTATTGATTTAGGTATTCAGCATACTTTAAATACGACATTAAACGGATATTTAGAAAAACTACTGTATTTATTGACCGGAAACTTTGGAAAGCAAGGCACCAATAATTTACACACCATGTTTATTCCAATTTTAAGTGATACAGATGAAAGAAAGCCGAAATATCGACGTAGTGTTTACCATAAAATGTTTCCCATCTCAGGTTTTTTCCCACCCAATATTTTGCCCGATGAAATATTAAAAGCAGGCGAAAAAAGAATACGTGCGGTTTTTGTAGATAGCTGTAATCCTTTATTAACCTATCCTGATACACCTGCCTACGAAAAAGCGTTTAAAGCATTAGATTTATTGGTTGTGGTCGATGTTGCCATGACGGAAACAGCCAGATTGGCAGATTATATTTTGCCGGCCCATACGCAGTTTGAAAAATGGGAATTTACTGGTTTTAATTTAGAGTTTCCTAAAAATGGTTTTCACCTGAGACATCCAGTATTCACTGCTCAAGGCAATACGTTACCCGAAGCCGAAATTTATACACGATTACTTGAAGCCATGAAGGTCATTCCTAAAAGCTTTCCTGTGTTAGACAAAATAGCTGCGGTCGACTCGAAAAAAACAGCCTATCTACCTTATCTGTCGGCTTTGGGTTTAACTTTTGCTCGACATAAAAAATACATTCCTTTTGCAGCCTCAATTCTCTATCGTACGTTAGGTAAACATCTAGAAAACTCAGCTGCTTCAGTTGCTTTTTTATTACCACTGTCTATTCAATATTCGGTTTTGCATGCGAAAGCTGTGCGCCGTGCAGGTTACAAAGGTAATTCTTTAACGTTAGGTGTTCGTTTGTTTGAGCAAATTTTAAATCAGCGTTCAGGTGTGGTGTTATCACAACATGAATATGATGAAATGTGGAAGCTCGTGGCATATAAAGACAAAAAAATACGTCTGGCTATTCCCGAAATGTTGAGTGAGTTGGCAAATTTAAAAAATCATCAATTTAGTATTGAAGAGTTTCCTTTCATACTTTTGTCGGGGGAGCGCCGTAGCTATAACGCTAATCAGATTTACCGTGACCCTGCATGGCGGAAAGTAGATGCAGAAGGCGCTTTGCGAATTCATCCTGAAGATGCAACAAACTTGAATGTAGCAGTAGGAGATCAACTCAAATGTATCTCACAACACGGAGAAATTCAGGTCACCGTAGATTTTGATGAAGGTATGCGAAAAGGTGTTGTATCACTTCCACATGGCTATGGTATGCGCTTTCAAGGTGGAGAGCCAATAGGGCCACAATTAAATCTTCTTGTGTCTGGTGAACATTGTGATCCTTTATCGAAAACACCGTACCATAAATATGTACCCATCCGTCTAGAAAAATGCTAGAAATAATGTAGGGCATACAAGAGATTGGAGTCGCACTAAATTTATACAGTTATATAATTACAGTTGAAGTGGTGCGGCAAAAGATCTATTAAAAAGCTAAGAAGTTATGGATGATAAATAGAATTGGAACAAATTTTGCTTAAGCAGCAGAGCACTATTGAAGAGCAAATTTCTATTTTAATTGCTCACAAAAAGTGCCAGCAATATTTGAACTGTTCTCGATATGAGTGCAAATGATGAAACAATATCACTCTGAAAATACGCCTTTGGTTCTTCAAGACCAATATGGCCGTGTAAAGCGAAAGTTACGTATTTCCGTAACTGATCGCTGTAATTTTAAGTGTGTATATTGCATGCCTGAACATCCTGAATGGTTGAATAAACAAGATCTGCTTGGTTTTGAGGCACTCTTTCAATTTTGTCATTTTATGGTGCAACATGGGGTTGAAAGTATCCGCATTACAGGTGGCGAACCATTAATGCGTCAAGGCATTGTGCATTTTGTTCGTGAGTTACAAGCTTTGAAAGCGCTGGGCCTAAAACGTATTTCAATGACTACAAATGGGCATTACCTTGCAAAATACGCTAGGCAGTTAAAAGATGCGGGATTAGATGACCTAAATATTAGTTTAGACAGTCTTGATGCTATTCAGTTTAAAGAGCTTACCAAGAAAAAACTAGAACCTGTTCTCGAGGGTATTCAAGCTGCTAAAGATGTCGGATTACCATTCAAAATTAACTGCGTATTGATGAAAAATAAAAACGACGATCAGATCTTACCGATGGTTAAATGGTCAATCGCCAATCATATTCCTTTACGCTTTATTGAGTTTATGCCACTTGATGGCGATGCGCTTTGGTCTAGCAAAGATGTGGTGAGTGAGGCTGAAATTTTAAAAGCTTTACAACCCCATTATTCAGTACAGGTTGTAGAACAACAGCATGAGCCAGCACGCCAATATCTAATCAATAATAGCTACTCTCTTGGAATTATTTCCACAATCACTCATTCATTTTGCCATCAATGTGACCGTATACGGTTAACTGCACAAGGCGAACTCTACAACTGTTTATTTGCACCGCAGGGACTAAATATTAAACCGCAGCTTCAATCATTATTACGTGCACGTAATACAGCTGATCATGCAATGTATATTCAACAGTTAACAGATATGGTTATGCCGTATATTTGGCACAAAGCTAAAGGTTTTCATGCCTTACAACATCAACAAACCCGTAAAATCAGTATGCATATGCTTGGGGGATAAATGCAGCAATCTATCCAAATTAAAATAGAAGCGTTTGGCGCAATTGAAAAATTGCTTCCTCAAAACCTTTCGTTGGTTTGTCCCAATCATATTTTGGTTAAAAATGTATTAGATGAAATTGTTTTATTACATCCAGAATGTACACAAGCCATGGAAAAATGTGCATGTGCGATTGGCGATAATGTCATAACGAGACAATCTGCTTTAAGTGAGCCATGTACTTTGGTTTTATTGTCACCAGTTGCAGGAGGGTGAGTCATGCGAGATTTTGCACGTATACAAGAACAGGCTTTAAGTTTAGATACTTTTGATCCTATCCAGTCATTTCCTGAATGTGGTGGAATCGATATTTTTATAGGTACGGTTCGTAATCACCATGAGGGTAAAGCTGTTAAAGCGTTGAAATATACGTCATATAAGCCACTTTCTGAAAAAATGATACGTGAAATTGAACTGGAAATTGAGAAAAAGTATCAGGTATCTTATGTGCGGGTCGTTCATCGAATTGGATATTTGGATGTAGGTGAAACAGCTATTATTGCGATTGCTTATGCAGCCCATCGCCGTGAAGCTTTTCAAGCATGTGAGGAAGCGGTTGAGCGAGTGAAGCATGAAGTGCCAGTTTTTAAAGAAGAGTTCTTTACAGACGGTACAAGTCATTATGTAGAAGGTTGTTGTATTCGCAAAGATGCACCACAAGAACACAAGCATCACCACCATCATGCCGGCCATGAACACTCACACTGAAATATGCACCACTAGGATAAATAATGAAAAACGTAGGAATGAAGCCGGAAAGTTATCGTGTTGCTGAAGCACAAGCGATTTTATATGCGCCTCCACATTGTATTGAATTATTAAGACAAGGTAATACTGAAAAGGGCGATGCATTAAAAACTGCACGTGTGGCAGGAATCTTGGCAGCCAAACGAACTGATGAGCTGATTCCTTTGTGTCATCCACTGCCGATTTATCGTGCAGATGTTGAATATGAATTAGAACATGATTTTGTAAAGATTATTACTGTGGTTGAAACCATTGGTCCTACTGGGGTGGAAATGGAAGCCCTCACGGCTGCAAGTCTTGCAGGTTTAACCATTTACGACATGTTAAAGCCACATTGTGAGCCAGAAGAACTCTGGATGGATCAATGTAAACTGCTTAAGAAAAAGGGCGGGAAATCACACTTTAAGCGAGTTCTTCGTCAGCCCGTTTCGGCTGCTGTCATTGTGTTATCCGACACCGTTGCAGCCGGTAGAAAACCCGATACAGCTGGAAAATCAGTTGTTGAAACTTTAACTGAAGCAGGATTCGATCCGATTCATTACCAAATTTTGCCTGATGAAGCAGATGTTCTAAAAGATTTAGTACTTGAGCTGAGTAAGTCATATGCATGCATCATGACGGTTGGTGGAACCGGAATTGGTAAGCGTGACATTACGGTTGATACATTAGAACCACTTCTTGAGCGTAAGCTAGACGGCTTAATGGAAGCTGCACGATCTTTTGGGCAAAAACGCACACCATATGCAGCAATGTCACGTGGAGTAGCAGGGTTTATTGATCGCTCATTGGTGGTGACTTTACCGGGAAGTCGTGGTGGAGCAAGCGAATCAATGGCTGCTATTTTACCAGCCCTCGTTCATATTTTTGATGTGTGCCGTGATTTACCGCATCCGGGAGGCTATGAATAATGTCAAGTTGTGGTACAGAACGTGGATTAATTAGTGTAGATGAAGCACTTGAGTTGATTATTAGGCAGCCAAAAAAGTTGGGTTCCATTCAACAAACTCTGCAAGATAGCCTAAGCCGATATCTTGCAAAAGAAATTTATTCAGAAATTAATCTGCCAAGCTTTTCTCAAAGTGCGGTAGATGGTTACGCACTTTGTGGCCATGCGGAAGATTTAAATAATCAAAAATTTCAGGTTACTGGTGAGATTCGTGCGGGAAGTGAAAGCAATGACATCCTTCATGAAGGTCAGGCTATCCGTATATTCACAGGCGGTAAAACTCCTGAAGGAACAACTCATGTTGCGAGGCAAGAAATTGTATCGGTTCTTTCGACCCAAGAAATTTGCTTAACTGAGCATATACGTCCCCAAGCCGATATTCGTTTTACAGGTGAAGAAGTCCAGAAAGGCCAATTGCTTGCACAAGCTGGACAGTTTCTAAATATTGGAAGCTTAGCTGCCTTAAGTATGGCAGGTGTGCAAACGGTTGAAGTTTATCGTGCACCGAAAGTCGCTGTTTTGGTGACTGGTGATGAAGTTGCAGAAACGGCAGAAGATCTTGTCGACGGCAAAATCTTTGATGCAAATGGGCCATTATTAAAAGCTTGGTTTGAAGATTATGGCTTGGATGTTGAACTGATTCATGTGGCAGATGAGGCAGAGCAAGTCACGCATTACTTTAATCAGTTAAAAGATAGCCATGATGTCATTATAACGACAGGTGGAGTCTCTGTAGGTGATTATGACTTTGTACGACCATGTGCTTTTGAGGTTGGCTTTGAACAAATCTTTTGGAAAGTAAAACAGAAACCTGGCAAACCGCTATTCTTTGCTGAATATTCAAATCCAGAAACAGATCATCATTGTTATTTGCTTGGTTTGCCGGGTAATCCCGCTGCGGTCTATGTGTCTATGCAGGTATATGGTAAGGCATTACTAGATACTTTACAGGGAAATCAAGCAGGGCCTGAGTGGTTTAGTGCGATTTTGGACAATGCGTTAAAAGAAGATGCACGTGAACGTTTTTTAAGAATGTATGCTTATTTTGAAAATGGACAGCTTAAAATAAAAAGTCTGGCAAAACAGCAATCACATATGCTGAGTAACTTAATGCAGGCCAATTGTCTGGTTCGCATTCCGGCAGGTGTAAAACTAGAAGCAGGCAATATATTGAAGGGTGTATTTATTTCAAATTAATTATAAAAGATGATAAATATGACTCATTATGAAAATGAGTGGGTTATATTTATTTAGCAATTTTTAATAATAACTTTCTCTTTTTTCATAATGAAATTTTTTTATAAAGTTGATAAGAAGTTATTTTTATAATGAATCTTGCATAAATCGTAGTAAGTGGTTTAGGGTATAAACAATAGGGCCGTTGGGCTAGGTAATATCGAGGAACGCATAAAGATGAAATGGGATGACATCGGTGATCAACCTTGTTCGGTTGCTCGTATGCTATCAGTGATTGGCGATCGATGGACGATGCTAATATTACGTAATGCTTTTATGGGAATACGCCGTTTTGACGATTTTCAAAAATCATTAGGCGTAACTCGTCATGTCCTTTCAGATCGTTTAAAGCGTTTGGTTGAATATGAAATTCTAGTCAAAGCACCATATTTTGATCGCCAAGAGCGTTTTGAGTATCGACTGACTGATAAAGGGTTTGAGCTTTATCCAATTATTTTATCTATGGCGAATTGGGCTGATAAATGGATGGATCAAGGTTTAGGTAAGCCACTAGAATATCGTCATAAAACTTGTGGACATAAGTTTGAACCGGTTATGGTATGTTCGATCTGCCGTGAGCCTTTACATGCAAAACAAGTGCAAGTCTCAGCTGGACCGGGCTATTTTGCATATATTCAACAAAAACAGAAACAAGCCTAATTTTTTGTTGCTATAAATTATGAAGACTCTTGTTGAATAGCATCAGCAAGAGTTTTATAAATATGGGCATGGTTTGATTGTGCCACATTAAAGCGGATAAATTGACCCGCATTAGGCGCTTGACTAAAAGCATTTCCAGGCGCAAGAATAACATTGTGATTAATACAATATTTCGCAATTTTTGAAGCTTCTAAACCTTCCGGTAAATGACACCATACAAAAATACCTGCTTGCGGCTTAATCCATGGCCGGATGCCTAGCGGTTCTAGTTTGGTAATAGTGTCATGCATGGCTTTTGCTAAACGAACTTTTAATAACTCTAAATGTTTGCGATACGAACCATCTGTCAAAGCGGAAAGCAAAACCTCTGCAGAAACACCGTTATGCGAGAAAGTGGTCGCAATTTTTAAATCGGTGAGCTGATCAACCCATTCCGGTTTTGCAATAATATAGCCACAACGAATAGATGCAGATAATGTTTTAGAAAAACTTCCAATAAAGATGACGCGTGAAAGATTATCTAAAGCAGCAAGCCTAGGAGCTGGGGTATATTCAAAATCTGAAAAAATATCGTCTTCAACTACTATTAAGTTAGATTGCTCAATCAATTTTAAGAGTTGGTGCGCCGTAGAAAGAGAAAGCATTGCTCCAGTTGGATTGTGTATTCCTGAGTTGGTGATATAAAGACGTGGGTTATACGTATCAATTGCTTCTTTAAATGCTTCTAAATCTGGGCCTGTCGGTGTGTAAGGTAATCCAACTACTTTAACTTGATGAACTTTAAGTAATGCATGAAAGTTAAAATAACAAGGATCATCAATCAGAACGACGTCATCGGGCTTTAGTAAGAACCGGAAAACTAAATCAATCGCTTGAGTTCCAGAGTCTGTTAAAAGTACTTGATTTAAATTTGCATCTATTCCTTTTGATTGGGCACGCCTTGCTAATAAATCGCGCAACGCTGGTAATCCTAACGGCGCAGAATAGCTCATTAAACAAGCGTCTGAACTCCTTGCAGCAGCCCTTAATCCTTTTCGAATACTGTCTAATGGCATCCAGTCATCGGGTAACCAACCACAACCAGGCTTAAACACATCTGCTTTCGCTTCTAAAGACTGACGCGAAATCCATAGAGGGTCTACTGATCGTTCTAACTGTGGGCTTAAGTCACTTAAAGATAAAGGTGCGAGAGGGCCTACAATATAAAATCCCGATCCTGTTCTTGATTCAATTTTCCCTAAAGCAATTAATCTTTCATATGCTTCTACAACAGTTGAGACTGAAAAACCCAGATCATTTGCTAATTTACGAACAGAAGGTAAGCGTGCTCCAGGCATTAAAGATCGATTTTTTATTTGTTGCTCAATTTCTAAAATAACAATTTCAATTTTTGTTTTGCTCTGGTTCACGGGCTTACAATCTCAACTGTACTGGTTGTGAGTACATAACAGTTCTTTTAAATTGTACTGCTTTGTATCTGGTTTAATCACCTTAGCACAGCTTAAATTCTTCGTATAGTGACGGAGAAAATTATGAACAGGTTTATGAATGGCTGGGTGAATGGATTTATTGGGGTGGCTATTTTTGCAGGGTCACTACCAGCAACACGAGTCGCTGTAATGGGGTTTGATCCCGGTTTTTTAACAGCAGCACGAGCTGCGATAGCTGGTATTTTAGGGCTTATCCTTATTTTAGTGTTGAAAGAAAAAAAGCCAGCTAAGAAAGATTGGTGGCCACTTGCTATAGTGGCTTTGGGGGTGGTGATTGGTTTTCCGTTATTTACCGCTCTCGCTTTGCAATATATGAATGCAGCTCATTCAATTGTCTTTGTTAGTCTTTTACCGCTTGCAACTGCAATATTTGCTGTACTGAGAGGTGGAGAAAAGCCGAATCAATTTTTCTGGATATTTGCAATCTTGGGAAGTGGTGTTGTTTTCGCTTATATGTTTTTCATTTCTGGTGATACATCACTAGGAATAGGGGACTTTTATATGTTGATGGCGATTATTTTCTGTGGCTTTGGCTATGCAGAAGGTGGTGTGCTTTCAAGAAAAATAGGCGGGTGGCAGGTCATTTGTTGGGCGCTTATTTTGTCATTACCTTTCATGCTGTTTCTCACAGTTTTTTATATGCCCGCTTCATTTGAGAACGTCTCTACATCAGCTCTAGTCGGTCTTATTTATGTGTCTTTGTTTAGTATGCTGATCGGCTTTTTCTTTTGGTATAAAGGTCTTGCCCAAGGCGGAATTGCCGCGATTAGTCAACTACAACTCTTACAACCTTTAATGGGGCTAGCCATTGCAGCAGCCTTATTACACGAACATGTAAGCTGGTCAATGTTAGTAGTCACAGCAGCAACCCTTTTATGTGTAGCTGCTGCCAAAAAGTTTGCTTAACTTTATAAACAATTTGCTGGTTTAGGAATGCCTGCCAAACGACTTAAATGACGGGCAACTAAGCCAGTATTAAATTGTTGCTGCAAAATGGCATTATTAATGTCTGGATTTACTGTTTTCATTAAAAATTTAATGAGGGGGCGAGTTGCTGGAGAATGTCCAAACTGTTGGTAAAACTGGCGCACAGCAGCTAAAACTTCAAAATGCCAATCAGTTAATTCAAGATCAAGTGACTTGGCAAGCTCTTGTGCAACTTCAGGATTCCAGATTGTATAATCAACTAAATGACCATCTTGGTCTAATTCTAAATTCATGAAACTAGCCTAAATCTATTATTTAAGAGAAATACAGCGATTAAACGTTAAAACCAGATCTGCAAATTGATCATAGTCCAATACATTTATCTGAGCTAAAGTATCTGCATCGAGTAAATCTTTTTCGATACTTAAGCATGAAACAGATTCAAACTGTTGAATAATTTGAGCTGAAAGCCTTGCAACAGAATCACCCATAAAAATAATTTGGTCACCGGCCTGATAAACATGACCTAATTCATCAATAATATTCGGTGTATTGTGATAAGTAGATTGCACGAGATAAAGTGTTGATGGATTCATTAAACTTACACCTTCATCTACCAATATAGAACATGATCAAAAGATTGAATAAAGTCGGTATTCAACTGAACGAACTCAATTTCTTGCTCAGTTTTTTGAACAAAAGGATGTTGTTGATTCTTAGTTTCAATCAGAATAGGGCTCAAATCATAAAACTCGAAACTTTCGACCATATTTGATGCTACTTTGAAAGAATGACGAAGTTGGTCAAAGCTTAAGTCATTTTGCAAGAGACTAAGAGCAGCATCTTTCAATAATACTTTGACTGGTGAGCCAAAGGTTGCTAAAACCATAGTAGCGGAAAGGCTTTCATTGATTTGAAGACTAGTTAAGTTGGCTTGGCTTAAAATGACGAGTACAGATTTCACACAATATACCTTTTAAAAGCAACAATCTAAGCAAACAAAGTAACTTAAAATTGAATAAGACGAGATGCTGACTGTACCGCATCAGCAAGTTCACCTAACCCGACGAGTTGAAAGTCTTTGGCAAGGTTGTAATGAGTAAGGTGATGGCGACTGGCATTTTCTGCATCGGTAATACCACGAGCGAGGGCAGCACTCACACATACAGGAAGTCGAATCGAAAGCTTTTGCCATTCATGCGTTAAATTACGCTGGTCGTCAGGAACCCATTGAAAATCATTAGCAACCTGCACGCCGTCTTGGTAAAAGAATACACGAAAGTCTTCATTTTTACTTTTGAGTGCCTGAGCAAGTCCTAACGCATGCCAAGCATGAATGGAAGTAGGAGCAGAGGTAATTAGTAGTAATGTACTCATTAAGAATTCACTATGGTCATACGTCTAAATGGGCGTAGATGCATTAAGAGAAAGGTAAGTATACAATGATTTTAGTGACAGGTGGTTTAGGCTTTATCGGTTCACACATTGCTTTGAGTCTAATGGCCCAAGGGCAAGAAGTGGTAATTGTCGATAATTTGGCTAATTCGACCTTGCAAACGCTGGAACGGCTAGAGTTTATTTCTGGTATGTACGTTCCATTTGTTAAACTTGATGTACGTAATACACCCGCATTGAATAAGGTCTTTGAGCAATATTCAATTGATGCAGTTATTCATACTGCTGGGTTTAAATCAATTGAAGAATCTAATCTTAAACCTCTTGAATATTATAATGATAATGTAAGTTGCATCATGAGTTTACTGCGTGCCATGCAACGCACAGGTGTTCGTCACTTTATTCAGCTGTCTAGCCTTGCAGCTTATGGAAAATCTGGTTTGCAATTAAGCGAAACAGAAGAATTTAATTACACTTATCCTAATCCTTATATTAAGTCTCAACAGATGATTGAAGAAATTATCCGTGATACTTATAAAATTGATCATGAGTGGAAAATTGCGATCTTGCGCTTATCTAATATTGTAGGTGCATTTGAACATGGGGTACTCGGAGAGTATGTCGCACAGCTGCCTAAAAATATTGTACCGCTTGCGATGCAAGTTGCGGCAATGCAACGCGATTTGATTGAATTACAAGATCAAGCTGAAACATCAGACCATACGACTGAACGTAGTTTTCTACACGTTTTAGATGTGTGTGAAGCTGTAACTGCAAGCTTACATTGGCTACGTGATCAAACACATTGTTGTGAGGCATTCAATATTGCCCATGACCAAGTTCACTCTATTCGTCAATTACTAGATGAAATTTCACAAGTAACTCAAGCCGAAATTGCGACTCAACCTGCGATTTATAAACATGTTGAGTTAGGTCAGGTTGGGGCAGACATAACGAAAGCAAAAACATTATTGCAATGGACACCTAAACGCTCGTTAAAACAAATGATTGAAGATGAATGGCGCTTTTATCAAAACACATTAAATGGAAGATAAGATAATGATTCTTATTTACAATAATGGAATGCTTGAGTACGATATTAAAAATTAACTAGCCAGAGCAAATACTTGCTTCAGCCCGTAAGTTCTTTAACCAGACAACTGAGGTTTCTATGCAAACACGAATTGAACATGACACTATGGGTGAGATTGAAGTTCCGAATGAAGCATTGTGGGGAGCACAGACTCAACGCAGCTTACAGAACTTTAAAATCGGGCAAGAACGATTACCACGTGCCATGATTCGAGCAATGGGGCTAGTAAAAAAGGCTGCTGCGATAACCAATGCTGAACTTGAACAGTTGCCGCAAGATTTGAGCCAATATATTGTGGGCGCGGCTGAAGAAGTAATTGATGGTAAATGGGATTCCCAGTTTCCTTTAGTTGTCTGGCAGACTGGTTCTGGTACGCAAAGTAACATGAACTGCAATGAAGTGATTGCAAATATTGCAAACCAAAAATTAGGTCAAGCATTAGGTGCCCAAAAGCCAGTACATCCAAATGACCATGTCAACCGTGCGCAATCAACAAATGACTCATTTCCAACGGCAATCCATGTTGCTGCAAGTCTGCAAATTAATGAATTACTCATTCCGGCAGTAGAACAACTTAAAGCGACTTTGCAAAAGAAATCTGATGAGTTTCAATCTATTGTTAAAATTGGTCGTACCCATTTACAAGATGCAACGCCATTAACTTTAGGTCAAGAATTCAGCGGCTATGTATCTCAGCTTGAGCATGGTGTAGTGCGCTTACAGCAAGCTTTAAGTGGTTTATATGAATTGCCACTAGGTGGTACTGCAGTAGGTACAGGGTTAAATGCACATCCTGACTATGCAGTGAAAGCAGCGGATCAGCTTGCTTTACTTACGGGCTTACCATTTGTGACTGCTCCAAACAAATTTGAAGCACTTGCAGGACGTGATGCTGCTGTTTTTGCTTCTGGCGCATTAAAAACGCTTGCAGTCAGTTTAAATAAAATTGCGAACGATATTCGCTGGTTGGCCAGTGGTCCACGTTGTGGTTTCGGTGAAATCCGTATTCCTGAAAATGAACCTGGTTCAAGTATTATGCCGGGCAAAGTAAACCCAACACAAAGTGAAGCAATGACGATGGTTGTTGCACAAGTGCTTGGAAATGATACGACCATTAATGTGGCTGGTGCTTCAGGTAACTTTGAATTAAACGTATTTATGCCTGTGATTGCTTATAACTTATTGCAGTCTATTCAGTTGCTTGGCGATGCTTGTAATAGTTTTAATGATCACTGTGCGGTGGGAATTGAGCCTAATCAGGATAAAATTGATCACTTCTTACATAACTCTCTCATGTTGGTCACTGCTTTAAATCCAGTGATTGGTTATGAAAATTCTGCAAAAGTTGCCAAGACCGCTTATAAAGAAAATAAAACTTTAAAGCAGGTTGCTGTTGAGCTTGGTTTAGTTACGGCAGAGCAATTTGATGAAGTGGTTAAGCCTGAAAAAATGGTTTCACCAAATAGTAAATAATCTCTTCTGATGGGCTTTTTTATTGTCAAATACTTCTGTAATATCCGCGAGTTGCTAAGTACAACAAAAGTCCTGAATGATCAGCGCAAAAAATCATAAGGGGAAGGCCCGCTTGAAAAAGTGGGCTTTTTTATACCTTGAAATACTAATGTCATATCTAGACTTTAATTTTGCTATGTTATTTTATTCTAAGCTCCAATAAATGAAAAAGACTAAATCAATAGTTGTTTTAGCAGTAATAGTTTGTACCTTGTCGGGTTGTCTACAAATGTTTCCACCTACTGTAGCTGAGGTGAATCCTGGTGTTTACCAACTTCATGCTCAAAGTAATGCATTTGGTTCAAGAGAAGCTTTGAGATCAAAGTTAATCGGTAAAGCAGAAGAAATATGTAAAGATAAAGGTTTTGATGAGTTGGATAGCAATAACAAAATCGTAAATCATCATACTGTCTATAATTCAGGACTGCTTATTCCAGTGAATACCAAAGCAGCCGTTTTGAAAGTTAAGTGTAAAGATTAATTTAAATAGCAGTAAGCCCATGTGAGAGTTAGTTCTCTCAGACATATGACGGTATAAGAAACCCGACTAAGTATCGACTAATGGCGGGGTTTTTTATTGTTAAGTATTTCTGTAATATTTATATATTAGTTTAGCGCTGAACGATTAGTGCTAGAAATCAAAAGAAGGGCGGATCTTTTTTTTCGCTAGCTTCATTTCTGCTTGAGAAGATGAAGTGAGCTTTTTTATTATTTAAGAAAAAACATAATTTTTTAGATGGAATTTAAATAGTGATGTACACAATTAGATATGTTCATCGGAACAATACTTACTATATTGCTTCGAATATCGAAGGGAATTTTATTATTCTTGAGTCAATTGATTCAGAATTCCGTATGGGCCATCAAATTTCTTATGATGGTGAGAAGGTATTTAACCTTACTTTGAATGATGAAACTGATGCAGTCATTAAAGTACAGAGTGATGAAAAAACAGCATATGAATACTTACTTTCAGTTAAATAAATTAGCTTTCTATTATGAAGTATTTCTGTAACAACTAATTAAGAGTAAAAGGTACTTCACAAAATAAAAAATTTAAAAAGCTTTGTTTCTTTTGAAAAAGCTATGGTATGGTTAATCACGCTTTAATTATGGGCAGTTAAAACAAATGAACTGTTTATTGAATAAAATCACGACAACCACCACGACCTTTAAGCAAGGCTGCGTGTGATTTTTTATTAAAGTGACTTAATAAGATAACCAAACCCAGCCAATAATGGCTGGGTTAATTTTTCTCTGTTCATTATTGGTTTTACAGAGAAAAATTATGAAAAAACTCAGTAGTAACTCAAAATCGGCTTTACTCGTCATTGATATGCAAAATGGTTTATTTAATGGCGACCCTAAGCCACATAATGCCAAATTCGTAATTTCAAATATTCTTAGCCTTATTGAATATTGCCGGTTGAATGATAGACCAGTTATCTTTATTCGGCATGTTGGTGAGAAAGGCACACCATTAGATCCAAACGGCCCGAACACTCAACTAATTACAGATTTACCTTTTAATCCACATAAAGATACAGTCATTGAAAAAATGTACCCTAGCAGCTTTAAGAATACTGTTTTAAAAGAAGTATTAGAGAAACTTGATATTGGTGAAATCATAATGACTGGGATGAAAACTGAATATTGTATTGATACTACTGTTAGGGCTGCTTCAGAGTATGGATATAAAGTGACACTAATCTCAGATGCACATACAACAACTGATTCGGCAGCTTTAAATGCTCCGCAAATCATTGATCATCATAACCAAGTTTTAAGCAATGCTTTTGCTCAGTTAAAAACTACAGCAGAGTTCATTTCTTCAGTTTAGTTTAGAACTAGGGTGAAAACTTTATTAAAAAGTCTTATTAGCTATGTATCTATTACGATATAAGAAGTCCTGCTAAAGACAAGTTATTGGTGGGGTTTATAGCTATGGCAAGAATTGAATCTGCATCAACAAGGAGCTCTTTTCGGAGGGCTTTTTGTCAAGCGGGTGTAAGTTTCACTAATTAATGGCGAATTAGCGTTGAATAAGCTGCCATAATTGTTAAAATGCGCACCTTGTCCTGTTTTTTATATTGTTTTTGTTTTGCATCTATTTTACGAGATTTGAAATAAAGCAGTTAAAAACAGAAGCTTAGCTAAGGATTTTTGAATGCTCTCTATTTATTTAACAGATACCCAACAACATGTGCAATTTAATGATTATCCCGGTGATCAGCCTGTTAAGTTTCTGTTAAATCTTAAAAAGATTTTCCCAAGTACAGGTGACCTGTTATTGCCAGTTTTACCTGATGATAATGATCTAGAAAATGTAACATGGGAATCAACTTCAGAAGATTTTGATGTGTTTAAAAAGCTATTAGCTGGATGGGGTGTTATTGAACTACGTTTAAATGCAATTACGGCTTATAAAGATAAAAACTTTGCGAATGAGTTAGTGAAACAAGCTCAAGCGAAACGCAAAAAAACTGCCCAAAAAAATCATGAACTTTCTTTGGTTGCACTTGATTATATTTTTATGCACGAAGTTCACGCATTGATTGATGCAGAATTGGTCACTATTGGTGAGAAATTTTATTTACCAACCTTGCGTGAGCAATGGAAGGGTACAGTTTCAGACCCGGTGCTCAACGGGAAACTCTAATTAAACACAAAAGGTGAATTCATAAAGATTCACCTTTTTTATTTTTATAATTAAATTAATGATTTATAACTTGATAATTGTTGGTACAAAAGTTTACAAGAAAAGAATGCGTTTTTTTTAAAGTGGCAGATACATTGCTTATATAAATACAAAATTATTGCGGGAGAGAGGTTCGAAAGAACCCGCCGAAGGAGCAACAAGCCCGGAAACTCTCAGGCAGAAGGACTGTAATAATTAAAAAATCTGGAGAGAAGCTTAGATTTATAAGAATTGAAAATAATAACTTATAAATTATAAACTCACCGAAGGGGAAGATCTAAACGTTAAAAGGTAACGTTGGGGTCGAAACTCTCAGGTACCAATGACAGATGGGCTGTACTGATGAAATGTTTTGCATTTCTGAGGAGTCTGTTATGCCACATGTTATTGTGATAGGTGCGGGAATCACAGGGGTTACCTCTGCCTATGAATTATCACAACTAGGTTATCAAGTCACAGTGATTGATCGACATCTATATCCTGCAATGGAAACATCATTTGCCAATGGAGGGCAATTATCGGCTTGTAACGCCGAAGTATGGAACCAAAAAGCTACTGTAGTTAAGGGCTTTAAGTGGATGAGACAAAAAGATGCACCGTTACTACTGAATCCTTCATTTAGTTTGCATAAGTATAGTTGGCTGGTTGAGTTCTTATCCCATATTAAAAACTATGAAGCTAATACGATCGAGACGGTTCGATTGGCATTACTCGCCCGTAAGCGTTTGTTTGAAGTTGCAGAAAAAGAGCAACTTCAGTTTGATCTGGAGAAACGTGGCATTCTTCATATGTATCATAGTAAGGCCGATTACGAGATCGCTAAACAAGTCAATGATGTCTTGAATAAAGGTAAATTGGAGCGCTATTCAGTTTCACCTGATGAAATGAAAACGATAGAGCCATCGTTAACAGGTGAATATTTTGGTGGCTATTACACGCCAAGTGATGCAACGGGGGATATCCATAAATATTCAACCTCTTTGGCTGAAAAAACTAAGCAATATGGTGTTCAGTATAAATTTGGTCTGGAAGTCACGGATATTAAGTGTCATACAGACAAAGTGATTGTAAGTTGTCAACCAAGTGCAGAGCACCCTTATCTTGTTGAATCCGATAACATCCAGATCGAAGGTGATGTGCTTGTGGTTTGTGGGGGTGTAGGGAGTTATCAACTCGCCGATATGATTGGTGAGCGAGTAAATGTTTATCCAGTAAAAGGCTATTCAATTACTGTGCAATTAAAAGATGAGCAAAGTGTGAAGAATGCACCATGGGTAAGTTTACTAGATGAAAGTGCCAAAATCGTGACTTCTCGTTTAGGTAAAGATCGGTTGCGCGTGGCAGGGACTGCTGAATTTAACGGTTACAACCGCGACATACGGGCTGACCGTATTCAACCATTGGTAAATTGGGTGAACCGTAATTTCGATATTTCAACCGAGCATGTGGTGCCTTGGGCGGGTTTAAGACCTATGATGCCTAATATGCTGCCTGTGGTGAAGCAGTCTAAACAACCGCGTATTTTCTATAATACCGGACATGGGCACTTAGGGTGGACTTTGTCTGCGGCGACAGCAGTTTTAGTGGGGCAGGATATTGCTCAAAAATATCCAGTTTAGAAAGTAAAAAGCCAGTGTTTAAACACTGGCTTTTATTTTACGTATTAATCATATAGTCGGTAGATTCCGCTAAACCGCTCACAGCCTTTTTGTTGGGTTTTCACACTAAGTAAAGCTTTTTGAAAATTAAACTGATATTTACAGTTGTGCTCATTGTCTAAAATTTCACTTTTTTGTTCAGGCGAACTATAGGCCATCAAAGAAATCGTTTGAGTTTCTTTGCGGTTATTTGGATTGCGGTATGCGATTCCTTCAATCTTGATTTTATCCTTTGCAAGCTGATGGACTTGAATGTGAACAGGTTGTGCAGCTATACGTCCATTTTCAAACCTAAGATAATGTTGGGTAAGCGTTTGCTTAAGTGATGCATAAAAATTTAGGTCATCAGTACGTAAATCAAACTGTTGCTGAACGCATGTATTACTCTTGCATTGCTGAGTATGCTTAGACCATAACTTTTGTGTATCCTGTAAAAGCTGTAAGGGGGCATCAGTAACTAAATATGCGGAAAGATATTTATTATCGAGTTGTTTCTTCGATTCACTAAATGTTTTTGAGCAGATTTTAAGCTCAGTTCCAGAATTGGGGCAGTCTATTGATTCTGCAAAGACAAGAGATGAACACAAACAACTCAGTGTCACGGCAAAACTTAATCTTTTCAATTGATTCATATCAGTATTAGACAGCATGATCGCTTATACTTTCAGTCTACTTTGCTAGGTGTACTATAGCGAAACAGAAAGGCTGAATACAAGATTTCTTACGTTTTTATGGAAGGTAATAGTTATATGGTTGCTCAAATTCGCATTGGACAAGGAATGGATGTGCACGCCTTTGAAGCGGGGGACTTCGTTACATTGGCTGGCATTCAAATTCCACATACACATGGCTTGAAAGCACACTCTGATGGCGATGTGGTTCTTCATGCTCTGTGTGATGCTTTGTTGGGTGCTTTGGCACTTGGAGATATTGGACAACATTTTCCTGACACTGACCCAGAATACAAAGGTGCAGACAGCCGAGTATTATTAAAGCATGTTTACCAACTCATATTGGATCGCGGTTATCAGTTAAATAATGCTGATATTACGGTGGCTTGTGAGCGTCCCAAATTAGCTAAGCATAATTTGGAAATGCGTCAAAGCATTGCTAATGTTTTAACTGTAGATGTTAATCAAATCAGTATTAAAGCGACGACAACCGAAAAACTTGGGTTTACCGGTCGTCAAGAAGGTATTTTAGCTACAGCAACTGTTCTAGTCTCTCATCACACTAAGTGATCGACTTGTTGCAAAGACTGTTGAAGCTCTAGAGTTGCCTTACGGCCTTGTAGCTGTAAGGTAATGCTATGAATAAGTCCTGTCCAAGTTTCATTAGGTTCCCAAATTTCGTGGAGTAAATCTTGAGAAGTGGGCATATCCATATTCATATAAAATTGTCTATAGACATACATAAGGCAACTAGCACGATCGTTTTTAGTACAGTGAATCCAGACAATTTCATTCTGGACTAAATGATTAATGAGATCGAGTACTAATAAACATTGCTCAGCAGATGGGGTCTCCCAGTCAATTGGAATATGGATATAATTTAAACCGAGGTCTAAACAAATGCGATCTTCATTTTCAATATGATTTGGTGCGTTACTTAAAGCGAGATTAATGACTGTACTGCAACCATATTCTTTAATCAGTTTCAGTTGTTCGATTGAGGGTTGAGCTGAACTAAATAAGTGCTCATGAATAACAGAAAAAGTAGGGATTTGAGCTAATGATTGTTCAAGAGTGGTCATGATCGTACTCAGCAAGAGTGAGTTTGGCTTATTGTGTTCAATGTTATACACGATTATATATGAGAGATAAAATACGGCTTGCTTATATATTCGTCAGCCTAAACAAGAATATTAAAAAAATTATACTAAACAAAAGAAGTAATTGAGAAAATAAAAAAACAGCACGATAAAAGTGCTGTTTTTAAGAAAGAAATTAAGCTTATTTCAGATGCTCATTTAGTAAAAATTCCATCAAAGCTTTTTGTGCATGTAAACGGTTTTCAGCTTCATCCCAGACCACTGCATTTTTATGATCTAGCATTGTTTCAGAAATTTCTTCACCACGATGGGCAGGTAAACAGTGCATGAATAAACAGTCAGGATGAGCAAGTCCCATTAATTTTTCATTGACCTGAAAAGCAGCAAAGGCTCTTTCACGAAGCTTCTGTTCTTCTTCTTGTCCCATGCTTGCCCATACATCTGTCACAATGAGGTCAGCATTTACAGCAGCGTCTTCTGCATTGTCAAAAACTTCAACACAATGACCAAACTCTGCCAGAAATTCAGGTTTAGGCTCATATCCTTTCGGCGATGCAATTTTGAGTTTAAAGCCCATCATGTGTGCAGCTTCAATATATGAGTTACACATATTATTGCCATCACCAATCCAAGCAACAGTTTTGCCTTTAATGCTACCGCGGTGTTCATTATAAGTCTGTAAATCTGCAAGTAACTGGCAAGGATGATGGTCATCTGTCAAACCGTTAATAACAGGAACTTTTGAATAAGATGCAAAACGTTCAACAATGTCATGACCGAAAGTACGAATCATCACAATATCAAGCATACTTGAAATTACACGTGCTGAGTCTTCAATCGGTTCACCACGACCTAATTGTGTGTCGCGAGGCGATAGAAAAATCGCACTACCACCAAATTGATTAATGCCTGCTTCAAAAGAGATACGTGTACGCGTGCTTGATTTCTCAAAAATCATTCCCAATACTTTACCAACAAAAGGTTGGAATACCTTATTGTCATGCTGCATTTTTTTAAGCTCGCTTGCGCGTTCTAAAATGCGATTAAGTTCTAGAGTGGATAGATCACGTAAAGTCAGGAAATGTCTTAGAGCCATGTAGCTACTCCATAATAATTGTTAGGAAATACAACAATTATCTGTTGTTGGCTGGGTGGATGTGGAAAAAAAGAAGTCTACTATACTATAAGCATTTTAAAATGCAAAAGAATTAGACTTTATGGTGGCCCTTGAGGAAAATATCTACGCAATATTCAATATAATCAATAGCTTCTTTCTCATCAGGTAGAGCGGGCATACCCATAATCATACGCCATTCAATATCGCGTAAAATCCCAAAATACATGAGTGAAGAATAATAGGGAGAATTGCATGTAATTTCCCCTGATTTATCTGCAGACTCTAATGCTTGGGTAAGCGTGTTTTGTAAATTGTGTACCCATTTGTCATATAGGTATTGTATGAGCACAGTATTACACTCGGTCTGTTCGATAATAAGTCGTAAAAAAGCAACATGTTCGGGTTGAATAATGTGAACATAAACACGATTGAGTGTTTGAATAAGATATTCTCTTAAAGTACTTTTTTCTGGTTGGAATGGAATACATACATCTTTAAAAAACATTTCACGTTTATGATCACAAATAGCGGCAAAAAGCCCCTCTTTATTGCCAAAATATTTATAAATAGAAGCCTTAGAGCCACCGGCATGATTAACAATGTCATCAAGTGAAACTGCATCATATCCTTTTTCCAAGAACAGCTCGGTCGCGCTTAACAGAAGAGCTAAACGACGTTCAATACCGCGGCGTGTTTGAGGTTTTTCACATACTGAATGATGTGACTCAAGGACTGAATCATGCATAAAATTTCATAACAACGACTAACTTTGCTTATTTAGTATAGCAAAACTATCTTTAAGGATGGTCATCACTATTTTTTTAGATCAACTGCTGAACAGTAAATAAAATAGCATTAGAATTAACTTATATAAAATAGTTGGTTAGATCTATTTTTAGGGTGCTCTAATCATGTAACCTGATGTTCATTTTTAAATTTGATAAAAAAATAAAGCGGCTAAGACATCCTTAGCCGCTTTTAATTTAGGTAATAAGCTTTTTAGGCTTCAGTTTGGGTAACCTTATGTTCATCTTCTTCATCATCGTCAGCAGAATCCATTCCAAGTTCTTTTAACTTGCGAGTTAGGGTGTTGCGGCCCCAACCCAGTAATTCTGCTGCGTGGCGTTTACGCCCGCGAGTTTGCAGTAATGCTGCATTAATTAAGGTACGCTCAAACATTGGTGTAGCGATATCCAAAATCTTCATTTCACCATTCTTAAGCTTTTGAATTGCCCATTGGTTTAACAGTTCATCCCAATGATGTAGTGAAATGCGGTCAAATGAAGGTGCAGGTTGCCCTGATTCACTATTTTTTTGTAGTGGAACTTGTTTGAGTTCAGAAGGTAAATCTTCTGGATAAACTTCACGTCCAGTGATCATTACTGTTAACCAGCGGCACGTGTTTTCAAGTTGTCGAACATTGCCGGGCCATGGCAACTGTTGCATATAATCTGTTGTCTCGGTACGTAAGATTTTTGGACTTACGCCAAGCTCTTTACCTGCACGCGCAAGAAAGTGCTGAGCTAGCATTGGGATATCTTCACTGCGATGGGCAAGTTTAGGAATGTGAATGCGAATCACATTTAAGCGATGATATAAGTCTTCACGGAAGCGACCTTCATTTACCAGTTTTTCTAAATCCTGATGTGTGGCTGCAACGATTCGAACATCAACTTTAACTGGGATATGTCCACCTACACGATAGAACTCACCGTCAGCGAGTACGCGTAGTAGTCGAGTCTGTGTTTCAAATGGCATGTCACCAATTTCATCAAGGAATAGTGTTCCGCCATTTGCTTGTTCAAAGCGGCCTTGATGCTGGGTGTTTGCACCTGTAAATGCGCCTTTTTCATGACCAAATAACTCAGTTTCAATCAAGTCTTTTGGAATTGCAGCCATATTTAAAGCAATAAAAGGCTTTGCACGGCGTGGAGAGTGTTTGTGTAAAGCATGCGCGACTAATTCTTTACCTGTACCTGATTCACCATTAATTAAAACGGTAATATGAGATTGAGATAAACGGCCGATGGCGCGGAAAACCTCCTGCATTGCCGGAGATTCACCAATAATTTCTGTTGATTGAACAGGTAAAGCTGTTTTTGTAGCTTCTTGCTGTTGTAGCTTGTTGATATGCAGGATTGCACGATTTACTAAGGCTAAAGCTTCATCAATATCAAATGGCTTTGGTAAATATTCAAATGCACCTGTTTGGTAGCTTGAAACAGCAGACTCTAAATCGGAGTGTGCAGTCATAATAATGACAGGTAAATCTGGATGAGTGTTTTTGACTTTAGATAAGAAAGTTAACCCATCAATCCCAGGCATGCGGATGTCAGTTAAAATGACATCGGGAGCGTCATGATGCAAGCGTTCAAGCGCAGTTTGAGCTTCTTCAAAATTGGTAACATCAAAACCCTCTTCTTTAAAAGTTTTTTCCAATACCCATCGCATGGCGCGATCATCATCAATAACCCATATTTTATTTCGCGACACGGTCTGACTCCCAAGGTAAATATAAGCTAAAAATAGTTTTTCCAGGAACAGATTGGCATTCAATCATTCCGTTATGTTGATGCATAATATTCTGTGCAATACTCAGGCCAAGCCCAGTACCTTTTGCTCGTCCAGTAACCAACGGGTAAAACACAGACTCTAAAATACTTTCAGGAATGCCTGGTCCATTATCTTCAATGTCGACCCGAACGGTGGATCTATTCAGTACACCATTAATCGTAACAAGACGCTGTATTCGCGTACGTAGAATTAACTCTGGTTCCTGATCTATAAAAAATGCTTTGTTTTCTGTAATGGCTTGAATTGCATTTACACTAATATTGAGCATAACTTGTATTAACTGATCTCGATCGGCATTAACATCGGGTAAAGACAAATCATAGTCTCGTATAATCTTAATTTTCTTCTTTGTCTGGTTTGCAATAAGAGAGCGTACTCGTTCTAAGGGTTCGTGTACGTTAACATTTTCATAGCTTGGTAGTTGTCTAGAACCTAACATGGTATCAGCCAAGTTGGTTAAACGATCTACTTCATTAATGATGACATCGGTGAATTCAGCATAAGTCTTATCATTTAAACTACGAGCGAGTAACTGGGTTGCTCCCCGAATACCTGCAAGTGGGTTTTTAATTTCATGTGCAACACCACGCACGAGTTGTCTAGCGACTTGATGCTGTTGAACCAGATTTTCTTCTTTTGAAATCTTTAACATGCGATCAATTGGGTTAAGTTCGATCAACAGTAATGGATGATAGCTTTTACCTGCATTTAATTGAGAAACTGTGTAATCCACATGAAGGTCTTTAAAGTTGACATTAATGACAGCTTCTCGACGCGTATAGGGTTGTCCGGTTTTTATGGTGTTCAATAAAGCTTCATGCGTATTAAAAGTATCGTCAGGGGCATGAAGCAAGTTTAAAACGGGCTGTCCTGAAGCACGGAGCAAACTAATGTCAAATAGGGCTTCACAGGCTGAATTTAAATAAAAAATGTTCAAGTTACTATCGATTAATAAAATCGCAGTAGTTAAATTGTCTACCAATAGGCGATAGTCGATAGGGTTGTGTTGATCCATTAGCGAATCGTTCCTGTCTTAAAATAGCGCAATGGCATCTTCTTGGTTATCGGATTTTCACCGTTATAGAACATGAACGATGCAAAATATACGCCAACTTTGTTTATGGGTTCTTTTAAAGTTTTAAGGTACTTAAAAACGCGCTGAAATCGTTCTTTATATCTTTTGATCAAAGCAGATGGCTTAAGTTTAGATAATAACATGATCTAAATTGGTGCAAAGATGAGTTTTGGTGCAAATGTTGGTTGTATTTTGGTGCATTACACAAAGAGTAGGCTTTCCACCTATGCTTGAGACAAGAAAAGACATACAATACGCGCATTCAAGTGGAGCGCAGATTCATGAAGACCCCCAAAGTCGGTTTTGTTTCTTTAGGTTGTCCTAAGGCATTGGTAGATTCTGAACGAATTTTAACTCAGTTAAAGACTGAAGGTTATCAAGTTGCATCAGATTATGATGGTGCTGATTTAGTAGTTGTTAATACCTGTGGTTTTATTGAATCTGCGGTACAAGAGTCGCTAGATGCAATTGGCGAGGCCATGAGTGAAAATGGTCGAGTGATCGTTACTGGGTGCTTAGGTAAAGATGAAGATAAAATTCGTCAAATGCATCCAAACGTTTTAAAGGTTACTGGTGCAGCAGCTTATCAAGATGTGATGGAAGCTGTACATGAATATGTACCAGCACCACCTAAACATAATCCGTTTATTGATTTGGTTCCTGAACAGGGAATTCGCTTAACACCAAAGCATTATGCCTACTTAAAAATATCTGAAGGATGTAACCATCGTTGTACCTTCTGTATTATCCCAAGTATGCGTGGTGACTTGGTTTCTCGTCCAGTCGGTAGTGTATTAGAAGAAGCTGCTGCACTTAAAAGAGCGGGTGTTAAAGAAATCTTGGTTATTTCTCAAGATACATCAGCTTATGGCGTAGATACCAAGTACAAACTTGACTTTTGGAATGGTCAGCCTGTTAAGACAAAATTCTTCGACATGTGTGAAGCTCTAGGCCAATTAGGCATCTGGGTGCGTTTACACTATGTTTATCCATATCCACATGTGGATGCAGTAATTGATTTAATGGCACAAGGTAAAATCCTGCCATATCTAGATATTCCATTCCAACATGCAAGCCCACGTATTCTTAAGTTAATGAAGCGTCCGGCTCATAGTGAAAATACACTAGAAAAAATTAAGTTGTGGCGTGAAAAATGTCCTGATCTTGTGATCCGTTCTACTTTTGTGGTGGGTTTCCCAGGTGAAACTGAAGAAGACTTCCAGCTGTTGCTTGATTGGTTGGTTGAAGCTCAACTTGATCGTGTGGGTTGTTTTACCTATTCACCAGTAGAAGGTGCAACGGCAAATGATTTGCCAGATCATGTGCCAGAAGAAATGAAACAAGAGCGTTACGAGCGCTTTATGCAAGTTCAGCAAGAAATTTCTGCTGCCAGATTGCAAAAACGTATTGGTCAAACGATGACTGTTTTGGTCGATAGTTTAGAAGATGAATATCCTGTTGCCGTTGCACGTTCTTATGCTGATGCTCCGGAAATTGACGGTAATGTGTTTGTAGAAGATATCGATAAGAACACTATTCAACCGGGCGATATGTTGGAAGTCGAAATTACCGATGCGGATGAATACGATTTATTTGCAAAGTTAATTAAAATTAAATCGGTTTAATCGAAATATATTAAAGAGCATTCAGTTTAAGAGGTTTTGGAGCAAAGTCATGGCGGAAACAATTAGCCCTCGTTATTCACGTATTCTATTAAAATTATCTGGTGAGGCATTGTCAGGTAATAAAGACATGGGTATTGATGCCCAAGTTTTAGATCATATGTCCCTTTCAATTGCACACTTGGTTGGCTTGGGTGTACAAGTGGGTATCGTTGTGGGTGGCGGTAATTTGTACCGTGGTAGTCAGTTGCAAAAAGATGGCCTAGTTGGTCGTGTAACAGGCGATCAAATGGGTATGCTTGCAACTGTAATGAATGGCTTAGCTATGCGTGATGCTCTAGTTCGTCGTAATATCAGAACTCGTCTTATGTCTGCATTGCCAATTGGTACGGTAGTAGAGTCTTATTCAAGTCGTGATGCTATCCGTCATTTGAGCCAAGGTGAAGTTTGTGTTTTCGTTGCAGGTACAGGAAATCCATTTTTTACAACGGATACAGCGGCATGTTTACGCGGAATTGAAATTGAAGCGAATTTGATTTTAAAAGCGACTAAAGTAGATGGCGTTTATAATAAAGATCCAAGTAAATTTGAAGATGCTGTTAAATACGATCATTTAACCTTTGATCAGGTGTTAGATGAAAAACTTGGTGTTATGGATTTAACCGCTATTTGTTTATGTCGAGACCATAATGTGCCATTGCAAGTTTTTGATATGAATAAATCAGGTGCGTTATTGTCAGTAGTAATGGGTGAAAAAGAAGGAACGCGCGTTACTAAATAATGTACGTGTTACCTAAAGCTCTTTATACTAGCGCTAAATTAAATTTGTTAAATATATCTTTGAATAAATAAGTAAGGTAGATCATATGATTAACGATCTGAAAAAAGACAGCGAACAGCGTATGTTAAAAACTCTAGAGTCTTTGGAACTAGGGTTTGCTAAAGTTCGTACCGGCCGTGCACACCCATCAATCTTAAATGGTGTGATGGTTCCTTACTACGGTTCTGATGTGCCTTTAAATCAAGTAGCAAACGTGGGTATCGAAGACTCTCGTACACTTATTGTTCAGCCATTTGAGCGTACAATGGTTTCAGCTATTGATAAGGCAATCCGTGAAAGTGATCTTGGTTTAAACCCGATTACAGCAGATGCAATTCGTGTACCTTTACCAGCATTAACTGAAGAAACTCGTCGTGATATGCAAAAAGTTGCGCGTAATGAAGCTGAAAATGCAAAAGTTGCGATTCGTAATATTCGCCGTGATGTATTGGGTGATATCAAAGCATTGCTAAAAGAAAAAGAAATTTCTGAAGATGATGAGCGCCGTGCAGGTGATGATATTCAGAAAATTACTGACAAATATGTTGCAGAAGTAGACAAGCGTCTTGCAGCGAAAGAAGCAGAATTGATGAAGGTCTAATTTTTATGACCGATTCTGAAGAGTATCATCTTCCCAAGCATGTTGCCATCATTATGGATGGCAACAACCGCTTTGCAAAAAAAAATCAAATGCAAAAAGGTGATGGGCATCGTGAGGGTAAAAATGTTCTTGATCCTATCGTTGAACATTGCAAAAAAACTGGTATTCGTGCTCTAACTGTTTTTGCATTTTCAAGTGAAAATTGGAATCGACCGCAGTATGAAGTCGATCTGCTTATGAAGCTTCTGGAAGAAAGTATTCATGAGCAAATACCTCGCATGAAGAAATTTAATATTGCTTTGCGTTTTATTGGTGATCGTTCTCGATTATCCTCACACTTAGTTGCCTTAATGGAAGATGCAGAGCAACAGACAGCACACCATGACACTATGACCCTAACTATTGCAATCAGCTATGGTGGGATGTGGGACATTGCAAATGCAGCAAAACAGGTTGCTCAAGCAGTTGCCCGTGGTGAATTTGGTGCTGATCAAATAAATGTTGATTTGTTCGAAAAATATGTCAGTCTAAACGATCTACCAGCTGTGGACCTATTAATCCGTACAGGTGGAGATTATCGCATATCTAATTTCTTGTTATGGCAAGCAGCTTATGCGGAACTGTATTTTACGGATACTTTATGGCCAGAATTTACAGTAAAAGAGTTCGATCATGCATTGAATGTTTTTTCAGGGCGTGAACGTCGTTTTGGCAAAACATCTGAACAAATTCAGCAAGAGAAAATAGAGAATTTATAATGTTAGAGCGGATTGTTACCGCATTGGTACTTGTTGCAGTTGTTTTAGGCTGTATGTTTGCTACGCAATCACATTATCCAATGTTGGTTCTTATGATTGTTGCAGCAGGGGTTGCGGGGTATGAATGGTATAAATTAATGCCTCGCGAAACTGCAAATGCTGTTAAACCTAAAGCTTGGTGCTACGGTCTGCTTGTTGCATTTGTTTCAGGTGTTGCCCTATTTTTTCATGATATTGCATTACTTTTGTGGTCTGCTTCAATTTTGACTTGGATTGTAAGTGTATATTGGGTTAAGTCATTTCCTGAATTTGATGGCTGGTATAACGCGACCTTGTATGTGATTGGCATAATTTTAGTCTGTGCTGCGGTAACCTCAATTTTTGTAGTATGGCAGAGCTCACCATGGTGGTTAATGTATCTGTTCTTGCTCGTATGGGGCGCAGATAGTGGTGCTTACTTTGTTGGTCGCAAATTTGGGAAAAGAAAACTAGCTCCGACTGTAAGCCCTAACAAATCAGTGGAAGGTTTGTACGGTGGTCTTATTACGACCGTAGTAATAATGTTGGTTGTGCAATATCATTATCTAAATTTAACTTTAATTCAGCAAATTCTGTTTCTTATATTGTCATTAATTACAGTGTTTGGTTCAGTTTTGGGTGACTTATTTGAATCAATGATTAAACGTCGTGCCGGTATTAAAGATTCTGGCCGTGTTCTACCTGGTCATGGTGGTGTTTTAGATCGTATTGATTCTTTACTTGCTGCAGCCCCGATCTTTGCAACGGGAATGTATATATTAAAACTTATTGGTGTAGATTTATAGATGACACAATCTGTTTGCATATTAGGTGTAACCGGTTCCATTGGTCAAAGTACCTTAAAAATTTTAAATCAACATCCTGATAGGTATTCAGTGTTTGCAGTTTCAGCTCATAGCCGAATTTCTGAGTTGGTTGAAATTTGTAAACAGTTCCAACCAAAAGTTGTGGTTGTTCCAGAGCAAAAAGTTGTCGAATTAACAGCATTATTTGCGGATAATAAATTACAAAATATTGAAATTCTGGTTGGCCAGCAAGGTCTGGTAAGCATTGCTTCTCATCCAGATGTTGATGTGGTTATGGCTGCAATTGTTGGTGCCGCAGGTTTGTTGCCCACTTTGGCTGCTGTAAAAGCTGGCAAGCGGGTATTATTAGCGAATAAAGAAGCTTTGGTTATGTCTGGTGAAATCATGATGCAAGCAGCACGTGATCATCAGGCTTTGTTATTGCCAGTAGATTCCGAACACAACGCTATTTTTCAGTCATTACCTCATAATTATTTAGAAGCCGAAAGAAATGGGCAGCCACAGCAGGGTGTATCTAGAATATTATTAACAGCCTCTGGTGGCCCTTTTTTAAACCATTCTTTAGAGCAATTAAAGGAAGTTACTGCTCAGCAAGCCTGTAAGCATCCAAATTGGTCTATGGGGCAGAAAATCTCAGTTGACTCGGCTACTCTTATGAATAAAGGGTTGGAGTTGATTGAGGCGTGCCATTTGTTTTCAATATCTGAACATTTTGTTACAGTTGTTGTTCACCCACAAAGTATTATTCATTCTATGGTGCAATATGTTGATGGTTCAACATTGGCACAAATGGGTAATCCAGATATGTGTACGCCAATTGCGCATGCTCTAGCATGGCCTGAGCGTTTACAGACTAATGTTCCTGCTTTAAATTTATTTGAGTATTCTCAGCTTAATTTTCAAGCGCCAGATATTCAAAAATTCCCAGCACTTGATTTGGCACGTCAAGCAATGCGTGAGGGAGGTTTGGCACCTACTATTTTAAATGCCGCAAATGAAGTTGCTGTTGCTGCATTTTTAAAGGAACAAATTGGATTTACAAATATTCCACAAGTGGTAGAACATACTTTGCAAAAATTGGAAAATTCAGTTGCTGAAAATATTGAGTGCATTTTAGATAAAGATGAAATAGCACGACACGTAGCACAGCAATACATATCAAGTATAGGAGGCTGAAATGAGCGCATTATTTATGATTGCAGCTGCAGCTCTTTTACTTGGTCCTTTAATTGCAATCCATGAGTTCGGCCATTACTGGGTGGCACGAAAACTAGGTGTTAAGGTTTTAGTATATTCGATTGGTTTTGGACCTACCTTACTCAAATGGACATCAAAAAAATCTGGAATCAAATACCAGCTTTCAGCTTTACCATTAGGCGGCTATGTCAAAATGCTCGATGAGCGTGAAGGTAATGTTGCAGAGCAAGATTTACCTTATGCATTTAACCGCCAAAAACCATGGAAACGTATAGCAATTGTTGCAGCTGGTCCCTTAATTAACTTGATTTTTGCTGTCTTACTTTTCTGGATCTTATTTTTACCAGCACAAGAACAACTAAACACTAGAGTTGGTAAAGTCATACCAAACTCACCAGCAGCCACTGCACAAATGCAAGTAGGTGACAAGATTATTGCGGTTGATGGAAAAGAAACGCAAACTTGGGAAAAGCTTAATTTTGCCTTGATTGATCGTGTAGGTGAAACTGGTAGTGTAAATGTTGATGTGGACCGTGCAGGTACTGAAAAAAATATTGTTTTACCGATTAAAGACTTCTTGAAAAATCAGAATGAATCAGCTTTAGATGTGTTAGGTTTTTTACCATATCGTCCTGTTATTCCAGCTGTTGTCACTGAATTGACTCAAGATGGAGCTGCAATTCGTCAAGGAATGAAAGTAGGCGATCGTATTATTTCAATTAATGGTCAAGCAATGAAAGACTGGTTTGATGTTGTAGAGGTAGTACAACATTCTCCAGAAAAATTACTCAATATTGATGTTTTACGTAATGGTCAATTAGTTCATTTGCAAGTCATGCCTCAAGGTAAACGGGATAACATGGGGCAAGTGAGCGGTGTTCTGGGCGTAAAAAGTGATGCAGGAAAAATTACAATTCCTGACGAATATAAGCAAACAATTCAATATACTCCAATACAAGCTTTTGAGATGTCACTAGATAAAACTGGTCAAATCTCTAGCATGATATTGAGTTCAATAGTAAAAATGGTTAAGGGTTTAATTGGTTTAGAGAATCTTTCTGGACCAATTACAATCGCGAAAGTAGCAGGACAAAGTGCAGAAATGGGATGGCAGACTTTTATCTCATTTATGGCTTTAATGAGCGTAAGTCTTGGAATTTTAAATTTATTACCAATTCCAATGCTAGATGGTGGACATCTTGTTTATTACATTATTGAAGCTATTCGAGGGAAGCCTGTTTCTGAACAAATACAAATGTTTGGTCTAAAAATTGGTATGGTACTGCTCGGTAGTATGATGCTTTTGGCTTTATTTAATGATTTTATGCGTTTGTAAACGTATATGGACTTATAACTTACTGGAAAAAACTGGCATGCGGCACACACATTTTTTAATGCCTTTGGCACTTGTTAGCGCTATGGCGGCGGTACAACAAGCATATGCAGCTGATGATTTCGTTGTTCGAGATATTCGTGTAGATGGGTTGGTCCGTCTTACTCCTGCAAATGTTTATACCATGTTGCCAATCAACAGTGGCGATCGCGTTAATGAACCGATGATCGCAGAAGCAATCCGAGCATTGTATGCCACTGGGCTTTTTGACGATATTAAAGCATCAAGAGACAATGATACTTTAGTTTTTAATGTCGTAGAGCGCCCAATTATTTCAAAACTTGAATTTAAGGGTAACAAACTTATTCCTAAAGAGGCATTGGAACAAGGCCTCAAAAAAATGGGAATTGCTGAAGGCGAAGTTTTCAAGAAATCAGCTTTACAAACAATTGAAACTGAATTAGAGCAGCAATATACCCAGCAAGGTCGTTACGATGCTGATGTAACCGTTGATACGATCGCTCGTCCAAATAACCGTGTTGAACTTAAATTAAATTTTAATGAAGGTACAGCCGCTAAAGTTTTTAATATCAATATTATTGGTAATACTGTTTTTAAAGACAGCGAAATTAAACAAGCCTTTGCAGTTAAAGAAAGTGGTTGGGCTTCTGTTGTAACGCGTAATGACCGTTATGCTAGAGAGAAAATGGCAGCGAGCCTTGAAGCTTTGCGTGCGATGTATCTCAATAAAGGTTATATCAATTTCCATATCAATAACTCACAGCTTAATATTAGTGAAGATAAAAAGAACATCTTTATTGAAGTTGCTGTAGATGAGGGCAGCCAATTTAAATTTGGACAAACCAAGTTTTTAGGAGATGCACTTTATAAACCTGAAGAGTTACAAGCTTTAAAAATCTATAAAGATGGCGATACTTATTCACAAGAAAAAGTGAATGCTGTTAAGCAATTATTATTGCGTAAATACGGTAATGCTGGTTATTACTTTGCAGATGTGAATATTGTTCCGCAAATTAATAATGACACAGGTGTTGTTGACTTAAATTACTATGTAAACCCAGGTCAGCAAGTTACTGTACGTCGTATTAACTTTACAGGTAACAGTAAAACTGCCGATGAAGTATTACGTCGTGAAATGCGTCAAATGGAAGGTGCTTTAGCCAGCAATGAAAAAATTGATCTGTCTAAAGTTCGTTTAGAGCGTACGGGATTCTTTAAGACGGTTGATGTTAAACCAGCGCGTATTCCAAACTCACCAGATCAGGTGGATTTAAACGTAAATGTTGAAGAACAACATTCGGGAACTACAACATTAGCTGTGGGTTACTCACAAAGTGGTGGTATCACATTCCAAGCAGGTCTGAGTCAAACTAACTTTATGGGAACGGGTAACCGTGTTGCGATCGATTTATCTCGTTCAGAAACTCAAGATTACTACAACTTAAGCGTTACTGATCCTTACTTTACAATTGATGGGGTAAGCCGCGGTTATAACGTTTACTATCGTAAAACAAAACTAAATGATGACTATAATGTTAACAACTACGTTACCGATAGTTTTGGTGGTAGTTTAAGTTTTGGTTATCCGATTGATGAAAACCAAAGTTTAAGTGCCTCGGTTGGTATTGATAATACCAAGGTAACTACTGGTGCGTTTGTATCAACTTATGTACGTGATTACCTGTTAAAAAATGGTGGAAAGGCAACTGGTAAAGGAGAGTTCTGTTCAGGAACTTATAAATCTCAAGCTGATATTGATAAAGCAAATGGGGTCACACCTCCAACTACTAAGCCAGAAGGTTATGATCTTGCAACTAAATGTGTAGATTCTAATAATGATGCGTTAGGTCTTACTAGTTATGACAATGCTTTTGAAGGTGAGTTCTTTACCTATAACTTGAATTTAGGTTGGTCATACAATACATTAAACCGCCCAATTTTCCCGACATCAGGAATGTCACATCGTGTAGGTTTGGAAATCGGTTTGCCGGGTAGTGATGTTGAATACCAAAAAGCAACTTATGATGCTCAGGCATTCTTCCCTATCGGTACTACAGGTTTTGTACTACGCGGCTATGGTAAGCTCGGTTATGGTAATGATTTACCATTCTATAAAAACTTCTATGCTGGTGGTTATGGCTCGGTTCGTGGTTATGATAACAGTACCTTGGGTCCAAAATATTCGAGTGTAAATTTACAAGAAGAGCAAAAAGATGACACTTCTCCAGAGGAAGTGGGTGGTAACGCTCTTGTACAATTTGGTACAGAGTTAGCTTTACCATTACCTTTTAAAGGAGATTGGACTCGCCAAGTGAGACCAGTTATTTTTGCTGAAGGCGGCCAGGTATTTGATACTAAGTGTGACGTTGGTTCTTATTCTATGCTTATGAATGGGCAGAAAATTGCAGACGCTAAAAAATACTGTGAAGATAACTATGGTCTCGACTTAGGTAATATGCGTTATAGCGTAGGTGTTGGCTTTACATGGATCACCATGATCGGACCATTATCTCTTAGCTATGCATTCCCTCTAAATGATAAGCCTGGTGATGAAACCAAAGAGATCCAGTTTGAAATCGGTCGTACTTTCTAAGTACGACTTGACTAAATATGAAATAAGGACACAAATTTAAATGAAAAAATTAAATATATTAATGTTAGGGCTAGGTCTGACAGTTTCTGCTATGACTAACGCTGCTGGTTATGGTGTTATTGATCTTGCTAAAGTTGTTGAAAACAGTGCTTATTTGAAACAACAAAACGCAAGTTTAAATCAGTCAGTTAAACCTACAACAACTCGTCTTGAGCAGTTGGGTAAAGAATTGGAAGGCCTTCAGCGTCAAGCCCAAACTCAAGGGCAAAAAATGAAAGAAGATGATATTAAAAAGCTTCAAGCGCAATATCAAACAAAACTCAATGAATTTAATTCTACTCAACAAGGTTTGCAGTCTAAAGTTCAAACTAGTTTGCAAGGAATGAACTCAACTTTTGAGACTCGCGTGAAGCAAGCAGCTGAACAATTACGAAAAGAAAATAATCTTGACTTCATTTTGAATAAAAATTCAACCGTTGCCTATGACGCTAAATATGATTTAACTGATAAAATGATACAAAAGGTTAATTCAATGAAATAAATTAATGAAAGTGCAACATTATCGTTTAGATGAACTAGCTCACCTAGTAAATGGCGAGCTAGTAGGTACGGGTAGTCTTCAATTTATAAACTTAGCAAGTTTAGAAAATGCTGAAACTCATCAAATTGCTTTCGTGAATGGCGAAAAGTATATTGACCAAGCAAAGGCTAGCCGTGCGGGTGCGTACATTGTTACAAGCCTTATTAAAGAACAGCTTCCTGACAAACAAAATTTTATTATTGTTGATAATCCTTACTTAGCTTTTGCCATACTTACTCATGTTTTTGAGAAAAAAATCACATCGGTAGGTATAGAAAGTACAGCTCAAATTCACCCTTCTGCGATCATTTCCGAAACAGCATATATTGGTCATTACGTCGTCATTGGCGAAAATTGTGTGGTAGGCGATAATACGATTATTCAGTCTCATACTCGACTGGATGATAATGTGGAAATTGGAAAAGATTGTTTTATTGATGCTCATGTCACCATTACTGGTGGTTCTAAGTTATCTGATCGTGTGCGAGTTCACGCAAGTACTGTAATTGGTAGTGAAGGCTTTGGCTTTGCGCCATATCAAGGAAAGTGGCATCGCATTGCTCAATTGGGCTCAGTTATTATTGGTAATGATGTTCGTATTGGTTCAAATTGTAGTATTGATCGAGGTGCACTTGACAACACAATTTTGGAAGATGGGGTAATTATTGATAACCTTGTGCAAATCGCGCATAACGTTCATATTGGTTCAAATACAGCTATCGCTGCTAAATGCGGAATTGCTGGTAGTGTTAAAATTGGCAAAAACTGTATTCTAGCAGGGGCTTGTGGTGTATCAGGGCACCTTTCTATTACCGATAATGTGACTCTGACAGGAATGTCAATGGTCACAAAAAATATTTCTGAAGCTGGCACTTACTCTTCAGGAATTGGATTATTTGAAAATAGCCATTGGAAAAAGACAATTGTACGCTTGCGACAATTAGCAGATGTGCCATTGACCCAAATCACTAAACGACTTGATCATATACAAGCTCAAATAGAGTCTCTTGAATCAACCTTTAATTTGCGTAAATAGAATATTATGACCGAGTCAACTACACCTAAATTTGCCATCCCTGAATTACCAATGCAGATTCAAACGATTCGTCAATATTTGCCGCATCGTTACCCATTCTTATTGGTTGATCGTGTGACTGAAGTTACTGACAATAGTATTGTTGGTTATAAAAATGTTTCTATCAATGAAGAGTTCCTACAAGGACATTTCCCAGAATATCCAATTATGCCTGGTGTTCTAATTGTAGAAGCATTAGCTCAAGTTTCAGGTGTTCTAGGGTTTATCATGAACAATGAAACGCCAAAACCTGGTTCTTTATTCCTCTTTGCTGGTGCGGAAAGGGTTAGATTTAAAAAACAAGTAGTTGCCGGTGACCAACTTGTATTAAAATCTGAATTAGTAATGCAAAAACGCGGTATCTACAAATATAACTGTACGGCTACCGTTGACGGTATTGTAGCAACAACCGCTGAAATTATGATTTCACACCAAAAAACAGAGCAGGCATGAGCAATCACGACTTAATTCATTCTACGGCCATTATTGATCCATCTGCAGTGATTGCTCCAGATGTCCAAATAGGACCTTATTGCGTTATCGGTCCAAATGTGACGATTGGTGCGGGTACTAAGCTACATTCACATGTAGTAGTGGGTGGTTTTACCAAAATTGGTCAAAATAATGAGATTTTCCAGTTCGCAAGTGTTGGTGAAGTTTGCCAAGACTTGAAATATCAAGGTGAAGAAACTTGGTTAGAGATTGGTGATCATAATTTAATTCGTGAGCATTGCAGTTTACATAGAGGAACTGTGCAAGATAATGCTTTAACTAAAATAGGAAGTCATAACCTATTAATGGTTAACACACATATTGCACATGATTGTATTGTTGGTGATCATAATATTTTCGCGAATAATGTCGGTGTTGCCGGACACGTACATATAGGCGATCACATCATTATTGGTGGTAATTCTGGCATTCATCAATTCTGTAAAATCGATTCTTACAGTATGGTGGGTGGAGCATCACTAATTTTAAAGGATGTACCAGCTTACGTTATGGCTTCTGGTAACCCAGCCCATGCATTTGGTATTAATATCGAAGGAATGCGTAGAAAGGGTTGGTCTAAAAATACAATTCAAGGTCTCAGAGAGGCTTATAAGTTAATTTTTAAATCAGGGCTTACCTCTGTTCAAGCTGTTGAGCAGATTAAAAATGATATTCTTCCGAATGTTCCTGAAGCTCAATTATTAATTGACTCTGTTGAACAGTCAGAACGCGGTATTGTACGCTAAGAAAAGATATTAAAAAAAGACACTGCAATATGCAGTGTCTTTTTTTTCTTAAAACTATTATTTATTAAAAAATTTGGCTTCTTCAGATTTTGGATACTGACTTAAGATTTTAGTTTTATATTGGTTTGCTGAAGCTGTATTTTTATCGACATCTTTAGAAATGCTATAGAGTTGATAAAGAGCACGAGGAGCTTTACTAGAATTTGGATATCGAGTTGCTACTACATTGTAGTTCTTTTTTGCCTCATTGTAGTTTACCGGATCAGTTGCCAAATTAAACTCAGCTAACCAAAAGTAGGCATTTCCCGTATAAACACTATTTGGGTGATTTTTAATAAAGTTTTGCATTGGAGCGATGGCTTTTTTTGCACCACCTTGCTTATAGGCATCTAAAGCTACAGTGTAAGCAGCCTTTTCAAGCTCTACTGGGTTTGATTGATTTTGTGCTGGTGGTTGAGACGCTTCTGGTTGTGGTGGTGGAGTGGTAGAAGGGTTGCTTGTTGGAGTGGCATTTACTACTTTATTCTCTACTGTGGAGGTTTCTGTGCTTGCCGTAGCTGGAGTATCACTGTTGGTAGGATTATCTGATGGCGCACTTTCCGGATCAACTTTCTGATTAAGTAGCTCTAAACGTTGATCTAGGTCAGTATAACGATTAGATAAATCTTTTTTCAATTGTTCAATATCGTTTGATTGCTCTTCTAATTGCCCACGTAAGGCACGCACATCATTCTCTAATTGTTGGTTTTTTTGCATTAATTCCCAGTTTAGATTACTAGGTACCGAAACATTATTAGAAGAAGTATTACTTGGACTACCACCGCTTTGGCTTAAACCGCGAGACTCAATTGGAATGTTGGCATAGAGAGAGGTAGTGCTCATTAAGGCAATAAATAATAAAGAATGCTTCATCAATCGCATGAGTATAGGTCCATAATTTTATGTAAAAGCCAACTTGGGAAAGGAATATATAAACTATTCTCTTAACTATCTAAGGTTTTAATTGGTTAATGCAATTAAAACAGCTAACAATATAAATGCAAGAATAGTTTACAATCTTCAAGCATATTTTATCCAAAATAAGATACAAAAAAGAATAAGGGAGAGGGAAGTATAAAAAGTTATGTATTTTTGCTGATGAATTAATCAATCGAAACATAAACTTGCTTAAAACTAGGAAGAAGGCTTGCAACTCTTTTAAAAATCTCTATACTTTGTCTGGCAATGGTAGCCCTGCTGGTGGCTTCGCAATTGTACTCTGTGAACCCCGCCAGGACCGGAAGGTAGCAACGGTAGCAGATCTATGATGTGCCGAAGTTTTGCTAGTGGGGCTGCCACCATTTCTATTAGTCCACTCTCCGTTGGACTGCTTTAATAATTACATCTAAATCAAATCCTCTATATTGTAAAAATCTAATTTGTTTTGCTTTAAGCTTTGGATCTTTTTCTACTTCTTCACCAAATTTTTTCACTTTGAGCTCATATGCTTGCTCTACCCAATCAATATCATGAATTTCATCTGCAATTAAATCATTTTCAAGTTGTTTAGTTTTTAAAGCTTGTTGAATGCGTTTTGGTCCTCTACCTTTACGAATTTGGCTAGCAAGCATTTGTTCAGCAACACGTTGATCACTTTGATAATTTTGTTCAGAAAGCTCTTCAACGAGTTGCTTAACCTCTTCTGGGTTCTGAGCATAACGAGTCAATTTTTCAGAAAGCTCTGCTTTGGAATAATCCCGACGAGTTAGTAAAGCAAATGCATACGAGCGTAAACGCTGGCCAGTAAGCGGAGCTCGTTGTTGAGGCTGTTCTTCTGTTCTTTTGAACATATTAGGATTCCCTTGTAAAAAAACGCCCCGAAGGGCGTTTTAAGGCTTATGAATAATTAAGATTCTAATAAAAGATCAGCTTCTTCTTCATCTTCAACTTGAGCAGTATTAGTACCTGTTGTTAACAGTTGTTCACGGATATTACGTTCAATCTCTCCAGCCATTTGAGGGTTCTCTTCAAAGTGGCGAATAACATTGTTCTTACCTTGACCAATTTTATTACCTTGATATGAATACCAAGCACCTGCTTTTTGTACGATATCTTGCTGTACAGCTAAATCTACAAGTTCGCCTAGCTGGTTTGTGCCTTTACCATAGAGAATTTGGAAAAGAGCCTCTCTGAAAGGAGGAGCCATTTTGTTTTTAACAACTTTAACTCGAGTTTCAGAGCCGACGATTTCATCGCCTTCTTTTACTTGACCAATACGGCGGATATCTAAACGTACAGAAGCGTAGAACTTCAACGCGTTACCACCAGTTGTGGTTTCAGGGCTACCAAACATTACCCCAATCTTCATACGAATCTGGTTAATGAAAATAACCATACAGTTTGAGCGTTTAGCATTACCAGTAATTTTACGAAGTGCCTGACTCATTAAGCGAGCTTGTAAGCCCATATGAGAGTCACCCATCTCACCTTCAATTTCTGCTTTAGGGGTAAGTGCAGCGACTGAGTCGACAACAATCATATCAATTGCGCCAGAACGAACTAGCATATCCGCAATTTCGAGAGCTTGTTCACCGTTATCAGGCTGTGATACAAGCAGGTTATCAATGTCCACACCGAGTTTACGTGCATATTGTGGATCTAATGCATGCTCTGCATCGATAAATGCACAAGTACCGCCAGCTTTTTGACATTGTGCAATCGCTTGTAGAGTCATTGTGGTTTTACCAGAAGATTCTGGACCATAAATCTCAACAATACGGCCTTTTGGTAAACCGCCAATCCCCAATGCAATATCTAAAGTCAAAGAGCCTGTAGATACAGCTTCAACAGCTTGAACAGTGTTGTCACCGAGACGCATCACCGTATTTTTGCCAAATTGTTTCTCAATTTGACTTAGCGCGGCTTGTAATGCTTTGCTTTTATTCTCATCCATCTCAAAAACCTCAATACTCTATGTTCATCACGTTTAACCCAAGTGGATGCATTGAATCTCAACTTGTTTCACTAGGTTAATAGTGACAGATTTTTTCTATAGCTTCTATGTATTGTATGTGTGTGTGCGACACAACTCGACGTTTTTATTCATCATCGTATGACCAATTTTGATCATTCTCCTGTTTAAACCGAATAATTTGTCGACGATCCTTTTTACCCGGTCTATGGTCAGGTCGAGCTAGATTATGCAATTTTCGTTGGGATGCAATCAACTCCCGTTTAGCAATACTCACTTCGGTTTCTTCATAAAGTTGCTGTGCAACTGGCGCTGGGCCACGTGTATTGGAAAGCGCTTTTATCACAATAGTTTTTTTATCAAACCCTTGCTGAATAATAAGCTCCATTCCCACTCGAATTTCTTTGGAAACTTTTACACGTTCATTATTGTGATGTACTTTACCTCCTTCGATTGCTGCTTTAGCAATTGAACGAGTTTTAAAAAAACGAGCAACCCATAGCCATTTGTCAACACGCATGGTCTCTACAGCATCGTCTTCACGCAATTTTGACATCGTTATCCTTTCTATCAATTTGATTCAATATAGACAGCAACTCTGTAAGTCGATCTAGTGCTTTATATTCTAGTTCCTGATGCTGTCTTATACCCTTTAGACTTGAGGGCTGTGAGATAGTAAACAAGTGTTTAATACCAAATTTTTCTGCTGTTTTTAACACGGGAGTCGTATCGTCAATAAAAATCGTTTCATTTGGATTGAAGGGGTGTAATCGGTTGAGTTCTTTCCAAAAATTAATATCTTCTTTTGCATAACCAACTTGTTCGCTTGATATGATTACGTCAAAAAAATATTCGATTGCAATATTATCGAGTTTTAAGCGTAAGCTAGGGCGGTCAGCATTAGTCACTAGCCAACAGGTGTATCCTAGTTCTTTAAGTTGCTGTAGAAGCTCAAGACAGCCTGAGCGAGCTTGGATTTTAGATTGAAATTCTTGTTGTAATTTGAGTACATCAACGCCTACTGTTTTAGTCCAATAGGTTGATGAATACCAAACAAGAGTGTGCCGATGTGATTGATAAAACTGATATAGCTTTTTTTTGCTCTCGGCGAGGGGCGTTTGATGTATTTTCGCATGTCGTTCAGGAAGACATTCATTCCAAATGAAGTCATCGAAGGCAAGATCTAATAGTGTTCCATCCATATCAAACATTACAATCTTAGACATGCGTCAAAAATCTCCAAAGGTATTCAAAGCACAATTTTTCAAATGATTTTGTCATATAACCTTTAAAAAATAATAATTTATGAGTGTTTTGTGGCATTCAAAGAAATTCAAAGCTCAACAAAGTAATTCATGCAACAAACAAAAAATTGTACAAAAGTTTGTACATAATATTATAGCTGGCATGAACAGTAGTTAGTCTAGAATTGTACCGCGTAATTTTGCATAAAAAAAAGAGTAATGAAATGGTTTTGAGGAGAAAAGATTTTTCTTTTAGTTAAAGTAAAAAGGAATGGATTGGATTTTATAAATTAGATATTTAAATCGTGCTGTACGTTTATGTGAACCATATTAATGATCGTTATTTTTGCTTACATACGATACTTTTTGATAAACAATATATAAATTGAAGAATACTCAATTAGCGCTATATTGAAAATTATCCTAATAAGAATTTAGAGAAGGCAATGAAAATTGGATTTATTGGAGGAGCCAATGATGGCATAGTTATTAATGCTGCTGATGGCCTCGATACTTATAAATTGGAATGGCACTATAAAGCTGAGAAACACTGTGAAACTCAAATAAATGAAGGTGAGTGGCAGCCTAATTTAGGACTTAATGGTCCTGAATATGATTACTATAATTTATTAATCTTAAGAAAAAATAAAGAGGCTAAACTCTTCTATGTGCTCACCAGTATGGAGAAAGAAGAAATAGCAAATAAAATCAATGAATATTGGGAGTTTTCAACCTCTGTTGGTTATGATTTTGATGACTAGGTATTTCTTTCACAAGATATTTCATAAAGAACATGTGGTCTTAATTGGTGATGGAGAGGGACTTTCGGGTGATCGAAGTTTTTAACTCTCTGCATTCTAAGCCTTTCCACTACAGCTTGAGATGGTTTATTAAGAGTAGCTGTGAACGAAACGATTTTATCTAAATTGAGTACATTAAAAGCATAGTCTAAAACTGCTTTTGCTCCTTCGGTAGCATAACCTTGTTTCCAGAATTCTTTTGCAAGTCTCCAACCAATTTCGACACATGGCGAAAAATCAAATTGTTCAGGTTGGTTGTGTAAACCAATAAATCCGATAAATTGATGGCTTTCTTTTAACTCTACTGCCCAAAAGCCCCAACCATTTTCATCAATGAGACGTGAAATTTTCTGGATTAAGTTAAGACTTTCTTGAGGTGTTAGAAGGCTTGGGAAAAATTGCATGACGTCTTGATCTAGGCCCATTTTGATAAAAGGTTCAAAGTCACTTTCTTTCCATTGTCTTAGGATTAGACGTTCAGTTTCAATCATAGAATAACTCTTTAATAAACGATAACTTTTTCATAAGAAGGTTAAAGCGGTTTCTGCACAATCTTCTGTAAAATGATTTTGGAATTAATACTGACGACACCTTTAATTTTGTTTAAGGTATTAATGACAAAATGGGAAAACGAATTTAAATCTTTAGTCGCAACGTGTAAAACATAATTAGATTCGCCTGTAATAATATAAGCATTAATGACTTCATCAAAATTTTTGATCTGACTTAAAAAAAAGTTGTGATCGTTTTCAGTTAATTGTGCAAGTTTAATTTCAACAATTGCCTCAATTTTTATGCCTAATTTTTCATAATTGACTTTTGCCTGATATTTTTCAATTACTCCATTTGCCTCTAAAATTTTAACGCGTCGATGACAAGCCGATGCTGAAAGATTAACGAGATCGGCAAGTTCTTGGTTACTTAACCGCGCGTTATCTTGCAAATGCTTTAAGATTTTTAGATCGATTGCATCCACATTCATTTTAGAATTTCATCCGTATTTTTTAATTATATTTAGAATTCTATACGAAAATTAAAGATTTTAATCAAATATTATCGAATAAATCGCAAGAATTGCCATGATAAAATTCAAAAACAAAGGAAATGTTGAAATAGGTGAAATAACAAATGATTACTCATGAACAGTGTCTCTATTGGGATCAGGAAGATGAACTCAAAAAATTTAAAGAGGAATTTGCGCTTCCAAAAGAAGTGATTTATTTAGATGGTAATTCTTTAGGTGCGAGACCGAAGAAATCATTAGATGTCGCTCAGCATATTATTTCCCAAGAATGGGGAGAGGACTTAATTAATAGCTGGAACAAAGCAGATTGGTGGGGTTTACCTACTCGACTTGGCGATAAAGTAGCTAAACTTGTTGGTGCAGAGCAGAGTGAAGTTGTTATTTCTGACTCTACGACTCTGAACTTATTTAAAGTTTTATCAGCTGCGGTAAAAATTCAAGCCGAAAAATTTCCAGAACGTAAAATTATTGTGGCAGAAAAAGATGCTTTCCCAACAGATATTTATATTATTGAGGGTTTCATTGATTTAATTCACCAAGGTTATCAAGTTGAATTGATTGATGGCGTAGATGATTTATCACGTGTATTAGAAAAACATGTAGCAGTAGTTGTACTTTCTCATGTGAATTATCGAACTGGATATTTCTATGATATGGCATCTATTAATCAACAAATTCACTCTAAAGATGCTTTGATTATTTGGGATTTATGTCACTCAGTTGGTGCAGTTCCTATGGATCTAAACCAGAGTAATAGTGATTTTGCGATTGGATGTACTTATAAATATTTAAATGGTGGCCCAGGTTCTCCAGCTTTGTTATGGGTAAATCGAAAGCATCGTGACCAGTTTTGGCAACCTTTATCTGGTTGGTGGAGTCACAAGAAGCCATTCGATATGGCACAGCATTATGAGCCAGCCAATAGTATCCGTCGTTACCTATGTGGAACTCAGCCCATCATTTCTATGAGTTTGATTGAATGTGGTGTCGATATTTTCTTGCAAGTGGATATACAAAAAATACGCGAGAAATCTCTTAAATTGACCGATTTATTTATTCAACTCGTCCATCAGGAATGTGGTCAGTTTGGTTTTGAACTCATTACACCTTTAAATCATCAATATCGTGGTAGCCATGTGAGTTATCGCCATGAATATGGCTATGAAATTATTCAGGCACTCATTGCCAGAGGCGTAATCGGCGATTACCGAGAGCCAGAAGTATTACGTTTTGGAATTACTCCCCTATACCTAGGTTTTGAAGATGTTTGGAATGCTGTACAGCATCTTAAGCAGATTATGCTGAATAACGAATGGAAAAATGATCGTTATCTGGTTAGAGGCGAAGTGACCTGATATTCAGGAATCAAAATCAGCAAAAGGCTAGGAGGGCCTATGAGTAGCTTTGATGAAATACAAAATAGAGAAGCGGGCTTACATAAGAAATTATCCGCAAAGCAAATGGGAATGATTGCAATTGGTGGAGCGATTGGTACAGGACTGTTTATGGGAAGCAAGTTTGCAATCAGCTTTGCTGGTCCAGCAGTCATTGTAAGCTATGCTATTGGTGGTTTAATTGCATTTGCTATCATGGCTTGTTTAGCTGAAATGACAGTTCAGCATCCCACTTCAGGTTCCTTTGGAGCCTATGCAGAACATTATATTAGTCCACTTGCCGGGTTTTTAGTCCGTTATTGTTATTGGGCATGCATTGTATTAGCCGTGGGGACAGAAATCACAGCAGTTGCTGACTATATGAAATTATGGTTTCCACATGTGGGTTCTTGGATCTGGATTGCTTTTTTCTCAATGACCTTGCTGGTGGTAAATGCATACAGTGTTAAGGCTTTTGGATTGGTTGAATATTGGTTTTCGACCATTAAAGTTTTTGCCATTATTGTATTTATTCTTTTGTCTGTTGGCATCTTGACTCAAAGTCATGAAGGAACTGGGCAAGTCATTTCCAATTTAACTGAGCATGGTGGCTTTTTTCCCCACGGCTTTAGTGGAGTCTGGATTGGAGTCATTATTTCAATATTTAGCTATTTAAGTATCGAAATGATTGCTGTTGCGGCAGGCGAGGCTAAAGATCCAGAACAAGCTGTTAAAACAGCCTTTAAAAGTACGGCTATTCGGTTAATCCTGTTTTACTTATTGTCTTTATTTTTAATTGTAGCACTTGTTCCTTGGACGGATTTAATTGGTTCTGAGGCGACTAGTCCTTTTGTAATGGTAATGAAGATTGTAGGTATTCCATATGCAGACAGTATTTTAAATTTCATTGTAATTGTCGCAGCTCTATCGGCGATGAACAGTATGCTCTATATCTCAACACGTATGTTGTTTAGCTTGTCACGGGCTGGTGATGCACCAAAACTCTTTGGGCGCATTAGTAGCAATGGGGTGCCCGTTAACGCGTTACTCTTGTCTGCTGTTGGTATTGGCATTGCGAGCATTGTTTATACGATTAATCCTGCTTCGGCTTTCCCGATAATGATTGCGCTATCCATGTTTGGAGCATTGTTTACGTGGGGCAGCATCTTTGTTACCCACATGTTTTTTAGAAGAAATATGGCACAACAATGCTTGCAGTTAAAGTTTAAAGTTCCTGCTAGTCGGTTAATTTCTTTGTTGGGATTAATTGCAATTTTAAGTATCACGGTTACGACTTGGTTTACTAACGAATTTAAGTCAACTTTACAATTTGGTGTTCCTCTAATTATCGTTCTTACATTTTTCTACTATTTAAAACGCTCATCAGCCAAGCTCTCTTTAAGTGCTCATGAAGAATCATTAAAGTGAGAAAAGCATGAGACCATATGATAATGCGACTACTGTGGCTAATGAGGATGAGATACTGACTGACTTTCAGCTAAGAAGCTTGGTGAGCTATCAAAAATATAGACATATCCGAGATATTCAATATGGTGTTCATCCTAGATCAACGTTGGATTTATTTCCTGTAGAACAGGCGAATAAAACCATTATTTTTATCCATGGTGGATATTGGCAGTGGTGTGAGAAATCAGATTTTGCATTTGTCGTACTATATGTTTTAGCGCAAGGTGTCCAATGTATTTTGTTGGAATATGATTTAGCACCACAGAGTAAAATTGTAGATATTGTGGCGCAAGTTCATCAAGCTCTCGATTTCATTGCAGAGCAAGAGTGGATAACTGATGAGGTTGTGTTGGTTGGCCACTCAGCTGGAGCACATCTTGGCGCATTAGTTGTAAGCCATCCGCTCATATCTGAGATGGTCTTATTAAGTGGAATTTATGATTTAGAGCCAATACAAAAGACTCATTTAAATCATGCACTGAATTTGACAAAAGAAGATATTTTGAAATATAGCCCAATTCATCATAAAGAGCGGATTGATATCCCGTGCAAAATTTTATGTGGAGAACTTGAACTCGAAGAATTGAAATGGCAAAGCCAAAACTATTTTGAAAGTAAAAAAGATCAAGAACAGGGGTTAGTATCTTTTACACTTATTCCTCACATTAATCATTATACGATTTTAGAGTATTATTTTAGGCATATATTAAGTTAAGTATTTTAAAAATAATATATGCAATATTGTTTTATAAAATTCTTAACCTAAGCCGATCATAAGATAAATGTGAGATAAATCACAACTTACCCTGATTTTTACAGAAAGTGCGAGTTGTTCTTGACCTGAATATAGAACTTAATTAGATTAAAAAGATAGTGCTTTCTCACTAAGCGACAAAATGTTTAGCTGTTGTTTAGATGAGTTTTTAAGTCCGTAGCTTCCCAAGATACGGACTTTTTTATTTTTTAATTAAAAGTAAAATATAATGGTTATTTATTATAATTTTAGAACTTATTTAGAATCTATGGTTTTTAAATGTGTGCTTATAAAATCATTTCATAATAAAATTTATGTAAAACATAATTAAAAAAATCTTCATCAATCTGTAATATCTCTTGGTTAAAGTAAAAGCAGAAAAACAAAAAAGAGAAAACTATAACGAATAATTAAATAATAGGTAGTGTTCTTACGTGGATAGATTTAGTCGGCTCATATGGGTTGGCTTTTTTATTTAAAAAGGAGCCTTTATGAAAGTACAATATTTTGAAGGTGGGATGTATGTACATATGTGTCCGGCTTGTGGGCATTTCCACTATATTCCGGTAGAGTACCCCTTTTCTAATGGGAATCAGTGGTTCTTTAACGGTAGCCTTGAAAAACCAACATTTAATCCGAGCATAAGTATCATTGGGCGTTGTCATTATTTTATAGAAGAAGGTTTTATTGAATATTCTCTTAATTGTAAACATCATTTAGCGGGACAAAAATTGGAATTGCCTGAACTAAAAAACAAGAATAATTTATAATTGGATAATATATTTATTTTATTATTTGTTTTTTGAAGTAATATTTTTTTACGTATTTGATACTGAACCTTTATAGTTAAAAAAATTGTAAATCTCTTCTGATTGCTACTTTATTTAAATTCTGAAATAATTTTTATAAATAGTTGTTTTATTATGTGTTTATGGATATCTGGAAATTTTTGCGAAGTTTTAATACAGTTGGTACCTATCTTGCAATTTCTACTTTTATATTATTGGTAATGATTATATATTTTTATATTGTAGATCCTTCTTGAAATTTTATAGGTAAGAATAATAATTAATCTTTAAACGCAAACCTATAATTCTCTAATTTTTAGAATTAGTTCACATTTTTGATTGAAAAAAGATACTAGCGTTGTATAAAACAAAGTTTTATGAAAATATGATTTAGTTTTGATACATGGGAGTTCAAGCAAAATTTCTTTCCAAAAAAAATAATTCTTAAATATAACGACAGTACAGATCATAACAATGATGTATGAATAAAAGATATGGAGATTTTTCATGAAGTTTTGCCAAGTATCGGCTGCTTTCTTTACAATGGCCGCCATCAATCTAGTCCATGCAGCACCAAACACAACCAGTTCTTTACTAGATTCTTCTCAAGCAAAGGGAATTATTAAAAACCAATACATTGTTATTCTTAATAAAGATGCTGGACCATCTATAGATTTTGCGCAAAATATTGCTAAGCAACATGGTGCTAAGGTCTTACAGTCATATGACACTGTACTTAAGGGTTTCGCAATTTATTTACCCGATACAGCGGCTACTGCTTTTGTCGAAGCAATGAAAAAAAATCCGAAAGTACTTTCTATAGAAAACGATACAGTCATGAAAATTGATGCCACTACTCAGAGTAATCCGGATTGGGGACTAGATCGTATTGACCAAAAAGCTTTACCTTTAAATTCTGCTTATTCATATTTACAGACGGGTTCTGGTACGACAGCTTATATTGTTGATACAGGTATATTGTCTAGCCATCAACAATTTTCAGGGCGGGTATTAAGTGGGTATACTGCAATATCGGATGGGAATGGTACAACTGATTGTAATGGGCATGGTACACATGTCGCAGGAACGGTTGGTGGAAGTACTTATGGTGTGGCTAAGAATGTAAATTTGGTTCCAATTCGGATTTTAGGATGTGATGGCTCTGGTGCATCTAGTAATGTGATTGCTGGTTTAGATTGGATATTAAAAAATGGTAAAAAACCAGCAGTTGTGAATATGTCATTAGGTGGGGATGCGAGTACCTCTTTAGATAGTGCAGTTGAAAATTTATTTAATAATGGCTATGTCATGGTGGTGGCTGCTGGAAACTCAAATACTGATGCTTGCAGTGCCTCACCAGCAAGAGTAAGTAAAGCACTTACAGTTGCTGCTACAGATAGTACTGATACGCGTGCAAGTTATTCTAATTATGGAAGCTGTGTTGATATCTTTGCACCGGGAAGCCAAATTAATTCTTCTTGGATAGGCAGTAATACGGCTACTAAAGTTTTAAATGGAACATCGATGGCTACGCCACATGTTGCAGGTGTCGTTGCTGAAATGCTGCAAAGCACCCCCACTGCGACACCACAAACCATCTCTACTAATCTTTTAAATCAAGCAAGTAGTAATGTGGTAAAAAATCCATCTGGTAGTCCAAATCGTTTGTTGTATAAATCTCCTTAATAAAAAATTTAATCTGTAGATCGTAAAAAGGTCCCGAAGGACCTTTTTTAAATTTTAGCGTGAGTACCATATTTATCAATCATGATTGAACTGGCTTCATTTAAGCCGCGTACAGTAACTTTTATGCCATTTTTTTGAAATTTATTGATGGCCGAATCAAGCATTGCTACTGAAGTTACATCCCAAATATGTGAGTGTGTAAGATCTATAATGACTTCTTTTATATCTTCCTTAAAGTTAAACCCTTGCATGAACTTTTCAGAAGAACTAAAAAATATTTGTCCTCTTAAATCATACACACGCATTTCACCTTCAAAGGATGTATTTACATGAATATCATTTTCAAGTTTATTGGCTAAGAACAACGCGGAAAGTAAAACACCGGTTAATACGCCTAGTGCTAGGTTATGGGTAGCTACAACAACAATGACAGTTGCAATCATAACAACATTGCTACTTTTAGGATTCGATTTAAAGTGAATAAGCGATTTCCACTCAAAAGTACTGATTGACACCATAATCATGACAGCAACAAGAGCAGCCATAGGAATCACCTTTAACCAATCACTTAAAAATACAACTAAAATCAGTAAAAATATGCCTGCACAAAATGTAGATAAACGTGTGCGACCACCAGATTTTACATTAATCATGGATTGACCAATCATGGCACAACCAGCCATTCCTCCCATAAAGCCTGAGGCAATATTGGCAATCCCTTGACCTTTACACTCTTGAAACTTATCGCTCGGTGTATCTGTCATTTCATCAACAATTGTTGCTGTCATCATTGACTCAAGTAAACCAACAGCAGCAAGGGCTAATGAATAGGGAAGAATAATAAGTAGTGTTTCTAAATTAAAAGGAATATCTGGAATTAAAAATATAGGTAAGGTATCTGGTAATGATCCCATATCACCCACTGTTCGAATATCAATACCTAGAAAAATGGTAAGTAGTGAGATGACGATAATACAAATAAGGGGCGAGGGAAAAAACCTTCCAATTTTTGGTATATAGGGGAATAGGTAAATAATTGCTAAACCAATTGCTACCAATAAGTAGACATGCCACGTCACGTTTACCAATTCTGGTAGTTGAGCCATAAAAATGAGTACGGCGAGCGCATTAACAAAACCAATAACGACTGATTTGGAAACAAAACGCATGAGTTTGGCGAGTTTGAAATATCCAGCTAAGATCTGTATGGCACCAGTTAAAACAGTTGCTGCAAATAGGTATTGAAGCCCATGGTCCTTTACAAGTGTAGTCATGACTAGAGCCATGGCACCCGTAGCTGCCGAAATCATAGCGGGACGACCGCCTACAAATGAAATAATGACTGCAATACAAAAAGACGCGTATAACCCAACTTTGGGGTCTACACCCGCAATAATTGAAAATGCAATGGCTTCAGGAATTAAAGCAAGACCAACAACAAGACCGGAAAGAATATCTGCATGGACATTAGAGAACCATTGTTCTCGGACATTCGTTAACATGAGGGGGATAGCCTATAGTTCTAAATTTTGAAAAGGCTAGTGATGTGATATATCAACACAAGCGACTACACCACATCACTAAACAGTGATGAGTTATTTACAATGGGTAAGGGTAAATAAACTTAAGGTGGAGTAAGTGTCATGGGAATAGAGAATTTGAGGCTTTAAAAAGTGGCCGAAGAATAGCATAAGTTTTTAAGGTTGACTAACCTGAGCTTAGGAAATTAGCAGAGCAAAAACTTTATAATTGAATGTTTTTCATCATTGGGTTTATGAAATTGTTTTAAGAAAGGATACTGATCTGCATTCATGGTTAATAGCGATATTGTGCTAACTTTAGAAGACCATTTCAAAAAACATTAAGATATAAAATTAATTGAGCATGTATAAAAATAGATCAAACTTAGCTTTAAGTTACTCATCTTAAAAAGACTTTGTAAGAGTGTTTATCCATTTTTAATAGCTACTTTTATGCAACAGAGCCTTTCAAAAATTTAGATTTTAATAGATTCGTTATTCATCATAATACAAATCATATAGAGAACTCCTAAAAACCCTTTATTAACGTTTTAAAAATTCTCGGAAAATTTTGACAATTTATAAGGTGGACACATGAATAAACATTTATTGGCTAAAATTACTTTATTAGGTGCTGCTCAGTTACTTACGCTCAATTCAGCATTTGCTGATGTCCCTCCTACTCCATCTCAATTTGCTAAAGCGAAAACAGAAAGCTTTGACAAGAAAGTTCTTCTATCTAATTTAAATAAGCCGCATGCTTTATTGTGGGGACCTGATAATCAAATTTGGTTAACGGAGCGGGCAACAGGTAAGATTCTAAGAGTTAACCCTGAATCAGGCAGTGTAAAAACAGTTTTTCAGGTTCCTGAGATTGTAAATGATGCTGATGGACAAAACGGTTTATTGGGTTTTGCTTTTCATCCAGATTTTAAACAGAACCCTTATATCTATGTTTCAGGTACATTTAAAAATCCGAAATCTACAGATAAAGAATTACCGAATCAAACTATTATTCGTCGATATACCTATAACAAAGCAACAGATACTCTTGAGAAACCAGTAGATTTATTAGCAGGATTACCTTCATCGAAAGACCATCAGTCGGGTCGCCTTGTCATTGGTCCAGACCAAAAGATTTACTATACGATTGGTGATCAGGGACGTAACCAGCTTGCTTATTTATTCTTACCAAATCAGGCACAACATACGCCGACTCAACAGGAACTGAGCGGCAAAGACTATCATACCTATATGGGTAAAGTATTACGCTTAAATCTGGATGGAAGTATTCCAAAAGATAATCCAAGCTTTAACGGTGTAATTAGTCATATTTATACGCTCGGTCATCGTAACCCACAGGGCTTGGCATTTACTCCAAATGGTAAACTGTTGCAATCTGAACAGGGTCCAAACTCTGATGATGAAATTAACCTCATTGTCAAAGGTGGTAACTATGGTTGGCCAAATGTAGCAGGTTACAAAGATGACAGCGGTTATGCTTATGCAAATTATTCAGCAGCAAGCAATAAAGCACAAATTAAAGATTTAGGACAAAATGGTTTAAAAGTGGCAGCTGGCGTTCCAGTGACTAAAGAGTCTGAATGGACTGGTAAAAACTTTGTACCGCCGTTAAAAACTTTATATACCGTCCAAGATACCTATAACTATAATGACCCAACCTGTGGGGATATGACCTACATTTGCTGGCCAACGGTTGCGCCGTCATCTGCTTATGTCTATAAGGGAGGCAAAAAAGCAATTTCTGGTTGGGAAAATACCTTATTGGTTCCATCTTTAAAGCGCGGTGTTATTTTCCGTATTAAGCTGGATCCAACTTACAGTGCTACTTATGATGATGCTGTGCCGATGTTTAAGAGTAATAACCGTTATCGTGACGTGATTGCCAGTCCAGATGGGAATGTTTTATATGTATTGACTGATACTTCCGGAAATGTCCAAAAAGATGATGGCTCTGTAACGAATACATTAGAAAATTCAGGATCTATGATTAGATTTACATATAAAGCTCAGTAAAACAGGCTATTAAAAAACCGATCTACATAAGATCGGTTTTTTTTCAGTTTCAGAAAAACTATTCAGTTACGACTAATACCGGTAAATGAATTTCTCCTAAAAGAGCTTGAGTCACACTTCCTAAGAAGAACTTTTTAAACCCTTTTCGACCATGAGAACCAATGACTAACAAGTCTGCTTTGAGCTCGGTAGCTGCTTTAATAATTTCTGTGTGGATTGTTTGACCCTCAACAATTTTTGTCTCAACATAAATTCCATGTTGGCTAAATTGTTCTTTCGCTTGGTCTAAAATACCCTGAATCGATGCTCTAGCTTTATTAAAATAATCCTGTGCTAATTCTGTACTATCAATGAATTCTACAGAAATAAAAGGATCTATCGTAAGCGCATATACTAGAGTCACTTTACTACCAAAGGCCTTAGCAAGTGCTGCTGCATGGTTGACAGCAATGAGTGAAGTAGGAGAACCATCGACTGGAACCAAGATATGGTGATAACTCATATATTGCTCCTTATTGTCCTATGACAATGTATGGTGCCAAAACACCGATTTATTATCTTTATGCTTATATTATGAATAATTTTTAAAGATTTATTGTTTATTTTTAGTATGAATAGAGGCGAGAAAGTTTATTAAAGATTTTATCTTAAAGCATTGTAATGACTTTCTAGGTAGGGTTGATTCTGTTTGAGAATTGAAATGACTTGATTGGCATCTATAGCGGACTCAAACAAGAATCCTTGACCTATACTATATCCAAATTGTCGAAGTAACTCTTCTTGTTCCGGAGTTTCAATTCCTTCTGCAATGAGCCCCAGTGATAAATTTGGAGCGAGTAAACCAATTGCTTGGACAATCGCATAAATTGATGGGTCATGTTGCATCTTTTGTATAAAACTACAATCTACTTTTAAACTGTCAATTGGATAGTCACGAATATGGGTTAGCGATGAAAAACCAGTACCAAAGTCGTCTAGTGCAATGTGGACTCCATGCTGTTTTAATTTATTAAGTGCCCGGATCACATATTCTGAACCTCGGTCGCCAAGCATATGTTCGGTGACTTCTACTTCAATATAATGTGTCGGTATTTGAAATTGATTGATCTTTTTCAAAAGCTTTTCAGCATAGTTGTCTCTTAAGAATTCAACTGGTGCAGCATTGAGCGAAACAGGAAGAGGTTTAATACCAAGATCTATCCATTTGGCGATGTCTCGTAAAACTTGATGTTGCATCGTTTCACCGATCTTACTCGCTAAATTATAATCTTTAAAAGCCTCTGCAATTTGTGCAGGGTAACCTCTTTGAGCTGAAGTAGTATGCCATCGTAATAAAGCTTCAAAACCTACAACACGATGAGTTCTTAAATCTACTTTGGGTTGGTAGTAGGGCTGGATGGTATGATGGCGAATAAGTTGACGTGCTAAATTAAGCTGAGAAGCGACTGTTTCTGTCATTTGCATCATGCATGGATCATACATACGGATACCACCACGACCACGCGCTTTTAAGTCATGCAATGCCATATCAGCACAACTGAGTAAACCTGATTGGTCTACGGCATCTTGAGGATAAATGGCACAACCAATACTCATACCACCATTGAGCACATTACCTAAATAGGTAATAGGTTGATTTAATTGCTGAAGTAAAATGGCTGCAAGGTCACGTACATCATTTTCAGATTTGAGATTATTAATAATAACCGCAAACTCATCTCCACCCAGTCTTGCGACAAAGCATCTTTCATCATCAACGCAATGACTAAAGCGTTTGGATAAAACTTTTAAAAGATGATCACCTGCGCTATGCCCTAAAGTGTCATTAATATGCTTAAAATGATCAAGATCAATTAATAGTAAACCCACACTTGTTTGACTATCTTTTGAATATGCAAGGGTACGTTTAAGCTGAAATTTAAAAGAACGCCGATTACATAAACCGGTAAGTTCATCTCGTTCACTCATATTCCTAAGCAGATTTTCTGCCAAATGCTGTTGAGTAACGTTACGAGATACACAAAGTATTTGTCCGATTTCACCATTTTCCCGATGAATTGGGGTCAGCATATTATCCCAATATTCGGGGTCCTGATCTGGTAAACAGCTCATTCCAGCAAATCTGGCAACTTTGCCTTGAAGGGCTTTTTTTAAAGCGACGCGTCCACGTTTACGAATATGAGGTGGTAAAAGCTCAAGCCATTTCATTCCAAATTCTGTTTCATCAACAGGAACGCCTAAAGCGAGGCATCCTGATTTATTCATATGAGAAACTGTGCCATCAACATTTAATACTTTAATGCAATCAACACTGATGTCTAACATTTGATTTTGTATTTCAATATTCTTTTGCAAGTTTTGTTGTTCTTGAATATCGTGATCAATATCTAAAAAGCTGACATACCATTCACTGGCTAAAGAAGAGCCGCGATATTTGGAGGCTTGAATAGAAAGTTTGCACCATCTATATTGATTGCCACCTTGTAAAAGTCGACATTTTAATTCTATTCTTTTTTGCAGGCGAATTGCTTCGAGCCATCTATTTTTGACTTCATGTAAATCGACAGGAGATATAAAATCTAACCATTGCTGAGGTAATGGAGAAAAAGTATCCTGCCAATATTCTGTACACTCTATATTGCAATATAATATCAAGCCATTTTCATCACTCACCCAAGTCGGTAGTGGAATTTGCTCAACAATAAAATGCTTTTGGGTGTTGTTCGACATTGAAGTCATAACATGCCTAGAAAGATTGTATGGGGTTAATCTATTTATAAGTCATTATTGTAATCTTTCTGTAGTAATCAAAACAGCAATAAATAATTTTCACCTGTCTTTTTTTTGAACTAAAATTGAGGGGTTAAATATATTATATACTTAATATTTAATTTATGTTTTTGTTATTTATTGATTTTTATCTGTGTTAAGTTAAAAAAAGATTTATGCTTATTTTTGTAAAAAACTTATTAAAACAGAAACTTATAATCGTCTTTAGAAACCTATCTTAATAAAACTAATGAAAATAAATTATAAAAATGATGCAAAGTAAATTGTTATGGTTAAAATTTTAATAAAACAAATTTTAACCATAATATATAAAGAGGGGCAGGTTTAAAAATTCTAGATAAATACAATAACCACCATTAAGTTTACAAAAGTAATATAAAATAAAGGCTTATATTATCGTAAAATTCTTTTCATCAAGAAGGATATATATTTCCTTTTTGTGCATTTTATAGCCTACATTTTCCCCAAGATGTAGGTTTTTTTTATTCCTAATTTTTGATTTTATAACTTTAAACTATTAAAAATAAAAAAAAGCCAAATGGCTTTTTTATACAGTTTCAGGTTTTTTCAACTCTTGTTGAATATAAAGATTCATATAGTATTGTTCAATATAATCATCTGCATAGTTGTTTGCTAAGGTTTTGGTTGCCACTTGTTCATGTTTTAAATAGCAGTTTGATTCGAGGTCTTTTTCAAGTACCCACCATTGACGGTTAATACGGCGCACTTGAAACTTGTCACTTTTGTATTTTCTTTTAGCCATTTTCAAAAATTTGCTATTCAGTTATTGAAAGAGAATTTCTACTGGAGTTAAGAGCTCAAGTCAACAGATGAGAAGTTAATTGATTATTTTATGTGGGGTATTGTTTCTATCAATGCTTAGACGAGGTATTAAAATAGAAAAAGCTCTCCTGACAGAGAGCTTAGGTATTACTGACGAGTAAAAGATCTATTCCATTTTTAACGGGAAAGATTTTTTAAAAGTAATTTTAAACTTTCCATCATTTTTTCTAATTGCAATGGGGTGATACCTTCGAATGATTGCTCGAGTACTACACTGGTTAGATCATTAATCTTATTGATCATTTCAGTACCTTTTTCTGTAAGTACCACGCGGGTGATTCGACCATCGGTCTGACAAGAATAAGTTTCAACCAAACCTTCATCTTTTAAGCGATAGACAATTTTAGTCGTTGTCGACATTTTTGAAATAATCATATCTGAAAGTTCAGAAACACTCGCATGGGGCTTACTGCTTAAAGCCAACATAATGCGTCTACGTGAGTTATCTAAACCATATTTTTTTAAAGCATTATCAATATTTTGTACATACTGAGCATGTACTTGAGTAATCCAATAATATGGAAAATCTTCAAGAGTAAAAGATTCTGTTGTAGGTAAAAAACGCGCATACTTCTTTGTCATTGACTTTTCCCCATACCTTGGTGGATCGCATTTCTGGTGAACTATCTTTAATAGTTGAAAAATATAGTTTCATTAAGCAAGTTATATCAGGACTTTACTTGCTGAGCAAAATTTATATAGCTAAATTTAACAATGACATGGTTTAGTTACCCTTGTCTTGATAAACATCCCTATACTTTGCACAAACTACAAATATTCTTCTTCTATAGTCAAAGTTTGTTGAAAGTTAATGTGACTTGATCAGTCATAGCCATTAATTCCTTAAAATCTTTGAACAGATATACAAGATTGCATCTAGGCTTGCTTGATCGTTAATTAAACGATATTGGCTTGCAAACGCATCGTAGAAAAAAAAATATGATTTGACCGTGGCATTGAACGAGATAGTTTTTGTCTCTAAAGTCATAACTATGAAAAATCAAGATATTTAAATAAAAAATATTTATAAATATCAGCATCTTAATTTGTTTAATTGTTGATGAAATTTACCATACATTTAACATGAATCATCTATTATTTAGCAAAATAAAATGGGTTTATGTAACAACTTATTGATTATTTTATATAAAATTAAAAAACTAGTTGAATGATTAGCGTTATAAATTTAGCTTTTTTGTCTATAAATTATATTTTTAATAACTCTTACTTAAGTAATTGCTTAATTGTTGTTCTAATGAATTGTATTCCAATTGTTATTTTTTGTTTCATTTATTATAGTTCGCATTCCAATAATTACTGATAAATCTTTTGGTTTCATGATGAAAAAATTATTACTTACTTCTTTGATTGCTTTAACTTTGGGAATAAATGGTTGTGCAACTATTGTTTCAGGTTCTTCGCAAACACTGACTTTTACTAGTGTTCCTGAGTCTGCAACAATTGAGATTAAAAACCGTAAAGGTGTGAAAATCCATACTGGGCAAACACCAGCAACAGTAAGTTTGAAAAAGGGTGCAGGCTATTTCAAACCTGAGAATTATCAGATAACTTTTAGTAAAGCTGGTTATCAAAGCAAAACAGTAGAAGTTACCGGAACATTGAGTGGTTGGTATTTTGGTAATATTCTTTTTGGTGGTTTAATCGGGATTTTAATTGTAGATCCTGCAACAGGTGCTATGTTTAAATTAGCCCCAAAAGATATAAATACAGTTTTAGAATCTCAGAATTTATCTGCTAAATCGCAAAAAGAACCAACTTTAACTGTTATGTTAGCAGAAGAAGTACCTGCACAGATTATGGCAAGAGCTACTCAGATTAAGTGATATAAGCACTACTAAAACAGATTGTTGAATAGTATTTAATTTAAAAAAGGGAGAATTAATATTCTCCCTTTTTTATTATGCAGTGGTCGCAGTCTTTTCTTCTACTTTTTTCTTAACAATTGCATAGCTTATTCCTGTAACGATACTACCTGCAGCAATTGCAGCAAGATATAACCAAGCATGGTTAATTGCATTGGGAATTAATAGAACAAATACGCCACCATGAGGAGTAACTAACTCGCAGTGGAATAGTGCAACAAGTGCGCCAGTTACTGCACCACCTAAAATACAAGTCGGAATAACGCGCATTGGGTCTTTTGCTGCAAAAGGAATTGCACCTTCTGAAATAAAACATAAACCTAATACGAAAGCAGCTTTTCCAGCATCTTTCTCTCCTGTACTAAATTTATTTTTAGCCACGAAAGTCGCAATAGCCATACCAATAGCAGGCACCATACCACCCGCCATTGTTGCTGCCATAGGCATATAGGTATTTGTTGTAAGCAATCCGACAGTAAAAGCGTAGGCTGCCTTATTGATTGGGCCACCTAAATCGATACACATCATGCTTGCTAATATAATTCCCATTAACACAGCATTTGTTGTGCCCATATTATTTAGGAAGTCTTTCATGAGCTCGAAAATATGTGCTACAGGCTGTCCAACCACATAGAACATGATGAGACCAACAAAGAGTGTACCTAATAAAGGAATAATTAAAATCGGTTTAAGTGCTTCTAGACTAGTAGGAAGTTTGAGTTTTTTTGCAATAAAAAGTGCGATATAGCCCGCAAGGAAACCTGAAACGATGCCGCCTAAAAAGCCTGCTTGTAATTGAGAGGCGAGTAAGCCGCCGATTAAGCCAGGTGCGAGGCCAGGGCGATCAGCAATGGAGTAGGCAATATAACCCGATAACATCGGGACCATGAGCATAAATGCAGCGGCCCCAATTTGTTTTAATATGGCTGGTAAACTTCCGGCTTGCTCAGCAGCATTTAAGCCAAAGCATAGGGATAGGGCAATTAGAAGACCACCAGCCACCACCATAGGTAACATATAAGAAACACCTGTTAAGAGATGTTTATATACGCCAACTTTTTCGGTTTTATCCTTGTTCTCTGCTGATGTTTGTTGCTTACCTTGATCTAAAACTTGTGCATTACTAATCGCTTCAGCAAAAGCTTTATCTGTTTGCTTTAATGCAAAACCAGTACCGCATCGGTAAACACGCTTGCCCACAAAACGGTCTGTATTAACTTCAATATCAGTAGCAAGAATCACGATGTCCGCTTCAGCAATAGCTTGGGCTGATAAAATATTTTTTGCACCAACGGAACCTTGTGTTTCTACTTCAATATCATAACCAAGTTTTTCTGCACCTTGTTGTAATGCTTCAGCAGCCATAAAGGTATGAGCAACACCTGTAGGGCACGCAGTGATTGCAACAAATTTAGTCGCCTTATTTAGCGATGGCGTATTATCACTCTGCCAATCTTGAGCTGGCTTTAAATGATCTAAGCCAGCTTGGAAAGCTGAATGAGCATCATGTTTGATTTCTTCAATGCTAATTAAAGATAAAGGGTGTGTACCAAAAATATTAAGATTTTTCGGACGTTGTCCAATAACAATGATTTGATCAAAGTTTTGATTTTCTTCGAATTCATCGAGCGAAATTATATTATTTTCGTAACCCTGTTGGGATGCTACCTGTGCAAGCTTTCGAGCTAAAATCAAAGCATTGACTTGCTGTTGCGGACTATTAATGACAAATAATAAATGTTTAGCAGTTGGCATCAGATTCACTCAATGAATTGATTGTAGTTTGGGCTTTTAATTGGTTTAGCATTTCAGCATTTGGAATACGAAAGCCAATTTGTGTTACAGCATGGCTCGCAATTGCCGTAGCCGTTTTCAATGTTTCTTCGGCAGAGAAGTTATTTATTAAGCCGTGAATCATGCCGGCTAAAAGAGAGTCGCCCGCACCAACGGTACTTTTAACGATCACTTTAGGGGTTTGGGCATGTAGTGGATGTGTTTCATGTAGCCAGTTTACACCGTCTTCACCCATCGAAATAACGACATGCTCAATTTTAGCTAAATTTTTAAAAAGCTCTTTTTGCTGGACATAGGTTGTGGCAGGAAGCTGATAGCTTTCTATTAACTCATCGGTGTTTGGTTTAATCATCCATGGTTGGCATTCAATTGCAGCCACTAACGCTTTACCACTTGTATCAAGGGCAACTTTTTTACCATGTTTTTGAATCAGCTTAATAAGCTTCTGAAACTCATCAATACCAAAACCTTGTGGAAGGCTACCAGCAATAGCAACGACTTCTACTTGCGGCAAAATCATTTCAATTTTTTGGAATAGGTTCTTTTTATCCAGTTCAGATACTAAAAATCCTTTTCCATTTAAATCGGTCATACGACCGGAATGTTCAGCAATTTTTATATTCTGGCGCGTCTCACCCTCAATATAAATAAATTCAGATTGAAATTGAACTTGCTCAAAATGTGTATCAAAAATCTGTCGATTACTAGTTCCTAGAAAACCGGAAACAATAACATCATGTCCTAAATCTTTTAAAACTTGTGCAACATTAAGCCCTTTTCCAGCAGCATGAATCTCTACAGATTCTTGGCGATTTACTTCACCTATCTGCAACTCATTGAGTTGTATCGTGACATCAATTGCAGGATTTAAAGTAATTGTTAAAATTTTAGCCATTACCATTCCTAATCTTTACAGTTCTTGTTCGGATAACTGACGTACAGCAGGGGCGCTATCACATTCAAGTGCACGCTGTGCAAGTATTTGAGCTTGGCTGTAGTTTAGTGTACGAATCTGTGCTTTTACCAAGGCAATACTATTCGGTGACATACTGAGTTCATCTACACCTAATCCCATAAGAATAGGTACAGCTTTTGGATCAGCCGCTAGTTCACCGCATATTCCTACCCATTTGCCATGTTTGTGTGCAGCTTTTACTGTTTGATCAATCAATTGCAAAATACTTGGATGCAGACCATCTGCTTCAGCAGAGAGGATAGGATGGCCACGGTCAATAGCTAAGGTATATTGAGTTAAGTCATTTGTTCCAATACTGAAAAAGTCCACTTCTTGAGCAAGAATAGGAGCAAGTAATGCGGCAGAAGGAACTTCTATCATAATGCCAACTTGTAAGTTCGCACATGTATATGCAGCTTTTACTTCATCAAGAATTGCTTTAGCAGCACGCCATTCTTCTACACGGCCAATCATTGGGAACATGATTCTTAAAGGGCGATCATCTGCGGCTTTAAGCAAAGCAGTAAGCTGTTGACGTAATAGCTCAGGCCGTCTTAAGGTTAAGCGAATGCCTCTTAGTCCTAAAAACGGATTTTCTTCTTCTGCAATCGGTAGGTAAGGCAGAGGTTTATCGCCTCCCACATCTAGAGTGCGTACTACGAGAGGGCGACCAGCAAGTGCATCTAATACAACCCGATAATCTGCTTCTTGGGCTGCCTCATTTGGGGCGCTGCTATGAGCCATAAAAACAAGCTCTGTTCTAAGTAGGCCAATTGCTTCCGCGCCACATTCCACTGCGTGGGCTGTGGCTTGAACTTTTCCTAAATTGGCTGCAATTTCGATCTGATGTTGATCTAAAGTAATCGCAGGTTCTTGGCAGTGGCGTTCAGCCTCTTCACGAATTTTTTGTTGCAGCTCACGTTCTTGTTTTGCGTGTTCGATTTGTTGAGTAGTTGGATTTAAAACGAAAGCTCCCGTGTCTCCGTTAATTAGAAGAGAGCTTTTCTGCTCAATGTCCAATACTTGATCCCCAGCACCAACAATGGCAGGAATACCTAAAGCACGAGCAACAATAGCGCTATGGGCACTTGCACCGCCAACAGCTGTTAAAATACCAGCAACACGATCTTTATTGAGGCGAGCCACATCACTTGGTCCCACATCATACATAATTAGGATATAAGGCTCTTTAGGTTCTTCGATGATAACTTCACCGCAGAGTTGAGCTAAAACCCGATCGCCAATATCACGTAAGTCTGTAGCACGCTCAGCCAGTAAACGGTCTGGTAAAGCCGCTTGCTCTTTAGCTGCTACTTCAATATGTTCATGCCAAGCAGCAGGGGCAGAAAGATTTAAGTTAATCTTTTGATAAACACCATTAATGAGATCGGGGTCATCCAACATTTCTAAATGTGCTTGGAATATTTGCTTAATTTCAGAAGCTTCAGATTTCGCAATCACTTGGTGAATATTGTTTTTAACTGCATGAAGAGCAATATCAAGTTTCTCTTTCTCAGCTTTAACACTTAAACCCATACGTTCATATTGATAAACTTTAGGTTTAATGACATGTACTGGGCCAAAAGCTAAGCCACTAGAAGCTGGAATACCTGTATTTGTACTCAATGTTTTTGGTAATGATGTTATTGTTTGAGGTGTTTGGTCTTCTTTGGTATCTGAAGAGAGTAGCGGTTCAATTTCTTCCCCTAAGCCTTGTTGTACTGCCAAAATTACTTTATCTAAAGCTTCTACTGCATCTGTTCCCGGTTCTGCAATGAAACGTAAAGTTTGACCTCGTTTACATCCTAAAGCCAATAAGCGAGTCAAACTCTTAGCTGAAAAAAAACTACCTTCATCTACTGCAACTTGAATATCGCCTTGAAAAGTTTTTGTTAAGTTCACTAAATGAGTCGCAGGTCTGGCATGTAATCCATGTGCATTGGCCAATACAACTGAACGGTTTGGCCAATCGGGAATCACTTCCGCACCAATAATTTTAGCAATTTCATTTGGTGCTTGGGTTTGATCTAATTGTGCAACTTGTTCTGGATTAAATAAAATATCAATCAGCCGATTAAATCTTTGGCTATCTAACTGATCATTTGCAGCAACACAGACTAAAGTATTTAGTTTCTGCCCGTTTACATCTAAAGGATGACGTGGTTTTACAATACTAATAGCGGGTTGTTGAACAAACTGATTACTAGAAACAGACCAGATCTGGTCTTGCAACTGAATGACTTGCTCTGGATCTAGAGAACTTAAAAAACCGCATTTTACGAAATTCTGTTTTTTAAGGACTTGAGTTGCTGCCCAAAACAAATCTTCAATATCCTGAGCTTCAATTTCAGTTTGAATTAAATTTTCATGTAGTGTTAAAGATAATGGTTGAGCTTGTAATAGTTCAATAATTTGTTCAGGTTTTGATGCATTTTTTACTTGTTCACTTACATCCTGCATTAACGCTCTAGTTAATATTTGTAATACTTGTAAATGTTCATCAGATTTTGCTGCAATAACAACAGCTAAATAAATCGTATTTTCCCCATCCCATATTATTCCTTCTGGAAAATGGGCTAAACGAATACCAGTTTTTAAAATAAATTCTCGTGATTGAGGAGTCCCATGGGGGATTGCAATTCCCTGACCTAAATAGGTCGCACTTTGCTGTTCGCGGTTGATCAGTCCTGTTATATAGTCAGGAGTAACCAACCCATCTTTCACTAATATATCTACTAGACACTGTAATGCATGTTGTTTATCAACAGCATGTTGATTCATATGAATATGTTGAGGCTCTAGTGCTAGCATAATTATCCTTGAACAATTTCTTTGGCTTTAGCTAAAACAGAAAAAAAGAAGCTGTTTGTATTAAAATAGGTTAGTTTAACCGTTTTTAAACAACAGCTTCAGATAAATTACCATAGCAGAACTTTAAAGCTATATCGACGTATTTACGTAAAAAATGCTCGTTTTTAATACAAAGAAGTGAATGTCGAATATATTTTACTTATCTTATGATAACTATAAATTTAATAAGATTATTTTATAAAAGAGCAGGGCGTTTTAATAATAAAAAAAACCTCTAAACCGGATTACTGGTATAGAGGCAAAAAGTAAATGATGAATTGAAAATTAGTATTGAATTTCTTGCTCTAAAAGAGGCCAGATCTTTTGATGTGATTTTTTAAACATTAACATGTGTCCGATTGATTTATATCCGAGTTTTAGAGGGTTTAGCTCTAGCATTTTAGTAGATGCATTAGGATATAAACTTAATAATTCTTCAACGTTATGTTGAGTGGCAATTTCATCGTCACTTGCCCAAATCGAAGTAATCGGGCAAATAATCTCAGTATGAAAATCCTGAAAGACAGTTTTACCTATGGCATTTTTTACATAGCCTGGGTTGCTACAAAACTCTCTCCATTGTTGAGCAACTTTTTTAGGCAAGTTTTCACCCATCCCAATAAATTGAGTAGCGCCATAACCTTTTAAAGTACTAGAAATTGGAAAGATAACCTTAAACATGACAGGTGCCAAAAACTTGGTTTTACCTTTAAGACCTTTTACGTTGCCAGTAGAACCTGCTATCGCAACAACTTTTGCTACTTTGCGAAAATTAGGCACAATTCCTAACAGTTGCCCACCAGCACTATGGCCAAGAAGAGTAACTTGTTCTGCTTGTGTTTTTTTTAATAAAGCATCAATTGCACAAGGAATATCAAGCGTTCCCCAATCATTAATACTTGCATCGCTTTGCTTTAAAGGTCCATGCAATGAGTCTCCAATTCCACGGAAATCAAAGCTTAATACTTCATAACCTTGTTGGCTTAACCATGTAGCAAAAGAATGATAAAAATTTTTGGTAATACCAGTAGCTGGGCAAATCAAAACAGGATTTGCTGATTTTTTTGATTCAGCTGGATAAAATTGTGCAGCAAGTTGATAACCATCTTCACAGGTTATCCAAAATGATTCAAAAGTGTTATCCATAATATTACGTAATGATTAGCTTGTTGATCACTTTAATTTACATGAGTTCTAAAATGATACTTGATTAAAATGTGACTATAAAGTCAGGATTTATGCTATACAGCTCATTAAATTTTAATAAAACGAATAATTGGGAAAAAGATGGATTTACCAAAAGCTGTACAGTTAGCGATTGTTTTTAGTGGCATATTTTTATGGATAGGAATGTTAACAGGGGTATGGAAATATTGGCAAATACGCCGTTCGGAATTGAGTCGTGCACATTATTATGTCGATATTGCTCATCGAAGTAGCTTACTTTACGCATCTGCTAGCTTAATTCTTGCTGTGCTAAGTTATTTTACTGTTTTAAGCGAAAATATTACTTTGTGGTGTGTGTTAACAAACCTCTTGTTTTTTAGTTTTTCAATTTTAGTTTATATCGTACATGGGTACTTACAGGACACGACAAATCAATTTAAACAACCTCATCGGTTAGGTCGTTTTAACCTGCCTTCATGGTTAATGTCTTTAATGATGGTTGCATTGATTATTGCTGAATTATTAGCTACAGCTATTTTAGTTATGGGAACAATTTTTTTATTTTTAGGTATATAAAAATGGATGATCACTCATCCATTTTTTAATCTTACAATTATTGTTGACTAAGACGTCGTTTAGCTAATTTTCGCATCTTATGATCGACAAAGGCCCACAGACAAAATATGAAAGAAACAACCATCGCATACATAAAGTATTCGGGTTTCAGATTTCCTTTGATCATACCTTGAAACAGCAAAGTCAGCATAAGAGCAAGCGGCGTTACTCCATACACAACTGAATCTTTGCTGTTCAGAGTGTTAATGAAGACTTGTTTGTTGAAATGTAATGATAACATCTCCATCCCTCCTTGTGGTGGTACTAAAACCTAATGTTTTAGTCAAGAATTTGTTTTAAGTTTAATGTTGTACTTCTATTTTTCATACAATTCAATAGCGAATAGCAATTTTTTTGAGCAGTTTTATAAAAACCTCTATATTTATAAAAGCTTAAGGTATTAAAAAAGTAAATATTAAATATTTTTGTATGAAATACTTATTCTTTTAGGAAAGAGAGATTATTTAAGTGAAAAGTGTAATAATTTCTCTTTCCTATCATTTTATTTTAGCTATTTTGCTTTTTAAAAAATGTGTCAATTGCGTGTTGAGCAATTTCTGCATCTTCAAAAGATTGAACACCTGATACACCAATAGCACCTAAAGTTTGACCTTCATAAAGAATAGGTTTTCCACCTTCTAGCATCCCTTGAGCGCGGGGCATACTTAAAAAACCAAGACGTCCACTTTGCAGAAGTTCTTCGTAAAACTTTGAGGGTCTACCTGATATTGAAGAGCATTTCGCTTTTTCTAAGCATAGATGTGAACTTAAAGGAGAGGCGCCATCTAAACGTTTCATGAGTAATAGAGAGCTTGTTTCATCAACAATTGCAATACTGACTTTAAAGTTGTGTTCAATTGCGTATTTTTGAGCTTCTTCCATTAAAAACTCTGCATCTGCTAATGTTAAGTAATATTTAGTTTTCATTGTTGCTCTTCTTTCCTGAGTAAGCTAAAAATTATTTTAGTGTAATTTTACAGTAAAAATTAATTATATCTATTGTTGATTTGTCATTAAAAGCTAGTGTGGAAATAAAATGCTGGTTGGGTAAACACAGCATTTTATTCAATATATAAAATCATGTTTGGATAAAACTCGATTTCAAAAAAAGCCACTAAATTAAATGTTTTTGAATTTAACTTTGTCGATAATTACGGTAATTACAAGAACAACTAAAGATGGGATCAACCATGCTAAGTTTTGTTCGTTTAGAGGTAAATGTTGAAAAAATTCAGGTAAATAATCGCTGAAACCTGCAACTTTAAGACCATCAATAATACCGAAAATTAAAGCAATACTCGTTACTGAACCGACAATAAAAGAAGGTTTGTGCCAAAATTTCCAAAAGAAGCTCAGCATAATCACCACAATTGCAGGTGGATAGATTGCACTTAAGACAGGTACTGATATAGCAATCAGTTTAGTTAATCCAAGATTAGAAATAATGAAAGAGAAACCAACTAAAATAAAGACTAAAAGCTTATATGGTAATTTCGTTAACTGAGCAAAGTACTCACCACACGCACAAGTTAAGCCAATTGCTGTAACCATACATGCTAAAAAGATGAGGCCAGTTAAGAATAATGAACCCATATTTCCAAAAGCATGCTGAACATATGCATGTAAAATTACTGCACCATTTGCTGCATTTGGTGCTACTTCATGGCTACCTAAACCTAATTTGAATAAGCTTAAATAAACTAAAGTAAGACCAACACCTGAAATGAGACTGGCAATAATTGCATATTTAGTAACTAGCTTCTTGTCGGTTACACCGCGAGAGTAAATCGCTTGAATAATCACAATACCAAATACCAAGGCACCTAAGGTATCCATGGTGAGATAGCCGTTTACGAAACCTTCGGAAACAGGAGACGCAACGTATTGATTAATCGGTGCAGGAACATAACCCGTAGGAATCATGACCGCCGCAATTCCTAAAATTGCTAAAGCGATAATTTTTAGTGGTGCAAGTACATGTCCAACTGTATCCAAAAGCTTGTTTGGATAAAGTGAAACTACAGTTACAAATGAAAAATAGATTGCACTATAGATTAGAAGACTGCTACTTGAGGTTCCAAAATAAGAGGAAAAACCAATTTCATAAGAAACAGTAGCTGTACGTGGGGTAGCAAATAGAGGTCCGACTGATAAGTAACAAACAACAGTTAAAATCAGGCTTGCTACTCGACCTAAGGGAGAACTAATAATTTCAATGGATCCCTGCATACGAGAGAGAGCCATAATGGTAATTACAGGTAAGCCGACAGCCGTAATCAAGAAGCCTAGTGCAGCTAACCAGACATGTTCACCAGCTTGTTGAGCGACGATGGGAGGAAAGATAATATTGCCAGCACCAATAAAAAGGGCAAAGGTCATAAAACCTAAGGCAATAATATCTCCAGTACGAAGATGTTGCATAAATTAAAAGTGAATAAAAAAGAAGGAATTTTAGAGCAAAAGTAATCATGTTCAAGCGCTAATTTATGTGAAAAAGCTTTTTTTCGGGTGGTTAAAACGATATATGGTGTTATACGCGATTGTTTGGTTAAAGTATGTGCTTGAAAAGCCATAAAAAGGACAAAAGAACTTCTTTTTAAGTTCTGACTTTTTATAAAAAATATGTAAGAATAAAAAGATAAACTTTTACTATGAATGCTGAATATTTAAGCATTTTAGGCTTTTGGTCTGACTTATATTCATCCTAAAATATTTTGAATAACCTTAGGTTTTGTAGGGACGGGCATGTTTCTTGTCTGCGAGGATAGAATTGAATGAGAGCTTCTACTGTTACCATTAAAACTGAACAAGATCTGGAAAAATTAAGAATTTCTGGACGCTTGGCTGCGCAAGTTTTAGAAATGATAGAGGCCTATATTAAACCGGGCGTATCTACTGAATATTTAGATAACCTCTGTAATGATTATATTGTAAATAATTTAAAAGTTATTCCTGCTAATGTGGGATATCACGGTTTTACAAAAACGATATGCACTTCAGTCAATGAAGTTGTTTGCCATGGAATACCATCGCCGAATAAAATCTTAAAAGATGGCGATATTATTAATATTGATGTCGCAATAATTAAAGATGGTTATTTTGGTGATACGAGCCGCATGTATTTTGTGGGTAATGTAAACCCACAAGCAAAAAAACTTGTTGATACAACTTATGAAGCGATGGTTGCTGGTATCCATACAGTTAAGCCAGGAGCTACATTGGGTGATATTGGTTATGCTATTCAATCGGTTGCTCACCGAGAAGGCTATAGTATTGTTCGAGAGTACTGTGGACATGGGATTGGTAAGGTCTATCATGAACAACCCAATGTTTTGCACTATGGGCAGCGTGGGCAAGGTTTGGTCTTAAAGAAAGGTATGGTCTTTACCATTGAGCCTATGGTGAATGCAGGTAGGCCGCAAGTGAAAGAGTTAAATGATGGATGGACAGTCATTACTCAAGATCTTTCGTTATCTGCTCAATGGGAACATATGGTTGCAGTAACAGATACTGGCTTTGAACTATTAACACCATGGCCAGAAGGTGTGGGAAATTATCCTGCAATTTAAAAAATATAAAAAAAGTTCGATAATTCATCGAACTTTTTTATTTTAACGCTCAGAAAGATGTTCTACTAAATAGTCAATGAATACTCGAACAGCAGGTAGTAATCCTCGGCGTGATGGATATACAGCATGTAATATTCCATGAGGTGCTTTCCAGTCTGGTAAGATTTGTAGAAGTTGCCCAGACTTCAGGAAATCTTCTGCTGCACTCTCTGGCAATAATGCGATACCACAGTTCTGACTAGCCAATTGAGCCAACATGTGTATGTTTGTGCCCATTACAATCGGGCTCACTTTGACTTTCTTTTGTTGAGTGTCAGGTCCATGCAAAATGAACTGTTGATCAAGATGTTCTTCAGATAAGCTTAAAATGCGATGTTCACTGAGCTGCTCTGGGTTTTTTATATCCCCAAACTCATTTAAATATGCCTGACTTGCGAATAAACTTTGTTCTATAAGGGCAAACTGTCTAAGAACTAAACTTGGATCGTCATCTAGTTTTGAGCGAACACGTAAAGCGATATCAATCCCTTCATTAATGACATCCACTCGGCGGTTACTGACCATAAGTTGCAAACGAATTTCAGGATATTTTTTTAAGAAAGCAGGTAGGATTTTAGGAAGTTGATTTTGAGCAATATCAACGGGCACACTAACCTTCACCACACCTCTAGGTTGAATACTTAAATGATCAACCAGATCATGAGCAGCTTGTGCAGCATTCATCATGACTTGAGCATGTCTATAAATATCCATTCCAATATCTGTAACGGCAAAATGACGAGAGCTACGTTGGATTAAGCGAACGCCTAAATTTTCTTCTAAGCTGTACACACGACGACTTAATTTTGATTTTGGTATATCCGTTACACGCTCAGCAGCACTAAAGCCACCATGCTCAACAACGAGAGCAAAACAATAAAAATCATCAAGATCAGTGAGCATTAAAATATCCTATTTCTGCAACAACCATGATTTTACATCATTATTTTTGCAACGATAATTCTTATACTAAATTTTTTGTAAGCAGGAGATAAATTCATTATCTAATTACTGGAGATAAATTTGAAATTACATTGTAATTACGTTGTAATTTTAATGTGTGTGTTTTAATTGGGTTTATGGGTTGTCTATAGAACTATTAATCAATTTCTTCTACACTATATTTTTCTCTACTTTTCAAATCTAATGCCTTATCAATTGATAGAACTTAACGATGCCTCTACGAATATTGAGTGCCCATTTTGCAAACAAGCGATAATTGACTGGGCACAAGAGCAATACGTTCAGCCATGTGAACATACTTTATTTATTGCTATGGATTTGGGATTCGAATTTGTTGCAGATCGATTTGAAGAGTGCATGAATCAGAGTGTGGATGAGTTACACGAAGATCCAAATATGAATATTTTTGAAGCTCTAACTACGACACCTTATGAGAATCTGATTGTTTTAAAATCTGATTTAGGTGTGGAGGGTTTATTTCGCTATGTTGGAGTGAGCGATTTTTAAAGTTGCGAGCATAAAAAAGCCAATCTATTGATTGGCTTTTTTATTATTTACGCTTCTGGCGCTGCGCTATATTGTTCAACTAATGGTTTTAATTCACCATTTTGGAACATTTCAAGCATGATATCGCTACCGCCAATAAGTTCGCCATTTACCCAAAGTTGCGGGAATGTAGGCCAATTCGCAATTGCTGGTAAGATTGCACGAATATCAGGATTTTCCAAAATATTTACATATGCAAATGGACGACCAATTTGACTGAGCGCCTCTACAGCACGTGCAGAGAAACCACATTGTGGAAACTGTGGAGTGCCTTTCATGTAAAGTAAAACGGGATGCTTCGCAATTTGATCGCGGATTAACGCTTCAGTATCACGTGCTTGTTCAGTCATAAATAGATCCTCAACTAATCTAGCAGCATTATAGGGGGTGTTTACATCGCTTTGCAAACCACCTGATTACTTAAAGTTGCATTGAATCTTCAATATTTTATTGTATAAACCGAAGTGATAGCGAAAAGCAGACGAAATTTTAGATAAATGATTGATGAGACTTTTCATCAGAGCCAGTTTTTGCTTATATAAACCCTTCTTAAAACCTCATACAGACAGAGTTCGTTATGACTGATATTACCCTAGCTCCAATACAACCTGATCAACCATCACACTTAATGGCTACTTATGGTCGCCAATCGATCAGTTTTGTACGAGGCCGAGGGGCATATCTATATACTGAAGATGGTACAGAATATCTAGATGCCTTAACTGGTATTGCTGTATGTGGTTTGGGTCATGCGCATCCAGTCATTGCAGAAGCAATTGCTGAACAAGCTGCAACACTTGTGCACACAAGTAATTTATTTGAAATCCCTTGGCAAACTGCCGCTGCTCAGAAGCTTGCTGAGGTTTCTGGCATGGAAGAGATCTTCTTTTCAAACAGTGGTGCTGAGTCAAATGAAGGTGCGATTAAGATTGCTCGTAAATTTGGTACCCAACAAGGTGTACGTTTGCCAAAAATTATTGTGGCAGAGCAATCATTTCATGGTCGTACTTTGGCAACACTTTCAGCAACGGGTAATAAAAAAGTACAAGATGGATTTGCTCCCTTAGTGAATGATTTTATTCGTGTGCCATTTGGTGACGTGGAAGCAATTCAGGAAGCCGCTTTGCAGCATCCAGATATTGTTGCAATTTTGATTGAGCCAATTCAAGGTGAGGGTGGTATTAATACCGCTCCTCAAGGCTTTAGCTATCTTGAAGAAGTTCGCAATATTTGTAATCAGCATAACTGGCTTATGATGCTAGATGAAATTCAAACAGGTAATGGGCGTACTGGTAAATATTTTGCATATCAGCACACCAACATTGTGCCTGATGTCCTCACGACTGCGAAAGGACTCGGAAATGGCTTCCCTGTAGGTGCTGTAATGACACAAGGTAAAGCTGTTGGTTTATTGGGACCTGGTAGTCATGGTTCTACCTATGGTGGTACTGTACTAGGTTCTCGTGTGGTTTACACAGTCATTGATACAATTCAAAAAGAGAATGCTGTAGAAAATGCGGCGGTGGTAGGACGCTATATTGTTGATCAACTTCGTGCAAAGTTAGCTGACAAGAATGTTCAAGTGCGTGGTTTTGGTGTGATGATTGGTATTCAATTACCTAAAGACTGTGCTGAACTCGTTGCTATTGCTCGTGATGAACATAAGCTTATTATCAACGTTACAGCAGGTTCGGTAGTTCGTCTATTACCGCCTATTAATATGACTCAAGCACAGGCCGATGACTTGTTAGAACGTTTAGTTACTTTGATTAATAGCTATCTTTAAGTTTTAGTATAAAAATGGGCACATTAAGTGCCCATTTTTTTTATTTCAAAGCATTAACCAGAGATATACTGCTTTAACTGTTCAATTAAGTTTTTCTGATCTTCCATTGCTGCTTTTACCAAGTCACCGATAGAGATAAAACCAACTAATTTTTCATTGTCCAATACTGGTAAATGACGTAAGTGGCGATCTGTCATTAACTGTAAACACTCTTCAACTGTGTTGTTTAAACTTACAGTAAGTACTTTAGATGTCATAATTTCAGCGACTGTAGTGCTATATGAAGAACGTTCCATAAGCGTCACTTTTCGCGTGTAGTCACGTTCAGATAAAATTCCGACAACTTTTTCACCATCGGCTACGACTAACGCACCAATTCCTTTGTCAGCCATGATCTTAATGGCTTCAAGGACAGTGGCTTCTGGAGAAATTGTAAAAATATCTTGCTCTGATTTGTTTTTGATTACTTGTGCAACGATTGTCATTTCTTCTATCCCGTGTTTTATCATTTTGTTTTAAATTAGCTTGATTTTATAAAAATGCAAAGACTTGATAGTCATTCAAATACAAGTTTTACACTCAAGCGTTCAAAAAGCATTCTAATAGTGGTTAAGAACCTAAAGAAAACTTTAGGCTTCTTGCCAGTGCGGATGTTTAAAAAAGAAATGGTGCATTTGCTGAGTAGATAATTTCAACTTCCTATGAGAAGAATTAAACAAAGCCGGTGTAACGTTGAGTCTGGTTAATGTTGGCAATAAAGATTCATGAAAATCTTTGGGGGTAATTCTTCTTGGTTTGTAATGTGGCCAATGTTCTTTGGCGTAGCGGTGAGCTTGCAATCCATTGAGCCAGAAAGGAAAGATAAAATCTTCATTATCCGATTTAATTGCCCAACCTTGATGAAATAATCCCCAAAGAACTCCGCAGTACATCATGGTTCTTAATATATAAATCTTAATCATCAAGTCTTTTGAAACCGGTTGTAGATTACTTAAACTATTCATTGTCAATTTAATGGTTCTTAACTTGTCTTGCTTATTATAGAAAAAATAGATGACATTTCAGTTTAAACAGGTATCAAATCGTAAACAAATATTCACAGTTAAAGAAAAGACCACCTGAGCAAGACAAAGCGATTATAGCTTTGGTTGGCGCAAGACGCACGAAGTGCGTAGTGAATTATATTTATAGAAAGTTTTTTACAGGCATAAAAAAAACGCCACCTAAGTGACGTTTCTTTATGCTTGCATTGTGGCTAACTTTTGCCAATATTGTGCTTTAAGTGAGTCACGTTCAACACGGAAACCTTGATAATACAATTCTGCTAAGAATAGAGCAGCTTTACCGTGCCCAGCGCGAGCAACTTCTTCTAACTGTGTAACTGCATCTTGAAAGTTCATTTGAGAATGAATTGTGTTTACTGCAGTTGCATATACATGTTCTAAATCATGATGAGAGATACGTTGAATCATAGAAAACTCCTTATTGTAATTATGATTACTTTTTTCTAAAGGCCACTGCCTTTAAATTAATTTAACTTAGAATTATTAAACTAATATTACAAATTGATGGATTTGTCAACTATTAGTGTATATCGCTTAGTTCACTATTAGGATACATGATTAAACATTATTCACAAATAATTTTGATTAAAATCAATATGAGAATAAAAGACAAGGAGAATAAAATATGACAAATACAATCGATGGCTTTGTTTTTGATACTCCGCCTAAAGAGGAACAAATCATAGAACTGGCCCATTATCACCGTAAATTATTAGATGAAGCTATCTTTCATCAGGAAATCCATTTAGGGGATTATTGTCTTGCGCAGCGCAAAAGGGTATTTGATTTTGCAGGACATTTAGAACCCACCCAAAAAAACTGGTTTTATCAAGTTTATGATGGGGAGCTTCGAAAAATTGCCGATGAAGACGAGTTGCATCCAGCAGATGCAGAAGAAGGGTTAAGTATTTTTGCCATGTTTTTAGTCTTGGTTATTATTGCGGCAATTTTATACTTTTCCGTCATTCGTTCACTAATAAGTTAAGCATATTATCCAGTAAGGTACGATTATTAACCTTACTGGATGTTTGATCTTGTGCTTATGTGCATTGAACCCTACACTACACTAATTCGAGGTAGGTCATGCTCATATTCAAACAAAATTTTCTTAAATTAAAGTCTGAGTTAAAAGTTGATCAATGTTTTAACCTGTTTGTGGTTATTGTCATTGGCTGTATTTTTGTGCTGTCATATTTAGCATTACTTCGGCCTATTAGTCCGGATCAATATCAACGAATTGTACAACTTTCTCATCAGGCTACTTACCCAAGAACTCAAGACATGGCTGAGTTGCTTATAGCTCAGTCAGAAATTCATCGAGCTGAGTATTTAAAGTTAATGCATGCTTACCAATTTGAGGGTGCTCATATTAAGCAATATCCGGCACTCGCTCAGGAAGATACTCAGTAATTGGGTTAATCAGGCTAAATCTTGGTTTCCAAAGCTTTTTGAGCACTATTGTGGCAGGCAAAATTTTGAATTTATGCTAAACTTTCTCTTTTTAAACGCGCTGCTTTTCAAGGAATCCGCATGGAGCAACAATCGAATATGCAAAATAAATTCTTGATAGATGCTGAGATCGGTGATGACGATGTCACATTACCTAATTTACCTGCTATCGATGTTCCCATCGTTGAATCTCCTGTTAAATCACAAGAAAACATTGAATTAGCCAAAGTTGAATCGGCTTCAACAGAAACAGCGGTTGAACAACCAAAATCTGGTTTTTTTGGCCGGATGAAAGAAGGTTTAACCAAAACTCGTCGTAATTTCGCTGATGGAATGGTCAATATTCTGATCGGTGGAAAGGAAATTGACGATGAATTACTCGAAGAAGTCGAAGAGCAATTATTAGTTGCAGACATTGGTGTTGAGGCAACTAAAACGATCATTACCAATTTAACAGAGCGAACTGCTCGTGGTGATTTGATCTATTCCCACTCTCTTTATAAAGCTTTACAAGAAGAGTTGGTTGCTTTGTTGGCTCCACGTGTTAAGCCTTTGCATATTGACCCTAATAAATCACCCTATGTGATTTTAATGGTTGGGGTAAATGGTGTTGGTAAAACCACAACTATTGGTAAATTAGCGAAACGCTTGCAAGGTGAAGGTAAAAAAGTGATGTTGGCTGCTGGTGATACATTCCGTGCCGCAGCGACAGAGCAATTACAGATCTGGGGTGAACGTAACGATATCGCTGTTGTAGCCCAAGGTCACGGAGCTGATAGTGCCTCTGTTATTTTTGATGCCTTTGAGAGTGCTCGTGCTAAGGGAATTGATGTATTAATCGCAGATACAGCAGGTCGTTTACATAATAAAAGCAACCTGATGGAAGAACTTAAAAAAGTTAAGCGCGTTATGCAAAAAATTGATGCGACTGCACCTCATGAAATTATGTTAGTCGTCGATGCGGGTACAGGGCAAAACGCGATTAACCAAGTGCAAGAGTTTGACCAGACTGTGGGTTTAACTGGTATTACAATTACCAAGTTAGATGGAACCGCGAAAGGGGGCGTGCTCTTTAATATTGCAAGTCGTACCCATGTACCAATTCGTTTCATTGGTGTTGGTGAAAAAATTGATGATTTAAGACCATTCTCGGCTAAATCATTTGTCGCTGCGCTGTTTGAAACTGATAAATAATTGGTTGTCAGCAATAAAAAGCTTCACTAAATGGTGAAGCTTTTTTATATCTATATCTTTTTTTATTGTTGCGAAAATAAAACGAACTGTCATATTTTTAATGCTGATTATAAAAAATGAGTTCAATACACTGTATTCATTCCCAAACAACGGCCCATGGTCAATCAAATAGGTAGGAAATAACAAAATGTCTACTTTCTTAGATAAAATTAAAAACCGTCGTACTATTTATGCAATTGGTAAAAATGTTGCATTAGATCGCACTAAAATTGAAGAGACAATTCGTGAGGCAGTTAAACATAGCCCTTCAGCTTTTAACTCGCAATCTTCACGTGTGGTGACACTATATGGTGAATCTCATGCTAAATTCTGGAATTTAGTTCGTGAAGCATTACGTAAAATTGTTCCTGCAGAAGCTTTTGCTGGTACAAACACAAAAATTGATAGCTTTGTAGCGGGTGCTGGTACGGTTTTATTTTATGAAGATCAAGCTGTTGTTAAAAATTTACAAGAGCAATTCGAATTATATGCAGATAACTTCCCAGTATGGTCTGAACATTCAAGCGCGATTGCTCAATTTGCAACTTGGACTGCGCTTTCAGAGCTTGGTTTAGGAGCATCTTTGCAGCACTATAACCCGATTGTTGATGCTGAAGCAGCTGAAGCATTTGATGTGCCTGCAACTTGGAAATTACGTGCTCAATTAGTATTTGGTTCAGTTGAAGCACCAGCAGGCGAAAAAGCATTTATTAATGATGCTGATCGTTTCAAAACTTTCAACTAATTGAAAGTTAAAAAGAGCACCTAAATAGGTGCTCTTTTTTATGTCTTTAGAATTAATAAAAGGACTAAATAAAATAGATACTGATTAAATTCAATTATATATTTGAAAATAATAAATTGGAAAATTGGCCTATAACTGCACTGTCATAAAATAGTCACAATCATGTTGCATATTGCTCATGATTTAATAGCTTATCAAATACAGAGAAAGAAACAGATGACTTTAAGATTAGGTGTTGCTGCAATTGGTTTATTACTCAGTGGTTCAGTATTTTCAGCAGTTACAATTACAGCACCAGAGGAAATTGTAATCCTTGCGGTAAATGGTCAAGAAGTCAATTCTGGGTTATTTCGTTCATCTAAAAATAACTATAAAGTCGATGCGGGTGAGACTAGCTTAAGCGTGCGTTACCAAGAATATTTTGAACATTTAAATGGCGAGCATGACATTGTTAAATCTGGTGTAGTCACAATTCAAACACCTGCATTGCAAGATGGGAAAACTTACAAGCTTTCAATGGTAGATGTGCCTAAAGACTTTGAAAATGCGAAGAAATATGCAGAGCAACCAACGGTTGCTTTGTACAGTGCAAATAATGAATTAATTGTGAAACAAACGGGTGCAAACAATGAAGCAAAACCATGGTTTGCAACTGGCTTATTGGGTAAAGTAACTGACTTTACGACTAAATCATCTAAACCACAGCCTGAAGCAGTGTATGTATCGGCTAAACCTACTTCCGCTCAAGTTGTGGTACCAGCTCCAACATCTATGCCAGTAACTGGTGTGGCACAGACCAATGATCAGCGTTTGGTAGAAACTTGGCAGAAAGCTTCTAAAGCTGAGCGTCAAAAATTTATGGCATGGTTAGCTGAACAATCAAATTAATCAATTGCTATTTAAAATAAAGCCGATTTAATATCGGCTTTATTTTTAGAATTTTTATAAATAGCCTAAGTATATTTTATGACTAATTTAAATTTCCGTTTAGCTCAATTTGCTGATATTCCACAGCTCGTAGATTTAATTAATAAGTCTTATCGAGAACAACAAGGCAGAAGTTGGACAACTGAGCTTGAGTTTGTAAAAGGGCAACGTATTACAGAGCATCAATTAGAAGAACAGCTACAACTTTCGAATTCGACATTATTGGTAGGGGAAACTAACTCTTCCAAAATTGTTGCATGCATTGGACTTACATTTGAAAACAATCAGGTTGAGGTTGGGACGTTCTGTACAGATCCTCATGTTCAAAATATGAGAGTGGGTCGTTCTGTTTTAGAATATGCGGAGCAATATGCATTGAAAGAAGTTCCTTATCTGGTCAATGCTGTAATGTATGTGCTAGATGTACGTTCAGAGTTGATTGCTTATTATGAACGACGTGGATATGTGAAAACGGGTAATGAACAACCATATCCGGTTGAAGCAAATGTAGGGGTGCCAATGGTACCTATTAAAATGATTGAAATGAAAAAAGACCTCAAATGAGGTCTTTTTTGTTTAGGTTAGAAACCAGATGTAATAGCCTAAAAGCATGAGAGGCCATGCGACCCATGGACTAAATAACCATTTCCATAACCAGAAGTTTGGTACAAAACCAACTCCATAAATGAAACCACCAGAAATACCGATCATCACCAACATGAGTTGACTATGATTGTAGTGTCCGTTTGCATCTAACATGAGTGAAGGGTAAACCAGCAAAATTGCAGCAAGAGGCAATGCCAACAGAAATGAAAGGGCCATTGCGAATGCTTGAACTTTTCGATGATTTGATGCTGTCATTGCTTTTGCCATGATTTATTCCTCATCTAAGTTTTGATGGTGCTCGATATAAAGTGCACTGAGTACACCTGCAAAACATGCCATCAAAATGCCAAGGATCCATGCGAAATACCACATTTGCTTCTCCTTAATACAAGCTATGCGAGTTTGACTCGATGTGTTTGTTGGTAATGACTCCCCACATTTTGTAATAAGACCAACTGGTATAGATCAAAATGAGTGGTACAAAAATGCCAGCAGCTACAGTCATAACGCCTAAAGTAAGGTGGCTTGACACAGCATCCCACATCGTTAAGCTAGAATTAGGATTAATACTAGATGGAAGCAAGAACGGGAATAGTGCAAAACCTGCGGTTAAAATTGCTCCTACAATCATTAAACTTGTACCAGTGAAACTTAAGCCTGCTTTTGCTTTTGAAGCTGCAATAATTGCAATGATTGCGCCTAATATTGCAAGAACTGGGGCAACTTTAGTAATTGGATAGGTACTGTAATTGTTCATCCAACCTGGGTTGCTATTGGTAACGACCTCTTTTGCTAAAGGGTTGAGTGCAGCATTTGGATCAATTGCTACTGCATAGCTATAACCGGGTATTTGACCAAAATACAGCCATGCTCCGATAAAAAGAAAACAAGCTAGAAATATCATTGCCATAATCTGAGTTGCTTTTGCAGAGCGTTGCTTTAAAGCATCGTCTGTACGCAACATGAGCCATGCACCGCCGTGGGCACAGAGCATTGAAAGACTGACAATACCGCAAACTAATGCAAACGGATTTAAAAGAGCAAAAAAGCTGCCAGTATATTCAGAGCGTAAAGTGTCATCTAAACCAAAAGGTAAGCCTAGAAACAAATTACCAAAGGCTACACCGAACACAAGCGCTGGTACAGCACCTCCAATGCATAGGCCCCAATCCCATGAATTACGCCATTTGGTGTTTTCAAGTTTGGAACGATAATCAAAGCCGACTGGCCGTAAGAAAAGGGCGAATAAAACCAGTAGTAATGCCCAATACATGCCAGAGAAAGCTACAGCATATACCATTGGCCATGCAGCAAATAATGCACCGCCTGCTGTAATAAACCAAACCTGATTGCCATCCCAGTGAGGCGCGATCGTGTTAATGGCTGCACGTCGTTCGTTATCGGTTTTCCCAACGAAAGGCATGAGAGCCATGGAACCCATATCGAAACCATCAGTGAGAGCAAAGCCGATCAGAAGTACACCAACTAACACCCACCAAATGATTTTTAATAGTTCATATTCGATCATGATAAGGCCTCCCCATTAACAGCTGTTTTCGGTTCTTGCTTTTCAAAATGATATTTACCAGTGTGCAGAGAGCTTGGCCCTAGACGAGCAAATTTAATCATTAAATACATTTCAATAATCAAAAGAGCGGTATAGAAAGCTGCTAGCGCAAGAATCGACCCCCATACATCACCACTACTTAAACTAGACGTAGATAGGTGTGTTGGCAAAATTTCACCAATAGACCAAGGTTGACGACCACCCTCAGCTACATACCAACCTGTTTGCGCAGCGATCCAAGGAAGTGGCAGAGCAAACAATGCATATTTAAGTAGCCAAGGTTTATTTTCAGCATTTCTTTTTGCTACAGCCCAAGTTGCTAAAATGAAAAGTAATAGCATTAAGAAGCCAGAGGCAACCATTGCTCGGAAAGAGAAAAATAGAGCTGTAACATTTGGAACAGTATCTTTTACAGCAGCTTGAATGTGCTGCTCGTTTGCATCAACTACATTTGGTGTATATTTCTTAAGAAGAAGGCCATAACCTAAATCTTTTTGATTTTTTTCAAACGAAGCTAATAACTCTGGTGAGCGATCACCGGCACGTAGTTTTTCAAGTTCAGCATAGGCAAGCATACCGTTGCGAATACGAACTTCGTGCTGCTGCATGAGATCTTTAAGACCAGTAACTTCTTTGGTTGTTGAACGGGTTGCAATTAAACCTAATGCATATGGAATTTTAACTGCATAATCCGTCCGCATTTCTTCATGGTTTGGTATACCAAATAAAGTAAATGGAGCTGGAGCAGGGTGAGTATCCCATTCGGCTTCAATTGCAGCCAGTTTAGTTTTTTGAACATCCCCTAATTCATAGCCAGATTCATCACCGAGTAAAATCACTGAAAGTGTAGATGCAAGACCGAAAATCGCAGCGATTGCAAATGAACGACGAGCGAAAGGAAGATCACGTTTTTTAAGCAAGTAGTAGCTTGAGATAGCTAGTACGAAAATCGCACCAGTTACATAGCCTGCTGATACAGTGTGTACAAATTTAACTTGAGCTACGGGGTTAAAGATAAGCGCGCCGAAATCGACTAGTTCCATACGCATCGTTTCAAAGTTGAACGCAGCGCCTACAGGGTTTTGCATCCAGCCATTCGCCACTAAAATCCACAGCGCTGACATGTTAGAACCGAGCGCAACTAACCATGTTACACCTAGATGCTGAACCTTAGTTAAACGGTCCCATCCAAAGAAGAATAAACCAATAAATGTCGACTCAAGGAAGAAAGCCATCAGGCCTTCAATGGCTAATGGTGCACCAAAAATATCACCTACATAGTGTGAGTAATAAGCCCAGTTCGTTCCAAACTGGAACTCCATGGTTAAGCCAGTCGTTACCCCTAACGCAAAGTTAATACCAAATAATTTTCCCCAAAATTTAGTCATATCCTTGTAAATTTCTTTACCGGAAATGACATAGGTGGTTTCCATGATGGCAAGGATAAATGCCAAACCTAAAGTTAAAGGGACGAAAAGAAAGTGATACATTGCGGTCATTGCAAATTGAAACCGCGAAAGATCAACCACGCTTTCAGAAATCATCAACGTGTCTCCTTAATGTTGGAAATGTTATCGCCAGCAATATGCTCGGCGACCTGATTGTCAAAATTTTTGGGGATGGTGGGAGCATCAAACCAAATATGTTTAATCGTTAAAAGAAGCACTATTTTTATTATTAAAATAATGGTGATTTCTTTAATTAAACGACTATTAAGATTTTGAAAATTAAGGCTCATTAATTAAACCTCATTTGATATTAATTTTATTATTAATCAAAATATAATAAAAATAAACAATAAATATATTTTAAATGAATATTTAAATAATTAATTTATAAAAAACAAATATTTAATATTTGAAAAATAATACTATACCAAAATAGTTTGAATTGATTATTAATTCCTACTAAAACACTTGTAAATAAAATTATTAAGTTGATTAAAATGGTTTGTTTTAAATTTAATTCCGACTAATATGGTTGTATATAATATTTGTTAATTTTATTTCTAACTAAAATAGTCGGGATAATAAATAAATAATTAATTAAAAAAGAAAATAATAAAATAAGGCCGTAATAAAGCCTGCAAAAAAGCAATAATGGATGAGAAGAATTATTAAGGATTAATCGGGTGCGAAAAGATCGTTTGAGATAGAGATTTTTTTGGCTACATAATGGCTTTTATGCACTTTGACAAGAATGACTTGGGAATATAATTCGAGTTCACCATATTCTGGTTCTACCTGAACATAGTGAAGTTGACCAAATTCATCACGTACGCGTGCTTGAGCAGAAAAACCTGGTCTGGCATTACCACTGGAAATAGTCGCTAATCGCCCTAAAAGGTTATAGTTGGTATGTGTAAGCTTCGGCTTAATCACTTGGTCAAGGCAGTGAATCATGAACACAGTAAAAAAGATTGCGATCACAAGTGCTGGGACGATTAAATAAAATGGTGAAATAAAATAATGCTGTATTGCGAAGAAAGAGAGTTGTAAAAAGTAACCTGCATAACTGAAGTTGATGAGTAAAAAAACGAAAATTAGAGCTTTAGAAAATTTAACATTAAGTAGTGGTGAGTTAGAAAGCCAATCTGGTGCAATTTTTTTAAGTAACTGACTTGGACGGAGTCCAATATACATACCAATGGTTTCTACCACGCTGAGCAATATCAAAGCCACTACACTTAAGTGAAATGGCATAAGATAATAATTGAAAAAGAAATCAGCCATGGCAGAAACTCTAATGTTTATAGCTTCAGTCTACGATATAGATACCGCCATCTGAATGTACTTTAAGCTCAACTTTGTTTAAAAAATCACCTAAACATGGCCCTGAAATACATTCGCCTGTTTCCACAGTAAATAAAGCACCATGAGTAGAGCACTGGATGTATTCTTGGTCTTGATCGAGAAATTGATTTTCTAAATATTCAAGCTCAGTTTGTAGGTGAGGGCATAAATTCTGATAAGCATAGAATGCACCGTCACGTTGCGTAACGAAAATAGTAGTTCCTTGTAAAGTGTCAAAAGCTCTAGCTTCACGCTCAGGAACTTCTTCCGTCATACAGATCCTTTCCATTTCAAGCACATTCCTTCTGAAAATTTTCAAGAAGTTTAGCATAATCATTTACAGCTAAACGTGGTCCGAATTGAGAGACTACTTCACTCGAAATTAAGATGGCTAACTGAGCCGCAGCATTCAAATCTTGGTGATGGTTTAGGGCATAAAGGAACGCGCCTGCAAATGCATCGCCTGCACCATTTGTATCAACTGCTTCTACGTGGCGTCCCGCAACATGAAAATGTTGAGTTGGGTTAGAAACTAAAGCACCTTTGGCACTTTGTGTAATGACTACGGTATAATTTTTAAAACGTAATTGAGTAAGAGCATCTTCTACAGAAGTTGTATTGGTATACATTAAGGCTTCTTGCTCATTACAAAATAGTAAGTCTACGCCATCATCCATAAGTTCTTCCAAGCCTTCACGAGCGTATTGCACCATGGCAGGATCTGAAAGAGAGAGGGCAATTTTAACGCCATTTGCTTTTGCAATTTCTCTTGCTTGTTTTACAGCTTTACGAGCCGTTTCACTTGTAGAAAGATAACCTTCAATATAAAGCCACTTTGCTGTTTTCAATGGTTCAAAGTCGATTTGATCTTGAGAAAGTTCAGCAGTAATACCCAAATAGGTGTGCATAGTGCGTTCAGAGTCAGGGCTAATTAACACCATACATGTGCCAGTTACGCCTTCACTGATCGATTTTGGTGTGGTCTGGATGCCAGCTTCATTTAGACCTTGTAGGTAGATCGCACCTAAATCGTCATGACCAACACGGCAACCATAAAAAGCGCTTCCACCTAATGCACTAAAAGCTACAGTCGTATTTGCTGCAGAACCGCCACTTGCTTGCCCCTTGTAGTCTTGATGCTGTTTTAACTCTGCATAAAGAGCAGATTGAGTGTCGCCATCGGACAACTGCATTGTGCCTTTTTGCAGGCCTTGTTGATTCAGAAAATCATCAGACACTTTAAATTCTTGGTCGATTAATGCATTACCAATTGCAAAAAGATCTACAGTTGCCATATGTGTTGTCACAAATAAAAAATCAGGTAGCTAAGTTTACACCATTGCTTGGATTTGCTGTAGTTTGTTGAATAAAATTCAGTTAATTCAAAGATAAGTGGAGAAAGATTATTGTCTGAATATTCTTTAGATCAATTCTTGATACAAAAACTTGATGAGTTGCCAGAGCAAATTATTGAATTAAGCTTAGTTTCTCAGAATGAGGGTTTTAGATTTATCAATAGATTGATAGATGAATATAAATCTGGCCAGAACTGTTTTGACGAGGTGGGAGAGGTTTTGTATGGTATGCAATATGCTAATCAGTTAATTGCCATTGGTGGAATTAATACTACTCTAAATAAAGACGTGGGTAGGTTGAGACGATTTTATGTACATCCTGAATATAGACGGCAGGGTATAGGTGAATTATTACTTAGATCTGTAGAAGAGCATGCTAAACAATATTTTGATGAAATAGTTTTATATACAGACACTCATAGAGCAGCTGCTTTTTATAAGAAAATGGGATATTCCGAGACAAATATGCCGAATAGTAATTTTTCTAAAAAAATGAAATGATATTTTTAATATTTAAAATCTAATCGTGACTATGTCTTTCAAACTAAATAACCTATTCATCGGAATTACTTTATTTAGGGCTTGGTAGGGGCATATGACTCAAATTGATGGGCTTTTTTCTTTGTAATATTGGATATAAATAGAATTAAGATGTTTCGTTCTGTTAGGATAAAACATTCATGGCTATGTGCTTGATATCAAAGCTGTGCCCTTGAAAACTAATACCCAACAAAAACATAGTATTTTACTTGGCTTTTGTTCGCCAATCTCAAGCTGACTCAGGCTATAATGAGACTTATTCACTTATCCGATATGTTAGGAGATCACATGACTGTAGATGTCACTGAAACCATTTCTCAAACTGTTCACCCTGCGTTTCAGTTGCTACGTCAGCACCATGTAGAAGCATTAGATATTTTAGTGTCTGAATATAAGCATAAAGTTACAGGTGCTGTGCATTATCACTTGGCAACTGACTATGATGAAAATGTATTTCTGGTTGCTTTTAGAACACAACCTATGGACTCTAAAGGCACGGCACATATTTTAGAACATACCGCTTTGTGTGGATCTGAAAAGTTTCCGGTACGTGATCCGTTCTTTTTAATGATTCGCCGTTCTTTAAATACGTTCATGAACGCATTTACAGCAGCGGATTGGACAGCCTACCCATTTGCTACTCAAAATAAAAAAGATTTCCAAAACTTACTTTCTGTTTATCTTGATGCGGCGTTTGCCGCTAATTTGAATCCACTTGATTTTGCTCAAGAAGGTATTCGCATTGAACTTGAAAATGGGCAACCTGTTTATAAAGGTGTGGTCTTTAATGAAATGAAGGGTGCCATGAGTGCGCCGTCTGACCAACTTTATCACCAGTTGGCTCATCATTTATTTCCTGAAACGACCTACCATTACAATTCAGGTGGCGATCCAAAAGATATTCCTGATTTAACGTATGAGCAGTTAGTCGAATTTTATAAGACTCATTACCATCCAAGTAATGCTGTATTTATGACCTTCGGGAATCAAACAGCTTATGAGTTACAAGAGCAATTTGAAAAACTAGCTCTAAATAAGTTTTCAGCGGGTACAACTTTATATTCTAAGCCCGAAAAACGTTTAGCTGCGCCAATTGAAGTAATAGAAAACTATGGTGTTGATAGCGACGATTTAAAAGATAAGACTTATCATGTCTTATCTTGGTTATTGCCCGAAGCGAATGATGTTAAATTGCGTTTGGGAATGCGTTTAGTTGAAGGAATTTTATTAGAAAATTCAGCTTCACCACTACGCCATTATTTAGAAACTTGTGGTTATGCTCAATCAACAGGTCCATTAATGGGTGTAGACGATAGTAATTTTGAAATGACGTTTTATTGTGGTGTTCAAGGTTCAAACCCTGAACATGCTGAAAGCTTTAAAGACGGCGTTTTAAATATTTTACGTGATGTTGCTGCAAAACCAATTGATAGTGATTTAGTCGATGCGATTTTACATCAAATTGAATTACATCAACGTGAAATCAATGGTGATGGTACGCCGTATGGTTTAAGTCTAATTTTAAATGGCTTAAGCGGTGCGATTCACCATAATGACCCAATTCAAATTTGGGACGTTGATAGCGCAATTGCACAAGTTAAAGAAGAGTTGAAAGACCCAATGTGGTTATCAAATCTGATTCAAACACATTTGCTAGACAACCCACATCGCGTACAGATGACTTTAGTTCCAGACCCAACCAAGTCTGTAAAAGAGCAAGAGGCAGAAAAAGCACGTTTAGCTACTATTGGTGAAAAACTAACAGATGCTGATAAGGCTGAAATTATCGCTAATACCAAGGCTTTAGAGGAACGTCAGGATACACCGGACAACCTTGACCTATTACCAAAAGTAGGTTTGGAAGACGTGCCTGCTGACTTGCATATTGTGCAGGGTCAATTGCGCGAGATTCTTTGCAATCGCATGGATACGCCGTTGAACTTGTATCATGCTGGTACGAATGGTATTTACTATCAACAAGTCCTCATTCAAATTCCTGAAGATATTGTAATGTCACCTTATTTCAATTTGCTCTCTATCTTGATGGGCGAAGTAGGTGCAGGTGAATATGATTATCTTGAACTACAAAACTTACAAACTGCTGTAAGTGGCGGTTTAGGAATGGGCGCTTCTTTACGTAGTAAAGTTGACGATAAAGATAAAATTAGTGCTTGGTTAACATTAACGACTAAATCTTTAACTCAGAAGTTCGATGCAATTCATTTATTAAAGTTAGCATTTGAACAGCTTCGATTTGACGAGAAAGAGCGCATTATTGAGTTATTGCAACAGCGTAAAACACGTTGGCAGTCTCGTTTGTCTGGTGCTGGTCATAGCTATGCAATGCAAATCGCATCACGTAATATGAGTGCATTGGCTCAACGCGACTATCAAAACACTGGGTTAGGTGCATTAAACTGGTTGGGTGAGCTTGTTGCTAAAATTACCCAAGATGATGCAGCTTATGAAGAGCTAATTGCGGAATTAAAACGTATTCATACTAAATTATTGCAAGCGCCTAAACAGTTCTTGCTTGTATGTGAAGAACATCAGTCTGAACGTTTAGTTGAAGAAATCCAAAATGTTTGGGATAAATTAAATGTTGGTCCAGCTGCAACAGAGTTAACGCACGTAGCACAAGCAAATGATAATAATCATGAAGCATGGTTAATTCAGGCAAATGTTCAGTTCTGTGCTTCTGCTTATCAGGCTGTCGATGTATCGCATCCAGATGCGGCTCCACTAATGGTATTGGCAGCTTATTTACGTAATGGGTTCTTGCACAGTGCCATTCGTGAAAAAGGCGGTGCGTATGGGGGGGGAGCAAGTTATGATGGCAACGCGTGTTCATTTCGTTTCTATAGTTACCGTGACCCGCGTTTAGCAGAAACTTTTAAAGACTTTGAAGCAAGTGTGCAATGGTTATTAAATACGGAACAACAGCCGCATCAGCTTGAAGAAGCGATTCTTGGACTCGTTGCAAGTATGGATAAACCGGGTTCACCAGCGGGTGAGGCGATCACAGCATGTTATGCATTGTTGCATGCAAGAACACCTGCTTTCCGCCGTACCTTACGTGACCGATTGCTGCATGTAACATTAGAAGATTTACAACGTGTTGCTCGTCAATATTTAGTTGAGCAAACTCCTGTAAAAGCTGTAGTTGCACCATTTGCAAAACGCGATGAATTGCAACAATTAGGTTTTACCATTCAACAAGTTAATTAAAATAAAAATTGGAGATGAACATGGCGTTCAGACAATTTGAACGCACATCTTTACAGCTAAGCATGGGAATCGTGCTTAGCTGTTTGTGTGCGTCTGTGACATATGCTGATACTTTGGCACCTGTAACCCCTGCGACAGTAGATGCATGTGTTGCTCTTGCTTCGAATGCCGATCGTCTGGCTTGTTATGACTCTGTATTTAAACCAGCAGCTTTACCAGTTATTCAAGCTGCGGCTGTACCAGAACCTGTTAAAAAAATTGATGCACCTGCTGTTCCACCTGAAACATTTAAAAAGAAGGTGGTAGATACAGTGAGTAATATCAAAATAATTGGTAAAGCACCAAAACTTAAACCCACTACTTCTTTGCTGGATCAACGTTGGGAGTTGTCTGAAGAGAGTAAACTAGGGGTTTGGAATATCCGTGCTTATCAACCGGTCTATTTGTTACCAGTATTCTGGACCAGCGACAAAAATGAATTACCTACTAGCCCAAATCCAAACAACGTAGAGCATACAGCTCAAAACCTGAAATCAATGGAAAGTAAATTTCAGATTTCTTTAAAAACCAAAGCTTGGGAAAATATTTTTGGCAACAATGGTGATTTGTGGGTAGGTTATACACAATCTTCACGTTGGCAGACATTCAATGCTGAAGAGTCTCGTCCTTTCCGTGAAACGAATTATGAGCCTGAAGCAAGTTTAATGTTTAGAACCAACTATGAATTGCTTGGTTTAGATGGTCGTTTGCTTGGAGTCACTTTAAATCACCAATCAAATGGTCGTTCAGATCCATTATCTCGTAGCTGGAATCGCGTAATCTTTAATGTGGGATTAGAGCGCGGTAACTTTGCTTTAATGCTTCGTCCGTGGGTGCGCATTGAAGAAGACAGCAAAGATGATAATAACCCTGATATGGAAAATTACATTGGTCGTGGTGATTTAACAGCATTTTATAAGTGGAAGGAAAATGACTTCTCTTTAATGCTGCGTCACTCTTTGAAAGGTGGTGATGATTCGCATGGTGCTGTTCAATTTGATTGGGCTTTTCCAATCAGTGGCAAACTGCGTGGACACTTCCAGTTGTTTAATGGTTATGGTGAAAGTTTAATTGACTATAACCATCGAGCAACCTACGCGGGCTTGGGTGTTTCACTCATGAACTGGTACTAAGTCCTTACTTGTAAAAATGCCGCTTTTATAGCGGCATTTTTATTATCCAATTTGAATATTGGCTTGAGGGTGTTTGAGTCGACTTTTTTTCGGAGTAGCAATCAAATAGGCCAGAGTTAATGGGCCGAGTCGCCCAGCAAACATCAGTAAACTTAAAATGAATAAACTACCATTATGTAGTTCTGGCGTGATTCCACGAGAAAGCCCTACAGTACACGCTGCGGAAACAACCTCAAATAACAAGTTCATAAAGTCTGCTTTAGGCTCTAAAAGCAAAATAATAAAGAATCCCATGAAAATGAGTATGCTCGTAATTGCAGTGACTGCTAAAGCTTTATAAGTGGTTTTATGTGCGACTGAATGATTAAATATTCGAATTTCATCTGTGCGTCGTAAAAATGAAATAACACTGAGCACTAAAATTACAAAGGTTCCAACTTTGATTCCACCTGCGGTACTAAGCGAGCCACCACCAATAAACATAAGTAACATCATGAGTAAGGAGCTACTGTTGGTCATTGCTCCTGTATCAATGGTATTAAATCCTGACGAGCGTGGAACAGTGGCTTGAAACCAAGCATTTAATGCTTGATCACCGATACTAAGCATTCCTAGGGTATGAGGGTTTTGAGCTTCTAAAGCCCAAATTAAAATAAAGGCAATAATATTAATCACTGTAATAGTGGTAAGAATTAGCTTGCTATTCGGCGTGAGTTTTTTCCATTTTTTATTTTGCTTAATGTCCATGAGAACCAAAAAGCCCAGCCCGCCTAAGGTATAAAGTATGCTAACAGTTATACAAATAATATAATTGCTTTGAAAACTTATTAAGCTATTGGAAAATAATGAAAAACCAGCATTATTAAATGAGGAGATACTGTAAAAAATCGCATAGTACAATCCACGTGCAAAGCCATAACTCGGTGTAAAAGCAATAGTGAGAATAATTGTACCAATAAGCTCAAAAATAAGGGTATAAGTGACAACTCCCTTAGCAACAAAAGTAACCTTTGACAGGCTCGTTTGTCCGAGACTATCTTGCGCCATCATTTGTTGTTTAAGGCCAACTTTGGGTGACAAGCTCAGTGCCGCCAATATGGCAAAAGTCATGAAACCCAATCCACCAGATTGAATGAGCAACAAAATGATAGTTTGCCCGAACAGTGTAAAAGACTCATGAATATTTAAAACAGATAAACCGGTGATTGTGACTGCTGAGGTTGCTGTAAAGAGTGCATCCATCCAGCTCACATGTCCTGTATTGGCAAATGGCAGTTTTAGTAATAACGTGCCAAAAATAATAAAGCCCAGAAACCCCAGTGCCAAGAGTGAAGGAGGGCTTAAATTTAATGTTTTATGGGGCTTGGGATATATAGACATATTCTAGATTTCGTTTCTTATATGAAGCAATTAGAAAGTTTCTTTAACTGCGGTAAATGACCTTCTAAAATAAGAATATCATGCGTTTGCAATGTGAAATTTTCTTCGGTCTCAAACAAAATTTGCTGCTGTCTTTTTACAAGCAATGTTTTAACCTGTGGTGCTTGCTGCATAATGCCATATAAGTTAATACCATTAAGTTTTTCTGGAATTTCAATTTTAATAATGTAGTGATCATCGTCTAAAGACATATAACGACTCACCATTGGATAGTTTAGGGCTTGAGCGACTCGTACCCCCATATCTTCTTCAGGATGAATAATTTTGTTGATATTGAGATGCGACAAAATGGTGTGATGTGCTTTGGTTTTTGCTTTTACCCAAATCTTGTCCATCCCTAAATTTTTTAAATTCAGGACACATAAGATACTTGCTTCAATATCTTCACCAATTGCGACCACAACTGCATCACAATTTTGAATATTAAGTTCATCAAGTACATGTTCGTCGGTCGCATCGGCAATGACGGCATGAGTTAAAACGTTGGCAAGATTTTCAACATTCTTTTTTACCGTATCAATGCCAATAACATCATGATTTAATTTTGTGAGCTCTTGAGCAACAGTTGCTCCGAAACTCCCTAAGCCAATGACTGCAAACTGTGCCATGTTGGTCCTTGTTTCCTGATTAGACGTTTATTTTTAAGGATATTTTCTTTGAGATAAAGAGAGGCAATGTAAATATGATAGGAATATTAAAAGAATTATATGAATAAGCCGACAAATTTGTCGGCTTATTCATCAAAATCGAAGATTATTTCAAGAAACGTTTGTAGCCAACATTATTCGTAATTTCTGCATACGGATAGCTAATTTGCTCAAGAGTTTCAATTAACCCATCAGGATTTTGTTTCGCATCGGTCGCTTGTAAACCCACTAATACACGTCCTTCTGCTGCACCATGATTACGATAATGGAATAGCGTAATATTATGGGTGGGGCCTAAACGAGTTAAGAAGGTTAAGAGGGCGCCTGGACGTTCAGGGAACTCAACACGGAACAATCTTTCATCATCTAGATTTGCATGACCGCCAATCAAATAACGAATGTGTAACTTGGCAACTTCATCATCAGATAGATCATCTACCACATAATTTTGTTGTTTTAATTGTTCTAAAATTTCATGGCGCTCAGCATCGCCGCCTTTTAAGCTAATACCAACAAAGACTTGCGCTTCTTCTGTGTTGTTTGCTCGGTAGTTAAACTCGGTAATATTACGGCCTTGTAAAGCGCGACAGAAGCCTAAGAATGCACCTTTTTCTTCTGGTAGTGTCACCGCATAAATAGCTTCACGCTGTTCACCTAACTCGGTACGCTCAGCAATATAACGTAGACGGTCAAAATTCATGTTGGCGCCACATACAATCGACACAATATTTTTATTGCTGATTTTATGTTCGGTAATATATTTTTTGATGCCAGCGAGGGCCATCGCACCTGAAGGCTCAACAATACTGCGGTTTTCGTCGAAGGTATCTTTAATTGCCGCGCAAATTTCATCTGTATTTACAGTTACAATATCAGGGTCAACAATTGGACCAGAATTATCAGACTTACGCAGACGAATAATATCAAATGGTAAAGCACCAATTTGTGCGACGGCAGTACCATCTGCAAACAAGCCTACATGTGGCAAGATTACGCGTTCATTTGCTTCTAAGGCTGCTTTTAAGCACGCAGATTCTTCATATTCAACGCCAATAATTTTCACGTGAGGTGCAACTTCACCAAGGTAAGCTGCTACGCCTGAAATAAGGCCACCACCACCTACAGCAACAAATACATATTCTACATCACGCCATTGACGTAATATTTCATTTGCAATAGTACCTTGACCAGCAATGACAAGTTCATCGTCATAAGGTGGAATGAATACAAGACCTTCAACTTCGGCACGTTGCTGCGCATATTTATTTGCGATATCAAAACTATCGCCATGTAACACAACTTGACCACCCAAGCGTTTAACTGCTTGAACTTTAATGTCTGGAGTTGTGCTTGGCATAACAATAATCGCTGGAATTCCTAAACGTTGACCTGACAATGCTACGCCTTGAGCATGGTTTCCAGCAGATGCACAAATTACCCCACGTTCGAGTTGTTCTTTAGGTAATTGGCTAATACGGTTATAGGCACCGCGTAATTTAAAAGAAAAAACAGGCTGTAAATCTTCACGTTTAAAACGAATAATATTATTTAATTTTTGACTAATTCGTGGAGCTGCTTCGAGAGGTGTTTCAATTGCAACATCATAAACCGTTGCTTGTAAAATTTGTCGTACCACACGAGACAGCATGTTCATCTTCCCTATAACAGTTTAAAATAGGAAGTTATTGTAGCAAACCCCTGTGCATTTGCGCCGATTATTGGTGCATAAATGTCAAAAAATAGTTGAGTGATGTCATGAGTCTATACGCAACCCAAGATGAAAAGAAACAAGCTGCTGCGAAAGCTGCTTTAAAACACTTACCCAAAGGTGGCATTTTGGGGGTTGGGACTGGAAGTACAGTAAACTTTCTAATTGATTTATTGCCTGAATTGCAATTAGAAGCTGCTGTGGCAAGTTCTCAAGCAACTGCTGATCGCCTTAAAAAATTAGGCATTGAAGTTGTAGATATGAACCATGTTGGTGGTTTAGATGCCTATGTTGATGGTGCAGATGAGATTGACCGTCATATGCATATGATTAAAGGCGGCGGTGCTGCATTAACACGTGAAAAAATTGTTGCTTCAATTGCAAAGAAATTCGTATGTATTGTTGATGATTCAAAGTGGGTTGATCAACTTGGCCGTGATTTTCCACTTCCTGTAGAAGTTATTCCAATGGCTCGTTCGGCAGTTGCTCGTAAACTAGTCGCTTTAGGTGGTGATCCGGTTTATCGCGAAGGCGTCGTAACAGATAACGGTAATGTGATTTTGGATGTATTTAATCTTAATATTTTAAATGCGATTGATGTAGAAAAAACCATTAATAACATTCCAGGTGTTGTGACTAATGGTATTTTCGCTTTAAACCCAGCAACGATTGCAATTGTTGCAACAAATAATGGTATTGAAGAGCGTACAGCACAGTAATGTCTGCAAAAATGCCAGAGATTAAAATCGTTCGACACGTAAGAGCAAGGAAATTGCGCTTACGTGTTGAGCCAGCTTCAATACGCCTGACAGTTCCTTTGTTTTGCAGTAAGAATCAAATTCAGCTTTTTTTAGCACAATCTGAGCAATGGTTGATCGAAACGTGGAATAAGCAACAACACGTTCAATCTAGTTCACTTGAAATTCCTTCAGAAATTTATTTTTTTAATAAAGACCAACCGTTTCAGGTCGTTGTTCAAAAGCAACATCGTGTTTTCCAATTTGATTGGGAAAATAACTGTCTATTTATTAAAGATACGCAGCCATATTTGGCATTACAAAGTGCAGTTATTGCGTTTGCAAAACAAGAATTACCTAAGCTTTTAAACGATTTAAGTGAGAAAACTCGTCTAAATTACAGCGAATGTTCAATCCGCCGTCCCAAAACTCGCTGGGGAAGTTGCAGCAGTCAGCATAATATTATGCTGCATGCAGGTTTGGTGCTCATGCCACAAGAGATTGCTCGCTATGTCGCTATTCATGAGTTAGCTCACACTAAACATTTTGATCATAGCCCTGCATTTTGGGCAGAAGTTGAAAAATATGATCCATATTTTCAAAAACACCGCAGACAACTTAAATCAAATCCGTTGCCTGCATGGTGGTATGTCTCAAATTAACTAAAACTACATTCTAATTGTGGTGTTTGTAAGTTATCTGGTGCTTTTCGGCTATCTAGACCTGCTTTGGCACTCACAATTTTATTTGCTTTAATCGATAATTGTATAAAGTTGTATTGCTGCGTTGAGTTATTTGGTTCGGCTGAACTTGAGTTGAGTAAATAACTTGAGCTTACAGCATCTGTTTGCAATAGATTATCTGTACTATCGGCGCTTAAAGCAGAGCGATAAGTCTGTGTTCCTTTAATAAGTTCGATTTGACCATTCGCACGGAAATTAAGCTGACAACCTGTTGAGGTGTCTTCATAGTGACCTACTAAATAGTCTGTAGCTGGTAGTTTGGGGTCGGACAGATTAATGCTAGTCAAACCCTGTTTACAAGGATATGCAGAACCGTTACAGGTCGCTGTAATACCGCTAAAACCTACAGCACGACGATAATCACCAGCCCCATCTATACGGAAAAAGTCAGTCGTATTTCCGGCAGGTATGACCCCTGAATATAGTTTCTTTTGCAGTAGATCATAACCTATTTGATCTAGACTGGATTGGCTTTGGGTATCTGCCAATTTTAAAGTCGCGGCTTTTAAATTGGTTGCAAAATTATCGCGCGTAGCTTTTTGATTAGCTGCGATATCTAACAGTGTATTTTTAACTGGATCAATATTATCTGGAGCTGATGTGAAAATAGGGGTAAAGGTCGTTTGATCCCCATGAAGTTTTTTCCCATCTAAAAAGCCATCTTTTAAATCTGTTGCCAAACTTTTAATGAGCTCTTGGTATGTGGTTGTTCCACCATGAAAAGTTGACCAATGTTGTAAGTAGCCAAAGCTAAGATAACTATCTACATATGTACTAGGTTTTTGAGTTGAGTACTGCAATAAAGTTAAAACCGTAAGGGGATTGGCTGGACTTAAACTTGGAATGTCTGCATCTTTGAACGCATTAAGAAGAGATCTATAAACGTCTTGAGAAGCTAAATCCACATGCAATTGCTCAATGCGTGTTGGGTCAATCGTCTCTTGAGGAAGTTGTCCTGAACGTATAACAGCGCGTTGGTAAATTGCTTCACTGCTTGGACTTATGGATAGGGTTCTGCCACTTATACTGTTCGGTGTAATAAACGCATGATAAATACCAGAGAAATTTTGGTATGTTGAAGTAATTGGATCAAATACTTGAGATGAATTTTGAGTCGTAATTTCTACACGATATAAACGATTCAATTTAGCGGTAGGAATTTTGACATTAAAGCTATTTAAACTTGCAATTGAAGTATCTAATAAAACAGAGTTAGTGGTGTTGTCATATACTTTTAGTTGGATATTACGCATTTCTACAGGAGATTTAAGAGTAACATCAGTCGTTGCCTCTGGAGTAGGATCAACGGGTGTTGGGGTGCTTGGTGAGTTGCCACTACTACTGCCTCCACCTCCACAACCTACAAGTAGTGCACTTAAAATTAATGTGCTCAAGCCAAGGTAAGTGTGTAATTTTGTTTCTTTTGATTGATGAAGCATCCTAGCTCTCCAATTAAATCTGGTATTTATTTGCTGATATTTGTTTAGTTATGACAGTTCAATAAGTTCTATCTAATTGTCGCTAAAATTAAAAAAATTAAAATTACCAAGCATGAAATGGTTTTGTAAGCTTGGACATCCTGTCATACTACCGCACAAGTATAGATTCAAGAATTGAGGTAATGCACGTGATTTCTGTCGGAATTGTTGGTGGAACGGGTTATACAGGCGTTGAACTATTACGTATTTTATTACGACATCCTAAAGCGCAGGTTCGAGTTCTTACTTCACGTACAGAAGCGGGCAAACCAGTTGCAGATATGTTCCCTAATTTACGTGGACATACTGATCTTCAATTTTCAGATTTAAATATTGATGATTTAAAAAAGTGTGATGTTGTATTTTTTGCGACCCCTCATGGTGTTGCGATGCAGCATGCAAAAGAATTGATTGCAGCTGGAACTAAAGTTATTGATTTAGCTGCTGATTTCCGTTTGCAAAATCTTGAGCAATTTGAAAAGTGGTATGGCATGGAGCATGCTTGCCCAGACCTTCTGGAAAACTCAGTATATGGTTTGGCTGAACTAAACCGCGAAAAAATTAAACAAGCACAAGTGATTGGTAACCCAGGTTGCTATCCAACAACTGTTCAATTGGGGTTGGCTCCACTTTTGAAATCAGCACAAGCATTGATTGAAACAAAAAATATTATTATTGATGCGAAGTCAGGCGTTTCAGGAGCAGGCCGTAAAGCAAGCTTAGGCATGATCTATAGTGAAAATGCTGATAACTTCAAGGCTTATGGAGTTGCTGGGCACCGTCATCATCCGGAAATTGTTGAAGCATTAGAAAATATTTCTGGGCAAAAAGGTGGTTTTGAAGGGCTCTTGTTTGTTCCTCATTTAGTTCCAATGATTCGCGGTATGCTCAGCACAATTTATGTCGATTTGACAGAAACTGGAAAACAAACTGATATTCAGGCATTGTATGAGCACTTTTATGCAAATGAAAAATTTGTTGATGTGATGCCTGCTAACAGTTCGCCTGAAACACGTAGTGTGCGCGGTGCGAATGAGCTTCGTATTGCTTTATATAAGCCGCAGCCGAATAAACTTATTATTCTTGCGGTACAAGATAACCTTGTGAAGGGTGCATCTGGTCAAGCTGTACAAAATATGAACCTTATGTTCGGCTTTGATGAAGATGAAGGCTTACAAGGGATTGGTTTATTACCATAAAAAACTCTTTTTTGCTTCACACACATTTAAATTTCGATTTAAATGTGTGTCTTGACTCTGATCTTAAACACTGAGATGACGATGCAAAACTCTGGACAGACGACTTCGGCAGAAAGTTCGTTGCAAAAGAAAAAATTTTTAAATACCAATAAACCTTTGTTTATTGGTGCGGCTATTTTAATGAGTGGCTGTCTTGCGCTCGGCTATACAATTGGGCACCGTCAAGGTCTAACTGTTGTAGGTTACGATGCAGATGCAGAGCAATTGGTTGAAGTGGTGCAAAAGCAAAAAACAGCTTTAGATGCGGTTAATAAAAGCCTGAATGCTGCGGTACAAGAGCGTGATGTTGCTGTAACAAATGCAAATGATCTGTTTGAAGCCCTTAATCAGGCCAATGCTGATAAAACGCAGCAAGAAGGTATGAGTAATATCTACCGTGATATCTTGAGGCAGCGCGGTGGTCTAAGCTTAACGATTCAAAATTTGGCGATCAAACCTCTGCCTGAAAATGCTTATGAATATCAGTTAGATTTAGTGCAGGTGAGCCCAAGCAAGCGACGTGCTTCAGGATCGATTGAGATAAGACTCATTAAAGATACAGAAGTTTTGGTGGTGCCACTTGAAGCTAAAAACTTTAACTTTACTGATTTTGAGCGTTTAACAGGTCGTTGGACTATGCCTAAAGGTTTTACGCCTCAATTTATTGAGGTACGTTTAACAGGCGGTTCTGATACACCAGTTATTAAGCGTTTTAGTTGGCAGCGCGGTAAACCTGTCGAAACATCTTCTGCTTTTGTGGCAGAAATTCCTCAAGCTGAAGCAAATTCACAATAGTAACATCCTATGCGAACAAATAAGCGTCAAACAAACTTAAAAGATATCAAGGCTTCTTTTCAGCAGTCTGGTTATGTCGATTGGCACTTCCATCCACGCTTAAGTGATTCGCAAAACGAAGATCATGACGGAGAGGTTGTTGTACAAACAGCACCTCCTGAACTCAAGCGTCCGCCGTTATATGCAGTCGTCTTAATGAATGACGATTACACGCCAATGGACTTTGTAATTGAAATTTTACAACAATACTTTGCAATGAATCTTGACCAAGCAACTCAAGTAATGCTAACAGTACACTATGAAGGTAAAGGTATTGCTGGGGTATATCCAAGAGACATCGCGGAAACCAAAGCAAACCTTGTTAATAATTACGCTCGATCGCAAGGTCATCCATTACTTTGCCAGATTGAGCCTAAAGCATAAGGGGGTTACATGCTCAGTCGTCAATTAGAAGTATCATTACGTTTGGCTGTTAGCATGGCTCGTCAAAAGAGACATGAGTTTCTTACAGTTGAACACTTATTATTAGCACTACTCGACAACGATTCGGCCGTGAATGCATTAAAAGCATGTGGGGCTGATATAGTTTCTTTACGTAAAGAATTAGAAGAATATGTAGAACAACATACTCCTAAGCTTGGCGAAAATAGCGAGCAGGCGCCTCATCCAACAGAAAGTTTTGACCGCATTTTGCAACGTGCTATTTTTCATGTGCAATCAAGTGGCGGCGATCGTACTGTTGAAGGTGCGGATGTTTTGGTCGCAATGTATTCAGAGCGTGATTCTTTTGCTGTGTATTTGCTTAAACGTCATCAAATCAATCGATTGACACTGACTCAATACTTGTCTCATGGGACACGTAAAGATGAAGTGCAAGTTGAAGAAGAAGTTGAAGATATTGAGGGTGAAACGAGTACGGGCAATGCAGGGCCATTAGAGCTTTATACGCTGAACTTAAATGTTGAAGCGCAAAAAGGCAAAACTGATCCACTTATTGGTCGTGAAAAAGAAATTGAGCGTACTGCACAAATTCTGTGCCGCCGTCGCAAAAATAATCCATTACTGGTAGGTGATCCGGGCGTTGGTAAAACCTCGATTGCTGAAGGTTTGGCATGGTTGATTGTGAATGGTAAGGCGCCTAAACCTTTGAGTCAGGCTGAAGTTTATAGTTTAGATATTGGTGCATTAGTTGCTGGGACCAAATATCGTGGTGACTTTGAAAAACGTTTAAAACAATTGCTTAATGCTTTGAAGAAAAATCCAAATGCGATTTTATTCATTGATGAAATTCACATGATCATTGGCGCAGGCTCAAGTATGGGCAGCACAATGGATGCTTCGAATCTCATCAAGCCAGCTTTGGCAAATGGTACTTTGCGTTGTATCGGTTCAACGACGTTCCAAGAATATCGTCAGGTTTTTGAAAAAGACCATGCGTTATCACGTCGTTTCCAAAAAATTGATGTCAATGAGCCAAGTATTTCTGAAACAATTGATATTTTGCGTGGCTTAAAATCTAAATTTGAAGATTTTCACCACGTACAATATGACGATAAAGCATTGGTATCAGCTGTAGAGCTTTCTGCTAAATTCATTAATGATCGTTTCTTGCCAGATAAGGCAATTGATGTGATTGACGAAGCTGGCGCTCAGCGTCGTTTGAAGGCTGAAAGTGATGATAGTTTGATTACGGTAGAGAATATCGAAGATATCGTTTCTAAGATCGCTCGTATTCCACCAAAAACTGTTTCTAAAGATGATAAGTCAGTGCTTGAAAATCTTGAGCGTGATTTAAAACGTGTTGTGTTTGGTCAGGATGAAGCGATTACCGCTTTAGGCTCAGCGATCAAGTTATCTCGTGCTGGATTGAAATCACCAGATAAGCCAGTAGGTAGTTTTGTTTTTGCCGGTCCAACAGGTGTGGGTAAAACTGAAGTCACTAAACAACTAGCGAAGTTGTTAGGTGTTGAGCTGGTGCGTTTCGATATGTCTGAATATATGGAACGTCATGCAGTTTCACGTTTGATTGGTGCACCTCCGGGTTATGTGGGTTATGACCAAGGTGGGCTGTTAACTGATGCGATCCATAAGAACCCACACTGTGTTTTGTTGCTAGATGAAATTGAGAAAGCACATCCTGATGTGTTTAATCTCTTGCTACAAATCATGGATCATGGTGCTTTAACGGATAACAACGGACGTAAGTCAGACTTTAGAAACGTTATTATTGTCCTGACTACGAATGTGGGAGCAGAAAGTATTTCTCGCGCGAGTATTGGTTTTACTGAACAAGATCATAGTTCTGATAACCAAGAAGCAATGAAACGTGCTTTCTCACCAGAGTTCCGTAACCGTCTAGATAGTGTTATTCAATTCAAGTCATTACCAACAACTGTTATTGAGTCTGTGGTTGATAAATTCTTGACAGAGTTACAAGCTCAACTGGATGACAAACAAGTTGTACTTGATGTCGATCAAAGTGCTCGTGATTGGTTGGCAACAAACGGCTATGACCGCTTGATGGGGGCACGTCCAATGCAACGCCTCATTCAAGAACACTTGAAGAAACCATTAGCTGAAATGATTTTGTTTGGTGAACTGGCAGATCATGGTGGTAATGTGGCTGTATCAGTGAAAAATGAAGATGGCAAAGCTGTTGGCTTAAAACTTGAAGTGTTTGAAGATCATCATACGGCAGAACCAGCATAACTCATGTTAATTGATAGTCTAGCTATAACCCGAATACTGAGTGTATTCGGGTTATTTATTATTACAGCAATTGCTGAAATTCTGGGTTGCTATTTCCCTTATCTGATTTTAAGAGAAGGCAAGTCGGCTTGGCTGTGGTTACCTACAGTTTTAAGTTTGGGTGTCTTTGTATGGCTATTGACCTTACATCCAGCGGCTTCAGGGCGCATTTATGCTGCATATGGCGGTATTTATATTTTTACTGCGTTAATGTGGCTGCGCTTTGTTGATCAGGTCGGATTAACAAGATGGGATATATTAGGTGGTCTAATAGTACTTTGTGGAGCTGGCTTAATTATTTTGCAACCTCAAGGGCTGATTCGTTAAGACAATGAGTGAATCAAATCTTAAGCGTGAAAATAAGAAGTTTTTTCAAAAAAAAGACTTGTCAAAGGCCTCAACAATGCGTATTTTAGATTTAAGGAACATATTTTTATATTTGAGATAAAGATGTTAAATCTATCTGTGAACACTAACGCATATTATTATTTTTGGCAATTTAGATAGTTGCCTGAGCGTATTCGGGCATGAGAAAGTTGCCCATCACAGTTAATACCTGATCGGCAACCCCGATCAGGTTTTTTTATGCTTTATCTTTTTAAATCGAGGAACTTAAAATGAACAACATGACTTATTCATACTTTAGCAACTTTTATTGGTTTTACTTTTGCTTACCGTTACCAACGAATAGATCCAAAACGCTCAAATAAATGATCGGACTGAATAGATTGCAGTCCCAAGGAAAAACCAATGAATGCCCTAAATACTTTATTAACACAAAGCAATACAAAAGAAACTCCAGTTAGTTTACCTGTCCAGTTAAAAGCAAAATATCCGCTTGCACACGGTTTCGTGCGTCAAATTGCCGAACACCGTCAAACTATTCAAAATATTCTTATCGGCAAAGATCATCGGTTAATGGTAATTACAGGGCCTTGTTCCATTCATGATCCGGTTGCAGTACTTGAATACGCTGAAAGATTGCAAAAATTACAAGAAAAAGTAAAAGATCAGATTTTTATCGTGATGCGTGCATACATTGAAAAACCACGTACAACTGTGGGTTGGAAGGGTTTCATGTATGATCCAAATTTAGATGGTTCATCAAATTTACAACTTGGCTTAGAAAAGTCTCGCGAACTTTACCTGCAAATTATTGAAAAGGGTTTGCCAATTGCGAGTGAAATTTTAAGTCCAATGGCAACTGGTTATTTTGATGATTTATTGGCTTGGGGTGCAATTGGTGCTCGCACAAGTGAATCTCAGATTCACCGCGAAATCTCAAGCCACATGCCATACAGTATTGGTTTCAAGAATGGTACTGATGGCTCAATTCAGATTGCATTAGATGCAATTCAGTCAGCACAAAATGAACATCAATTTCTAGGGATGAATCAGCAAGGTTTACCTTCAGTGATTCAAAGTGCTGGCAATCCATTGCCACACTTGATTTTGCGTGGAGCGAATCATGGGCCAAATTATGATTTAGCTTCAATTCAGGCTATACGAGAAAAACACAAACAAAATTTTCCTGCATTGGTGATTGACTGTAGTCATGGTAATAGCAGTAAAGATCCGTTACGTCAGCCAGAAGTTTTACAGCAAATCGTTGCTGAACGTTTAAAAACACAAGTAAAGGGTGTCATGATTGAAAGTCATTTGGTTGATGGTAGTCAAAAGATTTCTTGTGATATGACTTATGGGCAGTCAGTAACTGATGGTTGTTTAGGGTGGGAAAAAACAGAGCGACTTTTGTTAAGTGTTTCAGAGCAGTTAAAAGCAAAAGAGTTAGCTCATTCAGCTTAATGTTTTGCATATTTAAAAAGGGATCTGCGAACAGATCCCTTTATTTTTTAAGAAGCATGTTTTAATTCTGATAAGAATGTTGTGATTTCATGGCCAAATTTTTTCGGCTCGGTCAATAAAGGTGTATGGCCTGAGCGCTCAAAATATATTGCTTTTGCATGCTCGACACTCTGTGCAATAAGTGTCTGCCCAGTTTCTGGATAAAGCGTTGAATTACGGCCAATAAAGAAAGTTGTTGGGCACTCTAATTGCTGGATAGCTTCACGATAATCTTCATTGTGATAAAGATAATTTTCGACATACCAAAATAAATAATCTAAACGCTGAATAGGTAATAAATATTTTTGTAGAAACGGTTGTTTTAGCGCTGTTTTAAAAACTAAAGGGCTAAATGGATTGCTACTTTGTAAATCAATAAAATCTACCCAAAGGCGAACCAATTCCTGTCGATCTGGAAGTGATAATTCATAAAGATATTTGGCATTTTTGTGCTTTGATAATAATTGATAGATATCATTTAGTAATTGTTTGAACTGAGTATGATGAGAACCAAATAAACCATACTCCCATGTTGAATCGACAGATATTTTAGGTGTTTGGTCGATATGTAAATATGCTTTTAGTTGCTGTGTGAGATGAGCATGTTTCATACCATGCATGGCAGTTGTAGCACCCATTGAATAACCCATCAAGATAAAGTTATCGAGTTTTAATTGTTCTATTAAATGAGCAACGTCTTGCCAATGACTTGATATTGCATCTTGCTCAGGGATTGCACAATTTTTTGAACCGCCAAACCCACGCCAATCTGGAATAATAAACTCATAATCTTTACGGTTTGCATAAATAAAAGGTAGCCATTGCCAACTTTGCATACCAAGACCAGATAAAACCAAAACTGGTTCACCACGACCAACACGACGTACAAATAAATTTTCCCGATCGGGCATGGTGTAATATGGCATGGCTATTCTCCGGATACGCTATCTTGGGCGAAGCGTTTTAATTGAGGGATGACTTGTTCCAACCATTTGATCCATTCACTTTCCATCGTAATTCCAAGTTCTAAGATCATTTTATGGATGTATAACACACGGTCATTTAGATCATTGCTGTCTTTAAAATCTTTATCATAAATACTTTGATAAAGTTTAAGCTTTTCCTGATGTAGACCAAGGTGTCGTAACAGTTCAGGTAATATCTGATTATTGCTCAATTGTGCTTCAGCACGCAATCTAACCATCAAGTCATCACGAAGCTGCGCAGGTTCACTTTGTTGTGTCATCCATGAAGCTAGCTCAATACGTCCCAGTTGTTCAACTTGATAAGTCTTTTTTCGACTATTTTCCATTTCATTTTCTAACGTTGAAACCCAACCTTTTTTGAGCATGTGGTTGAGTTCACGATAAATTTGCTGATGGGTGGCATTCCAGAAAAAACCGATTGAACGATCAAAGCGGCGGGCAAGTTCGAACCCTGTGCTTGGTCGTTCAAGCAAGCTGGTCAATAAAACATGAGGAAGTGACATAGCAATCCGGTTTGTAAGCAAAAGTAAAGTGTGACTGATGAGATTATGCAACATGTTGCATAAAAGTCAAAATTTGATTATAAATTAATGCAACAAGTTGCATTAGCAAGCTAATTGCTAGCCAAAGGAGAAAATATGTCAGCTTATCCACATTTATTAAAGCCACTTGATTTAGGCTTTACTACTTTAAAAAACCGTGTGCTTATGGGGTCTATGCATATTGGGTTAGAAGAAGCACCGCAGGGATATGAGCGCATGGCAGCATTTTATGCTGAGCGCGCAAAAGGTGATGTTGGATTGATCGTAACTGGCGGTGTTTCTCCAAATGATGATGGTGTTGTATTTAGCCACGGTACTAAACTAGATACAGTTGAAGAAGCTGAGAAACATAAAGTGATTACCCAAGCTGTTCATGAAGCTGGGGGGAAAATTGCTATGCAGATTTTACATACTGGGCGTTATTCTTATCAGGCAAATAACGTTGCACCTTCAGCAATTCAAGCACCAATTAACCCGATTAAGCCTAAAGCTTTAAGTTCTGCCGAAGTACAACAGACCATTGATGATTTTGCAAACTGCGCCAAACTTGCTCAGTATGCAGGTTATGATGGTGTAGAAATCATGGGCTCTGAAGGTTATTTAATTAATGAGTTTATTGCTGCACGTACTAACCATCGTGATGATGAATGGGGTGGTAGTTACGAAAATCGTATTCGTTTCCCCATTGAAATTGTAAAACGTACGCGTGCTTTGGTTGGTGAGAACTTTATCATTATTTATCGTCTATCGATGCTTGATTTAGTGGAAGGTGGTTCAAGTTTTGATGAAGTGATTCAGCTTGCAAAAGAAATTGAAAAAGCAGGTGCAACAATTATTAATACAGGCATTGGCTGGCATGAAGCACGTATTCCAACCATTGCAACAAAAGTACCTCGTGCTGCGTTTACGTGGGTCACAGAAAAACTCAAAGGAGAAGTCTCTATTCCTTTGATTACGTCCAACCGAATTAATACGCCAGAAATGGCTGAACACGTCTTGGCTTCTGGTCATGCTGATATGGTGTCCATGGCACGCCCAATGTTAGCGGACGCTGAATTTGTCTTAAAGGCAAGTCAAGGTCGTAGCGATGAAATTAATACATGTATTGGGTGTAACCAAGCGTGTTTAGATCATATTTTTTCAATGAAAATCGCAACGTGTTTAGTGAACCCTCGCGCATGTTATGAAACTGAACTTATCTTTAAAGAAGCACAGATTCAAAAGAATATTGCTGTTATTGGTGCGGGTCCGGCAGGTTTAAGTTTTGCAGTATATGCAGCTGATCGCGGGCATAAAGTCAAAGTTTTTGAGGCAAGTCATCAAATTGGTGGTCAGTTTAATATTGCAAAGACTGTTCCTGGAAAAGAAGAGTTTTATGAAACCTTACGCTACTTTGGCCGTCAAATTGAATTGCGACCAAATATTGAGCTTGTATTAAATCATAAAGCAACTTATGAAGAGTTGAGCCAAGCAAATTTTGATGAAATTGTAGTTGCAACAGGTGTAACTCCTCGTCAATTACAATTTGAAGGCATTGATCATCCTAAAGTACTGAGCTACTTACAAGTTCTAAGAGAACGTGTGCCTGTGGGGCAGCGTGTAGCTATTATTGGGGCGGGTGGTATTGGTTTTGATACGGCGGAATATCTTACTCACGAAGGTGAAAGTGGCAGCTTAAACCCAGAAAAGTTCTATGCTGAATGGGGAATTGATACTCAATATGAGCATGTTGGCGGGTTAAAACAGCCAAAAGTTGAAGATTCGGAACGAGAAATTTATTTACTGCAACGTAAAGCTGCTGCTGTAGGGGCTGGTTTAGGTAAAACTACTGGCTGGATTCACCGTACAGGTCTAAAAAATCGTCAAGTCAAAATGCTTGGTGGGGTTCAATACGACAAAGTTGATGATCAAGGTCTTCATATAACAGTAGATGGAAAACCGAGTGTACTTGAAGTTGATCATGTGGTGATTTGTGCTGGTCAAGAATCCTTTACAGCAATGTATGAACAATTAAAAGAAGACGGAAAAAATGTTCATTTAATTGGTGGAGCTAAAGAAGCCGGTGAATTAGATGCAAAACGCGCTATACGACAAGGTGCTGAATTAGCAGCGACACTATAAATTTATATGGGCATTTCTTTCAAAAGGAAATGCCCATAATTTCATTAAGTAAATTAAAGGAAAAATAATAATGGCACTTGAAACAACAAAACATTCTTTAGAAAAATGGCATCACATGATTCAGGTAGGTAACTTGTCCGATCTAAATGATTTGCTGGCAGATGAAGTTGTTTTCCGTTCGCCTGTTGCCCATAAACCTTATGAAGGAAAGCAAGTCGTTTTCTTCATTCTGAGCAATGTTATTCAGGTATTCCAAGACTTTACTTATTATCGTGAGTTTTATACGGAAGATGGCGAAAATGTGGTACTTGAGTTCAGTGCAAATGTAAGCGGCAAGTCATTAAAAGGTATTGATATGATACGTTTTAATGAGCAAGGCAAAATTATTGATTTTGAGGTAATGATTCGTCCAATGAGTGGTTTAGCGGCGCTAGCTGAACAAATGGGTATAAGAATTGCCAAGTTTCAACCGCAATAATTTTAGCAAATAGCCTAAGTAATATTATTGGGGTCATTAGAATGTGGGTAAAACTTTCAACATTAGTCTTATTGCCTGTATTATTTATACAAGGGGCAAAGGTTCGTAAGAATACACCACGTCTATTAGAGGCCATTGGCGAGCGTGAAGGTCTATGCGGACAAGGAAGACCTTTGTCATTGCTTATTTTAGGTGATTCTGCAGCGGCAGGTGTTGGAGTTGAGACTCAAAAAGATGCTTTATCTGGCGCAATTATTTCTGAGTTGCAAGATGAGTATTCTTTATGCTGGAAACTTCATGCAAAAACAGGCGATACAACCAAGCAGGTTTTTCAAGCTCTACAGCATTTAGAGCAGCAAAATTATGATGTTGTTGTTACATCTATCGGTGTTAATGATGTGACAAAATTAACCTCAGCAAACTCATGGATAAAACAACAAAAGCAATTGTTTCAGCAAATACAGACGCGTTTTCAACCTAAACTCATTATTGTATCTGGCGTGCCGCCAATGCAACATTTTCCAGCTTTGCCGAATCCATTGGCTTGGCTATTTGGAAAATATGCGGAGCAAATGAATCAGGCATTATATAAATGGTTAGAATTACAAAACCAATTTAGATTCATTCAATATGATATTGAAAGTTTTCAAGCGATGAATTTGCCTATGGCAAGTGATGGTTTTCATCCAAGCAAAGAAATTTATGCAATTTGGGGGCAGCAGGTTGCAGCATTAGTGCGGCAATCATTTAACTCATAATCAGAGGTCGTGATTGGATATGGGCATATCTACTTTAAATAAAATTAAAGCTTTCGGTTCAGAATTTTTTGATTCGGTGCTGGGTGCTGAACAGCCAAAAGTCTATTATGACCCAAAAGGGAAAATTAAAGATGTTTTAGATAAATTGCCCCAACTTAAGCAAAAATATCGTCCTACGCCATGGTTAAGTAACAATCATGTTCATCTTTTGTATTTTGATATTATTAGAAAAAAAACCATCAAGCTTGAATATGACCGTATTGATCAGCTCATCATGAAAGATGGTGGTGTAACTGCAATCGCATGGTATGGCTATAATCTTCCAAAAGCTACTCCTACAGTTGTCATCATGCATACTATTACAGGAACACCTGAAAGTATGCGTGAACTGGTGAAAGATTTACATCACTATACGGGGTGGAGAATAGCGCTTTGCTTACGCCGTGGGCATGCTGGTTTACCTATGCCTGTACCACAGATTTCTCTTTTTGGATCAACAAGTGACCTTAAAGAGCAGCTTACGCATATTCAAAATTTGTTTCCTGAATCAGATTTGTATGCAGTGGGTTCTTCGGCAGGCACTGGCTTACTCGTTCGTTATTTGGGAGAACAAGGCACTGACACGCCATTTAAAGCTGCTTTTGCAATGTGTCCCGGCTATAACACAGAGATTGGCTTTAAAAATGTTCATCCGTTTTATAGCAAAATGATGACCAAAAAGTTATTCAAATATTTTATCCACCCTTATCAAAGTACTTGGAACCAGATTTCTTCTTTAGAAAAAGTTCTTGCAACCACTAGTCTAGAAGAGTTTGAAAAAGAATATTTTGAAATGGCTGGCTTTCAGGATTATCAAAGTTATTGTCAGGCAATTAATCCAATTTATGTATTTGAAAATGTCAAAATTCCATTAATGATTCTTAATGCTGAAGATGATCCGGTATGTTCTATTAAAAATTTAGAACCTTATAAAGAAACGATCCAGCAAATGAGTAATATTGCAGTTGTAACCACTAAAAAGGGAAGTCATTGTGGCTTTTACGAAGGTTGGAAAAGTACCTCTTGGGCTGCCAAATTAATGTCGAATTATTTTATGGTTAATCATAAACAATGACGGTGTTGCTGTGATTGGTTAAATAAAGCCCATCTATTGAATGGGCTTTATGATTTATCAGGTCAAGATAAAAGCAATTTGGGATCTTTCAGTCCAATTTTGATTTTAGTACTAGCAACGAGGTCTTTTTCATCGGTTTGGTTTGGATGAAAGTCAAAGCGATAATAATCAAAAAATTTCGGAGTTAAAATTCTATATTGTGTTCCCATAAAACCAAGAAACTTACGCCAAGACTTAAAATTGAGAAGTTGATGATCACGTTTCATAAGAACGAATTGATAAATTGTTGAGAAGGCAGTAATTAGAAATAGGCTTAAAGTGAAGACGGTCACACGAGGAAGATACGCACTTAGCCCATTTCCATACAAATGCTGATAAAGATCAAAGGCAACAGCTTTATGTTCGGTTTCTTCAATACTGTGCCATAGCCATAAATTACGGATAGTTGAGTCTGTCATCAGTTCATTAACAGATTGCATCATACTAACTACAAGTACCGCGGTATAGTGCTCTAAGCCAACTGTTACAAGCAAATTCCATTTCTTACTAAAAACTTTTTCAATACTTTTTAAAACGATGCCAGTTACTTTTTCTAAAGATTCGGGATCAAGGCCATATTGCTGTGCACTCACATGAAAAGCATGATGTTCTTTAGAGTGCATTGCTTCTTGACCGATAAAAGCACTGATTTCGCGATCTAAAATTTCATTTGACTTTGCTTTGGCACGTAAAGCTCGAACTGAACGAACAAAATATGATTCACCTTCAGGAAACAAAGTAGATAAACCCGTAAAATAATGGGTAAAAGATGGCTCGTTGTTGCACCAATAACGAGGAGTATTTTCAAAATTGTAGTCCATGCGACGGACTGGAAATGAGGCAGGTACGCGATTTGATACAGTAGTCATTTTAAGCTCCAATCTTCTTTTAATTGAGGTTCCAAAAAGGAACTTGATAAAAAACTACATCTCGGCGTGAGCAACGTCAATGCTTTTTCAGGGGGAATAAGTAGATTGTCCTAAATTGATATCTAGGCAAACTTTAAAGACAAATTGGGAATACAAAGGTAAAGCTGATTATTGAGTTGATAATTTTAATAATATTTAAAAAGCCCAAATCAACTGTTCAATTTGGGCATAATCATACGAGAACTTAGTTTTTAAGCGCTGGTGTAGCAGCAGCAATCGCAGCGGCAACAGCATCATCTTCAGTTTGAGATGGTTCTGCTGGCTTAGCTGGTTTTGACTGAGCTTTTTCAGGCTTCGGTTCTGCTTTTGGCTCAGGTTTAGGTTCTGGCTTAGGCTTCGGCTCTGCTTTAGGTTGTTCAGAAACAGTTGTTTGTGAATTTTGCTCAGATTGGGCAGGGCGAGTTTCACTGCGAATTACAGTTGTAGTATTCGCGGTTTCCTCGTGATGAACTTCAACTTGCGTTGGTTCCTGAGTTTGAGCTTCTTCAGTTTTAACACTTTCTAGAGACTCAAATTTTGCAGGTTCAGCAGGTTTAGGTTCTGAAACAGCAGTTTCAACCTTTTCTTGCTCTTCTTCAGGTGTTTCTTTTTTGACGCATGCGGTTAACAATAGTCCAGCCGCAATTGCAGCACAGATTAAAAGTTTTTTATTTGCCATTGCCCTAAACAACATTTAATTGAGGAGCTGGCATTATAACAGCAAAAGAGAATGAAAAAATCATGTGAGATTGACCTAATTTTTTATTAAAAATGCTGATAGAATAGCCAGTTGTTTAATGATCTTTGAATTGGTGCGGTTTGACTTTGCTTTATAGGGGCAGAGTACAGTAAAATTGCCCAACATTGTAGGCCGATTTCGGCTTGATTGTACGAGAAACTTAATGACCCATTTTATTTTTGTTACTGGTGGTGTGGTTTCATCGCTAGGTAAAGGTATTTCTGCTGCTTCAGTTGCTGCACTTTTGGAAGCCCGTGGCTTAAAAGTCACAATGGTTAAAATGGATCCTTACATTAATGTCGATCCGGGGACAATGAGTCCTTTCCAACATGGTGAAGTTTTTGTCACAGAGGATGGTGCCGAAACTGATCTAGACTTGGGTTATTACGAACGTTTCTTACGTCGTGCGAAAATGACCAAATTGAATAACTTTACCAGTGGTCGTGTATATCAAGATGTTCTAAATAAAGAACGTCGTGGTGACTACTTAGGTGGTACGGTTCAAGTTATTCCACATATTACTGACAACATTAAAGAACGTGTACTTCGCGCCGGTGAAGGTTACGACGTTGCAATCGTTGAGATTGGTGGTACGGTCGGTGATATCGAATCACTTCCATTTATGGAATCAGTCCGTCAGTTAATGGTTGAGCTTGGTCATAAACGTACCATGCTGATGCATTTAACTTTGTTGCCATATATCAAATCTGCGGCTGAGTTAAAAACCAAGCCAACTCAACATTCAGTGAAAGAGTTACTTTCAATTGGTATTCAGCCAGATATCTTAATCTGCCGTACTGAATATGATGTAGATGTTGATACTAAACGTAAAATTGCATTGTTCACTAACGTGGAAGCGCGTGCCGTTGTGGTATGTAAAGATGCGAAAACGATTTATCAAATTCCACGTACATTCTATGAACAAAACGTTGATGACCTCATTTGTGAACGTTTTGGGTTTAATGATCTTCCAGAAGCAAATCTAGAAGATTGGGACAATGTAGTCGAAGCATTACTTAACCCAGAATACACTTTACGTGTAGCTATGGTTGGTAAATATGTTGAATTACCAGATGCTTATAAATCTGTGAATGAAGCATTGTTACATGCAGGCATTAAAAACCGTGTGAAAGTACAAATTGACTATGTCAATGCTGAAGAACTTGAAAGCCAAGACGTTTCTATTTTGCAAACAGCTGACGCAATTTTAGTCCCAGGCGGCTTTGGTGAGCGTGGTACTGAAGGCAAAATGAAAGCCATTCAATATGCACGTGAAAACAAAATTCCATTCTTGGGTATTTGTTTAGGCATGCAATTGGCTGTAATCGAATATGCACGTCATGTTGCAGCTATGCCAGAAGCATCTTCTACAGAGTTTAACCGTTCTACAAAGTATCCATTGATTGGTTTAATTACCGAATGGTTAGATGAGCGTGGCGAGTTACAACAACGCAGCGTAGAGTCTGACTTAGGCGGAACTATGCGTTTAGGTGCACAAAAATCTGAATTGGTTGAAGGCACAAAAACACGTGAAGTCTATGGTAAAGCAGAAATTACTGAGCGTCACCGTCACCGTTATGAAATGAACAACCGTTTCATTGAGGCGATTGAACAAGCTGGTATGAAGATTTCTGGCTATTCTTCAGCACAACATTTGGTTGAAACTGTAGAAATTCCTGAACATCCTTGGTTTATTGCTGTACAATTCCACCCGGAATTTACAAGTTCACCACGTGATGGACATCCATTATTTGCTAGTTTTATTGACGCTGCGAAAACACAGCATCAAAAAAGTAAATAATGCGATTTTAAATAAACTGGGAAAGTTTAAATGTCACAATTAAAACCACAAGAAGTTGTACGTTTAGGCGATATACAAATGGCAAATCATTTGCCATTTGTATTATTTGGCGGAATGAACGTACTTGAATCAAAAGATTTAGCTTTCGAAATTGCAGAAACTTATGTTGATATTTGCAAACGCTTAGACATTCCTTATGTATTTAAAGCGAGTTTCGATAAAGCAAATCGTTCTAGTCTGCATTCGTTCCGTGGCCCTGGACTTGAAAAGGGTATTGAATGGTTAGGCGATATTAAAAAACATTTTAATGTGCCTATCATTACCGATGTTCATGAGCCACACCAAGCTGAAGCAGTTGCAGAAGTAGCTGATATTATTCAGTTACCGGCTTTCTTAAGTCGCCAAACTGATCTTGTTGAAGCGATGGCAAAAACACAAGCTATTATTAACATTAAGAAAGCCCAGTTTTTGGCACCTCATGAAATGCGTCATATCCTGAATAAATGTTTAGAAGCAGGAAACGATAAACTTATTCTTTGTGAACGTGGTTCAGCATTTGGCTATAACAACCTTGTTGTAGACATGCTTGGCTTTGACATCATGAAAGAAATGAATGTTCCTGTTTTCTTTGATGTAACACATGCGTTGCAAACTCCTGGTGGTCGTGCTGACTCGGCAGGTGGTCGTCGTGCTCAAATTACAACTTTAGCACGCGCTGGAATGGCAACAGGCTTGGCTGGGCTGTTCTTGGAAGGTCATCCAGACCCAGAACATGCAAAATGCGATGGACCTTGTGCATTACGTATGTCACAGCTTGAGCCATTCTTGGCACAAATAAAAGAATTGGATACTTTGGTTAAAGGATTCAAAAAGTTAGACACCCATTGAGTTTTTACTCACTTACGCTGCTTTAATTGCAGCCCATATTCATTTAACAGAGGAATTGTTCATGAGCCAAATCGTTGACATCCGTGCACGTGAAATTTTGGACTCTCGTGGTAACCCAACCATCGAAGCAGACGTAATTTTAGAATCTGGGGTTGTTGGTCGTGCATGTGCACCATCTGGTGCTTCAACTGGTTCTCGTGAAGCTTTAGAACTACGTGACGGTGATAAATCGCGTTACTTAGGTAAAGGTGTTAAAACTGCGGTTAACAACGTAAACACGATTATCCGTGATGCTTTAGTGGGCAAATCAGTATTTGAACAAAAAGACATCGATAATACGATGATCGAACTTGATGGTACTGAAAACAAAGAAAAATTGGGTGCAAATGCAACTTTGGCTGTATCATTGGCTGCTGCACGCGCTGCTGCTGATGAAAAGAAAATTCCTCTTTTCCAATACATCGCTGATTTACGTGGTCAAAAGATTTTGACTATGCCTGTACCAATGATGAACATCATCAATGGTGGTTCGCATGCAGACAACAATGTTGATATTCAAGAGTTTATGATTGAGCCTGTAGGCTTCACTTCATTTGCTGAAGCATTACGTGCAGGTGCTGAAATCTTCCATTCTCTAAAATCAGTTTTAAACAAAAAAGGTTTAAACACTGCTGTGGGTGATGAAGGTGGTTTTGCACCAAACTTGCGTTCAAACGAAGAAGCAATCACTGTTATTCTTGAAGCTATTGGTCAAACTGGTTACAAAGCTGGTTCTGATATTATGTTGGCGCTTGACTGTGCATCTTCAGAATTCTACAAAAATGGTCAATACATCCTTGCAGGTGAAGGCAATAAAGCATTCACAAGCAACCAGTTCTCTGACTATTTAGCGGGTCTTGTAAACCAATATCCAATTATCTCAATTGAAGATGGTTTAGATGAATCAGATTGGGAAGGCTGGTCTTACTTGACGTCTATCCTTGGCGATAAAATCCAATTGGTAGGTGATGACTTGTTCGTTACAAACCCGAAAATCCTTCAACGTGGTATTAATGAGAAAGTAGGTAACTCTATCTTAATCAAGTACAACCAAATTGGTACGTTGACTGAAACTTTGGATGCAATCTATCTTGCTAAAGAAAATGGTTATACGACTGTAATTTCTCACCGTTCTGGTGAAACAGAAGATTCAACTATTGCTGACTTGGCAGTAGGTACAGCGGCTGGCCAAATTAAGACTGGTTCACTTTGCCGTTCTGACCGTGTTTCTAAGTACAACCAATTACTTCGTATTGAAGAGTTGACTAAAGCTGCTTACCGCGGTAAAGCTGAGTTTAAAGGTTTAAACTAATCTTTAAATAAAAAGTTAAAATTAGTTTTTTTAACATTTTTAGGGTGCTATTTCTCTATTTTTAATAGGAAATGGCACCTTTTTTAATGCTTAAAAGATGAGTTACTTTTTCATTTTCTAATGATTTTTTTTATTACATCTCAAGAATGCAAAACTCTGTCTATTACAGCATTTTCAAAAAGCTCATGTCAGACATTTATAATACTCAATTCTTTTACTATCCTAGTCGACGGGTTTTTAAAGACTCTGCCCAACTATGATGTTTGCAACGAGAACACTCTTGATCAATTTTATTGAGAATTTTAGTTTCACCACATTTCATGCATGAATAAAAAGTATTGATTTTAAGTACTTCAGCTTTGCAATAAGCATCAGGGAATAGTGGTAATCCCCATTTTACTTCTTCATCTTCATAGTACAGTAAGCTAAGGATACCGTCGGACTCCAGTAAAGCTGTTCTCACTTGACCTAAATGTTCAACATTTTGTTGGCGCATCTCTGAGAAAAACTCATCATGTGAATATGATTGTTTCTGGAAATCTTTGTAGACTAAAAGTCCATCTTTGACCACGCAAAGTGCTTTTCCTTCTAATAGATCTTCAATTTTCTTATGCTTCACCATGGCCCAAGTTACTAAGCGATAGAGAAAAAGAATAACGATAAATACGACTAAAGCATGGGTAATAGGTAAGTCCTTGGTAAACATTGGATCACCAGCAGCCGAGCCTAAACATAAAATAATTGCGAGTTCAAAAAGGGAAAGTTGGCGAACACCACGCTTACCTGATAGTCTTAAAAAACTAATAATAATGATAAACATGAGGAAGCATCGAACCAAAATTTCCAAAATAAAGGTCCATGTGGTGTCACCTATGAAAATATTAAAAAAATCCATTTTTTCTCCTTTTAATAGGTGGATGAAGTCTTTATAAGATTCTTAACAAATTAAAAATAGAAAAAATATACTTTTTAAGTAGTTATTGGTTAAAAATTCGAACTCTCTGTGATTCTGTATAAATTTTATTTTTCAAACTATGTATTAGAATAATACATATAGCGTACGTTTTAATTTTAGATAAATAGCAAGACAGAATGATTGTTGAAGTTGTCAAATAGGATGAAAGTGTATTTATTAGAATTTTAGTTTTAAATGTCTTTTTCTATATTAGCTAGGAATTATGGTACTTCATTTTTACAATATCTAATATTAATAGATATATGATATGTTTTAATATTTTTTGGATTTTATGAGGAACTTTATATCATGAGAAAGCAATATCATTTTAGAAAAATTGAAAATGATACTTATATTTGGGATGTAGATAATTTAATAGCTTTAACTAGAAAATTTAAAGTAAAAGAAATTTTACTATCAGAAATAAAAGAATTAAATGAACCATATTGGTATCCAGATTCTCATCCTACTACTCAAGATATTATTAATCATATGCTACTAATTCAAGAAGCAGATCTGTCCTATCCAATAATAATATGTTCACAGGGGAGAATAATGGATGGTATGCATAGGGTGGCAAAAGCAAAAAATTTAGGTAAGGATAAAATATGTGCTGTACAATTTGATAAGGATCCCCAGCCAGATTATATCAATGTTGATGAAAATGATCTTATCTATGGTGATTAATTATTTAGTTTCCATAATTTTTATATTTAGAAATATAGAATTTATTAAAATTTTTTCTATGTTTAGGATTAATTATGGAAAATTTATTTAGCTACGGATGATACAGAAGATTTTGCTTATACTGTTTTATTTTTAATCTCAACTATTTTAGGTTCTATCACGAGCAAGCCAAAATTTTGAGGCGGATGGTGGCTTATAACATCCATTAATATACTTTACTGACAATTCGGGCTATACGGAATAGCATCTAAACGTTTTTGAAAAGCACCGGCATTCAGTATATTTTCATACATTTGTTGATATGTTTTTTTGTGATCCTCAATGTTGTGATAATCGATAATTTGTTGAAGTTTGTCTCTATATTCTATATGGCCAGCATGGAACATTGCTGCATAATGTCCCCACAATATATATTGATATCGTACAGCTGCCTTCGGAATTAAATTTATTTCGTTTAAATAGCTATGAGCCGTTTTTTCATAACATTCTTTTATTTCATGAGCATCTTTTTTCATTTTTCTTAACAAAATGCATTGCATCTCTTGTAGTTGTGAACTATCTGTTTTATTTAGAATTTTTTCGGTAACTATATATGCTCCTTTAAGGCAGCCTAAGTGAATAAGTACCTTACGTTTGGTTTTTAAAATATCTAAATTATTATCGCTAGAAGGCATCTTTCTTAGTAAGTTTTTTAATTTTAAATGGGCAGTATCAGGGGCTTGTCCAGCTTTTATTGTATATACAATTTCGTTATATTCAAATATATAGGGGGTGGCTAAAGTATATTGTGTCTGATTACTCTCCATATTAAGTATTTTTGAAGGGCTATCATCAGTAGGATTATTACAAGCGCTTAAACCTAAGCTTGCTAAAGAAAATGCTAAAATTTTATGCACTACAGTTTATACCTTTATTCTCTTTTATGAGATTTATGAAGAATAATAAAATATAAAAGAAAATACTGTGTAGTTTTTTATTTCTCTTGTTCTTGAGCAGTTTCATAGTCAATATTAATTTAGAAGTTATTTTATATCTTTTTAAATCAATAATATAAGCATCATAGTTTGAGTTTCATTAGTCAACAGGATCTGCGTCTAATTTGTTAGAAATCCAGAGTTTTGGGTGGATAGCATATTCTATGGTTAATGCAATATGGATTAATAATTTAAGTTAAACAAATAAGAATAATTATTAACTTAAAGTTGATAACAATTATCATTCGTGTTAATTTTTGTGCCGAACTTTTACTACTGTGTAACAAGGAACAAGGTAGTGGAAGGCTAAAAATATGGTACAGCACATTGGTTATTATGGAATTTTCTTATGTACAATCCGCCCTTTAGAAAAGCATTTAGAGTTCACCCTTTAGCACTTTCTATGGCTTTAACGGTCCCTTCATTTGTTTATGCAGAACAAACCGAAACAGCCACTTTAGCAACGATAAAAGTACAAGCAGAACAAGAAAATCCGGCTATTACTGAAGGTTCGGGAAGCTATACAGCAAAAAGCACAAATACTTCTACAAAATTAAATTTATCTCTTCGTGAAACTCCTCAATCGGTCAAAGTTTTAACCCGTGAATATTTAGATGATCGAAAAATCGATTCTTTTCAAGATTTAATGAACAATATTACGGGTGTTTCAACCTCACGTACTGATGAGCGCCAAAAAGTTTATGCACGTGGTTTTGAGGTGGATTATTACTTAATTGATGGAATACCTAGTACAACAAACTTAGGCACTGGAGATTTAGATTTAGATATTTATGATCGTGTCGAAGTCGTAAAGGGTGCCAATGGACTAACCACAGGTGCTGGAAACCCAGCGATGGCGCTGAACATGATTCGGAAACATGCAAACTCAAAAGAACTCACTGGTAATGTCAGCACATCTTTAGGCTCATGGAATTCTTGGAGTAGCTCAGCTGATGTTTCCACACCGCTCAATGCTGATGGATCATTACGTGGCCGTATGTTTGTAAAGTATTCTGATGAAAAATCATTTATGGATTTCTATGAGAAAGAACGCAATGTATTTTATGGTGCGGTTGATTATGATTTGAGTGATAAAACAAGCATGTCGCTTGGTGCAACTTATCAAGAGTTACATCGTGATGGTATTCGTTGGGGCGGTACACCTGCTTTTTATACTGATGGGACTCGTACCAATTTCTCTAGAAGCTTAACAGTAAGTGCACCTTGGACATATTGGGATGTAAATACAACAGCAGTATTTGCAAACTTAAAGCAGAATTTATTTAATGACGTTAATTTAAATATTGCTTATACCTTCCGTAAAGAAGATACGGCTTCTATGTTGTTGTATACAGCTGGAAAAGTAGACAAGGCAACCAATACAAGTCCATTAGAAAATCCAAATGATAATCAGAAGAATAAACCTGATTATGTTTCTGTATATGGCGCAAAAGCTGCAAATGAAGAAAACAATATTGATGTTTTTATCAATGCTCCATTTACGCTTTTTAATCGTCCACAAGAAATCATTATTGGTGGATCGTGGAATAAGAATGAAAAGACAAAAGATATTTTTGGTGGATCTAACACAAACCAAGACATTGAAAAATATTTAGGTGGTCCGCTTAATTATAATGATATGGCTCAAGAGTTGCTTCAGCCTGTTGTTTTAAACGGTAAAAATGCGCTGAATGAAACCACACAAACTGCTGCATATATTGCTGGTAAATTTCAGATTCTGGATCCTTTGAAAATTATTGCTGGGGCACGCTTATCAAATTGGAAATATGAATCAGAAAATGATAAAGGTAATCGTGAATTTAATAATGAATTAGCACCATATATTGGGGCTATTTATGATTTTGCCCAAGATCATTCTGTATACGCGAGTTATACAGAAATTTTCAAACCTCAAGAACGTAAAGATATAAATGATCAATATATAGATCCGATTACAGGTAAGAGTTATGAGGCTGGCTTAAAGAGCGAATGGTTTGGAGGGCGTTTAAATACAGCGTTGTCAGTATTCCGGATCGAGCAGTCTAATTTTGCTGAATCGATACCTGACACGTTCATTATTCGCAATGGTATAAAAACCACAGAGCAGGCCTATCGCGCTGTAGATGGGGTTGAAAGTAAAGGTTTTGAGTTTGAAGCTGATGGCGAGATTAATGACAATTGGGGTGTTAACTTTGGAATTGCTAATTTTGAAGCAAAAGATGCAAAAGGCACAAAGGTTAATACGACAAACTCTCGAACAACCTCAAATCTATTTGTTAAGTACAAACTTGAACAATGGAGTGCAGGACTTGGCTTAAATTATAAGAGTAAGTACTATACAGGTAGCGGAAGCGCCCGTATTGAGCAAGATGCGTATGTTTTAGCAAGTGCGATGCTTGGCTATCAAGTAGATAAAAATATCAAACTTCAATTTAATATCGATAATATTTTTGATGAGAAATATTATGAAGGTATTGGTGCCAACTCAATGAACTGGGGAATTCCCCGAAATGCAACGTTGAGTGTTCGTTATAATTTCTGATTTAGACTCTCATAAGTAGTCGATTTATAAGAGCCCTTTAATGAGGGCTTTTCTATATTTAAAAGTTAATTGCATTTTTAACTCGTCTTATAAATTGAAGAAAATCTTGACTTCTTTTTTATAAATATGGTTGTATTATGCAACTATATTGTGGATATGTAGAAATGATTGATCAAAAAATTATTAATGAAATTCGTAGTTCATCAAGAATTATGGTTCGTGAATTAGGCTTTATGAGTTCAACTCTTGCTGCCACCGATTATTCTCCTTCCGCTGTCCACTCTTTACTCGAACTTGAAAGTAGGGGCTCACTAACCGCTGTACAACTTGGACAGATTTTGGGGCTGGAAAAATCAAGTATTAGTAGAATGTTAGTTAAACTTATTAAGGCGGGGGAGATTATAGAAGAACAAGACAAGAATGATGCCAGATTAAAAGTGATTAAACTCACTGCTAAAGGAGTAGATACTGTAAGAAAAATTAATAATTATGGAGAGATGAGAGTTGTTCAAGCGATTGAAAAATTAAACTCTTCTAAACAACTTGTTATTGCTCAAGGTCTGACGACGTATGCTGAATCTTTAGTAAACTGTCGAGATAATAAAGATCTTATAGATAACAATAATGTTGAAATTGTGAGTGGTTACCGTGCAGGTATGATCGGTAGAATCGCTGAAATGCATGGTATTTATTATCATGAAAATTATAATTTTGGGTATTTCTTTGAAGGAAAAGTTGCTACGAATTTAGCTGAATTCTGTAATCGTCTTTCTAAAGAACCTAATAATATTTGGTTGGCAATTAAAAATAATCAAATTGTTGGTTCTGTGGCAATTGATGGCGAAGATTTAGGGAATAATGAAGCTCATCTTCGATGGTTTATTTTAAATGACGATTGTCGAGGACAAGGTGTTGGTAAAAAACTACTAAAAGAGGCAATAGATTTTTGTGATCAAAAACAATTTTCAGCTGTTCAATTATGGACTTTTAGCGGTCTTAGCGCAGCAAGAAAGCTTTATGAAAATTTTGGTTTTAAATTGACCAATGAATGGCAAGGAGACCAATGGGGTAGAACTATGTTAGAACAACAATTTTCACGGATAAATAATGAAAACTAACTAAACTTGATTTAAGTTTTTTTATGTACGAGCTCTGAGAAACCACGACTTAATTGCACAACAACATCTTAAATAAGGCTGATGGGTGTTCTGAAAGTTTAGATTTACATGATATTGATTAATAAATCTGTTTTGTATCATCAAAGCTTTGTTTGGAAATGAAATATAGAAAAAGTAAAATATAAAAATATTTAAGTCCTCTTTTATGGTTTAAATTTTAAATAAATATATATTATTTTAATTAAATTATATATAAGTAAACTTTACTTTAAAATAAAGAGGTTAATTATAATGCATCCAATAAATATTCTATTTGTAGCAGGTTTCGGTCCCATAACTCGTGATGATCATATAAGTAAAAAATTATATTTAAATACTATGGGATTACCGCTTAAGAATTTGGAAGGGAATGAATCTTATATGCTAATTGATGAGGGTGGATTAGAAGGAGTAAAACACTTTGCATTATGGCCTTTATCCCAAGCGGCTGATTCTTGTTTTGGTCAAAATGTTTGGCCAGATAATTTGAATATTCCTCAAAGTTGGATTGAATTTGAAGTTGAAGATTTGAAAGTGGCATCAAATGAAATGATTTCAAAAGGTTATGAGCTTCTGGTAAATAATAGATTAGAGCCTTGGGGGCAAGCGGTTACACGGTTCTTAAGCCCTGAAGGAATTTTAATTGGTTTGACCGTAACTCCATGGCTAAGGTAAGGACTTTGGGTTTGTAGGGGAGTTCAAAAAATTTGATTCTAGAGCTGATTCACCTACTCGTACTTTGGTTGGGGGGAGGTAGATTGATTTATAAACAATTGTACTTATAAATATTATTTCCCTTTCAAATTCCATTCATTTTTGACAAAATGAAACATGTCACAATGGTCAATTAAAGTAATATGCCCATTAATAATTTTGCTTAAATTTTTGCAGGAATTGCGCATGTTGTTTGTTAATTACTATACAATACAAAATCTTAACGAAAGTTTTTAATTAAAAATCTTAATGATATGTTAGAAGTATTTCGATCCACTTCAAGCAAACTGATATTGCTACTTGTTATTGTTCTAGTAGCTATACTGCAATATCAATTTTGGTTAGGTGAGGGTGGCTATATCCCTCATCAAGCTCTCATGCAACAAATTCAGCAGCAAGCTGAAGTAAATGAAGAGCTTAAAGAACGAAACCGAATTTTGGCGGCAGAAGTTTTTGACCTGAAAAACGGTACAGAAGCTATAGAAGAACATGCTCGCCTTGATCTTGGTTTGGTTAAACCTCACGAGACATTTGTTCAAATGAGTACAATCAGTACCCATTACAAGCCTATTTATATTGACCCGAACGCTAAAGTTGATTTGGAAACGAATGAGACACCTGCATCCCCAGATATCCCAGACTAAATTATGGGCAGTTATACCCGCTGCAGGATCAGGAAGTCGATTTTCTAAAACTGAATTGAAGCAGTACCAATATATTCAGGATAGGACTGTTTTAGAACACACTATTCGGCGTATAAGTCAACTTCCGTTAAATGGTTATGTTTTGGCTATTGGTACACAAGATACCTTTGCTCAGACTCTTGCATTTCAAGATATAGATAAGGCGCATTTTTGCACTGGTGGGGCTGAGCGAGTTCATTCGGTATTAAATGCGTTAAATCATCTTTTAAATTTTGCTGATGAAAATGATTGGGTTCTTGTGCATGATGCAGCTCGACCTTGTGTAACAGTTGATTGTTTAAATGCACTTGTGGCAAAGGCAATTGAATCAAATGATAGTGCTATTTTAGCAATTCCTGTTCGTGATACTTTAAAGCAGGTTCAAACAGGCGATCATATTGATAAAACAGTAAGCCGAGATTCATTATGGCAAGCTCAAACGCCTCAAATTACTAAAATTGGTAAACTCAAAAAAGCAATTGAGCATGCTTTAGAAAATAACGTCACTATTACAGATGAAGCAAGTGCACTTGAATATATGGGTGAAACTGTACGGGTCGTGATGGGGCGTTCTGATAATATAAAAATTACCTATCCCGATGATTTAGAACTTGCGCGTTTGATTCTCCAATCTCAATCTTAATTCTATTATTTTTTAAATTGCTTGGATGATTAAATCGTCTAAGCAAATTTTCTACATATCTATTTATAACAACTCATATTCTTTTACATTGATAAGTTTTACGATTTATCAAGATTGTACAACTATCTTAGATAATGTTCGATCATCGAACAAAAATAACTTATAGCGAACAAAACCATAGCAGGATAACTAGATCAAATTATAAAAATTATCAAGAATGATTAAAAGGGAAATCTAAGGGAAACACTCGGGATTGAGTGAAATATTTATCTATTCTTCTCGCCTCAGTGTGCCTAACTCTCTTACCTATCTCTTCTTCAATGAGCACAATGGAGTTGTCTAATGATTGACAAAAGTAAGTCCTCTCTTAGCGAGGTTCTATCGCAGATTAAAGATGGAGCAACCATCCTGATTGGTGGTTTTGGTACCGCAGGACAACCCGCTGAACTCATTGACGGACTGATTGAACTGGGTGTTAAAGGCCTAACCATCGTCAGCAATAACGCTGGTAATGGTGATTACGGTCTGGCTAAACTTCTTAAAGCCGGTTCGGTTAAAAAAGTCATCTGTTCTTTCCCACGTCAGTCAGACTCTTATGTGTTTGATGAACTGTACCGTGCCGGAAAAGTAGAGCTTGAAGTAGTACCGCAAGGTAATCTGGCTTGCCGTATTCAGGCAGCGGGTATGGGACTTGGGGCTGTGTTTACCCCAACTGGCTTTGGCACACTTTTAGCTGAAGGCAAAGAAACCCGTGAGATTGATGGTAAAGACTACGTACTTGAATATCCGATTAAGGCTGACTTCGCCTTGATTAAAGCTTACAAGGGCGACCGTTGGGGCAATCTGGTTTACCGTAAATCTGCCCGTAACTTTGGCCCAATTATGGCCATGGCTGCTGATGTCACCATTGTTCAAGTTTCTGAAGTGGTTGAACTGGGTGGGTTAGATCCAGAGCACATTATTACCCCAGGTATCTTTGTACAGCACGTTGTTCAAGTACAGCCCGCACAATAAGCAATAAGGAGAAATAACATGAGCTACCAGAAACTCAGCCGTGACCAGATTGCAAAACGTGTGGCACAAGATATTCCAGATGGCGCCTATGTAAATCTAGGCATTGGCTTACCCACCAAGATTGCAAGCTATTTACCCAACGATAAAGATATTTTCCTTCATTCTGAAAATGGTCTGTTGGCTTTTGGCCCACCGCCAGCAGCAGGTGAAGAAGACCCTGAACTGATTAATGCGGGTAAAGAATTTGTGACTATGCTTGAAGGCGGCAGCTTTTTCCACCATGGCGATTCATTTGCCATGATGCGTGGTGGACACCTTGATATTGCAGTGCTTGGCGCATTTCAGGTTGCAGCGAATGGTGACTTGGCGAACTGGCACACGGGTGCACCGAATGCGATTCCTGCGGTGGGTGGTGCAATGGATTTGGCTGTGGGTGCTAAAAAAGTATTTATCACCACAGATCATGTGACCAAGCAAGGTGAACCCAAGATTGTGGCTGAGCTGAGCTATCCGGTAACGGGTAAGCACTGTGTGGACCGTATTTACACGGACCTGTGTGTGATTGATGTGACCAAAGATGGTTTAAAGGTGCTTGAGAAAGTAGAAGGTCTTAGCTTTGATGAGTTACAGGCTTTGACAGGTGCAACTTTGATTGATGCGACACAAGGGTAAGGAAGTAGGAAATGACATTAAAAAACGCTTATATCATCGATGCTATCCGTACTCCATTCGGCCGTTATGCAGGTGGTCTTGCTCCTGTCCGTGCCGATGACCTTGGCGCTGTGCCGATTAAAGCTTTAATGCAGCGTAACCTGAATGTAGATTGGGAACAGGTCGATGATGTGATCTATGGCTGTGCTAACCAAGCGGGTGAAGACAACCGTAATGTCGGCCGTATGTCAGCACTACTTGCTGGTTTACCGTATCAGGTACCGGCAACCACTATTAACCGTTTATGCGGTTCTTCACTCGATGCGATTGCCATTGCTGCCCGTGCTATTAAAGCAGGTGAAGCGAATTTGGTTATTGCAGGTGGTGTGGAAAGCATGAGCCGTGCACCCTATGTGATGGGTAAGTCAGACAGTGCTTTTGGCCGTAGCCAGAAGATTGAAGACACCACCATGGGCTGGCGTTTTATTAACCCAAAACTTAAAGAATTATATGGTGTAGACACCATGCCCCAGACTGCCGAAAACGTGGCTGAACAGTTTAACGTGAATCGTGCAGATCAGGACCAGTTTGCCTTGGTGAGCCAACAACGCACCGCAAGCGCGCAAGCCAAAGGCTTTTTTTCTAAAGAAATCGTGGCAGTTGAAATCCCTCAGCGTAAGGGTGATGCGGTTGTGATTGACACCGATGAACATCCACGTGCATCGACCACTCTTGAAGCTTTAAGTAAGCTTAAACCAGTTGTAAAAGCAGATGGCACAGTCACTGCGGGAAATGCTTCGGGCATTAACGATGGTGCAGCAGCACTACTGATTGCTTCTGATGATGCAGTTCAGGCCTACAACCTAAAACCGCGTGCCAAGATCATTGCTTCAACAGCGGTAGGTGTAGAACCACGCATTATGGGTTTTGCTCCAGCACCTGCAATCAAAAAGCTTCTTAAACAAGCCAATCTGACTTTAGATCAGATGGATGTGATTGAGCTCAATGAAGCCTTTGCTGCGCAAGCATTAGCAGTGACTCGTGATTTAGGTTTGCCAGATGATTCTGACAAGGTCAATCCAAACGGTGGTGCAATTGCATTGGGCCATCCGTTAGGTGCTTCAGGTGCACGCCTAGTGACCACAGCCTTAAACCAGCTTGAGCAAACAGGCGGTCGTTATGCCTTATGTTCAATGTGTATTGGTGTAGGCCAAGGTATTGCACTCATTATTGAGAGAGTCTAATCATGAGCCAGTTATATGCCAGCTTGTTTTATCAAAAAGACGTCACTGACATCTTTAGTGATTCATCTTTAATCACATACATGATTCAGGTTGAAGCTGCGTTAGCTCAAGCACAGGCACAAGTTGGCGTGATTCCTCAAAATGCGGCTAATACAATTGCACAAGTGGCTGAACAAGCACTAGAAAAGTTTGACTTTCCTGCTTTAGCAGTTGCAACTGGCTTAGCAGGAAATATCGCAATTCCATTTGTAAAACAACTTACAGCAATTGTTAAAGATGTCGATGAAGATGCTTCACGTTATGTGCATTGGGGAGCAACCAGTCAAGATATTTTAGACACAGCATGTATTTTGCAATGCCGTGATGCGTTGAACATTGTGGAAGCACAACTTCAACAGTGCTACACCACTGCATTACAACAAGCTAAGCAATATCGCCATCAGGTCATGATTGGGCGTACATGGTTACAGCAAGCTTTGCCAATTACTTTAGGACATAAGCTTGCACGTTGGGCTTCTGCATTCAAACGTGATTTGGACCGTATACAAGCAATGAAACCACGTGTATTCACTGCCCAGTTAGGCGGTGCTGTTGGTTCATTAGCTTCTTTACAAGATCAAGGTTCACTTGTGGTCAGTGCATTTGCTAAGCAGTTGAATCTGACTGTACCCACAAGCACATGGCATGGTGAGCGTGACCGTATTGTAGAAATCGCAAGTGTGCTCGGCATGATTGTTGGTAACACAGGCAAGATGGCTCGTGACTGGTCACTCATGATGCAAACAGAAATTGCTGAATTGTTTGAGCCAACTGCAAAAGGTCGTGGTGGTTCATCAACCATGCCACACAAACGTAATCCAGTTGCAGCAGCTTCAGTACTTGCAGCAGCGAATCGCGTACCAGCACTTATGTCTAGCATCTATCAAAGTATGGTGCAGGAACATGAGCGTAGCTTAGGCGCGTGGCATGCAGAATGGCTGGCAATCCCTGAAATTTTTCAGCTTTGTGCTGGAGCATTAAGCCGTACTGGTGAAGTTTTACAAGGTTTTGAAGTTAATGCTGAGCATATGCAACGAAACCTTGAATGTACGAACGGTCTGATTATGGCGGAAGCTGTCATGATGGCACTTGCTCCAAAAATTGGACGTTTAACTGCTCATCATGTTGTTGAAGCAGCTTGTAAAACAGCCGTGGCTCAAAACCAGCATTTATCTCAAGTTGTTAGTCAGTTAGATGAAGTAAAAGCACAGTTCAGCCAAGATGAAATTGTGGAAATATTTAAACCAGAAAACTATTTAGGCAACATTCAGCAACAGATTGATGCAGTTTTGCAAGAAGCACAAGGAGAGTCAAAGTGAAACAGACTATTAGCAATCGTCAAGGTAAACAGCTAGCTGTTTATAGTGAAGGCTTAAAAGATGCTCCTGTGCTTGTGTTTTCTAATTCGTTAGGAACAGACCATGGGATGTGGCAGCCACAGTTAAATGAATTAAAAAGTCATTTTAATGTCATTACATATGACACACGTGGCCATGGTGAAAGTGATGTAATTAGCGACACCACATTGCAAAACTTAGCAGAAGATGTTGTTGATATTTTAGATGCCTTAAATGTTGAAAAAGCTCATTTTTGTGGCATTTCAATGGGTGGAATTACAGGGCTTTGGTTAGGTATTCATTACTCAGAGCGCTTTCACAGCATTACTGTAGCGAACTCGGCAGCTAAAATTGGTCAAGCTGATGCTTGGTTAAGCCGTGCAGAATCTGTAGAACAAAATGGTTTAGCTGAATTGGTTAAAACCACGCACACACGTTGGTTTAGTGAAAAATTCGACTATCAACATAATGTGGTTGCACAAACGACGATTCAAAGTCTCGCAAACACACCAGCACAAGGTTATGCCAATGCATGTCGTGCTTTAGCACATGCTGATTTAAGAGATGAAATTGCACAAATCCAGATTCCGGTACTGCTGATTGCAGGAACATACGATCCGGTAACTACCGTAGCAGATGCTGAGTTTATGCAGCGTGCTATCAACAATAGCCAACTTGCGAAAGTGGATGCATCTCATCTTTCTAATATTGAACAACCACAAAGATTTACTCAGGAATTGACTAGGTTTATTCAGCAAATCTAATAGCTTAGTGATTTAAAAGGAATTGGCCTTAAGGAGGCAAATATGGCGTCTCAGGATTACGCTGCACCAAACAAAAGTATCGATGCTCAAGCACTGATTAATGATGCTCCACTCAGTAAGTATCAATGGATGATCGCAATCATCTGTTTCTTAATTATTTTTACTGATGGGATCGATACTGCTGCAATGGGCTTTATCGCTCCAGCTTTGGCTCAGGACTGGGGCGTTGATCGTTCTCAGTTAGGCCCAGTAATGAGTGCTGCACTTGGCGGAATGATTATTGGAGCTTTGGTTTCTGGCCCGACAGCTGACCGTTTCGGTCGCAAAATTGTTTTGGCCGTTTCAATGCTTATTTTTGGTGGTTTTACCTTGGCATCTGCCTATGCCACAAATCTGGATAGCCTTGTTGTATTGCGCTTTTTGACAGGTATTGGGCTGGGTGCAGCTATGCCAAATGCCACCACATTATTCTCTGAATATTGTCCAACACGCATTCGTTCACTATTGGTGACATGTATGTTCTGTGGCTACAACTTAGGTATGGCAACAGGTGGCTTTATTAGTAGCTGGCTCATTCCGACTTACGGTTGGCACAGTCTATTTTTGCTGGGTGGCTGGTCACCTCTGATTTTAATGATTTTAGTGATTTTCGTTTTACCTGAGTCTTACCGCTTTTTAATTGTTAAAGGTAAAGACCCAGAGAAAGTACGCAAAATTTTAAATCATATTGCGCCAACTCAAGTTAAAGACGTAAGCACTTTTTATGTTCCAGAAGAGAAAACTGAAACAGCTCAAAAGAAAAATGTTTTTGGAATTATGTTTTCTAAACCATATGCGAAAGGAACACTTTTGCTTTGGTTGACCTATTTCATGGGCTTAGTCGTTGTTTACTTGCTTACAAGCTGGTTACCAACACTCATGCGTGAAACAGGTGCTTCAATGGAGCGTGCTGCATTTATTGGTGGGTTGTTCCAGTTCGGTGGTGTGGTGAGTGCATTATTCATTGGTTGGGCGATGGACAAATTCAACCCGAACCGAGTGATTGCTATTTTCTACTTCGCCGCAGGTCTATTTGCGATTGCTGTCGGTCAAAGCTTAGGAAACTCAACATTACTTGCTGTATTGGTGCTTTGTGCAGGTATCGCAATTAATGGTGCGCAATCTTCAATGCCAGCTTTAAGTGCACGTTTTTATCCAACTCAATGCCGTGCAACGGGTGTGTCTTGGATGACGGGTATTGGGCGTTTCGGTGCGGTATTTGGCGCTTGGATTGGTGCCGTATTACTCGGCAATGATTGGTCGTTTACTGCCATTCTCAGTTTATTACTGATTCCAGCGACTGCTGCGGCTGTTGCTGTATTTGTTAAATCACTTGTTGCGCATACCGATGCAACTTAATGGAGGTCTATCACAATGAATGATGAAGAACGCTATAAACAAGGCATTGAAGTGCGGACTGAAGTTTTAGGTGAAAAGCATGTTGGTCGGTCTTTGCAGAACTTGAATGACTTTAACCAAGATTTTCAAAATTTTATTAGCCGTTACGCATGGGGTGAGGTGTGGTCTCGTCCAGGCTTGCCACGTCACACACGTAGTTTAGTGACTATCGCAATTTTATTGGCGCTTGGTCGTGAAGATGAACTACGCATGCATTTACGTGCTTGCTTCAACAACGGTGTAACTAAAGAAGATTTAAAAGAGTTGATCTTACATAGCTCACTCTATGCAGGTTTACCTGCTGCAAACGCTGCAATGCATATGGCTGAAGAAGTCTTTAAAGAATTGGGGATAGAAGTAAGCCCAGTTGCAGCGAAAGAACAGGATTAAGGAGATAAAGATGTCACAACATAGCTGGGGTGCTTACGCCCAACGTAATACAGATGATCATCCACCAGCGTATACGCCAGGTTATAAAACAAGTGTATTACGTTCGCCAAAAAATGCATTGATCTCTATTAACGAGACTTTAACTGAAGTCACTGCACCGCATTTTTCTTCAAATCTGTTCGGTCCAAAAGATAACGATTTGATTCTGAACTATGCAAAAGATGGTTTGCCAATTGGTGAGCGTGTCATTGTTCATGGCTATGTTCGTGATCAATTTGGTCGTCCTGTAAAAAATGCGCTTTTAGAAGTATGGCAAGCCAATGCTTCAGGTCGTTACCGTCATCCAAACGATAAATTTATTGGCGCCATGGACCCTAACTTCGGTGGTTGTGGTCGTACATTAACGGATGAAAATGGTTTTTATATTTTCCGTACCATTAAACCGGGTCCGTACCCATGGCGTAACCGTATTAATGAATGGCGTCCGGCACATATTCATTTCTCTTTAATTGCTGATGGTTGGGCTCAACGCCTGATTTCACAGTTTTATTTTGAAGGCGATACTTTAATCGACTCTTGTCCGATTTTAAAAACCATTCCTTCTGAAGATCAACGTCGTGCACTAATTGCACTAGAAGATAAAAACAACTTTATCGAAGCTGATAGCCGTTGTTACCGTTTTGACATCACTTTACGTGGACGTCGAGCGACTTACTTCGAAAACGAATTGACTTAATCAGGAGCCTTAGCATGAATAACTGGAATTTTCAGGAATTAAAAGAAACTGCATCTCAAACGGGTGGTCCTTACGTTCACATTGGTTTGTTACCACAACAAGCAAATATCGAAGTTTTTGAAAACAACTTTAATAACCAGCTTGTACAAGACCAGACCCAAGGTCAGCGTATCCGTCTTGAAGGGCAAGTATTTGACGGGTTAGGTTTACCTCTACGCGATGTGCTTATCGAAATTTGGCAAGCCGATGCAAATGGTATTTACCCAAGTCAGGCTGATACACGTGAGCAAAAAGCTGACCCAGCTTTTCAAGGTTGGGGCCGTACTGGTGCAGACTTTGAAACGGGTATTTGGAGTTTCAATACAATTAAACCGGGCGCAACTGCAGGGCGTAAAGGTTCAACTCAGGCACCTCATATTGCTTTAGTGATTTTTGCTCGTGGTATTAATTTAGGTCTTAATACGCGTGTTTATTTTGAAGATGAAGCAGAAGCAAATGCCAATGACCCAATTTTAAATAGCATTGAATGGGCACCACGTCGTCAAACACTTATTGCGAAACGTTTTGAAGAAAATGGTGAAGTTGTTTACCGCTTTGATATTCGTATTCAAGGCGATGACGAAACCGTATTTTTTGATATTTAAGAAACACCTAAGGCTACACATGATCGCCCATGGATGCGTGTAGCCTTTTTCAAGGATGAATGATATGAACATGAAAACATTATTAAGCTTAAGTTTGCTTGCACTTCCATGTTTTACAGCGCAGGTGAATGCTGAACCTGTCGCTTTAGCTGCTCAAACACAACCTGCGAGTACAGCTGTTAAAACGATTGTTCCGATTACTGCAAAAACTAAAGAACAAGCTTTGGCACAAGCTCAAGTCATTGCAAATACAGCAGATGCTGATTTGGCAGAATTCCGTATCGATTTATTGAGTTTTGCTAGTGATACAAAACAAGTGATTGCGTTAGGTCATGAATTAAAAAAGATCTTAGGCAATAAGCCAATGATTGCCACAATTCGTACTAAAAACGAAGGTGGTCAACTTGAAATTAGTGATGCGGATTATGGTAAGACCTATCAGGCTTACTTAAAAAATCCTTTCATGGACTGGTTAGATGTTGAAATGTTTCGTGATCAAAAAGTAGTTTCAGAAATTGTTCAAAAAGCACATCAAAAGAAAGTGCTGGTTGTAATGTCTAATCACGACTTTCAGAAAACACCAAGCCAAGATGAAATTGAAAAGCGCTTGTTAAAACAAGATCAGATGGGCGCAGATGTTCTCAAAATTGCAGTAATGCCAAAATCTAAACAAGACGTTTTCACTCTAATGAACGCGACTTTAAAAGTAAGTCAGCAAACCACTAAACCTTTATTGACCATGTCAATGGGCCAACTAGGTACGATTTCTCGTGTTGCGACAGCCAATATGGGCGGAAGTTATAGCTTTGGCATGATTGGTGAGGCTTCTGCACCGGGGCAAATTGATGTGACTAAGCTCAAACAGATTTTAAAAACCGTTCAACCAACAAATCCATAAATCATAAGGACATGATGAAATGAATACATTACGTTTAACTACTCTTGCATTAGGTTTGATGGTTTCAGGTGTAGCCGCGGCTCAAACTTATGTTGTTGACCGTTATCAGGACGACAGCAATAAAGGTTCTTTACGTTGGGCAATTGAGCAAGCCAATGCTAACCCAGCCGATGCGAGCGAAATCTTGATTCAGGCAGTGGGCAAAGCACCTTATGCAATCAAATTAAACAGCGCGCTTCCTGAGATTAAAGCACCGGTCAAAATCATTGGTACCCAGTGGGATAAAACTGGTGAATATATTGCGATCGATGGTTCAAATTATATTAAAGGCGAAGGTGCGAAAGCTTGCCCAGGCGCAAACCCTGAACAGTATGGGACCAATGTGCGTACGATGACTTTACCGGGCTTAGTACTACGCGATGTAAATAACGTCACGTTAAAAGGTCTAGATATTCATCGTTTCTGTATTGGTGTATTGATCAACCGTTCAAGCAATAATCTCATTCAGCACAACCGTATTAGCAATAACTACGGTGGTGCTGGTGTCATGCTTACTGGTGATGATGGTCAAGGTAATCCAACTGCAACCACGACCAATAACAACAAAGTTTTAGACAACATCTTCCAAGATAATGGCGATGGTTTAGAACTAACCCGTGGTGCTGCTTTTAACCTGATTGCAAATAACCATTTTGTTTCAACTAAAGCAAACCCAGAGCCATCACAAGGTATTGAAATTTTGTGGGGTAATGACAATGCCGTAGTCGGTAATAAATTCGAAAACTATTCGGATGGCTTACAGATTAACTGGGGTAAGCGTAACTATATTGCCTACAATGAAATGACCAATAACTCGATTGGTTTCAACATGACAGGTGATGGCAACATTCTCGATAGCAACAGAGTTCATGGTAACCGTATTGGGGTCGCGATTCGTTCGGAAAAAGATGCAAATGCAAAAATTACATTGACTAAAAACCTGATTTGGGACAATGGTAAAGATATTAAGCGCTGTGAGGCGGGTGGTTCATGTGTACCGAATCAGCGTTTAGGTGCAATTGTATTTGGTGTACCTGCACTTGAGCACGAAGGATTTGTAGGTTCTCGTGGTGGTGGTGTAGTTGTTGATCCATCTAAACAACAAAAAACATGTACTCAACCAAATCAACAAGGCTGTAATGCTCAACCTAATCAGGGTATTAAAGCTCCTAAATTAACTGCGAATAAAGGTTCAGTTGCAGTAGAAGTTAATGGTTTACCAAATCAACGTTACCAAGTTGAATTTTTTGGTAATCAAAATGCGGTATCAAAAGAAGCCGAGCAATATTTAGGGGCAATAACAGTTGCTACAGATGCACAAGGAATCGCAAAAGCAAATTGGAAGCCAACTGTAAAAGTTGCCTCAATTACAGCGAATATTACTGATCGTTTTGGTGCAACTTCTGAGCTTGGTTTTACAAGTGTTAAATAACAATAAGGAAAGCGCCTCAAACTGAGGCGCAGCATAGAAATATAGAAATGATAAAAGGGACTTAAAATGCCGAATTTAATGAAACTGAGTGTATTAACAATCGCTGTATTGGGTAGCCAATTTGCGCTTGCGAATGAGCCGTGGTCACAAGACCGTCAATGGTTACTTGGCGACTGGAATGGTGAGCGCCAGCAGCTAGAGCAACAAGGCTATAAATTTACAGCTTCTATTATGAGCCAAGCTGCCACAAATTTAGATGGTGGTTACAACGACAGCAATACTTTTGAAAATGCTGCACAACTTTCTTTAGGTGCAAACTTCGACTTAGAAAAAATTGCTGGATGGAAAGATACAACTGCCAGTTTAGTGGTGACTAAACGTGATGGGAATGCACTAACTCTCGAGCGTATTAAAGACCCGCGTTCTAGCCAATTAGGCAATGCTCAAGAGATTTATGGTCGCGGTAAAATCTGGCGCCTGTCTCAGGCATGGGTGAAAAAGGGTTTTGCTGATAATACAGTACAGGTCAAATTCGGTCGTATGGGCATGTCAGAGGATTTTAATAGTTCTCAATGCGAGTTTCAGAACTTATTGCTTTGCGGTGGACAGTTAGGAAAATCAATCGGTTCGATCTGGTATAACTCGCCAGTTGGTGTTTGGGCTACAAATGTTAAATATCAGTTTGCGCCTGAGTGGACATTGGGACTGGGTGTTTATGAGGTAAATCCAGACAACATTAAAACCGAATCAAACAGTGATGGTTTTAATCTAGATATGAACAACGTGAAGGGCGCAACCATACCAGTTGAGCTTGCATGGAAACCAAAACTTGCTGCTTTTAATGGCTTACCGGGTGAATATAAAGTAGGGGCGTTGTATTCAACCGCAGAAGCGAATGACATTAAAACTGCGGGCAAAGTTCATGACGGAAAACAAAGTTTCTGGATTAATGCTCAGCAGCAACTTACCCATAAAGGTGAAGACCCTAAACGTGGTTTATACGTAAGCTTGAACGGTGTTGTAAATGATAAAGCAACCACCTTTGTTCAAAGTACACAACAACTTGCACTTTGGTATAAAGGGCCGTTTGATAGCCGTCCAAACGATTCGATTGGTTTTGGTATTGCCAATTATGTGGTCAATGATCGTGCTAAAGATAAGCAGATCGCGACAAACGAAAGCCGTGGATACTATAGCTATGATGCGATTGCATCTGACTATATTCCAATTCAAGACGACGAACTAAATGTCGAGTTGAACTATACCTATCAATGGTCTCCGGCCGTTATGTTACGTCCAAACATTCAATATATCCATCAACCTGCTGGTGTAAAAGCGGTCGATGATGCTTGGGTGGCTGGTCTTAGCGTGAAAGTCAATTTTTAACAATGTTGATGGCTGGTTAGACATAGTTTAACTGGCCCAAATGCTTGAACTATTGTGTTCAGTATATGTGGAGTAGGATCTATGTCTGAGTCAGATTCTAAGTTTCATATCTTATTCAAAATATGGTGTTTTCTATTAGGCCTAGTTTTATTGGCTACTGGTGTTTTTTACATCGTAGGCGGTGGAAAGCTAGTTTCATTAGGTGGATCTTGGTATTTCCTCATCGCAGGACTATTTATTACAATTTCTGCATTTAGTATTTTTCGTAAAAAGGCGCTTGGTGTCTGGATTTTTGCGGCTGTTTTTGTTGGCACCGTAATTTGGTCGCTGATTGATGCAGGTTGGGAATTCTGGCCGTTATTCTCGCGGTTAATGTTTCCTGCTGGTCTATTTGCTGCATTGTTATTTACCTTACCTTCAATTCGACGTTACCAATTCCAAAGCGGTTTGGCATCTTCATCTTACGCAGTTGGTGGGTTAGTTGTTGTCGGTATGTTGATTGCGTTCTATCAAATGTTCCAACCACATCCAACAGTAGCAAGTTCAGGTGAAAAACTACCTTTAGTGCCAGTTGATCCTGCTAAAAAACAGGTGAATTGGGAAAACTATGGAAATGATGCTGGTGGTAGTCGTTTCGTTGCTCTCGATCAAATTAACCGAGATAACGTTCATAAACTAAAAGAAGCTTGGCGTTTTAGAACAGGTGATTTTACAACGGGTAGCGGTAATGGTGCGGAAGACCAAATGACCCCGCTACAAGTTGGAAATAAAGTTTTTTTATGTACACCACATAACAACATTTTTGCAATCGATGCTGATTCAGGCAAACAGCTCTGGAAAGCTGAAGTGAATTCTAAAGCTGATGCTTGGGAGCGCTGCCGTGGCGTTGCATACTTTGATTCGACTAAGCCACTTGTACAACCAACGTTGGCTGGCGCAAATGCAATAACTCCAGTTGCAAACAATACCGCATGTCCTCGTCGTTTATATACCAATACACCTGATGGTCGTTTAATTGCAGTCAATGCAGATAACGGTCAGCGCTGTGCTGACTTTGGTGTAAATGGAACAGTTGATCTGTTAGAAGGTCTTGGCGCTGGAACTAAAGCTCCACGTTTTGAAGTAACTTCTGCACCAACTATTGCAGGTACAACCATTGTGGTAGGTAGCCGTATTGCCGATAACGTTGCCGCAGATATGCCGGGTGGTGTTATTCGTGGTTATGACGTGATTACCGGTAAACTTCGCTGGGCATTTGACGCACGTAATCCGAACCCTAACTATGTTCTTAAACCGGGTGAAACGTATAAACGTAGTTCAGCAAACTCTTGGGCTGCAATGTCTTATGATCCGCAAATGAATACGGTGTTCTTACCTATGGGTAGTTCATCTGTCGACATTTGGGGTGGTAATCGTAATACGTTAGATCATAAATATAACACTTCTGTTTTGGCACTTGATGCAACAACAGGTAAAGAAAAGTGGGTATATCAAACTGTTCATAATGATTTATGGGACTTTGACTTACCAATGCAACCGAGTCTAGTCGACTTCCCATTAAAAGATGGTACGACGAAACCTGCTGTTGTCATTGGAACCAAATCAGGCCAATTCTTTGTACTTGACCGTGTAACTGGTAAACCATTAACTAAAGTGATTGAACAGCCAGTTAAGCCTGCAAATATTCCGGGTGAGCAATACAGTGCAACTCAACCACGTTCAGTTGAAATGCCTCAAATTGGTAATCAGACTTTAACTGAATCAGATATGTGGGGTGCAACGCCGTTTGATCAGCTCATGTGCCGTATTAACTTCAAGTCAATGCGTTACGAAGGTTTATTTACTGCACCAGGTACTGACGTTTCATTAAGCTTCCCAGGTTCTTTGGGTGGTATGAACTGGGGTAGCATTGCATTTGATCCGACACATCGCTATATGTTCGTAAACGATATGCGTCTTGGGTTATGGATTCAGTTAATGGAACAAACCCCTGAAGACATTAAGATTCAGGCGAGTGGTGGAGAGAAAGTAAATACGGGTATGGGCGCTGTGCCAATGAAAGGTACACCATATAAAGTGAATAAAAACCGCTTTATGTCGGCGCTTAGCATTCCGTGTCAAAAACCACCATTTGGTACCATGACTGCGATTGACTTAAAAACTCGTCAGATTGCATGGCAAGTACCGCTTGGTACAGTACAGGATACTGGACCTATGGGTATCAAAATGGGCTTAAAAGCACCAATTGGTATGCCAACTATTGGTGGACCAATGGCAACACAAGGCGGATTGGTCTTCTTTGCAGCAACACAAGATTACTACTTACGTGCTTTTGATTCATCTACAGGTAAAGAACTGTGGAAATCACGTATGCCAGTGGGTAGCCAAGGAACCCCAATCAGCTATGTTTCACCGAAAACAGGTAAACAATATGTAGTGGTTACGGCAGGCGGAGCTCGTCAGTCTCCTGATCATGGTGATTATGTAGTCGCTTATAGCTTAGATCAATAATTCAATAAGGCAAAAGAGAGCATTTCTCTTTTGCCTTTAACTTTAATATATTTTTTGTATTAAAGCCTGGGAGTAAGTTCTATTATTTTAACTAGATAGGTTTACCAAATAGTAAAAAAGTGCTTTAACTTATTGCAAAACCTAAAATATTCCTAAGATTGATAATCCTTGAACACTAGATGTAGCCGAACTGTTAGATATTTTTTCACAATGTTTTACCTATAAATAAATCTCATTTGTTTATTAAGTTTTGTTTAACTTAAGATGGTGAATTTTAATTAGAAATAAACATTATTAACTTATTACACTTAAAAATCAGGTTTTTTTTGTTGAAAAAACAAGCGTAAATATATATTTATATTATATTTATATAATTTATAGCATTACGTTAGAATGGTCGTCGCAGGTTATTACTACCCAGTAATAATTTGTATTTCAGGATTTTAAGCTTTTATTGGCTTAAGGCTCATCGCAAGATGGGCCTTTTTTTATGCGATTTTGATCATAATATTTCATTACTATAAAATAGCCTAAGCAAGAATTTATATCAATTAAAGAAAACTATCACAAAAAATAGTCTTTAATGACAAGAAGTGTATGATTTGATAAATTAAAGCTACTTGATAATAATAGGTGATACGATGAGATTTTTGGTTCTTGCAACTTTATCTGGTTTAGCTTTGATGGGTTGTGCTTCTGTTCAGCAAGCACCGAATACACTAGAAACTATTCGTTATGCTTCTAGCCCATGCTTTGGTGCATGCCCAATCTATTCAGTAGAAGTAGCACCTACGGGTTTAATTCGCTTTGAAGGCAAACAATATACTAAAGCTATAGGTGTTAAAGAAATTCAAGGCAGTGTAAAAGACTATCAAAAACTTGCAGATGATTTAAAAACTTATCGCCCAGAAACAGGCACACAAGCGAAAACTGGTGGATGTCAGCAAACCGCTACCGATATGTCTAGTTATTACATTTCTTGGATTCAACCAAATGGCACAGAAACAAAATTAAGCCATTACACAGGTTGCATGTCTCCTGCGAATAATAGATTGAATAAAGTCATGGAAAAGTTGCCTGAACAATTAGGCATTAAAGATCTAATTTAATGATAAAAGCCCCAAAATCTTGGGGCTTTTTCTTGTTAAGAAGAATTATATACTTGGGAGTCTTATTTTAAGTATTTCTAAAAGAATCAGCGTATAATACAGATTATAAAAACATATATTGTTAAGAGTGGTTATATGTCACATATTGTCTATGCCTTTTTGGGTGGTTTGTTACTCGGCATCGCAACAGTTGGATTTTTATATATAAATGGTCGTGTAGCTGGAATTAGTGGATTGCTTGCTCAAATCATTAATCCAACTAGAGAGACCTTTAAAAGTTCTGCATTCTGGTTCATTGCTGGACTAGTGATCACACCTTTCATATATGGTTATTTTTATCAGCCTGAAATTGAAATTAAAGCCAACACATATGCACTTATTTTAGCAGGCGTACTTGTTGGCTTTGGAACACGGTTAGGATCTGGTTGTACAAGCGGTCATGGTATTTGTGGCATGAGCAGGTTATCAAAACGCTCGATGATAGCGACAGCAGTTTTTATGTTTGCTGGCATGTTAATGGTTTATATCATTCGTCATGTGTTGGGGTAATCCTATGAAAAACATTTTTGCTTTTATATTTGGTAGCTTGTTTTCATTGGGTTTAATGATCTCGGGCATGTCTAATCCTGAAAAAGTATTAGGTTTTCTAGATATATTTGGACAGTGGGATATCAGCTTAATGTTTGTAATGTTAGGTGCTATTGCTGTGGCATTTATTCCATTTCAAAAAGCGATTAAAAATCCAAAAACACTTTTTAATGAACAAATTCAATTACCAATGACTACACAGATTGACCAAAGGTTAATTGTTGGTGCTTTTATTTTTGGTATAGGCTGGGGAATAGCAGGCATATGTCCAGCGCCCGCCTTAACGCTTATTGGGTTAGGACATTTTGAAGCGCTTTATTTTATTGTCGCAATGTTATTAGGAATGTTTATTTACCGATTTTTAAATAAAGGAAATTAAACCTATGCAACAACCTCTAGTAAAAGATTTTTTTGATGAAAATACCAATACTTTTAGCTATGTTGTTGCGGATTTGGTTACGCGTCAATGCGCCATTATTGACAGTGTACTTGACTACGATGCAGCTTCAGCGACTACGAAAACAACCAATGCTGATCTGATTATCGATTATGTTTTAGCTCAAAACTTCAAAGTGCAATGGATTTTAGAAACCCATGTGCATGCAGACCATATGACCGCGGCCCAATATTTAAAATCTAAATTGGGTGGCACAATTGCCATAAGTCAAAAAATTTCAATCGTACAAGAAACTTTTTCTGCTATCTATAATTTTGATTTTAAAAAATTTAATGAAAATCAGCCTTTTGATTATTTATTTGAAGATCATGAACATTTCAAAATAGGGGATATAGAGGCTTATAACATTCCTACGCCAGGGCATACACCTGCTTGCTTAAGCTATTTAATTGCTGATGCTGTTTTTGTGGGTGATACTTTATTTATGCCTGATTATGGTTCGGCTAGATGTGACTTTCCTAAAGGGAGTGCCGCCGCTCTCTATGACTCGGTACAACAGCTTTATACACTTCCTGATAACATGCGCATGTTCTTATGCCATGACTATAAGCCAGAAGGTCGTGATGAATATGTCTGTCAAACAGACATAAAAACTCAAAAGCAAAGCAATATTCATTTAAATCGACAAGTTTCTAAAGAGTCATTCATAAAAATGCGCCAAGAAAGAGACGCAACTTTACCAATGCCAAAATTAATCTTGCCTTCAATACAAATTAATATGTATGCAGGAAATTTTCCGGAACCTGAAGCGAATGGCATCCGTTATTTAAAAATACCATTTAATTATTTTTAGAAATAGCCTAAGCATATCCATCCAGTCATTACCACTCAACAAATAGCCTAAGCAAATAATAAAATTTATCCCATGAAAATAGCCTAAGTAAGATTTAAAGAACTTGTCTCAAATCCCGCGAAGTCTCTTGCAATAAAGGCAAAATATGTTGAATTAAATATTCTTCAGTTGTTTTCATGGTTGGAGAAACAATATTTAAAGCCGCAACGACTTTAAAGTCTTGCCCATAAATTGGTACGGCGAGTGCGTGAACACCTAATTCATGTTCTTCACGTGAATAACACCAATCTTGTTCTCGAATTTCTTGTAGTAACTCTAAAAATTTATCGTTTTCAATATGCGTATATTTGGTTAAACGCTGTAGTGGGTATTTTTGAAGCCAGTCCAATTGTTCTTCTTGGCTTAAATGTGCCAGTAAAATTTTACCCGCCGAGGTCGCATGAGCAGGCAAGCGATTACCCAAATGTAACCCGTATGGATTTACACGGTCAGTTTGTTGGTGCGCCGCACTACGTGCAATGGTAATGGCTTCATAACCGTCAAGTACCATCACAGAATAAATCAGAGAGGTTTGGTTAGTTAATAGGTTTAATAAAGGCTGCGATACTTTTGGAAGTTGAGCTGCACCTAAATAAGCCCCCGAAAATTTAAGAACTTTAGGGGTTAAATAGTAATAGTGACCATCTGACTCAAGATAGCCTAGATATTCTAAGGTTAATAAATGACGTCTTGCTGCCGCTCGGGTAAGCCCAGTTTTTTCAGCGGCCATAGAAATATTTAAACGATGTTGATTGCTGCTAAAGCTATCTAAAATCGCCATGCCTTTACCAATGCCAGCAATGTAATCTTCATGACGAATAGTTTTCTTGTTGTCCTGATTCTGGATTATTCGTTCATCTTTACTCATAACAGGTCCTTGTACGATGTAGGCGTTAGTAGATCAATTTGCTTTACAGAAAAAGTTTAATAATTTCATGTCGCAAAAATTGATGCCTTAAATTATCCCTTAAATCTTCATGCCAAAACATCCCCATTTTGATATTGGTTATCTCAAATGGGAGTGAATGCAAACGAATGTCCGAACTATAGGATAAATGCTGCAAAATCATTCGGGGCATAGTCAATATTGCGTCAGCTTGAGCCTCCAAAACTTGTAATGCTGTTGAGTAGTTTTGACAGCGCATGAATACATTTCTTGAAATTTTTTGATGTTGGTTTAAATAAATATCTTCAAGTAAAGCACCCGTACGGCGTGACGAAACACCGATGTGTCGGCCACTGATATAACTCGATAAATCGACTTCTTTAAGTTGACTGCAAATGACGAACTCGTCTGTTACAAGGTGGTCAAAGGTAATTTTTGGAGATAAGTATTGTTCCAAATCAATCACGAAGTCGAGCTGCTGCGTCGCCAAGTCGGCCGTAATATGTTTTCGATCTAGCTTCATACTCACAAACTGCAAATCTAAATTAAGATTTTGAAAATGTTGAACAAGTCTTGGAAGAATAATAGGCTCAATTTCATCATGCACAGCGATTTTTAAGTTTTTTAAACTGGTTGGGTCAAAGACGTGTTTCTGCAGGCTAATATTTTGAATGGTTAAAAGCGCTTGCTTCACAGTGGGGTAAATCTGTTCTGCAAAAGGCGTTGCAGACATTTTATTGCCTACACGTATAAATACATCATCTTCGAGTTGTTGGCGTAACCGTTGCAGAGCATGGCTTGCTGCCGATTGTGTAATGTTGAGGCTACTTGCAGCATTTGAAATACTTTTTTGCTCATAAATCGCGATAAAAAGAGGATATAAATTGATATCTATTCGATGGAAAAAGCTTAAATCGAGCCCATGCAGGTTATGAATATTATTCATGATGTGTTATTTAATAAAATCATTTCATTCATATTAAGTTTCAAGTTATGTTGATGTAAAGACAAGATAATGATGTAAAGGAAAAAATAATGTTTGAACTTTCAAAAACAGCTCAAGATTTTGTCGAGCGAACAAGAAAATTTATTCAAGAAGAAATAGAACCTGTTGAAGCAAAATTTTGGGAAGAAGTTCATGAGCTAAATCCAGATGGAAACTGGAAAAAATGGCAATGGCCTGAACTTTTAGAAACTTTGAAATCTAAAGCGCAGCAAGCTGGTCTTTGGAATATGTTTCTACCCGATGACAAGCTCGGTGCGGGATTAACGGTTCAGGAATATGCTCACATTGCAGAATTAACTGGGCGTAGCTTATTGGCACCTACCGTTTTTAACTGTAACGCACCTGACACAGGGAATATGGAATTGTTATGGCGCTATGGCAGTGAACAGCAAAAACAGCAATGGTTACAGCCGTTATTAGATGGAAAAATTCGCTCTGTTTTTTGTATGACTGAACCAGATGTTGCTTCAAGCGATGCAACAAATATGCAAGCGACTGCGCTCATCGACGGTAATGAAATTGTTTTAAATGGCAAAAAGTGGTGGTCTTCTGGTTTAGGTGACCCAAATGCCAAAGTCATTATATTTATGGCTCATACCCCAGATGAAAGCAAAGACCGTCATCATCAACACTCCATGGTTTTAGTACCTATTGATACGGCGGGTGTTGAAATTCAGCGTATGTTACCAGTGTTTGGAGACTACGATGCGCCGCATGGGCACGGTGAAGTTCATTTTAATAATGTTCGAGTACCTATTGAAAACTTTATTGGTGGTGCAGGTCAAGGTTTTGAAATTGCTCAAGGCCGTTTAGGACCCGGACGTATTCACCATTGTATGCGCTGTATTGGTGCTGCTGAAAAAGCTTTGGAGCTCATGATCGACCGCGGGATGTCTAGAACTGCGTTTGGCAAAGAAATTTTAAAACTCGGTGGGAACCTCGAACGGGTAGCTGATGCGCGAGTAGCGATAGACCAAGCTCGGCTTTTAACCTTGTATGCAGCCTATAAAATGGATACTTTAGGTAATATGGCCGCTTTAACAGAAATATCCGCAATTAAAGTGGTGGCTCCAAGTGTTTTAGAAAAAGTAGTCGACATGGCGATTCAGCTACATGGCGGTGCGGGCGTTTCAAGAGATACACCATTAACAGGTTTCTTTGCTCAAGCACGCAGTTTACGTTTAGCTGATGGTCCTGATGAAGTACATAAAGGCATGATTGCCAAATTAGAGTTAGCCAAACGTGGTTACGGTCGTCATAAGAAAGTATAAGTTTAAAGGAAATTAGAATGTCGGTAATTGATATAGGCGGTGAAGTACGTGAAGGTGAAGAACTTGATATTAGAGCAGTTGAAAGCTGGTTAAAGAACCAAGGTGTTGAGTTGATCGGCTCAGCAATCGTGACTCAATATACAGGTGGTGCTTCAAATTGGACTTATCGTTTAAAGTATGAAAATACCGATTTAATTTTACGACGTCCTCCAAAAGGAACAAAAGCGAAGTCTGCTCACGATATGGCCCGTGAATATATGGTGCAGAAAAACCTTGCGCCTTATTATCCGGTACTTCCTAAAATGGTGGCACTTTGTCAGGATGAAAAGGTTATTGGCTGTGATTTTTATGTCATGGAGCGCATTGCGGGAATTATTCCTCGTGCTAAATTGCCGCCCGAGCTTAGATTTAATGAAGAGGATGTTCACCAACTTTGTGTAAATGTACTTGATAAGCTAATCGAGTTACATCAAGTTCCTTATGAAAACACGCCTTTAGCTGAACTAGGCAAAGGTGGAGGATATTGCCGTAGACAAGTTGAAGGTTGGGATAAACGCTATGAAAAAGTTAAAACGCTTAATGTTCCTTCATTTAAATATGTCCGAAAATGGTTGAACGATAATATTCCTCAAGATTCCACGACTTGCATTATTCATAATGATTGGCGTTTTGATAATGTGATTTTAGATCCAGAGCATCCAACTGAAGTGATTGGCGTGCTGGATTGGGAAATGGCAACCTTGGGTGATCCATTAATGGATTTAGGCAGTGCTTTAGCCTATTGGGTTGAACCTACGGATAATATGATTTTTAGATCGACACGTCGTCAGCCTACCCATTTAAAGGGAATGTTCTCTCGCAAAGAAGTTGTTGATTATTACCTGAAAAAAACAGGTCTGAACGCTCAAAATTGGGCTTTTTATGAGGTATTTGGCATATTTCGTTTAGCAGTGATTGCTCAGCAAATCTATTACCGCTATTACCATAAACAAACGCGAAATCCAGCTTTTAAAGATTTCTGGATCGTCATTCATGCGTTACATGTGCGAGCTTTAAAACTTATTGGGCAGCAAAAAATTCAAGAATCGGAATTTGCTCAGCAATCTCTACAGAAAATACAGGGTATTTTAAGAAAATGACCACAATTTATCTGGTAAGACATGGGCAGGCATCATTTGGTAAAAGTAACTATGATGAGTTGTCTGAAAATGGTGAAGCTCAAGCGACTTTATTAGGGCAATACTTTAAGCAAATATTGAAAGAACAACCTTATGTTGTGGCCGGAACCATGCAGCGCCATCAACAAACTGCACAACTCGCTTTAAATGAATGCTTCCCAGATGCGATGATTAATCACAATAGTTTATGGAACGAGTTTAATCATCAGCAGGTTTTTGCACGTTATGAACCGCGTTTTGAACAACCGGAATTGTTAAAAGCTGACGTAGCACAAGATAATAATCCACGTGCCTATCTTGCCAAAATATTTGAAGGCGCAATTGGACGATGGACAGATGGCGATTTTCATCATGAATATGATGAGTCATGGCCGCATTTTAAAGACAGAGTTGAAACGGCACTACAACAACTTTGTGATGAATTGGCAAAAACCAAACCTCGCTATGCAGTCGTTTTTACTTCTGGTGGTGTGATTTCTGTCGCAATTGGCAAATTGCTTGAACTGAGCCCAAATCGAACTTTTGCTTTGAACTGGGCAATTACTAATACAAGTCTCACCACTTTACGTTTAGTTGGAAATGAAGCTCAGGTTCTAAGTTTAAATGAACATCATTTTATAAAAGCTGAACGTCCAGATTTACTGACATGGATTTAAAAATAAGGATAAAAGCATGGCAAAGACAATTTTAATTACAGGTGCAAGTTCTGGGTTGGGTGCGGGTATGGCTCATGAATTTGCAGCGAAAGGCTATAACTTGGCGATTTGTGCACGCCGTTTAGATCGTTTAGAGACTTTAAAAACTGAACTTGAAAATGAATATGGCATTCAGGTGATTGCAAAAAGTTTAGATGTCACAAATTACGATCAGGTTTTTGAAGTATTTCGTGCATTTAAGCAAGAGTTTGGCTATTTAGACCGAATTATTGTCAATGCTGGAGTCGGAAATGGCCGCCGTATTGGTAAAGGTAATTTTGAAATTAATAAAGCCACCGCTGAAACCAACTTTATCTCTGCCTTAGCACAGTGTGAAGCGGCGGTTGAAATTTTTAGAGAGCAAAACGCAGGCCATTTGGTGGTGATGTCATCAATGAGTGCCATGCGTGGATTACCAAAACATTTATCGACTTATGCGGCAAGTAAAGCTGCGGTTGCTCACTTAGCCGAAGGTATTCGCGCTGAATTGCTGAATACCCCAATTAAAGTTTCTACAATTTTCCCAGGTTACATTCGCACTGAAATGAATGAAGGTGCTAAACATTTGCCATTTGAAGTAGATGCTAAAACAGGATGCAAAGCTTTAGTAAAAGCTATCGAAAAACAACCGGTGAAAGCTTATGTACCGCAGTGGCCATGGTTACCGATGAGCATTGCAATGAAGGTTTTGCCTTTAAGGTTGGTTAATAAATTAGGATAAAAAAATTACCCCCTAAATTTTAGGGGGTAATTTTTTATATTTAGAACTTCTTGGTGTAATTCACAAATAGGCGGTCTTCACCAAAGTCATTACCGTGTTTGACGTTGTAATCAATACGAATATATTGCAGGGCAACGCCTTTTAAGAATGGCTGCTGAAACGCATAGTTCAGAATTACATTCGACTCAGTTTCATGGTTCTTTTCACCATTCGCTGCTTTAAAGTCATGTCCGTAAACATATTTCACCATCGCATTTAAGCCCGGTACATAGTCCTTAAAGTCGTAGCCATACATCACATGGTAAGACTTTTCATCTTCTTTAAAGAAACCGGTGGCATTCCAGTTAATGAAATAGGTTTCAGGTAAGAAGCCATCTGGTAGTGGATAAGCTGATTCACCAATAATTTGTTGATAACCTAAACCAAAGGTATGGTTTTTTACTTTGACAGTTTCAAGTAATCCGATGTTCTGCGCATCAATATCAAAAGTATTGCCATCATCTTTTGCATTGAAGTATTTAAACTTGGAAGTCAGGGCAAAAGTTGGTTGTTTCCACGTATGCTCAAGTCCTACATAATGCTTGTTATATAGATCTTCTAAATTACCAAAATAGTATTCACCCTTTAAAGACGGCGTAAATTGGTAGCGTAGGTCAATATAGTTTAAGCCATCAGATTCTTTGGTAATTCCATTGGCCGTGAAGGAAAACTTTTTAAAATCTTCTTCATTTCGTGGTGATACTTTTTCAACCCGACCAATTTCAGCATAGAGTTGATCTGAAAGTTGCGACTTTAAATTGGTTCCCCAATACGAAGTAAGTAACTGACGACTAGCATCTACGGCAGTTACAGGTAAATCCAACCAAAGCTCACCTACACTTAAAAGTGTTTTGTTATAGCCCAGCTTTAAGGTTGCACCGTATTTTAGATAGTCCGATGCTTGAGATTGGGTTTCTTTATTAAAAGGTAAAACCGTATCGGCGACATGTTTGTCTGAACTTAAACGCACGGCGTATTGAACAGAAGCATCGGCACCAATGGTGATTGGCTTGTCTGCTATTACTAGTGGGGTATCATGCATTTTCGATTTATAAAATAGCGATGCTGCCTGAGACCAACTGCCAGTATCTTTTAAGGCATCGTTATCAAAATCGCGGTTGATATAGGCATTTTTTAAAGTGAATTTCCATTCATCTTCAGTTTGCTGATTCGGATTTGCAGCCCATGAATTGCCACACATCAATATTAAAGTTGCTATAGCTAAAGGCTGCGGTTTAAAGCGTTGAAATAATTCCATAATCCATTTCCAAAATCTATGCGCCAGTCCTAGGCATTACGTGTTGTGAAATATTTGTGTAGTACTCCCTAAGTTCTTAAAGGGAGCACTGTTAAATAACAGGTGATTTCTTCAATTAATTTAATTTTTCAAGCTTCATACTTTCACTAAAGAATTTGCAGCCTTTGAAAAGTAAAATTAAAGCCAGCACACAAGAGAACCCACCGACAATCGATAAAGATGAGCCAACCATTAAAGGATTAGCAAAAACTTTATCTGTAATGATTGCGACCAATGTTGTGCCAATACCAAGCCCAATTAAGTTACTGATCAAAAGGAAGAGAGCGGAAAGACGTGCTCTAAATTGATTTGGCGCTAACATTTGTAAGGCAGTTGCCGAAATTACCAGAGGGAAAGACGCAAAGAACATCGCAGGAATTAATAAGCTAACCGACAACCAAAGCTGATCTGTTTGAGTAAAAAATGAAATTGGAATAATCAGACCAACAATACCAATCACACCTGTAATCATCGGAGCATCTTGGCGTCCTTTTTTGATAAACCAATCATTTAACCAACCTGCACAAAACACCCCTAATGTATTTGCAATTAACAGGATGGTACCAAGCATGTAACCTGTTTCTGTTGGAGCGAGTTGAAACTTTCGGATATAAAATGCGGGTGTCCAACTAGTAAGACTGTAGAGCGCCATAGCATAGAAGGTAAAACCTAAATAGTGACAGGCAAAGGTTTTTGAATGCTTTTTAATAAACTGAAGACATTGTGTGAATTTAACTTGGTCAACTTGTCCATTTTGGTTCAGCTGCTGACCTTTACGGGCTGGGTCTTTAACTGTCAGGATAAATAGCAAACCAATAATGATGCCGGGTAAGCCCACCACTAAAAAAGCGATTTGCCAGGCCTTAAGTGCGCCTAATAAAGGAACTTGAATTAAAGTCACGTCTTTAAGTAAATTAATGACATAACCGCCGACTAAAAAGGCAATACCGCCACCTAAAAAAGCTCCAACAGAATAGATTCCAACGGCGCGACCGAGTTTGTCCTTACTGAACATATCGCTAAACATTGAATATGCAGCAGGAGATAAGGCAGCTTCGCCTACACCAACAGCCATACGACTTAAAAATAGTTGAATGAAGTTTTTACTTAAACCACAAGTGGCTGTTGCCAAACTCCAGACAATAATACCGATTGAAATAAGCTTTGGGCGTGAGAAACGGTCGGCAATATAGGCTAAAGGTAAACCCATGACGGCGTAAAACAGGGAAAAGGCTAGGCCATGTAATAGACTAAACTGGGTATCTGAAAGTTGAAGATCGGCTTTGATCGGCTCGATCATAAGTGCCAGAATTTGGCGATCAATGAATGAAAATATATAGGCCAACATACAAAGTATGACCACGTACCATGCATATGCATTGGTTTTCTTTTGTGTCCTTTCAACAGCGATATTACTTTGGTTCATACACTTAATCCTTATGTATAAAACTCTTTTAGAGAAGTTGAATCTCGGCTATCTATGTTTCCTAAAAGATAGTTTGGTGTCCCCCAATAACTTTTGAAAAATAAATAACCTGTTTGATTGAAGAATTGCCTTATATACAAACTGCATATACAGACAAAGATAGTTAAAGAAGAAGGTGAGAATTTCTATATGATGGAAATATTATTTTCTTTTTATATGTAAAATTCCATTACTTATTAAGTATGTTTGGATACCTAATAGGTATTTAAACAATCGGAAAATTTAGAAATTATTATGATTTGTAGGAAGGAAATGATGTTTTATGATTTTAGGTTTTTGATAAATATTGATATTTTAAAAAGAGTGAGCAGAAAGCCATATCGGTTTTCTGCTCACTCTTTCATGTTTAAACAAGATGAATCTAAGTTAGCTTGAAGGCATAAGATCAAATAATTTCTTCAACTGGTTATTTAGATTATGGAGTTCATCTTCTGAAAAAGCATTCAAAATACCAGCCAAGGTCACAACACTAATCTGATTAATCTGTTCAACCAGCTCAACACCTTTGGCAGTTAATTTCACCATTGAGATCCGTTCATCTGAAGTAGAAGAGTAGACTTCAACGATTTCATCTTCAACTAACCGATATACAGCCTTGGTTGCAGTGGTTAATTTTAAAGTCGAAAGATTAGCAATATCGGTAATACTTGCTTCTCCAAGGGCATTTGTACTTAAAATAATTTTACGGCGTGTATTATCAATACCTAGTTTTTTTATTGATTTTTCAATAAGTTGAGAATATTTTCCATTAACTTGGGAAATCCAAAAAAAAGGGAAATTTTGAATACTCGACGGTTCTTTATTAGGAAGAAATTGTTCTAAATGATCAAGCATAGCTAAGCAATAACTTAGGAAAAAAGGGTAATCCTATTATAAACAAAATTTTGCATATTTCCTTGAGTACAAATTATAAAAAATACTTGACAATTCCATTAAATTTTCTCATATTTTAATCAATGGATAAAAATACATGGAAAAGTGAATGAATATTGTTAGCCAAAGCGTGCATAAAGGAAGTGGCAAGCTCAAGGTGATGGTCAAAGATACGATTGATATTCAGGGTCTAAAAACCATTGCTGGCAGTCGAGCTTTATTAAATGTTGAACCTGCTCAAGATGATGCCGAGGTGGTTAAAAACATTTTAAAAGCAGATTGTGAAATTATTGCAAAAACAAATTTGCACGAATTGGCTTTTGGCATTACTGGCATTAATCACGCTTTTGGTACACCCATTAATCCAAAATACCCTGAACTTATTCCTGGTGGCTCTTCAAGTGGTTCGGCTGCGGCTATTGCAGCAAAACAAGCTGACTTTACTTTAGGTACCGACACGGGCGGCTCTATTCGTATGCCTGCTGCATGCTGTGGAGTTTTTGGTTTAAAACCGACTTTTGGTCGTGTTAGCAGACAGGGCGTCTATCCACCGTCAAGTTCTTTAGATTGCGTTGGCCCCTTTGCAAATTCAGTCGAAATGATTGAAAAAGCTATGCAAATTATTGACCCAACTTTCAAGCCTATTGAATGTACTAGCACACCAAAACTTGCTGTTTTAGATGTAAAAGCAGATGAGATTATTTGCAATTGCATTCAACAAGCACTTCAAAAAGCCAATTTACAGATCACTTTAGAAAAAGTTGAACATTTTGAAGCGGCTTTTGATGCAGGTATGCAGATTATTAATTATGAAAATTGGCAAGCTTTGGGTGAGTTAACTCAAACAGGCTTAGTTGGTTCTGATGTAAATGGTCGTTTATTAAAAGCTGCCGCAACAACTTTAGAGCAAGTGAAACAAGCAGAAGTTGTGAAAGCGCAGCTGACCCAAGAACTTGATGCACTATTAGAAAAATATGATGCATTGATCTTACCTACACTTCCGCAAATTCCACCGAAAGTTGCTGAAGCTGAAAATACAGTCGCTTTTTTGAATCTGACGGGTTTAGTACGACCATTTAATTTATCAGGACATCCAGCCATTTCAGTGCCGCTTGAAACCAGTGAAGGTTTACCTGTGGGCTTACAGATCGTATCGAAGCATCAAAAAGATGAGCAATTATGCGCTATAGCTAAATTTTGTGTTGATGCAATGCAATAAATTACAAGGAGTTAGATGATGAATAAGTTATCTAAAATGGAGTTTGCTTCTCAAGACAAAGCAGTTGACTTAGATGCTTTGTGCCAAGAAATTCGTGAGCGTGCCTGTGCAGGTGAATTCGATAATCAGGCGTATGTGAGCCAAGACATTATCGAAAAACTTAAACAGATTGGTGTTTACCGTGCATTAGTTCCTAAACGTTTTGGTGGTGAAGAATGGTCACCACGACAGTTTTGCGAATTGATCGAAACTTTATCTAAAGCTGACGGTTCAGTGGGTTGGGTGGCAAGTTTCGGTATGAGCCCTGCATATTTAGGGAGTTTGCCTGAAGAAACGCTTAAAGAGTTGTACCAAAATGGACCGGATGTTGTGTTTGCAGGGGGTATTTTTCCGCCGCAGCCTGCTGAAATTACCGATGATGGTGTAGTGGTTCGTGGACGCTGGAAATTCTCAAGTGGGTGTATGGGAGCTGACATTGTTGGCGTGGGAATTTCACCGCTTAAAAACAATGAAATGCAAGGTTTACCACGTATGGCAGTGATGCCTGCAAAAAAAGCCAAAATTGAAATGACATGGGACACCGTTGGGCTAAAAGGTACGGGAAGCCACGATTTGGTAGTCGAAGATGTATTGGTCGAAAAGAAATGGACCTTTGTACGTGGCGAACCGTCAAAACTAAGTGAACCATTTTTTAAATATCCATCACTCTCTTTAGCTACTCAAGTGTTAACGGTGGTGGGTATTGGCGTTGCAGCTGCTGCATTAGAAGAATTTGAAAAATTGGCACCCGGTAAAGCATCCATTACAGGTGGGTCAGAAATTGCAAACCGCCCAGTGACTCAATATGAATTTGCTCAGGCAGATGCAGAGTTTCAAGCTGCAAAGTCTTGGTTTTATCAAACCATGGATATTGTTTGGAATGAAATTATTGCTGGACATGAGGCAACTGCTGAACAAGTTAGTGATATGCGTCTGGCATGTACCCATGCAGCTCGAGTTTGCGCCAAAGTGACCCGAAAAATGCAAATGCTCGCGGGCATGACAGCGATTTATACCAACAATCCATTTAGCCGTTTTGTAAACGACACCAATGTGGTGACACAGCATGCCTTTATGGGTGATGCGACTTTACAAAATGCAGGATCAATCAGTTTTGGGTTAAAGCCAACCCCAGGTTATTTATAAGTTTTTAATTTTTAAAAAGGATATCGAGATGGAAGCTAAAAAATCATTACGTGTTTTGTTCTGCATGGGTATTAACCAAAACTTTTTTGATGCAGAACCTGCTGAAGCAAAAGCGGTTTGGGCAGCATTTGGTGAAATGTGGAATGGTATTCATGACTTACCGGGTGTGCATGTTTTTGGAAATCTTGATGATGACCAAAGCATGGTTGGCCCAAGTGCAGGTTGGCCGTGGACAACGTATTTGCTTGCAGACGTTCCTGATATTGAAACCGTACATGCAGCTTGTAACTTGTTTAGAACGACGGTGGTGGGTGAAGGGCCATACAAACTTTGGAAATATTGCAAAGTTGAAGCTCGTGTTGGGCGCGAATTGATTATCCAACGTTAAGGCGACTGCAATGAATGACAAAGTGAATATTGCAGAAATCATAGAGCGGCTAGAACAGTTAGAAGCGCACAACGCTATTCGTAACTGCCTGAACCGTTATATGGAAATCTGTGATGAGCTCAATGCAAATACAGACCTTGATGAGTTAATGAATCTTTTTGATCAAGACTGTATTTGGGAAGGTATTGGCGAGAAATATGCCAAATCTTTTGGTCGATATAACTCTTGGCAGTCGATTTACGACATGTTTAAAAGTTATACCCAAAAAGAATCTCACTTTGTCATGAATGCACACTTTGTAAATTCAGAGCAAATCTATGTAAATCAGCACCATGCAAATGCTTCTTGGCTCATGTTGCAAACTTCAACGTTTAAAGATGGCCGTAGTCATCTGAATGCAGCAAAGCTCAATGTGAAGTTTCAAAAGCAAGTAGATGGAACATGGAAGATTAAACATTTCCAGACACAGAATATTTTCAGTCGTCCCGTATCGCATTGGCACAGTGAAGCCGAACTGCCAGTACCTTCCCAGGAATGACCCAGGACATATTTAAAAGGACTATTTATTGATATGAACAGTATTATCCCAACGCATAACATTGGCACTGATTACGAAACTTTAGTTAAAAGTGACCGTGCCCATACTTCTCTTTATAAAGATGAACGCATTTTTGATGAAGAAATGGAAAAAATCTTTTATAGCACTTGGGTATGGGTTGCACATGCCAGCGAAATTCCAGAAGGCGGAAGCTATAAAACCATTAACATTGGTAAACAGCCCGTTGTTGCGGTACGTGACCGTAAAAAGAAAGTCCATGTACTTTTAAACCGTTGTCGTCACCGTGCAGCAACCGTCTGCGAACATAAAAAAGGAAAAACCAACAGTTTTGTATGTCCGTACCACGGTTGGAGCTATGCATTAGATGGTAGTTTACGCGGTGTGCCATCTCCGGAAAGCTACGGTGATTGTTTAGATAAATCTGAGTTACCGCTGGTGAGTCTACGTGTAGAAGAATATAACGGTATGATCTTCGCTTCATTTAAGGAAGACATTCAACCGCTTGAAGAGTTCCTTGGACCTGCAAAAAAATGGATTGACCTGTTTATGAAACAAGGGGCGGGTTATCCAATTAAAGTGTTGGGCGAGCATCGTTTCCGTTTCCCTGGTAACTGGAAAATCCAGCTTGAAAATACAACCGATGCATATCACTTCCCGTTGGTACACAAGTCATTCTTAAGTTCTGTAGATGAAAAAACCGAAGAACTCTTTAATTTCGAAAACCAGCCGGGTTTTGTTGAAGATTTAGGAAATGGTCACAGTGTCATGGTAATGATTCCTGAACTGGTTGATTTAGACGAAGAGCTCATGGAGCGACCAATTCAAGAACGTTTTGAAGACTTGGCTCAAGCTTTGCGCGATGAAGGTCATGAAGAATTAGAAGTGCGCCGTATTGTGCGTGCAGTCGGTGGTTCTGGCTTTAACTTGAATTTATTCCCGAATATTGCATGTTCAATGGCGTTCTTCCGTGTGTTGCAGCCAATTTCAGTTGCTGAAACAGAAATTCATCACTCGGTGATTACGATGGACGGCGGTCCGCAAATTGCTAATCAGTACCGCTTGCGTTTGCATGAACATTTCCAAGGTCCATTTGGTTTTGGTACACCAGATGACTCTGAAGCTTGGGAACGTGTTCAACACGGCGCCAATGCGGGCAATGATTTATGGATCATGTTGAACCGTGGGTTACCGGGCGAAGTGCAAACTGAAGATGGTTTAAAAAGTGATGTCAGTGCTGAAACCGGTATGCGTGCAGCCTATCAGCAGTGGAAAAAGATGATGACGGCTTAAGGAGAGAGCAATGAATATGAATCTGCAATTATTAAATGAAGTCACTGCTTTCATCTGGGCTGAAGCAGACATGTTAGACCACAGTGAATACCGTGAATGGCTCAATTTATGGAATGAAAAAGGCGTTTATATCATTCCGATTGACCCAAACCTCACTGACTACGAAAACAATCTAAATTATGCCTATGACGATAACCACATGCGCACATTACGGGTAGAGCGTCTTGAAAATGGTGAAGCAATTTCAACTGCACCTAAAGCAAATACGGTACGTAGTGTTTCTCGTGTACGTGTTATTCAAGATCAAGATAATGAAATCGTTTTACGCTGTGCTCAAAACTTACGTGAGTTCCGTAAAGAAAACCTCAAGCATTACACCGCAGATATTACTTACCATTTGGTTCGTGATGCTGATACGGGTTTTAAAATTAATCGTAAAATCATTAACTTGGTTAATTCAACCGATACCTTGGCTGGTATTAGCTACATTCTTTAGGAGCAGCAGATGAAACAAGTTGTTTTAGTGACAGGGGCTGCTTCAGGACTCGGTAATGTTATTGCTGAATATTTTGCGAGCCAAGGCCATCAAGTGATTTTGTCAGCCAGTACGCTTGAAAAGGCCGAAAATGCAAAGGCACAAAGTCAATATGCACAAAATATGTTTCCTGTGAAATTAGATATTTCAGTCGAAGCAGATTTTCATGCCGTGGTGCAATGGATTGAAGAGAAGTTTTCTAAACTTGATGTGTTGATTAACAATGCAACTGTCACCAAGGCAACTCCAGTATTAGAAATTACCGCAGCTGATTTTGATTGGGTGACTCAAGTCAACCAACGTGGCACTTTTCAGGCTTGTCAAATTATTGGTCAATATATGGCTAAAAAAGGCTATGGACGCATCATTAATATGGCGTCTTTAGCGGGCCAAAACGGTGGCACTGCAACGGGTGCACACTATGCGGCAACCAAAGGTGCGATTGTGACTTTAACCAAAATTTTTGCTAAAGAATTTGCTGCAAAAGGTGTAACAGTCAATGCGATTGCACCGGGACCGATGGAATCACCGATTGTTCATAGTGTGGTGTCAGACGAAAAAATGGAACAGTTCATCCAAAATATTCCCGTTAAAGCCTTGGGAAGTATGCATTTTATTGCTGAAACTTGTGGGTTGCTCGCGAGTCCAAATGCGGGGTTTGTGACTGGTGCAACATGGGATATTAACGGTGGTTTATTCATGCGCTAAGCACGTAGCTTACGCATGAAAAGGGAGTTGAATCATGACTACACTTTATGATGTTGTCGTTAAAAATCGCCATGTTGAAGGTGGAAATATTGCAGTCATGGAATTTGAATCTGCAACTTCTGCAACATTGCCAAAAGTTGAAGCGGGTGCGCATATTGATGTGCACTTACCAAATGGCATGGTACGCCAGTATTCACTTTGCCAAAATCCAAATGACGAAGGTAAGTTCCGCCTTGGAATTTTGCGTGACCCTGATTCTCGTGGTGGATCAGTATCGGCTTTTGATGAAATCAAAGATGGCATGCAAATTCAGGTCAGTGAGCCAAAAAATTTGTTTCCACTTTTAAAAGCCAAACACAGCGTATTGATTGGCGGTGGAATTGGGATTACGCCGTTAATTACCATGGCATATCAACTTGCCTCTGAAGGCACATCCTTTGAGCTTCACTACTGTGGTGCTAGCCCTGAAAACTGTGCTTTTGTTGATGAAATTAAAAATGGTGAGTTAGCAAAATACACAACCTTCCATTTTAAATCCGAAGGTGCAAGCCACAGAGCGTTTTTTGAATCGGCCATTAAAGATATTGACTCTGAGAGCCATATTTACACTTGTGGTCCAGTCGGTTTCATGGACTGGGTGATTAACCTTGCCACGACTCACGACTTTCCTGAGCAGCAAATCCACAAAGAATATTTCCAAGTTGAAACTGACACTTCTGGTGATTCATTTGAGGTGGTGGCTGAGCGTAGCGGAAAAATCATTATGGTTGAAGCTGGCGAAACCATTTTGCAGGCTTTGGCTAAAGAAGGCATCGAGATTGAAATGTCCTGCGAGCAAGGCGTATGCGGAACCTGCATGTGTGATGTGATTGAGGGCGAACCTGATCATCGAGATGTTTATTTTACTGACGAAGAAAAGGCCAGCAATGAACAAATATTGGTGTGCTGTTCGCGCTCTAAAACACCGAGATTAGTTTTAGATATTTAATGCTCTCGCGATTTATATGGATGTAAGAGAAGGTTTAGGAGAAAGATGATGAATGTATTACAACAAATAGATGAGTTTACGGTCGATCCACTACAGTTCCGACGGGCATTAGGAAATTTTGCAACAGGCGTTACCATTGTTACTGCACAAAATGCACAAGGCGAGAAAGTTGGGGTCACCGCAAATAGTTTTAACTCGGTGTCACTCGATCCACCACTTATTTTGTGGAGTATTGATAAAAAATCTTCGAGTTTTTCGGTGTTTGAAGAAGCGACACATTTTGCCGTCAATATTTTATCGGGCACGCAAATTGAGCTGTCTAATAAGTTTTCGAGACGTAATATTGATAAATTTGCAGACACGAACTTTCAACTTGGTGTCGGACGCGCACCCATTTTAGAAAATTGTTCTGCGGTGTTTGAGTGCGAACGTTATCAAGTTATTGAAGGCGGTGACCACTGGATTCTTGTTGGTAAAGTGGTTCGTTTTCATGACCAAGGTCGAAGCCCATTGGTTTACCATCAAGGTGCATATTCTTGTGTCATGCCGCATCCAAGCCTTCAAGTTAAACAAACTGAACAGAACGGCGTAGACCAGACACATTATGGGCACTTATACAATAATGTCTGCTACTTGATGAGTCGTGCTTTTAAAGCTTATCAAACCGACTATATTCCTAAACAAATGGCTTCTGGCTTTCGAACCAGTGAATCACGGCTGTTGCTGGTTTTGGCAAGTGGTACTGCTTCAAGTAAAGAAGATTTACCACGAGATATCGCCATGCCAATGCAAGAGGTAGAAAGATCGGCTGAAATTTTAAAATTTGAAGGATTACTGGTTGATCACGATAATTTGTATGCACTGACCGAAAAAGGTAAACAAACGGCACAGTATTTATTTGATATTGCCGATAGCCACCAAAATGAAGTGTTTAAAAAATATTCTGAGGAACAAAAGGATATTTTTATTACCATGCTGCGAGACTTTGCAGGAGTAGCATAAGCCCCATTAAGCTGATAAATTGAATTGATTTATCAGCTTTTCTATATCTAGCTGACTATAATCAAAAGAATTCCAAGGATAAGGAATTTTTGGCACACAATTTGTTTATCAATAAAACATGATTGCAAATAAGCCAAGACAGTGAACTACAGCGAAAGAAAATGTTTCGCGGTGGCACGTGTATAGAGAGGTAAGGGATGAACCAATATGTAAGTGATGCATTGTTGAATTGGACACACCATATCAAGAATGTTTGCGGAAATTTTGAAACAGATTTTGACGGCACCCGTAATTTATTCATTGGAGAAGTTCAATGTTTCTTATTGGGTGATACCGAAATTGCTTTTATCAGAAATAATGCAAATAAGATTGTCCGAAAAGCCGATGAAATCGATCGAGTGAATAATCGTTTTTGCTTTTTGATTTTGCAGTATTCGGGGAAAATGCTGCTCGAGTATAAAAATGAAACGCTAAGCCTGAATGAAGGCGATATTGTGTTGGTAGATCCGGTCGAAACCATTTCTATGTATCCGCAAGGCTTGGTAAGCCAGATTTCGGTCCATCTGTCGCGTGAAAAATTACTTAAAGAAAATATTAGTACTGAATATTTTGGAAAACTGATTACTCAAAATATGAGTGGTTTTTTACTCAAAAATATTTTGAAAAACATGTCTGCTGAAAACATCAAACTTTGGTACGCAACCGAAGACGGTAATGCTTTTGAAGATGCGCTGATTGCCTTAATCAAACCTACCATCAATTATAAAAATATTAATAGCTCAAATAATCTGATGGAAAAAGCTGAGCGCTATATTATAGAAAACTTAGCAAAACCAGATTTAACACCTAAATTAATTGCAGAACATATTGGGGTGTCGTTACGTCATCTCTACCGTCTATTTCTTCAAGAAAATTTATCTATTAACAAATATATACAGCTCAAACGCTTAGAAAAAGTCAAAGCAGATCTGCTTGATAAAAGAAATAAACAAAGCTCGATTACCCAAATTGCTTTGAAATGGGGCTTTTGGGATGGCGCGCATTTTTCAAAAATATTTAAGAAGACTTATGGTATTTCTCCTAAAGAATTTAGAGAGGGTATGTCGGCTTAAACCTTTCATCTCTCAATGTCATTTTTAGACAAGTTCTGGGTCATTCCTGAACAAGCTAGCCCTATGTAACTGTGTTGAAATTAAATTCATTAGAGCAGGCTAGATAAGCTTAATAACCTTAAAACTATTAAGTTGGTCTAATGAATTTCACTCACAGGGAAGTGCATTTTTAACTGTCTGATTCAGATAGTTCAGGGATAGATGAAAAGGATGAAACCAATGCGTAAACAACGATTATTGAATGACATACAAAAAATATTGGCACTTAACTTATCAATAGCTGCAAGCTTTTGGGGATTAAATACTCAAGCTTATGCTCATGGTGGAAAGGCCGAAATGGTCTCACTTTATCAAAACATGAGTGAGCAGGGCGCCAAAGTTGTAAAAGATGATTTTACCAATACCTATATGATCACCAAGGGTTCGATGGTGGTTCGAGCCAAACCTAATTCAGATCAGGTTTTGGTGAATGGCAAACCTTTCAAGCTCAGTGTGCCTTTATTAATTAAAGATGGTAAACCTGTTATTGGAAAAGATTTTTTTAATGAAGTATTCCAGTCTGGTTTAGATCAAACTTTCAAAATTGAAAATACCTTTCACCCGCTCAATAGTTTAAATTCTGACGAAATCAAAAAGACATTTGATGTCATTAACCGCTCGAAATATGCCTATAAAAATATGCGTTTTGCCGAGTTAAAACTTAAAGAACCAGAAAAAGCTAAAGTTTGGGATTATTTTATTAATCACAAAGAATTTAAAGAAGATCGAATTGCCTCATTTATTTTGTTAAAGGGCAATCAAGCGATTGAAGGTGAAGTTAATCTTAACACTCAACAAGTCACCAAATGGAATGTCCTTAAAGATACTCATGGAATGGTGCTTCTAGATAATTTTGAGGCCGTACAGCGTGTAATTGAGACAAGTAAAGAATATCAGGAAGCTTTACGCAAACGCGGCATCACAGATGTGAAGAAAGTAATTGCTACACCACTGACCGTTGGATATTTTGGTGGTAAAGATGGACTGGATAAACAACTCAATATATTAAAAGTCGTCGCTTACCTTGACACAGGAGATGGTAACTACTGGGCGCATCCTATTGAGAATCTAGTTGCTGTAGTCGATTTAGATAAAGAAAAAATTATTAAGATTGAAGAAGGTGCGATCATTCCTGTGCCAATGGCAAATCGACCTTATATGTCAGATAAGCCAGTAGCCAGCAAGCTAAAACCACTCAATATTACTGAACCTGAGGGTAAGAACTTTTCTATTACAGGCCAAACCGTACACTGGGGTAACTGGTGTTTCCATGTGGCGTTAGATTCTCGTGTTGGCTTACAACTTTCTACAGTGACTTATAAAGACAAAGGTGTGAAGCGTAAAGTCATGTATGAAGGTAACTTGGGTGGAATGGTGGTTCCATATGGCGACCCTGATATTGGGTGGTACTTTAAATCTTATTTAGACTCTGGCGAATATGGTATGGGTACGCTGACGTCATCTATTCTAGCAGGGACAGATGCACCCGAAAATGCCATTTTACTTGATGCCGTGATTGCAGACTACAAAGGTCAACCACAAGTAATTCCAAATGCCATTGCTGTATTTGAACGTTATGCTGGACCTGAATATAAACATCACGAAATTTTTGGTAACCAAGATGCCAGTGAAGCGCGCCGTGAACTTGTTGTGCGCTGGATTAGTACGGTTGGAAACTACGATTACATGTTTGACTGGGTATTTGCCCAAAACGGTGTGATTGGGATTAATGCGGGTGCTACAGGTATTGAAGCCGTGAAAGGGGTTAAATCACGGACTATGCATGACAGTACCGCTAAAGAAGACACTAAATATGGAACTTTAATTGACCATAATATTGTGGGTACAACGCATCAACACATTTATAACTTCCGTTTAGATATGGATGTAGATGGAGAAAATAATAGCTTTATGCATATGGACCCTGTGGTGAAAGCCAATGAAAAAGGTGGTGTGCGTACAAGTACGATGCAAATCGATAGTAAAGTGATTAGTAATGAGCAAAATGCGGCTGAAAAATTTGATCCATCAACTATCCGCTTACTCACAAACTTCAACAAGGAAAATAAATTAGGTAATCCGGTTTCTTACCAACTTATTCCGTTTGCGGGTGGAACACACCCTGTAGCGAAAGGTGCTAATTTTTCTAAAGACGAATGGTTATTTAAACGTTTGAACTTTATGGATAAACAAATTTGGGTGACTCAGTACAATCCAGACGAGCGCTATCCTGAAGGTAAATATTCAAACCGTTCGACTCACGATACGGGGTTAGGACAATTCATTGGCAACAACGAAAATATTGAAAATAAAGACCTCGTGGTCTGGATGACAACAGGCACAACCCATGTAGCACGTGCTGAAGAATGGCCAATCATGCCTACAGAGTGGGTCAATACACTCATCAAACCTTGGAACTTCTTTGACAACACCCCGACTTTAAACTTGGGCGAAGAAAAGCAAAACACGCAGCACGACCATCACTAAAAATGTGCATGAGCCAGAATGGGTAACGAATAAGTTACTCATTCCTGAGCGTAGGTAAGCCGTTCGCAAAAAGGAATTCTGTATGAAAACTCTACTTTCTCAAGTGATGAGAGGGACTCTCTTTGTCTCATTTTTTTCAACTGTGCATGCTGGTGAGCTTGAAATTAAACCGACTTTTGAAGCAACTTTTGGGGCTTTTAGCAGCGGTAAAAGTTACAACGGTGAAAACCTAGATGACGAAAGAATAAATTGGCAAGAAGGCCATCTTAAATATGGTGCGAAAGGACAATACACCTTTAAAAACAATCAGCTCTATGCAAGTTTGAGCGGTATTAGCTCGGCAACATTTGGCGATGGTGACGCAGGCCAAAATAGTAATGGCAAAGAGCGCAAAACAGATGTAAATGAATGGATCATTGGCTTTAAAGACGGTACCAATAAAGATGAGTTGACTACTTATGATTTAAGTATTGGTCGACAAAATATCATGATTGGTGATGGTTTTTTCATTGCGGGTGATGCATTAAATCTCGGCAAACCGCCAGCAGATGGCGCCTTAGACCGAGGCGGGGCATATTATCTGGCAGCACGACGCAGCTTTGATTTTACCAGTCTGCTTCAATACAAACCGCAAGAGAATACAACGCTAAAACTGGCTTATTTAAAATCGAATAATAAAGCACAATTTTCATCTGAACTCTTTGTAACTGATCTGATGTATCAGCTTAAAGATAAGGGCGTTGGGTTTACTTACTTAAATGTATTAGACCTTGAAGATGCTGAACACGTCTCAGGGCGCGAAGATCTTAAAAACTATGCTTTACGTTTGAATTATCAACCTTTACCTGAGTTACAAGTTAAGTCTGAGTTTGTTATTCAAGATAAAAAAGATAGTCAAGAAAATGCAGGTTACGTAGGGCTGAACTATAACTTTTTATCTTCAAAATATACGCCCTCATTAGGTTACCGTTTTAGTCATTTTTCAGACCAATACGATCCTATGTTTTATGGAAATACGGTCGGTTTTGGCACATGGTTTCAGGGCGAAGTTGCCGGAAATTATGCTGGCCCATTTAATAAAAATGCAGATATCCATCAAGTCTCTTACAGTATGAATCTAAAAGAAAATTTCATGTTAGGTGCTTTGGCATATAAGTTCAAAACAGTAAATAAGTCTTTAAGTAATGTGGATGGACATGAGCTGGATGTGTTCTCGGTTTGGTCCGTCAATAAAAAACTTAACGTTATTCCGTTGGTTGGACTCTACAAGCCTAAACAGGATATCCAGAGTGGCGGCACTCAAAACTACGATGACAAAACCAATGTGTATGCGCAGTTGATTCTGCAATACATCTATTAATAGATCTTTTTAAATGAATTGAGAGAAATAAAAATGAGTGAAGTTCAAATTTTAGCAAGCGTACAGCAATTTATGGCGCGTCAACATGGGCATTTTATTGATGGGAAGTTAGTTGATGCCGAGCATTTAGATAAAGTGGATATTGTAAATCCATCGACTGAACAGGTTGTTGCTCAAATTAGTATTGGTAGTCAACAAGATGTCGCAAGCGCCGTGAAAAGTGCTGAACATGCTTTTCAAAATGCTTGGGCCGAAACTACGCCGTATGAACGTGGTGTTAAACTGAACAAGTTGGCAGATTTAATTGAGCAATATGGTGAAGAACTCGCACAGCTTGAGTCGTTGTCTACCGGAAAACTCATTAATATTTCCCGTCATCTTGAAGTAGCACAATCTGTTATTTTCTTAAGATATTTTGCAGGGTGGGCAACCAAAATTAATGGTCAAACCATGCAACCTTCTATTCCATCAATGCAAGGTGAAAAATATACAGCCTTTACTTTAAGACAACCGATTGGTGTAGTCGCAGGTATTGTGCCTTGGAATTTTTCACTCATGATTGGTGTTTGGAAAATTGGTTCAGCTTTGACAACTGGTTGTACCATTGTGCTTAAGCCAAGTGAGTTTGCTAGCTTATCTTTATTACGTTTAGCCGAACTTGCCATTGAGGCAGGTATTCCAGCCGGGGTGATTAATGTGGTTACGGGTAAGGGTGATACAGGACAATATTTAATTGAATCGCCACTCGTTAAGAAAGTCTCGTTTACAGGCTCAGTACCAACGGGCATTGCCATTGGTAAGCTCGCGATGAGCAGTGATTTAACCCGTGTCAGTCTAGAGTTAGGTGGTAAAAATGCCATAGCCGTTTTGGCTGATGCAAATATCGATGAGATTTTACCAACTTTGTTGCAAGCAACTTTTGTGCATCAAGGTCAAGTTTGCGCATCTCCAGAGCGGTTTTTTGTACACCACACAAAATATGATGAACTGGTCGAGAAACTTTCTAAAGCACTATCTCAATTCAAAATTGGGTCAGCGATGGATGAGGGAAGTATGTTTGGTCCACTCTCTAATCAGCCACATTTTTATAAAATAAAACATTATTTAGATATGGCAAAAGCAAACAACCAGATTATTGCAGGTGGTGAGGCTTTAGATCAGACTGGATATTTTGTACAGCCGACTTTAATTTCCTTCAAAAATACAGATGATCCTTTATTTTCAGAGGAAACTTTTGGACCAGTGGTCGGAGTAATGCCGTTTGAAACTGACGAAGAACTGATTCAGCTCATGAATCAATCTCGCTTTGGTTTAACCGCAAGTATTTGGACAAATGATCTGTCTAAAGCCTTACGTTTAATTCCTAAAATTGAAGCAGGGACCTTGTGGGTCAATATGCATACTTTCTTAGACCCATCGGTTCCATTTGGTGGTGTGAAAGCTTCAGGAATTGGCAGAGAATTTTCAGATGCATTTATCGAAGATTACACTGAATTAAAATCGGTCATGATTCGCTATTAAGTTTAAAGATTCTACGAGATATAAAAAATGGCCTTTATAGGCCATTTTTTTGAATCATTAAATTAACCTAATAAAAAATCCTTTAGAATTTTATTAAAAGCTTCTGGCTGTTCTACATTGGAAATATGAGAAGCGTTTATTTCTGCAAGCTTTGACTGTGCAATACGCTGCTGCATAAATTCACCATCTGCAACAGTCGTTACAGGGTCTTGAGTTCCAGCAATCACTAATACAGGAATTTTGATGTCTTTTAACTGCTCACGGACATCCGCTTTAGCCAAAGCCCCACAACAATTGGCATAACCCATTGCGCTGCCAGCACTTAAGTCGTTACACAGGTTGTTGACAATTGAAGCGTGACTTTGGATAAAGGGATCTGTAAACCATCGCGAAGCTGCTGTGGCTGCGATCGGTTGTAAACCTTGCTCAAGTACTAATTTTGCACGGTCAAGCCATGCCTGTTCTTGCCCAATTTTAGCGGCAGTATTTGCCACAATCACATGACTAAAACGGTCAGGGTAGTGAATCGCAAGCCATTGCCCCGTTAAACCGCCCATAGAAATACCACAAAAAGCAGCTTTGCTAATATTCAGATTATCGAGTAATCGAACAACATCTTCACCTAGTTGCTCTACAGTGTAAGGGCCTTCAGGCGTAGATGATGAACCGTGACCACGGGTGTCATAGCAGATCACAAAAAATTGATCTTTTAACTCATTAAACTGTTTTTGCCACATGCCATAATTGGTGCCCAAAGAATTGGAAAACACCAAAGCAGGGGAAGAAGGTTCGCCAAAAGTTTGATAGTTAATTTGTGCATCGGCAGATTGAAAAGATGGCATTTGTTTCTCCTTAAAGTGCTTCAACACGTTCAATAATCAAAGCGATGCCTTGTCCCACACCAATACACATTGAACATAAGGCATAACGACCGCCTGTTTGCTCAAGCTGGTTTAAGGCTGTGGTCACTAGGCGTGCACCTGAAGCACCTAACGGATGGCCCAATGCAATTGCACCACCGTTTGGATTGACCTTGTCAGAATCATCTGGCAAACCTAAATCACGAGTCACTGCTAATGCTTGCGCAGCAAAGGCTTCATTGAGCTCAATCACATCCATCTGATCTAAAGTCAGATTGGCTTGTTTAAGAAGCTTTTTGATTGCAGGTGCTGGAGCAAAACCCATAATGCGTGGTTCTACACCTACCGCTGTTGAAGCAATGATCTTGGCACGCGGTTTTAGGTTGTAGGCCTGAACTGCATCATCAGAAGCAATCAGTAGTGCTGCTGCACCATCGTTAATACCCGAAGCATTTCCCGCAGTCACAGTGCCATCTGCTTTGACAACTGGCTTAAGTTTGCTTAAAGCTTCAAGCGTGGTTGATGCACGTGGATGTTCATCGGTATCAATCACAACAGCATCCCCCTTACGCTGAGGGATTTCAACTGCCACGATTTCTTTAGAAAAAAAGCCTTTGGCTTGCGCGCTTGCGGTGCGTTGTTGGCTCGCCAAGGCAAACTGGTCCTGATCTGCACGATTGACGTTGAACTTTTCAGCCACGTTTTCGGCAGTCTGGGGCATGGTGTCTACACCATACAATTCTTTAAGTTTAGAGTTAATGAAACGCCAACCCATGGTGGTGTCTTCAATCTTCTGGCTACGACCAAAAGCACTGTCTGACTTACCCATCACATAAGGTGCACGGCTCATGCTTTCCACACCACCTGCAATCACCAAGTTAGCTTCGCCTGCTTTAATGGCACGGGCAGCAATGGCAATCGCATCGAGTGATGAACCACACAAACGGTTAATGGTGGTTGCTGGAACCTGATACGGTAAACCTGCAAGCAGTGCTGACATACGGCCGACATTACGGTTATCTTCACCAGCTTGGTTGGCACAACCATAGATCACATCATCGACCTGTTCCCAATCTACATTCGGGTTACGTTGCATTAATGCTTTAATCGGCACAGCACCAAGGTCATCGGCACGAACAGGGGCAAGGCCACCGGCATAACGGCCGAATGGAGTACGGATGGCATCGATGATATAAGCGTTTTTCATTCTTACATTTCCATTTTGAAATCTGTTTCTGTCACTGCCACAAATGATGGGTTTATCCATTCTTCCTTTGCATAGGCAATGCCTCACTTTTGACAGGGCAAAAGTGACAAAACCCTTTGTTTCTCAGACACAACATCCCTGTTGTGCTGAGCAACGAGGCGACATCCATGTCGCCACCTCGTATCCACTAGCAATTTGCTATCGTGACAGGTGACATGGATGTCACCCGTTGGACAGGGAGGCAAGGAAGCCTCCTCTGTTCAACATAGATTTTTGTTACTTTTCATCTTTGAAAAGTAAGGTATTGCCTATACAAAAGGCTTTTGAATATCAATGTAATTCAAGGCCGTGATGCTATTTATTAACTGTAGCGACTACATCATTTAAAAACTTAAACCGTGGCATCAATCAAAGTTGCACCTGTCAAAGCTTGCAACTCTTCAAAGCTAAGACCTTCCACTTTCTCAAGCACCTTTAAACCATCTTTGGTCACATCAATCACACAAAGGTCGGTGTAAATACGGTCAACACATTTTTTACCCGTTACCGGATAGCTCAGTTCAGCTACAATCTTCGGCTCACCTTGTTTGGTCACGTGGTCCGTGGTGATAAATACTTTCTTGGCACCCACTGCCAAATCCATTGCACCACCCACCGCAGGAATCGCATTCGGTGCACCCGTGTGCCAGTTCGCCAAGTCACCATTCGCTGCAACCTGAAATGCTCCAAGCACCGCAATATCAAGGTGACCACCACGCATCATCGCAAATGAGTCACCATGGTGGAAAAAGCTGCCGCCTTCAAGCATGGTCACAAATTCTTTACCTGCATTAATCAGTTCAGGGTCTTCTTCACCTGCTGCTGGTGGTGGGCCAAAAGCCAGTAAGCCATTTTCAGAATGAAGGAAAATATCTTTATCGTTGGGTAGGTAGCTCGCGATCTTGGTTGGCAAACCAATACCTAGGTTCACATATGCACCATCTGGAATGTCTTGTGCCACACGTTTTGCAATCTGGTCACGGCTGAGTTTCTGGTAGCTCATGTTATTTCTCCTTATTGCTTATTGTGCGGGCTGTACTTGTACAACGTGTTGTACAAAAATACCTGGGGTAATAATGTGCTCTGGGTCTAATCCACCTAACTCAACTACCTCAGAGACCTGAACAATAGTGACATCCGCAGCCATGGCCATGATCGGACCAAAGTTACGGGCAGATTTACGGTAAACCAGATTGCCCCAACGGTCGCCCTTGTAAGCTTTAATCAAGGCAAAGTCAGCCTTGATTGGATATTCGAGTACGTAGTCTTTACCATCGATCTGGCGAGTTTCTTTACCTTCAGCTAAAAGTGTTCCAAAGCCTGTTGGGGTAAACACGGCCCCAAGTCCCATACCCGCTGCCTGAATACGGCAAGCCAGATTACCTTGTGGTACGACTTCAAGCTCGACCTTTCCGGCACGGTACAGTTCATCAAACACATAAGAGTCTGACTGACGAGGGAAAGAACAGATCACTTTTTTAACTGAACCGGCTTTAAGCAGTTTAGCCAGACCGTAATCACCATTACCGGCATTGTTGCTGACAATGGTTAGGCCTTTAACACCTAGTTCAATCAGTCCGTCAATGAGTTCAGCGGGTTGTCCTGCGGTACCAAAACCACCAATCAGAATGGTGGCACCATCTTTAATCTGCGATAGAACCTCGCTAAGTGAGGACTTACTTTTGTCAATCATGTGAGAAACCTTAGAGCATGAGGTAACGTGATGTATTACTACCGCTAAAAATTTATCTAAATTCTTAAGGGTAGTAATATATGGAATAAGTTTTGTGAGTCAAAAGCGAACTTTTAACTCACATACACTTTCAATTAAGCACTAGCGCGACGACGTTCAACTTCAGTTGAAGGTGCAGCAGCGGCATCTTTTACAAGTTCGATGTTAAATGTGATGTGCTTGAAAGCGTGATCTAAACCATGGCGTTGAATTTCAGCAGGGTCAGATACATCAACTGCTGTTGCAACTAAACCGTCACGAGTAGCGAAGGCAAAGTCGTCCCATAAGTACTCATCACCCTCAATATTGAATTGAGTTGTAAGCTTGCGGAAACCTGGTGCAGACACGAAGTAATGAACGTGCGATGGACGGTTACCATGACGCCCTAACTTGTTAAGAAGGGCCTGAGTTGTACCTTCTGGAGGGCAACCGTAGCCAACTGGCATCGTAGTTAATGCAACATATTTACCATCAGCATTAGTCAAAATACTACGGCGTAGGTTGAAGTCAGATTGAGACTTATCAAAGAATGAGTAATTACCCAAACTGTTGGCATGCCATACTTCAACTTTGGCATTTTCAATGATATTGCCATCAGTATCTGTCACAGTACCTTCAATAATTAAGGTATCGATTTTGCCTGTTTCAGTGCCATCATCCATACGTGCAAAACCAACAGTTTCAGGTGCACCAGCGACGTAAAGTGGGCCTTCGATGGTACGAGGTGTGCCGGCAGTAACGCCTGCTTTGGCATCGGCTTCATCAGCACGTAAGTCAAGGTAGTGCTCTAAACCTAAACCAGCTGCTAAAAGTCCAAGTTCATTGGCTTGACCTGCATCTGTGAAATATTCCAGACCTTTCCATACTTCTGAAGGCTGGATGTCTAAATCTTCGATGGCTTGAAATAAATCCCCGAGAAGGCGCACTACAATTTGCTGAACACGTGCATCGACTTCGCCTTTAGCTGTGTCGATATTCATTTGTTTTACAAGCGCATCAATTTGTTGACGGTTCATACTAAAACTCCTTAAGTATGCAATACGGTTTTAGGTGGCAGTGGTGCTGGCATTTTGTTTTGCTAGCGAATTGTTGCTGCCACGTTCCTTGTTACCTTCTGAATAAATATATTTAGTTTTTGAATGTGCTTCAGACCACACACTCAAACTATTTTCTTAAATTACGAATCATCATCACGAACAGATGAAGGGTGACGATTAAGCGCCATCACTTCGATGTTCATGTAAGGATAGAGAGGTAATCCTTGTAAAATGTTGTGCAACTCTTCATTGCTCTCTACATCAAAAATACTGATGTTTGAGTACTGGCCTGTAACTCGCCAGATGTGACGCCATTTACCTTGACGTTGTAAGTCTTGCGAATAGGCTTTTTCAACGGCCTTAATTTCATTTGCTTTGTCGGCTGGCATATCAAGTGGAATATGCACATCCATACGTACATGAAATAACATGGGAAACTCCTTATCCTGTTGCCTTAACGACGTAACTTCTCAACTTTATCTTCATCAATTTCAATGCCTAGGCCCGGAGCCGTTGGCAAATGCAATTCAAAGTTCTCGTAGCGTAGCGGTTCTTTCAAAATTTCTTCAGTAAGTAATAACGGACCAAATAATTCAGTACCGAATGCTAATGTTTCAAAAGTTGCAAATGCATGAGCAGAAGCAATGCTACCTACAGGGCCTTCAAGCATGGTGCCGCCATAAAGTTCAATTCCAGCCAAACCTGCAACCTTGGCCACTTCACATGCTTCGATCAGACCACCAGATTGTTCAATTTTTACCGCAAATACGTCAGCCCCATGGCTTTTTGCAATACGGTATGCGCTGTCTGGCCCAGTTAAAGCTTCATCCGCCATGATTGCGACATCAAAACGATGTGTTAAACGAGCAAGTGCTTCAGTATTTTGAATAGCACACGGCTGTTCAATTAAATCAATTCCACCATCTTGCAGCTGTTGAATACCTTGAATACATTCCAGCTCTGACCATGCACGATTTACATCGACACGTACACTAATATCTGCACCTAGTGCTTTTTTAATTGCAATCACATGATCAACATCTTGTTGCAAAGGGCGTGCGCCGATTTTGAGCTTGAACGTGTTATGACGCTTCAACTCAATCATTTTTTGAGCTTCAGCAATATCTTTTTCTGTGTCGCCAGACGCGAGCGTCCAAAGTACAGGTAAACTATTACGTAGACGGCCACCTAACACTTCGCTTAATGGCACGCCTAAGCGTTTTGCCTGAATATCAAGTAGGGCAGTCTGAATGGCACATTTCGCAAAGCGGTTACCATTAATATTTTTACGAATCAGTTTTAATGTTTGAGCAACGTTTAAATCTTTAACTGATGTGAGTAATGGTGCAAAGTAAGTATCAATATTGGCTTTGACACTTTCAGGACTTTCTTCACCATAGTTCAATCCACCAATGGTGGTCGCTTCACCCCAACCGACAATACCATCCGTGGTCGTAATTTTAACGAGCACCAAAGTCTGAGTACGCATCGTAGTCACAGACAACTGGTGAGGACGGATAGTTGGAATATCCACAAGTATGGTTTCTATGGTTCTATACATGAAGTTTCAACTATTTCAAACTTGTTTACATACCATAGAAGAATGTAATAGCCTAAAATAGATATAGAACGGTATTTTAAGATACTAAAAAGGTATATTAATGGAATTAAGACATCTACGTTATTTTGTTACCGTTGTTGAAGAACAAAGTCTGACTAAGGCCGCAGAAAAGCTTTTTATTGCCCAGCCACCTTTAACACGTCAAATCAAAAAACTAGAAGAAGAGTTAGGGATTGATTTGTTTGTGAAGGGCTCACGTCCATTAAAAGCGACAGAAGCAGGTCTGTTTTTTTACCAACATGCTGTGCAGATTTTAACGCATACTGCTCAAGCTGCTTCTATGGCCAAAAAAATGAAGCTGGTCGATAACATTGTCAAAGTGGGTTATGTCAGCTCACTGCTTTACGGGCGGTTACCCCAAGTCATTTATCTGTTTAGACAAAAAAATCCTGACATTCATGTCGAGCTTATTGAATGTGGAACACGAGATCAGGTTGAAGCTTTAAAGTTAGGCAAAATCGATTTAGGTTTTGGTCGATTACCCATTAGTGATCCGGCTATTAAGAGACTTTTACTCAGAAAAGAAAAATTAAAATTAGCGATTCATAAAAAGCATCCATTAAGTGAATTTCAAGATTCAGGAATTTACTTATCTCAAATCATTAATGAGACGATTTTTTCTTATCCAACTACACCTAAGCCGAATTTTTCGACCACCATTCAAGCTTTATTTACCAAGTTAGGTTTAATTCCAGCCAAACTCACCGAAGTTCGCGAAATTCATATGGCACTTGGATTGGTGGCATCTGGGGAGGGTATTTGTATTATTCCGGAAAGTGCCTGTGACATTGGAATGAAGAATCTAACTTACTTAAATATCTTAGACTTAGAAGCCTATAGTCCGATTTCTCTATCTATGCGTAACATGGACCAAAGTTCGTATATTCCTAAAATTTTAGATTGTATTGAAGAGATCTATAGCCAAGAAGAAGTGTCCAGAAATTTGAATTTATAAATTTTTAATACGATTAAAATTGAATTTTCATGTTATTTTAAAACTTTAAACCTATAGGTAATATGTAAAAGGAATTATTGAATGAGAAAAATTTTAGGATTAGCTTCTCTCATTATGTCTACAGGTGTTGTACATGCTGAACAATTAAATGAACAAGAACAAATTTCTCCATACAGTGCAAATGTAACCTTTGCAAGTCAATATATATCACGTGGTTTCCAGCAAACTTGGGGTAAGCCAGCTTTACAGATTGGTTTAGACTATGCAAATCCGAATGGAGTATTTGTAGGTACTTGGGCATCCAATGTGAGTTCTAACTATCTTAGAGATGCTTCAGTTGAGTGGGATTTTTATGCTGGTTATATAAAAACTTTCGATAAGTTTTCGGCTGGAATGACGGTTTTTTATTATTACTATCCGGGTGCTGAAAGCACGCCTGAAACGGGCAGTACCAGTTATAACTATGGCGAAATTGTGCCTCAAATTGGTTATGGACCATTAACGCTTAAATACTTTATTACATACACCCCGGATTATGCTGGCTATAACTCCAAGACGATGGGCGGCCCTGAGGGTAAACGTTCAAGAGGAACAACATATCTGGATTTAACTTTTACACAGCCTATCAATGAAACTTGGACTTTTGGTGCTCATTATGGCTATGAAAGAATTAAAAATTTCTCTGAAGCTAATTTTCAAGATGTTAAGGTTGAGCTTATTAAGGATTTAGGCGATGGTTGGAATACAGGATTAGCCTATACCAAAGCTTGGGATAAAAATGGGTTCTATAAAAAGTATAGTAATGGTGAGCCAGATGCACCTATTTCAAATCCGATTGACTCGACTTTTACAGTGTCTGTAAAAAAAGTTTTTTAAGTTAAACTTATTAATAGTAGTCTGATTAACTACGCTTGAAAGTCATCTGTAAACTTTCAAACGTAGTTAAAAACAATCTCCTGTTAAGACTAAGAATTTACTTTTCTCAGCCAAGAAAGATTTAATATTGCTGTTTGTTTAATTTTAAAATAAGACATAAATCATTTAATATTGTACCTTTAGTTTTTAAGCACATCTTTAATTAGATCTAATAAAATTGATAAGGGGTAAATAATGTCAGAAGTTGACAATAAACAAAAAACTAATTCTGAATATTCATTACAAGTTGATTGTGCTTCAGCTTTGAGTTTCGTTTTACAACAAAATTCAGTGCCCCTAATCCGACAAGTTCTAATATCTTCTACTGAAACAATTTCTGACTCTCGAATTATTATTCGTTCTAATCCTGAATATTTCAAAGAACATATCATTCATATCGCGAGCTTGGAAGGCAAGCAAGTCTTGGCTCTCGATAAACCAAAATTAGCTTTTGATATTCAAATGTTGCAAGAGCTACCTGAAAATATGAAAGGGAGTATTGAAGTACTCTGGTTGAATGAAAAAGAAGAAGTGCTGGCAGAACAACAGTTAGAAATAGATGTATTAACTATTGATACTTGGGGCGGAGAACGTCAGCCAATTGAATTATTAGCGAGTTTTTCACAACCTAATTCTTCAGCACTCAGCCCAATTTTAGTTAAAGCGAGTGAGATTTTAAAAACAAAACAACTTGGTTCATTAAGTGGGTATTTAGATCGAGATCGGGATTCTGTTCTATCTCAGTTGAATGCACTATGGGATTCTTTATTAACACAAGATATTCATTACATTGTGAGTCCACCAAGTTTTGTAAAGTCGGGACAACGAATACGTTTAGCAAAACAGATTTTTGAAGAAAAACTGGCGTGTTGTTTAGATAGTACAATGTTGTTAAGTGCCTTGGCTGAACAAATTGGTCTTGATACGTTAATCATTATTGAAGAGGCGCATGCTTATCTTGGGGTTTGGTTAAATGAAACCCCAAATGTTGATTTAATTATTGATGATATTCAAGCATTAAGAAAACGTTATGATTTAGGTGAGATCGTTTTTATAGAAACGACGTTACTTACACAACAAGCAAAATTCACTTCTGCACTTGAAACTGCAAGACAGTATATTAAGGACGAATCTCGTCAGAATAAATTTTATCTTGCAATTGATGTTCGGCAGTCTCGATTACGTGGCATTAAACCCATTTCTGCACATCTGGAAAAGAAGAATCATCTAGATGAAACAGAGATTGAATGGGCATCTGCATCTATTCCTAATTACGATGTTGACCGTCCTGTTGAAAGTAAAACTACAAGGGTTGATCGTTGGTTACGTCGATTATTAGATTTAAGTCTTCGTAATAAACTCTTAAATTTTAAAGATAACCGTTACAGTATTCCTTTACAGTGCTCTGAGTTAACACTAAGCAAACTTGAAGATGCACTTGCAAATCAAGAGGGTTTCTTATTTAAGAGTATTGATAGTATTTCGCTAAAAGATGTCCAGCGTGACAATGAAAGCCAACATATTTATCAATACGTTGATGAAAGTCTTTCTAGAAAATTATTATTTAGTCCTTTAGATACACCCTTATTAGAAAAGCGCCTGATTGAAGTCTATCGTGCTTCACGTACTGCTTTAGAGGAAGGCGGGGCTAATACATTATTTCTTGCGGTTGGTTTTCTTGAGTGGAAAGAGTCAGAACGCTCGAAACGTACATTTAAGGCACCGTTACTCCTCATTCCTGTACAGATTACGCGTGAGACGGCTAAAACAGGCTATCGTCTATTTATGTACGATGATGAACCACGTTTTAACTCCACTCTATTACAATTATTAAGACAAGACTTTGAACTTGATATTGCTGGCTTGAATCCTTTACCAACAGATGACTCTGGGGTAGATGTTAATCAGGTTTTACATATTGTACGGAAGGCGATTGTAAATATACCGGGATGGGAAGTAAAAGCAGAGGCTGCTATTGGTCAATTTTCATTCTCAAAATATTTAATGTGGCTTGATTTATCTTCACGGATGGATGAACTGAAAAATCAAGCAGTAGTAAATCATCTAATTGAATCCCCAAGGGAACCTTTTATTAAACAAGATGAATTCCCTCAACCTGCTCAATTAGACCAACAATATAAGCCACAACAATTATTTACTCCTTTATCGTCTGACTCTTCGCAGCTAGCGGCAGTCATGTCCGCAGCATTAGGGCGTACTTTTGTGTTATCAGGCCCTCCCGGTACAGGTAAGTCACAGACCATTACCAATATGATCTCTCAATGTTTGGCTGATGGTAAATCCGTGTTATTCGTCTCTGAAAAAATGGCTGCTTTAGAAGTTGTTTATCGTCGTTTGACACAAATTGGCTTAAGTGAACTGTGCTTGCAACTACACTCATCAAAATCCCAAAAAATGGAAGTATTGGATCAACTGAGAGAAAGAGCGCAGAAAAACAATGATCCTTACTTTTTAAGTGCTCAACTTAAAACAACAGAATGGCAGAAACTTTCAGACAGATTAATTCAAACCCGAGATGAGCTGAATCAACATGTAAAAAATCTCCATACATCACACCCTATTGGCTGGAGTTTGTATGCTGCAATGAGTGATGAACTTCGTTATCGGGATACACCGCATTTACGTTTTCCTGATATCAATATTGCGACGTTAACAGCAGAAAAACGTGAGCTACTGAGTGAGAGCGTGACACAAGCTGTAAGTTTACGTCAGCTCGTCAATGAAAATGTTAAAGATGTATTGAATGGTTTTGCGGAAGGTTTGTCTGAGCCGATTTGGAGCCTAGCATGGCAAGAACAATATCAAATATTACAGGATCAACTTGTTGATCAGATACAGCGTTTGCAAAGTTCAGTTTCTATTTGGCAAGAAGTTTATGGATTTGGTGAAAAGCAAAATCTGAGTCAGGTTAAACAAGATGTTTCTATTTTTACTGCATTATCTGCTCTTGTTCAGCAAACTGATTTAAAATTATTAAGTGTTATTAAAGATTTAGATTTAACTACCATTACACAAGCGAAGCAGTTAGTCCAAGATTTAAAACAGCAGCGTTCTTCGTTAGTTGGACAATACCAATCTCAAGTTTATCAAGCAGATTTAAATCAAATTGCCTTTAAATGGCGTGAAGCAGAATCAAAAATTTTCCCATTCTCATGGTTCGCTAAATTCCAACTGAGAAACCTAGTCAAAACTTATCAAAGCTCAACTCAACGTCCTACAGCTTTGGCAGTTGCTCATGACTTACCAATTTTACAGCATATCCAAAGTCAACAAAGACAATTCACTGAATGTGAAAATCAGTTGGCAAGTAAATTGGGTTCTTACTGGCAGGCTGAAGATAGTGCATGGCAAAGTTTTGAAACTATTCACAATCAGTGGCAACAAATTAAGCAAATCGTTGCATCAACAATTATTGATCAAACAACTTTATTTAAAGCTGTAGAATTTAGTAAAAATAATAGCTTGGATGAAATAAAACACAACTTAGCTCAGGTTGAAAATACATTCGGTCAATTGTTGAATGATCATGCATTGAAGAATGATGTCCAACTCACTCCATATCTAGATATTAATTTTAATGAAATTATCGAAAGACAGAAGCAATTGCAGCAACACGGTTCATCTTGGAGACATTGGTTAAATTGGCAGGCTATAAAGAGCCAGTTGATTAAACAAGGATTAAAACCTTTGGCCTTTGAACTCTTGCATGCTCCATTAGAATTGGATGCTGTTCTAAAACGCTTGAATATTAATTTAGCAAGACACTGGATTACTCATCAATTTAGTCAACATCCAGAATTAAATCAGTTCAATAGTCAGCAACATGAACAGAAAATTCAGACTTTTACACAGCAAGATAGGGAACACCAGCTTGCTGCGAGTCATGAGATTATTCATCGTTGGAATGCTATTTTTAGTGAACAAGATAAATATAAGGCACAGTGGACTGTTCTAAATAAAGAGTTAGGTAAGAAGCGTCGTCATATTCCTGTACGTGAATTAATGCGCCAGATTCCTGATGTGTTAGTTGGCTTAAAGCCATGTCTATTAATGAGTCCTTTATCAGTTGCTCAATATCTAGATACAGAAGCAAAATTTGATGTGGTGATTTTCGATGAAGCTTCTCAGATTCCAGTGTGGGATGCGATCGGTGCATTAGCGAGAGGCAAGCAATCAATTGTGGTGGGTGATAATAAACAAATGCCACCAACAAGCTTCTTTGGTAAGGGAGATTCTGAAGAAGAGGTGGATGAAGAAGTAACTGAAGATTTAGAAAGTATTCTGGATGAATGCCTTGCTGCCCAGTTACCTGAGTTGGCTTTGAACTGGCATTACCGCAGTCGTTATGAAAGCCTCATTCAGTTTAGTAATCAGAAATATTACAAAGGCGGTTTATTTACTTTCCCTGCACCTGTTGCGAAGGATACCGCTGTAAAACTGCATGTGGTTGAGGGTGTTTACGACAAAGGGGATACGCGTACCAATACGAATGAAGCTAAAGCAATTGTTGAATTTATTATTCAGCATTTACAGTCACAGTTAGGGCAAGAGAACCCTCTGACCCTAGGTGTTGTGACTTTCAATATGACGCAGCAAAAGTTGATTGAAGATTTACTGGATAATGAACTGGCAAATCATCCTGAGTTAGAGACATTGAGCAAGTCGGGCATTGAACCTTTATTCGTTAAGAATCTAGAAAATGTGCAAGGAGATGAGCGCGATATTATCGTTTTCTCCATTACCTATGCAAAAGATCAGGATGGTCGCTTATCAATGAATTTTGGTGCGCTTAACCGCCAAGGTGGTCAGCGCCGTTTAAATGTAGCAATTACTCGTGCCCGTCAAGGGTTACATGTTTTCTCAGCCTTGAGTCCAGAAGAAATTAATTTAGCTCGCACCAATAGTGAGGGCGTAAGAGATTTAAAAGACTTCCTCGTTTTTGCTCGTAGTGGTCAATTGCATTTAAATTATGTTGATCAAAGTAAAAAGCAGACTAAAAAAGAGTTCGTACAGTACCTACAAACTAAGTTACAAGAACAAGGCTGGAGTGTGGATCTTGGAATAGGACAGGGTGATAGCTGTGTAGATTTAGCGATTAAGGATGATTTGAATTCGGGTAGTTATATTGCAGGTGTTATTGTAGATGGTGAAAACTATGCTAAAGCTGCTACTGCACGAGATCGAGATCAACTTAGACCAACGGTTTTAAATGGATTAGGTTGGGAAGTTTTATCGGTTTGGACGGTGGATTGGTGGTTAGATCCAGAGCAAAATTTAACAAAATTGGTAAAAGTATTAGAAGAGATAAAAGCGAATCAAAATGTTGCTTAATTGGTTTGGAAACAGATAGGGGTTGACCTTATCTGTTTCTAATTTTATTAAATAACAGATTACTAAATTTTAACTGGTAGATTTAATACCACCTGAGCATCTTCTATTACGTCTAAACGTAGAATTTTTGAAGCGCCAAGTTCATTAAGCAACTTGGTTAAGGGTCCTTGGTTTTTCACTAATTGAATTTTCTTTGGAAAAAGCTTTTGTGCAAAAGAAAGAATGTTGGACTGAACTTCTGTTTGGTGCCATGTTCCATCAACCACATGTAGCATGGTGGCTTTGTTTATATGTGTTTCAGAATCGACATGTTTTAAATTCGGTACACGGGTTTTTAGGCTTAAATCTAATTTGCCATTAAGATCGGCAATATTGGCTTGGACCTCTTTTGAGCTAATGTTGACATCAATTTTAGTTAACCATTTTGGTAACTGGTAACCATATACACCACGCACACGGGCAATTTCTGTATCTACAGGCAATGCTAAAACATGTGCATAGAAATGACGTTGACGCATCGATTTCATTAACTCAGCAATGTGTGGTCCACGAGCATTCGGTTTACGTACAACAATCGCAATTGACACTTCGTTATATGGGTCATTGTCACAAACTGAATAGGTAAAGAATGTGACTGCTACTAATCCATACCTTGGAAATGGTTGTAAAGGAGTTAAAGCAGCAGGAAGTTTTGCCTTAATTTGCTTAATTGGCGCAAGCATTAACAGCTGAATATTTGAACTACGATAATAAAAGTTTGGTGCCCAGACAGGTCCAACCCTCGATTCAACTAATTTTTTAGGAATTTTACGAAAAAAATCGATATTGCCAGCAGCCGGATCTTGAGCTACTTCGTCTAAATCCGGGTTCATTCTAAAACGGTCGTAATAACCGCCTTTAGATACTTTGACTTTTTGTTGCCCAAACTCAACCTCAGTAAACTGTTGTTTTATATTCATGAGAGTTCACCTTTAACATTAATTGACCGAGTAGCTACGTTTGTCCATATCGAGACGTGTTAATTTATAGCCAATGTAGTCACTATAAGATTAAAGCTAACTTTAAAGTCAAGGTTTTAAATTTTCATATGTAAGATCTTTGGCATTTAAAAGAAATAAAACAAAAACAATTAAAGATTAAAAAGATACAAAGTCCTGTGGAGTCTTCATATAAATTTTATTATTAAAAATAAATTAAGACTGTTGACCTTAAAGTTAACTTTAACCTTAGTATAAATATTCAAGCCTTTATAACGAATCTACAAGCAGATTTTTAGCAGGAGAACAAAGATGGGATATGTAACCACAAAAGATGGCGTTGATATTTTCTATAAAGATTGGGGTCCACGCGATGCCCAAGTTTTATTTTTTCATCACGGTTGGCCCTTAAGTTCAGACGATTGGGACACTCAACTACTTTTCTTTTTAGGACAAGGTTATCGTGTTGTGGCTCATGACCGACGTGGTCATGGTCGTTCTAGTCAAGTGTGGGATGGTCACGATATGGACCATTATGCAGATGATGTCGCAGAGGTGGTTAAACATCTCAATATTAAAAATGCAATTCATATTGGCCACTCAACAGGCGGCGGTGAAGTGGCTCACTATATCGCTCGTCATGGCGAAGAAAATGTTGCAAAAGCTGTGCTTGTCAGTGCTGTCCCGCCACTCATGGTTAAAACTGAAAATAATCCTGAAGGTTTACCAAAAGAAGTTTTTGATGACCTGCAAAATCAAGTTCTCACCAATCGTGCACAATTTTTCCGTGATTTACCATCTGGACCATTCTATGGTTTTAATCGACCTGATGCGAAACCATCTGAGGGTATCATTAATAACTGGTGGCGTCAGGGTATGACGGGTAGTGCAAAAGCGCATTACGACGGTATTGTCGCTTTCTCACAAACTGACTTTACCGAAGATTTAAAGAAAATCACGATTCCTGTTTTGGTATTACATGGTGATGATGACCAGATCGTGCCTTATAAAACTTCTGGCGTGAAATCTGCTGAATTGCTTCAAAATAGCCAATTAAAAATCTACCCTGGTTTTTCTCATGGCATGTTAACAGTGAACCATGAAGTGATTAATGCAGACTTATTAGCCTTTATTCGTGAGTAATAAAAGTATTAAACTTTAAAAAAAGAGGCATTCAATAGCCTCTTTTTTTATATAAAAAATTAGTTAATTCAAATTATTAAAGAGTAAAAATTGAAAAAGTATTGACATTGAAGTTAGCTTTAATCTTAAAGTAAAGCCATACTGAATGAGGTCATTCCAATGAAAGTGTTCGAAAAATTAGTATTTCCAAATGGCTCATATGTTTCAAACCGAATTGCGAAAGCGGCAATGGAAGAAAACATGGCTGATCTTAACCACGCACCTTCAGAAGAGCTAATGCGTTTATATCAAGCTTGGGCAAATGGTGGTGTAGGTCTAATTATTACCGGAAATGTCATGGTAGACCGTAGAGCGATGACTGGACCGGGCGGTGTGGTTCTTGAAGATGAAAAGCATTTAGATACTTTCAAAAAGTGGGCACAAACTGGACGTTCCAAAGGCGCTCAGGTTTGGCTTCAAATTAATCATCCGGGGCGTCAAATGCAGTCAAATTTAGGGCAACAAACATGGGCACCTTCTGCCGTTGCTTTAGATTTAGGAAAAATGTCAGACCGCTTTAATACGCCAATCGAAATGACTGAATCTATGATTGCAGAGGTGATTCAGCGTTTTGCAAACACGGCGCGTTTAGGTGAAAAAGCAGGGTTTACTGGTGTTGAAATTCATGCAGCGCATGGTTATCTACTCAGTCAGTTTCTTTCTCCACTCAGTAATAAACGCCAAGATCAATGGGGTGGTTCCTTAGAAAATCGCGCTCGTATCTTAATTGAAATTGTGGATGCAGTTCGTAAAATGGTTTCGCCTCAGTTTACTGTTGCAGTAAAACTAAATTCAGCCGATTTCCAACGCGGTGGGTTTAGCGCCGAAGATGCTCAACAAGTGGTTAAAATGTTAAACGAATACGCTGTCGATTTGGTTGAGCTTTCAGGTGGTAGTTACGAGGCACCAGCAATGCAAGGTCAAGCACGTGATGGTCGAACACTTGCTCGGGAAGCTTACTTTTTAGAGTTTGCACAAGAAATTCGAAAAGTTGCCAAAATGCCTGTTATGGTAACAGGTGGTATACGCCGTAAACAGGTAGCAGAGCAGGTGGTTGAAAGCGGTGTAGATATGGTCGGCATTGCCACAGCTTTAGCAATTGAACCTAATTTGCCCAATGCTTGGAAACAAGGCCAAAATATTACACCTGAACTAAAACCAATTACATGGGAAAATAAAACGTTAGCTTCCCTTGCAAATATGGCGGTGGTCAAATTCCAGTTACGTAATTTAAGCTCGGGTAAAAAAACTAAACCAAATGTTTCACCAGCGTGGGCTTTAATTTTACAACAATCAGCTATGTCATGCCGTACCCGCCAATACAAAAAAGGCATGCGCGACTATTCATTTGCTTCTTAATAAAAGAGTGGTGTTATGACAAATTCTAACGATTCAAACTGGATAATTTATGGAGCAAATGGCTACACGGGCGAGTTAATCGCTCGTGAAGCTGTACGTCAAGGTCTAAAACCAACTCTTGCTGGTCGTAACAAGGCCAAGGTTGAAGCACTAGCTCAAGAGTTAGGGCTCACCTATCAGGCTTTTGGTCTTGATAATGTAGAGGCGGTAAGTGAGCATCTCAAAGGTTTTAAACTGGTTATGCACTGTGCAGGGCCATTTTCAGCTACCTCAAAACCCATGATGGAAGCTTGTATAAAAGCAGGCGCTCACTATCTAGATATTACTGGTGAAATTTCTGTATTTGAATTGGCACAGTCTCTCAATAACCAAGCAGAAAAAGCCGATATTGTACTTTGTCCGGGTGTTGGCTTTGATGTGATTCCAACAGATTGTGTTGCAGCCGCACTGAAAGAAGCACTACCAGATGCGACCCATTTAGCGCTTGGTTTTGACTCTAGAACTGGGTTTTCACCGGGTACTGCCAAAACAAGTATAGAAGGTATGGGTGAGGGCGGAAAAATTCGTAAAAATGGAAAAATTACCACCGTTCCATTAGCACATTATGTTCGGACTATTGATTTTGGTGACGGTAAAAAAAGTGCCATGAGTGTTCCGTGGGGTGACGTATCTACAGCGTTCTATACAACTGGTATTCCAAACATTGAAGTGTTTGTACCTGCATTTCCTAAAATGATTATGGGCGCGAAAATGATGAATTATTTACGCCCTGTATTAAAACTCAAGGCTGTGCAGAAGTTAATTAAGTCACGTATTGAAAAAACGATTGTTGGGCCAAACGAAGAACTTCGCGCGAAAGTACCGACCTATGTTTGGGGCGAAGCAAGAAATGCTCGCGGAGAAATAAAAACTGCCCGTATCCAAACAGAAAATGCTTATAGCCTTACCGTGAATGGTTCACTGGCTGTGGTGAGTTATTTACTTAAAAATACGGTCAAAGGTGGTACATATACGCCTGCAAAACTGATGGGCTATAAACTAGTAACCGAACTTCCGGGTTCTGGATCACTGGTGATCTCTTAACAAAACTTTGTTTAAAGCATTATGTTTATAGATTGATCCCGAATAAGGAATCATGCTTATTCGGGTAATTGATAAGATTTAGAGCTATTTCAAACAAATACACCTTGGTTTTTGTTCTAAGAAAAAGAGAAAACAAAACATTCCACGAGAAATAATTCAAATTGAATATACTAAAATATAGTGCATATTTTTTATGAGCAAAGGAATGTAAATAATGAGAAAACTCGTACTGTTCCTACATGCATCGCTTGACGGTTTTGTAGAAGGGCCAAATGGAGCAATGGACATTGGTTGGATTGCTTACGATGCCGATTTAGCAAACCATGCAAAAGAAATTTTGAGCACTGCCGATACGGTCATTTGGGGGCGTGCGACGTATCAAATGATGTACGATTATTGGTCAACTATGCTTTCAAATCCAGCAGCTTCAGAGCATGAGCGAAATCATGCCGAATGGATCGAAAAGACAGAGAAAATTGTTTTTTCTACAACTTTAGATAAAGTCGAGTGGAATAACTCCAGACTTGTGAAAGATCATGTTGAAGAAGAGATTCATAAGCTTAAACAGAAGCAGGGCAAGGATATGGTAATTCTGGGGAGTCCTCGGTTCGCTCACTACTTGATGCAACTTGGTTTAATTGATGAATATAAAATTACGGTTTCGCCCGTCTTAATTGGTAGTGGCTTGCCACTATTTCAAGGTATTGAGGAAAAGACCAATCTTAAACTCATTGAAAATAAAACTTTTGCTTCAGGTGCAATAGGTCTTCATTATCAAAAGATTGGCTGATTTTTTTCTATAGTATTTATATGGAAAAGACGAATTACAGAATGGAGCTGTAATTCGTCTTTTTAGATTTATTCAATGCTACTTAAACGCTTAACAACTGCTTCGGCAATTTCCTTACTCGACTGAGGGTTTTGTCCAGTAATAATTCTGTCGTCCGAAATCACATAAGACGTAAATGGAACAAATGCTTGTTTGTAGTTTGCTCTGCGTTCAATGAGTTCGTTTTGTAAAGAAAAAGGTACTTGAGATTTAATACCAGACAGTGTTTCTTCAATATTTGCAAAGCCTGTAACGGTTCTACCTGCAATTAACGATTTGCCATTTTCATCTTGTAGAGGCAATAAACCACCCACGCCGTGACATACTGCTGAAACTATTCCACCTTGGCGATAGATCTGTTCGCTAATGTTTTGCAAAGATTTATTGTTCGGGAAATCCCACATGGTGCCATGACCACCAGTATAGTAAATAGCTTTGTAATCTGATGGATTAATTGCACTAGGGGACAATGTGGTCTTTAACCGCTGCATAAATGCTGGGTTGGCTAAATGATCTCGCGCTGATTTGTCTAAATAAGTGGATTTTAGGCTACGTTCATCTAACGGAACTTCACCGCCGAGCGGGCTTACAAAATCCATTTCATAGCCAGCCGCTAAAGCAACATCATAAAAGTGAGTCAGTTCAGTAAGCCAAAGTCCTGTTTTATCCGAACGGGAAGGATAAGCCGAGTGATTGGTCATCACGACTAAAATTCTTCCGTTTGCTTTAGTAAGGCTTTGAGCTTTATCTGACTCTGCGGCATGTACCACATTTGAAGACAAAAGAATGCCAAAAATAATTGTTAACCAACGCTGAAAATTCCAAACTTTAAACATCACAGGTTCCTTATCAATCACCTGTAGTCAATCCTATGCTTAAAGCTCACTTTAAGGTCAATAGGTTTCTTAAAATTTTATGGTGCTTTTGCCTTGTCGTAATAGAGATTCATGAGTCTTTCCGCATTTTGTTCGCAAGTAATCTCATCTGGCTTGTTATTGATCGCATCAATCATGGTGTGTAAATTTTGTTTACTCACTTTTAGCTTTTGTTCTAAAAGTTCTATTTCCTGAATTTTGGATTCAAGTGTTTTAATTAGTTCATCATGATTCCAAGAGGCAACTTTTGATGGCAAAAAAGCTTTAATTTCTGCTAAAGAAAATCCAACTTGTTGAGCCTGTTGAATTAAAGAAAGTTGTTTTAAGTCGTTGTCACTATATTCACGGTAGCCATTCGATTTTCTTTTAGCTTTAGGCAAGAGTTTGATTTGTTCATAATAACGAATGGTAGGGGTCGTTAAACCGCTTAGTTTAGATAATTCGCTAATATTCATAGCCACTACTCTCTTGACATTAAAGTTAACTTTAGACTTATAGTGGTGTAAAAGCAAGGTTCATAACTTTACTAAGCACAAACTTTCAGTAACAGGTTTCTATGCTTTGATAAATTAATGAACAGAATTATAAATATGAAAAATGAGGTGAAAAGATGTCTAAACGCATATTACATGTCGTGACCAATGTTTCACGCTATAAAGATGTAGATGAACCCACAGGTCTATGGTTAGGCGAACTCACGCATGCCTATGATAAGTTCGAAGAAAAAGGTTATATCCAAGATATTGTGAGTCCAAATGGCGGCAAAACGCCAATTGAACCAAAATCACTGGGCGCTTTAGTTGCCGATAAATCTGTCAAAGCGAGAGAAGACGATCAAACGTTTATGACTTTGCTGGCCAACACTCATAAACCCTCAGATATTCATTGGCAAGATTATGACGCGATTTATTACACTGGCGGCCATGGGGTAATGTGGGATTTTCTAGATAACCCTGAACTACAAGAAATCACCAAAAATATTTATGAAAAGGGCGGCATTGTATCGAGCGTATGTCACGGCTATTGCGGCTTACTTAATGTAAGGCTTTCAAATGGTAAACGACTGATAGAAGGTAAAAAATTAACAGGTTATGCATGGAGTGAAGAAATCTTGGCAGGCGTGGCAAAAAAGGTACCTTATAATGCCGAAGAGTTAGCAAAAGAGTATGGTGCTGACTATAAAAAGGCTTTTGTTCCATTTGCACCCTATGTTGTTCAAGATGGCAATTTAATTACAGGTCAAAATCCTTTTTCTGCTAAAAAGACAGCTTTAGCGATTATAGAAGAGCTAGAAAAAGCATAGATTTTAATGATTCAAAACTAAACCCCAAAAGCAGTTCTCTACTTTTGGGTTTTTTTAAATAGACTTGTACTCACTAAAACAGATTGTTTTAAGGAACAATTACAAAATCAGGATTTGCTATCGCAAACACAGCATCACGGTCTGCCGCAGGTGGATAAATCCAGACAGTATTAATTTCTTGCTTAATTTTTTTGGCTTCTTCACGAACAAATTGAACCTGACGGTCCCAACCTTCGCTATAGAGAGCACCCCAAGGGCCTAAATCAAGACAAGTCACATACTTTGGCTGACTATAGGCATGCAACGGTAAATCAACCAATTCCGCCGCAGCATTGTAACCCGCCACACGGCCTAGGCTCATGGCGTGTTGACAAGACATCACATTAAAATTACCTAAATCATCGGTTGGAACTTTTACCGTATCACCGGTCACAAAAATATTTTTTGATTCAGGTGCATGTAAATAGGCATCACCTAAAATACGGCCTAAATTATCTTTTTCACCTGCAATTTGAGAGGTGAGTGAGTTAGCTCTCATGCCCGCAGTCCAAATGACGGTTTCTGCTTCAATTCTTTCACCATTAGAAAGTGTTACACCAGAAGCATCAAGTGCAGTAACGCGGACTCCAGCTATACCTTCAACACCCAACTCGTCGAGAGCTTCTCGAATTACAGCCGCAGCTTCATCACCCATAGCAGCACCAATTTGTGCAGATGAGTCGACTAACACCACACGAATATCAGTTTCGCCTAAAATGTGACGTAAACGTTCAGGCATTTCAGTCACTGTTTCTAGACCAGTAAGACCGCCACCAGCGACGACTACAGTATTACGAGCTGCATTTGAAGGTTTGTTAGCTAGGTTTTTAAGATGCAGGTCTAATTTTTCCGCATCTTCTAATGTGCTTACGCTAAACCCATATTCGGTAAGGCCCGGTATAGGCGGCATAAACGTCGTACTTCCAGTTGCCAGAATAAAACGGTCATAACTTAAGGTTTGCTTGCCGCCGTCGGTGGTTGAAACTTCAATTGTTTGTTGGTCGGCATCAATCTGATTTACCCAGCCAGCCACGTATTTAACGTCGACTACACTTAATAACTCTGAAATATCAGGGTTCATATTTTCAAGTACAGCTTCATAAAGCCGCGGTCGAATCCCAACATTCGGGCTAGGGGAAACCATAACCACTTCAATATTTTGTTCTTGGGATGCTAAGTGAATTGCTCGTTGTGCAGCAAGTGCAGCCCATAAACCAGCAAAACCAGAACCTGCAATAATAATACGCTTACTCATTTGATTATCCTTTTGATAGGTTTTCGGACAATACATTCCAGCTCATCACAAAATTTAGGGTGAGCGAATCCTTTCTCTGATTGTCCGAAAAATCTGAGAAGGCGTTTAAAAAAGGGTTAGGGGTGTTGTTACTCTAGGGGTGAGACCCTATAAGCTCATTAGTCGGGCATATCCCGTGATATTTTACTTTTTCGCATTTTTGCTGTTCTTCCTTCAATGCGTTCATTGATCCAGCCATTTACATCACTAAAAAATACGTCGGGTGCATAACGACCAAAACGGTCTGCAATATCGCCAAGTGTATGAGCACCTAAAGCATCTCGCATGGCCTTTTCGGCTTGCAGCATGACAGCATGCACGGCACATACACCATTGGTTGCCCAATCAGGTGGAGCATGATTAAAGACCGCACATTTTCCACGGACTTCTTGGCACTCAAAAAGCGGTTTTTCACCTTCGATCGCATTCACAATATCTAGAAAACTGATTTCATGAGCAGGCTTGGCCAGTAAATACCCACCACGAACACCTTCTTGTGCAACAACAAGGCCTGCCTTTTCAAGTTTAGGAAAAATCTTGGCCATAAAACTTGGAGAGACTCCTTGTAATTCGGCAAGATCCTTACTACTCAAAGGTTTATCTTCATTGTTCACAAGAAAAAGAAGACAGTGAATCGCATACTCGACGCTACTAGTGATATAAGCCATTTAATTTCATAATTGATCAATTACAAACACAGACTAATGTAGTCTGTGTTTTAAGTCAACAATAAAACTAAGACAAAGTTAGTCCTAGTTTTATTTGTGAATGATATAGATAGGAGGAATGGGAGATATATATCTGAATTTGAATACCTTTAAAGTAAAATTAGAGGCTATAAATAATTTAAAAATTATTGAAAAAACTTACGAACGCCACCAATAATTTTCAACATTTGGCTCGTTTAAGTTTAATACTTCACCCATTTGCGGCGTACTAATTGCTAATTCATTTTGTTTAGCCAAAGCGACAATTCGTTCAAACGGGTCGTCCCAAGCATGGAGCGCCAAGTCAAAAGTTCCGTTATGCACGGGTAACAAATGACGTCCTTTTAAATCGAGATGCGCTTGCAAGGTTTGCTCTGGTTGCATGTGAACATCTGGCCATTCTGGGTCATAAGCTCCGGTTTCTAGCATGGTCAGATCGAAGGGGCCATAACGATGTCCAATCTCTTTAAAACCATCGAAATATCCGGTATCTCCGCTAAAAAACACGCGTAGATCATTATCAATAATCACCCAAGATGCCCAAAGCGTTTCATTACTATCACCCATGCCACGACCAGAGAAGTGATGGGCAGGGGTCGCAACCAGTTCAAGACCATCGACATGGGTGGTGTCCCACCAGTCAAGTTGTTGAACTTTTTCTGCTGGAATTCCCCATTTAATGAGTGTGTCACCCACACCAAGCGGCGTTAAGAAATGTTCAACTTTGTCTTTAAGCTGCATGACTGCATGGTAGTCGAGATGGTCGTAGTGGTTATGCGACAAAATCACGCCTTTGATGGGCGGTAAGTCAGCAATGTTAATGGGTGGTTGGTGAAAACGTTTCGGCCCAATCCACTGAAAAGGCGAGGCGCGCTCTGAAAAAACAGGGTCAGTTAACCAAAACTCATTTCGCAATTTTAACAATATGGTCGAGTGCCCAAGACGAAATAGGGAGCGGTCAGGCGCACTCAAAAGTTGTTCTTTTGACAAACTCAAAACGGGAATGTCTCGGTTGGGCACAGTGTCTTTCGGTTTGTTAAATAGAAACTTCCACATCAACTGAAGTGTTTTACCAAAAGATGATTTGTGTAGGTTTGGGCGTGTATTTCTAAATTTGCCATCATGCTGTTGTGACGACATTAAGGGAGAAGGCAAGTCTGTTGTGTTTGAAATAGTCATCTTGTTTTTCCTTTAGTGGAATAAACCTATATGTGCAAATAAGAACTTTAAGAGTACTTATTAATATCTATATAAATGAGTATTTACTCACTCATTAATTGGTTCAAAAATAAGGACGCCGTGGGTCCTTACCTTTTATTTAAATTGAAACCGCATGCCAAAATGCTTCAAAGCCAGATTTGCGATAACGCTCGGTTTGAGAAGGGTCTTGGGCAATAAAATTCAGTGTGACTTCGGCAAGTGCCCCCAAAATTGAAGCAATAAATAACGGGGGGTAATCACGTAGTGTTCCGCCATTAATATGTTCTTGAATATTTTGGGTCAGATCACAAAAGGTTTGCATGCCAATTTGTTTGCTTTGCTCGGTAATTTGTTCAGAGGTTGAAAGCTGTGCCATTACTTTGCGTTTGAGTGGAGCTTCTAAACTCCAGTCCAAATAGCTTTGCCAAATATGGGACATTTGTGTTTGCAAATCGGAGTGATCAGGGTAATTGAGAATCATGACCTGACGTAGTTCAGCCTTTAGTGAAAGATAGAGCTGATTAAGCAACTCTTCTTTGCTACTAAAATAGGTAAATAAAGTGCCTTCTGCCACGCCAGCGACTTTAGCAATTTTTGAGGTAGACGCACGTTCGCCAAGCTCTGCCAATGTTTCAATAGCAGCACTTAAAATTGCATTACGTTTATCTTCACTACGAGGACGAGCCATACACAAATATATTAATTGAGTGATTACTCAATCATACATGAAAATAGATAGAGTGCAAGTGAAATAAAGAAGCCTTACATTAGCTTTTTCCCCATTCCCAGCAAAATATTTAATAGTAAAACTACCATACTAATTTTTATTATTTTTTGATTTTTCATCAGATAAATAAAAGGCAATTTACTAATCTAGATTATCTAAGATGTAGTTCTTTCTATGGTTATAAATATAATTAGTTATTTCACGAGTTAAGAAGAATTTTTTGTACAGCTTAAAGTAAATTTAGAAGAATTAATTATTCTTGAATCCACCTTAATAATTAGGTTAAATACAAACCAATAACATAGAAAACACATAACTTTACTTTTGTAATATCGATTTTAAAAAATTAGGAGAAATAGGGTATGAAGACATTTTTTATGTGGGTAGGTATTCTATTTACTATTATTTTTGTATTAGCCCTTATTGTTGGAGGGAACAGTTCAAAAGTATCATCAACTTCCTCAAATAATGTTAGTGAATCAGCAAAGCAAGAAGCCATTGCTGCCGCAAGTGAAGCAGTTGAAGCTGCAGAAGAGGCACAGGCAGCAGTTGATGCAGCGAATAAAGCTGAAAATCAAAATACGCCAGTTGTGGTCACCTCTAATTTGACTAATCAACAACGCAATGCTGTTAGAGCTGCTGAGCAATATCTTGATCTGATGGGTTTTTCTCGTAAAGGCTTAATTGACCAATTATCTTCAAGCGCTGGCGATGGTTTTAGCTATGCAGATGCCGAAGCTGCGGTCGATAGCATGGATGTAGATTGGAATCAGGAAGCAGTACAAGCAGCACAACAATATATAGAACTAACAGGTTTTTCTTGTAGTGGCCTTATTGACCAACTTTCGTCCAGTGCTGGTGATAGATTTACTGAGCAACAGGCTCGATATGGGGCGCAGCAAGTAGGAGCATGTTCTTAATCATTATAACTTTCCGCTATGGCTTTAATATTAATAGCCTAGCGGATTTCTTTATTCTGAATATAAAACCTTTAAATAATTATTCAGAACCAATAATTTTATTAAGCTTACATTTAAGATATTCCTTAAATATGTAATTAAATGAAAAACAATAATTAATTAAATATTTTCTAGCCAATTTCACATTGACACCATAATTTTTGAAGATTACCATTTGCGGGCTGGCCTACATTGCCAGTCGGTTTTGACGGACCGATGATCGACCACATCAGATTATTCCTTCTGAGGAATAGTTTCATGTGTGCACCTCGTTCCCTCCCGTAGCGGTAGGACGGGAGTGGGACACTTTCGAGTGTGCTGGATGTCGAACCCAGTCCGTCAACCCACTTCCGTTCTGCCACCATAATTTATAATGCTTTGGCAGAACTCCCAATAAAAAGGAGTTGGCTTTGCACACTAATCATTTCTTGGCAGTCTTTGCCAAAGTCTATAACGACACAACTTAAACTTTTAAAACAGTTTGATCGCCTCTAGGCTTATCAGGCTTTAAATCGTCACGACTAAAAAACTTGCATCAACAATAAAACTTGAGATGTGCCAAGCACAGTCTTTACGGCTTTGCTATGCCTTTTTTTCTCCCAAGAAAGGGCAGCGGATTTCATATCTCATTTATATACAACAAAAATTTATTTTATAACGGTAAAACTATGCCACATTCAAATCTCCCATTTCGTGCTTTAAGCGTACTTCATTCTGCAAGATATCTTTTTAATAAACACGGCTTTCACAATGTCGGGATAGACCGAATTATTGAAGCAGCAAAAATCCCAAAAGCCACGTTTTATAATTATTTTCACTCAAAAGAACGCCTCATTGAAATGAGTCTGACCTTTCAAAAAGATGGTTTAAAAGAAGAAGTACTTTCAATTATTTATGTTCAAAAAGACTTAACGCTAGTTGAAAAACTTAGGAAAATATACTTTTTGCATGCCGATTTAGAAGGGCTTTATCATTTGCCGTTTAAAGCTATTTTTGAAATTGCGAAAACACATCCAAAGGCGTATCAGGTCGTCATTGACTATCGAAATTGGTTGATCAAGGAAATTCATAATCTGCTTTTAACGTCCAATACAAATACTTCAAAACCCGATGCCCACATGTTTTTGTTTGTGATTGATGGAGCAATGGTTCAGCTTTTAGACCCGAGTAAACCAGATGAACGGGAGAGGTTGCTTGAGTATTTTTTATTGGGGTTGGGGTGAGAGAAAAGCATTTTAATTTGTAAAATCTAAAATGAAATTTGTTTGATCAAGTAGTCAATGTAATTTATATTTTTAGGAAATTCAAATAACTGCATCTTTATTAGCCATATATTTTTATCTTCAATCATAAAATTTACAATGAAAGAAAATGTCACATGAAGGAGGTAGCTTTATAATGATAAGTATGTGAATTTAAAAATGAATCATATTAAAGAATGGACAATTAATATGGCTAATCAAAAAAGTGATCAACACCGGCAACAAGAGAGTGATCAAGATCGCCAAAATAAACAGCAAGATCAACAATTCGAGCAAAACCAACAGGATCAACAACAGCAACAAAACCACCAATACCAACACCATATACCAAATCAACAGCGACAACAAAACGTGAAAGATCAGAAAGATATACAGCGGCAAAAAGATCAGCAAAACTGATAAAACTATCGCAAATGTATAAAAAACCTCAATATCTCATTGAGGTTTTTTTTATACGTATTTAAGTCTATTTCTTGTAGCAGAAAGCATCCTATAAATATCATGATTTTTTATTTAAGGAATATTTTTGTCCTCATTGGCATAGTCATTTAAAAATACCAATGAAGAAATAGACTAGAAATTACTTTTGATTTTATAAAGCTACTACGAATGGTCGAGTCATTAAGATCTTTAATGATTTGACCATTCGTAGTGTTTTTTATTTAAATAAATGCTCAAAGTTCAGCAATATTATTTAAAACAACTTTACCTTTTGATCGGCCCGTATTTACATATTGAAGTGCTTCTTTAATTTGAGCAAAGTCATAGGTTTGGTCAACTACGGGTTTAATCTTTCCAGCTTCTACCAATTCGGAAATTTTTGAGAGCTGTGGACCACTCGGTTGCATAAATAAAAATGAATAAGTAATGCCACGTTTTTTTGCTTTATTTCGAATTGACCAGCTTAACAGTGGGATAACACATTTTAGAAACCAGTTCGGATTAATTGCTTCTGCAAAAGCTTGGTCGGGTGGGCCTGAAATACTAATAAGACGCCCACCACGTTTAAGTACATTGAGTGATTTCTCTAAGGTTTTCCCACCTTGTGTATCTAAAACTACGTCATAGTCTTTAAGCTCTTGCTCAAAGTCCGTTGTTTTATAGTCAACAATGATGTCGGCACCCAACTCTCTAACCCAACGAGTGTTTTTGCCACTGGTTGTGGTTGCAACAATAGCACCTAATGACTTGGCAAGTTGAATTGCAATTGAACCCACACCGCCTGAACCTGCGTGAATCAGTACTTTTTGTCCAGTTTTCACTTTTGCAATTTCAACTAGTGCTTGCCATGAAGTTAAGGCAACTAAAGGTAGAGCTGCTGCCTGTTCCATCGAAATATTTTGCGGTTTAAGCGCCAGCGAAGACTGCTGAACGACCGTATATTCGGCAAAAGCGCCGTTCAGATCGGTCTTGGCATACACTTCGTCTCCAGCTTTAAACTCGGTAACGTTCGATCCAACTTCTACCACTGTGCCTGCAAAATCATTGCCTAAAATAAAAGGAAATGGTACTGGCAGAATTGCCTTAAATTCACCTTCTAAAATTCTTAAGTCGAGAGGGTTAATACTTGCTGCATGTACCTTAACAAGGACAGCATCTTCGGTTAGAGATGGTTTGGGTTGTTCATTGATTTGTACATCATCAATCTTGCCATAACGGCTTATGTAGGCTGCTTTCATTTTAAACCTCTATTTTTTGAAATTTGTTTTTAATGTTTTATAAGCTTAAGTTTGCTCTAAACTTTTAAGCTGCGCTGAATTAATTTGTCAAAGATCTTTGCTGGTGCAAATCGTCTTAACGCTTTTAAGTTTTTTGCAGTTTTACCTGCTGTGTAGCGAGGTACGACATGTTGACTTTGAATCACATCTAAAATTGTATTGGCAACCACACTTGGGTCATCTGACTTATTAATTGAATTAATCATTTGTCGATGTAACTTTTTGCGTGCTTCATCATAAAAAGCAACTTTATTGTCGGCTTCAAGTAAATTCATTCCTAAAGAAGTCTTGGTATAAGCGGGTTCAATAAGAGATACACGAATGCCCTGAGACCTTAATTCATGGTCTAAAGATTCAGAATAACCTTCAAGCGCATGTTTTGACGCAGAATAAAGTGCGCTAAAAGGCATCGGCACAAGTCCAAGAATTGAACTGACATTTAAGATCAGTCCTGAACGGTTTTCACGCATATGTGGAATTACTGAACGTGTCATCCGAACAGCGCCGAAGAAGTTGGTATCAAAAATAGCCTGTGCTTGTTGCATTGAGCTTTCTTCGGCACCAGCAGGCGATATTGCAAACCCTGCATTGTTAACTAAGACATCAATTCGGCCTTCGTTTGCTATTACTTTTTCAATGGCTTGAGCAACTGAGTCTTCTTGATTTACATCTAACTCAATAAGGTGAAATTTATGCTTAGAGGGATTTTTTGCTTGTCGACTTGTGCCATAAACAATAAATCCTGCTTCCTGTAAAAGCTCTGCCGTCGCCAACCCAATACCCGAAGATGCGCCTGTAATGAGAACTACTTTGCTGGTCATATCATGTTCCTTACTTAAACTTTGTCGCCTGAACGAATGAATTCCGGCTTGATTTTTTCATCATAATCTAAAAATAAAATAGTTACTACTAAAAAGATAGTGACAATCTAATTTTACCTATGTATAGTTGGTATTAAATCGATACTTACTCTGTTTTTTATCTTTTCTCCCTTTGAAAGATCACTCATAAAAAACAGATAAATCAGATCAATGAATTAAATTTGAGGATCAGAGAAATGAAGTTTTTATTAAATACAGTTGCTATGGGTTTGACAGCGGTATCTATTTTTAGTGCTCCCTTAACTCAGGCAGAGGTTGTGCCATCGGTTTCTTTTAATGAAGCATCTATTCAGGCACATAAAGTGTCATCAAGTGCTATTAACAATCCGCAAGCAGGGCAAAACGCTCAGCAAGATACAAATTGGAAGAATGTACCCACTCAATTTATTAGTGCAGGTGGCGTTAACTTCGCTTACCGAGAATATGGTCAACAAAATGGTGGAACACCTGTCATTTTCTTAAATCACTTGGCAGCTGTTCTAGATAACTGGGACCCACGAATTATTGATGGAATTGCTGCTAAACATCATGTGGTGGTGTTTGATAATCGTGGTGTTGGTGCTTCTACAGGTAAACCAGCCCAGTCGATTGAGCAGATGGCAGATGATGCGATTGCTTTCATTCAGGCAAAAGGATTTAAGCAAGTTGATTTATTTGGCTTCTCGATGGGCGGCATGATTTCACAAGAGATTGTTTTGAAGCAGCCGAATTTGGTTCGAAAAATGATTTTGTCGGGAACTGGCCCTGCGGGTGGTACAGGCATTAGTACCGTAGGGCGAATTTCTAATTGGGATTTAGTCCGTGGAATGGCTACTGGTCAAGACCCTAAAGTTTATCTTTTCTTCACGCGTACAGAAAATGGTAAAGCTGCGGCAAAACAGTTTATTCAACGCATTAATGAACGTACTGAAAACCGTGACAAAGAAATCACCATGTCAGCCTATCGTGCCCAACTTAAAGCACTCAAAAAATGGGGAAATAAAGAGTCTGCTGACCTTTCTGTAATTCAACAACCTGTATTGGTTGCCAATGGCGATCATGACCGAATGGTGCCAACAGTAAATACTTACGATTTAGCAAAGCGCTTACCGAATAGCTCACTTGTTATCTATCCAGATGCAGGTCATGGGGGAATATTTCAGTTTCATGATGATTTTGTAAAACAATCTCTCACGTTTTTAGCTAAATAAAAATTAGCTTAATCAGAAACTTAAATTTAGGATAAAGATAATGACTACTATTACTCACCAAACAGCAGAGACCCAATTCATTGAAGTAGATGGAGCAAATTTTGCCTACCGTCGATGGGGAAATGAAAATACAGAGCAACCACCGTTATTCTTTCTCCAGCATTTCCGAGGCGGATTAGACAATTGGGACCCAATCATTACCAATGGTTTGGCAGAAGGGCGTGAAGTCATTTTGTTTAACGGGCGAGGTATTGCTTCATCTACAGGCCAGCCTCGTACTCGCATTGAGGATATGGCAGACGACGCGGCAGCAGTCATTCGTGCACTAGGCTTAAAGCAAGTTGACCTGTTAGGCTTTTCACTTGGTGGGTTTCAGGCACAAGACTTGGTACGCCGTCATCCTGAACTCGTAAGAAAGCTGATGCTTTTAGGTACAGGGCCAAGAGGCGGTAAACCACGCGGTGACGACCCCGAAGTAGCTGCGTTGGTATTGAAACATGCAACAACTGCTGTGCCATCTGAAGAAGACTTTCTCTTTTTATTCTTTGGCCGATCTGAAGCTGCGATTCAAGCGGGCCATGAATTTTGGCAACGTCGACATGAACGCAAAGATCAAGATGCAGCAAGTTCAGTTGAAGTCATGCAGGCACAGATAGAAGCCAATATGCATTTTTTACCTCAACTTGATGAACAAGATCCTTTTGCGCATTTACGTGAGATTAAACAACCTACTTTCATTTTAAATGGTGTAGATGATGTGATGATTCCGACCATCAATGCATATCACATGGTACTCAACATTCCAAACGCGCAGCTATTCATCTATCCAGATGCAGGACATGGTGCTCAATTTCAATACCCTGAACGCTTTGTAAAGCATGCAATACAGTTCTTAGATGAATAAATGCATGAGTTTGATCTAGTCAATTTGATGAATCAAGAAGATAAAAATGATGAAATTTAAATTATTGCTGTGGATGCTCACCAAGCTCATGCAGCGTGCGGTAAAAAAGAACCCGAAATGTGCGGCCTATGTGAATGACAAAAATGTCACCTTTCAGATTCAAACTGCAAATGGTGAAGGGCGCTATTTCGAAGTGAAAAACGGCAAGATTAACTCTTACTCAGGGCTAACCAAGTCACCCAGTTTTATTTTTACATTTAAAACGGGTAGCAAGGGGTTCGCCGTATTGTCTGCTAAAGATAGCGTGAATACGTTTTTAACGGCACTTAAAACACAAGACCTTGTGATTAGCGGAAATTTTGTGGATGTGATGTGGTTTCAAAGTTTAGTGGACTTTATTCAACCTCATTCAAAACCATCTTTAACTGTGTGAGATAAGACCATGACTCAACTGCAATTAAAAACCAATCTTTTGAATCAGCCTTTAACGTTGCCAAATGGCTTCAGCATTCCAAACCGACTAGCGAAGGCTTCAACCAGTGAAACCTTAGCCACCTATTCAAATAATCCAACCGAAAAACATGTTCGGTTATATCAGCGTTGGGCTGCATCAGGAATTGGGATGATCATCAGTGGCAACATTATGATTGACCGACGTGCCTTGGGGGAGGCTGGGAATGTGGTGGTTGAGGATGAGCGTGATTTTGCGATTTTACAAAAATGGGCAAAATCCGTGACCGATCAAGGTTCTCAATTGTGGGCACAGTTAAATCATCCGGGAAAACAATCAACGAAAGGATTAAATGTACGTAATATTTCTGCATCGGCAGTGCCGTTCGGGCCAGAAATGCAATCTTTATTTGCGACGCCTGAGGAAGCCACAGATGCAGAGATTATAGATATTATTCAGCGTTTTGGTCGTAGTGCTGCCATATGTCAAAAGGCTGGATTTAGTGGCGTCGAGATTCATGCTGCACATGGTTATCTCATTAACCAGTTTTTGTCGCCTTTGCATAATTTAAGAAACGATGAGTGGGGCGGTACGCCTGAAAAACGCCGTCGTTTTTTAATGGAAGTTTATACAGAAATTCGAAAACAAGTCGGTAAAGAGTTTCCAATTGCAATTAAGCTTAACTCTGCAGACTTTCAAAAAGGTGGTTTTACAGAGCAAGACTCTTTAGAAACGATCAAGGCTTTAGCGGATGCAGGGATCGACCTGATTGAAATATCGGGCGGGACGTATGAATCAGGAGTAGCCAAAGCACCACAAAAAGCATCGACCATTGCACGTGAAGCTTTCTTTATTGATTTCGCAGAAAAAGTAAGAACACTCGTAAAAACACCGCTGATGGTCACAGGTGGTTTTCGGACCGTAGAAGGTATGAATCAAGCTTTACAGTCTCAAGCGTGTGATGTCATTGGGATTGCAAGAATTATGGCAATTGAACCTGATGTACCTAAATATTTGCTAGCGGGCAAAAATGGTCTTCGGTCGGTGCATCCCATCAAAACAGGCATTAAGAAGGTTGATAGTCTAGGCGTTATGGAAGTACTTTGGTACACCCAACAATTAAAACGCATAGGTCAAGGTAGAGAGCCAAAACCTTATGAAAGTGGTTTATGGGCATTTATTAAATCTGTTTTACGTAATGGTTGGGGAACTTATGCAACCCAACGTAGCCGAGCAAAGTAGCTGACTTACTTTAAATAGGCACAATAAAAAGCACTCCAATTGAGTGCTTTTTATTTGAAATCTTATTCGGTTTTTTGGCGAATAGGGCGAGTACCAATTTCAGCACCAGTGATTTGATCAATCACAATCGGTTTAATTTCAGTGCCTTGTTCTGCGTCAAGAAAAGTCACCATTTTTTCGGGCTGTTCATAAGGTTTATATTTTCGGCCCCATGCGCCAATCACAAATAAAGCAGGTAAAAAATCTTTACCGGCTTCAGTTAATAGGTACTCTTCACGCGGCGGATGTTCAGAGTATTGTCTTTTTTCGAGTAAGCCTTCCTCCACTAAAACAGACAAACGTTTAGTTAGCATGGTTGGTGCAATACCTAAGCTTTTACGAAACTGATCAAAACGTGTAAAACCCGCATGAGCATCACGTAAAATCAACATACTCCATGCATCACCTAGAACAGAAAGACTTCTAGCGATTGGGCAGACTTCAAGATTGCTATTTTTACTCATATCGAATTAATAAACTTAATAGTAACTACTAAAATAATACTAACATAAAGTGGTGAGTGAAACCAGTTTGAATGTTTAATATACGATAATACTTTTATTTCCCGAGTCAATTTTGAACGATGTCTGCACTCGGCTGATTTTCTAATAATTTGGATAAATTATTTTCAAGCCAAGTCGTTAAATCAAATAGTCGTTCGGAAGCCTCTCGTCCAAAGTCTGTTAATTGATAATCTACACGAGGTGGTATTTCTGCATAATCCTGACGCACGATAAAACCATCTTGCTCAAGCGTTTTTAAGGTTTGTGCCAACATCTTTTCACTAATGCCATCAATTAGTTTTTTTAACTCATTAAAGCGCAAACGTTGATCTCGAAGTGCCACTAAAATCAAGACACTCCAACGGCTAGTGAGTGTTAACAAAATTTTCCGAGAGGGACAATCTGCTGAAAAAACGTATCCTTTCATCGCGCACCACCTTAATTACAAAACTTTACATTTGTTTCTAAACTTACTTTTAGGTAAGTACTTACTTTTAGTAAGTTAAGGTACTACGATGATTGAAAGATATCAACTACATCAGATGGAGATCATCATGCGTATTGCAGTTACTGGTGCATCAGGTCAACTCGGCCAATTCGTTATTTCTCAATTACTCGAACGTACTGAGGCAAAAAATATTGTGGCATTAGTTCGCAATCCAGAAAAAGCATCAGAATTAAGCTCAAAAGGGATCGAAGTTCGCGCTTTTGATTATGTTCAAGATGCAGATAAACTTTCGGCTCAATTGGCTGGTATTGATAAGCTTTTATTAATCTCATCAAATGAAATCGGTCAACGTACAGTACAACACCAAAATGTGATTAATGCGGCAAAACTTGCACAGGTAAAATTTATTGTTTACACGAGTTTATTAAACGCAGATACATCACCGCTTCTATTAGCACAAGAACATGTAGAGACTGAACAATATTTAAAAACATCGAATATTTCACATACATTATTACGTAATAACTGGTACAGCGAAAACTATGCGATGGGACTTGCCCAAGCAGTTGAGCATGGCAAAATTTTCGGGGCAACGCATCACGGTAAAATTGCTTCTGCTTCACGCTTAGATTATGCGATTGCTGCCGCTGTAGTATTAACTCAAGAAGGGCATGAAAATAAAGTTTATGAACTAGCAGGTGATACGAGCTATACCCTTGATGACGTTGCAAAATGGACAAGTGAAATCAGTAAAAAAGAAGTCATTTACCAAGACTTACCAGAAGAAGAATATAAAGCGCTTTTGGTACAATTGGGTATACCAGAAGGCTTTGCCAATATTTTGGCAGATTCAGATGAAGGCGTATCTAAAGGTGGCTTGTATAGTGAAAGTAAAGACCTGCACCAGTTAATTGGTCGTGCCACTACAACTATGCAAGAGACGATTAAAGAATTTTTATCTTAAATCGACGCTATATACCTAAAAAATAAAAAGGCTTAAATCGTTCTGATTTAGGCCTTTGTATATTTTAATAAATACAACTTTCATAAAGTCGGGGTAGACCAAGTTATTGAGTCAGTAAATAACAACCAAATCAAATGCTTTAAAGCAAGATGCACACGGGTGTTTTTGATAGTTTAGTTTTTATATTTCTTTCTTTCGAAATTGGATTGGCGTTATTCCAGTCCATTTCTTAAATGCCCGTGTGAAATTAGTCGGCTGTATATAGCCCAGATAAACAGCTATCTCTTGTATTTCCATATCACTATTAAGTAATAAGTTTTCAGCCTCTTTTTGTTGTACTTCTTCCAACAGTTGCAGATATGAAGAACCGACTTGGTTTAAGTGACGTCTCAGTGTCCGACTAGACATATTTAAGCGATCGGCAATTTCATCAAAAGTGGGGTAGCCCACTTGGGGTTTTAAGTTTAACTCTGCTTTTACGGTCAGGCATATATCTTTAATTTGTTCGGAAAAGCGGAGTTGTTCAGCTTCACATTGTGCTAGAGCTTGTTTGAAAGCAATTGGATCTGCCATTTTAATAGGTAAGTCTAGAAGCTGTTTTTTATATCGAATTTGATTAGTCGTTTGATTAAAATGAATAGTAGGCAATAAATGTTGATAAGCTTTGTGGTAGCTAGGTTCTGACCAGTCCACCCATAACTCAATATCAGCGAAATGATGCTCTATCAAAAATTGACTAGCTTGAATCACGCCAATCATCAAACATTCGTAAAAAAATCGTCTCAGCATTTCTACTTGTACGAGTTGATTGCTGACAACGGGGTGAGTTTCTTTAATTTCAATAATAAAAAAGTCATGATCGTCTAGTAGAGTCATCCCATAATCTTTTAATCGCATATTAAAAAATTGTGTTGAAACCTCAATAGCCTGTCGTAAATTGGGGCTGCTCATTAAGGCATATCCCATTGACCCATGTGCAGTTAAACGCAGTTTTATTCCATATTCATATCCCAAGCCTGAATCTTTTGACAGTATTAAGCTTTCCCATGCCTGTTTAGACCATTGCATAGGGGTAATTCGGGCATCTAATTGATCTAAAAGCGTTAAGGGAATTTTACTTTTTTTCAAAATCTCAACGGCGGAAAACCCTTTGTCTACCATGATTTCTAATAATAAATGAGCATAAGAAATAGGAATGCTGGCCTTAGATAGCCCATAGGGATCCTTCATATTGTTTTTTATTGTGGCCGAAAATGATTATCAGTATGTCTGATCTACATCTCACGCTCAAGTCAAAACTTCGGAATAATCAATTTATTCTATTTTGAGCAAGAATTATGAGCCTACCTATTCCACTAGCCTCAGCTCGCGTTGTGATTACAGGGGCTTCATCTGGTATTGGAGAAGAGTTAGCAAAGCAGTTTGCTTTACGAGGTTATTCCTTAGTTTTAGTTGCTCGCCGTGTCGAAAAATTAGAAGCGCTGGCTGAAAAGTTAAAAGCTCAATATCAAATATCCGTAGATTTATATCCATGTGACTTAGGAGATAGAGAAGCTAGAGCTAAATTTCGTCATTATTTAGCAGGTATTGAGGTTTCAATTCTTTGTAATAACGCAGGTTTTGCGACTTTTGGACGCCTTCAAGAGTTAGATGCAGACCGAGAGCGCGAAGAGGTTGAAGTCAATAGTGTGGCAATTCACGACCTGACTTTAGCTGTGTTACCCCAAATGCTCAAACGAAAATCCGGAGCCATACTTATTGTCGGTTCTACTTCTGGACATCAACCCACTCCGGCAAATGCCACATATGCGGCAACTAAAGCATTTGCAAACTCATTTGCAGAATCCTTACATAGCGAGCTAACAGGTACAGGCGTGACTTGTACTTTACTTGCTCCGGGGCCTACTAAAACAGGTTTTAATGAAGTTGCTGGTATTAGCAAAATTGATGGAGTTGGTGGAAATTTCGTTTGGGTAACGGCTGAAAGAGTTGCCAAAGAAGCGATTCAAGGTATGGATTGCAATCGTCGTATCGTGATTCCCGGTTTTATTGCACAGGCTCAAACTTTTGGGGGACGTTATACCCCGCGCATCATTTTGCTTCCCATTCTGAAACAAGTATTTTCGAGATTAAAATCATGAGACAACTCATCAATGATTTAAGTGTTCCAGTGGGCTTGGCCAATCTTGGAAATAAGCTGTATCACAATGCTCAGTACTTGACGGCTGTTGTTGAAATTGATGAAAAAATCATGGCTCGCTGGTTACCGTCTGGAATGAAGTTGGCGGAACCTGCAAGAGCTGATTTGTTCTGTGCTTATTTCCCAGAAAATGTCTATACGGGTGCTTACCATGAAGCGGGTTTATTCGTTCATATTAAGGTAGGCAATAAAACAGGAATCTTTTGTCCTTGGATGATTTTAGACGATGATCGCGCCATGATTATTGGACGTGAGTTGCTAGGCTATCCTAAAAAGATTGGGGAGATCAGTTGGGAAAATGACGGCAAAAGTATTGTTAGCAATGCCTCACGCCGCGGTACAACACTCATTGAAATGGAAGCCAAGCTTGGTGAAGTCATTCTTGATGCACCTCCAATTTTAGGACTGCCACACCGTAATATCACAGGCGGTTTAGGGCTTGGTCTACCACGTGAGGTTCGATTTACCCCTAAAGAACATCCACTTGAAGTTCGTCGTGTAGAAATGAACCTACGTTTTACGGGTACTGAAAATGATCCTTTACATAATATGGGACTAGGTAAAGTCATTGAAGCAAGATTGCATCGAGTTGATTTATCGGGTGGGTTAATTCCGCCAATTCAAATACCTCGTCTACGTACACCATTATTTTTATTACGCCAATTTAATCCTCGCGTTTTATAACTGGAGAATAAAGATGAATGCGTTCTTTAAGTCAAAACAAACACAAGATTTTTCTAAAATTTCGGCTTCAATTGATATTCCTGTAAGAACAATGGATTTTAATTTTTCAGATGAAATTCCTGAGTTCTGGTTTAATAACAATGCCTTACTCACAATGTTATTGACTGCATTATCGAGCGCATTTCCAGATGGTGAACGTCAATTTATTCATAGTGTACGTAATTATCAGGCAAAAATTGAAGATCCTGTTCTACTTAAACAAGTCCGTGCTTTTATTGGTCAAGAAGCACATCACGGTAAAGAACACGACGCGCTCAATGCGGTCATGCTGAAAAAGGGCTATCCGGTAGACCGAATTTATAAGCGCTTTAAAAAGATGAATCGCTTAATGCAAGAGCAACTCTCTACAGCTCATCAGCTTGCATGCACCGTATGTATGGAACACCTCACAGCAATTCTAGCTGACTATTTTATTAGTACCGCGCCCCAAGATTTAGAATTATTTAATGCCCATGTAAGAAAAATTTGGGCATGGCATGCGATTGAGGAAACAGAACATAAAGCTGTAGCTTTTGATGTATATCAGTCTTTGGTCAATAGACCTTATTTCTTGCGATGGGTGATGATAGAAACCACGCTTTCTTTTCTTATCATTACCACCAGAGGAACAGCAGAACTGTTACGAGCTTCTGGAAAACAACGAGATTTAAAAGAACTTTATGAAGGTTTTCGTTATTTGTTTGGAGAACAAGGTCTAGTCAGACGTATTGGTAAAAATTATCGCGATTTTTTCTCCGCAGATTTTCATCCTTGGCAGCATGACAATCGGGACATGATGAACTTATTAAAAAAGCAATATTTCAATGAAGAGCTGTTGAAGTAATCAAAAGTTGATGTTTATGCAGCACCTACAGAACAAACAATTTTAGGAATAATTACCATGGCACAATCTACATTTACAAATTCTTCGCTACAGCAACCATTAAAATTGGCATGTGGCATAACCATACCAAACCGTATTGCAAAGTCGGCCATGAGTGAACAATTGGCAGATCGACACGGTTCACCCACCACAGACTTACAGCAACTTTATGCAACATGGGCGAGGGGTGGAACTGGGTTGTTAGTTACGGGCAATGTAATGATTGACCATCGTGCCTTTGTTGAGCCACGAAATGTCGTTTTGCAAAATGAGCAATTTTTACAAGCACATAAGTTATGGGCTCAGGCTGCCCAAGCCAATGGCAGCAAAATCATTATGCAAATTAACCATCCGGGTCGTGTTGCGGTTTTACCACTTTTGAAAAAGCCGATCGCACCATCCGCAGTCGGGCTTGATTTACCTGCCATGAATATTATTCGTGTTCCGCGGGCGATGACTGAAGCCGATATTTTAGAGCAAATTAAGCGCTTTGCCACAACTGCTGAACTGGCTGTTAAAGCAGGGTTTGATGGCGTACAGGTTCATGCTGCACATGGTTATTTACTCTCGCAATTTTTGTCACCGCTCTCAAATGTTCGGACCGATCAATGGGGAGGAAGTCCTGAAAACCGACAACGTATGTTGATTGAAACTGTGCGAGCGGTTCGCCAAGCGATTGGCAAACATAAAATATTAAGCGTAAAACTCAACTCTGCCGATTTTCAAAAAGGCGGCTTAAGTCAGGAAGAATCTTTAAAAATTGCATTAGCTTTAGAAGCAGAAGGGATCGACTTATTAGAGATTTCCGGCGGCAATTATGAATCTCCTGCCCAGTTAGGCTATGCGCCTGAGCGTTCTGCTCAGCGTGATGCATATTTTATTGACTATGCCACTGCACTTCGTAAGCAAAGCAAATTGCCCCTGATGTTAACAGGCGGACTGCGTGATGTAGATTTTATGAATCACATTATTGCCAATGGTACGGTTGATATGGTGGGGTTGGCTCGGCCTTTTGCAATACAGCCCGATTTAGCCAAACAACTACTAGCCGGAAAATCAGTATTAAAACCAGCAAAAATTCCAGCGATTGGATATAAACCAGTAGATGCTTATTTGCAACTCGGTTGGCATGCAGCGCAATTTCGCCGTATTAGCAGTGGGCAACAACCGAAAGCAATTAAAGGATTAATCCATACATTGATTGCCTTTGGTCCACGTATGGGCTTTAACATTTTGACTCAGGATTAGTGGTAAACGCTTTTGATATAAGGAGTTGTTATCATGAATAGTTTAATCAGACAAAACCATGTCATTGTTCCGCGGCGCCCTGTATTTAATTTTACTGAAACACCAAGGCATTGGATTTATGATGATCCAATCGTTTCACAAATATTAAATTCAATTAACCCGATTACACCTGCACCAGAACGTTGGTTTTGTCAGACTTTTAGAGATGCATTGCCTTATATTAAAGATGAAAAACTTAAAGAGGCAGCTATTGCTTTCATTAAACAAGAGGGTGCTCATAGTTATGGGCACACTCTAGGAACTCGGCACATAGAGGCTTTAGGGATTGATTTAAGTCGTTATACCAAGATGATGAATTGGATATTTAATGACATGATTGGTCCCAAACCATTAGGCTATGAATTGAAGCGCCCACGCTTAAAGTCGATGTGGTTGACGACCCGATTAGCAATGGTGGCTGCTGCCGAGCATCTGACTGGAGTGTTAGGAGATTGGGTTCTTAATGCTGAGGGATTACAACAAGCACCTGTAGATGTAGAAATGTTGCGTCTATTGCAATGGCACGGGGCCGAAGAGGTTGAGCACCGTGAAGTAGCCCATGCGATGTTTAGATACTTCAGCAATAGCAATCTACTTCGAGTGGGGGCGGCAGTTTTCACGTTCCCTCTATTTATTGTTTTGGCTTATGTTGCTGTCGAAAATCTAGTAGAACAAGACGCTCAATTACCGCATCGTTTTCGTTTTAAAGATTATTTCCGAGCAGCTCGACAAGACCGTGTGCCTAAAGCTGACAATATAATAGGTGCCTGTTTACGTTACTTTAATCCCAATTATAGTCCTTTAAATGAAGGATCAACTGAGCAAGCATTGGCATTTTTAAATGATGGCAATTACAAGCAGGCCACTTAAATGACCGTTGTAAAAGTAAATTGTTAAGCCATTATTTAAGGTTTTTCTTAATTGTGTAATTTAATGAAAAACAATAATTAATTAAATAATTTCTAGCCAATTTCACATTGACACCTTAAATATTGCAGATTACCATTTGCGGGCTGGCCTACATTGCCAGTCGGTTTTGACGGACCGTTATTTGAACCACATCAGGACTATTTCTTCTGAGGAATAGTTTTGTATGCACACCTCGTTCCCTCCCGTAGCGGTAGGACGGGAGTGGGACACTTTCGAGTGTGCTGGAGTTCAAACCAGTCCGTCAACCTGCTTCCGTTCTGCCACCATAATTTATAATGTTTCGGCAGAACTCCAAGTTTAAAGGAGTCGGCTTTGCACATTCATAAATTATTGGTAGTCATTGTCAAAATCTATCTTGATACAACTTAAATCACTTTAAAACAGTTTGATGAGCTATTGGCTTTTCAGGCTTTAATTCGTCACGTCTAAAAACTTAGCAACAATAAAACTTGAGATGTGCCAAGCACAGTCTTTACGGCTTTGCTGTGCCTTTTTTTCTCCCAGAAAGGGTAATGGCTTTTATCTCTCATTTAGAAACAACAAGAATTTATAACGGTAAAAATATGCCAACTTTAGAAACATCTTCCAAAAAATTACAGGTTATTCATACCGCAATAGAGCTATTCAATATCTATGGATTTCACAATACAGGCGTAGACCTGATTGCCAAAAAATCTAAAATTCCTAAAGCCACTTTTTACAACTACTTTCACTCAAAAGAACGCCTGATTGAAACGTGCGTATCCTTTCAAAAAAGCCGACTGAAAGAAGAGGTGCTAGCAATTATCTACTCAAGCCGTTACCGAACCTCAAGCGATAAACTTAAAGAGATTATTGTTTTACATGTCAATTTTAATAGTCTGTACTATCTATTGCTTAAAGCCATTTTTGAAATTAAACAGATTTACCCGCAGGCCTACCGTATGGTAATTGAGTATAGAAAATGGCTGCTTCACGAGATTTTTGATCTGGTTTTTAGTTTAGAAAACTGTCCACTAAAACCCGATGCCAACATGGTTTTAAATCTTATTGATGGTTTGATGTTCCAGATTTTAAGCTCAAACAGTTTGGATGAACGGGATGTGGTGGTGGAGAGGTTTTTTGGGTAATATTTGATAATGCATAATTCTAAAGTTTACTAACTAAAGGTAAAATAATGAGGGGGATTTTAATGCAAGATGTTAGGACAGGCTTATTAATACTTGAAAATAAAGAACTCGAAAATATTGCTGAAGTCTATTCTTTGGAACAAATTAGAGAAATACTTATTTTTGCTCTAACTGATAGTACTTCTGAATATTGGACAATATTAGCTTTAAACCTATTGAGTAAAAAAAACGAGTATATTTCTGATGAAATAATCTTAATACTTAAAGAAATAGCAGGCATGCCAAAAAAATATACACAAAAAACTAGACATGAGGCATTAAAAATATTTAAAAAACAACTTGTAAATATTAATTCTTGAGCCTATATGAATTGATTTTTCAAAGAATATAGTAGTTAATTTAACATAGGAATGGCTATGTGCTTTCTAATTGAAATTTATGATGGTTTATATGGTTTTAGACTTACTTGATGGTTTGATGTTTCAGGTTTTAAGCTCGAACAGTTTGGAGGATAGGGATGTGGTGGTGGAGAGGTTTTTTGAGGTATAAATTTTAAACTGAATTGTTTGAAAATATAGTTTTGTGAATTTCAATTTAAATTTTCCGTTAAACTTAAATACCTATATATGTAAATGAAAATTACGTTAATCTTTTCATAGGGTTGGAGTTGTATTGTGCAAAATATAAAAATTAAAGATGATTCATGTCATTTTTTTAATAAGCAAGAAACAAATAGTAAGCAACTTATTAAAGTTTGCTTTGACATATCTGGTTTTGATGATCTTCAACAAGTTTATGATTTTTTTGGCGAGAAAATATATGGAAATAATCGAGAGCATTTGAATGACATTCATCCAAATACAAAATATTTTGGAAGGAATTTGTCTGCATTTCATGACTATTTAAGAGGATATCTTATTGGTATTTTTTTAGAAAAAAGAGATGAAATTTTATCAGTGACTATAACTAATAAAAACAATAAAAACATTGATGAAGATTGGTTGGCTTTTTTTAATATAATAGTGCAAACTTTTTTTGAATCGCATAGAGATATAAAATATGGGCTTTATATGGAATTGGATTTTTCAAGAAGCATCGTAGTTAATATGATGAATTATTTTTCTTTTTTAATTTCTGATTATAATAATAGGTCTAAAGATGAAATAGATGCGAATGGCAATTATGTGTAAAATTTTTTAATTTGGTTTACTAACTTATGAATCTATTTAAAAATTTTAAATTATCTATATTAATAAATATTGATAATTAATTTGGTCTAAAATTATTATTTTGAATGTATGAAATTCATAATATTTTAGGTTTTTAGAAATTTACTTAGATGTTAATGGTTTTTTAAAACTAAATTTTCATTTTATTTATCTATTTCAAGGTTTTCCAATCTATAAGGTGTTTTATATGAATAACTTGGTGACTATGCTTTCTTCTATTAAAGCTGAAAAAAATTATTTTATTGAAAAATTAGAAAAAGTTAATGGGTACTCAGAAAAAGAAATATCTGAAATTGAAAAATTAAATAATATTTCTATACATGGGCAGTTAAAAGAGTTTTTAACAACAATGGGAAAGTGCTCTGGAGGCTTATTTATAGGTGATAGTTTTTATGTATACAGATATTATAGATGTGCTGGGTTTAATTTAGAAAGACAGAAAAATTTAATGAGTGATAAAGAATTAGCTATTAATTATCTCGAAAATGGAGAGGAAATTAGTTTAGTAGAGAAACAATATTTTGAAATTTGTGGTGAAAATGAGCACATGAATATTTTCTTCATGTATACGAAGGATGATAATGATTATGTTTATGAGTGGGATGAAAATAGTAATATAGTAAAAAGGTTTGGAACATTATTCGAGTACTTAATCAGATATAGAAAAAGTTTAGGTTCTGATTCGACCCAAGGAACAATTCGAGGTGATGAAGATCCTACTTTATTCGATGAGTTAACAACAGGAAGACTATTGCTTTCTAGCTAAATTTAAGTAGAAATAATACAACTTTATTTATAAAAATTCTTGCAACTTATATATTTAAACTATCTTATGAATTTTAAATTATTTTATCCAGAAATATTGGTTTTTAAATTTATAATCATTAAGTTAACTATTCTTAAGAAAGAATTTTTTATATTGTAAAAACTATTGGGGTTATCTGATGAAAGCAATAAGAGAATTAAATAAATTATTAAAATGTTATAAAACATATAGTATTGAAAATTTGGCGTATTCGTTAAAATCTGATGAAAAACATATACTAGATACCTTAGATGGGAAAGACATACTTTTTCCTCATCATATAGTGGGTATGTCTATATCTTATGCCCAATTGGCATTCTTAAAAATTGAAAATAATAATGCAGATATAGATGCTTTAAATAGTTTAAATCTTGCTTTGATGTATGCAGAGGTGGGAAGAGAATTACAATTAAAAGATTTTAAAATAAAACCTTTAGATAAAATGAATGTACATGAGTTAAAGAAGTATTTTTCAGAATTTTCTGCATTACTTTTTTGGGCGATTCTATTAAATAATAAAAATTTAGCAAAGAAATTAGCACGCCAAGTGGAGTTTTGCTTACAACAACAATTTTTATCTGACTTTCCTTTAAGTTATGACTATTTTTCATTATGGGCTTATTACAAATGGATTAATGAAGAATTTAGATTAGAATCAAAAATAGATGGAAAATTTAAAGATTTGATAAATAATTGGTCATGTGACTCAGTATTTTTAGAACCATTACTAATAGATATAGCAAATTTACACTGCGAAGAATTAATAGATAATGATTTACGTAAGTATCCTCCAAAATTTATTAGTCCTCCGTTTACTTTATTGCCACTTGAAATTCATGTGATTAATAAATTAAGAGCATTGGATGAATTAGAGGAAATATCTTTAAATCATCCTTTAATGAACACTCGTTCTGCAAAAATTAAAGTATTTGAAGTGATAGGTGATGATTTAATTGAAACGATACAGATAAATTTTTTGTAGCTGAATCAACCTACTCAAAAGTGTGGTTGCAAACAGCTGGGGTACAGGAGGATACAATGGCATGAATTTATATATCTACCGAATATATTGATAAATTTGAATTAATTATAGTCATTACTTAGAAATGGCTATGTATAGATGGGATATACCGCAGTGCAAATTATGATTGAACCATCAGTTCTTAGAACCAAATCTCCATTTTTTATTATTGCTAAAAATTTCTTTATTTTTGGATTGCTTTGGATTTTATCTTCATTCTTGTATGGTGTTTTTGACTATGAGTCATATTCTTCCATATTTATTTATCTAATTAGTTTCTATGCTATTTATTTTTTTGCATATTTAATATCTAAACCTATTCTTGCAGACCTTGATTCTAACACTCTTAATCGAGTTAAGTTTTTAAGCCTTATATTTTTTGCTCTTTATTATCTAATAATACCTCTACGGTTCTTTCTATTTGATATTCATAATGATTTATATGGTTTTAGACTTGGATTTGGATTCGTTTTTCCATTCTGGACACTAACTCCAATTTTTATCACTAATCTGAAGAATAAGTTTTATATTTATTTATGTGTCTTGCTATGCGCTCTAGAAGTAATTTTTTGGGTAATGTTTTTTAAAATGAGTGAGTCTGAATTTTACAAGAGACCTTCATTTGTTGCTATGTTCACAAGTTCTCTTATATTCGCATTAACTTTTCCTTGGTATTTATCTTGGCTAAGAGAAATAGACATCAATAAATGGGTTTTACCATTCTTTTTTAAAGAAGATAGATTTATATCTAAGCTAATATCATGGGGGGCAATAGGACTCGGTAGTGTCTTTATGTTTTTATTCTATCTTTTCTTCTAAAAAAGAATTCTAAAAAAAGGAGTACCTATGAGATCTTTGCATCAGGTGGCAGCTAGTGAAATAGCGGTAGTACCTTACTATTTGAAAGGCTATCAGCAACATGGCTTGCAGTACGGTATAAACGAATATGAAAGATGTGAACCATTAGGTGCGCAATGTGCAAATTGCCATACTATTCTATGGGTCACAGGACGTAGTGATCCTATTTTAAACGAGAAAAAACCTGAAAGTATTCCAGATAGCGGCCCTATTTATTGTGAGTATATTCAAGATAATCTTAAGCGTTTTTTAAGATCATTACCTGCTTGCCCAAATTGTCATCAACAGATTTATGATTTATTTGTTCATAATACGACATTAACTAGATTTGAAGATGGCAGTCCATATCCGAAATATCCAGAAGAATATTATGGTGTTGACGAAGAAAAGTCTGCACCAGTGAAAGACAAAGCCGTGTGGTGGTATGGTGATAAAGCTGAAGTTAAAAGACTTAATTTGAAATTGTTATAATATTTTTAAATATATGCTTGATAATTAATAAACTATTACTTGTGAAGATTTTGCACATAGTAGAATTACAGTCCTTTTATTAAGAACAGAGACACAAAGAGATGACGTTGTTTCCAATACCTGCTGATTTTATTGATGAAAAGGTGAACCTTTCATGGTGTGATATCAAATGGGGCTATGAAAATAATCTTCTCACTTCAGAAATACCAATAAAAAAAGCAGAAAATATTGTATCAACAGGGAGTTATACTAAAGCTGAACTTGAGCTGTCATTCCTTATACCGAGTGAATCAAATGACATCACTCCTTTTATTAATGAACTATGTCCTAACTTTAAAGAAGATGAATATGCGATTACCAATCAAAAATGGTTATATGTAATTCTTAGCTGGCTTTGGATTAATCGCGCAAGTTTTGAAGATCCTTTAGATGAAGTAGAAATTATTTATACAGATTTTGATTATCCAGCCGAAATGGATAGTTTTATTAAATATATGCCTCCTACAGATGGATATAATCCATCATTGTATTCTTATGCAGAAAATATTAATCGCTTAATGAAGAATTGGGAAAATTACTTACAAAAGAGTGCCCTAAAGTACAAATAAAGCACTGTATGATTTATGACATTTAAGAATATTAGGCAAATTTTTTAAATAGTGGAGAACCATCAAATGCTACAAGATATTGGGGATCAGTATCCAAATGGCGCAATTAATAAAGAAATTATTGAAAATTTTGCAGCTACCTTAGAGGTAGTATTTCCGCCAGAATATGTTGAACTTATTTCTCAACATGATGGCATCTATCCTGAAATTTCTAGCTTTGACTATGTTGATACTGACGGTGAGCTAAATATCAGTACAGTAGAGTTAGGAGGATACTTGCATGAACCTCGAATACAAGGAATGCAATTTCCTGAAGGCGATGATGATTATGCTGGAAAATTGATAGGATTTGGATCGACACCTGGTGGAAATTTTATTTGTTTTGATTACAGATTTCCTTGGATAAAAGATCAACCTAAGATTGTGCTTGTTTTACACGATGAATTCTATGATTTTGGAATGAATGAGGGTAAAAGAAAGATTCTGTACCTAGCAGATAATTTTGAAAATTTTATTAATGCTTTACATGAATTTATTGAGTATTAGCAATCTACGATAGTTTTTTGATTTTTAAATAATACTTTATTTAACAGTGCTCAATAGTTGAAAAATAGCGGTTTGGAGACAGAGCGATTGGTAAATTAAATATTAAAGGTTACTAATGATTTTATATGTTTGTAGTTATGTAGTAAGAACTCCATTTTTTTCAGAGAAAAGAATAGATTTAAAAGAAATGGGTTGGGAAAAATTATCAAATATAATTAAGAACGTTTTTTCTTTTGGAGGTAGTGTCATTATTCATAAGACAGATGCGGATTATTCTGAAGAGTCTGAGCGATTAGCATATAGTGATATTGATAGTTACAGCATGGTTTGTGACTCTAGATATGGTTATTTATTTGGATACAGTATTAGTGAAAATGAGGAATATCCGGCGGGTATGTATTTACGTCTTATAAACAGAAAAGCTAAAAACCCTGATGAGATTTATATTTTTGGGCCCCATGAAGATGAATGGAAAGCAAAATATGTTAACCACGATTTAGAATTAGCATTAAATTTTTTTAAAGATATTTATGAGTATGGCGATTTATTAAAAGAGTCAAAAATTATGCTTGAGTAGTTAATTAGAGTTTTAGTCAATATTTAATTTTAAGAAAATTAGCTTCTTCATGGAAAATCAGCCTTTATGAATAGTATTAAAAATAAGGAAGAATATCAAAAAGCATTAGCACATGTAATTCAACATGCTGAATCTAATGAAAATACAGTTAATTTGATTGACTACATTACAAATAACAAAGGTGATGTACCATTTTGTATAGGAATGTTAGGGATTTATGCTGAAGCCAATGCAATAGTATCTTGGTTTCGGGATAGTAATTTAATTGCTTTTAAACAGTGGTGTTTTATTACAGCTAGACTGAATCGTATGGTGTTTCAGTTTGATGCTATAGAATGGTTTCCTGCCTATAAACATTTATATGCTTTATTATCAGATAACGAAGAGATTATTTCTTGGTATAGTCAGCACCGAGTATCATATGATCGACTAGGCTCAATTAAAGACCGTGATAATCCACGTAAGCCCGATTTTCATGGGTACCAGTTGATCTTAGCTCTTAATCATGAGTGGGATAAATTACGTGAACGTTGTGAACTCATTTTGCAAACTGATTTAAAAAAGGATAAAAAGTATTTAATTGACCATCGTTTTTATCTTGCCTTAGCCAATGGTGATAAGGGTGAAATGGAAAATATTTTGACTGAATTAACTAGTCCAAAAATTGCCAAAGTCCGTAATTTTGAATTTGCATTTACTTTTACTGAGCATTTTATTGCTACTCATGCTGTAATTTATAGCAAATTAGCATGGAGAAATGGATATCAGTTAAATATAGATACTCCTTGGATACCTAAAGAATGGTTGCCTGTAAAGCCTTTACCTGAATATCCCGAGCCTTGGGAATTTATGCGCGAATTTGATATTTTCACTCCTTTTGAAGGTGAATGGAAAGATTGGTCACCCAAAAGGAACACTAAATAAGTTCTGAAAATTTGGCTATGTCCAAGATAAATAGTGGGCTAACAATCAGTAAATTGCACTACTTTTGGCATTAAAGAAGGCTCTCAAAGTTGCGGGCTTTTTTATTGTAGTGGTGTTTATTTATTTTATTGTTGACTGTTAAAATTTAAAAATATAGTTTGTCTTTTTTTATTTCAACGAACTAAGAAATTATGAATAAATATCTACTATTAATACTTGCAACATCTACTCTTTCTTTGACGGGTTGCGCACAAATGTTTCCAGCTCAAGCTACTAAACTTGAAAATGGAAATTATATGATTCAGACCACTTCTAATATTTTGGGTTCTAATGAAGCAATGGAAAACAAAGTAAACAAAAAGGCTGAAACTGTTTGTGATGGTAAAGGCTTTAGTGAAATAAATAATAACCATCAAACCCATAGCCAACAGATATATACAGCTCAAGTAATTACAACAGGCACCTATAAGACCTTCAATAAGACTATTAAATGTAATTAATCACTTTTATAGATAGCAATTAAACTCACTTCGGTGGGTTTTTTAATAGTTGATTTTAATTTGCCGAACTTCTTACAGCCCACGACGCCTACTTTGATTTGGTCTTGGCGGAGGTCTCTTTTTTTTAACATTCGTGTTCATAGTGGAGAAATTTCAAGATATTTAAATTTATCATAGTGTTAATATAAGCAAGTTTAATATTAATTAACTGTTATATGGATAATATGTATAAATTGCATAAGAATGAATCTCCGGAAATGATTCTAGCTTTTGAGAAAGCTATAAGTACATTTAAATATTTTTGGCGAGAACTCTATTGGGAATATCGACGAATTGTTCCTGCTCTAGAACTGGCTTATGTGAAATGTGCATTTACCCAAGAAAATCTTGAGGATAAAAATCAACCTTTGATTGAGTATATGTGGATTGATCAAGTTGATTTTGATGGGAGTACAATTTCAGGAACTTTGTTAAACGAACCTTATATTATTGATAATGTCCAAGCTGGTGAAACAGTAAGGCTTCCATTTGAGTCTATAGTTGATTGGATGTTTTTGTCTAATGGCAATGTTCATGGTGGGTTTACGATTCAAGAATATCGTAAAACTTTAGATGCAGTAAATCGTAAAGAATATGATGAGGCGTGGGGGATTGATTTTGGCAATCCTGATGAAATTTTTCTAGTTTATGACCAGAAAAATTATCCCGAAAATCTAGATGAACATCCCATGTGTAAGAGTATTTTGGATCAGTTCATAAATATTACAAATACAGACCCTACAATTATTACTGAAAAAGATGAAAGTGGTAATCAATTATTACATCGTGAAGTTATAGCCGGTAATTATTTATTTGTTCAAGAACTTTTAAGGTTGAATACTAATAAGTTAGAAGTGAATAATCAATCAATGACTCCTTTAGATTTGGCTCATAAAATGGGGTGGACCAATATTGTAAATTTACTTAATTAGCTTTGACCCAAACCCTCTAATGGAGGGTTTTTTTATGGGTGAAATTTATGAAAAATAAAATCAGCTTTCAAGTACTAATACGGTATATGCTATCTAGGATAAAATTCTCAATGATCTTGAGAATTGACCCAAAAAATTTAAGTTCATCTAATAAAGGTCAGCTTTTCTATTACACATTGCTTAAAATACATACAGAAACCTCGCTAAAACGAGTTGGAAGGCTACAAAGGCGAATGATACTTTAAGTTCCACTCTTCCCAATAAGTGAGGTGAGCAATGAAATTGTTAGCGTTGTTCAGTATGGGAGTTGCAGCGAGTTATTGGTATGAAACTATAAAAAATAGTAAGCCCGCTCTTCTGAAACCAACTTTTGATGAAATAGTAAAAAACTTTGTATTAGCAGAATTTAAAGCCTAATGCATTTAATAATCTTAATTAAATAAGAAGCTCATCAGAAGATGGGCTTTTTGCTTTACTGGAATATATAGAAATTGGTGCGAACGTATTTTGATATCATTATCTACTTTAATTTTTTATTTAATTCTTCAAACATCTTGTATTGTTCCTCAAATATTGTTTTATGATTTTCAATCGTCTTTAAATATTTAACACATTCAGGGCATTGATCTACAAGCAATGATTGCTCAAGCCTTACAAGGATCTCTCTATTTAAAGAGTGATGATTTTTATTTGCTGCATGTGTAAGCTTATCTTTGAGTTCTTTTGGTAAGCGCAAGCTATATTGAGAAGGAATCGGTTCACTATCACTGATGTTCTTCATGCTTATTCCATCCATGTAATAAATTATTATTTATAAAGTGAAGATAATTGTAGGACAATTTGAAAATAGTATATTGTTCTCATATTAGAATAACAAGATATCTTATTGATTAATATAAAAGTTGATTAGGTGAAATTAACTTGAACTATTTAGCTTTTTGGCTGCAAAAAGTTAAACAGGTTCGCATTAATGGTGGTGGAATTTACTGAATGAGTTATGGTGTAAATGGCCCCTAAATATTGATTATTGGCGGGGCTTTTTATTTTTTATTTGATATATTTGAGATTCAACATCTTGAGTAATTATTATGACGATTAGAATTGATTTAGTTCAGGGCAGGACAAGCTATCATGATCGTTATGATAGAAATCCTGATTTAGTGTTTATCAGTTTACAGACTTACGAAGATATCTTGCATGACCCAAACACCGATTTAAGCAAAAACTTTAATAATTTTTATGGTTGTGACGTCATTACAGTGAACTCTTTAAATATTGATTATATATTTTTTGAGAAAACCGATTTGGATGCGGCGCTTGAAAAGTATCTAAGCCAAAGAACTCAATTGGTAACTATTCCAAAGCATTTGCCTTCACATAGTACATCGGCTCCTACAAACTCCAATGTACGGTCTATTGAAGATGATTTCACTTTAGAAAATTTACAAATTGAAGAGAAGATAATTGTTGCTTACCAGCAGTATCAAGAAAGTAAAAATTAGATTTTTAAGGGCCGGAAGGCTCTTTTTTAATGGGAGTAATGTATGAACAATGAAGTCAGCTTTCATGTTCCAGTGCGGCCACGCTTCTAGGATAGAATTTTCAATGATATTAAGAGTTGATCCAAAAAATTTAAGCTTATTGAGCAGTAGGCTTTTTTTATTACATATTGCTTTAGTTATATACAGAAACTTTGCTAAAACGAGTTGGAACGCTACAAACGTGGATGATAAGTTAAATTCTACTCTTCCCCATAAGTGAGGTGAGCAATGAAATTGTTAGCTTTGATTAGCATGGGAGTTGCAGCGAGTTATTGGTATAAAACTATAAAAAATAGCAAGCTAACTCTTCGAAAACCAAATTTTGATGAAATCGTTAAAAAATTTGTATTAGCAGAATTTAAAGACTAATGCATATTAATAATTTTAATTAAATAAAAAGCTCATCGTAAGGTGGGCTTTTTACTTTATGTGTTAAGCTGAAATTCATAATTTTACGGTTTCTTATAATGTTCATTTGTATTGGTGGTGATTTAGACGGCGAAGTTGTAAATAACCGTGAAGGAACGTTCTTTAAGGCTAGTGAAATAGATACAAGTAAGGAATCTACTTACAATCGTCAAAGTTACATTATTGGTGAAAACACTTATCGCTTTTGGCTGTGTGCAGAGTTGACCTATGCTGAGACAACAAAAATAGCGAATGATTACTTGGCGCAAAAACATCCATACCTTTCATAATTCAGATATAAAAAATAAGCCCGCCAATTTTGGTGGGCTTAATCTATCTAGGGTGGTCGGCTAAATACTGGTTAAGTGGAAAAAACAATTAAAAAAGCCCCTCATATCTGAGAGACTAGTCATATCAATTTTCTGGAATGAATGGCTGTAATTTCTTAAATAACTAAACAAATCAAATTGATAAAAGTAGTTAATATTATAATAAATCAGTGCACTAATTTATTCTTTATAGTAGCAGAGCCTCAAAACAACGTCCAAGGCACTGTTAATAAGAAATTATTTGTTATTAGGATCAGGTTGTTCATTATTCTCAGGCAGATCTTTTACAGTGCCAGGAACTTGTGAAGGCTGAGTTTCAGTAGGTGGTGTTGCTGAAGAATGCTTGTTCATTTGAGCTTTGATGATATTAGTGTTGTTTGTTGTATTCTGAGAAAAACTTTTAAAACCTGACATTTTTATCTTCTTATCTTCACTAGGGAGAGTTCATAGTACGCTTTAAAAGCCTTTACATTGCGGTAGTTTTAAGACTTATATGTGTTGATATGTCCTAGAAAAGATCTTTATCTCGATGACTTATTTCATAAATAAAATCAATTATATATAACCTGTTGAGTCTTATCCTTTAAATTTTGAAATTACGTCATCCGAATTTCAAGTAGGGGTACATAAAGCACACATATATAAATGATTTCAAAATAGTGGATTAATAAAGTTTTAAAATTAATTCAATCTAGTTGCCTACAAAATATTGATAGTATAAAAATATCGTTAGGCATAATATGCATGATTAAATTGGAGCATATGAATGCTAAAAGACATTACAATTATTGATTTCCAAGGTAAAGAAAAAAGAGCACAGGCAAATTATATAGAAGTAAACACTAATAAAATCAATCATTCATCTAGAGTTCAGAGACCCAAAGTTGAATATATTTTGTTAAAAGGTGAATTTATTTACCCTACTTCAAATTCGATTTTCTACAGTTCTGATGGCAACAGCTATTATATAGAGTAAATATGACCCACTTCAGTGGGTTTTTTAATAGTTGATTTTGATTTGCCGAACTTCTTATGGTCCACGAAGCCCGCTTTGAATTGATCTTGGCAGTCTGCTAAAAGAATGCGCAGTAGAAGCATGATGACTGCTCCAATGGTGTCGTCAGCCTTGGGTGAGCTTAAAGAAAAATGTATGAATATAAAGCACATTAAATTTAGTCGCCAAGATGAGCTAAAAAACTTAGCTATCTCCTAAACAACGGGCTTTATCTTTTGATGGGATGAAAAATTAAACTGACTTAAAGGTCGCCGTGATATGGTATAAAAGCACCTCCAATAATAAGGATTATATATGTCAGACAATTCAACAAAATGGCTTTGTGTGGGTGGTGTTCTAAGTGGCGAGTGGAGAGAGCAGCAATTAGAAGCATTTGATGTTGATCCCAATGATTTAAATACTCATAGTTATGAACCAATGAAACTCATTAATCCTGTTACCAAGGCAGAACAGGATTTCTATGTATATACTGAGCTACAAGAACACGCATATGACAGGGCAATAAATTTTGCCTTATCCAAAAATCAATGAGAACGAGAGAGCACTTAGGTGCTCTTTTTTAAAGTTTTTAAATAATCTTGTGATTTTTACCCTTATAGATAATTAAGCAAATGGGTGTGCTTTAATGCATCAGGCATAAATAAAATGCTGAGCTTAATTACCCTTCTGAATTAGTTATGAAACTATTCTATAAATTACTAATAATCTGTAATAGTTGCGTCTTACACCACGCTATTTGGTGTTCATGGGACTTTTGTTGATCCCAATATAAGTTCATTTGGTATCCAGCTATATCAATGGGTAGTGGATGCACCTTAATTTGAGGGTAATTATCTTTAAAATAAGCAATTTGGCATTGAGGAATTGTGAGTAAATGGTCCGTTTGTGTAATTAATCGGATTGCCGTTTCATATTGTTGGCAGCGAAAGCTAATAGTTCTTTTGATACCTAGTTTAGATAAGAAGAAATCTTCAAAGACACGACCTGTGGGGCGAGAGGACACAGTAATGTGTTTGGCATCTAAATAAATTTCTTTTGTTAGGTCCGTAGATGATAATAATGGATGCTGCTTGCGGCTTATTACCACAAACTGGTCTTTATTACAGCATTCATAATCAATGCTATCCTCAACGGAATGTTGAACATCAATTGCAAAATCGATTTTACCCGTAGACAGCTCATACCTTAAGTTTTTACGATCAATGCGTACGCTATTTAACTGCAAATTAGGATTAAATTGGGTTAAGTGTTGAATAATAGAAGGCAAAAAAATCCCTTCATACTCATCAGTCATAGCGATTGTGAGATGCTTTAAATCTCGTGCTGGCACAAAGTCATGCGTGCTTTGAATTGCTTGATGCATAAGTTGCAATGACTGTTCAATTTTAGGCCATAACCGTTTGGCTAAAGGCGATGGAACAACGCCATGCCCATCTCGAATAAATAGTGGGTCATTAAAATGATCGCGTAAACGAGCCAGAGCATGGCTAACAGCAGGTTGGCTAAGAAATAGCTGTTCACTCGCACGTGTTAGATTTTTTTCTTTATAAATTGTGACAAACACCCGAAATAGATTGAGATCAATACGAGCAAGAGAGGCGACATTATTATTCATTTCATTCATGGTTTGTTATTCAAACAATTCATTTTATTCATTGTAGCAAGTTCGGTATGGTCAGGAAATAGCATAACAAATAGAGTGATTAAAACTGTGAATTTTGAACTTAGCGCTCGTGGCAAACAATATTTAGAAAAAGTTAAGCAATTCATGGCAACTGAAATTGAGCCTATTGAGGAAGAGTTTTGGGCTGAGGTTCGACGGACTTGCGACCATGAGGATTGGACCACATGGAAATGGCCGACCGCTTTGGAAACATTAAAAAATAAGGCAAAGGAAGCTGGTTTGTGGAATATGTTCTTACCTGATGACACATTAGGTGCGGGTCTGAATATTCAAGAATATGCTCATATCGCAGAACAAACGGGTCGTAGTTTTTTAGCCCCAACCGTTTTTAACTGTAATGCTCCAGATACTGGCAATATGGAAGTTTTATGGCGTTATGGGAATGAAGAGCAGAAAAAACAATGGTTAGCACCATTATTAAAAGGTGAAATTCGTTCAGTTTTTTGTATGACCGAGCCTGAAGTTGCATCAAGTGATGCCACCAATATGCAAACTACCGCAGTTATTGAGGGTGATGAAATCGTTCTCAATGGTCGAAAATGGTGGTCATCAGGTTTAGGTGATCCGAATGCTAAAATATTGATTGTGATGGCACGTACACCCGATGCAAATAAAGGTCAACACCAACAGCATTCGATGGTTTTAGTACCTATCGATACGGCTGGAATCAAGATTGAAAGAATGCTTCCAGTTTTTAATGAAACTGAGGCACCCCATGGTCACGGTGAAATTAGTTTTAATAATGTACGTGTACCCGTGAGTAATTTCATTAGCGAAGCTGGACAAGGTTTTGCAATTGCACAAGGGCGTTTAGGGCCAGGGCGAATACACCATTGTATGCGCTGCGTGGGAGCATCTGAACGTGCTTTAGAATTGGCAATTGATCGTGGTATGAACCGTACGGCATTTGGTCAACCAATTTTAGAATTAGGCGGCAATAAAGAGCGTATCGCAGATGCCCGAATTGCGATTGATCAAGCTCGATTATTGACTTTGTATGCAGCATGGAAAATGGATACTGTTGGGAATGTTGCAGCTATGACTGAAATTTCAGCCATTAAAGTAGTCGCACCCAATGTGATGCAACAAGTCATGGACATGGCGATTCAAATTCATGGTGGAATGGGAATATCAAATGATACACCGTTGGTTCGTTTTTTTGCTCTTGCGCGAACTTTACGTTTAGCGGATGGTCCAGATGAAGTTCATAAACGTGTTATTAGTAAAATCGAGTTAAAAAAGCGGGGATATAGCCACCATCGAGCAGAGGGGAAATAACCATGTCTGTGATTGATGTTGGTGGTCAGGTACGTCAGGGTGAAGAACTCAACATAACTGCTATACAAGAGTGGCTGTTTCAACAGGGTATTTATTTAAAAGGTACACCCAAAATAACTCAATATTCGGGTGGGGCCTCTAATTGGACTTATCGGATTGAATGCGATAATCACGATTTGATTTTACGTCGCCCACCATCAGGTACAAAAGCAAAATCTGCTCATGATATGGTGCGGGAATATCGGGTGCAAAAAGCACTTAAGCCACTTTATCCTATGGTTCCAGAAATGGTGGCATTGTGTACAGATCACACCGTTATTGGTTGTGATTTTTATGTGATGGAACGTATCGAAGGCATAATTCTTCGGGCTGATCTGCCCCAAGACCTAAGTTTAAGTAGAGATCAGCTCAAAGTTCTCTGTACAAATATGCTGGATTCTTTAATCGCCTTACATCAACTCCCTTATCAAGGCACTGATTTAGAAATGCTAGGTAAAGGCGAGGGTTATTGTCGTCGCCAAGTTGAAGGATGGGATAAGCGTTATGAAAAAGCATTAACGCCTGATGTACCAAATTTCAGTGAGATAAGACAATGGCTACATGCGCATGTCCCTCAAGACATTAAAACGTGTGTCATTCATAACGATTGGCGATTTGATAACCTCATTTTAGATCGTCAACAACCTACCTCTATTATTGGGGTGTTGGATTGGGAAATGACGACGCTCGGCGATCCACTTATGGATTTAGGATGTGCTTTGGCTTATTGGGTACAAGATGACGATAACGCAATATTGAAATCTATGCGTCGTCAGCCAACCTATTTACAAGGCATGTTTTTACGTCAGGAAGTCGTGGACTATTATCTGCAAAAAACAGGTTTACATACCAACAATTGGACGTTTTACGAGGTATTTGGCTTATTTCGTTTAGCCGCTATTCTCCAGCAAATTTATTATCGTTATTACCATAAAGAAACTCAAAATCCCGATTTTAAAAATTTTGGGAGTTTTGTCGAAAATTTATATGAGCGTTGTTTACAACTGACTTTACAAAACCCATGAACATAAGGAAATGATATGGCTACAAATTTATTCGATTTGACTGGAAAAATAGCCTTAGTTACAGGTGCAAGTCGTGGTATTGGTGAGGAAATTGCCAAACTTTTAGCTGAACAAGGCGCACATGTGATTGTGTCTAGTCGCAAGGTAGAAGATTGCCAACGCGTTGCTAATGAAATTATTGCAGCAAATGGTAAAGCGGAAGCAGTTGCTTGCCATGTAGGTAAACTAGAAGATATTGCAGAAATTTTTGAATATATTCGTAAAGAACATGGTCGTTTAGATATTTTAGTCAACAATGCAGCTGCCAATCCCTATTTTGGCCACATTCTTGATACGGATATTGGGGCCTATAACAAAACGGTTGATGTCAATATTCGTGGATATTTCTTTATGTCTGTCGAGGCAGGTAAATTAATGAAGGAACAGGGCGGCGGTGCAATTGTGAATACCGCATCTGTAAATGCCCTACAACCCGGAGACCAACAAGGTATTTATTCTATTACCAAAGCTGCGGTGGTGAATATGACCAAAGCCTTTGCAAAAGAATGTGGACCATTGGGTATTCGAGTGAATGCTTTATTGCCGGGTCTTACCAAGACCAAATTTGCATCGGCACTATTTGAAAATGAAGATATTTATACAAGCTGGATGAGTTCAATTCCATTACGCCGTCACGCAGAGCCACGTGAAATGGCGGGAACGGTAATTTATCTGGTGTCCGATGCTGCAAGTTACACCAATGGTGAATGTATTGTGGTTGATGGCGGTTTAACTATTTAGGGAGGAATAGCAATGTACGAACATTATTCAGATCAAGTGGTCTTAATCACAGGTGCGGCGAGTGGATTTGGTGCATTGCTGGCAGAGCAACTGGCAAAGTATGGTGCAAAATTAGTGTTGGGCGACTTGAATATTGAAGGGTTAAATACTGTAGTTGAACCGCTACGCCAAGCAGGAGTGGAGGTGGTTGCGCAAGTGTGTGATGTCAGCTGTGAAGCAGATGTACAGGCTTTGGTGCAAAGTGCAGTTACTCAGTTTGGTAGAATCGATGTCGGGATCAATAATGCAGGTATGAGTCCGCCTATGAAAAGCTTTATTGATACCGATGAAGCAGATCTGGATTTGAGTTTTGCCGTCAATGCCAAAGGTGTGTTCTTTGGAATGAAGCATCAAATTCGTCAGATGTTGCAACAAGGTAGTGGCATTATTCTGAATGTTGCTTCTGTTGCAGGTTTAGGCGCGGCTCCCAAATTGGCTGCCTATGCTGCGGCAAAGCATGCTGTGGTGGGATTAACCAAAACAGCAGCGATTGAATATGCAAATAAAGGCATTCGAGTTAATGCAATTTGTCCATTTTATACAACCACCCCGATGGTGGTCGACAGTGAACTCAAAGAGAAACAAGACTTTTTAGCGCAGGCCTCGCCAATGAAGCGTCTTGGCCATCCAAGCGAAGTGGTGGCAATGATGCTGATGATGTGTGCCAAAGAAAACTCATATCTTACAGGTCAAGCCATTGCAATTGATGGCGGCGTGACAGCTTATTAAAACATTTATTAAATACATCTTATTCATTTATTTAGGAAAAAATCATGACAATTAATTTAAACAATCGAGTGGCTATTGTTACAGGTGCAGGCGCTGGTCTAGGGCGGGAACATGTGCTGTTACTGGCTCGTTTGGGTGCAAAAGTGGTCGTGAATGATCTGGGTAGTGATGTAAACGGAAAAGGCGGCTCAACCATGGCGGCCCAAAAAGTCGTGGATGAAATTATTGCAGCGGGTGGCGAGGCGATGGCAAATGGCGCTTCAGTCACTGATATTGAACAAGTTCAACAGATGGTAGATGAAACAATTGCCCGTTGGGGACGTGTAGATATTTTAATTAATAACGCTGGAATTCTCCGAGATAAAACCTTTAGTAAAATGTCATTAGAAGATTTCCGTACAGTAATTGATGTGCATCTCATGGGGGCGGTAAATTGCACTAAAGCCGTATGGGATATTATGCGTGAGCAAAAATATGGACGTATTGTCATGACCACTTCATCCTCAGGTTTGTACGGCAATTTTGGGCAGTCAAACTATAGTGCTGCAAAAATGGCCTTGGTTGGGTTAATGCAGACGCTTGCTTTAGAAGGTGAAAAATCTAATGTTCGAGTGAACTGTCTAGCACCAACAGCAGCAACTCGTATGCTTGAAGGGTTGTTACCTGAAGAAGCACTAAAAGCTCTTGCGCCAAGTGCGGTCAGTCCTGCAATTGCGGCCTTGGTTAGCGAAGATGCGCCTACCCGTATGATTCTTTGCGCTGGCGCAGGTAGTTTCGAAGCTGCCCACATTACCCTTACGCAAGGAATTTATTTAGGTACAGATGAACAAGTTCCTCATGTTTTAGCACAACGTTTAGCTGATGTTTCAGACCGAACAGATGAGTTTGTGCCTGTCAGAGGAGGCGCTCAGGGTGAGCTTGAGCTGAAAAAGGCTTCATTAATGGCAGGAGAATAATTTTGACAAAAAATACATTAAGCATCGAGCAACTCTTTGAGTTACAAGGCAAGGTACTCGGTAGCTCAGAATGGATTGCAATAGAGCAAACCATGATCAATACCTTTGCTGATGTAACACTGGATCGTCAATTTATTCATGTGGATGAAGAAGCTGCTCGTCAAACTCCTTTTGGTGGCACGATTGCGCATGGTTTCTTAACCCTATCTTTGCTTTCAGCCATGGCCGCCCAAGTCATTCCTACTGTAAAAGGTCAGCAATCTGCCGTGAATTATGGCATCAATAATTTGCGTTTTATCAGCCCTGTGCATAGCGGTAAGCGTGTGCGTGGGCATTTTCACTTAAAGAATGTTTCCGAGAAAAATAAGGGCGTTTATCAACTGATCATGGAAGTCAGTATTGAAATTGAAAACCAAGCCAAGCCAGCACTTGTTACAGAGTGGCTTACACTTGTGAACGTATAGGAATAAACCATGAGCAATGAATTAATTCTCTCTCGCCGTGATGTAGATTTTTTGCTATTCGATTGGCTAAAAGTCGAAGAACTTAGTCAACGCAATTCTTTTGCAGGACAGGACCGTTTTGAATATACGTCTGTTTTAAACGTTTACGAGGCTTTGGCAACCGATTTATTTGCTCCTCATAATAAAAAAAATGACAGTAACGAACCTGTTTTTGATGGTGAGCGTGTGACCGTTAATCCTGAAGTCGGAGTCGCGCTTAAGGCCTTTGCTGATGCGGGTTTGATGAGTGCTGCTTTTCCATCAGATTGGAATGGTATGAACCTACCAAATACCATTGAGCGTACAGGTATGGCATATCTACTCGGTGCCAATTCAGGAACAGCAGGCTATGCCTTTTTAACCATTGGTAATGCAAATTTATTAATGGCCCATGGTGAACCTGAAAAAGTGAAACCCTATGTCAACGCCATGATGGAAGGTAAATGCTTCGGAACGATGTGTTTATCTGAACCACAAGCAGGTTCAAGTCTTGCTGATATCCGTACACGTGCGATTAAAACAGAAGATGGTCGTTATCGCTTGTTTGGAAACAAAATGTGGATTTCAGGTGGCGAGCACGATATCTCTGACAATATTGTTCATTTAGTTTTGGCAAAAATTCCAGATGAAAATGGACAATTACCAGCAGGTGTGCAAGGCATTTCTTTGTTTACTGTACCGCGCAAATTACTCGATGAAATTGGACAGCCAAGCGAACGCAATGATGTGGTGCTGGCTGGGATTAACCATAAAATGGGCTATCGGGGAACAGTGAATTGTGTGCTGAATTTTGGGGAAGGTCGTTTCACACCCGAAGGAGAAGCAGGTGCAATTGGCGAGCTAGTCGGCGAAGCTGGTAAAGGGCTGGCCTATATGTTTCATATGATGAATGAAGCCCGAATTTCGGTTGGACTTGGCGCGGCAGCATTGGGATATACAGGTTATCTGCATGCTTTAGATTATGCAAAAACCCGAGTACAAGGTCGCTCTCGTAGCGAACGTAATCCAAGTTCTCCACAAATTCCTCTCATTCAACATGCAGATGTTCGCCGTATGCTCTTAGCACAAAAAGCGTATGTCTCAGGTGCATTGGCACTCTGCCTCTATGCAGCCCGATTAACCGATGATATTCAATCACTTGAAAATGATGAGCAACGCAATCAAGCCAATCAATTACTTGATCTATTAACGCCTGTGGTGAAAAGCTGGTCTTCTGAATGGGGACTTGTGGCCAATGATTTAGCAATTCAAGTTCATGGCGGCTACGGTTATACCCGTGAATATAACGTTGAACAGTTTTATCGGGACAATCGACTTAACCCAATCCATGAAGGAACATTTGGCATTCAGGCACTCGATTTATTAGGCCGTAAAACTCGTCTTAATCAGGGGCTGTCAATGAAACTATTACATGAAAAAATCATGAATACGATTGAGCAAGTGAAAGCAGAGCCTTCTTTAAAAGATCATGCAGATCACTTAGCCCAAAAGTGGCAACTCATCCAAAATGTAACAGAGAAATTACATGCCTTAACCGATGTAGAACTCCAACTGGCAAATGCTGCTAATTATCTGGAAGCCTTTGGACATCTTGTGGTGGGATGGTTGTGGCTTGATCAGGCCGTAGTGATTCATAAGCTCATGCCAAACTCAACAGACCCTGATTTTTTGCACGGGAAGCTTGCAGCTTGTGATTATTTCTTTGGTTGGGAAATGCCAAAAATTATGAGTTGGTTAGCCGTACTTGATCCGGTAGAAACGACTCCACTCACTTTGCCGGAAGAATGGTTTTAGTAAGAACCATTTCTTAAACATGCCGTTGAACGGGTAGGAGGATAACCTGATTTTATAGAAAATACCTAATAACAATCATCATGTAAAAACAAACTTCGGGCGTTCGGTATAAGAGCGCCCTAATAAGTAAAAATAAAAATCTAGGACGGATTAAAAAGATGAAAAAGAAAACTTTAGTCATGGTAATGGCTTCATTTTGTACGAGCCCACTCTATGCAGCAGCATTTGATCGAACAGGACAATCAATTTCTGCATTTCTACAGCCGGGTAACTATTTTGAGGCCAGTTTATCTGTTTCAGACACTTCATTAGAAGGACAAGAAGCGGGTACGAACCCAACGCGTAATACTATTTCTGATATTGCAAATTCTGATTATCGTCCGAGTGCAGCTTTAAAATTACAATTAGCTCCGCAGTTTTCATTTGGCTTTCTTTATGATCAGCCATTTACATCCGACTCAGAATATTATGGAAAGAACAGCTTTGTTGCTACCCCGAACGATACGGTTTTAGTACCAGGCATTAATTCTGCAACACTTGCTCAAAAGACAGGTGGAGAAGTCGTAACAGGGAACACCAAATCAAATTTTGTTATGCAAAATTTTAGTCTGATTTTTGGTTATCAACTGAATAAAAACTGGAATTTTTATGCAGGTCCGGTTTATCAAACTTTTAAAAGTAACGTCAATTTAAGAGGTCAAGTTTTCAGTTTATATAATGGCTATGACTTTGATGCCAAAGAAGTGGGAGATTGGGGATGGACGGCAGGATTGGCTTATCAAATTCCCGAAAAAGCCATTAAAGCCTCATTAACCTATCGTTCAGAAATTATGCATGAAGTGACTGCCAATGAAAATGCACCAATGGTTGATATGTTAAGTACGCAACAAGGTCGTGATTTTCTTGATCAGCATTTGGCGTATATGGTTTCTATAGGGCAACTCACTGAATCACGTAAAGAAGCGCTCAATCATATTGTTGCGGGCTTACCAGGCGCAGGAACCTCAGGTCCAACTAAATTTAGAGCACCAGAGTCGGTTAATTTGGAATTTCAGACTGGATTACGCAAAGGCACTTTATTGTTTGGTAACGTACGCTGGGTTCACTGGAATGATTTTGAGTTTAAACCCTATCGTTTTGGTGAAATCTCAGAAGTTGTTGGTGTTTTATCAACACCAAGTCGTCCAAATGGTTTTAATCTGGTTCGTTATTATGACGATCAATGGTCTGCCAATCTTGGCATTGGTCAACGTCTAAGTGATAAATGGTCAGGTTCAGTTTCTGTTGGATGGGATTCGGGTGCAGGTGAGCGTGTTTCCACAGGTGGGCCAGCTAAAGGTTATTACAATGTCGGTCTAGGTGCGCAATATAGTCCAACTGCCAAATACTTTATTTCAGGTGGAATGAAGTATCTATGGCTAGGTGATGCCAAAGGCCAGCTTGGTGCTCAGGCAGGCAGTGAATATTATGTCGGTGAATATAAAAATAACTATTCAATTGGTTATGGTTTGAAAATTGGTTATAAATTTTAACTTAACAATAATGACATAGATGACACAGAAGAAAATCGAAATTCCTCTCTATCATAAAGGACGATAAGATGACAAATCAGATCTGGTTAGATGAATATAAGCAATGGAATATTGAAAGTACGATTACATTGCCAGATGAAAAAACTTCACTTCTCGATTTTTGGGACAACAGTTTTAGTAAGTTTCAGCAAAGAAATGCGTTCATATTTGCAGATAAATCTTTTTCTTATGCTGAAATCGATTTATATAGCCGAAAAGTAGCAACCTTCTTGCAAAGTTTAGGGTTAGAAAAAGGTACACGTGTTGCCGTAATGATGCCCAATATTATTCAATACCCGATTATTTCACTTGCCGTAATTCGGGCAGGTTACATTCTGGTCAATATTAATCCACTCTATACCGCACGTGAATTAAAGCATCAATTAAATGATGCAGGCGCAAAAGTCTTATTTATATTGGAACAGTTTTTACCTGTTTATGAGGCTATCAAAGAGCAGGTGCCGGTTGAGCAGATTATTACCACCACAATGACTGAAATGTTAGTCGAACAACCTGCTGAATTAGACACATCAGATTTAAAAAACTATAGTTTTAAGCAAATCTTATTGAAGGTAAATGCCCAAGATTATATACGTCCCCAACTTGTTCTTGATGATACTGTGCTTTTGCAATATACGGGAGGAACAACAGGTGTATCAAAGGGTGCGGAATTAACCCATAAAAATATTGTCGCCAATTTATTACAAAATAATGTGGTTTTTAAAAGCTATTTTGGTGACCGAGATGTTTTTGAAGATGAAATAGCGATCTGTGCTTTACCGCTTTATCATATTTTTGGTTTTACTGTGTGTTTATTGCACAGTGCAATGAATAAAGGTTATGCCACTGTTTTAGTTCCAAACCCGCGTGATTTAGATGCTCTCGTGCATTGTTTTGAAAAATATCGCCCTACAGTTTTTCCTGCCGTAAATACTTTATTTAATGCACTGCTTAATCATGAAGGCTTTAATAAATTGGACCATAGCCGTTTAGAAATTACCACAGGTGGCGGTATGGCAATTTTAAAATCCACTGCTGATGGATGGGAAAAACTGACTGGACGTATTATCCGTGAAGGATATGGCTTATCAGAAACCTCACCAGTTGCTACCTTTAACCCGCCCATCTCTAATCTGTTTAGTGGCACGATCGGTATTCCTGTACCGAGTACAGATATTGCTATTTTGGATGATGAAGGTAATCAATTAGCACCCGGTGAAACTGGAGAAATTGCAATTCGTGGCCCGCAGGTCATGAAAGGTTACTGGAATTTGCCTGAAGAAACTAAAGCTGTCATGACCGATGATGGTTTCTTTAGAACGGGTGATATTGGGTTCATGAATGAAAAAGGCTATACCAAAATCATTGACCGCAAAAAAGACATGATTTTAGTTTCAGGCTTTAATGTTTTTCCAAACGAAATTGAAGAAGTTTTAGCGCAACACCCAAAAATTTTAGAAGTCGCCGTGGTCGGCATTGCAGATGAAAAGTCGGGTGAAGTGCCTAAAGCCTTTATTGTTAAAAAAGATGATTCTTTATCGGTTGAAGAAATCCAGACCTATGCAAAAGAAAACCTGACAGGCTACAAACAACCACGCTATATTCAATTTATTAATGAATTACCCAAGTCGAATGTGGGTAAAATTTTAAGAAAAGAACTAAAGGTTTAATAAGAATTTTTAATTTTTTAATTAAAAACATAAGCATATGGAACTAGAAGCTCCATAAAGAAATGGAAAAAAAGGAATGAGATTATGGGTTCAGGATTAATTACCGTATTTTTACCAATTGCACTTGCAATTATTATGGCTGGTTTGGGTCTGGAGTTGACCATACATGACTTCAAACGTGTACGACAACACCCAAAAGCAGTTTTTATCGCATTATTTTGCCAACTGGTTATTTTAGTCAGCATTGCTTTTATTATTTGTAAGGTTCTTGCTTTACCACCCATGCTCGCCGTGGGTTTAATGCTACTTTCTGCATCACCAGGTGGCCCAACTGCTAATTTATTTAGTTATCTCTATAAAGGAGATATTGCTTTAAATATTACTTTAACCGCTATAAATTCGGTGATTGCTGCCTTTACACTTCCATTAATTGTGAATTTTGCAATACAACACTTTATGGAAAATGGACAAAATGTAGGATTACAATTCTCTAAAATCATACAAGTTTTCCTCATTATTTTAGTACCTGTGGGTATTGGGATGTTAGTCCGTCATTTTTCACCGCATATGGCTGAAAAGCTCAATAAACCTGTGCGTATTTTTGCTATCGTTTTTCTTGTATCAATCATCATATTGGCAGTGGCGCGAGATTACCAAAATCTGATGACATATATTGGACAAATTGGATTGGCTACTTTGCTTTTCTGCGTGTGTAGTTTAATGGTTGGCTATTTTGTTCCACGATTATTCGGTGTAAATAGCTTTCAGGCAAAAGCTTGTGCGTTTGAAATTGGGATTCATAACAGTACTTTAGCCATGACTATTGCTTTTACAGTAATGGCAAGCAGTATGGCCGCTATGCCAGCAGCAGTTTATTCATTATTTATGTACATTGTTGCAGCAATTTTTGGCACATTGCTAAATCGTCTAGAAAAGAAACAGATAGCACAAATATCAACTACCACCTAAAGTGAAATCAAAGCATCTTTAGTAATATCTATCAAATAAAGATATTTAATCATCAGCAAATCTTTACAGTTTGAATTAAAAAAGGAGGTCACTACCTCCTTTTTTAATTCTCAAGATCGAATATGTTGATGGCTAAGTAAATACCGTTATTCTCTGAACTGTCTCTTACATCAAAGAATATAAAAAATAATAAGTCTTTGTTTCGTGAGAGCCCTCACCACCAGCTTGATGGCAGCCAAGCTAGTGTACAGTCTAAGTGATGCTTATTGCTTTAAAGGAATCCAGCCAGGCATGCCTTGAATGATGGCCCAAAGCTTCTGTGGAATCTTGAGAGTATCTATCTTAGTTGGATCAAGTTCAATGTTCACTTCCTGTTCTTGTTTAAGATGATCGACCCAGTCTGGATTGATGATCAGCCCGCGTCCAACCGAAACCATAGATAGCCCAGTATCCAGTGCTTGCTTGGCTTGATCTGGTGTCAGAATGCCACCAGCGGCCAAAACAGGTACACGATCGTCGACCCGATTAATGATACGACTGATAATGGATGGTCCTGTTGGATCGTCGATAGGGCAGTCAGTCAACAGGTTAGCCAAAGAGACATGAATATAATCGACCCCGAGGTCCAACAATTGGTCAATAAAAGTAAGAGTTTGGTCAATACGGTAACCTTCATCGACTGTCTCTTCAGGTGAAAGGCGGACACCGATAGCAAATGGGCGGTCAGCATAATTGGCTATAATGCGCTTGATTTCTGCAACGACGGCTAATGGGAACCTCATGCGATTTTCTGACGAGCCACCCCATTCATCGGTGCGTGTATTGGTAGCTGGCGACAGGAAATTTTGCAAAAGAAAACCATGGGCGCCATGCACTTCGATGCCGTCAAAACCCGCCTCAATACCGCGTCTTGTTGCTTCACCGAATGCCTTGATCATCTGCAAGATTTCATCGCTTGTCAGTGCTCGAGGTGTCAGCGGTGCCATGAAAGGAGTAGCTTTCGTCAAGATAGCGCTCGAGCTCACAACATCTGCATCGGGAATGAGATGAGGTAGTGCCTTGTTGCCTGCATGAAATAGCTGAAGAATGGCTGGTGCGTCACCACTCTTTGCAGCGTCAGCAAGCCGCTTAAGACTTGGAATATAGCTGTCGTCAGCAGCAGAAAACTCATTTGTGAATCCAATACCATTAGCGGTGACTTGTGCACAGCCGCTAATGACCAAACCCACACCTTTAACGCGAAGACGGTAATAGGCTTCCTCTTCATCCGAGATTTGAAAATCATCAGTGCTTGACCAAGTTGTCATTGGCGACATCACAATACGATTGCGAAGAGTTATGCCTGAAGCAAGCTCAAGAGGATGGAAGAAGTTATTCAGAATAGACATCAAATAGACTCTAAAAATGTGTAAGTCTTAATGGTATATATTATAAACCTAGTGTCAATTAGGTACTTTAAGTAGACTAGGTATACTCACGTAAACCACCTCAAACTTCATTTTCATAGTAATTACTTGCCACACTGTATGATGTGACTCTCAATTAAGCTGGCTAAGCGAGTGGATTGAGAGCTTGTTGTTCAAGCGTTTAGATTGGTATAAAATTTAAACCTAGTACCACATTGGTGTGTAGTTGTTCAGGGAGAGTCATGGAACATTCGATGTTAGTTATTGAACCGCAGTGTTTTTCATCAGATTGCCCAAGCAGAGCCTTATTTGATCAAATTGCAGATAAATGGTCGATGATGGTATTGGCTGTTTTAGAGGATGGTCCACATCGTTTTAATGCGATTAAGCGTCGGTTGGAAGGTGTTACACAAAAGGCTCTGACCCAGTGTCTGCGCCGTTTGGAGCGTAATGGACTTATTTCCCGCCATGTGATTTCGTCTCCACTGGCTGTTCAATATGAAATCACGCCTCTGGGCAATACCTTGCAGCAACCCTTACGACAACTGCATGCGTGGACAATTGATAAGCTTCCAATGGTTGAACACGCTCGAAATGCATTCGATCTGCAAAATTCTGTATAAATAATTTCTAACCGTGCTCATATCCTAAGAAATAAGCTAATTTTTAATGAGGAGTTAGGGTAAAACTACAACTAGCACTAGGTTGTGAATTGTCTTCAATGCATCTGTAAACTACTGACTATTTTTTAGTAGTATCAATAGAAACTAAAACAGATAAATAAGGCATATTTTAAATATAAAAAGGCCATGTTTGAGCTTAATAAATTAAAAAAGATAGATTTTTAATTATTTACGATCCGCTTCTCAAGCATCTCCATAAAGGTTTTTAAAATAATATTGTGGTTTTTGCCTTTGTGAGTAATTAAGCAAATGGGGGTACTGTAATGCATTTCTCCCTTTGAAACAGCTTGCATAAAACCATCTTCAACCCATTTTTTAGCATAGTGGTCGGGTAAAAAACCTAAAAATTTTCCAGTTAAAATCAGAAATGCAATTCCTTCACGGTCACTTGCTGTCGCTTTACAGTCTAAAAGCTGGTGCAACTTTGCTGCTTCTGGTGTAATCGCATAATTGGGGAGTACCGCTTGCCAGGTTTTTAACTCATCTAAATTGAGGTTGCTACATTTGCCAAACAAGGGATGGTTTTTACCGCAATATAAAAATGAGCTTTCGCTATATAAATCAAAGTAATCAAGACCAGACAAAGGGGTAACAAGGGGAATTGCTCCTGCATGTAAACGATTATCTAGCACACGGCACTCAATATCTGAAAGTGTGCTCATACTAATGTTAATAATCACTTCAGAATGTTCTTCGGCAAGTTGTGCCAGCGTATTGGTAATGTAGCCACTTGGCATGGTCACAAGGTTGTTAATAATGCCTATATTAAATTCACCTTTTAGACGGTTATGCATTTGATTAACTTTAGAGCGAAAGTCTTCGATAGATGCGGTGAGCACTTCTATATATTCTAAAATTTCCCGTCCTTCATCCGTCAGGGCAAACCCTGCACGGCCACGTTGGCATAACCGAATGCCCAGACGATTTTCTAAATCACTCATATGCAGACTAATTGCAGAGCGGCTAATGCCAAGAATACTTTCGGCAGACGTAAAGCTATGACAGTCACAAACTGTTTTAAAAATTTTAAGTAATTTAATATCAAAATCAGTGACTTGATTTAATTTTTTAGGTTTCATTTAGTTTTGTTTTTTTAAATCTAAACTCAAGATAATTTGAATTTATCAAAACTATATCGCTATGTACACTCAAAAAATAGCCTCAAAACAAGAAGAGTGATTATGTTTGATATCGACAAATTAACTGATGACAACGCAGCATCGGAAACCGTTCAATCAAATGCTCAGATGAGCTTAAATTATCAAGCGCATTGGATGCCATTTTCTGCAAATCGTAATTTCCATAAAGATCCACGCATGATTGTTGGTGCTAAAGGATCTTATTTAATTGATAGCGCAGGCCGCGAAGTCTACGACTCTTTGTCGGGCCTTTGGACTTGTGGTGCAGGGCATACGCTTCCAGAAATTCAGCAAGCCGTGAGTACTCAGTTAGCCAAACTTGATTATTCTCCGGCATTTCAGTTTGGTCATCCATTATCGTTTCAGTTGGCTGAACGAATTATTCAGCATATGCCTGAAAAATTGCAGCATGTGTTCTTTACCGACTCGGGTTCAGAGTCAGCTGACACCGCAATTAAAATGGCGCGTGCCTATTGGCGAATTAAAGGCAAACCAAGCAAAACTAAACTGATTGGTCGCGCACGTGGGTACCATGGGGTAAACGTTGCAGGAACCAGCCTTGGAGGCATTGGTGGCAATCGTAAAATGTTTGGTCAGCTCATGGATGTAGACCATTTACCGCACACCTTGCAGCCCGATTTAAGTTTTACCAAAGGCTGTGCTGAAACAGGTGGTGTAGAACTTGCCAATGAAATGCTTAAGTTAATTGAGCTGCATGATGCATCTAATATTGCCGCTGTCATTGTAGAACCAGTTTCTGGTTCGGCAGGATGCATTGTGCCGCCGACTGGTTATTTAAAACGCTTAAGAGAAATCTGCGACCAACACGATATCTTGCTGATTTTCGATGAAGTCATTACTGGTTTTGGGCGAATGGGTAAATGGACTGCTTCAGAATATTTTGACGTTACGCCAGATATTTTAAATTTTGCCAAACAAATTACCAACGGCGCTATTCCGCTTGGTGGCGTGGTGGCAAGCCATGAAATTTATGATGCCTTTATGCAGCAAGATTTACCGGAACATGCGGTTGAGTTCACCCATGGTTATACCTATTCGGCGCATCCTGTGGCTTGCGCGGCTGCTTTAGCAACACTCGATGTTTTAGAGAAGAAAAATTTAATTCATCAATCGGCTGATTTGGCTCCAAGCTTTGAAAAACTTTTACATGAATTAAAAGGCGCTCCAAACATTCTTGATATACGCAACTGCGGGCTGATTGGTGCTGTGCAATTAGCACCACGTGATGGCGATGCGACGATTCGTGGTTTTGAAATTGGCATGCAACTTTGGAAAGCGGGTTTCTATGTGCGTTTTGGCGGCGACACACTCCAATTTGGCCCAATGTTTAATAGCACAGAGGCAGAGTTACAAAGACTCATGAACGCCGTAGGTGAAGCAATTTACCAAGTCAAATAACACTGATCGACTTAAAACTTAATTGGAAAAGATGAATAGACACAAGGAATAAAGATGAACACTTTAGAGAATTTTGACAGCAACGCGATTGCCAACACAGACACAGATTCAAGTCAGCAAACCGTTAAAGTAGTAGGGCATTTTATTGATGGTGGCCCCGTAACCAAAACTACCAAGAAACAGCCGGTTTATAACCCAGCGACTGGTGAGAGTACTAAAGATGTTGCACTTGCAGACGCAGAGCTGGTCAACCACGTGGTTCAAATTGCAGAGCAGGCTTTTCCAGCATGGCGTGATACACCAGTGATTAAGCGTGCACGTGTTATGTTTAAATTTAAGCAATTACTCGAAGAAAATGCTGACAAGCTTTGCCAGCTGATTGGCGAGGAACACGGGAAAATTTGTCACGATGCAAAAGGTGAATTACAACGTGGCATCGAAAATGTCGAATATGCATGTGGTGCGCCTGAGTTTTTAAAAGGTGAATATTCGAAAAATGTTGGGCCAGATATTGATTCATGGAGCGAATTTCAACCACTAGGTGTGGTTGCTGGGATTACGCCTTTTAACTTTCCAGCAATGGTCCCATTGTGGATGTTCCCAATGGCGATTGTTTGCGGTAACTGTTTTATTTTAAAGCCTTCAGAAAAAGCGCCGTCGGCTGCTTTATTTCTAGCTGAACTGTTAAAACAAGCAGGATTACCAGATGGTGTTTTCAATGTTGTAAATGGCGATAAAGAAGCTGTTGATGCGTTATTGCATCATCCAAAAATTCAAGCGGTGAGCTTTGTTGGGTCAACGCCTATTGCGGAGTACATTTACCGTACAGCAACGGCGAGTGGTAAACGTTGTCAAGCATTAGGCGGAGCCAAAAATCACGCCATTATTATGCCCGATGCTGACATTGATAATGTGGTGACTTCTTTGTTAGGTGCGGCATTTGGTTCATCTGGCGAACGTTGTATGGCACTGTCCGTGGCTGTGGCAATTGGCGATGAAGTTGCAGATGTTGTGATTGAAAAATTAAAACAAGAAATGAAGCAGTTGAAGTTTGGACACTATGCAGATGAGCGTAATGACTTCGGACCGCTCATTACGCAAGCACATAAAGACAAAGTACAAGCTTTTATTCAAAGTGCTGAACAACAAGGTGCTAAAATTGTTGTGGATGGTCGTGATGCAAAACCAGCAGGTTATGAGAAAGGTTTTTTTGTTGGGCCAACTTTAATTGATCAAGTTTCACCAGACATGACGAGTTACCAGCAAGAAATATTTGGTCCTGTTTTACAGGTCATTCGTGTACAAACCATGCAAGATGCAATGCAACTTATTAATGACCATGAATATGGTAATGGAACGTGTATCTACACTCGTGATGGCGAGGCTGCACGTTATTTTACCAGCCATATTCAAGTTGGAATGGTTGGGGTCAATGTGCCACTACCTGTGCCAGTTGCATATCATAGTTTTGGTGGCTGGAAACGTTCATTGTTTGGTGATTTATATGCGTATGGGCCAGATGGTGTGCGTTTTTATACACGCCGTAAAACCATTACGCAACGTTGGCCTTCGACTCAAGTCCGTGAATCCAAACAGTTCGCTATGCCTACATTAAATTGATGAATAAAAAGGGAAAACTCTGATTTTCCCTTTTTTGTTTCGTACAAGTTGGAGAAGTACATTTTTAAGACGGTTTTAAAATCAGTTTGTCAATTTGAAGGAATCGAATATGAACAATGATAAAACAACAAAATTAGGTGAAGGACTTTCTAACCGACATATCACCATGATTAGTATTGGCGGCGTTATTGGTGCGGGTTTATTTGTAGGTTCTTCTGCGGCAATTGCAAAAGCAGGGCCAGCTGCCGTACTCGCTTATATAATTACAAGTATTTTGGTTTTTCTGGTTATGCGTATGCTGGGTGAAATGGCGGTAGCGCAACCAGACACAGGTTCATTTTCTACATATGCCCGTAAAGCAATCGGCCCTTGGGCTGGGTTTACCATCGGATGGTTATATTGGTGGTTTTGGGTACTGGTTATTCCAATTGAAGCCATCGCAGGGGCTGAAATTTTACATGCATGGTTCCCACAAATTTCCAGTGCCCTTTATGCGTTTGCCTTTATTATTTTACTCAGCCTAGCTAACTTTTTTAGTACCAAAAGTTTTGGTGAATTTGAGTTTTGGTTTGCCCTCATTAAAGTCGTTGCAATTGTAGTATTTATCATCATCGGGGCAATGGCTGTATTTGGAATGTGGCCTTTAGCAAAAAATGTGAGTGGTATCGGCAATCTATTTTCAAATGGTGGCTTTATGCCACATGGCATGGGCGGAGTTGTATCGGCTATTTTAATCTCGGCATTTTCATTTTTTGGAATCGAAATTCTTTCAATTGCTGCGGCAGAATCTAAAAATCCCGAAGAAAAAATTAAACGTGCGACTAATTTGGTGCTTTACCGAATTATTTTATTCTTTGTTGTTTCTATTTTTCTTGCAGTTGCTTTGGTCGATTGGAGTTCGCCAGACTTACAAAAATTTGGCACCTTCCAGTTTGTGTTAATGAGCCTGAATGTTCCTGAGACTAAATTGATTATGGATGCTGTCGTTTTTATTGCAGTTGCAAGTTGTATGAATGCCGCAGTTTATACCTCATCTCGAATGCTATTTGCTTTAGGTACACGTCAGGAAGCCCCGAGAGTTGTGACAAAAATTAATGGAGCGGGCGTACCGACTTCGGCTGTGTTTTTATCTACTTTGATTGGTGTGGTCTGCTGTGCGGTCAACTATATGTTTCCAGGCCAAGTCTTTGGGTTCTTGCTCTCAACAACTGGCTCAATTGCGTTACTGGTGTATCTGGTGATTGCATTTTCACAATTGCGTTTAAGACAGAAATGGGAAAAAGAGGGTACAGCGGTATCTTTTAAAATGTGGTTGTTCCCATGGTTAACTTGGTTTGTGATTTTAGTCATTATGACTGTTTTAGGTTATATGTTCTTATCACCAGCTTATAGTTATGAAACTACTTTATCTTTGGGCGTAACTTTACTTGTGGTTGTTTGCGGGTTGTTCATCACCCGAAAGCGTAAAGCAACCAGAGCGGTTGCCATGAATTTAGATTAATTAAAAAGGCTTTACATATGAAAGGACGGGCAAATACCGTCCTTTCTGAAATTTCTAATGATTAGATTTATTTTGATAAGACAGTTTTAATCCAAAAACGATACTGTCGTTATTTGTAAATCTTCCAACAATATCACCATTTTGGCGTTTAGCTTCAGCATCTCCGAGCCATAAATATTTGCCGCCAAATGAGATAGCCCATTCGGGTAAAAAATGATATTGGAATCCAAGTCCGACTCCCCAATAACCATTAATTGGACCTAATGCATTTGCAGGGTCTCCAAGGCCTGAGTCCCAATTAATTGATGTGGATAGGACAAACTTTTCAGTCATTTTTCGAGCCAATCCAATTTGTGCAGACCATTGATCCTTCTCATAACTAATTAATGGAAACCCAGTATGGTCGGGACTCGCTGGTGCAGTTCGCTCTGCTAATTTGGCAGGCTTTAACTCGAAATCTTTCCATGGTACCCAACGGACATTTGCAGTTAATAAAGTTTTTTTATTCAAACCTGTTTGAAAATCAAAATTAATCGATTCTGGAGAGGTAAATATTACAGGTGAAATGTAAATATCATTACTTAATGCGCTAAATTGTTCTGTGCCTTCGGTTTTATGTCTGATTTCTGAACGATAGGTCAGGGCTGCTTTTAACCCTAATTCAGGCTTTTTAATATTTAATCCCATGACCCAACCAGTAGCATAATCTGAGTCTAGGTCAGCATTGTAATTTGCCATACCTTTATAAATGTGCCCACGTAATTGTACTTTACCTTGTATCTCTTCAATCGCAGGCCCTGCATAAATACCTAAATATTCATTAATATTCAGGCCAACTAAACCAGTCAAATTATGACTACTCAACGTAGCATTAGTTCCTTGTGCTAGGTGATTCACAGGCTGAGAGACAAAATCATTTTGGCCATGATGTTGAAGATCTATACTAAAGGGTTGGTCATAAAGAAGGCCAACACTAATATTTTCATTTAAATCAGTTTTTAATCCGCCTCTGAGGGATGAGTAGTTGTTGGTAATATTCGGAATATGTTGTGGATTTCCATGAGAACTTAGACCAGTATCTTGCCCACTTATTTGGGGAATAACATAGTTATAAGAAACGGAAGCATAGGTACCATCTTGAAAAAAATCAGTCACTGGCTGTCCAGATCTATCCAAAGCAGCAGCAGATGCTGTATTCATAAATGGTGATGTTGCTAAAATAAATAACGAGTAACGAGTAACGCGTGAATACATGAGAGCCTCAAATTCCTTTTGGGGCATACAACATTCTAATTAATTTTTTTTATTAGAACGCTGTATGAATATCATCAATATAGTGATTTCAAGCTAAGTACTTATGCTTGATTTAGTGTTTATGAATTCTTTCCTTTAATCTTCTCCTATTGAGTTATTTTTTATATTTCAGTTATGCACGGATGACACATCGGAAACCTATATGACTACTAGAAGTGTCAACAGCTTCAGGATGTCTGGCGGCTGGTCTGTATCGTCGACAATAATTAGGGGCGCAGAGGTGAGAACCTCCTTTAAGTACTTGCCGAGGGATAGAAATCTCAGGCATTGCGGGGTCATAACTTTGATTTTTCGCACCGCCGCGTGGATTGTGTCGTATACAGCAAGGTGAAACCGATTTAAATTGGTGGGTTGGCGACCAAAAATCTGCTGTCCACTCCCATACATTTCCAATCATGTCATATAGCCCATAATCATTTGGGGGAAATGTTTTTACAGGAGAAGTTCGTGAATAACCATCTTCCATTGTATTTTCATAGGGAAAGTCTCCTTGCCATGTATTGGCCATATGCTTGCCAAGAGGAGTGAGTTCATCACCCCAAGCGAATTCACAACCTTCAAGAGTTCCTCTAGCTGCATATTCCCATTCCGCTTCAGAGGGTAGAGATTTTCCACGCCATGATGCATAAGCCAAAGCATCACAATAAGCAATATGAACAACAGGATGATCATCTAAACCATGAATAGTTGATCCAGGGCCTTGTGGATTACGCCATGTCGTTCCAAATTCAAATTTCCACCAAGACCAATCTGTTAAATCAGTGGGCTTTAAAGGGGGAACAAATAGTAAGGAACCCGGTTGTAACATGTGAGCTGGAGCCCCCGGATAATCGTTTGGATTAGGAGGGAGTTCGGCAAAAGTGATGTAACCCGTTGCTTCAACAAATTGTTTAAATTGCAAGTTTGTAACAGGTGTTTTATCAATCCAAAAAGGAGAAACACTAACCTGATGTGCTGGGGCTTCTTCGGGATAATGGGTGTTTGAACCCATTAGGAAAGTACCACCATTGAGGTAAACCATATCATTCATATCAATATCTATTAATAGCTCGTTGTTGGTCTGTCTTACTCATTATCTAAATAGCACAGGAGTCTTATATCTTTTCATGGTTTCTAAGTGCCTCATTACAGCTTCTTTTAAAACCGGAATTTGAGGTTGCTTTAGAGGAGCCATTGCGTGCTCTTCTTTCGGATCAATAAGTAAGTTGAAAATCTTACCGCCGTATAGCAACGGTTGAGCTGTACCTTGAAAAGGACTTGCTTGTGGCCATGTATCAGGAATGTTAAAGCTTTGTTCTTTAACTAATAATTTATATTCGGCAATGCGAACACCCATAAAATTATCATTTGCCCAATAATATTGGACTCGACGGCGTGATTTTCCATCGTCAGCAACGAGGAATGATGACTGATCGATAGTATCCATATAGCGATCACTTGGCATACTATTCGTCGCACCAGCTAAGCCTAAGGCAGTCGCATAAATATCTGTCAGATCAAATAACCCTTCTGATATACGTCCAGGTTTTATTACTCCAGGCCAGAAGGCAATACCGGGAACGCGGACGCCTCCTTCAAAACTGGTCGCTTTTGCTCCACGAAATGGGGTGACCCCTGTATCTGGGAAGGCTTCTGTAAATGGGCCATTATCACTCGCTAAAATAATCAGCGTATTCTCTGATTGTCCTGACTTTTCTAATGCTTTTCGAATCTGTCCTATTCGATAGTCAATTTCCACTAAGGCATCTTTATATGGATATTTAGCAAGTGATTTGCCTACAAAATCAGGATGGGGATAATTATCATTGTGACAGCAACGTGCGCCCATATAGAGAAAAAATGGCTTATTACTATTTTTTGAATCATTAATAAAGCTAATTGCTTTATCTGTTAGTTTTTCATCCACGAGACGGATTGAGTCATTATCGATAGGAAAAACAGCTTTAGCTTCTTGTCCTTTAGACGCTTCAACAATGGCCATTATTTCACCTTCGGCAGCCCATTTTTTTCGAGCAGGATCCAGCATTAACTCTGGATTACGCCAAGGTTCTCGCCACGCCGTATAATCGTCAGATGAGGTCAGAATTCCATAATAATGATCGAAGCCCACATTTTGAGGTTGAGCTTCTTTGGTAGAGCCTAGATGCCATTTACCTATTGCTTGCGTTACATAACCAGCATCTTTGAGTTTTTGGGGAAGGGTTGTGTTGGGGTTAATACCTCTTTCATGAGCACCTTCGCCAGGTAGCATTGGACGTAATAGTCCTGTTCTGATGGGTAATTGTCCGGTTAAAATTGAAGCTCTGGTCGGTGTACAGGATGGTTGTGAATAGGCATTCATTAACTGTAGACCATCTTTAGCCATACGATCCATGTTTGGTGTAGCAGCACCGGTAGAAACCCCTCCACCGTATACTCCAAGATCGCCCCAACCAACGTCATCTAATAAAATAACGATAATATTAGGAGAGTGGCCAAACCGTTGTTTAAGTACATTTAATCGTTGTTGGGCGGATGACTCTTGTTTAGCGCGAGTAATGGATGGTTCTTGATTTGGGTGTTCGGTTTTAGTTTGAGCTAAAAATGTATCATCCGTCATCGCTGTAGTTTGAGCATTAATATTTTGTGCCAATGCCGATAGGGCGAATGCGGAAATTAGAGCTGTACTCATGCGTAATTTTGTAGTCAAGGGCATGATATGTTCCTGATAATTAGATGATATCTCTAACTTTTAGCTCCTGTAGTGTTGAGCTTAATCATTAGAAAATTAGTAACAGAAGAGAGTTGCATTAAAATAGGTGACCTAAATTAATTTACAAATCAATCTCTTAGAGAACAGAAAGCCCTGACTGATAATTTTTCTTCTTCAAATGATTTTTTAAGAAGTAAATAACTTTAAAAAAAATAGATGGCAATCCAAAATTGAACATAATTTATTCCTTTAATTAATCTATTCGGAATTCCCCAAACGTAAAAACTTAAGCCGGATTTGGAAAATCTTTAACGTAAACTATATTTTTTATAAGTAACTTTCAATTGATAAAAATTTATGAAAAATACATATATATATGATATTAAACATTATTTTTTGAAAATAGACCTAAAGCAGAAATGAAATGGCATAAATTAGAAATAGATGTTTAGTAAGGGAATACTCTTCCAAGAGAAGGCTATGGGGAGTGGCTGTAATAGAGGTGAAAAATAAATGGAAAAAGCTAACTCTGTATGTAAGTTATTGTTTAGTGTATGATAAATTTAGGATTAGAAGAGTAGTAGTTTATATTTTACTGAGATAGTTTGTGATTAAGACTTTCAAAATATTTCTCAAAGTTTCTTACTAAAATTTATTTATATTAATAGGTTTTATTGGTGTAAAAGTGAAGGAAAAATTTAATACAAATGGGAAAGTTCGAGTTGGGTTAATTAATCATATACTAGATAATTGTGATTTTTTTAACATTACCCGCGAAGAGTTAATAGATAAAATTAATTTAAATGAAAATCTATTGATAGATCCCAATTCTTTTGTTTTATTTGAATATTTAGAAAAAATAATACTTTTTTTATTTTCTAATTCAGATGATCCATTAAGTATATTAAAGTTTATTGAAAAAAATAACTCGGTAGCAAATGGGGTATTAGGTTATTTAATTGAAATTAGCTCATCCTTAGAAGAAGCCATAGAAACCTTTGAAAAGTATTGGGAGCTAAATGGTAGAATTGGTAAGGTTTTTTTGATTGAAAAAGATAATTATATTTTCTTGGAATGGGTATGCCTATTAGGCAGTCCTAAATTCATACAATATGCAACAGAATATAAAATTGCTTGGTGGGCTAGTATTGTTCAACTTGTAAAAAGTAATGAACAAAATGTTTTACAGTCAATACATTTTAAACATGATATTTTAAAAGCTGAAGATATCATCTTTTATAGAAATTTTTTTAAATGCCCTGTGTATTTTAACCAACCTGAATCAGCAATAATTTTATCAAAGAATGCCTTAAAACTACCCTTAAAAACAGCAAACCGTAGGTTGTATGAAAATGTTGAAAATTATGCGAAATTAATTATTAAAGAATCGGTAGGTAGTAGTGAGTTTACTAACGGTGTGCGTTCTATTCTATATGAGCAGTTACATATAAGTGGAAATTTTTCACGTGAATATATCGCAGAGAAATTAGGAATAAGTGTACGTACATTAAGTAGAAAATTACTTGAAGAGAATAGTAAATATAGTGATATTTTAGATGAAGTTAGATTTGATCTCGCAAAAAGTTATTTGGAAAATAATAATTTTAAAATATCTCTAATTTCGAAATCTTTGGGTTTTTATACCAGTAATGCTTTTATTACTTGGTTTAAATCTCGGACTGGTAAATCACCAAAGAAATATCGGGATGATTTTATTTGATCACAATTTTCTTTTTTTTTAATTCTCATTCTGAAAAAAGCTCAAAACATACTCTTCTTAACCATTGATTGCTTGGAGGATAAGAGACCACAAATGGTCTCTTTTTGCTCTTATCCCAAAATACAAATGAGTTATTTCTGAGTTGTATCCACAGAAACTAAAACAGATAAACCAGGACGCAACAACTTAATATCCGGTTGGTTCTCAACAAGTTTGATGCGTAACGGAAGGCGCTGAACAATCTTGGTAAAGTTACCCGTCGCATTCGTTGCAGAAATTGGAGAGAAAAATGCGCCCGTAGATGGTGAAAAGCTATCTACTACACCTTTTAACTCAACATTATAAGCATCTACATAGATATTAACAGGTTGTCCGATTTTGATTTTTTTTAACTCAATTTCGCGAAAGTTTGCTTCTACGTAGACTTGATTTAAAGGTACGACAACCATTAATGGATTACCAGCGCCAACAAAGTTACCGACGTTGGCAGACTTCTGACCAATCATGCCATCAATAGGCGCATGAACCTCTGTATAACTCAAATTTAGTTTTGCTTTATCAAGGGCGGCCTGTGCCTGTTTAAGGGCAGCTTGTTTAGCTTGTACTTGAATCTTGTATTGGTTTAATTGATATTGCGCATCGATTACTTTTTCTTTGCTGCTGTCTAAGTCGGCATATTGCTCAGTCAATGTGGTTTTTGACTGTTGCGTAATTAATCTAGATTCCGCCCCAAGAGCTTGTAGCTGCTCATAACGCGCCGTGTTGTCTTTAGTAAGTGTAATTCCTGCTTCTACTTTTCTAAGCTGAGCTTCTGTTTCTCGAATAACAGTCGGTTGTCTATCAACTGCGAGCATTGCTTCGCTTAAGTCCGCTTGTGCTTTTGCATAATTAGATTCAGCTTCAGCCAAAGCAGCTTGATAATCACGTGGATCAATGCGAGCTAAAAGTTGTCCTTTTTTTACAGTCTGATGATCTTTAATATAAATTTCTTCAATATTGCCAGACACTTTAGGGGCAATGGTTGAGTACTCTACATCCACACGTGCATCGTCTGTTTTAACAATCGAAGAGGGTAAAAATATAAGTTTTAAAACCCATAAAATGGATGCTAAAACGATGATGAATGCGATAACCATAACCCAATGCTTTTTGAGATATTGCACCTTTGTTAACTTAGGTGGTTCGATGTTGGTGGTATCTAGGGCTTCGAGAGTACTCATAAAGATTTTCCTGAGTTATGACTATTCATTAACTTAATGAGAGCAATACGTGGCGGATAAGTTCTAACGGGCAAAATCAGCATAACGATCAATAAAAACGCAGCCAATCCCGCTAAAAGTAGATATTGATCGCTAATGACTAAAACAGATTGCTGCACTTGAATCGCAGAATTTAGAGCAGATAAACCACCTGAAACACGTTCTGCGCCATTTTCAGTCAGTACAGGTGGGGTAAGAGGGTTAATAACAGGGCCTTGAATATTTTGGAAAACATGTTGGGCTGTATTTTCAATTAGTCGTGTTGAATGATATTCACCGCGTACTCGGTTCACCCAATCCAAAATACAAACGCCAAGTACGCCACTAATGGCACGTGGGGTATTAATCATTGGTGAAGCATAAATTGCCATGGTTGGATGTACGCTGTTTGTACCCATCATGAGCAACGAGAGCACTACACAGGTTTGCCCTAAACATGAAATGGCATGCCAAAAATAAAATTGATCTTGATTCCATGTGGTGTCGAGTTGACTTGCACCTAAACAGCCAGCAATCACCAAAAGCAAACCAAAGCCATGCACATATCGACTATCGACCCAAGCTTGATTTAAAAGCTTAACGACAATGGGAATATAGATAAATTGCAATGCCGCAATTTGTAAACCAATCCACATGGTTTGGGTAGGTTTATAGCCATGCACAGCACTCAGGTAATTGAGCGGTAATGTACTTGTCGACATCCCAATGATTACAAAGCAAAACAGTGCAAAGATAGCGTAAGCAAAATTTCGTATTTCGAGCATTTGCGGTTTAATTAATGGGGATGGAGAACGCCATTCATGTATCAAAAATAACGGTAATGTGATGACACTTATTAAAGCCAGTACACAAATTAATTTGGAATGGAACCAATCTAGATGATTGCCATGTAACAACATGGTGCTCAGGCTTGCCAAGCTAACAATGGCTAAAATAGCGCCTGTCCAATCGTAAGTCTTTATTCTTGAATAATTTAAAGGGTCTTGAGGAATTCCAAAATAAACCAGCGCAGCACTTAGCGCACAAAAAGGAATGGTTTGGAAAAATATCATTTTCCAGCCAATCACATCTAAATAGAAGGCAGAAAGTGCAGCACTTAAGTTGGGAAAGAATGTTGCAGTTAATGCGTAGCAGGCTAAGCCCCATAGACGAATATCTGGCCCCAAAAATCTGAGCGCACATGCCATGAGCAAAGGAATAGTTAAACCATTAGCAAGACCTTGTAAGGCGCGTAATAAATAAAATATTTCGATATTTGGACTAAAAGGAATTAAAACACTAGAGAAGAGGCAAAGCCCTATAGCAAAAAGAAGAACTCTCCGCATAGAAAAAATGACCGCCCAACTGGTGGAAAGTATCATTCCAATAATCATGGCGCTGGCATAAATACTGTTGACCCAATAACCCGAGTCGACACTAATTCCCATAGCTCCACGTATGTCGGCTAAGGTAATGCTGGTGATTCGGTTATTAAATTCGACAGTCATTGCAGCAAAAATTGCACCTGCCAAACCGATGAGGGGGCGTATATTCATCTTTTACCTTAAATTTTAAACACAAATTTATGCATGGAGCAGGCATTGCAATTAACTGTACCGATCGGTACTCTACTCTTTAATTAAATTTACGTCAATTCTCGATTTTGAACTTTTCGATGAGTTACACTACAAACGAAGTCGCTAAAATTGTTATAAGGTCACTATGTCTGGTTCATCGAAAGCTAATGAAAAAGATCAAAAAATTCTGGATGCAGCAACAAAATTTTTTCTGACTCATGGCTTTAGCGGCACCACAACAGATATGATTCAAAAAGAGGCGGGTGTTTCAAAAGCAACCATGTATGGCTGTTATAAAAATAAAGAAGTGATGTTTGCTGCCGTGATTGAACGACAATGCACAAACATGCAAGAGCAAATTATATTAGTCGAGACAAAAGCTGAAAACCTACGTTCTGCTTTAACTGAAATTGGAAAAACTTATCTGTGTTTTATATTATCGCATTCAGGTTTGGCTTTTTTTAGGGTATGTATTGCAGAAGCAGTCAGGTTTCCAGAGTTATCTGAAAAATTCTTTCAAGTTGGCCCACAGCGTCTTGCTAATATTATTGCGGGTTATCTTGAAAAATCAGCCAAAAATGGTGAAATTGAGTTAAATTCTTCTTCAGATGTCGCTGCGAATATATTTTTAGCGTTACTACGAAGTGATGCGCATCTTAAGTGTCTTACACATCCTAATTACGTCATATCGGATAGTGAAATTAGTTCTTGGGTTGAATATGCAGTTGGTTTTTTTATGAAAAATATCAATTACAATGAGAAGTTAAAATAAGTTTATAAGTACTTCTAGTCTCAAAATTGATAAGAATAGTTTCTATTTTTTGCTTATTTAAGAGTAAAACAACTTGATATTTAATCTATATGGATTATTCTTTTTCTTTAAAGGTTAATGCCTAAGAATGGGGATATTTTCTTAAGTTAATACCATTAATTTTAACTTGTACTGTGGAAGCTAATGAGTAAACAAACTAAAGAAAAATTGATAGAAGCAGCCATCATTCTTTTTTCACAAAATAATATTGAAACGCTATCAGTACAAAGAATTAATGAAACTGCTGGAGTTGCAAATAAGTCAGCTCTTTATTACCACTTTAAATCAAAATGGGGACTCGTGGAGGCTGCATTAGATCATGTTATGCAGCCTTATGTTATTGATAGTTTAGAGTTATTAAATGCTATTCCACCCGATAATGTACAAGTTTCTGATGTTGTAGATGCTTTAATGAAACCTATGATAAAAATACTTTTACAGCATAATGGCATTCATTACATAAAATTTTTCTCTAAAACGATTAGTGCCGGAGATGAAGGGCGCGTTATTGTTGCAAAAACTTTAGTACCTATTTCCAATAAAGCCGTAGGTCTATTACAACAAGCTTTACCAGATGCAGACCCTAATGCGATTTCACTTAAAGTACTTTTTACTTTTAACATCATTTTAAATGTGATCAGTGATGTTGGAATTGAGCATTTTTGGCCAACAGAGGTTAAAGATCATAAACTAATCGCCAAATATCTAAAAGATTATATTGAAGGTGGAATTCGTTTTAAAGTAGATCATTTTTATTCATAAGCCTCAAAAAATTTCCTATCTTTCACTGAGTAAGCATCGCTTCATCTCACCCTACATTTTTTATAGAACCAGTTTAGATAGTACGGTTTGAACTCTACTCTCTTGTGTAATCAGAATTGATAAAACTTTTTCTGTAGTGTTGATATTTTAATAAATGTTAATAAATATTTGATTTTATTTAAAAAAATAATTTTATTCATTGTTGATAAAAATAGCTTGATATTTAATCTAGTTGGATTATTATTTTAATCTAAATGGATTAGATCTCGAAAAAATTCGAGATTAAGAAATATAACAAAAAATCAAGTTTGTATCGCTTGGTCAACATGGAAAAGTATTATGGAAAAATTTAATCAGTTAAGGATTGCAATATTATTGACGGTGATCGGCTCTGTGGGTTTGAGCGCGTGCAATGATAGTGATGATTCTACTCAGGTAAATAAACCAACAAACCCAGGAACTGAGTTAACAGATTGCATGTGGCAAGATTCTGTAACAAGTAAACAGCATACGGGAGAAGACCCGTTAAATTATGCGTTTCCTGATTCTAATGTAACGTATTGGTCATCAGAATTTACGGTTCCAGAAGGTGCAAAAGTAATGATTGATGGGGATTATCCTTATTCGCGTCACTTTTCATTGGTGAGCTATACCGCAAAAGGTGAGCGAGTTAATTCCCTATTAGATGCAGCCATTTTACCAAATCAAGGTTCAATCAACCCGTTTGTAGTCGGGAATAACCGTCTTGGCAAAGCGCGTAGTTACTCAGCACAATTGCAATTAGGAGATTTACCAAATAATCCTCTAAATAATACGTTGTATGCCCCAAAAACAGGTGATGGCAAAGTTGCCATTTTATATCGTGTATATGTACCCAACAAAAATATGGATATTAAAGGAAATGTGAGTTTCCCTCGATTTAAAGTACAACTTGCAAATGGGGAAGTTAGAAAAGGCCAAGATGTTTGTAATGTTCTACAAGTAAAAAAAGCACCTATTGATCGTATATCGGCAGTACCATTAAAAAATACTGTAGATGCATTTAACCAAAATAGATATGTGGGTTTTCCTGCACAACAGGAACCGAAATGGTACAAAGCTTTTAGTGCTTTAGATAGCTTCAAATGTATTTATAAATTCGATCCTATTACAAAACAGCCGATTGATAAATGTGAAGGTTTGGCTGTCACACCAAAACTTGGTTTTTGGGCTACACCTGACAATGAATATGTTTATGCGACAGTAAGTAGACGATTAGGTAAAGTGATCGAACTTCGAGGTAAAGTTCCAACTACAGCGAAAACTTTTAATAATGATCCGTTTGTTCAAAAAACAGATGTACGTTATTGGTCAATTTGTACAAATGAAGTGATTTCAACCGCGACAAATTATTGTCTCTATGACGAAAATATTCAAAAAGTAGATAAAGACGGTTTCTATACCATTGTTGCTTCGTTACCAGAAGATCGACCAGCGAATGCACGAGAAGAGTGTGGCGTATATTTCCTTGAGCTAAGCCCTCGTGGTTCAGGCTATACAGCTGAGGATGGTAAAGCTTTCGGTCACTCAGACTTTGGTTTATTTATTATGCGTAATTTATTACCTGATAGCGCTTTTGCTCACGCCGTTCAGAAGGTGAAAGTACCGGGTGAAGAAAAAGCAGTAATGGGTGATTATTTGCCAGACATTCGCTACACCTCTAAAGACGCTTTTGAAACAAAGGGTTGTTCTTAAAATCTAGATGTAAAGAAAATCAACCAATCTTTTAATGAAAGATTGGTTTTTTCTTTGCTCAATAAGAAGGTTTAAATCAATAAAAATATTCCCAATCTTTATGGGATAAACAGCATATAAAATATTAAGGAAATTTTATGAAAATCAAAGTACTAACGGCTTCATTGTTATGCACTTTATCATTTAACACATTTGCAGAAACTAAAGTAGAGAAGGCCGTTATTGACTCCAATGCCTCTTACGGTAGTAAGTACAATCTACAAGATGCTGATGAGTTTAAAAATGCTGAAAAGGGTTTTATCGCTAAACCTACTGGCCAAATAAAAAATGAGCAAGGAGATGTAATTTGGGATTTTGATGCATTTAATTTTATTAAAGATCAAGCTCCCAATACTGTAAATCCAAGCCTGTGGAGACAAGCAAAATTAAATAATAATGTTGGTTTGTTTAAGGTGACGGACCGTGTTTGGCAAGTTCGGGGTTTTGATCTGGCAAACATGACCATTATTCAGGGGAATACGGGCTGGATCATTGTTGACACTTTAACCTCTAAAGAAACTGCTGAAGCGGCTATTAAATTTGCAAGACAGCATTTAGGTAACCAGAAAATTTCAGCGATTGTTTTTACGCATAGCCATGTTGATCATTTTGGTGGTGCTCTCGGGGTTATCTCTGCTGAAGAATTGAAGCAAAGAAAGATACCCATTGTTGCTCCTGAAGGATTTATGGAAGAAGCGACTAGTGAGAACATTATGGCTGGGCCAGCCATGAGTCGCCGAGCAACTTATATGTATGGTACATTTTTACCTAAAAATACAGAAGGTTTGGTCGATAATGGTTTAGGTAAAGCGGTAGCAGTCGGACAAATCGGAATTTTAGAACCGAATCAGTTGATTACGCAGAAAGAACAAAAATTAAATATCGATGGTTTGGATTTTGTATTCTATAACGTTCCAAGTTCAGAAGCGCCGTCAGAATTAACTTTTTCCATTCCTTCACTTAAGCTTTATAACGGCGCAGAGATTCTCTCCCATACGCTACATAATCTTTATACCCTAAGGGGTGCTAAAGTACGCGATACGTTAAAGTGGGTCGGTTATCTTAACCAAGCTTTAGTGCAAACCCAAAACTCAGAAGTTTTTATTGCCCAACATCACTGGCCAGTTTGGGGGCAACAAAATATTCAAGACTTTATTAAGACACAAAGAGATGTCTATAAATTCATTCATGATCAAACTGTTCGTTCTATGAACTCTGGTTTAAATGGTGCTGAAATCGCAGAGAAGATTAAACTGCCACCAGAGTTAGACCAAAAGCTATATGCTCACGGCTATTATGGAACCTTAAAACATAATACAAAGGCTGTATATCAATACTACATGGGTTGGTTTGATGCCAACCCGTCAAATTTAGACCCTTTACCGCCTAAAGATGCTGCAAAGAAATATATTGAACTGGCAGGTGGAGAGGCGAATGCTTTAAAAAATGCTCAGCAAGCTTATGACAAGGCTGAATACAGATGGGCTGCGGAAGTTCTAAAACATTTAGTATTTAATAACCCAAAGAATTTTCAAGCGAAAGAATTGCTGGCAAAAACTTATCGACAATTAGGATATTCAGCGGAAGCTTCGACTTGGCGTAATTTCTATTTATCGGGTGCACAAGAATTACAAGGCGTTACTCCAGTTAAGAATACTTCGGATTTATTAGGTTTATTTATTCATACGCCGACTGAAAAATTTCTTGAAGCGATGGCAACCAATCTGGATGTTGAAAATTTAAAAAATGAAAATCAGTGTATGAACTTAGTCTTGACCGATACACAAGAAAATTTTTCATTACGGATTGAAAACTCGGTCATGCTCTTTGATAAATATGACAGCGATAATCTACCTACAAACTGTCCAACGTTGAAGCTGACTAAACTTTTATATTTAAAGTTAATTACAGGTGAAGTGAGTGGTTCGAAAGTTTTATTTTCTAAGGAAAGCGAAATAAAGGGCAATCCGTTAAAAATTGGAAAGTTCTTTTCTTTATTTAAAAAGTCTACCAATATTTTTCCAATTGTGACTCGTCCAGAAAACTGAAACGATCAAAGATAGATTCCTAGGAAACTTAAGCTAAAGCATCCTTTAGCAATGATTTCAACTGATCTAGATCTGGCAGTACCTGATATACCTGACAATCAGGTACTGCATTTTTAACTTTATATAAACCAAATTATGAGATGTGCTGGTGTAAATTTGGAGGTTCTAACTTCTAGTCTCTTTAAAAAGTGAGCGTTACGTGAGAAGAGTAATTTTAGCTGCTACATTAAGTTTTGCCGTACTAGGTATGCAAGGTTGTCTTTCTTTGCCTAATAAAGTTGATGAAAAACCTGCTGAAAATAAAAATGAGTATTTTTCAGAAATTGTTAAATTCAAAGGTTTAAGCCAAACGCAAATTTATGATGCTTCTAAAAACTGGCGAAACAATGTTGTGGATTATGTTTCAAGTCGAAAGATTATTCAGGCAGATGAAGTAAATAAAGTACTGACCATTAAAGGACATGCAGGGCTAAAATTTGATAATTGTATGGACTGTCTAAGCAGAAATATGATTAAGGTAGCGGACGATTCTTTTAATTATATTTTGAAAATAGAAGTTAAAGATCATCAAGCTAAGCTTACTTTTAGCAATATAGAACCTCGTGACAACCGTAATAATCATTTTTATAAAGATAAAAATGCATCCATCAAAAATCAATTAAAGAACATTGTGGAAGACTATAAATTTCATATCTCACATCCGAATGCTCAACCTGTAGGCGCGAGTCCAATGTAGTTTTCTATATATTGGCTTTTAAAAAAATATAGTTGAAGAGGCCCCACATTGGCTCGTGAGAGATAAATGTCTAAGAAAAATAGGCATTTATCTTTGCTAAGTAGGTGATGTATATCTCTTTAATATAAAAAAAATAAATATTGCATATAAATATCTTGAATAAATATTGATTTCCTGTATGCTTAACTTAACTAGAAAAAAGACTTGTAGTAAATCTTCTTTAAGTATCGCAGTTTTAGTCATAATCCTTCGTTTTTTTCAGATCTTAAGCTCAATTCGTTATTATTTTTTCAAAGTTATATTTGTCATTTTAAAATGACTCAAATTATTAAAATCAAAGGATATATTATGTCTAATACAAGTAATGGTACAGTAAAGTGGTTTAACGAAACTAAAGGTTTCGGTTTTATTCAACAAGAATCTGGTCCAGATGTGTTTGCCCATTTTAAAGAAATCGCTTCTTCTGGCTTCAAAACTTTATATGAAGGTCAGCAAGTAACTTTTAATATCGCTCAAGGCCAAAAAGGTCCAAGTGCTGTGAATATTATTCCACAGTAATAAGCGATAAATAAAAAAGCCCTGAATATTCAGGGCTTTTTTATTTATTCTGAATCAACTTTTACCTGACGATGGATTAATCTTAATTCTAAATTTTCTAAGCTAACGACCTGATCATTTGAATCGACCAGCTTTAATTTAAGTAAATCATTTGTATTTTTGTGGAAAACTTTAACCACATCTTTATCAGCTTCAATAAAGTTGCTGCCAGACTCAAGCATTGCAAGTAATACAATATTTAAGCTTCTACCTTTTGGTGTGAGTAAATACTCTTTGCGCTCTCTAACGCCGATTTCCTTATAAATAGATAATTCAAATATTTCTAATTGAATAAGATGTTTTAGTCGATTAGATAAAATTTGCTTTGATATGCCTGTATTTTCTAAAAATTCATTAAATTTAGTTACCCCATAAAAAGCTTCTCTTAATAAGAGGATGGTCCACGTGTCATTCAATATTTCAGCAATTTGAAAAATTCCACACGCATCTGCCGAGAATCTAATATTTGGAATAATTTGATTTGACATTCAGTGGGGCTCCAATTAGCATGAGTCTACAATTTAGACCTAGGGTTGATTCAGGTAGCATTATGCCATTTATAAATATACAAACAATAGAAGGCTTACTAGATAAAGAAAGTAAGGCTGAACTTTTTAAGCGAATAGCAGATTTATTTGTAGAGATTGAAGGAAAGGGAAATGCTGCTTTTCGAGAGCATGTCTGGATACGAATTGATGAGTATCCTCCTGAACAGTGGCAATTAGGCCACTTACGACCAACAAAAGAGATGATTGAAATAATATCTAAAGCTAACTAACTATTATTGTTCCAGTGGTGTTCGGTGTAGAAATACCGACATAACAAACCTGAATTATTTTAGGGTAATTCAGGTTATTAAATAAATTTTAACTGTTAGAAAATTACTTCTGAAAGTTAATTTTCCTGTACTGATGAGGTGTTAAACCAAATTGCTTTTTAAAAGCCCTAACAAAGTTAGTAGACTCTTCATATCCAATCAAGGTTGCAATATCTTGAATTTTATATTGTTCTTTTGCTAAAAGTTTTTTGGCTTCTTTGAAACGAATCTCATTGAGAATTTGAAGAAAGCTTGTTCCTTGTATCTGTAAATGGCGTTTAATCGTTCTTTCAGACATATTTAAACGTTTAGCAATCTCGGGAAGAGATGGATAGTTTTTATTGAAATTATGTAAGAGTTCCATCCTTATCGAATTTTGTAAATGATATGTGGCATCTTTTACTATTAAACTTTTATCTTTTTCACAGTATTGAATAGCTTGTTGGAAGGCAACTAAATCACCTTGCGGATTGGGGTGTTTTAAATATTTTAAAGGAAAAGCTATAGCATTCCGCTTACTATTAAAATGAATTTTTGTATTTTTATTTAAAACTTCTTCATAATCTGAAGATTCACACCAATCTAGAAAAATTTCACAGTCCTCTAAATTTTCTTGAATGAGTAGTTCTAATAAATGAATTCCACCAAATAAAAGACTTTCAATTAAAAATGTTCTTAATTGTTGAGACTGCTGTTCGTCGCCTAATTTTACTGGGTGGACATCATCAAGATAAATGTATACAAGCTTTTCGTTGAAAGTCCAATTTGGTATGAAACTTTGAATGCGTGTACAGAAAAAATGTTGGCAAAGATTTAGTGCTGTTTCTACATCAACGCAGCTCAAAAAAGCAAACCCTAATGAACCATGGGCAGTTGGTCGTAAAGCATATCCATATTCTATTCCTAGCCGATAGTTACCAGTCAGCTGAAGTGCATTAGCTACTAATTTAGACCATTGATGTGCACTCATCTTTGCATCATGTTGCTTAATGTCTAATAAGGTTAGTCCTGTATTTTCTAGAAGAGTCACAGCACTAATATCGTATTTTTCACAAATCTCTAATAAAAGACGGGCATAAGAGATCGATATGGTCTCGTTAAATAATCCAAAAGGATCTTGCATATATTTAGTCTTGGCCTAAATTGATCATTAATATGGCATAACTACACCTATTGTGTGAAGAAGTTTTTTAATAACTTATAAAATAATATTTGATCATTTTGAGTTCCCCGATGTTAGATAAATATTCTTATGCCGTTGTTGAAAATCCAAGCACGATGAAACAGTTTCCTTTCAATGTAGCCTCAAGATTTTTTAATAAAGATGCACCGAATGCTACAGAAGCACAAATGGCATCCTTTAATTGCTTTAGACAAATTGGTGATCCTGTAGCAGATAATTTAGTTGAATGTATGCATAGAGTTGGATCTTCATCTAGGCATATGTTTAATCAGGCGCTTGAATATGGAATCGAAACGGTTGATAACCCACCCCAAGAACTCATAGATTTTTTTGCTGTAGTGGATGACTTCCCATATTGGGTAGATCATAAAAGGCTGGAGCGTGCTACTCGTTTTTATCAATTAATAGGTAAAGAGGCTTTTGCCATTTTTATTCCTGGTTTGGCTGTGAGTTATGTCGCTCCAGTTGCTAATCACGTTTTATTAAGATCGGGAGATCTTTATAAAAAAGCAGGAAAGCGTGCTGTAGAAACATTAAATTGGTTTAATGATGTCACTGCTCCGAATGGTATGTGCAGTCGTTTTAGTCCGGGATATAAGGCATGTATACGAATAAGAATGGTTCATGCACATATGCGAAAAGCGATGAAATCCAAAAATGACTGGGATTTTGATCAGTGGGATCAACCTATTCATCAAGTTATTTATACTGCAACAATTTTACCATTTGCCTTACTTACAACTTTGGGTGCAAATATTTTAGGCGTACTTTATGCGGAACAGGAGCGTGAAGATATTTTTCACCTGTGGCGTTTTATAGCACATGTTGTTGGGGTGCATCCTTCACTTGTTCCAACGAATGAACGAGATATTTGGCGTTTAACCTGGATGGAATTACATCAAGTTTTTATCCCTGATGAGACATCTGCCATGTTAGGAGGCGCACTCTGGCAATCCTTAGATGAAATAATACGTTTCGATCAGAATAAACTTATAGACCGTATTCAAAGAAAAATGATTCAAGATTATATTAGTACTCTTGCTCATTTAATGCTTGGTAAAGAGATAGCAAGCTCACTAACTTTTCCAAAAAAAACAATTACTGGTACCGCATTAGTTGGTGGCTCATTTGCTAAGAATTTTGTTATCACTTCAGTTGCACGCATTCTGCCTAATGGTATGGATCGTTTAGGCAAATATAAAGCTAAACAACGCAATGAGTTTATGCAACAAATTATCAAAAATACACAGGCAGATCTTAGTTATGAGAGGGGGTAAGGTAATATATTGAATAAAAGTATGGAATCTATTTAATAAAAAACTGCTTTCAGCAGTTTTTTATATTTAGGAGCAAATTCTAAATAATTAACTTATAAATTTTGAAGATGCTAAATATAAGATTCATATTGGATTGAACTTTTTTCTTGCAATGAAATCTGCAAATGAAAGGTTCTTCTTTATACGCTCTTTATATCCACCGACGGCGGAACCCCAAAAAAGCGTTTATATTCTCTAGAAAATTGCGACAAACTTTCATAGCCTACTTGCATGCTTGTAGATGAAATATCGCATTCTTCAGTGATTAATAAACGCCGTGCTTCGGTCAGTCTCATTCTTTTTTGATATTGTAAGGGGCTCATTGAAGTTATATCCCTAAAATGCTGATGAAAACTTGAAGCACTCATGCCCATTGTGCTTGCAAGTTCCTCAATACTAAATGATTTTGCAAAATTTGTTTTCAACCATTCAATGGCTTTCACAATTCGATGACCTGTAGTTCCCGCCGCTACAATGCGTTTAAGCCGATCACCTTGTGGACTCATCAATAAGCGATAAAAAATTTCCTTGATAATCAGGGGAGACAAGATTGGGATGTCTTGTGGTGTGTCTAGTAGTTTTAATAACCGTATAAAAGCATCATTCAGTTCCGAACTCACCACTCCAACAGCCATTCCTTTTTTTTCAGTATTTGTATCTTTAAAAGGAATATGCGCTTCAAGCATGATTTGGGCAAGTACATAGGGGTCTAGTCGTAGCACTATTGATAGATAAGGTTGTTCAACCGAAGCCTCAAGAACTTGAGCAATTACTGGCAGGTCAATTGCCGTAAAAAGGAAATGATTAGAATCATAGGTATAGGCTTCTTCACTGAGAATAACCTGTTTTTTCCCTTGAGCGATCATACATAGACTGGCATCCATCATACAGCTCGTTGGTTGGGTCAGTGTTTCCGCACGGAATAAAGTCAGTCCCATAATAGGCGTTTCGAATGTACCTTTTTCACGGGTCCATTGATCGATAAGTTGAGCCAGTGTTTCATTATTGCCTAGAGACATATTCGTCATTCAGATTTCACCTATTGTCATCTGTGTTTTTATTGTAGGCATTTCAAATAAGAAAAATAGAGAGAATTGCAACAATTCGGAGGATTAGGCAAATCTGTGAGAGGAATAGAACAACGTGTTACTACTTTCATTTTTATACTGATGAACATGGCAAAAAAGTCGATAGATTAAAGCCTGTTGATTCACCGTTCCCACAACATATTCACGGTTTTTCAAAATTAATAGCCGTCAATGAAGGTCCAGCCAAGAAATCGTCTTTATTTAAACATTAAACATGAGAGAAAAATATGACAATTGAAGTTCTAGGATATGCCGCGCTGTCATCAGAAACTCCTTTAGTTCCATTTAAGTTTGAACGTAGAACTCCACGTGAAGATGATGTCGTTATTCAAATTGAATATTGTGGTGTTTGTCACTCAGATTTACATCAGGCCAAAAACGATTGGGGATTTAGTTCTTATCCGTTAGTTCCGGGTCATGAAATTGTAGGGCGCGTAACCTCAATTGGCCCCAAAGTCACAAAATATAAAGTCGGTGAGTTGGTGGGAATTGGCTGTATGGTCGATTCATGCCGTACTTGTTCAGCTTGCCATTCAGGACTAGAACAGTATTGTGAACAAGGCAACATCCAAACTTATGGCGCTGTAGATCGTCATGACCAACGACCGACACAGGGCGGATATTCTCAAACCATTATTTGTAGTGAAGATTTTGTATTAAAAATACCTGAAAATTTGGATGCACAAGCTGTACCACCGTTGCTTTGTGCGGGAATTACCACATGGTCACCACTTCGCCATTGGAATATTGGAAAGAGCAGTAAAGTTGCAGTCGTTGGTTTAGGTGGCTTGGGGCATATGGCCATTAAACTTGCAAATGCTCTAGGTGCGGAAGTGACCTTATTTACCCGCTCAGCCAACAAAGAACAAGATGCAAAACAACTCGGTGCACATCATGTTGTGCTCTCAACAGACGAAGCTCAAATGAAATCAGTGTTAAATCAGTTTGATTTAATTATTGATACTGTGCCTTATGACCATGATCTTAAGCCTTATATTCCAACGTTAGCTTTAAATGGAACAATTGTGTTGGTTGGATATTTGGGTGAAATTAGCGCAAATTCAATCCCAATGATTTTGGGTAGAAAATCAATTGCTGGCTCGGTCATTGGTGGAATTAAAGAAACACAAGAGCTACTCGATTTCTGTGGTGAGCATAATATTGTTTCTGAAGTAGAAATGATTGACATGCAAAACATTAATGAAGCTTTTGAGCGCATGTTAAAGAGCGACGTGAAGTATCGTTTTGTGATTGATATGAAAACTTTATCTGATCATTAAGCTAGTTTGATCTTGACTGTGCATCTTTTTAGAAAGGTGCACAGCACATAGCTTTAATAACAATGTGAGTGTAGGTATTTATCTGAAAAGTATTATGATTTTTATTTCTTATTTATTTGAAGAAACTTCGATCACAATTTTCCCAAACGCGCCTTTAGAAAGATGGTTAAAGGCTTCAATAGCTTCTTCAAATTTATATCCATAGTTAATAACCGGTTTAATTTGATGTTCATTTAGAAACTTGTTCATACGTTCAAATGATCAGCGTACTGTGTTTTGAGAACTAGCATGTGTACCAACTTTGATACTGTATTTACAGTTTGATTTGCTACTACTGAAAAGCTATTACATGATTTAGAAGACCATCAGAGAGGATGGTTCTTTAAATAAAGTAAATCAGGTGAAGTGACAATTTGCTATGAATTTGTTAAAATTTAAAAACTTTATAACGAATGGTAAAATATTTATTGTTTTATCATGATTGTTAGGTGTTTTTTATTTTTTTGAGTATTTGTTTAAATATTGAGTTGGTTAGAATTATAAGAATTAACAGTTGTTCCTAAGTGCAAAATTTTTAGGAACTTTACAACCTTTGCATAGGTATTTTAATAAATATAAAGCTTATGCTTATTTAAATAATCTATTCGAAAAAATAAATTTTTGGTTAATGTTGTCGCTATAAATTAAATTATAGATAGTGGTTATTTTTTTGCATTAATAATGCAATTTGTGTGAAGGGTTTAGTAATTTGATTTTCAAATTTGTTTTAAAGTTTTTTTTAGCTATTTTGATAGGGATTATAATTTGTTTTTTGATTTGTGGAAAAGTAGATATTGAATGTTTGAAAGAACAGACTCGAAAGATTGTATCGTTAACAGAAAGCAAATCACAATCTAGCCTTAATGATTCTTCTTACAGAAAATCTGATATCAAACCTGATAGAAGGGTTGTTTGGCAAGCTAAACAATATTTTAAAAATAATACTAAGTCACCTGATTCTCTACAGTATCGAAATATCAAAAGTTTTTTTGGAAAAGATGGGAATAGCTATGCATGTGGAGAATTTAATATAAAAAATAGTCATGATAAGTATATTGGATTTAGACGATTTATTTTTAATGGTCATAGTATATTGATAGAAGGTGAAACTAAAATTTCCTTTGATAGCCTTATTAAGGATTTTTGCATTCTTGATAAGTTACCTCAATCTTAAAATATTATTAAATTCTTTTTTTAAAGACTTCTATTTTGCAGGACACGATAATAAATATAAGATCAATTAAATAGATATGGGAATTATTAATTCTTTATTTTAAAACAAAAAGGCTTAAATTGTTCGGATTTAGGCCTTTTGTATATTTTAATAAATAAGCGAGACAAGCATATTTTTAATAAATAATTCAATCTGTAAACCCCAAAATTTTCTGGTATAAATCTGCGAAGTAAGTTGATCTGGCCACATTATTTTCCTACTGTATAGCGTAACTTTGGTTGAGTTGCAGTCGCTGCTTTTACTACTATTGCTATTTCTGTTTATTTTTCATTTAAGAATTTCCTTAATTATGTAATTTAATGAAAAACAATAATTATTTAAATATTTTCTAGCCAAACTATACATTTTTGCCTGATATTTACAGTTAAAATTAAAGACGTAATGCTTCTACTAATAACCGAAATAAGGGTGAAGACTCACGACGGCTCGGGTAATACATGTAGTAACCTGAATAACTCATGTCCCAATCTTTTAATACCGTCACAAGATTACCTTTTTGTATTTCGGCCTCAACCATAATTTTCGGTAGCCAGACAATCCCTAACCCATCTAAACCCGCTTTTAACTGTAATCTTGCATGACTAACAACCATTGAAAACTCAGGAGATAGTGTTTGAATTTCTGAGTTTTGCTGTGAGTTTTTAAACTCCCATGATTGAATACGTTCATGACTGGGTAAGCGCAATCCAATACATCGATGTTGGTGTAGATCATCAGGAATTTGAGGAGCGCCGTATGTGTGCAAATAGGCGGGCGAAGCCAGAGTCATCATTTCTAATTCATGACTCACTTTAACCGAGATCATATCTTTATGGACATTTTCTCCCAATCGAATCCCAATATCGTAGCGATCCTTAACAATATCCGTAAAGGCATAGTCCATGGTCATTTCAAGTTGTATGTTGGGATGGTCATGTGAAAATTTCGATAATTTATCCCATAATAAAAAGTTGAGACTTATCTCAGTTCCATTAATTCGTAACTTACCGCGGGGTGAATCCCGAAATTCATTCAAGTTATAGAGCTTTTGTTCAATGCCTGTGATGAGAGGTTCAATATCATTAAGAAGTTGCTCACCTTCTTGTGTGAGGGAAACACTTCGAGTTGTTCGATTCAATAGTTTAATGCCAAGCCTTTGTTCAAGCATTTTAAGGGTATAGCTTAAGGCAGATTGGGATACACCTAATTGTCCCGCTGCTTTGGTAAAGCTCCTTGTTTGAGCAACAATAATAAAAGATTTTAAATCATCTAAATTTTCAGACATGCGGCACCTCGAAAATACTATTTTTTTTGTTAATAGAATTTTATTAATCAAAAATTCATATAAATGTAATCGAAATTGCCTAGCTAATACATTCCTTATTGTCGAGTTATAGTTATTTTTTAACCAATACCTTGTATGTACGTGGTGAGAGATAACGATGAAAACAGTTCGATTAAATAATGATGTTGAAATGCCTCTTGTTGGTTTTGGCGTGTTTCAAATGACAGATCCTGTGGAATGTGAACAAGCTGTATTACATGCGATAGAAGCAGGCTATCGACTGATTGATACGGCAGCCTCTTATCAAAACGAAACGCAAGTGGGTAATGCTCTTCGCCAAAGTCAAATCGCTCGTGATGAATTATTTGTCACTACAAAGTTATGGTTACAAGACGCCAGTTATGAAGGCGCAAAAGCACAATTTGAACGTTCATTGAACCGTTTGCAACTAGATTATCTTGACCTTTATCTCATCCATCAACCGATTGGTGATGTGCATGGCGCATGGCGAGCAATGGAAGAGTTATATGCTAAAGGTAAAATCCGTGCAATTGGTGTCAGTAACTTTCATCCTGATCGTTTAGCCGATCTTATCGCATTTAATAAGGTAAAACCTGCGGTCAATCAAGTTGAAGTCAATCCATTTAACCAACAATTGCATGCTGTGCCATGGATGAAATCTCGTGATATTCAACCAGAAGCATGGGCACCTTTTGCTGAAGGCCGTAATAATTTATTCAATCAGCCTGTACTGGTAACAATTGGGCAGAAATACGGTAAGTCTGTAGGACAGGTGGTTTTACGTTGGTTATTTCAACGAAATATTGTGTCTTTAGCGAAATCTGTGCGCAAAGAACGCTTGCAAGAAAATATCGATATTTTTGATTTCGAATTATCAACAGAAGATATGACCCAAATTGCAGCAATGGATACAGCAACCAGCGCATTTTTCTCACATCGTGATCCAGCCATGATTGAGTGGTTAGCCCATCGAAAAATAGATGTATAAGTTTAGATGAGGAATGATGATGAAAATTTTAAATACCATTTTAATGTCAGCAGTAATTACGACTTCTGGTGCTGCTTTTGCAGCAGATAAAAAAGACAACCCTTTTGGCCTAGTCTATGGTGGTGCAATTACTAAAAACGTTAAAGGGCAAGTCAATATTCATCCTGTGACTTATAAGCTGAATGGTTTAGATATTGTCGCTAATGTTTATACCCCAGCTAATTATGATGCCAATAAGAAGTATCCCGCAGTTGTAGTGGCACACCCAAATGGTGGGGTCAAAGAACAAGTTGCCGGATTATATGCACAACGTCTAGCTGAACAAGGTTATATCACTATTACGGCCGATGCTGCTTATCAAGGTGGCAGTGACGGACAGCCTCGTAGTGTAGATAAACCCACAAATCGTATTGAAGATGTGCATGGCATGGCAGACTTTATTACCCAATATGCAGGTGTAGATAGTCAGCGTTTAGGTTTACTTGGAATCTGCGGTGGAGGTGGCTACTCCTTGGCAGCAGCGGAAACGGACAAACGTTTTAAAGCAGTGGCTACCTTAAGCATGTTCAACTCAGGACGAGTTCGCCGTAATGGTTTTGCAGATTCTCAGTTAGACACGATTCAACAGCGTATAAAACAAGCCTCTGATGCTCGTGCTCAGGAAGCGGCAGGAGGTACGGTTCTCTATGCAGGTGATGCCGATATGACTGATGAGCAGATTGCCAAATTACCATTTGAGATGTATCGCCAAGGTTATGAATATTATTGGAGAACACATGCTCATCCGAATTCGACTTTTAAATATACCATGAGCAGTTTACTTGATCTGATGCGTTGGGATGCAACTGATCAAATCGAGTTGATCAATCAGCCCTTATTAATGATCGCAGGCAGTAAGGCCGATAGCCTTTATATGACTGAAGATGCTTTTGCAAAAGCCACAGGCACAAAAGATAAAACCTTATTCAAAATTCCAAATGCGACTCATATCGAAACATATTGGAAGCCTGAATATGTCAAACAGGCAATGGGTCAGTTGACCGCTTTCTATAGCAAAAATTTGAAATAGAAAACTTTGTGATTTGCATATTATAGGATGATAGGAAATATGATGAAAAATCAGGTGAATGCCTTACTTGTAATGAGTTCTCTTTCGGGAATGGTCTGGGCTGAAGACAAGATAGAACAGCAGATTACTCGAGCAGAGCAGCTTGCTATTCAATCAGCCCCAGACAATAACTTTTCAGGTAAAGCTGAATTTTCACGTTTCCCTGTAATGCCTTCCACAGGTAATGTTGCTCCTGCCATTGTTAGTTTTGAAACAGGAGCTATCACTCACTGGCATACACATCCTCATGGTCAATATTTAATTGTGACTGAGGGCGAAGGGCGTACACAGGAATGGGGTAAGCCTATTCAAACCATTCATAAGGGAGATGTGATCTGGTGTCCACCCAATGTTAAACATTGGCATGGAGCAAGTGAACATAGCCCAATGTCGCACATCGCCATGAGTCCTGTCGCTACCGATGGCAAAAGTGTTACATGGTTAGAAAAAGTAAATTTAACTGATGCTAAACCAACATCAGAATCTTCCAAAAACAGCAAATCAGTAGTGTTAAATCAAAAACAATTAAGTTTGATTCCAATTGCTGCATTTACTGCAAGAGGAGATATTGAAAAACTCAAGCCAGCACTAGTTAGTGGGTTGAATAGTGGTTTAACGGTCAATGAAATTAAAGAAGTATTTACGCATCAATATGCTTATGCAGGTTTTCCACGCGCGTTAAACGGGATGCTAACTTTTAAAAGCCTACTTGAAGAGCGTGAGAAAAAGGGTATCAAAGATACACAGGGCGCAATGCCAAGCACTTTACCAAGTAATACCGATTATTATCAGCTTGGTATAGAACGACTCGCTTATCTGAATAAAACCTCTATCGAAGACAATTCAAAACCGCTGTTCGATAATTTTTCACCTACGATGGATCACGCTTTGAAAGCCCATTTGTTTGGTTATCTGTTTAGCCGAGATAACTTGCCTCCTTTAGAACGTGAATTAGTTGTTGTGAGTACGCTATCTGCATTAGGAGATGTTAATGCGCAATTACGTTCGCATTTAAGAATTACTCAAAATCTTGGTGTAGATGCTACTCAAATGCAGAAAATTATGATGACTTTACAGCAAGCCGTGGGCAATGATTTGGCAAACAATGCTCAAAGTGTTGTACAGCAATTAAAATAATTGAGATGAGAAAGAAATGATGAATACCAACTCGATGTTCGGCAAAGTGCTGCTCTCAATCTGTATTGCGGCTTCAATTTCAGCCTGCTCAATCAACCCTCTGCAATCAAATATTTTAAAGATTGCCCAACAAGGTAATTTTGCAGCGGGTGGGAAAGTGATCCAAACTGCGGGTCAATTTGATGATAAACAATTGTTTACCCCTCAAGGTCAAACTTTGCATGGTGACCATGCTTCTGTATTTTATCAAATTCCTGAAAATGCCCGTCCTCATCCACTGGTTTTTTTACATGGTGCAGGTCAATCGGCCAAAACGTGGGGAACAACCCCCGATGGTCGAGAGGGATTTCAAACAATTTTTCTACGTCAGAATTTCCCGATTTATGTAGTAGATCAGCCACGCCGTGGACAAGCAGGCCAATCGACTGTAGCGGCGGAACTACCTGCAACGACTAACGACCAAGCTTGGTTTAATATGTTTCGTATAGGGCAATATCCTAATTTTTTTAATGGTGTACAGTTTTCAAAAAATCCAGAAGCTTTAAATCAATATTTCCGTCAAATGACTCCAAATACTGGAGCTTATGATGAACAGGTAATTAGCGATGCAATGGTTGAGGTTTTGAAGAAATCGGGAGATGCCGTACTCATTACACATTCACAAGGTGGTGGACCAGGTTGGTGGACAGCAATCAAATCTAGTCAGGTTAAAGGCATCGTGGCGTATGAACCAGGCAGTGGTTTTGTTTTTCCTGAAAATGAACTGCCTGAGCCGATGTCGAGTGCTACAGGAACAGTGGCTCCGACCCCTGTAAAAATGGCACAGTTCGAGAAGCTGACCAAAATGCCAATCATTATTTATTATGGCGACAACATTCCCACTGAAAAAAATGGCTATGCAGGACAGCAAAATGCAGGGCAAGACAATTGGCGTGTGCGTTTAAAAATGGCACAGCTTTGGGTTGATAAGATTAATCAACATGGTGGACACGCTCAATTAGTCCATTTGCCAGAAATTGGTATTTATGGAAATACTCATTTTCCTTTTTCTGATCTGAACAACGGACAAATTGCACAACTGCTTTCAGAATGGCTTAAGCAAAATAAACTGGATTAAAAAAAGAGGGAATACCATGTCAAGCATTCTGCGGATGATGTGGCTATTCTTGTATACACTCTGCTTAACTGCTTGTCCAAGTACAGAGAATACAGGAGTTGCCCAAACCATAAGTCCTTCTTCAAATCCAAATGTGCAAGGCAATGCTAAAGCCTTGATTGTTTATCTGTCTCGAACCAAAAACACTGAAGCTCTTGCCAAAATGGTACAAGACAAAGTAGGTGGGGAATTGGTGGCTTTAGAGTTGCAAAACCCGTATCCAGAGAATTATCAAGCGATAGTTCGTCAAGTCGATGAGGAAAATCAGAAGGGTTATTTACCATCCTTAAAAACTCAAATCGATAACATTGGGCAATACGATGTCATCTTTGTCGGTTTTCCAACATGGGATATGCAGTTACCACCACCAGTCAAAAGTTTCTTGAAACAGTATGAAGCCGATCTGAATGGCAAAACCATTGTCCCTTTCAATAACAATGCTGGTTATGGCATGGGACAGAGTCTTACTCAATTCAACCAATATTGCCGCGGCTGTCAAATGGTCCAAAGTATTGAGTTAAGAGGTGGAATTGAACGTGATGGGATTTTATTTGTGATGGAAGGAGAAAGAGCCAATCAAGCTAAAACTGAAATTGCACAATGGCTACAAAATTTGTCAGTGAACCATCCTCTTATTCATCAGCTATTGCAAAACCATGCAACGAACTAATTCTTTTTTATCTAAGCAAAATTTATAGAGTTTCTCAAATGCCAACATCATCTGCCCCTATCTCACATTCTAAAAACACCATACAGACCTCAAGTTGGTTCTTTATGATGATTTTAGGTGCATTAATGGCATTTACGTCACTTTCTACAGATATTTACTTACCAGCCATGCCACAAATGGCACATGAATTAAATGGGAATGTTGAGCTGACAGTTACAGGGTTTCTGGGTGGCTTCGCATTGGCACAGTTAATATGGGGCCCAATGAGTGACCGTATCGGACGGAAAATTCCTTTATTCATTGGCATGATTCTTTTTGTAATTGGTTCAATTGGTTGTGCATTATCACAATCAATTGAACAGATCGTATTTTGGCGAGTTTTTCAGGCTTTTGGGGCATGCACAGGTCCTATGCTTGGTCGCGCTATGATTCGAGATTTGTATGCTCGGACCCAAGCTGCTCAAATGCTTTCAACTCTAATGATTATTATGGCAATCGCTCCGATTGCTGGACCACTATTAGGTGGACAAATCATTAAGTTTAGTACGTGGCATAGCATTTTCTGGTTGTTAGCAATGATTGGTGCAGTAATGTTTATATCGTTATTCTTTTTGCCCGAAACTCATGCTCCCGAAAAAAGAACCACAACCTCAGTGATGAATACGTTTAAAAATTACGGTCAATTACTTAGTAATGCGCAATTTATGCGTTATACATTGTGTGTGACATTTTTCTATGTTGCTGCTTTTACTTTTATTGTTGGCTCACCCTTCGTTTATATTTCTTTTTATAGCGTAGATGCACAACATTATGGCTGGTTGTTTGCACTCAACATCATTGGGGTGATGGGATTGAGTTTTGTGAATCGTAATTTGGTCAAACGATTTAGCCTCGATCAACTACTCAAATTTACCACTGCGATTGCCATGTTGGCACTCTTAATTCTTTGCGTTTTGTTCTATGCCCAAATTGGGGGAATCTATAGCATTATTGCCATGGTTTTTGTCTTTTTTTCTATGAATGGCATGATTGCAGCTAACTCAACCGCGGCTGCACTAGATGGTGTACCTGAAATGGCTGGTTCAGCATCGGCACTGATTGGTTCATTGCAATATGGAAGTGGAATCATTTCTTCTCTTTTGCTTGCATGGCTATCTACGGGCACACCTACGACCATGATTGTCATTATGACAATTTTTACAGTACTGAGTGCAGTAATGGCGTTTATTCCTCATAAACATTCGTAAAGAAGATTTTATTAATGAATCTGATTCATAAGGGCTATAACTTTTAAGGTGTTAATCATTCGAAAATCAATACCTATAATGGTTTCATTACCATCTTAAGTGAATAAGAGAGAAAAATGAAAAATGTCATTGTGGTTATAGGTGCAGGTTCAATTGGACAAGCAATTGCTCGTCGAGTGAGTGTAGGCAAGCACATTTTGTTGGCTGATTTAAAAAAAGAAAATGCGGAGGCGGCAGCCAAAGTACTCAGTGAAGCAGGTTTTGAGGTAAGTACAACTCTTGTTGATGTTTCATCACGTGAGTCTATACAACAGCTTGTTCAACGTGCTGTATCACTTGGTAGCATTTCGGGTGTTATTCATGCGGCAGGTGTTTCTCCATCTCAAGCTACACCTGAAGTGATTCTGAAAGTAGACTTATATGGTACCGCAGTGATTTTAGAAGAATTTGGAGAGGTGATTGCAGCAGGGGGCTCTTGTATTGTGATCTCTTCACAATCTGGACATCGAATACCGGCGTTGACGATTGAGGAAAACAAAATTCTCGCAACAGTACCGGCTGATGAGCTGTTAAACCAGCCAATGTTGCAACTCAATCAAATTAAAGATTCATTGCATGCATATCAGATTTCTAAACGAGGTAATTCTTTACGCGTGATGGCGGAAGCTGTCCGTTGGGGTAAGCGTGGTGCACGGGTTAATACAATCAGCCCAGGAATCATTATTACTCCTTTAGCAAAAGATGAATTTACTGGTCCTCGAGGTGAAGGATATCGAAAAATGCTTGAATTATCACCTGTGGGACGTGCAGGAACGCCAGATGAAGTTGCCGCCGTGGGTGCATTATTAATGGGGCCAGAGGGTACTTTTATCACTGGCAGCGATTTTTTGATGGATGGTGGTGTAACTGCTTCTTATTGGTATGGTGAACTCGCACCAACAGCTTCCTAAGCAACCTTCATTCAGACCACAGAAGATAATTCTAAGTATGTGTTTATACAAGCACAGAACATAGTTGAATATTAGAAAGTATTAATCTTGAACAAAGTCAGAAATCTAGGGGCTAGATGTCTGACTTTTAAAGCTTTAAAGAATTTACGAATAACATAAAAAGAGGGTTCGATTCTTGTCGATGTGGATAGTAAAGATAATATCCTTCATATGTCATAGCCCAATCATCTAAAACTTTAACCAGCTCACCTGATGCAAGTTCATCTTGGATTCTATCTTCTTGAACCCAAATGATACCTAAGTGATCTTTGGCTGCTTTAATGAGCATAGGAACCTGATTAAATGTGAGTTGTCCATCCACATGTTTATCAAATATTTGACCATTTGAGTCTTTAAAATCCCACCCCATGATTCCACCTTTTGTAGGCAACCGCATATTAATACAGTTATGTGTAATCAGGTCATCAGGAGTTATGGGTATTTGATTCTGTTTAAAATATTCTGAACTTGCGACAACTGCCATTTTGATATCATGAGATATACGTCTAGATATCATGTCTTTATCTATATGCATTCCTATGCGTATACCCATGTCATAACGTTCAGCAACAATATCGGTAAATTTATAGTCAGTCGCAATTTCAACATTAATTTCAGGATATTTTTTAATAATAGGAATTAATTTATCCCAAACTAAATAATTAATAACATGATCTGTAGCATGTATTCGTATATTCCCCGCCAATGTATTATGAAATTGACTAAGGTTATTTATTTCTAAATCAATTTGGCTTAATAGAGGCTCAATTTTTTTGAGAAATTGTTCACCAACTGGCGTAGGGGAGACACTTCTTGTAGTTCGATGCAACAGACGAAGATTTAACTGGTTTTCTAAGGATTTAATTGTATGGCTTAAAGCAGATTGCGACACGCCAAGTTGTGCAGCAGCTTTAGTAAAGCTACCTGTTTGAGCAACTAATATTAAAGCTTTGATATCATTTAAATTATCAATCATTAGTGGCTTCTCTATAGTCATCAAAATTCTTATAACATATTAAATTTTATAGCTGTAAATGTAAAAATGATTTATGAATATTATTCATAAACCCTTGCTATTTTTTGATCTTAATCAATCTATAGATAAATTTTATCATTTGTTCATGAAATTGATAAATGAGATTAAAAATGCAAAAGCGTAAATTAGGTGAACTAGAAGTTTCTGCAATTGGTATGGGTTGTATGGGATTAAGTTTTGGCTTAGGTGAGGCAAAATCAAAACAGGAGGGTATTGCTCTGATCCGTAAAGCCTACGAAGACGGAATAACTTTCTTTGATACTGCTGAGGCCTATGGCCCCTATATAAATGAAGAACTAGTCGGGGAAGCACTTAAGCCCATTCGAGATCAGGTTATTATTGCAACTAAGTTTGGCATGATTTCTGATATAGGAATCAATAGCCGCCCAGAAAATATTCGTAAAGTGTGTGAAGACTCGTTAAAACGTCTACAGACAGACTATATCGATTTATTTTATCAACATCGTGTTGACCCTAATGTACCTATTGAAGACGTAGCAGGAACGATTCAAGAGCTTGTTGATGAAGGTAAAGTTAAATATTTTGGTTTATCTCAAGCAAGTGCGATAACAATTCGTAAAGCTCATCAGGTATTTCCAGTCACTGCTGTGCAGAATCAATATTCTCTCTGGACACGTGAACCTGAAAAAGATGTATTACCTGTTTGTGAAGAGTTAGGAATTGGATTTGTGCCTTGGGGGCCTTTGGGTACAGGTTTTTTAACTGGGACGATTAATCCAGATACAACTTTTGACCCAAAGACAGATTTAAGAGCAACTTTCCCTCGTTTTACCCGTGAAGCCATGGTTGCGAATATGCCATTGGTCAATAAAATTGCAGAAATTGCACATAAAAAGCAAGCAACATCAGCTCAAATTGCACTTGCATGGTTACTTGCACAAAAAGATTTTATCGTACCGGTTCCGGGGATCGATAAAGAACTTTATTTAGCTGACAACATTCGTTCTGCCGATGTTCGGTTGAGTACAGAAGACTTAAACGAGATAGAGGTGATTCTTGCTTCAATTGAGATCGAAGGTGAACGCTTATCTAAAGAACTTTTAGATATGGATGATCAGTAATCCATATAAATTGGTAATATTTGAAGGTAGTATGCCGATTTCTTTCTAATTACGATGCATGGGGAGATGAGTTCTTCCTATGCATCTCACACCAGTTATGCACCATACAAACAAAAGATAGAGAACTTATATTGATGTTGTAAAAGTAGAATTTAAATTGTTAAGCCATTATTTAAGGTTTTTCTTAATTATGTAATTTAATGAAAAACAATAATTAATTAAATATTTTCTAGCCAATTTCACATTGACACCTTAAATATTGAAGATTACCATTTGCATACTGGCCTACATTGCCAGTCGGTTTTAGCAGACCGCATGTAATACCGCATCAGAATTATTCCTTCTGAGGGATAGTTTTGTGTGTAAGCTCCTAGTCTCCTCCCGTAGCGGTAGGACGGGAGAGGGACACCCTCGGGTGTGCTTGTGTATTACCAAGTCTGCTAACCCTCTTTCGTTCTGCCACCATAATTTATAATGTTTTGGCAGAACTCCCAATAAAAAGGAGTTGGCTTTGTACATTCATCATTTCTTGGCAGCCATTGCCAAAAGCTATAACGATACAACTTAAATCATATTATCAGCTTGATTACCTTTAGGGTTTTTAGGCTTTAAGTCATTACGGCTCAAAAACTTGCATCAACAATAAAACTTGAGATGTGCCAAGCACAGTCTTTGTGGCTTTGCTATGCCTTTTATTTGATAGAAAAAGTATCTCATTTATATACAACAAAAATTTATTTTATAACGGTAAAACTATGCCACATTCAGATCTTCCATTTCGTGCTTTAAGCGCGCTTCATACATCCCGTTATCTTTTTAACAATTATGGCTTTCATAATGTCGGGGTAGACCGAATTATTGAAACTGCAAAGATGCCGAAAGCCACGTTTTATAACTACTTTCACTCAAAAGAAAGGCTCATTGAAATGAGCTTAACCTTTCAAAAAGATGGACTTAAACATGAGGTCATTTCGATTATCTATGTTCAAAAAGAATTAACCCTGCTTGAAAAGCTTCGCAAAATTTACTTTTTACATGCAGATTTAGACGGACTCTATCATTTGCCTTTCAAAGCTATTTTTGAGATTTCAAAAACACATCCCAAGGCGTATCAGGTGGTCGTTGAATATCGAAACTGGTTGATCAAAGAAATTTATAATTTACTTTTAACAATTAACCCAAATGCTTTAAAGCCAGATGCCCACATGTTTTTATTTGTGATTGATGGGGCGATGGTTCAGCTTTTAGATGTAAATAGCGTGGATGACAGGGAAAGGCTGCTGGATTATTTTTTGGCGGGGTTTGTGTAAATTAAAGTTTGACGCAACAGTTGGAGACAATGCAAGAAAGCTGAATATTTCTTAGGTTTTCTATCTTTGCGTCACTGAATCCAAATTTTCTATAAACCGACTTAAGCCCTTTAACGGGCTTAACATGCTAACTTCTCTGGTGAGTTAGAATTTTTTAACTAAATTTTATTTAATATATCCATTAAAACTGATATTTGATCTTTGCCGATTTTATTCTCAATTTCTTGTTGAACTTTCTTCCAGTGAGGATAAGAGTCTTTCAATAATTGATGGCCTTCTTGCGTTAGCTTTAAGGTAACTTCTCTTTGATCGCTTTCTCCGGGTAATAACTCAACCAATTTCATTTTAGCTAGAACCTTTACATTCCGTCCTATTGTAGATCGCTCTAACTCCATCATTTTGGCCAAAGTCGAAAGGCTAATCGGTTCCATTCTTTTAATCATTGATAAAAGAGAAAATTGGGTAATATTAATTCCAAACTCGGCGAGAGCAGTATTGTATTGATGGCTTAAGCGTCGTGAAGCACTACGTAGAATGGCGCTGTAACAAGGTAAAATCATAATTTCAGTTGCTTTTATCAAGTTAAATCTATTTTGCCACAAAGCGTAATTCTTGTAAGGAGTATATATTTTTACTAATATGCGGGTATATACCCGTATTTTTTAGTTCTTATGGTGTTTGAAAAATGAAAATTGTTGAATATACAAATAAGTATCAGGATGAGGCGATTAATCTAATTTTGAAAATTCAAAATGATGAGTTTAAAGTAGATATACAATTAGATGAACAACCTGATCTGCTTGATATCACAAAATATTATATTCAATCTGGAGGAAATTTCTGGTTAGCTTTAAATGACCAAGATGAAGTTGTTGGCACCTTGGGACTCCAAGCCTATGATTCCAAATCAGCAATTTTGAAAAAATTCTTTGTTAACTCAGAGCTAAGAGGGGAAAAAGTTGGAAAGGCTTTGTATGATGAACTCATAGCATTTGCTCAAAACAAGAAATTTGAAACGATTGTTCTTGATACTCCATCAAAGGCCACTAGATCGCATAAATTTTATCGACAAGCTGGTTTTATAGAAATTGCTAAAAGTGATCTTCCATTTAACTATATTTATCCAGATCGAGACTCTTTAATTTTTCTGCTCAAGCTTTAAATTTTAATAATCAGAAAGACTGCATTTAAGAAAACGCTAATGATTTGAATGAAATTATGTTATTTTCCGGCTTACATTGATGAGAATAAGTTTTCATGTACCGGTTTGGGATCATAATAGGCTTGCTAGCAATATTGCTACAGAACTTTGTGTTCTGGCAAAGCCTATTGCCCAATGAAATGCATCAGCAGTTGGTATGTGCTCAAATTGTAGAAGTAATGCACCATTCTAAAATGAGCTCGGAACCACATTCATCTCATCATCTATCAACGCATGTAAATAAAAAAATTTCAAACAAGAGCGCCCAACACGATTCAAGCACAAGCTGTCATTTTTGTTATTTGTATAGTCACATTGCAACAATTGATGGCTTCAAATTATCTCTGTTTGAAATTGGAGTGACTGTTCGCTTAATCATATTAGCAACCATCACTTATATATTATTTTATTTACGGCGTTTATTTCTCTCGCCCCAAGGCCGTGCTCCACCTCAACAACTTTGTTTTGCTTAATTGGTTAATGGGTACAGATAAGTCCCTCATTCATTACTAAACAGAGTTTGTCATGTCTAAATTTTTACTCAATCCACTTGCGTGGAGTATCTTGTTTGCTCAATTTTCGATGTCGGCAATGGCACAAAGCCAACCTAATAATCAGACGACTGAATTAGAGAAAATTACAATTAAGGCTGAAGATGTTGCCGAGACTTCTTTTTCTTCAACAGGATTAACTCAATTTGAACACAGCTTATTGAGTGTTCCATTTACTAAGTCTCATGTGTCGGCAGAAGATATTAAGAACAATAATATTCAGCGGGTGAGTGATGCGTTATCACGAGTGAATGGCGTAGTTTATCAGGATAGTTATGGTGGCGGTTTTTGGGATAACTACTCATTTCGTGGCTTTAGTACCGACCCAAATATGGGAACCAGCTATTTACGTAATGGTTTGAGTTCTTTAAGTGGCATCCATACCCCAAGAGACATGGTCAATATCCAAGCAATTGATTTCTTAAAAGGTCCAATGGCTGCCATGTATGGACAAGGTGCTATTGGTGGCATTATGAACATTACGACTAAACAACCCGAGTGGACGCAAAAAAATGAGGCGAGTTTAAGCGGCAGTACCTTAGAAGAATATCGGGCTTCTCTAGACAGTACAGGCGCATTAAATGATGCACTGGCTTATCGCTTGGGATTGGCTTATGAAAATAACCAGAGTTTTAGAGATCATGTCGATAGTCAGCATTACTTTGTTGCTCCACAGCTCGCATGGAAAATATCGGATCAAACACAACTCAATCTCGACACCGAGTTTTCAGAACATCAAGGTGTTTTTGATCGTGGTATACCGATGGTTAATGGACAGTTTGTTGTCAACAAGAAGACCTTTTTAGGCGAACCATCGGATGGTGACATTAAGGTTAAAGATCAGATGTATCAGTTACGTTTGAATCATCAATTCAATGAGAACTGGAATAACACCACCGCTCTTAGCTATAACCATGGGGAACGAGCAGGAACCTCAACTGAAATTTCAAGCATTGCGGCAGATGGACAAACCGCAAATCGTTTTAGACGTTACCGTCAATTTGAAACAGATACATTTCAGCTTCAGTCAATTCTGCGCGGAAAGTTTAATACAGGGGCGGTAAAGCACGAACTTGTTGCAAATGTCGAAGCTGGCCACTACACCATAGATCAAACTCAACTGCGTAATGCCGTGGGTACATCAAGCCCAATTAATATTTACAATCCAGTGTATGGGCAAAATATTTTAGCGCTGGCTAGAACCACGAAAAACTCTAAAGAAATTCAAAATATGCTGGGAGTGAATTTACAAGATCAGATCTTTTTAAATCCCGAATGGAATGTACTGATTGGGGGACGTTTTAACCATCTGGAACAACAAATTGATGACTATAAAACAGGTCTTTCAGATCAACAGGACTTTACGCCGTTTAGTCCACGCGTGGGTGTGAACTACCAGCCTACGACAAAACTTTCCTTTTATAGCAACTGGGGTAAATCTTTTGAGTTAAATACGGGGCTTAATAAAGACAATCAACTTTATGACCCAGAGAAAACTCAAAGTTGGGAAATTGGAGCTAAATACGAATATCTACCGCAAAGCTGGTTGGGGTTAACCTATTTTGATTTAGATAAACAACATCTATTGACCGAAGGTATTACCGATAGTTATGTAGATAGTGGCCGTGTACAAAGTCATGGTGTAGAAGTCGAATTAAAACATCAATTCAATGATCATCTCCGTGTGGGAGCCAATTACACTTTTACAAAGGCATCGGTCATTGAAAGTGAAGTTGATACAAAAGGTGCTCGCCTTAAAAACATTCCCAAACACACCGCAAATTTAAATGCAGATTATCAGTTTGAACTATTGGGTAGAGAAGCTGGTTTGGTAGGAACAATCAACTATTTTGGCAAACGCAGTGCGAACTACATAGATAATGGAACCAGTTTGCCAGAATTTACGGTGGTGAATGTTGGGGGCTATATGCAAGTTCGTCCTGATCTGCGAGCGCAATTGAACATTGATAACGTGTTCGATAAGGATTATTACGTTTCGAGCTATACAGATGAATGGGTACAACCTGGAGAGCCGTTAAAGGCAATTTTATCTTTGACTTGGAACTTTTGATTAAAAAAGGAGTTAGGCACAGTTTTTCAGTCTAACTCCTTACTAAAATGAAGACTTATGATTTAGAAGGGATGTATTTACGCATTGTAAGGATGAATAGCGTAAATAATATGCTAAAACCGAACACAGGTAAGCTTAGGCCTAATACTAGACTCACCAATATTAATGATAATTTTTGTGGGCCAGTTGCACGTTTCCAAACCAATAAGCTTTGACCAACAAAGTGAGTTGTCATGAGTTTTAAATTTGAGTTTTTAAACGCGGCTTTATATGCATAAATAATCATGATACAAAGCGTAAGCGCATAAAGTGCGAGAACCAACTGATTTATCCAACCAAATAACATACCAATATGGGCATCTACTCCCCAACGAGTGAGTTTTGCCACCAGTGAGTAGTCTTTAAAAGCAATTTGATCGATGACTTTATGTTGTTCCATATCAATTGCGATGCTGTCAGCTTGAGTTGGCCATTTACGCTGAATTTCGGCCACTGTCCAAGCTTGATTTCCACTGGTGGGTGGTTTGATTTGTATTTGTGCCGCCTCAATGCCATGTGCTCTAGCTATTGAAAGAGCGGTATCGTACTCACCTGACACAATATTTAAATTAAGATTTTCACTGTGTGGCATCTCGTGATGTTCATGGTGCATCACTGTAGGTAAATTATCTGTCTGAAGAGAAGTTGCTAATGTTGGGGTTTGCCAGTTGAGCCATTGACGAGCAACCCGAATATTATCTCCAGCCCACTCGGACCATGTAAGACCCGTAATGGCAATGAATAATAAAAGTGGAAATAAAACTAAACCAAGCGTGCTATGCCATCTCAATAATTTATTTTTTTGTGTTTGTCTGATTTTAAGATTTTGACGGCGCTTCCACCAATTATATAAGCCAGTTAAAGTTAAAATGGCTAACCAGCTTGCAGCCAGTTCACTGTAAAAGCGGCCCCATTTTCCTAGTAATAAATTGCTATGTAATTGATCGAGCGTAGTCCGAAACGGCAGTACTCCACTGGTCCCATAGACAGCTAAGTGGCCTTTGGCTTTAAGCGTAAAGGGATCAATGAAAACAGCTTCACTGGTAAAATGATGTATCGGGTCTGAGAAAATGACACGAGTTGTCTGATCAGAGCTTGGGGCTGGTCTAACTTCAATTACCTGTGCAGACTTAGGCATCACTTTTTTTGCAGCTTCAATTTGCTGACTGAGCTGATATTGCGCCTTATTTAGCGGTTCAACATACAGAACATCTTTATAAATAGATTGTTCAAGTTGAGGTGTAATTGCATAGAGTAAGCCAGTGAATGCAGCGACCAATATAAATGGTGCAATAAAAATACCAGCATAAATATGAATTAAACGATAAAGACTACGCCAGAAGGATGAATGGGTCAGCATCAGAAGATAATGTCTATCAGGTGTTGGGCGGATTATAACGACTTATTTCTCTTAATGTTGATCGAGCTGTAACTGCTATTAAATTATTTGATTAGCTCTTATGTAGACAAATTGGCCTAACAATTAAGCAGTTTTTATTGCTTGGTAAATTTTATGCCTTTTTTAATTACTATTTAAGACCTTATTTGATAACTCTACAACTTATAATTCAAACTGTTTTACTTCTTTATTAGTATTAAAAAAACCGCTTATATTAAAATAAGCGGTTTTTTTAGAATAAAGTTTTATTGCAGTCCAAAACTAGTGATGGCCTTGTGAAACGCCACCATTTCCATCAGGAAGACTAATTCGAATATTTTGCATCATGCCTTGATCTTCATGATCTAAAATATGGCAGTGCAATACAAAGTCACCGATGTAGCGTTGGTACTTGGTTCTCACAACGACTTTATAACTGGCTCCTTGTGCGTTTTTAACCCAGATTGTATCTTTCCATGTCCCTTTTAGACCGCGATATTGTGGGTCGGGAGCTGCCGTTTTGTCATAGTCATCCACGGCGTTTATATCGCTTACATCTTTACCGTTAGGGTCATATACTGCCACCACTTGAAATGGGTTTACATGAATATGAAAAGGGTGGCTGGCTAATTTAGAAGTGAGTATCCATTCATCAGTTTTACCTAACTCGAGCGTACGGTCAATTCGGTCTGGTTTGTATGGTTTTCCATTCACCTGAAACTGAGTTGGATTAGCCTTAGTATCAATATTAAATTCTAAAAATTGTCTATTCGATGTTGCTGGTAGGTCCTGATGAGGAACAAAGTGACTGAGCTTTAGATTTTGTTGTAAATCTTGAAGCACTGCGGGACGCATATCTGGGGCGATATTTCGGTATGCATTATTGCTTAAAGCCGTTGTTAAAGACTGCGTTGCAGAGCTGGCTTTATTGACTTGAACTATACCGAGTAAGTGTTTCTGTGAAAATGTACGGTCCACGTTAGCAGAAGCCGAAGCCGCTTCATCAATTAAACAATAACGACCTTCTTGAGGGAATTGAATTAATGCGTCGTAACGATAACCTGGTTGAAAGACGGTTACTGTTTTGTCCATAACTTGTTTGAGGGTTAGACCGTCGGCTGCGATGATGTGTTGACTTACAATAGGTCCTGTACAACTTTCACTTAATAATTTCTTTTCACCCATTGGTGTCAAATTGAGTTTAGATGGAATATTTTGCATTTGACGAACGCTCAGGTTGATACTGTCGCGGACACCAGCATGTACCATTCGCCAACGCTCAACTTCTCCTGCAACCGCTTGAGTGATGAAGGGTTGAACTTCTCCATTGATGCTCGTATATCGTCCTGATTTTCCCCAATCGCCAGGGCCAAAACCTTGATAATCTCTAATTTCACCAATTTGATTGTTTTGGCAAATATAGTTGCCATTTTGATCAGTTTCGATTTTTCCGTTAGCATCGTAGCAAGCATATTGGATTTGCTGAAAAACCAGAGTTCTTTCTTTAAACCCATAAGTGAGTAAATCTAAATCACCTGTCTTATTTGGGGTAGGCTGGCGATATCCGCGAATAATTAACGCACCTGCCATGCCACTTGCAACTTGAATAGCAGTTGAACCATGTCGATGCGGGTGATACCAAAATGTTCCTGCGGGATGATCGGGTGGTATGTTGTATTCATATTGGAAATTAACACCCGGATTAATCGAAACTAAAACGTTATCACTATTTCCGGCTGGGTTAATCCATAAACCATGAGTGTGCATGTTAGTGCCATCAAAACAATGTGGTTTATTCACATCAAAATGATCGCCAGTACAACTTGGGTCTTTAGGAAATTTTTTGTGAGTAATCGGGTCTATATCAAGTTGATTATCTAAATTTGCCCGTACAGTTTCTCCGGGAAATACTTCAATTGTCGGAGCAATATAAGGCGTATTGGGCTGTGTATTTGTACCTTGATAACTACGTAAAAGGACTTCGTCATAACGATTTGTCGCTGGGTTCCAAAGTCTGTTTCTCGTTTTTTTAACTTCCCAAGTAAACAATGCTTCATTTGAAGATTGCATTTGCGGTGCATTTGTTAATGACACTGTAGGATTCGGTGCAGCAAGTAATGCGACATGATTACGTGCAACAGCCATATCGGGTGGGTCTTCTAATACACGTTCAGAAGAATCATTTGCTGATGCAAACCAACTAAGCAAAGTTAAAGGCGTGCATAATATTAAATGAGCTATTTTCATAATGAATATAGGCCTTAAAAAATCAGGCCTCTCCCTTAAATTATTATTTTGAAGTTTCTAAGCGAACCTGAGAAATACTGAGTCCTTGAGAGCTTAATTCTTCTTTCACTTGATCAAGCGTTAAATCAGTAGCAACAAACTGAACTTCTAAGTCTTCAGCAGGCATGCCTAATTGCTTAACCTGATCACTAACTTGATAAACCAATTGACCCATAGCACCTTTACTCGAGTGTCCGCCATGGTCATGATCTAGTACACCGAAATAGTTGATTGTAGAGACGTAAACCTTTTGCTCAAGTTTATTTTTAGAAGATAGATAAATCTTATAAGTTAGATTTGGAGTACCAATCATTTGAACATTGTCTAATATTAAATAGGTTTGTCCCGATGAGAGCGTTGTTTGAGTAAGTTGACTTGAGTTCTCTAAGAAACTTGCAGTTTGAGGGTCTAAGGCTACTTTTTGAGTTACACCCATAAGTTTAATAGTTTTATTGCTGCTCACTGGCTTATGATTCATTTTAAATAAGTTTGCTTTTCCTGCACTTTGACTACTCATAACAGGTGCTTCAACTTTACAAGCATTTTCATTGGTATATCGCACTGGGATTTTACCAGGGGTGAATACATCAGCAATGGTCATGGTGACTTTGTTGCCGTTTTCATCTGCAAATGTATATCGAGTGCCATACCAACTATCTGGCATACCTAAATTTTTCTTTGCCCATTCAAGTGTAATCGGTTGCCCATTCGCTTTTTTATTTAGCCAGCACTGCCACAAGCGGTCTATATTGGCATGGTGCATATAAAATACAGGGTCTAAGCCTGCAATCGGTACAAATCCCATATCTGGTAGCACACAGTTTTTACCGACTGCACAGTGCATTATCCCATGAGGTTGAGATTGTAACTGTTTCGAAAACCATTGAAAATTATCAGATTTAAATGCTTGAGCAGCGCTGGCATTATCTGGATCTATGGCGCTGATGTTGGTATTTAAACCTGGGGTACGGAACTGATCATATAAAGTACCAGCCTGTTTACCGCGGACTAATTGAGGGAGTGCTAAGCCTTTACCATTAGCCGCTTTTTCTTCGTAATAGTCCCAATAAGGAAGGGAGTAATTTTGCCCCACATATTTACGTACTGTTCGCTCGTAAAAATAAAGCATCATACGGTGCCACGGTAAGAAGTTTAGATTGTCGTAAGTTGGAGTGCTATGTTGGCAGGTGCCCCAAACCTCATCGGTAAAGCCATCATTTGGGACTATTGAATTTTGAATATGTTTATAGTAACTATCACATACTGCTTTACTATATATCTGTAAGCACTGTGGCATACGGTATTGATTAACATAATAATCTTTGTCTGTTGCATGTGTACCTGTGCCAAAATAGCCATGCGTATTGGCCCAGTAATTAAAGCTTGTACGAAACTCGGGTGATAAGGGGGGAGCATTATTATTTGCCCGCATTTTTTCCAAACCTTTTTGTAATGCACTTACTTTGGCTGGATCTTTTGCGAACTCCGTCGCACTCATTCGTAGTGAGTCAGCATGGGTTGTTAAGCTCATGCTAAATAATAGAGTGCCTAAAATATAATAATTTCTCTTCATGATTTTAAATCCTTGTCATGTTTAATGTTCTTATATTTGATTATTTGTAATGTATGAATTTACCCTTGGTTTGGATAATTCTTAACCTAATCTAGCATATAAAATAGTTTTTATTAAAGTTTTATATTTAATATTAATAATGATGAAAGTTAATTTTATATCCTGTAATTTTTTAGAAAAACTTAATTATTTAATATTTTGTTTTTATTGAAATTTAAAAGATAGTTAAAATAAAGTTAATTATATTTTTGTGTAATGTATTTTGTTTTTTTAAATTTATAGGTCTAAAGTCTCATTATTATCTAGAATATTAAAGCTAAAACCCTCTGATTAAATTTAAATATTGGAAAGTGAGTAATTTTATTTTAACGGTTGTAAAGAAAATTCTAAAGAATTTAGAAATGACTATCTATCTTCTAAGTTTTAAAAATCACAATCACGTGATTATTAAGTTTATTTTGTAATTCTGGCATTTTTATTGCTTAATCGTTCCTATCTTCAGTACAACACTTGATTTGACTGCCGTATTACTTATGCTTCAAATATTCTTGATCACTTATAGTGTGTTTTTCACATGAAAATGCACCAAATAGATACATCTTTTTATTTTTTGCACTGTATTTGTGCATTGGGTACTGTAATGAAGTTTTTGGTTTCAATACTCACTTTACTCATTCTATGTGGATGTTCTTCAGCTGAACAAAAGGCAAAAACACAAGAAAAGTTAGGGGCTCATTCGATATGTGTTTTTGATAGTACAAATACAAAAGTCTGTGTAGATAAACCAGCACAAAGAATTGTTTCTTTGTTTGAGTCGGGCTTAGATGGTCTCTACATGCTAGGGCAAGGCCATAAAGTGATTGGTATACCGGCTGAGGTGTACATACAGCCTTTACTATTTAATGCCTATTCAAAAATAGATAAGCGAATTGCCAATAGAGAGCTTGCTACACCTTCGCAAGGTGCAAATGCCACCAATATTGAAAGTCTCGTGCTGTTAAAACCAGATCTGGTGATTTTGGGGAGCGGACAAACCCAAACAATTGAACTGTTAAGGCAGTTTGGCATTGCTGTATATGTCATGGAGTCCGGCACTTACCAGCAAGTGAAAGAAGAACTTTCTGAAATCGCTGTGCTTAGTGGTGCCCAAAAGCGTGCTCAAGAAATTTTAAGTTTTTCTGATGAAATTGTGGCAGAGGTCACAGCCAAAACTGCACGTCAGCCAAATAAGCAATCGATTTATTATGCATGGTCTGGAGGGCGAATTTTTTCTACCTCTGGCCGCAAGTCTATTACTAATGACTTTATTGAGCTGGCGGGTGCTTTTAATATTGTTCAGACCGATGCAAATCAACCCAATGTGAACCCCGAGACCTTAATTGAATGGAACCCAGACAATATCGTGCTTTGGAACACCAACCCAAAACTGATTTATGAACGAAAAGAATTACAAGGCTTAAGCGCAGTACAAAACCGAAAGGTCTTTAATTTGAGTCCTGCATTTATATATAACCCGCACACCATCAAAATTATTATTACGGCGATTTATTTGAATCACAGTATTTATCCTGAACAGTCGGATTTACCTGTAAGTGCTTTGCAACAGCGCATTTTAACTAAGTTATATGGTGAGCACTTAGCTCAGGAGCTAGTGCAATGAAGATGGAAACACTAAAGTATTATTGGTTTTATCCGTTACCATTCATCATGATTTTTATCTCGCTGCTCATTGGGCCAACTCAGACGTTGAATGCATGGGACTATTTGCTGTGGGGTGTGCAAGCAGTTTTCGGTACATCATATTTTGATGCTGAACAATTTAGACTGATGCAAAACATTCTGGTCAATGTCAGATTACCCAGAATTTTACTGACCTTTATGGTGGGTGCTGCATTAGCAACTGCGGGAAATGGTTTACAGGCATTGTTTCGTAATCCTTTAGTTGACTCATATGTACTCGGTATTTCATCTGGAGCGGCGTTCGGTGCGGCTTTGGCACTTTCTTTGAATTGGCTTTCACCCAATCTATCCGCCTTTATTTTTGGTGTTTGCGCCGTTGCCTTAACGTATTTATTTGCACGTCAAAAACATGAAAGCCAGACGTCTTTAGTGATGGTAATTTTATCGGGCATGATTGTTTCTGGGCTGTTTTTGGCAGGACTTACAGTTATTCAATACTTAAGTGATCCATTTAAATTGCAAGCCATTGTGCAATGGACCATGGGCAACTTACATCAGGCTTCTTGGCAAAAGGTTCAATATGCTGTGCTACCGATTTGCATTGGACTTGCCGGATTATTTGCTATGCGTTGGCGTTTAAATTTAATGGCACTGGGTGCTGAAGAGGCACAGGCTGTGGGTGTTAACCCTCGGTGGGAACAGCTTCTTTTAATTGCTCTGGTGACCGTTTGTACATCAACTTCTGTGGCTGCGGCGGGTATTATTAGTCTATATGGACTCTTTATGCCGCATATTGTGAGAATGTTGGTTGGGCCAGACCACCGCTATAGCATTCCTGCCAATATGGTACTGGGTGGTAGTTTTCTACTCATGATTGATAATTTTTCTCGGGTTTTACTTACCTTTGAAATACCGATTGGTATTTTTACCATGCTACTTGGCGCGCCGTTTTTCTTATTATTAATGAAAACACAGAGGACTCATTGGGCATGATTCAAATTGATCAGTTAAATTATGCCTATGGGCACAAACAGGTTCTCAAAAATATTCATCTGGAGTTTCCTGAAAATCAGTTTTCAGTGATTTTAGGGCGTAATGGCTGTGGGAAATCAACACTTTTTAAATTGATGGCGGGCCTAGAACCTGTAAAAGATGGGTTGATTCGTTACTCTGGGAAACCACTATCAGACTTTAAAGGAAAAGATCGGGCCGCATTACTCGGCTTTTTACCGCAGTTTCATAAAACCGTATTCCCATTTTTGGTTAAAGATGTGGTGATTACGGGACGTGCGGCTTTTAGCCGATATCGTCCTTCAAAGTCAGATTGGGAACGTGTAGACCAAGCATTGCTTGATTTAGACATTGAGCATTTACGCGACCGTCCTTATACCGAGCTATCGGGTGGTGAAAGGCAATTGGTCATGATTGCGCGTATTTTGGTGCAAGCACCGAAAGTCATTTTGCTCGATGAGCCAACTAATCATCTTGATGTTTATTATCAGTCTTATTTAATGAAAAAATTGCGTCAGTTGTCGCGTCAAAACTTTACTGTTATTGCGATTATGCATGATCCCAACTTAGCATTTTTATTTGCAGATCATTTATTTTTTATGCGGCAACATGAGGTGATTAAGCCTGAGTCTAAAACCCGAGTCACCGATCCGAAGTTTTTAAAAAGTGTCTATGATGTCGAGTTCCATGAAGCCATGATTCAAGACAAAACCATTGTTATCCCTGATCATTCTTGGCTATAAATATGACATTTCACTATCAGCTAGCGGACAAATCAGACTATGCATCTGCGTTAGAGTTTGCACTTTATACTAGACAGCTTTTATTCCCAGAAATCTATCATGGGCAAGTTCCTAAAGATTTAAAAAATTTTGGGCAATATTATGTCAATGATCCATTAGGTTGCTTTATTACGGTAAAAGATAAAAACCGCATTATTGGCACCATCGCATATCGGGCGTATGACCATCGTTTTGATCTAAATTTGCCATCTAAGACGGTAGAAGTGGTTAAGTTATTTGTATTGCCTGAATACCGCCGTAATGGCATCGCAACTCAACTATGTGACATGTTGTTTAGCCATGCAAAAAAGAATGGAATTACTACCTTGTATTTGCACACTCATCCATTTTTGCCAGCGGCTGAAGAGTTTTGGACTCTACAAGGCTTTGAAGTTATTAAACGAGAATGGATCGAGACGTATGACACCATTCACATGAGTAAATCTTTATAGTGTTTCATTATGTGCATGAAATCTTTTTAGAAAGTGGGTAGGAGGATAGCCCATAATTTTACTGAACATTGCTGTAAAAGCTGCCGAGTGTTCATAGCCCAAACCAAAAGCAATTTCCGTAATTGAGATATTCTCTTTTAACGCGTTTAAAGCATAGATGATGCAGACCCGATTACGCCAAGCCTGAAAGGACATGCCAGTTTCTGACTTAAACCAGCGATGAAAAGTTCGTTCACTTTTATTATTCTCATGCGCCCAATCTTTAGGGCTACTATGAATATCGGGGTGTTTCATAAACTCAGCGCATTGTTGAGATAGTAATGTGTTGTGAGGCAATGGAATAAACAGAGGCAACGCGGGTGCAGCTTCTAATTCATATAATAAAAAATCAATAAGAGCGCCGTCACGGCCTGAATGTGAGTAATCAATAGGTAGCTGATTTGCCTGAATGAGCAATTGATGTAGCAAAGGCGAGACTTGTATAACCTCGCAATATGTTGCCTGTCTTGGGGCACTATTTGCTTCTATATACAAACTATAAGTACTGACTTTAGACAACCATACCCGATGTGGTTTGCCTGCGGGTATCCATACACCACTATAGGGTAAGACAAGCCATTGGCCATCTTCGGTTTCAACTTTCATGAGGCCTTCAGGTGCATATAAGAACTGAGCACGGCGATGGCTATGCGTATCTAGCAAGGTATCAGCAGGATAATCTGATCCTAATGCTAGTACTGCTTGTGGTAGATGATCTACATCGTTAATTGGAATATTACGCATATATTTTTGGCTGAAAAGAATAAAAAGATGGCTTTTCTACGTTAGTTTGCCATATAGCTATTTTATATCATGCCTCTATAAACGTGAGGAAGATGATCATGCTATATGAGCTATTTTTATTTGGGCTGCTTTCCGGCGTAACCACTTGGTTATTTGGCTTTGGCGGCGGCTTTGTTGCTGTACCTTTGCTTTACACGGTGATTATTCAAAAGTGGAGCAATGAAAGCAGTGTTGGGATACATGCTATGCAAATTGCCGTAGCCACATCAGCCTTTGTCATGCTTTGCTCGGCTAGTTTTGCAACCTTTCGGCACTATCGTTCGGGACATATAGATTGGCAAAAGATCCGCTTTTTATGGGGTGGTATCGCATTTGGTGGAATTGTTGGTGCGGTAATGGCCTCATTATTTAATGGAAACTGGCTTCGCTGGATATTTATGGGCTATGTGTTCGTAACGATTATTGATTGTTATTACCGACCGGGTTTTATGGTGGCATCAAGGCAAAAGCAAAACTATGGTCAAAACAGTGAACTCATTAAAGGGGGAGTTATCGGCTGGGTTGCGGCAGTTTTAGGTGTGGGAGGAAGCGTAATGACAGTTCCTTTATTACGGCGGCGGGGGCGTTCTATGGCAGAAGCAGCGGCTATTGCAAATATTCTCACCTTACCTTTGTCTTTAACTGCAACGCTGACCTATTGTGTATTGTCACTTTGGCAATCTACATGGGCACCTAGTGGATTTATTGGCCTGATTTGGTTTGAAGCTGCTTTATTCTTGGTTGCTGGAACATGGATTGGGCTATATTTTTCAGAAAAATTTATTTCAAAACTACCAGATTTATGGCGGGCAAAATTATATCCGCTACTTTTAGTCATGGTTCTACTTGTAATGGTTGTTGTAAATTAAATATTTATTTCAACAATTTAAATAACAAATTCAATTAAAAACTGAATATCTGACCACTCTAAAACTGCAAATTTTATGTCTTAAAGGGCTTTGAAAAAAGTTTGAAAAATAGACTTGAAATATATAGTGGCTTTATGCCACTATATATTCATCGAAGGTCATCAGACAAAAAGAGGATGATATGGCTATCCAGCTTTTAGATGCGGCAAGAAATGAAATTCCAGTGAAATTTATGCAGTTTTCTGGTGGCGAGCGTCATGTTCAAATTGATGAGACAACCTTAGGTTCACTATCTGGCAAGGTATTGGTCCGCGCGCAAATGACCTCAAGTCACGATGTGATGGACTATTTACTGCTTGAAAATATATTGCTGAATCAGGGTCTAACCGTTGACCTAGAAATTCCGTATTTTCCATACGCACGTCAGGATCGTATTTGTGCCGTAGGCCAAGCATTCTCACTTGATGTGATGACGAAACTACTCAACATTAATGCAGACAAAAAAGCCGGCAAACAAGGCAAGGTGACTGTATGGGATTGCCATAGTGAAGTTACTACCGCATTACTCCGTGCTAATACTTCTTTTAGTGAAGTTGTAAATGTGAGTTCAGTAGAAATCATCAAAAAGAGTGAAGCGCTGAGTGCATTGTTAAAAGATGAAAAAACAATACTGATTTGTCCAGACAAAGGTGCAAAAGCACGTACACAAATGGTTGCAGATGCTTTTAATTCTGAGCGCAAACAACCAATCACTATTGTTCAGTGTGATAAAAAACGCGACCCAGTGACTGGCAAAATTTTAGGTACACATGTACATGCGACTGATTTATCGGGCCTAACAGCGGTCATTACCGATGACATTTGCGATGGTGGTGCAACCTTTATTGGTATTGCCAAAGAACTCCGTCGCCTCAATTGCAATAAGGTCGTTCTATATGTGACCCACGGTATTTTTAGTAAAGGATTAGAAGTTTTTGATGGGCTGCTAGATCAACTGTTTACTTCAGACAGCTTTCCGCAACAACCATCAGACAAAATTTCAGTAATTGCTTTTGCAGCAAAATAAAGAGAATAAAGATGACTATTAAACTTAATCCATTAAATGCTATCGATTTTTATAAAGCTGATCACAGACGTCAGTATCCAGTAGGTACAGAGTACGTGTACGCAAACTTTACGCCACGTTCATCTCGTCTCGCAAAAATGCTACCTGACTTCGATGATAAAGTTGTGTTCTTTGGTCTTCAGGGTTTTATCAAACACTTTTTGATAGATACATGGAATGAAGGTTTTTTCCAACAACCTAAAGACAAAGTAGTGGCTGCATACAAACGCCGTATGGACACATCATTAGGTGAAGGCGCAGTACCGGTTGATCATATTGAAGCGTTACACGACTTGGGTTATTTACCATTACGCATTAAAGCATTGCCAGAAGGTAGCCGCGTCAATATGCGTGTACCTGTGCTCACCGTCATTAATACCGACCCGCGTTTCTTTTGGTTAACCAACTATATTGAAACTGTGTTAAGTGCTGAGCTTTGGAAAAGCTGCACTACCGCGACGATTGCCTATGAGTACAAACGCTTATTAACGCAATATGCTGTAAAAACTGGCGCACCACTCGATTTTGTAACTTTGCAAGGACACGATTTTAGTAGCCGTGGTATGAGTGGGATTTATGATGCAGCGCAATCAGGTGTTGGGCACTTAACCAGTTTTATTGGAACAGACTCGGTTGCTTCAATTGACTACGCCGAAGAATATTACAATGCCACAGGTGTGATTGGAGTTTCTGTACCTGCAACTGAACATAGTGTGATGTGTATGGGCACAGAAAACAGTGAGCTAGAAACATTTAAGCGTTTAATTTGCGAGCTTTATCCGTCTGGTGTTGTCAGTATTGTGTCTGATACTTGGGACTTTTGGCGAGTGATTACCGAGTTTACAGTGGCTTTAAAACCTGAAATTCTGGCAAGACAACCCAATGCTTTAGGCTTGGCTAAATTGGTTTTCCGTCCAGACTCTGGTGACCCTGTCAAAATTATTTGTGGTGACCCAGATGCCGAAGTCGGCAGCCCAGCGTACAAAGGCGCGGTTGAATGCTTATGGGAAGTGTTTGGTGGTACAACGACTAACCAAGGCTATAAAGTACTGAATGAACGAGTTGGGCTAATTTACGGTGACTCGATTACCCTAGACCGTGCTCAGCGCATTTTGGAAGGACTAGAAGCCAAAGGTTTTGCTTCAAACAACTTGGTGTTTGGTATAGGCAGCTTTACCTATAACTACTTAACTCGCGATACCTTTGGGTTTGCTGTTAAAGCGACTTGGGGGCAAGTGAATGGTGTAGGCCGAGAGCTGTTTAAAGACCCAATTACTGACTCAGGTGTAAAAAAATCTGCTAAAGGTCTATTACGCATCGAAGAAAATGAAACTGGCTTTACCTTGTTTGATGAGCAAACAGCCGAACAAGAACAAGGCGGAGCACTAAAAACAGTCTTTGAAAATGGTAAACTCCAGTATGAGTGTACGTTGGATCAAATTCGCGAGCGTTTATCCATCGCATAACTGATGTTTAGATGAGTCGTTACATGGGTATCGGCTCATCACTTTATTGAGAGGCTGAACGTGACTATTCAAACTGAACAAGAATTCCTTGCCAGTTATGATCGCCGAGATTATGACGCACCTTTACTCACTGTAGATATGGCTATTTTCTCGGTATTTAATGGTCAGTTGCAGGTATTACTCATTAAGCGACCAAACTTTCCAGCCAAAGACCAATGGGCTTTGCCGGGTGGTTTTGCCGATTTAAAGCATGATCAAGACTTGATGGCTACGGCTTATCGTAAGCTGGTCGAAAAAACAGGAATTGCTTCACCTTACTTGGAACAAGTTGCTTCTGTCGGTAATGCTAAACGTGACCCGCGTGGCTGGGCCGTGACGATTTTGTATTTTGCTTTAATTGATTTTAATGCCTATCAACAACAAGCATTAGCTGAGTACAGCGAATGGGTGCCTGTAGCAAAAGCACAAGATTTAGCATTGGCGTTTGATCATAATGAGTTGCTTAACTTGGCATTAGAGCGTTTAACCAATAAAACCCGCTATACTGCATTGCCCGCCAGTCTCATGCCTGAATTATTTACGCTAACTGAGCTACAAACATTTTATGAAATTATTCTTGGGCAATCTTTAGATAAAAAAGCGTTTAGACGCCGTATGATAGAAGCGGGTGCAGTTGAAGAAACCAACCAAAGTAAAATTGTGGGCAAACGGCCAGCTCAGCTTTACCGCTATGCACTCGATTCTTTCGATTTTATATTTCCTCGCTCACTCGAATTACCTAGAAATAAAGAGGGTGAAGATAAGCAAAACAATGAGCTCTCTGACTAGCGCATATTGATGCGCTTTGATTTATAATGCCGCGCTTATGATTGATGTCATGTTTTGATCAGCACTTTGCCTATGTCACACGTTTCTCCCTGCTTCCAGCAAAAACAGTTTTTTGTGTTGGTGGAGTATCTCACTTCACTGCATGAAATTTATCCTGTGAAACATGAGTTTGCAGGATATCCGGCAGCAATGACATTGGCAGATCGTGTACATTCAGATCATGATATTGCGCCGCTTGAAGCCAGCAAAAGTTATCCTGACTCAATAGAGAAAGTCTTACACTTTTCAGGTAAGGCACGAGATATACAAGACTTTGAGTATTTTTTAGAGCAAGCTCAAGCAGCTAATATTCAAAACTTGTTATTGCTTACAGGCGATAAACTCAAAGAGCATCATAATGGGCGAGATGGACAGTCTCGTAGTCGTTACTTAGAGTCAGTAAACGCCGTAATGGCAGCCAAGCAGTATGGCGGGTTTCGCATTGGGGTTGCTTTTAACCCATTTAAATATGTCGAAGCTGAGCGTGATGCGCAGTATTTAAAACTACATAAGAAGCTTAAAGCAGGTGCTGACTTTATCATTACCCAATTGGGCTATGACATTGAAGCCTTAAAACAAGCTAAATCATTTTTAACAAAACATAGTTATGCGCAGCAAATATTGGCTTGTGTGATGCCACTGACTTTAGGTCGTGCCAATTTTATGGTGAAGCATAAAGTCGCGGGTATTGTAATTACCCCACACATGTTAAAAGTCTTGGCAGATGAAAAACAGGCAGGGCATACAGATCGCGTTTATTTACGCTGTGCTTTACAGATTTTGATTTGCAAACACTTAGGATTTGCAGGAATTCATTTATCTGCTTGCCATAAGCCAGAAGAGCAAATGCTGCTTGAAAGCTACATTGAGCAATACAGACATCTGGAGCTTGAAGCCTTAGAAGAGCTTTGGAATTCACTTTGGCAAGTCACTACAGGCAAAGAGTTTTCGCCTGAAATTGCTCGTTTTTCTCGCCAGCCATCATCTAAACAATTAATTAAATATCGCCAGCTACATGTTATGCATGAAGCAATGTTTGGATCAAAAATTGCCAAAGGTGTTGGACGGTTTATTTTTAAAGCATCCTTTTGGGAAAATGCTTTAGTCGCCAAAGTATTGCTTAAAACAGAAGTGCTGAGTAAACATAGCCTAGTCGGCTGTGAAAGCTGTGGTCAGTGTCGCCTAAGCGATACTTTATATATTTGCCCTGAAACGTGTCCAAAAGGTTTAGCTAATGGGCCTTGTGGCGGTACAACTTTAGACCGCTGCGAATTTGGTGACCGTGAATGTATTCATTCAGTCAAAGCAAGACTTGCAAAAGCAGTTGCACAAACTGAAATACTAAAAGAGAAATTGATTCCAACAGTACCACTTGAAACGAGAGGAACCAGTTCTTGGAAAAACTGGTATTTAGCGACTGAGGCTTAAGTTTTATACTACCCCTTGATTTGTTGTTGCTAAAAAATCAAATCATATGCTAAAGCACGGCGATAATTTAAAAATAACAATTGTTTGCCTTAATTATGTCCAATCAAAATGGCTACCGAGGAGTATACTTAAAGCAAATCTTTTGCGTTAAAGGAAAGGCTGTCTCAATGAAAAAATTGGTTGCTGTACTTACTGTAATTGTTGTTTTAACTGGATGCGTTTACGACCCTGTGAATTACGACAAAATACACGACCAAGAGTTCCAAGACCACCTCAGGCAAAATGGTTAGTAATAAAAAAACCCACTCAATGAGTGGGTTTTAGTTTTTAAAAAGCGCACTGCACCATTTGAGTGACAAACAGATTCATACCTTCGCACAAAAATTCTCACAATATTAAATATGAATATTTCCCTTTAAAAGTTTATTTTATAATTCGCCGAACGTATTAAGGCACAAGAAGCCCCATTAAATATCAATTATTGACGGGTTCTTTATTTTTAATATTGAAAAAATAAGGCGTAGAGTTATATTAAATACTTTAAAATAAGAGGGAAATAAAAATGTTTATTATGTATGACGATTTTTACATCAATACAGATAGTATCAACTACGCCAAGGTTTTAAGTGAAACCTCTCAGGTAATTTTTTACTTTGGACCGACAAAAGACAATGAGGAAGGATCGAGTGTTACTTTACAATTTGGTGATATTTATCAAATTACGGAATTTTTAGAATCATTTAATCAAAATACTTAGCCCTCTTCGAAGGGTTCTTTAATGGGTATCTTTATAACCTGTAAAGTCAGTCTCTACCATCCCAGTTGAAAAGATACGCTGTTACTGAAAGCTAAATGAGTTTATTTAGTAGTAGATTAAACACTAAAATAATAAGATACGGAGAATAGATTTTTTATTAAAATTATATAAAATTTATGTAATCCAATATTTTGTAATGAGCACAAGAATTTTATGGGTAGAATATTATTAATTTTTATAAGTTTATTGATTATTGGCCCAGTGTACAGTGCTGATGATTTTTTCGAAAAAAAACCTTCTATCTTAATTGGTAAGGATGAAGGGATTCAAAATAATAACAGTCGTGAGAAAGTAGATTTTTTTGAGTTATCAAATCAACAAAAAATAGATCGTACAAATCAAATTTTTAAAAGGGCAGAGCGAGGTAATGACGCTCTATTCCAAACGGCGAATATGACTGATTATGATAAATCACAATATTACAGAGAAAATAAGTATGCTAATAATAGGGGTTATTCACCATACATTGAATCTACACCTAATAGAAAAGTAATTTCAGAAGAAGAATATCAACAGGAACTTGAGCAAAAAAGAAAAGAGAGAAAAGTTGATCGAACCCTTCTGTACCTATTGGACAAGTAATTTCACAAGAGGCATATCAACAGTTAAAAGAGCACCATACAAAGACACAATTGGTTGATAGATGTATTCAATTTTAGCTACTGAAAAATAAAATATCTTAGAGGATATCACTTTCTAAATGAATGAAATATTCTGTTGAAATTGATTGTTAAAGAATAGGCTCACTTCGGTGGGCTTTTTATATAATGAGCATATAAAGACTAGAAAATTAATATTTTTACGAACAAAATATAGCTATTACCTACCAAATCGAAAAATAGATATGTTATAGAAAAGGATGGGATGGGTATTAAGTTCAAAGGAAGCACTCAACCGATCTTCTTAAAATTCGATGGATTTCGTTAAATAGGTAGACGATGACCGCACTTTTAGAAAAGGATTTCAGTCCATCTGAGTTTACGTTGTTTTCTGAAATATTATGGAAACTTGGCTCAGGGAAAGGGCAATGTACTTTACGTGAAAATATCATTGCAGATATTGCCACCTTATTACGGGCTGATTTTGCCGCATCTTATATTTGGGATTCAACACATAATTTATCGAAAGAAGGCGTGATATGGAAAATCGACCCAAAAGCCATGGAGGACTATGAGTGTGTTTGGCAATTTGCTGACCCAATTACCACACAACTTCGTAAACTCCAGAAACCAACGTTTGTAAATGAAGTTATGCCTCTTGAAGACCTTAAAAAAACAGGCTATTACAATGAGTTTTTAAAAACCTATGGTTTGTACCACGGCATAAATATTTATTTTGTGCGAAATGGTATGGATATTGGTGATTTACGCATTTGGCGTGCACAAGACGCCGACATGTTTGGTGAGCGTGAAAAAAGGATATTAAGCCTACTTGAGCCTTATTTTACTCAAGCCTTACCAGCTGATTTATCAACACAATATGGTCTTACCCCGCGTGAACAAGAAGTAGTTCATTTGGTATCTAAAGGTTTAAGTGATAAACATGTGGCGAATTTACTTGGCATTAGCTTTACCACATTAAGAACTCATCTAAACAACGCCATGAGAAAAATAGGCTGCAATAATCGCACTGAAATGGCTTTACTCATTCAACATTAAAGCAAAGCAATCCTCAATTTTGAGGATACGAATTATCGAGCAATTTGTACTAAGTTCTTAAGATCACAACTTAAATGGATTTTAAGTCATCATGTCAAATGCAGTTGAAAAAAATAATTGGATTGAAACACTCGATTTAGCAAGTGCTTCAGTAGATGTCATCACTAAACTGATCCATGATAGAAAAGTATCTTGTGAAGAGATTGTGCATCATTACTTCAATACTATTGAAAAACAGCAATCTTTAAATGCATTTATTAGCACAGATAAAGCTTCAGCAATTCAACAAGCTCAATATTGGGATAAATACTTACTTAGTGGAAAACCGTGTCCAGCCTTAATGGGGATTTTAATTGCGGTTAAAGATAATATTCATGTTGAAGGTTTCCCTAACAGTGCAGGCACACCAGCTTTAGCCCACTTTAAGCCTCAAAGCTCTGCACCGATTATTCAAAAGCTCATTGATCACGGCGCGATCATTGTTGGTAAAACCAATATGCACGAATTGGCCTTTGGGGTAACGGGTTATAATACTGCCATGCATATTGAAGGTATTGTGGGTACACGAAATGCGGTAAACCCATTACATATTGCTGGCGGGTCTTCTTCAGGTAGTGCTGTGGCTGTTGCCGCGGGAATGGTTCCGATTGCGGTTGGTACGGATACAGGTGCTTCGATTAGATTACCAAGCGCTTTAAATGGTTGTGTCGGCTTTCGTCCAACGGTAGGAAGATATTCACAAGAGAGTATTACCCCAATTTCACATACGCGGGATACCGCTGGCCCTATGGCACATACAATATCTGACATTATCTTAATTGATCAGCTCATTACTCAAGAGCAAAGAAAAAAGCCATTACTGCCAAATCAAATTAGACTCGGTATCAATCCATATTTTTGGAATCATTTAGATGAAGACGTTCATCAACAAGCTCATATTGCACTTGAACTTTTAAAAGATGCGGGAGTCGAAATTATTCCTGTCGATATGCCGAATTTGGAACAACTCAATCACGCTATTTCATTTCCCGTGGTCATCTATGAAGGCAAATATGACCTTATTCAATATTTAAAACATCATCATATAGACCTGACCTTAGAGTCGGTGATCGATCAGATCTCAAGCCCAGATGTACAGGCACTTTTTAAACAGAATATCCTTCCCCAATTAATTCAAGATCATATGGGTCAACTTGCTCCTGTTTTACCTTTGTATGAAAAGGCGATGAATGAAGCTCGTCCTCAATTGCTTGAACTCTACCAAAACACTTTTAAAGCGCATAACTTACATGCTTTATTGTTTCCAACATCACCTATTGTTGCACCACTGGCAAACGAACAAGTCAGTTCAATTGAAAATTTCCAAACCCTGATTCGAAATACAGATCCAGGAAGTAATATCGGATTACCTGGACTGAGTTTACCCATTGGAAAGGGGGCGAAATCGAAACTACCAATTGGGTTGGAGATTGATGGTTTACCTCATCAGGATAGTGAAATACTTGCGGTTGGAATGACTTTAGAAGAAATTTTTAGGGTTATAAATAAGTAAAAAAATAAACTGATAATTCTCTATTTTCTAAATAAAAAAGAGTTAAAAGTAACTCTTTTTTAAGATTAATTTTATTCGTTAATAATGCTTGGTTTCTTAAGGATAAGTTGGATTTGGTCTGGAAATTTTCATGTTATTCCACTTAATATAGTTAATCATAAATTTATTAAAATACATCTTTAATAAGTTTTGTTTAACTATTTTGATAAATAAGAACATTTATATTTTATGTTTCTATAAATATTATAAAACTTATCGATAACTCTTTTTAAAATTACATATTACCTTAATTAATTCTACATAAGCACTACAAATTGAAGGCTGATTTTTAATATTGGTACAATGAATTTTCCTGTCAAATAATCACTTTGATAAGAAAAGTAACCACATTAAGTTGTTGATTAAAATTAATAAATTAAATTTCTAGATAATGGGTTATAAATAGAAATTTCAAAAAATATAAAATTACATAATTTTTAAACATATTTTTTATAGCATGCAATCTATTGGCGTAAATAGAAAAAATATATGTCAAAACGGTCAATGATATTTAATCGATTTAAGAATCATAATTTGCACCAAATTTTACGCTGTCACGATTCATTGAATAAACCAAGTGAAAAGTTACGTAAAAAAGACGCTAATAGTTTATTGGTGTAAATAAAAAATCGAATATTACAAATAAACGGAATGAATATGGATAACGTAGCTCAGCTAGAAACTGATACTAATTTCCAAAGTCGAAAAAAGATAACTTGGGGTGTTTTTAGTGTCCTTCTGTTATTTTTAGTCGCGGGCATTATATATTATTTTTTTGTATACCGATTTTATCAATCTACTGATAATGCTTATGTGCAAGCAGATGTTACTTGGGTAATGCCAAAGATTTCAGGCGAAGTGATGGAGTTATTAATTAACGATAATCAGTTTGTAAAAAAAGGGGAAACTTTAGCTGTCTTAGATCATCGTGATTACCAAGCCCGTTACGATCAGGCTAGCTCTGTCGTGAGCTTAAAAGAAGCAGCGCTAGGTGTACAACAACAAAATGAAAAGTCTGCCAAGTCTTCAATTACTGAAGCAAATAGTGGCGTTGTTGCAGCACAAGCAGACTTATCTCGCTTAAGAAAAGATTTTGAACGTTATCAAGATTTATTAAAAGATGGAGTAATTACCCGCCAAAACTTTGAAGGGGTTCAGTCTCAGTATTTAACTGCTCAGGCACAGCTAAGCAAAGCACAAGCCGCAGTAAATGCAGCAGAAGCTCAGTTGGGTAGTTTACAGGCCAGTAGAGCGCAACTTTTGGCAGATATTCAAAGTGCCAATGCAAACTTAAACCTTTATCAAATTGATTTGGCTTCATCAAAAGTGGTGAGCCCAGTCGCAGGGAAAATAGGAAGCCTTGCGATCCAGAAAGGTTCGCGTGTTTCTCCGCAAACCCGCTTAATGGCGATCATTCCAGAAAATAGTTTGTATGTACAAGCGAACTTCAAAGAAACCCAAATTGAAAAAATGCATATTGGTCAGAAAGTTAAATTAAAACTTGATGCTTACCCAAGCCTGACTTACAGCGGAACAATTGAAAGCTTTTCTCCAGCTTCAGGCGCAACTTTCTCACTCATGCCACCAGACAATGCCACAGGCAACTTTAACAAGGTTGTACAACGTATTCCTGTACGCATTGCCATAGATTCAAGTCCGCATATTGATCTTATAAAACCTGGAATGTCGGTTAGCGCTACGGTTGACCTAAGAACTTAATAATAAAATTTTTAGGTAATAAGAAATGAATAATCATATTGACGCTGAGTGGAAGTTTCCCGCAAAGACGGCTTGGGCAATTTTTGCTGCCATGATTTTTGGCAACTTTATGGCGATTCTTGATATTCAGATTGTGGCGAGTTCTTTAAACGAAGTTCAAGCTGGCATGAGTGCAAGTCGTTATGAAGTGACTTGGGTGCAAACGGTTTACTTAATTGCCGAAATTATTGCGATTCCAATGTCGAGTATTGTCTCACGGGTGCTTTCAACACGGGTGTATTACACCATCTGTGCAATTGGCTTCACCATCAGCTCATTACTTTGTGCGTTGGCATGGAACTTAGAAAGTTTATTGGTTTTTCGAGGTATACAAGGTTTTATGGGCGGCGGGATGATACCGACTTCCATGACTGCGTTGTACTTACTTTTCCCAGAAGCAAAACGTTCATTGCCTTTGGTCATGTTTGGAATGATCAGTACCTTAGGTCCGGCCATTGGCCCAACCATTGGCGGCTGGTTAACCAATAACTTTTCATGGCACTGGATGTTCCTGATTAACATCATTCCGGGCATTATCATTGCCACGGTGATCTACTCAGGTCCAAATATCGACCGTGCGAATCATTCACTCATCAAAAGCATGGACTGGCTCAGCCTGATTGGTATGGCGATGTTTTTGGGTGGGCTTGAATATTTCCTTGATGAAGGTGCACGTCATGACTGGCTTGCAGACACAGGCGTTCGGGTTGCTTTTATGATCTGTGTTGTGGGCGGCATGATCTTCTTCTCTAGAAGTTTTACCCAGCCTAAGCCATTGCTCGATTTATCCGTATTTAAGAATAAAAACTTTACCTTAAGTGCCATCACAACTTTTGTGATTGGGATGGCGCTCTATGGCTTGGGTTACATGATTCCCGTGTTTCTGGGGCAAGTCCGTGAAATGAACAGTAGCCAAATTGGTCACGTCATGATGGTGACGGGCATTGTCATGTTCTGCTTTGCGCCGTTCCTTGCGTGGCTCATTCCCAATTTTGACACTCGCAAAACTGTATTTATTGGAATGATTCTGGCTGGTTTTGGTGTATGGCTCAATTCTCACCTCAGCATTCACAGCGATTATGACTTTATGTTTTGGCCACAAATTTACCGTGGCATTGGCCTCATGATCTGCCTGATTGTGGTTTCGCATTTAGCCATGAGCACTTTGCCGCTGAGTAAAGTTGCCGATGCCAGCGGTATTTATAACCTGATGCGTAATATCGGCGGAGCGGTTGGACTGGCACTGATTAACTCATCATTAGACTGGCTTACTGCGCTTCATGTCACCCAAATTAATCAGTCGATGACCCCGCAGAACTGGATCTTTACAGAAAGACTCGATCAGCTCACGGCGCAATATCAAGAGGTCGGCTCAAATGCACAGCAAATCGCGCTTAGTGTGATCTATCGTGACATTCATTTTCAAGCACTTACATCTAGTTTTAATGATTTATTACGCATGCTCGCAATCATCATGTTTGTGACGGCCTTTTTAACCATCTTTATGGATCGGGGGAAGAAAATGAATATGTAGCTATTTAGAAATAAAGGGCAGCTTTCAAAGAATGAAAAACAATAGGGCATATCAAAACATATCCCTTCATAGAAAAAGAACATTGATAGAGTTTTCTAATATCGGTAGATGAGATTGGGGAACTCGCAAATTAGAGGTGGAAGGTTAAAGGATTATGATTAATACAACGTATAAATTGATTTCAAAATTGAACCTGAAAAACACGACTTATGGTCAATATTTTGAAAAAGAGCAAATCGATACTGACCGATTAAAAGTGATGTATTCCATTTACGAACAGTATTATGAAAATACGAGATTTTCTATTTTCGTAGATGATTTTAAAAATAAAAGTGGTGCGATCTTAATTTTTGACTCGGAAACAGATGAGATTGTGGGGTTCTCGACTGTTGTTGTGCAGCACTTCTATTTAAACGGTAAGGACTACACCGTGTTATTTAGCGGTGATACGGTCATTTTGAAGAAGTTTTGGGGCACGCGTAGTCTGCAAAGTACCATGCTCAAACTCATGATTAAGCTTCGAATCAAATATCCATTTAACGAACTCTATTGGCTACTGATTTCTAAAGGCTACAAAACCTATCTCTTACTCGCCAATAACTACTATGTGTACTACCCAAATATTAAAGATGAAAATCAGCATCTCTCGGAAGTGGTTGAGCACTACTGTGAGAAATTCTTTGGCGAATATTATGATAAAGATGCGGGCCTCTTAAATTTTGGAGATGACTATCAACCATTAAAAGGTGAGGTCGCACCGATTACTGCCGAAATGAGACAAAAGAACCCAAATATTCATTTCTTTGAGCAAATGAATCCAACATGGAGTGCGGGTACGGAATTACCGTGTATTGGTCGATTAGGCTGGAAAGATCTTGCGCGTTTCCCAGTAAAGCTCATCACCAAACCCACGAGTAAGGGAAAATTTGAAGCCTGTGTAACACATAAAACAAAACGTAGAGAGGCCATCCAATGAAATCTAATGAATGGCTGACCACGGGTTCACATCTTATTTTAAAAAAATGGTGTGATGCATCTGACCGTAACTTCCAAAAACGGTTTAATGCGTTAGAAGCAACACAACGCCAAATCCTGCATTCGATTTTACAGACCTCTACGTTTGCTAAAGATAAGAAAGTTCAAAACTATGAGCAGTTTGTAAAATCATTTCCTGCGACACGTTATAGCGCTTGGCGAGATGACATTCAGCGCTATCGCGATCAGAAACTTTCATTGTCTAGCAGTAAGCTGGTTCGCTTTCAGCCGACCAGTGGCTCGAGTGAACAGATCAAGTTTATTCCCTATACCAAGCTGTTTTTAGATGAGCTTGACCATGCAATAGCACCTTGGATGGCGAGTCTATACCGTAAATGTCCGCAGCTTCGTTCGGGCACGCATTATTGGTCGGTGTCATGGCTACCTGAAAGTCAGCGTGAAGTTTTAAAAGATAAAAACCTAAATGATGATAGTGCGCTACTGGGTGTGGGTAAGCGAATTTTATCTAAGTTTACCCAAGCGGTTCCAAGTAATGTTGCATTTGCAGCCAATGCTGATGATGCACTCTTTGCAACCATTTGCTATTTGGTGGCAAACCGTAACTTAGCCATGATTTCTGTATGGAGCCCAACGTTTGCGTTGCAATTGCTTGAACGTTTAGAGTCGATGCAACAGGAAGTTATAGAGGTTTTAGAAACTGGTTTATGGGGACATCGCCAAAGCTCATTAAGAGAAGTAAATGCACCGCATAGTGCTGAAAGCGCTCAAGCTTTAATTGACAGTTCAAATGGCGAACAAGTTGACTTCAAACAGCTATGGCCTAAGTTAAGTTTAGTGTCGAGTTGGGACACAGCAGGTTCAAAAGCTTGGGCCGAAAAATTAAAAGAGAAGTTACCCAGTGTTCAGTTTGAAGGCAAAGGTCTGTGGGCGACGGAAGGTGTAGTCACTATTCCTTATAACGACCAATACCCACTGGCGTATCAAAGTCACTTCTATGAGTTTGAATATTTAGAAGGTGACAAACAAGGTCAGATCATTCCGTCGTGGGAACTGAAACAAGGCGATGTGGTGAGCCCACTCATTACATCTGGTAATGGCTTACTTCGTTACTGTATGGATGATTGCTTACGCGTGACTGGCTTTATAGAGCAAATCCCGTGTTTTGAGTTCCAAGGCCGCCGTTTTGGTGTAGATCTGGTCGGTGAGAAACTCGCACCTGAAACCGCCCAACAGTTGTTGTCGCAGTTAAATGAAACAGAATCTAAAGCTATTTCCTTATTGGCGATTGATACCGAGCAACACGTTAAGCCGTTTTATTGCGTGCTTTTTGAAGGCGAAATCCATCACAGTATTAGCAATGAATATATCGACAGTATCTTGCGTCAAAACTTCCATTACGAACTTGCTCGGAACTTGGGACAGCTCGACCAGCCTCAGATTCGTCAGGCCAATAATGGTTGGAATGCCTACAAGAAACTGGTCATGTTTGACGGCATTATCGAAGGCAATATCAAGCCTGAACCACTCAAAAAAGTCACCCTGAATAGTTTGGAACAACTATGAAAGGGATGAAGCAATTTAATACTCGGTTTTTAACACTGCGACACGCCTTGTATCTTGGCGTGTTGGTTGTGTCGAATGTACAAGCCATGACTCTAGACGAGGCTTTGTCTGCCAGTTTAAGACATGAAAGTCAGCTTGAGGTCAGCCGTTTAAGTGTGAACCAGTCAACCGCTATGCTTGAGCAGGCTAAGCAGCGCGATGGACTCAAAGTCAATTTAGTCGGGCAACTTGACTATGAAAGAATAGATACGCCTTCACAAGTCCTATTTCCAACAGAAGGAAACCGTAAAGGTCGAAGTTTGCAATTGCAGGCAGATTATCCGATTTATACCTCTGGACGACACCGCTTAGGAATTGATGTTGCCGAAAGCCAGCTTTCAGCCCAAAACCAAGGTTTATCTGACCAGAGATCGGAAACCATCTTAAATACCGTGATGGTGTATACCGACGTATTAAAAAAGAAAGCCATTTTAGAACTCAGACAAAAGACCATGGCGAATCTGCAACGGTCTTTATATGAATCGAAACGCCGTTTTGATGTGGGCATGATTACCCGTGCTGACTTGGCTCAGGTTTTGGCACAAGTTGCACAAGGCCAAGCCGATATTACACAGGCTCAATCTAACTTGACCGTAAGTGAAGCACAGTTTTATCAAGTTACGGGTGTAACGCCTGACAACCTTATTGCCATTAAACAACTACCCGCTATTCCCGCTAACTTAGATGAAATTTTGGCTCAAACCAAGAATCATCCAGCTTTAATGCGTAGCAAATACGAAAAACAGGCCGCAGAGAAACAATATGCTTTAACCAAACGTGAACTCTGGCCAACGGTCATGCTCACCAGTCGTGCCGGAAAGCAAGATGAAGCAAGCTATATTGGCTCCGAAAGTAATAACTATATGGTTGGGGTGCAACTCAATGTACCGCTCTATGACGATGGACTAAATCGGGCCAATGTCAAAAAAGCACAGGCCGATATAGATTTGGCTAACCAAAAAACGCGAAGTCTTGAACTGGATTTGAATAAGCGTACCCGTACGAGCTATGCGCAGCTTCAAACCATCCGACAAAATAAAGAAGCACTGGCAAATGCCATAGAGGCAGCATCTATTGCATTTGTCTACACACGTAAAGAGTTTGATGTCGGCACGAAAACGACTTTTGATTTATTGAATACCGAGCAGAAGCTACTTGATGTACAAACCCAAAAAACAGTGAATGACCAAGACGAAGTCGTGTTTGTCTATCAGCTACTCGATCAAATGGGGCGTTTAAATAACTTGGTTCCTACACAGACCGCACAACAGGTGAATAATGAATAAAACAAATCCATCACTTGCTGACAACACGCTTATTACCCGAGAAGCAACTTTGGCAGATGATCAGGCTTTAAGAGACTTGATCGCCGTACCCATGACCACTAAAGGCATTCAAATTAGCTTTCAGCGTGAACCCAGTTATTTTCAAGCTTCCGACATTGTGTATCGACATAAACTGCATGTGGTGATTGAAGACACAGAGAGTCAGAAGCATGTTGCTTGTTATAGCAATGGTCATCGCCCATGTTATGTCGATCGGAACGTACAAAACTTACGATACGCGGGTGATTTACGGGTAGACCACAACTATCGGGGGAAATCACTGGTTAAGGTTTTAGCAAAGCATGTAAAACAAACCATGCATGAACCGAATTATAGCCAAATGATTATTTTTGACGATAACCACGCGGCGCGCGCTGCCATTCAAACCGGCAAAACGGGAATGCCTGATTATTATGATGAAGGACTCATCGAGACATTAACTCTGACCGACACTGGTGCAACACGAAAAATCACGGCTTTTTTAAAGCAGGCTAATCAAAGTGATCTTAAAGATATACATACATGTGTAGCTGAAGCTGAACATATAACAGCAATGAATCAGTTTGTTGCCGACATGGCGGAGTTTTATAATTTTATTCCAGCCTATAACTTTGAAGAACTGGCCCAAGGACATCACTATTTTTCAGGAATAAAACTCTCAGATTTTTCACTTTATTTTAAGGGTGAAAAACTGGTGGGCATGTTTGGCTTGTGGGATCAGCATAGTATTAAGCAAACCAAAATTTTGCATTACAGTTCAGTCATTGGAATTTTTAGACCCGTTTATAACTTATTGACTCCGCTGACCAAAGGCATGCGTTTGCCTAAACTCGGTGATTCAATAAAGTACCATGTGCTACACACCTTAATGTGCCATCCACAAGATTTGGCTTTGCATCATAAAATGCTCGAAGATGCCTATAACAAGTCAAAACAGCAGGGTGTTGGTGTGGTGAGCTTTACGCTTTCACATAAAGACCCGCGTTATCAGTTAAACCAGTTTTATAAAGGTGAGCGTTTAACAGGCATGCACGGTTTTATTAGTTATGAAGGCGACCCAAGACCACATTTTGATAAAAACCTGATTCCATATTTAGAAGTCGGGCGTATTTAACCTTGAGATAGGTTCGCCGTAGATCATAAATGAGCAAAAATTTGCTCAATTCTTAGGAAAGTTAAATAGGATTGAGCAAATATATGCGCAAAATGGTGAATGTTAGCTAGAGCAAGAATCTTTTTTCATGGTGATTTTGATTACGTTACAAAATCAAGTTAATTGTTTTGTATTTTATAAACCTAGCTAATTCGACCTTTTTACCCCAACCTATCTTGCGCCGTTGAAACAATTAACATGGTTTGAAGATAATAATCTACACGCGAGTGATTATTGTCCTTATGTGAGTTATGCGCGTTAAAGGCTGCATCATGAAGTTTTACGACTCGAGCGATCGGATTCAAACTACAACGAATTAAATATTCTTCGCGTGTTTCAGTTTCCCGTTTAGTTAATGCATCAACAGCATCACGGACTTCTTTTCCGAATAAACTTTCGATTTTGTCTAGCGTAAGAGGTGTGTCCTCAACGGTATCGTGTAGAAGGGCTGTAATGATATAGATTTGTGAAAATCGATGCTTAATTAATGAATTGACCACACCTTTAATATGGTAATCAAAGTAATCAAAGTAATCAAAGTAATCAAAGTAATCAAAGTAATCAAAGTAATCAAAGTAATCAAAGTAATCATGAGAACCATACTTTTGACCTTGATGAGATTCTTTTGACAATTTCTCTGCTAATTCAACTTCATTTTGAGTCATTTTTTGCTCTTATCACTTTAAGTATATTACACGGCCTAATGTGTGAGATTGGTCGCTTAAGTCATAATTTTATACTGAATAGCCACTCATAAAAACACTTCTTAATAAGAGTAATCACTCATTTTTATTTATTCATTCTTCGTTGATATGAGCCAATCTAGACCTTAAGTTTTTGAAATTTTAAACTTTAACTTAATGATATAAGGGTAGATTAGAAATATTACTTAAGAATTTCCTTAATTATCTAATTAAATGAAAAATAATAACTATTTAAATATTTTCTAGCCAATTTCACATTGACACTTCAAATATTGAAGATTACCATTTGCGGGCTGGCCTACATTGCCAGTCGGTTGTCGCAGACCGTTTTAAGACCACATCAGGATTATTTCTTCTGAGGAATAGTTTTGTGTGCACATCTCGTTCCCTCCCGTAGCGGTAGGACGGGAGTGGGACACCCTCGGGTGTGCTGGATGTCTTAACCAGTCTGCGAACCCACTTCCGTTCTGCCACCATAATTATAATGTTTTGGCAGAACTCCATATATAAGGAGTTGGCTTTGCACATCCATTATTTCTTGGCAGCCATTGCCAAAAGCTATAACGACACAGCTTAAAACATTTAAGGGAGCTTGATCGCCGTAAGGCTTTTTCAGGCTTTAGCTCGTTATTACTTAAAACTTAGCAACAATTAAAACTTGAGATGTGCTGCGCACAGTCTTTACGGCTTTGCTATGCCTTTTTTATCTCATTTATATACAACAATAATTTTTTATAACGGTAAAAATATGCCACATTCAGATCTTCCATTTCGTGCTTTAAGCGTGCTTCATACCTCTCGCTATCTTTTTAATAAACACGGCTTTCATAATGTAGGGATAGACCGCATTATTGAGTCGGTGAACATCCCTAAAGCCACCTTTTATAACTACTTCCACTCAAAAGAACGTCTCATTGAAATGAGCCTAACCTTTCAAAAAGATGGTTTAAAAGAAAAGGTACTTTCAATTATCTATGTCCAGAAAGACTTAACGCTAGTTGAGAAACTCCGAAAGATTTACTTTTTACATGCAGATTTAGACGGGCTTTATCATTTGCCCTTTAAAGCGATTTTTGAAATTGCTAAAACCCATCCAAAGGCTTATAGGACCGTAGTTGATTATCGAAATTGGCTGATTAATGAAATTTATCATTTGCTTCTAACATTCAACGAAAATGCCTCAAAACAAGATGCACACATGTTTTTGTTTGTGATTGATGGGGCAATGGTTCAGCTTTTAGACCCAAATAAACCAGATGAACGGAAGAGATTACTTGAGTATTTTTTGTTGGGGTTTGGGTGAGTTCCATCTAATACCAAAGTCAAGTAGCTGTCTTCTTAATTAGTGAACTATATTATATTTATTAATATAGTTGTGGATTCTAATATTTGTAATTGTACTTAATAATAGCTGTAAACATTGATCTGCATAACAATACTACGCGGGTCTTGGCTATCCTACTATAAATGAAGATAAGACTTCAAAATGACTTTAAGAGAATAATATGTCTGAGAATCGAATTAAATCAGCTCTGTTTTTAGATGGCTGGAACTATGAATCAGGTAACAAAGATAATTTACGCAGAAATGCCACAAGTATTATTGCTAAAGAATTTGATATATCAATGAAAGATAAAATTTTTTGTCCAATATGCTCAACTCCCTTAACTAGAAAGCCTTTAGTGGAAGATTTTTTTACAAATGGCAGAGAAGCTTTTTTTTCACACTTACCTTCTTATCGTGAAGTTGACTGTAGATTAAGAGTGCCTAAACCAGAAGGTCAATTGTATGAAACAGAAGAAGAAGCAAGGGAAGCGATTGAAAATAAACAATTAGCTATCATCCATAAGTTTAAATCAGAGCCTCCAGTAGAAAATGATTCTGAATCAGAAGAATATGATCAAACAGCGGTAGAAGATGAGGATGGTCCAGTATCTGCTATTCCAATCGCAAGACATACTGGTGAAACATTAAATTTACCGACTAAAATTACTACAGTAGCAGGCATTTGTAGAAAATTTGATGAAAATTACTATAAGTATTTTTATATGCCAAATTCAAATGTAGCAATTCTACTACATGAATTACTTCATAGCGTTGAAGATGTTATTGAAGAAGATGATGAACCCAAATTGTATTTTGGTGTAATTAGAAGCTCACATGTAGGTGGAGCAGGTTCAGATAGTAATGTAAGGATGACAAGATTGGTTTCTAATCCAGCAATTAAAGATTTTTATCTTAAAGGTTTAAATGGCGTTCAAAAGAAACACGGAATTAATGATAATTCTGAAGGTCGAATTATACTCTTTTGGGGGAAAATTACGGTCAATGGTATTGGCCTTTGTGTTGAAAATCTTGAGTGGGGTGAGTATGGCCTATTACCCGAGAAATATAATTCAATACTATTAAATTGATCGTAAAAAGAGCCCATTCTCAAAAAGGTGGGCTTTTAAGCTACTAAATAAAATTAATGTATTTACACTTAAAGAAAATTTAATAAAATTTTAAAAATCAAATATAATTATTAAAATATTTAAAGGTTAATAAAGCAGAATAGTATGATGTTTGATATAGAAAATTTTGACTTCAGTGAGATTAACTCTGCTTTATCTCATTTAAAACAAGAAGAAATAATGACCTTAGTTAATGATTACTATAGTGGTGTAAAAGTAAGTGATCTTATCGAACAATATGAAATAGCTGTCCTCAGCTCTAAACTTGTTTCATTATTTCCACCAGTAAAGATAAATATCGAATGCGAGTTTTGTGATGTTCCAATGATTACAAAGCTTAACTCTAAGAGTTCATATGAACAGCTGAGTCGAAAAGATATTATTTGTCCAGAATGCCAGCATCAACAAAATAGAACCTGTAATTGTCTAAAATGTAAAGAAAAATTAAAACTTGAAGAATTGAAAAAAAAACGTAAGCAAGAAAGTCTTAATAATAAAAAAATTGCTTACTTAGAACAGCTTCAAAAAATTCCTTCTGTAAGTGAAGAAGAATTATCTTTAACTGATAAAATTTACTTAGCAAGCCTATTAAGAGAGTGCTTGCATGAAGATGCTGAATATATTGAAGAAGTTGATCAAAAAGGTACAGCTATTACTCCTTATCTTGAGTTTACATCTGAACTTTTGCAACACTTATTATCTAGAAGGCTTATTATTCCTTACTTAATAAATGATCTTGATCAATTTCGAGAGAAAGAAGATGGATCAATAACTTATCTTATTTATTATATTAAATATAAAATTAATATTCAGCCTAAGGACGGAGATTATCAAATGATGCTTCATCGTTTGATGTATCCGAGATCAGATGAATTTTCAGAAGATTCTGCTTTTTGCTATGAGTTTTGGAAGAAAATTGCATTTTATGAAAGTATGCAATATCTAATGTTTAAAATGGAAAGTGTACGTTATGATTTTTCTCCAGGTACTAAAACATATACCGTCTTTCAGAATTTGGTTAACAATTTCTCCGTAGGTCAAATCTATAATATTATCTATAGAGCTATTGCAAACAGTACAGAGCAATATCAATCAGGAAAAATTACTAAAATCCATGCACAAAATATGGTTATCTCATCTTGTGAAGGGCAAGGTGAAAGAGCTATTGCTAATAATTGGGATCTTACAAACTACGCAAGAGTTAAAGATTTACCCCAGTCGCAAATAAGCAAAATCTTCTTTGACTCAATACTTCAGATTTCATATCTTGGGTTTTCGGAGAAACCCACACCTCGTTTATAATTAAAAATACTAATATTTGATGGCTAATTTTGCTTTATTAAAAGTTTTAACTTTATAAACTTTAGTCATCATATTATTAGTGGGTTTGATAACATTTCATTCGTGATTAGGATTTTTAGGGAAGAATTCATTCCATGCTTCTGGATCTACAGGGTGATCTGCATCAAATTTTTTCCATCTGTCTAGTCCTACTACATATACATTTTTATCTTTTGCTTCACGGATAGAAAGCAAAACCCATCCTCGTTTCAAAAGATGATTAACTTCTTGAATGCTAAAAACTTCTCTTAATTCTTCAATATTGTTTAAGCTCATTTTATAACTCGCAAATAATGAGTGGGTCATTATAGTTTTATTTACTAGATTACTGTCAACAGAAACATTCTTGCATTTGCACCGAAGGTTTTCAAAATTCGCTATAATTAATTGTAGTGAAGCATCATATTTAATGCGCAGAATTAGTAAAAATTAGCAAATGTTATTCAAATAACTTTGAGAAGAAATATGAAAGATATTGATATTTTAGAAATAAAAGAAATTGGCGATTATGAAGAAGGCTTATCGTTATTGTTAGAAGATTCTGTAAATAATGGAGCTTCAATAGGTTTTCTGGCTCCTATAGAAAAGAACGAGGTCTTAAATTATTGGCATGAGGTCAACCATAAATTAGCACAAGGTTATAGCCGCCTATGGATTGCCATAAAACAAGGAAAGATTGTAGGCAGTGTTCAATTGTCCTTAGTGAGTAAAAAGAACGGAGTTCATAGAGCTGAAGTTGAAAAACTCATGGTTCTGACAACAGCAAGAAAACAAGGAATAGCAACGTTACTACTGAATGAACTAGAAAATTTTTCAAGAGAAATCGGTTTGCGATTACTGGTCTTAGATACACGGGAAGGCGATGTTTCCGAGCTTTTATATAGCAAAATTGGATTTGTTCGTGTGGGCGTAATTCCAAATTTCGCATTAAGCTCAAATGGGAGCTATGATGGCACAGCGATTTATTATAAAAGGCTTGTTTGAAAACCTTCATAAAAGGCTAGCCACAAGTTGTAAACTGAAAAGAACACACAAAATTTTTGGCTAGAGATTACTCTATTTTTTTTCGTGCTCGGTTAAAAGTAGATGTATTTGAATAACCTAATTTTCTTGCTATTTCTTCTCGGCTTAATACTTGGTTCTTAAAAAATTTAAGTAATTTTTCCTCGCGTACTTCTTTATATAATTTTTGAAAGTTATATCCTTTTTCTTTAAGCATTCTTTGCAAAGTACGTTTAGTTAAATTTAATTTTTTAGCAACTTGCTCAAGGTTCAATAGGCCATTTAAATCATCATATAATGCATTTTTTACACGAAATTGAATTTCCTGAAATTTTGATATTTTATTTAATTCATTTTCACAGATCACTTGTAACTTTTTAGATGTTAATGGGTCAGCCATAATGAGTGGGTTATTAAGAATTTGGCTAGATGTTATGAGGCAGGTATTTTTTTGATTATAATTTATTTTTTCAAACGTTGAGCTTAAAAGGTCGTGAAAACGTGTGAAATATTGTGGATATTCACATTCTAAATTAATGATAGGTTTAAATGAAGGAAAGAAAATTCGGACTAAAGAAACAAACCCAATTAAAAAAAATGCGAAACAAAACTCATAAGTTGCAACATCTAAAGGGTTATCCCAGTCAAGTGTTCCATCTTCATAAGTAATTTCATAATAACTTAAATCCTTTTCTACATATAAATTTAAGTTTATAAAAGTACACTGTATTTTTACAAATTTATTGATGGTTTCTAGAGCATCCTTTACATCGTTAGATATGACAGCGGTTAATCCTAATAAGCCATGTGAGGTAATTTTTAACTCTTTGGCAGCATAAAATCCAAGACCGAGTTCTTGTGTCAAGGTTGTGCAATTTCTAATAATGGTTTTAAAGTCAGAAATATTAACCTTATAATCCAAATCATTTAATCGATCTAAATCAACACTTGTATTCAAGAAAATCTCATCCGGATTAATATTCCACTTTTGCACAAATTGTGAAAGTAAATGAACATATGAACCTAAAATAAAGTGCTCGGTACTATGTCTAGGAATACTCATTTTTTGCAGAAAATCCATTTTTAGCCTGTATTTGATGAAAAAATAAGACATTACTATCAATTTGAAAACATACATTCATCCGATTTTTAGCCATTTCCCAATTTTTTGTCGCCTAATGTGCTGTTTTGGCACGTAATGTTTGGGCAGTTCTATATTAAATAATTAAAAAGCTCAGTATATTTTTTTTAACTCTTAAGTATAAGGAAATTGAATATTTAAGAGTGTAGGGACATCAATTTAAAAAAAATGAAAAAGCTTGGAGCTTAGGATGAAAAAGAAATATAGGAATGCTGTAATTCTTACATTCAGTTTAGTTATTAACAGTGGAGCTGTGGTAAATGCAGCTTTTAGCGATTCAAGTACTAGCAAGTCTTCTTGGCTAAATTGTAACGTAAATTCATGTACAGAAGGTGGTAGTACTTCCGTAAAATCAAGTTATGCAAAAACGAAGTATCCAATTGTATTGGCTCATGGAATGGCAGGTTTTTCTGCGGTTGGCCCTTTACAATACTGGAATGGTATTACTGAAGATTTGGTGGCTAATGGAGCTAATGTTTATGTGGCTCAACAAGCTTCCTTTAACTCTTCTGAAGTGCGTGGTGAGCAATTACTTCTACAAGTTAAACAAATTTTAGCAATTACAGGTGCAGAAAAAGTTAACTTAATTGGCCATAGCCATGGTAGTCAATCTGTTCGTTATGTTGCTGGGTTAATGCCTAATAAGGTTGCTTCAGTAACCTCTGTAGGCGGACCTAACAAAGGTTCACCTGTTGCCGATATCGTTTATAACTTAACCAAATCACCTGTAGGCCCAATATTAGAACCAGTACTTGGTACAGCAGTTAACGTCTTTTTTTCTCTAGTAGGTGTTGGTTCAGGCCATTATTACGATCAAAATAGTGTTGCTGGCTTAAACTCTTTAACTACAGCTGGAGCAGCCGATTTCAATAAACGCTTTTCTGCTGGTGTGCCTGTTACTCAGTGTGGCTCAGGCGATGAACTTGTTAAGGGTGTTCGTTACTATTCTTGGGGTGGAACGAGTCCTGCAACTAACATATTAGATCCCTTTGATTCTGGATTATTGGCTTTATCTCTACTTATACCTAGCGAAAGTGATGGCTTGGTATCTAGATGTTCAAATCATCTTGGTACGGTGATTCGTGACAACTACGCATTTAATCATCTTGATGAAGTTAATCAGACGCTTGGTTTGGTTGGTTTTCTACAGAATCCTGTCACCCCGTATCGTTTACAAGCCAACCGCCTTAAAAATTTAGGACTATAGTTTAAGTGTTAAAGGAGCTTACGGCTCCTTTAATAAAAATTATTTCTTAATTAAAAGTAAAAATGAGAGATAGCTACCTTGAAGAATAAAGTATTATTTATAGTTCTTATTATTATATTTTTGGGTTTAATATACTGGTTTTTTAAACCTGATCATCAAAATTTAACAAGTTCAAGTAGTAATAAATCAGACTCTTATACTGAATCTAAATATAGCCAAGAAAGTATTAGTCCAAATAAAGGTACACCTCAACTTTCAGCTTCACTACAGGGCACAGAAATTGATTGTCCAATTCAAGTTGATAAACAAGGAAAATTAATTTTAACAGTTGGAATACGAAGTTGTTTTGATTACTTTTTTTCAAGTTTAGGTGAAAAAAGTGAAAATGAGCTTGTATCTAATATTCGTCAATATTTAACCGCAAACTTGCCAGATGAGGCTGCTAAATATGCAATATACTTATTAGATCAATACGTGGCTTATAATCATGCTTTAAAAAATCTAACACCAGAAAGCAATTTTACAGCCAATGATTTTAATGCGTATCAACGGTTAGTAAATCAGATAAATAGTTTTCAGCAAAAGTTTTTCAAGCCTAAAGAGATAAATGCTTTGTTTGGTAATGAAAGAAATCTAAATCAATTTAACATCGAGCAGATACGAGTTTACGCAGACAAGTCTTTAAGTACGGAACAAAAAGCGAGCCAAATATCGCAATTAATTGACAAACTTCCAGAAAGTTTAGGATCAGGAGTAAAAACTGCCATGCAATTTCAAGAATTGCAGCAACTTACTCAAGAAATTAAGGGAAAAGGTGGAACATCTGAAGATATTAGAAATATGCGTGAAAATTTGTTAGGGACAGAAGCTGCAAAACGTTTGGAGAAAGTTGATCAAGAAGAAGCTGTATGGGGTCAACAAGTAAATAGTTATTTAAATGAGAGAGATCAGATTTTAAAAACTGGCATGAGCAATGAAACTAAGCAACAGTCCGTTGAGGAGTTGAGAAAAAGATACTTCGGTACAAACGAAGAGCAATTAAGAGCGCAAGCTTATGAAACAATGCACGACCAAAGTAACAATTAAATGTAGCAGCTACAAATGGCTTGTTTGAAGATGGATTTGGGAAACTATAGGTGAGATTTGCTTTTTATTAAACTAGATGTTTAACAATTTAGGACTCTTATGGGCATTTTGAAAAAAATTATTTTGCTAAGCTTTGTATTTCTTTTAGGCTTTTTTATATGGCTTGGTTATTTAGTTTTTATTGTTGTTTGTGATAAATAATTCAAATAAAATTTAAGTATCTGATTTTATTAACTATAAGTTATTGAGATAAGAATAAGGAAGTTAAATGATTTTAAAGAAATTTATATTCATTATTTTTTTATTAACGCTTGTGAAAAATGAGGCATTGGCTGATTCATCTACTGAAATACTTCTAGATGAGGGAAAAGATTATTTTGAAGGCATTAATGGTAAAGATCGAGATTACGCTAAAGCTTTAGAACTATTTTTAATGGCTGCAAAGCAAGGAAGCCCATTAGCAGATGCTCGAATTGCATATATGTATCAAACAGGAGTTGGGGTCACTCAAGACTATTCCGAAGCTTTTAAGTGGAATCTTAAAGCTGCGAATAACGGAGAATTACAAGCACAATATAATTTAGCATTGATGTATCAAGATGGTTTAGGTACAGAAAAAAGCGATACAAATGCCTTTAAATGGTTTAAACAAGCAGCACTTCAAGGTGAGGTTTCAGCTCAAGTAAGCTTAGGATTAATGTATCAAAATGGTGAAGGCGTTGATAAGAATGTAGATAAGGCATTCTTTTGGTACAAAAGCGCTGCTGCACAAAATGATTTCATGGCTTTTTATTACATGGGAACTTTTTATGAAGAAGGAATCAGTGTTAAAAAAGATGAAAAACTTGCATTTGAATATTATCGGAAGGCTGCATTGTTAGAGTATGGAATTGGTCAATATGAATTAGCTAGATGTTATGAATATGGAATTGGAACAGATAAGAATATGAGCAAGGCGATCGAGTGGTATCGTAAAGCAGCTAAGAGAGGCAGTGACGAAGCTATCGAAAAATTGAAAGAACTAGAGAGCAAAAAAATTTAGATTCTAATCAATGGAAAGCTGCCAAGGCTATTTGGAACTTATGTATCCAAATTCGCCTTTTCTACCTCAGTATTCATTCATCGTTCAACGCACATTCAAAATTACTTGGGTTTTCTTTACATCTTACCTTTTTAAGAAAATTCATCATTTTAGGGTCATAAATGCCTGCCTTTGTTAGCTGTATACGTGCTTCGCGCATCATTTTCATATAATTTAATTGTTCATTTTTAGGAATATCCATCCAATATTTTGAAGGAATATCACTTTCATATTTGGCAATAATGCCAAACGTTCTATTTAATTGACTGGCGACCCAAGTTCTCGATTTTTGTCCAAAACCCGCTGGAAACTGATCTTTACGAATAATGAAATTTGCCGAAATTTGAGTTAAAGGAAAACGAATGATTGCTCCTTTCTCACCTAAACCTTTGTAGAGTTCAAAAGGTTTAAATGCAACAATAGGAGCGGGCACAATATCAATTTCATGGTTATTAAACTTCGCACCCGCATTGGTAACATCTACAGATACAGCCTGACCTCCGACATGTTGAACAAGCTTAGGTTGGGCTTCATCATATTTAAATACCCCAATTTTTTTACCAGCAGCTTTAGCGAGTGTATTGATACTTCTATCATTTACAAATAAATATGCAGGACCAATTGTCCCTAAGCCTGCAATTTCGTAAGGACCTACAACCATGTTTTTTGCTGCCATAGGCGAGGACAATAGCTTATAGGCATTAATTGCCGTTTTCATATTTGTTAATGCGCCAACAGCATCTAAAGATCCTGTATATTTATTAAACTGACGCCCACGTAAACCACTAATAATAGCACCATCACATTTTCCGACTTTTAAATCTTCAGCCGCAACGCGTTCATCAACATATGCTTTTAAAGATATATCAGCTCCCCAATTTTTGGCTTCGAGTGCATAATCTTTGGCCAAAGCGAAAGCATCTCCCGATTTACCAACTGGGTCAAAAACACAGACGGCTTGTTGCTTGGCATAAATAGTTGTTGTTAAACATGTGCTTGCAATAAATAAAATAGTTTTAAAACGATCCATATTTAGTTATCCATTATTTAAATTATAAAAATTATTTTATAAATATGGGGCAGATTAGATATGGCATTTCAACAAAAATTTTAAGGGAAAAAGTCAAAAGACAGCTAAGAGAGGCAGTGACCAAGCTATCGAAAAGTTGAAAAATATATAGCCCAAGACTTAGATAAATCAAATTTTTACAGCTCTAGATATTTTTTCAAATAGTGACCTGTTAAAGATTTTTCTGCTGAAAGCAAACCACTAACTGTTCCAGAGAACACCAATTCACCACCTTTGTCACCAGCCAATGGACCAATATCAATAATCCAATCTGCTTGACTTATAATGTCTAAATTATGTTCAATAACAATGATCGTATTACCTTTTTCAACTAAGCTATTTAATAAACTAATTAATTTTTCAGTATCAGAAGGATGTAAGCCTGTGCTCGGTTCATCTAATACAAAAATATTATCTGTTTCATTGAGTTCTTTTGAGAGTTTTAATCTTTGACGCTCACCACCAGAGAACGTATTTAAGCGTTGGCCGATTGCAATATAGTCTAATCCCAAGCTCACCAGAGAATTAAATTGCTGCTGTAAATTGTGATCTTCAAAAAAGTGACTTGCTTCTGTAACCGTCATTTTCAGAATTTCAGCAATGTTTTTACCTTTATAAAGATACTGTAACACCTCTGGGTCATATCCTGAGCCGTGACAAAGGTCGCACGTCATTTCAACATCATCTAAAAATGCGAGTTCAATTCTCTCGATACCTGATCCTTTACATTGAGGGCAAGCACCTTCGCTATTAAAACTAAAGAGCTTGGCACTCACTTTATTTGCTTTTGCAAATAGTTGACGAATCGGATCAAGAAGGTCTAGATATGTCAGTAAATTTGACCGAATACTTGCAGTAATTGCAGATTGATCAATGACTTTTGTTTCAGGATATTGTTGCGGTAAGACTTTACTGATTAATGTACTTTTTCCAGAACCAGCAACTCCTGTAATAACCGTTAGGCAGTTCTTAGGAATATCGACATCAATATTTTTTAGATTAAATAAATGGGCATTTTTAATTGAAATCCATTGATTACTCATGCGTGGTGTTTTCTTATAGACATTTGGTCTTCTAAAAAACTGGCCTGTTAAACCTGATGAGTTCTTTAACTCTGCGAAAGTTCCTTGGTAAATAATTTGACCACCGTGGATGCCAGAAAGAGGGCCCATATCAATGACATGGTCAGCTGTTCTAATAAGATCAGGGTCATGTTCAACCAATAAAACACTATTTCCTTTATCTCTAATCTTTTGAATGATTTTGATAATATTATCTAAATCTTTTGGATGAAGACCGATACTTGGTTCGTCAAAGATGTAGAGTAGGTCAACTAAACTATTACCCAAATGTTTAACCATCTTGATTCGTTGTGACTCACCACCAGATAATGTATTGCTCACACGATTAAGATTTAAATAACTGAGACCAACCAAGTTTAAGTTGCTCAGTTTATTGATGATTTCATGCAGAACAGTTTCAAATTTTTCACTTTTTATCGATTCTATAAACTCTAAAAGCATTGATACAGATAGAGCTGTACATTCAGCAATATTTTTACCGTTAATCTTACAAGATAAAGATTTTTGATTAAGTCGTTGTCCCTTACATAAAGAACATTCTTTGGTTGTAATAATCTCCTCAAGTTTATTTCGATAACGATTTCTTTCCTGCGCTTCACCTTTTAAAAAGTTACGTTCAAATCGGGTCACCAGTCCTTCATAAAGTGCTGTTTTTCTCCATTTACTTGTTGGATTTAAAGGCTTGTGCTGAGGAGCATACAAAAACAAGTCCCATTCTTTTTCACTGTAATCTTTTAATTTTTTATCTAAATCGAAATAACCGGAGTCTGCATATCGCGTCCAACGCCATGCAGTAGGTTGATAGGTAGGGAAATTGATTGCACCTTCTTCATTTAAGGATTTATCTAAATCTAATATTTTATATATATCAATGGTTTGCTCTAAACCAATACCTTCGCATTGTGGACACATGCCATTGGGATGATTGAAAGAAAAAACATTTGAATAACCAACAAATGGTTCACCCATACGTGAAAATAATAAGCGAAGATTGGCGTAAATATCTGTAATTGTTGCAACGGTTGAGCGGATATTACCCGTTAAAGGCTTTTGATTAATAATGACAGGTACATTTAAATTCTCAATTTTATCAACATCAGCGACCCCAAAATGCTGTAAACGATTGCGGACAAAGCTATCTTGAGTTTCATTAATTTGTCTTTGAGCTTCTGCACCAATAGTCTCAAAAACTAAAGAAGATTTACCTGAACCAGAGACACCAGTAAAAACGACAATTTCATGTTTTGGGATCTTTAATGAAATATTTTTAAGATTATTTTGTCTGGCTCCATAAATATTTATTGTTCTTTTAGTCATGTGTGATCACTTGAAATTAAAGATTTAAGGTAAAGATAAAACAAAATTTATGAAAAGGATGTATATGTTTATTAAGTAAATAGTTTAAATATTAACCTGATAAGCATTCTAAAATTGACAAGATTAAAGATGAAATTAGAAAAATTTCTTTAGATTATGAAAAGCTTTTTGTAGAAGAAGTTGATGAAAGTGGTAGCACTATAGTCAATCAACTCTATGATATTCTAAATGAATTTGAGAATTATTATGCAGATTTTTTACGATAGATGATCCAGATATAAAAAGTAAGAAAGATCAGAGTAATGATCAATTGATCAGAATTCAAAATTTTTATCACAAAATTTATGGTAATACTGAAAAAAAATACCTTCTTTAGTTAAAGAATCAATTGTAGCCTTTTTTTCTACAATCTGTTGAAACTGAGCCTGTTTATCAAAGATTCATAGTTAATTAAATTGGCTATGAATCTTTTTTATAAGTGAACAAATATGCCAGTTGTAAATATCCAATTATTTGAAGGTCGTGATGAAGCAAAGCCAGCTATTGCAAAAGATGTTACGGAAGCAATATCTAAACATGCAAATATCGATCCGAAATATATCTATGTAATTTTCAATGATGTGTCCGTTGAAAATTGGGCAATATCTGGAGAATTATTTTCAGAAACACTGAAAAAACAAGGATAATTTTCCTGTAAGTAGGTGTATGTGTACACCTACTTACGCTAGCAGAAATAAAGGTATTAAGATGAATAATGAAATTATATCTGTATTTAAATTAAATATAGAACGCGAAAATTTACCAGCTTTTAAGAAACTAGTTGAAAAGATTGTCAATAAAACTAAAGAAGAAGCTGGAACATTAACATATGTGTACAGTATAGATGAGAAGCAAAATAGTATTCATATTGTAGAACGCTATATGGAAAATTCTCTTTTATCGCATATAGATGTAACTTTTGCTCCTTTTGCGGAAGAATTTCTGCAATTGGCGACAGTTACAGAACTGACTGTTTATGGAAATCCAAATGCGATTGAACAAGAAAGATTAAATAAATTTGGTGCAATTTATCTTACACCTTTTGATGGATTTTCAAAGTAAAGGTAATAGATAAAATGAACCTGTATATCTATGATCATTGTCCATTTTGTACAAGAGCACGAATGATTTTTGGTCTTAAAAAAATCGAGTACACAGAAGTCATTCTGAATAATGATGATGAAGAAACCCCTATTAACATGATAGGGAAAAAAAGTTTGCCTATTTTAGAAGTTGAAAAAGGCCAATATATAGGTGAAAGTTTAGAAATTATAGAGCTGATAGATAAGAGATTTGGTAAACCCAATTTAGTTCTAGAACCAAATAACGATATAGAAAATTGGATCAATCAATCAACCTCTTTAATATACGAATTGGCAATTCCTCGTTGGGCTTTTTCGAATTTTAAAGAATTTTCTACACTTTCTTCTAAGATTTACTTTATCAATAAAAAACAATCGCTCTTAGGTGATTTCGCAATTTTATTGAAGCAAAGTAAAGAAAAAATTACAAAGATTAATGATCAACTAGAAGTATTAAATAGTCTGATTAATACTGAAAATGAGACTGTTCTATCAGGTTGTTGTTCATATACCCATATAAAGCTTTTCCCACTTTTACGTTCATTATCAATTGTTAAAGATATTCAATGGCCAGATCAAGTCTCCTTATGGATGAATGAAATGTCAAAACAATCTGGAATATCTTTGCATAATGATATAGCCCTTTAGGTCAATTAATATAGGCAGTATTATGAATAAGTTACTGAGAGTTTCATTAGGTATTGTATTGACAAGTCTTAGCCCAATCATTTTTGCTGGTAACGCTGTTAATGAAATTGGGCAAGATTATGTGTTCCCGAATAAGATAAAAGGATTTCCTGAAAAACTATCTGATTTTAGAGAGTTAGAAATTAAGAAGTTTAAAACGAGCGATAATGTAAATATTGCTTATTGGGAGGCTGGTGAAGGTGCTCCGATTGTTTTTGTACCGGGTTGGTCTGCTAATGGAGCTGAATTTATTAATGTCATATATCTATTAAGCAAACATTACCATGTATATGTTATAGATCCGAGAAATCAAGGTTTATCGGATAAAGTTAATTATGGTTCACGAATTTCTAGATTTAGTATGGATCTAAAAGAATTTTTAGATCATGAAAAACTTGAAAAAACTAATCTAGTGGGTTGGTCAATGGGGGCCTCTGTTATCTGGGGTTACATTGACCTCTTTGGTACAGATAAAATTAGTAAGTTAGCCTTTGTAGACGAACCTGTTTCTATCTATTCGCATGAAGATTGGACAGAAGAAAAACGTTTAAATTTGGGAGCAATGACTACCTCTCCAGAACGTATGATAAGTGCTTTCACAAAAAATGAACCAACTAACCAATTGGTAGTAGATATGAATGTATTTTCTAGATACCAAGTTCAGGATTCAGCTTACTTCCAAAATTCTGAAAAATTCTCACAAACTGTGATTAAAAACTCACCTGAAAAAATGGCTCAAGTATTATTTGATCATGCTACAAATAATTGGGAAGATGTTATTCAGTACAAGATAAATGTACCAACTGCAATCTTTACTGGTAAATATAGTAATAATGTTCCAAGTCAAAAATGGATGAATTCAAAAATTAAGAATTCTAAATTATTCATTTATAATGATAATGATGGAGATCATTTCTTGGCCTTCAAAAATCCTATTAGATTCTCTAAGGATATAAGTGAATTTGTTCAAGGAAAAAATTAATAGAGTTGAGACAAAAAGAGCTAACTGATCATAAAGGTAAGTACTTTGATGAGATCAGTTAGCTTTATATTGACTTGTTTCCATAAGTTTTATTTAGGATTATATGAAATATGATTTCTAGTGCTCTTTCTTTAGATTCTTTAAAAAACTTAATTTATTTTATTACCGCTGCTGAATTAAAAAGTTTTACAAAAGCTGCCGATGAATTGGGGATATCGAAATCTGCTGTTGGAAAAAGTATAAGCCGATTGGAACAAAAACTAGGAGTCCAATTATTTCACAGAAGTACTAGAAAAATTTCACTAACGACTGAAGGTGAACAATATTTACAAAGTTGTCTAGAAGCATTGCAAACTCTAGAAACTGCTCAAAATACATTACGCTCAAATTTAAAAGTTCCCTCAGGGACCGTAAGAATTGATATGCCATCAGCTTTTGGGAGAAAGTTTATGGTGCCAATTTTAATGGAAATGTCTACAGTTTATCCTGAATTAAATTTTATTATAAATTTTAATGAGAAAGTAATTGACCCTCAGGATTTAGGATTTGATTTAGCAATTCGATTTGGTGAAGTAAAAGAAAGCTTAGACCTTGTGGCTAAAGATTTGAATGATCAACAACTTGTTTTATGTGCTTCACCTAAATATCTTTCAAAAAGAGGAACTCCTAAAAGTATAGACGATTTACACAATCATGATTGTATTGTAGCGTGGAGGGGAGCAGTTCCCTTAGGTTGGCTGTTAAAAAATGAAAAACAGCAAGATTTTAGGTTTTATCCTAAACCACGCCATCAAATTAGTGATGGTGATGCGATGATTGAAACTTGTTTGCTCGGGGCAGGCATCATGCAATTTCAGCTATCATTAATAAGAGAATACATTGGAAATAAAGAGTTAAGTCTTATTTTGCCAGATTTAAATCCTTCACCTACAAAGCTTAGCCTTATTTGGCCACGTAATCCTAATTTATTACCAGGAATACGTTACGTTATTAATGAACTAATCAAATTATCAAAACAGAATAAATTCTGTTAAAACTATATCTGAATAACCTAAATCATCGGCTACTATTAATACAATATTGGGCTGTTTAGCATAGGTTGAGAAAGTAATAGTTAGAGAGGCCGAAAGTAGTATGATATTTTTTGGCATTATTAAATTCCTTTATATTTGATTTACTTTGAGATGAACATTTCCTTAATGTTCATCTCTCCTTGTTCTCAAAAAGCTAATTATTAATGACTACTATTGGCTTGATTGTTATGCCTGTTTTTGAATCCTCGAAAGCTTGATTAATATCTTTGAAATCATAAAATTTAACAAGTTTGTCAAAAGGAAACTTGCCTTCTTTATAAAATTGAATGATTTTAGGTATATGAATTTGAGGAGTAGAATCACCTTGAATGGTTCCGACAATAGTTTTTCCTTCCATCAAAATATCGTTAGTGAAATTTAAAGTAACGTCACCTCCCATGCCTACGATAGAAATTTTTCCTGCTACTCTTAAGGCATCAATTGCATTTTTAATGACAATTGGTACACCAGTTGTTTCAATAGCATAATGAACACCACCATCTGAAATCTTCTTAATTTCTTCGATGACATTCAAACTTTTACTATTCAATGCATGGGTAGCACCAAGCTCTTTAGCTAGTTCAAGGCGATTTTCATGTATGTCTATAACGATAATATTTTTAAGCCCTAAAAGATTTGCAGCCATTACAGCACTTAAACCCACTGCACCTGATCCATAGATCGCTATAGAAGTCCCTGGTTCAGGATGTAAGCTATTCATTACAGTTCCACTACCTGTTTGTATCCCACATCCTAAAGGGCCTAATAATTTTAAGTCTACGTCTTTATCAACTTTTACTACATTATGTTTATTCGCTACAGCGTAAGTTGCAAAAGAGGATTGACCGAAAAAGGTTGAATAGTCTTGGCCATCTTTATGTAGGCGATAGGTGCGATCTTGCAACTTACCACCAAAATTGAGTTCTACAGTTCTTACACATAAATTATGATGTCCTGTCAGACATTGAGAGCACGAATTACAATATGAATAAGATAATACGACATGATCTCCAACATTTACATTAGCGACACTAGAACCAATTTTTTCGACAATACCTGCACCTTCATGCCCTAAAACCGCTGGGAAGGGAGCTCCATTGCCTTTGATTGATTCTGCATCGGTATGACAAATGCCAGATGCAACTATTCTTATCAGAACTTCATCTTCTTTAGGTTCATCAATTTCAATTTCTTCAATAACTAATGGGTGATTTTTTTCTTTTGCAAGAGCTGCTTGAATTTTCATACATTTTTCCTTAAATGTAGCTGTTACCTAGCTGGAGGCTAGATAACATGTGAGTTAAAAATTAAGTCTTTACTTAATGAGACGAATTGAGTGTGGTTCTAGATAAGATTTTAATGTTTCATTAATATCTAGTTCACGTCCGATACCGCTTTGTTTAATTCCACCGAATGGCATACCAAGTTGTAAAGAATCGAAACTATGACTATTAATAAATGTGCTGCCTGCCTCAATCTTCTGCGCAATTTCATAGGCACGTTCAATGTTCTCAGACCAAACCGACGAACATAAACCTTGCTCATTATCATTGGCATATGCAATCGCTTGTTCCACAGTGTCATAACCAATCAATGGGATGATCGGTCCGAATTGCTCTTGTTGAACAATCTCTAAAGAGTTATCCAAAGTTTTCACAACATGCGGTAATACATAGTATCCTTTATTCCATTGTTCTGGCTTCAGTTTTTGCCCTAACTCACGTACTTCACATTGATCAGATGATTTTGCATTTTCAATAAATTTCTGAACGATTGACCACTGTTTTTTATTATTAAGTGGACCAAAATTTGCTTCGACATCTAAGCCATGCCCAACTTTGTATTTATCAACTTCTTCGCATAAAAGATCGAAATAATGATCAAGCTTATCCTTCGGTACATATATACGTTTCACTGCAAAACAAATTTGTCCGCTACGGGTAAATACACCTTTTAATAATTTAGGAAGAATCGCTTTAAAATCGGAATCATCTAAAATAATTGCTGCGTCATTTCCACCTAATTCAAGTGTGACATCTTTAATTGATTGTGCTGCGCTGGCCATGACAGCTGCACCTGTTGTAGTACCCCCCGTAAATGCAACTTTGCGAACAAGGGGATGACTTGTCATAAGGTTTCCTACATCGGCATCACCATGTACAACATTAATAACACCTTTGGGGAAAGTTCCAGCAATTTTTGCTAATAACTGAGTCAATGCTAGTGCGGCAAAAGGAGAGGGTTTGAGCACTACTGTATTACCAGCTAACAATAGTGGGCCAAGTTTCATCATGGTTAATACAATCGGCATATTCCAAGGAACGATTGCAGATATAACACCTTTAGCCCTTTTGTGAATACGGATCCAACCGGTTTCTTCTGCTATTTCCTTTGGGGCTAAAAGATCATCTGGAGCTTGAGCATACATACTCATCACACCGGAACCTAAGTAAAAATCAGTTTCTGCCTCCCAAAGCATTCCACCATGTTCAGCGACCAATAATTCTTTTAATAAATCCTTTTGTTGGAAAATGAGTTCAGCAGATTTTTTTAAAAGTTCTTGTCTCTCTTGAATTGAAGTTTCTTTCCATTTTTGAAATGCTTGATGAGCAACTTTAATAGCATTTTCTACATCATTTAAGCTAGTGTTGCTAATAGTACCGATCTGATTGGCGGTATTCCCTGGATCATATACAGGTTGAATCTGATCGGAAACGGTTAAAAACTCCCCATTTATAAAACCAGTAATTTGAACTTGTGACATATGTGTTTCTCCTTGAAAGCACTCAGATCCACTCTGTAGTGTCTCGATAAACTAATAGCTAAAAATTCAAAATTAACTATCCGATATTTTGAATTTAGATAATAATAATCACAATATCGGAGATAAAGTAAGCTAATTTGAGAGCTTATGTTTCATGGAGTGAAAGTATGAGTGCATACGATAAAATTAGTGATTTAGATTTTTTTTTAAAAATTGTAGAGGCAGGGTCATTAACTCGAGCAGCAATCTTATTAGAGAGCTCACTACCATCGATGAGTCGGCGCTTATCACAACTAGAGCAAAGACTCGGAGTAAAATTAATAGATCGTAATGCTCGGCGCTTCAAACTAACAGAGAAGGGTCTTTTTTTTCTAGAACAATCTCAGCACATTGTTTCGTTAATTGAGAATATGGAAAGCAACTTACAAGGACAGCAGGATTTTCTTACAGGTAGACTACGGATAGGCTCACTTAATCAATTTGGAAAACAACGGTTAGCTGGTTGGATAACCGAATTCGCAGAACAATACCCATATTTAAAAATTGAATTATTGTTGTCAGACTCCAAAGTCGATTTAATGGAACAAGAACTTGATTTTTCTTTCCAGATCGAAATTCCCTTGGAAGCGGATTACATGTCAGTACCTGTAATTCAGGGCAAAAAAATTTATTGTGCTTCTCCAAGTTATTTCCAGAAATTTGGAAAACCCGCTAATCCTCAAAGTTTGTCTGATCATCAATGTCTTTGTCTAATTAGGAACCGGCATACATTTAATGAATGGTCATTTATTGATTCTGGCAAAAATAACATAGTAAAAGTGACTCCATATTTGGCTAGTAATAGTAGTGAAATAATTCATAAATGGGCCTTAGATGGAAATGGTATAGCCTATAAATTAAATTGGGATATCAAGGATGACTTAGATTCTGGAAAATTAATTGAATGCTTGGAAGACTTTAACCCATTACATAAAAGTCTATATATGGTGTATTTAGAAAGTAACTATACCCAACCTAAAATAAAGTATTTCGCTGACTTTATAGTTAAAAAAATGAAATCTTAATCTCCGATTTGCATCAGAAACTTTTAGTTTCTAATACATTATTATTTTAAATGAATCCTATTATATATTTAAAATCTAATACCCACTTTTAGGGTATAATTTTATATCTTTAAAGTTTTTTAATTTTTTTTCTCACTATGCTTAAATAAATTTTTATTTTCAAAGGATTTGAGGAAAATGAAATCTCATAAGGGAAAAATACAATCAGTTTTATATTTAAGTTTAATTTCATTAGTACTGTATGGGTGTAATGATTCTGATAGTAATGAAGAGGATATAGCAAAACAAACGGGAATTTGTGATAGTTCGGTGTTAAGTAAAAGTTTTAAAGATAATAATTATAAAATTATTACTACTCATTATTTTAAAAAAGGTGAGGAGTTAAAGTTAAAAAATAATACAGAGAATAATTTTATTACTGCAGCTAATAACGTTTGTGTTGTCAAGGTTCTAGTAGGACCTGAAACAAATATTCACGATAAAGGTGAACCCTCATATTCTGAAGGAATCGGAATTGAAATTTGGTTACCTGATCCTGCGAAATGGAACAAAAGGATTCATGTCAAAGGTGGTGGAGGTTGGGTAGGTGGTCAACATCAAGATCCTAATATTCTGGTAGGTATCAGGAACGATTCAGCTGGTTCACCTGCTGAAACTGCTACTATTGAAGGTGCTGTTTCTGCACAAACTGATACAGGTCATGTAATTAATAATGGTTCTTTTGCTATGAATAGTGATGGGACCATCAATACTCAGTTATGGCATGATTTCGCTGAAAGAGGAATTCATGAAATGGCTGTAGTTAGTAAGCTATTAACTAAGCAATATTACAGTGAAAAGCAAAAATATGCTTACTGGAATGGCTTTTCTACAGGTGGTAGACAGGGATTAAAAGAAGTACAAGCGAATCCAGATGATTTTGATGGCGTACTTGCTGGTGCACCAGCAATCAACTGGACACGCTTTATTACCTCTGAGCTTTATCCCCAAATTGTTATGCAAAGAGATTTAAATGGTAAACTTTTAACGACTGAACAGCTCAATTTAGTCTCAAATAGAGCAAATGAAATATGCGGGCAGATTAATGGTCAAAGCTATGGCTACATGCTCGATCCTTCTTCTTGTAAATATGATCCAACCAAAGATACTAGTTTACTTTGTGAAAATAATCAGACAGAAAATTGTTTAACTCCAGCTCAAGCTTTAGCAGTAAATAAAATATGGTATGGACAGACAGAAGATGGTTCTGTACCAGATCCAGCAGAAGATAATAGTTTTAATTTAAATCTTAGCACTAAGCAAAATTGGTTTGGACTTACACGTGGTACGAATTTAACTCATTTAGCTGGTGTTAATCCTTTTATAATTTCTACAGACTTAATTGCTTTAATTCAACAAGATAGTCGAATAGCTCAAGCTAATTTTATTAACAAACTAAGCAATGGTTTGGACCAATGGAGAACATTTGATTATCCTCTACTAGCAGATACCCAGAAAAAAGGTATAGAACTCCAAGGTAAATTTTCAAATATTAATACTGACTCCACTAATTTGAGTAAGTTTCAAAGTTTAGGTGGGAAGTTGATTATATATCATGGAATGGCAGATGAGCTCATCATGCCACAAGGAACAATGAGATATATAAATCAATTGAAGTCGACTATGGGGGATAGTGTGGTTAATAGCTTTATGCAAGCCTATTTTATACCTGGTATGGGACATTCTTTTGGCAATGGTACTTCAAATAGCAATGCAAATGTTGCACTGGTAACTAATCAGGAACTATATCAACAGTTAACTAACTGGGTTGAAAAAGGTATTACCCCGACTGATATGGTAGCAACTTCAGCAAGTAAAGATCGCAGTTTACCTATTTGTTTATATCCAAGGAAAATTGCTTATATTTCAGAAAATATTAACCAAGCAACTAGTTATAAGTGTGAGTGATTTTGTCATTTTATTGATGTTGTTTGAGATTAATTAGTTAAATTTAATTACTTAGAGTTATTAAAATACGGCACGCATAACAATCAGCTTATGACGTGCCGTTTATTAGAATATTTCGATGTGCTAGATAGCTAACGATTTTTAGATACCCGTTGGTGAGATAAAAATTCAATAAAATAAAATGCTTAAGTCTTAGATATTGTATTTAACTTATGTTTACCAAAAATCTAGTTCATAATTAAATTTATATTTAATAAACAATAATTTTAATTACTTAGAGTACTAAAATAATAACTTATAAAATATTTAGTTTATAAACCTAGCTATGAATACATATTTTCCTACTAAAAAGGTCTTAAGAATAGACTAAATTTGTCTAGGAAAGTGGTGGCAGTCCACCACTAATTAAAATGCTGAGGCTAGGATTTTGATAGCTACGATTTCTGTTTGGCTTTTTGCCGTAAGACATACAAATATAAGCTTTCTACTTTTTCACGTGCCCATGGTGTGGTACGTAAGAATCGCAATGATGATTTAACACTTGGATCTATGCAAAAACATCTAATTTCAATTTTACGACTTAAGCCTTCAAATCCACCGTAGTAATCCAATAATTCATCCAAAATGTCAGCAAGCTTTTTGCCGTGTAAAGGGTCATTGGAGGCGTTCATAATAGATCAACAATATTTTTTGAGTCCATTATTATAACCTGAGCTAGTTGGAAAATGAGAGGGATTGCGAAAACACATCCCGAAGCGTATTAGGTTGTAATTGATTATCGAAACTGGCTAATTTCAGTTTTTAGATCTAAACAAGCCAGATAAGCGGGAGAGATTGCTTGAGTATTTTTTGATGCAGTTGGTGTGAGTATTTGAAATACTGTATGTATTGTGGTGATGGAAATCTAAAGAATAGCTGTACACATAAATCATATAAGTTTTTTAAAAGTATGTATAGCTGTATTTTGATTTTTTAATTAAATTTCAATAGGATATATGGTTGTTTGAATTTTAACTAAGAGCTTAGGTTGGCTAAGAACTCTAATGTTTAAAAGGCGATTTAGAAAAAGAAATCTATATAGCAGCCAGTAGTAATCGCAAAATACAGCTCGTAAAGGTGATGTGCAGTTCACTAGGGTAAATATAAAAGTGTAATTACAAATTATAGAAAACTGTCTAGAGAATTACTCTGGCGAAGATTAGAAATAGGGTTCAGCCAGTTTAAGTTGTTAAGAGTGCCAAGGCTTAGTAAGTTGCTCAAGCAACAGATGCAGTTTATAAGCTTTTTATAATTCAGTGTAGTGAAGCCTAAACGGCGTAGTAACAATACAGAGTAGCCAGAGTCTTATATATCGTAGGTTTCCAAATCTTCTATTTAACATAATATACATTATACGAACAATAATATAATTCCTTATTAAGTCTTTAGTTCTATCAAGCTCTTAGCTACATTTCCTTCTTAATGTTGCCTTACCATCACAGTTGTACGATAAAAAATATTGCTGCCCATTGATGACAACATCACTGGAATAAAGATTTCTTTATTCAAATAACATTTATAAAACTCAACTAAATGATGATGATCTTCATCAAGTTTAACTGCCTGCGAACATGCACCATTTGCTCAAGCCCACGATCGAATTTCTCTGATTGCAAAATTAGACGAATATTCTGTGCCTTTATCTCTAGCACGTTCGTCTACTTTGAGTAATTTGCCTTTAAAGATGTTGTGTGCGTTTGTCATGATAAATAGCCCTTATTCTATGCTTATCACGCTGAATTTTCAGGTTCAGAATGAAGATTTTTAAGAATAAATTCGGGTTAATTAAACATATAAGCTATTGATAATAATGGTTTTAATTGTTTAAAATTGCTTGACAAAATGAAACTTATACATAGATAAAAATTAAAAAGCCTGACTAACCTACTAATCAGGCATATTTAAACAACGATCACTTGTTAAAGCGCAATATCAAACTCTGGTGTGACTACTGTAGGCTGTAATCGAGTACGTTGCTTTTTAAAGTATGGAAGTACGTGCTCACCAAGTCGATATGATTCTTCAAGATGTGGATAGCCTGCAAGAAAGAATAACTCTATGCCAATGCTATTATATTCTTGAATACGCTCAATAATCTGTTGGTAGCTTCCCACTAAAGCAACACCTGGTGGAACACCAATATAGCCAAAGCCAGACCAGACATTTGGATGTATAAAGAAGTCGCTGACATTTTTACTACCATCTTTTTCAGCGTATTCTTTTTCGAAGCTCAGTACACGTGCTGAACGTAAACCCGCATGGGCTGCTGCTGCATGTAAGCGTTGCTTTTCAGCTGCTTCATCAAGAAAACGCTGTGCTTCTGCCAACGCTTCTTGTTCAGTACGGCGTGCGATTGTATCTATTGATAAACCAAATTTTATATTTTCACGACCATACTTTTTTGCACGCAAACGCACATCGGCAATCAATGCCGCGATTTCTTCAGGTTTTTCAGCTCTCATTAAATAATAGTCGGCATGTTTCGCTCCAAATTCACGAGCAGCTTCCGAAGAACCTGCGGTGCAAATAATAGGAAGGCTCGCTTTATTCAGTGGATATTTTAATCCGCCACCTTCTGCCGAATAGTACTTTCCTTGATAGTGAAATGAAGGGTTATTCCAATATCCTTTTACAACATCTAGAAACTCTGTAGCACGTGCATAACGTTCGTCATGAGGTAAATCATCACCTACTTGACGTTGAATCACTTCCGAACCGCCATTAATAATATTCCAAACCAGCCGATTACCTGTTGCACGCTGATAAGTTGCCGCAGTTTGTACAGCATTATATGGACTAAAATGATAAGGCTGGAATGCCGTCACAAAGTTAAGTTTTTTAGTTTCTCGAGCAAGTAACGAACATACAGTCCAAGGCTCTTCACCCGTTGGCGCATTCACCATGAGCGCACCAGCAAACCCATTAATTTCTGCTGCCCGTGCGATCTGGCTTAGATAATCAATATAGGTAAAATCATCACCTACGTTATAGTTAGAAACCGCTCCGGTATTTTCAACATTTTCAATATTGGCCCAATCACCGCGATTACGTGGATCACCGGGTAAAAATTCTGTTTCGCCATGAAGCGGCAAACGTGTAAAAAATTCAATTCCCATTATTTTCTCCGTAAAGCAAAGCTTAGAATTTTGCAGTGAGAGAAACACCAACTTGACGTGGGTTTCCATAGGTTAAGACATATTGCCCAGCAGGACCATTTGGTCGCCCATGGACTTGATATTCTTCATCTAACAGGTTTTTAACGTACGCATTAACTTGGTATTTATTATTTGCGCTGTGATACCCAACGTTCGCATTCCATAAGGTATAAGCTTTCTGACTTAAGATCGGGTCAACAGAATAATCTTGACGATTTACTAAGAAAAACTCACGGTCACGATAACTTGCATCAGTGCCCACAATGACTCGTGCTCCACTATCAAGGTTAAAGGTATATTCACCGCCTAAACCGATGGTGTACTTAGGAGAACGAACTAAGCGGTTACCTGTATTGTCAGCATTTACGACATTGGTTACTGGGTTTTTATCAACAAAGTCGGTGTATTCGCTGTCTAAATAAGCCCCGGCAAAGCGTAGGCGTAAATTATCGGTCGCCAAATAATCTAATTCTAATTCTGCACCTTTTACTTCTGCCTTAGGTCCATTTGCTAAAACTGAGGTTACCCCTCCACCCTGTCCTTCGGTCGCAACCAATAGATTTGTTTGAATGTCTTTGTAATCATAATAGAAAATATTGGCATTGGCCGTTAAATTGCCTTGTAGCAAGCTAGACTTCAACCCTAGCTCATAGCTATTTAGATATTCAGGGTTAACATCTGCAAGTTGAGTCAGACTACTTGAAAGACCGGTGTTGAAACCTCCTGAGCGGAAACCTCGAGCAAAACGGAAGTATGTGTTGATATCAGGAGTAATTTCATATTCAGGCGTAATATCGTAGGTCAGCTCATTCCATCTTTTTTTACGACTTGTTGAACCATTTGCATTCGGTGCTGGGTTATAAACCGCATTACTGTACCCATCCTTTTGCCACCAACTGCCTTTGGTGTAATCGCCCGAGGTAATTTGAACAAGGTCTAGATCAATGTCTTTTTCTTCACTTGTCCAACGTAGACCACCTGTCACCTTAAATTTGTCGGTAAATTTATAGGTACTGTTTCCAAACAAGGCAAAACTTTGGGTGGTCTGGTTATAGGTAATATCCCTAAAAGCTGGTGTTCCCGCCGTTTGGGCTGGAGCGCCATTCGGTAATGTTTTATTTACTCGCGCACTTACGCCTGTTGAGTCTAAATCTTCATTAAAGAAGTGAAAACCTGCGATCCAACTGAGTCTTTTTTCAGCATCAGAAGAAACACGAAACTCTTGGCTATATTGGCGCCACTCATTATCACTATAGCTTCGTGCTACATCATATGGCGTGTAGTCACCATCAGAAATGGATTTTTGAGTGGTTTTATCAAACGCTGTAATGGATGTAAAAGTATGACCGCCCCCTAAATCTCCTGTTAATGTGAGTGATGTACCATCATGTTGAATTTTATTGCTTTCAGGTAAATCTAAATTTGTGTCGCGGCCTTGTGGTCTTTCATAAACACCCCAGTATTTTCCAATACTTAACGAACCATTATTGCCCAGACCATTATAGGTTTGGCTATGCAGATTGACTAAAGCATTCCAATCGTCATTAATTTTTCCTAGTATCTGGAAGCGGAATGATTTTTTATCAACATCTCCGTAGTCTTCTCCACTGGCTAAATTCTTTGCATAACCATCGCGGTCTTCTGAATAGAATGCACCTCGTACGGCAACGTTATCTGATATTGCTCCATTCACGGCGCCTTCAAAAGTACGAAGATTATGGTCGCCTATTCCTATTGTTCCATAACCAGTCGGTTTGTCTGAAAAGACGGGTTTCCGTGAAATGTAATTCACTGCACCAGCCGTGGTATTTTTACCATAAAGCGTGCCTTGTGGACCGCGTAGAACCTCAATACGCTCTAAATCAAATAGGTCTCCAGCACCCGCAACAGGCGCGTTTAAATAAACTCCATCTGCATATATACCGACTGGGAAAACTGTAGAGGCTGCAACATCGCCAGTTCCTAGACCACGAATATACCAACGTGGACGGCTATCGCCATCAGGGTTTTCGGCTGCTGCATTGGGTGTATAAGTTAAAACATCGCCAATAAATGTTGAGCCTTTCGCAGCTAAATCTTTGCCAGAAACTGCCGTAATTGCGGTCGGAACTTTTTGAATGTTTTGCGCACGATATTGTGCAGTAACGATGACATCGCCTAGTTTTTTTACATCTTTTGCATTTACCACCTGAGCTTGTTGCTCAGCAGGAATTGTATCAGCATCATCGTTCGCTAAAGCTAATGTCGAAACACTCGCCGTTACTCCCCACATAGCAGTTAAAATACTCTGCCTAATTTTTGTAACCTTAAACATGGTGACTCCATTTAAATAAATCTATTCTTATATTGGCAACTTCCATGCCATTAAATTTATTTAAATACTTTCAAATACTTATTTAAAAACCAAGAATAAAGCGTGTAAAAACTGCTGATAGATAGACAATCTGAAAGGTATTATTGTTGTTATTTCAACATTCACATATTTTATGTGTTTTATCCAGTATTAATAATAAAGCCATACAGACGTATGGCTTTTTAAGTTTCTTAGAAATAGCGGATGAGTTTTAAAATTTATAACTAAACTGACCCTGTACAGTCAGAGGACGCATAGGTTGTAAAAACTCACTATTCGCTCCTGCCAAACCATTCACAAAATTTCGTTCATTAGTCAGATTGAGAATATTGAGGCCCACCGTCCACTGTGGCTGGCGATAATAAAGACCTAAGTCCAGATTATAGTTATTAGGTACTTTCACGGTTTGACTTAAGTTTGTGTACCAGTAGCTTGTCCACCATCCTGATAGATTGGCCCCAAAACCAGACTGATGTTGGTATTCTACATAAGCACTTGCAGAGTACTTGGGAATTCCTGCTGCATCATAGCGGCCAGCTTTACGTTGGTTTAAAGCATTATTATCTCCCCAAACCGTAGCATTATCCGCATGAAAGCCAAATGGTGAAAAACCAGCAGGTATAATTGAGCTATATTCAGCATCTAAATAAGTGAAATTGCCCCCAATTGCTATATTCTTTTGTAGCTGCCATCTTAATGATGACTCCATGCCTTTTACTTCAAAGCGAGCCATATTGCCGTTCGTATCTGGCGATAAATCTCGTTTTTGTTCAAATCCACTCAGGGTTAAAAATAATTGGTCAGTAATAGGTTCATATTTAAACCCTATTTCTTTTAGCTCACTTTGACTGTCAAAAGCTAAAGGATTGAGTTGATTGCCAGCACCCCAAATCAAGAAAGGCCCAAATACTCCTGTATTTAATGCGGTGCTTTTATCATAGGTAAAATAGAGTGTGCTTTTCGCAGTAGGCTTAATAAATGTACTGAGTTGGTAGCTTAATAGACTATATTTATCACTCGATGAACGTATATCTGTTGGGGTTAAGACCAGTGGGTTTTCAAGTTTTGCTCTTACAGAACTATGGTTAATTCCTAAATTAATGCCGAATACATCGTTAAAGGTAAAATTTTGCTGAGTGAATACGCTTAACGTATCCCAAAAACCAGATCCGGTATAGACAGCTCCTCCTCCATTTGGTGGGAAGCCACCTTTTTCTGCATATAAACCATTTCCAATTGGGTACATGCGCGGTAAATTTAAATATCCAAAATATTGAGAATATTGAGGTACCCCTGCTTGCCCAATCCAACCTCCTGTTGAACCGCTATTGTTGATTAACCCCAGTAAGTCTCCAGGGTTCTTCTGCGATGGATCATTGGTTAAATCATAAGGATTGATATTAAAACTATTATTTGCAGCTAAGGACGTAAACTTTTCATGACGATATGTTCCCCCTGTACTGCTTTTATTATTAATTTTTACGCCACCTATTTCAAAATCATAGTCGCCTAAAAACTCTAGTCGGTTATCAATTAACTCATGATCTAAATCTGTAAAGAAGCTTCCAACAGAGTCGCCTAAATCTTTGTTATTTTGATAGAGCGTACTATTCGCAATAGACCAATGGTCATTTAAATCTTTAATTACTTTTAATTGAGTACTAAATCGCTTGGCACTATTTTTATCTTCACTGCGTCCTGAAACATGATCATCTAGCTTGACCAACTCATTACCGGGGATTGATGGATCATAAACCCAACCTTTAATAGTTCCTGCTTGATCGGCAGTTGAGTTCGGTAACGGCGTGGTCTGAACTCCACCAACAGCAATATATTGGTTTTTATCGTTCTTCTGACGAGTTTGCCAACCAATGACTTTAGAATTTGCCGTACCCGATTCAAATACAGGAGACCAAAAAGTCGAACCGTTTTGAATAATAGGCGTAGCTCTACCTTTGTAATAAAGACCATTATCAACCGATTGTTGCGATGCTCTATTCCAGCCATGTGTCACATTAAAATCGTAATAGTCATCGTAACTAATATTCCAGTCTACCCGTAAACGATCATTTGGACGCCAAGCAAGGGCCCCATAAAATGCATTAAAGTTATTTTTCACATTGTCATAATAGTCATCTGTCTTTTGTGCTGTTGCACTCACGCGAAATGCTAACTCTTTTGAAATTGGGGCCATATGATCAATACTGACAGAGAAATTAGGCTCTGCACCTTTACCTGAGTAAATGGAACCTACAGTCCCAGAAATATTGGTTTCGGCTTTATTAAAATTAGGCTTTTTGGTTAGGTAGTTAATATATCCGCCAGAACCTGAAGTCGGCGCAAAAATTACACCAGTTGGTCCTGCTACAATATCGGCTGCTTCATAAGCATTGAGATTGGTTGGATGGCGGGTACTGTAAATGCGTTGGCTATCTTGAAAAACTTCCGAGTTCTGTCCACGAATTTGTGGAGCAAAGTTAGCATTTTGTCCCCCGCCTCGTGTAATGCTAGGTGCATATTTGACGAGATCATCCGCACTGCGAATAACATCTTCTCTAAATTGTTGTTCTGATACTTGGGATACTACACGTGGAGTGTCTAATACAGAGCTATCCGTTCCATAAATTGAGGTCACTTTACGTTTGGGAACAACGGTGGTTTTCTTGGTCGCTCCAGTAACCACTACATCTGACAAAGTAATTACATCACTCTCGGAATCACCTGCTTGTGGTGGTGTTTCTTCGGCAAAAACATATAACGGTAAAGTCGCCCCTAATATGCTAAGCGCAATAACTAAAGGTTTTAATTGAAAAGGCTGTCTCATATCACACTCAGTAAAGTAAATTTACAATGCGTTACGCAAAGCCTATGCCAACCATTAAACAGCCAAATAATTACCCCTAACCATTTGATTCAGTTATTTTTAATTTCTTATTCTTTATTTATCAGTTCTACTCATGTTTATTTTTTCAACAAAGCTGTTGAAATAGAGACACTCATCAAAAATAATAATTCTATAAGATTCTGATAAATATAGTAAAATTATACAAAAATATTGGCATTTATTCTGCAATACCTTACAAGATGAAGATCTAATCAGGTATTTATAATGACAAATCAAACATTTCTATTATCACGTCGGAAGTTTTTAACGCAAAGTCTCACGGCGCTAGGTGGCGTCTCTCTCGTGGGCAGTCTATCTGGCTGCGGCCCCTCTCCAGACCATAGTACCGAATCAAACAATGCCTCTTCGGCAACACCTAAGCATGGAGGGGTTATACGCTTGGGTCTGATTGGAGGACAACAATCAGGTAGTCTAGATCCTCATCTTTCAGCCTCGGGAAGTGGTATTACACGAGGTTTCGCTATTTATAATAAATTATGGGAATGGGATGAAAATATGCTGCCCCGACTTGCTTTAGCGGAGTTTGCAGAACCTAATCACAATGCAAGCGAATGGACCATTCGGTTACGTAAAGGCTTAGAATTTCATCACGGTAAAACCATTACCGCAGATGATGTGATCTTTTCAGTTAAACGTCTAACAGATCCTAAACTCGCCTCACCATTTCGTAATCTGGTGCAGTGGATTGACCGAGATCGTATTCAAAAACTAGATGAATACACCGTTCGTATTCCTTTTATTAGTACGATTCCCGGCTTTGTTGCACTGCCCGAAACTTGGGTAAACTTTGGAGGAATTGTACCAACTGACTTCGACCCTATTCATAATCCAGTCGGAGCTGGTCCATATAAAGTCAAAGAGTTTATTCCGGGGCAACGTTCTGTTTTCACCCGTTTTAATAATTACTTTAAACCAGACAAACCTTATGCAGATAGTTTTGAAGTGATTGATTTTAAAGATCAGGTCTCTCGATTAAATGCTTTATTGGCTGGGCAAATTGACGTAGCAAACGCAATTTCACCTGAATATATTAAAATTTTGGAGCAAGCAAAACACATTCAAACCATACGCTCTACGACCAATACGCATAATAGTTTTGACTTTAATACTCAACAGGCACCGTTTAATGACCCTAGAGTGCGTCAGGCATTTCGTTTGATTGCAAACCGAAAGGAGTTAGTACAACGAGGCTTAAATGGGCAAGGTCGGATCGCCAACGATCTTTATTCGCCGCAAGATCCTGCCTTTCTCAATCTGCCGCAGCGCCAACAGAATATTGCCGAGGCAAGAAATCTATTAGCGCAAGCGGGTTTTAAAGACGGTTTGAGTGTAGAGCTTGTGACCCCTGTGAGTAGCGCTCAACCTGCATTAATTTTTGCCGAGCAAGCGAAACAAGCCAATGTGAATATTCGGGTTAAACAAGTAGATTTTGCAACGTTTAATGGTCCCGACCGCAATAAGTGGCAGTTATCGAGTAATGCGACCAATGTCGGCACGCCCTATTTATCGACTGCCGTTGTTAACGATGCCCCAATTTCCACAACCAATCGTGTGAACTTTAAAGACCCTGAATATAGTGAGTTGTTTTTTAAAGCACTGGCAGAGCCTGATTTAGCCAAACGCAAAATCCATTTAGCGCAAGCACAAAAAATTCAACATGAACGTGGTGGAATGCTCATTTGGGGATTTAGCCACACCATTGATGCCGCAGCTAAAAATATTGGCGGTTTAGCTCCTGAACATACGATTTTCCCGACATGGCGCTTTGAAAAACTCTGGAAAGCTTAATACCCATTTGTAAACTCACCATAAAAAAAGCTGCCGAAGCAGCTTTTTTTATGGTGGTATAATTATTTAGGCACTGTAATCACAGAGAGTTTATCTACCCCTACACGTTCAATACTTGCCAATAATTTTGCGACTGTTCCATAAGGTACGGTCTCATCAGCATTTAAATTTAATGCTAATTTAGGGTTACTGCTTTTACGTGACTTTATTTCTTGTTCAAAGTTCGCAAGTGTCACCTTATCCTTATCAAGGTATATTTCACCTTGTGGGTTTACACTAATGACTACAGCTTTGTTCTGGTCTGTAGATTGAGTCGGTGCCGCCTTTGGTAAATTAACTTTCACCGTATTTGTTAACAAAGGAGCCGTCACAATGAATACGATAAGTAAAACCAACATGACATCCACCAGCGGCGTAATATTAATTTCACTGACGACATCGTCTTCTTGAGAAGTAGAAATTGCCATTATGCAAACACTCCTTTCTCTTTCACTTCTTTAACAGAATTATCTTTAAGTGCTGTATTTCCAGTCGTACCCTTGGTTTTAGCAGTTGGTAGTTGGAAACCTGCTTTTTGATTCAGGCTCACGAAGTCAGTTGCAAAGTCATCAAGATCTGCGCCAATTGTTTTTACTTTACGTACAAAGTAGTTATAGGCAAGCACCGCAGGTACAGCAACCGCAATACCAATACCTGTTGCAACTAGGGCTTCTCCAATTGGTCCAGCCACGACATCCATGCTCGCATTGCCTGAATGAGCAATCGCTTGTAATGCATGAATAATCCCAAATACTGTACCGAACAGACCAATGAAAGGTGCGTTATTACCAATGGAAGCCAGTAAAGCAGAGCCTTTTTCTAACTGACGGCGTTCAGTTAGAACTTGTTTGCTTAAATGGCGCTCTAATAAGTCCTGACGGCTCCAACTGTTTTGTAAGTCTTGATGTGTCTTTTCATCTGCTTCAATTAATGTCTGAAAACCTGTGTTAGCAACTCGTGCTGCTGGACCTTCACCAAGTTCAGATTTCGTCACTGCATCGGATAAGTTCTTTGCTTTCCAAAACTCTTCTACGAAAAGCTTACTTTGTTTAGTTGCCCGCTGTGTCTGGATTACCTTAACTACAATCAACACCCAAGTCACAATTGAGAAAGCAACCAATAACCAGATCGTGCCGTCATGGATCAATGAATTAATATCTGTCATGAAAATATCCTCTTAATTTAAATTTTATTTCGGTAATTGATAATGAATTGGAACATCGACCCAGCCTTCTACAGGTGTTTTCCCTTTTAGCGCAGGTGAAAATTTCCATTGCTTTACTGTTCTTACAGCAGCACTGTCTAGAAGTTTTTTGCCGCTACTTTGCTTGACACTGACCGTATCAGGGCTGCCATTTGCTAATACTTTGACCCGTAAAATGACTGAGCCTTCCCAACCACGTTCTAAAGCTTGGTCAGGATATTCAGGCGCAGGATTACTGAGATATCCGGCATAACCTTTGGCTTCAGTCACTGGCAAGTTGTCATCTGAAGCTTTTACAGGCTCAGCAACTTTTTTTACTGGTTCTGCGACTACTTCTTTTGCGACCACAGGTGTTGCAACTTTTTGAGGAGTTGGCTCAGCTACTGTTTTTGCAACAGGCTTAGGTTGCTCCACACTCTTTTGGACAGGTTTTGGCTGTTCAACTTGTTTGGGAATTGGCTTGGGCTTTTCCACTACAGGTGGAACTTTAGGTTTTTCAGTAATCGGTGGAATTTTGGGTTCAATCACTTTAGGTGGTTCAACCGGTTTTACGATTTCAATTACCACAGGTTCGGGTTTATGAATATCTAAAGCTGGTGTCGGTAATTGTTTCGCGATATACCAAATTCCAAGATGTGCTGAAGCAACGGCAATAATTGCGATTAAGACTTTATTCAACTTCTCTGGAGCAGGTTGAATGGCTTCTTGATCATGCCGTGCAAACGGATCTGCAATTTCAGTTGAGGCTGCAACTGTTGCATATTGCTCAAAGAGCAAAGCCCGCTTATGGGGATTAAAGATTTGTTCACGCATAGCAACTTAAACTAAAAATAAAAGATTAAGCAGTAAGTTGCACAAGCCATGCCAAATACTTAAGTTATTATTTTTAATATGTTTAATAAAAAATATTTAAATACACCATGTAAAAGATGTTGGTTTTCAAACACTGTTATGCTGTTCAAACAACAAGACCCCTTTGATTTCTCAAAGAGGTCTAAGTTTATTATTTTAATTTATATCCTACTAAGGGTAAGACTTCTTCAGCCACTCGATATGCTTCTTCTAAATGCGGATTACTCGCTAAAATAAAATGTCCTACCCCAATATCAATATACTCTTGCAAACGCTCTGCGACTTGCTCATAGCTCCCTACTAAAATACAGTTTGGCCCACCTCTTACATTTGACATTCCTGCCCACACATTCGGTGCTACAAATAAGTCTTCAAAACGATTGCCCTGTGCTAAGGCTTGCTGGCGTTTAGCTCCTACCGATTCAGTATCTTTTCGTTCAAATGCATTACCATCAACTGCAATGGTTTCATACATCTGTTTAAGCTCTTGGAATGCTTGTTCTTGAGTAGGTCGTGCCAAAATATCGATACGCATGCCAAATTTAACTTTTCGTTCCGGCGAATTCTGCTCAAAGAAATTTTGGGCCTGTTCAATCACTTTTTTCTGTTGGTCTACAGGTTCGCCCCAAGTTAAGTGAATATCAGCATGACGTCCTGCCATTTGTAAAGCAGCATCACTCGCCCCTGCTAACCACAAGCGTGGAACGTCATATTGATTCATTGGGTATTTCAGGCCACCTTGTTCAACATGAAAAAACTTTCCATCGTAATTAAAAGGTGCATGGTGCGAGTAACCTTTCACAAACTCTAAAAATTCGTTGGTCCGTGCATAGCGTTGATCATGTTCGATAAAGTCTCCATATGCGCGTTGTTGTGCGCCCCCACCGCCTGAAATCACATTCCACTCTACTCGTCCCTGACTTAAGCGTTGCAAACTTGCAGCCATTTGGCTTGCATAGGCTGGATGAATAAACCAAGGCTGAATTGCGATGAGCAAACGAAGTCTTTTTGTCTCTCTTGCCAGTGCAGATGCTAACACCCATGGCTCTTCAGTATGTGGAAAAGCAGGAATGAGTGCGCCGTGAAAACCAACAATATCAGCTGCTTTCGCCACTTGCTGGACATAGTCATAGTAAGCAAACAATTGATCTTCATATTGTGGTGCAACACGTTGTGGAGATTTAACTGATGGCGTTAATTGGTTCCATTCACCGCGTGTGTGTAATTGATGTGCTCGACGACCATCCCCATGAACAGGGATTCTCCATAAAAACTCAACTGACATAATGAATCTCGATAATTTAAAGATTTGACGATATTTAATTCGTTAGAGGTCTTAGAGCAGGAATCATGCCGATATTTTTTTAAATTAATTTTCATATATGTAACTGTTTTATATAAATATTAAAAAATTGGGTTTAAATGCTGTGTTGATATTCCAACACTTAAACGTTAACGAGTGTTCCAATCACAACACAACTACGGGATTTAACCTCAACAATAATTTTAAAAAATTATAATTAATTGATTTATTTATAATAATTTTATTGGCTTGGTTTTTGCTCTATACCCATATATTTTTTAATTCTTATGATGATATGCGTATTTTTCCACGTCTACTTTTAGGTTTCAGTTTTTTGGGTCTTGTTGCTTGTGGGGCACAAAAAACCGAAGAGTCCATCCCAAAACAGTCTGAACAGCAACAACTCCGAATTGCAGTCGTTGCCAATGGTACTTCGGGAAGTTTAGACTTTATTGGTGTGCCACAACTTATTTCACAAGATCAAATTTTTCTAAAAGCCTTAAAGCAAAATAATATTGAATTAAAGTGGGAACCAGTGACGACTGCTGCTGTAGCGACTCTGGTCAATGAAAGTTTTATAAATAATAAAATTGATTTTGCTTTTTATGGAAACCTTCCTGCTGTAGTGCTCAATGCAACAGGCGTTAAAACGCAAATTGTTGTACCCGGAGGTGTGGGTAATAACGTCTACCTTATTGTTCCAGCGAATTCACCTATTAAATCGATTGAGGAATTAAAAGGTAAAAAAATTGCCCTACATCGTGGACGTCCGTGGGAAATAAACTTTGGGCAACTCATACAAAGTAAAGGCCTGAGCTTAAAGGACTTTCAAATTGTTAATTTAAATCCACAAGCTGGGGCTGCTGCTTTATCTGCTAAAAGTGTAGATGCCTTTTTTACCTTAAGTGATGCGCTTACTTTACAAGATCGCCATCTTGGTAAAATTATTTGGTCGTCACAATCTTTGCCAGCAGACTGGAAAATGCGTGCCGAACTCTGGGGTAGCAAAAGCTACATTGACCAACATCCAGATACCACACAATTACTGGCTGATGCGACAGTACGTGCAATGGATTGGATTGCACACCATCAAGATGAGTTTCAGCAAAGTCAAACCAAGTTTGGCCAACCACTTAGTGTAATTCAACGTGAAAGCCAGAACACGGCAAGCACATGGCAACAAGACTGGTCACCTAACTATCAAGTCGATTTTCTTAAACAGCATTATTCAAAAGTCATTGATCACGCTGTGAAAAATCAGCTTATTCAAACACCAATCAAAGCAGATGAGCTGTTGAATCCGCAATTTACTCGTCAAGCGATTCAAAATTTACAGGCAAATCATGCCTCCAATAAGCAGGGAAACTAGACAATGAAAATACTAGTAAAGCCACTTATTGAGCAAAATAACGTTTTATTTAAAACCCCACTCCGTAAGAAATTTTCTTCTAAAAAGGTGTATGGGCTGCTCTCTGTGATTTCACCCTTATTAGTATTACTCATTTGGCATTTGATTAGTTCTTTACAGATTTTCCCAACCCAAATTTTGGTGCCGCCTAAAACTGTCTGGAATACTTTCATTGCGTTGTTACAAAGTGGTGAGCTTCAAATGCATCTCAAAGATAGTCTTTCTCGTCTGTTTTTCGGATTTTCTATCGCCGCAATCAGTGCAATTGCTTTTGGTATTGCCTATGGAGCAAACACAACGTTCCGAAATTACACCTATATTTTATTCAACGTTCTTTATCAAATTCCGATCTTTGTCCTTATTCCTATTTTTATTTTAGTTTTTGGGATTGGTGAATTATTTAAAATTTTACTGATTATAAAGGCCTGTTTTTTTCCAATAGCGTTAGCAACGGCCGATGCAGTCAAAAATATTCCCAAAAAATATATTGAACTAGGACAAATCTACCAGCTTAAAACACGTGCTTGGCTCAGGCTTATTGTTCTTCCATCAATACTCCCACCTTTAATTAGTGGGCTAAGAATTGCACTTGGTCGTGCATGGTTGATTTTAGTTGCCGTCGAGCTACTGGCAGCTGGAACAGGTATTGGGCAAATGATGGAACTAGGACGTCAAATGTTGCGATTAGATGTCGTGATGGTCGGTGTGTTTATCACAGGTGTGGTCGGCTTTGGTTTAGATAAAGTTTTACGGTTAGTAGAACAACACTTTATCTCACCTGCACTCAGTTCGAGGGATAAATAATGTCTCAACGTTCAATTACTTTGAAACAAACATGGCAACGGCCAATTATTTTAGTACAAGGCTTAGTACTGCCATTATTTTTATTAGGCTTATGGCAATACAACTCAAGCTTAGGTGCCAGTCATGCCTATGCATTTGTTCCCTTGCAAAACGTTTATTTTGCATTTATTAAATTGCTTGAAACAGGTGAATTGTGGCTAAACACATGGGGAAGTCTTAAAAAAGCTGGAATAGGATTTATCTTAGGTTCGATAAGCGGATTAATTTTAGGTACTTTGCTTGCCTATTCAAAAGTTTTAAATGCTTTAGTTTCTCCACTATTTAACAGTATTCGCCAAGTACCGTTACTGGGTTTAACACCTTTAATTGCCTTATGGTTTGGTAATGGAGAAGAAGCAAAAATCTTTATTATCGCACTTGCCTCATTTTTTCCATTAGTGATTAATACATTTCAGGGGCTTAGCCACAATGATACAAAATATGATGAGATCGCACGTATTTATCAATTTTCATTCTGGCGCAAATTTAAAAAAATACGCCTTCCACAAGCGCTACCCCATATTTTAACTGGCTTAAATTTAGCTGTGCCATTTACTTGGATCACCACCACAGCAAGTGAGTTGCTATTCAATGCCGGTGCAGGTCTAGGCAACTTAATGATGAAAGCCGAGATTAATGCCGAAATGGATATTCTGTTGGTTTGCGCCATCACAGTTACCCTGTGCGGGGCCTTTATGACGGCAAGTATTCATCTTATTTCAAAACGCTTTCTGCAATGGCGTGCCTAATCTTTAATTTAAAAAATAACATCGGAAATTAATATGTCTTTCTCTCTACTTTCTATCAAAAAACTCAATAAATCTTTTCGACGTGATCAAAATACTTTGACCGTTTTAGATGGGATTAACCTCAACATTGAGCAAGGCGAATTTATCTCGATTGTTGGCAGCAGTGGCTGTGGAAAATCAACACTATTACGTCTTATTGCTGGATTAGATCAAGACTATGACGGTGAAATTTTACTGAATCAAAATCAGATAAAAGGTACAGATTTAAAACGCGGTCTTATCTTTCAAGAACACCGATTACTTCCATGGCTTACTGTTTTTGAAAATATCCATTTAGCACTTGAAGAGACTCCACTCACTCGTGAAGAGCGAAATTTACGGGTAAATGAACACATAGAAATTGTCGGGCTGAAGGGTTTTGAAAAGGCTTATCCACATGAGCTTTCGGGTGGCATGGCACAACGTGTTGCAATTGCCCGTGGACTCGTTAATAAACCCGATATTTTACTTTTGGATGAGCCGTTTGGCGCTTTAGATGCCATCACACGGAGTCATTTACAAGCTGAACTTCAGCGTATCTGGCAACACGAAAAAATTACCATGATTTTAGTGACTCATGACATTGAAGAAGCTGTCTATCTTGGAGATCGTGTGATTGTGATGTCGGCCCGACCAGGAAAGATCAAAGAAATTATTCCTGTTCCATTAGCTCATCCTCGACATAAAGAAAGTGAGCTGTTATTTGGTTTCCGTAATCAGGCACTTAATATGCTAGATCACACTGCATAATTAATTTGAATATTGATCGATATTAATATGATTTAGGAAATAGATAATATCGTGATATTAATATTTTTTATTTTAGATAATATAGGATGAAGAAAATGGGTTTATCTATTTGGCATATTTTACTGTTCGCAGTTATTGTTATTTTATTGTTTGGAACTTCAAAGTTAAAGAACCTAGGTAAAGACTTAGGTGGTGCAATTAAAGATTTTAAAGACTCGGTTAATTCTGATGATCAAAAATTATTGCAAAACCAGCAATACAAAGATATCAGCCCACTCGAATCACATAATGAAAAACAAAATAAAATATGAGTGATTTATTATTATGTTTAATATCAGTTTTGGAGAGTTATTAGCTTTTGCAATTATTGCACTTATTATTTTAGGGCCTGAAAAGCTTCCTCACACGTTAAGATCAGTCCTCCTAAAATATAGAGCAGTTAAAACCCAAATCAATAAAATTCAAAATGATATTGAAAACGAACTTGACCTGATCGAACTTAAGAGAGTCATGCAAGAAGAGCTGCAAAAAATAAAACAAAATGAAGAGCAGCTCAAACAACAACTCGCTCTCATGCAACAAGAAATTGAAAATGTACAAACATCTGTTTCTACTGAACAAAAAAACAAAGCACGGCGCATCAATGATTATGTCTACTTAGGATCACATGATGAGTTAAAGACACCATTTTTAGCTCATTTTAAAAAAACAGCCAATAAATTCAGTGAGGACCAAGCCGCATGACGGAACATATTGTCAGTGAAAGCCTCACTGAAATGAAATATAGCGAACATTTAAAAGAATTAAGAAAACGGCTGATCTATAGCATTAGTATTGTTTTAGCGATTTTTTTATTATTACTTCCGCTTGCTCAAAAGAACTACCATTTTCTTGCTCATCCTTTAATTTCATTGCTGCCTAGCAACTCCACCATGATTGCAACAGATGTCATGAGTACATTTTTAGCACCCTTTAAACTCAATATTTATTTTGCGATTTTATTAAGTATTCCCTTTATTCTTTATCAATTTTGGCAATTTGTTGCTCCCGCACTTTATCAAAAAGAAAAAAGATTCGGTATAGCACTTGTGCTTTCGAGTAACCTTTTATTTTATCTAGGAATTGTGTTTGCTTATACTTTAATTTTGCCACTCGCTTTAAAGTTTTTCGTATTGGCATCACCAGACAATGTATTACCCATGACGGACATTAATAGCTATCTGGATTTTTGTTTAAAGCTTTTTCTGGCTTTTGGTCTAGCATTTCAAATTCCAGTTTTAACTTATTTTCTTATTTTCATTGGTCTTATTTCTATTCAACAGCTAGAAGCGCATCGCAAACACATCATTGTATTCTTCTTTTTTATTGCAATGTTTATTACCCCTCCTGATGTTTTTAGCATGCTTGCTCTTGCAGTCCCAATGTGGCTGCTTTTTGAATTGGGTTTATGGGTCACAAAATTCACAACGCAAAAAAACATCCATTAAAAAATGGATGTTTTTTCTATGTAAAATCATTAAGCGATTTCATTTTCATTCTTATTAGGTAATAAGTTATATCTTGATAAAAGATTACGCAAAACATTACGCGATAAACCTAACATTTTTGCGGTCTTAACCTGATTATTCCAGCAACTTGAAAATGCAGTATTTACAATTTTATCTTCAATAATATGCCAAGCTTCCCCATCATATTCCTGAAAAAGACGTTTTAAGATATTCTCAAACTCTTGAATAAGGTCATTATCGGGTAACACGGCGGAACCCGTTTCCTCAGAAAATCTTAAGTGCTCAAGATCAATTGTTTTACCGCCACTCACGAGCAAAGCATAATGGATATTGTTTTCTAACTCACGAATGTTGCCTGGCCAGCTATAGTTCAACAGTGCATTTCTTGCTCTATCACTAATATTGGGTTTAGTGGTAATGAGCTTCTGAGAGTATGAACTTAAGAAGAAATCAACCAGAGGTAAAATATCTCCTTTACGTTCACGCAATGGCAAAATATTAAGTACAACTACATTCAAGCGATAATATAAATCTAGACGAAACTTATTTTCTGCTACAGCCTTACGTAAATCGACATGCGTCCCCGACAAAATACGGACATTAATTGGGATCGGTTTTCGACCACCCACACGTACCACTTCTTTTTCTTGCAATACCCTTAACAGCTTAACTTGTAAGGATAGTGGTAACTCACCCACCTCATCTAAAAATAAAGTGCCACCATCCGCCGTTTCAAAAATACCAGCTCGTGTTTTGTTTGCACCCGTAAAAGCCCCAGCTTCATAGCCAAACAGTTCAGACTCAGCAAGCGTCTCGACTAAAGCACCACAATTGACTGCAAGAAAAGGCTTATTTTTACGATCACTTTTCAAATGAATTTCACGTGCAATTAACTCTTTACCTGTTCCAGATTCACCTTGAATGATGACGCTGGCAGAGCTTGGAGCAATCGTTTCCACTTGATTTAATAATTTACGGGAGTTTTGATCTGAAAAGATAATTGCTTTTGCTCTTATTGGTTTTACAGGAACACCATTATCAGGCAAAGTAATTACTTTATAATCATTATCTAAAAAGGTCTTCATAATTGCCCCATAAAACTTATGATATAAGCATTCTAAAAGGCTATATTACATTTCAGGGTGTTTTTTAATAAATAATAAATAAAGATATTTAATCCAAAATTCATCCATTTTATTCTAAAAATATTTTCTCTTATAAATTAAAAATCAACACAATTCTCTTTTTATGATATGTTGCTTCTCAAACACAATGTTATCTTTTTGATTAAATCCAAACATTAAAATAATTATAAACCACTACAATATTTGATTTATATAGGCGTAAAGCTTGGCATTTATTTTGCTCATTCATTTAAAATCCACAAAATAGGTTTAATAATGAGCATCGAATTTGTTGGTATGGTTTTTCCCAACCAATGGTCTGAAACCAAAGGAACACGTATTGGCCATAAAATTGACCTCGAATATCTACGTTACCATGCACGTGCGCATGAATATGCGGGTTTTGATAAAGTCTTAATTGCTAGCGGGCCAAGCAGTCCAGATAGCGCGCAAATCGCAGCTTATCTGGCACAGCATACTGAGCAACTCGGGTTTATGATTGCCCATCGTCCTGCACTCCTCACTCCAAATCTGGCTGCACGTTCTTTTGCTACGCTTGACCATACAACTGGCGGTGGAAGAATCCGTTTACATGCAATTACGGGAATTACAGCGGAGCCTCAAGAGGGAGATTATATTGTTGATAAAGGTCAGCGCTATGAGCGGACGGGTGAATATCTAGATATCATCCAGAAACTTTGGAAAAGTGATCAACCTATTAGTTATGAAGGTAAATATTTTAAGTTGGATAATGCTTTTTGCCCGTTAAAGCCAGTCAACGGTACAATCCCGATTTCATTCGGTGGCTCATCAGACATCGCTTATGATATTGCAGTTCGCCATGCAGATCTCTATTCACTATGGGGTGAACCACTGGCTGGAGTAAAAGAGCAAATTACTAAATTGAAGCTCGCAGCAGAAAAAGCCAATAAACCCCAGCCTCCTGTTAGCTTATCTGTACGTCTTATTATTGGTGCAACCGAAGAACTTGCTTGGCAACGTGCAGAACAGATTCTTGCAGATATTCAGAATAATCCGACTTTTCAAAATAACGGAACATTATCTGGACATAAAATCAAAGGCATCGGTTCACAGCGTTTATTGGCAGCTGCACAGCAAGGTGATCGACATGACCGTGCATTATGGATGCCAACTGCAACTGCTGTAGGAGCTTATGGTGATACGACAGCCCTTGTTGGTACACCAGACACCATTATTGCATCATTGCTTGATTATGTAGATTTAGGCGTTACGACCTTTTTAAATCGTGGCTACGATCCAATCTATGATACGGTCGATTATGGTCGCTATATCATTCCTGCTGTACGTGAAGAGGCAGCCAAAAGATTAAAACAAATCGCCTAACCATTTAAAGAATCAAGCCGCTCATTCAAAATCTTTGAAGAGCGGCTTTTTAAAATAAAGATTTTCCTCAGTGAGAAAATTTTTATTTTATCTTTTATTGCAAGTCAGGTTTACAAACAGCCTGAATTTTCTCTCCCGCAATCACCTTTTTAGCAAACGGAATTGAATCTTTTAATGAGGCATTAACAGTTTCGCTATGTCCTAAGCCATGATACAAATGGCCTTCGACCACTGTACCGGCTTTACAAGCATCAGCCACCAGTTTCATTTGAGAACGAGCATCTGGTGTTCGGTCGTTTGCCCCTGTTCCAATAAATAATGGGTGACTGATTTTTAATGTAGGGTAATAACCATAATCATTTGACTGTTTCTCTTGCAGCTTTTTATAGCTTGCCGGCGGATTGGATTTATATGCTTGCGCTGGCGAAAGCCCTGCGGTTTGAATATCTCCCATAAAACTTGTTAAGCAGGCATTTCTTGCTTGTTCAACTAAAGGAGCTGCTTCAGGTGTGAAAATATCTTCTGTTTTAATTTCTGGATATAAACTTTGTGTCACTAAAAAACTATAGATGCCATAAGCGAGTGATGGGCTGACTTCGTAAGGATTTAACTTCAACTGATTTTTTTCAGGCGTCGCTTCAGGATCTTGATAAATCACGCCTGTACCAATTGAAGCTTTAATATTTAAGTCAGGTGCGTACGTTGCTGAATAGGAAGAAGCCGCAACAGCCCCAGCGCCTCCTTGTGATTGACCAACAATCACAAACTTATTTGCAAGGGGTAACTTGGTTTTTAAAGCAGCTCTACCACTATCTAAAATACTATAAGCCAGCATTGGGTTATTAATTAACAAGTGCGGCCCTGCAACACCTAAGCCTTCGTAATCTGTGGCAACGACCGCAAATCCTTCTTTAAGCCAACGATTTAAATATTGTACATCTCGGTATGATCGTCCACTCCAAGACGGCGCACAAGCATCGGCCAAACCTACAGTACCATGCGCCCATAACACCACTGGCCAACCTTCTTTAGGTGGCATTCCTTTTGGTAAATGAATACTTCCTGAAACCACAATAGGGGTTTTGCTGTCTTTACCACTGGTAGAACTGTAGAGGATCCGAATGGCCTGACTGTCATTTGCCAAGCGAATATAAGGATTATGAATAGCTTCTGTTTTTAATAATTTTCCAGCTTGATTTGGAATAGCTGATTTCCATGCGTAAAACTCAGAAACTCGGCCATCTCCATATTGATCTTTAGGCGCTGGAGCTTGTTGAGCGTTTGCCAAACAACTCGAAGTTAACACCGTTGTGATTAAAGAAAACTTGCATAACGTTGATAAAAAAGTATGTTGCATTGTAATTTACCTTAAATTTTTTTTCATCATTTTTGATTTAAAATTCGTAACTTACTCGGCCATATAAATATGTTCCAAATGCTCCTTCAGGCGCATTAAAACTATATTTGACGATGTTGCCGACCGAAGAATCTTTTGCTTGATCAGGATGGCTATTAAATAAATTGATCGCGCCTAAATTGAATTTCAGACCTTTCACAAATGCATCCGCTTTGTAGCCAATATCCAAATCTGCAATCCACTGAGGGTCAAAGGTTTGGTCCAGTGCAGTATTGGTATTATTTAAAGTGGTCCATTTATCGTAGCGACGGACTGCTGTATTCACGCTCCATGCTTGATTTGACCAAAGTGCGCCAAGCGTTAGCTTTGTTTTCGGTGCAGCAGATTCAATAAGGCTTTGTGTATTTCGTCCTGCAATGCTTGAAACAGGAATTCGTTCACCTTTTGCAGTAATAGAATCTCTACTTTCGATAATTTCATTTTTGTTATATGCCAGACCGAGATTCAGATTTAACTTGCCATATTGTTCAAGGTTTAAATCATGCTTAAGTGCGAGCTCTAAGCCTTGAGTACGTGTATCTAGTAAATTATTAAAGAATGCCACATTGGCAATGTTTGAATACGCTGTATTGGCAAAAGCATTGGTGATTACACTTCCAGTAATATTGTCTGAAAGCAAAATACGATTTTTAATATCGATTTGATAAAGGTCTAAAGTTGCCGATGTATTGGCAAGAGGCTTCCAAACAAAACCTAAAGAATAATTCGTCGATTTCTCAGGTTTAAGAGAAGTTCCACCAATTAGTAAAGCTGCCTCACTGCCCGCAACTAAAGTTCTTTGTTGCACATCTTGCCAACCTGAAGGGGTCTGTACTGTTTGTACGCTATAAGCTGAATATCCCTGCTGTGCCAATGACGGCGCTCTATAGCCTGTATTTACTGAACCACGTACCGTAAATTTAGGTGATACATCATATTTGGCAAATAATTTTCCGTTTGTTGTCGACCCAAAGTCTGAATATTTTTCACTTCGAACAGCGGCACCCACATTCAAGTTTTTAATAATATCTGCTTCTAAATCTAGATAGACACCATAAACATCACGACTAATTTTTCGTTCATCTTGGTCTGTAATTCCGGCATATATCCCCGGAACTCCAACTCCTAAAGTTGTGCTTGGATTGAAATATGGGCCTCGGGTATAGGCAATTGGATCACCTGCATTTTGCTTATATTGTTCCCAACGATATAAAACCCCTGTAGACAACGTGAGTGGGCTTGCTAACCAATCAATTGCAATATCACGGCTATAATCTAGCCCTGTATTTAATTGCGCAAAGATATTTTCACCCAAGTCATAATTTGAAGGAGAATTTGAGCCATAACTTGGGTTAATACCGTTACCTTGTTCGGTACTCACTTTATTTTGCCCATAGGTCGCATAAAGATCATATTTACCTGACGCTTGCTCTCCCTTTTTAACTCCAACTGTGGTTGCAAAATCATCTACAGTGACTAAGCTTAATGGCGAGCGCCCATCTGGATAACGTTCTTTAAAATAGCTGGATTGATTCAGTATTGTTTTGGTTGTTGGCGGCTCATAAAAGTTTTCCCCTATCGTTTTACGGTGTCCGTAGCTACTAAAGCCATAAAGTGCAACGTCATCCGTCAAAGGTAAATCTAAATTCGCCGTTACATTGATTTGATCTTTTTGTTCTGGTGAACCAAATTTCCAAGTTCTATAGGGTGTATTTTGTTCTGTATATTGAGCCTTGGTTGAACCATCATAAAAAGTTCGCGTATCTGGGGCCGTGTTACTTGCAGCTTCACGTTTGCCTAAATCTAATGCAACCGTCAACGCACCATCATTAGGGAGTGCAAAACCTTTCCAAAGATTGACTTTATGTTGTTCACCATCTCCTTGAGTATAGCCACCTGTTTGATAGCTCACTCCACCGCCATGATCTCGTGATTTCAAAATAATATTAACTACACCAGCAATGGCATCCGACCCATATTGTGCAGCAGCACCATCCCGCAAGATTTCTATACGCTCAATCGCGCTCACTGGAATTAAACTTAGGTCAGTTACCGCTGCGCCTCTTCCACCTGCATAGGCTTGGCGGGTGAAATAAGCTGATGTATGTCTACGTTTTCCATTAATTAAAATTAGAGTTTGATCAGCAGATAATCCTCTGAGCGCAATACTTGGCGGAACCGATGCGCCAAATCCACCCGCAGGAGAGCTGGGTAACGTCACTGAAGGAGACAACCGTGTTAATACTGCTGCCAAATCAGTTGCCCCAGTCTCTTGTAAATCTTTAGCAGTTAAAATATCAACGGGTGCAGGCGCATCGAGAGAACTACTAATGGCTCGTCTAGAACCCGTGACAACGACAGATTGTAATGTGATGACATCCTCTTTCTCTGACAAATTCTTTTGGTCGTTTGCCAAGGCAATTGAAGTAGTAAGTGCACTCAGTGCAAAAAGTGAGGACTGAATAATAAATTGAGAAAAATATGTACGCATATGAGCTTCCTTAACGATCTAGACCGATATAGCAAAGCCAATGCCAATAATTAAATTATTTATTATCAATATCTTAATTAATTAAAATAAAAGAATCATTGTTTAAATTTAAACAATGATTCAAAAAAATGTTTATAAAACTACAGTTTTAAATTTCGAAGATGTTTAGACCAGTTGATTTTGAAGATACGACTGATATAACTGAAAATATGCTGTTTCTTGCTGTATTAACTGCTTATGCGAACCTTCTTCTACGACATGGCCATTTTCAATCACGACAATTTTGTCGGCCTCACGAATAGTACTCAGCCGATGTGCAATCACAATACAGGTTCTATTTTGGCATAAACGTCTGAGCGCATATTGTATTTTTTGCTCGGTATAAATATCGATTGCAGAAGTAGCTTCATCTAAGATTAATATTTTAGGATTTGCTAAATATGCACGAACTAAACAAACCAGCTGTCTTTGCCCATGACTGAGGTTTTTACCGAGGGTTCCTACTTCAGTGAAATACCCTTGCGGAAGTTGTTGCAAAATCTCATCTGCCCCCAAGTCTTCAATTGCCGCGATAAGCATCTGATCTGAAGCATTAGGTTGAACTAGACGCAAGTTATCTAAAATTGTGCCACTAAATAAAACATTATCTTGTAAAACAATACTCACATGCTGCCTTAAACTGGCAAGACGAATATTTTGGATAGGGTAACGATCTAGAAAAATTCCGCCCTGTTGAGGTTCATAAAACCGTGTTAACAACTGAACAATCGTACTTTTGCCATGTCCTGTTGGCCCTACAATCGCAATTATTTTTCCAGCTTCAATCTCCAAATTAAAATTTTGTAAAACCGGCTTATGGGTATAAGCAAAATGTACCCCCTGAAATCGAATATGACCATTCAATTGTTCAAGCTTTACAGCATTCGGTTGTTCTTGAATGCTAGATTGCGTATCTAAAAGTAAAAATATACGTTGGGCACATGCGGCCCCATTTGCATAACGTTCAAATAAATCGGTAAGTTCCTGTAAGGGTGCTAAGAATAAAAACACATAGAAAATACTCTCTGCAAACTGCCCTATACTAATCATTCCACCACTATAGGCATAACTACCAATCACAATAAATCCGGCAGTGGCTACAGTCGAAAGTAGTCCTGTAAAGGGTGCAAACCAACTGGTCCGCTTGCTGCCATAAATAATAGAGTGATTAAAATCTTTTAATAAATCCTGATAACGGGATTGATTTGTTTCGGTGTAATTTAACTGCTGGATGATTTTTGCGCCATTTACAGTTTCAACCAAATGGGCAGTAAATCGACTGCGTTCTTCGGCAACTCTTCCCCAATGTTTTTGCGATGACTTTTTAAAAAAGGCTGTCATCCCAAATAAAATTGGTAAAGTCGCAAATAAGCACCAGAAAAATGGTGGATAGATATGCCAAAGAAGAACAGAAGCCAGACCACAACGCAAAATCGCTGAAAGTAACTCTGGTGGTCCTTGTATTAAAACAGGTTCTAAAGTATCCACGTCACGATCTGCCCGTGAAATAATCCTGCCAGCTTTAGTACGGTCAAAATAGCCAATATTTAAACTTTGAATATGCTGGAACAAAGAACGTCTTAAACCATTAATAACTTTCAAAGCGGCTCGGCCTGACAAATATTTTGATACCCCCGCTAAAGTAAAACGGCAAATCCAACTCAACGTTAAAATGCTAATCGCAATCAATAAAACGGGCTGATGTAGCACCATTTTCCCAGCAATGTGTTGAAAGCCCGAATCTAAAATGTATTTCACCACCCAAGGCCGAACAAAAATGCTCATCACTTGCAAAATTTCTACTGTAATCAAAGCAAGTAGCAAGTAACGGATGGGATAAATTAAAGGAATAAGTTTTGCTAACATCCCTCTATGAATTGAGGTCTTTGCCAAATTTTCTTCGATTTGTAGATCGGCTGATTTTGCGAACGGACGGAAATTTTTAACACTTGTATTCATGCTTCAAGCTCCTTTTGTGGCAACTCAAAACCCATCAACTCTCGATAGAATGAACAATCTTGAACTAATTCAATATGCGTACCTTGAGCAATAATTTGCCCTTGATCTAGAACAATAATTCGGTCAGATAAAGCAATCGTGGTTTGTTTATTGGAGTTGATAATAATGGTTTTCTTAAAATGATTTCCTATATCAGAAAGCGCTGATAGTCGTTGTAAAACCTGTTTTTCTGTCGTCGCATCCAAAGCACTGGTTGAGTCATCTAGGGCTAAAATTGGCGAGTTTTTTAAGATGGAACGAGCCAAAGCAATCCGCTGTTTTTGTCCTCCAGATAAAGTAACGCCTTTATCTCCAATCAAAGTGTCTAATCCATCATCAAGTCGTTGTAATAATTCGGATGCGGAAGCTAAATGTAAAACGTCTCGCATCTCTTGCTCAGTTGCATCTTGCTTAGCAATTCTTAGGTTATCTGCCAATGCGCCACTAAAAAAGAAATTTTCTTGGGGAATAATCTGAACCAAATGGCGTAATTCAAATAGGCTTAAATCTTTGATATTGATCCATCCCTGTTGCTCAGAACCAATCAGGACTTGCCCTTCTGTTGGGTCAATAAACCGATTGAGTAAATTCATCAAAGTAGTTTTACCTGAGCCAGTTTTACCTACAACAGTGACGATTTCACCTGCATGAAATTCAACATGACACTGCTTTAAAATAAACTTTTGTGTTGTTTTATCCTGAAAGCTTACATTTTCTAATCTAATATTTAACCCATCACGCCATTGCAACGGCAAAGGGTATGGTTGATCTTCAATTGCAGACTTTTCATCAAGCATTTGCCATATTCTTGTTGCCGAAGAGCGAGCATCAGCAAAAATTTGTAAGACCTGCCCAATACTTTCAATACGAAATACCAATAAATTTGCCATGAGTATCGCAGCTACAAACTGCCCTACCTGCAACTCGTTTTGGCCAATTAAATAAGCACCAAAGCCAATCACCCATAAATAAGAACACGCAATAATCACTTGTGGGATGGGCAAACGTTTCGCACTTGTGCTTATGGTTTGAATAGAGTGATGAATAAATAGATCTACAGCATGATTAAAGCGTTGTAAAAGTTTCTCTTCGAGTTGAAAAGCTTTGACTACCCGAATCCCATTCACGCTCTCGGCTAAGGTATCGCTGACTTTTTCGTAGGCAGATGCGACTTGATGATCCAGCACCACCAATTGATTGGTCAGTTTAAACAACACCCAAAGACCTAAAAAAATAAATAATAAAGGGACTAGGCCGAGCCAAGGGTGATACCAACACAAGAGTCCAACGGTTACCGACACAACAAGACTTGATTCAAACACTTGCCGCCAAAAATTAATAAGAGCTTCTTTTAATTTATCTGAATCACGTGTTGTTCGAGATAGCACCTCTCCTAACCCATGTTTCCAGTGCCATGAAACATCTAAATGCTGCACTTGGCTAAAGATTCTTTCTCTTAAAATACTGAGTAATTGCTGACCAATGCTTAAAGCACTTAGCCCTGCCAAATACTGAATAACAGCTCTAATACCAGCAATAGTCGCAAGTAGAATGAACCAAAACCAAGGGTTTAAAGGATCAGAAATAGCATGCTGAAATAAGGTTTCTCGCTCACTGTGTTTTAAGGTATCAATCGCATGTCCGATTGAATATTGTTGGAGTGCTAACCCTATATTTGCAATCACAAATAAGGTCGCCGTCAATAAGAAACGAAATGGCATAAAACGATATAAAGCCAAACTTCGTAATAATGGGTAATTTTTAAACATAAAAGATAGTAAAAATTTAAGATTCCGTTTTATTGCGAGATTCATGCCAAATTAATGATCTCTAAAAAGATTTTAAATTATTGTTTTATATTAATTTTATAGTTCACTGTTTATGGGGGTGTTGATTTTAAAACATTAGCGTAAATGATTTGCTGTAATCGCAACAAAATTTGATATATCAACATCATAAAAAACGATATCAAAAATAATCATTAAATATCAATAAATTATTGAGTGGCATCAATTTTGCTTTAAAGCATAAAAACCACAAAAGGATGTCACGATGACAACACTTCAAACTCAACCATTAAACACACTTTGGTATACGCGCTGCCCAGTACCAACAGGCCTAGGTATTTCAATTCAAAAAGGTTGGCTCAAAGAAAAGTTTAATGAGCAACAGATTGAAATTAAATCAATTCGGGAATCAAACTCCAAAGATATTCGTAACTCTCATTTTAACCATACCCTTGCCAACTCAGTTCGACATGGCGGGAGTATTCCTGCAATCTGGGCCTACGCATCTGGTCAAAAAACTAAAGTGATTGGCTTATCTTGGGCTGATGAAGTTCAATTGTTGTTAACACGCTATGATTCAAACATCAAAACTGTTGCCGACCTAAAAGGCAAACGTTTTGGAATTCCATTTAATCAATATGCAATTATTGATTTCTCGCGTGCACAGGCTATTCGGGGGTTAGAAAATGCCTTAAAAACAGTAAATCTGGAGGTGAGCGATCTTGAATTAGTTGATTGTTTACGAGCAGATATTTTATCCGCACAGCAACAACAGCCTACAGAAAATGATTCTAGTTTTTATGGCAATCGTAATAAAATCAATGCAAGTGCAGAGATCATTGCATTAATTAAAGGTGATGTCGATGCTATTTTTCTAAAAGGTGCACATGCTGCGCAAATTGCTCATGATTTCGCCCTGCATACCATTATTGATATTGGTTCACATCCAGACCCTATTCTACGCTCCAATAATGGCACACCAAGAACACTTACTGTCGATGAAGATTTTCTAACGCACTATCCAGAGCAAGCACAATCGATTGTTGACGCGGTTTTACAAGCAGAACAATGGGCACATGCACACGCCGATGAAACCCATCGTTATCTAGCAAAAGAATGTAATAGTAGTGAGCAATGGGTTCATGCAGCTTATGGGGAAAATGCTCATCTAAAACTGAACACCAACTTTGATGAGACTTCTATTATTGCCTTACAAGACTTGAGTGATTTTCTCTATCGGTGGAACTTTATTCCTGCACAAATTAATGTTCGTGAATGGCTTGCACAAGATATTTCTATTCAAGCTCAAGTAGCTTAACAATACAAAAAGCAAAAAGGTTGTCTTGATGACAACCTTTTTTATTTTCAGCATCCAAATTCAAGTAATCATAAACTATCGTAGTAGGCAGTATGGATAATATTAATCTCTTTAATAACAATAATCTTAACGGAGTCTTATCGAGTTTTTACCCAATTTCAGGATTAGCTTTCAGCTGGAGTTACTTTGGTTTCCCCCAAATGAGAAGCAACGCTTCGCAAGAAAGGCATCTTGCGCAGCTATCGCTGCTCACCGCAAAACTCGTTGACTACCATCAGCTCATTTAATGAATCGCAGAAACAATACGCTATTAATGGAGTCCTGTCTCAAACAATTGCGGATGACGTTTCCGAGTACCATATTTCTGATCGAACTCAGATTAGTTAAACCATTAATTGCCTTTGCTTGTGTCAATTCAAAATCTAAACTCACGAAAACATTTACTGGTGCAAAGGCGGCATGGATGCCGTCCGTTTGGCTGTGGCAATATGGACGTTCCATCAGCCAAACAAAGGATTTTTGTTACTTTTCATCCCTGAAAAGTAAGGCATCGCCTATACAAAAAACTTCTGACTAATCTTAACCTATGAGGCAGTATTAACCTCTTTACATACCAGCCCTAAATTTAATTCCTATATTTAGATTATTTATTAAATTTAGTCACATTTTCCGCCTGCTTCTTTAAAAGCACAGAATTATATTCACCAGGTGGAATATTATTTAAATAATAATTTCCAACATGATATAGCCGCCAACGAATTGGATCATGAGTGGTATGGGTTCGTGCATTACGCCAGAAGCGGTCTAGATTCCATTTCGATAAGGTTGAACTTGCCCCGAGTAATCCAAAAATTTCACTCGAAATTTTTAAAGATGCATGATCAGACTGACTACGGGTAGCAGCAACCGATAAAATCAGTTCAGTTTGTAAGTCTTCATCTTCTACATTTGCCAAATGCTGTTCAAAAATCTGTGCTGAACGATCTAACAATGCCTCAGCAGAACGAACTAAAACAGCAAACTCACCAATTTGTTTAATAATATGAGATTCATGTGTAGGTGAATCGACACCACTTTCTACCCATGGACGAGCATGATGTTGTAAATAATCAATTCCGCCTTGTAACGCACCTTTGGCAATTCCTGTGTCCATTGCAGCATGTAAAATTTGAGGCCAAGTGAGACCCGTACGTAAAACAGTGCCTAAGCCGCCTGTATTTCGCTTGGCAACATAACGTTCATCAACAACCACATCTTTAAAATTAACAGTGCCACTGACGCTATTATTTTGTCCCATTGCATCCCAGTCATCGAGCAACTCTACTCCCTGTGTATCTCGATGAATTAAAATCGAGACCGGTCCATCATCACTACCAGCAAATAAAGAAATCCATTCTGCGAGTAAAGAGCCTGTAGAGTAAAACTTACTGCCATTTAAAATTAATTGCCCTTCCGCATTTCGTTCTACGCGTGTTTTATGCTGAAACTTATCTTTGCCTCCCACTTCTGCAAGTGCATTGCCTAAACGTTTTCCACTTAAGATATCACCGAGTAATTGATCACGAATTTCATCGTCATAGCCCGTTAAAATTCCTCGGAACATAGTGAAGTGAATTTGTAATAACTGCCCTACACCACCATCGGCGGATGAAATAATTTTCACCACATTGACCAATGTTGAAATACTGGCGCCTAAGCCCCCAAATTGCTTGGGTACAATAATCGCAGTTAAACCAGCTTCTGAAATTAAGCGAGCCTGATCATAAGGCGCCGTTTTGTTATAACTTGGATCTCGAGCAAATTGATTCAGTTGATCTGCCACCTCTTTTGCAATCTCAAGTGCTTCTTGCTCGCTTTTAATATGTCTAACGCTACCTAATTCTAAAAAATTATGTTGGTTAATATCGTTCATTTTTAACTCCGGAAAATCTATTCTTTTTTATGCGCAAATTTCAAGCACGTTGTTTTTAAACAAACTCGGCGCATGTGTAAGCAAAGTTTGGGTATATATATGTTGAGGATGGCTAAGCACTTGGTCTGTTTCACCGTATTCAACAATATGTCCATTTTTTAATACGGCGACTCGATCTGCGATTGCACGAACAACCCCTAGGTTATGGGTCACAAATAGTAAGGTCACACCTTGCTGCTGAAGGTCTTGTAACAGTTTTAAAATAGATGCCTGAACTGAAACATCCAAAGCAGAGGTAATCTCATCACAAATCAAAACATCAGGTTGGCACAGCAAAGCTCGCGCGATAGCCACACGTTGTCTCTCCCCACCCGATAAATCTCTAGGATAGAGTTCCTGAACTTGTAGAGGCAAAGAGACCTGTTTAAGGACCTGTGTGACTTTTTCTATGGCTTCTTGTCGAGATGCTCCAAAGAAATGCTGCACGACCTTAACGAGTGTCTGACCAATGGTATGCGCTGGATTCAACGCTTTATAAGGGTTTTGAAAGATATATTGCAGTTTATGTCGCTGCTGCAAATGACGCTGTTGTCCACGCAATGACAAGACTTCATCTGCTAATGTGATTTGTCCATCTGCATTTTCATTCAACCCAGCAATAACACGGGATAACGTGGTTTTACCCGACCCCGACTCGCCGACCAATGCTAAACATTCGCCTTTTTTTAATTGAAATGAGATATCAAAAAGTGCCTGTTGCTGCCCATACCATGCATTAATATGTTCAACTTTTAATAATGCTTCTGTGTCAGTTTCTCGTTCAATACCCTGATGATCAATCTCTTTAAAATTAATCACACCAACATGATCCGAATGGTGACAAGCAACAAAATGCGGGTCAAACTCATCTTTTAATTGAGTTAAGTCAGGTTGTTTTTGGCGACATATTTCGGTAGCGAAAGCACAACGTGCAGCAAATGCACAACCTGCTGGACGCTCATTTGGTGAAGGAGCATGACCTTCAATCGGAGATAAATACTTACGAATAGCCACATCAGGAATGGCGTTAAGTAAACCTTGTGTATAAGGATGTTTAGGCATTTCAAATAATTGAGTTAATACTGCATCTTCAGCAATTTGCCCTGAATACAGCACAATCACGCGATCTGCAATATCTTTCACCACCGTTAAATCATGCGATACATAAATAGCGGCAACGTTATATTCCCGACATAATTTACGAATGATATTCAGCACTAAGGTCTGTGTCGTTACATCTAATGCGGTGGTTGGCTCATCCAAAACAATTAAACGTGGCTGTAGCAAGAATGCCAAGGCCAATAAAATTCGTTGTTGTTGACCACCAGAAAGCTGATGGGGATAACGCTTGAGAAATAGCTCATCATGAGGTAACCCCACTTCATCTAAAATTTTGGCTACTTTTTGGTATTTTTCAGCACTAGATAACTGTGATTGATGGACTTCTAATAATTCAAATAAATGTTGGCCAATACTTAATGCTGGGTTAAGTGCTGTTCCAGGATCTTGGGCAACATGACTAATTTTATAGCCACGAACCTGACGTAAAGCATGATCATCTAAACTGAGAATATTTTGATCATCTAACTCAATTATGCCCTGAATAATCTTGGCACCATGTCGTGCATAGCCCAATAAGGCACTCGATAATGTCGTTTTACCAGAACCACTCTCTCCTACCAGCCCTAGAACTTCACCTTCTCGCAAGCTAAATGAAATATTAGAAACGATGTGATTGCCGGTGTTTACCAATGCCACTGTTAAGTCTGTTACGGTCAATACTGTATTTTTAAATGTATTTGCCATGTTTATTTTTCCTCAATCCGAGCTGCTGCACGTCCAACACCCTCAGCCAATACATTCGTTCCGAGTGCAAACAAAGCAATTAAAATGACAGGAGCAAACACGGCCCATGGTTGAACTAATAAACCAGCACGATTTTCATTAATCATGAGTCCCCAATCTGCTGCTGGAGGTGCCACGCCATAACCCAGAAAAGCCAAACCAGATAACATACCCACTGCCCATGTCAGCATCACCCCAAGATGAATTAATAATGGCGTCAACATATTGGGTAAAATTTCACGAAATAAAATATAGGTTTTTGAATAACCAAGAATTCGGGCAGCTTCGATATATTCCTGTTCCACTAGGTTAAGTGCGACACTTCGTGAAAGACGTATAACTCCGGGAATAAAAGCAATTGAAACCGTTAAAACAATCAGCCAAGGTTGCCGACCTAACATCGAAACAATAAGTAAGACCAAAATGAGATCGGGAAAGGCCATAAACACATCAGTCAGCCAAGTCACGAACTGATCAATCTTGTTTCGGGCAAAAGCAGCGAATATGCCTAAACTTGAGCCAATAATTAATGCAACCAAACTGGCAGCCAGTGTCATCCAGATAATAGAAGCACCGCCAGCAAGTACACGTGACCAAACATCATGACCAATATAGTCATAACCTAAAAATGAACGTCCTTCAGGTGAGCCATAAGTCATGCCGACCAACGCAGTAGGCTCAAATGGAACAAATAACGGCCCAATCAGTGCAAAAATCAAAACCAAAACAGTAACTACAAATCCAAAACGTACTTGTCTTTCACGAATTAATGTCTGAAAAAAGTTTCTTTGGTGCCAGTGAAGTGAGCTCATTTGCCACCTCCTTGCTGAATATTCTTTAACGCATTGCGGCGGTCGACAGGTTTTACCGTAATTGGTCGACCTGACTTCCATAAACGTAACGCCTGACGTCGTCCCGGCGAACGTGCTTTATGTCTTTTTGCAGTTCGTATTTTGGGTGTAAGTAAAGTCGTGATTAAATCTGCAATTAAATTAACGACCACCACACAAATGGTGAGCAATAAAACAATCGCTTGAATGGTCGGAATATCCCTCATTTCGATTGCTGCATTGAGTGCATTACCAATACCGGGATAACTGAAAACCACCTCAATAATGAGAGCACCACTCAGCAAAACTCGGATGGTCAATGCTGTTCCCTGCACCACTGGCACCAATGCATTTGGTAAAACATGTTTCCAGATAATCCGTCGCTCAGGAATACCACGCAGTCGAGCAGAGGTCACATATTCCGACTCTAGCGCATCAATCATGGAACCACGCACTAAACGCATCAGATATGGAATGAGTGATAAAGCTAAAGTTAAAATCGGTAAAACTAAAAACTCTAATTGGCTATAAGGTGATTCATTGGGAATCAGCAACGATGCTGCTGGTAAGATGTGTAAAACCGATGTTGAAAAAAACATCATTAACCAAATCGCAATCACAAACCCCGGTACTGCTTTAAACAGAATCGAACTGGAAACAATAATGCGATCTAACTTGCTGTCACGGCGGAGCGATAGCCACACACCCAGCACGACTGAAAGCGGTACAGTAATGACAATAACGAGGCTTGTGAGTGCAACTGTATTACCAAAATAATTCTGAATAATTTGTAAAACAGGCACATTAGAGTCAATCGAGCGTCCAAAATTACCTTGTAATAATTGACTTAACCAATGCCAGTATTGAACCAATATCGGATCATTCAAGCCTAATTGTTCACGAAGTATTTGAACCGTGGCTTCAGGTGCTTCTGGACCTAAAATGACGCGAGCAGGATCCGATGGAAGTGCCTGTGTAGCAATAAACACAATGAGGCTAATAACAAAAACAACCAATGCCCCTGACACCAAACGCGTCAAAAACCAAGGTAACCACGCAGGAAATTCAAATGACTTGGCAATTGTCGGATGTTGAATTGATGCCTCTATTTTGCTGGATTGAATTGTCATATCGGTTACCCTCTACGCCAAAATTCATCTGTACGCCATGCAGCAAAGCCTGTGCGATCAGGCGTTACACCACCAATTTGGCTCGAATGTGCATCGAGTACATTATTAAAGCCCCAAATGAGTAAACCACCTTGCTCATGCTGAATATGCTGTGCTTCATGAACAAGAACTTTTCGTTTTTCCAAATCGGGTTGTTGCAATGCCGCATGCACTAGTTCGGTAAAGCGCTCATTCTTAAAACGAGTTTTATTATTTGCCGCACCCGGCCCATCAATTTGCAAGACTGTTAATAAGAAAGGACGCGAAACGTTCGAACCGGTACTAAATGCCCAATCTTGTTTTACAGCATCAGCAAAGGTAGCAGCCTCAACCTGTTTAACATTAACGATGACTCCAGCCTGAGCAGCATGCTGAGCAAAAACCAATGCCGCATTGCTATCTGGGCCTGTATATAAATCGATAGTTAAATTGTTATTAAAACCAGCTTCTTTGAGTAAAGCTTTAGCTTTATTTAAATCTTGCTTGTGCTGAGCAATGCTATGGTCATATACAGGATCACTAAATGAATAAAGGTCATTTGCAACCCGCCCTTGTCTAGCTAAAGCGCGTTTCACCAAATCGTCTCTATTAGCAATCAATCGAAAAGCTTGTCGCACTCGTGGGTCATTGAACGGTGCTTTAGACGTATTCATATCAAATGATTGCCAAGCATCGGTTTCCGATGAAACCAGATTTAGTCGTTTATTGGCTTGAATTAAAGCAATATGCTCAGCACTTACACCAGACGCAATATCAATTTGACCTGATTGCAATGCAGCAAGACGCCCTGTCTGATCTTTAAAATCAATGATTTCTATTGCATCTGCATAAGGTTGATTTTCTTTCCAGTAATTTTCGAAACGAACAAAACGTGAACGCTGACCCGGTGTAAAACTTTCAAGCTTAAAGGGTCCAGCCCCTACGACATTTTTAACTGGGTCATAATCTGTAGGAACAATGCCACCCCAGCTCATCCATGCTTCTGGTAAAGCAACCAATCCTTTCCCTTGAGTAAAAGGAATTTCAACGGTGTATTCATCGCGCTTTTTAATTGCATCTCGTTGCAAAGAATAAAGATAGGCTGCAAATGGAGAAGCGAGCTTGGGGTCAGTTAACCGGCGTAAGGAGAAAATAACATCATCGGCTGTAATGGTTTTACCGTGGTGAAATTCGAGTCCTTTTTTTAGGCGAATGGTCCATTTCGTTCCGTCATTATTCGGTTCAGCAAATTCAGCAAGTGCGAGTTTTGGCTGAATATCTCTGCCCCATTCCCATAATTTTGCATACAGAGGCCAACCTCTGAACGCACTGGACATACCAATAGGTTTATGTGCATCTAAATTGCCAGCTTGATTACCATTGATCACCCCAATTTTGATAACACCACCCTTTTTCGGCGTATTATTTTGGGTTGTACCAGCAGTAGCACTCTCAGACGATGAGTCTGGTTTAGAGCACCCGATAAGGCTAATTGCAGCAAAAGCGCCAACACCTAATCCAGTCTGTTTAATCAGTTCTCTACGTGTAATCTTATTCATGCCTTCTCCCTTAAACCACGACTTCTTGATTCAAAAGGGAATCAATGGATGAATTTTTATTGAGCTTAGGTAACTCAAAACCATGATCGAGTTCCAATAATGGGAACAATAAATCTGCTACCCGATAGGCTTCCCCAATTAAAGGGAAACCAGACAAGATAAAGGCTGATACGCCATAGTTTTCGTATTCCTTAATTCGTTTGGCAATATTTTCAGCACTACCGACCAAGGCAGTACCCGCAGCTGGGTTTAAAATATCGAAACCAAATAAAGATGGCCCAGTCCAAATATTAGGATAAATTTCAAAATCTTTAGCTTGAGGTAACACACCTCGACGTAATTGTTCTAAATTTTTTTGAATAGATGGATTGTTACTTTGATAACTCTCAAAACTTTCATTTGGAGGAAGCGGTCGTTTAACAGCTTCGATTGCATAATTTACATCAATCTTGTCAAGTAACGACTGAGCATATTGCCAAGCTTCTTCTTCTGTTTCCCGAACAATAATTTGTAATCGAGTGCCAAATTCTAAAGTTCGGCCAATTTTTGCTGCCTCAGCCGCAACCTTGCTAAACTTTTCTCCAAGTAATGGTGGCGTATTAGCAAAACTTAAATACACATCTAGTAATTCAACAGAGTGCTGAACACCTTTGGCAGAAGTTCCTGCTCCCCACAAAGGAACACCCTGTTTTTGAGTGGGCCCATGCCATTTTGACATTGGAGATCCACCTTCTAAGCGTGGGGCAATTTGAATAAACTCCCCTTCAAACCCAGATGTATCACCTACATAGTTTTGCTGAAATGCAGTCCAATATTCTTTACTAAAGTCATAACGCTCATCATGAGTATAGTGAATACCTAAAGCTGCCAAACCCTTATCATTTCCATTGACGACATTAAATATCAAACGCCCTTTAGAAAACGCATCAAAAGTTTGAGCATACTTTGCCAAAACTGCTGGCTGGACTTCTCCAGGATGTTGGGCAACCAGAAACTTTAAACGTTCAGTAAATGGGATTAAACTTGCAGCAACAGCAAGTGTTTCATACTCACTAGTACCCATGAGTGAACCGTAAAAGCCAAGTCGATCTGCGGTAATCGCAATCTGTTGCAAGTGTTCATAATCGGTATCCCACCGCCCAGATTCCAACCAAGGATATGGTCCATCTGGAGAAGTGAGATACCATAAAAGTTTTACAGCCATAATATTCTCGATCTTTATTTTTTAAATCTTTATCTAATTCAGAGGAAGTAAGCCCAGCGATTTTGCTTTTTCAGTCAATCCGCTCATTTTCCATTGCTGATGTAAAACCCCTTGCCCGTATTCTCGGCTGCCACCGACTAATTCAGCCAACAGCTGAATTTGAGCACCTTCTTCAAGCAATAAAATAAATTCAGCAGTTTCCTGTAGCCCTTGGCGTCCCCATACAGTCGCTCCGCCATTGGCTTCTAAGATGGCCCGATACTCAATATCAATTTTGAGTTGATCTAAAATGAAATCGACTTCTGCCTGACGGCGGTCAATGTAAATCGGCAACTCTTTAAATAAATGGAAACGCTGCACAGGTACATAACGAATCGGTAAAGTACGATGGGTTTGAGCCCAAGCGCCTAAATTCGGCGCGTGTACATGAGATATTGTGGTGACATCTGCATGTTCTTTAAAAAGCTTGTTATAGCGCCCACCCGCATTTTTCCTCCCCAATAAAACTTCACCATCAATTGTCTCCACAAGCACTTTGCTTTTTTTATCTTTAGACCACGGCCCTGCATAGTTAAAAGTAATTAAGGTATTTTCCGGCCCACGTTCTACAAAATTAACCGTTCCATTTGCTGTGATTGTTCCTGTTTCACGGAATACTTCAAAAGCAAATTCAGCTTTTTCTCGGTTCAATTCGATAAAGGCATTCAGTTCGTGAGACAGCGGGGTTTGAATAAGTGTTGTCATGATCAAATCCTCTTTAAAAATTTTTATTTTGACGGCGTTTTAAAACTTCGAGCAAAGGACGATGATCAACCCATGTTTCAATATCGACATCGCGCTCTAAGAAACCATGCAACCAAAGAAAATCTTTTTGTTGTTTTAAAAGCTCTAAACGCTCTTCACTTAATGAGGGATGTAAAGACTTATGAAAATTATTTCGGTAGGCTGTCGCAACACTCTCTGCCCCTGCAATGGTTTCATCTTCGAGAATCACCAACACTTCATCTAAATGATCTTGTGCCCAATCCGCCGTATCAAATAGCTCTTCAAGAAAATCGACCACGACATCAAAATGATCTTTTAATAAATCTTCATGGACTGTGATTGGACGAGGTGTTCCGTTATTAACACGAGAAGTCACATCTTCAAATTTATCTAAATCAATCCCAACTTTAAGGCCGCGTTTAGTTGCAGCTTCAACAGCAGATGCTCCTTTTACATACACAGCATCAACTTCACCTGTAATTAATGCGTCAAGACCTGACCAATATGTACTCGCATCACGATTCTCTTTAGGCCCTGCACGTTCAGGTACTTCAATAAAATTCACATCTCTGAAAGTGAGATTGGCAAGTTGTAAAGCACCACGAATACCTTGCAATGACATGGCTCTAAAAATACTACCAGCACGTTTGTCGGCATATTCTGGTAAAGCCACTTTCACATTTTTTAGGTGTTCTGGCTGGCTAATGTTTGAATCAGGTCGAACAATAATGACTTGCCACTCATCAATCCAAGTCAATCCAATGAGTCGGCTTGGTGCACCTTCGGAACGAGCAGCTAATGCAGGTACATTTCCACCTTCTCTGAACAGCGCGGGTAATTGATGATCAAAATGATGAACCGATAAACCCTTACGCGCATCTTGCAATACAGCAACATCAATGCCGTGCTTTTCAAATTTTTTAACCAGAGTGCCGCGCTTTAAGGAAATACCTGTTGCTGTGGGTACAGGACATCGAGTAACCCAAATTTCAGACAGGATGTTTTTTACAAATTCTTTAGAATTTTCTTTTTTATCTACTACAAGTGACATACGGATTCCTTAGGATAATTCCACTTTCATCAGTCACATTGAGCAGCTTTTATGCCAATTTAATTTGTTTTTTATTTTCAATAACTTATTTAAAAATATTTGAGTTGGAAATGTTTATATTTCATCATTTTTCAATGCCAGTGTTGTTTTATCAACACTTACCTCCGACAGATACAACTTACAAAATGCAGAATAATGCAATCAGCCACCCTAGAACTGGTTCTGTTTGAAAGTTGAGTATTTATTGCTGGAGTAGAGCTGATTCTAGAAATGGTACGTACAACGTTAAATGTTGTAGATAATGCTCTAGTTGCTTTCTTAAGATATTTTTTTATCTAGAATAAAGTTTTTAGCATTCAAATAAGATTTATAAAACTCAATTAAAAGATAATTTTCATCAAGTCTAAATATTACTATGTTTTCTCTAATTCATATTTCTACTTTATATAATTTGAACTTGAAAAGATCGTACACGTTTAAATTGTAGCAAAAACTTTTAAAAAGTTTGAAAAACCAAAATTATCTTTTGTGCCTCAATATATTTAAAATATGTGATGAATTTCAACTTATTGATGGTGTGATAATTGTATTTAATAAATAAAGTGAATTTATTTTTTAATTTATAAATAAAAAGTTAAATAAATCACATTTTAAATAAAATTAGTATCTTTTTTCTCTGTAATTATTTTGCAATATAAATACTAAAATCACAAAAATAAATTACATATTTATTAAATGTTTAATTATATATTATTAATTCTTTTAATTTTATTCTGTTCCGTGTTTGAGTTTTATATCATAAATATCAATAATTTGAATTGAAATAAATAATTTTTAAAGTGTTATAATTATTATGTTTCTTAATATGTTTTTAAAATTCTAACTATTACATTATTTAAAACAGTTAATGTGATTTTCGTCACGTCAAAATTAATATTTTTTCTTCATTTAAACTTAATGATTGTTTTTAAATTAAAAATATTGTATCAAATAGATATAAACTATTTTATAAATAGGCATATAAAATGAAAAATAATATATTTAAACTTCTTATTCTGATGGTGCTTTCCACTTCCCCATTATTTTGTTATGCAAATAACACAATAATGATAAGAGGAAATATTGTTGAAGATACATGTTCAACAGAACATAGCGAGATAGAATGTGTTGAGGTAAATAATTTAAATATTAAACTTGATAGTGAATATTTAAACAAAAGTAGTCTTTCTAACTTAGCTCAACATACTGAGAAAATGGACACAAGCATTGAAAGCATAGGTTCTAATCACAAAGTCGTGGTTATCAACTATCATTAACTTATTAGGCATAGTATTTGATGCTATTCCTACAATAAGCATGATTAAAGAGTGATTTGTCGAACTCATCGCACATTTTGATGATTTAAAGGATGAGTCACTCTTTTTTATAAAAAAATGACTATTTGTATGTTTTCTCTATATACATGTGCATAATTTATTCTATATAATTGTATTGTAAGAATTTAAGCTTCTTTTTCACATAAATTGTTCAGTTGTTTCCTGTTTACATAGTGTTCTTATGTAACTTACTTTTTTCTGTAGTATCTCTTTTTTATAAAATAAAAAAACTTTGATAAACAGCTATATAAGCTGTGATTGTTCGCTATGCATCCCAAATATAAAGTGTGATTTAATTAAAATTATGAAAAAATAATGTGATGTGGTTTGCATTTTGTTTAAGAAGTGTTAATATCGCCGCATTACTTTTCAAGATGTCAAACACTGGAAAAGTAAGGAATAAACTTTTATCCAGACTTTTGAGAAAACACTATGAAAAAACTTGCTTTGATTGCTGCTCTTTCAGTTGTAGGAATTGCGAATGCTCAAGCTGCTGATGGTACAATTACAATTAATGGTTTAGTTACAGACAAAACTTGTGACATCGTTACCCCAGCTGGTAAAGACTTCACAGTTACTCTTCCAACTGTTTCTAAACAAACTTTAGCTGTTGCTGGGGATGTTGCTGGTCGTACTCCTTTCCAAATCAAATTAGCTAACTGTTCTGAAGGTAAAGTAGCTACTTACTTCGAACCAGGTGCAAATGTTGACTTTAATACTGGTCGTTTACTTAACAAAGACGCTACTGGTGCTAAAAACGTTAACGTTCAACTTTTAGGTAGCAACAACAACTTCATCCCAGTTCTTGCTGCTGGTGCAAACGGTGCTCAAGCTAACTCTCAATGGGTTGACGTAGCTGCAGCTGGTAGCGCTGACCTTAACTACTATGCTGAATACTATGCAACTGGTGCTTCTACAGCTGGTAAAGTAAATACTTCTGTTCAATACACAATTATCTATCAATAATTAATTGATAGTGGGGTTTCTATGTCCGCATAGAAACCCTCTTTTTGTGGCGCTTTCCCGAATCTTTCTTGGTTGAGAATTCTGAAATGAAATTGAACAGTTATAATTTTTTGTTAGGTTTAGCATTTGCTTCAACAGTTGTAGCACCTGCTACTCAAGCAGAAATTGTAATCCATGGCACTCGTGTAATTTATCCGTCGGATGCTAGAGAAGTTACGCTACAAGTTAGCAATAACGGTTCAAAACCAGCTCTTGTTCAAGCTTGGCTTGATGAAGGCGACTCAAAAAGCACTCCGGATCAATCAAAAGTTCCTTTTATGATTGCTCCCCCTATTTCTCGTGTTGAAGCTACAAAAAGTCAGACTCTTCGTATTACTGCTTTACCAACTGCTTCTCAGTTAAATCAGAAGCAAGAAACGGTTTTGTGGTTAAATGTTTTGGATATTCCTCCAAGACCAACTTCAAAAACTGAAAATACGACGCCTGATAATTTTCTGCAACTGGCAATTCGTTCGCGCATTAAATTCTTCTATCGTCCAGCTTCAATTAAAGATGATGCGAATTTAGCAGCTGATAAGCTTCAATGGGTTAAATCTGGTCAAAATTTAACGGTAAAAAATCCTACCCCTTTTCATATCACGCTGACTTCTGTTTACCAAAAGGCAGGTGATAAAAAAGTTGATTTATTACCTCAAGGTTTAATGATTAAACCTTTTTCTGAAGAATCTGTTCAGCTTAAGAATGGCAATCTTCAAGATATGAGTTTTATGAATGTCAATGACTATGGTGGTCGAATCGAACACCAAATAAAACTTCAGTAATCAGATTTATCTTTTTAATAAATTTAAGCACCTATTATGTGAGTAGGCGGACTTAGCTATGCCAAAAAAAAGGCAAGAATCTTATAAATTATTAAAACGCCATATTTGTTACTACTTGGCTTCTGGTGTTGTCACAATGACAATGCCTGTATTCGTGCACGCTGAAGAAACAGTCGCGAGTGCTCCTGTAGAAGCTGAATTTGATTCTGCTTTTTTAATTGGTGATGCTCAAAAAGTTGATATTTCTCGTTTTAAATACGGTAATCCTGTTTTACCAGGTGAATATAATGTTGACGTTTATGTAAATGGCCAATGGTTTGGCAAACGTCGTATGTTTTTTAAAGCATTAGAATCAAATAAAAATGCTGTAACCTGCTTTACGGGAAATACTCTTGCTGAATATGGTGTAAAACAAGAGATTTTAGCGCAGCATGCTCCTCTTCAAAAAGAAAATAGTAGTTGTTATAAAATTGAAGAGTGGGTTGAAAATGCATTTTATGAGTTTGATAACTCTCGTTTACGTGTAGATATCTCGATTCCACAAGTTGCTTTGCAAAAAAATGCGCAAGGCTATGTCGACCCAAGTTTATGGGATCGTGGGATTAATGCTGCTTTTCTATCTTATAACGGCAGTGCTTACAAAACATTTACCCAGTCTAATGATCAAAGCGAAACAACAAACGCATTTATGGGTGTGACTGCTGGACTAAATTTAGGTGGTTGGCAATTACGTCATAATGGCCAATGGCAATGGCAAGATACCCCTGCTGAAAATCAATCTAAGTCAAGCTACGAAGAAACAAGTACTTACTTACAGCGAGCATTCCCGAAATATCGTGGTGTTTTAACACTTGGGGATAGCTTTACAAACGGCGAAGTATTTGACTCATATGGTTATCGTGGTATCGATTTCTCAAGTGATGATCGAATGTTGCCAAATAGTATGTTGGGTTATGCTCCGCGTATTCGTGGTAATGCTAAAACCAATGCAAAAATTGAAGTTCGTCAACAAGGCCAACTTATCTATCAAACAACGGTAGCACCAGGTAACTTTGAAATTAATGACCTTTACCCTACTGGTTTTGGTGGTGAAATTGAAGTTACTGTTATCGAAGCAAATGGTGAAATACAGAAATTTGCTGTGCCTTACGCATCTGTTGTGCAGATGTTACGCCCTGGCATGAACCGTTATTCTTTAACTGTAGGTCAGTTCCGCGATTCAGACATTGATCTCGATCCTTGGGTTGTTCAAGGTAAATACCAGCAAGGTATTAATAACTACCTAACAGGTTATACGGGCATACAAGCTACAGAAAATTATGCTGCTGTATTGTTGGGTGCTGCTTTTGCTACGCCAATTGGTGCGATTGCACTTGACGTTACACATTCTGAAGCTGAGTTTGAAAAACAGTCTTCACAATCGGGGCAAAGTTTCCGTTTAAGTTATAGCAAGTTGATCACTCCGACCAACACAAACTTAACGCTAGCAGCTTATCGTTACTCAACAGAAAACTTCTACAAATTACGTGATGCTCTACTGATCCGTGATTTTGAAGAAAAAGGTATTAATACCTACTCTGCTGGTCGTCAACGTAGCGAGTTCCAAATTACCCTAAACCAAGGGTTACCTGAAGGTTGGGGTAACTTCTATGTAGTGGGTTCGTGGGTTGACTATTGGAACCGTAGCGAAAGTACTAAACAATATCAGCTTGGTTATAGTAATAATTTCCATGGCTTAACTTACGGTTTATCTGCAATTAACCGCAAAGTTGAGTACGGCTCAACGAATCAAACACACGATACTGAATATTTAATGACATTATCGTTCCCGATTGATTTTAAAAAGAATTCGGTTAACGTTAATGTTACTGCTTCTGAAGACAGCCGTACTGTTGGTGCAAGTGGAATGGTTGGAGATCGCTTTAGTTACGGCGCTTCAATGTCGCATCAGGACTATGCAAATCCATCATTTAACGTAAATGGTCGTTATCGTACTAACTATACAACTGTTGGCGGTTCTTATAGTGTGGCTGATTCTTACCAACAAGCGATGGTTAGCTTAACAGGTAGTGTGGTTGCGCATTCAGAAGGTATTTTATTTGGACCTGAGCAAGGCCAAACGATGGTACTTGTGCATGCACCAGAGGCTGCTGGAGCAAAAGTTAATAATGCGGTTGGTTTAAGCGTGAATAAGGCAGGTTATGCGGTAGTTCCTTATGTTACTCCGTACCGTCTTAATGACATTACCCTTGACCCACAAGAGATGTCGAGCGAAGTAGAACTTGAAGAAACAAGTCAACGTATTGCACCTTTTGCTGGCGCAATTGCTAAAGTAGATTTTGCGACTAAAACTGGTTATGCAGTTTACATTAATAGTAAAACTGTAGATGGCAACAATTTACCTTTTGCAGCTCAAGTCTTTAATCAGAAAGATGAAGCTGTTGGTATTGTTGCACAAGGTAGTATGATTTACTTACGTACCCCACTTGCTCAAGATCGTCTCTATGTGAAATGGGGTGATGAAAGTAACGAGCGTTGTTCGGTTGAGTACAACATCAGTAATCAGTTGCAAAATAAGCAACAAAGCATGGTAATGACTGAGGCTGTCTGCAAATGAAAAGAATATTATTAACAGGTGCTCTATTTACTGCTGGTCTTGGCGTTTATGGCGAGGCTAATGCTGCGTGCTATATAGTTAATTATGAAGCAAATGATGTGCTAATGGCTGTGGGGCGTGTTGTTGTGCGCCCTAGTGATCAAGTCGGTGCCATTTTAAGAAAAGCGACTTTTCCTATTACTCGGACTAGAACACAAGCTAATAATTGTGATAGCCGCGATGTAGCCGTTGCGGAATTAACTCAAGCTTATCCACTAAGTTCTTTGGGTAATAGCATCTATACCACGAATATTCCGGGTATTGGTATTCGCCTATATCGTGAAGCTGAAAATAATACGAATTTTTCTGGTTATTACCCTTATCAACGTGGTGGAATCTCAGGTAATCGTTTCTTGGGAGATGGCTATTTTGTGGTGGAAATCATTAAAATTGCCCCGCAAACAGGTTCTGGGACCTTAGTACCAGGCAGATATAGTAGTTATTATATCCGTGGTTTTCCAAATCAACCTTTCTTAACAAGTACTGTTAATGCTAATGCGATTACCATTGCGTCATCTTCGTGTGAAATTCAAGGTAACATCAATAAAGTTGTACAGCTGCCGACAGTTGCAAAAGCTGGGTTTAAGGGCGTTGGTTCAACTCAAGGCGAACAAACCTTTGATATGAACATTCTATGTAATGGTGGTATTAACCCTACTGGTTATGTAGAGAAAAACCTGATTAGCTTAACTTACGACTTTACACAAGACGGCACAAATAATCAGGTACTGGCAAATACTGCTGCCGCATCTGAAAAAGCAAATGGTGTGGGCGTGCAGCTACTCTGGAATTACCAAAATAAAAATCAGGTCATTAAAAAAGGTGACAAATTAGCCTTAGGTACATTGTCTTCTAATCAGACACTTCAATATAACGTACCGATGACTGCCCGCTATTATCAAACAGCAGCAAATGTGACTGCTGGTAAAGTACGTGCAATGGCTACTGTAACTATTGAATATGATTAATCATATTCAATAGTTTATAAACCTAATAATTTCAAATATTTAAAAATTAATAATAAGTTTTACTTTATCAATATTTTCTCAAAATTTAATACTTAACGCGATAGGAATATTTATGAAAAAAATAGGCATAGTTGCCGTTAGCGCTATTACATTATGTTGGGCAATGTATGAAGTATCTTCTGACAATACAAGTACCGTATCGCGTAATGAATCTAGCCAAAAAGTAACATCTAAAAACTTTTCATCAACTACAAAGAATGAAAAAATAGCACCTCATATGTTGTTAGCTCAAACTAATTCTCTTAATTCTGCGCCAGTCTGCCAATACAATTTTGATGCGACTCAAGAAGATTATGATCTTTGGAATAATGAGCACACTGACTATTTGCCAATGAAAATATTTCCATTGATAAATGGTCAAAAATTTGGTTTTAAAGTGGAGCCTAGGCCAGAAAGCGAGTATGGCGATTTAGATTATGTAGCTACAAGTAAAGCTGGTCTTAATTCGACTAATGACATTGGAGATATAACTATACCTCATACAGGTATTATTGCATTTGAAATGGAGCATAAGATTCCAGTATCAGCTCTTGGAAACTCATCAATTGGAAATTCTACTTATTACTCCTCTAGCATTGCATTTAGTGGCATAACAAATAATGGTTATACAGTTAGATCTAATTATTGGTTTGATATGGGGAGTTATGATCCCGATTTTGGTGAGAATCCTGCTAGATTAAGCTATTCAGTAGCTTACCGACTTAGTGATAATAGCGGCCCTGACAATCCATATTATAAAGGGCAAAACATGACAAATAATGCAAATGGATACCAAAGATTAGGTATATATATTAATCAGAACACTAAACAGGTTGGCTTTATTTTAAATGGTGTTGATCAAGGCTATCAATCTACTTTGCCTGCCCCACTTGAGAATATACGCTTTTCTGCCTCAAGTGGTATATCAATATATTCTAATCAATTATTTGGACAAGAATTGTCTAATGAACTCATTACTGACCGTAATGCGCTACAGTTTAGTTACCCTCAGGGTACAACTGACATGTGTGGTAATGCAATTTAAGATATAAAAAACTATAAGCCATAAAAAAGGGCTGAATCACAGCCCTTTTTTCTTTCATTTAAAAATGAATAACAGTACGAATTGATTTACCTTCATGCATTAAATCAAAAGCAGTATTGATGTCTTGCAAAGGCATCGTATGCGTTACAAAAGGCTCAAGTTGAATTTCACCTTTCATCGCATCTTCGACCATTTTTGGAAGTTGTGAGCGGCCTTTTACGCCACCAAAAGCAGTACCTAACCATTTACGGCCTGTAACCAACTGGAATGGACGAGTCGAAATTTCTTGACCTGCACCAGCAACACCAATAATAACGGATTGTCCCCAACCACGATGTGCACACTCTAAAGCAGAACGCATAACATTGACGTTACCAATACATTCAAATGAATGATCTACGCCCCAGCCTGTCATTTCTACAATAACTTGCTGAATTGGTTTATCGTAATCTTTAGGGTTTAAGAAATCTGTAGCACCAAACTGCTTAGCAAGTTCAAATTTATCTGGGTTTGTGTCTACCACAATAATTTGTCCTGCTTTGGCTTGACGTGCACCTTGTACAACAGCCAAACCTATACCGCCTAGGCCAAATACGGCAACAGAGTCACCTTCTTGTACTTTTGCAGTGTTATGCACGGCGCCAATACCCGTAGTCACACCACATCCAAGTAAACAAACTTGTTCATGATTCGCTTCAGGATTGATTTTAGCTAAAGAGACTTCTGCAACTACTGTATATTCACTAAATGTTGAACAACCCATGTAGTGATAAATCGGTTCACCATTATAAGAAAAACGTGTGGTTCCATCTGGCATTACACCTTTACCTTGGGTGGCACGTACTGCAACGCACAAGTTAGTTTTTCCAGATTTACAAAATAAGCATTCTTTACATTCAGCGGTATAAAGCGGAATCACGTGATCACCTGGTTGAACACTTGTTACGCCCTCACCCACTTCAACTACAACACCTGCTCCTTCATGTCCTAAGATGGCAGGGAAAACACCTTCTGGGTCATCGCCGGATAATGTAAAAGCATCGGTATGACATACCCCTGTATGGGTAATTTTTATTAAAACTTCACCCGCTTGAGGTGGTGCAACATCAACTTCAACAATTTCTAAAGGTTTTCCTGGGGCAAAGGCGACAGCTGCACGAGATTTCATCTTTGGGTTTCCTTTAAATCATTCGGTATTTATAGTCGAGCAAAATAGATTATGTAACAGTAATACAAGAGATTAATTTTGCTTAAATTAAAATTGGCTTTCATGACAATCCATCACAGCATAGCCAGTCAGGTACGTCTAAGCAAGCCTATGTTTCAAAAAGAAGAAAACCTCTTACTTGAAGAGGTTTCTTATCAAATCACTTATCTTATAAACGGTTTATGTTTACTTATAGGTAAATATTTGGTGGATATGGTGTGTTATCACTAATTGGCGAATAAAGCGTATTTTCAACAAAGAAGCCATTTGGGGCTTGAGTGGTATCGATCGTAATCGAATCAAACATGACTTGTGGATATGCCCAGATAAATTGCTTCATTAAACCCAGAGAAACATTGTTTTTCATATCACCAAAAATTCGTTGCCAGATCGGTGTTCGATAAGGTTTGGTTTTATCAAAGCCATAAATATAGGCAATAGATGCATCAGGAACGAATCCTGATAAATAAATGACCTTATTTGCAGGATAGCCCAAACCTTGTATAGGTATTTGAGAAACTGCCTGATGTGCCAAGTCTAAGCGAGCTTCTAATAGCCAATCATAAGCTTCTGTCATCATGTAATCAAAATTAGGATATGAATAGTGCGTGCTTGGATAGTTAATATAAGTTGCTAGTGTCTGAATTGGCGATTGAATCGAAGGAAAGAAAATAAGTGGGCTAACTTTGGCTGTTGAATATTTTGCTTTGATAACGGTACGAATATTTTGACAGGTTTGTCCTAATTTATTTCTAAGCCATGTTTTAAACTCATCATAAGGAGTTCCTGTTTTATTCATGGCCTCATAAATTGTACCTAAATCTGGTGCATATAAACCTGTATCTGCATTAAAAGCCAGTTTTGTTGGATAGTCATACACACAAGGTAGATTCGTGTCAGTGTTGTACCACCACCAAGGTTCACCAATCTGCATGTTTACGTCACATCCCCCGACAACCATTGCATCTGCAAACTCAATAAAGACTTTATGTAGATATGCCAAAGCATTTTGGTCACTTAAACTAAAAAAATAACTCGGTGGTTGGTAGCCTGTTTTACCCAAATTACTATTCCAGTCACGCTGTGCCCAATACTCATTGGCCCCCAAGGAATACATTTCAAAGCTGACCCCAAAGATGGGCTGCATATTGGCGCTATGTAAAGCCTGAGCATATTTCTCATGCCATTTACGGGTACATGAGTTAACAACCGCCTCGCCCGTCACCAAAGTATCAGGTATTTGCCATTTATTAATATCGCTTTTCCATTTCATTTCAGGATAATGCGACATTCCACAATAATGGTTAACCAAACCTTGATATCCCAAAGTGACCATATTGTTGACGAGGCGCTGCGGGTTTAAATCGTAATGGTCGTCATAGCTGGTACAGATACCATAATTGTGCTGAGGTACAACAACACGGCTCAAATTTAACTTCGCATTTGTTCCTATAACAACTGAGTTGGTTAGTCGAATGTAACCATCTTGGGGCTGACTTAAAGGTGTAGTTGATTGGCCATTATATTGACTGGTAAAACCAGAAAATGAAATTCGCTGAATATTGGTAACGGGAAAGCTATCTGTCGCAGAAAAACCAGCTTTCACCGTATCCCAATTAATATGGATATGCGCTGTACGAGATGAAGGATTATTTGCGTAGTTAAACAAGACAACATATGCAATTTTATCTATGCCATTCTCATTATAGTACACTGTTAAAGTCGGCGTTAAACTTGCATTGTTAAGCACAGGCATAGAAGCCGACAATTCAATATCGAAGTCCCAAATTACCCCTGCATAGCTATATTTGGTTTCATAAGCTAAAAATTTATGATCTTTAGAGTCATAAGAATCCCACGTAATTCCTACCAAGTCGTTTGCCATGCGCGACCTAAAAGATGCTTCAAAACCATTTCCATAATTAGTAATGGCAAAAGACATCGTTTGCGGGCCGTCTATTCTCCAATAAATAGGGCTAAATCGATCAATAAGTGTATTTTGAGTGATTGGATGAGGTGATGAATTAGAATTATTTTGCACATTTTGTCGATTAGTTATCATGTCTTCATTCTCTTAATGTATTAAGAAGTTTTATATTAAATAATAATTCTTATTTTATTGTTCAGATAAGTAACAATGACGTTTAAATTATTTACAGTTAATATTTTTTATAAAGCTCAAAATAAACTTAAACAAGAACTCTTAATATTATCCTAAAATATTTTTGCCCTAAGGAGATAATAAATGTCAAATTTTATGCAGCCTATAAATTTTAGGGTGTTGTTTGTATTTACTCCTCTTGTATTTGCACTAACAGGTTGTAGTGATGCTTTACGTACCCAAACAACTATACCAATAAAGATATCTTCAGAAAGTATCGCTTATCCAGAAGTTGATACCGTTTTAGGGGAAAAGCTACAGCCTAATGAGGAAGTGTTAGCCCAGAACATAGCTCAAGTCATTGAAAAGTCAATTCGTGAACAATATACGGCGGGAAATGCTTTACGTGATGCGCATCCTAAAGCACATGGGTGTGTTCGAGCTGAATTTCATGTCTCAAAAAATATACCTGCTCAGTTCGCTAAAGGCGTTTTTATACCAGACCAAAGTTATCAAGCATGGATTCGCTTTTCCAATGCTTCTAATGACGCTTCTAGTGCTGACATTGACAAAGATGCACGTGGCATAGCGATAAAACTTTTAGGTGTATCTGGAGAGAAAATTTTAGAAAGTGAAAAGCAAGCAACTACCCAAGATTTTATTATGATTAATCACCCTGTCTTTTTTGCGAATGATGCTAAACGATATCTTTCTTTTATAAATGATGTGAATAGCCATAATATGATTAGAAAACTTCATATTCCATTTGCCTTAGGTTTTAAAGGAACAATGAATGCACTCGGAGCACGTAATTCACAAATCGTAAACCCACTCTATGCGCGTTACTGGTCTATGGTTCCCTATCATTTAGGCCTGGGTAATGATCGACAAGCGGTTAAATATTCGGTACGTGCTTGCTCAGTGACAGCAAATAATCTACCTAAAAATCCTAGTCATGATTTTTTAAGAGAGGCTTTAAAAAATACTTTACAGCAAACAGATGCCTGCATGGAGTTCCTTATTCAGCCCCGAACTTCAAGTCAAATGTTAGTAGAAGACTCGATGACAGAATGGGATGAGAAAGCAGCTCCTTTTTATCAAGTAGCGACTATTCATATTCCAAAGCAGAATTTTGATACGCCTGAGCAAAATAAGTTTTGTGAAGATCTATCTTTTACACCGTGGCATGCCCTACCTGCACATAAGCCACTAGGTGCAGTAAACCGAATGCGTAAAGTCATTTATGAAAATATAAGCAGGGTTCGACATGATATGAATTCAGCGCCTAGACAAGAACCTTAAATATATCATCCTTCTCGGTTTAATATTTAAGTCATCTTGTCTTACTAGGAGCAACTTTTTTTTACTTAATGATTTCTTTACTGGTGTCTATGGTGATTCGATCAATGAAATCTGCCAGCCATAAAATAAAGTCATCTTCATTTTTATGTTTTGGAATCAAGCTCATATCTACTCTAATGAGTAATTCAATTTGCACACTAACAATAGCACCTTCGAAGTTCACAAAGTTATATAAAAATTTTAATTCTGTACCAGCAATCGCTTTTTCAATTTCTATAATTAAATTATTTAAGTCTTTAAAGTAATTGCTTGAATGTTTGTTTTTAATATTTTTATTAATTTTTTCTGCTAATAATAAGTATTTTGGCATTTTTATCTCCTTATTAATTATTTATAAAATATAAGTATAAAATTGTAGTTGTAAAAATAAATTTATAATTTTTATTAAGATTGTTGCTGTTTTTTAATTTTAATTGATAAATTATGAATATCACAACTATTTATTGTTTTAATAATGTGATCTGGTTTTAATTTTATTTCGATTAAATTGGTAGGTATTTTAACAGTAGCTAAAAATTTATATTTAATAAACTCTATATTTTTAAAATATTAAACATTTTAAAAATCACTATTAAAAAACCGCCCCAGAAGGCGGTTGCTGAATTTACAGCGATATATAGAAGTGTAGTGGACGATCACTTCTATATTTTTTTAAACTTATTTTTCTTCTTTTATAATTTTAGTAAAGGCATCTGACTTGAAATAATTAATAATCATCTCTCCATCATCACCTGTAGATGAGGACACTTTAGGAGGTTCTTCATAGCTAAACTTAAAATCTGGAGGGATAAATTGTGAGATCGGGGGAAGCTTGGCCTCTCCTCCTGTTGTAATTCTTTCAATAAAACCTGCGAGCCAAAGAATATATTCATCTTTATTTTTATGGTTGGGCATGAGGCTCACATCCAACTTAATCGCACACTCTTCTAACGGCTTGGTTAAGCACTCATCAAAATCTATAAAATTATATTTAAGTTTAAACTTGGTTCCTTTAATTTCCTTACGAATTACACCAACCAAATGATTTAAGGTCTCTGCTGAGCTTTCTGAAAATAAATTTTTGTCCTCAATCTTTTTGTACACATTCTCAGCGATGATTAAATATTGTGGCATCTCTATTTTCTCCCTTTTATTGTCGAGCTACTCACTCAGCCTTTTAAGGAAGTATGATAGATATTATGTTTTCCAATGTAATTGTTATGCTTCTAATTGTAATTAATGTTTTTTTGTGAAAAACGTAAGCATAACCATCCGTAAAAATTAAAGATAACGCAAACTAAATCTCATTTTTATAGGAAAATTTATTCTAATCAAAAAATATGTTTAGCTCATCTAAACTTGGAAGCTGGTTATAAGATTCATCTGCCTCTATTGTGTTCGCCCAGTTTGACTTTGAAAACACGCAAAAATTAAGTTTTTTAGCACAACAATGTCTTGATCTAATAAGCCTAATGGTATCCACATAAAATGTGTATTTCCAACTAGGTTGGGTACTGGCGATCCACATTTACTACAAAATGAAGATGTGAAACCTGTTCTCTTTTTATAAGTACGAATAAGTTCTAAACCTGATAACCATTTAAATTTGTCTTTGCCGACCAAAGTGGCCGCATTTGATCCCGTTCCCGATTGCTTTCGGCAGAGACTACAGTGGCAGTGATAGATAGTCTCTATCTCGTTAGTAATTGAAAATTTGACTTCATGACATAGACAAGAACCCACATGACTCATCTCGAGCATCCTTAAAAAATAATATTGAATATAGCATTAGGTTTAAAACGGTTAAATTTAACTTTATATTTTTAAAAGGCTATGTTTTCTTAGAAATACCTATAAAAATAAGGAATTGCTAGCGTTGAGGCTTGGCAGAATGCATTTATAAGGTTTAATATGAATTTTGACATATAAATTGAATATAAGAATGCTCTGATAGGTTTAACTTGGATGCAGATTAAATGCTTACATGATCAATCAGCTATATAAGCAGTACAGTACTATGGCTTCAAGTGCTTGGGGCTTTACTGATTTACTCTCTTATACAGATACATACGATCCTAATGAGAATGATACAGTGACGAATAGCTTTAATTGGTTGAATGATGAGCAAGCTACAGAAAAAACAGAACAAGGATTAACTGCTTTTGTGGCATTAGATGATGCCTTTATTAGCATAGCTTCTCGTATGTATCTCATTAGAAATGCAAAAGAAAAAATCGATTTACAATATTATATTTGGACCAATGATTTTGTTGGAAACTTAATGTTGCATGAGTTACTAACGGCGGCAGATCGTGGCGTAAAAATCCGCTTACTCATCGATGATCAAAATGGAGTAAAACTTGACGGAGTTTTCAGAAGCCTTCTCCACCATCCTAATTTTGAAATTCGATTATTTAATCCATATAAATTTAGATATTTAAGAATTTTAGACTATATTTTTCGGTTCAAAAAAGTAAACCATCGCATGCATAATAAATTAATTATTGCAGATGGAGCGATTGCTGTAACAGGTGGTCGAAATATCAGTAGTGAATATTTTGATGCAAGTAGTAAGTTTCAATTTACTGACCTAGATATTTTATTTTATGGACATACGGTACAGCATGCCCAGACTGTCTTTAATGATTTCTGGCAAAGCGAGCTAAGCCAAGATGCTACTGAGCTTATTGGAACTTGTGCTGTCCACCACTTACAATCGTTACGACAGCACTATCATGATCTAATTCATGAAAGTGAAAATCATACTCAAACCGAAGATAAGCTTTACGATGCTCAAACCTATTTAAAAGAACTTTTAGAGCACTATCCTATTCAATGGTCAAAAGCGTATTTTGTTGCAGATTCACCTAAAAAAATCTTAGGAGTAGCCTCTAAAGAAGAGATGCTTTATGGGCAAGTCATGAAGATTATGGGTGAACCAAAGCAGCATATAGAATTAGCTTCCGCTTATTTTGTTCCTACACAACAGGGCGCGTATTATTTAAAACAGCTAAAGGTGCAAGGAGTTAAAGTCAGGGTTTTAACCAATTCTTTTGCTGCAAATGATGTGGCGATTGTGCATGCATTTTATAGTCAATATCGAGTTGAAATGCTTAAAAGCGGTGTAGAACTATTTGAGTTTAAGCCATTTTTAGAACGCAGACGTAGAACTTGGTATGAAGTTGTGACTGGAAGCGTTATCCCCGCAAAAGGCAAAAATAAATCGAGTTTACATGCCAAGTTTTTTGACGTAGACGGTAAAGTATTTATTGGTTCATTTAATTTTGATCCGCGTTCGACTTACTTAAACACTGAGGTTGGTCTTGTTATTGAGTCGAGTCAATTACAAGCGCAAATTTCGGTCATGCTCGATCAGCACTTACCTCAAGTTGCTTACCAGCTTAAGTTAAATAGTGAAGGCAAAATTATTTGGTTAGATTATCAATCGAATGGAAAAGTTATTGAATATCAAAAAGACCCAGATACGAGCCTTTTCCAACGCACAATGATTAAAGCCGTTTCATATTTGCCAGTTGAATGGATGATGTAACAGCGCTTCAATTTTATTTATAAGATACCAATCTCTTTAAAGAATTTTTGATAAGCCTCTGCTTTTTTCTCTAACGCCAATGGATAAGCTCTAGAAGAGGATGGTAAGCGGTATAAATTAATATCTCGCCCTGCAAAGCAAGTCGTTGTCGATGTTCCTATAAGTGGTTTTTCAGTATGCTCTGGTAAAACAGAAATTAAGGTATCAGTCGCTTTATCACCTGTGGTCATAATGGTCTGACATAGAGGAATCTGCTGAAGTAAAACAGCAAGATCTGTTGGCGTTACTATTTCAAGAAATTTATCGGCAGCATTGCCCTTCAATCGCTTAATTTGGTAAGCCGTGTCAAAGATTGCAATACCTGTTTCAATTAAGAAGTTTCGTATACGTTCTTCATTAAAATTTTTCTGATTTTCACTTAAAAAGTAAGTTTTGTCTTGAAAAAAGATTAAACCAAAAATTCGCCACATATCATTTTGGAAATTTGGATAGTAAAAATCCATCTTCCATTTATTACGTGGTGGTGGAAAACTACCCAACATTAATAAACGAGCATTTTCAGGTAAAAATGGTTCAAGTGGATGGGTTTCTATCTCAATTGTCATAAAAAATCAGTATTTACTAAAAAACTTTATAAATAAATTAACCTATTTTCGAGTTAATCACGAGTCAAGAAATGCAATTTCTCTTAATTAAAGCGTTAAAGGAGGCCACTAAAGCAATCATTCTTGAGGAATGCTTATTTTAAAAATACTATGTGACTGTTGCTTGAGATAATCGACCTGACCTTTATGGGCAATGACTAGCGCTTGTACAACTGAAAGACCCAAGCCAGTACCGCCTAACTCTTTATTTCTTGATTGTTCTAACCTAAAGAAAGGATTAAATAAATCTTTGCGATGCTCCGCTGAAATGCCCGGCCCTTCATCTTCTATTTCAAGAATCCAGTTACCTTGCTCTTGCCTGGTTGAAACAAGTAGCTTCCCCGGATTTGCATATCGGGTAGCATTATCAAGTAAAGCAATTAAAATCTGTTCAATTCGCCTTTGATCACACTTAACTTCTGGCGCTTCAATGTCAAAAATGACTTTAAGCTGAGCTTTTTCTAATTTTTCTTGAAACATATGCACGACTTTGTGAGCAGTTTCATTAAAATGAATCGTTTCGAGATGAAGTCTAAGCTGTTGGTTTTCAAAAAGACTTAATGTACGTAAGTCTTCGACTAGATTTGACAGGCCTTCAACTTGATTCAGTAAGTTCTTAAATAAGATGGGATCTGCTTCAAAAACACCATCAATAATCCCCTGTAACCTACCCTGCAAAATAGTGACTGGAGTTCGTAACTCATGTGCAATTGCAGCATTCCAGACATGAGCGTTTTCAACTGAGGTTTCGAGCTTTTGAGCCATATCATTAAAATTATCCATGAGCTCAGCAATTTCAGAAGAATGATGCATCGGTTTTTCTACTCGTGCGCTTAAATCTCCATGACTAATTTTCTTTGCAGCATCTGCTAATAAATTAATGGGCACAATAAAACGTTGAGCAAGCTTTATACCTAAAATGATTGATAATGCTGTACCAAACAGAAGCACTGCAAATAACCATATGCCATCTAAATAGTGGAAAAACTCATCACTTTCTTTGAGTTTTTCAAGAGAAATAAGACCCACTTCAATTGCAATATAATACGTGCCGTAGCCTAAAATGAGCGAACTCAATGTAACACTTAGACTGGTAAAGCTCAGTGCAATAATAAGTTGTTTACTAATGCCCGTTTTATTTTTCATGAGGATTGTCCAGCCTATAACCTACACCACGAACATTAATGAGCATATTGCGTAAGCCCAGATCTTCTATTTTCTTTCGTAACTTACTAACGTGGCTATCGACCGTGCGTTCTAATGCATCTCGATCTGGTAAGCACTGATTCATCAGTTCAGAGCGGGTAAAAACTTTATGAGGATGAGGTAACATCAACAACAAAATTTTGTACTCAGTCAGCGTTAAATTAAGTGCTTGTTGTTTGTCATCCGAATAAATATAGGCTGTATGAATTTCTGTATTCACTTCAATATTTTTATAAATTAAGTTCCGGTTAGGCGTTTGCTGATTTTGTTGTGTACGTCGTAGTACCGCTTGCACACGTGCGACCACTTCATTTGGGTTAAATGGTTTTACCACAAAGTCATCCGCCCCAATTCGTAAAGCCATGACTTTATCGATTTCTTGATCTAAAGCAGTCAGCATAATTACAGGTGTAGCAGCTTTTTGCCGAATTTTATTCAGGACTTCCCACCCACTCAATTCGGGCATTTTTATATCGAGTATGACCAGATCAATGGGCTGCGTTGCATGTATTTCAATCGCCTGCTTACCATTCATGGCCCGAACAACACGCATGCCTTCGCGCTTAAGATAATGTTCAATAATATCGCCAATATCATATTCATCTTCTACGACAAGAATAAGCTTATCCTGACAGTTGAACGTAAAGGTTGACTCGAACATATTAATAAAACGCGAGAAAAATTTGATTTATCATACGCGTATTTTTTGGTAAATCTCCACACTTTTTCCACATATTCGTGATTTTCGTTACACACACATCAAAAATAATGTCAGCATCTAGAAGTCCATTAGGTGTTATAAAAGTGCAAAAGCATTTTTTAGTTCCATTCGTTTTATCTTTCAGTCTTGTGTTACATGGTTGTGGTACAGAACAAGCAAGTGATCAAACACAAGTACCTACGGCAAAGGTTACCGTTATTTCAGTTCAACCACAGCCGATTAATTTTAGCGAAAACTTACCTGCACGCGTTCAAGCTTTCAGGACTGCCGAAATTCGTCCTCAAGTTGGTGGCATTATCGAAAAAGTTTTATTTGCTCAAGGTAGTAAAGTTAAAGCTGGACAACCGCTATATAAAATAAACTCAGAGACATTTGAGGCAGATGTAAATAGTAATCGAGCTGGGCTAAATAAAGCGGAAGCGGAAGTAAGTCGTTTAAAAATACAACTCGAACGCTATCAGCAACTTTTACCAAGTAACGCAATTAGTAAGCAAGAAGTAAGTAACGCCGAAGCGCAATATCGGCAATCGATTGCAGATGTTGCCCAAATGAAAGCTCTATTGGCTCGCCAAAATCTTAATTTACAGTATGCGACAGTGCGAGCACCGATTTCTGGGCGTATTGGTAAATCATTTGTGACTGAAGGTGCATTAGTTAGCCAGGGTGATAGCAATACCATGGCTACAATTCAACAAATTGACAGTGTTTATGTCGATGTAAAACAGTCTATTGGTGAATATGAACGCTTAAAGGCAGCTCTACAAAGTGGAGAGCTATCTGCCAACAATCAAAAAGATGTACAAATTTTAAATAGTTTAGGACAACCCTATAACGTCTCGGCAAAAATGCTTTTTGAAGACATTAATGTTGACCCTGAAACTGGCGATGTCACCATTCGTATTGAAGTAAATAATTCTGAAAGAAAATTATTACCAGGTATGTATGTTCGCGTCACTATTGAACGTGCTTCAGTTCCTCAGGCTTTACTCGTTCCAGAGCAAGCAATTCAGCGCAATATGAACGGCGACCCGCAAGTCTACGTGGTAAATGCTAAAGGTGGCGCAGATATTCGCCCTGTAGAATTGGGGCAACAATATGAGCAGTTTTATCTCATCAATAAAGGGCTTAAAGCAGGCGACAAAGTTGTTGTTGAAGGTGTAGAACGTATTCAGCCAAACCAGAAGCTGGCGATTTCCGTATGGAAAGCAGCTTCAGTAGAAAATACGGCGAAGCAAGGGGACACGAAATGATGTCTCAATTCTTTATTCGTCGTCCTATTTTTGCATGGGTGATTGCGATTTTTATCATTTTATTTGGTGTACTGAGTATTCCTAAGTTACCGATTGCCCGCTTTCCGAGTGTTGCACCACCTGAGGTTAACATTACAGCAAGCTATCTGGGGGCTACTCCAAAAACTATTAATGATAGCGTCATTACCCTCATTGAACGAGAAATGTCAGGGGTAAAAAATCTACTCTACTATAGTGCGACAACCGATTCGTCTGGTACTGCTGAAATTACCGCGACTTTTAAACCCGGTACTGATGTCGATATGGCTCAAGTTGATGTACAGAATAAAATTAAGGCTGTTGAAGCACGATTACCACAAGTCGTTCGCCAACAAGGTTTATCTGTAGAAGCATCTTCATCAGGCTTTTTAATGCTTGTAGGCTTAAATTCACCTAATCACCGCTATTCAGAAGTAGATTTGAGTGACTATCTGGTTCGTAATGTGGTTGAAGAGCTTAAACGTGTTGAAGGTGTTGGAAAAATTCAATCCTTCGGTGCTGAGAAAGCAATGCGGATTTGGGTAGATCCAAACAAGTTAGTCTCTTATGGACTCTCAATAAGCGACGTAAACAATGCAATTCGGAACAATAATATTGATATTGCACCAGGTCGGCTTGGCGATAGGCCTTTAATTAACGGTCAATTAATTACCATACCGTTATCCGCTCAAGGACAGCTTGAAAATGTTGAGCAGTTCAAAAATATTAGCCTAAAGAGCAACACTAGTGGTGCCAATATTAAGTTGTCCGATGTAGCCGATGTAGAAATGGGTGCACAGTCATATAACTTTGCCATTTTAGAAAATGGTAAACCTGCAACTGCTGCGGCGGTTCAGCTTAGCCCGGGTGCAAATGCGGTAAAAACAGCGGAAGGTGTCAAACAGAAACTCGAAGAATTAAAAGTAAATTTACCCGAAGGTATGCAATTTAGTGTTCCATACGATACTGCGCCTTTTGTTAAAATTTCTATAGAAAAAGTAGTTCATACATTAATTGAGGCCATGGTTTTGGTTTTTATTGTGATGTATCTATTTCTTCATAATGTTCGCTATACCTTAATTCCTGCGATTGTGGCTCCAATTGCCCTGCTTGGTACCTTTACCATCATGCTTTTAACGGGTTACTCAATTAATGTGTTAACCATGTTTGGTATGGTGCTTGCGATCGGGATTATTGTTGATGATGCTATTGTCGTGGTCGAAAACGTCGAACGGATTATGGCAACTGAAGGTTTAGCGCCTAAAGAAGCAACTTCAAAGGCCATGACTGAGATTACCAGCCCGATTATTGGTATTACTTTGGTGTTGGCAGCAGTGTTTTTACCCATGGCTTTGGCGAGTGGTTCGGTCGGCATTATCTATCGCCAGTTTACTATTACCATGTCGGTTTCAATTTTATTCTCGGCATTTTTAGCGCTCACTCTCACACCCGCCCTTTGCGCAACCTTATTAAAACCAATTGATGCACATCATCAAAAGAAAGGATTTTATGCATGGTTTGATCGTAGCTTTGATAAAGTCACAAAAAAATATGAAGTTCTTCTACTTAAAGTCGTTAAACATACTATTCCGACTTTAATCATTTTTGTGGTGATTACGGGGCTAACTTTTGCAGGAATGAAATATTGGCCAACTGCTTTTATGCCTGAAGAAGATCAAGGCTGGTTTTTAACTTCATTCCAGTTACCATCGGATGCAACAGCTGAACGAACTCAAAAAATCGTCAAAGAATTTGAAGACCATTTAAACGAGCGGTCAGATGTAAAAAGCAATATTTCAATTATGGGCTGGGGATTTAGTGGCGCTGGACAAAACGTAGCACTTGCTTTTACAACCTTAAAAGATTTTAGTGAACGTGATAAATCCACCACTGACTATACAAACTTCATTAATGCAGAAATGGCGAATAGTAAAGAAGGTACAACGATGTCGGTACTTCCTCCTGCCATTGATGAATTAGGTACATCTTCAGGCTTTAGCTTGCGATTGCAAGACAAAGCAAATTTAGGAATGCCTGCCTTAATTTCTGCACAAGAAAAACTTATGGAAATGGCTGCTCAAAACAAAAAGTTTTATATGGTTTATCCTGAAGGTTTGCCCGAAGGTGACAATATTAGCTTAAAAATAGACCGTGAAAAGTTAAGTGCTCTAGGGGTAAGCTTTGCTTCCGTTTCAGATATTATTTCGACTTCAATGGGGTCAATGTATATCAATGATTTTCCGAACCAAGGACGAATGCAGCAAGTTATTGTTCAAGCCAATGCAAAATCACGAATGCACTTAAAAGATATTTTAAGTTTGAAGGTTGCGGGCGCAAACGGACAACTGGTTTCACTATCTGAAGTTGTAACTCCTCAGTGGAACAAGTTGCCTCAGCAATATAATCGCTACAATGGCCGTCCTTCATTAAGTATCGCTGGTGTTCCTAACATGGGGGTATCTTCTGGCGATGCGATGCGAGAAATGGAAAAACTGATTGCAAAGCTTCCTCAAGGAATCGGTTATGAGTGGACAGGTATTTCTTTGCAGGAAAAACAGTCTGAATCTCAAATGGTATTTCTTATTGCTTTATCAATGTTGGTCGTGTTTTTAGTGTTAGCTGCACTTTATGAAAGTTGGTCAATTCCGTTATCGGTTATGCTGGTTGTTCCTTTAGGAATATTTGGTGCAATTTTAGCCATTATTTTAAGAGAAATACCAAATGATATTTTCTTCAAAATTGGTCTGATTACCATTATTGGTCTATCTGCCAAAAACGCGATCTTAATTATTGAGTTCGCAAAAATGCTCAAAGAAGAAGGAATGAGTTTAGTTGAAGCAGCCGTAGCAGCAGCGAAGTTACGCTTACGCCCAATTCTAATGACTTCCCTTGCCTTTACTTGTGGTGTTATTCCATTAGTGATTGCAAGTGGAGCAAGTTCAGAAACTCAACATGCGCTAGGTACAGGTGTATTTGGAGGGATGATTTCCGCCACCATTCTGGCAATCTTTTTTGTCCCAGTATTCTTTATATTTGTGTTGGGAGCAGCAGAAAAATTCTTCTCTAAGAAGAAAATTAGCTCTTAGTTAAATACATTGAGGCGAAACTTATCTGTGTTTCGCCTCAATAACTTAGAAATATAAAACTGTAATAGAAAAGTAAGAATCGATTAAGAGTTAAGGACTTTAAAGACCTTTCCTGTTCTTGGATGAGCAAAGGTATTATCTTGATCTAAATTAATGACTTTATCCGAAATCACAATTTTAGAAAGTGGCAACCAATTTTGCTCTATTCCAGCTTCAACAAAGTTTCTTTCATCAATATTTTCGTAAATTTGTTCAACCACAATTTCCATACCACACATGCTTTTCGCATTTACTTCTTTTAAAATATGGCGCTTTGACATTCTAGTCTCCATTTTTATTATTCGCATCGATAATAATAAAGATTCCTCTGATACAATATGTAAATTTTAATAATGAAAGTGTTTTTTTATTTTAATCATGCTTTTGCAATAATTAAATGAATAGTTGAGTGATTATTTAATTTAAATATTATATTTAAGTTAATCTATTTAAAATAATTATTACTTTTTATTTTTAATAAAAATTAAGGGATTCATTATCTGAACCCCTTTTTATTTAACTCTAAACTTTTACAGCGTTATCAAGCTGACCATCATCTTGATTTTTAGCACTGTCTTTACTAATCACTGAGTCAGTATCGCTATCTGTGTTAAAACTCTTACTGTTTTTTTGCTTTTTCTTGTACACGCACATCCCAATCGCAATACCTGTTCCCAATACTATAATTGACTTTAACATTTTGCACCTCTTCGATTGACGGAGTAATTTTTGAAAAATCAACTTAAATTAATAGCACATAATTTGTTATTTAACGGCTTTCATTTGCTCCGCTTTTGTAAGGTATTTAATTTTTATGTTAATTGAATAGTGTAATAGTTAAAAAAATAAATTTTGATACAAAGTAAAAAGCCTATTCTGTTTTTTGAATAGGCTTTTACTGTATTTCAGGATTAAGCAGTATTATGAATTGCTTTAAAACAATCTTATTATCTTTAAATACACTACAAATGTATTTAATGCTGAACTTTTAGTCAAGATGGGATTGAAGGGTTTTACCAATAATTGGTAGTTATTGTGATGGAAATCACGTTTATATGATTTGGATAAGAAAAAACCCATTTCTACTTCTCGTGAAGAAATGGGTAATGTGAAAACCACAAAAGACCTGAAATACTAAATGTTCTTACATTCAGTAAGGTTGAGTTTAGTGAATTTACCGAATGGTTGACAATTAAACCATTTGTATTTTTTTAGTCATTTCAGCCAATCAAAAAATGCAAATAATTAGTTATGTTCAATATGTTTAGCTCTAAAACTATTCACCCAGAATCCGATAAAGCACGTTTATCCAATTCGTAAAACATAGTTTTTCAATGAGTTCGCTTGAATAGGCTCGCTGTTGCATGCGATGAATAAGTTTATGTAAGCCCATAACATCTTCAAGTTCAGTCCCGATGAGGGCGCCGTCAAAATCGGAACCAAAAGCTACATGCTCTTCGCCAAGTCGATCTATCAAATAATCTAGATGGTCTAAAATTACATCGATGGATGTATTTGCATTACGTTGCCCATCTGATCGTAAAAAAGCGACATCGAAATTTACTCCCACAATACCTTTACTGTCTCGAATAGCTTTAAGTTGATGGTCAGTTAAATTGCGGGCTTGAGGACATAAAGCATGTGCATTAGAGTGTGTTGCTACGATTGGCTGTTGCAATAGATCTACAGTATCCCAAAAAGCCCGTTCATTCATATGAGAAACATCAATTACCATTTTTTTATTGGCACAGCGCTTTATAAAGGCTTTGCCGGCTTGGGTAAGACCAGCTCCTGTGTCGGGTGAGTGAGGAAACTTAGCACTTAAACCATGTCCAAAACGACTGGGCCTATTCCAAAGTGGGCCGATACTACGCAGACCTTTATCATAAAATACATCTAGTAAATCGGGGTTTTGTTGTAAAGCTTCTGCCCCTTCCATATGCAGCACAATGCCCAGTTTCTGCGTGTTTACACAGCTCTGAATATCCTGAACGGATGTGCAAATTTGAATATCCGTAGAACGCTGCGCGAGTTGGTGAGCTATATCGAGTTGCTCTAAACAAATCTGTTCAATTTGCTGTTGCGTAAAATCAGTAGCATCTTGATCAAATAATTTATTGGGATGATGTTGTTGCACATAGCTAAATGGAGGTAAAAAAATGGCAAACATTCCACCAACAAAGCCTGCTTGTTGACAGCGTTTTAAGTCTAGATGGCCTGCTAAACGTTCGTGCAGAAAACCATGTACGGGATCTGCATGATCACTTAGCCATAAACGAGTTAATGCATCATTATGTCCATCAAAAACTGGAATATGGCTAGGCTTCATAAGATTCCCGCTGCTTGCTAGTTATCTGTAATCGTGTGGACTGGAATATTTTGTGTAGCACTTAAAGATTTAGAGTTTCTACTGTTCCGAAACACAAGTTGTTGTAGTGGAGCTGCTACATGACTTTCTGTACGTGCTTGTTCAATCATTTGATGATACGGCGATTTCCCACATACAGGATCAGCATTAGCAGCATCGCCGGTCAACATATAGGCTTGACAGCGGCAACCACCAAAATCTCGGTCTTTATCAGGGCAACTGCGGCAGCCCTCTGGCATCCATGCATCGCCACGGAAATGATTAAATCCAGTTGACTTGTACCAGATATCTGACAATTTATGTTCACGGACGTTTGGAAACGAAATTGGTAATTGCCGTGCTGCATGGCAAGGCAGTGCTACACCATCTGGAGCAACTGTAAAGAAGATTTTACCCCAGCCATTCATACAGGCTTTTGGTCGTTCTTCATAATAATCAGGCACTACAAAAATGAGTTTGCAGGGATGATTTTGCGCTTTTAATTTTTCTCGATATTCATTGGTAATACGTTCGGCACGTGTTAATTGTTCTTGTGTCGGTAGCAAACCTTGACGATTTAAAAAAGCCCAACCGTAAAACTGACAAATTGCTAACTCGACTGTGTCAGCATTGAGCTCTAGGCAAAGTTCAATAATTTGTTCAATCTGGTCAATGTTATGTCGATGAATAACAAAGTTAAGTACCATTGGGTAATCGTATTTTTTCACCAGTCGGCACATCTCATACTTTTGTTCAAAAGCATGCTTTGAACCTGCTAAGGCATCATTTACCACAGGGTCACTAGCTTGAAAGCTCACCTGAATGTGATCTAGCCCTGCTTGTTTTAGATCGGCAATGCGTTGTTCGGTGAGTCCCATGCCCGAGGTAATCAGGTTGGTATAAAACCCTTGTTGGTGAGCATGTGCAACCAGCTCTTCTAAATCTTGGCGTACCAGTGGTTCACCACCAGAAAAACCAAGTTGAACAGCACCCATCTGACGTGCCTGATCAAAAACGTCAAACCACTCTTGGGTGGTCAGTTCATTTTTATGCTGAGCGTAGTCCAATGGGTTTGAGCAATATGGGCATTGTAGTGGACAACGATAAGTTAATTCCGCTAATAACCATAAAGGTAGGCCAACACCTTCTGTCATACTAAATCAATCCAGTGTTGCTGTTTTGCGACCAGCATGTAATCCACTACATCTTGATCAATCTCAGCAATATCACCAAATTTTTGCTTTAACTGAGCAATAATTGCGGAAACATTTTGCTGACCATCAATATATTGCCCGATTGCCCCTGCACTTTCATTTAACTTGATCATGCCTTCCGGATATAAAATCACAAAACCATTTTGAGCTGGTTCGAACTGAAAACGGTAACCTTGTCGCCATGTCGGCACAAGGTTTAAATCAAACTGCTCTTTATTCATTTAAATAGTCCTTTGTGCCAAACCCGTTTGCTAGTCACACTGTGATACGGAGCTTCATTGTGAACATATGCCAGCGTTAAAGCATCTAAAATGCTCCATAAAATATCCAGCTTAAACTGCAATATTTCAAGCATTCGTTCTTGTTGCTCATGAGTCATAAATGAATCAAGCGTAATCGTTAAGCCATGTTCAACGTCACGGCGTGCCTGACTTAAACGTGAACGGAAATATTCATAGCCTTTATCATCAATCCATGGGTAGTGCTGTGGCCACGACTCTAGACGTGATTGATGAATTTTCGGGGCAAAAAGTTCAGTTAAAGAACTACTTGCTGCTTCCCGCCATGAGGCACGACGTGCAAAGTTCACATAGGCATCTACGGCAAATCGAACCCCTGGTAATACCAGTTCTTCAGAAATCACTTGTTCACGACTCAAACCCACAGCTTCTGCTAACCGTAACCATGCTTCTCGGCCACCGCCATCAGGATATTCACCATCTTGATCGATCATGCGTTGAATCCATTCTTGACGGACGCGTTGGTCTGGGCAATTCGCCATAATGGCTGCATCTTTGAGCGGAATATTAATTTGATAGTAATAGCGGTTTGCAACCCAAGCCTGAATTTGTTGTTGAGTTGCTTTGCCTTCATACATCATCACGTGAAATGGATGATAGATATGATAATACTGGCCTTTATCAATAATCGCTTGTTTAAATTGCTCTGTTGTTAAAGCTTCAGGTGTTTGAGTCATGTTTCACCTTAGAGTTCAATCTGCATGCCATCATAGGAAACTTCTACACCATTTGCTTTAAGCTCAGCAAACTGGCTAGAGTTTTCATTTAAAATTGGATTGGTGTTGTTAATATGAATAAGCACTTTTTTAGGTGTACTCAGCTGATTTAAATAGGACAGTGAACCGCCTTCGCCACTAATGTGTAAATGCCCCATTTCACGACCAGTTTTTTTACCAACCCCTGTTTGTTGCATTTCATCATCTGTCCAGAGCGTACCATCAATCATGATGCAGTCTGAACTTTGCATAATCTGCATGATTTGATCGTCAATTTTTCCAAGACCCGGCGCATAGAACAACTGCTTTTGTGTTTTATGATCTTTGATAATTAAGGCAATGTTGTCGCCGTCATGTGGGTCATTCCGATGTGGCGAATATGGAGGTGCAGCACTTTTAATGATGAGTGGAATAAATTCTAAATTTTCAAAACCATCAATTTTAAAAGCTTGTTTAGGGTTAATCTCGTGATATTGAAGACCACCATTCCAGTGTTTGAGCATATTAAAAACTGGAAAGCCGCTCGTTAAATCTTGGTGGACCATTTCTGTACACCACACATTCATCGGGCAACCTTCACGTAAGGTTAAAAGCCCAGTGGTATGGTCTAACTGACTGTCCATTAAAATAACACTCGTTATTCCTGTATCACGCAATTTACGCGCTGGTTGAGCTGCTTTAAATTCGAAAAGCTGCTGACGAATATCAGGTGATGCGTTTAATAAAACCCAGTCTGTTCCATTTTCAGAAACAGCAATTGATGATTGAGTACGAGGTTTGGCTTGGATTGTACCTGTGCGCACACCATGACAATTCGGGCAATTACAATTCCACTGCGGGAACCCGCCTCCGGCAGCTGAACCTAAAACATAAATATACATAAAATTAATATCTTATTAGAAAGAGATAAGCCCTAGAACAAGACTAGGGCTTATGACATATTTGGATGAAGCTGATTAACGTGCTTCGAAGTACATTGTAACTTCAAAACCAATGCGTAAATCAGTAAAAGCGGGTTTAGTCCATTGCATAAATTATCTCCGGTTCATATTAATCTTGTGAAATGAATCACTTGATTAAATCTTATAAGGCAATTAAAAATTTATTCTAAATAAAAAATTGGGGTTTGTAGACAACCTCTAGCTAAGATATTGTTCGATAATTGTGTTTTTTGTCCAAATTTTAATATTTCGAAAATATTTGCTTATTGGACGTTTCATCAAATATTCATACTAAAAGCGTATTTTTTATCCGTCTTAATTGATCAAATGATAAAAAAATGACAAATTTAACAACACTATTTAAAGTAACAACACTTTCTCTGACAATAACGTTATTAGCTGGTTGTAATGACGATGATAATGACATAGCACCCGCCCAAAGAAGCAATCAGACCGTAAATATTTTAGCTTTTAATGACTTTCACGGAAATCTTGAGCCACCTAAGCGTTATGTCGAGGCACCAAATCCAAATGATGCTGCTCAGTCTGTTCGTATTCCTGTTGGTGGGGTGAGTTACTTTGCGGATGCAATTAAAAAACTTAAAGCAGAAAATCCAAATAATGCAGTGGTTTCGGCAGGCGATTTAATTAGTGCTTCCCCACTGACCTCTTCTTTATTTTTAGATGAACCGACCATTGAAGTAATGAATGATATTCAAATTGACTTTAATGCTGTGGGTAATCATGAATTTGACCGTGGTACAGATGAATTACGCCGCTTAAAAAACGGTGGATGTCAGCAATATACCAGCACTGCACCTTGCCAAATTAATAAAAACTTTAGCGGTGCAAAATTTGATTTTCTTGCAGCTAACGTAGCAATGAAAAATGATGCGAGCAAAACGATCTTTCCTGCCTATAAAATCAAAACTTACGGCGGTATTCCAGTCGCATTTATTGGTTTAACCCTTAAAGCGACGCCGAGTATTGTTTCAGCGGCGGGTATTAAAGATGTGGAATTCCGTGATGAAGCCGATACGGTAAATGCTTTAATTCCTGAGTTACAAAAACAAGGAATTGAAGCAATTGTTGTAGTAGTTCATGAAGGCGCAGCTCCGAGTACTAAGTTTAATGAAAAAACTTGTGATGGCTTAAGCGGCCCGATTTTGGGAATTTTGGATAAGCTTAATCCGGCAGTTGATATTGTTGTATCTGGACATACGCATCAATCTTATATTTGTGACTATTCTACAAAAAATCCGGCAAAACCGTTCTTGCTTACCTCAGCTGGACAATATGGCACGCTTATTACTGACATCAAGGTTGAACTTGATGGTAAAACTGGTGATGTGATTAAAAAGGATGCTAAACAGGTTCCTATACAAAGTGAAGCCTACACATCTGGAACAACCACGGTAAGCCTTACAGATCTCTATCAAAAATTTAGTAAAACGCCAAGCATTGAGGCTATTTTAGATAAGTATCGCCAAGCTGTGACAACCATTTCAAGTCGTGTGGTTGGAACTGCAACAGCGGTTGTAAGTCGTACTCAAGTCGAGAGTGGTGAAAGTCCGCTCGGTATTATGATTGCCGATGCTCAGCAAGCGGCTGCCTTAAAAGCAAGTAATCAAGGCTCTGACTTTACACTCATGAACCCAGGTGGTGTACGTGCAGACCTACTGATTAACAGTAGTAACCAGATTACCTTTGGCGATGTTTTTGCGGTTCAACCTTTTGGTAACTCTATTGTGACTTTGAGCTTAACTGGCAAACAGATTAGAGATGTGCTTGAGCAGCAATGGTCTGGTGCAAATGCAAATTCAGCGAGAATTTTACAGCCATCTAAAGAATTCACTTATGAATATGCGGCAAATACTACTGTTTCACCGCGAGCAAGTAACATTATGGTTGCTGGTTCACCGTTGGTTGACAGTAAAGTATACCGTGTGACGGTAAATAGCTTCTTAGCAGATGGTGGCGATAACTTTACGGTATTAAAAGATGGCCAAAACCGTGTAGGTGGTGGTCAAGATATTGATGCTCTTGAAAGCTATGTCGCTAAGAATTCGCCGTTAATTATTCCGGCTACAACTCGAATTAAAGTAATTAAATAATAAGACTCGTCGAATAAAGGACAGTAAAAGCTGTCCTTTATTTTTCTATATAAAGGTTTTATTCAGTATAAAGGTTAAGCTCAATACTACTAATATCTGCTCCAGTATTTGCAAAAATAATCTCCATAACTTCATGAAGTAATTCATTAACTTTCTCATGCTCAAAGTTAGAGGCTTCTGATGTTTTAAGACAAATCAGATTACAGCTCATTTTATCTTTTCTGATTTTGTAGATACTTTTGCTTTTCCCTAAGAATACTCTTTTAATGAGTTTACGATTTTCAAATTCAGATAAAATTCTATAGATCGTTCCTAACGTTATTTTATATTCATTTTTAATTTGAGCATAAATATTGTCTGCGCTTAAACCTTGTGGATTCTGATTTAAGATTTCAAAAACATGTATTCTCGATTTTTTTATCGGTAGTCCGTTTAATAATGATTTTGAAGTTGTCGTCATGATTAATTAGCCTTAATGTTTAGAAGTATAAGATTTATTAAAATTATTTTGTCTATACTTGCTTGAAAATTATGGGTATTTATTAAAAAAACAAAGCCTATTCCCCTATGAATAGGCTTTGAGCTTAGCTTTACCTTAGAAACTATAAGTCGCTTTTACAAAGTAATTGCGACCATACAGTTTGGTATTAAAGGTTTTATTTTTATCTTCAAGATCAACATCAGTCAGGTTTTTTACACCATAATCCAATGTTAGACGTGGCGAAAGTGGTGACGTAAAGGTAACGTCGTAAGTTGTATAAGCCGGTAACTCTTTAGTTGCTGAGTACATTTGTTTACCCACATAACTTACGCCAGCATTTACACGGAAATCTTCAACTGGCGCCCAAGAAATTGAACCATTAGCGAGCCACTCTGGTCGTTCAGTTAAATCTTTACCAGTAGTTTTGTTTTTTGCATCTAAGTAAGTTGCATTTGCTTTCACACCTAAATTATCGGTGAAGTCATAACCACCAGTGAGTTCAACCCCTTTAAGTTCTGCACGGCTTACATTGGTCCAAATTTTTCTAAAATCACCTTCTAAACGAGGGTCTCCATCACTTAGTGTAATCGCCTCAATCAGGTTTTTTACATCATTTTGGAAAACTGTAACTCCAGCATTCCAATTTGGACGGGTCACAATTAAGGATGCTTCATAATTCGTGCTTTCTTCAGGATCTAAGTTAGGGTTACCTCGAATATGGCAACTACCACCACATGAGATCATTGAATAATTGATATCTAGCTGAGCTGGAGATGGAACCTTATATGCCTGTCCTACACCACCTTTAAGGATGACACCTTCTGCTAACTCATATGTTAAATAGGCTTTGCCTGTTGATTTGCCATCAAAGTCATCAAAATCGTCATAACGACCACCTAAAGTTAATGTCAGTGCATCGTTAATGTGGGTATCGTTTTGAACAAATACACCGTAGCTCTTCTGCTGGTTTTTTCCAGTGTCGATATAACTCACAACATCGGTAATTTTCTGGTCTTTATAATCAAAACCTGCTGTGGTGTTATTCATCAGCCAATCAAAGTTAGCGAAAGCACGACCAATTAAATTTTCTTGCTTATATTGACGACTTTGCGGTGCGTCATACTCGCTGTCGTAATCATAAATTTTGGCTGTTTCTTTACCAATATAAGCTTCTGTTTTACCCCATCCCCATTTTCCGCGGTGCGCAATCCCCACATTGGTACGTTTCATTTCTGATTCTTGAATGGAAGTTGCGGCATCTTGGGTCAGTGGTCGTTTATCGTTGTTATAACCCAAATCTAGGTCCAAAGTTTGTTGGTCACTAATATTCCAGCTTAAAGTACCGTTTACGTTTTTCGTATCTTTCTCTACAAAGTACGCGCCATCTGGATCTGGTTTACCATTTCGATACCATGCATCACGGTTATATGCGTCACCGGCCAAAGTAAAACTTAGATTGTCAGTTAAACCGCTATATAAATTAAATCCGTAACGAAATTGATCTTTACCATTTCCACGGTCGGCTCGGTTATATTGCCCAAAGATCGAACCATGAAGCTGCCCATCTTCGGCTTTTTTGGTAATGATATTGATTACCCCACCCATGGCATCTGCACCATAAAGTGATGACATTGGCCCACGAATCACTTCAACACGTTCGATACTATTTAAAGGAATTGCGCTCCAGTCAAAGTCATTACCTCGCCACATTGCTCCGTTCGATGACATGCGTTTGCCATTGAGTAAGATGAGTGTGTAGTTACCCGATGTGTTGAGCATTCCTCGTATAACAATCTTATCTTGCCCACTATTATAGTTATAAACCCCAGCTTGTTTTTGTAAAACATCAGCAAGACTAAGTGCTGCACTACGCTCAATCTCTTCACTCGTGATCACACTAATTGATGCGGGTGCCTTATCAACATCTTGTTCTTTTAATGCTGCTGAAACCACAATAGTTTTAAGTTTTTGAACTGGTTCGTTATTGCCCTGCTGTTCACTATCTGTATTTGCTTGAACGGCGAATGGAAGCAGTGTTGAGATGGCGACCACCAGCGCCTTTTTAGTTAACGTCATTTCTCGGCCCTTATTCTGGATAATGATTACCATGTGATAATTATTATCATTTATGATGTGCCGAGCATCATATACGCATGACTTTTACTGATCAAGATAAAAATAACTATTAGTTATATAATGATAATCATTATTGTTTGTGCTGTAAAAAAGCGTTACCATTACACGTGCGTGTGCCTAAAAACCTATTTAAAACAAGCTTAAAGTAGACATAACAATGCTCTCTCGATTTTTTATATATCACCCTATCTTTGTTTCTGTCATTGCAATCACTATTCTTATTTTTGGTTTTTTTGCCACTTTAGCAATGCCTGTTGAACGGTATCCAAACCTTGCTCCGCCCAGTGTCACTGTTGTTGCAAACTACCGTGGTGCAGCTGCTGACACTGTAGAAGAAAGCGTGACCCAAATTTTAGAACAACAAATCAAAGGTCTGGATAATTTGCTTTACTTTACGTCCTATAGTGAATCATCGGGAACGAGTAGCATTGATATTCACTTTAAAATTGGAACAGATATTGATAAAGCACAGTTACAAGTACAAAACCGAATTAATGCTGCGTTAAACCGTTTGCCTGAGGAAGTTCAAAGACAAGGCGTAAATATATGGAAAACCACGGGTGATATGCTGCTTATTGTTGGGCTATATGATGAAACAGGAAAAGCCAGCAATATTGAGTTGTCTGATTATATGGTGAATCACTTTGAACAACCTTTAAGCCAGTTACAAGGAATTGGTGAGGTTGATGTTTTTGGTTCGAGTTATGCCATGCGAATTTGGTTAAATCCAAATCAGCTTAGAAATTACCAACTTGTGCCGAGTGATATTGAACAGGCGCTCGAAGATTATAATACCCAAATTGCTGCGGGTTCGATTGGTGCAATGCCTTCTGCTTTCGACCAGAATATTTATGCAAAAGTAAAAGCAGGTTCACGTTTAAAAACAATAGATGACTTTAAGTCGGTGGTGGTTAAAGCAAATATTGATGGAAGCCTTGTTTATTTAAAAGATGTCGCGAGAGTCGAATTAGGTGCAGAAAATTATGAAAGCATTAATACGCTTAATGGTTATCCATCGGCAGGCCTAGGTATTTCTCTAAGCCCTGATGCCAATGCAATTGAGACTTCTGCTCTTATTAAAGAAAAAATGGCTCAACTCAGCCAACATTTACCAGCCGGATATAAAATTGTCTATCCAAGAGACAATACCCCATTTATTGAAGAGTCAATTAAGCAAGTCATTATTACTTTGCTTGAAGCAATTGTGCTTGTCGTTATTGTCATGTACCTCTTTTTACAAAATTGGCGCGCGACACTGATTCCAACCATTACGGTTCCTATTGTAATTAGTGGCACATTTGTTGTGTTGTATTTATTTGGAATGAGTATTAACACCCTTACCCTATTTGCACTGGTTTTAGCCATTGGGTTGCTGGTGGATGACACGATTGTAGTGGTCGAAAATGTTGAACGACTTATGCATGAACAACAGCTTAGCGTGCGTGAAGCTTGTTTAATGTCCATGCAAGAGATTAGCGGTGCCTTGGTTGGTATTACACTGGTATTAACTGCGGTATTTATCCCAATGGCTTTTTTTAGTGGTTCGACGGGTATGATTTACCGCCAGTTTTCTATTACCTTAGCGGCAGCTATGTTGTTATCGCTATTTGTAGCCATGACCATTACACCAGCAATGTGCGCAGTTTTATTAAAAAAGCACAATAAAAAGCCAAAATGGGGACAAGCACTCGAGCTTGCTCTTCAAAAAGTTAGATCAACTTTTAGTTTTTTATCCATTCGCCTAATTCAGTTCAAAGTTTTTTCCAGTCTGTTAGTTGTAGGCATAGCGGTTATTTTATTTATGATTTACCGTGGTTTACCTACAAGTTTTATTCCTAACGAAGACCAAGGACTACTTGCTGTTCCCTATAGTTTGCATAATAGTGCTTCGATGAGCCAGACCGAAGAAGTTGGAAAACTCGTCAATAATTACTTCTTTGAGCATGAAGCCAAAAATATTAATACCGTACTTGTGGTGAATGGGCAAAATTTTTCAGGAAGTGGGCCAAATTTAGGTATGGCGTTTGTTTCGCTCAAACATTGGAATGAGCGTAAAGGTGAAGCCAATACGGCAAGTGCTATTCGTGAACGTGCTCAAACTTATTTGCAAAAAAACTTGCCAGCCAAAGTCATGGTAGGAATGCCACCAAGTGTATCTGGTTTAGGACAGTCTGATGCTTTGGAACTTTGGCTTAGAGATGTAAATGGTCAAGGACGCGATGAGTTAATCAAACAATATAAAGCCTTAGAAAAAGAGGCGCGGAACTATTCAGCATTTGAAAATCTAAGTCCCCTTGTGAGTGAAGATAAAGCCGAAGTATTTATTCAACTCGATCAAAATAAGGCAAAAATGCTGGGAATTGATCAGCAAGCGATACGTTCAACACTATCGACCGCTTGGGGTGGAAACTATGTTGGTGATTTTGTTGAAAGAGGTCGAATTAAAAGAATTATTATGCAAGGTGACTCTGAGTTTCGCTCTAAACCCGAAGACTTAGCTTACTGGCATGTACGGAATAATACAGGAGGAATGCTTTCCCTCGCCCATTTCGCTCAAAGTCAGTGGACTGGTGGACCAGAAGCTTTAACTCGCTTTATGGGACTGGCTGCTATACAACTTGAAGCAAATATCAGTCCGGGCTTTAGTTCAGGACAAGCCATGCAAGAACTTACGGATATGGTTGCTAAACAATCTGGCGTAGACGTTGCTTGGAGTGGCCTCTCGTTACAAGAGCAGCAGTCTAATCGGCAGGCTATCTTTTTATATGTCATTTCTATTTTATTTATCTTCTTATGTTTGGCAGCCTTATATGAAAGCTGGAAAGTACCATTCATTATTTTATTAGGTCTACCTTTAGGAATTACGGGTACTATTATTTTTGCCAAGATCTTTAACTTACCTAATGATGTTTATTTTCAAATTGCCCTATTAACGGGTATTGGCCTGTCTTGTAAAAATGCAATTCTAATTGTGGAGTTTGCGACCCAAGCACTCAAACAAGGAAAAAGTAAAATCGGCGCAGCAAGTGAAGCCTTAAAGTTGCGTTTACGCCCAATTTTGATGACCTCCCTTGCTTTTGGTGCGGGTGTTATTCCTTTAATTTTTGCGACAGGTGCAGGCGCTGCTAGTCGTTATGAAATTGGCATGAGCGTATTTGGAAGTGTTGTGTTTGGTACCTTACTTGTACCGCTATTTACGGTGTTTTTCTTTGTTATGATTCATAGTGCGCCAAGTTTTCAGTGGTCAATGAGCAAACTTAGGTTTACTCGAACTTTGAAATTTAACCGCCGTATTAAAAAGGACAATACATCCTTTTAAAAGTTAAAATAAAAAAATGGCAGATATTAAATCTGCCATTTTTTATTGTTTGAATTTAAGCGACTAGCTTATCAATCCACACTTCTAGTGTTGGTTGTTCAGCTAAATCTTCAAAGCTCACCTGAGCTCCGTAAGCTTGCCATTTACCTACCAGTGTCATTAGGCGTACTGAATCAAGCCCAAGCATGAGTAAATCATCATTTAACTGAATGTCTGATGCAGGAATCTGTAGCTGTTCACTTACCGCCAAAACAATCCCTTCTTGGGTTAACGGCGATGCGGCTTGTTCAAGTTCCCACGCACGAGTGACTTGTTGAGTTGTCATGACTTGTGCGCATCGTGTACTGGCATATTTCAAAGCCATATCGTGCTCTTCACGACTAAAGTCAGCAAGTGCATCACCACATAAAAATGGTTGAATGTTTAGCATAAAGGCTTCCACAGCGCTCATGAGACAACCAATATGAGCATAGACACCACAGATAATGAGCTGATCTCGGTTTGACTCACGCATGAGCTGTTCGAGTGGAGAAAATTTAAATGCGCTATATCGCCATTTTGTTAAAACGGTATCATTTTTCTGAGGCGTAATTTCCGGCAAAATTTGGGTAATATTTGGATCATCTTTTAGACCAGTTCCCCAGAAATCAATTAATAACTGGCGATGTTCTGGTGTTTGGTTACCTGGTTGTGCTGTATAGACCACAGGGATATTAAACTTGCGTGCAGTTTCAATCAGTTCTTTAGTATTTTTAATCAATTCTGGAATGGGTTCTTGGGTTTGATCATAAAAGTCTAAAAAATATTGCTGCATATCATGCACTAATAAAACAGCACGATTGGTATGTAACTGCCAATGTGTTTTATTCACCGTAAATTCGTGTGCCTGAGGCATGCTGTAACTGGCAATCTTTGGAATACTCATCAAATTTTTCCTTTTTTATCTTTAAGCAAGAACATTGGTTTTAGTTTCAAGTTGTTGACGCAATCTTTTTTTGTCGATTTTTCCAAAGGCTGTGTATGGAAATTGCTCGATAAATTCCACGCGATCTGGAATTTTGTAGGTCGCAAGGCCATAGTCTTTAAGGTGTTGGCGTACTGACATCGCAAGACGAATTGGGCTTGGATCATCGCTTTGAGATTGCCACGCAACAAAGGCACAGCTTTTTTCACCCATGATCTCATCAGGCATAGCGACCAGAGCTGCTAGGCGAATTTGCGGATGAGTCAATAAAGCTTGTTCAACTTCTTCGGTCGCAATCTTTTCCCCAGCACGATTAATTTGTTCTTTAGAACGGCCTTCGACAACAATGCAGCCATCTTCACGAATACGGACTAAATCACCAGTACGATAAAAACCGTCGGGAGTAAAAGAGCGCTCATTGTGCTCTGGGGCTTGGTAATAACCACGAATGGTATATGGACCTCGTGTAAGCAAATGCCCCACTTGCCCAGCTTCTACTGGTTGATCGTTATCATCTAGCACTAAAATTTCATCATCTTCTGAAATTTTTAAGCCTTGTGTATGGATGATTTGTTCTTTCGTCATATCAAAACGGGTGTAGTTCACAAGCCCTTCAGCCATTCCAAAGACTTGTTGTAAATTAACTTGAAACTCATCAATCAGACGTAAGGCAACCGCATCTGGTAAACGTGCTCCACCGACTTGCAGACAACGTAAAGTCGATAAGATTGGGTCTTGATCTTTTGCAGCTTTATCCATCCAAGGTCGAACTAATGCAGGAACTAGGCAGGCATCAGTTACGCCATGTTTTTTTATTAATGGAAATGCTGTGTCAGGACTTGGATCGGTTCCTAAAACAACCGCTCCGCCTGCATAAAAAATACCTAAAGAACCAGCTGAGCTCATTGAGAAGTTATGTGCCGCAGGTAAAACCATGAGTAAGCGTGATGACTGATTGAGACTGCAAATTTTCGCGCTCTCACGTACGCTATATAGATAGTCGTCATGGGTACGTGGAATAAGCTTAGGAACCCCAGTACTTCCACCAGAAAGCTGTAAAAAAGCAACCTGATCTGCCGTAGTCGGCGAGATGGTCTCCTCCAAAATTTTTGTTTCTTTAAATAGGTCTTGAATGGCAACAAAGTTACCAGCATTTCCAAGTACAAATACATGTCGTAAGCAAGAAGCTGTTTGCTGAAGCTTTTCGGCAAGCTCTCGGTAGTCAAATTTTTGTGCACCAAAATCAGCACAGAAATAAGCTTTTGCTTGAGTTTGTTTGAAAAAACTACTTAATTCAGCGTAGCGATGTGCAGGTAAAGACATTACTGGTAGTGCACCAAGCCGAATCAGTGCAAAGAATAGAATATAGAACTGATAGTGATTTGGCATCTGTACAACTGCCTTGTCACCTGCTCTTAGTCCATATTGATATAAGTGGCTGGCACAGCAATCGACTAAATAATCGAACTCAGAGTAATTAACGGCTTTGTCACCATCATAGATTGCAATATTTTTCGGGTACTTTTGCGCACTTTCACGCAAGAAGTTACTCAAGTTTTGTCCAAGCCAATAACCCTTTTTATGGTAAATCTCAGCGAACTCTGCTGGATATGGCACGGCACCATCCAAATAAACCTGTGTTGTCATATGTTTGATCCCTGAATTGGCAATTGGTTTGGTGAAATCTGTAATCCGTCCAGCACAGTACGGAATTTTGCGGCAGTTTCAGCATGTTCGGCTTGCGGAAGAGAAGCTTCCACAATGCCTGCACCGGCAAATAAACGCGCAATATTCTGATAAATTCGGGCACAACGAACCGTCACCGACCATTCACCATTACCTTGTTCATCTGCCCATCCCATCGTTCCTGCAAAGAGTTCACGATTAAATGGTTCAAGTTGCTGAATTAAATCTTTGGCTACTGAGCTCGGTTCGCCACAAATTGCAGGCGTTGGATGTAAGCGTTCAATTAGATCAAATACATGGGTTTCGGCTTGTTTTAATTCACCAGTAATGTGTGAAGCTAAGTGCCAAAGACGTTTGGTACGAATGAGAGATGGTTGTTTAGGAACATGTAATTGCTTACAAAAAGGTGTGAGCTCATCGGCAATCATTTCGATTACGAGTGCATGCTCATGTTGATCTTTTTGTGAGGCAAGCAATGCTCTAGCATTGTTTTGGTCTATAGTCGGATCATCATCACGAGCCAATGTACCTGCAACGGGTTTACTCCAGATTTTTGTATTTTGCTTTGCAATTAATAGTTCTGGACTTGCACCAACAAACCAACCTTCACTTTGAGGATGCCTTGCGACTGCATAGTTATAACCTTCAGGATTATGTTTAGCTAAGTTATAAAATAAGTCTGAGACTGGAATATTTTTTTCAAATTCAAGTTGTAAAATGCGGGCTAGAACGGCTTTATCCAGTTTCTTTGCCTGCATTTGCTGAACCAGATATTCAACTTGCTGCTGATAATGTTCACCTAACGGGAAATAATCAGCCTTGTTTAATCTTAAAGAACTAAGATCTATATCAGAGTGTGCATAAAGTACCTTCTGACATATTTTTGCATTTTGCATGAGCATTAAATTGACATCTGCTGCCGAGCAAAACGGCAGTCCGCCCATAATCTTGACGTCTTTATAACCGTCGGTAATCGCCTGCTGTAGTTGAATTCGAGCTTCTTGTAGCCAGTCTTTTAAAAGGCTATTTTTAGCGACCTGAATGTCTTGTAATTTCTGATGACTATTAATTGTGTATTCTGGCGTGGTAAAAATAAAACCAGCATCATGTCCACACTTTAGAACCTCTTGAGCAAGTGCAACGTGGCTTTCAGTAAAATTTTCTCGTTGGATAAAATACGGATGCTGTGCCGACATCTCGTGACTCCTTATACCGTTATTTTGTTGTAATGAATGAGTGTTTAAACGCCTAAAGTGGCTCCCCCATCAACCACAATTTCTTGCATGGTAATTTGTGCTGCCTGATCGGAAAGTAAAAAGCTGACCGTATTCGCAATGTCTTCAGGCTGGGCTAATTTTCTTAAAGGAATGCCTGTTCGATATTGGCTTAAATCGCCATCAATTACCGCTGGTGGCGGTGTATTGTCCGTCCACAACTGCTGCTGCATTTGAGTTAAAGTTGAGCCTGGTGAAACAATGTTGAGCCGTACCTGATGAGGTGCGATTTCAAGCGCAAGATTACGACAGTAGTGGCTGAGTGCAGCTTTACTAGTTGCATACATGCCAAGTTGTATACGCGGCATACGTGAACTATTTGAGCTAATCGTGACAATACTCCCCTGTTTTTTCTCACAAAAATGTTTGGCAAGTTGTTGACTAATCGCAATAGGAGCCATGACATTTACCGCAAAAAGTGTTTCCCAGTCTTCTGTTTTTGCTTCAAGCATAGAACGCATAATCAAGACACCTGCGGCGTTCACTAAACCTGTAATGTTGTGCTTTTCTAAAAGATCGGCAATAAGCTTTTGAGTGGCTTGTTGCTGTGTAATGTCCTGTGAAATGCCTTGCCAACGTAAACATTCATCTGATGTCAGGTTTTTACTGATTTCCCATTGTTCTGGGTTTTCCTGCTGATCAATACCGATCACTTGATACCCTTGTTGCAATAATTGCTTTGCAATAGCAGCTCCGATACCTCTTGCAGCGCCTGTGACTACGATGGTAGAGCTCATGTTCTTACTCCCGTCTGATTTGATCACTAAATTGCGCAACATAATTGCAAATAATTATCATTATTATCAAGAGCGATAAATATCAAACATAAGATTACAATCTAAATTAAGTTATTTATTAACCATAATTTCAACTTAAATTATTGTTTTTAATTAATATTAATAAAACTCATCTTTTTTTATTGATTATAATGATAATTGTTTTCATTTACTAATGAGAATCATTCTGATAATTTGACCGCGCTTTCTTGTCGAGATGGACTCAAAATGAAGCCATTTTCTCATCCTTTACATCCACTATTTCAACAATCAAATGTTGGATGTGAAACTTGGTGGAATACCGTTAAAAAATTAGGTAATCCCCTTATTACTGTGCAAACAAATCATAAAACTTCTTGCACTTTTGTTTGGCGTAACCCCAAGCACGAAGAGCGTTGCTTCGTTTATATCGATGTCTATTCACAAAGCCCATCTGTCTATCAAAAGTGGAATCGTTTTAGCCATATAGCTGGGACAGATGTGTACTTTTTTGAAGTGGAACTCCCTGTAGCTTGGGCTGGTAGTTATGTTGTAGTTACAGCTAGTGAGGAAGCACCTCAAACAAGCTGTGCGGCAACGCGACGCTCATGGTGGCAAACCCAGCTTAAACAGAATGCTCAGATTGATTCATTAAGTCATCAGCAGTTTTATAGCGGACACTTGGCTCGTTACATCAACCAAGTTCAACTCGAAAAGACAAAACAATTACCCACCAGCCTTTGCCCTATTACAAAGACATTTCAGTGGTCAAGCGTGTTATGTCAACAAGACTATTTAGTTGATATTTTTATTAGTGGTCAGGCAGTTCAAAAAACATTACCGCTCGTTATTTTTCTTGATGGCCAAGTCTGGAGTCGAGAGCTTTCGATTCTTTCCGAGATTCGCGATTTAACCGATTTAAAAAAGATCCGTCCAGCTGCATACGTATTTATCCATAGTTTAAACAGCCAACAACGTCGACAAGATTATGGTTGCCATGATGTATTTAGTCAGGCGCTTATAAGTGAATTATTAGAAATTCTTTTAGAACAATATTCATTTATTTCAACAACGAACATTACCTTATGTGGTCAAAGTTTAGGTGGTTTATGTGCTTTACATAGCGCACTGCTTTTCCCAAAAGTTTTTACATCGCTGATTTTGCAGTCTGGTTCTTATTGGTGGTCAGATTTTTCTAACAGCGCGTTGGGACGAAACCATACGGGTAACTTTTTAGAACTACTAAATTTATCTCATCCATTACCAAAAACAACTCAAATTTATATCAGTGCAGGCATGTATGAAACCGATATGCGGGACGATGCCCACCAGCTTTATCAACAATTGCAATCATTCAATCAAGTGAGTTTTCGAACTTTTTCAGGCGGCCACGATGCGGTGAACTGGCGTGCAGACTTGCTTAAGGCATTGCAAAAAATTCTTTCACTATAACCATTTGTTTCATCAAGGATAACAATATCATGAGCAACTTACAGGAAAACTATATTAATCCTTTCGATAATGAAAGTTTGTCTTTTCAGGTTTTAAAAAATCAGCAAGGTGAGTTCAGTTTATGGCCGGCCCAACATCAGGTGCCATCAGGTTGGGACGTTCAACATGGTCCAGATACACGGGCTTCGTGTATTGCGTATGTAGAAAAGCACTGGGTTGCAATTAACCCCTTTCAGCAAGCGTAAAGGAGTATTGTCATGAATCAGGCATTAAATAATGAATTTACTTCCGATATTTCACAACCAGCTCGTTTTGAATTGGCATCTACTCAACTCGGTATTTTTCTTGCCGATCACTTAAGTTCTATTGAAGATTTATATACGATTGCCCATTGCTTGGAATTACCAAAATCTATTGATATTTCAATATTTAAGCAAGCAATTCAAATGGGTTTAAATGAAGCTGACACTGTGATTTCTTCATATTCATCGGATCCAGCACAACCGCTTATTGAGCTTAATAACCAAGTACAAATTCGAATCGAAGAATTTGATTTTTGCCATTTAACCCCTCAAAAAGCTCAGCAACGCTTATGGGATTGGATGCCATCTGACCGCCAATGCGCTAAATCACTTAAAGCTGGTGAATCTCAACTGTTCCGTCAGGTGTTATTTACTACACACGATAAAGTGTATTGGTATCAACGTTATCATCACATCATGCTTGATGGTTTTAGCATGATTAACCTCACAAAACGAATAGTTGAGTTATACCAACAATTACAAGCCGGACAAGACCTTAGTTCTTCACCTTTTATTGATGTTAATGATGTCATCTTAGAGCGCCAGGCTTACGAAAATAGCCATCAATTTAAGATAGACCAAGCTTTTTGGAAGGCTTACTGTGAAGACTTGCCTAGTCCTATTAGTTTAAGTACACACCACTTAGCGTCGAAAACAACAGCCCAATTTGTTAAGCACCAGCTGCGTTTTTCTACAGGAATTTTAGAGCAGATTCAGGCTTTAGCAGCGCAATCAAAATTAGCTTTGAATGACATGATGATGTCATTGTCATTACATTATATTTACAAAATGACAGATAAAGCCGAATTGGTTAATGGCATTCCATTTATGCGCCGTTTAGGCTCAAAGGCAATTCGCTCAACATTACCGACCGTCAATGTACTGCCTGTGAAGTTTAATGTTGCTGAAAAAGACAGTTGGGTTAGTTTGGCTCAACATGTTCAAAAACAATTACAACAAGTTCGGCCACATCAAAAATACGATGCTGAACAAATTTTAAGAGATTTAAACAGTATCGACATTCATGAACGGATGTATGGTCCTATTTTAAATTATAAAGCTTTTGACCAAGATCTCACTTTAGATGGTGAAAAGGTCAAAACACATCATATATCAACAGGACCAATTGATGATTTTGAGTTTTCTTTTATTGTTCAAGATCATGAACTCATTATCGAATTACGTGCAGATGCGCAGCGTTATACTCAAGATGAGTTACTCATGCATGGTCAGCGTATAACGCTTCTATTAGAGCAGACTTTATTACAACCAGAGCACCCATGTAGCAGTTTTAATATTACTACACCACAAGAACTTAGTGCGCTCACAAAAAGCGGTATAGGTCCTCGCGTTAACCATCCTGAACAATACAATAATGTTCTAGATATCTTCTATGAACAAGTTCAAAAGTATCCGGAACGTATTGCAATTATTAGTGGTGAACGTCCGCATCTACAACAACTTAGTTTTTCTGAACTTGCAATTCGGGTGAATCAACTTACCCGTTTTTTACAGGAAAATGGCGCAAAGAAACACACGGTTATTGCTGGGGCTATTCCCCGTTCTATCGATTCAGTTGTTGTGATGCTATCGGTGTTAAATTCGGGTGCAAGCTTCTTGCCACTCGATTTAGATTACCCAATCGATCGTATGCAAATGATGTGTGAAGATGCCAACCCATTGTTTGTGCTTACAACACAGGCACTTTCAATCCAATTGCCTCAAAATATTCAGCAAGTACATCTTGACCATATTGATGTTCAAAAGCAGATTCAAAAACAAGAAACGAGTGATATTCCTACCCAGAGTCGTAATTTCGATTTTCAAGATGTGGCTTATGTGATTTTTACATCGGGCAGTACGGGGCGTCCGAAAGGTGTCATGAACACACATGGGTCTCTACTCAACCTGATTTTATCGCATAAACCTACAATTTATTGGCCTGTACTTAATGCCGTAGAGCAGCGTTTTCCTGATCGTTCATTACGCGCAGCACATACACATTCTTTTTCTTTCGATTCATCTTGGCTACAAGTTTTCTGGATGCTATGGGGACAAGAGCTGCATATTTTTGATGAAAACATGCGCCGTGATGCATTTGGCTTAGTTCAGGAAATTCAACAACGACAAATCGATACATTAGATTTACCCCCGTCTTTTTGCGCGCAAATGATTACCAATGGCTTATTTGCAGATGGTAAGCATCACCCAAGCCTGATCTTAATTGGTGGTGAAGCTGCACCTTTAGCTTTATGGCAACAGCTTAATGCTCAGCCAGAGCTTTTTGCACATAACTTATATGGCCCAACAGAATATACGGTTGATACTTTCCGCGCAGAATTAAAGCACACATCACGTCCAGTCATTGGTAATCCAATTGGCAATACGCAGGCCTATGTATTAGATCGTCACTTGCAACGATGCCCAACTGGTGTGATTGGTGAGCTTTATATTTCTGGCTTTGGTATTGCTAATGGTTATTTAGGCCGTGCTGACTTGAGTGCTGCCCGTTTTGTTGCCAATCCATTTGAATATGGGCAACGCATGTATCGTACGGGTGATTTAGTGCGTTGGAATAGTGCAGGTAAACTTGAGTTTATGGGCCGCTGTGATGACCAGATTAAAATTCGTGGTTATCGAGTTGAAATTGGTGAAGTAGAAAATGCGCTTTCCGTTTTACCAAATATTGAAAGTGTTGTCGTCATTGCAGAGCCAATTAATAACAGCCATCGTTTGCTCGGTTACTGTGTTGTCAAAGACATCGAACTCGATGAAAAAATAAGTGAGCAGTTAAGTCAGCAATATTTAAGTCAGTTACGTCAAAATTTACCTGAATATATGGTGCCTTCAGCCCTCACAGTCATGGCTGAATTTCCCCGAAATGTAAGTGGTAAGGTTGATAAAAAAGCCCTACCGCGTCCGAAGGTTCGCAGTCATAGTCGTATGGCAGAAACACCTGAACAGAAGCTTTTATGTCAGATTGTCGCATCTGTGCTGAAACTAGATTCTATTGGGATTGATGACGACTTCTTTATGACAGGTGGTGATAGCATTTCTGCCATCATGGTGTGTACTCAACTACGGCAGCATGGTTACAGCTTAAGACCAAGTGATGTATTCCAATTCAAAACAGTTGCTGCTCTGGTACCCCATCTGACACGTTTAGATGAGCAACAAACGGCCATTTCAAAACCGTTATTTTCAGCAGACCTAGAACAAAAGGTTCAAGAAAAATATGGAAAACATAGCACGATTCTGCCTTTACTTCCTTTGCAAAAAGGCATGCTGTTCTTATCTCAAGTAGAAAATAAATCGAATTATAATGCCTTTACTCGTCTTAGCTTAAATGGAGACATTGATCCTGTACGTTTGCAGCAAGCGCTGATTACCGTACTAAAACGTCACCCTCAATTAGGTGGACATTTTGATAGCGAATTAGCAGAAGAACCTGTTTTTATCTATCCATTACACCCTACTCAAGCTTGGCCAGTTCAGTTTTGTTCGGTCACTCCCGATTTGCTTGAGCAAACTATTCAAGAGGTATTACAGCAACCGATTCACCTCGACCAACCTTATGGTCTGATTCGGGCAACTTTGATTCAACATGCTCCTGAACAATCAGAACTATTGATTATGGTGCATCACCTGCTAACTGATGGCTGGTCAACTCCACTGTTCTTACAAGACTTTATTAAAGCCTATCAGCAAACTAACCAACAACTGCCAGTGCTTAAACATAGCTATGAAACGGTGATTAAAGCCTTATCTGGACGTGACCATGAAACCTCAAAAGTAATATGGCAACGTGATTTAGCTGATTTGCAACCACTTATTTTATTTAATCAACCACAGCAAGCTGTACAGGAAACTTCATATCGTTTAAGTGCTGAGTTGGGTGCGAAACTTCAACACAAATTACGCCAACAAGGCATCACGCTAAATGTCTTCATGCAAATGATTTGGGCAATGACTTTAAATATTTATGCTCATCGTGAAGATATTGTGTTTGGCACACCTGTTTCTGGGCGTTCAGCACCTATCAATGGTTTAGAGCAACAAATCGGATTGTTTTTAAATACGATTCCGGTACGTGTAAAGTTGAACATGCAGCAAACACTTTGGGAACAATTAGCTCAGTTACAGCAATTGCATGTTGAACATTTAGAACACGATGGTTTAGGACTAAGTGTAATTCAGCAATTGATGACTCAAGGCAATCTTTTCGATAGTTTGTTAGTCGTAGAAAACTATCCAGATAACCAATATTTACAGCAAAAACTTGGCGATGCGGCTATTTCTAAGCTCACAAATCGCGGTTATAGCCATTACCCGCTTGCGTTGTTAGTCATACCTGATCATCAAATTGAATTACTACTCGAGCAACGTGGTGTAATCGATCAGCCTGAACATTTCCTTGAGCGAATGGTTCAATTTATTGAAATTGCATTAAATGAACCAGAAACGGCTTTAGGCCACTATCGCTTACAATTGGCTGAAGAGCGTGAATTAATTCAGAAAACAAATCAAACTCAGTATTATGTTCGCCCAACAACATTACAGCAATTACTCAGAGAGCAAGCTCGAATTACTCCTGAACAAACAGCGTTATGTGATGAAACTCATCAGCTAAGCTTTAGTGAAGTACGTTTTCAAGTTTGTGCCTTAGCACAGCAATTGCAAAGTGCGGGTGTGCAGGCTGGAGATATTGTTGCCGTTGCCCTACCAAGATCGCTCAAACTGAGTATTGCGATTTTAGCAGTGATTGAAGCAGGTGCAGCATACTTGCCACTCGATTTGCAACACCCGACTGAACGTATCAAGTTTATGTTGCAAGATGCTAAATCTAAACTTTTGATTGGTGAACAAAAAGATCTAACCGCTATTGCTCAACCATCAATAGCCACCTTTGCTTTCGATCAATTGTTTGATGAAACAAAAGTTGATTTAAGCAGCTATAAAACTACAGTCATTACCCCACAACATCCGGCATATTTAATCTATACCTCTGGTACAACTGGCCAACCAAAAGGTGTGATGGTTTCTCACCAAGCGATTGTGAACCGTATTTTATGGATGCAATCAGAGTATCCACTCTCAGCAGCCGATACGATTTTGCAAAAAACGCCATGTACTTTTGATGTTTCTGTATGGGAATTTTTCTGGTCATATTTGGTAGGTGCTCGATTAGTTATGGCCCCTATAGATGCACACCGTGACCCATTGGCATTATTAAATCTCATTCAAAAATATCAGGTAACCACATTACATTTTGTACCATCAATGCTGGCTGTCTTTGAAAATGCTGCCACAGAAATTTTGTCACTTGCTCAAAGACAAAGTTTGCCAATTCGCCGAGTATTCTGTAGTGGTGAAGCTTTACCAACGGCTTTAGCAAAATCATTTACCCAACACTTTAGTTGTGAGCTACATAACTTATATGGCCCAACGGAAGCTGCGGTAGATGTGAGCTATATGGATGCAACACTGGGATTACACCCGGAAGAAAGTAGCGTTGCAATTGGCTATCCAGTCTGGAATACCCAGCTTTATATTTTAGATCAATACTTACGTCCTGTTCCTGTTGGAGTAGATGGTGAGCTTTATTTAGCAGGTCATCAATTGGCCATGGGTTATTTGCATCGAGCAGACTTAACGGCAACACGTTTTGTGGCAAACCCATTCGCAGCAGGTCAACGCATGTACCGCACTGGTGATATTGCCCGTTGGCATGCAGACGGCAGTATTCAATATATAGGCCGTGCAGATGATCAGCTAAAGATACGGGGTCAACGTATTGAACTTGGTGAAATTGAGCAACAGCTACGTTTAGCAAGTGGGTTAGATGATGTGATTGTCCACCCTATTGTTTCTGAGCAAAATAAAGCAGACTTTCAACTAGTTGCTTACTTGCAAACAGCGACATCTGTTGACATTGATCAATTAAAAAAACGCTTAGCTAAACAGCTTCCTGCTTATATGTTGCCAACACACTATATTTTAGTTGAGCAATTCCCATTAAGTCATAATGGTAAGCTGGACCGTAAAGCACTACCGCGGCCACAACTTGATACATCAAATACAGAAAAACAGTACGCCACAACTGCCTTTGAATATGAACTCACTGGTATTTTCAAGAAAATCTTAAATACAGAACAAAATATTGGCATAAACGAAGATTTCTTTGCCATTGGTGGACATTCCATTTTAGTAATGAAGCTTGCAATTGAAATCCGAAAAGTATTTAAGCGGACCATTCCAATTGGTCAGTTAATGAGTCATGTCACGATTCAACGTTTAGCGGCTTTGCTTCTTACACAAGAACGTTTGGAAGAAGTTGAACAAACTGGTATGCAACCTATTTTACCCATCCGTTCTGGCTCTGGGCATCCATTGTTCTGTTTCTTCCCAGGTTCTGGTTCGGCATGGCAATACACTGTGCTTAATCGTTATCTACACCCTGATTTACCTATTATCGGCTTGCAGTCACCTCGACCAGATGGACTTTTGGCAAATAGCGCAGATATGGATGAGTTGGTTGAAAAACAACTTGAGATTATTCGCCAGCAACAACCAACCGGACCTTATACCTTATTAGGTTATTCACTTGGCGGCACTGTAGCCTATGCGGTTGCAGCAAAGCTAACTGAACAAGGTGAAAAAGTTGATTTTCTGGGCTTGTTAGACACTTACCCTGCCGAAATTCATCAGTGGTTAGATTTATCTGTAGAAGAAATGAATGCTGAAGCTGAACAGGAACAGCTTCAATTCTTCAATGATATTCTGGCCGATGCAGATACGGCGCTAAACGAAGAAACACGCCGTTTACAAGAGGATATTTTTGCAAACTATCGCGATGCAGTACGTTTGCTAAAACCTTATAAAATGCCACGTTTTAACGGTGAGCTACACTTGGTTGTTGCTGAAAAAGATTTACTTCCATATATCCAACCAGAACAACAATGGTCTCCTTTAGTTAAAAAGCTCAATATTGTTCGCCTAAGCGATGCAGACCATACTGATTTATTGTCTCCGCAGCAGCTTGAAACCCTTGGCCCAATTTTAAATCGCATGATTTGTCAGGCACGCGATTTAGAGGAGCAAATGCCATGAGTTTTAAATCAATATTGACCGATTTTAGTCTTTTAAAACGTAATACTCATTTTCGACATGTATTTATTGCACGCACTTTGTCACTTCTAACTATTGGCATGCTTGTGGTTGCTATTCCAAAACAAGTCTATGATTTAACTGGTAGTTCGTTAAATGTTGCTGTTGCAATGGCCTTTGAAGGCGTTGCCATGTTTATTGGTCTGTTACTCGGTGGTTTGTTGTCAGATCGAAAAGATAGAAAATGGCTGATTTTACTGGCGCGCAGTGTCTGTGGTTTAGGTTTTGCGGGGCTTGCGATCAATGCCATGTTTGAACAACCTTCGCTCTATGCTATTTATTTCCTTTCAGCATGGGATGGCTTCTTTGGTGCACTAGGTGTAACCGCAATGATGGCGATCATGCCTGTGATTGTAGGGCGCGAAAATATTGTACAAGCCCGTGCAATTAGTATGGTATCCGTACGACTTGCTACCGTTATTTCACCTGCAATCGGTGGTATTTTAATTGCGGTCAGTGGCGTTGCAACCGTGTATTGGGTCTCAACGGTAGGTACCTTGCTTACCGTGTTTTTATTGATGGGGCTACCTGCGCTTAAACCACAACATGCAGCTAATGGTGAGAGTCCTCTTCGCCAATTAGTCCAAGGGTTTAAATTCGTTTTTAAAAACAAAGTGGTTGGTAGCACCATTTTAATTGGAACATTGCTTAGCTTTAGCAGTGCTATTCGCATTATTTTTCCACAAATGGCAGATGAAATCTTTCACGGCGGTGCATTTGAGCTCGGTCTTATGTATTCAGCCGTACCTTTAGGTTCAACCCTAGGTGCCTTACTCAGTGGATGGACAACACGTTTACTCAGACCCGGCTTAGTCATGCTCTACACCTGTTTAGGCGTCTTTAGTTGCATGATTATGATTGGGCTTTCACCATGGTTAATCGTGACTTTGCCAATTTTATGTGTTTTCGGATATTTGATGTCGATTGCCAACTTGCTTCAATACAGCATTGTGCAAGGACATACGCCTGATGAATATTTAGGACGTATTAATGCAATCTGGCTTGCTCAAGATGCATTAGGCGATTCGATTGCCACAACAACTTTAGGACTTTTAACGCGGTTTTTACCAATATCAGGAAGCATTCTCTTCTTCGGCATATTAAGTTTTGCGGTAGGATTTATGTTCTTGTTCAATTCTCAAGATATGCGTGAAACGGGGTTTCAAGATCCTAAATTACAAGAAAATTAAGCCATAGCTTAAAAGAAGGCAATTCGTTGCCTTCTTTTGTTTCAAGCAGAACTATAAGCTTGAAAAACCCAAGTCATAATGTGGTCTTGTTCCACTTTCCAGCCGCCTTGATAGTGTTCTAAGAGTTGATGGCGATTTCGTATTTCTGATGTAAAAGCCAAAGTTAATGTTTGGTTTTCAAAATCAATATCGACTACCGATGCTTCTAAAAAGTCGATGTATTGTTTAGCAATAGGATATACAGCTTTATATAAGCTTTCTTTAACAGAAAAGATTAAGCTCACAAATTGAGAAAAATCAAAAAATTCAGAGGCTTTAATCTTCCAAAGTTCAAGTTCAGAAGGCGTTAAAATAAGATGTGCACTCTCTTGAGCAAATTCAGAGCTTACCCAGTGCTCGATATCAATTCCTAAATAACCGGCTTTGTCAGATAGCGCAACAATCAACTTATTTTGTGAATGACTAATACTACCCAAAACATGAGTTGGCCAGAGAGGCAAATGTTCGTGCATAAAAGTTATTGGTTGATCTAAACCAAAATGATGACTTAAAACAGCCTGAGCCAGTATCCTTCCACATAAATATTCATGTTGACGTTTAGGATGCGCTTGAGCAATTTTTTGGGGATGCTCTAATTGCTGATCTATATGTAAATGCAGTGTTTTTGATAAGTCTAAACCATAACAATAGAACGGAATTTTAAATAAAATTGGTTTAGAAATTTCGAAAATCAACCCACAAAGAGATTCAGGAATATATAAATAATCACTTACAGCATTTGACATCAAATAAAGAATTTTTAACGAGTTATCTCCTATCTTATCGCATGGCAACACATCGATAAATAATTATATTTATCATTTGATAATAATTATTATTTACTTATACTATTGGATAAATTTTCCCCTTAATTTATTTAAAAATATTGATCATGAAACTTATAGGACTTTTTTTGACCCTGTTGGGAGCGGTCAGTGTCTATTGTAGTCATAGCAACCAAAACCTGTTATCTCAACATCTTCCCGCTCTATTTAAGTATTTAGGCCTCTTGTTTTTAGTCATTGGATTAATTGCACTCTTTGCCAGCTTACCCAAAGTTGTTGCCGCTTTTTGTTGGTTCATGCTTATCATTTTTGCATGGTCGTTCCTTCCTTTTATGGCGCTTTTTAAACGGAAACTGGTTTCATGAAAGCTAAAATTCAGTCTCCTATTCAGCCAGACTGGTGGAGTAAAACCTTTGCTGGTGGTGTTCTAGGGTTAAGCCTTGCCATTGCTTTTGGCAACCTGATTGTTTTATTGGGTCAGTCTTATATTTCGATGGATCTTTTGGCCCAATTAGGCATGTGGAGTGTTCCTTGGGTTTGGATGCCAATTATGTTTGGCACCTATTTCTTTGTGACAGGAAGACAAGCAATGGTTTATTTATTTGTTGCCAACGTACTGGCTTATAGCTGTGTGTTTCTAATTCGGGGTTAAACAATGAAAGTACGTTCAGACATCATGAAATTAGCAAAAAGCATGCATACTTGGGTGGGTGTATGTGCAGGAATTTTGCTCTTTATCTGTTTCTTTGCTGGCGGGCTCAGCATGTTTCAGCACCATATTAGTAAGTGGGCTACGCCAACACAGCAAGTTTTACCGAAAGTCTCACCCTATCAATATAATGAACTCATTCAAAAAGTACAGACCGCCTATCCTGCTGCACAAAAAAACTTCACACTAAATTTATCGTCCAATGAATTTCACTATGCACCCATTACTTGGAGTGAACATGAACGTGGAGATGGCTTTAATGCTGCTCAGTCCACGTGGATGGCCAGCTTAGATGAAAAAGGCCAGTTAATCGTTGCTCAAGAAAACTTATCTAAAGCAGGTTGGCTGATAGAACAGCTACATGAAACAGCAGGCATACCGGGCATGGCAGGCCATCACGGATTGGGTCTCTATGTGATGGGTGTGGTTTCAATTTTATATTTTCTTGCCTTACTTTCAGGGGTGATCATACTTTTACCGACCTTGGTAAAGGACTATTTTGTCATTCGCCCCGGTAAGAATAAAAAGCGCTTTTGGTTAGATGCGCATAACGTAATCGGAATTACCAGTCTACCTTTCCATATCATTATTAGTATTAGCGTGATTGTCTTTGCTTTTCATGACTTTTTTTATGATGCGATTGGACAACTTGCACTCAAAGGACAGCCTGTTTTTCAACGTTCTCCCCCAGCGCTTATTCAACCTAAACAAACACAGATTGATGTGCAGCAAATATTAGCTCAAGCCAAAAAAGTAGCACCTGAATATTCAGTTGACTATATCCAGTTCAGTAGCCTAGATAAACCTGAAAAAGCCAATGCACGTATTGCCCTCTATAGTTCAGATCAGATGTTGCGCGGTGCAAATCATGACTTTATGCGTATGAATCCTTACGCAGTTGAGCACTTTAATCATAAAGGCATTAATACGCAGACTGATGCCGGTAATAAGTTAATCAATGCAATGTTTAGTCTACATTTTGGTAGTTTTGGTGGTACGGGCGTACGTTGGATCTATTTTGTTTTAGGTGTTGGTGGTGCTTTCTTATTTTATACGGGCAACATTCTTTGGGTTGAAACTCGTGCACGTAAGCAAAAGCGTGCTGAAGATCCTGTTCCTGTTCAGCGTAAAGATGTGGTGTTCCTTGCGAACTTAACTATTGGTGCCTGTTTAGGATGTGTTTTAGCTGTAGTGGCCACCATGTTGGCCAGTCGTTGGCTTTTTGCAGCATTCAATATTGAAAGCATGAATCACCTCTTTATGTATGGTTATTATGCAATTTTCATACTGACTTTGATTTACACCTTTGTCATTGGTTATGCAAAAGCTTTACCTCAACTCCTGTTAACCTTGGTTTTGGTGTTATTTGCGATTCCGCTTACATCCCTTTTAGCTTACTTAATTCCACAAAGTGGTTTATGGGTTCATGGTGGAGAAATTTTGCTGGTTGATTTCTTGGCTGTCATTTTTGCTTTCGCCTTCTGGCGTTTTTATCAACAAGCCCAAGATCGCTTGAAAGCTGCTCCACTGGGCAGTTTATGGGCTAGCTAACAACCATAAATCGACAAGACTGAAATAATGTGTGAAATATGAAAATTTATAAAATCCACATTGTTTCAGTCAGTTGTTTAATCTCTTGAATATCATGACTCACATAAATCATGGGAATTTTTATTTCCTGTTTTACTTTTTGAAAAAAAGGAATAATTTCAGCTTTATGTGCGGCATCTAATGCTGATAAAGGTTCATCAAGTAATAACAGCTTAGGTGAATACAACAATGCCCGTCCGAGCGCTACTCGCTGTTTTTCACCACCTGAGAGCTTGATTGGCATACGTTGTAGCAAGTGTTCTAACTTTAATAATTCAATAATGTAATCAGCCTCAAAGTGACGTTCTTGTTGCGCAAGATGTTTGAGACCAAATAATAAGTTCTGCTTTACCGTTTTATGCGGAAAAAGTTGTGCATCTTGAAAAACCAGTCCAACATGGCGCTTTTGTGTGCTCAAATTAATTTTTTGATTTGAATCAAACCATGTTTGGTTCTGTATTTTAATGAGTCCACTACGTGGTGTATTTAATCCTGCAATAGCATGTAAAATTGATGTTTTACCGGAACCAGATGCACCGAATAAACCAATAACTGAAGCATCTGACTGGAAACTAGGTTCAATATGAAATTGACCCATTTGTAGCTGAAAGTGGCAATCAATCAACATAATATTACCGCCCTAAGCGCTTTTTTTGATAACGATGAAACCACTGTGCAAACCATAGCGCTAAAAAAGCCACACTTAAAGATAAGACAATCAGCCTTTGAATCGCAGTCTCAGTATCGGGTTGTTGCATCAGGCTATACATGGCCAAAGGTAAGGTTCTTGTTTCATCAGAAATATTACCTACAAAGGTAATGGTGGCCCCAAATTCACCCAAACTACGACAGAAACATAAAATGGCACCAATTAAAATACCACTGCTAGCGAGTGGTAAAGTGACATGAAAAAATGCACCTAAAGATGAAGCACCTAGTGTCTTTGCAGCCATTTCTAAACGTTGATCGACCAGCTCAATTGCGAGTCGAATTGATTGCACTAAAAGTGGGAACCCCATCACTGCCGAAGCAAGAACTGCCCCTTTCCAGTTAAATGCGAACTCTAATCCTAAAGGTGCTAAGTATTGCCCAATAATGCCGCGGTTTCCAAAGACTTGTAATAGCAAATAACCCGGCACAACTGGAGGCAGTACCAATGGTAAAAAGACCAATGTTTCAATGAATGACTTACCCCAAAACTCTTTACGCGCCAATACCCATCCTACAAAAATTGCAGGAATAATACTGACGACAAGACAACTTGCTGCAACCTTACAAGAAAGTTGCAGAACACTGAGCTCTTCTGGGGTTAAAGAAAACATCATGGTTTTGCTGGAACCAATACACTAAAGCCATATTTTTTAAAAACGACTTTAGCTTGATTGCTTTGTAAAAATTGATAGAACTTTGTTGAGTTCGAATTCTTTTTGACAAGCCCTACTGGATAAATAATTGGCGTGTGAGTATTTTCAGGAAATACACCCACCACAGTTACATCTTTACTAATGGCAGCATCTGTTGCATATACAATTCCTACCTGACATTCACCACGCGCAACAAAGTTTAACGCAGCACGCACATCTTCTGTTTCAACTAATTTTGGCTCAATACGATTCCACCAACCTAAATTTGTAAATGCTTGTTTTGCATATTTACCAACGGGCACACTTTTAGTATCCCCTGTACAAATCTTTCCTGTAAATAATTTATTCGGATCGGTAGTTTTATCCAATTTAATCTTTAATGATCGTCCTTTCGGGGTAATCAGTACCAATCGATTACCTAATAAATTTAAACGATCATTTGCTGCGACTAATTTTTTATTTTGTAGATAATCCATCCACTGTGTATCGGCTGAAATAAAGATATCGGCTGGTGCCCCAGCTTCAATTTGTTTAGCTAATGTCGATGAGCCTGCATATGAAGTTTTGACTTCTATATTATTTTGTTTTTCGTAAATTTTTTCTAAATCGTTAATCGCGTTGGTCAAGCTTGCTGCTGCATAGACAGTCACTGCTTCAGCCTTTACAGAGAGACTGATTGATAACCCAAGACTTATGATTGAACTGACTATAGCGATTCTTTTTATCTGTACAGGACTTACCATTGTTTTTCCTTTTTTATCGATTTCTACAGCGATATATATCCTAGAATATAGCGATATACGTAGATCATGAAAAGCAGAAATCAGTTAAATATTAGAGGACCTAAATGCAGGTAGATGGTGCATTTCTCATTTTAAACTTCATTTTGGTGCAATATGCTGAAAGTTTATCTATCGAGATACTCTATTTTTAAAACCCATTTTCTTTTAGTGTCGGTTAATAGCTTGATTAGTTTTATGGTCATCACCATGCCAAGAAGCACATAGCGATGACCATAAAGATCTGTAAAACAGATCAGTCGTTTATGCCAACCACTTTTTTAGATACACAATAAAAAACGCCTATTCCCGACCACCTTTTACGATAGTACAGAATAGACGCCATTGTCTGTGTAACTGAAAATTGCAGCAGTGCTTTTTCAGCGTGCACTTTTTATTAAGCAAAAGCTATACCAAATTAAAAGATTCAGTCACTAAAAAGTCTTTTAATTTAGCTATTTTAAATAGCTACTCATAATTTGATAATCATGTTCTAAGGCTTGTCGAGCATTGATTTCCATTTGACGATAATGTTGTAAGACTCTCAAGCCTAAAGCTGTGACTGCTGCCCCACCACCATGTGTTCCACCCGTTTGAGTTTCAACTAAGGCTGTTTCGAAGCAGTGATTCATCGTGTCTACCAACTGCCATGCACGGCGGTAGCTCATATTCATAGATTTTGCAGCTTGAGAGATCGAACCAGTTCTCTCAATTGCCTCAAGTAAGTCTGCCTTTCCAGGACCAAATGCAATATTTCGCTCTGAAAGAATTCTGATTTGTAATTTTAATTTGTGTTCTTTCATAGGCTTAACTCACAAGGTTTCACTTTATGCTCTTTAGGATTATAGGGAAGTTTAAGAAGATAAGACACCATACAAATTTAGAATCCTCATTACTCCCTTGAAAATAATTTTATTAAAAAATCAAAACTGCACAAAGTGGATAAAGATCTGGAAAAAACGGATAGAGGTAAAGGCTTAATCGCGGTTCAATCAGTTAAAAGCTGAATGAATAGGATTGAGCAAATGACCTCATCTAATTTAAAACAATGGAATGATTTTGTAGATGGATGTATCGACTTCCGTCCTAAAGATGGCGTGTTTCGTATAGCACGCAATATGTTTACCGAGCCTGAGCTGTTTGATTTGGAAATGGAATTCATTTTTGAAAAGGTTTGGATTTATGCATGCCACGAAAGTGAAATTCCAAACAATCATGATTTCCTCACTGTCCAAATTGGTCGTCAGCCGATTATTGTGAGCCGTGATGGTAAAGGCGAATTACACGCCATGGTCAATGCTTGTGAGCACCGCGGCGCGACATTAACACGCGTTGCTAAAGGCAATCAGTCTACGTTTACTTGCCCGTTCCATGCGTGGTGCTACAAGTCAGATGGCCGATTGGTCAAAGTGAAAGCACCGAGTGAATATTGCGAAGATTTCGATAAATCAAGCCGTGGCTTAAAGCAAGGCCGTATTGCTAGCTATCGTGGTTTTGTATTTGTAAGCCTCGATACTCAAGCAACAGATTCACTAGAAGACTTTTTGGGCGATGCAAAACTGTTTCTTGATTTAATGGTTAACCAATCCCCAACAGGTGAACTCGAAGTATTACAAGGCAAGTCATCTTACACCTTTGCAGGTAACTGGAAGCTACAAAATGAAAATGGCCTAGATGGTTATCACGTCAGTACCGTTCACTACAACTATGTATCTACAGTCCAACACCGCCAACAAGTGAATGCATCAAAAGGTGCAGAACTTGATACGCTTGACTATAGCAAGTTAGGTGCGGGTGATTCCGAGACTGATGATGGCTGGTTCAGCTTTAAAAATGGTCATAGTGTGCTGTTTAGTGATATGCCGAATCCAACAGTTCGTCCGGGTTACAGCACCGTTATGCCTTATTTAGTCGAAAAATACGGCGACAAATATGCTGAATGGGCAATGCATCGTTTACGAAACTTGAACTTGTACCCTAGCCTATTCTTTATGGACCAGATTAGTTCTCAGCTTCGTATTATTCGCCCTGTGGCATGGAATAAAACTGAAGTCATCAGTCAATGTATTGGTGTTAAAGGTGAATCTGTGGAAGCGCGCCGTAACCGTATTCGTCAGTTCGAAGACTTCTTTAATGTATCAGGCCTTGGTACACCAGACGATTTAGTCGAATTCCGTGAACAGCAAAAAGGTTTTCAGGCACGACTTGAACGCTGGAGCGATATTTCTCGTGGCTGTCAGTCTTGGGAATATGGCGCGACCAAGAACTCGCAAGATTTAGGCATTCAACCAGTCATTACTGGCTGTGAGTTTACCCATGAAGGGCTCTATGTAAATCAACATGGACACTGGCAACGTCTAATGCTCGATGGCTTAAACAAGAAAGCGCTGAAAATGCAGGATATTACTTTCGAAAACAATGCCGTAATGGATGAGGTATAACCATGTCACAAGAACTATATTTTGCTGTATCTCAGTTTTTGTACAAAAAAGCAGAACTTTGTGATGCTTATGACTGGGATGCCTATTTAGAACTTTACGATGAAGATAGTGAATATCATATTCCGCAATGGATTGATGACCATAACTATGTTCAAGATCCGAATCAGGGCTTGTCTTATATTTATTACGCAGACCGCACTGGACTCGAAGACCGTGTATTCCGTATTCGTACTGGTAAAGCAGCTTCGGCAACGCCATTACCACGCACTTTACACAGCATGAATAACATTCGAGTTAAAACACTTGATGATGGCCTAATTGAAGCAAAAGTTGCATGGCAAACGCTGTATAACCGTCAAGGTTTAGAAGGCTGTTTTTACGGACACGCTACTTACCTTTTACGTCAAACAACAGATGGTTTCCGCATTCGTCGTCAGCACAGCATTTTGCTTAATGACAAGATTGATTCCGTTTTAGACTTCTATCACGTTTAAGGGGAATGAAAATGGGACATTCAGTTGCACTCAACTTTGCCGATGGCAAAACCTTTTTTATTTCGGTAAATAACGACGAATTGTTGCTTGATGCAGCAGTTCGCCAAGGAATTAACCTACCACTAGACTGCCGTGAAGGTGTTTGTGGTACCTGTCAGGGACAGTGTGAAACTGGTATTTATGAACAAGAATATGTTGATGAAGATGCATTAAGTGAGCGTGATTTGGCTGAGCGTAAAATGTTAGCTTGCCAGACACGGGTAAAATCGGATGCAGCTTTTTATTTCGATCATGATTCTGCCATTTGCAATGCTGGCGATACTTTAAAAATTGAAACCAAAGTTACCGCTGTTGAGCTGGTTTCTGAGACAACAGCAATTTTGCATCTTGATGCAAGCAGTCATGCTGAGCAACTTCAGTTTTTGCCGGGTCAATATGCTCGTTTGCAAATTCCAGATACTGAAGATTGGCGTTCTTATTCTTTTGCAAACAGACCAAATGCAACCAATCAATTGCAATTCTTAATTCGTCTATTGCCAGACGGTGTTATGAGCAATTACTTGCGTGATCGCTGTCAGGTGGGACAAAACCTATTCATTGAAGCACCTCTAGGTAGTTTCTATTTACGCGAAGTACAGCGACCATTGGTTTTTGTTGCTGGTGGAACAGGATTATCAGCTTTCTTGGGAATGCTTGATAACTTGGTTGATCAACCAAACTCACCTGCAGTTCAGTTGTACTACGGCGTAAATAGTGAAACTGACTTATGTGAACAACAGCGTTTACACGCCTACGCAGAACAGTTACCAAACTTTAGTTATCACCCAATTGTGACTAAAGCAACCGATGCTTGGCAAGGTAAAGCGGGTTATATTCATGAGCACTTAAATAAAGATCAACTGGCTGAGCAAGCTTTTGATATGTATTTATGTGGTCCACCACCGATGATTGAAGCCGTAAAAAATTGGTTAGATGAACAATCTTTGCAAAACTATCGTATTTACAGCGAGAAGTTTTTACAGAGCAATACCCCACGTTAAAAGTATAAATAATTTAAAAACCACTAAAACCTGAAATGATTCAATATACTCTGTAAGGGGTATATTGAATTTTTACATTTAAATTAAAAGTTTTTATATATCAATAATATAAAATAATAAATTCCGACAAAATAAATTGACCGGCGCACTCTGATTTGCTATAAATTTTGATAGATCTTAAGGAATAAGATCACGATGAGATTAACTTATAGCGCCTTTTATATCCCTCTATTCTATTTCTCAAATTTATTAAATTGATGGACAAAATCCGAATTAAAAATTTGAGAAAATCACATTAATTAGCGGTTAAATTGGTCTGTATTTTGCTTATATCTTATTGTAATTTGCGAGTAACTTAATTTTTTAAGTGCCGTATTTACTTGCTGCAAAGCGAAGTTTTAGAGCTTCTACAACACAAGTAAATACAGGAGTGAGCCAAAAGGGATAAATATGAACCAAGCCAACTCCCCAGAACTCAGTGGGCGTCATTTTCAAAATGAGTCTATTTTTACTGATCATAATTTGGTATTTGATCACCAAGATTTAAGTGAAACCTGCCGAAATGTTGGGCAGATTTTTAAACCGCATGATCTTAAAATCTCTCAACAGAAGCGAGATTTCAGTGCAACCATGCACCATGTTAAAACAGGTGCCCTGTCTATTAGTCGCTTGGAATATGGCGCAGATGTCATTATTGAACCAGATCACCTTGATAACTTTTACTTAATTCAAATTCCAACTCAAGGCTATGCAGAAATCGAGTTTGGTTCACAAAAGTTTATTTCTTATTCTCAAGTTGCTTCTCTTATTTCCCCTCAGCAATCTTTACGTATGCGCTGGCACGCGAACTCACCGCAGCTCATTCTAAAAGTTTCAAAGGATGATTTTACTTATCATTGCCGTCAGCACATTGCCGATTCAGATAACAACTTACTCATTTTTGACCCAAAATTAGACTTTTCTACACAAAGTGGAGCCTATTTTTTACAGCTCGTTAGAACCTTGATGGATGCTTTAGCATGCGAGCAACATCCGCTTCATCATCCTCTAGCCTTTAAACAATTTGAGTCAAACCTGTTTAATGCACTGATTTATGGTCAACCTAATAATGCATTACATAAAATTGATCATTATAAAGAAAAAACGGTCTCTCCTTATTTCGTGAAGCGCACAGAAGCCTATATTAAAGAACATTTACATGAGCCGCTTAACGTCGAAATTTTGGCTGAACATGCAGGTGTGAGTGTTCGAACGTTATTTACCGGTTTTAAAAATTATTTGGGGACCACCCCAATGTCTTATCTAAAAGAATTACGTTTTGAACAAGCCCATTTAGAGCTCATGCACAATGAAAATCTATCGGTTACTGATGTGGCATTTAAATGGGGATTTACCCATTTAGGCCGTTTTTCACAAGAATATAAACGTCGTTATGGTGAGTTACCTTCTTCTACTCGCCGCTCTGGTCAAAGTGAAGGCTCAGGCTTAATTACTTCAATTTTTTCTTAAACTCAAAATACATAAAAGCCTTTTATATTTATTGATATAAAAGGCTTTATTTATGACTTAGAAATGATGGACATAGCGAACTTGTAGTCGTGTTCCCTCTGGGCGATTTTCAGCATCTTGCTCAAAATAAGCATTTGCAACTAAATGATCATTTTTAGAAAAACTATACATCGCGCCTGGACCAATCGCCCAGACTTGTTCACGTCGACCTTTGACTTTTTCACCATCAACTTCGGTATCTGTCACTTGTTTTAGCCAATAGCCATTTAGTCCTAAGCGGAACTGTTCAGTAATGGCATAGTCCGTTGCAAAGTTTGCATGAATTGCTTGCCCTGCCTGCATATCATTTGCACCTGCGAACGCATAGCTTGGGTCATCATTTTTAAAGTTATAAAGATAATGAATACGTGTTGAAGCCGTCCATTTTGGATTAAACCAATACGTTGCAGCCCAATAAGGATCAAATGAAACAGCGTTATTACTTGGATTAATATCTTTTTGCCGATCGTATTCGCCAGTAGGTAAATTCACCTGAAACTCAAAACGATGCACAAACTTAGGCCCTTGTGCTCCCATAACTGGATCAAACTGAATAAAAGGCCCAATCATAATGTCCCCAAAGCCACTTTGGGCTTTAATTGCAGCATTATTCAAGCCATCATCCATGTCCATTTTGCTGACAAAGGGAATTAAAAAATTCATGCCTAGACTGGCTTTATCTTTTACTCGGACATTCGATAAATAACTAATTTGTTCAACCAGTACTTGATAATTTAAATCAGTTTTAGGTAAACCTAATTTTTGTCCATTGGCATCGACCAGTTTATTGCTATCGTAATTTTGAAAGTAGGTTTGAGCATACCAACCGGGTCCTGCGGGTAAACCGCCATCGAGAAAGCTGGTCATACCTAAGTTTACGGTCGGTAAATCATAGGCATGTGTAACCAATGGCAAACCCAGCAATGTCCCTGCTAAAAATCCATGCTTAATTAAAGTGCTTTTCATCTTCTTATTTCCTATAAAAAAAATCACGACCGGATTGATCGTGATTGTGGTGAATTAATGTGCTAATTCTGGATGCTCAGCGGCAATCCGATACTTTCCTGCGTGGAATACCAATGGTTCACCTTGGCGTTGTTGGTATTGTTCAATTTGACCAATAAAAATCAAATGATCCCCACCTTCATACTGATTTACATTGCGGCAAACCAAGGTTGCCAGTGCATCGGACAAAATTGGAACGCCTGCATTGCATTGTTGATGGGCAATACCTGCAAATTTATCTTCAGCACCTCGAGCAAAATGTCCCGAAAGCTGATGATGCTCTTGTGCCAACATGTGAATAGCAAAATATTCAGCTTCTACAAAATCAGACAAACTTGGAGCTGTTTTTGAAAGGCTCCACAAAATTAATGGTGGATCTAAAGACAATGAGGAAAAAGAGTTTGCTGTCATTCCTATTTTCCGACCATCTTTACCACGGGTTGTAATCACTGTAACCCCAGTTGCAAACTGACCAAGTAAATTACGAATCTCTCTTGGGTTTTCAGCATTAATCGCTTGTAAGCCTTGAGTTTCAATTGTGTCCATTTTTAATTCTCCCTTTGCTGTTTTGCCCTTAGGCCACTTTTGCTGTGGTTTTTGAAGCTAAGAATGCTTGAGCCTGATTTGCATCAAACCACCAAGGGGCAAAAGAGCGCGGGTCATCAAAGTTATTAGCCATAATTGAAGCAATGCTTTGGTTTTGGCTTGCAGCTGCTAATAGTTCAACAACATGTGGCTGCGGTGGTACTAATAGGCTATTGGTCCAAGCCACCACTTTTTCTGCATAAGCCCAATAACGTTCAAAGGTTTGAACCATCCATTGTTCGCTAAAATGTTGATTATCATTGGCTAAAATGGCATCGAAATAGATCTTGCTACACTTAGCAGCATTGTTTGAGCCCTGTCCAGTAATCGGGTCATTGACTACCAATGCATCTGCCATACCAAAAATTTTCTTGCCAGAGGGTAAGGTTAAAACGGGTTTGCGTACGGTTGGTGGGAAACGCCCTGCCAAATATCCACCTGCATCGGTTAACTCAACATTTGTGCAACGTTCATATTCCCAAGGCACAAATTTCTTGAGTAAGTCCAAACTACATTGCAGGTGCTGTTCAGGTGTTTTGACATCTTGCCAGCAGTCGATTGGCCCGTTTGGAATGCCTTCAAAAACCATGATGTCGCAAGGACCATTCACGGTGAGTGCCGGAAATGAAAAGTATTCACCGACTTCGGGAATAATGTTAAAAGTCACACGTGAATAAGGTGAAATTGACTTCATGTTTTTGACGTAGGTCAATGCCAAAGCACGTTGAGGCTTATCAAAAACGCTACGTGCATCATCACGCTCAAATTGTTTAACGACTTCGCCTTTACCAGCAGCGAGTAATACGAGTTCATATTCGTTTGCGAGTTGTTCTAACTCTTCAATACCCACATCTTGAATCACTAATTGACCGCCACAGCGTTCAAACTCTTCCATCCAATATGGCATTTTGACGCGTTGATCAACCGATTGAGCGTAGCGCTCAAGACGAGCACTCCATTCAAATGCTTTATCACCATTTTCAGGATTAACTAAAGCCAGCCCAATGCCTTCCACCGCTGGACATTGTTCTTCCCAAAAATTTAAACCTAAGTCACGTTCAGTTTGTAAAGCGGTATGAAACATACACTGGCTTGACATGACTTTACCTTGACGGATTTCATCGGCAGTTCGGTTTGTGATCATTGTCACGTCGTAGCCTGTATCTAATAAACCCAAACCAAGCTGTAAACCAGACTGTCCTGCTCCAACAATTGCAATACGGCGCATAATCTTCTCCATAATTTTCTAAATGTGCTTTTAAAACGCTGAGCTATTCGGCTAAACGTGGAATAGCGGGCTGTGATCCTTCAGGGCCCATCACTGAATACCCACCGTCGACCGCATAATCTGCTCCGGTGACAAAACTCGCAGCGGGTGACAATAAAAACAAAACAACATTGGCGACTTCTTCGGGATGACCCAATCGGCCTAGTAAGTGATAATCGGCTGCCACGCTATCGGCTTTTTCACGGTTATTGCCACTGACTTCTGAAATGACACGAGACCATGTCCAACCCGGTGAAACGGAGTTGACGCGAATACCATCGGCAGCAAAATCCATTGCCATGCTTTGTGTGAGTTGACGTATCGCGGCTTTAGACACTGGATATAACCAGCGCCCTGTTTGTGCCACTTTGGCCGAGATTGAAGTGAAGTTAACGATCGAACCTTGCTGCTTTTTTAGGTCATTGTAGAAAGCACGGCTCAGTTCAACTGTAGAGACCAAATTAATATCGAGTGCTTGTAACCAGTCCTGCCGTGAGGATTTAAAACCGTCATCTAAATATGTACATGCTAGATTGACCAAGTAGCTCACTTCACCTAAATGTTGGTGAATATCCGCTACAGCTTGTTGAATAGCCGCATCACTGGTTAAATCGGTTTGAATAAACATCACATCATGGTTAAAGCTTTCTGCAATCGCTTTGCCTTTGGCATCAATATCTAAAATAGCGACATGAGCACCTGCACTAACTAAGGCTTGTACAACTGCTTTACCAATGAGTGTTGCACCACCGCTCACCACAGCGACTTTTCCTTTTAAATCTATATTCATTGTAGATCCTCCTTAATTGACTGGCTTGCCTTCACTACTTGACCAAGATGGCATCAAGGTATTTGAAGGAAGATCTTCATCAAGAAGTTTTCGTGCTGTTTCGACACCTGCAACTGGCAAGCCTGTTGGGTCTAATAAACCAATTTGAACAAGCACCGACGCTTGGTCCCAGTAAATATGCTCATGGCACAACTTTGAACCTCTGAACTGAATTACACCCAACATTGGAATTTCGACATATTTACCAGTTGGCTTTACACCCGGTAATAACCAGTCAATTTCTGCGTCGTGGGTAAAGCTCATAATGAACTCGTCTACCACTTGCGTTGAGCCAACCGTACGAGAGATTGAAGTAATCTTCATATCTTTCGGGTTTTGGTGAACAAAATGGTACTGATAAAAACGGGCAAGCTGACTGTGGCCTACACCACCCGTTAAGGTAGGAATATGGTTGACATAAGGTTCTGCGACCATCGTTGCCATGGTTGCTGGTACATCACGTGTATCAAACTCATGACGAATATGCTCTTCCCATAGTGCAACTAAGTCATATTTCGGTCCAATCGTTTCATGTAGCGCGGTTACTGTACGCTCGTGCGCAAAGCGCGCTGAAGGTTTGTGATAATGATTGCTTTTTGGACGTGCAAATGCATGGTCAACCCCTTCATAAACATAAGCTTGTACATTTGAATATTGGTGTGCTGCATCGGCAATCGCTTGTCTAGCATCTGGCGGCGTAAATTGGTCAAGTTCTGCAATATGTAAAACCAAGCGCCCTTTTACGTTGGCTAACTCATCTAACGCTTTTTCAATGCCTACACCGTAATAACCTACAGCACATGCCACTTCCGAAAGTCGACAACCTGCAAGATATGCAAGCTTTCCACCCAAACAGTACCCCACCACACCAAGGCCTTTAGAGGTGTCACATTCTGGTCGAGTCTTTAAAAAAGATAAGGTGTCTTGAATATCTTCAACACCGAAGTTTTCATCATATTGCTGATAAAGCTCGAAAGCCTTTTGAAAATCTTCAGGTGTGTAACCCAGTTCGATATTAGGTGCTACACGCCAAAATAAATCAGGAACTAAAACGGTATAGCCTTCTTCTGCAAGAAAATCTGCCTTTTCCCGCATGGCTGCATTCACCCCAAAAATTTCCTGACAAAGTACGACGCCCGGCCCTTTTCCTGTTTCTGGTGTCACTAGATACGCACTGAACTGTTTTCCAGATGCAGTTTTAATTTGAACGGTTTGACCAGCCATAGTGTCAACTCCTGACATTGTTATGGCTTTATCTTCTATCCGAATATTTTTTTAGACTGTCCAAAAGCTGCAAGCACTATCCAATCTGTGCGCAATTATAAAAATTAATCAAACTGGATAAAACACTAAAAATAAGAAAACTAATAAATTTCATAACTTTAAATCAAAAAATGAAATTAATACTTTTTATCTAATTTGGAAAAAATGGATGAAGATTAGGACTTATTGGATAGTGACTGCTGGCTAAAAATAGTTCAATCAAAGTCATGTAATTAGTTTGATTACATAAGAAAAACTCAGTCATTTTTCTAAATTAAGGCACTTTATTTATGCATCGACCAAAGCCAATTTATGGACACAACAAAACGTTAATGCTCATCAATATTTTATGTTGTAGTGCATTTTCTACTCAGGCTTATTCAGCGGATGAAGAATGGAAATTTACATTAAAAAATGCATATATAGATAGAAACTATGACAACCCAGATGTAAAAGACACGGGTAGCTGGTCCCAATCAGTTTCTCTATTTTATAACTCCAATATGCATGACACGCCGTTAGAAATTGGCGGCACTCCGATTCAAATTGGCGCAAATGCTTCAGCACAGTATGCGGTTCGTTTAAGCCAAGATAAACACGTTGCAGATACAGTATTACCTTTTGATAAAGCAACTCAGTCCCAAGCACCCGATTATTTAAAATATGGTGCGACATTAAAGTTAGGCTATAACAAGACGCTACTGAGCATTGGCGAATTATGGCTAGATTTACCCGTAACCACCGTAGATGCAAGCCGACAACTCCTGACGTCTTATTGGGGAACTAATCTTAAGAGCCAGCTAAACAATAAGCTTTTTGCTGAAATTGGTCGAATTGAAAAAGTATCACCACGAAATGAAGAAGATTTTCATCGCTTTTCTTTTACTTCAAAAGGCGTGACTGGCTACTCTGATGGCCTTAACTACATAGACTTGCGCTATCAAATCACTCCTACTTTGAAAGGCGAATATTACTTCGGAAATATGGAAGATTTATATAATAAACATTATGTGGGAATGGACCACATATGGAAAAACTCCAATTTTTCAGTTAATTCAAAATTCAAATATTTCAGTGCAAAAGATAATGGAAATCTTTTCGACATCGATGCGCAAAATGTAGGGTTACTAGAAACGCTTAAAGTAAAAAATCATAGCTTTGGTTTGGGTTATCAGCAAATTATTGGTGAGTCTGCTTACCCATTACCAGATGGATTCTTGCCTGAAACTTATTTCATTAACTGGAACACGACTGGTTTCTTCAAACAAGATGAAAAGTCTTATCACTTCATCTATGGCTATGACTTTAAAGATCATGTCCCCGGTTTAAATACCACTCTGAAGTATGTATATGGCGATCACTTTAAAACAGCAGATGGCTTAAAAAACAAAGAAAGTGAAGCAAACGTTATTGTCAATTATGCCCTTCAACAGCCTTTTCTCAAAGGTTTAGCCCTTCAGTACATCTTTATTAATTACGACGTTAAGCAGGGAAACGATTTCTCTGAAAACCGTTTCTTTGTTAATTACAGCAGAAAATTTTAATGAGTTAAGGAATACATATGAAAACGATAGATGCAAATTCGGTAATCAACCGCGAAAAACTGTCCCCCTTACAGTGGATGGTTTTTATCCTAGGATTTTTTGTCTTCTTCTGTGATGGCTTAGACACAGGAATTATTGGTTTTATTGCTCCTGCATTACTTGATGACTGGGGAATTACCAAACCTCAGCTTGCTCCAGTTCTAAGTGCCGCTTTAGTGGGTATGTCAATCGGTGCCATCATTTCAGGGCCGTTGTCTGATAAGTTTGGGCGTAAAGGCGTCATTGTTTTTACAAGCCTTTTATTCTCAATATTTACCATTTTGTGTGGTTTTGCCGACTCGACCCAAGATTTAATGATTTACCGATTTATTACAGGTGTGGGTTTAGGCGCAGCCATGCCAAACATCAGTACCATTGTCTCTGAATATATGCCTGTAAAACGTAAAGCATTCCTAACTGGATTAGCTGGTTGCGGTTTTATGCTTGGTATTTCTTGTGGTGGTGTGTTGTCAGCTTATCTATTAGAAAGTTATGGCTGGGCCAAAGTCATTATTATTGGTGGAAGTATTCCCCTAATTTTAGTGGTTGCCTTATTACTTAAATTACCTGAATCAACTCAATACTTAATTACGCGCCAACAACAAGATAAAGCACAACGAATTTTAGAAAATATTCAAGGGCATCCATTCCAAGAACCAGTAAAACTTGTCTTGGCTCAAACAGAAACGGCATCAGAGGAAAATCCGGTTAAAATCGTTTTAGGAAAATACCTGTGGGGTTCAAGCATGCTTTGGCTGTGCTGCTTTACCAGCCTATTGGTGTTTTATCTTTTAACAAGCTGGATGCCAACAATTTTAAAAACAGCTGGTTTTACGACGCAACAATTTAGTTTAATCGCAGCTATTTTCCCTTTTGGTGGTGTAATTGGTGCAACCATTATGGGTTGGTACATGGACAAACTGAACCCAACCACAGTGATTAAATACTCTTATTTAATTGCTTTTGGGCTATTCATTGTCGCAGGCTTAGTCAGTTCAAATATTTTCTTATTGGGTATTACCATTTTCTTAATTGGTGCATTACTTGCTGGTGCTCAATCTTCTTTACTACCACTTGCAGCCATTTTCTACCCAGCGGTGTGCCGCGCGGTTGGCGTTTCGTGGATGCATGGTATTGGTCGTATCGGCGCAATTATAGGTGCTTTCTTTGGCTCACTCATTTTCACGTTTAACTTAAGTTTAAGCGGTATATTCTTTATTCTTGCTTTACCAACCTTCATTTCATTTATTGCTCTTAGTCTTAAAGTCATTTATGAAAAATCTAAAAGTAAGCAAGTATTGAATCTTGAAAATAGTATTTAAAATATATAGATAAATAAAAGACCTGATTGGGTTAATTCAATCAGGTCTTTTATTGCTTAAAAGATTAAATATTTAAAAAATTTTGCCCTTCGTTTCACTTGGTTTTTCACCAAACTCTTCGCGATATTCTTGAGAAAAACGACTTAAATGATTAAACCCCCAGTCATAAGCAAGCTTAGAAATAGATACTTTTCTATCAGCGCCAGTTGTACTCAAAATCTTATAAATTTGTTGTAGACGATACTTTTTCAAATAGGACATTGGGCTTGTACCGTAGTACTGCTGAAACTCGTCATACAACTTGGATTTTGAAACCCCCGCTAGGCGTTGCAAATCTTCTGCACAGATTTCTTCATGGGCGTGTTCAATAATGAAATTCCGCACCTTTCGGATATAGGCTGGTTCATCCTGATGCGAAAGTAACTTTAAACTTTCGGAATAATTATTTTCTTGAGATAAAAGTAAGGCTTTAATTACAAAATTTTCATAGTCTTCAGACAGCATCTGCAAACCATAAAAATTGCTATATTGTGATTTTAACTGTAAAAAATTCTGAATATTTTTCCACCATGCACCAATCAGTTGCTCCGAGTCCAGATGCATTTCTGGATTAAAAATGATGGGGGCATCTATCGGTTTATTCAGTAGATCTGCAAGAACAATTTGCATGCTTCGTTCTGGAATAACCACCTGAAATTTTCGACAATCTTTATCAATAATCAAATCTTGCTGATCGTTATTTGAAACAATAAGCCCTCTGTTTTCATCCGACTGATAATGAGCGCCGCGAATGTTGAGAGCTTGTCTTCCTTGTATCGGTAAGCTAATGCTATAAGCTTTTAAATTTGAGATGTTAATGGCAACATTTGCACCATAACTGATTGTGCCAATTGCCATCTTTTTATTAGGCAGGCGCATACCGTCATAGTGAAAATCGAGCGTGTCTTTGTAAATAGTATCTAGACGGTGTTCACCACAAATTGTGGACATCAAATTCTGCGCAAATTCAGCTTTGCGTGAATAATGATTGAGTTCCGTCTGTTGGCTGAGTGATATCATATCCTTTTCACCTAGCTAAATAACTTATTGCTAAAAAAGCAACTTGTATGCCAATTAATATCCTTTAATTGACGAATTTTCCTGAAAAATATCTAATCAAGAAAGAGAGTAAAGATTACTTTCTCACACTCTATTAAATTTTAAAATTGGAAATAAGTTAAATACCTTTAAAGTATAATTTCATACCTTAACAAACTTATTTTATTAGATTTTTATAAGCAACTATAGTAGAGATAAATCATCGTTTTGAACACTAAACTTACATATTTTATTATTTATAAAAAACCGCCTATTAAAAAATAAGCGGCTTTTAAAAAACTCTACATTATTGTGCGGTATAGCCACCGTCCATGACCACAGCCTGACCTGTTACCCCACCTGCTTTGTCACTCGCAAGGAAAATTGCATAATTAGCAATTTCTTCAACAGATAACAAACGTTTTTGAGGAACCATTGCCAGAATTACATCTTCAAGTGCGCTGTCTAAACTCACATTACGGGTTTTAGCCAAATCTGCAATTTGACCACGAACCAATGGTGTGTCTACATAACCTGGGCAGAGTGCATTGACTGTAATGCCATCTCTTGCACATTCTAATGCGGCAACTTTTGTCAGACCAATTAAACCATGTTTAGCACTGTTATAACCTGCTTTACCTGCAAAGCCAATCAAGCCATTAATTGAAGCCATATTAATAATACGGCCCGATTTTTGAGCTTTCATAATTGGAAAAACATGTTTAATGCCAATAAACGAACCAGTGAGCATGACCTGAACTAGCTTTTGAAAAACAGCGGTTGGAAACTCTTCAATAGGTGCAACGTGTTGAAAGCCAGCATTATTAATTAAAATATCTACTGTTCCAAAGGTCTGTTGAGTGAGTTCAATTGCTTGTTTATAAGCATCCTCATCAGTTACGTCACATGGTGCAGATAATGCATCAAAACCTTGTTCTGTTAGCAGCTTTGCCGTTTCTTGGCACTTTTCAGCATTCATATCAGAAATGACAACTTTTGCACCTTCTTTAGCAAATTTCTTAGCAATCTCTAGACCGATCCCGCTTGCAGAGCCTGTAATAAAGGCTACTTTTCCGTCTAAAAGTTTAGTCATCTATTTACTCCTTAATATTTTTAACTTGTTGGTTTAAACAATACCAGTCAAGGTAAAGACCGTAATCACCACAAATACCGCTAATGTTTTAATTACTGTGACTGCAAAAATATCCTTATACGACTGTTTATGGGTTAAACCCGTAACAGCAAGTAAGGTAATTACGGCACCATTATGAGGAAGCGTATCCATACCGCCCGATGCCATTGCAACCACACGGTGCATGACTTCTGGAGGAATACCAGCGGCTAAAATCGCAGCATTGTAGTGTTCAGCCATCGCACTTAGAGCGATACTCATACCACCAGAAGCTGAACCGGTAATACCCGCTAAAACTGTCGTGGTTACCGCACCATTCACTAAAGGATTTGTAAAAGTACTGCTCATTGCATGACTAATCAGGGCAAAGCCCGGTAATGACGCAATAATTGCACCGAAACCATATTCAGAAGCGGTATTCATCACTGCTAAAAGCGAGCCACCAATACTGGCATTAATGCCCTCTTTAAAGTTCGTCACTACACGTTGGTAGTCAAATAAAATTGCAGCAATAATTCCGACAATAAGTGCTAAACCAACAGCCCAGATTGCCCCAGTTTTTGCAACATCAACGGTGTAATCAGCTAAACCTACAGTGGCAAAATCAAAGCCATTTGGATACCACTCTTTGATTGCTTTAGACAAATATTTGTTCATTACTGCAACAAGAATGAGGGGTACAAATGCTAAAAACTGACGAGCTGTGCTTCCATTATTTTGCATAGATATATCGGCTTCAGCTTCTTGGGATGGTGTATTGTCTACTCCAAAACCAGAAAAGCCTTCACCCGCTTTTGCAGCAGCACGACGGCGCCACTCCAAATAAGCTAAACCTGCACATAAAACAAAAATAGCGCCAATAATCCCTAAAAATGGGGCGGCATAAATATTGGTACCAAAGAACGTGGTTGGAATAACGTTCTGGATTTGCGGCGTACCCGGTAAGGCATCCATGGTAAATGTAAATGCACCAAGCGCAATGGTTCCCGGAATTAAGCGTTTTGGAATATTAGCTTGTCTAAAAAGCTGGTTTGCAAAAGGATAAATTGCAAATACTGCAACAAATAAGCTGACACCGCTATACGTTAAAATTGCACCTAATAACACAACGGTTAAAATCGCTTTTTTTGCCCCAATCCATCTCACAATAGTTCGAGCGATAGACTCAGCAATTCCTGACATTTCAACAACTTTACCGAAAATTGCCCCTAGCAAAAATACAAGAAAATAATCTTTAATAAAGTTCACCATTTTGGGCATAAAAACACCCGAATAAAACGGCAAAACATTGGCTGGGTTAATGAGTAAAACTGCAAGTAAGGCACAAATTGGTGCCATGAGAATGACGGAAAAACCCTTGTAAGCTGTGTACATTAACAGCCCAAGCGAAAGTAGAATTACAAATAATTCCCACATATATTCTTTCTCCCTAAAGAATAAATATTAGGTTTAAAATTACCAGAAGATATTTAGGTTATCCCAAACCTATAATGATAAAAATCACAATATCTATGCTTGGTAATAGGTAAATGTGCCTAAAAATAAAATATCACTAAAATATTTAAAAACAATGTAATTTATTTAAATTTTAAAATATCTATAAATAACATATATATATGTTATTTATTTGGTAAAAATTTATTATTCTTAAAGTTTCATTATTTTATAAAACTTATTAATTATTGAGTAAATTAAATTAATATCTCTATATTATTTAATAAAGGCAATTAAATAATATATTTTTTAAAATAATTTAAGAAATATTCTTCATATGATTTAATTTTTTTGGAAATATCATCTAGACAAATTTTCGTATAAATTAACTTTCTAAGTGAGCCAAGCAGTCTTAAGGACTGCGGCTTACTAACACGAGTTAACTAAGAAAAGCCCTCTTTAGAGGGCTAATATTTTTAAGTAGAAAAAACTACTCTAATTCAGATCCTATCATTGATTAAATTTGATATTGATCAGCTTTAAGATTTGGTTGATCTACAAGCAATTCAATAAAAGATGGAATTGATGTAGTGTTAAGCAAATACGGGTTAAACTCATCGACATGATGATGAAAAAAGAAATCTTTTATTTTCGTATTTATAGGAGCAAATTTCATACTCCAATGCTTAAACAACCGCTGTTCGGACGGTTTCGAAAAGATGATTTCACAGTTCTGATGTCGCGAATCTTTCAAAATTGAATTATAAAATAGTGATTCAACTTGTTCTTTCTCGCCTTCCAAATACTGCAAGAAATATCCATTACCATAGTAAAGTACCCCCGTAATATCATTATAAGAGTTGAATTTGACTGCTTCTGTGAGGATATCAATTAAATCTTGTTTTACTTGACTATGTTCACTATTGGTTTTACTTGCATACATAAACCCTATTAAACTCATAGCGATAACTCGAAGATAGATGTCAGCTAAGCATTCTGACATTTACGCCTATCGCTTACAACAGAACCTATTTAAAACCTTGTATTTCAAGAGTAAAGATTATTATCATTTTGAAAATGACAAACTTTAACAACCAGAAATCTTTTGTAAATTAAAGCCAACTAACAAACTCACAAGTAAAGTATCAATTTCAGTAAAATTGAAAATTGTCTTTAATTTGTGGATGTCTAATGGAGAACCATGAAATTATTCTTCAAGACGAACATCATAAACAACTTAAGATTGTCAAAGTTCAGGATGTGCGTTTTGATGTAAATACGCTTAACAATAGTCATCAATGGTTATGGGTCTTTGATCATAGTTCAGAGTTTTTCCCATTTGAGTTGTGGGATGAGCTCGACAATGGAACTGTTCATCAAAAGATAAAACTGGGTGAGCAAGTTTTTAAAATTATTAAGATTTTGACAAAGAAAACTAAAGTCAGGCCCTCATGACATATAGCTGTACGCATACGATGGAAGCCAAGAAAAGGGTAATTCTTCAAGGTTTTTAAATCACTACACGATGAGCAATCCAATCATAGAAAAATTGTTCTTGGCAATGAGTTTGTTGATTTTCTTCAGCTATAAAAAACCCACTCATTGAGTGGGTTTGATCAATCAGAATTTGAGATTAAATAGCTTCTATGACGATATACTTTCCTTCATAGAAGACGCCTTCGGTACTTGTTTCTTTTAATTTGCAATAAATCGCAATTGGATGTGTCAGTTTTTTATTTTCGTCACTAGGAACATGTGTAATTCCAGATAAAAAATTTGAATTATTATTTTCTAAACTCCACGAGGCACCTCTGTCTTTATGCCATTTGCTATTTGGATATTTAGAATCTAGCCATTCAATACATTGCTTCATTGTTGAAAACTTTTTTGTTTCCTCTTTTTCAATTTTCGATGCTGCACTTACCGAGGCTCCAAATGTTAAGAATAAAGCTCCAATTAAAGTTTTTCTCATAAAATTACCCTTTATTATTAATAATTAAAATTTAAGAGCTTAGGGTATAAAAAAACCACCCTTAGGTGGATTAGTTTTTGGGAAGAGTTTTGTTAATTTCACTACTTGCAGTTTCTTGAGGTTTTAATAAGTTAAAACTTTCATAGTTCGCTAAAATACAAAAAAGAAGAGCGGCTAGCAAAATTAGGGTTATCTTATTCATTTCATTTTACCTTAGAGATTTTATTTTTTTAATCCCGCAATGGTACATGAAAATACTGTCAAAACCTTAATTGTTAATAATCTACCACAATTTATTACAAAAGCTGTTTGGAATACTTAATTACTTTTCTAAATCAATTGATGGTAATGCAACTGGTGAACAAACAACGATGAGACATAAAAAGCACCCTAGGGTGCTTTTTAAACTTAAATATATTTCAAAGATTTAAATAAAAACTACTGACTTTGCTTAGAAATTTCAATAATTAACTTTTCCTCGTAGTCATTGAGTACTTTGTCAATATTCTCTACCCATTTCGACTCGTTCGCTACCTGTGCTGATCTCGTTACCTTGCTATAGATTTTAAATGGTGGGCGATTAGGGTGTTTGGCATCTAAAATTTCGGTATCAATTTCAGAATTGATTTTGATTGAGGCAAATCCAGGCTGGAACCATGACCAAAATTTATTAATTTTAATATTGAGTATCAGATCGGCATTAGCTTCATTAGTGGTGTTATTAGCAAGAACTTTATATCCCGACTGCTGCAATGCTTCAGAAACACGTTTATCAACCAAATGCGATACAGTCTCATCTTTTAAAAGGATATCCCCTAAAGCCTTTCCATATCCATTTCTTTTACGAGCAACAGCTCGGGCTTTTTCTTCTGCTGTTGCATTAGATTGCTCACCTTTTAAAGATGGAATATCAGCTGATGCGGGTTTATCTTGAAATTTTCGATCATCCTCAACCTTCACTATAATCGATTTGCCTTGTGCTACTATATTTTGGGATTGATTTAGTTTTTGACCTTGAGGTATTTCAATTAAGCCCCTTGATGTTGCACACCCCATTAAACTTAAAGCAATTAAACTTGTAGCCAATATTTTCATCATGAGTTTTTAACCGTTTGTTATAAAGTTCACATAATTTAACAAATTATTTACTAAATGTCACATAAAGAAATACTCAGCTACATGGTTTAAAAATTTATATAATTATTTAAAGACATGTGAATAGCCTTTCCTTCTATTAAACAAATAAATTATTTTTTTATGAAAACTTATTAATATTAGACTAGTTCTCAAGTGTAAATAGCAGAGGTAGAGTTACATCGAAACGAACATGTTTTCCATTTATTTTATAAGGCTTTAATTTAGCTAACTTGACAGCATTTATAGATTTTTCATCAAGCTCTGCTAGCCCACTGCTTCGAGTTAAAATAACCTCTGTAATTACTCCCCATTCATCAGCTTTAACATCTAAAAGCACATGTCTATTTCGTCCTGCAAGCTCTGCTCCCGAAATAGTAAGCGATGGAGCTTTTAACCAATAAACTTTAAATGATTCAGGAACCTTATAGTAAGAATTTTTTGAATCAAAATTTGGAGGAGTTTTAACATCTAAATCTAAGTTTCTATTTAAACTTTCTACAGGTTTACTTGCACACCCCAATAAAATAAGGAACAAGCTAGTTAAAATAATCTTTTTCATAAAAGTAACCAATTTAATAATAAGTAAAATTTAACAGCTCAAAAAAACACTAATGAGTTCTTTATTTTAAATTAATATCAAATAACTATGTTGCCTTAAAGCTAATTGATAAGTTTCTTGCTATTTTTCTAACATCAGTATTTTCAGGTAAAGTAAACGGAATTGATTTTTTAATCGCTCGTTCAATACTTAACTTAAATTCTTTAGGTACCTCATTCAAAAATATTATTTGATCAATCTCACTTTTATCTGTTAATAAGACTCTAACTCTTGCATTTGTTCCTGCCGAGTTAGTAGGAACATTCCAAGCTTTAAAAATTTTTAACTGGTACTCGTTTTTATATCTTTCAGCTTCACTTGAGGTAATAGATGATGGAAAATTATAAGCAACAGTTTTACGAATAGGATAAGGTTTTCCATTAACATTTAATGGAAAAGATTTTTCACGTTTACGAAATTCATCAAGCACGAAATTATCTAATTTAATAAGCCCACTACTTTTTTGAATTTCAGATCTAGTTAGAGTTCCGTTCACATCAGCTTCTGTAAAAATAGATACTGATCTATTTTGACCATACAGATCTTCGCCATTTACTTTTATTTCCGGATAGACCTCGAGTTCAGGTTCTCTAGATTCCTCTAAGTGGAAGGGTTGTACAAATCTGACTGGATAGAAAACTCCATTTTCTTGATAAGGGGAAAATCTGGCGCTTTCCACTGCGGTTATTAACTTTAAATCTAAACTCTTAATTCCACTACTTTGCAACAATTTAACTGCTGTAATTTTACTACTTATATTAGTTTCTGCTGCTATCACAACATTTCTATCATATCCTTGTAGCTCATCATTACTGATGCTAATGCTTGGAGGTTGAATCCACTTAACCTTTTGATATCGCAATTCTCTAAAATTTCCAGCTTCTTGCGCATATGTATTTAATGCAAAGTAAAATAAAAAGCTTAAGATAAATTTTATTAAAATTTTCATAATGAATTTCATTTAATCCTAATTAATATAGGTCCATATATTTTAACTAAAAAATATAAACCACATTTAAATAGCTTAAAAGCTATCCAACAGTACAAATTTTGCAAACAACTCAATTAATTTAAGAAGGCTATCTTAATAGACTTATTTTCTTATTATTCATAAAATTTTCGCTATCTCAAAAATGTATTCTATCAAACTTACTAAATAGACTACTCCAATACGTTACCAATAAATTACCTTTAACAAATGATGATGTAGTAAGTAGGTTTTACAGGTCTAAGGATCAAGCTAAGAATACGACTACTGATCAAATCATAGGAGCAATGGACAGTGAATAACAAATACAACAATGTCTTTAGTGATGGTGAAGGATTACAATTATTGAATGAGCTAATAGAGCTATTCCATACTAAGCTTCCTTGCGATAAAGACTCAGCAACACAGACAGCCTTCAATCTAGGGCAACAAGACGTAATTAACTACATCTTGAGCCGTATAAAAGAAGCTGAAATGGATTAGGCAGATACTAGATTCTTACCTTTAAAGTAATAGATAGCTGTTCCAATATTAAGACTTATAAATAGAGTCACAATATTTAATACAACTTTCTCTACAGGTCCTACTAATAAACCAATAAGAGGAAAAAAGGCTATAAGTAAATGTAACTTGAAGGCTGTCTTCACCTTAAAACCTACAGCGGTCTTAGTATTATAGTAACCGATCCAAATGACTATAAGGATGGCTGCTGCGTAGAAAATTGCCATAGCAATGTTACGTGGAAATATCATCCTCACTAACCCGCCAATCAAGGCACTAACGATAGTTTGTACAAAGAATACTAGACCAAAAGCAATCAAAATATATTTTAAGTTCATTTTTTTAAGTTTTAAAGATATTAAAAAATAATTATATATCAACAACATTATACAAATAAAGATAATAGTTAGATGAAGTCCAATCTAAGAGAGAAGAAAATATAATTACAAATGCGGAAAAGTCATTTCAAAATCTATAAGTAGGAAGTTTTTTCCATAAAAGATGAAATACCTATCAACTTCTGCACCAGCCTTCCTAACATTTCATCATGTCAACACCTCTGCTAACTTATAAGGTAGTTATCTATAATTCTTTGGCGCACTTCAATGATGCTGACTTTAAGTCATTATCGGCTTTATAGACCATATTTGAAGTGGAAGCACTTAACGTTATTCTAGATTCGAGTATATCTTTGTTTAGAAGCTTCACTTCAAGAGCCATACCATTTTGAATGTAAATCATATTATTTGCATATTTAACTTTGTTGAATACAACATGCCCATTAGTATCGTCACAAAGTATTCCATTGCCATCTGAATCAAGTTTTATTGTTGATATGTTTGGGCCGATCGAAATCGTCCATATACCTGACACTGAAGGTATTGAAGGTTGTACTTCACTAAATTTATTATTAATCATTTGAGTAGCGGGAGTTACACACCCTCCAAATAAAACCACCACTCCTAATAAAATTATTTTTTTCATGAAATTATCCATTTTAATAATGAGTAAAATTTAACAGTTCAGAAAATGAAAAACCACCCGAAGGTGGCCTAAGTAATTTATTTAGTATTTATTGCTCTTACATTTCAGTTTTTAAAGTAGGCATTGGCGGTAAAAAATCTGGTTTTATCAGCTGATTCGTATCATAGAGCTCTAAACTCACAGGACCTGCGGCATATGGAGCCAATTCGTAAAGCTGAAAATCAAAGGTCACCCCACCCGACTGGTTGATATAAAAATTTTCACTTACTTTAAAGTCCTCTTTGCTAATAAAGGGCTGCATATCATTTTCTTGGCACCAATATTCGTACTGTTTCCATAAAGCATCTTTAAGCGCATTCATTTTTCCATTCACTACAATATCTTTTAATCCAATGCGTTTTTTGCTTTTCAAGTCAAAAACATAATCTTCAAAAGTTGCTATACCATGTGCTCCGCCAGAATATTCTGAGCTAACTTTTGAAATTTGCACATATTGACCAAACTGTCCATTAAAGCGATAAACCACACTATCTGACCAGTTATTAAGCCCCTCAGCTTGTGTTTGATTTAACTGTTTTTGCTGTTCTGATGCAGGAGTAAGAGCATCTGCATAATTTTTACGGATTTCCTTATCGATTACTTGATCAATCCAGTCAATATTACTTTTAAGTGCAATGGCTTCTTTAGAAGTACATACAATACCCTCGACATCTGGATTAGGCCCACAAATTTTGGGTTGTTCAAACCTCACAAGAAAACTGTGCGCTATTATTGCAGGAATTTGATTTTCTTTTGTTTGGGGTTGTTCGGTCGTTTTTATAGTTGAAGCATTTTCTGTTTTTTCTACAGGTTTTTCTTCAGCTTTTTTCACACAGCCACTTAATATGAGTGGCACCAGTACTAAACCAAGAATAGTTTTATTCATTAATTTTACCCTTACATAATCTCATTTATCTTTTAAATTAAGTTTTAATGAATTTAAAATTCACAAATATTTTAATTGAATTAAGACCAGCTTTATATTGAGATATAGTTTTTTTTAAAAACAGTATTTATTTAATCTTTGTTATTCAATAGAATACTCTTATAAAATATTGATAAGAAAACAAAATATGATGTGGATTAAATTTGTATTGTACCCTCTGGGCATGTTTCTACTGTGGCAAATCATTTTTATAATCGAACAACTCTCTTTAGAATATCTAAATGTACCACAAGTCCTTGTGGGTATACTTTCGCTCATCATAAATTGCGGTATGCAAATTTTGATTGGATATAAAATTCCTCAATTAGCACCGAAATATAAATTTGTAGCAAGTGCTACTTACATCATCTTTTTCACCTTTTTATTAGCAATTTATTCAACAACTATTTTATTAGAAGGTTTAAAAGTTGCACCTCAAGTAATTTGGTTAGGTCATTTATTTTTCCATGGAGTTGGAATGGCTCTATACTTTGCAAACAATACAGATGAATTTTGTTGGGAAAATTTACTAAAGTAGTTGAGTCGCTTGTCCGCTCATTCCTTTTTCTTAAATTTTTGTCAAAAACCATCTTATTAAACAAATTTTCGTATAAATTACAGCACTAGGCTGGAACTGTAATCTAAAGGAACGAAATGACGCTTAAACAACTAAAAGCTTTTTTGGCCCTTGCTCGTACGCTTAACTATGCCAATGCCTCTTTAGATTTACATCTTAGCCAGTCCGCTTTAAGTCTCACTATCAAAAGTCTAGAAGAAGAATTAGGTGGGAAACTATTTAACCGTAATACACGCCGTGTTGAACTTACTCAGGAAGGTAAATCACTTATTCCCTATGCAAAAAAATTAATTGCCAATTGGGATGAAATGGAAAATGATGTTAAACAACGGTTTAAGCTTAATCGTGGAACATTAAGTATTGCCTCCATGCCATTTGTGACTCATGCAATTTTGCCTCAAGTCATTCATGAGTTTTTGAGTCTCCACCCTAACCTTAATTTTTCAATTCATGATATTCCTAATGAAACCATTATCGAAAAAGTACAGGATGGTATTTTTGAGCTTGGCCTATGTTTTGAGCCAGACCTGACTGAAGGTTTAGAGTTTAAACCGCTGTTTGAAGAAGATTTCTTAGCTCTATTACCTAAAACTCACCCACTCGCTCAAGCACCCTCTATTACATGGCAGCAGCTTTGTTCTAACCCATTTGTCACTTTGCAAAAACCTTCAATTGTTCGTTATTTGGTTGAGCAAAATTGTTTACGAAATAATATAACGCTTGATTTAAAAGTTGAATGTCATCAAATTTCATCACTTTCAAGTTTTGTGGCCTATGGAATTGGTGTAAGTGCAATCCCAAGACATTTTGCGTCTCACATTGATAAAGAACACAATGTATTAATTGAGCTACAAGACGAAGCTATTCATAAAACAGTTGGGATTGTCTATAAAAAGAACTTTGAAATTTCAAATATTTCAGCTCAATTTATTGAGGCATTACTTCAATATAAATTTTAAAAAATTAAATACTGTATTTTAGGATGAACAAAGCTTACTGCTAAGATAAATTTATTAATTATGATAAATTTCAATGCTATGAAATTCTTTTTTTAAGATTTTTTACTTTTGTGCTTCTTATCTTTTGTTGTTAATTTGATGCGATTCATTGATTATACTTATTAATCCTTTTAAAAAATTAACTTCTATAACATAAAACTAGATGCTAAAACTAAAACCACTAAGGGATATAGGATAACAATAGAATGAATAAAGTTTATGCTAGTGCAGAGGCAGCACTGAAAGATGTTATTGCAGATAATCAAACACTTGCCGTTGGCGGTTTTGGTTTATGCGGAATTCCAGAAAAACTGATTGTTGCAGTTAAACAAAGTGGTGTAACTGGTCTCACTTGTATTTCTAATAACGCAGGTATAGATGATTTTGGCTTAGGTATTTTGCTACAAACCAAACAGATTAAAAAAATGATCTCTTCTTATGTTGGAGAAAACAAAGAATTTGAGCGTCAGTATTTAAATGGTGAACTTGATGTAGAACTCACCCCACAAGGTACTTTAGCTGAAAAGTTACGTGCTGGTGGTGCTGGAATACCTGCATTTTATACTCAAACTGGCGTAGGTACACTGATTGCTGAAGGTAAAGAAGAACGTACCTTTAAAGGGAAAAACTACATTTTAGAAGAATCTTTAACAGCAGATGTTGCTCTTGTTAAGGCCTATAAAGCAGATAAAGCAGGTAATTTAGTATTCCGTAAAACTGCTCAGAATTTTAATCCTGAATGTGCGATGGCTGGAAAAATTACAATTGCTGAAGTTGAACAGGTTGTTGAAATTGGTGAATTGGATCCGGATGAAATCCATTTAGCGGGTATTTATGTAAATCGTATTGTACTTAATGCATCACCTGAAAAGCGCATTGAGCATAAAACTTTAAGCACGGAGGCAGTATAAAATGGCTTGGTCACGCAATGAAATGGCACAACGTGCTGCAAAAGAACTTGAAGACGGTTTTTATGTCAATTTGGGTATTGGCTTACCTACCCTAGTTGCCAACTATATTCCTGAAAATATTAATGTTTGGCTTCAATCTGAAAATGGCCTATTAGGTATTGGTGAGTTTCCAACTGAAGAAACTGTTGATGCTGATTTAATTAATGCAGGTAAACAAACTGTTACTGCTCGCCCTGGCGCTGCTTTTTTCTCAAGCTCAGCGTCATTTGCCATGATCCGTGGCGGCCATGTAAACATTGCAATTTTAGGTGCAATGGAAGTTTCCGAAAATGGTGACTTGGCTAACTGGATGATCCCAGGCAAGAAAGTAAAAGGTATGGGCGGCGCAATGGATTTGGTTGTTGGTGTCCAAAAAGTTGTAGTTCTTATGGAACATTGTGCAAAAGACGGTACGCCAAAAATTGTGAAAAACTGTAGTTTACCTTTAACCGGTAAAGGTGTGGTTCATCGCGTAATTACGGACTTAGGTGTAATGGACATTACCCCACAAGGTGTCGAACTGATTGAACTTGCTAAAGATGTCACTCTAGAACAAATTCAAGCTGTTACAGGCGTCGAATTCTATAAAACCTTAGTCGCTTAAATTTTAATTTTTAGTTAGCCAAACAAGACTTAAGTTAGAAAGTGAGCTTAAGTCTTAGCTCTTTTAAGCACCGGATGTGCTGTCAACGAATAAGAACGAGAAGGATTTTTTCAGCTATGGAAAAACAGCAAGGAATTTTTGAAAGATTTGCCCTTCGGATTAGTGATTGGTCTGAAAAGTGGTTTCCAGATTCATATATTTTTGCACTACTCGGCGTCATTATTGTTTCTGTTGCCGCTTTAGGTATTGGTGCACCTATTCAAGATGTAGCGACCTCATTTGGTAATGGTTTTTGGAGTCTTATTCCATTTACGCTACAAATGACCATGCTAATTATTGTGGGTTATGTCGTTTCCGTATCTAAGCCCATCAAATTTCTGATTCAAAAAATGGCGCGTATTCCAAATTCTGGCCGTGGTGCTATTGTTTTGGTTGCGACCGTCAGCTTATTAATTTCGCTGGTCAATTGGGCGGTAAGTACGATTCTTACTGCACTTTTAGTTATTGCATTGGCAAAACGTAAAGAACTCAATATGGATTATCGTGCTGCCGCCGCAGCTGCGATTATTGGTATGGGTGCAACTTGGGCATTAGGGATCAGTTCTTCAGCAGCACAGCTTCAAGCGAATAAAAGCAGCTTGCCTGAGTCGATTTATAATTTGACCGGTGTTATTCCATTTACAGAAACGATCTTTCTTTGGCAATCAATTGCGATGACCATTATTTTGGTGATTGTTTCAATTGCAATTGCGTATTGGTCAGCTCCAAAAGGTAATAACGTTAAAACGATTGATAGTTTTGATGTGCAATTTGAAGAAGAAAAGCCTCATGAGGAAAAGTCGACTCGTCCAGGTGACTGGTTAGAAAACTCGCCTATTTTAACGATTATTGTGGTGGCTTTAGGTTTAATCTGGATGTTTTTTGAATTTTCAAAAAGTAATCCTATCATTGCCATTTCAAGTTTAAACACATACAACTTTGTTTTTTTAATGCTAGGTCTAGCATTACATGGAACGCCACGAAACTTTTTAAATGCTGTTGCAAAGGCAGTTCCAGCTGTATCAGGAATCTTAATCCAGTTCCCGTTGTACGGAAGTATCGCCTTTATTATGACGCAAGCTTTGAATAGCCAAGATTTATCGCTATCACACTATGTTGCCGAGTTTTTCGTCTCTATCGCTTCAAAAGAAACCTTTGCGATTGTGATGGGAATTTACTCTGCCATACTCGGGTTCTTTGTACCTTCTGGCGGTGGAAAATGGATCATTGAAGCTCCATATGTCATGCAAGCGGCAAATGATTTAAAAGTTCATTTGGGTTGGTCAGTACAAATTTATAACGCAGCTGAAGCTTTACCAAACTTAATTAATCCATTCTTCATGCTTCCAATGTTGGGTATTTTAAAACTAAAAGCAAAAGATGTGATTGGTTTTACAGTCACCCAGCTCGTCGTGCATTTTCCTTTAGTTTTATTTTTATTGTGGTTCTTTGGAAGAACACTTAGCTATACCCCCCCTACTTTTTAATTTACTGGCGCCTTTAGTTTCGGCTAGAGGCAAATTTAGCAAATACATCAATAAGAGATATTAAGATGAGTTCAATTGTTATAGTTTCAGGTAGTCGTACTGCAATGGGCGGTTTTCAGGGCAGTTTATCTTCTTTAACAGCTCCAGAGCTTGGTGCTGCAGTAATCCGTGAATCGATTAAACGTGCAGGTGTTGCACCAGACCAAGTAGATGAAGTTATTTTTGGTTGCGTATTAAGTGCAGGTATAGGCCAAGGTCCCGCTCGTCAGGCTATGCGTAAAGCTGGCGTGCCCGATCACGTAGGTGCAGTCACCATTAATAAACTGTGTGGCTCTGCGATGAAAGCGGTGTTAATGGCATCAGATACTTTAAAAGCTGGTAGTGCCAACATTATTGTTGCGGGTGGTATGGAATCTATGACCAATGCGCCCTATATTTTGCCTAAAGCTCGCGGTGGTTACCGCATGGGACACGGTGAAATTAAGGACCATATGTTTTTAGATGGCCTTGAAGATGCAGAAACAGGCCGATTAATGGGTTCTTTTGCTCAAGACATGGCGAATACCAAAGGCTTTACACGTGAACAAATGGATAATTTCGCGATTGCTTCACTTAAAAAAGCGCAAACTGCGATTACAGAAGGTTATTTCAAAGAAGAAATTGTTCCTGTTGAAGTAAAAACACGTAAAGGTGTTGAAGTTGTTGATCAAGATGAACAACCATTAAAAGCGAATCTTGAAAAAATCCCAACTTTACGCCCTGCTTTTAGTAAAGACGGTACAATTACAGCGGCTAACTCAAGCTCAATTTCTGATGGTGCTGCTGCATTAGTACTCACCACTGAAGAATATGCACAAAGTCATGGTTTAAATACTTTAGCAAAAATTGTGGCGACTTCTAGTCATTCACAGCATCCAAGCGAGTTTACAATTGCTCCAATTAGCGCAATTCAAAAAGTACTTGAGCGTGCTGGTTGGTCTGTTGACGAGGTAGATGCTTGGGAAATTAATGAAGCTTTTGCAATGGTCGCAATGGCGCCAATTCATGAGCTAGGCATTGATGAAGCAAAAGTCAACGTACATGGCGGTGCGTGTGCTTTAGGACACCCAATTGGCGCAACTGGTTCAAGAATTATTCTTTCTCTTATCTATGCTTTAAAACGCCTCGGTAAAAAGAAAGGTGTTGCTGCGTTATGTATTGGTGGCGGTGAAGCTACAGCCGTCGCAATTGAAATCTAAAAACTAAACCACACAGAAGATGTAGGAGTTTTTCTTACATCTTCTTTTTTTAGACTTTAAAAAGTTCATAACAGGTTTGGCGGAACCATTTATGGCTACTTTTATGATGACAAGACATATGCCAATGTTGTTTAACATCATAAGTTGGGAAGTCGAGAGGTGCCGGTAAAATCTGTAAATTTTCTCTGACTAATAAGACTTGGCTCAAATAATACGGTACGGTTGCAATCGCATCTGTTTCTTGAACGACTAAACCCACCCCTAGATAACTGGGTAGGCGAATCAAGATATTTCTATCCAATCCTTTGTTCTGTAATTCATTTTTAATGTGGTAGTGACCGATTCCTGCATCAATATCGATATGATATTCCCGCATATAATCATCTAAAGTAAAATTATTTGGATCTAAACGAGGATGGCTCTTAGAGCTAATCACCACATAATGTTGTTTGAAAAACTTTTGTTGATAAAAGCCTTCTTCTAATTGAGGTAAAAAACCAATTGCAAGGTCAATTTCACCATTTGCCATTTGATAACTGGTTTCTGGAGTAATCGGCCGAATATTCAAACGAATTAAAGGAGCTTTCTCTTTTAAATAGTTTGTTAATTGCGGCAATAAGACCAGATGAGATACATCTGTCATCGCAATTGTAAAAAGTTGATCAGAAGTAAGCGGATCAAAGTTCACACTAAAGTTGTTAATACTTTCAACTTTATCAATCACTTCACTAATAAGTGGAAAGATTTCTTTAGCTAATTCGGTTGGAATCATCTCATTCCCAACACGAATAAAAAGCGGGTCATTAAAATGCTGACGGATTTTGTTCAGTCCATTACTAACACTCGGTTGAGTAAGACCAATAGCATCAGCAGCCATTGAAACGCTTTTAAACCGATAAATATGATAAAAAATATTTAGTAATCTACTATCTAGATCAAACAAAATTGTCTCCGTCTGGATCAAATAATCCATTCAAAAGGAATGAAATCGGGTACAGCATATATAAAAATGCTCACTAGATTTCTGAATTATTGATATATGGTCTAAATTAACAAAGAATCTAGACCATGAGCAATGCTTTATAAAGCCTTTCATCATAAAGACAAAGGTATAGGTGCTTTAATTGATTACTTTGTATATAACTTTGCTGAATACAGCCCATAATTATAAATTTTAATCAGGCTGAGTTTGGAAGCCCTTCCAGATTTGCTGGACTGCTTTGTTATCACTCAAATTATTTTTAAAAATGTAAATATCTTGGGGAAGACAATATTCATGATGATCCAACATGACCAGTTTTCCGTTAGCAAGATCTTCCTCTACATTAATTTTTGGAATCCATGCCACCCCTAGGCCTTGCAATACCAGCTCTTTCAAATTAGTTGCATTATCAGTCTCGTATAAGGTTTTATAGATCAATTTACCTTCGATCAGTTGGTCCACTAATTTTCGCAAATAAGCGTGTTTACTGTAAGCAAGCAATGAAAAATTATTCTGAATTGTATGCTTAGGCGTATGGTCGGCTTCGGTAGCTGATACAGGAACAATCTCTGTTTCCGCAATCTTGATCCCGCTTAAAATATCATCACCCACACGATTAATATGAGATCGGTCTGCATAACAAATCATAAAATCGCAGGCACCTTCTTTTAAAAGAGATAAACCCTCACCACTATTGGTCGCTACAATTTCGATTTTTAAATCACGCATAAACGTTGGAAATTTTTTCAAAAAAGTCGTTAAAAAACCTGAAGCTAATGAATGAACAACACAAAAACGAATAGTAGATTCGGTTTCATTTTTAATATTTTTAATCAGCTTAGCGGTCTCTTCCACCTGCTTTTCAATATTTTTAGACATAACGAGCATAATTCGCCCGATGTCTGTAAATTCAATATTATTTTTATTATTTCTAATAATAACTTCAGCTCCTATCATCTCTTCTAATTGCTGAATTCTACGCGTAAAAGCGGATTGACTAATAAATCGCTTTTCTGCTGCCTTTGAAATAGAACGCTCGCGCTCTAATGTTAAAAGATCTTCTACCCAACGTACTTCTAAGTTCATTTTATGCATTCCCTTTTTATATTTATGTCCTTAATTTGTCTTGTTGGGAAGCTGGATAAATAGCTGAATAGATGAATGAAAAATATAAAACATGGGAGTACCTGCAAAAATGCGATGGAAGAATGGCAAGGCCAAACGATAAAAAGTATATATTTAATAATTCTGACATAGAAAAGAGTGTAAGAGAATAAAAGACTTTGATTTAACTCATCAACTCATACAAATATAAAATTATTGCGGTAAAAATTATTTTAAATCAATAATTAAATTAAACATAACCTAAGTAAATGAACACTTCAATCTTAATAAAAAATAAAAATAATCTTATGTTTTCATCATGTTTTTAATTTTGATAAAAAAAGTCCGTACCTTGGGGAAGAATACGGACTGTAAAACTAAAATGTTACTATTTTGATTATTTCAGGATTTAAGCTTTCTGACCTAATAAAATTATTCAAATCAGAAGATATATTTGCAGTATAATTCAACTAAATAAACCTGACTATTCTACTAAAGTATCTATCCGAGATTGAGCTGAAACAAATTTCTAATATTCACCAATGAGATAATATAGCTTTCTTGAAATTTCAACCATCATATTAGAAGTATATTGAGTGATTTCAAAAACTTGCTTTTTCTGTGGGTTAAACACCATATTATCTTTTTCATCGCTAAAAAAGATATAAGTGGTGTATTTATCCATTTGATGGATATGCTCTTTTAAGCTTACTTTTTCCCCAGAATTGGGATCATAGGCGATAAACTTCATTCTCATGAATTTTGTCTCTATACATACGGTCTTTTACCTAAAGTTAATAAAATTTAGATAAAACAATATTTTGATGGATAATGTAAAATAGTTAGGCTGAGTAACCGTGGCTATTTATAAGATATTGCTACGATACTATTTGCCTTGTTTACAGAGGTTTCCGCAGAAGCAATAGATTGCTCTGCTTCTTTAAGAAGACGAGAAGTTTTTGACTCTCTCTTCTCTTCACCCTGAAAAAGTACATAGTATGTAAAACTACCCAAAATAATTAATGCAGCTGTGACTTTTAACATAAACTTAAAACTAGGATTTTTTCGTATTATAGTGCTTTTTATGTGAAATGCATCACATTTTTATATAAATTTGTTAGATAAGCTACACTCCCCATCCTATTAACCTCATTAATTTACTTGATATTTCACTTAAATTAATGAATCTATAATTTCGTATCCGGTTATTTTTTGATTACATGACCATTTTGTTCATCAGAAAATTTTTACATATTAAATTTATCTAAACAGTAAACTGTTAATTTAAAAAATAAAATTTAGATTTAATTGGTGCAGGAAAAAGAATTTTTTATTTTTAAATTTAGAAAAGAAGAAAACTGATATGCAAAAAATGCATAATTAACTTGATAAATGCATTAGAAGTGAAGCATTTCGAAATCTAATATGAATTATCTACTCTACTAATTCGAAGTTTAATGATGAACGCTGAAATTACCACCCGTATTGAGAAGGATCTTATTGGTTATAGAGAAATCAACAATAATGATTATTACGGAGTTCAAACATTACGTGCTCTAGAAAACTTTAACTTAACCCAAAGCAAGGTTGGAAATTTCCCTCATTTAATTAAAGCATTAGCAATGGTAAAACTTGCTTGTGCTGAAGCGAATCATAATCTTAAAAGCTTAGATCAAACTAAATTTGAAGCAATTGAATACAGCTGTAATCAACTTATTCGCGGTAATTTTCACGATCAATTCCCGATCGATATGTTACAAGGTGGTGCTGGTACTTCAACCAATATGAATGCAAATGAAGTATTGGCGAATGTTGCTTTAGAATATATGGGGCATGCAAAAGGCCAATATCAATATTTACACCCTAATAATGATATCAACATGTCACAGTCTACAAATGACGTGTACCCTACTGCAATTCGTTTAGGCTTATTATTAAATTTAGACGAATTGAATCTCCCTTTTAATAACTTGATCTTAAGCTTCCGAAATAAGTCTCAAGAATTTGCTCACATCTTAAAAATGGGTCGTACTCAGTTGCAAGATGCTGTACCAATGACATTGGGCCAAGAGTTTGGAGCTTTTGCAGTAACCTTACAAAAAGATCTTGAGCAAATTAATACGCTTATTCCAAATGTTTTAGCTTATATGAACCTTGGTGGCACAGCGATTGGTACGGGCATTACCACTGAATATAATTACCGTGAACTTGCGATTCAAGCACTTGCAAAAATCTCTGGTAAAAAAATTAAATCATCTCCTGACTTAATCGAAGCAACTTCAGATATGGGTGATTTCGTTCTTTTATCTGGTTTATTAAAACGCACGGCAACTAAACTTTCAAAAATTGCTAACGACTTGCGCTTACTTTCAAGTGGTCCACGTACTGGTATCAATGAAATTAACTTAGAAGCACGTCAACCAGGTAGCTCAATCATGCCGGGTAAAGTAAACCCTGTTATTCCTGAAGCAATGAACCTTGCTTGCTTCCAGATTATTGCAAATGATTTGGCTGTAACTTTAGCTGCTGAAGCTGGTCAACTACAGTTGAATGCAATGGAACCACTTATTGCATTCAAACTATTTGAATCTATGGATTTGCTTGGTAACGCGATGGCAATGTTCCAGTCAAAATGTATTGATACGATTACGGCGAACCCTGAACATTGCAAAGCTTTAGTTGAAAACTCAATTGGGATTGTGACTGCACTTAACCCATATTTAGGTTATGAAACTACAACTCGTATTGCTAAAACTGCAAACGAAACTGGGCAAAGCGTATTGGCTTTAGTTCAGAACGAAGGCTTATTATCGGCACAAGTGCTTGATGATATCTTGTCGATTAATAATATGGTTAAACCAAAAATGTCGGCTTAATTCCTGAAATAAAAAAGGAGCTTTTATAAGCTCCTTTTTTATTTGTGTTATAAATTTTAAAAATTAAAAGTTGTAGAGAATTGAGCTGTACGAGGATTACCCAAGAATAGATAGTCATCCCCCATGAATGGACCAACATCACGCCAATATTTCTTATTAAATAAGTTGTCAATATTGAATCTAAACGTCGTGTCATGCCCAGCAAAATTTGTTTTATAGGCAGCACCAATATTAAAGACGCTATATCCACCTACTTTTGCAGTTGCCTCTTTGTTTGCATATTTACTAGTACTATATTGCATGCCACTTAACAGTCTTAAACCTTCAACTGATGGTACTTTATAAGATAACTGGGCAGTTGCGCGTACTTTCGGTACATTTTGAGTTTGATGACCTTTGTAGCTGTCACTATCAACATCAACAAGGCGAGATTTGGTATAGGTAATACCTGAGCTTACGTCAACTGTATCAGTTAAGGCACCAGTCAAGCCTAATTCAATACCTTGATTGTGTTGTTCACCTTGTTCAACAAAATCGAAAGATCCATCGGCATTGACTTTGCTATATTGGTTATCCTGTTTTAAATCAAAGACAGCAGCCGTTATTAAGAAGTTTTGTACTTGTTGCTTAACACCAACTTCAAATTGTTCAGAGTTTCTAGGTGCTAAAATTTCAAGAGCATTATTAGCAAACCAAGGTGCTTCACCACCATCCGATAAACCTTTGGCATATGAAGCATACAAATTAGTGGTAGCAGTTGGGCTATACATGAGTGCTAATTGCGGTAAAAACTTATTTAGGTCTTTATCTCGGCTTTGCTGCCCATCTGGCGTATAAGCTTGCTCATCAAGATGAATAAGTTTTCCACCCAGTAAAGTTGACCATTGCTCGTTAAATTGAACTCGGTCAGACACAGTGAGTGCAAGTTGATCGCTTTCTAAAGCTTTAAAACGATTACCTAGGGTTTCTACAGGAACTTCAAAGTCAGGAGTGTCATCATAAATATTTCCAACACCCTCTAAATGAATATTACTCGGGTCATAACGCTTCAGATTTTTACGTGTATTTTGCAACCCAAAAGCTACTTGATGTTGAATACTGCCTGTATTGAATTGACCATTTAATGCCGCAGTAAACTGATTGGTTATACGTGTGTCATCTGGACTACGATAGTCATAAAGGTCATAGTTACCATCTTTATCGAATACCGCGAGTCCATTACCTGATGAGTAGTAGCTTCCATAAGGAAACACAATATAATCATCAATCACAACACGGCTTTGCGATGCACTTAAGCTGCCATTCCATTGATCGTTAAAGGCATATTGATATTTCAAGCTTGCATTTACACTGTTATTTACAACAGGTTTGCTCCAAGACTGATACCCCAACAAACGGTCTTCATCAACATTTGTTGGTACTTGCCCATCAAGCAGTTGATACCCCGGAACTGAGCGTTGGCTTTGATGCTGAGCTTCAATATCAAACAGTAGTTTAGAGCGATCATTAATTTTCCAATCTAAAGCAACTGAACCAAACTCACGTTTACCATTTGCATGATCGACATTTGGGTGAATACTTTCATGGGCTAAATTAATTCGATATCCAAATTTATCATTCAAAAAGCCGCCTACATCTGTTGCAAGTGTATAACCACCTTCTGAATTTGCATCGACGGTAACACTCTTAACATCGGCAGGTCGTTTGGTTACATAGTTGACAACACCACCTGGAGTCGACATTCCACTTTGAATAGCGGAAATCCCTTTTAAAATTTCTACTCGCTCTTTGTTTTCTAAAGCAACGTTTTGTTCACCACGAATGTTATGGCCATTAATAAGATAACTTGAACCTAAATCGAGCGAAAAACCACGAGCTACGAAATTTGGATAATAGCCAATTGCAGCATAGCCATCTCCTAACGATGAATCATTCTTAACAACATCAGTCAGTGTTTTTGCGTGCTGATCGGCCATGCGTTCAGATGTAATTGTTGTGATAGATGCAGGAATCTTTTTTATATCGCCTGTTTGAAAACCAGATAAATTAACTTTTTTTGAGGAATATAAATCGTCAGTGTTTTGGGTAGCATTCACGGTAATTGTAGGTAGTTGAGAAACCTCCGCCTCATTTGCATAGACAACAGACATCATCAGTGCAATAGATGATGCTAATGCTGTTTTAGAACATGTAATGAAGTGAAGATTTAACGAGTGTCTGTCCATTGAATAACTACCTGCCCATACCGTGCATAATATAAGTATGCTAAAAGTCGGAAATCTTCCATATTTTTTAGCCTCGAAAGAATACAGTGACACATATCGAGAAACAACAAATTATGTAATTTTCAGATCAAGTAAATTTTGTGTAATAAAGCGTCATCATTATATGAATTTCATTTATTTTCTTTGAAATTGGTACTATAACTTTTTAAGTATTACCAAATAGTCAAAATAAAACTAAGCTCAAAATAAGCTTAAAACCAAGGAGGAATACAATAAAGAATATGGTTGATAAATTAGATGTCTGATTTTAAATAAAGTTTATGGTGTATTGATCAACTCATTAAATTAAGGAAATGTTCGATAATCGATAAAAATATCTTTAAATCGAACAAAAGATCATACAATCACTAGAATGGAAATTTAAAATTATAAAAAATGCATGGAGAGGAATTCTAAGGTAAGTACTCAGGATTGAGTGATATTTAAAAACTCTTGCGATTTCCTGCTCAGTACACCTAAAAATTTCTATTTTTTTCTGCTAACTGACGGAATATATATGACATACACTAAGGAAGAAAAACGTAGCAGAATACGCGGTATTGTTGGTGCGGCCTCTGGTAACCTTGTTGAATGGTTTGACTTTTATATCTATGCAGTCTTTGCTACTTATTTTACACAAGCCTTAACTGCACCCGACATGGATAGTTCGACCAAAGCTATTTATGTTTGGGGTGTATTTGCTGCAAGTTTTTTCATGCGTCCTATTGGTAGTTGGATATTCGGACGCATTGCAGACCGACATGGTCGAAAAAAATCAATGGTCATTTCTATTTGCTTAATGGCATTGAGTTCCTTCTTATTTGCGGCCTTACCTACTTACGATCAAGTCGGATTATTTGCTCCTTTTCTTTTACTCGTTGTGCGCTTACTTCAAGGCTTATCAGTCGGTGGTGAATATGGCGCCGTTGCAACCTACATGAGTGAATTAGGATTAAAAGGTCAACGTGGTTTTTACTCCTCTTTTCAATACGTCACACTCTCTGGTGGTCAATTGCTGGCAAGTTTGCTCGGCGTAATTTTATTAGCATTTTTAAGTGAGCAACAATTACATGACGGCGGATGGCGTATTCCGTTTGTTATTGGTGGTTTTGCTGCAATTTTATCCTTACTTGCTCGTAGTCGCTTAGAAGAAACCCTTTCTCATCAAGATAGTGAACGTGAAGAGTCTGGTAGCTTAAGAGAACTCTTTAAAAAACATTGGAAAACCTTTTTATTGGTGGTTGGTTATACCTCTGCGGGTTCATTAACTTTTTATGTTGAAACTGTTTATTCAAAAACTTATTTAACTAACTTAGGTATGGATGGAAAAACCGTTGGTTATATTATGACCTTCGCATTATTTGTCTATATGTGTGCTCAACCTGTATTTGGTTCAATTTCCGACCGCATTGGGCGACGTTCTTCAATGCTGGCATTTAGCTTATTATCTGCAATTTTTATTTATCCAATTATGGCGATTGGAATGCCTAATTATATAGATTCACCGATTATCATCACCTTGCTACTCATTTTTATGATGATGATCTTGAGTTTCTATACATCAATTAGTGGCTTAGTCAAAGCAGAGATGTTCCCTCCTCATGTGCGTGCACTAGGTGTAGGCTTCTCTTATGCGGTAGGTAATGCCATTTTTGGTGGATCGGCACCTTCAGTTGCACTACAGTTTAAAGCTGCTGGAATTGAAAATACCTTCTTCATCTATGTCATTGTTATGCTCATTATCTGTTTCTTATGTAGCCTTGCGCTCCCTAAAAAACCAGATTATTTAGAACATGACCATTAAATAAATGAGATGCCTTTTGTCCCAAGCAAAAGGCATCTTTAATACTTAACAAACTCTTTTAAGAAAACCCAAGGATAAATTCCTTTGTCATGCCCATCACTAAAACAGATTTGGGCGCCATATCCTTGATCAAACATTGCGGTAATTTCAACTTCCTGCTGTTCAATTTTTATTTGTTTTATTCGTTTTGATCTGCAAAAACCGCAAGGACAAATTTCCCTAAGATGTTGGTGGCTCAAGCATAGGCTTGAACCATCATTCCAAATAAAATGAACTTGTTTATTTATAATATCTACACGGATATCAGGTCTGGTTTGCATACTTCACCTCACCAATTTGATTTAATCCAATACGAATTGCTTTTCGAACTTCTGGATCAGAATCATGTTGATGCTGCTCTAATAGCATTTGAGCTTCTCGTGTGCCAATTTCTCCAAGTGCTAAAGCAACTTCTTTACGTAAATTGCTAATTTCATGTTTAAAATTAGTAGCTAAATGAGCAACTGCCAAACTCGATTTTAACAATCCCAAACTGCGTACAGCTGCTATTTGTACTTGCCAGTAAGGATCCACTAATGCCTTAATTAATGGTGCTTCCAGTTCGGAAATACACAATTTCCCAATAGTTAATGCAGACTCCACTCTTAACTGCCAACTTTCAGCATTTAGTGAATGATTAAGCGCTTGAATTACATCAATTGATAATTTTTTACTATAAGCCAAACCACCTGTTGCAATACGTCGTACTTCATCATCTATATCCGTTTCAACAATTTTTGCCAATATTGCAATGGCTTGATCTTGTTGCAACCAGCTTAAAGCACTCACAGCTTCACGGCGTACAAGAGTATCTTGATGCTGTACCAAAGCTGATATTTCTGTAAAGAACTGCTGCGCTCGTAAAGGTTTTAAAGCGCGTAAGATTGCACTTTGTACAAAAGTGTCTTCATGCTGTAAATATGGTGCAAGTACATCGGCTGATGCAGCTTCTTTGATTTCACTTAAACTCTGGCTTGCTGCGAGACGCACATTAAGATCGGAATCACTTAAAGCCTGAGCTAATACCTCTAAACTGACGTGATCCTCCCAACTTTCTAATTTTTTTGCGGCCTCTTCACGCACTAAGGCTGACGAGTCATATTGCAGTGCTGCATGCAACCAAGGTAGTAAATCTGGATTTTCTTCGTCACCGATATTCATTAAAGTAACAAAACGAACCTTCTCATCTGGATGGTTCAACTGACCAAGAAATTCTTGATTATATTCATCTTGGTCATCTAAAGCTTGATAATAAAAACTCATTCGTATTCCTTGATTTGTGCTTTCTTTCCAAGCCCTAAAGGGTTTAAGCGGCTTAACTCTTCTTGTTGAGTGGCTTCCTTTAAAGTTTGCATGCAATGTTTTTTAATGGTTGTAAATTCACTACTTGTAACAAGTTCGATATCACGTGGACGTTCAAAATCAAGGTTGATTTCCTCAATAATTCGGCCCGGTCTATGGCTCATAATCAGTACTCTATCTGCCAGAAAAAGTGCTTCATCAATATCGTGGGTAATGAATAAAACCGAAGTTTGAATTTCTTGCCAAATGTTGAGCAATAGCATTTGCATCTTCAAACGGGTTTGCGCATCTAACGCACCAAAAGGTTCATCCATTAATAAGATGCGAGGTTCGTTAATAAGTACTCGTGCAATTTCAACTCTTTGCTGCATACCACCTGAAAGTTCAGCTGGAAATTTCTGCTCAAAACCTTTGAGCCCCACCAGATCAATCATTTTCTTTGCCTGATCTATACGGTTTTGTTTACCAACACCCTTCATTTTTAAACCGAAAGCAATATTTTCAAGCACACTTTTCCACGGAAATAACGTATGTTGCTGGAACACTAACCCTCTGTCTGGATGCGGCTCAACAATAGTTTCATTATCGACCGTTAAAGCCCCTGAACTAATGGGTAAGTGCCCTGCCAAAGCACCTAGTAATGTTGATTTTCCGCAACCTGAAGGACCAAGTAGACAAATAAACTCACCCGGTTGTATTTCGAAATTAACCCGATCTAATGCTTGAAAGCGACTTTTACCTTGCCCTAAATGTAGAGATAGATTTTGAATACGCACATGGCCTTGTATAATCGACATTTTAAGACTTCCTCAATTGATACCATGGAGTAAATCGGTTGCCAATCACACGAACTAAGGTACTACTGAACATACCTAACGCTCCGATCAGCACCATTCCAACCACAATGTTGCTATAGTTTTGTAAGGTGAACGATTCCCATGTGAAATACCCAATGCCATGTTGGCCTGAAATCATTTCAGCGGTGACTAAGCAGAACCAACAAGTGCCCATTCCAATGGATAAACCGGTAATAATGTTAGGTAATGCACCGGGAATAATGACTTCATGAATAATGGCAATATCGGAAGCCCCTAAACTTTTTGCTGATGCAACGAGTCTTGGGTCAACTGCACCAACGCCATGTACTGTGTTTAATAAAATTGGAAATAACGCACCAATAAAAGTAATAAAAATCATGGAAGCTTCTGAAGATGGAAAAATCAGAATCGCTAAAGGAATCCATGCAACTGCTGGAATTGGACGTAAAACCTCTAATGGCGGCATTAAAAATGCAGCGAGTTTTTGATAACGTCCAGCCAACAAACCAATGCCTACGCCAATCAGTGCAGCCAACACAAAACCAATTACAACTCGAAAAATACTAGATTCAACATGTTCAAATGCGGTGCTGAGTTGAAAAAATGGCCACAGCGCATGGATGACATCTAAAGGTGTCGGTACATTGCTAAAGTTCACAATGCCTAAATTTATTTTAAACTGAGCAAGTCCTTGCCAAATTACTATCCAAAAAGCTATAGATGTAAAAGCAATGACATAGTTTTTAAAATGTGTCTTATATGCTCCCAACTGCTGAAAAAATTTAATTAAAAATGTACTTTGGTTTTTGGGTTTTGTGTGGACTAAACTACTCATTTGTCACCTCCTAATCATTAGCTAAGACAACACATCAGCTCTGTGTTACAAGCTGAATAGCTTTAAAGTCATATACTTTTCCACCTTGTTGTTTAGCCCATTTTTCAGCATCATCTTTTAATAAAAAGGCCTCAATTTGCCCTGCTTTATCTGTGGCATACCATGCTAGATTGGCAAGCAACTTAATATCGGACTGATGATCTTGGCTATAAACCACACGCACCGTTTTTCCTGCCGCTTGAATTTTCTTTAAATCGGAAAATGCATGTTCAGGTGTTTCATAGCTACGAACTTTTTCTTCACCCTTTACCCAAATTTGAGTCACACGATTAAACGTTTTGATGGGTTGGCCCGTTAAAGCATCATTTGCAACCAAAGGTGATTTTGCATAGTCAGCGAGTTGCTGGCTGTAATTTAGCCCAGAAGCCTGAAATGCATCTTTAATATATTGATCATCAATAAATTTATTTACATCGAGAGTGCCATCGTTTTTGCCTAGAACTTTTAAAGTATCAACTGCGATTTGAGTTGCTTTTCGATATTCAGGTTTCCAAGTTAAATCACGAGTTTGTAGACCTAATGGACCATGAAACAGATAGACCACTTCGGCAGGAATACCTGTTTTTTCAGAAATAAATTCACTATATTTTTCAGGTTGTTCCCGAATCAGGCGATTTGCTTCAATGGTCGCTTGTAAGTAAGCCTTGATAACTTCAGGATGTTGCTGTGCATAATCCTTGCTCGCAAGTGAACCATGAAATGTCGGTGATTTTGCTTGTGAACCATCATAGATTTTTTTGGCAAAACCTTGGTAGGCAAATAACTCTCCAAACGGTACGAAGTCAGCATGCGCAGCAATCTTATAACTTTTTAATGCAGGCCCTGCAACTTCAGGAGCCTGAGCAATCACTTTAATGTCTCTATCAAGTTGCCAACCTTCAGCTTGAATCGCTCGCAGTAACAGTCCATGGGCAGTTGAAGCAAAAGGTACAGAAATGGTTTGTCCTTTTAACTCTTTTAGGGATGTTACTTTTGAGTCAATAGGGACAACAATCGCATTACCACTGCCATTAATGCTGCCTGATAAAGGCGCTAAAAAGATGCTTTCTTTTCCAGCTTTTTTAAAAGCCGCTAAATTATTTACAGCAGGAAAATCGGCCATCGCTCCCAAATCTAAACGTCCGGCTACCATTTCACTGGTTAGTGGCGCACCTGAGGTAAAGTTTTTCCATTGAATGTCGTATTTAACGTGTTTGTATTCACCATCTTTGGGTAAATATTTTGGTAATAAATTCAGTTCACGAACAAGTAATCCACCTGTTGCACAGTTAATGGTTGTGTCTTGTGTACCAATCGCTACACGAACAGTTTCTGTTTTACTGCCGCACCCCAAAGTGCCGAGTACAATGGCACCAATTAAGCTGCTGAGTAATAATTTTTTATTGATCAATTTATTTTGTCTCATGTTGAGTATTCCAAATTAATTATTTGAGTAGGTATGGGATATTTACTTTGACTGCATCTGTTGGGCAGTCCTTTTCACATGGCATGCAGTACCAACACTCATCAAATTGCATATAAGCTTTTTGAGTTAGAGGATCGATTGCCAATAAGTCCATTGGACAAACATCCACACAGACTGTGCATCCTTTATCGGCAATACATTTATCTTCATCAATAATGACGGGTGCGACAGTACGGTGCTGAACTTCTTTAAAAATAAAAGCCATTGTTTGAATTCCTGATTTATTTAGTCTGCAAGAGCAACATCTTTTTGAATACGTAAACGGTCATAAGACACAGCTTCATCTTGATTAATTGGAACCACATAAGGCTCGATTGTTTTTTTAAAACTGGTCATGTTGCCGTGTTCATCTTTTTTCAAATGTGCGTGACAGAACCAATCCGAGTTATTTTTTTGAGGGAAATCTGCTCGGTAGTGATAAAGTCCCCAACGGCTTTCCTCTCTAAAAAGTGAGGCTCTAGCTGCCATTTCCGCACAGTCTCGAATAAAAGAAACTTCAGCAGCACGCATCAGTTCATGCGGATTTCTGGCAGAGATTCGCTTAATATCTTGTTTTATTTCTTCAAAGCGTTTAAGCCCAATTTCCATTTTTTGGCGAGTTTTGGGTGGCTGCAAATAGTCATTTACAAAACGGCGCAGCTTATATTCCACCTGTTCCGCTGGTAAACCTTCTGAGCAATCAAGCGGTGCAAAGATTCGTGCTTTCTCTGCTTCTATTTCACTTTGGTTCAATTCACTATCTACAATTTCACTCACATAGTGCGCGGCATTTACTCCAGCGAACCAGCCATAGGTAAATGCACCAAGCATATAATTATGAGGTACGGCAGCCATGTCTCCTGCACTATATAAACCTTTAACTGAAGTTTCTGCTTTTTCATTTACCCATACACCAGAAGCACTGTGACCACTACAAAAACCAATTTCTGAAATATGCATTTCCACCATATCTTGACGGTAATTGGTTCCTCGGCCCTCATGAAAACGTCCACGGCTTGGGCGCTCATTGGTATGTAAAATCTCTTCAATGGTTTGAATCGTTTCTTCAGCCAAATGATCTACTTTTAAATAAACAGGACCATTACCACTTTCTAATTCTTGATAAAACTCCCACATCATTTGACCACTCCAGTAGTCACATTCAATGAAACGTTCACCTTTACTGTTGGCGGTATAACCTCCTAAAGGACCAGTCACATAGGCACAAGCTGGACCGTTATAATCTTTAATCAGCGGATTAATCTGGAAGCATTCTAAATTGGCAAGCTCAGCTCCTGCATGGTATGCCATGGCATAACCATCACCTGCATTGGTTGGGTTTTCATAAGTTCCCATTAAATAGCCTGAAGCTGGCAGACCTAAACGCCCTGCTGCACCACAACATAAAATGGCAGCTTTAGTTTTAATGACATAGAAATCGCCACTACGGCAGTCAAAACCCAATACCCCATTGATTGCACCCTGTTCATTTTTTAAAAGCTTCGTGGTGACAATCCGATTATTAATTTTGACCTGAGCACGCTTTAACTGACGATATAAAACTTTTTTAACATCATGGCCTTCGGGCATTGGCAAAACATACGCCCCCATGTGATGTACTTTTTTTACTGCAAATTCGCCAGTCTCATCTTTTTCAAATTTAATGCCCCATTGATCAAGCTGTTGAATAGTTTTAAAACTATGCTTGGCATAAGCATATACGGTTGCCTGGTTCACAACGCCATCGTTGGCAATCGTAATTTCTTTGGTGTATTGCTCTGGTGTTGCATACCCCGGAATGATGGCATTATTAAGCCCGTCCATTCCCATTGAAATCGCACCGCTACGCTTTACATTCGCTTTTTCAATGAGTAAAACTTTTAAATTGGGATTTTCTTGTTTTGCTTTAATTGCTGCCATTGGCCCAGCAGTTCCACCACCAATAACCACAATATCAAACTCAAGATATTTAGTTTCCATTGTATATTCCTTATTTTTATTTCTGTTCTTAACGATGAATACGTAAACGGTACTGGAAGGTATCGCCCGAAAAATAGAGATATTCATAGTCAAGCGGTTGGCCATTTGCATCATGAGTCAAACGTTCGACCCGTAATACCGGAGTGCCGATTTCGACTTGTAGCAAAGCAGCTAATTCTTCATCTGCTACGGTTGCATCAATACTTAAGTCTGCGTGACCCAAAGGAATGTCACACTCTTCTTCTAGGGCTTTAAAAATATCGGTAGTACGTAAATCAATCGCTTTTTCTTTAAGTTTCAAACCAATGTGTTCTGGCAAATAAGTCAACTCATAAGAAACAGGCTGACGGTTTAGCAAACGAACACGCTGAATTTCATACACATTGGCTTTAACCGGTAGTTTCAATTTCGGCACGACATGCATCGGAATTTGCTTAAGTTCAGCTGAGATGACCCTGTTCAAAATTTCGTGACCCGCAGATGACATTGCTTCTGCAAAACCCTGCAAACTTGAAATGTTCTGGAATGTTTTTGGCTTGCTTACAAAAGTCCCTTTACCTGGAACTTTAAAAATATAGCCTTCTAACTGTAATTGGTTGAGTGCTTGGCGAACTGTAATTCGACTCACACCGAACTGTTCAGCAAACTCATTTTCAGATGGAATTTGACTCAGCACAGCATATTCACCATTTACGATTTTATTGAGAATGAGTTCCCTTAATTGATCGTAAAGAGGCTTATGATTTTTTTGATCTTGGGGTAGCTGGCTCACGACTTGCAACCTGTTATAACAACTTGAGCAAATAATGTTTAAAATGTTTCCTCTTTGGAAATAATTTAAAGCGATAACTTTAGTTTAAAAAATAATTTCTATTAATTTCAAAGTATTGATATGTGCAAAAACGTAATATTGAAGAAATTATCATCAAAAGTACATTTGGCTTTGCTATGCTGTTAAAAATAATTTGGCCTTTCTAAAGCAGATATTTTTATAAATTAAGTTCTATTTTTGAAGAGATGGACATGCAACAAAAACAACAAAATACCAATGATGATTCAGTGGAACAGGTCACCTTCTGGCAAGCCTTTTTATTTTGGCTCAAGCTTGGTTTTATTAGTTTTGGGGGACCAGCTGGACAAATTGCAGTGATGCATCAGGAACTAGTTGAACAAAAACGCTGGATATCCGAAAAAAGATTTTTACACGCGCTTAACTACTGCATGTTGTTACCAGGCCCTGAAGCACAGCAATTGGCAACTTATATTGGTTGGCTTATGCACAGAACGGCTGGAGGATTAGTTGCAGGTATTCTATTTGTATTGCCCTCTTTATTTATTTTAATTGGACTGTCTTGGGTTTATATAAAATTTGGAGATGTTCCGGTTATTGCGGGAATTTTTTATGGGATTAAACCTGCTGTCACCGCAATTGTTTTCCATGCAACTTACCGTATAGGTAGTCGCTCACTTAAAAATAAGTTTTTATGGGGCGTTGCAATTGCTGCTTTCTTTGCTATTTTTGTTTTAAAACTTCCTTTCCCGCTTATCGTTTTATCGGCAGGTATTGCAGGCTATTTAACGAGTAAGAAATATCCTGAGCTATTTTCTTCAGCAGGTGGCCATAAAGCCAGCCAAAAAAATTATGGTCGAGCATTTATTGATGATGATACACCCACACCAGAGCATGCTAAATTTCACTGGTTAGGCTTACTAAAACTCGTTTTAATTGCCATCGGCTTATGGTTATTACCCATCTTAGCTTTAGGTTCATATTTTGGATGGCACCATTCTTATACTCAAATGGCATGGTTTTTTACTAAAGCAGCCTTACTTACTTTTGGTGGTGCATACGCCGTTTTACCTTATGTTTATCAAGGTGCAGTTAATAATTTTGGGTGGCTTTCACCTACTCAAATGATTGATGGACTCGCTTTAGGTGAAACCACACCAGGTCCACTGATTATGGTTGTTGCTTTTGTTGGTTTTTTAGGAGGTGTGAATCATGCACTACTTGGTCCAGAACATCTATTTTTTGCTGGAGCACTCGGTGCTGTCATTGTGACTTGGTTTACTTTTCTTTTTTCATTTTTATTTATTTTTGCTGGCGCACCCATTATTGAATCTACCCATAATGAGATTAAGTTTACTGCCCCTTTAACAGCAATAACAGCTGCTGTGGTTGGTGTGATTTTAAATCTGGCATTATTTTTTAGTTACCATGTTTTATGGCCACAGGGTTTTTCTGGTTACTTTGATATTACGGCAGCTTTAATTACAGTCGCAGCATTTATTGCCTTGTTCCGCTTTGAAATTAATGTGTTATACGTAATTTTTACATCTGCTCTTATTGGCTTGTTGGTTTATCTTTTATAGAAAATTAACCATGAGTCCTTTAACGCAACTGTGAAGGACTCATGCCATAAAACTGTTTAAAGCGATGGCTCAAATGACTTGCTGAACTAAAGCCACATACCAATGCAATGTCTTGTAAAGAAAAGTGTGAAGACTGAATTAGTCCTTTTGCCTTGGTTAAACGTCTTTGCATGACATATTGGTGAGGTGCCATATTCATAGATTGTTTAAACATATGGGCAAAATGATATTCGCTTAAGTTCACGACATTTGCCAAATCTGACAAAGTCAGAGCTTGATCGAGATGATCTTCAATCCATTCTTGAATATATTTGAGCTTATGAGGCGCAAGCCCGCCTTTAATAACAGGCTGTTGCCATTTAACATTGCTATATCTTCGAATTAAATGATTTAGCAATAAACTGGCGGTTGTACTCATTTGTAAATGGTTTGAAGAATCTTGCCAGTCACAGTCGAGTAAGAAAAACTGATATAAAGCTCGAATCCGTTCGTCGTCATTAAAGACAACTTCATTTAGTTCAATTTGATTAGGCTCTTTGTCCCATATTTTTTCAGCAACATCACGCAAATGTTGGTCGGTATAATACAAATGAACGAATTTGAGACCACCTCGTATATCCCAAGTCGACTCCTGATGTTCAGGTAATAAACAAAAACGACCCGGCCCACCGCCATTTTTCCAGCCTACTGGTGTTTTTTGATAGCTTTCATAGCCATCTTGAATATAGAGACTTAAAGTGTGGTGATCGCTACAGACACTTACACGATCTTGCTGATTAGACCAAAATGCAAGTTGCATATTTTCATCAAGCACCACGGTTTCGTGAAGCTTGGCTTTAGATTGCTGTAGCTGTTCTAAAGTTTGATAGGCCATGCAAAATTAAAACGAATATCATTGAGCTTAAGTTAAACATATTCAGTAAAATTGAGCTAGTTTAGATCTATAAAAAACGCAAGATCTTGCATGTACAACACAAGAATATATACGTGAAAAATGAAGCATTCCTCGATACTTAATGTTAGTAATCGAGGATGAATTTATGAATATTTTACTCTATGTTGCGGTGGTGTTGATTTGGGGAACAACATGGATTGGAATTGCCATTCAAAGTCACTATGCAACACCAGTCGTCGCAATTTTATGGCGTTTTGCCATTTCAGCCTTATTGCTTTGGGTTATTTTACTATTTTCAGGAAAATTACAACGAATTGCTTTAAAAGATCACTTGTTCTGTATGCTGCAAGGCCTTTGTGTTTTCGGCCTAAACTTTATTTGTTTTTATACCGCTGTTAAATATGTAAATAGCGGTTTAGAGTCTGTTATTTTTTCGATGGCTGTTTTCTTTAATGCCATTAATGCGCTTATCTTTTTTAAGCAAAAACCTTCCCCAAACTTTGCTCCAGCTGCACTTTTAGGCCTAGGTGGTATTGTTCTACTATTTTGGCATGACCTGATTAATAGCCAGTTTAATGCGCAGTTATTAATGGGTATTGGGCTATGTTCTATAGGTACTTACGGTTTTTCTTTAGGGAATATGATTAGTGTTAGACATCAGAAACGTGGCCTAAATATCTTTTCAACAAACTGTTATGCCATGACCTATGGTGCATTGGTAATGTTAAGTCTGGCTTTATTTACTGGCCAAGATTTAATGCCTCCGATGAATTTTCCATTTTTAAGTTCGGTACTTTACTTAGCTGTATTTGGTACGGTTATTGGCTTCTCTGCTTATTTTTCTCTGGTTGGGCGAATTGGTGCTTCAAAAGCAGCATATAGCACCTTACTTTTCCCTTTAGTCGCGCTTTCTGTTTCTACCTTCTTTGAAGGATATGTTTGGACCTTAAACGCTCTATTCGGAATCTTATTAATCTTACTCGGCAATTACTTAATGTTTAGTAAGTTTGAAATTGGAAAAAAGTTATTTAATAGTCAAAAAAGTTGTGAGAAGCAGGCCTAAAAGCCTGCTTTTTTTTATAAATCATGATTAATTTTAGCAGCCCGTTTTAAGCATCAGCTCGAAATCTTTTAAAGCTGCGGCTGCTGTGGCTAAGGGCGCGGATGCTCCTCCACTTACAACAAGTTCGCCCATTTCTCGCGTTAACACCCGAATGCATTTATTGGAACCTTGAAGGTGGGCAAAAGGATGATTTGCTGGAACTAATCGTAATTCAACACCTGTTTGAATTTGCTGATTCTTAATGTGAATAAAACCCACCAGACGAGGAATTAGATCTTCTTTTTTCCAGTCACGAATATGACCGGCAGTAACGTGGCTGATTCCTTGTCTTGGAATATCTTTAATTTTTACATCAGCCCCCAAAACAGTATTTGCCAATATCGTAATTTTAGCAGCGGTATCCCATCCATCTACATCAAAAGAACTATTAGGTTCGGCAATACCTTTTGCTTGGGCTTTTTCAAGAGATTCTGCAAACGCACATTCATTTTGCAACATATCATTTAAAATAAAATTTGTGGTTCCAGTAAAAACACCTTCTATTTCTAAAATCTGACAGCCAGCCAAGTTATATTCAAACAAATCAACTGTCGGTAAAGCCGCAGCCGTCGCGCCGCTAAAAAATAATTTTTTATTGTGTTGATGCGCCAAGTTAATTAATTTTTTACCTTCTACGACTAAAGCACCTTTAGATACTGCTATCGCATTCATGTTATGTGTTAAAGCATAATTTAAATAAAATAGGCCTTTGCCTCCTGTCACATAATCACTTGGCCCAGTCTCAATAATGACATCCGCTTGTACCTGTTCTAAAAACTTTTGCTCAGTTAGACCTGCTTGATATTGAGTTTTATCTAGCCATTTGGCAGCTTGTAAACCGTCTTGATCAATTAAGCCTGATGATGAGTTGCAGACACCTACTAAACGGGTATCAATTTGATATTTTTGTTTATAGTATTCAGATCGATTTAAAAGAAGCTCTGCAATTTGTTGCCCAATCCGTCCAAAACCACAAATTGCCACGTTGACTCGCTTCATATCTTTTTCTCAAAAAACTTAAATGGTTTAAATAAAAAATTTCCAAAGATAATTTTAAGGCTTCATTTGGAAACTTTGTATCTATAAAGGTGAGTTAAAATACTATATCACTTAGATATTTGTGAGATTAACAATCTTAACTACCATATAAATTGCGACAGCAAAAACCATTAAAGCAAAGACTTTTTGTACAATTGCAGCCGGAATAAAACGAATGGCTCTGCGCCCTAATAACATACCGAATGCACATGCGAGCGCAAATGCACTAGTAATAGCTACGGGATAGTGAAAACCCTCTGCAATATGCATCACAATACTCATTCCACTAATGAGAAAAATAATCATAAGAGAGGTTGCGACAATACTATGCATGTCGAGATTAGTGACTTTTCTAAGCGCAGGTACAATCACAAAACCACCGCCAACCCCTAACATTCCCGTTAAAAGCCCAGCAATAATCCCGATGCTCGCAAGAACGCTTCCCGTTTTAAAGTTCCAGATAAAACGCCCCGTACTTGGGTTGACCTGACACGGCGGGTTGTGGAAATCCGAAACTCGGTTACTGATGAGTCGATAGCCCACTGTAAACATAACTAAGCTAAACATGAGCATAAGCCAAATAGGAGAAATGGTGTTGGCTATTAAAATTCCGATATGTGCCATAGGTGCGCCAATAAGGGCGATCCAGATTGCAGCACGATAACGAACCATCTTTTTAAATAGCCCTTCAATCGTTCCAATCAGTGTAGACAGCGCAACTGCCAACAACCCAATCGGTGCTGCTTGAGCTACGCTCCAGCCTTGACTGGTCATGAGCGCAGGTACAGCAAGAATACCCCCACCTGCACCAGTAAGACCAAGTAAAAAGCCAATCACAATGCCTTCAACGACAAGTAATAACATATCAGAAGCCTAAAATTTCATGTTTTTCATTTGTAATGAACTACTGTATTTACTTGAATCTAGTTCTCACCTTCTTTCGAAGCTTTAACCGCTTCTCAGGGTAAAGCGTTGCTTTACTTATCCTCTTCCACTCGAACACAGTTCTCGTCTTGCGCTCGGGTAAAGATTATTAATCTTTACTTATCCTCGCTCAGGTTTGACCATCCATTCGCGGCCTTTGAGCATGCCTTGCCAATAAATCGGTGGCAAAATTTGCTCTTTAAGTAACCAAGCTAAGCGAGATGGTTGCTGCCCATCAATCACCCATTTTGGAAAACTTGGAAGCAGCTTGCCACCATAACCAAACTCAGCCAGAACGATTTTTCCACGCTCTACAGTCAGTGGACATGAACCATAACCGTTATATTCACAAAAGTTTTGCTCACCTTTAAGTTGCGCTAGAACATTCACAGCGACAATTGGAGCTTGAGCGCGTGCTGCCGCAGCAGTTTTGGCATTAGGCGCATTCATCACATCACCTAAAGCAAAAATATTGGCATGCTCGGTATGTTGTAAAGTTTGCGGGTTAACGCTCACCCATCCAGCTTCATCAGTGAGAGTACTGGCACGAATAAAGTCTGGAGCTTGTTGCGGTGGAACAACATGCAGCATATCGAAATCTGTCTCAACCAATGCTGCATTTTCTTCATTTACTACCTTAAAACAAGCCTTCTTCGCAGGCCCATCTACTTTGACAAGTTGATGGTTAAAGTGCAGTTCAGAACCATATTTTTCGACATATTGCATCAGTGCAGACACATATTCTTTCACACCAAATAGAACACCGCCGCTGTTATAAAAATGGATAGAAATATCTTTAAGTTTGCCTTGCTTTAACCAATAGTCGGCTGAGAGGTACATCGCTTTTTGAGGAGCACCAGCACATTTAATCGGCATAGGTGGCTGGGTAAAGATTGCTTTTCCACCGTTTAGCTGTTGTACCAATTGCCATGTATAAGGTGCCAAGTCATAGCGATAGTTAGAGGTCACTCCATTTTTACCAAGGGTTTCGACTAAACCGTCAATCCCATGCCAATTCAGTTTTAAACCGGGGCATACAACCAATGCTTTATATTGAATCGGTTGGCATCCTTCCAAAATAACTTGATTGTGCTCAGGGTCGAATCCGGCAACAGCAGCTTTCATCCATTTAACTTTGGATGGAATTACACTTGCCATTGAGCGTGCTGTTACTTGCGGCTTAAAAATTCCAGCCCCTACCATGGTCCAGCCGGGTTGATAATAATGCGTATCTGCTGGATCAATAATGACAATATCTAAATTCGGTTCACGGCATAAAAGACTAGACGCTACAGAAATTCCAGCTGCACCAGCACCCACAATCACAACGCTATAGCAAGGAATCGTTGCTGGTTCATGATCACGTTTTAAAATACGTGGCACCAAGCCTTTCAAGTTAAAGCCAAGTTTGTTACCTGTTTCGACTAAAAGTGCTGCATTTGAAGGATCAACTTCTGCTAAAGCCCATAGACTGATAGCACGCATGCCAGAACGGCAATACGCTAAAACAGGTTTCTGAGTATTGTGGTAAAACTGCTTAAACTCGGTAACTTGCTGATCGGTAATTTTGCCACTTGTCACTGGTTGATAAATTACATTTAGGCCATATCGCTGAGCTGCTTCTTCAATTTCAATCACATTCGGCTGATCCGGACCTTCTCCATCTGGACGGTTACAGATCAGAGTTTTTATCCCCTGATCTGCAATTTTTGCGACTTCATCAGCAGTGATTTGACCAGCAACATAAAAATCTTGATTAATTCGTTTGAGTTCCATATTGCCACCCTAAGATTGCGAAGTTGAGCCACAGGCTTGATTAGCTGGTAATGCTTTATCGATCTGTTTTGGATATGGCAGATTTAAATCATTCATTAATTTAATAAAATCTTCACGGGAGCGTTTTTGGCCTAATCGTGAGTTATATAAACGTTCATTTCCAATGGTTGAAGACAGACGACCTTTGTAATCATGTCCCGGATAAACAATTGTATGGTCAGGCAAACTGAAAAGTTGTTTATGAATACTGTCATAGAGCGTTCCAGCATTACCCGCTTGGAAGTCAGTTCGACCACAACCATCAATTAATAATGCATCGCCAGTGAAAACCATGTTTCCAACTAGATAACTCGTACAAGCATTGGTATGACCTGGTGTATAGCGCGCTTCAATACTGAGGTTGCCAACTTTAAGCATGCAACCATCTGTGATTAAAATATCTCCACAATTTACACCTGAATTTCGGTGTAAAACTGATTTGCAATGAAAGCGTTCACGAAGTAAATTCGCAGCAGTAATATGATCTGCATGTACATGGGTGTCTAAGGTATAGACGAGCTTAAATTGATGCTGTTCTAATTCTTTTGTATAAAGCTCTATATCTGATGCGACTGGGTCAATAAAAACGGCTTCTAATGTTTCTTCACATGCAAGCATATAAGTATAAGTCGAACTTTCTTGTTCAAAAAACTGTTTAAAGAACATGATTTATACCCCCAATAATTTATTTCTTTCCTATATTTTGCAAATAAGATGCCAATTATTTTAATTTAGATAATAAATATAAAAATCAAATATTTAAATTAATTATTAAATTTGACTTGAGAAAATAAACGCCACTTGATGTTTCAACAAAACTCAAGTATGTTTCAATGAAACGCTGGTGAAACACAAACAATGGCAAAGTTAAATTTTGAGTCAGAACAAGATTTTTTTATTCTATTTGAGCAATTAAAGGCTTTATTCCCACGTGCCAGTTTGTTTTTAGCAGATATAACGACTCAAGCAATTCACTATAAATTTAATACAGATGACATTTCCGTTGAGAGCATGGCGGCTCTGGTTCAAGATCATCACAACCAATATCTTGAAATTAATACGCATAAAATTAAAAAGCGATTTATCTATCAAGAACATGACATTTATATTAGCGAAAACCATTTTATTGGGAAGCTACATATTTTACAGCCAGTTGGCACAGAAGATGATATTGCTGATCAAGTGCAACTAACAGAGCAGTTACAAGACTTAGCCAAGGTTTTTAATAGTTGCTCACCAGAAATGGCCCGCATGTTTTCAATTATTCAAAGAGTGGCAATTACTGAGTTTCCAGTACTCGTACGCGGCGAATCTGGTAGTGGTAAAGAACTGGTGGCAAAGGCTATTCATGATTATAGCCAACGTAAAAATAAGATCTTTGTTGCCATTAACTGTGCTGCTCTAAATGCCAATATTTTAGAAAGCGAACTATTTGGGCATGTTAAAGGCGCTTTTACTGGAGCAATTCGCGACCATAAAGGCGTGTTTGAACGTGCCGCAGGTGGAACTCTGTTTCTAGATGAAATTGCCGAGATTCCTTTAGAACTTCAGGCTAAATTATTGCGGGTTTTAGAAACTGGTGAATTTACCCCAGTCGGTGGTGAAAAACCTATTCAGGCCAATGTCCGTATTATTACAGCAACACACAAAGCTTTACGTGAGGAAGCTAAGGCTGGGCGTTTCCGTCACGATCTACTCTACCGTTTACGCGTGATTCCAATTTTTATACCGCCTCTTAGAGAACGTAAAGTTGATATTCCACTCATTGTCGATCAGATTTTAAAAGAAAATTCAACTCAACTCGACACAATGCCTCGTCAAGTCAATCAAAAAGCCATGCAGGTTTTACTGAATTATGATTGGCTGGGGAATGTTCGTGAGCTTAAAAACACCTTGCTTTATGCTTTAACTATGGCAAATGGTAAGGACGAAATTGAAGTCGAAGACTTACCGAATGAACTCTTAAATGCTGAGGATTACGTTAAATTACCAGAGTCAAATACAGAGCTTAGTCCAGAAAATGTGCAAGCAGCTTTAGAAAAATACAACCACAACCTGAATATGGTGGCTAACATTTTTGGAATTAGCCGCACTACGCTTTGGCGATATAGACAAAAACATAAGCTTTAGGTAGGTATTTATCTGATCTAAGGCGTATCATACTGCACTTGGTTAGGTCCGTTAGTTCAAAGGCTTTCTATGATTGTTCGCGATAAAAGCAGCGTTTTTAAACTCTTATTTGCATGGAAAGGAACAGTTCTACCCAAGGTTTTACCTGCGCTAATTTTTGTTGTTCTTATTTCAGCATGCGTAGTCTGGCTTTCTTATTATCATTGGATTCAAATTCCTACCGTTCCCGCAATTGGATTTACCATCTTTGGTGTGATTCTTTCAATTTGTACCGGTTTTAGAAATAACGCCTGTTATGACCGTTGGTGGGAAGGACGCAAACTTTGGGGAGCTTTAATTGCAAATGCAAGGCATATTGTCAGAGATAGTCATGTTCTGTCCAATGAACAACGTGAAAATTTAATTCATCAAGTCTTAATTTTTAGTAATTTATTGCGTGACCGTTTGCGCCAACAAACAGCAGAGCCAACGAAATTTCTTGAACATGCCTATTTAAATAACTCTTCACTTGATTATTTAAATGAGCATATTAATGCGCCTCAGTTTGTACTCGAAAATATTCAAAAAGATTTAGTCAAAGCTTTAAAAGATGGCGAAATTAGTGACATTATCTACAGCACATTAACGCGTCATATTGTTGAGCTAGGTAATATTCAAGCAGGTTGTGACCGAATTGCTGGTACACCTTTACCCTATTCATATTCAGTACTTTTACATCGCGCTGTTTATTGTTTCTGTTTCATATTACCGTTTAGTCTTGAAGCAGCTTTAGGTATTTGGACACCACTTATTGTGGGCTTAATTGCTTATATGTTTTTAGGGCTAGATGCCTTAAGTGCCCAAATTGAAGAACCTTTTGGTTTGCAAGAAAATGATTTACCTCTTGATTCTATTGTACGTTTAATTGAACGAGAGTCTTTAAGCTCTTTAGGACAACCATTACCCCCTATTATTGAAGCCCAAAATAACAATTTACTTTAATAAAAAAGAGCGAATTATCGCTCTTTTTTATTGGTTTAGATGTCTACTTATGGCTGTACGATAATCTTAACGGCGGACTCATTGTTATGAATTAAGGTTTCAAAACCTTGTGAAATCAAATCATCAAGTTGAATACGCTGGGTAATAAAAGGTTCCAGATTTATTTTACCCTCCTCGACCAGCTTAATGGTTTCCTGATGGTCATTGACGTAGGCAATTGTACCTCGCACATCCAGCTCTTTCATCACCACACTATGCACATTAATTGATGCTGGATGGCTCCAGATCGAAACAATAACAATAACGCCTGTTGGTTTCACTGCCGCAACCAAAGTATCTAAAACTGTGTTCACGCTACTACATTCAAACGCAACATCAACGCCATCACCATTGGTGATTTTCATGATCTCAGAAACCACATCAACTTCAGATGGGTCTAAAATATAATCTGCAACTCCCGACTCTTTGGCTTTTTCCTTACGTTTTGCACTCAACTCGGTAATGATGACTTTAAGACCTTTCGCTTTTAAAATTGCCGAAAGCAGTAAACCAATTGGGCCCGCACCACCAACCAGAGCAATATCACCAGCCTTCGCGCCACTGCGGACATAAGCATGATGACCAACCGATAACGGTTCAATTAATGCAGCCTGATCCAGCGGAATTTTATTTGAAATTGGGTGTACCCAACGGCGTTTAACCGCAATTTTTTCCGATAGACCGCCGCCACGACCACCTAAACCAATAAAATTCATATTTTTGGAAAGATGATAATTATCTCCTGGCCCAGTCGGTACATCATCCGCCACAATATAAGGCTCTACGACCACATGTTGACCGACTTCAATATCATCAACACCTTCACCTACGGCATAGACTACACCAGAAAACTCATGTCCCATGGTGATTGGAGCAGATTCGCCTGAAATAGGATGAGGATGTCCACACGGTGGAATAAAAATCGGTCCTTCCATAAATTCATGCAAATCTGTACCACAAATTCCACACCAAGCAACCTTAATGCCTACAGTACCGGGAGTGACTTCTGGTTCTGGGATATCTTCAATACGGATATCGCCTCTGTCATAAAAACGCGCTGCTTTCATTATTATCTCCCTCAAATCAGGATGTTGTTTTAACGATAGACAATTCCGCCGTCCGTTAAAATCGATTGACCCGTAATGTAATCTGAATCTTCACTTGCCAGAAAAGCAACTAATGCAGCGACATCCTCTGGTGTTTGGGCCCTTCCCAGAGCAATTCCTTCTACATATTTTTTATAGGTCTCACCTATAGCCGCACCGGTAATTTCAGAAAACCGTTTATCGATTTCAACCCACATGTCGGTTCCAACAATTCCGGGACAATATCCGTTTACCGTAATACCATGACTGGCATATTCTTTTGCGGCAGCTTGGGTAAGCGCACGCACTGCAAACTTAGTAGCAGAATAAACACCCAACAGAGCAAACCCATCGTGACCTGCAATTGAGCAAGCATTAATGATTTTGCCTTTATGTTGGCGTTGCTTAAATTTTGCAGCAGCAGCCTGTATGCCCCACAGCACACCACCAATATTAATATCAACGATTTTGTGAAAATCATCTGGTGTTGTATCTGCAATAGCCTGAACCTGAGCAATTCCAGCATTATTAATCATGACATCAAATCCACCAAGACTCTGTTCAGCATAATTTATAGCAGCATGAACTTGCTCGCGATCACTGACATCGGCAATAAACGTACTGGCATTTACGCCTAGAGCTTGAATCTCTTGCTGTACAGCATTGAGTCGATCTTGTTTCATATCGACCAATGCAATGTGTACACCCTCTTGCGCCAAACGTAGGGCAATCCCACGGCCAATGCCTTGAGCTGCCCCTGTCACTAACGCGACTTTATTTCTTAATCCTTTAACCATTTTTTCAACTCCTGTAAATGCAGAATCACTACATATGAATCGCTCGTTGCATTGAAGCCAAAATGGATTCATGCATGGCTTCTGATAAAGTTGGATGTGGGAAAATGACTTGAGCTAGACTTTCATCAGTCGCTTCTAGATATTTAGCAATTGCAAAGCCTTGAATATGTTCGGTCACTTCATGGCCTACCATGTGTGCACCAAGTAGCTCGCCAGTCTCTGCATGTATGACAGTTTTAACGAAACCTGACGCATCTCCAATTGCTAAAGCTTTGCCATTCGCAGTTAAAGAAAACTTGCCGATTCGTACAGGTAAGTTCTGAGCTTTTGCTGCACTTTCAGTCAGACCAATACTCGCCACTTGTGGATGAGTAAAAATGCAACCCGGAATTTGGCTACGGTCGAGTGAATGTACGTTTGCCACGCCAGCAATTTTCTCGACACATATCATGGCTTCATGACTTGCTTTATGTGCAAGACATGGTGCTCCAGCAACATCACCAATGGCATAAAGCCCTGCTACGCTGGTTTTACAATAGTCGTCAATTGCCACAAAACCTTGTGGATTCAGTTCTACACCCAAACGCTCCAGTCCTAGTCCCGTGGTATTAGGCTGTACACCAATTGCTGAAAGGACACGGTCAAAAACGACTGTTTGAACGTCATTTGCCGTTTCAATCACACAGTGAACTTGTCCATTTTCAATTTGAATACTTTGAACGACAGCATCGGTTAAAACCTTCATTCCTTTTTGTTCAAATTGTTTTCTGACAAATTGAGCAACTTCCGCATCTTCGGTCGGTAAAATTTGTTTAGCCAAATCAATAAGTGTGACCTGACACCCCAAGTCCTGATAGAGGCTGGCAAACTCACTACCAATTGCACCCGAACCCACAACGAGTAAGCTTTTTGGCACCTCCTCTGGAATAAGTGCTTCTTTATAGCTCCAGACATATGTTCCATCGACAGGAAGTTGAGGAATATGTCGGGCTTTAGCACCAGTTGCCAAAATAATATGTGTTGCACTTAAAGCCTGACTTTTACCTTGAGCATCTGTAACTTCAATTTTTTCTTTAGCCGTAAGTTGAGCACGACCATTAAAAACAGTCACCTGATTCTTTTTAAGCAAGTAATTAATGCCTTGTACCAACTGTGCGGAAACTTGACGGCTATGCTGCACAAGCTTTTGAATATCAAAATCGAGTTGAGATACCTGAAAGCCAAACTGCGCAGCATTTTTAAATTGAGTTGCCAACTCTGCCCCAGCCAATAGAGCTTTGGTTGGAATACACCCCCAATTCAGGCATATTCCACCCAAATGCTGTTCTTCTACAATTGCGGTTTTTAACCCGAGCTGGGCTGCACGAATTGCAGCCACATATCCACCCGGTCCCGCACCAATCACAATTAAATCAAATTGAGCTTCTGACATGCGGGTTCTCCTACACCAAAATTAAAGCTGGGTTTTCAACAAACTGCTTAAAGCTGGCCAAGAATTTCGCTCCAACTGCACCATCAATGACTCGGTGATCGCATGACAACGTCGCTGTAACAATCTCACGAACCACGACATTTCCATTTTCAACGACAGCACGTGGCTCTGAAGCACCCAATGCCATAATTGCACCTTGTGGTGGGTTAATGATGGCATCGAACTGTTTAATACCTAACATTCCTAAATTTGAAATGCTAAAGCTGCCTCCCTGAAACTCGTCAGGTTGTAACTTTCCAGTCTTGGCACGCGTTGCCAAATCACGCATGTCATCGGAAATCTGTGCTAAAGACTTCTGATTGGCGGCTTTCACAATTGGTGTAATTAAACCGTTTGGAATCGCCACAGCCACCGAAATATCGGCTTGAGAAAATTGCAGAATCGACTGTGTGGCTTCATCAAACTGAACATTTACTTCAGGTACTTTAATGAGTGCTGCTGCCGCGGCTTTAATCAGCATGTCATTAATAGAAAGTTTCACATGTGGAACACTCTCATTAATCTGCTTACGTAAATTTTGAAGTGCTTCAACGTTTAGATCGACTACAAGACGGAAATGTGGCGCATTACGTTTTGCAGCCTGTAACCGTGAAGCAATCGCTTTACGCATACCATTCATCGCGACAGTGGTAATTGTCGATTGTGGTTGAGTAGCAGCACATTGAGTAGACTGTTCACTTCCCGCCGTTGGGTTATTACGGTTGTAAACCGCTTCAACATCTTCTTTGCAAACGCGGCCACGAGTACCTGAAACACGGCAGTCATTTAAGTTAATGCCCCATTGCTTTGCTAAACGGCGTGCAACAGGTGTTGCTAAAACTTGGCTATCATCGGCCGTAGATTTAACTACTTTAGCTTGATGCTGCTGTTTAACATCAGGCCACTGACCTCCAGCAGCTTGCACAGCCTTTTGGATGTCTTGAACGCTAATACGGCCTTCACGACCAGAACCTGTGACTTTCGCTAAGTTCACATTGTGCTTTTCAGCAAGCTTTAAAGCATGCGGTGTTGTAAACAACTCATCAGATGCTTGATAGCCTTGTAATGACTCTGGTACATCATAGTCACCTTTAGCTGCTTTTACAGGAGCTGAAGTACTTGTTGCTACAGTCTTTAGTTGTTCCGCTTTTTCAGCAACAGGTGCAGATATTTCCGCTTTACTTTGTTCAGGAGATGCTTCAGGGGCCTTAGCTGCTGAACCACCTAGTGATGCAATAAACTTCTCAATTTCTGCATCAGAAACTTGGCTTTCAGCACACACAGCAATAAGACCACCTACAGGTAAAGTATCACCGTCTTTTGCTAAGATTTTACGCAGTGTTCCCGCAAAAGGTGCTTCTAATACATTGACGATTTTTGTGGTTTCAATTTCACAAATTTCATCGCCTTTATTAAAGCTGTCACCTTCTTTAATCAACCATTGGGCAATCGTGCCTTCTTCCATGGATAATCCCCATTTCGGGATCTCCAGCGTTTTAATTTCGCTCATCCTAAGCCTCCAATGTTTTTCGCACAGCTTGCTCAATACGCTCTACACTTGGAATCCATTCTTTTTCTAAAACTGGTGAGAATGGAACAGGTGTATGTGGTGGCGTTACGAGTTCAATAGGGGCTTTTAAATAATGGAAACCTTTCTGTGCAATCAGTGCCGCAACATCATGACCAAAACCACAGCGCGCCGCTGACTCATCCACAATCACAACACGCCCTGTCGATGCCACAGACTCTAAAATTCCTTCTTCATCAAGAGGCGAAATTGTTCGAGGGTCTACTACTTCAACCGAAATACCATCTTTTGCTAGCTTATCTGCTACTTCATTAGCGCGATGGACTATCAAACCTAAAGCAATAATGGTCACGTCTGTACCTTCACGGGTGTAATTTGCTACCCCAAAAGGAATGGTATAGGCTTCATCAGGAACGTCACCTTTAATGTCATAGAGCATTTTGTGCTCACAGAACACGACAGGATCATCATCTCGAATTGCTTGAATTAAAAGTCCTTTCACGTCGTATGGACTAGATGGAACCACAACTTTTAAGCCTGGAACAGCGGCAAATACGTTATATGGTGACTGAGAATGTTGAGCTGCTGCAGAAAAGCCCGCTCCAATCATACCGCGTACAACCATCGGTGCTTTTGCTTTTCCACCAAACATATAACGGAATTTAGCGGCTTGGTTATAGAGCATGTCATGACACACACCATAGAAATCCATAAACATTAGATCGGCAACAGGACGTAAACCAGTTGCAGCAGCCCCAGCCGCCATACCAATAATTGCAGATTCAGTAATTGGTGTATCAATAACACGTTCCGAACCAAATTCTGTCCACAAACCTTTAGTTACACCCAGCACACCACCGAAACCTTCAAGCTGGTTATCTTCGGTATTTTTACCGCCATGTCCACCGCGCACATCTTCGCCAACAACAAAAACAGTTGGGTCACGGCGCATTTCTGATTCAATAGCTTCTTTAATTGCGTTACGAAAACTTTTATTTGGCATCTTTACTATTCCTTTAGTAAGAGACATAGACGTCGGTAAGGAGTTGTTCTGGTTTTGGATATGCCGCAGCACGAGCTTTAGCAACTGCATCATCAACGTTTGCCTTAGACACTGCATCAATCTCGTCTAATTTAGCTTCATCAATTTTGCCTTTAACTTTTTCTCGGAAAATTTTCAAAGGGTCTTTATTTTCTTTAACAAAGTCGACTTCCTCTTTTGAGCGAATGAGCCCTGGGTCACCTTCAAAATGTCCATAAAAACGGTTAGTAATGGTTTCAATGACACTCGGACCTTCACCACGGCGTGCACGTTCAATGGCAGTTTGAGCCGCTTCATATACCGCAAAGAAATCAGTACCATCGACTTTAACTGCTGGCAAACCAAAACCTGCTGCACGCCCAGCAATGTCTTTACTTCCTACCGCGTAGTCATGACCTGTACCCTCACCAAACCCGTTATTCTCAAAGACAAAAATCACAGGAAGTTTAAGTACGACAGCCATGTTCATCGCTTCAAAGGTAAGCCCCTGATTTGAACCGCCATCACCTGTAAAAGAAAGCCCCACACCGCCTGTCTTTAAGGTTTTAGCTGTTAGCGCAGCACCAATTGCCAAAGGAGGTCCACCACCCACAATCCCGTTGGCACCAAGCATGCCTTTGTCTAAATCGGCAATATGCATAGAACCGCCTTTTCCTCGGCACAGCCCATCATCTTTACCGAAAATTTCCAGCATCATGCCGTGAATGTCACAGCCTTTTGCAATACAGTGTCCATGGCCACGATGGGTTGAAGTGATGTAGTCTTTATCTGTTAAATTCTCACAAATACCGACTGCTACAGCCTCTTCACCACTATATAAGTGAATGAAGCCGGGAATATCACCATTGGTATTTTCTTCGTGAAGTCGATCTTCAAATTCACGAATATCACGCATGCTTTTATATGCTGCGAGTAATTGCTCTTCCGTTAATTGCATATCCTTTTCCTTTATTATCTTGATTTTAAAAATCAACCAAGTTTCAAGCGAAAATGCTAGTTCGCTATAAATACTTAAACTTAAATTCAATAATTGATCTATTAGACTAAAAAGTTTTTATTTAAAATATTTTCAATTAAATTATTAATTTCAAAAACTTAACAAACCAAAATAAATGTAAAAAAATTTTATAATTTTCATTGGCTTGTAAAACAAACCTTTAACCAACCTTTGTTATTTTATAATACTCGCCACACCCTGTGTTTATAATTAATTGTGACTTATTAAGGAAATTTAAATTAGTCTTTAAATTAAATAGGCAGGAGTTTAAGTAAGTTTTAAATAAAATGGAATTATTAATATGGATTTTACAAGACAAGTTGAAACTGGTATTAAATTACGGGGAGCTGATAAAGTCGCCCGTATTCCAATTAAGGTTTTACCAACAGAAGAGTTGCCAACTAAACCTGAGTGGATTAGAGCAAAAATTACAGATTTTGAAGAAATTAAACGTATAAAAAACCTTTTGCGTCAGCAAAAGTTACATAGCGTTTGCGAAGAAGCGGCATGTCCAAATTTACCGGAATGTTTTGGTGGAGGTACAGCAACCTTTATGATTATGGGTGATATCTGCACCAGACGTTGTCCATTCTGCGATGTAGCGCATGGTCGCCCAAAACCCCTAGACGAAGATGAACCTAAACATTTGGCAGAAACGGTCGCAAACCTAAACTTAAAATATGTAGTGATTACCTCTGTAGACCGTGATGATCTACACGATGGTGGCGCTGCACATTTTGTAAAGTGCATTGAAGAGATCAGAAAACGCTGCCCAGAAACTTTGATTGAAATTTTGGTACCCGATTTTCGCGGTCGTTTGGAGACTGCTCTTTCAACTTTGAGCTTATCTCCTCCCGATGTGTTTAATCATAATATTGAAACTGTTCCGCGTTTATATAAAGCAATGCGTCCAGGCTCAGACTATCAGCACTCATTGGAACTACTAAAACGCTTTAAAGCATATTGTCCCGATATCAAAACCAAATCTGGTTTAATGGTTGGATTAGGAGAAATTGAAGCAGAAGTACTTGCCCTACTGAACGACTTAAAAGATTATCAGGTAGACCTTATTACCATTGGACAGTACTTGCAGCCTTCAAAGTCACATGCACCTATTCATCGGTTTGTAAATTTACAAGAATTTGAAAGATATACGCGACATGGTAAACGGTTAGGTTTTAAAAATATCTGGAGTGCCCCTATGGTCCGTTCAAGCTACTTTGCTGACCGACAATATTTTGGAGAAGAAGTACCAAAACCTTTTAGTCGAAAAGATGTCTTATCTTAAGGATCATGTAATTAACAAAATTTATCCAATAGGCTAATGGTCAAGACTTATAAAAGTATTTAAGGTAAGGAGATAACGAGGAAATAGTCACAATAAAAAAGTTATAACGGTTGAGCGGCTACGGATACGCCATTTCAATGATAAAGGAATTTCGATATGGATATGTCAGAACAATTATCATCGCCTTTTATAGATACTACGCCGTCTTTATTTCGGTCAGAAAAGTCATCTCATTCTCAATATTTAGGAAAAAAGCCATCAGTTGACCTTGAAGCAGCACCTATATTTGACCTAACCGAAGAATGGGAACATTCATTATTCGGACGTTCTATTCATGAGTGTCACCGAAACTTAATGCACATTGCCGAAGATGCCGATATGGCAATTGGTGTAACCGACGCACATGGCACTCTACTTTGGACATGGAGCAGTCATCCAATGCGCTCTTCGGCAGAGCAGGTTCATTTTGTTGAAGGCGGCCAATGGTCTACTCAGGCAGTAGGACAAAATGCAATTGGTTTAGCATTAAATACTCATTCAGCTAACTGCGTTTATTCACACGAAAACCAAATGAATAGTGTAAGAGATTGGGTCTGCTATGCAGCACCTATCACCGATGCAAACACAGGCCAATTTTATGGGATTATGAATTTGTCTACAAAATCTCATAAGCATAACTCATTGGGAATTTTAGCTGTTGAGAGATGTGCGGACATTGTTAAACAAGCAATTCAGCTTCACAAAAAAAATATTTTATATATTAAGGCCTTTGGAACTCCAAAAGTTCAATATAACCAACGCAGCCTTACTTTAACTCAACGTCAAATTGAGATTCTCTGCATTCTGACACTGTGCCCTGAAGGTATTAATCTTGAAGAATTACACTATGCTTTATATGGTGATCGGCCTGTAAGTACGACCACTTTAAAAGCAGAACTATCTCAACTCAGAAACTTAATTCCCGATGTGATCGAGTCTCGTCCTTACCGACTTAACTGTGAAATTCAATGTGATTTTTTAATGGCGGAGCAAGCATTAAATTTGGGTTTCACTTCAACAACTCTTACTCTCTATAGAGGGAGTTTTTTAGCTAAATCAGAAAGTCCATTTTTGTGTGCATGGAGAGATTGTTTTGATGCTCGCTTAAGTCATGTGATTTATCAGATCGAAGATGTTGATCAATTATTACGAGTCGTAAGCCGTGTTCCTGACCGTGTAGACGCTGTTGAGCGTTTGCTTGAATTATTGCCTGAAGATACGCCTTATCGAACCAAACTGTTAAAGCTACTCGAATAAAATAAAAGGGAGAATATCCATACGATATCCTCCCTTTTTCAAGATAAGATCAAGCAGAGGCTTGAAGCTGTACCCTATAACAATCATCTAAGGCTAATTCATAATAACGCAGCCCTTCTTCAGCAGCATGAAATGCTTTTTGCTGCCAGTCGGGACGATCATTACATAAACGCTTAATCAGCTCCATGGCTTCATAAGGATGAAGATCATCATAGTGAGCATGCGCACGCAACCAAGCTAAAGAACGTTTATCAATCGTTACTTCAGGATGATCAGTATAAGTATGAATACCCTTATAGACCTGAATCGACCAATCCCCAGTTGCCCACTCAATTGCAAGATTTGTTGCAGCAAGGCACTCTGCTAAATTACCACGATGACTCATATTCCATAAGAAATGGTTCACCGCATTCATCGCAGCTGGCGGTCGTACATGATCAAGCTCATCAACAGTTAAGCCAAAACCTCCAGCCCAGTCGCGATACCATTTTAAGTGTCGCTCTTCTACCTTAATATTCTGGATTAACCAATCTCGTGCTTCTGTAACGCCAGGTTCAGAAAACCCCGTTGCTTTGCCTAACGCCCCTGCCATATATGACGGGAAATGCGCTACTAACGGATAGAAATTAAGTAAAGCATAACGGAAACTATCTAGGCTCAATCCCCCATTGGCCATTTCCGAAAAAAACGGATGTTTACTTACCCGTTCTTTCGCTGGTAGCAGGTCATCCCAGAACTGCTGTGACCATCCATTATGCGGTGTAATTTCTAAATGCATTCCATATTGATTTAGAGCAGTCATTGCTAATTTTCCTATTTATATGACAGCAATCATCTGTATTTCACGGTATAAGTCTATCCGAAAATGATAAAGTTACAATCGCTATTCGACCATTTGTAACTTTTTTCGATGGATTGTGAATCTTTGGATAATTACGACGCTAATCATTGAAATGACGTGACTTTTATCACATTTAACTCAGATAAAAATCATTACTTTTTTAAAAAAACTGTATTATTATTTTGAATAAATCACACATTATATAATCAATATTTTTAGATGGAACTTTACTAAAATAGTCTCATTTTATGACAACTTCCAATATAGAGAGCACTAATTATGAAGTTGCAAGGTTCCAATATATTGGGACAGAAACAAATAGATTTATTAACCACTCGAGGATTAAACTTCGTATGGTTTCCTAAACAGCTCGAAACGCTTTATCGTTTTCAATACCAAAACGGTGCTGCTAATGAGTTTCGCTTTAGAGCGCCTATTATTTTAATATTATATATATTTTTAAGCTTTGGTATATATCAAGTTTTACCAACTGAACAAGTTTTACCCTGGTTTAGCTATTATTCATGGGTAGGCATAATCATTCTTATTGCTTGGATTTTATCATTTATTAAAAAATTAAATCAGTATTTTGATTATTATGTAGGAGTCGGTTCAGCTTTAGCTGTGGCAATCACTTTTATTTTAATTAACGTAATTGAAAATGGCCAAGATAATGTTCTTTTTCATGCAGCGATGATGTATGCGATTGTGATTATCTATGGTGCGGTAGGTATGCGCTTTTATACCGCCATATTTGCTGGATGGATGGGCGGGCTTGTTGGAATTTTGATAAGTAATTACTTAAATGGGGTGATCGACTGGACTTTCTTGAACCGGACTTACACCTTCAGTAGTTTTTTAGGAATGACCCTTGCCTATGCAACTGACCGTCAACATAGAGAAAACTATTTACAAAACTGCATGATTGAGCTGAATCGTATTGAACTGATGCAGCAAGCACAGCAATTATCTTTACTTTCACAACAAGACGCACTCACCGGTTTAGCCAATCGACGCTATCTAGATGAAACACTTGATAATGAATGGCGCCGTGCTTTACGACATGAAATGCCCCTTACCATCATGATGGTCGATATCGACTATTTTAAAGCATACAACGACACATTAGGACATCTAAAGGGTGATGAATGCTTAAAAGAAATCGCAATTGCTATTTCTTCTATTGCTGCACGCAGTGGTGATTTAGTTGCTCGTTATGGTGGTGAAGAATTTTTACTGTTATTTCCAATGACAAATAATCAGCAAGCCTTGATCCAAGTTGAACGTTTAATGAATGCTATTGATAAAATTGCAATTAAACACCCATGTAGTGATGTTTCACCACAAGTCACTATTAGTGTTGGAGTCGCAACCACAATTCCACGTCTAAGCGATTCAATTTCTGCTTTTGTAGCTCGTGCTGACCATGCTTTGTATAAAGCAAAAACCAATGGGCGTAATCAATATAAGATTGCTGTAAACGAAGAACAAATTGTAGATTTAACTTAAAAAGTCAGACTTCTATTCAAAATGACTTTTGACTAATTATTATCTCTCTTAACTTCTTTTATCGCTCATTTCCCAATTAAAAAAACAATTAGCTTTTCCATCCGTGGCAAAGCTAAAATGTAATTTAGAACCAGTAAGTACGAAAACCTATTTTATTTAAATTTAAACCATCTGTTAAAAATGACTTATATAAACTTAATAAATTTAGCAACTTTCAATACATCAACATCCTGTTTTTATATAATGAAAATTACTAGATTCAGATAATCTAATATAGAAAAAATTCCATTTAATTAGAGCTCGCCTTTCAACCTCTTCCAAAATTTAATTAAAAAATAAAATAGTGAATTTTGTTCTATTCTTTGCGGTACTGTGGAAATAGCTTCAGTTGAAAATGGTAAAATCGAAACAATATTCTCATGTATTGTTTCATAATTTGGATAGGCTTCTTTTTTTATTATTTCTATAATTTTTTGTATTTCATCAATAGATAAGTTCAAAAACCTCTTAATTTCTTGAGCTGTTTTTGACTCAATAGATAATAAAGCACAAACTCTAGTAACATTAACAATCTGCTCAGCATGAATGTTTTTAAAGTTTGGATAACAGACAAGCTTATAAAGAATTTTTGTCTCTAAATGATCTTTAGACACTATATTCTCGTTATTTATTATACGTTCTTGATAACTTGTTTTAAAATATTCATTCTTCTCAATATCTTGTAAAATATTGAGAAGTTCCTGATATCTTATTGGTCTCTTCAAACCATACTGATAGCCCTTTAAAAGCTCAGGATTATTACTTAATACGATCTTAATTTTTTTTGGAATAAGAATATTGGTATAACCACTATCTAAATCAATAATATGTATATCAGGATTATCTTCACTATATATCCAATTCCCCACAAGATGAGATGACAAAGATAAGTCATGAATAACTTTTATCATTGCCTCTAAATTTTTAGGCAATAGCCTATCCTTTGACATACAGCCAATTCTATATGTACACTGATTCATTGATATTTCCCCAATTTCAATGATGACTTTGAAAATTCTTTGTTTAAAGTAATAAAAATTTAAATATGTAATAAACTTATATAAAAGCAATTTAAGTAAATTAACTTTCGGTGATAAATATCGGTTGCAGTAAAAATTAACAAGATTTAATTGCCAAACTCTACAGATGAATATACTCAAAAATAATTCGCAGAATATTATATTTATATAAATATTATAAGACAAGAAAATAATTTAAAATTTAATCAGACTTAATGGAATAAAAATTTAAAACCCCATATTTAATTTAAATATGGGGTTTTACTTATTTTAGTCAAAAATTATGACTATGGTTCGATTGGAGCAAATGGTGGAATAACATCTGCATTTTGTGCGCGATGGCGTAAGAAATGATCCATCAAAACAATTGCTAACATTGCTTCAGCAATTGGGGTTGCTCGAACACCTACGCAAGGATCATGACGGCCTTTAGTCAACACATCTGTATCTTCACGATTTAAATTAATCGTTTTACCTAGTGTCGTAATGCTTGCTGTTGGTTTTAGTGCAATAGCGACTCGAATGGTCTGACCACTTGAGATACCCCCCAAAATACCACCTGCATGATTCGCTAAAAAGCCATTACTGGTCATTTCATCACGTGTTTCATGACCAAACTGTCCAGCAACTGCAAAACCATCACCGATTTCAACACCTTTAACCGCATTAATACTCATCATCGCGTGAGCAATGTCAGCATCTAAACGGTCAAAAACAGGTTCACCCCAACCCACAGGAACTTTCTCAGCTAAAATCTCTAGTTTTGCACCGCAGCTCGTTCCTTGTTCACGTAAAGAAGTAACCAAAGCCTCAAAACGCGAAACAGCGTCTACATCACCACAGAAAAATGGATTATTCGGAACTTCATTCCAATCCAGTTTTTCGGCAACTTCATTACCAATTTGCGTAACATGACCACGAATCAAAACGCCAAATTTTTCTGCTAAATATTTTTTAGCAATTGCACCTGCTGCAACACGCATAGCAGTTTCACGAGCACTTGAACGGCCACCGCCACGATAGTCACGGAAGCCGTATTTTTGCGTATATGTATAGTCGGCATGGCCAGGTCTAAAAGTTTGGGCAATATTGCCATAATCTTTCGATTTTTGGTCAGTATTACGAATCAATAAACCGATTGGTGTACCAGTGGTTTTACCTTCAAATACACCTGAAATAATTTCAACTTGATCAGGCTCTTTGCGTTGAGTCGCAAATTTTGATGTACCTGGCTTACGACGGTCTAGATCTTTTTGTAGATCTTCTTCGGTTAACGCAAGGCCCGGTGGCACACCGTCAACAATTGCCATTAAGCCAACGCCATGAGACTCACCACAAGTAGTTACACGAAAGAGTTGTCCAATACTATTCCCTGCCATATGCCCAACTCCTTATATTTGCTCTTCAAATAGTTTTCTATAACGGCGACATTGTTCAGCAGTCAAAGCAAAAATACCTGAACCACCTTTTTGGAAAGTGAGCCAGTTGAAATCAATCGTATTAAAGTTCTGACGCATTGACCATTCAGAATTACCTACTTCAATGACAATGAGGCCATCTTCAGTTAAGTAATCTGCCGCTTGTGCAAGCATTTTACGAACTAAGTCTAAACCATCTTGGCCCGCTGCCAATGCAAGTTCAGGTTCATGTAAAAATTCTTCTGGTAAGTCGGCCATATCTTCAGCATCGACGTACGGTGGATTGCTTACAATCAAATCATACTGATTTTCAGCTGGAATCTTGGCGAATAGATCCGACTCAAGCAATGCAACTTGATATTGCTTATTGTGGTGCTCAGTATTAATTGAAGCAACTTCTAAAGCTTCTTTAGAGATGTCAGTTGCATCTATTTCAGCATCTGGATAAGCATAAGCCAAAGCGACTGCAATACATCCAGAACCTGTACACATATCTAAAATACGGTGCGGAGTTTTAGGCTTTGTATTTTCTGGCAAATTATTGAGAGCTTCGCGCATTTGACCATTTTCATCTAAACAATATGGTGCAAAACGTTGCTCAATTAATTCTGCAATTGGTGAACGTGGAATCAATACACGCTCATCTACATAGAATGGTTTATTAAAGAAATAAGCAAGATTTAGTAAATAAGATGTTGGAATACGGTCATTGATACGGCGTTCCAATAAGCTTAAAAATTCTGCTTTTTCACTTGGTAATAACTTCGCGTCTAGAATTTCTGCGTCTGCTGACCATTCAAGAGATAAGGTTTGTAAAACTAATGCAGAGCTTTCTGCAAAATAATCTTCAGTACCTTGTCCTAAATGTGCATCATGTTGACGTAATGCTGATACCCCAAAACGAATAAAATCTCGAATTGTTGATAAATTTTCAGCCGCTTCCTGTAAATTTTCAGGGCTAATCGTCGGTCGCTCCACTTAGGCGTCTCCAAAGGCAAATTTTGCAAAGTGACTATTCTACTGAGTGAGGTACAGCAAAGCAACGCTTTGCCTTGTGAACCGGAGTTTTACACGCCTATCTCGAACAATCACACGTTAAATTCAGAATACTTTGTTTTAATTATAAAATGATGAACTTTAATTAAACTTTAATTTAGATATTCAAAATAAAAAGCGGCCCTTAAATGATGGACCGCTTCTAAAGTTTAATGAGTTTTAAAGCTTAAGCTTTTCAGCGACATAATCAGAGTCTTTATCTCCACGCCCAGATAGATTCACTACAATCATGGTTTCTTTCGCTAATTGGGGAGCTTCACGAATTGCCCATGCAACAGCATGTGAGCTTTCAAGAGCAGGAACAATGCCTTCAACCCGAGAAAGTGTCATAAAAGCATCTAAGCACTCTTGGTCAGTTGCAGTGCTATATTCAACACGACCTAAATCTTTTAAAAAACTGTGTTGTGGGCCAACACCTGGGTAGTCAAGTCCTGAAGCAATAGAATGCACTGGTAAAGGTTCACCATCTTCATTTTCAAGGACATAACAGGCCATACCATGAATTTGACTTGGCTTACCTAAGGTTAGTGTTGCTGAATGCATATGGGTGTCTAAACCATGTCCAGCTGGTTCAACGCCTACCAGCTTTACATCGGGATCATTTAAGAATGCCGTAAATGCGCCTATTGCATTTGAACCGCCGCCGACGCATGCCACAACATAATCCGGATTTTTTCCAAAACGATGATGTGTTTGTTCTTTAATTTCTGTACCAATAATCGATTGAAAATCACGAACCATTTTAGGGAATGGATGTGGACCCACGACGGAACCAATCGCATAGATAAAGTTTTTGGGGTCTTTTAAATATTCTTCAAATGCACTATCTACGGCATCTTTTAATGTTGCTGTACCACGTGTTACTGCGACCAAATGAGCACCCAAAATTTTCATTTTGACGACATTTGGATGTTCTTTTTCGATATCGACTTGCCCCATATGAATTTCACATGGAATCCCCACTAAGGCGCAAGCTGTTGCCAAAGCAACCCCATGCTGACCAGCACCTGTTTCAGCAATAACTTTCTTTTTGCCCATATACTTGGCAAGTAAAGCCTCACCTAAACAGTGATTGATTTTATGTGCACCCGTATGATTTAAGTCTTCGCGCTTTAAATAAATTTGTGCACCGCCTAACTGTTCAGAAAGACGCTTGGCATGAAATAAAGGACTTGGACGGCCTACATAATTCGTAAAGAGATCTGCCAATTCATTTTTAAATTCAGGGGTATGGCGAATCTCTTCATAAGCAACATTAATCTCATCCATTGCCTCTTTTAAATGTGGAGGAATGAACTGTCCGCCATATTCACCAAAAAATCCTTGTTCATTCGGCAAAGCAATACCGTTAATTTGATGTTGCATGTCATCTCTCTTTTTAAATTATTAAAGTTATTAAGCTTATCGAGAAAGGTAGCGAGTCATATCTTCAATGCCTTTTAGCGTCATTGGATACATATGATTTTCAAAAATTTCTTTAATCCAGCCAATGGTCTGAGTGTAATGCCAATACCCTTCAGTTTCAGGATTTAACCAAGCTGTTTTATCGAAATGTTGACGTAAGCGGCGTAACCAAACCTCACCAGTCTCATCATTCATATATTCAACCGAGCCACCCACCGATTTTAGCTCATACGGTGCCATACTGGCATCACCCACTACAATTACACGATAGTCGCGTCCATAAGTGTGAAATAGATCCCATGTATTCATACGAGTAGCTGTGCGGCGATGATTATCTTTCCAAACATAGTCATAGAGACAATTATGAAAATAAAAGTACTCAAGTGTCTTAAACTCAGTTTTAGCGGCACTAAAGAGTTTCTCGCATTGGGCAATATGAGCGTCCATAGAACCGCCTACATCGAACAACATAAGCACTTTTATTCGATTTCGACGCTCTGGTACCATTTGAACATCAAGAATACCTTGCTTGGCTGTTTCACGGATTGTACTGTCAACATCCAACTCTTCAGCTGCACCTTGACGTGCAAATTTACGCAAACGGCGCAAAGCAATTTGCATCTGACGAGTACCAAGAACTTGGTCGTCATCTAGATTTTGATATTTACGCTGTTCCCATACTTTTACCGCCGAACGTTTACGACCCGGCCCACCAATCCGCACTCCCTCAGGATGATCACCAAAAGCCCCAAAAGGTGAAGTACCACCTGTACCCACCATGCGGTTTCCGCCTTGATGTTTCTTATGCTGTTCGCGTAACCGCTCTTCCAGCATTTTCACCAGTTCTTCTAAGGAACCAGCTTTTTGGAGTTCTGCTCTTTGTTCAGGAGTTAAATGTTTTTCTAGAAGCTCTAAATCAAACCAGTCTTTTGGTAGTTTCTGAACTTGCTTAAGTAACTCATCCAGGTCAAAGGTTTCGATACCGTCAAAGTAGTCTTTTATGGCACGATCAAACTTGTCAAAAAAGCGTTCATCTTTAACTAAAATAGTTTTAGCAAGTTGATAGAACTCTTCTTGATCGGCAAAAACTAAACCTTCACTTACTGCACGGTTTAAATCAATGAGCTCACGAGTTGTAACTGGAACACCGTATTTACGTAGGGTGTAAAATAACCGCACAAACATGGGTTATTCCCTCCTTTAACGTCGAGACATGAAAGCCAAACGTTCGAGGAGTTGCACATCCTGCTCGTTTTTGATGAGAGCACCATATAACGGTGGAATAGCTTTAGATGTATCTCGATTACGCAATACATCTTCAGGCATATCATCTGCCATGAGCAAGCTTAACCAATCAATTAACTCAGATGTTGATGGTGGTTTCTTCAAATTAGGAATTTCACGTAATTTAAAGAAAATCTGTAAAGCTTCGTTGACGAGTGTTGCAGAAATATTCGGGAAATGAACATCGATAATTTCTCGCATGGTCACTTCATCTGGAAACTCAATGTAATGAAAGAAACAACGACGCAAGAAAGCATCTGGTAACTCTTTTTCGTTATTCGAGGTAATAATTACAATTGGGCGTTGTGTTGCCGTAATGGTTTCACTGGTTTCATAAACATAGAAAGACATTTTATCGAGTTCATGCAACAAGTCATTTGGAAACTCGATATCGGCTTTGTCAATTTCATCAATTAACAAGACACAACGCTCTTCACTCGTGAAAGCTTCCCACAATTTACCGGGTTTAATATAGTTCTTAATATCGTAAACACGGTCATCACCTAACTGGCTGTCTCGTAAACGAGAAACAGCATCATATTCATACAACCCTTGCTGTGCTTTGGTTGTCGATTTGATATGCCAAGTAATGAGTTTTAAGCCCAAACTTTCTGCTACTTGTTCAGCAAGTAAAGTTTTACCCGTACCAGGTTCACCTTTAACCAGTAAAGGCTTTTGTAAAGCACGGGCTGCTTTTACAGCGAGCTTAAGACTGTCAGTCGCGATATATTGATCTGTACCGGTAAAATGTTGGGTATCAGCAGACATGTGAAGACCTTATTTTTCTATTTCAATGGTTAGATGGAACGCATGCTTTTGCTTGTTGAATATTTTGACCAACAATAACCAACAACCAAACCTAGACCAACTACAAACAGAATTAAAGATAAATTTGCCCAGATTAGTGGGCTATCTTTCGTTAAAACACCAAAGAGTAGTCCAAAAATAGCAGGTGCTACCGAGGCATTTGGCCCTTCAGACACAGTTGGTGTAACTAAAATAGCAAATACAACAAGCCAACTAATTGCACCCAAAGTCGTTGGTAGGCGGCGCATTAATCGCCACCAACACCACAAAGCAATAATAGCGCCTATTCCATAAGCTGTTAAAGCAATAGCATCTTCAGGAATAAAATCCAAAAAAGAGAATAATTGATTCATTATTCCAGTTTGATTTTCACGCACCACGTAAGCCCTCTGGTTCAACCGCATTCGGGTTAATTAACCCTTCTGGTGGCATCTGAATAAAGAAACCCTTTGTTTGTAATGAGTCTAAAACATGTAAAACATTAGCACGCGCCAATTTACGTGTTGGAGCTAATTCTAAATGCATGACAAACGTTGCACGACCAAACGCTTGCAAAACAGCTTCAGGAACATTTTCAAACGGATCAGCTTGTTCCGCATCGTCAGGATAGTTTGGACGAGCAATATAAATGTACATTTCATCTTTTTTGCTCGATCTATAAATATCACAGTGCATTTCAAATCAACTCTTGAACTAAGGACAGCATACATGAAAAAAAACGACTCACCCACGCAGGTTTGTTTACGCATCAGTCGTTTTTTTAATTCTTGGGAAATATTAACCCACAACGTTGATTAAGGTCGATAATAACTTTGTTCTAGACAAAAGCCAGCCTTCATAAAAAACAAGTAAATATCTGATTTTAAAAATTAAATATAATTATTCATTTTAATAAAATAAAAACAATTTTAGAAAAAAATAAGAAATCGTTCGTTACTAAGTACTTTTTGTGATCTGTTTTTAATAGTTTCACCCCTTAATACTATGAAATTTATCGTATTAAAATTAGGTATTACCTTTTAAAATTCACATTTAAGTAAAACTTCTAACCACTTAATAAACATTAGCAGACATTACTTAACTAGTTTAAATTCTCAATATGTTTCAATAATAAGTATCTTAATAATAGATGTGGAGGATGAACTTATGCCTCGTGGCGATAAAACAGCTTACACAGCAAAGCAAAAACGTCAGGCTAAACATATTGTTGAGAGTGAAGTAGACAGAGGTCATTCTCAAGAAGAAGCTGAACGAATCGCATGGTCTACCGTCAATAAACAAGATGGCGGCGGTAAGAAAAAGTCTCACTAATACAAACTTTGAATACTTCTTTAGCCCAAGCTAAAGAAGTATTTTTACCAAAACAAGTTAATGATATTTAGAAGACTCGAGAACTCTTTATATAGTTATCAGTTACTTGATTTAAGGCATTCAAAATAGCACTATCATCTTGGCTTAATAGAGCTTCATTGAGGCATTCCATGTAACCTATGAGCGTAGTCTTAGAAACGTTGGCAAATTCAGTTGTTACGGCTTCATCTTCATATAAAATCACGTAGCTACGTGCAAAACCATAGATCAAATAGACTGCTGCTTTTTCTTTTGTATTTTGAGATTCTTTAAGAGACTGTTCACAAGCATTTTTTAAATCTTTAAATGCATCTGTACCAGTAGATTGATTTTTGAAAGATAAAAGTATTGTTTGGAAGTTCATATCCATATTCCACTTAAAAAGTAAAGCTACAGAAGATGGTAGAACGTGTCAAATAAAATCATGATTAACATAAGTTTAAATGTAAATAAATTTATCTTCCCTTTTTAATACGATATAAAAGACCGCCTTTAAAAGAGCGGTCTAAAAAAAATCGATATTTAAAAGCTTATTTCTATCGTTATGGTAGTACCAGAGTGTTCAATATTGGTTGATACATTAAAGCCTCTACCCTTAAGTTCCTCTTCTACTTGTGTGAGCTGATCAGGACTTACAGCATCAATCGGAAACAGGAAAGTTGCTTTTCGCTTCCCTGCTTTAGAATCAGTTTCAGTGCCTGTTAAAATTTTTTCCAGCATGGCCTCTTGATTGATTTTAAAATTTTTAGCATTTTGACGCGCTTGTTCAGCACTAAAGTTATTAAGCATATTTATCTCTCTAATTATTAATTTATCTAATTTTATAGCATAAAAAGCTTATATAGTTTTGGTGTTGTGTAGTTAATTCCAATCAGAAATATAAGCTTATTGATTAAATAACCTCTCTATCCATTCAATAAATTTTCTGGCATTTCTATTTTTAAAATCTTCTTTATTTGGGATGTAATAGCACAGCTCAGATTGAACTGATTTAGTTTTAAGCGGTTGTATAAGATTTGCTTTAATAAATCTCTGGGCAAGTGTAGAAGAACAAAATACAAGTCCATTGGCCGCTAATGCCTCATGTATTCCAAAAATTTCCTGATCAAACTTCTTAATTGTTATTTGCGTTCGGTCCCATCCATTCAGCTCAAGCCAAGTCTCTAGTGGCGGACTTGGTAATGCTTTATTTTTCCATTCTGTGGTGAATAACATTATTGGCTCATTAGAATGTTCAAGGGGATCAAGTTTAGATGCACCAAATACATTAAAAGACTCATATTTAAGAATATCGTTAGAAGGTATTAAAGATACATCACCATATCGAATAGGTAATGTATATAAGTGACTTTCTAACGCTTCCCCTGTAGAAAATTCAACCGAGATATCAGGATGTAATTGATAAAATTCATTTATTGAGGGAATTAATAACATTGCTGCCAATGAAGACGTGGTAGCTACTCTGAGTGTATTTCCATTTACTGTTATTTCATCTAGCGCATCTTCAATTTTACGAAATCCTTCAGAAATCGCTACTGCTAGTCTATCACCTGTCGTTGTAAGCGTTATTTTTCTTACCTGTCGATGAAATAAATCAACATTTAACCTGCTTTCAAGATTGGCAATATGATGTGAAATTGCAGTCGGTGTTAGCGAAAGCTCTTCAGCAGCCAATTTAAAACTGCCTAGTCGAGCAGCTGATTCAAATGCCCTAAGTGCTTGCAATGAGACTTGCATGCTTTCTCCTGAATCACAGTTATAGGTGATTTAAAATCATCTATAGCTGTAATTTTCTCGTTTGTCTACTTCTCATTTAAAACTCAGAATAAATTAACTCCTAACCCTTATGGAATTTATGATGAGCAAAATGTTACATATAGATGCCAGCGTACGAGCTGCAATTAACCCCAATCCAAATCATAATTCTATTTCAAAAAGTATTGCCAGCCGATTGGTCAGTTTATGGAAAAATAAAAGGCCTATGGATGAGTATATTTATCGGGATGTAGGAATGAATCCGTCTCAATTTATTACTCAGGACTGGATTGATGCTGTATTCACACCTGAAAATAAAAGAACACAAACTCAATGCGATGTCTTATCAATATCAGATCAGTTAATAGCGGAGGTTTCGAGTTCAGATATCATTCTAATTTCTTCCCCTATGTACAATTACGGTATGCCTGCTCAACTCAAAGCATGGTTTGACCAAATTATTCGAATTAATAAGACATTTGATTTTGACCTTGCTCGAGGAGATTTCCCTTTACAACCTCTTTTATCTGGAAAAATTTTAATCATTATCACATCTAGTGGGGAGTTTGGGTTTAAGAACGATGGTATTCGTCACAACATGAATCATCTTGTACCTCACCTGCGTACACTCAGTAAATATTTAGGTGTAGAGAAAATTTATGAAATTGCCTCAGAATATCAAGAGTTTGGAGACGAACGACATATAAAGTCATTAGAAAATGCTTTTCAAAAAGCTGAAGAACTTGTAGCTGAACTTGCTGGTTCATTCACAAAAAATCCGTAGAAGATTAATACTTAATTTTTAAAATTTAATAACCTACTGACATTTTAATTGAGCTATATCATTAAAAAATAAAAAGCCGACCCAATTGGGTCGGCTTTCTTATTTCTGCACTGAAACAAACTTATAGTTATATATTATTCATATTGAAATTGTTTTTCTTGTATCCAAGAATATACAGACCTGTATGTTTAATCAATTGAATTTTTCTCATTGAATCGGTTAATTTAATTCATTATCACTTTTACAAATTAAAACCCATTCAATTCATCACTTTACTAACTTTTAAAATAAGTTAATTATTTAATATAACTAATATAATTATTTATTTTATTAACTATTAACGTTAAATATCTATTATTTTAAATAAAAACTACTCAATTTAAACTTCAAGCCATTCACTATCCTTAATTAAAAAAGCTCATCACGAAGATGAGCCTTTTAAATTTTAACTATCAACTCATTTTAAATTGATAGACTTTCTTTTTCTTCTTGAAATAAATGAATTAATGGTTGAGTTAACAACTCATAACGCCACCCCAAAAGATAATCAGGTAAATCTTGTTCATCCCCTTGAGAAAGAACATGTTGATGAATTGCATTTAGCCATTTTTTTCTAAGTAATACTTCCTTAGGAATAGAAGTTTCACTTATTGCATGGGCAAGTACCATATCCATTTTATTTAAAGTTTCTTTAGATGTTACTTTAAAAGGTTTGGCAATTCTTGTTGGCCATTCGCTTTCATTAGGTAAATCTTTAAGTAATTCTAGAATCGTTTTTCCATATTCACGAACTACATTTGGGCGAATATCTTTAACTTGCGAGAGTTGAAAACTATTACGTGGATTCTTTTCAACCATATCAATCATGGTTGAGTTTCTAAGAATAAAACTACGTGGCTGGTTCGTCGCTTTAACAATGTAATCACGCCATTCACTTAAATTTTGCAATTGCATCAATTGACGGCGCGAATGACGATAATTACCAACATCGGTATAGAGTAACTCTGTAGGCGTTTCACTAATAATTTCTTTAGTTAAACTACTACAATCTTCAAGAACATACTCATAAAGCCCTTTCTGCTTAAGTTGTTCTTGAATATGATGAGCTAACTTCATTATATATAGAACATCATTGGCTGCATAACAGAGTTGCTGAGGCGATAAAGGTCGAGCCAACCAATCAGATCTTGTTTGATCTTTTTCAATGTCAATGTCGAGACAAAGCTTTAAAGCGCCTTGGTAACTCACTTGTAGTCCATGACCTAAGAAAGAAAGACCGACTTGAGTATCAAACACATTAAGCAGATCTTCTTGATCAGCGTAATGATAGATTAAATCGATGTCTTCCCCACATGCATGAAAAATGTTCTGCTGTGCGAGAAATATTTTTTTCCAAAACTGACTTAGATCTAATGAAACACCATCCAACAGATAGACATTACCATTTACATTGACTTGGCATACCCCAAGTTTAGGCCAGAGTGTGTCAACCTTAATAAATTCTGTATCAAGTCCATATATGGAACATTGATCCATTTTTTGAAGAACATCAACCAATTCGGTTTGCTGTTGGATAAACTGAAACATGCTTTCTCAAGTAAATGCAAAGAGTGCTTAGAACTCTGGTATATATAACATAGAAGTAGGAAATTACCACTTAAACCTTTATGAATACTCTATTTTTGAACAATTTTTCGAAAATAGATAATTTTTTGATCTTTTATTTATACTTTTAAAGTTAACTACAAATATTCATTCTTTAAAATCTCTAAGATCTTTTTCATTCTTATGTGCTTTCATATTTTATTTAAACGATTTTTTCTAATTAAAGACAAAATAATATTTGCCTTTAATAGCTAAATTAATAAATTTAATTCAATTTTATATCGCATCAATGAAATAAGCATCGGAATGCTTATTTCATTCTCATACGGTTATGAACTGCCTGACTTAAGGTATGGCTATCTACATACTCAAGTTCACCACCTTGCGGTACACCTTGAGCAATACGCGTCATGTGTATAGGTAAGTGCTTAGTCGCCTCTACCAAATAATGAGCGGTTGCCTGTCCCTCTACAGTCGCATTAGTTGCCAAAATCACTTCTTCAATAGTGCCTTGACTTAAGCGCTGAATCAGATAAGGAATACCAATTTCTTCTGGGCCAATACCATCCAAAGGAGAAAGATGTCCCCCTAAAACATGGTATTTACCTCGAAAACTACCACTTTGCTCAATCGCCATGACATCTGCTGGTGATTCAACTACACACAATAATTGATCTTCTCGCTCAGTTGAGGCACAAATATCACAAATTTCATTTTCAGTTAGAGAATGGCAAACGCTACACTCATGAATATAACTTGAAGCCTCATGTAAAGCATGAGCTAATGCGAACGCACCTTCTCGATTTTTCATCAAAAGATGTAATGCCATACGTTGAGCCGATTTCGGGCCAACGCTAGGCAATATACGTAAAGCTTGAACGAGTTGTTCAAATCTATCACTAAACACAGAACTTCCTTAGAACATGCCCGCTAAGCCAGGTGGCAAGCCCATACCAGAATTCGCTTTTTGCATTTTTTCTTCTGAAATAACTTCTGCTTGACGCACAGCATCATTTACCGCTGCAGCAATCAAATCTTCAATCATATCTGGTTCATCTTGAAGTAATTCAGGGTTAATTTCGATACGTTTTACAAGATAGCGACCATTCATGGTTACTTTAACCAAACCACCACCAGCTTCTGCTTGGACTTCAGTTTGGGCAAGCTCTTCTTTCGCCTTTTTTATATTTGTTTCCATATCTTTTTGCATGCGCTGCGCTTGCTGCATGAGCATATTGATATTCATAACTTTACTCCGTATCTCTATCAAATCTTTAAAGTATTATTGGTTATCGGGTAATACTTTATAAAAACTTAATCTCATTGAACCAACCCATGTGATTAAAATCCATACAGATTAGCGCATTGAACTCAAATTAATCCGTAATTCTGACACAATAGACTAATGTTTTCTATCAGTATCTCTAGCTCTATTTCACGTAGCTACATGAGTAGCGTGGTTAAACTTAGATACACTTCATAAACGTCTAAAAGTTATACATTAAAGTTTGATAAAAATTTATTTCACTATTGAGATGCCTGTAACCCTTTATCAATTGTTTTATATTCACTTAAAGGGACTTTCTTAAAGGATGTATTTGCTTCTTGAATAGATTTATCTGCTTCTTGCACCGACTTCTCTGCATTGTTAATCAATAAGGTTGTTTCATTTACTGGGTGTTGATGCGGTTTGGTCAATAATTTATATCCAACCACCCCAATTACCCCTACCACAACAACAATAGCAATAGGCTTAAGCATTTTAAAACTCGCATTTCTTTTAATTAAATTTAAAGTCTTTATACCTTGTACTCTTAGCCCTCATTTAAACAAAAATGTAGGTTTTTTATTGCAATTCTGAAATTTGGGTAACATTTAAATATAAAAAACCATCTCGATTAAAGAGATGGTTTCATGAACAAAATAACCAAAGAGTGTTATTTCGATCGAGATAATTAGATTAAATCTAGACCACGTGAGATATCACGGATAATGTCGTTAATATCTTCTAAGCCCACAGATACACGGATTAAACCCTCTTGGATGCCCGCCGCAGCTTTTGCTTCAGCAGAAAGTTTGCCATGTGTAGTCGTTGCAGGATGTGTAATTGTTGACTTCACATCGCCCAAGTTGCCCGTAATTGAAATAAACTTAGTATTATCAATAACCTTCCAAGCACCTTCACGTTCGCCTTTAACAACAAATGAAACGATCCCGCCAAAACCATTTTGCTGTTTGGCAGCAAGTTCATGACCTTCATGAGTTGGCAAACCAGCGTAGTAAACTTTTTCTACTTTTTCATGAGTAGATAACCATTCTGCAAGAATTTGAGCACTTTCACAGTGTGCTTTCATACGCAAACGTAAAGTCTCTAAACCTTTTAAGAAGACCCAAGCATTAAATGGACTCATTGATGGTCCAAGCGTACGGACAACACCAAAAACTTCTTCTAATAACTGATGATTACCGACAACAGCACCACCTAATGCGCGCCCTTGCCCATCTAAATATTTAGTCGCCGAGTAAATTACAAGGTCTGCCCCAAACTTTAATGGTTGCTGTAAAACAGGCGTACAGAAACTGTTATCAACCGCAAGTAATGCACCATTCGCATGGGCAATATCTGCAAGCGCTTGAATATCTGCGATCTCAGCTAAAGGATTAGACGGTGACTCAACAAATAAAAGTTTAGTTTCTGGACGTACTGCCTTTTTCCAATCGTCTAAATCACATAAATCGACAAATGTAATATCTACACCAAACTTGGCAATATATTTTTCAAATAAGGCAACAACTGAACCAAAAACTGCTCTTGAGCAAATAACATGATCACCCGCTTTTAGATACGCCATAGCAACTGCCAGAATTGCCCCCATTCCCGAGCTTGTCGCTACAGCTCGTTCAGCGCCATCTAAAGCTGCCAATCGTTTTTCGAACATGCCTACAGTCGGATTGGTAAAACGAGAATAGATATTTCCTTGAACCTGACCAGAAAATTTTGCTGCAGCTTCAGCTGCATTTTCATATACAAATGATGAAGTCAAAAAAATCGGTTCGCCATGTTCACCTTCAAAACTACGTGTATGTCCGGTACGAATGGCTAAGGTATCAAGTTGGTATTCTAAATCATCAGACTGGTTCATTAAATGTTCGCCTTTACTGGTCATGTACTAAAAACTATCATCATTTTGAGTGTCTAATGTATTTAAGGTCAAGGTAAACCTTAAAATTATCGCTTAGACTTTATTCAATCTTTAGTAAATAGTTGGTAAAGCAAGATGAAACGCTTAAAGTCCCTTGTCTCTGAACAAAGTCAAATGAAGCATCTTTCTGCCCGACTATTTCACCCAAAAACATTGGTTCTGTCACAAAGCACTCCCTATGAAGTCATTGGCGAGTTCAATCAAACCCGTATTCGCTATTACGCAGCAACACAGAAAAGATTTAAAGAACCTTTAGTATTTGTTGCCCCACTCGCCATTAATATGGCGATATATGATTTATATCCTTATCGCTCTCTTATTAAATATTTCCAAAATGCTGGTTTCGATGTCTATTTGGTCGATTGGGGAAGTTTAAAGTTTAAAGATAGACATCTTAACTTTTTATCATTTATTGAAGATTTCATTCCCAAAGCGATAGAAATCGTCCGCACACATTCAGGAAGTGAACAAATCTCACTCCATGGATGGAGTATGGCTGGCATATTCGTCACTTTATATACTGCGCTTAACCAACCTAACTATATTAAAAACCTGATTGTTCTTGGTAGTCCAATAGATAGTTATGCATCTGGCTATATTGGCAAACTCTACCGAAACATGAATCATCTTATTGGTCGTAATAAAAAAATTCAGGACCGTATTTATTCGGGATTGCCAAAACGCCTGATTCATAGTCCCGGAATTTTAAATTCATTAGGCTTTAAAATTCTTGATCCTAAAGGCTGGTTTGAGGGGCATGTTCAATTGCTAAAAAATCTTGATGACCTGCAATTTGTACAAGAGCATGCAACCTTAAGTAGCTTTTTAAATAATATGATTGATTACCCAGGGGGGATTAATCAGGACATGTTGTTTAATGTCTGGCTACAAAATCCACTAAAACGTGGCTTTATTCAATTAAAAGATAAAAAAATCGAATTAAAAAATATAGATTGCTCTCTCTTAGTTGGCGCGGGTCGTAGTGATCAGTTGGTGACTGCTGATGCTGCTTCTCCATTAAGTCAATTGACAAGCAGCCAAGATGTCACGTTTACTCTCATCCCCGGCGGTCATTTAGGCCTAATGTCGAGTCAGGCCAGTGCTCTGGAATTTTGGCCACAACTGGCGAAATGGCTGACCGAACGTTCAACACAAATTTAAGGATAAGGTCATGAGTCAATCTGTTGCATTTATTGGTTTGGGTGCAATGGGCTATCGTATGGCAGCACATTTACCGAAACACTTCGATACTGTCTATGTATGGAATCGAAATTTCGAAAAAGCCAAACAACATGCAATAGAATATGGCACAAAGGCTGCTCCATTAGAGCAAGCGGTACAAGCAGATATTATCTTTTCATGTTTACCGACAAGCAATGACGTAGAAGCACTTATTAATGATGTACAAATTAAATCTGGGGCAATCTGGATAGACTGTACAAGTGGAGTCCCTGACTCTGCCCGCGCATTAGCAAGCTCATTAAAACAATTGAATGTTGATTTTCTGGATGCTCCAGTAAGTGGTCAAACAGTAGGTGCTGAAAATGCAACTTTAACTGTCATGGTCGGTGGTGATGCCGCAGCTTTTGAACGCGCATTACCGGCACTGCAAGCAGTAGGTAAATTAATTAAACATGTTGGTGAATCGGGTGCTGGATTTGCAGTAAAAGCCGTTAATAATATGTTACTCGCAGTCAACCTTTGGTCTGTTGCAGAAGGCTTCAGTGCACTCAAAGCACATGGGGTCAGTTTGAACGAAGCATTAGAGTGCATTAATGCCTCAAGTGGTAAAAGTTTGGTAACAGAAACTATCTTCCCACAGCGTGTATTGAGTCGTGAATTTCCAGTGACCTTTGGCTTACCTCTTCTTGCCAAAGATACAGGAATTGCTTTGGATTTAGTCCATCAAGCTAAGCTTCCTGCCCCACTTTTGTCATTAACACAAAGTTTAATTCAGGCTGCGAATTTAACTGCTGAAGACAATAGTGACTTCTCTGCGGCAGTTAAAATGTATGAAGCATGGACCAAGATTACATTGGAATAAATTTAATCTTTTAGATGGCAGCTTATTAAAGATGCTTAATTTTAATAAGCTGCATAATGAATATTAAAAAGACTTAAAAAAAAACCCATATCAATTTTAGAAATGGGTTACAAAAACAAAAACTATCAAACGCAGCAATTAAGGATCACATAATAGAAGCTAAAACATGTAAAATCAATACATCTTTCAGTTGAATTGTAAACTAAGATCAATTTTGGCTTATTTATATTTTAGATATCAAAAGAAAAAGCCCATTTCCGTCTAAATTAAAATGGGCCCTGTGAATTCCACTTAATCCTAAAATACAAAAATGTGATAATTATCACGCTTTGTATTTTTATAATGTCATTGATATATTTCTTTTTCATTGACCCAATTTCAAACTCAAGCCGTCTATTTAGCAAATGAAAAAGCTATAAAATCTCATCTTTTCCTACAATTTTTTATATATTATCAACCGAACCAGAAGTATATTTTTCTCTTATTAATAACAGTTAAAGTAGATTAAACGAGAATCAAATTCTGAAAAAACATATATAATTTTTCTTAAGTTTATGTTTTTATTTGATTTTTATAAATAGTTGATATGTAAAGTTTTTATTTATATTGTGAACAAATTATCAACCAAAATGACACTTGAGTAATTAATAGTCATTGAAATATTGGTAATAAACCTTATATTGAGTACAGGTTCATACCTTTAACTGAGGAAACGCTCATGAATAAATTTATAGTTGCAGTCTTTACTGGCATGGTAAGTATTGCTGGTTTAAGCGTTCAAGCTGCAACGCCTGAGCAAGAATGTCAGAAATTGCAAGACGATTATAATTTGATTTATGCATCAAAAGGCTTTTGTTTTAAAGATCCTGATGCAAAAGAAAAATATGGTAATGAAAACTGTCATACGACAAAACCAAAGTTTTCTGACAAAGAGCAGCAACGTCTTGATGCTATTAAAGAGCGTCAGAAAGAATTGAAGTGTAAATAATTTTTAAAGGAATAATACATGGCATACGATGATCAAAATATCTTCGCAAAAATTTTACGTGATGAACTTCCAGCGATAAAAATCTATGAAGATGATCAAGTTCTAGCTTTTATGGATATTATGCCTCAAGCCGATGGTCATACATTAGTTATTCCAAAAACACCTGCTGTAACGCTCCTTGATTTACCTCCAGAAGCAGCTGCATATACCATACAAATTGTTCAGAAAATTGCGAAAGCAATGGAAAAAGCCCTCAATTTAGAAGGTATTGTGTTGATGCAACTTTCTGGAGCAGCGGCAGGACAAACTGTTCCACATGTTCATTTTCACCTTATTCCTACAAATGTGCATCAACTTGGACGCCATGCTGTAGAGTTAGGAGATCAAGAAAAAATTAAAGGATTAGCTGAGAAAATTAAAGCAGCTCTTTGATTTTTAATTCATTAAAGCGGAGTTTTGACTCCGCTTTTTTTCGTCTAAAAACTATAAAAAATTAAAATAATTAATTTATTTCTAAATTTTAACCGTCATAAAACTGTCATTTACTTTTCACGCCCCTGTCACAAAGTTTGCCGATACTGCTTAGCAAGTTGGTGAGCTTTTGTAACTTTTTGTACATAAGTCAACTACAAAATAAATAGTTAACTAGGCATACGCCATTTTTAAATACTTTTGGAGAAATCTCAATGAAGAAATTGCTACTCGCTGCCGCAGTTGCAACTTTGAGCATAAACGCGGTGCAAGCAGCGCCAACTTTGTATGGCAAACTGAATGTTTCTATTAACCAAGTTGACAATAAAAATTTCGATGGAAAAAGTGACGTTACTGAAGTTAACTCAAACTCTTCTCGCATTGGGGTAAAAGGCGAAGAGAAATTAACTGACAAGCTATCTGCTGTTTATTTAGCTGAATGGGCAATTTCTACTGATGGTTCAGGTTCAGATACTGATCTTAGCGCTCGTAACCGTTTTATCGGTTTAAAAACTGAAGGCGTGGGTACATTAAAAGTAGGTAAGTACGATTCTTACTTTAAAACCGCTGCTGGTGGTAACCAAGACATCTTTAATGACGATACACGTTTAGATATTACCAACATCATGTACGGCGAAAACCGCTTAGACAACGTGGTTGGTTTTGAATTAGACCCTAAATTATTAGCTGGTTTAACATTCAATATCATGGCTCAAACTGGTGAAAGCACCTCAGATAGCAAACAAGGTGAAACTGGTAAAGACAGCAAAAACGACAGCTTTGACTCTGTGTCAACTGCGCTTGGTTATGAAAACAAAGACCTTGGCTTAGCAGTGGCTGCTGCTGGTGACTTCGGTATTAAAGGTAAATATGCTGCTTACGGTCTGAAAGATGTTTATACAGATGCTTACCGTGTAACGGGTTCTTATGACATCGCAAAATCAGGCTTTGTTGTAGGTGCTTTATGGCAACATGCTGAACCTACTGATGATTTGACTGCATATGGTCAATCATATAAATCAGATGGTTCAATTGATAAAGCTGGTAAAGCTTACCGTGGGTTAGAGGAAGAAGCATATGCAGTAACAGCTGCTTATAAAATTCCTAACACTAAACTTAAAGTGAAAGCAGAATACGCTTCAGCTGAAACACAAGTAAGTGGTCAATCAGATCGTAAAATCGACTTGTACGGTTTAGGTCTTGATTACCAAATCAACAAGCAAGCTCGCTTCTACGGTATCGTTGCTCAACAAAAACGCGATTGGTTGAATGATGACGACAAGCAAACTGTTGTAGGTACAGGTATCGAGTATAATTTCTAATCAGTCATATCTGATTTAATTATAAAAATAAAAGGGCTTATGCCCTTTTATTTTTTATTGTGTGGTGCGAAAAATAAAAAAACCGATATCAATTTTATCGGCTTTTATAACCTATATCTTATTTCAAGAAACCACTCACAAGATTCATCACATTTTGGATGTCCTGATTTGCTTCTTGATGGTCTGTACTGTCACCCTGAGGTGTTAATGAGTCAATGACTTGAGGTAAGACTGAAGCAATTGCACCGTAAACTTGTTCTTTTGGAGCTTGAGCCTGCTCGGCAACTTGTTCAATATCAGCAGGATTAAATAGACTCTGTAATTGTTGAGTAGGAACCTCACTATTGCTTTGATTTGGGTCAACCCAGCTTTGAACTTGGCTACCTAGACCTGCTCCTTTTAGCTTTTCTAAAGCCGCTTGCAAACCACCTTGTTGCTGAACCCAACCTAAAATTAAAGGCACCACTGCAATTAATAAACTTTGTACACCACCACCTGCTTGAGGTGCATTATTATTGCCAGTCACTTGACCCAATACAGAACCTAATACTCCACCAAGGCCCCCTTGAGCGCCAGAAGAAGTATTACCCCCCATTTGTCCAAGTACTGAACCTAAAATTCCGCCCAAACCGCCTTGACCTGATGCTTGCTGGTTCCCACCTAAAGCCTGCTGAGCCAAAACTTCAACAATGCTGCTTAAATTTGTCATGTGTAACTCTTATGTATGGTTTCTACATGAGCATACGCGGATTCTTATTCAGACAGCAAAAGCCAAATTGTTAAATTTTGAAAGAGATTTAATGCCCTTTTACCAACGGAATTTATTCCAGTTTTCTGGGTTTGCCCAAAACTTTGAATTAAACCAATCTGGAACATGTTTATAGGTCAATATATTAAATTGCCATAAAGCAAAATCGCTATCATGTGAAGTCTTATCAATGAGTTGGGTAAAACCTAGGGAGCGTAGTAACTGTTCATCACTTCGTTTGCTCACCACCACAATTCGTTTTGCTAATAAATCTCGTAGCTTTACTAATAATTGTGATTTTTGAATATTACTGATGTTATGCATTTCATCGGTATCAAATAATACAAAACCCAAATCATAACGCTGAGTAAAAGGCAGACTTAAAAGCTCAGTTACGCTAAAATAGTGCCATTGAATTGCGTTATTCTGGTCAATTTTCTGGCCAATACAAAGTGCAGTATGAATGGGCTGTTCTTTTGATAAATCGTCTAGCATAGAAGCGATGACATTTTGTTCAGCCATGACTGCAACCCTTAATTGAAAGATGTGAGTTTAAACTTTATGGAACTACAAGGCATTTGCCATAAAATGCATGCAGGCCTAAAAGATGCTAGTGTAACTGATCAACAGACAACCAAGGCAAATGTTGAATACAAATTTGTATTAGACCGTTCAGAAATTGATCTTCCTTTTAATTTAGGACAAGAACTAGAAATCGAATGGACAGGTAATATTTATTGCACCTCTTGTGGCACTAAAACACCAAAATCTTATTCTCAAGGTCACTGCTTTAAATGTTTTAAAACGAAAGCGGAATGTGACCTCTGCATTATGAAGCCAGAAACATGCCATTACCACTTAGGTACATGTCGTGAAGATGACTTTGCCCACAATGTTTGTTTCCAACCTCATATTGTTTATTTAGCAAATTCTAGCGCTTTGAAAGTTGGTATTACCCGCGTTAGCCATATGCCAGGTCGTTGGTTAGATCAAGGTGCAACTCAGGCCTTACCAATTATGAAAGTTGGATCACGTCGTTTATCTGGTCAGCTTGAAACAATGTTTGGTTCTTTAGTTGCTGACAAAACTGATTGGCGTAAACTCCTTAAGGGAGAAGCTGAACCTCTAAAACTAACTGAGCAACGTGATCAGTTAATCGAAGAGTTTGCACCTAAAATTCAAACGATTCGTGAGGAATTTAGCCAAAATCTTGAATTTAACGAAACCGTTGAATTATTAGAAGATGAGCTACCACGTGAGTTTGTTTACCCTGTTGAGCAGTACCCTGAAAAGATCAAGTCTTTAAATCTGGATAAAACTCCAAAAATTCGCGGTGTATTACAGGGCATTAAAGGTCAATATTTAATTTTTGATATTGGTGTTATTAACATCCGTAAATATACGGGTTACGAGCTCATTGTGCGTACTTAAACTAAAATAGAAATAGGCATTCAGAAGAATGCCTATTTTTTTAATTACTTTTCTAAAATTTTTAAAATTGCCTGCACCGGATCTTCTGTATTTCCAGAAATAAGCTGTTTATGCATGGTTAAATGTTGCATCACTTGAATTTGCGCCTTTTCAATATTCATCAGTTTTTCTATTTCAGTTGCTAAATTTTCTGGTGTTGCATCTGCCTGAATCAACTCTTCAATCACTTTTTTACCAGCAATGATATTTGGCAAAGAGTAGTAAGGAATTTTGACCAAAAACTTAGCAATTAAATAGGTCAACCAATGCAACTTATAAAAAGTAACCATAGGTCTATGCATTAACATTGCTTCTAATGTCGCTGTTCCAGAAGCTAAAGCAATGATGTCACTTGCATTCATGACCATACGGCCAACTTTTGATTCAGCGTCTGTATTTTCTAAAATATGAATTGCAGCTTTTAAATGAGGTGCTAATTGTTCAACACCCTGCTCAATCTGCTGTTTACGTGCATCGTTAATTGCGGGAATCAAAAATTGAATATCTGGATATTTGGTATGTAAAATATTGGCAGCGCCCAGCAACATAGGAAGAAGTCGTTCTACTTCCCCTTTGCGGCTACCTGGCAACAAAGCAATATGTTTTTGATTTTCATCAATACCTAATTGTTGTTTAGCAATTTGAATTGGATTTTCAAGCGGTAATTGTTTAGCTAATGGATGACCTACAAATGCCGCAGGAACTTCATATCGCTCATAGAAGACTTTTTCAAAAGGAAATAAACAAAGTACTAAATCTATACTCTGTTTAATGCCATGAACACGCCCCTGACGCCATGCCCAAACCGAAGGACTCACATATTGAACTGTTTTAATTGGAAGATTCTTTTCTTTAATACTTTTTGAAAGTCTGAGGTTAAAATCTGGCGCATCAATACCAATAAAAATATCAACGGGATGCTCAGTCCATTGGTTAATTAAGCCATCACGTACCGCGAATAGTTTCTTTAAGTCTTTTAATACCTCAACAATCCCCATTACCGACAAAGTTTCCATTGGGTAATAGCTTTTAAAACCTTCAGCAATCATTTGAGGTCCACCAATTCCCTCAAATTCAGCATCGATTCCCTGTTCACGAAAACTACGCATGAGCTTAACGCCAAGCGTATCTCCTGAAACTTCCCCAACTACAATGCCTATTTTAAGTTTTTGGTTTGCCAAGGCGATTTACCCAAGAATTTGAAATAACGCATTCTAGCATAGAGGCTTATCAATCTTGAACTTGATCGATGCATCCTCACTAAAAGCGGCCACGGCGTACACTATCTAAAATTACATTCATTCACCATATTTTAATCTAAATTAACAATGCAATTTGAATTGTAGCTTACATTAACAAACAATAAAATAAATGAGAATTATTTACATTATCTTTACTCTTATGAATATCCCGCCTCGACCATTTAAGCTTACCGTAATTGCCTGCGCGATTTGTTATGCGAACCTCACGTATGCTCAAGATGCAGATGTGCAAGCTTTACAGACCATTCAAGTTAAAGCCACAAGTGCTGAGCAGTCTTCTGAACAGACCAAAGCATACAATGTTAAAAATTCAAGTAGCGCAACCAAGCTTAATATTGAGGCTAAAGAAACTCCTCAAACTATTAACGTAGTCACTCGTCAGCAAATGGAAGATTTCGGGCTTACCAGTACGAGAGATGTTCTAAAAAATACTCCAGGAGTAACTGTAAGCAATCAGGAAACCGAACGTACTTCGTACATGGCTCGTGGTTTTGAGATTTCAAATATTTTGACTGACGGCGTGGGCTTTCCACTCTCAGGGTATAACTACAACAACACTAACCCAGATACCTACTTTTACGATCGTGTAGAAATAGTTAAAGGTGCAGACTCTTTAACTAATGCATTTGGTGACCCAAGTGCAACAATCAACAATATTCGTAAGCGACCAACTCAAGAGTTCCAAGCAAGTGGCGGTTTGAGTTATGGTTCGTGGGATACTCAACGTTATGAAGCTGACGTATCAGGCTCAATTACCTCTAGTGGAAAAGTACGTGGCCGTATCATGGGCTATGAACAAACTGGCAATTCTTACATTGACCGATATTCTTCAGAAAAAAATGGTTTCGCAGGTATTGTTGAAGCTGATTTAACAGATAGTACTTTACTCACCGTAGGCTATAGCCAAGAACAAAATAAACCGAATGCAAATAACTGGGGTGCTCTGCCCTTACTCGATGCAAATGGCAAGCAAATTTCGTACGACCGCTCATATAATCCAAACCCTGATTGGGCACACTGGGATAATGAAACACAAAATGCTTTTGTCGAATTAAAGCAAAAAATTAATGAGCAATGGGCAGCGAAGCTAACCTATAACTATCTTGATACTAAGCACAATAGTCGCCTCCTTTACTACTATGGTTATCCAAAAGCTGATGGTTCGGGGGTATCTTTAACCCCTTGGGGAGGTCAAGAACATCAAGAGAAACATGCAGTAGATTTTAACCTCGAAGGAACCTATAAACTTTTTAACAGAGAACACGAAGCAACTCTCGGTTATAGCTATGTACGTAGTCGTCAGCAAGATAAACAATCTACAGGAACGATTAACGATAGTAATGTTATAAAATCAACGACTACAGACTGGGCAAGCTGGACACCTCAATCTGTAACTTGGTCAGATTTCACAGAAGCCGCTAACTATACTCAAAACATTGACTCGATCTATGCCGCGACGCGCTTACATCTCAATGAAGATTTAAAACTTTTACTTGGTGCGAACTATGTCAGAGCTGAGAGTAAAGGCGAAAGCTATGGCTCACCAATGTCATATAGTGAAAGTAAAGTATCACCCTATGTTGGACTCACCTATAACTTCACACCTGAATATACAGGTTATATGAGTTATACCTCTATTTTCCGCCCTCAAACCGGTATTGATAAAGACACCAATCAAGCTTTAAAACCTATTGACGGCAAAAGCTATGAAATGGGTGTAAAAAGCTCGTGGCTAGATGACCGTTTAACCGGAACACTTTCAGTATTTAAAACTGAGCAGAATAATTATCCGCTACGCAACTCTGACGGAAATCCTCTCAACAGAAAAGTACCAACCAGTGATTTAGAATCGCAAGGTGTAGAAGTCGGATTATCTGGCCAAATTACAGATAATGTGAATCTTTCTTTCGGTTATGCTCAATTTAGTATTAAAGATATTAAGAATGGTGGCGAGGCAAGAACTTATAATCCAAACCAGACGCTTAATTTGCTGACGACCTATACGCCGTCAGCTTTACCTAAGCTGAAAGTTGGTGCAGGCTTACAATGGCAAGATGGTGTAAAGCTATATGACTCAACTGTAAACAGTACTATCACACAAGATGCCTATGCCTTAGTCAACTTAATGGCGAGCTATGAAGTAAATAAACATATTACGCTTCAAGCAAATGGTAATAACATTTTCGATAAGAAGTATCTATATAGCTTCCCTGATGGCCAAGGATTTTATGGTCCTTCTGCCAACTATACAGTTGCTGTAAAGTTTAAATATTAATATCGTAGCCAATCCCAATTTAGGGATTGGCTTTTCTTATTATTCTTTGTTTATGTGTCATTAAAGATGTCCAAAACTGTAAATCTCCCTGTGTCATATCGCATAAAAGTTTTCTATCGATTCTTGCTGGTTTTCGGTATGGGTTTTGCCTGTATGGCGTATTTAAGTCTTGGACTCACTGGAATTCTCCTTTTGACCTTAGACAAAGCTGAAGCTATCTATCTCGCATCATTTATAGCAATTCTATTTTACGTAGTGTTCGTGATTATAGGTTTTTGCATCCAGTCACTTTTGAAACTCACTGGGCTATCAGTCGTTCTATGTGCCCTTTTCTTTTTTACAACGCGTATGGTGGGTTATGCATAAAGGTATACGTCAATCTATGGCATGGCTACACTCATGGACTGGCTTAATTTTTGGATGGCTCGTATTTGCCATTTTCTTAATGGGAAGTTTGTCCTATTACCGCCACGAAATTAATTTATGGATGCAGCCTCCACTTGCGCAATATGAAGTAAAGCAAGATATTGCTATTAAAACAGCCTATCAATACTTACAAGACCATGCTCCAGATGCCAAATCTTGGTATTTAACTGTTGCTACACCAGAAAGTCCAGTAAACACCATGTATTGGGAAAAATCAGACGGCGGTTATGGCAATACCACACTTGATGCAAACACAGGTCAAGAGCTTCAACTTTCGGCAACGTTAGGCGGCGACTTTTTTTACCGATTCCATTACCAACTTTTTGGCGTCCCAATATTACTTGGACGATTAATAGTATGTCTTGCCGCATTTATTATGTTGATTGCTTTGGTTTCAGGCATTATTACCCATAAAAAAATATTCACCGACTTTTTTACTTTGCGTACATTTAAGTCTCAGCGTTCATGGCTAGACTTTCATAATATTTCTTCGGTGATTGCCCTACCTTTCTTTTTAACCATTACATTTACAGGCCTAGCCATTTTCTTTTATTTGTATCTGCCTTGGGGCATGCAAAAGCTTTATCCTGAAAATCCATATCAATATTTTACCGAAATACGTACAAAGAATGTGCTTGAGAACCAATCGATACAGCCAGCTCAGAACTTATCTATCGAAAAGTTATTAAACCAAGTGCAACAAAGTTGGGGAAATCAAACTTTATCGACAATTAGTGTAAAAAATCCAAATACCAATCAGGCGCAAATTACCTTTATTCAAAATGAAGATCATTCAATTACTCGTAATCAGGCTCAAATTACATTGAATGCATCAACAGGCAAAGTCTTAGCAGACACACGTAATAATAGTGCTATTGCAACACTGAATGCAGGAGTTTACGGTCTACACATGGCAACATTTGCCCAACCTTTACTTCGCTTAGGTTTGTTCTTCTCTGGCATTTTAGGTTGTGTCATGATTGCCTCTGGTTTGTTACTCTGGAGCCTTAAACGCCAAATTCAAAATAAGAATAGTAAGTTTCACTTTGGACACTATTTAGTTGACCGTTTAAATGTCGCAACTTTTGTAGGACTGCCGTGTGCAACTGTCGCCTATTTAAGTGCGAATCGATTATTTACAGTCACTTCAACCACGATCAATTATGAAATTTATAGTTTTTTCTTGGTCTGGCTAATCAGCTTAATCATTGCTTTAGTCACTAAAAAACAATATTTATGGCGAACTCAACTTAGTATTTTTATTCTGCTTTGTATGGCGCTTCCAGTCTTAAATTTAATTTATTTGCTCAAGTATGATTATGTTGAAAGCTTCAACAAGTATTGGGCATTTGCACGTATAGATATATTTTTGTGGATATTTGCAGGCTTAGCGATTTTTATATTCTGTAAAATTCAACCTATTCAGCATAAAGCTGTAGAAAAAATTCAAAAGAAGCTGAATAAATTAAATACTGAGGTGAGCTCATGATCTTTATAGCTTTCATCTTAATTTTATTAGGAATGTATTTGTTGTTTATGGCGAGTGAAAAATATCGATCGCCAAAATCAACAGGCCATTTCAAATCATTAGCTCAAAAATATTACCAACACTTTAAGATAGCTGCATTCATATTGTTTGTTTTATGCGCATATATTCTGATTCGACATTATAATTTTTCAATTGGTTTTGTCAGTTGGTGGATATTTGCAACGCCGTTAACTTTTGGCCTCATACTTCTACTTAACCCCTTGAAACCATCAAAATAATCTTAGATCCTAAGAATTTGATGAAAAATAGCTCAAGCTAAGCAATATTTTGATTGCTTAGCTTTTTTTTGCATAAGTAAATCATTATTCATGACAACTGTTTATCTCTAAAAGGAATAAGATATGGGCGTTTCGTGATAAGTGGCGATAAAGATGTCTGGTGCTTTTGAATTTATCTTAGCGGGTATGTTAGTTGGTTTCTGTGTAGGGATTACAGGAGTTGGTGGTGGATCATTAATGACACCAATTTTAATTAGTCTTTTTAGAATTGAACCGCATATCGCAATTGGTACCGATTTACTTTATGCCGCAATTTCAAAATTCTGTGGCTCAATGGTTCATGCTAGAAAACTCAACATTGTGTGGCCAATTGTTTTATGGCTTGCAGTGGGTAGTATTCCAGCATCTTTCATTACCTCATGGGTACTTGAACATTATTTAAGTCAGTCAACTCACTATAAAGCTGTGTTAACCATGGTTTTAGGTTTTATGCTAACACTGACTGGTGTTTCAATTATTTTTCGTTCACGTATTGAAAAATTCTTTAATCGTTTTAGAAATAAAGAAACCGTACAAACAGAAAATGAGCAATTGGCTATTCACCATAAACGCCTCTACATCATTATTATGGGTATTATTTTAGGCGTATTCGTAACGCTTTCATCTGTCGGCGCTGGTGCATTCGGGATTATGGCTCTCGTGATCATGTTCCCTAACTTGCCAATGATTCGAATTATTGGTTCAGATGTGGTACATGCGGTATTGCTTACATTAGTGGCCGGCCTTGGACACATGAGTGCTGGTAACGTCGACTTTACGCTTCTTATGTGGTTATTGGTGGGTTCAATTCCAGCAATTATTGTAGGTACGCTCATTAGTTCCCGCATGCCAGAACGTTTAATCCGAAAAATTTTAGGGATTACCCTATTTGCTCTCGGTGTTAATTTTATGGTTAACCCGGTCAAAGCAAAACCAAAAGCCCCTGTGGTACAACAACAAGCAGTGATTGCTGAAAAAACAAGCAATTCAACTGAAAGATAGCAAAATCAATAAGATTTTTCCAAACTGAAATACCATGAGATGTAGGATTTTCATAATTATTTCATGGTATATTCAGTACACAAAACAACCTTTAGTATGATCGAACCAGTGACAGTAATGACTACACATTCAAAATCCGTTTCAAAGCCAGATATCGACGACCTTAATATTAAAAGCATTCAAACTCTTGTAACACCAGCTGAGCTTAAATCAGAGTTGCCTTTATCTGATGTTGCTTCACAAACCGTTCTAAAAGGTCGCGAAACTATTCGTAATATTTTAGATGGTTCAGATAACCGTTTGTTTGTCGTTATTGGTCCTTGCTCTATTCACGACCCGAAAGCTGCTCACGAATATGCCGATCGCTTAAAAGTGCTAAGCGAAAAAGTTAAAGATACATTGTATCTAGTTATGCGTGTTTATTTTGAAAAACCACGTACTACAATTGGTTGGAAAGGTCTAATTAATGACCCAGACATGAATGACTCATTTAACATTGAAAAAGGTTTACGTATTGGTCGTAAACTCTTGCTTGAATTAAATGAAAAAGGTCTGCCATGTGCAACTGAAGCACTAGATCCAAACTCTCCACAGTACTATCAAGACTTAATTTCATGGTCTGCAATTGGTGCACGTACCACCGAGAGTCAAACTCACCGCGAAATGTCTTCTGGTTTGTCATCACCTGTTGGTTTTAAAAATGGTACTGATGGTGGCTTAACTGTTGCAACCAATGCGATGCAATCTGTTAAATATGGCCATAGCTTCTTAGGCCTTAACGAAGACGGTCAAGTTTCGATTATTAATACGAGCGGCAACCCTTATGCACACGTTGTATTACGTGGTGGTAATGGTAAGCCTAACTATGATGCTGGCTCTGTTGAAGAAGCAGAAAATGCTTTAGCGAAAGCAAAAGTTAGCAATAAAATCATGATTGATGCGAGTCACGCGAACTCAAATAAAGACCCGTACTTACAGCCACTTGTTCTTAAAAATATTACTGAACAAATTTTAGATGGTAATAAGTCAATTGTTGGTCTTATGGTTGAAAGTCACTTAAAAGGCGGCCGCCAAGATATTCCTGAAAACCTTTGTGACCTAGAATATGGTAAATCAGTGACTGATGGCTGTATTGACTGGGAAACCACTGAAAAAACATTGCTTGAAATGCATGACGCTTTAAAAGACGTTTTACCAAATCGTTAATTCATCTTTTTAAGAATATCGATTAAGCCCTCATTTTTGAGGGCTTTTTATTTTAATGAAATTTCTAGATAAACCGTAATAGTGTTTAAAATTTTTATTATTTATAAATAAAAATAAGTTACTACAAAAGCAAAAAGCAGCACAGTTTCGCTAAGCTCAATCGCAGCTCCTACAGTGTCCCCTGTAATACCATCAATACGTTTTATAAACAGATGTCTTAAATAAACAAGGCTCATTAAAAAGCTAATCACGGCAATTAGACCTTGCCATCTCCAATATAGAGACATTAATACAACTAGAGAAACTATTATCCAAGAAGCTGTTTTAGGTAAATGATCAGTCAAAGAACGACCTAAACCTTTTTCACGGACATACGGCGTAGTTAAAAATAAAATTGATGGCACAAGGCGCCCAAGAGCAGGAACCAATATTAAAAATAGTGTTTGCTGTTGTTCAATCAGTACATAGAGCAGTGCGAACTTGAGTAAACATATAACAACTAAACTCAGTACGCCAATGGGGCCACAACTTGGATCCTTCATAATTTGTAAAGTACGTAGCTTGTCTCCAAAACCACCTACCCACGCATCTGCCGTATCTGCCAGCCCATCTAAATGCAACCCGCCTGTCAGCCAAATCCATAAAGTCGTTATGATGGTGGCAAGCAGAAGAATTGGTAACTTTGCGAAAAGACATGCAATAAAAAAAAGGATGCCACCAATAATGAGTCCAACCAATGGATAAAACAAAATAGCTTGACCATTTTGTTGCGCCGTCGGCATTGTCTTTAGCTCTATCGGTAGAACAGTTAAAAATTGCAATGCGATCCAAAATGGTGTCATGTCCAAATCTCTAACTGAACTATATTTAAAAAACAGTTTGAATTATGAAGAAATAAAAATGGGAATAGCAATCCCTATTCCCATTAAAGACTTCAGAAAACTGAAAATCTATTGTATTTGATAGCACTGTTTCAATTTTATATAGTCGTAGTAGAAACTAGTTGAGCTATAGCGCGCATAGTTACATGCAGACTTAAACAAAGTTTCTTTTTCGTTATAAAGCATTTTTACCAAAGTATTGCCTTGGCCATTTTGATAAATATCCCACTGTACATTGGCAGCCATAGGTGAAACTACTTCTCCACGCCATGTGCTTGTTGAATAGTTATAAGTCTGGCGTAGAGGTAAAGGCTGCATCATATTATGTAAGTCTAGGCTGGTGGCCAGAGGAATAATAATTTCAGCATGGGCAAAACGTAAAACCGCTTTGTAAGGTTGGGCTTTATTCACAACAGCATCAACTTGTTGGAACATATCTTGTTTTAAGCCCTGTGCAATTTCACTCGTGACTAGATTTGACTCTGTGAAACTTGGGCCTTTTTCGTAAAAATCATTGGCATCATTAAATTCAGCATAGAATTTTGCGGCTTCAACAGGCATATATTTATCAAAATCGATACCTTTTAGCTCATCTTTCATACCACCAGAAATCGAATAGAGCTCATACACATAAGCTGCTGCATCAACTGCACTGGCGATAGTGTTTTTACCCTTACCTTTTTCCGTAATTTGCTCACCTTTAGGCGAAGTTACGGTAAAAGACCCTGTATTACTAAAGCTATAACCCGCTGTACCCAATTTTTTAATAAAGTCTGCTTTAAAAATCGGGTTGAGTACAGTCTGGGCAGTTTTTTCAGCCTGAGTATTTTTTGATAACTCATCCAGTTTTTGTACTAAGTCATTATTATTTTCTTCAAAATCTTGATAGGCCTGACTTGCATCATAAATTTTCTGCTGACTAGCACTGAGTGGTTGTTTTAAGTCTTCATCCGCATTCAAACTATGAAAATAAAGTTTAAAACGGTCAACTCCGCCATCTATAACACTTGGAACACTTTCACTCGATAAATTGGTATAAGAGACTGGAACAATTTTATCTTTGAGCTGCGGTTGTTGTTTAATTAATTCAGCCGTAAAGAATTTAGCACTATCTACCGCACGATCGACACCCGAACTTTGTACCGATATAGAAGCTTGCGAATTTAAAAGATTGGGTAAGCGTTGTAATAACCGATCTGCAATCCCGCGATGTTCTAAAATACCCGTCATCGTTTCGTTTCCATAACCAAACTGGCGAACTCCCTCAACACCGTAACCTAACAGAATATTGGCTTTCATCATGGCCTCTAAGTCAGCACCTAATTGCTCACCTAACGGCGTTAAGGCATTTTCTGCTTTTGCCTGCTTCCATAAATTATAAAGTGCCAAGTCATATTTGAGACTTGATAAACCTCTTGAACCATGACGCGCAACCAACTCTGTGAAAACTGGCTGGAATCCATTTGGTGCTTGTTCATAGCTTTTTAAATCTTGTTGTGGTTGATAAGGCGTTTTGGTTTGATAATACTTTGATTGGGTTGTAGGTGGTGTCGTTGATTGATCATCTTGATCGTCATTATTGTTGCAGGCCACAAGAAATAATGATGTTGCAAGCATCGTCGTTGTAAATAAAATATTCATGAGTCTGATAAGTTATTAATAAGAAATGCCCATAGCTTAATTTTTAGCAATGACAGTACGATTACATGACTTCAAATATCTTTATAAAAATAATAACTTACAAGTGTATAAAAATAAGAGGATTGTTATTTAAGTATAAAAGTTAATTGACCATCTTTTTCAGAAAATTCTAGGGAGTATAATTTCCCAAGCTCTGCTGGCATTTTAAGTAAGTCATCTAAAGGTTGTTGCCCAGCTAAACAAGCCAATAGCTTAATGACACCTCCATGGGTAACAACCAATGCATGTTGCCAGTTTTGTTTTTGCATATTTTCAAGTAAATCTTGAAAACCTTTCAGAACTCTCTTTTGAAACTGCGTTAACGTTTCAGCCCCAGGCGGACAATATTGACTCGGTTTTTGCCAAAAATTTGCAAGTAACTCTGGCGAGGTTTCATAAATTTGCTGAGTAGAAACGCCTTCCCAGTCTCCAAAGAACATTTCTTTTAAATCATGATTTAAAAGCAAAGGCAGTTCAGTTGTTTTAGCAAGTTGCTCCGCAAAGCATGCACACCGTTTTAACGAAGAACTTACAATGACATCCCATGTCTGGTTTGTGTCTTGCTCAATGGTTGACTGCATTTGCTGCCAACCTTTTGGTGTTAGGTCATCATCTAAATGACCACGTAAAGTATGGCTAAACTGACTTTCACCATGTCTGAGTAAATCAATTTTCAATTTACTCAATTTTATCCCCGCTTACAGCAGCTTGAGCAAAGGTAGCCATTTGGTTGTGTAATACACATGCCATTTTAACTAATGCCAAAGCAGCTGCTGCTCCACTACCTTCACCTAAACGCAAATTCATCTTTAAAATTGGCTCGGCATTGAGTTCTTGCAAAATACGTCGGTGACCATATTCCGCCGATTGATGACCAAATAACATCCAGTCACGTACTTTAGGATTCATTCGTACTGCACATAAAGCGGCTACTGAACTAATAAAGCCATCCACAATTACAGGTAAGCCAATTTGAGCACATCGAATATAAGCACCAGTTATCGCCGCAATTTCCAAGCCGCCTACAGCACTTAGGGTTTTAAACGCGTCCCCAATGACATGTTGATAGTGACGCTCTATTGCCTGCTCAATCACTTCAATTTTATGTCTTAACTGATCGGCACCAATTCCTGTGCCTGCACCAGTTAGTTGCTCAGCCGTATCATTTAATAAAAGACATGCTAAGGCAGAAGCAGAACAGGTATTCCCAATACCCATTTCACCCGCAATATAAATATCTGCACCGTCAGCTTTAGCTGTATCTACGCTCTTTCTTCCCAATTCTAATGCAGCACGACATTCTTCAGCATTCATTGCAGCTTGCTTGGCAAAATTTGCTGTGCCTGCACGAATACAATGACGTTCAACACCGACATATTCGTATGCCTCGCCTACTGTGCCACAATCAATGACTTGCAAATGAGCTTGATGATATTTAGCAATTACACTAATTGCTGCACCACCAGTTGTGAAGTTTTGCAACATTTGGCGTGTGACAGCTTGAGGATATGCAGAGATATTCTCTTCAACCACGCCATGATCGCCAGCAAAAACTGTGATCCACGGATGGTCAACTTGAGGATGAGCGTTGGACTGTAAACTGGCAAGTGTAATTGCAATTTGCTCTAAATCACCTAAAGCACCTGTAGGTTTGGTGAGTTGGAGTTGATGTTGCTCAGCTTGTTGTTTTGCTTTCAGATTAGGTTGCTGTACAGATTCTAACCACCAGTTCATTTCACTTCTCACCTTTTAAAATCATTGGAAAACCAGCCACACAAAACATAACCTTATCTGCAATTTGTCCTAGAACTTGATGCAGTCTTCCTGCTTCATCTACAAAACGACGGCTAATCTCGCCTAATGGCACAACACCCAGACCAGTTTCATTACTAACTAAAATAATTTCTGATTGAAGTGTGGGTAAAACGTCTATTAGTTGCTCACACTCAAACTCTTGAACGTTTTGATCATCTAAAAGTAACAAATTCGTTAGCCAGAGTGTTAAACAATCCACCAGAATGATTTGATTAGGCCGATCAATTTTTTGCAAAGTTTTAGCCAAAAATAATGGCTCTTCAACCAACGACCAGTGAGCAGGACGCTGATTTTGATGGTGTGCGATTCGCTTTTGCATTTCTGGATCAAGCGCTTGCGCCGTCGCGACATAAGTCACAGCTAATTGCGTAGCTATTGCCGTTTGTTCAGCCAGTCGACTTTTACCAGAACGAGCACCACCCAAAATTAGTTGCAACATGAATCACCTAAAAATAAATGCTGATATGGATATAACTTACCTTGTAAAGTTTGAGCCTGATAATAACCAAACGTCAAATGCTCAATTTTAAGTTCAAATTCAGCGTGCTTATATTGTACAGGTAATTCAGAAATTTTTTGCAAAATCAAATCACTACTATAGTTCTTTTTATATAACCCTAAGGTAATGTGTGGGCAATAATCTAAAGCTGCAATTTCATTAGAAACCGTGCCTAACTTTTGTCTTATTAGAGATAAGATATTTTCGGTATCTTGGATTTCTACAAATAAAGCACTACTAAAGCTATCAACTGAACCAGTTTTTAATTCAAATGGTGCAAAATTCTTTTTTCTTAAAATTTCTCTCTGCTGCTCTAACTCACTAAAGCTAAAGTCATCTTTATAAGCTTTAGATTCGTCAGTCAAAAAACCACATATAAACAGCGTGATATGGTATTGGCGAGTATTTGGTTCTAACAAAAAATCTGAAAAATGCGCGCGTAATCCATCTAAATAATCAACTAATTTTTGATCATTAATTGCCAGATACCATAAAGCATAGTTTTGACGCCCAAGGTGCCATTCCGGATAGTCCCGTAAAGATGTTGGCACCATGGATGTCGAAGGTTGTAGCAGCACAGTTTTAATTCAAAATGATTCAATTTTTGTATTAAAGCATGTTTGCCTTTTAATTGTAGAGCACTAATTCATTGAACGAATTTAAGCATATTGAGTATGCCTAGTTTTTGAATTGGTAATATTCATGTTCAAAGGTTGCTTGCCTTGTTCAGAAAATAAATATTGAATTAATTGTGTTAACTCAACTTCCAGCTGTCTTTTCTGAACTGTACTCATGTCCAAGTTCTGAATTTGCTGCTGTAAATGTTTAAACACATCAGTCTCATCAATTTCTAAAAATTGAATTGCATAGGCATAACCTAAAGCAGCACCTTTTAATAAGTTTTTATAGGGTAAATCATGACTAATATTCACCACAATTGATGCTATTACCCGTTCATTGTGACCCAGTTTACGTAGCGGATCTCGCGCAACACGCTGACATGGATCTTTAAATGCATATTCACATGAATCTAGAAAACTCTGTGCAAGTCGATCTAGATCTTTTGCATAGTTAGGTAATACGATTGCAAGTCCTTGCTTTACTTCTGTAATCAAATTCTCTGCAAATGCTTTAACAGAACTATCGCCCATGGCAACACCAATAGAATCATAACCCAGTAAAGATGCATACCAAGCAAGCATCGCGTGTACGCCGTTCCACAGTCGGTTTTTGATTAATTGAATATCTGTAATTTGCTCAACCAACACAACTTGGCGCAATTTTTCGAGTAAAGGGCTACCTTTTTCTACATAAATTGGCATATCAGTTTCGCTATTGAACAAGATTAGATCCATACTTTGTAATATATGTCCCGGCTGAAAATTACGACGCATGTTATCTACATATAAAGAGGCCTGATTTTGCTGATCTTGAGTCAGTTTATTGCAATCTTCAATTTCGACCTGCTCTTCATGTTCCACATCAGATAAATGCTGTTCAAGAAAATGATGCTTAATGCGAAGCTGACGATATAGATTTTGATTAGACAATTTTGAAACCATACGGTTTACAACGGTGTCGCAAAAGTAATGTTCTTTTAAAATATGCTCTGTCACATCCTCATCATTAGTTAGTTCTAAAAGTGCTTCTCTAAGATGCTTCATCACCAAATATTTTGCGCCAACTTTATTTAAAATAATTAAAAAAGTTAACGGTTCTATACATGTTTCGAGTGCCGAGTTAAAACGAGCGTATAAACCTTTTGCAATCGTTTTTGACTCAATTTCAATAGCTTGTTCAGGCAAACATAGTGCGATCAAACTTGAATGGGTATACATCTCTAACATTTGCTGTTCATTGTCAGAATCAACAATTGTCATATTTTCAATGCGTTCATCATACGAAAACTGTCCATAGCGAATACTATAAGTTCCAAACGCATTTACCGCTTCACGAAATAGACTATTACGTGTAGAAGCAATAATACGTCTTGGTTTTGTGTATCCATCCCAGTGCGACAAGATTTGCGCTATATAGCCGCCGCCAATAGCACCAAAACCGTGTATACCAACCGTAAGTTGATTTAGGCTTTGCGGAAAAGACTCTTGTCCTTGTGGCATATCCATAACAGGAATAAATTGGTCGAGATCTGTTAAGAAGTCATACATCTGATCGTAATAAAAATCGGCTTTTTCCAACATTTCATCATTTGGTTCTTTAATATCTTTTAATAAAATTGTTAGACCTTCCGATGAGTGAGCTGACGTTAAACCATTTTCAGAATCTTCAAACATTAAACATTGGTTAGCATCTAAATGAAGCTGGCTTGCTGCTTTTAGAAATATTTCAGGATGAGGCTTTCCATTTTGTACTTCATCCCCACAAGTAATTACATCAAAAAATTTATAAACATTCGCATTAATTAAATATTCTTCGGCAATTGCTCTACGACTTGAAGTAGCCACAGCCATTCTTAAACCTGATTTTCTTAAACGTTCTAAAACTTGAACCAAACCTTTTTTGATAGGAACGCCGTGTTTTCGTATATGTTCAAGCTCCATCTCATCGGCTCTTTTTCGTATCTCTTTATATGGAACGTTTACGCCATACAAACGTTGAGCTAATTGTTCAGCAGTAGTTGCACTTAAACCTAAACATTGCATTAAATATTCGTGTGAAAATTCCTGTCCAATGAGTTCTTGAGATGCTTGTTGCAATGTTTGAAACCGCAACCTTTCAGTATCAAACATTGTCCCATCCATATCAAAAATTGCTCCATGAACAGGTTTTTCATGAAAAATAAGCACGCTTTTACCTCTTTTTTTGATCATGTTTTATTCAGGGTATACAAAAAATTGGCTAAAAAGGCATGATGTTAATAAATGAAACACTAGTGGTCATTTTTTAATCAAAAATATAAGTGATCTGTTACTGAGCAGAGTTAAAACTCTAAAAAGGTTGAACAATATAAATAAGTATGAAGCTAACTTTAAATGCAAGAGTAGCAAGCCATCCTCGCTTGCTACTCTTGGTTTATTCTTTTTGTTGCGCTGATAGTATTTATTTTTCTTAGTTCCATTTACCGCTGCTTGAACCCGCATATTTTTATAATGTCTTGCAGGTGTCACATACCAGAAATCAACTCGCCTTTCGCTGTTCTTCTTGTTTGAGCCTCTGGTATAACTCTAAATTTCATTAGAAGATGAGCATCAATCTTCTCCCCCTTATCGGGACTAGGACTATATCGCCATTAATAATAATGATAATCATTTTCATTTAATGGTTCAAGCTTTTTTACAATTATTTGTGCTTATCTCTTTTTTGAAAAATAAAGAAGGATCCGCAATGCGCTATACCTCTCAACAAAGTATTTTCTCAATGTAGATAAAAATAATGATTAGTTCTTAGAGTATTCCTCTAAACTTTTCTTACTGATCAAGCACATCAACAAATTGAGCATTTAAAAGCTGTGCTAAATCTTTAGGATTTAAACCAATATCCAGCCCTCTTTTTCCGCCACTGACATAAATTTTGCTAAAGTTTTGAGCAGATGCATCAATGACAGTTTTTAAACGTTTCTTTTGGCCTAAAGGACTAATTCCTCCTACCAAATATCCCGTTAAACGTTCAGCATCTTTAGGATTAGCCATCTGTAATTTTTTACATCCAAACGCCGTAGCAACTTTTTTTAAATTTAATTGGTGATTAACCGGTAATACAGCAACAAAATAATTCTTATCGTCACTCACCATTAGAGTCTTGAATACTTCTTTTACATCCAAATCTAATTTTTCAGCAGCTTCTAATCCAAAACTTTTGGCATTTGAATCATGTTCATATTCATGAATAGAAAATTCAATTTTATTACTTTTTAACAATCTGCATGCAGGAGTCATAATAAGTGGTGTTATAGATGAAATTGTTTCGATTATAGTTTTTTTAAAAAAATTTTTAAATTTGCTTAGGCTATTTACAAGAGTTACATAAAAATTCAATCAGCAACTGAAGAAAAAATAATCTCAACTTGATATTCGCGGCTCGACTCCATATATTTTATTTAGATTTGAAGTCTGAGCTGGCAATTTTATGAGTTATAAACACAACAATCTGATGGCTATGCGTCACCGTTTTTGGGATGAATCTTCAGATTCTGTATTAAATGAAAAGCAGTTTTTGCAGCAGACGTTAATTGAGCAAGGTATTTTTAATAACGCAACTCTTGATGATGTTAAGTACTTCTTTTATACCCTGCCTAGCATCATTATCGTAAAAGCTCATGCACTTGGTTTCATGCATGATTCAGTCAAACAGATGTTATTGCAACATATTCAGAATAATCGTCTTAATTTGATGCAGAAATCTGAATTAAAGATTCAATTTAAAATGTAATCCATTTTGTTATCAAAGGTCCGTTTTATTTTAGTTTTACTCATCTGAATGCTCTTAATTTCTTAAATTTATAAATTGCTTAGGCTATTTAATAGTTAATGAAATAAAGATGGCGATTTCGACCTATCATTCAGTCTGAGAGAACTATTTTAATACGCTCAAAACATGTAATATTCGTTACAATTTTAGATCACAGCGTTTGGCTGCATGATGCGCATAGGATTCTATTTTCATGTCAAATCAGAAAGATAAGCTTAAGAGTTTAAAAACTTCTTCCATGGATCGACGCTTATCAATCGCGAAAGCTTCTTTACTTGCAGGAACACGTTGGGCAACTGCAAGTGCTTCTTCTATTTTTTCTAATGAGGAAGACAAAGAAAAGAAACGTAAAAAAGCGATGAGCGAACAAGCTAATTATCTGGTTTCTGAAATAGGTAAACTTAAGGGTTCTATTGTTAAAATTGGGCAAATGATGGCCCTTTATGGTGAACATTTTTTACCAGAAGAGATTACACAAGCATTAAATACTCTAAATAACCAAACTGTTGCTTTAGATTGGCCTGCAATTAAGCCACATCTACAAGAACAACTGGGCGCTAAGTTAAATGATTTAACGATTGATCATGAGCCAATTGGTACCGCCTCTCTCGCACAAGTACACCGTGCAACACGTAAATCAGATGGCTTGGAATTAGTTCTAAAAATTCAATATCCAGGTGTTGCGAACGCAATTGATTCAGATATGAGCTTGTTTAAAAACATGCTTAAACTGACACGTATGGTGCCACAAACCCGTGAATTTGATCAGTGGTTTGATGAAGTGCGTGAAATGATGCATCGTGAAGTTGACTATGATGTTGAAGCTGCCACTACTCGTCGCTTTGGTGAACGCTTAAAAGATGACGAGCGTTATATTGTTCCGACGATTGTAGATGAATATTGCACCAATCAAGTACTCTGCATGACTTTCGAACGCGGTGTTCCAATTAATAGCCCTGTGATGTTGTCTTTACCTCAAGAGCGTCGTAATCAGCTTGGTGAAGCTTCACTAGAAATTGCTGTTCGTGAAATTTTTGAATGGGGCGAAATGCAAACCGACCCTAACTTCGGTAACTACCTTGTCCGTTTAGGTAATGGCCAAGATGTTCAGGATAAGATTGTATTATTAGACTTTGGTGCTATCCGTCAGTTTGATGACCACTTGTTATCGGTTGCCCGTAACCTAATTCAGGCAGGTTATCAGCATGATAAACATGCGATGGTACAAGCAATGACTGGATATGAATTTTTTGATGCAATGCCTGAAAGTATTAAACCAGGCATGGCTGATGTCTTTTTACTCGCAACAGAAGCATTTAGCACCCCTGCAAATAATCCAGATATGCCCGCTGGCCTTATGGATGAACATGAACGTTATGACTGGAAGAAAAGTCAGTTACATAGCCGTGTTATGCAGCAAGCAAGTAAATCAATGGCATCTCGTTATTTCTCAGTACCTCCGAAAGAATTTATGTTTATTAGCCGTAAATTTATTGGGGCATATACATTTATGACGGTTATTGATGCAAAAACAAATGTACGTCGTATGATTCGCAACTTCGCTTAATTTAGTGAAGGGCTAGAATGATTCCATGTCATTCTAGCCAATACCCCTCTAAACACACCACAAAAAAGTTATTTTAAATAAATAAAATCATGCACTTAAAATATGTTTATTTTTTACCTACCATTTATCCACTCATTTTTTGAATGTCAGTAACGACATAGTCTTTTACTATAATGCGTGTCAGCATAAAACAATAACAACGTGTTAGGACACCATAATCATGACAAGTATGATCAATAAAGCTCAGGGTTTGGGTTTATCGCTGATCACTAAATTGGCTGGAAGCGATGTACTTGATCAACTCAAGTTACGCAAATTTGTTGAAAAATCTCTATATCAAGGTTCAAAAGCTGGTTTTAAAGCATTAAGCCAGACTCAAAAAGCATTTAAACCGAAACAAATCTCTCAACAGCGATTGCCTCAACAACAAAAAACTCTGTTTGATTTAAGCCTAACTGAAGAACAACAAATGACCTCTGATGCAATGTCTCAATTTGCTCAAGAAGTTTTATTAGGGTTAGCTCATGATGCTGATCAGACTGCCCAGTTTCCAGAAAGCCTTTGGCAATATGTAGAAGATCTAGGTCTTAATTACTATGCTCTTCCAGAAGCATTAGGCGGTGTAGCAACCGAACAAAATATTGTAAGTAACTTATTGATTGCTGAAAAATTGGCTGAAGGTGATTTTAGCCTTACAGCTGGATTACTCAGTACATTTAGTGTCATTAATGCAATTACACGTTGGGGTTCTGCCGAAGTTCAGTCGATGTACTTACCTTGTTTTGCAGAAGACTCAGACATTACAGCAACCTTTGCTGTACAAGAAGCAACTCCAGCATTTAATCCTTATGTATTAAAAACCAAAGCATCACTTGAAAATGATCAATTCTATATTGATGGTGAAAAAACGCTTGTTATTTTAGGTGATCTGGCCGATGTATTTTTAGTAAGTGCGGACTTTAATGGCAAGCCAGATATATTTGTAGTGCAATGCAACGATAGTATTTCTATCAAAAATACGCCTGCTATGGGCCTTAAAGCGACAGAAACAGCAACTTTACGCTTTAATCACACTCCTGCTCTACGCATAGGTGCAACAGACTTTGATTACACTGCTTTCTTAGATCTGGGAAATTTAATGTGGTGTGCAATGGCTGTTGGTACTTGTGACGCTGTAAAAGCCTATTGTATTAAATATGCCAATGAACGAACTGCTTTCGGAGAGCCGATTTCTCACCGCCAAAGTGTCTCTTTCATGATTGCAGATATGGCAATTGAAATTGACGCAATGCGTATGCTGGTTTTAAACGCAGCAAGCCTTGCAGAATCAGGCAAGTCATTTCACCGTGAAGCCTACCTTGCTCGTTTACTTTGTGCTGAAAAGTCCATGAAAATTGGTACAGATGGAGTGCAAATTCTTGGTGGACATGGTTTCACAAAAGAACATCCCGTAGAACGTTGGTATCGTGATTTACGAGCTACTGCAATTTTACATTCTGGCTTACATGCATAACTGATGATCAGAGGATAATACAATGAACTTACAAAATCCTAAAAAATTCAAAATGATGATTGATCAGGCACATGATGTTGCGATCAATGTTTTACGTCCTATTTCTCGTAAATATGATAAAGCTGAGCATGCTTATCCAAAAGAGCTCGATATGTTAGCTTCACTCATTGATGGTATGAACGAAGGTGGTGAAGGCATTAATGCCGGAGCTGCGGGTGCTGGCAAACGTGGCGATACAGACAATGAAGGTATTCGTAACGGAACCAATATGTCTACCGCTCTTGGGATTATTGAGATGTGTTATGGCGATACTGGCTTATTACTAAGTATGCCACGTCAGGGCCTTGGGAACTCAGCCATTGCTGCTGTTGCAAATGATGAGCAATTAGAGCGCTTCAAAGGAACATGGGCTGCAATGGCGATTACCGAGCCAGGTTGCGGCTCTGACTCTGCCGCCATCCGTACCACTGCAACCAAAGATGGTAATGACTATATTTTAAATGGTGAAAAGATTTTTGTGACATCTGGCGAACGTGCAGATTCTGTCGTCGTTTGGGCGACTTTAGATAAAAAACTAGGTCGTGCTGCGATTAAATCTTTTGTTGTACCTAAAGGTACGCCTGGAATGAAGGTTGAACGCTTAGAACATAAATTGGGAATTAAAGCTTCAGATACTGCCGTTATTAGTTTTATTGACTGCCGAGTACCTGCCGAAAACCTTTTAGGAAACGCTGAAGTCGATGTTGCAAAAGGTTTTGCAGGGGTGATGGAAACTTTTGACAACACTCGTCCTCTAGTCGCTGCAATGGCAATCGGTTGTGCTAAAGCTTCTTTAGAACGTATTAAAGAAATTTTTAAAGACCAACTTGATCCAGATTATTCTACCCCTTATCTACATACTTCTAATCTTGCAGCACAAATCTACCGTATGGAAGCTGAGTGGGAAGCCGCTCGCCTGCTTATGTTAAAGTCAACGTGGATGGCAGATAACAAAAAGCCAAACTCAAAAGAAGCGTCGATTGCGAAAGCCAAAGCTGGCCGTGTGGGTAACGAGATTACTTTAAAATGTGTCGAACTGGCTGCAAGCATGGGCTATAACGAAGATGAGTTACTTGAAAAATGGGCACGTGATTCGAAAATTCTTGATATCTTTGAAGGTACTCAACAAATCCAGCAATTGATTATTGCCCGCCGAGAACTTGGTAAATCTTCTAGCGAACTAAAATAATAATTAAGGGAAATTTTTCCCCTTCTTTTATTAGCTATCTATGTCAAAACTTTAAAAGCCCTCTAGCTATTAAACTAGAGGGCTTCGTATTTCAGGAATTAATATTTTTATTTATTCAGTAGTTGCACTATCTAATGCTTTATCAACTACACCAAATTTCTTAAAGATTTTTGCACGACGCTTTGATGAAATATTCGCTTTGTTTAAATCACCTTTATAGTGATCAAAAACACGTTTATCCATGATTTTAAACCACAATGAAGGGATTAATGCCGGTAGTAGCATACTTGCGTAACCGCTTGGTAGCTCTGGTGCCTCATCAAAATGACGTAATGCTTGGAATGGACGAGTTGGATAAGCATGATGGTCTGAATGACGCTGCAACTGATACAAGAATAAGTTTGTTACTACGTTATTGTTGTTCCAGCTATGCTCAGGCATTGTGCGCTCATAATTACCATCAGCTTTTTTCTGACGCAATAAACCATAGTGCTCAATATAATTAATAATTTCGAAAAGACTAATACCATAAAAGGCTTGCGTTGCTAAATATGGAATTGTAGCTTTACCAAAGATTCCAACCATCGAGCCATGAAAAGCAGCAGTCATTCCCCAGCCTTGTAATAATTCATTATCTGAAGACCAGAATTCTTTACCTTTACGTTTTAAACGATTTTTTTCAATTTCTATTGCAGATTTAAAAGAACCAATAACAGTACGTGGCCAGAACTCATAGAATGTTTCACCCATACGTGATGAAGCTGGATCTTCTGGTGTTGCTGCACGCTTATGATGACCGTAAGGATGTTCAATACGGAAATGATTATAACCTGTAGGAACTAAAGCAAGATGAGACAGAATATGGTCTATACGGTCATGCTTATGACTTAACTCATGGGCTGTATTAATCGCAATACCATTGATTGCACCCATTGAGATACCAAGTAAAATCTTATCAATAAAAGATGTCGTTTTACGACTTGTTAAATAACATGCATAAACATTTGCAGCGTACTGTAGAGGAATAAAGCTCTTCACAAGACGTGAATAATATGGATCTTTTTCTAAAAGTTTAATTTCTTCATCTGTCGGATTTCGAGCATCTTTCCCAATAATAGTATCAATTGCTGGAATCACGACATGTAATAAAAGTGGACCACCTAAAGCAAAGACTTTCTTTAAAGGGCGTGGACCAAACTGATAACCTGCTAAAATTGCTAAACCGATAGCAGGTAAAGCAGGACTAATCATCCATAAAAAGCGTTTGCGATCTATTTCACGCATAGACGCAGGCACTGGCATAAGTTCTTGCTGAACATTTACTGGTGCATTCATAGCTATATTTCCTTTTTCTATATGTCTATATAGTTAAAGAAATAGTGTTTAGTTAACAGTAGTAACCGTCCAAAAAACCTATGTTAAAGTCTTTGGCATTTTCTTCCACTTTTCTGTCCTAAAAACACATGTTGATCTATTCTTATAGCTCACTATAATTTTATTAAAATAATGATTGATCATTTAAATATGGATGCACTAAGTAAATTTTTTGATGATATTCACCTTAATAAGTCTGAATACATCTATTTAAAAGCGCAAGGAGAATGGGCTTTTAAAACACAAGATCAATCTGCTCTACTTGCTTATATTGTTTTAACTGGTTCAGTATATATTCAACTTAACGCTTCAGAAAAAATAACTGCAACTGCTGGTGATATTATTTTAATTCCTTCGGGGAAAGCACATAGTGCGACTGACTCAAAATCAACAGCGAGTAAGTTGGTAGATTCTCTGGATATCACTTCACTTTTTAACGGTCACAGACAAGATGCAATCGAGTTTGGTACTTCATCTCCGGATAATACATTATTGCTATGTTTACGCTGCCAAATCGATACTCATATGGCTGGGCCACTCATTAATGCACTGCCATCCATCATGCATATTCAGCATGAAAATCAAACCAACCCACCTGAATGGCTACAAATTGGACTCTATTTTCTAGCAATCGAAACTCAAAAAATCAGGCCAGGTCATGACAAAATTATTGATCATTTAGTCAGTATTTTGCTCATTGAATGCATTCGTGATCATATTCAACAAATGACAGATCAACAAAACTGGTTAAGTGCCTTAACTCATCCTGAACTGAGCAATGCACTATCTGCTATTCATAGCCAACCTGAAGTCACATGGACAGTTGAATCTTTAGCTGAACAATGCTGTATGTCACGTTCTAAATTTGCGAATATATTTAACAGTATTATTGGTGAGCCCCCCCTCACATATTTGCAGCATTATCGTTTTCGCTTGGCAAGTCAGTATTTACGCACAAGCAACTTATCAATTCAGCAAATTTCAAATAAGGTCGGCTATTCATCCGAAACAGCATTTAGTCAGGCATTCAAACGAATTTTTGATTTATCTCCTAAACAATATAGACAGCAATATATTGGACATAGCTTAGATTAACTGCCAATAAAAAAAGCGCCGAGGCGCTTTTTTTATTGAATCAAATTATTATTTAATTTTCGCATGTGATTTTAAATATTGACTATAATCTTCTAATATTTGTTGACCACGCGATTGACGATAAAGTTGCTTTAACTGCTGTAACTGATCAGCAGGAATAGCATTCGCAGCAGATGAATTTACATTTGAAACTGCAACAACAACCAGCTCATTTGGTAAATTCGCTGTTGAAACAGACCACATACCTGACTTAGGTGTAGCTGCACTAAATGCTGCACGCTCAATTTCACGCTTTAATCCTTGTGAACGACTAAATACGCCAGCCGATTCAAATGCTACTTTATTTTTAGCAACAACTTGATCTGCTGGTTGAGTTTTAAATTCAGCCAACATTGTAGCAATTTTTGCTTGAACAGCTTTACGCGCTTTTTCATCGATAACTTTTGCTTTCGCTTCATTCATCGCTTGTGCTAAAGGTTTTACACCAGCGGCATGATAATCACGTACTTTAACCCATACCGTATCACCATTCGCTAATTGAATATTAGACGATGTATTACGATCACCATTTTTAACGTCATCATTAAACAATTTAATTTTAACGTTTGGATCACTTAAATACTGATTTTGTGTAGCTAAAGTTACGCCATTTAATGATTCAACTTTTGTACCTTTTACTTCTTGCACAACAGCTTCTAAAGAATCATTACCAACAATCGTTTCATTTAAACTATTTACGGTATCTGAATAAACAGTCGCAACTTTATTCTTTTCAACCTCAGCAGTTAAACGCGCCTTCTCTGCTTCGAATGAAGGAATTTGATTAGCTTGAGTTTCTGCCTCAATAATATGATAACCATATTGAGTTTTTACTGGTTGAGAAATTTGTCCATTTTTTAAGCTTACTACAGTTTTATCAAACGCATCGGAAAAAACACCCGGTGCATATGCTTCAACTAAACCGCCTTTTGCTTTCGAACTTGGATCTTCAGAGAACTGAGATGCAGCTTGTGCAAATGTAAGACCGCCTTGAATTTTCGCATAAACTTCTTTAGCAAGTTTTAGAGCTGCTGCATCATCACGAGCATCGGTAGTAATTAAAATATGCTTCACAGTCCGTTTAGCATCTTTTTTCTGAGTTTCAACGAACTTGCTATATGCTTGCTGAAGTTCAGCTTCAGTTGCAGGAGCTGGTTTAGCCATCAGTGATGGAGACACAACAACATAATCCACGTCAACAGAAGCTTGTTGTTTAAACTCATTTTGGTGTTTGTTGTAATAATCTGTAGCTTCTTGATTAGAAGCAGTTAAACCAGTTTTATAACCATCTAATTTAATACTAGCCAAATGTAATGTACGTTGTTCAGTTTGCAAATTCGCAATTTGCATTAAATCAACTTTACTTACCAAAGAGTAATCAGAAAAAGTTGAAGTTAGCATTTTTAAAGCATGATCTTGACGAAGGCTAGATATTAAGCCCTGACTTGTCATACCAATAGAACGTAAATAATTTTCATAGAGTTTTTGCGAGAATTGTCCATTCTCTTGCAAACTAGGCTGCTGAGCTAACATCTGCTCAATTTGAGTATCACTCAGTGAAATACCTAGTTTTTCAGCTTGTTGAATTAATAAATTACGTGACACTAAAATATCGAGTGCTTTAGCCTGAATAACAGGCAAATTAAGTAAACTCTCATCACCTTTAACAGCAGCTAAATATTGTTCTTTGTAAGACTGAGTTAAAGTTTCAAGGTCTTTTTTAGATATTTCTTGGCCATTTACTGTCTTTGCAACATCAGCCTTGTTTCCCCTATTAAAATATCCTTCAATACCTACAAGTGCTAAAGGGGTCAAAAACAAAATTAGAAGGACTTTGCCGAGCCAACCCTTAATGACTGTACGAAACGATTCCATAAGTATTCCAATATTTTATTTCGAGGCGAATTTTAACTGAAAAACCACAATCAATGAATGAGCAATATTGGTCAATTCAGATTTTTAATAAAAAACGCGCCTATATTGGCGCGTTTAATCATCTTAAAAGATTAAGCTACTGAATCTTTAAGACCTTTACCAGCTTTGAAGCTAGGTACTTTTGTTGCTTTAATTTGAAGCTCTTCACCAGTTTTAGGGTTACGACCAGTACGTGCAGCACGTTCTTTAACACTGAAAGTACCAAAACCAACTAAAGTTACTGTGTCACCTTTTTTAAGTGCTTCAGTAATTGACGCAATTGTCGCATCGAGTGCCTTGCCTGCATCAGTCTTAGATACTCCCCCTTTTTCAGCAATTGCATCGATTAATTCTGATTTATTCATGAATAAAACATCCTCTTAATATCGTTTGTTTAAGGTCCAAGGCTATAGTTTAAAAGGCCATGACGCCTTTATAGCAATGCTTTGGGGGAAAACGCAATACTAGAGCAGGGCTTTTAGCGAAAATAAATGCTAAAAAACTGTTATATATTTGCTAAATCCCAACATTTTTTACTTTTTATTCAATTTTTCTTTCAACTGCTGGTTTTCTTCTATTAAAGCATCCACCTTAATATGAAGCTGCACCAAGAGCTGTTCAATGTGCTGTAAATCCTTCGGAGTCACCAATCCAATCCGGTTTAAAGAATGGTTAACACTGGTATCAAGAATTTTTTCTACTTTATCTTTTGTTTCAGATACAGATTCTTTTGCTTTTTCTGTGACCTTACCAACAGTAGTGTCTGCTAAGTCTCCAGTTTTAGATTCCAGTTCTTCACCTACCTTGACCAAAGAGTCAAATAGCTTATTACCTTCTTCTTCTGCGCGTGAAAAAGCCCCTAGCCCTGCTAACCAAATTTGCTTGGTATACTTTCTAAAATCTAAAGCCGATTTTCTTGAACCTCTTGATTTTAATTTATTTTTTTCTTCTGACTCTTCTGTCGGGGTATCTATATTTGCATTATCCATTGATCTAAGCTCCTAATCAGATGAGAGAGATGATGACTGATTTGACCACAAAATATTTCTATAATATCAAAGTAAAGACTTGATCCATTTACAAAACTGTTCTACAAAGCAATTAAGTCGTGTAAATATATTTAACAGGACATTTATTAAAGTTTGGGATAGGATGTCCCATTCTTCGGTTAACTGCTATTTGTAAGGATAAACTTTTATGAGTGAAACGCAACAAAGACAAAAACATCCCCGTCTGTTGCTGAATATTGTTCTAATTATTTTAGAAACTTTCTTTTCATTTATTCTCACCCACGATGGTGTTCTTCGCTTGCAAGCGAAAAAGTTTATTTCAAACAAAACAACTATTCGCATCAATAGCTACCTTCCTTTTTTTGACTTTTATGTTCAATTTACAGAAAAGGGTTTGTTGTTCGATATCCACTCCTTTGACCGACGTATTGATCTTGAAATCAATAGTACGCTTATCGATTTGATTAAGATTTTCGCTTTTTCAAACCAGCGTAGTCTTAAGAACATGCGTATTGATGGTGATGAAGAAACGAAAAAAGAGTTATTAGATTTAATTTCTCATCTTACTCTGCCTAAACTTTTAGCTGACTGGAAGCAATGGTTTAACACACCAGATGATGAAGCTGAAACCCTTGCTTCACGTAAACGCATTGCTCCATTGCTTGAAAAAATTGATCAACAACGTTCAGAAATCAATTCACTTCATGTGGAAATCAAACAATATCAAAATCGGATTACTCGCTTACAACAACGTCAACGCAACATTAACTTAGGCTTTGGTATAATTAGCCTGATATTTATTGTTTTTTTCATATATAATTTGTGGGTTGCTTAAATTATTTTTCCATTTTGTTCCTGCACTTGAATTAAAAATAAAAAAACTTGACTATTTTAGTCGGGATTCATAAAATCCTATTATCTAGTCTTAACATGTGTATCGAATCATGCGCCTTACAACTCGCGGTCGCTACGCAGTGACTGCTCTACTTGATTTAGCTTTGCAGCCAACTGAACAAACGATCACGCTCGCCGAAATTGCCGCACGTCAATCTATTTCAGTTGCTTACTTAGAGCAGTTATTCGCTAAACTTAAGCGTCATGGGTTAGTTTCTAGTGTCCGTGGTGCAAATGGTGGTTATCATTTGGCTCGAAACGCTGATGAAATTACTGTGTTAGAAATTATTGAAGCCGTAAATGAAACCGTTGATGCAACACGTTGCGACCACAAAGCTAACTGCCAAAATGGTGCAATGTGTCTTACTCACGATTTATGGCAAGAACTCTCTCATCATATTGCCGACTATTTAGCAAAAATCTCTCTTGCCGACCTCATTAGCCGAGACAACGTTCAAACTGTTGCATTGCGCCAAAATGTGACTGGCACAGATTCAGCTCTTTTATCGGGTACAGGTATTTGATATGAAACGTCCAATTTATCTTGATTACGCAGCAACCACTCCAGTAGATCCGCAAGTTGCAGAACGTATGATGGAGTGTTTAACTTTCGACGGTACCTTTGGTAATGCTGCATCTCGTTCCCATGCTTATGGCTGGCAGGCAGAAGAAAAAGTTGAATATGCGCGTGAACAAGTCGCAAATTTAATTAAAGCCGATCCACGTGAAATCGTTTGGACTTCTGGTGCTACCGAATCAGACAACCTTGCACTTAAAGGCGTAGCTCAATTCTATGCTTCTAAAGGCAAACACATTATTACAAGTAAAATTGAACACAAAGCTGTTCTAGATCCTTGTCGTGAATTAGAAGAACAAGGTTTTGAAATTACTTATTTAGAACCAGAACCTCAAACAGGTTTAATTACTCCTGAAATGGTAAAAGCTGCACTTCGTCCTGATACTGTCCTTGTTTCTCTTATGATGGTAAACAACGAAATCGGTACAGTTACAGATGTAGCAGCAATTGGTGAGTTAACACGTGCCAATAAAACCTTCTTTCACGTAGATGCTGCTCAAGCTGCTGGTAAAGTTGAAATCGATTTATCTACCATGAAAATTGATCTTATGAGTTTCTCTGCTCATAAAATTTATGGTCCAAAAGGTATCGGTGCATTATATGTACGTCGTAGCCCACGTGTTCGTTTAAAAGCACAAATTCATGGCGGTGGTCATGAACGTGGTATGCGCTCTGGTACTTTAGCAACTCACCAAATTGTTGGTATGGGTGAAGCTTTTGAACTTGCTGGCAAAAGACTGCATGCAGAACAAGAACGCATTCGTAAACTACGTGACAAACTTTGGAATGGTTTACAAGGCCTTGAACAGGTTTTCTTAAACGGCCATCCAACTCAAAACGTTGCTAACTATTTAAACGTCAGCTTTAACTTTGTTGAAGGTGAATCTTTAATGATGGCACTTAAAGATGCTGCTGTATCAAGTGGTTCTGCTTGTACTTCTGCAACTTTAGAGCCTTCATACGTTCTTCGCGCATTAGGTTTATCTGATGAGCTAGCGCACAGCTCAATCCGCTTCAGTTTTGGTAAATACACAACTGAAGAAGACATTGATCACGTGCTTACAATTACCAAAGCCGCTGTTGAGAAATTACGTGAACTTTCTCCGCTTTGGGATATGTATAAAGAAGGTATCGATCTTTCTACAGTTGAATGGGCGGAACACTAATTCATTGAAATTAGTATTTTTACCCTCATATTAATATTAGGCTGACCCCGAGGTTTGGAGAAGCGACATGGCTTATAGCGAAAAGGTAATTGATCATTACGAAAACCCTCGTAATGTTGGTGTTTTAGATAAAAACTCTGAAAATGTTGGTACAGGTATGGTCGGTGCACCTGCGTGTGGTGACGTAATGCGTTTACAAATCCAAGTAAACGATAACGGTGTAATCGAAGAAGCACGTTTTAAAACTTATGGTTGTGGTTCTGCAATCGCATCAAGTTCTCTTGTAACCGAATGGTTAAAAGGCAAAACTCTTGATGAAGCTCAAACCATCAAGAATATTGATATTGCGACTGAGCTTGCACTTCCACCAGTAAAAGTTCACTGTTCTGTACTAGCTGAAGATGCGATTAAAGCTGCGATTGAAGATTACCGCACTAAAAAATCTAAAGCGTAATTTGTTACCATTGTAAACGTTGGAGTTTTCATGATTCATTTAACTGAAAATGCTGCGACTCATATTAGCAATTACCTTAAAAATCGAGGTAAGGGTGAAGGCATTCGCGTGGGTGTGAAAACTTCTGGTTGTTCTGGATTGGCCTATGTTCTTGAGTTTGTAGACTCTATTGATGAACATGACCAAGTTTTCGAACAATTTGGCGTTAAGGTATTTGTAGATCCAAAAAGCTCAGTATATTTAGAGGGCTTAGAAATGGACTACGTTAAAAATGGCCTTAATGAAGGGTTCGAATTTAACAATCCTAATAAAAAAGGTGAATGTGGCTGTGGTGAATCTTTCACTGTCTAAGCTTTCTCCTTTCATCTCTCATTAAAACAGTGTCTTTTTATAGCACTGTTTTAATGTATTTAATTAATGTGGACCTCATTTCCAATGAATCATTTTGAGTTGTTCAATTTACCCGTAGCACTCGATATCGATTTGGCGAGCTTAAAATCTAGTTTCTTGAATTTGCAGCAGCAGTATCATCCAGATAAAGCTGAAGATAAAGATCAGGCGTTGATCAAATCAAGTGAAATCAATCAAGCTTTTAAAACTTTGTCGCAAGTAGATAGCCGCGCTGCTTATCTATTGTCACTCAAAAAGCAAGATCACCACCTCGATCAATCCATTAGCGATTTTGAGTTCTTACAATCAGCTTTAGAAATTCGTGAACAACTTGATGAAGCAACTTCACAAGAGCATCTGATCACACTTAAACAAGAAGTTTTTCAATGGATGGATGGCCTAGTTCGCGAATTTAAAATTGATTACGCAGATGAGGACTGGGGTGAAGCTCGAGATACTGTACGTAAATTACGTTTCTTTCAGCGCGTTCTTAACGACATTGAAAAAGCAGAAGATCAAATGTTAGATGACGAAGACAACTTTGATTTAGACGACGATTTTTAATTTTGCTTTTTCCAAATTATATTCAAGGGATTTAACTCATGGCACTTTTGCAAATTGCTGAACCGGGTCAATCCAGTGCCCCACATCAACACCGCATTGCGATTGGTATCGACCTAGGAACAACACATTCTTTAGTTGCGACAGTGTTATCAGGCAAACCTAAAGTACTCAATGACGAAAAAGAAAGAAGGCTCCTTCCTTCTATTGTGCACTATGGAAATGATGCAACTCACTATGGTGAAGAAGCAAAGCCTTTCCTTATTGCCGATCCTAAAAATACAATTGTTTCTGTAAAACGTTTTATGGGTCGTTCAAAAGCAGATATTAAATTTCAACACCCATATGAGTTAGTGGGTTCTGAAAATGAAATGCCAGCTTTTGAAACACGTGCTGGCCGTAAAACCCCTGTTGAAATTTCTGCTGAAATTTTAAAGCAATTAAAAGACCGTGCTGAAGCTAGCTTACAAAATCCAATAAATGGCGCAGTGATTACTGTTCCAGCCTATTTTGATGAAGCTCAGCGACAAGCAACACGTGATGCTGCCCAGCTTGCTGGCTTAAATGTATTACGTTTATTAAACGAACCAACTGCTGCTGCTGTCGCTTATGGTTTAGACCAAGAAACTAATTTAGCTACAGATCATAACTATGTAATTTATGATTTAGGTGGTGGTACTTTCGACGTATCAATCTTGCGTTTCTCACAAGGTGTCTTTGAAGTATTAGCTACAGGTGGCCACACTGCTTTAGGTGGTGATGACTTAGATCGTCTCATTGTTAAATGGGCTAAAAAGCAGCTTAATATCGATACTCTTAACGATGAAACTTATGCAGTATTTATTGTTGCTGCTCGTCAAGCGAAAGAACAACTATCAACTCAAGAATCAGTTCAATTAAAACTACTTGAGAATGTACTAACACTTGATCGTCCAACTTTTGAAAGCATTATTCAGGTTGCATTAGATAAAACAATCAGTGTTTGTAAACGTGTTTTACGTGATGCGAAACTTGAATTATCAGATATTCAAAATGTTGTTTTAGTTGGTGGCTCTACCCGTTCTTATGCTGTTCAGCAAGCAGTTCGTAATGTATTTAATCAAGAACCACTTTGCACGATAAATCCTGATGAAGTAGTTGCAATTGGTGCTTCCATTACTGCAAACCAATTAATTGGTAACAGTCAAGACGGCTCATTACTTTTAGATGTCACTCCTCTTTCACTTGGCTTAGAAACCATGGGTGGATTAGTTGAGCGTCTTATTTCACGTAACACCGCTATTCCAGTCGCTCGTCGTCAAGAATTCACAACTTATCAAGATGGCCAAACTGCCATGCTTATTCATGTGGTTCAAGGTGAACGAGATTTGGTAGAGCATTGTCGTTCATTAGGAAGATTTGTCCTTCACGGCATTCCTCCAATGACTGCTGGTCAAGCACGCATTGAAGTTACATTTCAGGTAGATGCTGATGGTTTACTAACAGTTTCTGCTCGTGAAACAACTTCAGGTGTACAGGCTCAAATTGATATTAAGCCATCTTACGGTCTATCGGAATCTGATACTGAGCGCTTATTAATTGAAGGTTTCCAGCATGCAGAAGAAGATAAAAATCTGCGTCATTTAAAAGAAACCAAAGTTGAAGCCCAACGTGAGCTTGAAGCTTTAGAACAAGCTCTCAAAGTTGATGCTGATTTACTCAATGATGAACAGCTTGAAGCACTTAAAACTGCTGAAAACTTGCTAAAAGTACAACTTGAAGGCAATGATATTCAAGCGATTGAAAAAGCTGTAGAACAACTCAAAGTACATAGTGATGCTTTTGCCGCACTACGTATGAATCGACATATTGACCACGCCTTAAAAGGTACAAAACTTGAAGATTGGTCAAATTCAAACTAAAGGTATAGGTGATCAATATGCCCCGCATTAAAGTACTTCCTCATGCTCAGATCTGCCCAGAAGGCGCAGAATTTGAAGTCGAACAAAATGCAAATCTTTGTCAAAGTTTGCTTGATCGAGGAATTAAAATTGAACACGCTTGTGACATGTCGTGTGCTTGTACAACTTGTCATGTAGTCGTTCGCAAGGGCTTTGACAGTCTAGAAGAAATGGATGACGTTGAAGCAGATCTTTTAGATCGGGCTTGGGGTCTTGAACCAGATTCTCGTCTCTCTTGCCAAGTGAAAATTGTTGATGAAGATTTAGAAATTGAGATTCCTAAATACACAATCAATCACGCTTCCGAAAATCATTAAAATAAAAAAGCTGCTTTAAAAGCAGCTTTTTTTTACTTCACGTTTTTAAACTTGATCTTGCTGATCAATTCCAACTGGCTTAACTTCATCTTCAAGCCTTAACCGTGCAATGCCTTGAGTATTAATTAAAGTTTGTTGAACTTTAAGTCGTTGAACCATTTTCTCGAGTACTTCTACTAATTCTGGATATTCATAATTTTGTACTTCTTCTAAATTAAGTACTAAATGAAAGCCTTTATACTCATAGTCAAACCATTGTTGATGATCTGACTTATTCCCCGTGTACTTCTCCATTACCTGCCATGTCTTTACTGCACCTTGAATACCTTTTAAGTAAATTGGCGTTTTGGGAGCACAAAGAAAATCACTTTTGATTATTTGATAGGTATCATCCGAAATTAAGATTTCATCTATTTCAGCAGCATATTGTAAACGAGCTGCCAAATTCACATCACGACCTACAATGGTATAAGCCATACGATGCGTTGCCCCATAATTTCCTACGTGGCAGTAACCGGTACTAATTCCCATACGAATGTGTAAGGCTGAATAGCCCATTTTTTTCCAACGTTCACGTAACAATTTCATTTGCTGACGCATAGCGATCGCCATTTCTACACAGGCTTTAGCATCTTGTTCTACACCCTGAGAATTCGGATCACCAAAAAATATGAGGATGGCATCCCCCATAAATTTATCGACAGTAGCTTCATACTGCTTCGCGATTTCAGTCATATGACTTAAATAATCATTAAGCAAAAATGCTAAATCATCAGGAATTAATGTTTCTGATAACTCTGTAAAGCCCTGAATATCAGAAAAAAATACAGTCATTTTTTTTCGTTTATATTCAATTTTTGCTTCCGCTTCACCGCGCATAATAGACTGCCACAACTGTAGCGGTGCATAACGACTTAACTGATTAGCAAAAGCAATATAGCGCGTCATTTGATCATAGTAGTGTTGACGCTGCTGACTAATTTTCTTAACCCAACGATGTTGGTAATAATTTCCAATGGTAATAAACATGACCAAGCCTAAGAGTGTAATTACAGTTAACTCTTGGCTAGTAGGTTCAAAATATGTATAAAAACCAAATAGGAAAAAAGTACTTAAATAAAAAATAATCGCGCCTAGCAAACTAGTCAAACAAATGACTGCGAAAGAAATACGACTATTAATTGCAGAATAAAATAATGCAAAAAGTGCAATAAATGTAGGCACCAAATTAAGATGCAGACCCGCTAAGGTAACTGCCACAACAATTGCATCAATTGCAAAAAAAACACTTTTTTGTGTTTTCTTATCAAATTGGTATTGAAGCCAGTGCTCTAACTTTGAGCTAATAAAAAGCAAAAATAGGAAGAAAGGTGGAACGTAGATCTGATAATTTGTATTAGGTGAGGTAAAAGCATAGATCACTAAAATTAAGGACAGAATTGAATATCCCATCAAGCGATGAAAATATGCAAACTGCTTAGGCTCTCTATCGATAAACCTCTCTAATTGCACCCTATCCTCCACACCTCAATGTAGCCACATTCATATAAATGTGGCATTGCATTGATTTAATCCATGCGCCAATCAAAAGGCATATCACCTTGACCACGTAAAGCAAGCATAAGGGTTTGACGCATGTGAGCCAGTACATCATTTGTGTATGGAACAGCAGGTGTACCCCAAACTGGCTTAGGCCATGCAACATCATTTTGATAACGCACGACATGATGGAAGTGCAACTGAGGCACGATGTTACCTAGAGCTGCAACATTCATTTTATCAGCACGGAATACTCGAGATAGCTGGCTAGACAACCAACTTGATTCACGTAAAAACTGCTCTTGATCAGCTTGGCTCAATTCATATAATTCTGTGATTCCCGGCACACGAGGGATTAAAATCAGCCACGGGAATTGCATATCATTCATTAAACGACATGTTGAAAGCGGGAAATCGCCTACAAAAAAAGTATCTTGAGCAAGTTGTGGATGCAAACTAAACATATCTTTTATAAATGACAATAAACAATAATGGCTAATACTATCACATCAGTTTTGATGTGAGTATTGGTAGTGTCTGGTTTGATTACAAATAACAATGATTTTATGCACTTATTCCTCTTATGGTCGAATAAATCGTGCATAAAACCATGCTATCAACTTACATAAAATTTACACTCAGTAAAAAATGCTTCAAAACATCATTTATACATGTATTTCAGTTAATAATTTCGCTAACAAATCATTAATGAACTGGATACGTTTTTCATGTTCTTCAAGCTGAACCATAACCTTCAAACGCTGCCCACCATCCATGCGGTAATAGGTCGGATTTTTTTGCATTAACTGAATAATACTGATTGCTTGAACTGGAGTATCCGGTGAAAACTCAATATTACCGCCTTGTGTATTGATATCAATTTTGGTAATACCCAACTGCTCTGCTTTCAATCTAATCTGATGAACACTAAATAGGTGTTTTACAGATTGTGGTGGAACACCAAAACGGTCAATTAACTCCATACGAATATTGTCGAGTTTTTCGTGTGTATCTGTATTACTAATACGCTTATAGAACAACAAACGCTGATGAACATCGCCTAAATACTCATCTGGAATGAGTGCTGGAATATGTAAATTAATTTCTGCTGTTAAAGATAAAGGTGCATCAAAATTCGGTGTTTTGCCTTGCTGAATTGCCTTAGTGGCTTTCTCAAGCATTTCCATATACAGACTATATCCAATTGCCTGCATTGAACCGCTTTGTTGCTCACCTAAGAGCTCACCTGCGCCACGAATTTCTAAATCTTCTGTAGCTAGCATAAAGCCAGCACCCAAAGTTGAAGCACGCTGGATTGCATCTAAACGCTTCTCTGCATCACCTTTTAAATGTTTTATAGAAGGAACCAGTAAATAAGCATAAGCTTGGTGATGTGATCGTCCCACACGCCCACGTAATTGATGTAATTGAGCTAAACCAAGTTTGTCGGCCCTTTCTATCAAAATTGTGTTGGCATTTGGAACATCAATTCCGGTTTCAATAATGGTTGAGCATACCAATACATTAAATTCTTTGTGATAGAACTGCTGCATGACTTGTTCGAGCTCTCGTTCTCTCATTTGCCCATGAGCTACTGCCACACGAGCTTCAGGTACAAGAACACGAATGTTTTCAGCAGCCCTTTCAATCGTATCGACTTCATTATGTAAGAAGTATACTTGGCCCCCACGTAGTAATTCACGCAAGATGGCTTCTTTAATAGAAGCTTCCGTATGTTCTTGTACAAATGTTTTAACCGCTAAACGGCGGGCTGGCGGTGTAGCAATGATAGATAAATCACGCATTCCCGAAAATGCCATATTTAAAGTTCGTGGAATTGGTGTTGCGGTAAGCGTCAACATATCTACATCTGCACGTAATGCCTTGATCCGCTCTTTATCACGTACACCAAATCGATGTTCTTCATCGACCACCATTAGGCCCAAGTCTTTAAATTGCACATTTTCTTGTAAAAGTTTATGTGTGCCCACCACAATATCCACTTTACCAGCAATTAAATCTTCAATATTTTTTGTATGGGCTTTATTTGAGCCAAAGCGTGACAACACTTCTATACGCACAGGCCAATCAGCAAAACGATCTTTAAAAGACTCATAATGCTGTTGTGCAAGTAAAGTTGTAGGTACTAAAACAGCAACTTGCTTACCGTTTTGCACAGCAACAAACGCGGCTCGCATTGCTACTTCAGTTTTACCGAAACCAACATCGCCACAAACAAGTCGATCCATAGGTCTAGCTTGTTGCATATCGTGAAGCGTAGCTTCAATAGCATTCGCCTGATCGAGTGTTTCTTCGTAAGCAAATCCACTGGCAAATTGCATATAAAGTGATTGATCGAGTTCAAAACCAAAACCAGGTTTTGACTGACGACGTGCTTGTATATGTAATAATTCGGCGGCAACATCATGAATTTGTTCTAAAGCTTTGCGTTTAGCTTTACTCCACGCATCACTTCCAATTTTATGAAGTGGAGCTAAATCTGGGTCTCCACCACTATAACGACTAATAAGATGCAAATTAGTCACAGGCACATAAACTTTTGCGCCTTCAGCATAATTTAGTTGCAAGAATTCATAATCTTGCCCTTCAATTGCTAAAGTAACTAATCCTGCATAACGCCCCACACCATGATCAATATGAACAACAGGAGCATCTATACTTAATTCAGTCAAACTGCGAATTAAGAACTCTTCTGAAACTTCTTGCTGACGTTTACGACGACGCTGAACTACCCGATGTTCATATAACTGATTTTCTGAAATAACTGACAATTGGTCTGTTAAAAGTAAACCACGGTCTAGTGGTGCATTTGTAATAGCAATCGCAAACTGACTCGTCTGAAATTGTTCAAAACTGTCTACGCCTGGGATATCTCCTAAACTGGCACGTAAACCATCTCTTAAGCTTTCACGTCGACCTGCACTTTCTGCAACCAACAAGACCGGATGATTTGCTTCATCAATATATTTTTTGACTACCGCGAATGGTTTTTCTTTTTTTGGATCAACTGGTAACTTGGGTGGCTGCTCTACCTTAAGATTTAACGCGCCAGCTTTTTCTTCAACTATTTCTGCGCTCACCAACATACGCGGAAATTGATTTAAAGCACTGAGCAGATGATTTGGAGCAATAAATAATTCTTCAGGAGGAAGAATTGGCTGATCTACGTTATGACGTCTGTCTTCATAACGACGAAAAACTTCTTTCCAAAAATTAGTTAAATCAGTATCTACATCATTAGTTGTAATTACAATGCAATTCTTTGGGAAGTACGTTGTAAGTGTACTTTGCGATTGCATTTGTGCTTTATCAAAAAACAATGGCAAATAAAATTCAATTCCTGGTGAAGCAATTCCCTCTAGGACATCTTGATAAATCGGGTTTTTCTTAGGATTAGCCGTAGGGAAAAGTTCAGAATACCGATCTCTAAAAATTGAACGGGCTTCTTTTAGTGGAAATTCTTTTGCTGGTAAAACTGTAAAACTTTTTAAAGGCTTCGTTGTTCTTTGCGTTTCTGGATCAAAGAATTTTAATGTATCAATTTCATCATCAAACAGATCAATACGAATAGGCGCTTCTTGCCCTGACGCAAAAATATCCATAATACTGCCACGTACAGCAAACTCACCATGATCATAAACAGTGTCTACCAAATGATAACCGGCTTGTACTAAACGTAACTTTTGCTGTTCTAAATCGAATTTCTGTCCAACGTGAATATCAAAATGTTCGCCCAAAACCCATGAATACGGTGCAACTCTTTGAGCTAAAGTACTTGCTGAAATGAGCAATACCCCCTTCTGAGGCATATTAGATAAAATTGCAAGACGTTCTGAAACAATATCTTGATGAGGCGACAAGCGATCATACGGTAAGATTTCCCAATCAGGAAAAATTGTCGGTTTTATGCCATAAAACTCAAGTTCACTTTCTAATTGAGCAACATGTTGGTTATTTCTGGCGACCACAACAAGTAAAGATGGATGCTGAGCAGCAATTTCTTTAAATAATAATGCAGCAGATGAACCTAATAACGACCCCACCCAACGCTTTTCACCGGCTTTGAGCTGTTGTAAATTCAATTGAGAGATTTCTTGTTGAAACATGTATATGGCTTTTATCAGCTAAGAAGATATGAGCCTAATAGTAGCATGATGTTTTTAGTGAAATGAGTTATTTTTTTGAAAATCAAACTACTAGTTAGCTCTACTTTTTATATTTTTTAATCAATCAACTATGATTATTTATCACGCAAAAACAAAACGTAATATTGATTCAATATTTGTATAATCGCTTTAAGCTGAAGTAGCTTTTCTTGTGTATTTCCTAATCTTTCTACATAACGTTGGGTTGCGATTTCCAGATCAATCTTTTCATTAATTTGTGGAGTAATTAGGAATAATTTCTGAAGATTATGAAAATTTTGTAATTTACGGTTTGAGAAATACTCAAGATGTTCTGACCATTTCTCATTAATCACTACATCCTTGATTATAGGACCGCGTTCAGAATCAAATTTTAATAGATTTTCTCGCAAGTAAATTTGTTCTGGCGTTTCTTTTGAGCCTTGAAAAAGCTGCGTTATCTTCTTAAACATTTCATCACATCATATTAATTTTCAATTAAAGCAATGGAAGTAATCTAGTTACTTCCATCATTTAAGCCTTTTAGCTTAACGACTAGTCATCACCTAAATCATCAAGAAAATCGACCGTTGGTATAAAAAATAAAGTTCCTGTTTGAGCAGTACTAAAGTCAAGCAACCGATCAAGATTGCCCTGCTCATTTCCTAAGAACATGTTTTCAAGCATTTGTCGGGTTGTACTAAATTTACGCGAGTAACCGATAAAAAATGTGCCATATTCATTTTTTGAAGGATTTGAGAAAGGCATATTAGCTCGCATAATTTTAAGCTCATTACCTTCTGCATCATGCGCTTTACTTACTACATTATGTGCAGTTAGTGGCTTTTCATCATCACCTAATTCAATATCATTGAACTTTTTACGGCCAATCACTTTTTCTTGCTCTTCATCACTCAATCCACGCCATTTTTCCATGTCGTGTGTATACTTCTGGATAAAAGCATAACTTCCACCGATAAATTCAGGATCTTCATTGCCCACTAATGCCCATTGCGCTGCAATAACTGGTTCTGGATTCTCTGTCCCATCTACGAAGCCAATAATTGCCCGTCCATCAAAATAACGGAAACCATGAACTTCATCAATTGGATAGGTCACTTTACCAAGTTGTTGATTGATTATATTACCCAGCTCATAACATAAAGCCTGACGATCAGCACGAATATGAAAAAATAGATCACCAGCTGTTGAAACAGCCGTGTATTTCGGCCCTTTAATTTCTTTAAATGTTTCTAATTCTTGAGGCTTCGTTTGCTCTGGAAATAAGATATCCCATGCATTTGAACTAAAACCTAGTGTGGCATTAAACTTACTATCTGGATAACGATTAGTTAGACTTCTAGTTAATGCTGAAAAATTACTAGCAAAATCTTTTACTTTTTCTATTACAGAATCACCTTGCGTGAGTCCCAATACAATAAATAGTGCATTTTCACCAGGACTGCTCGTTACAGGTTGAATTCTCATACATTCCATAAAATATGCCTTATTTGGGTATTTAACCTCTTTAATTTAGCATATTCATGTTCTTATGAAATCTGATCTTTCTAAGAGTTTAAGTAAATTGACTTAAACTCTTACTAAAGCCTATCTTAATTAATCAACGACCATATTGCTTCTTTAAATATTTTACGATTTGAGCAGACTCAAACATCTTCACTCCCGTATTTGGGTCTACCAAATAAGGTACCTGCATTTTACCTTGCATAACAGGCAATATTTTTTCTCGCTTCCCACCTTTTAGAGGCACATATTTACCTGGTTTTAAGCGAAAAATAGCTGGGCCTTGATCTTGCCATCTTTCTTTTGCAACATTATGCAGAATATAAGGAAGCTCCAACTCACAGAGTAGACTTCTTACAACTCGTGAATAAGGACTTGCCTCAAAACTCCATAACTCAAGTTTTTGTTCAGGCACAGCTCTGTTAATGATTTTTTTATTTATCCAAACTCCCCGAGCACCATTTAATATGGTCCCAGCAAATGCAGCATAAGGGACGTTAGGGTAACTCGAAAATTTCTGAGGTGTCTTTCCGGTCTTACCGTAGTGTTTAAATAAATGATGAATAATTTCTTGTGACTCATATAAGTAGTCACCTGTATTTTCATCTACTAAAAAAGGAAACCGTAATTTGCCACCTTTTTCTTTTACAACCGAACGATATTTTGTCCCACCTTTAGGGCATGGATAAATTTCTACATCCAGATTTAAAAGTGTAAGGACTTCACGGACACGACGGCAAAATGGTGAACCTTCAAATTCATATAGCTTCAAGGCTTTTACAGGTTGCTGAGGAAATGCGGTACCTGTTACGCCCCGACCACCTTCAGCAATTGCAGAGACAACTGCCTGTAATACTTTAATTTGATGATTCACCATCATGCGATCCTTTATAGACTGTGATTACACTAATTTTTCTTTTGAAATCACAATTCCATTATTATCAGCATAGATATAATCGCCTGATTGAATTGTGACACCACCAAAATACAAAGTGGTATCTACTTCGCCAATGCCTTTACGATTACTTTTTTGGGGAATTGCTGCCAATGCATGTATACCTAAATCAAGGGTAGCAATAGCATCGACATCGCGTACACAGCCATAGATTACGACACCATTCCAGTTATTTTTAACTGCCGACTCTGCAATCAAGTCACCCATAAGTGCACAACGCATAGATGCACCACCATCTACAACGAGTACTTTATCTGTACCATCTGTTGCCAATAACTCTTTTACACGCGAGTTATCTTCAAAACACTTTACTGTTACAACCTGTCCCCCAAAAGTTTTACGCGCCCCATAACTTTGAAAGAACTTTCCATCCATTGAGGGAATTACAACTTGTAAGTCTTTTTCAGGGTTATCATCTAATAAATCACATGTTACAAACGGTACTGTGGACACTTCTATTCTCCCTTATCGAGTTTTCTGTATACTCAGATTATCATATCGTTTGAATGCTTCAATTTGCGTTAGCGCCGCTACGACCATGGTATGAGCCAATTGCTCCGCCGTCACAGGTTTATATTTGAATGGTTTTTTCCATTTATTCTCAATAAATTTAAATAGACTTTGCCCCAAATCCTCTATAAGCCGTACATCACTGCGCTTACCAATCAGTAAAGAGGGTCTAAAAATAGATAATTTTTCAATTCCCAAACTCTCAATATAATCTTCTAACTGTCCTTTCACTTTATTGTAGAAAATTGGTGAATTTGCATTTGCACCAAGGGCACTCACTAATAAAAGATGAATATGTTTATCTTGTACCAAATCTGCCAAATGGGCATTGATTTCATAATCTACCGCGTAGAAGCCTTGCTTTGAGCCCGCATTTTTTAATGTTGTTCCCAGACAGCTAAATGCATGGGTATGACCATTCACATCTTCATCATTCAACATTAAGAAATCTTCTATGATGAGCTGATTAACTTTTTCATATGTATTAAATACTTGAGATTCTTTTCTAACCACCAGCGTAATGGCTTCAAATTCTGGAGCCTGCTGGAGCATTTCAACAAGCGCTAATCCGACCAACCCTGTTGCGCCGAGCACAATCGCTTTTTTCTTACTTGCTGTCATTTTTTATCCATCCCTCTTTAACTTTGTTTTAAATTTAACCTTTTCTTACCGTTTTAACAGCCCCTAAAACAGCTTAAAACGTTCTCAAGGCTTGACTTCACGGTGTCTATTCATCACAATATGGCACTTGTTTACGGGCTGGTGATGGTTACACCAGTTTACTGGATTGACCACAGCCCGCCCAGACCAACTTATTTTCAAGGAGTGCAAGAGTGGCAAACTCTGCTCAAGCTAAAAAACGTGCGCGTCAAAACGTTACTGCACGTAAACACAACGCAAGCTTGCGTTCTATGGTTCGTACATACATCAAACGTACTTTAAGTGCAATTGCTGGTGGTGATCATGCTGTTGCTACAGAAGCTTACCAAAAAGCTGTTCCTGTAATCGACCGTATGGCTGATAAAGGCATCATCCACAAAAATAAAGCTGCTCGTCATAAGAGCCGTTTAAATGCTCAAGTTAAAGCGTTAGCTAACTAATTAAAGCATGTAAAAAAAGCCCAATAGGGCTTTTTTTATTATCTATCGTTTTTGAGCTTATAGCGTTTTTCCAAATTTGGCTACATTCAGCTCATAGGCCTTACCTCTCCAAATCCATTTTAATTTGCAATTTGGAAATTCGTCACCTTCAAACCATACAAATAGGCCTTCCATCATTTCAGGCCAATCTTCTTTCTTAATTTCATTTTCACCAGAAATTACAGCAACAATTGCAGCAATAATAGTGTCATGGCTGACAGCTAAACTAAGCCCGCCTTGAGTTTTAGGATGCGTATGATAAATAAGCTCTAGTACATCTAAAACACCAGTAATTGGGTGTTTCATACCAGGCAATGCATTATTTACAAAACTATTAATAAAACCCAAAGCACCTTGCTTTTTAAAATAAGGGGCAGCTTGTTGTATGTCTAATACAAAGCTACCAGGTTCAACCAGTAGTCCTTGCTCAATAATTTCAATCGTATGTGTATTAAATTCAGGGCTTACGGCATCAGCCCCTTCGATCATCAGCGCAGCCGTATCGACACAACGTTGTATTGGACTTGAAATACAATGCTGAATAACACGATCTGTATTTTTAATTAAATAGTTACCCCATGCCTGCGCAAGCTCACGCCCTTGAGGAGTGAGTTGGAGATCATATCCAGCTAAGCCCTGCCCATCCACAAGTTCTCTTAGAGAATGACGCGTAAATAAGGTTACAGGAGTTGAAGCATCAGGCAATAAATCAATTGCTTCAAACATACTTTTAGGCAATAAATCGAGTGCCATTTTTATCTTGTCATCTTTTTTCAATACTTTGCCACTATAACATGTCTGGCATAACTCTCAATCAATAACACCTGCTTGGGCTAATGCTTCAAATGCTATTTTTTTGCTTTCCTGATCACGAAATGCGATAAAGCCCTTGTTTAAAACCGTGTGTCTCTGATTATATTCAAAAGGTTTTCCATCAAGAGTAAGTAAGCCACCGCCTATACTTTCTAACAAACCTTGACCAGAACTTGTGTCCCATTCAGAAGTTGGATGAAATCGTGGATAAATATCAATTTCACCTTCCAACATCATGCAGAATTTGTAGGCACTTCCAGCTTCTCGTCGAATAATGCTATGTTTTTCTTCAATAGGTTGAATAAATTTTTGATATTTCGGGTTTTTACTGCCATGACTAAGTCCTATTTGAATAGGCTCATCTGGCGAAAACGAAGTTATTTGATATTGATACCACTGTTTTTGAGTGAAACTATATTTAAAAGGTAAATCTTGCAGATATCCCAAGTACACGACTTGTTCACATGGCACAGCAATAACTGAAAAGATCGTTTCTTTACCCTTAATCAAACTTAGGTTGATCGTAAACTCATCACGCTCATGTATGAATTCTTTAGTTCCATCAAGAGGATCTAACATCCAGCATGTGGACCACTCATGCCGAGCACTATAATCACTTTCTTCAGACAAAACCGGCAAGTCTGGCGTAATCTCTGCCAAGTGCTTTAATAAGAAAAGGTTCACTTTTAAATCTGCTTGAGTTACAGGTGAATCATCTTGTTTTTCGTGAATAGTAAACTCATAACCCGCAGAATAATTTTGATATTCTTGTAATAAAATCTGGCTCGCTTGTTCCAAAACTGGAAGAAGCTGATTAATCAAAGTATCTTGTGGACGCGTAGTTGTTATAAACATAAATATGCTCTACATAGTTTCATTTCTATTATAGGTGAATTATGAACAATTCAATATTCGCCAACAGTTTGATTTACTAAAATAGTCATTTATCTTAATCATTAGGTAAGCGCTGCTTTCTGTGCATGCTATATAGCTAATATGAATAATTATAGTGTTTAAAAGAAGCCTTTATTTTGTACAAAAAACAATCTATAAGTTATGAAAAATAAACAACTTAAATCAGATTTATCCATTTTCTTTTCATGTATTTCTTGTTATGTTCAATCACACAATAACAAGATGGAAGAAAGCGCACATGATGCTATATGGATATCATTTCTCGACAATCGAATATAACTGGGAAGAACTCACTCCCTTAAATGAGTTCCTACAAACATTTGCAGATGATGATGGTGATGTTTCAACAAGAGATAAAGAGTCTCTCAAAGAAATCATTGCGAAATCAGATACAGCTTTAGCTTTAGCAAGAGAAATGAGTTGGGATGGTAGTTACACAGGATGTCCTTATCTATTCTGGTTACCAAGTAAAAATAGCCAGTCTTTTGAATATGGCTTTGTATTTAAACAGACATCAGACAATACCACTTTTGTGATTTCACCAATTGAGTTGAGCTATCTAGCTCAAGATTCAGAAGTGCAAACATTAAGTAAAACTATTGAATAAGCAATATAGGTTATTGATTCAGATTTGATATCAATAACCTCATCTTATTTTAGATAGATTAGTCAAACATGCTTAACTGTGGTGTAGGTTTTATAATTTTTTCTTTTGGTACATGTGAGCATTCAAACTCTTCAACTGGAAAACCTTCGATAAAGCTTGAAATATCAGGTGATTCCAAACCCAACCACTCTTCTAATTGGTCATGTGGGATCACAATAACTGATCTTTTAACATCTCCAGGCTCGTGAAAATCTTTCATCATAGGATGGTCTATGGCATCCATGGTCAACATACTTGCAGAACGAATAATCTTTTCATTTATTTTGCAAATTTCATAGATTGCTGCAATAAAAAAAGCCTGTCCATCTTTACGGCGTACACCCCACCGCTCAGGTTTATCATTTATATATTTACTTTCATAGAATTCAGTCACCGGAATCACACCGAACTTACATTTAAGTGCAGCTTCTTGAAAACTCGGTTTTTGGAAAATCGTTTCATGACGGGCATTGTAGGTATGTTTTGCTATGTTTGTATCTTCGGCCCATTTAGGAACTAGGCCAAACATGACTTCACGCCATTCAAGACCTTGTGGTGATTTAAATAATAGCGGCATTGTTCCCGCAGGATAAACCTCTTCGGCATAACTAAAGCCGACCACAGGCAATTGGAGTTGCTGTAATTGGGCAAGAGTCAAAGGCTTGAAGTTAGCACACATAGCAAGAATCAAAAGACAGTAGTTCTACATGTCTTATTTTATAAGCATTTAGCCGATAAACCAAATAAAAAGGCACTCGAAAGTGCCTTTAACGACATAACTTTACGCTTATGAAACGTGGTGAATCCCTTGGGGAATGGCTTGTAATAGTCGTTTGGTATAATCATGTTGAGGATGTGCATAGAGATCATCCGAATTGGCAATTTCAACAACTTCACCATGATTCATGACCATCACCTGATCAGATATATATTTCACAACCGATAAGTCATGTGAAATAAAGATATAACTGAGTCCAAACTCATCTTGTAAGTCTTGTAATAAGTTGAGGACCTGTGCTTGAACCGAAACGTCTAGTGCTGAAACAGATTCATCACAAATCAAAATTTCAGGTTTTAGGGTTAAACATCGTGCAATGGCTATACGCTGACGTTGCCCACCCGAAAACTCATGTGGATAGCGATAATAAGCTTGCTCAGGTAAATTCACTCGCTCAAGCAGTCCAAGCGCAATTTGTTTACGCTCAGCATCATCTTTACCAATGTTATGGATTTGCATGGGTTCTAATAAAATTTGTCCAACTGTAAAGCGTGGATTAAGAGAAGCATATGGATTTTGAAAGATAATCTGGATTTTCCGTTGATATTTAGCAAACTCTTTTTCAGTTAATGAAAGAATATCTTTTCCCTCAATGAAAGCCTGCCCACCTGAAGCTTGATGTAAACGCATAAGCAATAGGCCTACCGTCGTTTTACCTGAACCAGATTCACCGACTAAACCTAAAGTTTTTCCTTTAGCAAGTTTAAAAGAAACTCCTTTTACGGCTTGAAACTCTTCTTTGCCAAATAATCCTTTACGACTATAAAAGCTTTTTTTCAGATCTTTTACTTCTAAAATAATTTGCTCATCGCCAATTAAGCCACGTTTGCGCTGTGGAATTTCTGAAGCATCAAAACTTTTCTCAACCAAGATATTATCTTCTTGGCACATAAAATCACTGGTCACAGGTAATCGATAAGGACGCTGTGATATTTGTGGACGACAGTAAAGTAATGCTCGGGTATATACATCTTTAGGCTGTTCCAGAACCTGTTCAGTAGCGCCTTGCTCTCTAATTTCACCATGACGCATCACAATGACTTTATCTGCAATTTCACCGACCAGTGCCAAATCGTGGGTAATAAAAAGCATCGACATTTGACGACGTTTACGCAATGACTCAAGTAAATCAATAATCTGCTTTTGAATCGTGACATCAAGTGCCGTGGTCGGTTCATCAGCAATTAATAACTTAGGCTCACAAGCAATCGCCATTGCAATCATGACACGTTGCTGTTGACCACCTGAAAGTTGATTTGGATAGGCATCAATTTTAATTTCAGGTGAAGGAATACCTACTTCTTTAAGTAACTCTAAAACACGTTGTCGAGCCTGTTTACGGTTCAACCCCATATGCAAACACAACACTTCTGCAATTTGATTGCCAACCGTAAAAACTGGGTTTAATGATGACATCGGCTCCTGAAAAATCATGGCAATATCTTTACCACAGATTTTCCGCATATCTTTACGAGATAAGCTAAGCAAGTCTTTGCCTTCAAATATAATTTTACTTTGCTCATCAATTTTACTTTGCCCTACAGGCAGTAATCCCATAGTTGCCAAAGAAGTTACCGATTTACCACTACCTGATTCACCGACTAAAGCAACAGTCGTATTAGCTGGAATATCAAAAGAAATTCCTTTTACGGTTTCAATATATTGCTTATCTTCACCTTTAAAACTTACTCGTAAATTTTTAACATGAAGCAACGGCGCATTCTTATATTCTTGTTCTATCATTTGGACCTTCCTCTTATTTTAGCTTTGGGTCTAACGCATCACGAAGTGCATCAGTAAACATTGAGAATGCCGTAACCAAAACAGCCATTGCGACAGAGGCTGCGACTAGTTGCCACCATTTACCTAAAAGAAGTTCACTTTGTGCTTCATTTAACATGCTGCCCCAAGACACCACACCGACTGGCACACCAAATCCCAAGAAACTCAAAATGACTTCAGATTTAATAAAAGAAACCACCAAAATCGACATTTGGACTAAAGCGATATGGCTGACATTAGGAAAAATATGAATGAACATACGGCGGAAGTGACCAACGCCAATTGCTTTGGCAGCAAGAACGTACTCACGTGCAGTATGCTTCATATATTCGGCACGAATTAAACGATAAACGCCTGTCCAACCCGTTAAACCTAAAATCAGAACAATAGATAAAATGCCTTTTTGTTGAAGAACGGCAGCAATAGCAAGCACTAATAATAGATATGGAATTGAAGTAAAAATGTTGTAAAACCAGTTGAGAATATCATCCACCCAACCGCCAAAATATCCTGAAATTGCACCTAATAACGTACCAATAACTACCGCAAGTAAAGCAGAGATGACTCCAACAATAATTGAAGTTTCAGCCCCCTTAATTGTTTTCTTTAAAACGTCTTGTCCCCACTTATCAGCGCCAAACACAAGTGTACTTTTAAGCTCTGCTTGCTGATCTAATAAATGTCCGCCAAGTTGCTGATCGATCGCTTTCATATCATCAGCTAATGGGTCAACCACACCATAGTAATCAATCGCATCCCCTGAACTCTTGCTTTGCTTAATCTGCGCATTCAGTTCTTTGATAACATCTTTTAAAGGGTCTACCGGATTTATCGGTAATTCCTCGTCAACCGCCGCTGCATTTTGTCCAGTATCTGTTGTCTTATCTGCACCTATAAATGTGGGTGGTGCATAACTCACTGCAACTTCTTTATTCCAGTCAGATGCAATCATACCCGTCATTGATAGAACCAAGATAATAAAATAAAGCAATACAATCGCTAGTGATGACATCGCGATTTTGTCAGCCCGAAGACGTCGCATGGCAAGTTTCCACAGGCCAGATGAATGAGTTTCGGCTTTTGTTTGTTCTTTTCTTTTTGATAAAACGCTCAGCATAGCCCACCTACTTCAACTGTACACGTGGATCAACCACTTTGTAGACCAAATCGGCAATCAGGTTAAAAATCATGGTTGCAGCTGCGATGTATACTGTAATTGCCTTAATAACAGGAAAATCACTTCGTTCAACTGCAATAATGACCTCTCGACCAATACCGGGAATACCAAAAAAACGTTCAATTAAAAATGCGCCTATGAGTAATGCAGGTAAAGTTGACATCACGTCGGTAATAATAGGAATTGAAGCGTTACGCAGTACATGCACACCTAAAATTCGGCTTTCACCTACACCTTTGGCACGTGCTGTTCGAACATAGTCCTGATTAATTTCATCAAGCACAAAACTACGATACAAACGTAAGGTTGGTGCAATACTCACAACCAACATGATTAAAATTGGAAGTAAGGCAAATTTAAATAAATTCTCGGTGAAGGTGTCACTCCAGCCTTGTACAGGAAACCAACTGAGCTGATAAGCCAAAACATATTGAAAAACAATAATGTAAACTAAAATACTAATTGACATAGCAATAGTACATAGCATCATGACCATACGGTCGGTTAGAGAACCTCGTACCGCTGCAACAGACAATGCCAAAATAATTGAAATAACCGTTTGTAAAATAGTGAGCGGAATTAAAAGCGTTAACGACGGCCCTAATCGGGTTAAAATAATTTGGGAAACAGGTTCGCCAGTACTCCAACTCGCCCCATAGTCAAAAGTCAGAATCTGCTTAATAAAAATCCAGAGTTGAACGTAATACGGCTGATCGACACCTAGCTGTTTACGAATGTTTTCGATCTGCTCAGGATTAGACATCTTGCCTGCTAAAATATAGGCAGGATCTCCACCGACCCAGTTAAAAAGAATAAAAATAAGTAAGACTACTCCCAACATGGTTGGAATCATCTGCCATAAACGCCGAATAACATATGCCAGCATAGTGATAATTCCTTATTTAACCCGTTGTCCGGTAATTTCATTAAAGAACGCTTTATTGTCAGGCTCACGACCAAGAAAATCTTTCACTAGCTCAGCTGCTGGTTTTTGGCTACCCTGCGATAAAATCGTTTGACGGTAACGTTGTCCTACTTGCGGATTATTTAGATTATCGCCATAAGCAGAAAGCATGTCTAAAGCCAAAACTTCAGACCACATATAGCCGTAATACCCTGCTTGATACCCACCCATCAAATGCCCAAACTGACCTGGAAATTCTGTTGTTGGTACATAACCTAAGGCTGTAGAGGCTTCCATTTTTTGCCAAGTTTCCAAAGGTTTCACTTTTAGGGCATCGGCAGTATGTAGTGACATATCGTACTGTGCATAAAGAGTTTGACGCGCATAACGCAAGCCGCGTCCATAGTTATGAACTGCTTTTAAACGGGCAATTAATTCGTCATCTACACGTGGACATGCTGGATCACAATAATCGGCAACTTTAGATAAGGTTTCTTTACGGCGCGCCCACTCTTCATACATTTGAGAAGGTGCTTCTACAAAATCACGTTCTACAGATGTTCCAGACTGGCTGGCATAACGTGTATTTGACAAAATGCCATGCAAGGCATGACCAAACTCATGAACAAAAGTTTCTAGCTCGTCACTGTTTAAACCTTTGCGGTTAAAATTGGTGACCAATGCTGAAACCGGTAGTCTATTAGTTAAAGTGCTACCACCGTATACTCCCCAAACCGCGGCATGACCATATTTTCCCTCACGAGGAAATTTATCCATATATAGGCCGCCCAAAAGCTTTCCTGTCTTTTTATCAACTACATCGTAATATTCAACTTCGTCCTGCCATGCTTTAACTTTGACAGGTTTAAAGTCAATACCGTAAAGGTCAGATGAAATGGCAAACAGCCACTTTTGAGCAGCTAAAGTTGGGAAATAATTACGAAGCTTTTCCTGATCAATCTGGTATTTACTCTTACGAAGTTTTTCACTCCAGTAAGCTTCACTCCAACGTGTTATCTCGGTTTTATCTAATGGCGTTTTTAAGGTTTGCGCTTTAAATGCTCGGAGTTCTTCGACTTCTTTACGTTCAAGGGGTGCTACTGTTTTTTGTACGTCTGCCAAAAACTGGTTTACAGCATCAGGGGTTTTAGCCATACGATCTTTTAAAACCCAATCCGCATAACTTGCTTTTCCAAACAATTGTGCCAACTCATAACGTAAATCTACTGCCTGCTTGAGTAGTTTTAAATTTTGCTCAGTACCACGTCTTGTAAAAGCAATCTGATATCTTTTTCGGGCATCATCGTTGTCTGCCAACTCCATAAATGGCCGATATTCTGGATATTCAAAACCAACCAAATAATTTCCTTTTGCATTCTTTTTCAAACCTGAAATATAACTTTCTGGTAAACCCTTCATCTCTTCAGGAGTAAACTCAAGCTTTTCAGGGTTATCACGAACGTTACGGGCATATTCTTGTTCTAATTTAGTCAATTCATCCAGAATAGCTTTCATTCTTACGCGTTTTGTAGGTTCAAGTTGAACACCTGTATCTTCAAATTGGCTCAAAATATCTTGACGATATTTTTTATCAACAGGGTCCGTTGCTTGTGTATTTTTAATTAAGTTATATAGCTTCGTATTCTGAAATATGTCGGTGTGAAACTGATTAATTTTGATTTCACAATCTTCGGCTGCCTTACGCAACTTTGCATCTGGGTCTACGTTACTATATAAACTTATCGGACCTGAAAAATCTTCAAAATGAGCAAAAATTTTATCCCATTTTGCCAAAATAGGTGCCGCTGCCGCGTTAGCATTAACAGGTGTTTTCTCAAAGTCTGTAATCTGTTGTTGAATTTTTTTTAAATTAGAATCACACCATGTTGGAAGCTGCTTTGCTTTAAGTAGTGGTAATGTACTACGAGTTGTTTCAGCTGAAACGTATTGGTTTATACCTATAGCCAACATACATAACGTTGTCATTTTTAGTGTTTTATTCTTCATCATATCTCCAGATTTTTCATTTAATGATTAGATTTAGTATTTGTATCAATATCAAAGTACATCCACTCAGCATGTAAAATGGGATGCTTTTTATAGCCAATGACACGCGGCTGGGCCAACATATTTCGGTAGCGGGCGTAGGACATTTGCACAGGCATATAGACTTCTAACAAACGCGTCATTTTTCGATAAAGTGCATCCCGTTCAGAGCCAGCTTTCATTTGTTGGGTTTGGCGATACAATTGGTCAAACTCTGGAATTGAGCCACAAGACCAGTTTGTCATATGCGTATTGGGACCATAAAAATTCTGCATAAAATTATCACCATCAGGATAATCAGCAATCCATGCAGAAGCACCAAACATACCTTCGCACTGTTTTTGTGCTCGAATTAGATCTGCAAAAAGCATTGGTTTAAACACCATTCGAATATTCAAACTATCAAAGTTTTTTTTCCAAAGTTCAGCACTTTGTTGACCAATACTGTCACTGCGAGCCATATATTCAATGACAAGGGGCTTCCCATTTGGTTGAGTGCGCCAACCTGATGCATCTTTTTTATAGTGATATCTATCTAATAGTAAATTTGCTGCTTTCACCGAATATGGCGTACTAGTTCTATACTGAGGGTCATATCCCACTACACCGGGTGGCACTGGAAAATGTAGACGCTCGGCATCATCATTTCTTACTAATTTAATTTCTTGATCTAGTGAGCGAGACATTGCAATTGCACGGCGTAAAGCAATTTTTTCTTTACTCATTCCCCCAACAACCGGATTTTTAAGGTTCCAATAAATATAGCTAATTTCAGGATCAACAATACGAGATAAATGCACACCTTCTTTAGCAAGCTCAGGTCTTAATTTACCGTCTTTAATTGCCTTCGCGACCAATTGCCCTTCAAGCTGAAATATATCAATCTCACCACGCTGAAATGCCAGCCATCGTGATTGGTTTTCTTCCATAACCTGAATATCAATTGTGCCTACTTGTGGCATTTGTTTGCCTTTCAGGCGCTTCACAATTGCCTCATCCTCAGGGCTACTGGCTGTAAAGTTCCAAGTAAAACCACGAAAATCTGGATTAGATTTTAAAACAATACGCGAAGCAGGCACCCATTTACTGAGTACATAAGGTCCAGTTCCTACAGGATGTCCCATGACAAAACCGGCTTTGTCTTTATACTTTTCGATGACTTCACGCGCCACAGCACCTGTCGGGTCATGTGCCAGTAATAAAGGAAAGTTATAATCTGGCTTAACTAAACGAATCACCAAAGTGTACTTATCTGGTGTTTGTAAACCACTTACCTTTTGGTCATAGTTAAATTTTCCGGTTTTATTGGCTACTTTTATTAATGCATCCATACCTTCAATTTTGTTCTCTAACAACCAGCTATTGGGAGAACGTAAATTCGGATCCAATAAGCGCTTAAAAGAGTACGCATAATCATTGGCCGTTAACTCTCTAGGCTTCCCTTTAAAAACAGGGTCCGGCGTAAAATAAATGCCTTTTTTAATGTGAATGGTATAAGTCAGACCATCTGCACTGACTTGTGGCATAGTTGTAGCAATATGAGGAACTAATTTTGCGGGCCTTGCTAAATAGTCATACGTATATAAAGTTTCAAATATTGAAGTGGTTACATGCGCCGAATATAAATCATGGATATAAGCTGGGTCGAAACCTGTTTCAGCTGTCGGGAATACATAACGTAAAACTTTATTTGGATCGGCTGAGCTTTTCGCAAAAATACTTGTAGATCCAGTTAATGCCATACTGGCGAATAATAGGCTGACACTACAATGCTTGAGCTGTTTTATTAAATTTTCAGTCATAATTATCTTTATCTAAAATTATTTTTTAACAGGGGTAATATCAAGATATTGCCAGTTTGTATTCATCATCGGGTGAGGTTTAAATCCCTGAACTTGCGGCTGTACCAACCAATTACGAAGTCGAGTTACATGAATAATCCACGGATTGTCAGCTTCAATCTGGCGGTTAAGCTTTTCATAATATGGTAGACGTTGTTGGGGTGGTAAATGGGTGGCTTGATTATAAAGAGCATCATATGTTTTAGACTGGTAACAAGCATGGTTTCCTTGCCCAGCGTTTGGACCATAAAGTAATTGTGCAAAATTTTCTCCTTCAGGATAGTCAGCAATCCATGCTCCACTCCAAATCATATATTTACATTGAGTTGCCGCTTTTAAGTTATCTGCAAAGTTACTTACTTTAAAGTCAGCACGAATACCAATGGCATCCAGATTTTTTTTCCAAAGTTCAGAATGAATAACCGATGCTGAGCTATTTTCATTATTAATTTTTAAAACCAAAGGTTTCCCATTTGGTAAGTCTCGGTAACCATCAGCCCCTTTTTTATAACCATAATGATCAAGTAGTTTATTGGCTAATAGCGGATTGTATCCTACGCTACTTCTGTACTTCGGGTTATATCCATTTACACCTTCAGGTATAAACATTTCTGCTCTAACAGCTTGCCCTTTGTAAGCCTGTCTTATACTTTCTTTTTGATCATATGCCAAAGTAATTGCTCGACGAAGAGCTATCTTGTCTGGGCTAAAACCGCCAATTACCGGATCACGCATGTTCATCATCGTATAGGTAATTTCAGGTTCTTTATTAGGGAAATGCTTAATTCCTTTTTTCTGAAAAGACGCTTTAAGTTGTCCCTTGTCTAAAGCTTGCGGAACAGCATCTGCTGTAAGTCTATCAAAATCCAATTGACCAGACTGAAAAGCTAACCACCGTGACTGTTGCTCTTCAATAATGCTGACCACCACCTTGCCAACTTGCGGCATTTTCTTTCCAGACATTTCTTTAACAAGCTGGTTATCCCACGGTGTTCCTATTGACTTAAAGTTCCACACGAAACCCCGATAATCAGGATTGGCAACCAGCTCAACCTTACTTCTTGGTACATATTTACTTAACATGTAAGGTCCTGTACCTACCGGATGCATACCAATACGGTCGCCATAATAATCAACAACCTCTCTAGCAACTCCACCAAAAGATATATAGGCAAGAATATAAGGAAAATTAAAGTCTTGCCGAGTTAAAGTGAGTTGTAGAGTATATCGATCAAGCGCTTTCACTCCTGCAATGGGTGCGGCGTAATCAAATTTTCCAGTTTTCTTTGCCTTAGCTACAACCGCATCGGCACCTAACAATTTTCCCTCAATAAAAGAAACAGAAGGTGCCCTATTTTCAGGATCTAAAATGCGTTTAATTGCATAAACATAATCTTCTGCCACAAGTTCACGGCGTTTACCTTTAAAAGCAGCGTCATTGGTGAAGTAAATACTTGGCTTAATTTTAAATGTATAAACTTTACCGTCTTGTTCAACCTTAGGCAGGCTTTCAGCCGTATAAGGAACTAACTGTACTGGACGAGCTAAATAATCATATTTAAGTAATGGCTCGAAAATAGCTTCTGCAATACTGGCACTATAAAAATTGGTGGTTTTAACCATGTCAAAACCATCATCAGGTGCCTCATAAGCAACATGTAATACTTTGTTTGGTTGTGCAGGCGTTTGGGCGAAAGCACAAGAAACTGATGTAATAGCCAGACTTAAAATGGCGAGCTTAAAAATTTTTAATTTCAAGTTCCTACCTACTTAATTAATATTTTAAAGATATTATCCTTTTGAGTAACATCTAAATCCGCATAAGAAAAGTTCTTTCTCAACGGACTACTTTCTTCTTTGTAAATTACTAACCGTTTTATTCAATCTTTTATTTGATCAAATGGAAAAGCTAACAATAAAATTAGAAAGCTGTAACTATCTAATATAAAGCGAATTTCATGCCATATTTTGTGATCAAAAATAATCCATATAAAAATATTTAAAATTTACATTTTAATTAGGCACTTAAAACTTCTGGGACTATATAAATAAAAGTAAGTTTATGCCAAATATTATATTTATATAACGTATCCATCATTAACCTATAATGCACAATTAAAAGTCATAAATGTTTCATTCTAGTTCAGAAAAAATCGTTATTTTTCACAAAAAATAACAGATCAACCATTTGATTTATAAATAGAAGTATATGAAATTATCATAATGTTACGTTATATAATTACATTTCATAAAGTTCTAAAAAGATACAAAAATGAATATCTAATACATGAAGATTCAAACAATGATTGTTTTTTATACAAATAAATTTGAAACTTTTCGCCAACTCATTATTTTTTTCCAAATAGAAAAATAATTTCTTTGATTCCACTCTCTGAATTACAGCCTCAACCACAATAAAATCAATATTTATCAGTATTTTGCATAAACTAAAAAAAGAAAAATATATAGTTGGCACTTGCTTTGCTTAAACACTTTTCAGCAATATCGCTAACTACAACAAAAAGGGATCAAATCTACGATGAAAAAAAAATACAATGTTCGATCTCAGGTAACCCCCAAGATCGGCAAAACAATTCTTAAATTAAGCACCCTTAGTTTAAGCATGATGTGTCTTACCCTGGCACAAGCAGCAGAAACCGAACCATCATCAACATCTGAAGACAAACCAGTCAAAGTCATAAAAGTTGCTGTGACAGGCTCATCAATTAAAGGCGTTGCTGCTCAAAGCGCTTCACCAATTACAGTAGTAAAAGTTGATGAAATTTTAAAACAAGGGGTGACTACAACTGAAGAAGCCTTAGCCAAAATTAGTGCAAACCAATCGAACTTTGTTACTGCCAGCAACGTGGGTACAAGCAAAACAGCAGGCTCGGCGGCAAACCTTAGGGCTTTAGGCGCCAATAAGACTCTTGTTTTACTTAATGGTCGTCGGTTGGCTGCAAATGCATACGACAGTGGCGTCACAAACTTAAATATTATTCCACTCGCAATGTTAGACCGTATTGAGGTTTTACGAGATGGCGCCTCTTCCATTTATGGAACAGATGCAATTGGTGGAGTAATTAACTTCATTACCAAAAAGCAGTTTACAGGACTTAATCTGACCGCAGGCTATCAAAAACCAGAACAAAAAGGTGGTGAACAACAAGACTATAGCATCTTTGGTGGCTTTGGTGATTTAGACGAAAATGGCTATAACGTTTTTGGCGTTGTCGACTATCGCAAAGGCGATGATGTTATGGCCAAAGATCGTAAGGTCAGTCAGCGTGGAGGGATATTACCCGAATTAGATGTTAATAGAACCAGTAGTGGTTCCTTTCCAGCCAATGTCCCTGGTTTAGGTAACCCTTACGCATCCACTGGTTGTGGTAATAATCCTCTTAATAGTAACGATGATGGAACTTGTCGATATAACAGTCAAGCTGTGATTGGAATTGTTCCAAAAACAGAAGACATCTCAGCTATGGGCCGAGCTACTTTTAAACTGAACGATAACTTTAATGCGATTGCAGAATATTTATATGCAAGAAGTGAAGTTACCACTTCAGTTGCGCCAGATGTATTTTTTGATCTAACGCTTGACCCTAGTAGTAAATATTATCCAGGTAAAGGTATCACTCCAGCTTTAGCTGGTGCTACTGGAACTATCCCTCTCTATCTGCGTTCACAATCGGGTAATCGTATAAGTAACAGTATTAACCAATCACATAGATTATTTGCTGGTATTGAGGGTGAAACTCATGGTTGGGATATTAATTCAGGCGTTACCTATGCTCATAGTAGTGCATCGGATGCTATCGTAAGTGGCTATTTAAACTTTGATAAAACACAAGAAGCTTTAAACAATGGTATTTTAAACCCATTCGGACCACAAAACCCTGAAGATGCTAGTGTATGGAATGAGTTAGGAGTTGAAGGTAAATACTTAAAAGCTAATCTAGATACAACTACCGTTGATTTCACTGCAAGCCGACCTATATTTAAATTACCAGCTGGAGACGTTGGTTTTGCGGTTGGAGCAAGCTATCGTTATGAAGATTGGACTTCAAAAGTCGTTACTGATGTTGCCCGAGTGGCGCCTAGTACAGGTGTCGATCCTGATGAACCAGTAAATACTGGCGATCGTAATATTAAATCGGTATTTACCGAATTTCATATCCCACTTCTTAAAACTTTAGAAGCTCAAATTGCCGCTCGTTATGATGACTACAATGATTTTGGCGATACGTTTAATCCAAAATTTGCACTTCGTTGGGAACCTATTAAACAGTTAATGTTCCGTACAACTTATAGTACAGGTTTCAGAGCACCAACACTTTGGGAGGTTAATGGTGCAAATTCAATAACCAATACAGGTGCGTCATATAATGATCCACTGCTTTGCCCAGGTGGAGTTGTACAACCAGGAGGGCAAAAAGAACGTGATTGTAAGATGCAATTCGACAGACAAAATGGAGGTAATAAAACTCTAGATCCAGAAGAGTCAAAGTCTTTTACTGCAGGTTTAGTATTTGAACCAATTAAAAATTTAGCCTTCACTCTCGACTATTTCAATATTGAAGTCGACAAGCAAATTGCTACTCTTTCAGAAACTGCTATTTTTAATGACCCTGTGAAATATGCAGACAAATTTGTACGTAATCCTGATGGTTCATTAGATTATATTATTACAACACAACAAAATTTAGGTGGAATTAAAACCTCAGGCTTCGATGTAGGCTTAAGTTGGGTTTCTCCAATGACAGCTACAGGTCGATTCGGTTTCAATATTGATGGGACATATATAACAGACTACAAATATCAAGCTGAGCCAAATGGCGAGTGGATAGGTGTTGCTGGATCATATAGCGGCTTAGACTATCAATCTATTATTCTGAGATGGAAACATACTGCAAACCTAAATTGGAATTATGAAAACTGGGCTTTAAATTTACAACAAAACTTCTCTCGTGGGTATCAAGATCAAAACTCTAATGACCAAAACCATAGAGTCAGTGACTATACAACATACAATATTTCAGGCACATACAAAGGCTTTAAAAATCTAGAAGTTACAGCGGGTATTAAAAATATTTTTGATGAAGACCCTCCTGCTTCTAATGTAATTGATAACTTCCAAATGGGATATGACCCACGTTACGCAGATCCTTTAGGACGTACGTACTTTGTACGAGGTACATATAAGTTCTAAATGGTTGTTCTGCAAATATAACTCTCAACAGTTAGTTTGCAGAACAAATACCCATTCTTAGCCAAACAGTCATTTAAAAAAATTGTTTGTCTACAGTTTCAGGAGTAACTATGGGCATGACTTTTACAGACATAGAAAATAAATCTGCAAAGCGCCTTATTGGTATTGCCGCAGTACTTTTTCTGCATCTTATTGTTGCCTATATTCTGATGTCAGGTTTAGCAAACAATATTCAAAAACCAGCAGAAAAACCTGTGGAATTACAAATTATTCAGGATATTAAGCCACCGCCTCCTCCAAAACCAGAGGAGCCCAAGCCTAAGGAAAAACCTCCTGAGCCACCTAAAATGGTAGAAAAGGTAGCCAAAGTACCCGAGCCAGTGAAACAGGTCGAAAAAGCGACACCTGTACAAAAAGTGACTCCAGTAGCTCAACCGACTAAAGTTGCCCCAACTCCAACTGCTGCACCTAGCACTCCATCACCTAGCCCAATTGCAGCACCTGCTCCAGTGGCTGCTGCAGCACCTGCACCAAAACCTGCGGGCGTAACTCGCGGTGTTTCGGAAGGTTCAGGAGGCTGTAAAAGACCTGAATATCCACGTGAAGCAGAAATGAGTGGTGAACAAGGTACTGTCCGCATTCGAGTTTTAGTTGATACCAATGGCAGTGTTATCGAAGCAAAGGTGAAGAAGTCGAGCGGTAGCAGAATCTTAGATAAGGCGGCAACTAAAGCCTACAGCCTATGTACGTTCAAACCTGCAATGAAAGATGGCGTGCCTCAGCAAGACTGGTATGAAATTGAATATCCATTTGTAATTGAATAAACAACTGAATTAGCAAGAAATTAAAAATATTGGAGATAATATGATGAAAAAATCAACTCAACACCTAGTACGCTTCGCTTCTGCAAGTTTAATCGCAGCATGCTCTTTACTTCCATTAAGCTCGGTTTTTGCAGAAGAAACGAATACTCCTGTTGCAACAGCAACTACTGAAGCCACTTCAAATGCAAATACGCCAACTCCACCACCCAAGCCAGCAACTAGCGAAACTGTTAAAAATCCCTATGGCCTAGAAGCGCTTTGGCGTGAGGGAGATTTAGTTGCTAAATCTACTTTATTTATATTAGTACTCATGTCGATTGGTACGTGGTACATCATTATTTCTAAATTCTTACAGCAAGCTAAAGTAAAGCGCCAAGGTAAAGAAGCAGAGAAAAGTTTTTGGGAAGCAACTTCACTAGATAATGCAGCCGACAATCTAGAGCAAAGTAGTGCATATCGCTTTATTGCAGAAAAAGGCATTAATTCAACTAAATCACACGGCGGCTCTTTACTTGAACGTATTGACTTTAATACATGGGTAAGCATTTCAATTCAACGCGCAATTGAAAAAATACAAAATCACTTAGGTGGTGGTTTAGCCTTTTTAGCAACAGTTGGATCAACGGCACCATTTGTGGGTCTTTTTGGTACAGTTTGGGGAATTTATCATGCATTAACAGCTATCGGAATTTCAGGTCAGGCATCTATTGATAAAGTTGCTGGTCCTGTCGGTGAAGCTTTAATCATGACAGCTATTGGTCTTGCAGTCGCAGTACCTGCTGTACTTGGTTACAACTGGCTAACTCGCCGTAATAAAGCAGTTATGGAAAATGTCCGTTCGTTTGGTTCAGATTTACATGCGGTTTTATTAAGTGGAGAAATTAATACCAATAATTCAGTTAACCGCAGTATTAAATAATCAGGAGCAAACATTATGGGTATGAGTGTTGGCTCTGAAGATGATGATGAAATGATTGGCACAATTAACACGACGCCTCTCGTTGATGTCATGTTGGTTTTACTTATTATTTTTCTTATTACGATACCGGTAGTTACACATACGGTTCCTGTGAAACTGCCAGAAGAAAAAAATACTCCATATGCAACAACACCTGAAAATATTCAACTTTCTGTAAACAAGAAAGGAGATATTTTCTGGAATGAAAGCTATGTGCCTAATAAAGAGATATTGCTGTCAAAACTCCAAGCCGTTGCACAAAAAAGACCTCAACCAGAAGTTCATATTCGTGGAGATCAGCTTACCCATTTTGAGGCAATAGATCAGGTGATTAGCACGACCAAACAAGCTGGTATTGGCAAAATCGCCTTTGTTACTACCCCTCCAGCTTCCCCGTAATTAACTTAAGGAGAATTTTATGGGTATGAATGTCGGCTCAAATAATGATGATGACGTGATGTTAGAAGTCAACATGACACCTCTTATTGATGTCATGCTGGTACTCATTATTATGTTTATTATTACCATACCTGCGCCAAACAACGCGATTAATATTAATTTGCCAAATGGCACACCGCCACCAACAAATGAGAAGCCACCTGAAGTTATTGATGTTCGTATTGATGCAGCAGGCAAAGTATTTTGGAATAACCAGCAAGTTTCTGACCGCAAGGCACTAGAGACTTTATTTCAAGGTGTTGTTGCCAAAAAAGATCAAGACCAGATCAAACTTAAACCAGATCAAATGGCTGAATATAAAAACGTAGCGATGGTTATGGCTACAGCGCAGCGTTTAGGTGTCACCAAAATTGGAATTGTGAGCAGTAACTAATATTGCTTTTAAATCTATTCTATTACTTCATACGCTAACTGGAATTTTCAGTTAGCGTTTTTTTTGAAGGGAAATATTCAACTCTAAAATAATATCTCCACATTCATCATATTCTCCAGTTTCTGTAAAACCCAATTTATTATAAAGTTTTCCAGCACAATGATTAGATGATTTATACATAGTTCGAATGCGTTTAGCTCCTTTTGTGAATATTTCATCAATCATAAAGCGAAACAACCAAAATAATGTCTCATCATGTGGATCAATTTCGACGCAATACATTAAGAAACCAACAACTTCATCATCAAAACAGATCACTCGCGGACAGTAATGTTCTTCCACTTTAGACTCAGCAATAGAATATACATTGGGGCAACATAGTCTTTTTGAGATTCATCCAATGATAATCTTGTAAATTGAATCCAATTCTCTCGATTGAGATTTTTTAAATTAATCAAACTTAAAACCTTTTAGCTATAAATCTACTTTCTAGTAAGCACAAAATATACCGAAAATAAAAAAGCCTCCGAAGAGGCTTTTTTTATGACAGGTTAAAATTAGTCACCTGTATAACCTTTTAACTTTAAACGAGCAGCGTGTAGTAACGGCTCAGTATAACCAGAAGGCTGTTCACAACCTTTAAAGATGAGGTCAGAAGCTGCTTGGAAAGCAATATTGGTTTCAAAGTTAGCAGCCATTGGTTTATACAATGGGTCATTCGCGTTTTGCTCATCAACAATTTTTGCCATGCGTTTAAGCACTTCTTCAACTTGTTCACGAGTCACAATACCGTGACGTAACCAGTTTGCAACGTGTTGAGAAGAAATACGTAATGTTGCACGGTCTTCCATTAAACCTACGTTATTAATATCAGGAACTTTCGAACAACCCACACCTAAGTCAACCCAACGAACTACATACCCCAAAATACCTTGGCAGTTATTTTCAAGTTCGTTGTTGATTTCTTCTGCTGACCAATTTGTTTCTGGTGCAAACGGCGGAGTCAACAAGTCGTCTAATGACAACATTTCTTCAGCTTTTAACTGATCTTGACGCGCTTTTACATTAACTTGATGATAATGCATTGCATGAAGTACCGCACCTGCCGGAGATGGAACCCAAGCACATGATGCACCTGCATTTGGATGTGCAGCTTTAGTTGCTAACATATCTTTCATGCTATCTGGTTTTGGCCACATGCCTTTACCAATTTGTGCTTTACCTTGCAAACCAGTCTTCAAACCAATTGCAACGTTACGGTTTTCGTAAGCAGCAATCCATTTTTGTGTTTTTACAGCTTCTTTACGAACAACTGGTGCAGCTTCCATTGACGTATGAATTTCATCGCCAGTACGATCCATAAAACCAGTATTAATAAAGATAGTACGGTCTTTTGCAGCAGCGATACAGTTTTTCAAGTTTACAGATGTACGACGCTCTTCATCCATAATACCGATTTTTAATGACTTCGCTGGTAATCCAATCGCCTGTTCAGCACTTTCAAATAACTCTACAGCAAATGCAACTTCTTCTGGACCATGCATTTTTGGTTTAACAATATACATAGAACCTTTACGAGAGTTCTTGTTTTCGTTTTCACTACGGATGTCAGCAACTGACAATAATGGTGTTACCAGTGCATCCATAATTCCTTCGAAAATTTCTTCCCCATCTACCAAAATAGCTGGGTTAGTCATTAAATGACCTACGTTACGAAGTAACATAAGTGAACGACCATGAAGTTTTGTTGTACCACCAATTAAGTTTTTAATTTCGCGGTCTTTATTTAAATCACGAACAATCGTTTTACCATTTTTCTCGATAGATTCTTGAAGCGTACCCTTCATTAAACCTAACCAGTTACGATAGCCTTCAACTTTTTCTTCAGCATCTACCGCAGCAACAGAATCTTCTAAATCCTGAATGGTGGTTACAGCTGCTTCAAATGTTAAATCTTTAACACCAGCTAAATCAGTTTGACCAATTGGGCTAGATGCATCAATTTCGATAATGACATGAAGGCCATTACTTAAAAGTACAACTTCTGTAGGATTCGCTTCTTCACCATTGAAACCAACGAACTGAGCTTCATGAGCTAAACCTGTTTTTGAACCATCTTTCAAAGTTACCACAAGTTTATTTTGCTCAATCGCATATTTTGTTGCATCGGCGTGTGAACCTTGCGCAAGTGGAAAAACTTCATTTAAGAAATTTTTAGCGAACTCGATAACTTTTGCACCACGTACAGGATTATATCCTTTACCTTTTTCAGCTCCGCCTTCTTCAGAAATTACATCGAAGCCGTAAAGTGCATCATATAAAGAGCCCCAACGAGCATTTGCTGCATTTAAGCTATAACGTGCATTACGTACAGGTACAACTAACTGCGGTCCTGCCAATAATGCGATTTCTTCATCAACATTTTCAGTTGTAATTTGAAAATCTTCAACTTCTGGCAATAAATAACCAATTTCAGTTAAGAACGCCTTATAAGCACCTAGTTCAAATTTGTTGTTACGATGCCATTCATCAATTTTTGCTTGTAATTCATCACGCTTAGCCAATAATGCTTTATTTTTTGGGCTAAGATCGACAACAACTTGCTCAAAGTTCTTCCAGTAAGTTTCACTATCTAAACCAGAACCTGGTAAAGCTTCATTTTCGATAAAATCGTAAAGTTCTTTAGCAATCGCTAACTTGCCTTTTTGAATACGTGCAGTCATTGTCTTTCCTGAAGTTGCTACTTTTTATACCAAGAGAATCCTAGTATACCGATTTAAATTAAGCTGAATACTAATATCACATTCCTAAATAGTAAGCATTTTCCCTTGTAAAACTATTGACAAAAATAAATTTATCTATATAGGAAATATTAAAATTCTAACTAGGATTCCCAACAATTTATTCAATATTTAAAGATACTGAAACTAGACTTTTTGTTAACAGACAAAAAAGTTCACTATCTTATTTTTCTAAAGCGTATTTAGTTATATCAAACTTTGCAGCTTGAAAAAGCACTATTTAACGAAATTTATCTATTTTTGTTGTAAAAAAAGCGCCCTATATAGAGCGCTTTTCATATCTATTTTTTATGCGTTTTTAGCTTCATCAATATGACGATGTTCTGAATGCAAATATTCATCAGATTGCATTTCTAATAAACGTGAACGAGTACGCTCAATTTCAAATGCTAACTTTTCACCTTGATAAATATCAATAATACTATCTTGAGAAGTTAAAAGTAATTTTACTCCACGGTCATAAAACTCATCGACTAGATAAATAAAACGACGTGTGCCTTCAGACAAGAAATCTGTTAAATGAGGAACATTACTCACCAGAACCGTATTATAGATATTTGCAATTTCAATAAAATCTGCTGGGCTACGTGGTTTAAAGCAGAGTTCAGAAAACTCACACCACAACACATCTTCTGTATGCCCTAGAGTCTCAACAATACGATTATTGATTACAATAGGCTCTTGAGAATGAGCTTGTGTATGAGTTAGTGCACTGAAACGTTCAGACATCCAGTTTTGGACTTCATTACTTAATGGTGATTTAAATAATTGAGCTTGTTTTAATACGCGTAAACGATAATCCACACCTGCATCTACATTTAAAATAGCGCAGTTCTTTTTAACCATTTCAATTGTTGGCAAGAAACGGTCACGATGAATACCGTTTTTATATAAACCATCTGGTGCAATGTTTGATGTTGCAATTAATGTCACACCACGAACAAACAATTTTTGAAATAAATCACTTAGAATCATTGCATCTGTTACGTTTGATACAAAGAACTCATCAAAACAAATAACGACTGCATCTTTATAAATTTGGTCAGCCACGATTTCAAGTGGATTACGTTGGCCTGAAAGCTTATTTAGCTCTTTATGAACATGTTGCATGAAATGATGAAAATGCATACGTGTTTTACGACGAAATGGCACTGACTCATAAAATTGATCCATAAGCCAAGTTTTTCCACGACCTACTCCACCCCACATATAGACACCTTTAGGTGATGTTTGGCGGCGAAAACGACGGAAAGCTTTTTTAGAGGCTTTATAACGGTTTAAAAGTTCTTTCCATACGCGATCTAATTCTTGCACTGCCTGTGCTTGCGCTTCATCTGCCATAAACTGGCCTGAAGCTAAAGCCTCAGCATAGCGTTCTGCTGGGGAAGAAGGTGAGAATGCAGTACTATGAGAAGATTTTAAATTTAACATATCGTTTTATTTCAATTTTAACTGATAGGAGTATAGCGAACATTTTGTTCAACCACATTAGCTTTTAGCATCAAGAATTACGACGATGACTCTTTGCCATATTGTCGAGGACTCTGCCCAAACCATCGTTTAAATGCATGATTAAATGCCGCTGGTTCAGAATAACCGAGCAATTCGGCAATAACTTCTATTGAGTATTCCCTATATTCCATAAGCTTTAATGCCTTATTCTTGATGATTTGTTCACGAATTTGCTTATAACTCGTATTTAACTGTTGCAATTGATGCCTTAACGTCCTTTCAGGCATTTTCAATGCAAAAGCAGTTTCCGCCATGCTCGGGATAATACCTTGTTGCAACTCAAGATAATCTTGCACACATTGTATGATATGTGGAGTTTGGTGATCTTGTTGATTTAATCTTGTTATTTCTGTAATACATTTTGATTCATAAATACGATGTGTAATGATATCCGCTGAAGGGATCTTAATTTCAAGCACATCCTTGCTTAGGCTAAATGCTGCATATTTACCATTAAAGTGCACATCATCGCCATAGTATGCAAAATAGCGAGATAAAGTATCCGAGTCAGTTGGTTTTTGAAATGGAAGTTCTATACGCATAGCGGGCATTTGTAATCCCATCATCGTATAAATATCTTGAATAAATTTATAAGTTCCTGAAACTTCACATTGGGCCCGCAACTTGCCAATTTGTGTTTTTAAATCAACAGGTAAATAACTTAAAATTGTACGATCATCAGTTTCGTATAGGCCTAAAGCACCAAATAAATGAGTAAGTTTTTGATACTTTATCCCTTTATTTAATGCAGTTTGAACATCATTACTTGTGACAAGCAACATAAGTAACGGTCCGTAACCCGCTAAAGCATAATGCTGTCCAATAAATAGGCCCTTTTCAGGCTCAACATTTTCACTAATAATTTGCTGAATATCCCATTCTAGGCGATCATGAATTGTGGAACTCGGATCTAAAGCATCAACCTTAATTCCTATACCAGCCAAACGTGAGTCGACATCAATGCCTGCATTGCGCATTCCTTGAATTAAATACATTAAACCAAGTATCGACCGTTTCATTCTTCTATCAATTTCCCTAGACTCAAATGTTTTACTATAAACAAGAAAGAAAATTAATTGCCGAATCTATCAATTTTCACGTCGATACAATCATGTTTAAACTGGTTAAAAAACGTTAGTCTTGCCTGCAATCCTCCTTTTAGCTTATGCAGGGTTTCCAATGCTAAACGCAAAGCAAGATGCTATTCAAAAAACTAAAATCGCTATTATTGGTGCTGGATTTGGTGGCCTAGCAATGGCAATCCGTTTACTGCAAAATCAACAGCAAGACTTTGTTATTTTAGAAAAATCAAATGATGTTGGCGGAACTTGGCGAGAAAATCGCTACCCAGGCGCGGCATGTGATGTTCAATCTCATATGTATTCTCTCTCTTTTGCACCTAAAACCGACTGGTCAAAACGTTACGCTGAAGCACCCGAGATTTTTCAATATATTCAGGATATTACAAAAAAATATAAGATTAAAGATTACTGCAAGTTTAACCATGATGTGAGCAATATCCAATATGATGAAGCACGTCATGTATGGACTCTAGACTTTAAAAATCAGCCTTCTATTGAAGCTCAATTTGTTGTTTTTGCTTCTGGTCCTTTACACATTCCGCAAATTCCCCATATTCAGGGTATCGAAAAATTTAAAGGTAAAGTTTTCCATTCATCACAATGGGAACATGACTATAATTTGAATGGTAAATCAGTCGCATCTATTGGTACAGGTGGCAGTGCAATTCAATATATTCCGGAAATAGCTGGAGATGTTAAGCAGCTCTATGTATTTCAAAGAACGGCAGCATGGGTAATACCGCGAGATGAACGCAAATACTCAGGTTTGAGTAAAACATTATTCAAATCTTCCAATATTTATCGCCAAATTCATCGTAGTCGTCTTTATTGGAGTAATGAGTCACGTGTTGTACCGATTGTTCAACCTCGAATCATGAAATATGGTCAAAAGTTGGCAGAAGCTTTCATTCGCTTCCAAGTTAAAGACAAGGAAGTGGCTAAGAAACTCACACCGGACTTTGTGATGGGATGTAAACGTATTCTTATTTCAAATAAATACTTCCCTACATTTAACCGTAAAAATGTTGAGCTAATAACGGATAGCATTCAAGAAATTAAAGAAAATAGTATTATTACTAAAGATGGTAAAGAACGACCTATTGATTGCTTAATTTACGGCACAGGTTTTATAACTGACCCACGTATTTACTTAAAACATTTCACTTGTATTGGACGCAATCAAATCGAGTTAAAACAGGCATGGAAAGATGGTGCAGAAAGTTATTATGGCATTATGACTAAAAACTTTCCTAACCTATTTCAATTAGTCGGCCCTAATACAGTATTAGGTCATAATTCAGTTATTTTTATGATTGAATCTCAAGTAAATTACATTTTACAGCTCATTCAACTTGTAAAGAAATCTGGTCAAAAAGCAATTGAGATCAAACCAGAAGTTCAAGATGCTTTTAACGAGCGGGTTCAAACTCAGCTTCAAGGGACTGTGTGGCAAGCTGGAGGCTGTAGTAGCTGGTATCAATCTGCCGATGGAAAAAACTTTTCGTTATGGCCCACCTATACATGGAAGTATTGGTTAGAGACGCGTAAAGTTAATCCAAAAGATTACCTACTCTTAAATAAAAGCTCACAGAGCTATGCAGCTTAAAATGTTCAAGACATAATAGGTGGGTTAAAAACAATCCACCTATTATTATATGCAATCCTTTTATCTTATCATTCAAATTTTTTTAGCACTTGCTTTCGGCTATTTTCTAGCACCTAAACTATCTCTAAATATCCGACAGTTTATTTTCAAAATACTGCCCTATTTTTCCTATATTCTATTAGCAAGTGTGGCTTTAGAGTTAACACTAGCACTTGATCAAATTGAGAACCCTTCTGCGATACTTCCACCAGCTATAATCATTGCACTTACCACATCTTTTGGTTCTTTCTTTACATGTTTATTGGCTTATACAATTTTTGATAAACAAAGTGTAAAAGGAAAAATCTCACTTCAACTTTTTGTAAATGCTTTAAAGAATATTGCAAAAGCTTTTCTTGCCTTAGGTATCGGTGTTTTATTAGGAGCTATCGCCACTCAATTCAATTCACATATGGCATTTAATAGTTGGTATTTATTATTATTGTTTATTTTCTTAATTGGTATTGAACTTGCCTTCACTCATTTCAACCGTACATGGTTAAGCTGGAAAATTTTAATTGTACCTTTAGCTGCTTTTATAGGGTCATGTATTGCAGGCTTCTTCAACTACTTTTTGCTTAACAAACATTTTGCACTGAACGAAACATTAGCATTAGCACAAGGTTATGGCTGGTACTCAATGTCAGGGATCTTATTTACGCAATTACATTCGGCAGAACTAGGTGGCATCGCACTATTGACTGATTTATTTAGAGAAATTGTTGCTATATTTTTAATGTATACCATGGGATGGCGTTTTCCTCGCCCTGCTATCTCAAGTGCTGGCGCAACGTCAATGGATGTTACCTTAGCAATGGTAAAACAGTCATGCGGTACACATTATGTACCACATGCCATGATGAGTGGCTTATTATTAAGCCTACTCGCCCCGTTATTAATTAGCTTATTTCTAAATTTTTAGGCAATTGAAGCAAGAATAGATTTCAACATTTCTGTTGGGTTTTCTGCTTTAGTAATCGGTCGACCAATGACCAGATGTGTAGAACCATCAAGCATAGCCTGCTTTGGAGTCACAATACGTTTTTGGTCGTCCGCATTTGTCCCTTCTGGACGAATACCTGGTGTTACCAAAGAGAAGTCTTGGCCAATTAATTCACGAAGAATCTTAGCTTCTTGAGCAGAACAAACCACCCCATCTAAGCCACTTTCTTTAGTGAGTTTAGCCAAGCGCTTTACATGTTCTACAGGCTCAACATCTAGACCAAGATCTTTTAGATCTTCTCGACCCATTGATGTGAGTACTGTCACAGCAATAAGCTGGGTTTGATAGTTACCTGCTTTTAAACGCTCAACACAGGTTTCCATCATTTTACGGCCACCTGAAGCGTGAACATTTACCATCCACACTCCTAAATCAGCTGCTGCACAAACAGCCTGAGCGGTAGTATTTGGAATATCATGAAATTTAAGATCAAGAAAAACTTCAAAATTTTGTTCTTGAAGTTTTTTTACAACAGATGGGCCTTCATGAGTAAAAAGCTCTTTACCCACTTTTACACGGCATAAAGTAGGATCAAGTTGTTCAACAATTTTTAAAGCGTCATATTGGCTTTTTGCATCTAACGCAACAATGATACTCAAGAGACTTTCTTCCATCACATAAAATCAGCGTCATTATAATAGACAAGTCATCAAGTAATAAAGGAATGTATAAGGAAGGCTTTCAAATTTAGAGACAATAATGTCACGGGGATTGATTTTTAGAAAAATAAAAAGAAGAAAACACTGATAAATTAAGGAATATACTACTCTTTATTCGTGAATAAAGAGTAGTGTTCGAATTATAGCGGAGTAGAGTTTTTATCTTGAGGATAAACATCTAAAACGGTTTTTTCATGTCTTACATTTGCAGCGGCTTCTGCTGCTGCTAATTGAGCACTTTGAATCTGTTCTTTTCTCAAATGGTCAATATCTTTACGAAGACGTTTAATTTCCCAGCTTTGTTGAAACACTCTGAAAACCTGTACACCTAGCAAAAGACCGACCACCGTTCCAAGTACTAATGTGAGTAGCAATAATAAGCCTAATCGCATAGCTGGAACTTGAGTAAATAGCAAATCAACAGACAGCTCTGTTGGATTTTGCAATACAAGGGCTAAAGAATAACCAAATACAACAATAAGCAATGCAATTAAAATATAACGCATAGGCACCCCACTTATAAATTTTTATTTATTTTCCGGATTCGTTGACTGCATCACGCAGTGCTTTCCCGGGTTTGAAATGCGGAACAGCTTTAGCTGCCACTTCAACTGATCTTCCTGTTTTAGGATTGCGACCAACTCTTGGATCACGGTGGTGTAAAGCAAAGCTACCAAAACCACGGATTTCAATTCGATTATCAGTTGATAGTGCTTCTATCATTTGATCAATCATAATTTTAACCGCCTCTTCCACCAAAGGTTCAGCTAAGTGTGGGTTTTTTAGCGCAATGCGTTCAATCAAATCAGACTTATTAAGAGCTTCAGTAGTCATCTACGACCTCGTTATTTATTGCTACTCTATGTCGTCTGATAATAACCTGTTTAAATACAAAACGGTAGCGTAGTATGTTGAATACTAGGCTACCGTTTACAGTAATTTGTATAAAAAGTACAATTCCGTTACATGAAACTGTACTTTGTTAACCTATTACTTCATTTGTGCTTTAATCAAGTCACCAATAGTCTTAGGACCATTTTCTTGACTTGTTGTTGCTGTACGTAAAGTAGCAACTGCTTCTTTCTCTTCAGCTTCGTCTTTTGCTTTAACAGACAAGTTGATAGAGCGAGATTTACGATCAACGTTGATGATTTTCGCTTCAACTTCTTGACCAACTTCTAAGAATTTAGTTGCATCTTCAACGCGGTCACGGTTGATTTCAGAAGCTTTAAGAGTAGCTTCTACTTCGTCAGCTAACTTAACAGTTGCGCCACGAGCATCAACTGCAGTTACAGTACCTTTAACTAAAGCACCGCGTTCGTTAGCAGCTAAGAAATCATTGAACGGATCGCTGTTCAATTGCTTGATACCAAGGCTGATACGGTTACCTTCAGCGTCTACAGACAAGATAACAGCTTCAACAGTGTCACCTTTCTTGTAACGACGAATAGCTTCTTCGCCTTGCTCGTTCCAAGAAATATCAGACAAGTGTACTAAACCGTCGATACCGCCGTTCAAGCCGATGAAGATACCAAAGTCAGTGATAGACTTGATAGTACCAGATACTTTTTCGCCTTTCTCATGAGCTTTAGCAAACTCTTCCCATGGGTTAGCACGAGTTTGTTTGATACCAAGGCTGATACGACGACGTTCTTCGTCAACTTCAAGAACCATAACATCAACTTCATCACCAATCTGAACAACTTTAGATGGGTGGATGTTTTTGTTAGTGTGGTCCATTTCAGAAACGTGAACTAAACCTTCAACGCCTTCAGCGATTTCAGCGAAACAACCGTAGTCAGTTAAGTTAGTTACACGAGCTTTAACGATAGAACCTTTAGGGTAACGGCTCATGATCGCTAACCATGGATCTTCGCCTAATTGCTTAAGGCCTAAAGATACGCGGTTACGCTCACGGTCAAATTTAAGTACTTTAACAGTAACTTCTTGACCCACTTCAACAACTTCTGAAGGATGCTTGATACGTTTCCAAGCCATATCTGTGATATGGAGAAGACCATCAATACCGCCAAGATCAACGAATGCGCCGTAATCAGTAAGGTTCTTGATAGTACCTGTAACTGTTTGACCTTCTTCAAGTTGAGCAAGTAATGCTTCACGGTCAGCAGAAGATTCTGCTTCCATAACAGCACGACGAGATACAACAACGTTATTACGTTTAGCATCAAGTTTGATTACTTTAAACTCTAACTCTTTACCTTCAAGGTGAGTAGTGTCACGGATAGGACGAGTGTCAACTAATGAACCTGGTAAGAATGCACGAACAGGACCGATGTCAACAGTAAAACCGCCTTTAACTTTACCAGAGATAACACCAGTAACGATTTCGCCATCTTCAAAGATTTTTTCAAGTTTAGTCCAAGTTTCAGCACGCTTAGCTTTTTCACGTGATAAAACTGTTTGACCCATACCGTTGTCAAGAGCTTCAACAACTACGTCAACAGTATCGCCAACTTGAACTTCAAGTTCACGTTGTTCATTTAAAAATTCAGCACGGTCAACAATGCCTTCAGACTTTAGGCCAGTGTCAACAGTTACCCAGTCGCTATCGATGTTTACAACAACACCTTGGATGACTGCACCCTTTTCAACGTTGAGGTTTAATTCACTTTCTTCAAAGAGGGCTGCAAAAGATTCGGTCATGATATACCTGATAAATTCAGCGGTCTTGGATCAGACAAGGCCGGTTTAGTTAAGTATCAACATAGTCTTTATAAACTGATCAAGCTATGCGTCAACTGATAATTCTATTTGCTAAATGGTACGGCTATCGACATAATCAACCATCAACTTAAATACCTGATCGATCGTTAATTCCGAACTATCAATGATATAAGCGTCTTTGGCTGGCTTGAGTGGAGCAACTTCTCGCTCCATATCTCTTTTGTCACGCGCCTGTATATTAGCTAAAATGTCGTTTATTTTAGCATCTAGGCCCATGCCCTGCAACTGTTTTACTCTTCGCTCGGCACGCGACTCAGCTGAAGCTGTTAGATAAATTTTCGCATTTGCTTCAGGGAAAATAGCTGTTGCCATGTCACGACCATCTGCAACTAAACCAGGATTTTGTGCAAAAGCTCTTTGTCGCTCAAATAATGCCTGTCTAAGTTCTGGAATTGCTGCAACTTTCGATGCATATTCACCAACCCGTTCTGTACGAATTGTTTGAGATACATCTTCGCCATCTAGAAAAACTAAAACCCCTAATGCGGAAGTTTCAAATTTAATATCTAGTTGACGTGCATATTGAATGCATTCATCGAGCTGACTGTCTAATTTCTCTAATAAATCGTGTTTATGTAATGACAACCCTAATAAACGATATAAGGCACCAGAATCGAGTAAATGATATTGATAATGTGCTGCAAGTTTTGCGGCCAATGTTCCTTTACCCGAACCACTCGGACCATCAATAGTAATAATTTGAACTGTCATTGAACTCTCACTAAGAAGCAATTGCTTTAGCTAATCTCGAAAAGCCTAGTGTAATGGCTAGTTTTAGCTGTGCAAGGATTAATTTACTTACCACTGGAGCTTTTGCTGTTAACTCGATACGGTATGTAACTAAAGTTATATATGGAGTAATTTCAGAAAACTCGATTCGACCTAAATGGTGTTTAATCAAAGGATTGTCTATTAATTTATATTCAATGCTTTTATTTTCTTCAAGCAATGTAATTTCTTCTTTAATTGGTTTGATTGGACCAAATCCCATACGACGAACTGAACCTAAACCATCAGGTCTTTTAGAATCTACTGAGTCTTTTACACGTACAACTTGTAACGGTGCAAAAGCAGTATTATAAGTTGAATGTTTAGAGAGCAAGTTAAATACATCATCAAGTGGAGCATTAAATTCTTTTTTTACGGTAATTACATTACGCATTGAATATTCCTTATTAAATAGAATCATGGCAGTAAAATCGCGTTAGTTTGCCATAAGCTCATGTTACTTTTTAATCATTTAAGGACGTTTTTTGTTGTTTTTCTAGTTTCTTTTGCTCACGTCTTTGTTTAAAAAAATGACTGAGTTGTTGGGCACATTTTTCTTGTAAACAACCATGCTGAAAGGTAAATCTGTGATTGTAATAACCATGTTGTAGTAATTGACGAGCGCTTACCAATGAACCCGCTTTAGGTTCGGTTGTACCAAAAACCACATGTTTGATTCTTGCATGTACTAATGCGCCTACACACATTGTGCACGGCTCAAGAGTGACATATAAAGTTGCATCTTCAGGTAATCGATAATTTTCTAATGATAAACACGCTGCACGAATAGCCTGAATTTCTGCATGTGCAGTTGGATCTAACAAACTAATTGGAGCATTATATCCAGATCCAATCACTCTATTTTGGCTCACCACAACCGCTCCAACGGGGATTTCACCCTGCTGAGCGGCTAATTCAGCTTGCTCGTAAGCAAGCTGCATCCAATATTCATCACTATATTCAGTCATGTATTTTAGGTGATCACACCATGTTGTCTAAGCAAAGCATTCCAGCTATCTATTGAGGTAACTGGTGGACAATCAGCTAATATACCTCTTAGGCTTAGGTCTTCACATGGTTTCCATTCTGGTGATAAATCTTTATCAACCAAGCGTGCACGAACACCTTCTACAAAGTCAGGATGACGAATTTTCCACTCAGAAATCTGAGCTTCTAGATCAAAGACCTCATCCCAAGAATGTATTTGTTTACCCCATTGCCAAAGCAACCAAGTAATTGCCGCAGTACTAGGAGATCCTTTTTGCAAGTTCTCACTCGCTTGGCGGAGCCAATCACTGCTAGCATCACGCAAGCTAACAATAGCTTGGTAATCTTGTTCAAAATTAAAACCACGGCAAACGCTATGAATCACATCTAGCGAGTTTTGCAATGGACCTGCCGCAACAGGACGATGCAAACTATTTAAAGTATCATCAATTGCGCGGAAATCCCCTGCAGGATAATGAGCCCAATTAATATTTAAAACTTTTTGCAAAACATTATCACGCTGTGCTTCACAAATATGTGTTGCCCAACCGATGCTATATGCTCCAGCGGCTGTCATAATTGAACCAGTTAAACCAGTAAACAAACCTACTGGACCACGATCTGCTAGGAAACGGCTCGCCCCGACATCTGGATATAAACCAATATTAATCTCAGGCATTGCCAAACGAGAATATGGGGTTACTAGACGGAATGGTGCTGCCATGAACAAGCCCAAACCACCACCCATAACATAGCCTTCGCCCCAAACAACCACAGGTTTAGCATAATTATGTAAAAGTAAATCTAAAGCATATTCTTGCTGAAAGAACTTATTAGCAGTATCTACTTCTTGATTTATAACAAGTTGACGCAATTTTCTAACGTCGCCACCTGCACAAAAAGCTTTTGGTGTAGTTGAATCTAACCAAATTGCTTTAACGTTCTCATCATCACGAAAATCTTCAAATACACGCAATAATGCCGTTACGATTGACTCATCTAAAGCATGCAATGATTTAGGACGATTCAAACGTACTATACGCCAGCCGTTTTTTGCTTCTTCAACCACCAAGTCCGGGTGATAGTTATTTACATTGGGAGAGTTCATCATGCGTCCAATTGCCAGTCTATGGGCTCAATGCCATGTTGTTTCAAATATTGATTTGTTTTTGAGAACACTTTGCATCCAAAAAAACCACCTCTATTTGCAGCAAGAGGTGATGGATGTGCGGCGGTTAAAACCAAGTGTCTATCTCTATTTATACGTTGTCCTTTGCGCTGTGCATAAGCACCCCACAAAATAAATACCACATGTTCTCTTTGCTCATTCAAAACATCAATGACTTCATCAGTAAATGCTTCCCAACCTTGCTTTTGATGTGAAGTTGGCTGCCCAGCTTCAACAGTAAGCACGCTGTTCAGTAAAAGCACCCCTTGTTTAGCCCATTTCGTTAAGTCACCATGGCGAGGAGCTGGAATACCCAAATCTGTATGCAATTCATGAAAAATATTACGTAAAGATGGTGGTAATGCAATACCTTTTTGAACAGAGAAACTTAATCCATTCGCTTGGTTCGGTCCATGATATGGATCTTGTCCTAGAATAACGACCTTCACATCAGCCAATGGTGTCGTATTTAGAGCACTAAAGATTTGTTTACTCGGTGGATATATTATTTTTTGTGCTTGTTTCTCTTGAAATAAGAAATCGCGCAAATTATCCATTTGAGGGCTTAACAAAAAAGGTGCTAAAGATATTTTCCAGCTTTCTTCTAATTGAACTTTACTGAGTTTATCTTGCTGTTGCTCAGTTAATTGCATTAATGTCATCCTAGATCAATTTTCAATTCTACAAATAGAGTAATTCGATTTACACTTCGACTTGCAAATCAACTTGAGGATTATTAAATTTCATCCCTTTTTTCAAGTCTTCATACATTTGCGGATTTGCCCACTCTATCTGAATTTGTTCTGAAAAAACAATTCCATCAAGACTTAAGATACCCATTTGTTCGTTTTGAATATCTTCAATAAAGCTTTGAGCATATCCAGTATCGGTCTCATGAACAATAACTGAATAAACCTCAACATCACCTTCCCCATTTTGAGTGATTGTTGATTGCAAAACTTGCTGAGCTAGATAAAAGAAAATACGAGAAAACTGTTCAGCTGAGGGTGAAACCGGTAAAGAAATCCAGCGAGCACTAAAAGTCTGACAAGCATCAATATATTGAGAATCATCTTTTTCCCAAAAACAGATTGCATGATCAAAGCTGTCAATAAGGTCTTTTATTACGCCTTTTAAAAGCCCAAAATCATAAACCATTTGTCCATGATCTAATTTCGAAGCTTTAAGCAATAATTCGACTTTATAGCTATGTCCATGAATTGATCGCTTACAACGATCCGATGTACAGTTACGTACAACATGTGCATTTTCAAACTTAAATAACTTGCGAATTAACATGTGCGAAATCGATCATTCCTTCTAAGAACATTATTATAAAGCAAAAGACAAAAACTTCGCACCACTTTTCAATTAGAAACAATTAGCGAAAAGTATGATAAGACTTGTGAAGAAATATTGAAGATAAGCATATGGAAAATTTATATTTATTCTATTATGTCCATTAGAGAAATTCCTAAAAATGACTTTTCAACAACATGATACAAACAAATAAATTACATTTTTCAACTAGTTAAATGGCGAAATATTTCTAGAATAAACATAAACCTGCTTATCATTACGCATGAGTGCACTTGTAAATTGTCTTTTTCTATTATTAAGCATGACCTCAATTTGTGCTTGAAAAAAACTCGACTTTACATCTAATAGGCTATTCACCTCAGTTCTCTTTTGGGTATCGACTGTTGAAAAAGCATTCAATTGCCATAATTCATCAACATTTTGAAAGAATTTTAAATTTTGTTGGCGCATTTGAAGTTCTTTTTCTACCGCCCCTACATCTAATTTTTCATCAATACTCGCTAAGACTAATGGTGAAGCAGTATTAATATTCACTTTTGTATTCTCGGGTAATGCCGAAATATAAGGGGCAATTAAATCATATTTCTTGCCGTCAAAACCTCTTACTAATTTCAACTCTTCAATGCGATGAAATTTAGCATTTGAAGCTAAATAGCTAGGATCAAGGCCTTCATAATAGCTACTTTCTGCTCCCATAGATCCAGATGGTTCTTCATCTGGATCTTGCCAATCGATAACTGCTTGACTTAACTCTGCTGGCAAGCCTACACGTACAAGTAAGCGCTCAAACCAGCTTTTGGCAGCTTCATTTACCTTACCTTCATTGGTTGTTAAATTGTTTAAGTTAAATTTCCCTGACTCGTCGATTAAACGCCCTGATACAGATCCATCTTCTATTGGAAAAGGTGGCATTGGCTGTGCCCATGTTTCTTTTAAATGATCAACGCCACCTGCATTGTTTGCATCTTGAATTAATAACTCAGAAAAAAAAGCTTCTGCACTTTTGGCATATAATAATGACTGATTCTGACGCATTAAATAACCAGTGTTTTCCATCGTATTGGTTTGATGCTTTGCAATAGAGGCAGCTAAAATTGTAGCCAATGCCACCATAATCAAAATTGTGAGCAAAGCTACACCTTGCTGGCTCTTTTTATAGTGCAACATTATGCCCCTCCTTCTTTGGAGAGCGATAAATTTCCTTGGTTTAAGCTATAAATCCACTCATAACTTACACCAGCAACCGTGAGTTGTATTTTTATTCCTTTCGGTAGCTTTCTAAACTCTTCGGGCTTTGTGGGATCAAGATTAATTTCTGGCCACTTTGTCACTTCTTGCGGCGTTAACACCATAATTTGAAACTGTTCAACCTGATTCAATAAAGTGCTAGATAAGGGCTGCTCTTTATTTGAAGTATTTAAATTACTATATTTAAGACGATAAAGTTTTTTTTGATCAGGATCATATCGGTATTCAATACGCTCAAAAGGTGATAAACCTTGTTTTAAAGGGTCAGTAACACCAGCCTTACTAAAATGGAGCACTTGATTATCAAGCTCTAATGCTGGATGAAGCTGCCCCCCTTGATTTGCCGATAAGGGTATAATTTGTAATGTATCTCGCAAAACTTGTTGATACGCATCTTGTAATTCAAATAGCTGCACTTCATGTTGAGCATTACGATCACGGACTTTTAATAAATAATCAAAAATTTTCCAACCTAACAAAGATAAAACAGTAAAAATTGCAATTGCGACTAAAAGCTCAACTAAAGTAAATCCTGAGGCACGAGTTAATCGAGCCCTGTTCGATCGTGCTGCAAGACGTGAAGCTGTGCTTCGAGAGCGAAAATATTTATTTTTTATCATTATTTTGCTTTTATTGGATAATTAAAAAATACCAAGTGGGTAATACCATTTTGAACTTTTCCTTTATCAGAATCATATAAGCTAATTTGCAAATCTACTTTCTGAACATTAGGGCTGACTGTAGATTCAGCTGATTTATCAATCTGCCAAGTTTCCCCTTGAGAAGTAACCTGCTTACTTTGAGTGCCTTGAAGCCATTCTTGATTTATCTCCATTAAGGCTACTTCATTCATTGCCAGAAACTGAGCTTTTGTTCTAAGAATTGCATTTGAGGTAGATTGGGTATATTGCATGGCCACTTTAGTTAACGCGACAGCAGCTACCGCAAAAATTGCTAAAGCTACCATTACTTCTAATAGAGTAAAGCCTTTAGATTTCATTTATTTTACCCAAATGATCAATTTGTATTTCTGAACCAATTGGTTTTTGTTCAAAGTAAAACTGTATTTTAACTGTTTTAGCTTCGCCATTTCCAAACCAGATTAGCTGAGGAGCCTGCCCTCCAACTAAATCTGTATTCGTAGCTTTTGAATAGTTCTGCCCATCTAGAGGCTGTATTGTAAAATATACATGTTTAGGCAATTGGCGCGTAGTAAATTCTGGGTATTTCTGCCAGCGGTTTTTTAAATCTTGGACCTGTAATTTACTCTGATCGTGGTATTCATACAGTTCATAGGAAAATGGGGAAACGTCAGTCTCACTCAGAGTAGATAAAGCTAAAACACGAGATTGATCAAGCGACTCTTTACCAATTTTATGTACATCAAGCAAAAATAATTCTCTTGCTTGCATCGCTTTCTTTTGGTCAACCCCACCGATGTTGAGTACAACTAGAGAGGTCATAATCGTCATAATAACAATCACCACCATCACTTCAATGAGGGTAAAACCTTTTTGTGATTTAGGCGGTGATTGAGATTTCATATCGACCTATTAAGCATATTGTTCAACAGCTTGTTTAGGTAAGGCTAATGCCTGATCAATATAAGCCACTCTTAACGTGTCCCTTGAACCTAAATACCGTTGGTAAAAACTTGAGTTAAGAATAGCTGCTGCACCATGAGTTAATGACCAAATAGATGCCAAATAATCTCGAGTAGGCATATTGCTTTGGATAGATTCTAAATAGTGATCTGTCATGCGAATAATAATTCGTAATCGCTGTTTACGCACCTGATAAAGTTCATTAAAAAGGTGATGTACGCCTTGAGCTGTAATCGAAAGTTTTTCCTCAATTTGATGAAATAAAACTGTCCGCTCAGGATGATGTAAATGATGCAACATGAAAAAGGCCAAATGTTCTGGAAAAGCCTTTTCAGTATCTTGCACCATTTCTAGTAACATACGTTCATTACGAATAATCAATAGCATGTACAATTCATCTTTACTTTGAAAGTGTTTGTACAAAGTTCCTTTTGCTAAATCAAGCTCAGCAGCCAAGACATCAAGTGTCATTCCGGCTTCGCCATTTTCTAGCAATAATTGCTCCGCAACCTGAAATATTAATACTTCTCTTGCTCGGAACTGAGCCTGACGATCCATCTTCACGCAATTACTCTCTTATATAGTTTCTATAACTTAAATCGCTTTTAGCAAGTTCTCAAAATTTTGTGAGGTGATCATTGCAATTTCCTCAACCGATTTATCATATACATCACTGAGCGCTTTGGCTACATAAGGCACATATTTTGGTTCATTTGTTTTACCGCGGTATGGAACAGGTGCTAAATAAGGGCTATCTGTTTCAATTAAAAGTCGATCTAGCGGAACTTGTTTAGCTACATCACGCAAGTCTTGTGCATTTTTAAATGACACAATACCTGAAAAAGAAATGTAATAACCACAATCCAGTACAGCCTTAGCTGTTTCCCAATCTTCAGTAAAACAATGCAAAATTCCATGCGTGGAATGTTCAGCACGGATAATATCTACCGTATCATGCTTTGCTGAACGCGTATGAACGACGACTGGTTTTTTTACAATTTTCGAAGCTTGGATATGTCTTGCAAAACATGCCTTTTGCTCTTCAACAAAATCTGTACTGTGATAATAGTCCAGTCCAGTCTCACCCAGAGCCCATACTTTTTCCGACTGAGCTAATTCAATCAAGTGCTCGGTCGTTGCACGTGCCATCGTATCTACATCTTCACAAGGATGCACACCTATCGTATAACCAACGTCTTCATGCCTATTTGCAATTTCTGCTAGTGCAATATGGTCATCAAGATCAACGGAAATTGCCATAAATTTAGACACTCCTTCTGCTCGCGCTGCAGCGAGCGCAAGGTCCAGATCACCGTTATAAGGCGTTAAATCTAACATCGTTAAATGGCAATGCGTATCAACAAACACTTTTCTATCCTATATGATTACATGGTATAACTTGGACGATCTAGAGACATACTACCAGCCAAAACTCTTTCTGCCTCAGCTTTATAGTAAATTCCCTTATCTCCACTTAATTGAATAGCAAAACCTTGAGGTTTAAATCCACTTTGCTTGTGTGATATCCAAATTACCTTACCAGTGAGAGGAATTTTTTGAGACTGCTCAGGCAAAGTAGCTAAAATGAAAATTTCTTGTCCCATCTTTACCTTTTGTTTTGATGGTACAAATAGGCCTCCACCTTGCACATATCCCATATAGCTTGCTTGCAAAGTAGCTCTATCAGGAATATTTACCTGAATAATCCCCCCCATTTGCGGTTGCATAATCTTCCCCTTAAATATTCATTAACGTTATAAACAATTGATCTATAATAAGTTGACTTTGTACATTTTGCTCAACAAGTTTTTTTGCTTGTTGTACTTCACTATAAATATTAAATAAGCTTTCTAAATCATAATATGGACTTAATTGATCAAAATCTAAATCAGTATTTTTTTGTGGCTGATTTAGCTTGACACAAATTAAATCTCCCAACAAGTATTCAAAAAGTACGATAAAATCATTAAAACTTAATTCTTTTTGCCATTTTCCTGAGAAAAATAGAGGCATATTTTTTTGAGCTACAATTTTTAGCCAGTCATTTAAGAAAATCTGTCGTTTAGCAAACCAATCACTTTTTGCAATTTCTATTGCTTGCAAAGGCATATCATTAGATAGACCAAGTAATAAATCAGGTTGTACTTCTGCAAGTTCAGATAAATGCTCATCCAAATATGAAGTAGCCTGTTCATATGAAATACGATCTAAAGCAAAATGCTGCAATCGGCTACGAATAGTGGCTGGTAATTTAAGGTAATGATCAGCCAATAAAATTAAAACAACACGCTCACCAGGTTCTTCTAAAGTTTTTAGTAGCGCATTCGATGATGCCAAGTTAAGAGCTTCAGCAGGCTCAATAAGAATAACGCGCCAGCCTTCTCCAGTTTGTTGCACGAAAGGCAGTAAATCTCGGATCTTTTCGATTTTTATTTTTGCATTCTGCTTTTTATTTTCTTCATCTGTTGTGATATGGACATAATTGGGATGAGTGTCTGATTTTAACCATTGACAACTACTACACTCACCACAAGCGCCATGGGGCTGCTTATTAAGGCAAAGCACCCATGCCAAAAAATGCTTAGCAAAAGCATGTTTCCCACAGCCTTGCTTGCCATAAAATAATAGGCCATGTCCAATATTGGGAAACCTTGTTGTTAAGGTATCCCATGTTGTTTTTTGCCAAGGATAAACCTTTGAGGCTACATTCGGATTCATTAAAAATTAACGCTTATTCAAAAGATTCGACAGGCATTTTATTTAAGCGATCAAGATCAGCTTGAGTGTCCACACCAGGAGGTAAATTTGCTTGAGCGACAGCAATCGCAATGCGATGTCCATTTTCTAAAACACGTAATTGTTCAAGACTTTCTAACTTTTCAAGCTTACCCATATCCCAGGTCACATATTCTTGCAACAAGCTCACTCGATAGGCATATAAACCTAAATGGCGAAATGCTTGGTTATGTAAACTTGGCGCTGCTTGCCCAGCCCCATCACGGTCGTACGGAATGGTTGCCCGGCTAAAATATAACGCTTCATTTTGCTTAGACATGACTACTTTTACAATGCTATCACGTTGAAATTCGTCTAAGGTATGTATAGGCTCGCACAACGTAGACATTGAACAATTTGGTTTATCAACCAAGAGTTTTGCAACTTGTTGAACAAGTTGAGCTGGCAATAAAGGTTCATCCCCCTGAACATTCACAATAATATCATCTGCTGCCCACCCCTTAATACGAGCAACTTCGCTTAATCGGTCTGTTCCTGACGGATGATCAGGACTCGTAAGCACAACGTCCACACCATCTGCACGGCAAATCTCAGCAATACGCTCATCATCTGTTGCCACACATAGATCATCAAAGCCCTCGACTTTTTTTGCTTGATCCACAACACGCAAAATCATAGGGCGATCATGAATAAGCAACAAGGGCTTGCCGGGCAAACGCGAACTTGAGAAGCGTGCTGGAATGACGATGTGTTTCATTTTTTCTTCCTAAGATAATTGGATATCAAGTTCTTGCAATTGCAGTTTTAAAACCTGATAACACTCTACAGACAGGATAGCTTTAACAGGAACAACCCAAATAGACTGTTTAAATTCCGGATATTTTTCAAGCAATGGTAATAATTTAACTGCATCTTTTTCAGTTGTAATAAGTGGCAGTTCATCATTAAAAATTAAATCATTGATTGAGTAATCATGATGGTCACGAAACGCATGCTCTTGAAATTGTTTCAGGCCTAAATCTTTAAGTGTTTGATAAAAGCGCTGTGGAAAGCCAATACCAACTACAGCATGATAATTACTCTGAGGATTAAAACCGTGTTCGGCCCTTGACGAAGGATTAAGTAAATATGGCTGTCCAGTCTCAAGATGCATATTTAATTCTGTAGTTGGTTTATACGCATGTTCAATTACTGTTCCAGTTTCTAAACGCTCAACTGGCTCTCTCAAATATCCCTCAGGTAATAGTTTTTGATTTCCTAAACCACGATTTTGATCGAGCACAATCCACTCGATTTGTCGTCCCAAAGCCCAATGCTGTAAGCCATCATCACTAATAATTAAATCTAGTGGTCTTGATGCAATCAAGAGCTCTATTGCAGCCTGCCTATTAGGACCCACCGCCATTGGTACACTCGTCGATTGAACAATTAATGCAGGCTCATCTCCGACCTGAGTTGCTTGAGCACCCGAAGTAACCAACATTGGAAAAGGACCAGTACCACCATACCCCCGACTAATTACCCCAACTTTGACATTATGCTGTTGTAGATAATTCACCAGTTGTATTAATAATGGAGTTTTTCCGCTGCCACCCACCGTAATATTGCCAATCACCATGACAGGTACAGGGGCTTTATAGACTTTCTTTAAACCAGCAGTATAAAAATTACGATTTAATAGAAACCCAGCACGATACAAACAAGATAATGGACGTAAAGCAATCAACCAACTCGATTGCTTATTCCATGCATTCTGGATCAGCTGGGCCAATGACATGCTTAGTTATCCTCAAAATTACGCTGATGTAATTGATAATAAGCACCATGTTTTTCAAGAAGTTCTTGATGAGTACCTTGCTCAACAATTTCCCCTTGATCCATCACTACAATACGATCAGCATTTTCAATTGTTGACAACCGGTGAGCAATAACAATTGTTGTGCGATCTTGCATTGCTTCATCAAATGCTTGCTGAATAAAATGTTCAGATTCATTATCGAGAGCACTTGTAGCTTCATCTAAAATTAAAATTGGAGCATTCTTTAAAATTGCTCGAGCAATTGCAATTCGCTGACGCTGACCACCTGATAGGTTTAGACCTTGTGCCCCTAAAACAGTGTCATAACCGTTTGGTAAATTCATAATGAAGTCATGTGCATATGCTGCTTTTGCCGCTGCATAGATTTTTTCATCTGATGCGCCTTCCAACTGACCATATGCAATGTTTTCACGAACAGTACGGTTAAACAATATAACTTGTTGATTTACCATTGCAATTTGCGTACGCAAACAAGAAAGCTCAATATCATTAATTGGCAAATCATCTAAATAAATTTGTCCACTTGATACTTCTTGAAAACGTACCAACATGTTAACTAATGAACTTTTACCTGCCCCTGAACGACCAACCAATGCCACAGTTTGACCTGGAAGAATATCCAAAGAAAAATCTTTAATAGCTGCTACGCCATCAGCATAATTCAATGTCACATGATCAAAACGAATTGCCCCATTTAATTTAGGTTTCAGTTGACCACTATTCTGCTCTTCAGGTAAATCTAGTAATTCAAAAACAGAATGAGCTGCTGCTAAACCACGTTGTAACTTTTCATTAACATCAGTCAAGCTTTTAACTGGCTTTGCTAACAGACCAGCTGCTGTAAGGTAAGCTACAAATTCACCAGCACTTGTAGTGCCTAAAATCTGAGGTCGTAAAGCCAACCATACAATAAGAGCCATAGCACAAGCCATGACCACCTGAACAACCGGACTATTCAGGTTTTGTACAATTACCATTTTTAAGCCGCGTTTTAAGTTCTCTTCCGATGACTTATAGAAACGTTTTTGTTCAGATTCTTCACCAGCAAAACTTTTTACAACAGCATTACCATTAATACTTTCTTGGACAACGTGGTTCACATCACCCATAGTATCTTGTACCTGTAACGAAAGCTTTCGCATTCGTTTCGAAGCTTTACGTACCAATACACCAATCACAGGCAAAAACACAAAAACGCATAAAGTAAGACGCCAATTGGTATAAAACAGATAGCCTAATAGTCCAATAGTAATCATTCCATCCCTAACGATGGTTCTTAATGATTCAGAAGAAGCAGCTGTTAGCTGTTCAACGTTATACATAATTTTGGCAGTAATATGGCCAGATGAATTATCTAAGTAATATTGTGCTGGGAGTTTTAAAAGTTTCGCATAAACTTCCTGGCGAATACTAAAAACCAAACTGCGTGAAATCACCGCAGTATAGTAGCCGCCCATAAATAGGCCTAAGCCGCGAAAGAATACTAATAAAATAATTAATAACGGGAACCAATCCAAATCTGCTCTACTGCTGTTTTGGATTGCATCAATAATAAATTTAATCAATTTAGCAACGGAAACTTCTGTTGCTGAGTTTATACCGAACCCGATAAGTACTAATAAGGCGGCGCCCCAATAAGGTTTTAAATAGGCTATGAGACGCTTATAAACCTTAAAATCTTGATTCACTCAGAAAAACCTCTAGAAGGAACTTTGGTACTAATATTGATGTTAACAAAACCGAGTTGTCCTGCTACATCCATAACGCGAATTACATCCTGATGAGACGCTTTGGCATCCGCAGCAATGATGAACATAAAATCACGGTGCTCTCGAGCAACTTGCTTAATCGCAGTACTCAGATCAGCAACCTCTTTAGACGAAAGTGCTTGACCATTCACAGCATAATGACCAGCAGAGTCTACCACGACTTCAATTTTATGATCGTACTGTTTTGGTGGAACACCTTGTGCATCTGGTAATGTTAGATTGATGCGACTTGGCTGATTAAAAGTGGTCGACAGCAATAAAAAAACCAAAATGAACAGCAAACAGTCAATCATAGGCGTTAAATTGATATGAATGTCTTCAACCTGAGAACGTTTAAATTTCATCTGGTTTTCACCTCCTAACCAACACGGCGGTGTTCAGCTACAGACGAAGAACGCTTATAGAACAATGAGGCATGAAATAAGGTCGATTGCTGTTCTAATTCGGCAATATAATCTTGCACTACTCTTTGAAAATAGCGATAAGCAATTAAAGCAGGAATTGCAATTAACATCCCCACAGCTGTAGTAATGAGTGCTTTAGAGATACCAGGAATCATTAAACTTGGACTGCCAGCCGATCCAAAATCAATAACAAGAAACGACTCAATAATTCCCACTACAGTACCAAGCAACCCTAACAGCGGTGCTACAGCACTTAGAGTGCCCAAAAAATTAATATGTTTTTCTAAATAGGAAATTTCTTGAGAAGCTGCCACTTCCATTTGCGCACGAGCAAATTGCTCACCATGCTCGCGATGCTCAAAACCTGCTTTTAAAATGTGTCCTAATGCGCTACTTTGCGCTTCTACATTTTGTTCTAAACTTTCCACGATATCTTCAGCTCTTAAAGAGCCCTTACCGCTTAATGCTTCGGGTAGAACTTGTGAACGTCTTAACCGAACAAAACGTTCAATACTGATCGCAACAGTTAAAATCGAGCATAGAATTAAAGGCAGCATCAACCAGCCACCCGCTCTCACAAGTTCCCACATATGTTCTTCCCCAAGAATATAAAATTAGAAATACATGACCCAACTGCAAATTATTCTGGCAAACAAATATTTAAAATGCCATCTAACTCATCCAAGGTATGATAATGAATAACCAGTTTACCCTTACCCTTTTGGTTATGATCAATTTTTACATTAGCGCCAAAACGCTCTGATAATTTTTGTGTCAATTGCTCAATATCTGGTGCTACAGGCGTTTTTTCCTTCTCCTGTTTAGGCTCACTTCTATCACGCACCAATTGCTCTGTTTGACGAACTGACAATCCTTTCTCAATTACAATTTTAGCAACTTCTAATTGATCTTTACCTTTCAATGTCAAAATTGCTCGAGCATGCCCCATATCAAGCTGGCCTTGCTGCATGAAATCTTTAATGTCATCAGCTAAACTCAATAATCGCAACAAATTACTCACAGTAGTACGTGCTTTCCCAACCGTGTCAGCAATTTCCTGATGACTTAGACCAAATTCATCATGAAAGCGCTGTAAAGCGATTGCTTGATCAATTGGATTTAAATCTTGACGCTGAATGTTTTCAATTAACGCTAAAGCAATCGCAACCTGATCATTCAAATCTCGAACAATTGCTGGAATTTCAGTTAAGCCGGCAATTTGTGCTGCACGCCAACGACGTTCACCCGCAATGATTTCAAATGGATGAGTTTCATCATCAACTGGACGGATTACAATAGGCTGCATCACCCCATGTTTTTCAATAGACGACGCCAACTCTTGTAAATCATGCTCATGAATAAAACGACGTGGTTGATATTCACCACGTTTCAGTAAATTCACATCAACTTGTTTTAACTGTCCGTGGTCTAACGCCTGTGCTTCAAGTTGTAGTTTTTCTTTTTGAATTGAACCAAGTAATGCATCTAAACCACGTCCTTTAGCCAATCCGCGTTTTTTGATGCTCATACTTTACTTCCTTTCTTCACTTTACTTCTCTTTAACATCTCAGCTGCAAGATTTAAGTATGCAACTGCACCTTTAGAACTTTTTTCGAAATAGATAACAGGTAAACCATGTGCTGGTGCTTCTGCTAAACGAACATTTCGTGGAACAACAGTATCATAAAGCTTTTTGCCGAAATATTGCTCTAGTTCTGCAGATACATCACGTGTTAAAGCATTTCGTGCATCGTACATCGTACGCAGTACACCGATAATTTCTAAATCGGGATTGAGTGCTTTTTGAATACGATCAATGGTCTGAGTTAAATCAGCCAAACCCTCTAGCGCATAATATTCGCATTGCATTGGAATAATTACACTATCTACAGCTGCCAAAGCATTGACAGTAATCAAGCTCAAGCTTGGAGCACAATCCACAATGATATAGTCAAATGAGTTTCTGATTTCATTCAAAGCATTCTTGAGAATGAATTCACGACCTTCTTGCTCTGCGATAGCGAGCTCTACACCTGAAAGCTCACGATTAGAGCCTAGAACTTTATATCCAACTTCTGCTTTTTGAATGGCGGTTTCAATTGGAACTTCGCCAAGAAGAACATCTGTAATTGAATACAAAAGATCGTTCTTTTGAATACCAGACCCCATCGTAGCATTACCTTGTGAGTCCATATCTACAAGTAATACACGTTTTTTTAATACAGCTAGAGACGCTGCAAGATTTACTGCAGTCGTTGTTTTACCAACACCACCCTTTTGGTTTGCAATCGCAATAATTTGAGCCATGGTAACCTTAATACTTTTTATTTAGATACGTTGAAGTAAAAGTAAATGACGTTGTTCATCAAGTCTTGGTACGCGCAGTTCAATCACTTTACATGAAAAGTCCTGCTTGAGCTGCTCAATTTCCTCAACTGGCACTACACCTTTCATCGCTGCGATTATACTGCTCTGATGAAGGTATGGCTGAGCCGCATCTACAAAGTCCGTTAAAGAAGCAAAAGCTCGACTTGTTATGACGTCAAACTGGCCAAGCTCATCAATTGTATCTTGATTCTCAACACGTGTTTGTACTGCCACAACGTTACTCAATTTAAGATCAGCAATAAATTGCTTCAAAAAACGAATTTTTTTACCATTAGAATCTAAAAGAACACATTGGCGTTGTGGCTGACAAAGAGCAATAATCATGCCAGGCATACCACCACCTGTACCCACATCAAGCAGTCTACCTTCAGGTAAGTCATTTAAAATACTTAGACTATCCAACAAATGCTTCACTAACATTTCTTTCGGATCACGAATTGCTGTCAGATTATATGCTTTATTCCAAAGTACCAAAGCATCTTGATACTTTAACAATAATGCCAAAGCTTCATCGCTAAGCGATAAACCTAATTTTTGACTACCCTGTTGTAACTCTTGAAAAAACGGATGCATAAACAGATAACATCTAAGTAAAATTTAAAACAAAGTATACCCATTTATGCATCGTGGAACACTAGTTAACGATTAGGGATTACACAGTTAATCGTAGAAGCCTTCACGAATTTGCAAATCTAGCTCCATTAAACGCTCAGGCGTTCCCACATCTACCCATGCACCTTTAAGTTTTTCACCAGATATTTTTTGATTCTGCATCGCTTGCTTCAACAATGGAGCTAAAGGACGTTTACCAGGTTCCAATCCATCAAAAAGCTTAGGATGGATAACAGACACGCCACTAAAAGTGAGGTTCTCACCCGTTACATCTTGATCGAATGTAAAAGCGCGTCCATCGAACAATGTAAAGTCGCCTTCAGGGTGCTGTTTAGGATTATCAACCAACACAAGATGTGCTAAATCATCATTTAACTTAATATGGCGTAGAGCTTCAAAATCCATCGTGGTCCATACATCTCCATTCACCAGAATAAACGGATCTGTTCCAAGCAGTGGCAAAGCATTAATAATTCCACCAGCTGTTTCTAGACCCTCATCCTCTCGTGTCCAACGGATATCAACACCAAATTGAGAGCCATCCCCTAAGCTACTGATGAGCTTGTCGGCCAACCATGCAGAATTGATGACTATTTCAGTCACACCAATTTTTTTAAGTTTTTCAATATGCCACACAATGAGCGGCTTACCACCCACCTCAAGCAGAGGCTTTGGTGTATATAGCGTGAGTGGACGCATACGATTACCCAAGCCAGCAGCAAGAATCATTGCTTTCATTATGCTGCTACCTCGTAGTTACCATATTTCTCGATAAACTTCGGCATAACTATGTCATTTATGAATAACATAAACTCATCAAGTTCAGCATAACCACGGCTTTCTTCAATCAAATACCACATTACACGTGGTAAATCTTTTAAATAACCTGATTTACCATCGCGCTCAAACAGACGCACAAAGATGCCCAGAATTTTAATATGGCGCTGAATAGCCATTAAATCTGCATCACGTTTGAACTGCTCAAAACTGCGATTCTGTTTGGCAGACTCAGGTAATAAATCATAAAAGACTCTAAACCATTGATACACACGCTCTGCATTCCACTGAACATAAGCATCACGAGTAATCGAGATTAGATCATAAGTATCTGCACCAATCACCGCATCCTGAAAATCAATAACTCCAAGCTCTGGTTCATTTGCAATTTTCATCAAATTACGACTATGAAAATCACGATGTACAATCACTTGCGGCTGAGCCAATGCAGTTTTTGCTAACACATCGAAAGCATCATCAATCACCTGTTGCTGTTCCACACTCGGAGTAATCTGCAAAGATGGTAGCATCCAGTCAGTCAACAGCTTCATTTCAGTTAACAATTTCTCATAGGAGTATGCTGGAAATTGCTCCTGACCATTCACAGACTGCAAATGAATCAGCTGTTTAAAGCTTTGTTCATAATATTTATCGACTGTTTCATCATTTAATAATGTCGACAACAGCACATCACCAAAATCTTCCAATAACAGAAAACCTTGAGCTAAATCTTTCGCGACGATCTGAGGGACGCGTACACCATGGCCTGCAAAAAAATCGTCAATGGTCACAAACGGAACACAGTCTTCTTTTTCTGGAGGGGCATCCATGAGCATATACGTTTTATTTTGTAACTGTATACGCGCATAACGGCGGAAGCTTGCATCACCTGCCAAAAAAGCGATCTTAAATTGATCATTTTCAAGAACAGATGTAAGCCATGTATATATCAATTGTTCACGTTGTGTATTCATTTGCAATAAAATCTAAAACAAGCTGAGATTTTTGAAGGGTTAAGTGTAGCCACTTATAAACTTTTTCTCTATGATGCGACAATAATTAATTGTGAATTAGCATACTTGGTTAATGAGACAATGAAGCATCAGTTTAAATTTAATCCTTTAGCGACAGCTATTTTTACGCTCTTATGTGGCTCCATACAATCAAGTTATGCTGAGTCAGCTGATGTTGTCTCCAATATAGACAATAATCAACTTAAAGCGAGCATCAAAGAAGCCTACCCGGGTCAAGAATTCTTTCAACAGTATTATGTTGATAAATCAGCACCTGAGGCACAGCTTCGTGACAATAAATATTTAAGCTCGGCATTTTGCCAGGGTACATGGGTTACACCGATTAACCCTGAGACCAAAGCTCTAGATGCCGACAAAACGACTTCTGTCGTTACGGCTAACTATGGACATTATAATCCTGCCGGTGACTCTGTTTTAGAAGGCGACGTCGTTATTGATCAGGAAGGACGCACGGTTCGTGCTGACAAGGTTACGATTGATAAGACCCAAACCTTTGCACATGCACAAGGCCGAGTACAACTCGCTCAAGGCGGATTACTTTCACAGAGTGACGAAATTAATTACAACCTAAAAAACCAGACTGGTAATTTAGAAAATAGTTTTTATATTTCTGAACAACAACATGCCCATGGTCATGCAGGGAAAATCGAAAGAACATCGCCAAATGTCATGGTTCTTAACGATGCAACCTATACGACTTGCCCACCAGGCCAAAAACCGGGTTGGAAAATTCAGGCAAATAAAATCGAGTTAAATCAGGAAACTGGGCGTGGTGTAACTCGCGGGACAAAACTGTATGTTAAAGACGTTCCTGTTCTAGCAGTTCCTTACTTTAACTTCCCGATTGATGATCGCCGAACTACAGGTATTCTCAACCCACAGTTTGGTTTCTCAAACGATGGTGGTATTGAGCTTTCTGTTCCAGTTTATTTAAACCTTGCACCTAACTATGATCTGACACTGACTCCGCGTTATTTAGCAGACCGTGGTGCAATGCTAAAAGGTGACTTTCGATACTTAACCGATGGTTTTGGTGCGGGTGAAATGTGGGGTGGCATTTTGCCATCTGACAAAGAATACGATGACAAAGATCGTAAAGATTTCCATTTCTTACATAACTGGGATATCAACGATCAATGGTCAACTAATCTCGAATATAACTACGCTTCAGATAAAGACTATTTTTCAGATTTAGATAGCAGCCCTAACTCTAAAACAGACCTAAACTTACGTAGAGCATGGGAACTTAACTACCAACATGGTATTCCGGGTTTAAAAGCTCAGCTTAAAGTTGAAGACTTCCAAACGCTTGACCCAGAAATTGCAGACGCAGATAAACCTTATGCCCGTTTACCACAGTTCTTATTAAATTATGTCACTGGGAATCCACTAGGTTTACAATACGAATTTAATAACGATACAGCCTATTTCAAGAAATCGATTAATGATGATTCTGCTCAAGAAAGTAGTGGTACACGTATCTACAACCAGTTTGCTACGCGTTATAACTACCGCACACCAGCAGCATTTATAATCCCTGAAGTTTCAGTACGCTCTATTCAAACATTCTATGATAAGGACAGTATCGATTCTCGAGGTCTAGATGGCGGTTCTGAAAATAAATCAGTAGTTGTACCTCAATTTACTTTAGACACTGGACTAAATTTTGAACGTGAGGGCAAGTATTTACAAACGCTCACCCCTCGTGCATTTTATGCATATGCTCCATACAAAAACCAAGACAGTTCTCCAAACTTTGACTCAACTTCAGCATCAGTAAGTTACGATCAATTATTTAACCCTTACCGCTTCTACGGACATGACCGTCTTGAAGACAACAACTTTCTATCACTTGGCGTAAGCTATAGCCTTTTTGACACAGTAGGCTTAGAGCGTTTACGTGCAAGTGTTGGTCAAAGTTATTATTTTGAAGACCGTCGTGTCACTTTGACGCAACAACAAGATGAAAGTGATACTGAAAGTAACACTGGTCCAGTCGTTAGCATATCAAGCCAGTTAAACCAAAACTTCACGATTGCTGCTAACTCAGCATGGATGTCGAATGGTGATAATGCTCAGCGCGATTTTCAGGTTTATTATACTGGAGATAAAGGAAACCTATATAACTTAGGCTATTTCTATCGCAAAAACATTGAAGGACGTCAAGCTACTTACGATCAAGTTGTTGCATCGTTTATACAACCAGTTAAAGACAATTGGCGTATTATGGGGCACGTACAATACGACATGGATAATGATGTTGCCCGTGAGATTTTATTAGGGGTTAATTATGAGTCATGTTGCTGGGGTATTTCAGTCTATGGCCGCTCATACTACAACGACCTAGATGATCCAAAAACTTCAGATGTTAGTGAAAAACGCGCCATTATGGCCGAAATTACACTAAAAGGTTTAGGCGGTTTAAACAATAAACTCGCGTCTTTACTTGAAAATCGCGTTTTAGGTTTTAACAAAATTAATCAATCTTGGACACAACGTTAATGAAGACAAAGCATCTTAAACAGTTTTTTAAAGCAACAACACTTGCTGCCCTAATCTCTTCATCAATGCATAGTTTTGCCCAACCAGCTGATGAAGTTGTGGCAATTGTGGACAATAGCGTTATTTTAAAAAGCGATCTTCAACAAGGGATGGCCGAAGCTGCCCACGAACTACAAGCACAAAAAAAAGAGGTACCACCTCCGCAATATTTACAATTTCAGGTGTTAGATCAATTAATCTTGCGTCAGGCACAACTTGAGCAAGTTAAAAAATATGGTATTAAGCCTGATGAAAAAAGCTTAAATGAAGCTGTACTAAAAGTAGCAAGTCAATCTGGAACTAAAAGTTTACAAGCCTTCCAGCAAAAGTTAGATGCTATGGCGCCAGGGACTTATGAAAGTTTACGTGGTCGAATCGCTGAGGATTTAGCGATTAGCCGTTTGCGCCAACAACAAGTCATGTCTCGTATTAAAATTAGTGATCAAGATGTAGAAAACTTCTTAAAATCACCTCAAGGTCAAGCAGCGCTAGGTAATCAAGTACGTGTAATTCATATGCGTATTGCTGGCGACAATCCACAAGAAGTGCAAACTGTAGCTCAAGAAGTACGCTCAAAGCTTACGCAAAGCAATGACATCAACGTATTGAAAAAGCTTTCAACAACAAATGTAAAAGTTGAAGGGGCTGACATGGGATTCCGTCCACTTTCAGATATCCCTGCTGAACTTGCAGCACGTATTACTCCATTGCAAGACGGCCAAACAACTGACTTAATTTCAGTACGTGATGGTGTACATGTTTTAAAGCTTATTGAACGTAAACAAAATGAGCAAAAAGCATTAGTACCTCAATTTCAAACTCGCCATATTCTCATTCAACCTTCTGAAGTGGTTAGCCTTGAAAATGCCAAGCAAATTATTGACAACATCTATAAACGCTTAAAAGCTGGCGATGATTTTTCAACACTTGCAGCTACCTATTCAAATGATACAGGTTCAGCGCGTGATGGCGGTAGCTTAGGTTGGGTAACTCCTGGCATGATGGTGCCTGAATTTGATAAAAAAATGCAGGAAATTCCTGTAGGTGAAATCAGTGAACCGTTCCAGACTCAATTCGGCTGGCATATCTTACAAGTAACTGAAAAACGTGAAAAAGATATGACTCATGAATATCAAGAGCGTATGGCACGTCAAATTTTAGGTGAACGTCAATTTAACACCGAAATCGATAGCTGGTTACGTGAAGTGCGTGCAAATGCATATGTAGAAATCAAAGATCCAAGTCTAGACAAAAAGAACTTACAGAAATAAGTTCTTTTATCGTCATCAAAACCTGTGTTCATCGCAGGTTTTTTTATGAATAAAATTTAACTAATAAAAAACCGGTTATATAAATAACCGGTTTCTATAAATTAAACCCTAACGGGAATTATTTATAACGATCAACCATTTTCTCTAAAGAAATTGGGTGGATCTTGTCAGCATTTCCAGCTGTACCAAACGCTTCATAACGATCGATACAAATTTGCTTCATTGTATCAACTGTTTTAGCAAAGTATTTGCGTGGATCAAACTCAGATGGATTCTCAGCCAAAAATTGACGAATCGCACCAGTTGAAGCTAAACGTAAATCAGTATCAATGTTGATTTTACGTACACCGTGTTTGATTGCTTCTACAAGCTGCTCAACAGGCACACCATAAGTTTCGCCAATATTACCGCCGAACTCATTGATTACCTTTAACCATTCTTGCGGAACAGAACTCGAACCATGCATTACAAGGTGAGTATTTGGTAATGCCGCATGAATTTCTTTAATGCGGTCAATTGCCAAGATATCGCCTGTAGGTGGACGCGTAAATTTATACGCACCGTGTGAAGTACCTACTGCAATTGCTAGCGCATCAACATTTGTATCAGCAACGAACTGAGTCGCTTCTTCAACAGAAGTTAGAAGTTGAGAATGGTCAAGTACACCTTCAGCACCCACACCATCTTCTTCACCAGCCATACCAGTTTCAAGGCTACCTAAACAGCCAATCTCACCTTCGACAGAAACACCACATGCATGTGCTAAAGCAACAACATTACGAGTTACATCAACATTGTATTCGTAAGATGTAGGTGTTTTACCATCTACACCTAATGAACCGTCCATCATCACTGAGCTAAAGCCAAGCTGAATTGAACGCTGACAGATATCAGGGCTTGTACCATGGTCTTGGTGCATTACCACTGGAATATGTGGCCATTCTTCAATTGCAGCCAAAATAAGATGGCGTAAGAATGGAGCGCCTGCATATTTGCGAGCTCCAGCTGATGCTTGAACAATTACAGGTGAATTGGTTGCATCCGCGGCAAGCATGATTGCGCGCATTTGTTCTAAGTTATTTACGTTAAATGCTGGTACGCCGTAGTTATGTTCAGCAGCGTGATCCAAGAGCTGGCGCATTGAAATGAGTGCCATAATATCCTCCCAGGTAGTGCGGGTTATTCTACCCTTTCATTTATTTCAATTCAGCAACAAATCACAGTATTTCAAAAAAAATCCCCGCATATGCAGGGATTTTTTAACAAAAAACAACAAATTAATGTGTTTCTGAAGCAGCAGCCTCACTTGGTGCACTACCTTCAACCACATCGGTATTCTTTTCATCTAAAACTGGCTTATCAATCGCATCAATTGCTGCTTGTTGCTCAGGTGTTACTTTTTCAGAAACAGCAGTAGAAGCTGCCGATTCTTGTCCAGCCTGAGATGCTTCATCTTTCTTAGCACAAGCAGTCAACATCATCGGTACAATTAACAAAGCAGCAAATGTAAGCTTTAAATTCATCACTATTGTCCACAGTTGGTGATTTAATGCTCGCTATTATATTGCAGATATATGACAGTTTAATGACCTATCCATGAAAGAAGGGATTGGTAACCCAATCCCTTCTTATTTTTTAGATAACAGTATTAAGCACGCTCAAGTAAAACAGCGACTGCTGGCAAAGTCTTCCCTTCAACAAACTCAAGGAATGCACCACCACCTGTAGAAATATAACCAATTTGATCAGCAACGTTATATTTATCAATCGCGGCTAGAGTATCTCCGCCACCAGCAATCGAGAAACCAGCAGATTGTGCAACAGCAAGAGAAAGTGCTTTAGTACCTTCACCAAACTGATCAACTTCAAATACGCCTACAGGACCATTCCAAAGAATCGTTTTTGATGTTGTTAAAATATTTGCAAATGCTTTAGCTGTTTCCGGACCAACATCTAAAATCATATCGTTTGATGTTACATCTTCTACTTTCTTCACAACGGCTTGCGCTGCTGCTAACGAACCTAAGAAATCTTCAAAATTAATTTGCGAAGCATCAGCAACTACAACATCCGTAGGCAGCGGAACACTTACTTTCGCAGCAATCTGTTTTGCAGTTTCAACCAAGTCAGCTTCGTATAATGATTTACCAACATTAAAACCAGCAGCTGCCAAGAATGTATTTGCAATACCGCCACCAACGATAAGTTGATCACAAATACTAGAAAGTGAGTTTAAAACATCAAGTTTAGTTGAAACTTTTGAACCAGCAACAATTGCAACCATCGGTTTTTCAGGAGTTTGCATTGCACGGCCAAGTGCATCTAATTCAGCTGCCAATAAAGGACCAGCTGCTGCAACAGGAGCAAAACGAGCTACACCTTCAGTAGATGCTTCCGCACGGTGAGCAGTACCAAATGCATCCATAACAAATACATCGCATAATGCAGCATATTTTTGTGCAAGATCTTGATTATTTTTCTTTTCACCATGGTTAAAGCGCACATTCTCAAGCAGTACGACTTGACCAGCTTCAACTTCTACGCCATCTAGGTAATCTGTTAACAATTTAACGTCTTGGCCCAATACTTCTGTTAAATAAGCAGCAACTGGAGCAAGTGATTGTTCTGGCTTTGGTTCACCTTCAACAGGACGACCTAGATGCGAAAACACCATCACAGCTGCACCTTTTTCTAAAGCAGCTTTAATAGTTGGTAATGCTGCGCGCAAGCGAGCATCGCTAGTAATCACACCATTCTTGACAGGAACGTTTAAATCTTCACGAATAAGGACACGTTTACCTGTTAAGTTAAGGTCAGTCATACGCTGAAAATTCATGTAAAGCTCTCTTTATGATTTTAAAAACGCGCCAATTTTAAATGATTACATCAAAAAAGGTTAGTTTTTTTGCATAAAAGCTGTAGAAAGCCCCAGTTTTGATTATGATAGAGATAGTCATTTGATATTTCATCCATTATGTCTATTCATCCAGATCCACAAATCAATCGTTTAAATGTTTTAGGGGAACCTTTAGCAAGTTGTTGTTTCGACCCTATTACTGGCTATTTTAGAAATGGCTTTTGCCACACAGCAGTCACAGACCTTGGTCAGCATACTGTATGTGCGCAAATGACCTCTGATTTCTTAAATTTTTCACAAAAAATTGGGAATGATCTTATTACCCCTTTACCAGAAGTAGATTTCCCAGGCCTAAAGCCCGGTGATTTCTGGTGTATCTGTGTAACTCGTTGGGTAGAAGCTTATCAAGCAGGTCAAGCCCCTCCCATTAAAATACATGCATGTCATCAAGCTGTATTAAGCTATGTGCCTTTAGATGTTTTAATGGAATTTGCAGTGTAATGGTACAGCCACAAATTATTTTGGCATCAAGCAGTCAAACACGCAAAGCCTTAATGGATCGCTTAGGGATTAACTATATCTGTGTTAGTCCAGATATTGATGAGAGCCCTCGGGATGAGATCCATGCAGATGAACTTGCAAAAAGGTTGGCTTTCACAAAAGCCCAAGTAATTGCTGCACAAAACCCACATGCAATTATTATTGGTTCTGATCAAGTCGCATGGCGAGAACATGCTCCCAATGACTTTATTGGTAAACCGATGACCATTGAAAATGCCACATTACAGTTAGCAGAAAACTCAGGTCGAACTGTCTACTTTAGTACCGCACTCAGTGTGCAATGGCTTGACAGGAATTTTGAACAAACGCTTGTTGAACATTATCAAGTTAAATTCCGAAGCTTGAATCAAGCTGAAATTGAACGATATATTGCATTAGATCAACCACTCCATTGTGCTGGTAGCTTTAAGTGTGAAAGTTTAGGAATTAGTTTGTTCGAAAAAATGACAGGCCAAGACCAGACGACTCTTATGGGTTTACCCATGATTCAACTTTGCCATATTTTAAGGCAGCTTGGCCTACAAATTCCTTAATTTTAGATGTTTTTATAAATAGGTTATTTCCATGACAGAACCTTTAGCAGTTTTAGGCGGTATTACTGCCGAACAATTCTTAGCAGAATATTGGCAGAAAAAACCTTTGCTGGTACGTAACGGATTGCCAGAGATTGTAGGTCTTTTAGAACCGCAAGATGTGCAAGAACTTGCTTTGGAAGAACATGCGAGTGCCCGACTCATTCGCCAAAAAGATAGAAATCCAAATGAATGGCATGTCAAGTCTTCACCTCTAACTAAAGGAGACTTTCAAAAGCTACCAAAATTATGGACGCTTTTAGTACAGGCGGTAGACCACTACTCTTTTGATCTTTCTGAGCTTTGGAAAAAATTTCCTTTTATTCCTCAATGGCGCCGTGATGATATTATGGTGTCTTATGCACCTAAAGGCGGTTCAGTTGGAAAACATTTTGATTTTTATGATGTGTTTTTAGTTCAAGGTCACGGACACAGACGCTGGCAATTAGGACAAATGTGCGATGTAAATACTGCATTTGTACCTAATCAACCATTAAAACTTTTACCAGAAATAGACGTACAATTTGATGAAGTTCTAGCACCAGGTGATTTACTGTATGTTCCGCCTAGAATGGCACATTATGGCGTTGCCGAAGATGATTGCTTAACTTTCTCATTTGGCTTTCGTATGCCAAACGTTGCAGGAATGATGGAACGTATTAGTGATCAATTTTCAGCTAATACTTTATTGCAAAATCCTGTTGTAGACATTGCACGCAAACAGATAGGGCAAATTGGTGAAATTAATGTAACTGAACTGAGCCACTTAAAAGACTTAGTTTTAGCTCAATTAAAAGATTCATCAGTACTTGACGCCGCTATCATGTCTTATATGAGTGAACCTAAATATCCAGATAATATTCCAGAAGCTGATGAAATCGAAGCCGATGACTTGAAAGAAATTTTACACGAAGGATACGAAGTTCTTTTAGAGCCAGCCTCTCGACTACTTTATACAGAACAAAACGGAACCCTAAACTTTTGGGGAAATGGTGAAGTTCTATTTATAGCTGAACACTTTGAGCAAAAATTAAAAGCGATTGCCAATGGAGAGAGCCTGCCATTTGATAGCCAATTTAATGATGACGAAACACTAGAAAACGTTGCTCACTTATTAAATGAATCTATTCTGATGCTTTTACCCCCTGCAGAGTAAATGTTTTAATAAAAGTAGGTTTTTTCATGAAAGTGGAAAAACCTACTTTTTAAATTAGCAAGCAAACTCAAAAATACATTCAATTATTATTCGTTAAATTTATCTAAAAAAATCTTAAATAATGCGTGGTTAAGATTATTAAACTTTGAAAAAATCTTGAAATGAGAATTAAAAATAGAAAAGCTTCATGATTAAAAAACGACATATTTCTTACTTACTTTTTCCTTAAAATTTAAACGTTACAGTTTAAAAAAATAATATCTTTTTTCTATCAATAACAAACAATACCTTGTAAAATTAAATATCCAGATTTTCATTAATACAGATCACAGTTCACAAGCTAATAGCAATTCATTTGTGAGAGGCTAAAAATATGTCGAAGAAAGATGACATTATTAACACCGCATTAAGACTTTTTAACTCGTATAGCTATAATTCTATAGGTGTGGATCGCATCATTAATGAATCTGGCGTTGCAAAAATGACTTTCTACAAGCATTTTCCATCAAAAGAAAAATTAATTGAAGAATGTCTACTTCTACGAAACACGCTTTTACAGAACTCTCTTACCTCGGCCTTATCAAAACATGATGAGTTAGACCCTCTTGCGAGAATTAAAGCAGTATTTTTATGGTATTCCGACTGGTTTAATAGTGAAGACTTTAATGGCTGTATGTTTCAAAAAGCTTTGGAAGAGGTTTTAAAACAATATCCGTCAACACATCAACCTGCCACTTTGTATAAAGCTTGGTTAACTAAACTCATGCAAGACCTTCTCAATCAATATGATGTAAAAGAACCAGGTCCTTTATCTTTACTACTCGTTAATATATTGGAAGGTATGACCATTCAAGCTCAGGTCGAACATGGTTCAATAAAAATTTATGATTATTGGAATCGAGTTGAAAAGTTAATTGACTTTGAAAGAGCTGCTTAAAAATAAAGCGTGACATTCTTCTTCTTATATTAATATTCTTCTTATCTATCACGCTGCGTCTGAAAGTCATTTTGGTTCAAAATTAGACGTTTTTTTCGACCCTACTAAACCAAAATATACAGACCTGTCTGTACAAAACAGATTATATATTTAAAAAATAAAAACTCAATCATTTTTTATGTTTCATTTAAAGATAAATTAGATTTAACTATTTATCGGCATGAAATAAGGCTTATTTCATGTTGACCTCAATTCACTTATACTTAACAATTAAACTTATAACACAATGCAACATTTTAAACACAAAAGAAATACAAACAACTGTTTTTAATTAAAAATACTACTTATTTATCAGTTCCCCTTATATTGCTTTTCAACAAAAACAATTGGATTGATTAGTTTTGCTACATTCATTTCAGCAAGATCAATCTATACTATGCCCGCTATATTGATATAGGTATAAAGTATGAAAGATGGACTCCAAATTGAAGAAATGAAAAATGCGGCTGATTCAGTCGTGGGAATTCTAAAATCTTTGGCTAATACAGATCGTTTATTAATTTTATGTCACTTAGCTTACGAGGAGCTAAATGTCTCACAGATTGAAGAGAAGACCCAAATTACACAGCCCACTCTTTCACAACAGCTTATGATGTTACGTAAAAGTGATGTTGTATCAACTCGTCGTGATGGCAAGCAGATTTTTTATTCTATTAAGGATGACAATATGCATTCAATTTTAAATACGCTTCATCAGCTGTACTGTGCAAGTAAATAATATTTTTAAATTATAATTTTATAATAATAGTAGTAATTTCCTGAAATATGCGATTTTTCAGCTTGAAAGCTTAGAGCCTAGTCGAAGCACAAAGTTTTGAAAATTCGCGTAGCTTTTCCAAAGCCTCACCGATGCCATTTAATCTGTTATCAATTTATTTCTTCGGAGTTCATTCGGCACTTTCACCCCTTTTGATATAATTCGTTTTCTTGACGAACAATTAACAAGCAAAGCCTCCAATAAAAAAAGTTAAAATTAAAAATTAACCAAAACTAAAACAATGACTTAATATTACCATCTACTATAAAAACGTCTAGTTGATATAAAAAAGCTTAAGATTCCCATAACTTAAGTATAAAATACTCCGCTTGTTCAACCTTTAGCCATGAATAGGTTAATAAGGTCTTTATATGCTTGAATTCTTTTCTCGATTAAGCTTGGTAGCCAAGATTATTATCGCCATTATTTTAGGTATTGGCGTTGCATTACTATTTCCAGACATTACGCCATATTTAAGTTTATTTGGTGAGCTTTTTATCAAAGCGTTAAAATCTGTTGCCCCTATTTTAGTCTTTGTATTAGTACTTTCTTCTATTGCCAACTTTCAGGTGGGCCATAGTGCGAATTTACGTCCAATCATGATTTTATATGTGGTAGGTATGTTGCTTGCTGCTTTCACAGCTGTGATTGTTAGTCTTTCTTTTCCAAGCACTTTGTTCCTCAACACAGTTTCTCATAATGATTTGCAATCGCCAGGAAGTTTAGCTGACATTCTGAAAAATTTGCTTTTAAGCTTTATTGCTAACCCTGTTCAAGCCATTAGCGAAGCAAACTTTATTGGTATTTTAGCTTGGGCAATTGGCCTTGGTTTAGCGATGCGCCATAGCTCAGACACCACAAAAGAAGTCATGCAGGATGTTGCACATGCTGTTAGTGCTATTATTCATAAAGTAATTGCTTTTGCACCTGTCGGTATTTTTGGTTTGGTTGCAGTGACTTTTGCAGATGCTGGTCTCGCAACGCTTGAAAGTTATGCGCAATTATTAGTAGTACTGTTAGGTACGATGTTCTTTGTTGCTTTAGTTATCAATCCAATTCTTGTTGCGCTTACTATACGTGGGAACCCATACCCTCTCGTGTTTAAATGCCTTAAAGAAAGTGGGATTACTGCTTTCTTTACACGAAGCTCAGCAGCCAACATTCCAGTTAACTTAGATTTAGCAGAGCGTTTAGGTGTTAATCCATCTACAGCAAGTGTCTCTATTCCATTAGGTGCGACAGTAAATATGGCTGGTGCGGCAGTGACAATTACTGTACTCACACTAGCCACTGTTCATACGCTTGGAATTCATGTTGATTTTGCAACAATGCTCATTTTATCAGTTGTTGCTACAGTTTCAGCATGTGGTGCTTCTGGTGTAGCTGGTGGTTCTTTGCTTCTGATTCCAGTAGCTTGTAGTTTATTTGGCATTTCAACTGAAATTGCGATGCAAGTTGTAGCTATTGGTATGATTATTAGTGTATTGCAAGACTCTACAGAAACAGCGCTTAACTCTTCTACAGACGTTTTATTTACCGCAGCTGTAGATATTCGTTCGAAACAAGCTTCCTAAACGAAATGCCATTTCAACGTCTACCAAACTGGTTCCAACTTGGAGCCTTTTTACTGGCATTCAATGCCGGAATGATTAATGTATTAGGGTTAATTACCCTTTTGCATCAATCAATTTCACACATGACTGGCAACGTTAGTATGCTAGCTATGAGTTTGGTAGAGTGGCAACCAGAACATATCATTTTCTTGCTTCTGGTGATCATTTGTTATGTTTGCGGTTCATTTTATAGTGGTTTTATTTTAGGCAGCAGCCATTTTCGACTAGGTCGTCGCTATGGCTTACCTTTGAGTCTTGTTGCTTTATTCATTTTTCTTTGTTGGCTATTACTTCCTTATTTTCCACGCTATGGATTATTATGGGCTTGTACAGCAATGGGCCTTCAAAATGCAATGGTTAGCCATTATAAAGGAACCATTATTCGAACTACCCATCTATCTGGCGTTTTAACAGATATCGGTTTAGCACTTGGATATAAAGCTAGAGGCTTACAGGTAGAAAACCGACGTATTGTTTTACACTTACTAATTTTTGCGGGTTTTCTGCTGGGTGGAATTCTCGCCGCGCTGGTACATCCACATTTAAAGTTACAAGCATTTTTATTGCCAGCAACTTTAAGCTTAGTCTTAAGCATTTCTTACTGGGTAGTTTACTTCTATAGCCCTTCAACTTCACATAAGGATTAAGTCATGGTTAAAAATGCCTTACAAGCACAGCTACTAAAAGCTGGGTTAGTGGATAATAAAAAAGCAAAAAAGTTAACAAAACAAGCTCATCATGAACAACGTATCGGTCAAAGTAATGAGGCCGAAATCAAAGCGAATATTGAAAAAGCTCAACAAGAAAAGTTAGCTAAAGATCAGGCTTTAAACTTAGAAAAACAACAACAACTTGAGGAAAAAGCCCTCAAGGCGTCAATTATTCAAATGATTAAACATCATAAAATTTCAAATACTGATGGCGATAGTGTTTATCAATTTATTGATGAGGGTAAGATCAAGAAGGTATATATTTCTCAGCAAGTTTATAATGCCCTTGTTTCAGGCAGTCTAGTCATTGCTAAAGATCAAAATCAATATGCTTACTTACCTAAAGCATTAGCTGAAAAAATTGATCAGAAGATGAAAGGTTTTATTTTATTGAACAATGCTGAGTCCAATGAACAGACTACAGATGAAGAAGATCCATATGCAGCTTATGTTATTCCTGATGATTTAATGTGGTAAGACATACAAGGGCCTTTATGATGCAAATATAAAGGCCTTTTTCAAATGGATTTAAAAAGTGCTAATTTAACAATTGTTCAAAATAGTAAGAAAAAATACTTAAAGAATAAATTCCTTCACCACTTTATCTATTAATCCCGATATAATAAATCATAATTTTTTAAGTCTTCGCGACATTCTTAAAGATTTCTTCAGGCATCCAAATTTACGTCATGTACGAATGAATGACGTACAACATAATCAGTTCATGTGTATTTGCACATATTCAAAAGATCGAAAACCGAAGTGATATTGATCTAACTGACTTTTTTGTAAATTTAATTGCAAAGACTTAATTAAGTGGCTTTTGTCTTAAAGGTAGTAATTCATGCTGAAGTGGTTTGAAAAACTTGTAGATCCCTACCCAACAAAAGGTCTGGATGAACCTTTACCAACTCGTTTTTTTCCATTTGTCTGGCAAGCAACGGAAGGCTTACGCCCTTACTTATTCTTACTTATTCTTTTTACAGCAGGTGCGGCAAGCTTTGAAGCCTTACTTTTTTCAAAGATTGGACAACTCGTAGATTGGTTAAGTAGTAGTCGCCCTGAAAGTTTTTTAAGTCAGCACACGACTGATTTACTACTCTTAATTGGTGTTTTATTTACCAATATCTTTTTTGTAAATATTCAATCTATTGTAAAACATCAGATTTTATATAGTACTTTTCCAATGCGTTTGCGTTGGCGTTTCCATAATCTTTTATTAAAACAAAGCTTAGATTTTTTCCATAATGACTTTGCTGGCAGACTTTCTGCAAAAGTTATGCAAACGGCTCTAGCCATCCGTGAATTCTGGATTATTTTGGGCGATATGTTGGCTTACGTCGCTATTTACTTTATTACCGTTAGTATTGTTCTTGGCTCAATTTCAACAATTTTGCTGATACCACTTTTAGTTTGGTTAACCTTATTCTTATTAAGTGCATGGTTCTTTATTCCACGTTTAAGTAAAGTTTCTCAGCAGCAAGCCGACGCTAGATCAATTATGACTGGTCGCGTTACCGACGCTTACACTAACATTCAAACAGTTAAATTATTTGCTCATGCGGGACGTGAGAGCCAATATGCAAAAGCATCAATGAAAGAGTTTATGACAACAGTCTATGCTCAGATGCGTTTAGGCACTCTTTTTGAAATAAGTATCAACATGCTATCAGCCGTCTTATTTATTGGCGTTATTGGTACTTCAGTTTGGCTATGGACTCAAGGTTTAGCAGCATTAGGTGTAATTGCAGCGACTACTGCCATGATTTTAAAACTTAATAGTATGGCTGAGTTTATGATGTGGCATATGTCCGCGTTATTTGAAAATGTCGGAACCATTCAAGATGGTATGCAAACATTAGGTAAAAAAATCAATATTCAAGACAAACCTGATGCAAAAACACTTGAAGTAAGCCAAGGCGAGATTGTATTTAAAGATGTAAGCTTTGCTTATAACAATAAAAATGTGATTAATCACTTCAACTTAAAAATCAAAGCAGGTGAAAAGATAGGAATTGTTGGACGCTCTGGAGCAGGAAAGTCTACGCTTATTCAGTTGCTTTTACATTTTTATCATCTTAAGCAAGGTGCAATTTTAATTGATGGGCAAAATATTGAAGATGTGACTCAAGATAGTCTAAGAGCGAATATTGCCTTGGTAACACAAGATACGTCTTTATTACATCGCTCAGTCGCTGAAAATATTAAATATGGGCGTCCAGATGCATCTGATGCCGATATGAAAAATGCTGTAAAGAAAGCAAAAGCCGCCGAATTTATACCTCAATTGGTAGATTTAAAGGGTCGTAATGGATATGACGCTCAAGTTGGTGAACGTGGTGTAAAACTTTCTGGTGGTCAAAGACAACGTATTGCTATTGCACGTGTATTTTTAAAAGATGCTCCTATTCTCATTTTAGATGAAGCCACTAGTGCATTAGATTCAGAAGTTGAAGCAGCTATCCAGTCAAGTTTAAATGACCTCATGGTTGATAAAACTGTTATTGCAATTGCACACCGATTATCTACTATTGCACAAATGGATCGTTTAATTGTTCTTGATGAAGGCCAAATTGCTGAGCAAGGAACACATGAAGAGTTAATTGCGCAAAATGGAATATATGCACAATTATGGAAACGTCAAACAGGCGGCTTCCTAATTGAACAAAAAGTTTTACAGGGTCAAGATTAATGCTTTATTTAGAAGATTTGAAAATTGGTGATCGTTTTATTAGTCGTGAATATGAAATCACCTTAGATGAAATCAAAAAATTTGCAAATTCCTATGACCCTCAACCATTTCACATAGATGAAGAGCAAGCTAAGCATGATCCTATTTTTCAAGGGATTGCTGCCAGTGGTTGGCACACTTCTGCCATCACTATGCGTTTATGGACCGAATGCATGCCTATTCATGGAGGTTTGATCGGTTCAGAATCTAGTTTGCGCTGGCCCCGTCCCACTCGACCGGGTGATAGAATTCATGTTGAAACTGAAATTTCAGCTATCACCCCATCCAAAACAAAATTAGATCGTGGTATTGTAAGTTACGTTACACAAGCCTTAAATCAGCATGGGGATGTCTTACTTATTTCAACAACAAAAATTGTTGTCTTTAAAAAGAATGTTTAAAAATGGTTGATATGATTGTCTAACAGTTTTTATAAATTCAGACTATATTTCATGACAAGATGTGTAAGAAATGCATGTGAAAAATTGATGAGAGCAATGGAACGCATATGAAAATTACCTCAGCTCGTCAAGATCAGGGTATTCCGGGTGTCTATGGCTTATTGCTATTAGATGTCGTTTCACGTTGGGGATACAACGATGAAACATTATTTGCTCCATTTCATCTTACAAGCGAGCAACTGGCTGACCCTGACTATCGTATTTCTACACCAGTAGCAAATGAACTGGTTAAACACGCTCTTAAACTAACTGGTGAAACGACTTTGGGTTACCATCTTGGTACTCAAATGCGTATTTCAATTCATGGTTTCATTGGCTATGCAATTATGACAGCCAAAGATATTACAGAAGCAATTGCACTCGCAGCACGCTTTATTCAGCTACGCCTGCCCTTTTTACAATTATATTTCTCAACATTTGGACCCAAGGCGACCTTACAATTACAGTGTGATATTGAACTTGAGCCTTTACGTACAGAAATCGTTTTAGGTTTAACCATTGGTATTATGAGCATGGCGAAAGCTATGACTGGTATTGAAGATTTAGCTGGAGATGTAGACTTAGATTTCCCAGAGCCAGAAGGTTTTGAAAAATATAGAAATAAATTGAGCAGTACAATTCGCTTTAATCAGCCTCATTTGATTTCCAGTTTTGATAAAAAGTATTTAGGACTTAAATTAGTCAACGCCGACCCTATTGCAAGTCAAGTTGCCATTAACCAATGTGAAGCTGAACTTTCTGCTTTGGGTGAACGCCGCCGTTTAGCAATGCGAGTTCGTGATATTTTAAGTAATTCTGAACAGCATTACTTAAGCATAGAAAATGTAGCAGAATGCCTACATATGTCGGACCGCACGCTTAAACGTCAATTGGCAGCAGAAGGAACTTCCTTTTCTACATTAGTTGATGAAGTCCGTTATCGACATGCAACATCTCTGCTTTCGCGTACAGATTATAGTCTTGAACAGATTGCAGATGAACTTGGCTATTCGGACGTTGCAAATTTTAGCCGTGCTTTTAAACGCTGGAGTGGCCGCAGCCCAAGCAACTGGCGTAAAGACCCATACTTATAATGTTTAAAACTATTGGACACAAGCTTAAGGAGTTACCATGAATCACCCTTCGGAACTGAAGTATGCACGTACACATGAGTGGGTAAAAATTGAAGGTGATCTTGTTATTACAGGGATTACTGATCACGCACAAGATGAGCTTGGCGATTTGGTGTATGTCGAAACTCCTAAAGTTGGTAGTCAAGTTACAGCTGGCGAACAAGCTGGAGTTGTTGAATCAGTGAAAACTGCTTCAGATATCCATGCTCCTGTTTCAGGCACTGTAGTAGAAGTAAATACTGACCTTGAAGATGATCCTGATTTTGTAAATGACGACCCATACGGCAAAGGCTGGATTTATAAAATCAAACCAGACAATATTGCAGATGTTGAAAAACTTTTAACAAATGCAGAATATGAAGCTGGCCTATAAGATAGGTATAGTTTTCAAGATTTAATAAAAACCAGTTTAGATTTAGACTGGTTTTTTTCTTTGTTTATGCAGTTAATTTAAAATCAGTTATCTGATTCGGTGACCTATATGACAAAACTCGTTGTATTCTCTGGCGCGGGTATGAGTGCCGAAAGTGGAATTAGCACTTTCCGTGACAGTAATGGTCTATGGGAAAATTATGATATTCAGCAAGTTGCCACACCTGAAGCATGGCAAAAGAACCCTGCTTTAGTTCAACGCTTTTATAATGAAAGACGCAAAAATATTTTAGAATCTCAACCTAATCCAGCTCATCAATATATTTCCAAACTACAAGATTATTTTGAAGTACAAGTTATTACTCAAAACATTGATGATTTGCATGAACGCGCAGGAAGTTCCAACGTTTTGCATTTGCATGGAAACATTCGGTTAGCAAAAAGTTCGGGCCCAAATGCACAATTCACAACTCAGTTTTATGAGATTAAGGGTTGGAAATTAGATTTAGAACACGACCTTTGCCCAGATGGATATTCCCTTCGCCCACATGTAGTCTGGTTTGGTGAAGCTGTACCAGCTTATGAAGAAGCAATTAGATTAGTGCAAAGTGCAGATATTTTTATTGTAATCGGGTCGACATTAAGCGTATATCCTGTTGCAGATTTAGTGCATGAAATTACAGCTCAATGTAAAGCTTACTATATAGACCCCAAAGCAGATCATGTGCGTGTTCCCCAACAATACGAATTGTTAAAGATGTCAGCTACTCAAGGAATGCATGAACTTTTTAAGAATTTAACCAATTGACTCCTATTTTTAAGTACAAAATCAATTTAATTTGAATAAAAATTATTATTTTTTGGACAAAATTTTGTCAAATTTTCTAACTTTGTTCTAATTTCGCGCAATAAAATTTTTCCCTCCACTCACTTTGTAACTAAATATAGAGTTATTTTTTAAAAAAATTTATTTTTCTCAAGAAAATTCAAAAAAATAAAATATTAAAAAATTATAAGTAAATGATTAATAATATATTTTTCAGATTGTAATTTAAATTACATCGCTTTACACAAGGATACAAAAATACAATATAAAAATAACAGAGCAAAAAAATTCTTTTGTGGTTGAATCTCAACCTCTTGAATGCCGTACAAGAAAACAGCGACCTGGATTAGGTTACAATCACGGATTATGGATATAAGGACACACATCCATCATGAGTTATTTTGATCCCACCCTCATCATGTTTATGGTGTACATCGTAGCAATGGTACTTATTGGCTTATTTGCCTACCGTGCTACAAGCGACTTCTCAGATTATATTCTTGGTGGTCGTAGTTTAGGCAGTTTCGTTACTGCGTTATCCGCAGGCGCATCAGACATGAGTGGCTGGCTACTCATGGGCTTACCAGGAGCAATTTATCTTTCTGGTCTATCTGAAGCGTGGATTGCAATTGGTCTTATTATCGGTGCTTGGCTTAACTGGCTACTGGTTGCTGGTCGATTACGCGTTCATACTGAAATTCAAAACAATGCATTAACTTTGCCAGATTATTTTACAAGCCGTTTTGATGACCAGAAAAAAGTACTTCGTATTTTCTCTGCCGTTATCATCTTGGTTTTCTTCGCTATTTACTGTGCTTCAGGCATGGTGGCGGGCGCCCGTTTATTTGAAAATTTATTCGGTATGTCATACAACACTGCAATTTGGCTTAGTGCTATTGCGACCATCAGTTATGTTTGTATCGGTGGATTCTTAGCAATTAGCTGGACTGATACATTCCAAGCTGGATTGATGATTTTTGCCCTGATATTAACGCCAATCGTGACTTACCTTGCGATCGGGGACACAACTCATTTTGTTACTCTCATTGAAACTGCACGTCCGCATGCATTTAATCTCATCTCAGATTTTGGTGTGGTAGCAGTTTTATCCTCCATGGCATGGGGTCTTGGTTACTTTGGTCAACCACACATCCTTGTACGTTTCATGGCAGCCGACTCAGTAAAATCTATTCCTGCTGCACGCCGTATCGGTATGACATGGATGATTTTATGCTTAATGGGTGCTGTAGGTGCTGGTTTCTTCGGTATTGCTTATTTTGAGCAACACCCTGAATTAGCGGCAGTTGTGAGCAAAAACCCTGAAACTGTATTTATGGAATTGACTAAAATTTTATTCAATCCATGGATTGTAGGTATCATTTTGGCTGCAATTTTAGCTGCTGTTATGAGCACGTTAAGCTGTCAACTTTTGGTATGTTCAAGTGCTTTAACTGAAGATTTATACAAAGGTTTCTTTCGTAAAAATGCATCTCAAAAAGAACTTGTATGGGTTGGCCGTGTAATGGTTCTTGTCATTGCTGTTCTTGCCATTGCTCTTGCAGGTAACCCAGACAGTAAGGTTCTTGGTCTTGTTGCTTATGCATGGGCTGGCTTCGGTGCAGCGTTTGGTCCGCTTATCATCTTGTCATTGTTCTGGAAACGTATGAATTTACAAGGTGCTTTAGCGGGTATGATCGTTGGTGCAGTTGTGGTTATTGGCTGGAAAAATCTTTTCGCAGACACTGGTGTTTACGAAATTATTCCTGGCTTTATCCTTGCATTTATCAGCATCGTTGTTGTGAGTCTTTTAACTAAAGCGCCAAATACGACAGTAACTGGACGCTTTGAACAAGCAGATAAACTCTACAAAGAAAGCGTATAATCCATCTAAATAAACTAAGGGGCTTCGGCCCCTTTATTTATTTTTAGTTTTGATTTTAATTTTTGAAGTATCTTTTACGACTTGCATCACTGGGTAACTACGAGTCTCTTTTACACCCGGTAATTGCCATAACACTTGCCCTGCAATACGTCTAAACTCTTCCATACTGGCACTTCGTAATTTAATTAAAAAATCGAAGCCCCCACTGACCATATGGCACTCAACAATTTCTGGATAATGCACCACAGCATCAATAAACTCATCTAAAACATTAGGTGTCGTTTTATCCAGTAATACTTCAACAAACACCAAAAAATTAGCATTTAACTTAACAGGGTTTAACTTAGCCTCATATCCCAAGATGAATTCATCCTTCGTTAGCTTTTGGACTCGTGCCATGACAGCAGTTGGAGATAAATTCACAAGTTCGGCTAATTTACTGTTCGAAATACGCCCATCTGTTTGAAGAATATCCAAAATTTTTAAATCAGTGCGATCAAGGCTTAATAATGGGCCATTCATCTGAATTTTCCTCTAAAAAATGGGATAAATATAGTGAGTTATTCGGTGTTTCTTCTGTAATGATAAATTATCTAAACCTCTCTACTCAAGATAAATAGTATGAGAGCTAGTTGGCGGAAACAGATATGAATACAATGGATACTTTTCATCAAATGGATAAATCTCACCAAGGCTATATCACCGAATTCAACGATAAAAGTGAGTTTGAACAACGCATTAACACAGCTTGGCGTCGTGCTGAACCAGAAGCTGTAGAAGAGCTATTACAAGCTGCCGCGGTATCTGATGATTTAGATCATAAAATTTATGACCTTGCCTTTAATCTTGCCCATAACTTACGTGAACGTAAAACCTCTTCGGGTAAAGCAGGTATTGTTCAAGGGTTACTACAAGAATTCTCCCTTTCTTCACAAGAAGGCGTGGCTTTAATGTGTCTTGCTGAAGCTTTGCTTCGTATTCCAGACTCAGCAACACGTGATTTACTTATTCGAGATAAAATCAATCAAGGCAACTGGAAAGAACACGTTGGCCAAAGCAGCTTAATGTTTGTAAATGCTGCCGCATGGGGCCTCATGTTAACTGGTAAGCTCATGGAAACTCCAAAGCAAACCAGTCTTTCAAGTGTACTTACTGGCCTTTTAGCACGTAGTGGCCGTGGCATTATTCGTAAAGCAGTCGATGTTGCAATGCGTATGATGGGTGAACAGTTTGTTACTGGTGAAACCATTGAAGAAGCTGTAGACCATGCAAAAGTACTTGAAGACAAAGGTTTCCGCTATTCTTACGACATGTTGGGTGAAGCTGCTCTAACTGAACATGATGCTGAACGTTACTTCAATGATTATACGCAAGCCATCCATGCAATTGGTAAAGCGTCTAACGGTAAGGGCGTTTATGATGGCCCAGGTATCTCAATTAAGCTTTCTGCTTTACACCCTCGCTATCAACGCGCGCAAATTGAACGTGTTCATCAAGAACTTTATGGCAAAGTATTTGAACTCGCTCTTTTAGCTAAAAAGTACAATATTGGTTTAAATATCGATGCAGAAGAATCAGAACGTTTAGAAATTTCTCTTGAGTTACTTGAACGTCTTTGCTTCGAACCAGAACTTGCAAACTGGAAAGGCATTGGCTTCGTTATTCAAGCGTACCAAAAACGCTGTTTCTTCGTAGTTGATTATATTATCGATCTTGCTAAACGCAGCCAAAAGCGCCTCATGATCCGTCTTGTGAAAGGTGCGTATTGGGATAGCGAAATCAAGAAAGCACAAATCGAAGGTATGGATGACTATCCTGTCTTCACTCGTAAGGTGCATACGGATTTATCTTATATCGCTTGTGCTAAAAAATTACTTGCAGCACCAGAGTTTATCTATCCGCAATTTGCAACTCATAATGCTCAAACGTTAGCAACGATCTATCACTTAGCTGATCCAAGTAAATATTATGCTGGTCAATATGAGTTCCAATGCCTACATGGTATGGGTGAGCCACTTTATGAACAAGTTGTTGGCCCACGTGAGCAAAATAAATTAGGCGTACCATGCCGTATTTATGCTCCTGTTGGTAACCATGAAACTTTGTTGGCTTACTTAGTTCGCCGTTTACTTGAAAATGGTGCAAATACTTCATTTGTTAACCGTATTGCCGATAAAACACTTAAAGTTGAAGATCTGATTCAGTCTCCAATTTACGATATTCGCAATGCAGCTAAACTTGAAGGTTCAGTTGGCTTAAAACACCCATCTATTCCGTTACCTTTAGACATGTATGGCTCGCTCCGTAAAAACTCTAAAGGATATGATTTAGCTAATGATGCTCCACTTGAAGCATTAGATCAGACAGCTCAACAACTGCGTAGTCGTATTTGGCAAAGCTATCCATTATTGGCAGATAACGGTTCTTTAGAACAAGGTCATTCTGTTGCAATTACAAACCCAGCACAAAATGATGAAATTGTTGGGCATGTACAAGAAGCTGATCTAAAGCATGTAGAAGTTGCACTTAATGCAGCTGAACAAGCTCAGTGTGAATGGGCTAATACTCCTAAAGATCAACGTGCTCAATACTTAAAACGTGCAGCTGACCTGATGGAAAGCCGTATTGAAGAGTTAATGGTATTGCTTTGCCGTGAAAGTGGTAAAACCTATGCCAATGCGATTGCTGAAGTTCGCGAAGCTGTAGATTTCCTACGTTACTACGCAACTCAAGTTGAGAACCTTCCAGCTAATACAACTATTCAGCCTTTAGGTACTGTACTTTGCATTAGCCCATGGAACTTCCCTCTTGCGATTTTCTCAGGCCAAATCGCGGCTGCATTAGTCAGCGGTAACTGTGTTATTGCTAAACCTGCCGAACAGACTCCATTAATTGCAGCTCAAGCAGTGCAAATTTTATGGGAAGCTGGTATTCCTCATGGCGCTGTGCAGTTATTGCCAGGTCGTGGTGAAACAGTTGGAGCTCAACTCAGCCAAGATAGCCGTATCGATGGCATCATGTTTACTGGTTCAACTGAAGTTGCAAAAATTTTACAGAAGACTGTTGCGAAACGCTTATCTGAAAATGGCCAGTCAATTCCCCTCATTGCAGAAACTGGTGGTCAAAATGCAATGATTGTGGACTCATCTGCATTAACTGAACAAGTCGTACTTGATGTTGTAAGTTCAGCTTTTGATAGCGCTGGTCAACGTTGCTCTGCTTTACGTATTTTATGTGTGCAAGAAGACAGTGCTGCAACCGTTATTAAAATGCTTAAAGGTGCAATGCAACAGTTGAGCGTAGGTAACCCTGCCATTTTAAAAACTGACATTGGTCCTGTTATTGATGTTGAAGCAAAACAGACGATTGACCAGCACATCCAAAAAATGAAGTCTAAAGGCTATCCAGTACATCAGCTAATGTTTGGCGCAACGAGCCAGAATGAATTAGATAAAGGAACTTTTGTTGTACCAACAGCAATTGAGTTACCTAACCTTGATGATTTACAACGTGAAGTCTTTGGTCCAGTTTTGCACATCATTACCTATAAGTATGGCGAGCTTGAGCAACTCATCTCGCGAATTAATGCCAAAGGTTATGGTTTAACAATGGGTCTTCATACGCGTATTGATCAAACCATCCAAACAGTGATTCAACATGCTGAAGTTGGTAACCTTTATATCAACCGAAATATTGTTGGTGCTGTTGTTGGTGTTCAACCATTTGGTGGTGAAGGTTTATCTGGTACAGGTCCAAAAGCTGGTGGTCCGCTTTACATGTATCGCTTAATGCAACATTGTTCAAATAAAGTATTGGCAACACCATTTGCCATGAAAAATGAACAAACTGCTTTTGACGGCTTTAACCGAGAGGTTTATCAGAGCTTACAAAATTGGGCGAAACAGCATTTACCGCAAGCAAACCGCGAAATTGAACCTTTTGGCGTTGGTAAGTTTTACGAGTTACAAGGTCCTACCGGAGAAAGTAACCAATATATTATTCTGCCGCGTCACCGTGTGCTTTCAATCGCTGATACAGAACAAAATCAGTTGCATCAATTGCTCGCAATTTTTGCAGTTGGTAGCCAAGCGGCCGTAATGCCAAATAGTCCATTATTGGCAAAACATAAACAAACATTGCCAAAAGATGTATTAGATGCAATTCGTGTTATTAAAAACATCAGTTCAGATGATTTTGATGCAGTTTTACATCATGGTAACCGCGAAGAAATCTTCTCATTACAGCAAGAAGTTGCTACTCGTTCCGGTGCAATTGTAGGTATTACACATGTTGAGCCAAATGAGACTATTCCACTTGAACGTTTAGTGATTGAACGTGCAATTAGTGTGAATACAGCTGCGGCTGGCGGTAATGCAAGCTTAATGACAATGTCTGATTAATACGTAAGTTTGTAAAAAAGCCCAAATCTAGCATTTGGGCTTTTTTATTTAATAAAGTAATCTTTTCTTAAATATATAAATTTTATCAATTCGAGATTCTAATAATGATCTTTTTAGAACCAGAACAATATCAACAAAAATGCGCCCAGCTTTTTAATTCATATCAAAAGGATATTTCCATATTACTACCATTTGCAAGAATTGAGCATATTGGTTCATCTTCAATACCAAATGCAATTTCAAAGGGTGATTTAGATATTTATATTGAGGTTACGCCTGATCAGTTCGAGTTAGCGATCGAACAATTAAAAAAGCTAAACTTTATAGAAAAACAAAATACGTTAAGAACACATGAACTTTGTATGCTTGAGTCACTCAATAACGATGATATTGCCTTTCAAATTGTAGTCACAGGTTCAAAGTTCACATTTTTCTTAACATTTAGAAATAAGCTTACCGATTCTCCAGCACTGGTCGATGAATATAATCAATTAAAATTACAGTGTAGTCATTTACACCCTGATCAATATAGAGCAATAAAATCAGATTTTATTAGCCGTGTATTAAATCACCCTAAGGTTTAGCTACGTGTCGGTATTGATATCTAGCTAAAATTGGCTCCTGTAACCCCGTTTTTTTTGATACCATTCACTATTTGATTCTGTCTAAATTTTCTTTGTCTATGACCTCTTCTTATCATCAACAACTTCAAACTAAAATTGACCGCATTACTGCCCAATTTTCTGAATTTACTCCACCTACATTAGAAGTGTTTGAATCACCTGAACAACATTTCCGTATGCGTGCTGAGTTTCGTATCTGGCATACAGAAAATGACATGTTCTATGCCATGTTTGAACGTAACGATGATGACAAACAAAAAACCGTTTTACGCATTGATGAATTCCCCATTGCAGACCAAAGCATTAATGATTTAATGCCAAAACTTTTGGAAGAGCTCAAAGCAGAACCTAAGCTTTCTAGCCGTTTATTTGAAGCTGATTTTCTTGCAACACTTAGTGGGGAAATGTTAGTTACATTAATCTATCACCGTAAACTTGATCAGGAATGGGAACAAGCAGCTAAAGCGCTTGCTGAGAAGTTAGACATTAAGATTATGGGTCGTAGTCGTGGTCAAAAAATTATTATTGGCGATGACTTTGTCGTAGAAGAATTTGAACTTTTGAACCGTTCATTTAAATACAAACAAATCGAAAGTAGCTTTACTCAGCCTAACGCACAAGTTTGCAAAAAAATGCTGCAATGGGCGTGTGATGCAGCTGAAGGGTCGAAAAAACACTTATTAGAACTTTATTGTGGTAATGGTAACTTTACTCTTCCTCTTTCTTTAAAGTTTGAACGTGTTCTAGCAACAGAACTTGCAAAATCTTCCGTTTATGCTGCTCAATGGAACATCGAGCAAAACCAGATTGATAATATTCAAGTAGCCCGTCTTTCAGCTGAAGAATTTACTCAAGCCTATCAGGGTGAGCGCGAATTCCGCCGCTTACAAGAAGCGAATATTGATATCCAAAGTTATAACTTTGATACCGTATTTGTTGATCCCCCACGCGCAGGGATTGATGATGAAACTTTAAAACTTTTACAAGGTTTTGAACGGATTATCTACATTTCATGTAATCCAGATACACTGTATGAGAACCTAAAAATATTAGGTTTAACTCATCGTATTACCAAGTTTGCATTATTCGATCAGTTCCCATATACCCATCATGTGGAATCGGGTGTATTACTTGAGAAGATTTAAACAAAATCTTTCATTGTAAATTTAAAATCAAAGGGGGTTACATACCTCCTTATTTTTTAATGATTTTTTGTTTAAGTATTTAAATTTTCAAAAAATATCAAGTCATCTATCCGTCATAATTTCGTTTAACTCACGCATTCCTATCGAAAATTCTCGAGTTCAATTGGTGGATTTATCACTTATAGAGACTTGTATTTTATTTTAAATTGGCTATATTTCGAGCTATGTTAGATTGTATATGAAGGCTCTATGAGTTTTTGGCAAAAGCTGTTCTTAGCAGATCAACAGCATAACGAGCATAAAAACCAAACTGCTTGTGTTGAAAATGACTGCTCATGTAAAACAAATGAACAACTTCTAAGTGCTCTTGCACTAGCAACAGATGAAGATGTCATTAAGGGAATAAAGAAAGTTCTTATTTCCCGTGGTTATAGCCGAAAAGAGTTGAATGAACTCACTCAAAAACCATCTATCCATTAATTAAAAAGCCAGTCTTGTACTGGCTTTTTTATATTTCACTTTAATCTACACTCTGTCTGATCTACCCAACCAACAATTGGTCCCATTTCAAATTGTTGATCATTACGCTTGTCTTTCTGAACATATAAACTAGAAATAGAACCATCAAGATATAAAGCCTGGTCTACCTTAAGATTTCTTTGAAAAAACTGAGCAAACTTGTAAAAACTCACGCTATTCTTCGATATTACAAAGTAGAGTTTATTATTTCGAATACCGACTCCATTACGAATTTTATTTGATTGAGAATCTGGTAAAAAAAGGGAATTTATCTTTCCATCAATCACTAACATCGGGCCAGATTGTGTCGCATAATCAATGTTGAAATCTCGGCGACTGTATTGCTGCGTTGTTAAAATAAAGGCCTGTTTTTTATTCCAACTTAACACACCATTAGGCTGTAAAAAGAAATTCCCTAATCCTTTACTTTTATTTAATGGCTGAATCACCTTAGCTTGTTCAACATACAGCCCTACTGGAGAAAATCCCGGATGAAACATCCCTGCATTCATTGCGAAAGAAAGTTGCTCACAGTGCTTTAAATGTTCCTGCACACTATTAAAGCTTTTGTAATACTGTTGATTATTAGAATTCTTAAGGAACAAGCGTAACTGTTTTAAATTGCTAATTGCAACCACATCATATTGGTCGCCTTCTGCTGTTTTAACTTGCTGGTGTTCTATAGCATAGACAGACTGAATCAAAAGCCCATATATAGTTAAGCACCACATCAAACGTTTCATTTAATACCACCAGACATGACATTTTTTCTTCATATTAAATCTTTAAATTATATACAATAAACACAAATAGATTGGCTATGTACCAAACTCATTCATTCGACGTAATCAATACACTCGAAAATGTCTATATTGGTTATAATGGTTAGCAGCTTTTCAATAAAAGCCATTTACACTTTATTGGATCAGCGTAAGCATGCAACAACCGAATAAGCGCTACCCTTTAGGGGCTCATCTCATCGTAAGGCATCTCGGCTATAGCCATCATGGTATATACGCAGGGAGAGGTCGAGTGATCCATTATTCAGGCTTAGCGCATTTCATCAAAAAACGCCCCATTGAAATTACCTCAATAGATGCATTCTCGCATGGCAAAAAAATACATGTTCGCTCTTATGACACGCCACGCTATAAAGGAAGAGCTGTCGTGCGCCGAATGCGTTCACGTATGCATGAAAACCACTACCATCTAATTATTAATAACTGTGAACATTTATGTAGTTGGGCAATTACTGGAGTCGAAAGTAGCACTCAAGTTGAACGTATGATGCATCGATTAACGACGATTGGCTATGTAAGCTCAATCATGAGCTATATGAATGGGATGATGCTCACTGTTGCAACGACATGTTTTGCTCTTGTTCTTTATATTAAAAAGAAATTGCGTGATCAGGCAAAAATGAAGGTCCCTACTTATCAATTTCTTAGAGAAAAATCTGAAAAAAGAAATATTGATCCTTTAGTCTTTATAGATCCAGATAAAAAAGAACCAATTTAATAAAAAAGCCCTCATATTCGAGGGCTTTTTTAGAAAACTTAAAACTTATTTTTTAGCGGCAGTTGCTTCAGTCGTAATGTTTACAGTGATCTTATCACCAACATTCGGCACATAGCTTCCTAGACCAAAGTCAGAGCGTTTGAATGAAGTCGTAGCATTAAAGCCAATCGCTGGAACTTTTGCCATTGGGTGTTCGCCTTGCTTGTTTAAAACAGCATCAAGTACCACAGGCTTAGTTACACCTTTAACCGTTAAGTCACCAGTAATTTTAAAGTGCTTTTTGTCTTTGGTTTCAACTTTAGTACTTTTAAATGTAATGTTTGGATATTTAGCTGCATTAAACCAAGCTTCTTCTTGGAATTCTTTATCTAAAGCAGGAACGTTTGTATTTACGCTGCTTAAAGGGATAGCGACATTTACAGATGAATTTGCTGGTTTAGCATTATCAACTTTAATTACACCTTGGATATCCGAGAAGTTAGCGCTTGGAGTAGAGAAACCAAAGTGATTCCACGAGAAAACAGTAGCTGTATGTGTAGGATCAATTTTGTAGTCCACTGGCGCAGCTAAAGTAACTGAACTAGCCAATGCTACTGCCAAACCAAAGCTTAGTGTTTTAAGATGCATTTTTCGTATCCTTTATTGATATAGTCATTAGTGTATACATCAAGTAATTTAATTCACTATTCTTTATAAAACGATATGTTTCATCCATGCAACAATAAAAGCGTTACAGTTATTATTTAAAAACAATATTATAAGATATCGGTGTTGTCATACCGTTTCCGAACTCTCAAATTAATTCGTTTTTACTTCGACTTTATTGATCAATAACAAGGTGAAACATGGCTAATACTGCTCAAGCACTAAGTACTTCCACTCCATATCGAGTAACTCTGACCGATCCTTCGGGTCACCAATGGTTTGCTGATGAACCTACAGACAAAGGTGGTCTAGATACTGCTCCAAACCCAGTTCAAATCTTACTGTCTGCTTTGGGCGCATGTACCACCATTACACTAGAAATGTATGCGAATCTTAAAGGTATTAAACTCGATCATGTTCAAGTTGATTTAGTATTAAACCCAAATGGTGAACCAGAGAAAGGCCAAAATAATATTGAACGCAAAATCACGCTCAAAGGTGAATTCAGTGAAGACCAACACAAGCGTTTATTAAAAGTTGCCGAGAACTGCCCCATTCATAAGTTACTCACTTCTCAAATTAATATTCAAACCGAACTTAGCATTTAACCTTTCAGATATAAAAAAAAGCGCTCCCTATGGAGCGCTTTTTTACACTACTTTAATATTTAAGCAGTTAATTCTTTTACTGCTGCAACAACAGCTTCAGTTGTAATACCAAAGAATTGGAACAAATCTTTTGCTGGTGCAGATTCACCATAAGTTGTCATACCAATTACTTTGCCATCAAGACCAACAAACTTCCACCAGTAGTCAACATGAGCAGCTTCAACTGCAACACGCGCACGGATATGAGCTGGTAATACAGCTTCACGATATGCAGCGTCTTGTTTCATAAATTCTTCTGCACATGGCATAGAAACTACACGTACACCGTCAAGTTGAGTATAAGCTTCCATTGCTAAAGAAATTTCAGAACCAGTTGCAATAATAATTGCTTTTAATTCGCCTTTTTCTTGAGCAAGAACGTAACCACCTTTTGCAACATTTTGAATTTGCTCTTCAGAACGTGTTTGGAATGGTAAGTTTTGACGAGAGAAAATGAGTGCTGTAGGACCATCTTTACGCTCTAAAGCAGATTTCCATGCAGTAGCAGTTTCTACAGTATCAGCAGGACGCCATGTATTTAGGTTAGGTGTACCACGTAGAGAAGCAATTTGTTCGATTGGTTGGTGAGTTGGACCATCTTCACCCAAACCAATTGAGTCATGTGTATAAACATGAATTACACGTTGTTTCATCAATGCAGACATACGTACTGCATTACGCGCATATTCCATAAACATTAAGAATGTTGCAACGTAAGGAACAAAACCACCATGTAATGCAACGCCATTGGCAATTGCAGTCATACCGAACTCACGTACGCCATAATATACGTAGTTACCAGCTGGGTTCTCTTGAATACCTTGGCAACCTTTCCAAAGCGTTAAGTTAGAACCAGCCAAGTCAGCAGAACCACCTAGCAATTCAGGCAATAAAGGACCAAATGCTTGTAATGTGTTTTGGCTTGCTTTACGTGTTGCGATGGTTTCGCCTTTCGCATTTGTTTCACGAATGAATGCATCTGCTTGCGCTGCAAATTCAGCTGGTAAGTCACCGCTAATACGACGAAGTAACTCAGCTGCTTCAGTTGGATATTTTGCTTGATACTGTGCAAATACCGCATCCCAAGCTGCTTCAGATTCAGTACCTTTTGCTTTCGCGTCCCATGCAGCATATACATCAGCAGGAATAACGAATGCTTCTTCTTTCCAGCCTAATGCTTCACGAGTTAAAGTAATCTCATCTTTACCTAATGGCGCACCATGACAGTCTTCTTTACCTTGTTTATTTGGTGAACCTAAACCAATAATGGTTTTACACATAATAATGGTTGGTTTTTGAGTTTCAGCTTTTGCTTCGATTGTTGCTTGACGAATCGCATCAGCATCATGTCCATCTACACGAAGAACTTGCCAACCATAGGCTTTAAAACGCTCTTCCGTATCATCGCTGAACCAGCCTTCTACTTCACCATCAATTGAAATGCCATTGTCATCATAATAAGCAATCAATTTACCAAGTTGTAAAGTACCAGCTAAAGAACATACTTCGTGAGAAATACCTTCCATTAAACAGCCATCACCCAAGAAACAGTAAGTGAAATGGTCTACAACGTTTAAATCATCTTTATTGAACTGGGCAGCTAAAGTCTTTTCTGCTAAGGCAAAACCAACAGCATTAGCAATACCTTGACCTAAGGGACCAGTCGTTGTTTCGATACCTGGTGCATAACCATATTCAGGGTGACCAGGAGTTTTTGAATGTAATTGACGGAACTGTTTTAAATCTTCAATTGAAAGATCATAACCTGTTAAATGAAGCAAAGCGTATTGCAACATTGAGCCATGGCCGTTTGATAAAACGAAACGGTCGCGGTTTGCCCATTGTGGATTAGTTGGGTTGTGATTTAAAAACTCGCGCCAGACGACGTCAGCAATATCTGCCATCCCCATTGGAGCACCAGGATGCCCTGAGTTTGCCTGTTGCACAGCATCCATTGCCAATACACGAATTGCATTTGCAATACGACGTTCGTTTAAAGGGGTCGCCATAAGATCAGAATCCAATTTTAATAGATTGATGAAAAGAAGAAGATGAATAACAATTCAATGCCGCTATATTGTCTTAAAAAAAAGGCTGAGGGTAAACCCCAACATAGTATATTTCTTTATTTTTAACCGTTTCTTGGTTACACAAAAAACATTTGAACCTTTAAGTTATACAAAACAGTGCTCATTTTTTTAAATACGGATCCCATATGCGAGCAGGCAGTTCTATTAGACTTTGATATATAGATAAAATATTGTGAAATCTCTATCTAGATCGATCATATTTCTTTTCTTTAAAATCCGACTTATAAGACATCATCTTTCTGTTAAACCATATGTCTAAAAAACGTACTAACAAAAAATTATTAAAATACCAATACTTTAAATAAATACTCTTTATATCAATTTTACTAATACACTTATCAATTAAAACACAGTATAAATGAAACAAATTCATGCTTTTTGGTCAGTATGAACTGGTCCTCAAGCTCAAGTCGATGTAACATATTATGTCTTTTGAAATAACCAAGATAGGACTTTCATGCGCGAGTACGCTGTTTTTACCTCGGAATCTGTAAGCGAAGGTCATCCCGATAAAATGGCCGACCAAATTAGCGACGCTATTTTGGATGCAATCTTAAAAGAAGACCCATACGCACGTGTTGCTTGTGAAACACTGGTAAAAACAGGCGCTGTTGTACTTGCTGGTGAAGTAACAACGACTGCTAATATTGATGTTGAAGCTGTTGTTCGTAATACCGTTAACGGTATTGGATACCACCACTCTGATCTTGGCTTTGATGGATCAACATGTGCTGTAATCAATATGATTGGTAAACAATCACCAGAGATTGCACAAGGTGTAGACCGTCAAAAACCTGAAGATCAAGGTGCCGGTGACCAAGGTTTGATGTTCGGTTATGCAAGCCGTGAAACAGATGTGTTAATGCCTGCTCCGATTTCTTATGCTCACCGTTTAATGGAACGTCAAGCTGAACTTCGTCGCTCAGGCGCACTTCCATGGTTACGCCCAGATGCAAAAAGCCAAGTTACTTTTGCATATGAAAATGGCAAGCCTGTACGTCTAGATGCTGTCGTTTTGTCTACTCAACATGATCCTGAAATTACTCAAAGCCAGCTTAAAGAAGCGATCATTGAGGAAATTATCAAGCCGATCATTCCTGCTGAAATGTTCCATGCTGCTACTAAGTTCCATATTAACCCAACGGGTATGTTCGTTATTGGCGGACCTGTGGGTGACTGTGGTTTAACAGGCCGTAAAATTATTGTTGATACATACGGTGGTATGGCTCGTCACGGCGGTGGTGCTTTCTCTGGTAAAGACCCATCTAAAGTTGACCGTTCTGCTGCATATGCAGGTCGTTATGTTGCAAAAAATATTGTAGCAGCTGGTCTTGCTGACAAATGTGAAATTCAAGTGAGTTACGCAATTGGTGTAGCTGAGCCTACTTCAATTTCAATTAATACCTTTGGTACAGCAAAAGTTTCTGATGAGTTGATTATTCAACTTGTACGTGATCATTTCGATTTAAGACCGTTTGGTATTACTCGTATGTTGGATCTTCTTCAACCAATGTATAAACAAACTGCGGCTTATGGCCACTTTGGTCGCGAAGGATCAGACTCTGCATTTACATGGGAAAAAACTGATAAAGTTGAAGCCCTTAAAGATGCTGCTGGTCTCTAAGAAAATGACATAAAAAAGCCCGCCAATGAGCGGGCTTTTTTATTTATAGTTTAAATTTTATAGTATGTAGGGTTTACTCTTCTAGCAACCATCCTTGATGCCATATCATTTATAACTTTGAACAAAATTATTGTCTTGTCGTTTTATCATCCTGATTTAGCACATCAAGTATTGTTGACTGTGTAGGAGTATCTTGATGGTCCTGTACATATATATGGACAACTTTAAATACGACGACAACCGCTAGACAAGCCATCACACAAAATATCCACAAACCATACGGGCTTCGAATATGTTGCGAACCACAATGTGGACATGATTTATCAGTTGATGCCACAACTTTGTCGCAACACGCACAATGGTATTGATATAGCATAGGTAACCCTCCTTCCCTCATTTCAACCGTTGTTTTTTTAATAGGTTTGCTGCATTTTTAATTTATACATCCTTTATATTTATCCTATGTGAAATGAAAAGATAATTCAATCTGAATGAACAATTGAGTCAATTAAAAAATATTATTAAAATACAAAAAGATAAGTTAAATATTATTTTTTTGGCACTATTTTTCTTATTTTGATATTTTGTCAAATTTGCTAAAATAAGCGAATAATCTCACATTTTAGGTCAATGCATGTCAGATACACAGCTCATTAATAAGGGTGGCTTTCGCGAAAGAGCCAACCGAAGTCGAGGTTATCAACAATCTGAAAACAAGCAAACCGCTCTACCTTCAAATAAATATCAACCACAGTCGAAACCACAAGAAAAAACTAGATTAGAAATGGATGATATTGATTCATCGACTTCGGATTGCCAAAATAAATAATTATTTAAAAATAAAAAAAGCTTAAACCTCATGGGTTTAAGCTTTTTTATATTCATAGCACACTTATTAATCTTTATTTTTATGCTCTATTTTTTTGTGGTTTGGCGTAACATCGCGCGCTTCACCATCGATAATGTTTGAATCATGGTATTGGCCTTGACTACCACCCTGCTGGTTCTGCATATCTTGCATTTGACGCATTAAATCAGCAAATGGGTTTTGTCCCGAAGCATTACCACCCATACCACCCATCATTTTATTCATCATAGCTTGCTGGCGTTTTGCAAGAGTTCTCATCGCTATATTACGAAATGCGGTTTGAACACCAGGAATCAAAATTAAAACAGCCAAAACATCAGATACAAGACCCGGCAACATTAATAAGAAACCTGCAAAAGCATAAGCAAGTTTTTTAGTTACTGTTGGGTCACTACCTAATTGACCTGTCATCTGCATTTGCTGTAATTGAGGCATAATACCGGCAGTACTTCTGCGAATAAGCCCCAAACCAATAAAGAAAGCAATAATGAACCAAAAGAACACATACCATCCACTGATGAACTGTGCTACGCCAATCCATACGGCAATTTCAACAATCGCGCCCAGAACTACAATAAGAAGTAAATTCATGTAAAACTTTATCTATCTCAAAAAGAAAATTCATTGCAGTTTTATTTGACCTAACCTTATCTAAGTTGCAAATAAGGATTAAGCATTCCTCTTAGCTCTGATTGTTCTTTCTAATTTCTAAAAATTAACAAAAACTATCGCATCGGCAAGAGTCTGCAATACTGGAGTATATTTGATTTTAACTCGATAAAAACAAACATGCTTTATTATTAATGAGTGCTGTATCAACTTTATCAAGTGCCACTTCAATCAGATTTGAATTTTTTTACTCTATTTGAGCGAGAATTCGTTCAAAAAAGAACTTCTTTAGTCAAATAAAGTCTTATTTGCTTAGCAAAGTTAGGAGCATTCCTTTGTTTATGCTTTACTTTTGGAGGACTTTAAAAGTAATACGTACATATAAACCTTCATAGATAGCTTACATTTTACCTATCTAAAGACAGTTCTATTCAAGTTAAATTAATTAGTAATACTTCAAATTAAACTTAGTCAGATTATGTATAAAAAAGCCCTTATCGTTGCAATAAACCTCCTATTTTTATCCGCTTGTTCTTCCAATTCGGTAAAACAACATCAAATACATTCTATTTCTGCCAATAAAAATTCAGAAGAAATTAAATCACTGTTTGATCAAGCACAGACCACAGGTGTTTTGGTGATTAAGCGAGGGCAAACAGAAGAAATTTATGGCAATGATCTTAAAAGAGCATCAACCGAATATGTTCCCGCCTCTACCTTTAAAATGTTAAATGCTTTAATTGGACTTGAACATCATAAGGTAACTACAACTGAAGTATTTAAATGGGATGGGCAAAAACGTTTATTTCCTGATTGGGAAAAGGACATGACACTGGGTGATGCCATGAAAGCTTCTGCAATTCCAGTTTACCAAGAATTAGCCCGACGAATTGGTCTGGATCTTATGTCCAAAGAGGTGAAACGAATTGGTTTCGGTAATGCTAACATTGGTTCAAAAGTAGATAATTTTTGGCTCGTCGGCCCTCTAAAAATTACACCTCAACAAGAAACCCAATTTGCTTATCAATTAGCCCATACAACGCTTCCATTTAGCAAAGATGTACAAGAACAAGTTCAATCAATGGTGTTCATAGAGGAAAAAAATGGAAGTAAGATTTATGCCAAAAGCGGTTGGGGATGGGATGTTGAACCACAAGTTGGTTGGTTAACAGGTTGGGTCATTCAACCACAAGGAGAAATTGTGGCATTCTCACTTAATTTAGAAATGAAAAAAGGAACTCCTAGTTCTATTCGCAAAGAGATTGCCTATAAAGGCTTAGAACAACTGGGTATCTTATAAGTTCAACTCTATAGCCCAAGCATAGATTGGGCTATTTCTTTAATTTTAAAAGTTGAACCTAATTTATTAGCCATCAACTGGATGTAATGGCGTATTTAAATTTAATTGATAAAAAGCTGCATCAAGCCATTCCCCAAACTTAAAACCGACTTGTTTAAAAGTGCCTGCATGAGTAAAGCCCATTTTTTCATGTAAACCGATGCTTGCCTGATTAGTCGCATCAATACAACCAATCAATACATGTAAATCAGCCTCTTGAGCTCGCTGAATCAGCTGTTGCATTAAAATTTTGCTTAGTCCGCTACCACGATGCTCATGATGAATATAAATACTATGTTCAACGGTATATTTATAGGCAGGAAAAGCCCTAAAGGTTCCCCAGCTCGCAAAACCCAATAACTTGTCAGTCTCATCAACAATACCAATGACGGGAAAACCATTTTGTCTTTTAACCGAGAACCAATTTTTCATCGACTCTTCAGAGCGCGGTAAATAGTCATATAGAGCGGTAGAATTGATAATTGCTTCATTCAGAATCTCTAATATAGCCACTGAATGTTCTGCTTCATTACAATCAATTAAACGAAAATTGGAATTGAGGGAATAAGTCATAAAGATTCCTTAATGGCAGAGACGAGTTGATTAGAGACGACTAAAATATAGCGAGCGACTTGAGATGAATTATTACTGTATATAACGGGCTGGTTTAGTTGCATTGCCAAACAATCCCCTGTGCTTAAAGCATAAGAAGATTCACCTAGTTGAATATCAATTTTCCCTTCAACTACCCAAAGTTGCTGCTGTACCACCTTAGAGGTTTCACTAATTTCATAAGTAATTCGTGAATGAGCTGGAAACTCAATTTCAACAATCTGAAATGAAGACTTCCAATTTGGAGGTGAAATTTGACGGCGAATATAGCCAGTTTCCGGGTCTTTCCATTCCGATTGTTGACTACGCCGAACAATGGGCTGAGGTGATTGATTACCTTGCTGGTTAGTGAAGAGTTGAGTCAAAGGTACATCTAAACCATTTGCTAGCTTTTCAAGGACAACCGCTGTTGGGCTGGCCTCACCTCTTTCAATTAACGAAATAGCAGAACGGCTCACTTGGCATCGTGTAGCAAGAACATCAAGGGTATATCCACGAGCTAAACGCAGTTCACGTACTTGCTGTGCGATGCGAATATTAATATCTTCCATGCACCCACAAATTCCATTTCCAAAATTATAGACAAATATTCCACTAAACTAGAATGTTGTCAATTATTAAAGAATTTTATCTTTTTTAGAAATCTTGAAAAACTATTCTTTGTAGTAACCAAAATAGAATCTATTTAAAAAACGAAAAATAACCATTCATAAGTGACTTGTTTAAATAACTCATGCAGATCATATTTTGGTATGTAACAATACCTTTAAATTATTTATGTAAGCCTTCGCATGTCTTTGATTATTGGGATTGACCCTGGTTCACGCTTAACAGGTTATGGAATCATAGAAAAAGATGGGAGCAAACTACGTTTTATCGATGCAGGTACTATCCGAACAGAAACTAAGGAAATGCCCGAACGCTTAAAACGTATCTTTGCTGGTATTGAACGTATTGTTAAATTTCATGGTCCAACTGAAGCTGCCGTTGAGCAAGTGTTTATGGCTCAAAACCCCGATTCTGCCCTAAAACTTGGTCAAGCACGTGGTGCAGCAATAGCCGCTTTAGTTAATTTAGATTTGCAAGTTGCAGAATATACTGCGCGCCAAATTAAACAATCTGTTGTAGGTTATGGAGCCGCAGACAAAGAACAAGTACAAATGATGGTCATGCGATTACTTAACCTGACCATTAAACCTCAGGCAGATGCAGCAGATGCACTAGCAGCAGCAATTTGCCATGCTCATGCATCTGGAAGTATGAGCAAACTGTCGGTCCTTAATGCCTTAGGTGGTATGGCACGTGGTCGAAGCCGCTCTAGCAGTCGTAGACGTTAACGCTTTATTAGTTCACGACTTGTATAATTGCCTGATTCATCTCAAAAGCCTGTAAACCCCGCATACCTTGTTTTGCAAGTTGGTCACCGGCCTGAGCATGAAGGGTAACAATTTCATGTAATGCAATTGTTTTATGGAACTGTGCTTTTAAACTCGCGATCATGCCTGCTAGTACATCGCCCATTCCTCCAGTTCCCATACCCGCATTTCCTTGGGGACAAATATAAAGAGTATCTTCTAAAATCAGACTACCTGCTCCTTTAAGCACCCACTGCCCTGCATATTTTTGTTGTAAGGCATAAATCGCAGAGATTCGGTCATTCTCAATCTGAGTAGTGGAACACTCAAGCAATGTTGCAGCTTCTCCAGGATGAGGTGTTAGATAAATATGTGCATTCAATTTTTGAGGCTGTTTTGCTAGAAACCATAAAGCATCTGCATCTAAAACAATCTCCAGATGTTCACTCTGATTTAATAAATTAAACCATTGTCGGTAGATCTGCTTTGCCCAATCATCACGCCCCAACCCCATTCCAAAACACACTGCATCAACCTGAGATAAAATATCTTTAATAGACTTTTCATTTAGGGCATTAATATCACGGAGCATAATATTTGGTGAACGAGACAAAATAGACTGATGATGGTTTTGATGACAAACCACCGTGACTTTACCTGCTCCTGCATGAAAAGCAGCCTCGGCAGCCATAATTACAGCACCGCCCATTTGTTCATGTCCACCAACGACTAAAACATGCCCATAACTCCCTTTATGACCAAATGCCATACGCTTAGGAAGTTTAATATTTGTTGATGTTAAATAAGCTAGCGGTTTCAGCTCTTGGTCTATAGGAATTAAATCAATTAAATGAAGCTCGCCTACGTATTCTTTGCCTTGACCTGTAAATAATCCGGCTTTAAGTCCTAAAACTGTAAATGTATGATCAGCCCTTATTGCACAAGGTAAAGTACATCCTGTATTTGCCTGCAAACCGCTGGGTATATCAACAGAAATTTTTAGGCCAGTTTGTTCATTAAATTGTTGAATAGCCTGTTGCCAATGAATGTTTAATTCTCGATTTAAACCAATACCAAATAAAGCATCAATATGACAATCAAAATGCTTTGCAAGTTCAAAACCTTGATGAATTTGCACCAGTTGATCTTTTGCAAATTGCACAGCTTGGTGTAAATCTGCTGAAGCTCCTACTTCTGATGCAAAGATTTCAACATTCCAACCCGTTTGCTTTAAATAAGCTGCTATAAAATAACCATCACCAGCATTATTACCCTGCCCACACCAAATAGCGATATTTTTAACAGACTGCTCGTTAAAAAGTTCAATTAACTGTTGAGCAATTGACCAAGCCGCTTGTTGCATTAAACCTAATGATGAGTTTTGCGCAGCAAACCAGCGTTGCTCCCATGCTTGAATATCATCGCTATGGTAAACTATCGCCTGCATATTATTATCCTTTTGCATTTTGGTTTATGACATTTTCCGATACATCACGCATTGCGTTGCAACAACTTGATCTTCATGAATTAAAAGCATGGATCAAGGCTCAAGCATTAGACTTGGGTTTTGCTGATTGTGTCATTGCAAAACCAGATGCTCAAGAGCAAATGCCACGTTTTTTAGAGTATCTTGAACGTGGCTATCATGCAGATATGACCTATTTAGAAGAAAATCTAGAAAAGCGGGCTGATCCAACATTATTAGTTCCTGGCACAAAAAGTATTATCTGCGTTCGCATGAACTATCTTGTCGAATCTCCAAAACCTCGATATGTACCTTTCGAACCAAATTCTGCGATTATTGCTCGTTATGCACGTGGTCGTGATTACCACAAAGTAATGCGGGGACGATTGAAAACTTTAGCCACACGAATTCGTGAAAAAGTTGGTGATTTTGAATCACGTCCTTTTGCTGATTCAGCCCCTATTTTTGAAAAATCATTGGCTGAAAGTGCTGGAATGGGTTGGACGGGTAAACATACTTTGCTCATTCACAAAAAGTCAGGTTCTTTTTTTGTATTGGGTGAACTATTTACATCACTCGATTTACCTTTTGATGGCCCAACGACCTCTCATTGTGGTTCATGTAGTGCTTGTATTGATATTTGTCCTACACAAGCAATTGTGGAACCTTATATGCTCGATGCACGGCGTTGTATTGCATATTTAACTATCGAATATAAAGGAATTATTGCTGAAGAATTACGTGCTGGTATTGGTAATCGAGTTTTTGGTTGTGATGACTGTCAATTAATTTGCCCATGGAACAGTTTCGCAAAAACTGCTTCTATTAACGATTTCAATCCTAGAAATGGATTAGACAGCATCAGCCTACTCGATATCTGGCAATGGGATGAAGCTACGTTTTTGGCAAATACGGAAGGCAGCCCAATCCGCCGGACAGGTTATCAATCATTTAAACGTAATATTGCAATCGGTTTAGGAAATGCTCCTTATTCAACGGAAATTGTAGCTCAACTACAAAATGGCAAGATTTTGCATGATGATATTGTCAACGTGCATATTGATTGGGCAATTGAACAGCAACTTAATCAACTTCAGTCATGAAATTAAAAAAATGATGTTTTTTGCCCTATAGCTTTAATACGAATTCTGTATGATTATGTGTAGTGAATTAATGCCATCATCATGGATATGACAATGACTCTACGTAATGATTGGAATCGTGAAGAAATCCAAGCTTTATATGAACAACCCTTTTTGGATTTAGTTTTCAAGGCTCAGCAAGTACATCGCGAGCACTTCACTGCCAATGCGATTCAGGTCAGCACCCTTTTATCGATTAAAACGGGTAAATGCCCTGAAGATTGCAAGTACTGCTCACAATCAGCACATTACGAATCAAAACTAGAAGCAGAAAAACGTATTGCTGTAGAAAAAGTGATTAGCGAAGCAAAAGCTGCAAAAGATTCAGGTTCTTCACGTTTTTGTATGGGTGCAGCTTGGCGTAACCCACATGAACGCGATATGCCTTATGTTTTAGAAATGGTACGTGAAGTAAAAGCTTTGGGTTTGGAAACTTGTATGACTTTAGGCATGCTTAACCAATCTCAAGCAGAGCGTCTACAAGTTGCTGGTTTAGATTATTACAATCACAACCTAGATACATCTCGTGAGTACTACTCACACATCATTAGCACGCGTACTTTTGATGATCGTTTAAATACCCTAGATTATGTTCGCCAAGCTGGCATGAAAGTTTGTAGTGGCGGTATTGTAGGTTTAGGCGAAAGCCGTGATGACCGTGTTGGTTTATTACATGAATTAGCTACCCTACCAATTCATCCTGAATCTGTGCCAATTAACATGCTTGTTCCAATTGAAGGAACGCCGTTAGCTGATGTTGAAAAACTTGATGTAATTGAATGGATCCGCACTATTGCTGTTGCGCGCATTATTATGCCGCATAGCTATATTCGTTTATCTGCTGGTCGTGAGTCATTAAGTGATTCAGATCAAGCATTAGCATTTATGGCAGGCGCAAACTCATTATTCTCTGGTGATAAATTACTCACCACACCAAATGCAGGTGAAGGTAAAGACCAAGCTTTGTTTAACAAACTCGGCTTAACCGCAGAAAAACCAAAGCCAACAGTTGCTGATCTATCAGTAAATGCCATGAGTGCATAACTCAAGGCAGTAAAATAAAAAAGCCCTGATTCTTCAGGGCTTTTTTATTTAAACAGAAGTAACTAAAATTCCATAAGTGGCATTAAGAAATGTCCCGACTCGAATAATGTCTTTTCCTGCAGCATGCGTTACAGACAACTCTTGGCTCAATACATCAAAATTAAAAGCATCAAAAACATCCTGATGATGTAAAAGCCAAGTCACTGTATCTGCTATATTATCATCCACAATATAAGTTAAAGCCTTAAAGTCTTTACTCATAAATCACTCTTAAAAATAAATTTTATGAATTTTATATGAGTTAACTCTACCTTAAAAGAGAATCTAAGCTGCTTTAGGGTTCACTAAAGAGCGACCCGACAATAAGCTTGTCAAAGCTTGTGGTGAAAATTCCAAAGAAAGCACATGATTCTTGAGGTTAACAGAGTGCTTACTGATCAATGGAAGTAAACCTTCTTCTGTTTCAAAGACGTATTCATCTGCAATATTTAAGATACCCTCAAGATTAGTTGTACTCGAAGCAAGATCATGACTAAAGATGTCATAAATCGTTTGCAAGTTAAACGTTGTCTGCTGCTCCGTTGGGTGCTTAATGAGATAATCCTTTAAAAACAAAACTAGCTTATGAGCAAAGAAAAAGTAATTAGGTTTATAGCTATACTTCATACTATTCATGGAACGGAACTCCAGATTATCTTTTATTAAATTACAACTAAAACAGTAGGAATTGAATCTTAAAAAATTCTTAAAAAATAAATATATTCACAAGATAAATTAAAAAATAATTTTATGGTTAAAAAACAATAATTTACACTATATATGTGGGCAACTTTTATCTTAAATGTCTTAAAGTTAGATTAATTTAATAAAATACAATTACTTAAATATTACGAGTTTTTTCATTTTATTTTAAAAATGAATCACACATTATTTTACCAACTGATAAAAAATATATTTCAAAATATTAAATAATAAAAATAATCAATCAGAATATATATAAATATAATGTTTTTCTTGTTTTTTGGTTGAAAAGTGATATATTTCCTTCGCCTTACTTAAGCAGAATAAACTTGCTGAAAAGTAATGGAATTTATTTTAAAAGGCTATTCTGGGGATTTTATGAAAAGATTTATTTTTATGGCGGCGGTTTCTCTCTTAAATATAACAAATGCACAAGCTGCAGATGGCACAATTACTATTAATGGTCTTGTCACAGATAATACTTGTACGATTGATACTGGAGATAAAAATCTAACAATTAACCTGCCTACAGTTTCATCTCAAACCTTAAAAAATGTAGGTGATGTAGCTGGCCGTACCCCATTTCAAATTAATTTAACGAACTGTGCTTCGGCTGGTAAAGTAGCCACCTATTTTGAGCCGGGTGCTACCGTTGACTTTAATACTGGTCGTTTATTAAACCAAGCAACTTCAGGCGGCGCAACAAACGTGAATATCCAGTTGCTAGGCAGTAATAATGCTGTAATCCCTGTACTCGCTACAGGCACGAATGCGGCTCAGACCAACTCACAATGGGTGAATGTTTCGGCAGGTGGCGATGCTGACCTTAACTATTATGCTGAATACTATGCTATAGGTGCTTCTACTGCGGGTACGGTAACATCGCAAGTAAAATACACCATTATTTATCAATAAAATTAAAATTGAAGCTTCTATTTAAAGATAGAAGCTATCTCCTATCTATTATTCATTATTGAGAATATGACTCATGCTTTTTCGTGGTCGTAAGTTTTTTTGGGGATTAGTTTGTCTACAGGTAGCACTGACTACCACAGGCCATACTGAAATTGTTTTACATGGAACTCGTGTCATTTATCCTTCAAATGCACGTGAGATCACTTTGCAACTGAGTAATAACGGTACAGCTCCCTCTCTTGTTCAAGCTTGGATCGATGATGGAAATGCAAAGTTGACTCCCGATGAAGCAAATGTGCCCTTCATTATTACTCCCCCGATTTCACGAGTAGAAGCGAATAAAGGCCAGACCTTAAGAATTACAGCTCTGCCTAATACTTCTCAATTAAATCAGCAACAAGAATCTATTTTTTGGCTTAATGTTTTAGATATACCTCCTAAACCGGAAGGAAAAACTCAACAAGACCATAACACCTCTATTTCTAATAATTTTTTACAGCTTGCTGTTCGTTCGCGCATTAAATTTTTTTATCGCCCTATAAATCTAAAAGAAAATATTGAACAACTAAGTGAGAAAGTTCAATGGAAAATGAATGATCAATATCTAGTAGTGACGAACCCGACACCCTTTTTCCTGACTATTAGCTCCATTTTTCAGGGAAGTGAAGGCCATAAAACAGACTTATTACAACAAGGTTTAATGGTTGCTCCTTTTTCCGAAGATAAAATAAAAATAAAAAATAAAAATTTAGCAGATATGAGCTTTGTATATATCAATGATTATGGTGGAAGAGTTGAGCACCCAATAAAGTTCTAACCTTACTGTATTACTTAAGAAAACCTAAATACCTATCATGAATAGGCTCTAAAACTATGTCTAAATGGTTTATACCTTATATATGTTTAAAAAGCCCTTTTACTTGTCATGTGGCCTCAAGTATTGCGGTATTTATGCCTTTGGCTGCATATGCCGAAAATAGTACCGATGTTTCAGGTTTCTCAAAAGCAGAGTTTGATAGTAATTTTTTAGTAGGTAATGCGCAAAAAATTGATATTGGTCGTTTCAAATATGGAAACCCCATCTTAGCTGGTGAATATAGCTTAGATGTCTATATTAATGGTCAATGGCTGGGTAAACGACATATGCGCTTTAACGCGCACAATCCGAATGCAAATGCCGAAACCTGTTTCACAGAAACCATGTTACTAGAATATGGCGTAAAATCCGATGTGCTTAGCCAACACTCTCATACATCGTCTCTTTCTTGTGACGCACTAGGGACTTGGATAGATAATGCTTTTTATTTATTTGACAGCTCCCGTTTAAGAATTGATATTTCTATCCCCCAAGCCACATTAGAAAAAAATGCACAAGGCTATATCGACCCACATTTTTGGGATCGAGGTATTAATGCAGCTTTTTTGACATATAACGCAACTGCTTATCGGATAGTTAACGAACAACATGAAAGTACATATGCTTTTATGGGGACTAATCTTGGAGCAAATTTAGCGAGTTGGCAATTTCGCCATAATGGACAATGGAAATGGCAAGACCATACTGATTTTCAAACTGATAATTCTTCTTATACTTCAACGAATACATATATACAAAAAGCATTTCCGAAAATTCATGGCGTTGTGACCTTAGGCGATTATTTTACTAATAGTGATTTTATCGATTCGTTACCGTATCGCGGGGTAAATATTTCAAGTGATGACCGAATGCTTCCAAACAGTATGCTCGGTTACGCCCCTAGAGTAAGAGGTTATGCAAAAACCAATGCGAAAGTCGAGGTTAGGCAACAAGGCAACTTAATTTATCAGACAACGGTACCACCCGGAAACTTTGAAATTAATGATCTTTACCCAACGGGATTTGGAGGCGAACTACAAGTTTCGGTAATTGAATCTAATGGAATAATTCAAAAATTCTCTATTCCCTATGCTTCTGTCGTCGAAATGCTACGCCCTCAAATGAGTCGATACTCTTTTACTTTAGGGCAGTTTCGAGATTCAAACCTTAGCCTAACTCCATGGCTGATACAGGGTAAGTATCAACGAGGAATTAATAATTACCTCACAACTTACAGTGCGGTTCAAGCAACCCAGCAGTATCTCTCCTTATTACTAGGCACAGCTTTTTCAACACCCATTGGAGCTGTCTCTTTTGATGCCACTCAATCAAAAGCTGAGTTTGATCATCAATCTAAAATGACAGGACAAAGTTATCGTTTAAGTTACAGTCGACTATTTTCTCCAACAAATACTAATTTAACATTAGCTACTTATCGCTATTCAACAGAGAACTACCTCAAATTGCGTGATGCAATTTTAATTCAAGATTTACAACAACAAAATATTGATAGCTTTTCCGTAGGAAAACAAAAAAGTGAATTCCAGATTACTTTAAATCAAGTTCTTCCAAAGCAATGGGGAAATTTTTATTTAGTGGGTTCATGGACAAACTATTGGAATCAACCCACGACCAATAAACAGTTCCAATTAGGTTATAGCAATCAATTTAAAGATTTAACTTATAGTTTATCCGCAATGAGCAGCGAGATTAATGAAGGCGGAACTCGCACAGGTCAAGATACGCAGTACCTTGCTTCTTTATCTTTTCCATTAGATTTTAAGAAAAATTCTCTGACTTTTAATAGTGTTATTGGTGAGGATAGCCAGACTTTAAGTTTCAGTGGCTTTACAGGAAGTCGCTTAAACTACGGCGCATCAATTTCTAATCAGGATCATGGTCAAACCAACCTGAATATTAATGGTACCTATAAAACAAACTATACAACACTAGGTGCTTCATTAAGTCACGCAGATTCATACCAACAAGAAATGCTTAACTTCAGTGGCAATGTTGTTGCACATTCCCAAGGAATTCTGTTTGGGCCAGATCAGGCTCAAACCATGGTGCTGGTCTATGCACCAGATGCTACGGGAGCACAAGTCGGCAATACACCAGGGCTCAGTATTAACAAAAAGGGATATGCCGTTATTCCTTATGTTACGCCTTATCGTATGAATGACATCAGTCTTGATCCACAAGATATGTCCACACAAGTTGAACTTGGTGAGAGCAGTTTACGGATTGCTCCCTATGCAGGCTCGATCACTAAAGTTCAATTCTCAACAAAAAAAGGTTATGCACTTTTTATTAGTACAACAACATTAGATGGCTCACATCTACCTTTTGCTGCACAAGTGTACAACCAGAATAACGAAGTAATAGGTATTGTCGCGCAAGGCAGTCGCATTTATTTACGAACACCCTTAACCCATGACCGTTTATATGTGAAATGGGGAAATACGAGTACTGAAAAATGTGAAATTGAATACGATATAGCGGATCAAATAAAGCATAACAACCAACCAATTATTATGACAAAGGCAGTCTGTAAATGAATAATATTTTAAAAAAAATTGGATTTTTGGCAGTGAGTCTATTTGCTTATAGCCATACAAATGCAAATTGTAATTTAAGTAAAGGATTTACTACCGTAGATATTCCGATGAATATAGGTAAAATCGTAGTAAAACCAAATGATCCAATAGGAACGATCTTACAAAAGAATACTTTTACAGTATCTCCTAATAATTCGACTGCAACTTGTAATCGAGCGAGTGATCAAATTATTGCAGCTCTCCCCTTAAATTATCCAATTAGTCCTATAGGGAATAATGTTTATGCTACCAATATTCCGGGTATTGGTATTCGACTTTATCGCGAAGCTGCCGATGCTTCAGATTTTTCAGGATATTATCCCTATAGACGTACATTAACACCCAATCAAACATATACACTTTCCCCTGGGTATTTTGTTATGGAAGTTATTAAAACTGCCATGACAACAGGCTCCGGAGCACTAGTCGCAGGCCGTTACAGTACCTATTACGTATCAGGACAACAGAACCGCCCATTTTTAACCACTACCGTATTAAGTAATGCCCCTATTCTTATTGCATCTTCATCTTGTGAAATTCAAAATGGTGTAGATTCACCAGTTCAACTTCCAACCGTGATGAAATCAGGCTTTAGAGCGATTGGGTCAACCCAAGGGGAACAGAATTTTAATTTATCGATCTTATGTAATGGTGGCGAAAACAATTCTGGTATCGCTACGAGCAATACGATCAGCTTAAGTTTTGATTATAATTCTGATACCTCCAATAATCAGGTGATTAACAACAGTGCCGCGAATTCAATCAAAGCCAACGGTGTCGGTGTCGAACTGTTATGGAATATGAATGGAGCAAATCAGCCGATTCAAAAAGCAAGCAAACTAAATATAGGTATGGTGAGTTCCAACCAAACTGTTGAATATGATATTCCTTTAACTGCTCGTTACTATCAGACCGCCACCAATGTGACCGCAGGTGAGGTTAAAGCCACAGCGACGGTGACGATTCAATATGATTAACTATTCTCAATAAAACTACTAAAAACAAATAAGCTTAATGCTACCAAGAGAACTCAAAAAACTAATTTTTTCAAACTTTGTAGTTCTATTAAAAAATCACATAAAAAAATGCTCATAAGCAAAAATAGCAAATGAGCATTAGTGATAACCACTTAACCTGAAATACAAATTGTGGGAAATAGATCACAATTTGCATGAGTATAATTTCAAAATTCGGCTTAAAGATCAAGTCTTTTTTTTAACAAAAATTTAAAAACCAACCATAACATATTGTTTTAAATAAATTAAAAAAATAAATTTAATTTATAACCGCTATTTTATAGTGCTTCTAAAGAATTATCATTCTATATAATTAATAAAAACTTAATTTTAAGAAAAATTAAAAGACACTCGTCAAGTCGAATAAACTTAAATTTACTTTAACTTCAAATAGTTGAGCCAAAATCATAAAAAACTAAATTTTACAGAATTACATAATTTATAATAAAAAAAACATAAATAAATTTAGAAATCCCCTTCAATTGCAAATAATATGTTTTAGACTTTTTATCAGAACGTAACATGCTCATTTTTTGGAAAATATTATGTATCTTATTACTAAGTCTAGGCGCTACAAGCATAGGTTTTGCGATTAGTAACATCGATCTTTTTCTTTTTTTTATAGGTTTACTTTTTTTAACCTCCTTTATTTTAGCTTTAAAGCAAGCACGTGAAGATGCAGGTTTCTTTCCTGATCATTAAACTAATATAAATTTCTGAGATATAGAATCAGCAATAAAATCATGATTGAATATGCGCTATAGTTTATAGAGTTGTCATCAAATTATGTCTAAAAATTCTTCAGACGCTGGAATTTTTTTATGGATGACTTACCAGACTATGCAAAAGATGGGCTTAGATGTAGCATCTATTTTTGCAAGTGTAAATTTGCCTAATCACCCACCTGATAAAAATATTCGTAGAGATAATTCTACCCAACACCGTTTTTGGACAGCTGCTGAAGAAATCAGCCAAAATCCTGATATTGGCTTACATGTAGGTAAGCAAATGCCCCCTTTCCGGGGTTTGGTCATTGAATATCTATTTTTGAGCAGCTCTACATTTGGTGAAGGATTGCAGCGCGCTATAAGATATCAAGCACTACTTACAGATGTCTTTAGCCTTTCCTTAACCATTAATGAAGATCAAGCAATATTATCGGGTTTTGAGCATCCCGTAAGACATTATCTAGAATGTGGAATTGGTATTTTTCTTAATTTTTTTAAATATATTACTAATAATGAGTTCAGACCTAGTCACATTACTCTACCTTATCAACAAGGTGCCTCGGCTGAAACTTATCAAGAGATGTGGGAATGCCCCGTCATATTAGGCCAAACAAAAGGTGCTATTGTTTTTCCGAGTGTACTATTAAATAAGACCTCGCCAGCTGCTGAGCCAGAATTATTAAAAATCCATGAAACTCTTGCGGAACAACAGCTATTAACATTAGGAAAGCATCAACTCATTCATACAATTGAACGTTTGCTTAGTAATGGATTACTTGAATCTGGGCAATTTGATCAAAAATTGATTGCAGAACAATTAAACCGCAACCCTCGTACTCTTCGCGCTGATTTGCAAGCTATTAATACAAATTATGAAAAGATTCTAAATCAACATCGAGAAAAACTTGCCAGACGTTTGCTTGCTAATACACAAGAAACTATTGATCAAATTGTTTATCTAACCGGTTTTTCAGAGCCCTCTGCGTTCACACGTGCATTCAAACGATGGACCAATGAAAGTCCAAGTGCTTATCGACAACGTAAACAAAAACAATCAAATTGATTCTAAAGGCAATTGGTCTACTGCCTATTAGGTCAAAGGGATAAAACGTTCTTCTTTTACAATGGCTTTAAATTGTAATTTAGAAGAAGTGACCAATATGCTTGGATTCCCTGTAGGTATTTTTGTAGCAAATGGCTTGGAATGGTACTTTCATAAAGTTTGGCTGCATGAGTTTCCAAGCCAGTATCGTAATAGCCCATTTTTCACCCATATCGCACATCATAAACGTGCCCGTTTAAATGGCTTCCATGATGAAGGCTATGCCGAATCTATGCTTAAAAATGCTGAAATTTATAATGAAAAAACAGCCTTAATTGGATTAGCAGGTGCTGCTACCATTTTTTTACCTGTAGCTCCTTTTTTTACAGCTGGACTCTATTATGGTTTATGGAATTATTGGCGTGTACATGCTAAATCTCATTTAGATCCAGAATATGCAAAAAAACGTATTCCTTGGCATTATGATCACCATATGACAAGTAATCAGAATGCGAATTGGTGCGTTACCAGACCTTGGTTTGACTATATTATGGGAACAAGAGTAACCACCGAAGTATCTAAAACCGAAACTAATCCTTTAGGGATAAAATTACCTAAATGGGTAGAAAAACCTATTAATTCAGCGGCTAGACGTTTACTTGCTAAGTCTTTTGCCAAAATTGATTTAAACTCTCGTCAAGATCAATCTAATTTACGTGAAGGTATAGAAGTTAGTCTGACCTAGCGTATTGATCTAACTAAATTCAAAAGAAGCTGCGGGAAAAATGGCAGCTTCTTTAAACAGACGTCTAAGAGTTAGCATTTAACTAACCAGGTTTAAGTTCTAAAAGACTCGAAACAACTCACCAGAAAATCCATTACTACACGTATTGCAGGACTATGTCGTAGATCTTCGTGGGTTACCAACCAGATTTCAGCACTCATGGGGTGATCATCTTGCAATCTTACCAAGTTACTCAGTGTGCCTAAAAAATCAGGTAACACAGCTAATCCAGCTTCGCCACATGCGGCTCTCCACTGAAGCTCAGGATGATTTGTAACCATTATAGGTTCTTTATTGCCTAATCTTTCTTTTAACTTCTGCTGTTTTTGACCATGTACACCCCCGACTTCAACGCTGATCCATTCATAACTTTCAGAATCAGTTGAAGCTAAATAATTTGGAGCAGCATATATTCCAAAAGGAATTTCACCTACTTTACGGGCAACTAAGTTTTCATCTTTAGGACGACCAAATCGTACAGCAATATCAGCCTCACTATGCTGCAAAGAAACATAATGAACATCACCGAGTACACGCAACTTTAATTGGGGATAATGACGATAAAATCTTCCCAGATGAGGCATGATGAGATGCGCAGCCGTTAAAGGAGGCATACTAATAGAAACACTACCCATCACTTCTTGCTGGCCAGCCTGAGTTAAACGTTCAATAGAAAACGTTTCTTCCATCATACGAGCGACTACTTGCGCAAGACGCTCTCCATCCGGAGTAAGAATGTAGGTCCGTGGTCTACGATCCACTAATTTGAGTTTTAAGTTTTGTTCTAGTTGAGCAATTCTTCTGGATACAGTTGCATGGTCTACCCCCAACTTTCTTGCGGCAGCTGACAGTGATTTCTCTTCGGTAAAAACTGAAAAGTAATGTAAATTTTCCCAATCAATCATTGTGCAAATTTTCACATTAGAAGTGTATTAATACGGAATTGTACACCTTTATATAATTGCCCAGAATAAAACCTTTCTTAGTGGGAGCCTGTCGATGAACAGAACGGTGGCTTATGCCTATGCTGGTGTTGTATTAACGATGTTTTTTTGGGGATCAGCATTTAATGCAATGTCTTATATTATTCAACATATGCCTCCGCTATCTGCCGCATCTGAACGGTTTTCAATTGCAAGCCTAGGCTTACTTCTGATCTTTTCAATAACAGGCAAGCTAAGATGGGCAGCCTTAAGTCAAAATTTATTTATCTATCTTATTATTGGGGTTGTCGGCATTGCAGGATTCAATATAGGTTGTTTTTATGGCTTACAGACTACATCTGCTGTGAATGGTGCTTTAATTATGGCAACCACACCGTTGATGACTCTATTAATGACAATTATTTTGGACGGTGAAAAACTTACCGCCAGTAAATTTTTAGGTGTTTTATTCGGCTTAAGTGGCGTGTTACTCGTCATTAGTCAGGGGCATATAACAACTTTGCTTCACCTAAAAATAGACATTGGAGATCTATTCATATTATTAGGGGCTTTTGGATTTTGCTTAGCAAATGTTCTATCTCGCCGCTATGTAAAAAATGCCACGCCTTTAGAAACAACGACTTTTTCTATGATGTTCGGGGCAATAACCCTTGGCGTGTTAAGTATGATATTTGAAGATCCTCTTACAGCCATCACTTCTGCGCCTGTAAATGCACATCTGGCCATGGGTTATGTGATTATCTGCTCTACAATGATTGCTTATCTATTCTGGTTTAATGGCATACAAAAGTTAGGAGCCGGACGTGCTTCCGTCTTTTTTAACTTTGTACCAGTATTTAGTATGCTGATAGCCCTACTTACAGGGCAGTCTCTCAATATCTGGCAATTGATAGGAACAGCTTTTGTGATGTTTGGTGTAATGAGTAGCGGAGGTTTTTTTAAAATTAAAGGCACCCTACTTATAGTGAAACATTGTACAAAATAGGAAATTTGCTGCTACATTAAAAATCATATGTTTATCATGTAGCAGCATTTTCAAATAAAAAAATAGAAAAAAATTCACTTAATAAACTCTTTAATTTTATAATTTTTATTTTTAATAAATATATTTTTACATTTCCAATTATTTATCACAAAAGCTCATCTTAATTATTGCGTTGTAACAAATAATATATGTTTCTCTAAAACTTAATAAAATATTGCCATATATAGTTTTAAAACAACCTAAGGAGATATTAAAATGAAGCTGGATTTCACCACCATTGAAAAGCAAGCCCAATTGCTGCAAGATGAGCAAGAAAAAATTGGACAACAAGATCATGATTTTCAAATCGCTTTAGATAAGCATAGAGAATCTTTAAAGAATTTATTTAAAGAGCTTTTTCATGATCAAGAAATTAAAACAGAAAATGGAGGCCATTGTTGCGTAACATTCGGAAATTTTAAAATTTCTTTATTAATTGAAACTGCTAAATTTGAGAATGGTGTACCGGTAAAATTAAATTCAGTAAATCCTATTATTGTGAAATTTAAAAAAGACAAACCAGTTGCAAAAGCACAATTTACCGATGCAACTCAATATCTCGATAATCATTCAGAAGCTCCAAACTATCAGTATTATTATAAACAAGAAGATAAAACTCAACTCGTCCAATTTTCTGAACTTCCAACTTTTTTTCAAGCTATCTTAGACACTAATGTATAAAGTCAGGCCCTCAATAGAGGGCTTTTTTATATATTATTTTTCTATCATTTAACTCTATTAAAAAATAAAATCAGTCTAATTATTTTTTTTATTTATCTATGAAATATTTAAGCCACTTTTAGGTTCTACAGCCTCAAAAAGTATTTGATTCTTTTTAAAATTACTTGTATATACATGTTTGTATTTGTTTGTACAAATGCGGACTTAATAAAAATAGAGTGGACTCTTAAAGGACAAGGAGAGTGTAATGGACTCATCGGCTGAGAAACCAAATAACAGTTTTATTGAAAACCGAAGCATTGATTTTATTCCAGAGAATGAAAGACATGGCGGAGTGTTTGCCCAATTCACCCTCTGGTTTGGTGCCAATTTACAAATCACGGCTATTGTGACGGGTGCACTAGCAGTTGTATTAGGTGGTGATGTTTTTTGGTCGATTATTGGTTTATTTTTGGGACAGTGTTTTGGTGCTGCTGTCATGGCTCTACACGCTGCTCAAGGTCCAAAACTTGGCCTTCCACAAATGATTTCAAGTCGTGTCCAATTTGGGGTATATGGTGCGTGTATCCCAATCATACTCGTCTGTCTGATGTATCTGGGGTTTACTGCAACTGGTGAGGTACTCGCAGGTAAAGCAATTGCACATCTAGCACATGTCAGCAATACAACTGGCATCTTAATTTATGCTTGCTTTATTATCTTATTTGCAACGATTGGATATCGTTTAATTCATGTTGTAGGCAAAGTAGCCAGTATTATTGGCTTGATTGCTTTTGTTATTATTCTGACTCAAATTTTAGCTCTTTCTGATTTCTCAGAACTCTTAGCAGTACGTCATTTCAGTTGGTCTTCATTTTTGTTAGCAGTTTCACTTTCTGCTTCTTGGCAAATCTCTTTTGGACCTTATGTTGCAGACTACTCTCGTTATCTTCCAACTAAAACGTCTTCATCTCGCGTTTTCTGGGCCGTTGGCTTAGGTTCTTTATTAGGTTCACAGATTTCCATGACCTTAGGAGTTTTGATTGCTCAGGTTGCAAACGGGAATTTTGTTGGAAATGAGGTTCAATATGTGGTTGGAATGAACCCCATCGCCTTAGTTGTTACCTTCTTATATTTTAGTATTGCTTTTGGCAAAGTTACTCTGACGACCTTAAATGCTTATGGTAGTTTTATGTGTGTTGCTACGGTTTGGAACAGTTTCAAATCGACAAATCAAATCTCAAAAATAACAAGATTGCTCATTGTCCTTGCTATGGTTGTGATCTCGACCTTTATAGCAATTATTGGCGAGCACACTTTCTTAAGTGCTTTTAAAGCATTTATTTTGTTTTTACTTACTTTTTTTATTCCATGGAGCGCAATTAATCTGGTTGATTACTACTTTATCTCTAAAGAAGAATGTGATGTAGATGCACTCTATGATCCAAATGGCAAGTATGGTCGTTGGAATCGAATCGGTATTGCTTGCTACTTTTTAGGTATTTTGATTCAACTGCCATTTATTGATAGCAAATTCTATACGGGGCAAATTGCTGCAATGTTAGGAGGGATTGATTTATCTTGGCTTGTAGGTCTTATATCTACAGCACTGATTTATTATATTTTCGCAAAAAAAGCTCAACTAAAATTTTCAAAGCAATTCGTCATTGATCAAACCAAATAGTACAACTCAATAAGCTATCAAAGTCGGATACCTTGATAGCTTACTAATATCATTTGCGGGCTATTCTGGTAATGCTTTACCCTGTGCTGAAATAGGTAGCCCAAATAATTTATCAAAGCTCCAATTAAAGATAAAAGTGTAGATGGGAATAATGATAATAAAGGCTACATCTAACCAAAAAGCAGCAATCAGAGAAATATCCATCCACCATGCAATAAGAGGAATCAAAAATAAAACCAAGGTAAGCTGAAAACCAATTGCATGCCCAACCCTACGTTTGACTGTACGGATATTACTGCTTTGCCTAGCCTCCCACTTCTCATATAAAACATTGTAAATAAAATTCCAAGTTACAGCGATGGTCGTAATCATGACAGATAGAGGCCCTGTATGCTCCACACTATCACCGGCCAAAATAGCTAACCCTACTGATGAAATAATCATTCCGATCACTTCATAAGAAGAAACATATACGATTCGACGCTTTACACCTTGCATAATCAATGAACTCTGCTTAATTCTTTATATTTTAATTTCAGTTAAAATCATATATAAAGTTAATAGCTTTCAGTTTGACTGATATCAAAATGAATTTTAACAGTGAAAATATTGAACTCTTCATCACCGTACTAGATACGGGATCTTTCTCTGCGGCTGCTCGTAAACTAAATCGGGTCCCCTCAGCAGTCAGTATGGCCATTGCTAATTTGGAAGCCGAATTAGGTTATATCTTATTTGAACGAACCCATCGTAAGGTCATTCCAACCCCTACAGCATTAGCTTTAGAACCACAGGCTCGTATTATTTCTGAACAGCTTAGGCTATTTAGTACTCATGCTCATGAACTTTCTTTAGGTCTTGAAAGTAAATTACGTATTGGTGTTGTCTCTGATGTAAATACCAAATTATTATTCTATTCAATAAAAAAATTAGCCGATAAATTCCCATTACTTAATATAGAAGTTATTACTGCCCCTCAAGATGACATCGTCAATTTACTTTATACGGAAGAAATTAGTCTTTGCTTAGCGGGGTCAGACCTAAATATAAAAATGCGTGAAAATCTGCAATTGGTAATGACTGAAACAGTAGTTGCTACTATTTCGTCGAGTCATAGTCTTCTACAAGAAAAAACAAAGCAGTTTTCTATTGAAGAGTTAATCAATATTAGGCAAATTGTAGTAGCGAGTAGTGACCATGAAATGACAGATTCTCGTTCAATTATTGGTGCAATGTACTGGAAAACGAATAGTCTACAAACAGCAATTAATATGGTTGAAGCAGGACTCGGTTGGGGTAATTTCCCTTTATCATTAGTACAAGAAAAAATCGATCAAGGTTATTTAGTTCTTTTAGATTTTAAAAATACCAAAAATCATTTACCTCTATCTATTTATTTAATTTGGCTTCAAGACCGCCCATTATCTAAAGCGGCTCGAGAACTCATCCAAATTATTCAAGAAAATTTATAATTTCTTATACTTTAGTTCCGAGTACATCTGATCTCTTTTTATAGTTTTACTTCAAATTAAATATGGTTGCTTTAAAAATTTACCTTATTGTTCAGCTCCTATTTCCGTCAATATTATAGAAAGCAAGAAGCCTACTTAAAAAGCAGGCTTCTTACTGTATTTCAGGACTAAGCAATAGTTTTTTATTTTGGAAAAATACATTTATACTTTATTAAAACCTAGCATTTTAGTCAAGAATAAAATCAATAAAATACAATCATTTGTATTCCATGTGAAAGCAGTCACACTTTAAGTTTCATATAGAAAACACATTAGAAAAAGAAAGAAATTTCAATGATAAAAATTTCTTTCTTTTCCACTTAAAAGTTCTATGTTTTGAATAAAATGAGATAAAGCGCTTAATTTTAAAATAAGCACATTTTTATTCATATTTTTTCGTTTTTCATCTTTAAAGCTTTATTCATGCTATATATTAGATTATTTATTTTAAATACTCTGACTCTCAATATTTATGAGTAATTTTTCGATTATATCCAAACTTCCAAAAATTGAAGGAAAAGTCCTTTATAGTTTCTAAAAATAATTAATCCTAAATTTATAAATTGCATGCGATACATACATGCACAAATCAGCTTGTGCTCTACTATTTTTCGGTAAACTTATCTAACTTAATCTTGTTAGTATTATTCAAATAACCTCCCACAGATTGGTTGTTTTTCAAACAATATATATTTTAAAAGAATTAATAATTCGAATCGAAATGACAATTAAACCTCTACCACTATAAGTTGCTGGCTGAAATAAGTTCTAATTGATCGATAAATAACTTAGTTCACTTTACTCACGAAGTAGTCATACGCTAGAATCACTATCGCTTGTAATATTTAACCAAAACAACACAATATTTTTGGGTCTACTATGTGCCTACTTTAGAAAATTACTTGTGTTTAATTAAAAAATTGATTAGTATTGCACGCACTGAAAAGCCTTGAGATTAAAAGCTTTTCTTACTTATAGGGCCTATAGCTCAGTTGGTTAGAGCAGCGGACTCATAATCCGTTGGTCCCGTGTTCAAGTCACGGTGGGCCCACCATATAAAACAACCACTTAGGTGCATTAATCCTAAGTGGTTTTTTAATGCCTATTCTCATGTAAGCAATATGTAAGCATCTTTTCGATTTCTTAATTTTATTTGAAAAGTGTAATTTTTAGCCAAATACAATCTATCTTATTTTTCCCCAATTTATTCATATCTAATAGACAACAAAACCTCAAAGATTTTAAACTTTGTCAAACGAACATAATTAGTAAAATAGATTTAATAGAAATAATAATAAAGGTTAAAAATATGTGCGCAAACTATGAACCAATATCAAAATATCGGGTGCACCTGCTAGATTTACTCGAACCAACTTTTGATTATAAGTTGGACGTTTACCCTGGCTATGACTGCCCTCTTATTTTTTCTAATGATAATCACATTGAATGGCGATCAGTTAAGTTTGGAATGATCCCACCTTGGCAACATGATTTAAAGTTTTCTAAATATACTTATAACGCTAGAACTGAGACTGTAGATAAAAAACCTAGCTTTCGACATGCATGGGCTAAAAGCCAATTTGCGTTAATACCTGTAGAAAAGATTTATGAACCAAAATATGTGGACGGGAAAGCAGAACGTTGGGGAATTTATCGTGATGATGGCATGCCCTTCACTGTGGCTGCCATTTATGAATCTACAATAATTGACGGACAGCAAATTAGGTCAATGTCGATGTTGACTATAAATGCAGATAACCACCCTTTCATGAGCCAATTCCATAAGCCTGAAGATGAGAAAAGGTCAATTATTGTTATTCCAGAAGAGTATCGAGAAGATTGGTTGAACTGTAAAAAAGAAGATGCTGATCAATTTTTCTTTGAAATGCCCCTAGGTGAATTTACTGCTGACTACTTCCCAAAACCAAAAAAAAGTGCAAATTAGCGCTGTTGATTTTCCGACCAAATGCATCGATCAATGCGACAAGTAATGACTAGTCATTATTTATCCACAGTTTTTTAAATTTGAATTTTAACTGTACTCTAGCATATCATCTTGATTATGTAACAAAATCAAGGAGTAACTATGAGCACTATCGAACCTTTTATTATTGAAATTAAGCCACACCTCAAGCTAGGTAATGCTTTGACTGATGTTGTCTCAATAAAATTAGTTACTCCTTCGACGCATATATCAATACCATTAGCTATTGAAAAGGTATCTGCTGGCTTTCCTTCGCCAGCTCAAGATTACATTGATCGATCACTCGACATGAATGAGCACTTAATTAAAAATGAAGAAGCAACATTTATTGTCAGAGTGGCATCACTTTCGATGCTTAACGCAGGCATTGATATTGATGACGAGTTGATTGTTGATCGTAGTCTTGATGCTAAACACAACGATATTGTTGTTGCTCTTATAGATAATGATTTCACTGTTAAACGTTTAATGATTGATGGAGATGAGCACTGGCTTAAGGCCGAAAATCCAGAATATGAAGATATACATCTCAAGGACGGGCAAGAATTATTAATCTGGGGTGTTGTTACTTACATTCTAAAAAATACAAGAAAAAAATCATGAAACATGAGAACAAAGTCTTTTTTCTCATCGATGTGAATAACATGTACGTCTCATGTGAGAGAGTCTTTGATCCAAGTTTGAACAACAAACCTGTGATTGTTCTCAGCAATAATGACGGGTGCGCCGTGGCGCGTAGCAATGAGTCGAAATCCTTAAATATAAAAATGGGTGTGCCACTTTTTCAAATTAAAGACATTGTTCAGCAACATAATGTCTTAGTGCTATCAAGCAACTATGCAATGTATGCAGAAATGTCGAGACGTTTTCATAAGATTCTGAGCTCGTACGTAACCGCAGAAGAAGTTGAACCTTATTCGATTGATGAGTGCTTTGTTGATTTCACAGCTTATGAGAAGAACTTTGATTTAGAGAAGGTTGGCCAAGAGATGCGCCAACAAATTTGGAAGTGGCTAGGATTACCGGTTTGCGTTGGTATTGGTAGAAGTAAGACAGAATCGAAGATAGCTAACCATATAGCTAAAAAGAATGCGGGTTTTAACAGTGTATGCGATCTGGTCGGAATGGATCCTTGCAATAAAGAATATTACTTCGGAAACATTGAAGTGTCTGAAGTTTGGGGTGTTGGCCGTAAGCACTCTAAAAAATTGCAATCTATGGGTATTTACACAGTTTTAGATCTTGCTTGTGCTGAGCCGCGTGAGATGCAAAAGAAGTTTTCAATTGTGATGGCAAGAACCATTTACGAATTACAAGGCATCTCATGCATTGATATCGAGCACACCCCTCCCTCAAAAAAGCAAATAGTTGCAAGCCGGTCTTTTGGTGGTCGCGTAACTGAGTTAACGGATTTAAAAGAAGCTATCTCAATGTATGCTCAAGATGCCTGTAAGCGATTGAGGGATGAAGAACTTTTATGCGGATGTATGATTGCTTTTATACAGTCAAATCCATTTGATCCGAATGTGCCGTTTTACAATAAATCTATTACAGGCTCATTTTCAGAACCTACAGATTGCGCTATTGATTTTGCAAGAGCAGCAACAAGACTAGTGGCTGAGATTTACAAGGAAGGGATTAAGTATAAAAAGTGTGGTGTCATATTAACAGGCTTAGAACCTAAGGCTGGTCATACATATGATCTATTAACTGACTTTGAACAGATTGAGAAAAAAGAATTATTAATGAAAACACTTGATAATGTGCACAACAAATTTGGAAAGAAAAAGCTCGGTGTTGGTCCATGTTATGTGCCCGGGCGAACTTGGTCGATGTCGAGAGATAAACTTAGTAGAAATCCGTTTAGGTGGGATGAGTTGTTAATAGTTAAGAATTAATTTATTTTAATAAAAAACTTGGAGCAAAAAAGTGAAATGTATTTATTGTGGAATAGAGATTAGCAGCTATAACAAAACGAATGAACATGTAATTCCACAATGGATCATCAATAAATTAGGAATTAAGAAACAACAGTTACAGTTTAATTTTATTTCAAAAGATCTAGATAATGTAAAAATAACACAACCTGTACCAAATACTTTAACCTATAAAGTTTGCTCAAGTTGTAATAATGGTTGGTTACATGACATAGATAATTTGTGTAAAGATTTTTTGACACATTTCATAGAAGATAATTTGTCTTATAAAGATATAAATGAAAAAAATATAACTTCCTTAAAAATATTGATTTATAAAGTATATCTTAATTTTATTGCAACTAGTCTTAAAAATTTTTCAGAAGATAAAACTTTTTTACATCGTGATTTTTTCAGAAAAAAATATTTTCCTGAAAATATAGATTTATATGCAACTGATTTACTTACAGAAGAAAATTTTTGTATGTCTCACTTAGACCACTGGAAAGCTAATATTTTTAGCTTGTATCAACCCTACAATTCATTAAGCTATTTTCAATCTGAAAAATCCTTAAGATTCAAATTTTATCTACAATTAGGAAAGGTAGCATTTATTTTATGTAGTACAGGTGAGAGAAACCATAAAATACTTTATGATTATAAATACTTAATACCTATATCTGTTTCAAGAAATTCTCAACCAAGTCTATTTAATTATGAAGACCCTTGCGAACCTTTAGTAACTGACAATATGGCAAATAAAATTTTATACAACTTAATCCAAGTAGAGATTTGTATGTAATTCTTTTTAAAATATAACATTAATTAATGAGTTAATAGATTGTAATAAACATCTATTTAATTTTTACTCAGATTTTCAATAGAAAAATCTAATACTCAAATTATTATTAATCTTCTGTGGTTTGCATTCTGATAAAAAGATGCAAACCACAACAAAACTTTCATCATGAAATTCGATTAGCAATCCAACCATAAAAGAACTGCTCTTGCGTGGGATTGTGCTCACAGATTTCAATATAACGCTGGCCTTGCATGATGTTGAGTACACGCACCAGAACTTTTTCGCCGTCTTTACCACGTTTAGCTAAATAGGTTTTAAGCGCATTTAAAGTAGCTGGCCCATAAATTCCATCTACAGTGAGATCTGGCCAACCTGCTTTACCTTGGTTGTTAAGCAAGTTCAAAGCCCGTTGTAAAAGAGGTTTTGTAAATCCGGTACCACAGTTCACACCTGTATCTAAAAGTTCTTCGGCCACTGGTGAGCTGATTGTATTCACTTGGTCAAAACGTGGAGCCGTCCAATAGTTTTTGCGATAAATCGCTTTGGCCACATCAAGCTGTAAATCTCGCATGTTGCCTTTAAAACCGTTTGTACGTGCTACTGCTTCTGTAATTCCGTACTTCGTTGCGCCTCCTCGATCCGCTAGATTATTTACATAACCGCCTTCTCGTTTAATCAACTCTTCAAGATATTGTTCGATGTTCATTTCACTGTTCCTCAAGTAATAAAAAACCGCCCGAAGGCGGCATTAACTGTTTTCAATGTCTTTTCTGGCTTTTTTAAATTCTTTGATCACTTCAACGATCGTTTTACCTTCCTGTTTATCGATGAAATTAAAGATCCACCGGACCAAAGCCCAACCAGGTAATCCACATACAAAGAAGAACCCACCAAGTGCAGTCATCCCCCATACATCCGTAACCCATTCATGAAGGCCCCATTTCACAATAATAAAAGAGCCGCCAGCTAAGCTTGATACAACTGTACAAATCAAGCCTACGGCCCATTCTTGCGGCGACCTCGGCATACGTGTCATTAATACAACTGCTGCAACTAAAGCGACCGCTAAAGTCACCATAATTGCTGCCCCATAAAATTTTAATAGTGCTGATAAACCGCTTGTTGAAACTGGTTCCATTTATTTCTCCAGAAAATTTAGACAATAAAAAAGCCCTAACTTATAAGAAGGTAAGGCTTGTGGTATTTAGTTTTTTGCTTAACTATCGAATAATTGCTTTCTTAAGTTCTCATATAACAGCTTGTTACCGGCATCGTTATAATGAAGGTCATCACTCCAAATGCTCACACCATCAATCTTTGCTTGAGTCGTGTATTTTAGCTGGCTGATATGCGGTAATAGGCGGGCCTTGGCTACGGATGATATGATTGCATCGCCTTCTTGCATATTGAAACGACGAGTGTCTATAGCTTCATCTTTATCAGTTACATGACCATCACTTATTAAGAGAACTTTTGCATTATTGCTTGAAAGAGTATTTATCTTATCAATACATAAATTTAGCCGTGTCTTGAAACCTGATTCACCACCGACAGTACCTCGGTCATTAGTTCCCAACATCATCAAAACAAAGTCATCATATTGATTAATAGTGCCTTCAAATAAGTTACGATCAAGCCAAGTTTTAGTGCTTGAGCCGATAATACCCTCATTAATTAACCATATTTTCTGATCAGTACGGCAACATTGAATATGAGCATATGAACTAGAATTTGTAGCTTTGTTTTTTACTCGAATAGTATGTTTCCCGTATGGAAAGGTGACACTAAACACATTCTCATATGATTCAGTTTCAGAGAAGTAATTGAATGTGCCTTTTGATACGCCATCGACAAAAACTTCGATGTTATCGTTCACATCTCCAACAGACCACTTTTTATAGACAACTGAAACATTGTCAGAAATGATATCGAATGTGAATTCATTCTGACGGCTAGATACAAAGTTCAGACCTAGTAAATTCATCACTTCGCCATTTCTAGCAGTATCATTTGATGCAATGACCTGCACCGCAGTTGCTTCACTTACTGTAGCCCCCGCCGCATTTTTAAATGAAAACTTCTTGATCTCTTGTTTAAAGCTAATATTACGCTTACGTTTTGCATATGCAGAACCCGGTGCATCCTCGGTAATAGTTCTGTCACCAAAAGCGTATGCTAAAAACTTTCTAAAGAGATTTGCCCAAGTTGGAGACAAGGGATCCGTAGTATTACGTAGATCTGTTAAATGACCAGTTCTTGGATTTTCAGTAGTTTCTGCTGGCGACTGATTACTAGCTCCTAATCCCCAAGTTCTTGAATCGCCAACTGGCTTTATTCTTACAGAGTTAAAGCCATTTAACTTATCAATCAGGCTTAGTTTAAATAGAGTAACTAGATTAGTCTTGCTGTCAATTAGTGCAATTAACTCAGCTTTGATGGCATTTAACTCAGATGTTAAAGCTACCTTATCCCACGCGCTCCACCCGAACGAACCCCAGTGCCAACGTACGTACACACTATTTGAACCGCGTGCATATGCTATCTGCCGCTTAACATTAGCTGGCGCTTCAAAATGGGAAATGATGTATTGTTCATCAGCGGTCGGCAAATTCGTTGAAGTTGTTGGCGTACTAGGCAGTGAATAAACAATATATGGTCCACTCTTATTAATAGTGTTTACGTCACTATCGTTTGGCAGCATCACTGGATCTTTGTTAGCATCAGCCTTTGTAGCAAATTGCCACCACGTCTGATAAACAGCACCATTGGAATCTGTACCACGAATCCATAACTCGCCATCAAAAGTTGTATATGTTTGAGGAATTAATGTCCCAGTTGAGCCAGTCACAATATGCTTTGCATTAAAATAACCGGGTTTCGTCGTGGGGTAGTTTTTAGCTAAAGTTGGCGTGCCGGTTCTTGCAATACCTAAAATATCGATTTTGATATCGTTTAAGTCTTCAGTTGTAAGAATAACTGGCTTAAAAAGTGGGTTGTCATTTACATAATTAATTGCCCTGTTATATTCGCTTAAACCTGTGCTTGTCCAATAATCACCATCTAAAGAGCCTTCTGGCTTATTCCAAAACCAAATAACATCAGTATCCTCAGCCTTTGCATATTTTTTTGGCTCAGTTGGCCTGGTTGCAAGCAATTCAGCTTCTGTTGCGAACCCTTCCATTAAGCCAGCTGCAATAACCTGCTTTATTGCCTCTTGTGCTTCAGTATCAAACTCAGATAAGGCAGAGTTAACATCTGATAATGCAGTATCAACACTAATCTGCATACTTTCGATATCAGCGATAATTTCATCAATACGAGTTAAATCAACTTTACTATCTAAAAGGCCTAAAACCTTCCGAAGAATGGCTAGGATATCGGAGGCATTATTAATATTTGCTAAAACCGCATTCCAGTTTGTCGCCATGATTTTTCTCCAGGCAATAAAAAACCCGCTTTCGCGAGTATTGTTTACTTAATATCTATTTCGCTCTGATCACATAAATTACTGAAACGTTTCTTGGTCTATTTTCATCTGCAGTATTGACTACTTTTGATGCATCAAAACTAACTCCCCAAGCTTGTCCTGTACCGCCAGCATCGTCACCCGTAAATGCCTTATTACCTTCAATAACCTCAAATGCACCAGTAGCTTCCAAAAGATCAATAAATTGCGTATTACCATCAGGGGTACTCCCAGCTCTCATACTCCCTTCAATATTGCGAATAGCATCTTCTTGTTGACTACCAAGTGTTCTCGATAAATCAATACCTTTTCCGTGGTCCCAACCTCTAAGAAACTCTGCTCTATAATCTGGAACACCAAAAGTTAACACCCCATCCCCACCATACTTATTACCCAGCTTTACTGCTAATTTAGGGTATTCAGATATGTTATATATTTTTCCGTCGCACTCTAAATGGCTTGTAGGAATATCTTCAAATGGACATATGCTTACCAAGCCTATTGCTGCATGGGATTCCTCAATAATCTCATTGATTTTTTTGGTTAGTGAATTGAACAACCAGTTAAACCACTGACGAGCTGGTTTTAGATTTGATGGGAAGCCGCTCAATAAAGTTAACCCTTCGGTGTTTTTTTGCCCATTCAGGCTAAATTCTTCTAACTTATCCATCTACTTCATCCGAAAAAATTAGCTCAACTCCACCTGGTAAAGGAAATAACAGACGGACGAGCTCTTTATCTATTGGTTGAAAATCAGCAAGAAACTCAAAGGTAACTGTCATATCTCTGTTGTCCTTTAACTTAAAAGGCACATCAGTTAATAACTTGCAGATTTCAAATGCTTCATCGAGAGTACAGTCACAGTTATTGAGCAGAATTTTTGCCTTCACAACTGCGGGTAATTTTTGAGGTGGGATACTTTGGCCACGATAACTACTAACGCCTGATTCGCGCCAAAAGCCGCCAACATCAGGATTATCAGTTTCACCAAATGTTAAAGACTCTGGTTGCCCATCAAAGCCAAAAAAAGGTAGAGGCACAATGTTAGGTACGACCAGTGGAGCGCCCACCCACTCAGCAATAATTCTTAATTGATCACCTGTGGCGGTATCTAAATCAAACTTTCCATTCATGCTTTTCAGCACGTTTATACAATCGATAATCGGCTCAATCGATACTCTGACCGTGTTATAAAAATTTGGCTTTGATCGATGCTGATTAATGATCAGATTTAGATAATCTTCAGTTTGCATTAGCCACCCCCTGCAATACTGATCTCAATATTGTCAGAGTCACAATATGCAACGGCGTTAAAACCTAAGGTGTAATCACCTTCAACCGGCACACCATCTACAGTCAACTGAAGACTTTCAATTTCATACGAGCGGGCATCAAGTGCGCCATATAAGCCTGCTGGCACATAAAGTTTATTGATACTAATGCGGTCACCAATATCGAGCTGGTTAATGTAATCAGCTGAAGCGCTTTTAATTTGCTCGCCAATATCAACCGTGTAATCTGAGTTCGTGGTTAATTCAAAGCGCATACCAATTGATTTCTGAATAGGTCGCCAGTATTCAATAGAAACTGGATCACCATAGACCGTAGGACGAATAACCGTTGTATTTCCGTAAAGATCACAACCAGGTGCTTTCTTCACTCGAATGGTTTCAGCAATCAATTGATCATCACCACCAGCCACAACAACTGTTAAAGAATTTGGTGGCAGACCTAGCGGATCCTCGAAAGACTTTTTATTTTCGTACACCTTACAACGGCTAACGCCATCTAAACTGAACAATGCCCCTAAAATTCCCTCAGTATAGGAACGTGAAGGAATAGCAGTTGATAGTGATTGGCGTTGCCGTAATTTAGTGTTGCTTTCAACTGGTGCTCCCAAAGTAGAAGCCTGAGGATTATTCACCGATTGCCAGCCACGTGTAGGTGTAGAAATTGTGGTAATTGAATTCGGTAAAGCCAGAATTGAACCAGCCTTTTCGGCAGTAGCGACCGTTACTATCTCCCCTTCAGAAGGAATAATGATTTGTGCCGGCAATAACCAACGATTGTTATTTTGATCACTCACAATACCGTTATTAATAATAGTACCGGCAACACCCACCAACACAACCGAGACACTTGATTTTGTTGCCACCGCACGGCGAATACCGTTGATTTTTACGTTTCTTGATAGCGCATCAGTATCAGCAGTATTTGGCGACATTGAGTTGTAAGAATCAAAAACTACGGCATTACAGTCAGCAACTACACGCGCAATTACTCCTATCCATTGCCCATCCTGACTATCATTTTCTAAGTAAACATCTTGACCATAAATCTCACGGTATTTTTCTTTAAGATGTTCAACAATTTCACTATATGTTGAAGCCGTAACGCCATATTGGTTGATTACCGGGGCTATGCTAGTTAATGCCATATTTAAATATCCCCTTGTAAAATGGCTGAGCCGTAAATTGTGGTAATGGATGATTGAATGGATAACTTCCGTGTTTCACCATCAAATTGACTATCAAATGAATCAACGCTTAAAACGCCTTGAGTTTCTAAAATTCGCTGGCGAATCATGAGCTCAAAGAGATGATCGGTATATTTACCCAGAACGTCTGTGTTCCAGCCTGTGCCATCTGATGTATCAGCAAACCACTCAGCTACCCAAAACTTAAGGCGTGTCATTACCGCCTGCGCTACACCCTCAGGTGTATTTATATGGAAATTATTTTGACCTTGGCCAAAACTGTAATCCCCATCATCATCTAGCTTTCTATAGCGCATAAAAAAAGCCGCCTTTCAGCGACCCCTCATTTATTTATGGTTTTGGTGGACCAGAATCACCATTGCCCGATTGTACTTTCGTATGGGCATGACCAGATCCAACATCAACATCATTATTTTTTAATGCCCCTAAGACACCTAACCCCTCTTTCATTTCAACCGGACAATTAAAAGAGGCCTTGGTACCAAAAAACTCCAACTCACCAGCATCATTAATCCGGATCTTGGCAGTGCCTGCATCATTTCTTAATTCTGCTGCATCTGTTGCCACATTCTTTAAACGCTTGAGTTGAGATTGCGGCGCAAAGGTAGCGAAGCCATCAGATAGATCATGTTTACGATTTTCAAAAGGTGGCTGGATACCACCGTTTTGCCACCACAAATCAATGCATCGAGATGAAAAATGCACTAAACACTCATCACCCGGTTTAATTGGAAATGTAAGAGCAAAGCCGCCAGCTTTAGGCCAACATACAGGTACATCGGGAATTTTGGTGATTTCCTCATGCTTCATAGAACCATCTTCCAGCATTACTGGAATTTTGATTGCAGATGTAACTGATACTGTTTGCTTGTCACTGTCATATTCTTCAACAATACAAGGTAGATTGGTCCATAACACTGCCAATGCTGATTTAATCGCGTCATTGATCGTATTGAGCAAATGAGGCGATCTTTCGTTATTACTTAAAGCCATAATTAATCCACCGCCAAAATAGTGATACCAGATTTAGGAACAACTGCACCCTGACCGACTGCAACAAGGCTTGTATACCAGTCATCACCGCGAGTATCCCCGTAATGCTCAACCGCTTTTATGATGTAAATACCATTAATACCACCAGCTGTTTTAAGATCTTTCTGTGCCTGGTCTTGGCCTTGTGTCTGGTAATCGATATCAAATGCCTGAGTTTGGATGCTTGTTGTATCCACATGGATACGCCCACCACGCCGTAATTGAGGATTGAGCAAGCAATTCACCATTAGCCCTTCTGTAGTGAGCTGAGGCATTCCAATCATTCCCGAATTGGCATCCATTTCAAAAACTGAATCAAGTAAGTAGCTACTGATACCCACCATGAATAAATATTCATCGTCAATGAAGTACTCAGTGTTTGTATCTTTGCAAAACTGGCGGATCTGATCATCTAGTGAACCGAACATCACTTTGCCACGAACATATTTTTGATCGCTAAGTTCAGGAAGTTCGCCAGTTTCTATGCCTTTGGCTTGGTATTCTTTTGCAAGTTCATTCTTGACCTGATCAACTGAAGTACCGGCTGCGATAGTTTTATTAACTAATGCATAGTTTTTAGCTTTATCACCTGACTGAGCCAGAATGCATAAAAAGGTATCTGTCGGGCTTTCACGTCCACGACGATATTGAAAAGTTGAACCTTTAAAAATTGTGGCCAACTCATCACCGTAACCAGCCTCAAAAGTCACCATGGCACCGACATTGGAGTTATTCTCACCGGCAAGCCGATTCATTGTATCAACTGATAAGTTATAGATATAAAACTCAGCCGCTTTTGGGGTTTCAGCTGTAGGTTGATTAATACGGAAAACAATCCGCATTTCTGATAAATCTAATGCCTCAGGCTCACCATATTTAAGTTGAACGGTTAGCCGGCAATTACGCTTCCATTGTTCACTCATTATGGATCCTGCCAAAAAAGTTTTAAGTTGGTACCCAAATCATTAAATGATTGGCTCTCATCTTCATTTAAGTTTTGAACGTACATAGAACCGTTAATCACATGACTAAACGGATTTAAAATATCAATGCCTGAAACTAGTGGAATGCCCAAGGCAATTGGTTCAGCATTAGTTTGATAAATATCAAGGTACCATCGTTTGCGATAAACTAGTTTGAGCTGGTAATTCATCTTGTTCAGTTTGATAAAAAACTTCTGATTACGGTCGAGTAAAGGGATTTCATATAAAGCCATATTAAAGCCCTACCGTATAAGCGCCGCCAACCTGCCCTAATCCTGTGATTTGAGAGAGCATAGAAGCTTCAACTTGTTTGGGTTGTTTAGATCCTGAATCAAATACACCTGATGTAATTTCTGGATTCTTTTGATCAGCGATTGAAACGAGCGTTTCTTTAGTGGAAACAATAAAAACTTTCTTAAACACAATATCGATCATTAGTGCATTTTCAGAAGTTTCATCTGTGACATTCTTTAATGACTTAATCAACATGTCTGTATAGAGTCGTTTACCAGTTGAGATAACGAGTCGCTGTCCTTGTAAGGCCTGCAAACCTTGGTAAATCCCTAGTAGAGACAAATCAGACCCAATAAACGTATTACCAATAAGACCATTCATCCTTCCAGCACTTTCGGACCATCCAATTTTCATAGTGACTTCAGGCGGTGCTTTATAGCAGTGGTCAGAAATCGGCGAACCTTTTTCTACTGGATGCTCTGTAATAACGAGTTCATCAGAATGGTTTTCTTCAATCACCACATCAGCAAATAAACCCATTATCGAACGATGGCCACCTAACAAGAGCGACCCTACTGTTTCAGTGATAGCCATGCTTTTCTCCGGGCATTAAAAAAACCGCTACAAAGCGGCTTATTAAGTAGTTAAAATTTTAAAGTGAAGTTATTTTACTTATATCATTCAGAATTCCCTCACAAGTCTTTATTGCTTCATTCGCCATGACTTCACTAACTTGTTTATCTAATTTATAGTCAGCAATCACTCTTCGAGAATGAAAGTCATTAATTTTAAAAGCTAATCCTTTTAATTGTTTATTAGAAGTAGGAAATTCTCTTAAAGTAGTTACTAAAGAAGTATGAGTAGGTCCTCTATAAGCATCAACAGGAACTCCTAATTTTATAACTTTATCTTTAACTTGATGGAATGCACAATAATAACTGCGACCAACTACTTGTCTATAATCTATTTCCCCAATAGGGTTTGTTGACATAATTTTTTTTGAAAAATTTAAAAATTCAATACTATCCACAAGGCATTCCATAAGTTACAAATGTTTCTTTATCACTTAAATCTTCAGCTGTAACAACAAAAGAGAATTTTAATAAATCATCCATTTCAAAGATATCTGTTAATTCGATTAGTTTTTCATTGATTTTATCATTAATAATCATAACTTCCTCAATTGTGAAATCAGGATTAAAATAAAAAAATGAATTTAGACCTTCTGACTCAAAACTATACTTTTTATAGTCTTTCTCAGTATGCTCATGAATTAATTTCGAAATAATTTTGTTAAGTAAAAAAGGTATAACTTTTTCATTTGTTAGTTCATTAACTATAAATTTACTCTTAAATTGATCGTGAAAGATTTGAGCTTTATAACGATCAGCTATTTTATGAACATTACTTTGAGTTTTTGATAGATTGTTTAAAAGATTTTCTTCAATTTCCGAAGTAATCACATAATCTTCTATCCATGGAAATATAAATTCACCTCGAAGTGCATTTTTTTCTTTCTGATGTTTTAGCACTAATTGTTGAGTAACTTTCTTAATAGATTCATTTAGCTTTCTGATATCGAAACCTTCAACAAATCTGAGTGGATCAGCAATAAAATTATTCTCTGCCATACCTCTCTCCTAAAAATTTTCATAAATTGCAAATAATACGAAATAATAATTCATTTTTAATCAACTTTACAAAAAAACACATAAGTATCTGAAATTATTTAATTATATTTTCAACGAGTTCTATAACAAGCATCCATCTTGCCACTCACTTGCTTATAACAAAGCCAAGCATCTTCTTTATATCCCTTGAGCTCTTTCTTAGTCTTCTTATCACGGTAGTACTCTTTAGCTTCCAATAGCTCATCTGAGTCACCACCCATAGATATAGATCTTTCTTCACTATCAGGATTCATTGTTGACTCTTCAATTAAGTATTCTTTCTCACCAATTGTAAGAAGTGTATACATCCCTCCCGCACCACCACCAGATGAAACAATACATCCTTTAGTAATGTTCTTACCATCCACAACAAAGCACTTCCCAACACGATCAGGATTTTCATGTGCATATGCAGCGGCTGAAATTAGAAGAGAGCTTAGTAAACAAGTAATAATTTTCATGGAAAGTAATCCGTTTCTTATTTAAGATTTATTAACTTTTAAAAATCAGATTATATACATGAAAAGATTGCTTTTAATAACATTAACTACATTTTTTAGTATGAGTACTTTTGCTGATTGCTCAAAGTCCAAAACAGCATTTGATGCTCAAAAGTGCTTAAATCAAGAGGTTAAAACGTTAAAAACACAACTTAATGCAACTTATAAAAAAGCTTATGAAACAACTACAGCAAAAGAAGAGTTAGATAATGCACAAAAACAATGGTTAACTTTTAAAGAAAAACAATGCGGTGATTTTGTTGTTGCAGATACCCAAGGAAGCCCTGCAACAGTTGAATATGATTTAACTTGCCAATCTATTCTTTATAAACAACGCATTGCATTCTTAAAAGAACTGTTTAACCAATAAGAAATAAACCGTTTAACAAATTTATTAATCTTGGATTTAATCAATGAAAATACTTCTTTCACTAATTTTCACTTCAACAATTAGTATGGGTGTTCTAGCAAACTGTGAAGTTTATTTTAATGACCCTACTGATGTCGCAAAATGTTATGAAGATGAGTCTTATGCAAAAGTTAGTTCTAATCTTAAGAAATTAAATGAAATTTCTAAAGAACAGTTAAGCTACAACCCAACGGTTTTAAAAGAACTCAGTAAATCTCAAAAGGATTGGATTACTTACCGTAATAGTTACTGTGACACATACAGCAACTATCATGGTGAAAGAAACAATCATTCAAATTGCATTGTTAATTTAAATAATGAACGAGCTAAACAATTGCAAAATGATATTGAAAGTAATTAGCCGAAAAGGCTTTTAGTGTTATGAGCCATAAGAATCATTGTATTTTCTTGCTGTTTTTTAACAGCATTAGCAGATTCCATTGGCTCTCTAACTCCATTAAGAACCATATCAGTTTTATATGTTTGGTGTATCACTACAGATCTAGCAGATGTACTTGATGAATTGTTGATTTGGGTTTTATCTGGATTACCTTTTGGTGGACCGAAATTATTTATTTTAGTATCACCACTATTAATAATCTTTTCCCCCGCATTTGCCACATTGAATTGTTTGTTAAACCTACCCTTTTGGTACTTAACAAACTGGCTTGGTGACATACCTTTCTTCATACCATTTTGACGCATCGCTTTAAGAGTTTTTGCTGAAATCTTATTTGACCCTTTCAGTACTGGTATAACACCAGGCCCAATATTATGGAGCATATATAGGTTCTCACCTGTTATTGGTAACCCATTTTTAGTCAATATGTCTGCATTTTGCTTAGCAAGAAGACCCGTAGCCAAAGTATTAACATGCTTGTCAAATCTAGGATCATTTTTTGTACGAAACCTTTTGCCAATTTTGGTCATTCCAATTTCTTTACCTTCGGTGGTTTTTGCCAAACTATCCCAAGTTGATTGAATAAATTGTCCTGTGCCAATTGCTCCCGTAGGTGACATTTTACCTGTCCAACCATCCTCCATTTTAACAAAGCCGCGCAAAACCTTTTCATCTAGTCCATACTTTGTTGCAGCCTCATGGATATGGCGATCTACATCTTTACCGAAGCTAAAGCCATAACTTTTAGCGACACTGTTTTTAATGGTACTTACTGTTGACTTAGTCGCACTAACCACGGCAGCTGCACCAGTTTTAGCAGCTTCAGTAACTGCTGCAACTGTTTCTTTTGCTGTACCTGCTGGATCATCAATTGCCTTGGTAACAAACTCTACAGTTTTGTCTTTTAGGTTTTTGATTAACTCCGCCAATTCTTTAATGCGGGCAATCGCTGTTTCTATACCACCTTTCCATTTAGACCAATCAATAAGACTTTCACCGCCATTTTTCCAAGTTTGGTAGTCATCCCACAATGCAGCAATAGCAGCGGCAAGCGCTAATACAATACCGATCGGGGAAGCTAAGAAGGCTAAGCGTAACGACTTGATCAGGAAAAGCAGCCCTTTCAACATTGGCAGTACTGAGGCCAATTTAGCGATTGTGCCAATGAAGCCGCCAAAGATCACGGCGAGCAAAGCAAACTTTAACCCAGTGGCCAGAATTGATTTAATCCGTGGATCTAGTTCAGCGAACCAAGAAATAGCACTCCGCAAGAAGTTATTGATCATCTTAAGCACTGGTATAAGCACTTGACCCGCTGTCATTACCACAACTTCTGTAATGGCTTTGGTCGTCATGGTGATGTCACGGAACTGGACCATGAAATCTGTACCAGACTTTGTAAGCTCATCGGTTAAACCAACGTCTTGCCGTAACTTTTGGTATTTCTCCATGTTGCCGATAAACTTATCATCACGCATGGCCATAAGGGTGTTTTCATCAATACCTAATGAACTGGCGTAAGCATTAGCTTGGTAGTAATCCATACCTTTCATAGTTTTAGAAAGGTCTTTCATAACTTCCACACGGTCACGCAATTGACCGTTACCGTCACGAGTAGCAACACCCATACCCGTTAACATTCCCTCATAACCGGGTGAGTTACGCATCTTTTGGGCTACGTTCTCAAGCGACTGTAATGCATTTTGCGAATTACCGCCCATTTGAGAAATTGCATCACCATACGCACGGATATTTGAAGCAGAGGCACCAATACGTTGAGATGAGTAATACAGCTTATCTAGCTCACTTGCTGTCTTAGCTACGGCCACAACTGCACCAGTTGCCAAAAGCAATAAAGTTTTATGCAGTAATGCTGCTTTGAGGTCTACCCCTTTGAGGGCATCACCCATTTTTCTAGCGCCTTCGTTGTCCGTAGAAAAACCCAAGGACACAAAGAAGTCACGAATAACTGTATCACTCATGTTCGTCTCAACTTTTTTTCTGGTCGTTAAATTGCTCAAGTAAAAGCTGGTTATCGGCCTGCACATCTAATGCATCATTCATTAATGCAATATCAGTAAGGTCTAGAGTTCCATCTTTTAGTGACTCATAACGACAAAGACCACGAATCACAGGCCGTAAAAGCCAATCCTCGTGGTCTGGTAAATGCTTAAATGTTAAGTGGGCTGTTTCTTGCTCAATGCCTTCGTAAGCAGCCCTTGAATAAAATTTCCCAAGTTAATGCGCACCACTGCAATTGTGAGTGGAAGGATGTGTTCGATGCCTAAGTCATCAAACATCAATGAATCTTTCATTACTACTCTGGCACCGTCACGCGTAACAACAGAAAGACACTTTTTCATAACGTAGTTGGCATCATCCTCAGGCATCTTCGCAAATGCATCAATGAATGGCTGAATTGATTCACCAAAACTATTAAGGTCAAAATCTTCTAAAGCACTTAAGTCAGGGTTATCGGGATCATCACCAAACTTATCCAATAGATCCATTACATTACTTTTCAGAATCTCAGTCATGAAAGGAACAATGGTGGGGATAATCGGAGCAATTTTTCGAGATACGTGAAATTGATCAAAAGCATCTAAGCGGCCAATTTCGTAATTATGATTACCAATTTGCATTAGTCATAAGCTCCTAATTTTTGATCGATCTTGATTGCATCAAAAGCCCACTCGTTAAAATCACCGACTGTCTTGTAGGCCAAGTCAGTGTGTTTTTTGAATGCACATTTTGTGGCGGTGGCATTATCACCAGAACCGGTATGGTTCAGCGTGATAGTATTCTTCCCCCACTTCTTCGTACTTGAACGCTGGATGTGGTAAAGATTAGAAAGCTTTGCATTGACTGGTGATGTTTTTAATAATCGTACAGTCACGGTGCCAGACTTATTGGCACTTAATGAATGCATCCCTTCACCATCCGCGCCAATAGTCATGGTATTGGCGTCACCAGCCATTGCAATGGTGATACCTTCATCTGCAATGGCCGCACCATAACCAATATCAATGACACCATCATCACTGGCGAGTGTGCATTGGGTGTCCATAAATGAATATGTAGACATATTTTCTTATCCTTTAGCGATTTACAGAAACAAGCACATTAGAGAAATGTGTTGCACCTGCTAACTTGATAGCGATCTGGAAAACGGGAGATTCACGCGCTTCACGTTCTGATTGCGCTTGGTCATCTAAACTATTGGCAAAGACGTAATATCCCTTTGGAAGATAGTCACCAGTTTCTAAAGCCCCAAATGAATCACCATTCCATTGACCAGGGCCTATAAGTCCGTTCGTTACTGCCTGTTCTAATGCCCGTTCCAGCACTGCGCATTGGCGATTCACGCCACTTTCAAGCTGTGGAACTTTGGTTGTTGTGGTGTAGAAAAGATTCCACAATGCTGTCTCTAAGTGGTTTTGCAACCAATCAAGACCATGACGCTCATCAATGAATGAGCCATCACACATGACACCTTCTTGCAAAATGGCCGTGTCGTTGTTGTAGCCTGCAAATACATTACAGTTTTTAGCACTCAGAGCTTTCGCCTGAGATACTTGTAAGTCCTCAGCCTCGACACCCGGTAGTTGTTTAAACTTCAATGTAATGGTTGTGTTGGTACCATTGAAATTAACGCTGAATGCACGACCAAACACGGAAGCGGCTGCATGTGGGGTATCGCCCGAAAAAATCGTAAATACACGACCATTATTTGCTTTACTGAGCTTGTAAGCTAGATCGGCTGTGCTGGTACCATCTAACGCCAAAGAATTTGTAATAGTCTGGCCATAAATGCGTGAAGGTGAAGCCGCAAGGATAAAATCGGCTACAGACTCAGAATCAGCATCAGAGATTGGCTCTGCAATGTCTAATCCATACCATTTAAGCGATTTGTCAGCTAAGTGTGTAATCGCATCCATTAAAGGTTCAGCTGCATAGCCGCTGACTGGTACCGAAGCATGACCAACCGTTAAACCCATTAATGATGAAACGTCTGTGCCAGTTGCATTGGCAATAGCATATGAAATGGTTGAAGTGGTACCAGTGGTTAATGATGTAATTTCAAAACGGTTATATACATCATTCCAAGTTACTGAAGCAGTACCAAGCTTTGCAGTTAATGCCGAAGCTACACCGTTTAGATTGGTCACAGCCGATAGATTCAATGCGGTAACAATCTTTTCTACCCCATCAATGGTGATTTTCATCGAACCATCTGAAATGGCAGTGAAGTTCGCAATATCACGTTGGGCTGAAGATAAAACCGCACCTTTTAAAACGGCCGAACTTGCAGATTTAACCCAGCGGCCAATATACAAAACTCGTGGCTTAGGTACTTGGCCAAAGTACTTTTGAGCAGCTTTATATTCTGGTGCATCGGTACCGAAGTCTAATGATACTGGCGTAGGGTCTGAATATTCACGCAAACGTTCAAGTGGATCTACTACGCCATCAGTAGCCCCCAGAACAAGCAAAGAGCCGAAACTACGCGGCCCTGCTGCCAATGCCGCCAAACTAATGGAGACATTAGTAACATCAGAAACTGACAATGTCATGGATTGCTCCTAGGAAAATTTATTGTTCCAGCATCTACAAATGACTTAACAGCAAACGTGCGTAATGTTTTACGCTTAAAGACAGCGGTTAGGTCATATCGATGTACATACTGATTATTGAGAAAGTCAGGCGCGGTGATGATCTCACCCACCTTGATAAATTTGATTTTTTGCGCTTTGAGCTGCGCGATGTTTTGCGGAATGCCTAGACCAGCTTGAAGGACGTTTGCAATTGATTGGCCGTGGTCGCCATAAAACGAAAGGAATAGCGTCAATTCTTCATGTCGAATTGAATCCATTGTTTCGTCTTTCTGGTCGAAGTAAGGCCCATCATCTGGAATTATTGACTTTACGGCGAAGGCGCACCAATCCTCACCAATTTCAGGAAATGGCGGTGGATCTCTTTGGAAACGTGGACGAACCATTGCACCCGGTAAAGAAGTAATCCCGACAATGAAGGCTTGAAAGATGTCCTCAAGTTCTTGGTCATAAGCAGATCCGCCACTAGGGGTGATATATCCCCCTGAAGCAGAGTCACCCATGATTTACCCCAGTGGTTTAAGCTCACAAATTGCTTTTATAAAGCCTTGGCCATAATGCAGGTTATCTAAAACCTGAGACACAATGTAGGTTTTACCCTTCCATACAATCTCATCAGCTTTGGTGTTTTTATCACCCGCAATTAAAGCAAATTGCGTATGAATATTGATTGCACCCTTAATCAAGGTGCCATCTGCACGGCGGTCCATTTTGATGCCACTATTGGTTGTAACGACACCTGAAAATGGAGTGTTTGTAATTGTCTCTTGTGGTCGTCCGTTGTTTCCAACAATGACCTCTGTACGCTTGCAAATAATGCCTATGTAATTAAAGTCAGGATCTAAAAGCACATCTGAGACATCAAGTTGTGGCACGCTTTATCTCCTTATCCTTTTTCATGATTACGTAAGTAACCGACTTTCTAAGCTCTCCCGTATCAATCAACGGCCGAACTAGGCCCGATTCAGCAGGACCTGATTCAAGCTGCTTAAGATATGTCTTAGCGCCTTTACGTCCACGCCGTGCACGCGCTCTGATTGTTGTCAATGACAAAGGGGCAAATTCACCATTTACGAAATATGCCCTGACCGAGTTCATTGCAATCATTCCAGCGGATTCAAGCAACATCATCATTCTTTGGCTATTACCATCTAAAGCAGCATCAACCGCTTTAACAAGCTTATCGCCTACCGGTTCTTGAACTTCTTCAACACCCGGAACAAGAAATGGACGCTCAGGAATGTTTTGAGAAGGTGAACCACCTTCCATAAGGTAGCCAATCTGCGCATTAGTTAGGCCGTCAGCATCTGTACGGGCTTCACCATGAGGAATACCGACCAGCACATCCATTTGGGATAAATCAGAAAAAGCTTGAAGGATATTTGCAAGGCCAGCACCAGAAGATTTAACACCACTGCTCATAGTTGGATACCTCCAGCACCAGCCATCATCAATAACTGATAAAACTGAACGCCGAATGTAGTCTGATTCCAATGCCCAGCATCTGTAATTAGAACACCTGACACATCCATTGATTTAGAAACGCCATCAACTGATTTAGACGTCTCGTTGCCTACGATCTTGCCTACGTCTCCACCAATAGCGCTCATCGTCATAGTTCGTTTAAATAATACCAAATAATGAGCTATGAACAAGGTCAAACCATAATCGAGCAAATCCTCCCAACGTTCCTCACGAAGTAACTTTTTCCCAAGGTTTAAATAAAAATTAAACTGAAATGACGGATATTGCGCAGTATCAGCAAAAGCCGGCATTTCTTCACGAAACGAGGATTCACTGATCATGGGTTAGGTTTCCTTTGGTGTGTCTTTTGCTGGAGTAGCCTTTGCCAAATCAGCCTTTAATTTTGTGATTTCAGCATCACGGTCTTTAAGCACCTTTTTAGCTTGTTCAAGTGCAGACTTTGACTCTTCCGCTTGAGCCTGAAGATCTTTAGCAGATTGGATTTTAAGGTTAGCGATTTCAGTGTCGCGGTCTTTAATAGTCCCTTCAAGTTGTCCGATTTTCTTTGTGGCCGCATCAGATTGCGTTTGAAGAATACTTAATTCTTCATTCGCTATTTCTAGTTGCTTTTGAAGCTCACCTGTTTGGATATCGTTATTTGAAATCTCTTGGCAATGCGCTTTCACAAACCAGTTGTCAGCGATTTCGGCATCTACATGCTGCAAACCAACTGCTAATTTATGTGTTCTGGCCTGTCCATTTTCATCGGTTCCGAGATTTACCGTTAATGGACGAGAAAGAAGAATTTGTACTTGTTTGCTCATGTCCTAATTCTCCTTATAGACCATCTGCATAGAATGCAGTTTCTGGATAAATCCATTCAATTGCACCTAAACGACCGTAGTAGGTAGTTAATTGACGTAGATCACGATATTCAACCGGAGTGCGTTGTAACGGGACCATTGGGAAGCGGACACGGTTTTCATTTTGCGTATAGCACATCATGCGGTCAGTTCCCGCTGTGCCACGTTCCATACACCATTTAGAAGGCTGGATGTCTAATGGCTTACCATTCTTAGCCATTGAGATACAGTTAACTTTGATGTATTCCAAAACTGAAATATTGCCAGCTTCAGAAACTTTGCGTGTTACTGCTAAGCCAAACTGTTCAGGTGGCAACAACAATTTAGAAGGACAAACTGCAAATCCTGAAGCAATCCAAGCGTTATATAGAATCAAGTTCACATCGGCCAGCATTTCGTCTGCTGTTGCCAATTTCCAGCTCTTATTAACGTTGGTAGCACCAACCTTGTCAGAATTAAGAAGGCCTTGCACACCGATAACTTCATCACCGATATAGACTTGCTCATCGGTATCCATATTATGTTTAAGGATTAAACCACTGTGCTTTAAGGCATCAACTGGACGACCAGCTTGGCGAGCAGATTCTAACTCAGGAATGGTCCAGCCAATTTGGTTGGCCCAAAGAGTTAAAGGCAGTGCGGTTTTACCGATATCTAACGCAATACCTTGGATAGCATCTGCATTTTTACCTACCCAAGATTTACCTTGAGGTGAAGCACCTCCAGCTGCTGCAAATGTTGCATTTGAGAAACTTGAAATCTCATCAGCAATAGATACATCAGAACGCAAGTCAACATCGCGCCCCCATGTTACATCCACCAAAGGCTCATGCATTGTTTGGTCAAGACGTTCTAGCTCACCCACCATGAAAACACCGGTGCTATCAATAGTTCGTGAGTCAAAGGTCATCATGTGATCACGAGTACGAGCACGTACAGGTGTTGCTGTTCCCATGGCCAATGCTTGCGCCATAGTATTCGCAATTAATAGCTTACTCATATTGTCTTTTCTCCAGGCACAAAAAAACCACCTAATAGGTGGCCGTGCTGTTCAATAATTTTTAAATGTTAAATGAGATTTCAACGTTGCCTTGAGCATCGGCATCATGCATAAAGAACGCGTTAGGTAAAATAATACTGTTTGCTCCATCAGCAGCAGCCTCAATTCCTCCCACTGGTTTTGCTTCAGTACCTGCAGCAACACGTACATAAATAGTGCCCGCTTTCTTAGCTGTACCAGCATTACATTTCACGGTCATATAACCACGGCGTAAAACGTCTTGAATGCCATTAGGCTGAGGTGTTGCTTTGCCAAGCTCGTTCTGTGCGGATTGTGTTGGATATGCACGGACTAATAATCCGTAAATACCTGCTGCGGTATCTGCTCCAGCCAAAAGGACAAATTTACCTGTGACAGAATCAATCTTCCCGAACAAACCAAATGCAGGAAATTGCGCTCCTACTGGATGGGATTCAATAGTTGATTGGCTTTTGCGAGAGACATCACCAGGAATACCACTCGGCATACGATATAAAAATGCATTAGACATAATTCTTATCCTTGATTGGTCCAGAATTCACGGTTGCGTTTATTGATTTCGGCAGGTGTTGGAGCTGAACGGCCAAAATCACTTGTTTTAATTCCAGAACGAATACCTTTTGCATTGTTCTGTTGTTTGATGAGCTCTGATGCTCCAGCAAATGCAGCATCAATGGTGTGAGTTGGCAAATTATCAAAATCAGGATTTTGACCAACAAAAGGAGTGATAGCTTTCTGCCCGTCTTCAGTAGCATATGCAGTTTTAAGTACTGCACGCTTAGTATTTAAAACAGCTTTGCCATTATTCGCACTATCGAAGGTCGGCATGCGATAACCTGGTGAAAGAATTTCAGCACGTGAAATGACTTCTTTTAATGAGTCACCGGTATAAGTTTGTGTACCAGATTCATCAATTTTTTTAGCTGGTTCTGGCTCAGTTAAATCACCGTCATCCTTTGTCTTATTTTCCGGATCGTCGTCATCATCTTCGGTTTTCTTCTCAGGATCATCACTATCTTTATTATCTTTGGTTTTCTTTTCTAACTTAACCAAACGAGAATCCATTGTTTTGAGCATTTTGAGAATTTCACGATTAATAGCAGCATCACCAGTCTTGGATTTTTTATCCTGAGGTTCATCATCGTCATCTTCAGTTTTGTCATCATTATCCGAATCCGCAGTTTTATCTGCTTCTTCGAGAGCTTGGTCAACTGTGCGTTTTAATCCAAGCAAATTTTGATACCAAGGTTCTTTCTTTTGTGTCTTTTTGGCAGACATAAAACTATCTCCTATTGAGCAGCGTGAACCGCAACGCCCATCTTTAACTAAGGCAAAATGATTGCCCATGATATTGCTCTGAACCCCTTTGCCCTTGCTAACTTCTGTATAGTCAGCATCGTAGCCAAGAGAAATTTCGCGTTTTCCATTTAATACTGCTTCAATGGTGTCTTTATCGGTAACCAATAAATCAGCCATTAAAAAATCTGCATCAACTCCTTCACCTCGACGTACGTCTCTGCCGAATCCTTTAGAAAGATCTTTCCAGTTATCAGGTGTAACCCAATCATCAGGGTGATCATCTGTAACAGGCTTACCTTCAAAAGAAGCGATTGTTTTTGGATCAAATAAAACATCTTCACCACGCTGGATAAGGATCAATCCAGTATTGTCTGCCGTGACAGGAACTTCATCTTTGCCATACATTAATGTTCCAATACGAGCTACTCGCACATCACGGCATAGTAAATAACCCTCGGGTGTTATTTCCCGTGTACGGCCCAACTGACCAGTTGTATAAATCTCGGATCTATCAACCGTTTTTTTACCCTTAGCATTTTTGCTTTTAAACATGGCTCACCTTTTTTCAGGCATTAAAAAACCACCCGAAGGTGGCTATTTTGTTTGTAAACTGGATTGAATGAATGCCGAAACTCTTTTAATGCTTCTCTGAAATCATATTCATCAAAAGCATAAACATCTTTAAAAAATACCTTTCCATATTTTTTAACGAACATTCTTCGTTTTTCGTACTGAACGGTTTTTACTCGTTCTCGATAAAATGACTTTTTAGGTCGTGATACAGCGCCTACTGGAGAATGTTCAATAAGATGAATGCAATCCATTGGTATACCTAGTGAAAAATTATAACCATCATGTGGTCCACCAAAAATGGTAAAGAAAATTTGCATTTAAATATCCTCTGGAATAACTGGTTCCGCATAACATCGGCAATTAGGCAAACAACCAGCATGTCCTTTTAAATTGTCCAAAGTTGGCGGGTTGTCCCAAGCAACAAATTTCCCATTCATAGCCTTATGACTTGGCCGTACATCGCCATCTTCACTTGTGCGCCAGATATAACCCTCTGATCCTAGATTTTCGGCTCTAGCTTGAGTGAATACACATGATGCTCGGCTAACTTCTGTACGGGCAATTGTATTTGCTCTGGATCTAGTTACACGACCAGTAGCCATAATTAATCCAGCAATCTCGTTAGATCTACCACCTTCTATCAAGGACCTCGTAGAAAGATCATGCACTCGCTGAGCTGCTTCCAATGGCAATGACTTAATAAGCCTTACCTGATCATTTAAGAGTTCTTGGTAAACACCACCTACATTAGTATTTCTGATCTGATCACGTACGCCGCGCGAAAGTTCATTCGCATATATGAGCCAAGTTTTCTCATCCCTTAATGCAACATCTGTAATAATTCGACCAGCGGCATTCTGTGCCCAATGGTGGAGAGTATTTGCATACTCATTTAATGAAGCTGTCATTAAAGGGTATGTGCGAGGATCGTTTACATCGAAACCTTTAACGATGGTATCGACGTAGCCAGCGATCTTTCTAAGCTGCTGGCTGTACCGTATCTCGGTCTTTCTCGCTAGGTTCGGTGTTATCCGATTTATTTGTCTCTTCATCGTCTTCACCCTCACCCGGTGGCGGTGGATCCTCATCATCAGCTTCTTTAATTTCTTCATCAGTGATGTGAGAAAAAACACCCGTAACTTCACTTGATTGGCGTAATTCTTTTAATGCGGTAGAGCGCTTAATAAGACCACCCTCTTCAGCGGAAATTACTGCTTCTGTTACGCCTTTAGCTACGTTTGCTTTCTTCTCGTCATCTAATTGCCACAATGAGGCGAATTTAAAACTAAATGAATCAGGTAAAGGCTTACCAAGTACAGACATGTGCAACACGGCGTAGAGGATCTGCAACGGCGTTCTTAAACGCCCTTCTTGTTGCTGGTTAATATTGTCGTAATAGTTGGCTAGATCCGACTCACCTGTAGCATTTAAACCCGCTGGTGACTGACCAAATAAACGTACAAGTGGGATACCGGTTGCGCCTGAAATTTGTTGCCCAAATTGCAGCAAGATATTATCTAAACCAGAAAAGTTATATTGATGGGATTCGTAGGTATCTTCAGCATCCATCAAGGTCAAACCTTCATTTGACTGCCATTGTCGGATCAGATTAATTTGCTTAACGAGAGCTTCATAAAGTTGCCCACCACCAGCAATAAGACTACGCAGCCCTTTTACTTTATATGTCCGTAGATGTGCCTTATAGACCAACTGACCAGCGCCTAAAGTAGCGCTATCAAAAATCGTTAAACGATCTTCCATCCGTTCAATGACTGATTGCCCCCAAAGGTTTTCAGCAATTGACTGGTTGTATGGTAGCTCAACGCCATCCATACGGATGACGCGCGAATAGTGGACACTTTGATTACATAAGCCAACTGAATCGGTAATGACATCGTAATAGCGCGGAGTGCCATAATCAGGCCCTAAATCTGTTACCAAATCTTGTAATGTTGGCTGAACCATCCATCGATCAAGAACCAATAAACCTTTAAACTGATCTTTGCCTATAGTGCTGGGGTTTAACGGCGTTGACACGTCATGACCATCGATCATCATGACAGCAATGGCACCACCATAAAGACGGGACCACTTAATTGTTTTATTAAGTCGCCCCCATACTTGTAAGCGATCCATCTCCTGATCTATCTTTTCCGATTCTTTTGGATCTGACAGGCCATTCAATTTGACACCTTTACGTGTCATGTCGTCAGCTACAACATCAACCACTTGGCCAACAACCCAAGAGGATCGATACATTGCTTCAAGCTTTAAACGGTTACGGCTTAAAAAGTTAAAACCATATCCAGACTGATCATGCTGGTTCCCAGTACCCAAGCCAACACGAGCGGCAAAGTTCTGGAACGAATCTTTTGTAAATTTAACTAAGCCCATAACTTTCTCTTTATAACTTGCTCCAGACACTGAGCTCGCCAATCTGTGGGTTAAAACAAATCATGACGCTATCTGCCCGGTTAGGTGAGGCAGTGCCATCAGGCTGTTTATTAACTAGGATTTTTCCAACGCCATTTTTGGTATAGGTTGGTTGTGATAGCTCAGTAGTGAGTAATGCCAGTTCCTTGGCATCTATATCTTCAGTAGACAGTGAAATGATCATGTCTGGATCATAATCGCGCCCTTCGAGTGCTCTGAAAGTCTCTTGAAAGCGCAAACGTAATGACCACCAAGACTGTGCTTTAAGATTTGCAAAAAAGTCTTTGTTAAGACGTTTCTCGACCATTTCACCGTCTGGATCGTAAACCGAACCAGATCCACGGAATGACTCGACATTAACCTCAGACAAACCTAACTCACGGCGTTTTTCATTAATTACCCTGGCATCACCTTTCACACCAGCGCCAAGCCCATCAGCATCATAGAACAACGTTTCTATAGAGCTTTCCGCGCAATAATCCATTGCCTTCTGAGTTGTGCCAAAGATGTCATCACCTTTACCAGACCATGTAGACGAATAAATCATGACTACGCCGTGGCGTGCTGTAAGTGAGTTTTTATCTTTACCTTCATCGGCTACATCCAAGCCACCGATACGATCGCCTGTAGGCTCAATATTGAGCTTAACGTGCGCATCTAAAGAAGCTTGAATCCAAGCACTAGGAATTAGTACGCCCTCTACTGAAGCCGCATAGTTAATATCGACCTCTTGGGCTAATACAACATCATCCAATGTGGCCAACTGCTTTTCATACCAAGGATGTATCTCTTTGCCGTTATACGTAACTGTCCAGTTTTTATCTGGGTTGGCTCGCCAAGGCATTGTAAAAACTGAATAGCGACCGCTAAAACGATCTTGGTGGAATCGATCACCAATACCGTTGGGCGTGGATCCTTTGATATGAACGTTCGTGTTTTGGGAAATTGCTGCATCTACGGCTTCTTGCCGTTCTACGAATGCCCATTCATCAAGGAAGTACATTGTTGTACGACCACCACGACCGATGTTGTCACCGGCTTCACCTGTAATGGTTGCGCCGTTGTCCGGGTTAATGATGCGCATGTAGTTATCATGCACTTTCTCGACAAATCCCTTAGGCTTCATCCAGTCAGGCATCTTGCTGAACATATCGCGGAATTTGTGAAGCAGTGTTTTAGGGTCACCCTTCTTATCGACTAACTCCTCCTTACGACTACCAACTCCACCTGCAAAGCCTTCAACGAATAACCAACGATGTAGATAAAAACCAAGCACAACGTAGCTCATCCCTTCGTCACGGGATTTCTCAATTAATCCATGTGTCTGAGTGTTTTCACGCTCCAGCAACCAACCTACAAGCTCAACCTGTTTAGGACGTAATACAAAAGGAATATTGGCAGGTAATCCGAATGACATACCACGCGGATCGTATGTCCAGATCCAATGGTTAAACCAGTGAATAGGATCATTCTTGCACTTTTCTAATTCAGCTTGTTTGCTCTTTTCGTTCTGCTCAATCACAGCCTTGTAGTAATAGCGCCGCGTCATTTCAGCGATAACATCAGGCAAGCGTACGTTAATAGTCCACTCTTTAATTAAAGGGGCTATTTCATCTAGTGCGTATGTCATAGCTTTCCATTAATTGCTAAACGGGATAACTCTTGAGGGCTGAGTTTGTCTAATTCTTCAGGTGTATATACTGGCGTAGGTGGCTTTTCTGTATTTTCAGTTTTAACTGGTCCACCGCCTGCCCCTGTAATTTCCTTGCGATTGGTATAAAGTCCACCAACTTCTTTAGCTGCCTGCTCTAATAAGCTCGGCACAATTACTGGGTTTTCTTTGAATTGGTCTAGATCAATGAATCGCTGTAAGCGCTTGAGTCGGTATGCAATGTTAGCGATTGGAATAGCACTCAGGTTATCGTTCATCTCTTTACGAACCCTAAAGAACTCAGTTTTAAATTCTTCGCTTAAATCCTGTCCTGTTTTCTTTGTCGGGTCGTATGCTTCACACTGCTGTTTAGTGACGGTAATACCAAATTCTTCTTGGACGCCCTTCACTGTTTCTGAGGGTGTCTCATAGGTAGCAAGTGACCGTACTATATAGAGTTTTACCCTTTTATTAAGCCTTGCCATTTATCTCTATCCGTCCAAGTACGTCCAAGTAGAGTGGCAAAAAAATTTAAACCACCTTCAAGTAACAAGTGCCACATGTGTAATGAACATCAGCACGTGACAGCTCAGGTCTTTTGTTTGCTGCTTCAACCATTCTTTTGACATCCTCACTTGCACCATAGCGGCGTACAACACCTGTGAATTCTTCTACATCGTGCCCTTGAATCGCTAACTTAGGCATACCGGTTTCTCTGTTATATGCTGGTGTACCGTATTGGTCTTTCTTATGGGCAATGTGATATAGCTCGTGCTCAACCAAAGCGCAAAAGTCCACATCACTAGCAATAAGGGAATATGAAGCATCAAAAGTAATGAGATATTCAGGTAAATATTCAAACCACTGGATGTATTGTTCTTCTTGTCGTTCTTTCTTCCAGCCGCCAGCATTGATCATTACTTTTTCAGTAGTACCAATGACCTGACGCCCTTGCTTTTTAAAACCAGATCTAGCCCACATCACTGCAATGTCGGGATATCGAAATGACCGTAAATGCATGTGGTCAACGTTAAATAATTTTGATTTTGGATCTAGAAATACTTTGCCTATCCATTCCCACATTTCTGGTGCTGGTACAAAGTTAGGTGTATCCATTTCAAAGAGCCATTCTGGAGGCATTGGCCTAATTGGCACATGAAAGCTGACTTCATATTTCATTTAGCTCTCCAAAAGAAAAAAGAGCCGTTGGCTCTTTTGATTTTGAATAAAATTATTTAAGCGAATACAGCTTTGACTGTATACATGGTATATCTTCCAACCCCATAGATTTCATGAACTTTTTTGTCATTTCATAAAACCATAGTGGTGCAGTAGGTGAAACATATATTTCAGATATAAGTTCTTTCAAATTTATTGGTAACAATCTAGATTTATATAATTCGTCATTATTTTTTTCTCTTTCTATTACCCTTTGAACATTTATAGTTCCAGCCCCTGTCTGATCATTCCAATCATATAATTCATAAGACGAATATAAAATTCGAAATTCTTTTTCATGTTCAAAACTTTTTCTTTTATTAAATAGATGCTCTACAAATCCTAAATTATTATTTCTAGAAATTGGCGCTTCTTTTTCATAATCAATATAAAAAACTTTATCAATATAAATAGTTGCATTCGGGTCAGGTCTTGTTGCCTCTTCTAAACAAAACTTAAGTTTCTTGATATTCGTTTTAACAGCAATTGCTTCCTCAGTCTTAGCATACAAACTCCACATCCCAGCAGATTCATATTCATTGATATGCCAACAATTTACATATGTTTCAAGTTTACCAATCCTCCATAAAACAACCTGTTGTTCAACCATCTCTTCAATATTTACAGTCGAATTATTTTGATAAAGTTGTGTTAGAAAATCTCTTAATCTACTTTTAGTAATTTCACTGTGTTGACCTTCAAATGGATCAAAAAATGAGTCAATTCGTCTTAAATAAAGTTCTTTAGATAAAACAAGATCTGCAAATTTAGTGAAATCCATATATCTCCATAAAGAAGCATCTTCAGGTAGATCATCTTTTGCATAGTTATGTACAAGGTTTGTCATTTGTATTTTTAGTTAAATTAATAATTTACAAATAATAAAGTTAAATTAATAAAATAAAAAGCCCCGCCAATAATCGATATTTAGCGGGGCTTCAAGTGCCGTAATACGTCCGGCAAACGATAAAACTAACTTTTAGGTGTTCTTAAAATTTCTAAAACTTTATTAGACAATTTATGAAGATCAAAGCCGTGAGGATGCCAAAATTCATAAAACACATTGTCGCGATTATAAATTTGAAGGTAATAAGTTGATGTGTAGCTAGTGTCAATTTCTGAAGCTTTAAATATCTTCACATCTTTTTCAATTTCTTGACCATCTAATTCACCGCCAACACAAAGTGTCATTTTATTTACCAGTTTTTAATTAAACTGGAATTTAACATAAAAACTTAAATAAAAATGACTTTATTGAGTGTGAACGAAATCGAGTTCTTTAATTTCAACAACCTTTACTTTTCGAGATTTTTCGTAAGAATCAACTAAAACAGCTTTGTCACCAAAAGTATTAACCAAAAACCATTTTTGTTCGCTTTTCCCTAGTTTTACCATTTTAAACTGCTTTTCAGTAATGCTAGTTTGTATATCTGCTACGCCTTTAAAAAAAGGTATAACTAAAAATAAGACAATAACCCCTACAATTTTTAAATAATAACCTTGCTTAAGAACTATAAGAAAAGAATTAAAGGCTAAGAAAATTGAAATACAGTCAGCAATATTATTTATTCGCTTATCTTCAACAATCACCACTATTATGATTGCAATTAAAACAATATTTGCAAGCACTGCTAATTCAATTAATCTCTGTTTCGTTTGTTCTTCCACATACGAAGATAAATACAGAGCTGCAATTGCATAAAGAATACATAGACCTAGATTACTGATAAATAGTTCTTTAGTACCTAAAAGATTGATAATCCAAGGACTTTGAAGTCCAATATTCCCATAATAACCAAATTGATAACAAAGACCAGTAATTAACAGTCCACTAGAAATTATAAGAACCCAATCTGCAAGAGATGCTTTTTTAATTTTTTCTAACATTATTACTTTCTAATGGTTTAGAAATAATAAAGCCCGCAAAAGCGAGCCATTTCTTTGGCAATTAAATGCAAAATCGCCAAGTTATCACAAATATGCCATACCCCGTGCGCACACTCAAGCGGTTTTTTCAAAAGTTTCAAATGCAAAGTGTGGATTACGACTTTTGATATATGCGAGTCCACACTTTAAATCTTGTCTAATTTGATTAACTGACGTGTCATTACTTTGGGCGATATCTCTTAATGAATTTCCCATAACATGGTGTGACCAAATTGCTGAGATCCATTCTTTTAAAATATGATCTTCAATTAACTTAATATCGACAATCAATCTATGTACGGCACGTGCTTCATTATCGTTTAACTGACAACAAGTACCTTTACGGCGTGTACACAAGCGATCTTTAAAATTCTCATCACCCATGTACATTGCCATTAGAACTTCACGTTGTTTTTGAGTGATGCGCTTAGTTGGCATGGTTTTAACAATTTTGACCATAGTTTCACTATCGCCATTAAGCCATGCTCCCAACTGGCGACACCATTCTTCAAAACTATACTTAGACCAATCGACCGCTTGTAAAATGTGTTGTACTGGCATATTCATATTCACCCTACCAATTGCTCAATTTGTTTAATCGCCACGCCTGCTTTAACTTGCTCTGTACTGAACCGTAAAACTGTAAACCCCATAATTGCCGCTTCGTTGTATTTCTCCATATCTCCTAGATAACCTTTGCCCCTTGTATGACGGCCTCCACTCCAGATCCCGCCTTCCACCTCTACCAATATCTTTTTTCCCGTAATTAAAAAATCTGCCCGCCACTTACGTTTTGGATGGAATTTATATTCCTGCTCAAAATTAATCTTGCAGGCTTTAAGATGTGTTGCTAACAAAATCTCCCCTACACTTGGTTCACGTGTTTGCTTTGCTGAACTGCGCTTTTTATTTTTCTGAATAGGAAATAATACACGGTATTCAGCAAGGCTCATTGATGTCATGCGGCCCCCTTTCCAGTGAAACCAACTTGAATGAGATAAGGCATTAATTTCTGTTGTTGCTGAGGATCTGCGAGTTTTACAGCAATACGTGCAGCAAGTTGTTCATAGCTCTCGTTACCTTCGGCGAATTTGCTTGCGAAATCTGGATGAACAGAAAGTTTTTGAGCGAATGAGTAGATCTGTTTAGAACTAAGGGTGTTTGATTCCCCCTGCGGGACTCGAACCTGTGTTCCAATATTTTGGTTTTTAGATTGCTCACGTGCTTGGTATTTGCCACATGCGTTGATTAACCAATCTGCAAAGTGATAATTCATGAGTTCATCACAAAGATTCTTCTCTGCGTTGTAGAGTTCAAATGCTCGTAACTCACGATCAAACCAACTTGCGTTTTTGATCTGCGCGTAAGTTTCCTGATCAGTTGCCAAAAGAATTTCTTCACCAAGTTTTTTCAAACTCAACCATGTTTTTTTATTTTTAGATTCTATTGATAGATTCTTTGAAAGATTCCGTGTCCCAACGTTGGGACTGTTTAACGGAATTGTTGGGACTCTTTCATGGAATTGTTGGAACTGTTCCGTTGTTGGAACTGTTCCATTGTTGGGACTGTTTAAATCATCATTTCCAGTATCAAAGTGTACCGTTGTTGGTACTGTTTCTCGGCCCTTAACTCCGATCAAAAGATATACTTTTACCTGCTTAGTTCGACCTTCGCGCTTACCCGTATCGATAATAAATCCGTCCTCAATTAACTCATCAATAATTTTCAAAACCGTTTTACGGTCCATCTCTGTGTCTTCTACCAAACGAGCAACACTTGGATAGCATTCATGTGCTTCGCCAGCTCTATCAGCCAACGAAAGAAGGACTAATTTTTTAAGTGGCTTTAATGCGCCACCCGCCTTTTGTTTTTGACGGGTTTTCCAAGCCCAAACTGTTGCATCTAAGCTCATTAATCCTCCTCTTCATTCAACTGAATGAAAGTGCTACCTAAGTAACGGATCCGTTTAGCCCGATATAAACTTGAGATGATTTGACCAGCATGGCCGAGATAAAGACCATGTTTTCCATGTTGATCTATCAGTGCTTGCATAAACTCTTCACGTGTTACCGCAGCATTTTTTTCGTCACGATTTTGGCGTGCCAGATTTTTCTTACGAATTTCCAGCAAACCGGATAAAGTTCTTAAAGCTGGCTCATGCCACGACTGATAACTTTGCTTTCGCTTTTCTTCAAGAAGATTGTCTTTAGTCGTTTGATTTGATAAATTAGTTTGCATATTCATTGGTTTCCGTATTGATGAATTGAAACCACTCCTGTTCGCGCAGGATGTGGTTTTTTAATATCCAAGCTTTTCTTTTTGACCACTGATTTCGTCATGAAATAAGTCATCTACTGTTTCAATACGATTCATCCAGCTTTTAGACATAACTAAAAGTGCTGCAACTCTTTCTTTATCAATACTTTGATAATCTTTAGGTACAACCTTCAGTCCAAGCAGACTCAATAGCTCGCAAAACATTTCAATTTCATTCAAACCATTGTTTTTCTTGTCTGTTTTTAGTCTAGTAATAGTGCTTGGATCAACCTTTAGTTGTTCAGCAATCTCTTTCTGATTGCCAGAATCAAGACCATGCATTATTCGTGAAGCGTCATTTCTGGCGCTTGCAGAGAGATTGATTGATACTTTGTTCATGGTTGCATTTGTCCCGTTAAAGCTTGACGGTCAGCTTTTAACTCTCCATTTGTCATAACCTCAAAAGCAGCTTGAGTGCGTGGAGGGATTCCATCATTTTCCCACTTGGTTAATAACGATCTAACTTTTTGGATTTTTTTAGAAAGTTGCGAGTTATTTCTAACACCATAGAACTCTCGCAATTGCTTAACATTCATATTCAAAACCTTGAACACATTGATTCTATTTATTGAACATTATGTTCAGGTGATTGTCAATTTTTTTGTTCATAATTTTGAACATTCATAAGGGGAAAGTCATGAGCCTATCTGTATCGGATCGCATACAAGCACGAATGAATGAGCTTGATTTATCACAAGCAGATATAATGAGAGCAACTAAAGCTGCTCGTGGTACGGTTTCAGGCTGGGTTAATGGGAGTAATAGTCCAAGCGCGAAACATATAGAGTCATTAGCAAAATGCTTAAAAACTACAAGCTCATGGCTACTAACAGGTGACGATGCTAAAAGTTACCCAGCAATCCAAGGGTATAAGGGTAATGTCACCTACATAAATACTCCTCTTAAACAAATTCCTTTGCTTGATTATGTGCAGGCAGGTCTTTTTCATGATGTTGGTTATGACGGACTTAACCCTTTAGGTACTAGCTGGACGACATATGAAGGCGTGCGGCCTGAATGTGTATTTTCACTTAAAGTTGAAGGATTAAGTATGGCTCCCGAGTTTATGCCGGGTGATGAATTGGTGGTTGATGGCTCACTGGAGGCTAAGCCTGGATCATTGGTTATCGCTCAAGAGTTTCAACACGGTGTTGCTAGAACTACTTTTAAAAAATACCGTGTGATCGGTGTAAATGAATTTGGTGTAGATGTAATTGAACTCGTCCCATTGAACCCCGACTTCCCTACACTCAACTCCAATCAAATTGAAATATCGATAATTGGTGTTGTAGTGGCTCATAATCGATTATTTAAGTATTAAATTCAAAGGAAAACCAATGATCGCAACACTTAATAAATCAAAAACTGCACTATCGATCAATCGTCAAGAATTTAAATTGGCATTAGGAAAAATTGGTGCAGGAATTGATAAACAAATAACTTCCCTTAAAAAGGCCAAGCAGAGCTATGACGCTGCGGAACTGGCACGTGAGGTCATTAGTGAAGCAAATATCTTTGAGGCAATTATTGAAGGCTTTAATGAGGCAGAAGAGACCAATCTAAAACTATCTGATATAACCAACCTTGATGTAGCACAAGAATGGATAGATGAATTTTTAGAAAAATATTCGGATGTATAAACAGCCTAAATCAATTTTTTATATGCTGGATAATAAAAACGTGACCCGACACAGTTAGGAAATTCCATAAAAAAATCCTTTAAGCCCACCACCACGGTGGGTTTTCTTTTGTCTATTAAGACACATTCAATTTTTTGAACAAAATTTATTTTATTTATTGAACAAAGTATTGACATGATAGTTCAATTAGTTGAACATAATGATATCGAGACAACAAAAAAGCACACCGACTCTCTGACCTTTCGATGTGCTTTGCAAACTTTGCGAGATAAGTATGAAACAAAACACTATCCCTAGTCAAACGACTGCACGCTTATATCAACACCCAACTGTTGAAGAACAGCGCCCTTCTCGTTTTGCAACTATCAAAGCGAATGTAATCGACTTCCTTATATTCATTGTCGTTTCAATCATCCTTTGGTTGATTTCCGTAGCCGCTGCATCTTGGATGTTTGGAGGCTAATCATGACTAACTTCAAAAAGCACCCTGACGGCTACAAGTCATATTTAGGCCGTGATGAAACAGGTCTCTACTCAGTTCGAATAGGCTGGCAAGTATTTGCTTCAAATGCTAACGGTACAGTGCTGTACAAAATCAAAGATGAAGTTAAAACACCTCTAAACGTTGAAAACTTCAAAAAAGATAGCCCAGCAGTTTGGGAGGTACTCACCCAAGAGATCAGCTTTCAACGCAAAAAGAAGTTAGCTATCGATTTAGGTAACTCACACATCTCATCAATTGAACGCAAAGCTTATAAAACGAAGCGCGGCTTTACTGGCTCAAGATAAGGATAATAAAAAATGGCTCTACCTATTATTACAGCTGATCAAACTCTATTGGTTCAAGCAATTATTGTGTACCTATATGCCGATCCGGGCTTAGGTAAAACATCCATGGGCTTTACTGCGGACAAAGCTATTTCATTCGACTTTGACCGTGGTGCCCACCGTACTGGTGAACTGCGTCGCGGTGCGGTTGTACAGGTTCAACAATGGGAAGATATTGCTGACCTCACGCCACAAGACCTTGCACCTTATAAAACTATTGTTATTGACACTGTAGGCGCAATGCTTGAATGCATTAAAACGCATCTATTGCTTACAGCAAACAACCGTCAAAAAGATGGTGCCTTAAAGCTAAAAGCTCAGGGCTTGGCTAACCAGACATTCAAGCAATACATCAATACATTGATAAGCCTTGGTAAAGATGTGGTGTTCATTGCTCATGCCTCAGAGGATCAAAACGGTGAACAAATCATTTACCGACCAGATCTAGGCGGTAAAAACCGTAATGAGCTTTACCGTATCGCCGACATTATGGGCTATCTAACAACCGTCACTACAGGTGAAGGTAAAAACGCCCGTGTCATTAGTTTCAAACCTTCTCCTACCCACCATGCGAAAAACTCAGGTGCTTTAGGCGGTGAAACTGGTGAGGTGTGGGTTCCTGATCTTAAAACCAATCCAACCTTCTTAGCTGACCTTATCACCCAAGCTAAAGAACACATCAATACCCTGACACCAGCACAACTAGCTACTGCCAAAGCTCAAGAAGAGTTTGAGAACTGGAAGCAAAGTTGTGAAGAAGCCGAGCATGCTGGTGATCTAAATCAATTAACTGAATCGCTTGATAAAGAACACATGTATTACCAAAACATGCGCCAAGCAATGCTGATGCGTTCAAAAGCCTTGAATTGCACATTTGATAAAGAGCGCGGTGTTTGGATTAGTCCACCTGAATTTAACGGTATTTCAGACCAGCAAAGAGATGATCTTCAAAACTTTATTGGTGAATGTGGCCTCGATGTGAAAACGGTATGTGAGCATTTTGGTATCGATGCCCTTATTCAAATTGAGGCGGAAAAACTGACTGCGGTTAAGCAAGAAATTGAAACTTTGGCTAAAAGTGGGATGACAGCATGAAAAATATAGTTACTGCTTATGAAGCTTTTGATGCTCTTTTAAATGGCTTCGATGTTTTATGTAGACCAGTCGGAGAGGTTCTAGACTTCTCTGAATTAGGCCAATTCCCTGCAACTATATTTGCTATGCCGGGTTATGAATTTTGTATCAAAGCAAAGCCAATGGAGCTTGCTGGTTTTAAATTTACCAAACCATTAACACCACATGATGTAGAAGACCAACAAGAAATCTATATCGTTATGCCAATGCGGATTTTAAGAACCAAGTTTGATGCAGAAAATAGCGAAATTCTTTGTAGCGTAATGAATGGTTTTGCTCAAGCTGATGTTGAAAACGCCACTCTTCAACTTAAAGCTATCGGCGCTACATTTGGTCAAGTGATTGATGAAGTTGAGGTAAAAGATGGTTTTAATGACAAGCCTAAAAAACAGCGAGGCAAAAAAGAGCCACAAGTTAAAACTGAACAGACAGTAGTTACGGAAAAGACTTCTGAAGTAGTCGCTGAAGCAAAACAACCAGCAATTGTTATTACTGGGCAAACTAATGTCACTACATCCGAAGAGCCATTAGTTCCAGTTGCTGCCGAGCCAGAAACAGACATTGAGTATCAAAAAACCTTGGATACTCTTCTACAGCGTGTAAGTGAGTCGAAGACACCTGCCGAGGTAAATGCTGTTTATCGATATACCCGCACTTGGTCTGACAAACAAATGGAACCTTTGCTACAAGCTACTCACAAACGTTTAACTCAACTTGCAGATGAAAAGCCTGTAGAGAGTGAGCCACCATCATTAATGGTTCAGATCCAAAATGCACCAGATCTTACTACATTGGATGCGCTGGAAATTGATGTGGCAAGCCGTGCTCTAGAAATTCAACCAAAGCTCATGGGTTTCGTTAAAAAACGCCGCTTTGAATTAGAAAATCCACCAGTTAATGAACCTGATTATTTACTGGAGGAACCTTTCTAATGTCGAAACAGATTACTCCAGAGTTTCTTTTCGAGCCAAAGCTGCTACCCATGCAGCTTTTCGAGAAGTTCATAGTGTTCAACGTTAATGCTGGCTATCGCGGACGGGGTACACCGCAAGGTGTAAACCTGATTAAAGGCAATAAAGCTACCCTCTCCTTGACAGATAAAGGTGAGATTAACAAAGCAGCTCAAGAGCGATACAAGTTAATGCTTTTGAAGTATTTCAAGGAAGGTCGCTCAGCAATGGATGAGCTGAATCATGAAGTTAAACGTATTTATAAAATGGTGGCGTGAATGGTTGATTTAAATAAAGAAAGAGAGGCTTTTGAGGCTTTGCCACAGATAAATAGTATTCTGGTCAATGTAGAATTTTACTTCTCTACTTTAAGCATGAACTATAAGTCTAACAAGCCTGATCACTTGCATTGTGTTTATTTCATAAATGGTGCTTGGTACGCATGGCAAGAAAAAGCCAAAGCTCCGGCAGTGCCAACTTGGATCAGCGTCGAAGATGAAGAGCCACCTACAGACACAATGGTACTTATTTGTTGGTCTGAATACCCTGAAATTGACCCTGAAATTGATTATATGACTTGTGATGAAGACCTAAATCACATCTGGGCAAATTATGACAATGATCCGCCTACACATTGGATGCACTTTCATAAGGTACCAAGCAAATTGGGAGCTGAACCATGAAAGAAGCGCTCTACGTAACAAATATTTTATGGTTTTTAGCTTTTTTAATTATGGTTTTCTGGAGAGGTGACAGCATGAAATATCAAATACAGCAAATCGAGTTACCTACAAACATTTTCAATTGGTTTCATCCCGATATTGAATTGCATGACACTATTGAAGAAGGTACTGAAGCCTATACAAGAGAACAGTGGGAACAACTTAAGGTAAATCTTGGTGTAGAAATTGAAACTCAGCTATTGGATTACGAGGATATTCCGAATGTTCCTGAAGATGCAATAGATTGGACCAATTGGAAGCCGCAACCACCCGAACAAGGACTATTTTTAATTGCAGCATTTGATTCAGAAAATGGCCCTGTTCTTTGGTGGGCAAATCCAAACGTAGAATGTAAGGAGGGGTAAATGGGTGCTTTAAAATTACGACCTGAAGAAAAGTTACAGCAGCTCATTGACTCTGGTACAAGTCTCGTTAGCACAAATGACGCTGCAAAAGTACTTGGATATAAACCAAATACTTTAAGGGTTTGGGCAAGTCGTGGCTGTGGTGATTTAACACCAGTCATGACAAAAAACGGTGCACGTTGGCGGCTTACCGACATTAGAAATCTTGTAGGGGCTTAGGCCCCTTTTCTTCATCTATTATTCCCGCTTCAGTTAAAATCCAATCTTCAATACGTTGATGATGTATTCTAAGTAAATCAACTGGACGATCTTTATAATGTTTCTCTTGGGTTGCGCTTGGTTTATGACCCATTATCTGAGCAACGACTCCTGCCGGAACATCTAGCCACTCTGTAAGGTTACTAAACGAACGTCTTAAATCATGAATTGTAAAACGTGGTAAACCCTTCTCTTTTAAATGTTGGTAGTATTTTTTACGAACATCAGTCACATAACCGCACTTAGAATTAGTAGACCAAAATACATAATTTGATTGAGGGTTTTTAGGAAGACTCAACAATAGTTTCTCTACATATTTTGTCATAGGAATAATGCGGTAATCTTGATCGACTTTATCCCATACTTTTATAGTCTTCCATTTAAAATCTAATAAGTGATATTCAAGACCACGCATTGATTCAGAACGAGGACCGGTTAAAATGGTTATTTGTAAAAAAGCCTTGTGCATTATATTAGGTAAGTCATTTACTGTTTTAAACCATGTGGCAAGTTGATTTCTTTGTATTGCCTGTTTTTTTGGTTTTATTGTTGGAACAACTTTACGTACGCGTTTAGATTTATGAGCCTCGTCACTAATAATCTGAGAGTATACTTCATGCTCCATGCACCAGTTAATAAAAGCTCTTAATGTTCTAAAACCAAGCGCTGCACGCGTTGGTCTTGTTTTTGCTTCTTCAATCTGCCAATAAATAATAAATTCAGCATTTATTTCGTATAATGGTTTATCTAATAATGAAGCTAACACACCTGGTATAGTTAAACCGCGCCCTATTTTTTTCTTTTCACCACCTCTATGGATTAATGTGTAGTGATCTTTAATATAGCGGTCACTCCAAGCAGTTTTATTTTCCTCTACATACTCTAAAAATGCAGTTTCGAATTTGATTTTCTTTTGTTCTTGTAATCCAGAATATTCATTATTTTTTTCATTCTCTTCTGCTTTACTACGTCTTGGATCTATTCCCTGGTCACAAAGTTGTTGTAATCGTCTAGCCTCTTTTCTTGCATCATCTAAAGACCATACAGTAACGCCGCCAATGGTTATACGAATAGATTTACCAGTAACCCGACTTTGAAATATGTAAGATCTATTCTCATTCTGTGTTACCCTGACAGATAAACTTGGTGTGTCACTATCCCAGTAAAATATTTGGTTCTTACCTTCAGCTGGAGGATCAAATTTTAAAACTTTAAGGGTTGTGAACTTGGTTTTCATAAAAAGCGGTTACATGGGCTGCGTGTAAGCAGTATGTAAGCAAATTAATTCAATCATAGTCAACACTAATCAACAACAATTCGAACTATGCCTTTGTTTTTGCTAAATTTAAATAAATTTAATTAGTACTCATCAACAGTAATAAATACTTTTACTGTAGGACTCATAATCCGTTGGTCCACAGTTCAAGTCTGTGTGGGCCCACCAAATACCAAACCCCATAAACTAAAAAGTTTATGGGGTTTTTTAATATGTATTCAAATAGAATTTAGTTCACCGCTATAAACAATACTTAAAATTTAATTATCAAATTTTAAAATTTATTTTTATTCCTAAACTTCAACTTTTTTAAAATAAATTTTCTTTGTGCACAGAATATTTCTACTTCATCTATTAGGCTAAGATTTGTTTCCGCATAGGTTCAGAATGTTCTAATTGAATATCCCAGAACTTTTCCCATAAATCACAATACTCTAAGCATATCTTTTCAATATAGTTATAATCTTCTTCTGTACAAGCTTGCATCAAGACATACCATAAATCTTCTTCATGATCATCATCCGCGGCTTCGGCGCTCTCATCCTCAGAAATACCATGTACATGATAATAACCACCACCCTCCACCTCCAAACCGACGGCTTTAGTTGCTTTACGTAGAGGTGGACTATAAAGGATAACCTCTTCTTCCGCGACTGCTAATAAGGCTGAAACAGCTTTATAGTCATGATAAGCATTTTCTAAAAATACTCTAACTTGATCTGCAATGTCACTTGGTTGAAAAGTCAGACGATCTTCTTCCGTAATACCGAAATCATTTAATACATCTTCAAATAAAGGATAGTGAGCATATTCTGGGTTTCCCTGATAATAACCATCTTTGTCTAAACCGGGTCGAAATCCAAACTCATCAAAAATATTTAGGCTTAAAAGAAAACGTGGAAACATTTTTGCACCAGCATGCAATCTTGGCTCTAATTGTTTAGTTTGAAATTGAGCCATGAGCAGTGCATCAGTAAAAGTTTGTACAATTGCGTGACGATATTCTAAGTGAATTTTTTTTAAATTTTCTTTATTAATTTTTCCGTTATTTAAAATATCAATTGCTGGATGATTTGACACGGCATGGTTAGCAATTTTTGCTCTTAAACGGGACAAAAAGTCTGAATTTTTTTCCCATAGTTCGGCTGAAATGCTTTGCTTCATCCCTGCGAGTGCTTTCTTTCTAGGATTATTAAAATTCTCAAATGTCTTAGGCATATCCACTCTCATTAAATTTATTGAAGCCTGATCGATTTTTACATATTTTATTATAAAAACAATGACTTAAATTAATATTTAAATATGTTCCTTTATCAATCAATATTAGAATTAAAATCGTACGAAATCAAATAGAAATTTTCAAAAAAACTCAGATAATGATAATCATTATCACAATATAAACTTGTATCCAATCCCTTTTTTTATTATGATAATTCATATTAAAATTTTAATTTTTTAGATTAAGTTATAATTAGTTCTAACTATATGGAATAGTAATGTCAAAAAAAGAAGATATTATAAATACTGCTTTAAATTTATTTAATCAGATTGGATACAATGCTACTGGTGTTGACCGTATTATTGCTGAATCTAACGTTGCAAAGATGACATTTTATAAATATTTTCCTTCGAAAGAAAATTTAATTATGGAATGCTTGCAACATCGAAATTTAAATATTCAAAATTCAATTAATGAACAACTAAGTTTACGTCAAGATGCTAACCCGCTTGAGAAAATTCATATTATTTTTAATTGGTATATTGAATGGATCAATAGTGAAACATTTAATGGATGTTTATTTAAAAAAGCATTTATTGAAGTATCTAAACAATATACTTCAATTCGTGAACCATTTTACGAATATACGAAGTGGTTGACTCATTTATTACAAGAACAGCTCACTCAATTAGGGATAGAAAACCCTACTCCACTTACTCACATCATTATTTCTATTATTGATGGGATGATTATTGATGGAACAACAGATAAAGCGCTTATTAACTCTGAAAAAATTTGGCAATATATTGAATATTTAATTAATGAAGAAATACCTCAGCAGGTCTCTTAATTTTAAAATTATCTAAGTTTATTAAGTTTAAAAGAAAAATAAAAAGAACTTTTTAAATCTTCTACAGCTTAGATAATCTTCATTATTGATGCCTTACTTTAGCTTTCATAATTTTTCTATGCTTTTTTACAAACTCATATTAGAATCCTGAAAATTTATCACCTTGCACTGATCTATGAAAAAATTTCTAGGTAACTCTATCTTTAAAGCTGCTGGTTGGACCTATAATGTAGATCCCGAAATTCTTGAGAAAAAACAAGTTATTATTGGCTTTGAACATACCTCTAATCTAGATGCAGTGCTATCTATTGCTCTCTTCCAAATTTTAGACATTAAAATTCATACTTTAATAAAGAAAGAACTTTTTAAGGGTCCCCTTAAGCCAATTCTAGAAAAACTTGGTGGCATTCCCGTTGACCGTAAAGCGAGTAAAGATATTGTTTCTCAAATGGTTGAACAATTTCAAAATCATGAAACTTTTAACTTGGTGATTGCTCCTGAAGCTACTCGTGCCAAAGATGGCTCTGAACGTAAACCTATCCGTACAGGTTTTTGGCATATTGCCAAAGCAGCTAATGTTCCCATTGTACTCATGTATGCCAACGCCCGAAGTAAACAAGGCGGAATTCTAGGCAAAATTTACCCAACAGACTTACAAAAAGATTTGGAAACAATTAAAGAGCTATATGCGAAATTTGACATAGACGTCAAAATTAACTAAATCAAATTGGACTTGATTCGGCCTAATCTTACTCATTGGGTCTTAAGTTTATTATTCTTATTCAATTGGCTAACAAAACGCAGGGCAACAGTTTTCAACAAAACCAAGCCTATGCTAATATTCCAGCACTTTTGCATTTTCTTTTTTGGAGTTCACGTCCATGGCGGGTCATTCTAAATGGGCCAATATTAAGCATCGTAAAGCGAAACAAGATGCAAGTCGCGGTAAAGTTTTTACTAAATATATTCGTGAAATTGTGACTGCTGCCAGACTTGGCGGTGGAGATGCTGCTAGCAACCCTCGTCTGCGTGCAGTAGTTGAAAAAGCTCTTTCAGTTAATATGACACGTGACACCATCAACCGTGCAATCCAACGTGGTGCCGGTGGTGAAGATAATGATGATTTAAAAGAAGTAACTTACGAAGGTTATGGTGTTGGCGGTGTTGCTGTTCTTGTTGAAACAATGACAGATAACTTGAACCGTACAGTACCAGATGTACGTCACTGTTTTAGTAAAACAAATGGTAACTTAGGTACAGCAGGTTCTGTAGCTTATCTATTTACTAAACGTGGTGAAATTACTTTTGAAGATGTGTCTTTAGAAGACAAAATCATGGAAGTTGCTTTAGAAGCTGGCGCTGAAGATATTGAAATTTCTGAAGATGAAATTTTGGTAATCACGTCACCAGAAACTTTTGGTGAAGTTCAAGATGCTCTGACTGCTGCTGGTTTAAAATCTGACAATGCAGAAGTGGTTATGAGTCCATCAACCAAAGCTGAAATTACTGATGTCGACCAAGCAAAACAAATTCTTAAAATGATTGATATGTTTGAAGATCTCGATGATGTACAAAACGTTTATACTAACGTTGAATTCACAGATGAGGTTTTGGCTCAACTTGATGCCTAAATCAAACATTTGAATTAAAAAAACGCACCATTGGGTGCGTTTTTTTATAGTTTATTTAATAAGTTATAGCAGTTAAAAACATTATATTTTTTAATAACAAAACTGGAATGCAAAGCAACTACATTGTCAATTTTTCCAATACGTCTTAATAAAATTTCGCTGTAGTCATCCATGTTTCGTGCTACAAGTTCCAAAATAAAATCGGCACTTTGCCCTGTCACTAGAAATGCATTTGTTACTTCTGGAATTGCTTCTATTTCGGAAAGAAACTTATCAAATGTTTCAGTGTCATGCTTACTCAATGAAACTTGCAATAATATGTGCAAGGTAAAGCCGAGTTTACTAAAATTAATTTCCCTTTTGAGTTGCCCCATAACGTTGGCTTCAATCAGGTGTTTAATCCGGCGATGCACAGAACTGACTGACAGATTGATCCGTTCTGAAAGTTCATTCAAATTTAAGTCTTCATGAGACAAAATTTCTAGAATTTGTTTATCAAAACGATCTAACTCCATTCCTATCTCCAGCCAGAATTTACAATGAGGACAGTATACCCTATACAACTCCGACGCATTGAAAAATACAAAGGTTTAAAAATAGCTAAAACATTTATTTCTTTTACATATTTTATTGCAGTTATGCATTTTAACCGTGCAAATAGTCGAGCATATGATTCATTTTAGAGAGTCAATTTCATGCTCTCATTTATTTTTTTCAATGAAAGTGCTTATTCACACTTCTATTTTGACATAAACCAATGATAAAAATAGAAATTTGACTATTTTTCTAAATTGTTAAAGTTGGCATTATTATTGTTATGTATTTGCAGGAAAATTTTTATCCATGTCGGGGAATGCCTGTGAATAAGATCAAAACACTAGTGCTAGCAATGAGTTCTTTAGGTGTAATTAGCGTAACGATGCCTGTGCATGCAGCTACAGATGCTGAAGTTAATGCGTTACGTGATGAGGTAAAGGAATTAAAACAACTTGTCCAGAAACTATCTGATCAACAAAAAACAGCTTTATTGGTCAGTGCTCCACCAGCACCTCCCGCAACACCTGCTGCTTCTACCTCTCCTGTATCAAAACCAGGTTGGATGGCAATGGCGGATGGTCAAACCCAAGTTAAGCTTTATGGTAATGTCCGAGTAGATGCAACCTACGACCTTAAAGGTTCAAATGGTAGCATTTCAAATGGCGCCAACTACCCCTTAAACAAAGATGATCCAAGACAAGATTCCTTAAATGTATCTGCTGCGACCTCACGAATTGGCCTAGATATTACTCGTCCAACTCAATATGGAGATTTAACAGGGAAAATTGAAGCCGATTTCATGGGCGGAAATGGAGACAATGGCAATGGAACCTTCCGTGTTCGCCATGCCTATATGTCTTTAGGAAAATGGTTAGCTGGTCAAACCACTTCACCTTTTGTAAATACCGATACATCACCCGAAACTCTAGATTTCACTGGAGCTGTTGGTACAGGCACTACGCGTACCGTACAAGTTCGTTATACTCAGCCGATTAATGCACAACAGAAAATATTAGTTGCTTTAGAAGGTGGTGATGTTGAAAAAGTGAGTAATGCTGCTGGTGGAAGTCGCTTCCCTGCTCTAACAACCCGATATGATTTTAAAACTGCTGATAACAAAGGCCTATTACAACTACATGGTCTTGCACATGAAAACCGTGTGGCACCCAAAGATAGCGCTTCTGAAGAAAAATTTGGTTGGGGTGTAGGCGTTGGAGGTAAATATGATTTAACTCCTCAAGATAGCTTGGTTGCTAACTACTATCATGTAAAAGGAGACGGCCGTTATTTATCTTATAGCAATTCTGCTTATGCCTATGACACAACAACACAGGATATTAATTTAGGTGAATTTGATAGTGCCGTTATTGGCTATCAACGAAAATGGAGCCCTATCCTCCGCTCTACTTTTGCAATAGGCGGTATTCAATATAAAGATGATAGCATTTACGCAAATAGCAATTTAACCAGTGCCAGCTATAACAAAGAAATTTATAATGCCTTGGTCAATTTAATCTGGAATCCAGTTAAAAATATTGATTTAGGTGCAGAATATACTTACGGCCAGCGCGAAACTTTCGCAGGCGATAAGGGTGACTACTCACGTGTCAACTTATTAGCAAAATATAATTTCTAAAAATCAGGTTTAAAAAAAGAGCCTTTAAAAAGGCTCTTTTTTATTACCAGTATTAGTGCATGGCTTGAATTTTTTCTAAGAAAAGTTTAGCACGCTCGTGGCGAGCATCTAAATTATCAAAAAATTCATGTGTTGGGCAGTCTTCTAAAATCTTACCTTCATCCATAAAAATTAAACGGTTAGATACTCTTTTAGCGAAGCCCATTTCATGTGTAACACACATCATGGTCATACCTTCATGTGCAAGTTGCACCATTACTTCAAGTACTTCACCGACCATTTCAGGGTCAAGTGCAGAAGTTGGTTCATCAAACAACATACAGATTGGGTCCATGGATAAGCCACGCGCAATCGCTACACGTTGTTGCTGTCCACCAGACAATTGACCTGGAAACTTATCTTTATGCGCAAGCAAACCTACACGTTCTAAATATTTCAGACCTTTTGCACGAGCATCGGCAACTGAACGCTTTAACACTTTAACTTGAGCAATTGTTAAATTTTCCAAGACAGTCATGTGCGGGAAAAGTTCAAAGTGTTGAAAGACCATTCCCACTCGTGAACGGAATTTAGCAAGATCTGTTTTTGGATCTTTCAGAGAAACGCCATCAACAATAATATCGCCTTGCTGAAATGGTTCTAACGCATTTACTGTTTTAATGAGTGTTGATTTTCCTGAACCAGACGGCCCGCAAACAACAACGACATCACCTTTTTCAATACTCGTCGTGCAATCTGTTAAAACCTGAAAATCACCATACCATTTAGAGATATGTTGGATGTCTATCATTGGCATTTAAAATCTCCAATTAGCGAATGATGGCAATTTTTTGCTGTAAGCGTTTGACTAATTGCGATAGCACAAACGAACTACAGAAGTACACTACAGCGACGATTAAATAGAATGTTGCTTTCGTTTCAGGACCATAAGTATTAGCCAATGTATCTGCACGACCTAAAAAGTCTGGGGCACTAATCACATAAACTAATGAGATATCCTGAAATAAAATAATTGTTTGAGTTAACAATACTGGGAGCATGTTACGAAAAGCTTGAGGTAAAACCACATAGCGCATTGATTGACCATAGGTAAAACCTAACGCGTAACCTGCATTTACCTGACCTCTTGAAATAGACTGAATGCCTGAACGTACAATTTCCGAGAAAAATGCAGCCTCAAAAATAGCAAAAGTCACAACACTCGAAAACAACGGTCCCCAATATGTATCAGATTGAAACTCAAATATTTTCGGCAACAAAAAGTAGAAAATAAAGATTACCTGAATCAATGGAATACCACGAAACAGATCGACATAAAATTTTGCGAAATTACTTGCGATGGCATTGCTAGACAAACGCATCATTGCCAAGGGGGTTCCAATCAGGATACCGCCCAGCATCGCCAATACAGTTACGGTAAGGGTAAAAACGAAACCTTCTTTGAGTGCCGCAATCACGTCAGGATTCTGTAATAAAGAAAAATCCATAATTACTTCCCTCCCGAACCTAAGCCAGGTACAGCCATTCGTTTCTCAATCCATGCCATTACAAATTTAATGCTATAAGTAATAATCAAATAAACAGGTGTAGAGAGAATAAGAATAATGATGTCCTGAGAAGTTTCTTCCCGCATGGTTTTTGTATAAGCGAAGAAGTTCAAAACACTCAAAGCATATAAAACAGCTGAGTTTTTGAAAACGTTCATTGCTTCAGAAGTAATCGTTGGCCACACAGTACGATATGCAACAGGTAAAATGACATAACGATAGCTTTGTGCAGTGGTAAAACCTACTGCGGAAGCAGCAAATTTTTGTCCTGTTGAAACAGTATTAATACCGGCACGTATATGCTCAGATACACGCGCAGCTGTGTAGAGACCTAATGCAAAAACACCAATAACCGCAGGTTGCTGATTTAAAAGATTTTTCCACCATCCACCAGCAACAACATCCCCACTACCTGCACTTATGCTATCCGGTAAAAATTCCGGAAAAACAAATGCCCAGAAGAATAGCTGCACAATAAGTGGAATATTACGGAAAATTTCAACGTAACAATTGCCAATAAATGCGAGAGGTTTGTTGGGTAATGTACGAATTACCCCTAGGAGAGAACCTAATAAAAATGCGATAAGAAAGGCTATAACAGCTGTCCAAACCATAGTAAAGACGCCTGAACCTAACATTTGTAACCATGTGGGCGCTTCAGCATGAGCATTGTAGCTTGAGCTACCAATTACTCTACAGACTGATTCTGCCCATGCGGCTTTATCGACACCATATTCATTAGACTCCGCACAGAATATAGTCCAGTTTAGCGAGCCGACTGACATGTTTGCCCCTTAAATGAATATCTTTAGGAAAATAGACCGCTTAAGCAAGTGAGGTTTCACTTGCTTAAGTAAATTTAGGACAAAAAGATCTTGTTAGATCCCTGCATCTGTTGGGTGAGCTTTTAATTTTTTATAAGATGAACTTTGTGGCATGTTCAAATTTGTATTTTTTGGTGGAATTGGCGATAAGAACCACTTCTTATATAAAGCGTCCATTTGACCAGTTTTCCATAGATTATTTACAGTACGGTCAGCAATCGCTTTAAATTTTGTATCACCTTTAGCAAGCATAATGCCATAAGGCTCTGATGAAAGTACTGGACCAACAATTGCGAAAGCTTTAGGTGTAGAAGACTTGGCAACTAAACCAGCTAAAATATTATCATCCATGACAAATGCAGCAGCACGGCCTGATGCCATCATTGCAAAAGAGTCTGAGTGATCTTTACCATAGATGTTTTGGATAGTAAGTGCTTGGCCTTTTTCATTCATCTTGATGTATTTATCAGATGTTGTACCTTGAGTTGTTACAACAGCCTTGCCATTTAAATCCGCCAGACTCTTAATGCCAGAGTTCGCTTTAACTGCCATACGTACTTCAGTCGCATAGTAGTTTGTTGAGAAACCAACTTGTTCTTGGCGTTGCTTAGAGTTTGTGGTCGTACCACATTCCATATCGATATTGCCTGCTAAAAGTTCAGGAATACGAGTTGATGAAGTTACTGCCTTGTATTCAACTTTTAGCCCAGGCATTTTCAATTCTTTTTTAATGTCATTTGCAAACTGGTTACAGATATCGACTGCATAACCTACTGGTTTACCTGCAACAACATATGAAATTGGGTCAGAAGATTCTCGGTGGCCAATGACGATTTTTCCGCTGCTTTTAATTTTAGCTAATGTATCTGCTGCCTGAATTTGAGAAGTAGCACCAACCGTACAAAGCATAACTGTTGAAACAATGAGAGAGGTTGCAGAACGTTTCATAAGAACTCCTTGATGATCATTCTCTCTATTTATCTATAGAATCATTCATATAGAGAAATAGAGTGATTTATTATTAAATTGCAATTATCGAGCCAACTTTTCCAAGTAGGACACATCCATTTGCTTCACTTATTTTATTCAATCTGTTTTGCAGAATTAATACCTTTAAAACTGCTCACATGTTTCTACTTTAATCTATATTTTAATCTTCTGTCTATTATTAAGCTCACCTAATTACACTTAAATGTGGCAATTATTGATTACATTGTAAACACATGCACAATAAAGAGGCTTAACTTCTTCTAAAAACTGTTTTTAGAAAAATTATATTTTCTAGAAAATTATAAAAATTAAAATTATTAAAGATTTAGCTAAACATTAAATTCACATTGTAAAAAGCAACTTAAGCATCAAAATAATATATACAAATGGTTTAATAAAAATCATTTAGAAAATTGATAGTAATATTTAGATAAATGAGTGACCTTAGAAATATTACAAAAATGCCCTGAGAAAATCAGGGCATTTTATAAAGTTTAAATTCCTCGCCAATCTACTCGCGCGTTTCTTTCGGTTTGATATATTCTTAAAACATATTGGCCTAGAGGCAAATCAAGTAAATATTTTTGATAGTTGCCCCATTCGGCTGAAACTTCTTCTGCCTCTTCACGCTCCCAAGGCGTACCTTTTACCTCTAATAGTGGTGCAAGCATCGAACAGACAGAAATATCGGCAAGACTTAATCTGTCTCCGACCATATAGCGCGCTTGATTTTCTATTAGATACAGGTTTAGTTCATTTATGAGTTCGTCCATATGCTCTTTGGACTGGCTCACTAACTCCTCTTCAAGTTTATAGTTCTTCTTTACTAATGTTTTGAGAAAGGGTTTTGATATTTTTTCAAACTGACGTAAATAACCTTGTTCACCCATCATAATTTCTAGAGCATGGTCCCCTTGGGCTAAATTATGTGCTAAAGCCCAACGGCGCACATGTATCCCAAGATCATCAGCCAAACTATCAATTTTCAGTGTTTGTTGTCTAAGTTGCTCATCACGACGTAAAAGCACATGTTCTGGGTAGGTATCATCCAGATAAAGTGCAATTTTGGTTGATTCAGCAATCCATTGATGATCATCTTTCAAAATTGGCAGCAAATTTTGCCCTGTTTTGAGTTGTGCGAAAGCACGATGAAACCCTGGAATCAAGTTATGAGCCACATAATCAAGTTCTTTATGGTCTAACAACCAGCGAGCTTTTTCACAATAATGGGACAAAGGGAACTGATACAAAACCCGCATAAAATCTCCACGTTTATTTTTATTTGACTATTTGTACAAAAATGGTCGATGGTAAGTAGATACTTTAGAAGCTATTTTTAGTGAAAACAATGGATATTGTGCTCATTTTTGCTGACAGTTAAGTCTATTTTTTATATCTTTTTTTACCGTACTTATTGCTCTTTTTCATATTAAAACTAATTTTATTATTAATTTTTTTCATAAAAACTATAACTAATTGATTTATAATAGCTTTTAATATCTTTATTTTTCCATTAAAAATCAAAAAAAATGCTTTGCACTTTATTTCATAAGCTGAGCATAAGTCCTCGTTTAGTGGAAAAATATTTCTTTTGTAAGGTAATGACAGTAATACAAGGTGTCATTATGTCTAATTCTCTATCTAAAACGACGGCATACGTCCAAGTCATTCAAAATGATCAACAAGCCATTAATGCCGCTTATCAAGTGGCGGATTATGCTTTAGAGGGTCGTAATACACGTGATCAACAACGCTTATTACCTCATGAGCAAATCGAAAGCTTTAGCCAAAAAGGCTTAGGCGGAATCCGAATTGCAAAAAAATATGGCGGAGCTTTTGTGTCCAATAAAACCTTGGCACAAGTTTTCCGTATTTTAAGTAAAGGCGATGCGAATGTTGGTCAGATTCCACAAAATCAGATTAGCCTTTTAAACCTGATCGAAATCTTGGGTACAGAACAACAAAAACAATTTATCTTTTCAGAAATATTAGCAGGAAAACGTCTTGCCAACGGTGGCCCAGAACGTAATACACATGACTCAAAAACACTAAAAACCACGCTCACCATTGAAAATGGCAAATATATTTTAAACGGTGAGAAATTTTATTCGACTGGAACAAGTTTTGCGCATTGGCTTGCAATTAAGGCCGTTCATCCTGAAGGCCATGTAGTTTTAGTGATTGTTAACCGAGAAGCCCAAGGTATTGAAGTCATTAATGATTGGAATGGCTTTGGCCAACGTACAACTGCGAGCGGCACAGTTAAATTAAATGATGTTGAAGTTAATCCTGAACTTATTTTTGATGAACGCTTATTAACACAAGTCCCAACTTATCGCGGTGCTTATTCGCAGTTATTACAAGTTGCAATTGATGTTGGAATTGCAGAAGCCGCTTTTGAAGATACCTTATCGACCATTCATAAAGCACGCCCGATTATTGATGCAAATGTTGAAAAAGCCAGTTTTGAGCATTACACCCTGCAAGAGGTTGGTAAGTTAAATATTGTGCTCGACGCTGCAATTTTATTGCTTGATGAAGCTGCTGAATATTTAGATGAACTTGACCAACTTCAAAATGTGACTGATGAACAAGTAGCAAAAGCTTCAATTTTGGTTGCTGAAGCGAAAGTCTATGCCAATGATGCCGCTCTACAAATCTCTGAAAAACTGCTGGAACTTGGCGGTAGCCGTTCAAGTTTAAGCCAACACAATTTAGATCAACATTGGCGAAATGCCCGTGTACATACGTTACACGACCCTGTTCGCTGGAAATTACATGCCATTGGCAATTATTACCTTAATGGTCATTTCCCTGCCCGCCATGCCTGGATTTAAGGAGAAATTGTCATGACTTCATATCAATCGATTCAAACTAAACAAACATCAGCATCGGGCAAAGCACATATTATTCAAAATGATGCTGAAGCTTTAGAAATTGCAAAACAATTTGCTGAGCAATTTAAAAAAACCGCAGTAGAACGCGATACAAAGCGAATTTTACCGTATACCGAAATTGATGCCTTAAGCCAGTCTGGGCTTTGGGCAATTACAGTACCCAAGCAATATGGTGGTGCCGAAGTTTCAAGCCATACGGTAGCTAAAGTAATTGCGCTTTTAAGCGGTGCAGATGGTTCAATTGGTCAAATTCCACAAAATCATTTCTATGCTTTAGAAGTCTTACGCAACACGGGAACAGAAGCTCAAAAACAACGCTTATATGGCGAAGTGTTAAATGGTACTCGCTTTGGTAATGCACTTGCTGAGTTTAAAACTAAAACTTCGACTCACAAACAAACCAATATTCGTCCTCACGAAAATGGATATCTGATTCAAGGTGAAAAGTTTTATTGCACAGGAAGCTTATTTGCTCACCGTATTCCAACTTTAGTTCTAGACGATGCTGGCCGAGAATATCTGGCATTTGTGAAAAGTGGTTCGCAAGGATTAAAACTTGTGGATGACTGGTCTGGCTTTGGACAGAAAACCACAGGTAGCGGCACAGTCAAGTTTGATCAGGTTTTTGTCGATGCAGATGATGTCATTCCTTTTGATACTGCATTCTTACAGCCAACTTTAGTTGGTCCGTTTGCTCAAATTATGCATGCATCTATTGAGGTAGGTATTGCACGAGCAGCCTTTGAAGAAAGCTTGCAAAGAGTACATCAAGCTCGCCCATGGATTGATTCGCAAGTTGCAACGGCAAACCAAGATCCTTTAACAATTTATGAATTAGGACGCATTGCAGTAGATGTACGAGCAAGTGAGGTTCTATTAAAACAAGCTGCTCAATCAATTGATGCCGCAAAAATTGAAACTACACCTGAAAGGATTGCTAAGGCTTCAATTGATGTTGCAAAAGTACGTGCTCATAGTAGCGATATCGCACTAAAAGCATCGTCGAAGCTGATTGAACTTGCTGGTAGCCGTGGTAGTCAAGCACAAGATGGCTTAGACCGTTTCTGGCGAAATGCACGCGTGCATACGTTGCATGATGCTGCACGCTGGAAATATTACTTTATCGGCAACTATGTTTTAAACGGTGTTCTACCACCTCGTCGGGGGACATTGTGATGACTGATTTTAAAGCTAAAGAGATTTTGCTGAATGCCTTTGATATGAATTGTGTTGGGCATATTAATCATGGTCTATGGACACATCCACGTGATGAGTCACACCGTTTTAATGAACTCAGCTATTGGACAGAACAAGCCAAAACCTTAGAAAGTGGTCTGTTTGATGGTTTGTTTATTGCCGATATTACAGGTGTGTATGACGTCTATCAAAATGGTATTGACCTCACTTTAAAAGAATCAATTCAACTTCCGAGCCATGACCCTTCCACACTCATTTCAGCTATGGCAGCAGTCACGCAGAACTTGAGTTTTGGGGTGACTGTTAACTTAAGCTATGAGCATCCGTACCAATTCGCTCGTCGCTTTGCGAGTCTTGACCATTTAACTCAAGGCCGTATTGGCTGGAATATCGTGACGGGTTATTTAGATAGTGCAGAACGTCTGATTGGTCAAAAAGGTTTAAAAGACCACGATGCCCGCTATGAACAAGCCGAAGAATTTTTAGAGCTTTGCTATAAATATTGGGAAGGTTCATGGGAAAACGACGCAGTCAAAAAAGATAAAGTCCAACGTGTTTTTACAGACCCATCTAAAGTTCACACCATCCACCATCACGGAAAATATTACCAGAGTGAAGGTGTATTTCAGGTGTCTCCTTCTGTGCAACGCACCCCAACATTATTTCAAGCGGGTGCTTCACCGAAAGGTATGCAGTTTGCGACTCGTCATGCTGAATGTGTATTTATTGGTGGTGACAAGCCCGAAAAAATTCGTGAGCAAGTGAAAAAGATCCGCGCTCTTGCTGAACAGCAAGGACGTGCGGCAGATGACATTAAAGTCTTTGTCGGCATAACCGTTGTCGTTGCTGAGACACATGACCTCGCAGTACAAAAACTTAATGAATATCGTCAGTACGCAAGTCCTGAAGCAGGCTTAGCTCATTATGCAAGTTCAACTGGTATCGACTTAAGTAAATTTGCCGACGATGAAGCAATTCCTTATCAGAAAAGTAACAGCATTGTTTCCATTACCGAAAAATTTAAAGAACAGCAAATCACTAAAAATGATTTAAAAGCTCAACATGTTTTGGGTGGTCGTTATCCACTCATTGTCGGTAGTGGCGAAGAAGTTGCTGAATATTTAATTCATCTTTTAGATGAGACTGATATTGATGGCTTTAATTTGACGCGTACTGTTGCGCCTGAGTCTCACAACGATTTTATTCGCTTGGTCATTCCTGAGCTACAACAACGTGGTCGTTATAAAACTGCATATAAAACGGGTTCTTTGCGGAACAAAATTTTTAATCGGGGGGATCAATTACCGAAACAGCACCCTGTTCAAGCGTTCCGATGTAGTCCCTATAACAACAGCAAAAACTTAACAAAAATTGAAGAAATAACTGCTTAAATTTGGAGATAGACATGGCTCAAACAGCCTCTAAAAAATGGCTAGGCGTAGGCTTAGTCGTTGTAGTCCTTTTTGTTGCTTTATTCTTTTGGAATAAACACCGTCAAAGTGGCTCAAATGAACTTGTAATTGGCATTAGTCCACCATTTGCAAAAACTTTACAAGCTGCTGCCGATGAAGCAAAGCTACAGGGTTTAAATGTGAAACTGGTTGAATTTTCTGACTGGAATACACCAAACATTACTTTAAATCATGGGGATATTGATGCGAACTTTTTCCAGCATCAACCTTTCTTAGATAATGCAATTAAAGAAACTGGCTTTAAATTAAAGGCATTTGCAGTGGGTGCAGCATCACATGTGGGACTTTATTCAAAGAAATATAAAAGCCTTGATGAATTGCCACAAAATGCACGTGTAGTCATTCCAAATGATCCAGTTAACCAAGGTCGTGCTCTACTACTTTTACAGCAAGCTAAATTAATTACGCTTAAAGATTCAAACAATCATTTATCTGCACTCAAAGATGTTGTTTCAAACCCTAAAAACTTGCAATTCATAGAGGTTGAAGGACCACAGACTGCTCGTGCAATTGATGATGTTGACTTAGCTTTTGGCTACCCACATTACTTACGCTTAGCAAAAACAGCTGACCCTGAGAGTGCTCTTTTACTTGATGACAATACCAATAAACGTTATGCCATCTTGTTTGTAGTGCGTGATGACTATCAGGACAAGGGCGACAAATTGAAGAAATTTGTTGAGATTTATCAGAACTCGCCAAAAGTTAAAGCTGTCTTAGATGCTGAGATTGGGCCAACACTTTGGTTCCCTGGCTGGAAGTAATAACGGAAAGATTATGGCTATTCAGTTCAAACAATATAAGCCTTGGTTACTCGGAATTACGATTTTAATCGTGATTCTGGGTCTCGTCGGTTATCGCTATATTAAAAATAAGCAAACCGATGATGTTTTAACGATTGGCATTAGCCCGCCTTATGCTGAGCTATTACAAAGCATTGCCAATGAAGTTGAAAAGCAAGGTGTTCACGTCAAGCTTGTTGAATTTTCTGACTGGCGAGCACCGAATGTTGCCGTACAAAACGGCGATATTGATGCAAACTTTTTCCAGCAAAGCGTTTTTTTACGCAATGCCGTTAAAGAAACAGGATATGACTTACACGCATTTGCTGTGGGTTCAGGAAGTCACGTAGGTTTATATTCAAAAAAATATAAAACACTTGATGATTTACCTTCACAGGCACGCGTTGCTATTCCAAACGACCCAGTCAATTTAGCTCGTGCCTTAATTTTGCTACATCGTGCTGGCTTAATTCAGCTAAAAGACAGCAACAATGAACTTTCGACCACCCAAGACATTATTGCTAATCCTAAACAGCTAAATTTTGTTGAGGTTGAAGGCCCGCAGACAGCACATGCATATAACGATGTCGATTTAATTTTCGGCTTCCCTCACTACTTAAAAATGGCAAAGGTAACCGACCCGCATAGCGCATTATTTTTAGATCCGATTGATAAAAAATATGCAATTTTGTTTGTGACCCGTCGTGATTACCAAGATAAAAATCAAAAACTGGCAACCTTCGTCAAAGCATTCCAGAACTCAAAACAAGCGCAGGATATTCTGGATAAAGACTTTGGCCAAGGTATGTGGTTTCAAGGCTGGAAATAAGGAGAATGACGATGGTGAGTTTTGGATCACAAGTTGATTTTTCTCTACCCCATATCAAAATTCGTGGTTTAAATAAGTTTTACCAATCACAAGGTCAAAAACTTCATGCTTTAAAAGAAATTAACCTTGATGTTCCTCAAGGTAAAATCTTAGGCATTATTGGGAAAAGTGGTGCAGGCAAATCTTCCTTGCTCCGTACTTTAAATGGCTTGGAACAAGTGAATACTGGCAGTATTCATATTCATCAACAAAACATTGCTGAATTGAGTCATGCCGAGCTCATCCAAACCCGTCAACGGATTGGAATGATTTTTCAACATTTCAATTTAATGTCTGCAAAAACAGTTTGGGAAAATGTGGCATTGCCCTTAAAAGTTTCCAATTACAACAAAGCAGATATCGACCAACGTGTAAATGAAGTTTTGGCTTTAGTCGGGCTAGCAGATAAATCTAGCTATTATCCGTCACAACTTTCTGGTGGGCAAAAGCAACGTGTCGGTATTGCACGCGCACTTGTTCACCACCCTGAAATTTTACTATGTGACGAAGCAACCTCCGCACTTGATCCAGAAAGTACAGCCACTATTTTGGCTTTGCTTAAAAAGATTAATCAGGAGCTTGGCTTAACTATTGTATTAATCACTCACGAAATGCAGGTCATTCGAGAAATTTGCGATCAAGTCGTAGTGATTGATCAAGGTGAGATTGTAGAGGCTGGACAAGTTTGGTCTGTGTTTTCACGCCCAGAACAACAGATTACCCAAGAGCTGCTTAATCTTGAGCAAATCACCCTACCTTTTAAGATCAGTCCGTTACTGGATGAAAATTCGACTCATATTATTATAAAACTTAAATATGAGGCTGAAGCACATCAAGTACCCGATATACAAGAACTACTTGCTAGATTTAAAGCACCCGTCAATTTATATCAAAGTCAGGTCGACACCATTCAAGGGCACATTATTGGCTCACTTTTAGTGGGTATTCCTAATGTAGAAATTGATATTTCATCCATACGACAAGATGCATTAACAGCAATTGCACAATTTGAGGTACTTGGCTATGCCCGACCAGCTCATTGATCTATTAATTACTGGAACTGTAGATACCTTACTTATGGTGGGTGCATCTGCATTGATTGCTTTTTTAATTGGCTTACCGATTGCTGTTGTTCTAGTAAGTACATCTGAGCATGGCATTCACCCCTCACAAAAAACTAATCAGGCGTTGGGCTGGGTAATTAACATTACGCGCTCTGTGCCTTTTCTTATTTTAATGGTAGCCCTTATTCCACTTACTCGCTGGATTGTCGGGACAAGTTACGGCGTATGGGCAGCCGTTGTTCCATTAACGATTGCTGCAATTCCTTTCTTTGCCCGTATTGCAGAAGTTAGCTTACGTGAAGTCGATCAAGGCTTAATTGAAGCTGCACAAGCGATGGGTTGTAACCGTAAACAAATTATTTGGCATGTGCTTTTACCAGAGGCTTTGCCAGGTATTGTTGCGGGCTTTACTGTCACAATTGTTACCATGATTAACTCCTCTGCCATTGCCGGTGCTATTGGTGCGGGTGGCCTAGGAGACATTGCTTATCGTTATGGCTATCAACGTTTTGATATGCAAATTATGGTGGCTGTAATTTTAGTATTGATTGTTTTAGTCATGTTAGTACAAGCGACTGGTGATGCATTAGCCCAGCAACTTGATAAACGTAAAGTTTAAACTCAACAGAACCCTGCTCTAGCCATGACTTTGTCATGGCTTTCATGTAAAATCAGCCACAATTTTTAATTTACATATTTGTGAGTGGTTTTCATGGGTTTTAATTGCGGTATTGTTGGTCTGCCAAACGTAGGGAAATCTACCCTTTTCAATGCATTAACGAAAGCAGCAATTGCAGCGGAAAACTTCCCTTTCTGTACCATTGAACCAAACACAGGTATTGTTCCTGTACCAGATCCACGTTTAGACAAACTTGCTGCGATTGTTAAACCACAGCGTATTTTGCCAACTACAATGGAATTTGTAGATATTGCAGGTCTTGTTGCTGGTGCATCAAAAGGTGAAGGCTTAGGTAACCAATTCCTTGCTAACATTCGTGAAACTGATGCAATTGCTCACGTGGTACGTTGTTTCGAAGATGAAAACGTGATTCACGTAAACGGTAAAATTGATCCGTTAGATGACATCGCAACCATCAATACTGAACTTGCACTTGCAGACCTTGAAACTGTTGCTAAAGCAATTTTACGCTTAACTAAAGTTGCTAAAGGCGGTGACAAAGAAGCTGTTGCAACTAAAGCAGTTTTAGAAAAAATCCAACCATTACTAGATGAAGGTAAACCAGCACGCGCAGCTGATTTGTCTGATGACGAACGTAAATTAGTTCGTGGTTTTGGTTTAATGACTTTAAAACCAACGATGTATATTGCCAACGTTGCTGAAGACGGTTTTGAAAATAACCCGCATTTAGATGCAGTAAAAAAACTTGCTGCTGAAGAAAACGCAATTGTTGTTCCTCTTTGCAACCAAATCGAAGCTGAAATTTCATTATTAGAAGATGAAGATCGTGCTGAGTTCCTAGAAGCAATGGGCATGGAAGAACCAGGCTTAAATGTGGTTATTCGTGCAGGTTATGCGCTTTTAGGTTTACAGACTTATTTCACTGCTGGTGTACAAGAAGTACGTGCATGGACTGTAAAAGTTGGTGCAACCGCTCCTCAAGCAGCTGGTGTGATTCACACTGACTTCGAAAAAGGCTTTATCCGTGCTGAAGTTGTTGCATATGATGACTTCGTACAATACAACGGTGAAAACGGCGCTAAAGAAGCTGGTAAATGGCGTTTAGAAGGTAAAACTTACATCGTTCAAGATGGCGATGTAATGCACTTCCGTTTCAACGTTTAAGTTAAAGATTAAGAAAAAGCCCCAACATATTGGGGCTTTTTTTATATTTATAAGGAATGATTCAGATCCATCATCTCTCGTTTACTACGTGCTTCTTTCAAAATTCGCTCATGCAATGGCTTTCTAAAACCCAGCATAAATATAAATTCTGCCAATACAAATAACGGCCCTATCGCAAGTCCAATCACGTCATCAACAAAAGCTGGTTTTTTCTTTTCGAAATAATGCCCAACAAACTGAAAGACCCATCCCACCACAAAGATACCAATACTTGCTGCTAACCATTCTCCCCAAGATAATTGGGCAATTTGGCTCGCCAGTGGATAGAAAGCAACTAAAAGAATCAGCATGAGTAAACCAAATACTTTATCTAAAATAAAATAATAAATCGTACTAACTGCAATCAACACAATAGCTAAAGTAAGTTTAAAACTACTTATATCGATCCCAGCTCTCGCAGTTAAACATAGAATTGAAAAAACGATGAGTGGAATACCAATAAAATGCGTCAAAATATTTTTATGATTTAAGTGGTAAGCCGCATATTTGCTAAGCTGTTGCTCCAGATTTGACATGAGTTGTTCCCTATTCATCTACATATAGTCATACTGTACAAATAAGGAAAACTTAAAGTTGTCAGCTATTTGACAAAGTAATGATTTTTTTCATGGATGGCCCAATATTGGACATTATTTATATTAACCGATTAAAAGAAAACACATGGTTTAGTGCGCTTCCAGAAGCATTCCAAAACTTTATTCTAGAGCATGGTAAGCAAATTACTTTCGAAAAAAATAGTTATGTTTTCCGTGCCCAAGATGTGTTTGATGGCATTTATACCGTGCTTGAAGGCTCAATTAGCTTAGGTTATGTCGATGTAAATGGTAATGAAGCACTTTCTGCTATTGCTGAGCCGATTATGTGGTTTGGAGAAATCTCCCTCATTGACCATGAACCACGTTCACACGATGCGATTGCTCTGAAAAAAAGTACTGTTCTACATATTCCAGCGAAGCCCTTAAATAAGCTACTCAAAGAAAATCCCTATTACTGGTACTATTTTGCACGTTTAACCAGCCAAAAACTTAGGTATGTTTTCTTAGAGCAGATTGCAATACAAACACGCAGCATTTCTCAAAGGCTTACTCAACGTCTTCTATTCATTTTAGAAGGCTATGGTAACCATATTCTTATTCAAGATCGCCACATTCATATTTCTCAAGAACAATTGGCAAATATGCTGACTACATCTAGACAGACCATCAATCATGAACTGAGCCTACTCGAAAAACAAAAGATCATTAAAATTGCTTTTAAAAAAATTGAGATTTTAGATATTGAGAAATTGAAAGTAGTTGCTCAAGCCCATTCTTAATCCATTCAAAGGCAGCCATATAACAAAAACTTAAAATTAAATTAAAAAATTAGATAACACTGCAAAACAACACATTGTTCAAACTCTATTTCACAAAATAAATGTTTCAAAGCAGATATTTTCACCCTACACTCAAGCTGAGCAATAATACTCAACAAGGCGCTGATTAACATGAAAAAATTATCAACAATTCTTACAGCAGGCGTATTGGCTATGCTAAGTGTTTCGGCATTTGCATGTCCAAAAGGAACTCAATTACAAGGCGGTACAGGACCAAATCATAAAGGCGGAAAATGTGTTGCGGCACACGGCAAAGCGACTGCTAAAAAAGAAGTAGCAAAAGCAAAACAAGATGTTAAAAAAGATATGACTGAACAAAAGCATGACACAATGATGAAATCTATGCATGCTCAGCATGAATCTCAGCAAATGACTCATCAAATGAAACAAGATGCAGTAAAAACTGCTAACACAGCTAAAGCGGCAACAAAACCTTAATTAACATTCACTCATTATCGTTTAAAAGCAAAAAAGCGAGATTGATCATCTCGCTTTTTATATTTGTCTGCTTTATTTTGGAGAAGTATTTCCAAGACTTGGCTTCTCAATTGCATCCTTACATTGCGCTTTATCTCGCTCATAATCTGCCTGCTTCTTAGCAACTGAATTATTATTTTCCAATGTTTCACGAGCCCACACATCTAGACTAGTTAAAGCTTTACGACAAAGCGCGTATTTCCCTTCTGTCACTGAGTCAGTCATTTTCACATTAATACGCCAGTCCGTACTCAATTGACGTAAAGGTTTACGAACGTTGTCATCGATTTGACTCAGTTGCTTTTCATAAACCAAATGCTCAACCGTATTAATTAATGTCCATGCTTTTTGAGCATAAACAGTTGCATCATTGGTTAGTTTCGGTGCTGGCTTAATTTCTACTTTTTTTTCTGCACCCTGATTACCATTGTCACAGCCCTGCAATGTAAAAATACCTGCACTCAACATGGCGATATAAACTAAACGAATCTTTGCGTTGAACATATCAAACTGCCGATTAAACATTTCGGCACTATGCTATTAAATTCGGCTACAATACTCAATCTTTCAAGTATTTTTATCATTTGGTTTATTGCCAAGGTGTATTGTGTCCAAACAACAATTGATGGCTGATCAAACGGCAACTTTTTGGCAAGGTGCCAAAGATAGTCAAGCTATCGTACTCACCTATTTACCCGTTTCTTTTGCCTTCGGTGTTTCTGCATCTCAGTTTGGTTTTACGCCATGGGAAGCTTTTTTCCTATCTTGTTCAATGTATGCTGGAGCCAGCCAGTTCTTGGTTGTCGCACTTTTGGCCAGCGGTTCATCCATCTGGTTAACGGCATTAACAGTGATTGCACTTGATATTCGTCATGTTCTTTATGGGCCAGCGCTATACAACCTTATTCCCAACAAGTTAAATCTTAAAAAAACGGCGGTTTGGGCATGGGGCTTAACCGATGAAGTTTTTGCAAGTGGCATGATCCAACTTTCACAACGTCGTCAGCAATGGTCTGAATCTTGGATGTTAGGACTTAGCCTATTTAGTTGGATGGCTTGGGCAACTGGCTCATTATTAGGGGGATTATTTGCAGATCAGGTCTCTCATCTTCCAAAGTTTTTACAAGCAGCATTAGACTTTTTACTTCCAGCTTTATTTTTGAGTTTCTTGTTAGCGGCTTTTGAGCGAAAACATAGCCTTGTAGTCGCTGTATCTTTAGTCGTTTCAGCTTTAGCCTGCTATTGGATTAACTTATCTGCTGCCATTTTTATTGGCATTCTTTCAGGCATTTTAGCAGGCCTGTTTAAACATTATGTTTTAAGACAACAAGAAGAGGTCGAAGTTTAAAATGAACCTAGAGATTATTCTGGTCGGCATAATTGTGGGTATTGCTAATTTCGCCTCACGTTTTGGACCATTCTTTGTTATACAAAAGCTGCAAGGTACACAGCAAAGACGCGGTTCAGTCTGGTTAAAAATTGCTTTGGGCTGTATTGGTATATCTGCAATTAGCGCCATGCTTGTCGTTGCCACTCTTCCACCACTTCTTGAAAATCCAGATAAGAGTTTCGCCATGCTTATCGGTTTTCTGGTTTTAGCAGGCCTTTATTTTAAATTTAAGAAAATTGTGCCAGCAACGTTAACTGCCGCAATTGTTTATGGCCTGATCTATACTTATTTACCTTTATAAATAGATAAACTCATTTTCCTTATATAAAATAAATTCCAGCCAGAGGTATTTAGACTTCTGGCTTTAAAAACTAATTTTTTAAATTGATTAAAAAGATAACTTCATCTACCCATTAGAGATAAAAATGTCACAAGTTAAAATTTACGCAAATGAACAAACGATTATGCAATATCGAGAATTACTTTCTCATGCCATACATCAAGCCCTCATTGAAGAATTAAAATATCCGGTTGAGAAAAGATTTCAACGTTTTATTAGCCTTAAACCAGGAAACTTTATCTATCCTTCTGACCGTAGCCAACACTACATCATCCTTGAGCTTTCAATGTTTATAGGTCGTAGTACAGAAACGAAAAAGAGACTCATCCAAACGTTATTTCGCAATATTGAAGAACAATGCAAAATAGCACCTCAAGATATCGAAATTACGATTTTTGAAACACCTAAAGAAAATTGGGGTATTCGCGGTAAAAATGCCGATGAGCTACTTTTAAACTATCAAGTTAATGTCTAAATAAAGTACATTCTTAATTGTCCGACAAAATTCATTTTTTATGCGTTATAAGGCTTAACTCCACCATAAGTTCTGCTATGCTTAAAAAAATAATTTTGTCAGGATGATTCGCATGAGCGTGACACTCGGTACCCCACTTCAATCTTCTGCATTTAAAGTTTTATTGTTAGGTTCAGGAGAGCTTGGCAAAGAAGTTGTAATTTCCTTACAACGCCTTGGTGTAGAAGTACATGCAGCCGACCGTTATGATCATGCGCCAGCCATGCAAGTTGCACATTTTTCTTATGTGTTAAATATGGCTGATCCTACTCAATTAAAACAACTCATCAAAAAAATTAAACCGAATTTAATTGTTCCAGAAATTGAGGCCATCGCTACAGAAGTTCTCGTTGAAATTGAAGCGAGCCAAACTGCAACAGTTATTCCTTCTGCTAAAGCTGTAAATCTAACAATGAACCGTGAAGGTATTCGTCGTCTTGCTGCTGAAGAACTTGGTTTACCTACCTCTGCTTATCGCTTTGCTGATTCACTAGAAAGCTTCCGCGCCGCTTCTGATGATATTGGTTATCCAAATTTTGTAAAACCAGTGATGTCATCTTCAGGTAAAGGCCAATCTCGTGTAAAAAGTTTCGATGAAGTCGATGCTGCTTGGGAATATGCGATGCAAGGTGGTCGTGTTAACCAAGGTACGGTCATCATTGAATCTCAAATTGATTTTGATTTTGAAATTACATTACTTACCGTTCGCGCTAAAAACCCTGAAACTGGTGAAATCGAAACTCACTACTGCGACCCAATTGGTCACCGTCAAGATGCAGGTGATTATGTAGAAAGCTGGCAGCCTCAACCCATGACACCTGCCGCACTTGAAGAAGCAAAACGGATCGCCAATAAAGTGACAACTGCACTGGGTGGCTGTGGTATTTTTGGTGTAGAACTGTTTATTAAAGGCGATAAAGTCTGGTTCAGTGAAGTATCACCTCGCCCACATGATACAGGTCTAGTAACTCTAGCATCGCAATTTCAAAGCGAATTTGAACTGCATGCTCGTGCAATTTTAGGATTACCAGTGAACACAGCTCGCCATAGTATTGCCGCGAGTGCAGTCATTTATGCGGGGGTAGATGCCAACAACTTAAGCTACAGTGGCTTAAATACGGCGTTAGCCAATCCAAATACTGACCTACGCCTGTTTGGTAAACCAGAAGGTTTCAAACGACGTCGTATGGGTGTGGCAACTGCTCGTGCAGAAAATACTGATCTTGCTCGTACTTTAGCGAAAGAAACCGCTGATCAAGTAAGCGTAAAAACCAACTCTTAATATTTACTTATTGGTAGACCCATTTTCATGATCAATACATCGCCATTGCTGAACTACGTTACAAGCCATCATGATATTAAAGCCATTAATCAATGGCGAACGGATGTAGAAAAGCAATTGCAGGATTCATATGAAAATGGGCAATCGATTCGAGAAGTCATTAAAGCGCGCTCAGACCTTGTAGACGAAGCACTGATCTTTTTATGGAAACATGCCGAACTCGACCAGACAGGATTAGGTCTTTTTGCAGTGGGTGGTTATGGGCGCCGTGAAATGTTGCCCTATTCCGATGTTGATATCATGATTTTGTCAGAACATGAAATTAACGAAGAAAACGAAAAGCGTATTTCTACATTTATTTCCTCTTTATGGGATGTTGGTAATTTTAAACCCGGAATTAGCGTTCGTACCATCCAAAGCTGTGTTGAACAAGCTGCAACAGATCTAACCGTTGCAACCACACTCATTGAAGCTCGTTTAATTACAGGTAATAGTCAACTTGCAAAATGGCCGCGTCGTATTGTTTCGCAAACGTGGACAGACAAAACATTTTTTGATGCAAAAATGGCTGAACAAGCCAAGCGTTACCACCAACACAACAATACTGAAAGCAATTTAGAACCAGATATTAAAAATGCACCGGGTGGCATTCGTGACATTAACCAGATTGGCTGGATTGCCAAGCGTCATTTCCGCGTAAACCGCATTTATGACTTAGTACATTTAGGTTTTATTTCAGAGTTTGAATTAACAGTTTTAGAAGAAGCTGAAAGTTTTCTTTGGGAAATTCGCCACCATTTACATCGTTTAGCGAAACGTGATGAAAACCGTCTTTTATTCGATCATCAAAGAGAAATTGCGGCTCAATTTGGTTATGTCCGTAAAGAAGGTCAACCTGTAAATTACGGTGTTGAGCAGTTCATGAAACGCTACTACCGTACCGCACAACAGGTTTCTACCCTCAATGAAATGTTATTGGCCTATTTTAGCGAATCGGTCATTACTCCTCGCTTACCCAATTACGAACGTAAAATTGAAGAAGTTAATAATCATTTTAAAATCGTTGATAACAAGCTTGCCGTACAGCACCACAAAATATTCGCAGAACACCCAAGTGCTATTTTAGAGTTATTCTATATTTTGGCTAATCGACCAGATATTGAAGGGATCCGCGCTCGTACTTTACGCTTACTTATTCTTGCTGCAAAACGTATTAATCAGAATTATCGAGATAATCCTGAACATCAAGCACTATTCATGTCAATCATTCGCTCCCCCTATCGTCTATACGATACTTTAGTTGCAATGAAGCGCTATGGTGTTTTAGGAAACTACATACCAGCGTTTGGTCAAATTATGGGTCTTATGCAATATGACCTATTCCATATCTATACGGTCGATGCTCACACATTATTATTGCTGCGCAACTTAAACCGTTTTAAAGAACCTGAGTTTGCTAAAGAGTTTCCTGTTGTAAGCTCTGTTTTCCAACGTCTCGCACGTCAAGATATTGTATTTATCGCTGCATTATTTCATGACATTGCTAAAGGCCGCGGTGGAGACCATAGTGAACTCGGTGCAGAAGATGCGATTGAGTTTGGACGTGCGCACGGCTTTACAGAGCGTGAATGCAAATTAATTGCATGGCTCATCCACAACCATTTGCTCATGTCACTGACTGCTCAGAAAAAGGATATTTCCGATCCAGATGTTGTTAAAGATTTTGCTGAAAAACTTGGCGATATGGAACATCTCGATTATCTATATACCTTAACGGTTGCCGATATTAATGCAACAAATCCAAAACTATGGAACACATGGCGTGCTTCACTTATGCGTCAACTTTATACGCATGCCCGTGATGTAATTCGTACAGGTTTAAGTCGTCCTGTTGACTATCAAATGCTGATTGAAGACACCAAATTTGCAGCAAGTGAATTACTGGTGAATAACTTCTCATTAGCAGACGTCGAAAAAGTATGGCAAGAACTTGGTGATGAATACTTCATTAAAGAATCAGCAGATGAAATTGCATGGCACACTCAAGCAATTTTGAAACACGGTGATAATCCAGAGCCATTAGTACTGTTGCGTGCTCACCGTAAAGCTGCCCAAGATGCAGTGCAAATCTTTATATATACACGTGACCAACCCAACCTTTTTGCCACCACTGTTGCAGTTTTGGACAAAATGAATTTAGACGTTCAAGATGCAAAGATTATCACGGCAAGTACGGCATTTAGCTTAGACACCTATGTTGTGCTTGATCGTTTCGGTACATTGCTGACCGACCCTGAACGCGAAGAAACTGTTAAAACTGCATTAGTGAAAGCACTTAGTCAGCCAGATCAATATCCAGGACTCATGCAACGCCGAATTCCACGTCAACTACGTCATTTTGATATTGAAAATACAGTCGACGTTACATTGAATGAAGCGTTACAGCAAAACATGGTCGAAATTTCAACACTTGATCACCCTGGCCTACTTGCACGCGTAGGTGGCTTATTTATGATGCAAGGTTTAGACATCCATTCAGCTAGAATTGCAACTTTAGGTGAACGCGCCGAAGATATTTTCTTTGTCACGAAAAAAGATGGAAAACCGTTAAATAACGAAGAGGTCAAACTCTTCTCGGAAAAGCTTAAAGCTGCATTAGATGAAGCATCTAATCAAATTTGTCAGCACTGAAACTCAACTAATTGGTAACTGTTTAATGAACTCTAGCTTGTCGTTATTGCACCCGTATCCATTTGAAAAGTTAAACCAGCTTTTTAAGGATATCACTCCTGCTAATCTCCCCTTGATTCCACTATCAATTGGTGAACCTAAGCACCCAGCACCAGAGTTTGTTAAACAAGCAATTATTGATAACTTTAATCATTTATCGACTTATCCGAATAGTAAGGGTTTGCCAGAGCTTCGCCAAAGTATTGCAGAGTGGTTAACCAAGCGCTTCAAACTGAATAGCATTAGTGCAGAAAATCATATTTTACCCGTATCAGGTACGCGTGAAGGGATTTTCTCATTTGTTCAGGCGCTCATTAACCGTGAAGACGCGCCGTATGTAGTAATGCCGAATCCGTTTTATCAAATTTATGAAGGTGCAGCTCTACTCGCTGGTGCAAAACCTTATTTCATCAATTGCACAGAAGAAAATGGCTATTTAGGTGATTTTGATGCTGTACCGGCAGAAGTATGGGAAAAAACCGCCCTTCTTTTTGTATGTACACCAGGTAACCCAACAGGCACAGTACTTTCTAAAGAGCAATTCAAAAAGTTAATTGCCTTGTCCGATCAATATAATTTTGTTATTGCTTCTGACGAATGCTATTCAGAACTTTGGTTCGATCAAGCACCTACAGGTTTGCTAGAAGTTTGTGCAGAACTTGGTCGTGATGACTATAAAAACTGTGTCGTATTCCATTCACTTTCTAAACGCTCAAACTTACCGGGTTTACGCTCAGGTTTTGTTGCTGGTGATGCAGAATTATTAAAACCATATTTGCAGTATCGTACTTATCATGGTGCAGCAATGCCTGTTCAACATCAGCTTGCATCAATTGCAGCATGGAATGATGAGAACCATGTTGAAGAAAACCGTAAGCAATATCGTGCAAAATTTGATTTATTCCAAACTGAACTAGGTCACTTATTACCTCTGCAAAAGCCAGATGCTGGTTTTTATTATTGGTTAAAAGTTGATAACGATGAAACTTTTGCCAAGATGTTAATGGAAAAAGCACATATTAAGGTTTTACCTGGCCGTTATTTATCTCGTGACACAGATCAAGGTAACCCTGGGGAAAATCATGTGCGCATGGCTTTAGTTGCCGATTTAGCGCAATGCGAAGAAGTGGTTAAGCGTTTAAAAGCAATTCTCTAAGCATAAGTAAATTGTACAGCCTTTAGTAATATTAAAGGCTGTACACTACATTAACTATAAATAACCAGCAGTACTGCGAAAAATATAAAAGCCAAACTAGAGCAATAATATAGGCCCTTAGCAGAACGTTTAATCTGTTCTAGAACCCGATTTTGAAGCAATAAGCGAACCAACAATAAGTTCCAACCAAGCACCACTCCAGTCATCCATGTACTCATTAGCAATTTTTGAAACAGACTAAAGTCATTTTGAATGAGCAACATTAAGCTGCTATAAAACATAATATTTTTCGGATTAAGAAGACTAGATTGTATTCCTAACATTAAGCTCTTAACTTTATCCTGCTGTCGATGCTCTTGATCCATCAAACCATTTTTTTCAATAGCAAAAGTTAAGGTGCCAGAACGAGCAGCACTAAAACAAAGGTAGCTCAAATAAACCAAATACCCCGCCCCAAGCCATTTAAGTACTAAAAGAATGTCCGTACTCAAATTTCCAAGCACCATAAATCCAAACATACACGCCATCAAAATCAAGGCATTACCAAAAGTAATTCCCACAATGACGCCATATGTATAGCGCGAACCCTTTTGCAAAAGACTGGTGAGAATCAGAAAGAAGTCAGGTCCCGGAGATAACAAAGCTAAAAAATGGGTAAAGGCAATAACTAAAAAAACTTCCATAACGGTTTCATCTGTAAAACAGTATGGAATAGCTTAAAAATAGAGAAAAATAATTTCTTGTAAATTATTGCGCAGCAACGAGTTGGAACTGACGAGGAGTGATTCCTGTATGGGCTTTGAAAGCTTTATGAAAATGGCTCTGATCACTAAAGCCTAAATTTACAGCCAGCTCTGCGAGTGGAATGCCTTGTTTTAATTGTGCTCTGGCCTGATTAATCTTTAAATTAATTTGAAATGCATGGGGTGTTAAGCCCACATTCGCTTTAAATAGGCGAATGATTGCATATCGACTAAGGCCAACCTGCTCTGCAAGCTCTTCTAAAGAAATAAATCGTTCGGATGATTTAATAATATGAATTAAGTCTAAAAAGCTTTCATACAAATATTGAGTTTTCTGTATTTTTTCTAATATAAAATGAGGTAATAACAACTGTGTAAGGCAATAGATAAGCGACTGTTCTTTTTCGAGAATTAATTTTTGAGAATCAAATAAAGTTTCATTCATATCAGAAAAAGCCTGATATAAATTTTCATCTTTAATAATGAGAGGTCTATGCTGGGGCAAATTTAAATCAAAGCCCTCTTTTTGAAACTCGGCATACCATTGATTAAGCCAAGATATATCCAGATGCAACATCTGGTAACTCCAAGCCTGATCAGGCAGCGGGTTACAAGAATGTTCAATGTGGGCAGGCACAATGACTAATGTGCCGGCAGAAATATTTTGTGCTGTACCAAATGAGCTTTGAAAAACGCTATTCCCTTCGTCTATAGCTCCAATTGAAAATGTTGGATGACTATGAGGCTTATAACATGTTCGGCTAAAACAAGACCTTCTGGTTTCAACATAAGGCATTCGCCCATCTTGCCAAAACTCAAAAGCTTGGGGAATAGCGTTCATTGAATTCATTAACTTGCTAATGCTTTTTCAATATCAGCTTCTAAAGCTTCTGGTTTAGTCGTAGGAGCATAGCGGTTTAACACTGCGCCATCTCTTCCCACTAAAAATTTGGTAAAGTTCCATTTAATCGTACTACTACCCAAAATACCTTTAGCTTCACGTGTTAAATATCTAAAAATCACATGGGCTTCTGGTCCTTTTACATCAACTTTTGCAAACATCGGGAATTTCACCCCATAGTTGCGCTGACAGAACGTACCGATTTCTTTATTGTTACCTGGATCTTGCCCCCCAAACTGGTTGCAGGGAAAACCTAAAACTTCCAAACCTTGATCTTTATATTTCTCATAAAGTTTTTCAAGGCCAGCAAATTGTGGTGTAAAACCACATTTACTCGCAGTATTTACAATTAGTAAAACTTTACCTTTGTAATCAGCTAATTGCTTAACTTCACCCTCTAACAGTTCAGCTTCAAACTGATAAATATTACTCATGGATAGGTTTCCTCATCATTTTTTTCTTGTGATTTCAGTTGTAATGATGCCGAGTTTACACAATAGCGCAAACCAGTCGGCTGTGGTCCATCTTCAAAAACATGCCCTAAATGGGCTTCGCAATCATGACAAACAATTTCAGTTCTGACCATACCATGCGATAAATCGTCATGTTCTTCAATTGCAGTTGGCTCAATCGGTTTAAAGAAGCTAGGCCAACCACAACCACTGTCATATTTAGTATCTGATGAGAACAATTCTGCGCCGCAGCAACGGCAGACATAGGTACCATGTTGCTTAGTATTCCAGTATTGCCCCGTAAATGCAGGCTCAGTGCCCTTTTGTCGTGTAATCCGATACTCTTCTGGTGATAACTCTCTTTGCCATTCCCGGTCTGTTTTATTGACTTTTCCCATGACATGCACCTTTATTCTGATGTAAACATTTCTGATGATTGAGTTTTTATATTTACGCCATTCATCACAAAAACACTAGTCTCTGAACGTAAAATTTGTTGGAATTTAATCATCTAAGCAATAGAAAGCAAAAAGTAAGCAAAATTCAAAATCAAAAGTAAGCAAATTTATGTTTTATTTTCTTCCAAGGAAGCAAAGATGGTGCTATTCTTGTTTGGCACGGTTGTATAGGACAAAACATGTCTCAGAAAAAAAGTGTGCTTTTCCAGCAACTATTACCAGTTATCAAACAGTATCAGCAATCGGGCTTTACCCATGAAAAAATTGTTGAATTACTAAAAGATCAACACGATCTGAATTTGGTAACAGTTAAAACATTTAAAAGTTATTTATACCGATATGCAAAAGTGAATCCAGCTATGTCTAAAAATACTGCTACCCTCCAATCCATGCCAACTTCTAGAGAAATAAAGAAATCATCGAAGCTTGAGTATGTTTGTTATGACATTCGCGGACCAGTATTACGAGCCGCCAATGAAATGGAAGAGCAAGGACATAAAATCATTAAGCTAAATATTGGCAACCCTGCTCCATTTGGTTTTGAAGCCCCACAAGAAATTATTAATGACGTTGCTTTAAACCTACCAAATGCAATTGGTTATGTTGACTCAAAAGGTATCTTTCCAGCACGTAAAGCTATCTGCCAGTATTACCAACAAAAAGGCATTCTAAATATGCACGTGAATGACGTGTATATCGGTAATGGCGTATCTGAACTTATTGTCATGGCTATGCAAGGCCTATTAGATGATGGCGATGAAATGTTGATTCCAATGCCGGATTATCCGCTTTGGACAGCAGCTGTTAATCTTTCAGGTGGTACAGCAATCCACTATAAATGTGATGAAGAAAATAGCTGGTATCCAGATATTGCTGATATTGAAAGTAAAATTACGCCGAACACACGCGGTATTGTCATTATTAACCCGAACAACCCGACTGGTTCAGTATATCCACGTCATGTGCTTGAACAAATTGTCGCAGTTGCAAAGAAACATGACTTAATTTTATTTGCTGACGAAATTTACGACAAAATTATTTATGACGGCATTGAACATGTTTCGGTGGCGTCATTAGCGGGTGACCAGCTATGCGTATCTTTTAATGGCTTGTCAAAAGCTTATCGTATTGCAGGTTTCCGTTCAGGATGGATGGCAATTACTGGTGACAAAAGCCGTGCTGCTGACTATATCGAAGGTTTAGATATGTTGGCATCTATGCGCCTATGTGCAAACGTTCAAGCTCAATATGCGATTCAAACCGCGCTCGGAGGATATCAATCAATTAATGACCTGATTCGTCCGGGTGGTCGTTTATACGAACAGCGTAATATTGCTTGGGAAATGCTAAATGAAATTCCAGGGGTAAGCTGCGTGAAACCAGAGGGAGCAATGTACTGTTTCCCTCGCCTCGATCCCAACATCTATCCAATTGAAGATGACGAAAAGTTAATGCTTGATTTGTTACGTGCAGAAAAAGTGTTATTGGTGCAAGGTACGGGCTTTAATTGGCCAACTCCAGATCATTTCCGCGTGGTTTTCTTACCTGCTGAAAATGAATTACGAGAAGCAATTACTCGCTTAGGTCGTTTCTTAGCCAACCGTCGTTAAAAAAATGCATATCAAAAAAGGCATCTTAAATTGGATGCCTTTTTTGATAATTCTATTTTATTATTTAAAAAAATAATTATCGCAAATCCTTTCACCTTTCTACCCATTCAAGAATAACACTTTGAAGTTAAATGTTTTTCATTGGAAATTTAATTCTTTTAATCTTTAAATTCACCGTAATAATTCATTTATATATTTTTTACCATACGTTTAAATTTGTGTGTAATTCCGCATTTTCCTCAATCTTTATTATGCAAAAAATGCATGGATCAATATATTTTTGCATTTCACACTGCTTCAAAATCGAGCAACAATCCCCTTCCATAACAACATCACCATATTCGATTCGGTTAAACAGATACAGATATCTAGGAAGATAAAATCGGTAGAACGACCGGACTGAACTAACAAGGAAAGCTTTCAATCATTCAAATCCCATCAAAGAATGATTGAATCAAATGGATAGAGGTTCATATGAAGCAAAAGAAATTGCTCAAGTATATTGTTATTGCTATTTTACTCGGCATACTAACAGGTTGGATTTGTCACCATTTTTTCAATGAAGGTGAACAACTGAAGCAAATCGCTTCTTATTTCAGCATTATTTCAGACATCTTTTTACGCTTAATCAAAATGATTATTGCTCCATTAGTATTTGCCACAATTGTTTCAGGCATTGTATCAATGGGGAAATCTACATCAATTGGAAGTATTACACTTAAGTCAATGACTTGGTTTATTACTGCTTCGTTTGTATCGCTTGCAATCGGTATGGGTTTAGCTAACTTCTTCCAACCTGGTGCAGCTTTAGACTTAGCACTACCAACAGCTCAACAACTTAGTGGCGCTTCTCTCCCAGCGACCACTGGCTTTACACTACAATCATTCTTAAGCCATGTTTTCCCACGCAGCATTGCAGAAGCAATGGCCAACAATGACATCCTCCAAGTACTCGTTTTCTCAATCTTCTTTGGCTCAGCTCTTGCTTTTGTAAATCAAGATAAAGAAAAAGACTCTGTCATTATCCGTTTGACTGAAGAACTTAGCAAGATCATGTTCCGTATTACCGATTACGTCATGATGTTCGCCCCTTTTGCAGTATTTGCTGCAATCGCTTCAGCAATTACGGTACAGGGGTTAGGCTTGATTGTTGACTACGGTATTTTAATCGCTGAGTTCTACTTCGGTCTTCTGTTGCTTTGGATTATTTTGTTCTCTGTTGGTGCAATCGTACTTAAAAAAGATATTTTCCGCTTAGGCAAATTAATTCGCGAACCTGTAACGCTTGCTTTTGCTACAGCTTCAAGTGAATCTGCCTACCCTAAAGTAATGGATGCACTAAATAAATTTGGTGTGCCTAAAAAAGTGACTAGCTTTGTATTACCTTTGGGTTATTCATTCAACCTAGATGGTTCAATGATGTACACCACGTTTGCAGTACTGTTTATTGCTCAAGCTTACAACATCGATCTTAGCTTCACTCAACAAATCTTAATTCTGTTAACGCTTATGGTGACAAGTAAAGGTATTGCGGGTGTATCACGAGCTTCTATCGTCGTTATTTCAGCAACACTTACCATGTTCCATTTACCTGAAGCAGGCATTCTCTTATTGCTTGGTATCGATCAGTTCCTTGATATGGGTCGTACTGCAACAAACGTAGTAGGTAACAGTATTGCTACTGCCGTAGTTGCTAAACTTGAAGGTGATAAAGTAGCTGACACTGAAGAGCTACCAGAGCCTGTATTAATTAAATCAACTCAAGAACAAACGACCGCTTAAGTTTCTCTTTTCTCCCACTCTCCCAACTTAAGAGCAATTTTATATGACCTTATAAAATTGCTCTTCTTTTTATTCTAAAATTAAACAATAAAAATTTATCTGTATTTTCATATTAAATAATGAACCAAATAATAGCTTTTAACTCCTATTAAATTTTTTTAAAGTAAACCTTAAAAAGAGAATAAAAATCACCCAAACAGAATTTATATTCTTAAAAATAAGCATCAAGTGATTAAATTTTAATTCATTTTATTACAACTTAATTATATTAAACTATTGTAATTATTATTTAGTTTCCCTACTAAAAAATTTATATAATTTTATTTATAAATAATAAACTTTGTAATCAACACTATATAAGTACCAAATGGTAAATAAGACCCCTACCACACCCATTATTTTTTAATTTTATAAAGATGAAAAAATCATTTGCTTTCTTTATATTAAAAAGCAAACAAATCGAGATAAATTAGAAAAACTTAATAGATTTTTTATTTTATTCATGATATTTATTAACGCTGAATAAAAGCAATGACTAAGTAATTGTTGGTGAAACAAAATGCTATTCAGGGATGCTTATTATTCAGCAAGTTACGAATATGTTTTACATGGTATGTATTTTGCTTAGGAAAAGCAGACATATTCGACAAACTTTTTTTACTTTCGTCACTTCATAAGGATATTTTCGATGTTGACTAAAACTGTTAAATCTTTAGGTTTAGCGATGGGCTTATTGGCCTGCTCTCTCCCACTTTACGCAAAAAACAATGTAGTTGTTGTTGCCACTGGCGGTACTATCGCAGGTGCTGGCGCAAATTCAACAAACAGTGCAACTTACACTGCTGCGAAAGTTCCAGTTGATGCCTTAATTAATGCAGTTCCACAAATCAAAGATTTGGCGAATGTAACTGGTATTCAGGCATTACAGGTCGCTTCTGAAAGTATTACTGACAAGGAATTATTACAAATTGCTCGTCAAGTAAATGAGCTGGTAAAAAAACCATCTGTTAACGGTGTTGTGATTACTCACGGTACAGATACTTTAGAAGAAACAGCATTTTTCTTAAATCTGGTTGTTCACACTGATAAACCGATTGTTATTGTTGGTTCAATGCGCCCTTCAACTGCTCTTTCAGCAGATGGCCCACTTAACCTTTATAGTGCAGTTGCTTTAGCAGCTTCTGATGATGCAAAAAATAAAGGCGTTATGGTTCTCATGAACGACTCTATTTTTGCTGCGCGTGATGTAACTAAAGGCATTAACATTCATACAAATGCTTTTGTTAGCCAATGGGGTGCTTTAGGTACATTAGTTGAAGGCAAGCCATACTGGTTCAGACAGTCTGTAAAACGTTTTACAAATGCTTCAGAATTTAATATTGAAAATATTAAAGGTGATGCACTTCCAATGGTACAGATCGTTTATGGCTCAGACTCTATGCTTCCAGATGCTTATGAAGCATATGCAAAAGCTGGCGCTAAAGCGATTATCCATGCAGGTACTGGTAACGGTTCAGTTGCGAACTATATCGTACCAACTTTACAAAATCTTCACGACAAGAACGGTATTCAAATTATCCGTTCATCACGTGTTCCACAAGGTTTTGTAGTGCGTGATGCAGAACAACCTGACTCTAAATATGGCTGGGTAGCAGCACATGATTTAAATCCTCAGAAAGCGCGTCTTCTTGCAGCATTAGCTCTTACCAAGACTACCGATGCTAAAGAAATTCAACGCATGTTCTGGCAGTACTAAGTTTTTCAACCAGCTCAAACCTAGATGTTTGAGCTGGTCATATTTTATAAAAATAATGTCTTTTATATTAAATCTGTACAATAGTTGTTCAACTCATTCTTCTTAAATAATAAAATCCTTAACAGTTTGCCAAAATATTAACCATTTCCTTTTAACTTTGCGTGTTAAACTATGCTGTGGTCGCATTAAGGATTGGTTTATGCAGTTTGTTCATCTAGGTATTTATACAGAATTTTCGATTACAGAGTCGATAGTTCGCATACCTGACTTGGTCAATGCTGCGGTTAAAGACCAAATGCCTGCGTTGGCATTAACTGATCTCTCTAACCTCCATGCGGCGGTAAAATTTTATAATTCTTGTTTAAAAAAAGGAATTAAGCCGCTTTTAGGTAGCACAATTCGCCTTGATGATGCTCAACATCGTGTCACCTTACTTGCAATGAGTGATGTTGGGTGGAAAAGTCTCACCGAAATCGTTTCACGCGGCTTTATTGAAGGACAACAGCTCAGTATTCCATGTGTACAAAAAGAATGGGTACTTGAACAGCATCAAGATATTATCGTTTTACTTGGCCAGCATAGTGATGTTGGTCAGATGCTTTGCTCATCTAACCCTCAAAAAGCTGCTCCCCTTTTAGAAGCATGGCTCGAAAAGTTTGGTAACCGTGTTTATCTTGCTTTAACACGTACTGACCGTCCAGGTGAAGAAGACTTTATTCAAGAAGCAGCTAAGCTTGCTGCTCAATATAATGTTGGTGTAGTTGCACATAATGATGTGCACTTTGTAGAAAAAGAAGATTTCGAGGCACACGAAGCACGTGTTTGTATCGCTGATGGTTATGTATTAGCAGATAATCGCCGTCCACGGACGTATAGCCCAGAGCAGCACTTTAAAACCTCAGATGAAATGATCGAATTGTTTTCCGATATTCCTAGTGCTATCGAGAACACCTATCATATTGCTAAACGCTGCAACGTTAAACTACAACTCGGTACTTACTTTTTACCTGACTATCCAATTCCAGATGGTTTTACCATCGACACTTATTTTGAACATTTATCTAAAGTAGGTTTGGAAGAGCGCTTAAATTATCTTTACCCTGTTGAAAAACGTGGCGAGGACTGGGCAGAGATTCGTAAGCCTTACGATGAACGAATTGATTATGAAGTCGGTATTATCCTGAAAATGGGTTTCCCAGGATACTTCCTCATCGTCATGGACTTTATTCAATGGGCAAAAAATAATGGTGTTCCTGTAGGGCCAGGTCGTGGTTCAGGTGCAGGTTCTTTAGTCGCATATAGCTTAAAAATTACTGACCTTGATCCACTTCGTTACGATCTACTCTTTGAACGTTTCTTAAACCCAGAACGTGTATCGATGCCTGACTTTGACGTCGATTTCTGTATTGCTGGACGTGACCGCGTCATTGATTATGTATCACGTACTTATGGTCGCGAAGCCGTTTCACAAATTGCAACTTTCGGAACCATGGCAGCAAAAGGTGCAATCCGTGATGTTGCACGTGTATTAGGTAAATCTTACGGTTTAGCTGACCGTATTTCAAAAATGGTGCCTACCAAACCGCTCGGTGTGGACTTAGCTACCGCTATTGATATGGAACCTCAGCTTAAAGATATTGTGACCAACCCATCTAACCCAGATAACGACGATGCAAGCGAAATCTGGGAAATGGCATTAAAATTAGAAGGTGTAACCCGAAATACTGGTAAACATGCCGGAGGTGTAGTCATTGCACCAGGTAAAATTACCGATTTCTCGGCTGTACTTTGTGATGCAGATGGGACGAACCGTGTTGCTCAATATGATAAAGACGATGTAGAAGCAGCAGGTCTGGTCAAATTCGACTTCTTGGGCTTACGTAACTTAACCGTTATTGAAGACGCGATCCAAAATATTAATAAAAACCGCGACAGTAATGATCAGCTCAATATCTTGCATGTTCCTCTAGACGACGCTAAAGCATATTCTGTCTTTGCCGATGCAAATACGACAGCGGTATTCCAGTTTGAATCCGTCGGCATGAAACGGATGCTTAAAGAAGCACGCCCAAGCAAATTCGAAGAAATTATTGCGTTCGTATCATTGTATCGTCCAGGTCCAATGGACCTGATTCCTGACTTTATTCACCGTATGCATGGTGGAGATTTTGAATATCTTCATCCCCTTCTTGAAGGTGTATTAGAACCAACATACGGCATTATGGTTTATCAGGAACAAGTTATGCAGGCTGCACAGATCTGTGCAGGTTACACGTTAGGCGGCGCAGACTTATTACGCCGTGCAATGGGTAAAAAGAAACCTGAGGAAATGGTTAAGCAACGCCAAATTTTCCTAGAAGGTGCTGCTGAAAAAGGGATTGATGAAAGCACAGCCAACCATATCTTTGACTATATGGAAAAGTTTGCAGGCTATGGATTTAACAAATCTCACGCCGCTGCTTATGCACTCGTTGCCTACCATACAGCATGGTTGAAAGCTCATTACCCTGCTGAATTTATGGCAGCGGTAATGACATCGGAAATGCAAAACACAGACAGTGTTGTATTCTTGATTGATGACTGTCGAAATAATAATCTTGATGTCTTACCGCCCTCGGTCAACATGTCGACTTATCACTTCCATGCGAGTAATGATAAAACGATTGTTTACGGCTTAGGTGCAATTAAAGGCGTCGGCGAACAAGCAATGCAGTCAGTTATTGACTCTCGTCGACAATATGGCCCTTATACAGATCTATTCGATTTTTGCCACCGTATTGATTTAAAGAAAATCAATAAGCGTACTCTTGAAGCTTTAATTCGTGCGGGTGCACTCGATTGCCTAGGTATTGAACGTGCAAGCTTAATGGCTCAATTGCCTGAAGCTGTTCAAGCTGCTGAACAAGCGCGAAGTAACCGTGAAAGCGGTATTATGGATTTATTTGGTGAAGTTGAAGAAGTTCAGCGTAAACCAGCTAAGCCTGTTAAACCGTGGAGTGATGAAGTTCGTCTAAAAGGCGAAAAAGATACGCTTGGTTTATATTTAACGGGCCATCCAATTGATGTTTACCGACAAGAACTCAAAGCTTTTATTCCTGTAAAACTGAACGAAATTACAGCTACGCGTCGTGGCGTTACAACGGTTTATGCAGGTTTGGTCATTGATGTCGCAAACTTTCCGAACCGAGTTGTTATTGTACTTGATGATGGTACGGCACGTATTGAAGTCAGCTGTAATCATGAGCGCTTCCAACGTTTTAAAGATATCGTTCAAGTGGAACGTGTTGTAGTTTTCGAAGGCGAAATCTATGAGCGTGAAGGCTTTGATCGTCCAATGGGACGTTTAACCAAAGCTTTCACCTTAAATGAAATACGACAAAAACGTGCTAACAGTATTCAAATCAAATTAACAGAAGAGTTCATGCAACCAACATTGGCAAAAGATCTGCAAAACATGATCTTGCCATTTTGCAATGTAGATATGCATCAACATATCGCTCTACAGTTACAGATTGATCAACCCTATGCTCAAGCCGAGCTTCAGTTTGGTCCGCAATGGAAAGTCGCTCCTCTAGATGAATTACTTGCTAAACTCAGAGATTATTTTGGTAAAGATAATATTTATATTGAATATCAAGTAAAGTCGAAAGCGGCTAAAGCAGCAGATCCTGTTCGTCCACATGCTGTTGCCTCTCCTCCTACGGGTATGTCTATGGACGATGCATTGGATTTATACCAAAGCGAAGTTTCTCAATATTCGTAATTTCTGGAAATCTTATGAGTTCGTTTGACCACACCACCGTGTCAAAACAATTAGCACAAGTGCGTATTGTCATGGTAAATACAACTTTGCCTGCTAATATTGGCAGTGCTTTACGTGCCATGAAAACAATGGGACTAATTAAATTAGTTCTCGTAGCACCTAAAACATATCCTCATCCAGATATACAAGCGCTTGCTGCTGGTGCCCAAGATTTATTTGAGCACCTTGAGATTGTAGACACCTTAGAAGATGCGATTAAAGATTGCCATTTGGTTTTTGGAACAAGTGCACGTAGTCGCACCATTCCTTGGCCTTTACTGGATGTGCGACCTGCAGCTAAAGAAGCCATTAAAGCAACTGCTCAAGGACAACAAATTGCGATTGTTTTTGGTCGCGAAGATCGTGGTTTAACTAACGAAGAATTAGCGCTAGCAAATTACCATTTAACGATTCCTGTAAATCCGGACTATGGCGTATTAAATGTTGCGCAAGCGATTCAAGTCGTATGTTATGAGCTTCGAATGTCTGCTCTGGAACAAGACAAAGTCGATCAGAATGTAGATGAAATGCCATTAGTGCAAGGCCAAAGCATGCAATGGGATGAACCTTTGGTTACTCAGCAGCAAATGGAAGAGTTTTATCCTCACCTAGAAAAAATGCTGACTGAAATTGAATTTTTAGATCCAGAGAATCCACGTTTATTGCCTTTACGCTTGCGTCGTCTGTTTGGTCGTATACAATTAGATCGTATGGAATATCATTTACTGCGCGGTATTTTTAGTCGTGTGCAAGCTCTGACAAGTGGTAAATGGAAAAAAGCATTATCTGACAAGGAGGATCAACCCAATGCTTAAGCAGCTTAAAGAAGATATAAAGGCTGTATTTGCGCGAGATCCTGCTGCCCGCAATACACTCGAAGTTCTTACGACTTATCCTGGCATTCATGCAATTATGATGCATCGTGTTGCACATGAATTATGGCAAAAAGATTGTAAAGGTGCAGCGCGCCTACTTTCTTCATTTAGCCGTTTTGCAACAGGAATCGAAATTCATCCGGGTGCTAAAATCGGTAAGCGTTTTTTTATTGATCATGGTATGGGTGTTGTGATTGGTGAAACTGCTGAAATTGGCGATGATGTTACGCTTTATCATGGTGTTACCTTAGGCGGTACAACATGGAAGACCGGCAAACGTCACCCAACTTTAGAAGATGGTGTGGTGGTTGGTGCTGGCGCGAAAATTTTGGGCCCATTTACGGTAGGTAAAGGTGCTAAAGTTGGTTCAAATGCTGTAGTGACTAAAGCTGTTCCTGCTGGTGTAACTGCTGTTGGAAACCCTGCTCGCTATATCTATAAAGATACCGACAAGAACCAAGATAAAGATGAAGAACGTCGCCGTGATTATGCACAAAGTATTGGTTTTGCCCCATATGCGACAACTGCTGATCAGTCAGACCCTATTTTAGAAGGTATGCGCGTTTTGCTTGATCGTATTCAGAACAATGAAACGCGTATGAATAATTTATGCCAGCGTTTATCCGAGCTAGATCCTAGCTTCAAAAAAGAAAGCCAAGATGAACAACCTTTTAGTGATGAAGAGCTAAAAATTCTTGAAGAAGTGCGTCGTGAGTGTGGCGCACAAAACAAGATATCAAAAACGTAATATTCTTGATTCATAATGTAACACGCTTACTCTTGCATGTCGGTTTAGCTTTTCCTAGACTTACCACTACCAAATCTGACTTTACTAAAATGAACGGAAGATCCTATGAATTTTAAGCCTTTGGCATATATCATCCTTGCGACCTCAAGTTTAACAGCTTGTACAATGGCACCTGTAAAACAACAAAAAATTGAGCCTTTTGTTTTCAAGGAACCAGAGCTTACTCCTCCTTTTTATGCACTAAATCCTTTTAACTATGATCAACCGCCAGCATTTGAAGTTGCGTTAAAAGAAGCTGCTGCACAGCCGGTAACGAAAATGGTGGTTAATCGTCAAGATGACCCAACCAAACAGCTTACTCTCGACACCAATAAACTGATTGTTCCGACTGTAAATAACACACAGCGTTCAATGAAATATGCAGTTTTAGCTGGCGAGAATGAAATTGACGTTACAAGCATTGATGACTTCTTACAGTTAGTGGAAGGCAAAGCACGTCACTATCCACCTCGCTTTACTGACCGCCAAGAACGTAAAGGCTTCGAAAGTAAACTTAAAGAAGTAACACAGCAACTCGATACACTTGCTGCAAACCCAAATGCATCATTTGATATTTTACTTCGCGCTTTTAAAGCAAGTGTTCTTGCACGTAACCTTGATTTAGGTACTGCTCATACCACTAGATCTTTAGAATATGCTCAAAGACTTTTAAAAATTAATCCAGATGACGCGGAAGCAAACTTCTGGTTCGGTTTTGGCTTATCTGAAGGTGGTGGTCAACGCGAAGCGATTCCATATTTAGATAAAGCAATTAAAGGTAATGTTCAAGAAGCATATTTAGCTGCTGCAAATAACTATATTGCGATGGAGCAAAAGAAAAATGCGATCCAGACGCTTAAGAATTATAAAGTTAAATATCCAGATGAGTCGGAAATTGCTGATCGTTTAATTCAAGAAATTGAAAAACAAGGTCGTTGGAATGTATGGCAAGTTTTAACTAACCCTGCAATGTCTGCCACTACCCCTAGCACAACACCTAAAAAATAAGCGTAATTAGATAAAAAAGGGCTGTTTTGACAGCCCTTTTTTTATTTGATCATTTGAAAAATATTTTAAAATTTGTATGATCTACCTACCATTGAGCCACTAAATTTTGACCATAATGTTTTCAATAAAAAGAAGCAAAACAGTATTGACGGTCATACTACTCGGTTCAATTCTGAGTGGTTGTCAGGTCGTTAATGTTAAACAGCAAGCTTTGAATGTAACTATTGCAAATGAACGTAATAGTATTCTTACGCAAGATAAACTCAGCGAAGCAAGTCTGAATGTTTTATCAATGTCTGGTCAGGAAGCTAAAGTTTGTACTGACACACCTGACACCTGTGTAAATCAACTCAAAAATTTACCTCAAATTTTAGATGAACAGTTCTTATCAGCTGCAAGTGAAATGTATCTGGCAAAAGCAATGGCTTTGTCAGATTCATCTAATTGTAAAATTAGTAGATTTACTAAACATAAGTCTGAAGAAGAACAAACGAATATTCAAAGTAAATATGATGATTGCTTAGACCAGCAATTGAATTTACTGGATAAAAGTATTCGTTACAGCTATGCCTACCTATTCTCAACAAAACGTCAGCCTAATGACCGTATTTTTGATAATAGACAAGTTCAAATTCGGGACTTTTATAATCAAGCCATCGCAAAAATGGTGAGTGTTTATGATTTACGCTACCCTAAAAAAAATGGTGTTGAACCTCAAATACATATTGGTAAAAGTGTCTATTCGATTGATTTCGAATTTCATCAGCAGCTTGCTGGGCAAAAATTAGAAAAGTTAATTTCTAGTTATAATTTAAATTTTTCAGGGTTAAGAACCATTAACCGTCGTGATGGTTTTGGATCTGAATTTGTAGCGGTTTTTCCGAGTTCAGGAAAAGAAGATATTAATGAGTATATTTTAGACCCGCTTAAATACAATTATAAAAATGGTGTTAATCCAAATATTCATCATGCACGTTATTTGGCTGCAACGATTGTAGCTGAACCAAAACATGCGACCACTGTTGAAGAAATTATTAATAATCCTGAATTCGTGATTCGGGTTTACGATCCATACCGGACCGATAATATTAGTGTAGCAGGAAAACAATATCCTCTAGCGGCCAACTTTTCCGCGCCTTACGGCCTATGGTTAGCTGAAAATAATTTAGGTGTCGCGGCTTATTTAAGTCTGATTGATCGAGATCAGCACTTGACTATGCCACACCTATATATGCTTGAACCATACAACCCAAATAAGAAAATTATTGTATTAGTCCATGGGCTCGCGAGTAGTCCTGAGGCATGGATTGCTTTGACTAATGATGTTATGGGTGACACGGTTTTAAGAGATAATTATCAAGTTTGGCAAGTTTTCTATTCGACTAATATGCCAATTCTGGAAAGCCGTTTCCAAACTTATGCCCTTCTTAAGCAAGCTTTTGGTTCTTTGAACCCTAATGATCCTGCTGCACATGATGCCGTACTGGTTGGACATAGTATGGGAGGTATTATTAGCCGTTTACTGGTAAGTGATGGCGATATTACCAAGCCTGCTTTAGAGCTAATGACAACACGTCAGCAAAACCGCTTTAAGAAACATCCAATGGTTACTGAACGATTGCAAATGCATTCAATCAATAATTTTGATCGTGCAATTTTCTTGGCTTCCCCTCATCGAGGTACAGATTATGCAGATCGCTGGTTTACATTAGCAGCGCGTAAAGTTATTCGCCTACCTGGTGCTTTTTTATCAGCTGTAGCAACCTCACTTACAACCGAAAATTTAGATGTTAAAGATTTCTTGAGTAATATTGATAGTGGTTTAATTCAAAATGGTCCAAGCGATTTGAGTCATCAGTCCAAATTTATGGAGCTTACAGAAAATATTAATCCTCATAAGGGCTTGGTTTTTCACTCAATTATGGGAAATATCACCAAGAGCGATGATCCAAACGTAATTACTGATGGTATTGTCCCTTATAAGAGTGCTCACTTAGAGGGTGCCAAATCTGAGAAAGTTCTTCCAGGTGGACATTCAATTCAGTTAACGCCGCAAGCCGTTTTAGAACTGCGTCGTATTTTACGAGAGCATTTAGTAGAACATGGTTTATATAAACCATAAAAAGAAAAAGAGCCAAAGGTTACCCCCTTTGGCTCTTTTGTTTCTGGATCTAAATTTTACTGCCCAGAACGGATGATGTAATCAAATGCAGAGAGTGATGCTTTTGCACCTTCACCTGTTGCAATAATGATTTGTTTGTACGGAACCGTAGTACAGTCGCCTGCAGCAAATACACCTTTCACATTGGTCTCATTACGGTCATTCACAATGATCTCACCACGATTGGTTAACTCAAGTTCACTGTCTTTCAAGAAGTCAGTGTTTGGCAATAAACCAATCTGTACAAAGATCCCTGCAAGCTCAACCACATGCTCTTCATCAGTCGCACGATCTTTATATTTAAGACCTGTCACTTGTGAACCATCACCTAATACTTCAGTACTTAAAGCATTCATGATCACAGTTGTGTTTGGCAAGCTATGCAATTTGTTTTGCAAGACTTGGTCAGCACGTAGTTTGGTATCGAACTCTACCAAAGTTACATGCTCAACAATCCCTGCAAGGTCAATCGCAGCTTCAACACCTGAGTTACCGCCACCAATCACGGCAACACGTTTGCCTTTGAACAAAGGGCCATCACAGTGTGGGCAGTATGCGACACCACGGGTACGGTATTCTTGCTCACCCGGTACATTCATTTCTCTCCAACGCGCACCTGTTGAAAGGATTACTGTTTTCGATTCAAGCTTTGCACCATTTTCAAGTTCAACTTCAACCAGACCATTTGCGGTTTGATCTGCACCAACGATTTTGCTGACACGTTGCAAATTCATGATATCAACATCGTATTCACGAACATGTGCTTCCATTTCAGCAGCAAATTTAGGACCTTGAGTTTTTTGAACAGACGTGAAGTTTTCAATGTCCATGGTATCCATGACCTGACCACCAAAGCGTTCAGCCACGATACCTGTATTAATGCCTTTACGTGCTGCATAAATAGCAGCAGTTGCACCCGCAGGACCACCACCAATCACTAACACATCAAACGCATCTTTGGCATTAAGCGCCGCTGCATCTTTTTCAGCAGAGTTGGTGTCGAGTTTTGCTACGATTTCTTCAAGTGTCATACGACCTTGACCAATGTGTTCATTGTTCTGGAACACCATTGGAACTGCCATGATTTTGCGTTGTTCTACTTCATCTTGGAAGAATGAACCATCAATCATGGTTGCAGTTGTGTTCGGATTATAAATCGCAATCAGATTAAGCGCCTGTACCACGTCCGGACAGTTATGACAGCTTAGCGATACAAACACATCAAAGTCAGCCTTGAGGTTTAAACCTTTAATCTGGTTCAACACTTCATCAGACACTTTAGGAGCATAGCCAGACACTTGTAACAGTGCCAAGATCAAAGATGTAAACTCATGGCCCATCGGTAAGCCAGCAAAGAACACACGAGGTTGTTCACCTGCTTTAGCCACACCAAAGCTTGGACGACGTGTATTGTTGCCATCAAAACGTGCAGTCACTTTGTCAGAAAGTTCAGCAATTTCGGTAACCAGCTCTTTAATTTGAGCAGCTTTATCTGATTCATCCAAAGCAGCAACTAATTCGATTGGACTTTCTAAACGTTCTAAGTAAGCTTTTAATTGAGTTTTAATGTTTTGATCTAACATCTGTTTTTACTCCAATGCATCCAAATTCTTTCAATAGATGCATAGTACGTGAAAACACAAAATAGGTAAAACAGTATGTTTTTATAGATTTAATCGGTTTTTTAGATTTAATTGTTATTCACTTCAATCAAAAAAAGCCAACCTGAACTCATCCAGTGCAGGTCGGCAAACTGGTTAAACTAGAGTAAGACCACACCAAATACAGCCCCTGCGATCAAAACATGTAATGGATGAACTTTCTTAATTAGAGATAATAAAGTTGCAATGACTACCATAATGATAAGTAAAGTGTTGATTGCAGCCGCCTCAGAAATAATCCACGCACTGGCAAGTACCGTTCCAACAGTGACGGGTTGTAAAGCAAGCTGTAAAACACGGCGCCATTTTTTATCTTTAAATTTTGACCAACCTCTCATTACAAATACAGTAATAATAGATGAAGGCAGAAATTTGGCAGTTGATGTCACAAGTAAACCTGATAACCCTGCTACATGCCATCCCACCAACGGGACAATCATCATGTTTGGACCAGGGGCAGCTTGGGCTATTGCGAATAAGGCACTAAATTCTTGTGCAGTCATCCAGTGATGAATATCAACCACTTGACGTTGCATTTCGGGCAAAATTGTATTTCCGCCACCAAATGCAATAAGAGATAATTGAGTAAAAATGATGGCTAAAGTAAGTAGAACGGCGCCCATTACACACGTCTCCAAATAACAGCTGAATAAAATGACAACAAAACCAGCATGGTCAAAAGCAAGGAGATTTTAAGAAAAGCGATACTGACAATTGCCACTACAACTACACAAATAGCTAATGGATTACGTAATAAAGGCTTGAGCATTTTCAACCCTGTTGCAACCAGTAGCCCAGCAGCAGCTGCCGCTAGTCCTTCAAAAAGATGCTTGACCATGAGGTTGTCTTGGAACTGCTCATAGACATAATGTAAAAGTACAACAATTACCGTCGGTGCAAAGATTAAGCCAATCAGTGAGCTTACTGCACCGCGAATGCCACGAAACTCCATGCCAATCGCAACAGATAAATTAATAATATTGCCACCCGGTAAAAATTGACACAGACCAAGTAACTCAGTGAATTTTTCAGGACTTAGCCACTGTCTCTGCTCTACAACGACTTTTCGTGCTAAAGGCAACACGCCGCCAAATCCAATTAAACCTAATGTTAAAAAACCTAAAAATAGTTCTGTGCAGCTCGGTACACTCTCCTTCTGCACGGCAATCTCAACATGGTTCATTTTCGTTACTTTTCACTTTATCTGACCAAGATAGAATGATACTTTTATGACATATCTACAAATGCTTTTATTTTCTTTAACCATACCCTAAAGGTATTCCTATGCTAGATTTAAACAAGCTTCATGCCTTTGTTGTGGTTGTTGAAGAAAGAAATATTACCCACGCGGCGAACCGATTATTTATTCAACAGCCGCCATTAACACGTTTACTCAAAAAACTGGAAGAAGAACTCGGGACACAATTGCTTGTTCGTCAACCACGTGGGATTGAACCGACCGAAGCTGGCTTAGCATTATTTAAAGAAGCACAAATTTTATTAGAGCATGCCAAACATATTCCTAAATTAGTTCAAGATGTCAGCCAAGGTAAAACAGGACAACTCAATATTGGTTTTACAAGTTCTGCAGGATTACATCCACTGATTTCATTAGTATTGCGCTCCTATCGGGAAATATACCCAAAGGTACAAACCAAACTTGAAGAAGCAGGCAGCCAAAAGCAATTAGATCGGTTAATCTCGGAAAAACTTGATATCGCCTTTTTAAGAGCCCCGATTAGTCGTGATATTGGGTTAAAACATCTTCATATATTAGATGAGCCAATGATGGTGGCATTACCTACAGGACATCCACTTACACAAAAAGAAAAAATTAGTTCAAGTGACTTATCAAATGAAAATTTTGTTTTATACCGTCGCTCTTCAGGGCAGGGTTTATATGACAATATTTTATACAGTTGTTATCAAGCGGGTTTTAGCCCACGTATTATTCAGGAAGCGCCTCGACCTACCGCAACATTAAATTTAGTTGCTGCTGGAATTGGCATCACTATTGTACCAGCCTCAATGCATAACTTCTGGGACCATGAAATTGTTTATCGCGAATTTGATAGTTCAATAAAACTGAATGCTCCTCTTTACTTGATTACAAGAGAAAATGAAAATTCAGCCAAAGTTTCAAACTTTATTGATTTATTACAAAAATTATTACCAACAATTACGTAAGCAAAAAATTACTCAATAAAAAGTGCCCCTATCGGAGCACTTTTTATTGAGTAAAACAGTCTATTTTTGGTTCACTCGTTTTGATAACTCTTCTGCCGATTCTTTACGTTCCGAATAGCGATCTGTCAGATATTGTTTTTGTCCACGTGTTAATAAAGTGAACTTATAGAGTTCCTCCATTACATCGACAATTCGGTCATAGTAAGAAGATGGTTTCATACTTCCATCTTCTTCAAACTCTAAAAAAGCTTTAGCAACTGAAGACTGATTCGGGATCGTAATCATACGCATCCAGCGCCCTAAAATACGCATTTGATTCACAGCATTGAAAGATTGAGAACCTCCACTAACCTACATAACTGCTAAGGTTTTACCTTGTGTTGCACGAATTGCTCCGCCAGCTAAGGGAATCCAATCAATCTGAGCTTTTAAAATCGAACTCATTGCACCATGACGTTCTGGTGAACACCAAACCATACCTTCTGCCCAAGCCAAAAGCTCATGTAATTCTTGAACTTTTGGATGATCTGTTTCTGCATCTTCTGGTAAAGGTAAACCTTTAGGATGAAAGATTTTGACCTCGGCACCTAAATATTCAAGAATTCTACCTGCTGTCAACACAGCAAAACGGCTATAAGAACGCTCACGATTAGAACCATATAGCAATAAAATGCGTGGTGGATGTTCAAGTTGCTGTGCTTGCACTTGTTCAAAGGTAGGCTTATCTAAAAGATTTAACGCTACATTTGATAAATCATTGTTAAGACTGTTCATGGGAGAAATACTTTTTCTTTAGCCAAAGAGAAACTGAAACGAGTGAAATTAAAACAGGAACCTCAACTAATGGTCCTATGACTGTAGTAAATGCTACAGGTGACGCTAAACCAAATGTTGCAATCGCAACGGCTAAAGCGAGCTCAAAGTTGTTACCCGCAGCGGTAAATGAAATAGCAGTGGTACGTGGGTAGTTATTTCCCATACGTTTACTCATAAAAAAGCTAATGAAGAACATCACCACAAAGTAAATCGTCAGTGGAATCGCAATTCGTAATACATCTAAAGGTAAGCTCACCACATCACCACCTTTAAGACTAAACATAGCCACAATGGTAAAAAGTAATGCAATCAAACTAATTGGACTAATTTTTGGCAAAAATTTAGTTTGATACCAATCTAATCCTTTTACTTTCACTAAAATGAGCCGCGTGAGGAAACCCATTAAAAATGGAATACCTAAATACACCAATACAGCATGGGTAATGGTCCAGAAATTCACATCAATGACTTGACCCGCCACACCAAAATATGGCGGCAAGAAAGTTAAGAAAAGCCATGCATAAGTACTAAAGAATAAAATTTGAAAAATACTGTTAAATGCAACTAAAGCAGCAACATATTGGTTATCCCCACATGCCAAACCGTTCCAGACCAATACCATTGCAATACATCGTGCCAAGCCTATCAGGATTAGACCTGTCATATATTCCGGATAGTTATGAAGAAAAATAATCGCTAAAACAAACATCAAAATTGGAGCAATTAACCAGTTTTGTACTAAAGACAAAGCCAACGTTTTTTTATCTTTAAATACTTCCGGTAAAGCTGCGTAATCTACCTTTGCCAAAGGTGGATACATCATTAAAATTAAACCAATTGCAATCGGAATATTGACGTTATCTACACTAAGTTGATTCAAAGAAACCGAGGCTTGAGGAAAGAAAACACCTATTGCCACACCTAAACCCATAGCAATAAAAATCCATAGCGTTAGGTTCCGGTCTAAAAAAGAAAGGCCTTGTTTAGTCATGTTCTGCTCAATGAAAGAATTTATGAGTTTTACTTGTCATATAGAAATGATTTATTCCCATAACTTAAACAAGCAAACATTTTTCAAATAAAGTTTTTCAAACCTTAATCACAGCAAGTCGCTATTGATAAAGGTTGATCCAGTTGTTGGACCATAGTTCCGTCTTGATGCTTTTCTATAACTTTTAAAATATCCAACGCCCATATAGGTAAAACTGGATTTAAGCTGTAATAAACCCACTGTCCTTTTCTTTCATCAAGTAATACGCCATGGGTACGCAGTAGAGCTAAATGTCTAGAAATTTTCGGTTGGCTTAAATCCAGTTGTTCAGTTAGCTCACAGACGCATATGTTTTGTTTGTTTAAAACCAATTTAAGAATACTTAACCGAGTAGGGTCCGAAAGACATTTAAAAAAATCGACTTGAGTGATCATTTCAGCAACAATTCATATTCGTTATTGCAAATATACGGATATCCATATATAAATGCAATATCTTAATTCGGCGATAAATTTGTCATGACTGAGCTAGTGAAGATTTACCATAACCCTGCTTGCGGAACCTCACGTAATACGCTGGCACTTATTCGTCACGCTGGGATTGAACCCATTGTTATTGAATATTTACAGACACCTCCTAGTAAAGATGAGCTTACTCAACTCATTTCACAAGCTGGATTAACTGTTCGTGATGCAATTCGTAAAAATGTTGATCCATATAAAAATTTAGATTTGGAACAAGATAGTTGGACAGATGAACAGTTAATTGATTTTATGGTTCAGTACCCAATTTTAATCAATCGTCCGTTTGTGGTGACTTCAAAAGGTACACGTCTGTGCCGCCCTTCTGAAATTGTCCTTGATATTTTAGATTCAGAAAACTTAGGCTATTTTGCAAAAGAAGATGGTGAAGTGATCATTAATGAACAAGGCCAACGAGTAAAATAATTTAAGATTCTCATAAATATAAAAAGCTAAATGGCGCAATACCATTTAGCTTTTTTGTTGAATGAAAGTGGTTAAAAATAGGACTTAATAAAAGGAAGAAGTTGCTCTCCTATCACCATGCCTAATAAACCAACTAATGCAACAAGAGGTGGAGCTGGCGACTTCACATTTAAAACGTAATATAAGACACCAACGAGCAACCCTACAGCCAAAGATAATAAGTACATTTTCATGGTACATACCTTAGAGAACCAAGCCCTTTAAAGCGGCAGGCTCCCATACTGTTTTATTTAAAATGCGAAACAAGAACACCCTAGTGCGCCCCAGAAAGATTTTTTATCTTTATCATTTACCGGAACATCAAGCATCCATGAGTGGCTATGTCCATGCATACCGCAACTGCTAGCACATGCACAAAGCGCGCTTTCTGACTGTAAAGACTGATTTGAAGGTGCGTTACGGTTTTCAGATAAACGCCATTGTCCACCAAAGCGTTTTACTGGCGACCATGTTGGAGATGCTGGTGGTAACGGCGGATCGTCTTGCTTAAACTCTGCCCCTGCATATACCACTTTTCCGCCTAAAACAGTGAGTACAGATTCAATCCATTGGATATTTTCTGCTTCAACTTTAAAGTAGTCATCAGACAATACAACTAAATCAGCAAGTTCCCCTGCTGTTAATGAGCCTTTGACATCTTTTTCACCTGAAAACCATGCAGAACCTTTGGTCCAGAGCATGAGGGCCGTCTGGCGATCTAATAGATTTTTTTCATCATACAAAGGTAAACCACCAACAGTTTTACCTGTGCTCAACCAATATAAACAAACCCAAGGGTTATAAGATGCAACACGTGTTGCATCTGTTCCCGCACCGACAGGAACACCGAGCTCTAGCATTTTCTTAACTGGTGGCGTTGCTTGAGCGGCTTCTGCACCATAGCGTTTTACGAAAATCTCACCTTGATATGCCATACGGTGTTGAATGGCAATACCACCACCTAATGCACCAATACGCTCAATATTACGTTCAGATACGGTTTCGGCATGGTCAATAATAAATCGAGTTGCAAATGGCTGTTTTGAATTTACTTTTTCAAATACATTGAGCAAACGATTAATACTTTCATCATAGGTTGCATGAATACGAAATGGCCATTTCTTTTCAGATAAATGCTCTACAATGGCTTCGAGTTCACCTTCCATCTTTTCTGGTAAATCCGGACGTGGCTCATAGAAATCTTCAAAGTCGCCCGCCGACCATGTCAAGTTCTCACCTGCTCCATTCATTCTAAATAATTCATCACCATCGCCCGGAAATGTCATTTCGGTCCAACGGCGATAATCATCAAGTTCTTCACCAGCTTTTTGAGCAAATAGGTTGTATGCAATTCGCACTGTCATTTGATTTTGGTCGTGTAATTGCTTTATCACGTCATAATCTTCAGGATAATTTTGCCCGCCACCACCAGCATCAATCGCAGAAGTAATACCTAATCGATTGAGTTCACGCATGAAATGACGAGTTGAATTGACTTGATCTTCCACTGGCAATTTCGGTGCTTTACCTAAGGTCGAATACAAAATCATAGCGGATGGCGTTGCGAGCAAAAGACCTGTTGGCTCACCCTTTTCATCTCGTACGATCTTACCGCCAGGTGGGTCTGGTGTGTCTTTGTTAAAGCCTAATACATCAAGCGCAGCTCGGTTCAACAAGGCGCTAGCATATAAATGTAAAACAAATACTGGAGTATCGGGCGCGGCTTTATTAATTTCTTCTAAAGTAGGTAAACGCTTTTCGGCAAACTGGAATTCAGTCCAACCACCAACCACACGTACCCATTGAGGAGCTGGTGTATTATCTGCCTGTTCTTTGAGTAAGCGTAGTGCATCCGCTACAGATGGCACACCTTCCCAACGCAGTTCCATATTGTAGTTCAGGCCACCACGAATAATATGTAGATGGCTGTCATTTAGACCCGGTATAACGCGACGGCCATTTAAATCTACAACTTTGCTCATCGCTGCTGCTAGCTTCATGATCTCATCATTTGTGCCGGTGCGTACGACTTTACCATCTGCTATGGCAATTGCTTGTACTTCTGGATTTTTAGGATCTAGTGTGGTGATTTTACCATTTTTGAGTATGAGGTTTATTTCGGTCATTCTGAACTCCATTCTTATGAATTATCGTTCTAAAAAATAAAGGCATATCCGTATTAATATCACTTCAATATTGAATACTAGACATGCCTTTACCTAAATAAGTACTATTTTATTTTGCCGGAACTGGTGCAAGTACTTCGTGTTTTGATGTGGTACGTTCAGGTGCCTTATGGACCATTGTATAAGCATAGTCAACGCCCATACCATAAGCACCAGAATGCTCACGTACAATTGCCATGACTGCATCATATGTATCACGGTGTGCCCAATCACGCTGCCATTCAAGTAATACTTGTTGCCAAGTTACAGGAACAACACCAGCCTGAATCATACGTTGCATGGCATAGTCATGTGCTTCTTTCGATGTGCCACCAGAAGCATCCGCGACCATATAAATTTCATAATCGCCTTCAAGCATGGCACCAAAAGCAAAAGTGTTATTGCACACTTCAGTCCATAAACCTGAAACAATCACTTTCTTACGATTATTTTTTGCAAGTGAATCACGTACTTTTTGGTCATCCCATGAATTCATTGATGTACGTTCTAATAATGGAGCATCTGGAAATACATCTAAAAGCTCAGGATAGGTATGCCCAGAGAAGCTTTCAGTTTCAACCGTAGTAATGGTGACAGGAATATTGAAAGTTTTAGCTGCTTTTGCGAGACCTACCGTATTATTTTTCAATACTTGGCGGTCTATTGACTGTACCCCAAAAGCCATTTGTGGCTGGTGATCAATAAAAATAACCTGACAATTCGTTGGTGATAGTTGTTCTAAAAGTGATTTATTCATGGGTAAACTCCATTATTCCTTATGAGTAATGCATTGAAATTGCTTACTGGTCTCTATCAAAACAGATAAAAATGTAAAAGCATAGACAGCAAATCAGCACGTATCTGTATCCTGCACGAATACAATAAAAACAATGATTGCTTTTTAATTTTTATAGTTTAATCATTGATATATATTTTTTAACTTTTGCTTATCCATGGATCGATTAGACTGTATTTCCACTTTTGTAAGTGTCGTAGAACATGGGAATTTTAGTAGCGCAGCTAGAGCACTCGATATCTCTCGCGACTTGGTTGCCAAACGTGTTTGCTACCTAGAAAATGACCTAAAAACCACACTATTAACCAGAACCACAAGACAGATGAACCTCACCTCTTGTGGAGAAAAGTTTTATCAACATAGCAAAGTCATTTTAAGTGAGTTTGAATGGGCTGCCTATGAAATTAGCTACAATCAGCAGTACCCTGAAGGAGAACTCAAGCTCAATACCCCCATGTCTTTTAGCAATATTTTTCTTCAAAATATAATTTCAGATTTTATTGAAAAATACCCTAGCATCAAAATTGATTTGTTCATGACTGATCAATTATTAGATATGAATAATAATAAATTTGATTTAACAATTCGTGTAGATGGTTCTCCTCCAAATTTGGCAAATAGTAAAATATTAAATACCTATCAACGTTACTTATACGCAACACCTGAGTATTTTAATCAGCATGGATTACCCGCCTCTTTAGAGGAACTCAAAGATCATAAATTTTTAATTTATTATCAAGATAGCCGTCATAAGAAGTTGATTTTCCAAAAAGATCAAAAAGAAATATCCTTTAATTGTTTCCCTGTGATGACCTGTAATAATGGCGAATTATTATTAGATATGTGCCTAAAAGATCACGGTATTGTCTTTCTTCCAGAGTTTATTGCAGAGCCTTACTACCAGGAAGGTAAATTACAGAAATGTTTGGAGGACTACACCAGTCAGCCACTTCATTTATATGTGACATGGCCAAACCGTAAAATTTTGTCGAAGAAAGTAAAACTATTTATCGATTTTTTAACACATCAAATCGCTCCTATAAAATAAGTGGTCTGGGCCTTTTCCATAACAATTGGCCCACTTTTTTTAGTTGGTTTGAGTAGCTTCAATCTTCTTATTTTTAAATAAATTTAATAAATTTTGCTCTGCTGTTACTACGCTGTTTTCTTCAATAAATGTCGTCGCGTAATGTTCTAAATGCTCTTCCATCAACTGAGTTGCTCGTTTTTCATCGCCTTGCTCAATAGCATCTAAAATTGCACGATGTTCATCTGCCGAACAATTATTATGTTTTGGAATTTCATACAAACCAATTAACAATGATGTTCTCGCAATAAGTGTCTGCAAATAGCTGGTCATAATCATGTTTTGATTAGCTTCAACAAGCTTTAGGTGAAATTTACCTGATAGCTTAATCCACTCAGCCCAATTTCCAGCTAAACGCTCATGAGATTCTTGATCGACTAAAGCTCTAAGCTCACTAAAATCTAAGTGACGGGACTTTTGTGCAAGTTTTTTTACCGTGGCGATTTCAAGCATGCTGCGTGCTTCAAAGACCTCTTTTGTTTCATCAAGGCTATGTTCTGCTATGAGTGCCCCACGATTGGGCTGTATTTCGATAACTTTATCATGGGCGAGTTTAACAAAAACGCGTCTTAAGACTCCCCGTGTCACACCAAATGCCTCACATAGTGGTGCTTCAACCAAGCGTGCTCCAGGTGTAAGTTGCCTATTTAAAATGGCATCTACAATAGCGTTATATATATGGTCATCAATTTCATCATTGCTCATTTCTACGGCTTTTTTTGGTGCATGCGATGACATCAATTTCTCCAATTTTTCTTAACGCACATCTTATTTACAGCATCATCTATTATGAAGAGTGTAAGTTCAACTTAACCATTTGGAAATATTTCTCTCATAAGAACAATATCTATGCTGGAAGATCTATTCAAGATTTAACATTATAAGATTCTTCCATTCCTTTAAATTTACTCATTTTTTTATAACAGATTAAGCAGACCAACTTTCATTAATTTATCCCTCAATACACAAACTATGAGTTGAACGGAAAAACTCACAAGCTTTGATTTCTGAATTTGGCATAACTTTTGCTCAATTACGATTGTGCACAATTTAAATATTAAATTGTGCACAACTTTAATTTCATTCTTTTAGACAGAAGTCCAAAGCTGCTGAAAGTACCCACCATCTTAGGGAAGTGAGCGTTCAAGATGAATAATAGCGAAGCAATAATTAAACCTTCTTATGATGCAAAACTGACAAATCAAGATTTAGCCCCTTTAAAAAAGCAAACATGGGGTGCTTACAATATTTTTGCCTTCTGGATGTCTGACGTTCATAGTGTCGGTGGTTATGTTATGGCCGGAAGCCTTTTTGCACTTGGGCTAAATAGCTGGCAGGTACTTTTATCTTTACTCATCGGTATTGCAATTGTTCAGTTTTTTACAAATCTGATTGCCAAGTCTAGCCAACAAACTGGCACGCCTTATCCTGTTATTTGTCGGGCAACTTTCGGTGTGCTTGGTGCAAATATTCCTGCCGTTATTCGTGGTCTTATTGCTGTCGCATGGTATGGCATTCAAACCTATTTAGCCTCAAGTGCATTCTTATTGGTCATTTTAAAGTTCTTTCCGGAATGGACAGTCTATGCAGATGTTTCAACTTATGGCTTTCTTGGACTGTCCTTTTTAGGATGGGTTGGCTTCATGCTGCTTTGGCTACTACAAGCTATTGTTTTTTGGTCTGGCATGGACAGCATTCGTAAGTTCATCGACTGGGCTGGTCCCGCGGTCTACGTTGTGATGTTTGCCATGGCAGTATGGCTCATCTGGAAAGCTGGATGGCAAAATATTGATTTAAACTTAAGTGGTGTTCAATACGACGGTTTCGCGGTTGTACCTGTCATGATTGGTGCTATTGCGCTTGTTGTTTCATATTTTTCAGGGCCTATGCTGAACTTTGGCGACTTCGCTCGTTACGGCAAAAGTTTTAGTGCCATTAAAATGGGCAACTTTCTTGGTTTACCCATTAACTTTCTAGGCTTTTCTTTACTTACCGTGGTTTGTATTGCAGCAACGCTACCTGTTTACGGCAAACTCATTACCGACCCTGTCGAAATGGTTGGCAAATTGGATAACACTTTTGTAGTCATTTTAGGCAGCTTGACCTTAATGATTGCGACCATCGGGATTAATATTGTCGCTAACTTTGTTTCGCCTGCCTTTGATTTTTCGAATGTTTCACCGAGCAAAATTAGCTGGCGTATGGGTGGAATGATTGCAGCAGTAGGTTCAATTTTCATCACCCCATGGAATCTGTTCAATAACCCTCAAGTGATTCACTACACCATTGATATTTTAGGTGCATTTATCGGCCCACTTTTTGGCGTATTGCTAGCCGACTTTTACCTCGTTAAAAAACAAAAAATCGTAGTAGATGATTTATATACATTAGACCCTAAGGGTTTGTATTGGTACAAAAATGGTTATAACCTTTCTGCCTTTTATGCCTTAATTCCAGCTTCATTAATTCCTGTTTTATGTGTGCTTTTACCGCAATTGTCTGCGCTGGCTAATTTCACTTGGTTTATTGGTATGGGATTTGGTTTCGTCATTTACCGATTTCTTAACCAACCACTTGCCCACGCAAAATCTGTAATGACTAAGGTATAAGTACAATGAAAATTAAAATTAAAATTATTAACCCCAATACTACTCAAAGCATGACTGATAAAATTACTGCTTCTGCAAAGATAGTCGCGGGGACTGATACTCAAATAATTGCAGTCAGTCCTCAAATGGGCCCTGCAACGATCGAAAGCTATTATGATGAAGCCCTAAGTGCAGTAGGTGTGCTGGAGGAAATTCGCCAAGGTGAACAGCTAAATATAGATGCTTATATCATTGCCTGTTTTGGTGACCCTGCGCTTTATGCTGCCCGTGAAATTACTTCAGCACCTGTAATTGGGATTGCTGAAGCAGCCATGCGAACTGCAAGTTATGTGAGTACTGGTTTTAGTGTGGTCACTACTTTACAACGCACAGTGAATATGAGCTGGCATCTGGCTCATCGCTATGGCGCTCAACCCTTTTGCAAAAATGTTCGAGCTTGTGATATCGCAGTTGAAGAGTTGGAGCTTCCTGACTCAAACGCTTATCGAATTGTACGAGACGAGTGCAAAAAAGCGCTAGCTGAAGATAAAAGTGATGCAATTGTTTTGGGCTGTGCAGGTATGAGTGATTTATGTCTAAAGCTGCAAAATGAATTAGGAGTTGTTGTTATTGACGGCGTAACAGCAGCCGTTAAACAAGCTGAAATATTAGTTCAGTTAAATTTAAAAACCAGCAAAGTTGGAGATTGGGCCTCGCCTCCTGTAAAGAACTACACAGGCATATTGTCTAGTTTTGGAACACACTAGAGATAAGTTACTGTTTCAATTCCAACTCAAAACACTGCGTTGGAATTGAAACAAAAAGAAATTAAAAGAATTAAACCTCGGCTAACTCTGGCTGTTGTTCTTCTTTATAAAATGGCACATCACCGTTAATAGTTGCACGGTGCATGATGCGATGAGCATCGCCATAATCAAATAATGCTTTATGTTGTGTGCAACGGTTATCCCAAATCGCGACATCACCATCTTGCCACTTCCAACGCAAATGAAACTGTTCTTGAGTCGCATGTTGAAACAAAAAGTTAAGTAACTGCTCACTTTCGTCTTCTGCTAACTCATTAATTCGAGTGGTAAAGCCTTCACTAACAAACAACAAAGGCTCACCTGTGACCGGATGGGTACGCACAACGGGATGAACCACTGGCGGATTACGCTTAAAGGTTTGTAAAAGCTTTTCACGCTCTTCTTCGTTATGGGCAAAACGATCAAGTGGAAAAGATTTACGAATATCGTGTGTCGCCATTAAACCACGTAATTTTTGCTGTAACTCAAGCGGAAGACCTTTAAAAGCTGCTGTATTACTTGACCATAACGTATCGCCACCTACAGGTGGAATTTTAATGGCTTGCAACACGCATCCTAATGGCGGATTTTTGCTAAAAGTGACGTCTGTGTGCCAAAGCTCATTGTCACGCAGGTCTTGTTTCCAGCTATCGAGCACCATAACTTCTGGTACATCTTCAATAGAAGGATAAATCGGGTGCACATGTAAGGTGCCAAAACTACGTGCTAAATCTGCTTGTGCTTGAGGCGCTAATTGTTGCTTTCGAAAAAAAATGACCTGATGATCAAGCAAAGCCTGCTGAATTTGTTGCGTCGTCTTTTCATTTAACGCATTCAAATCAATATCGTGAATAATTGCGCCAATGGTAGGCTTGATCACTTCAATATTTAAGTTTGCTACTACTGTATTCATCTTCTTTACTACAACTGCTGACCATACCAAGGAGAAAACTGTTTTTGTAACCAACGTAAAAACAGCTCAAAACTAACTGCGACAATCGCGATCACAATAATGCCCAGAATCACCGTATCGGTAATTAAGAACTGTGCGGCCGACTGCACCATAAAACCAATACCACGGTCCGCTGCAACCAACTCCGCTGCAACCAATGTTGACCAACCCACCCCAAGACCAATACGGATACCGGTAATAATATGAGGTAAGGCCGTTGGTAAAATGACATGCCAAAATACTTGTGACTGACTTGCCCCGAGCGATAACGCAGCACGTTCACGATTAAGCTGATGACTTAACACACCATGCGCACTACTAATAATGACGGGTGCTAATATTGATAAGAAAATCAAAAGTACTTTTGTGGTTTCACCAATCCCAAACCAAATCACGAGTAACGGCAAATATGCTAACGGTGGAATTGGGCGTAATAATTCAACCAAAGGATCTAGAACAGCACGAACCCATTTGTTTAGTCCCATCCATAAACCCAGCGGAACACCAATCACTACGGCAGCAATCAAAGCTAAAAATACACGAGAGATGCTAGCTGCCAAGTGTTGCCACAAAGTAGCTTTCATAAAGCCTTCTTGGCTTACCGATATAAATTTTTGCCATACTGCCTGTGGGCTAGGTAAAAACAGTTCAGGTACAACATGCAAGGCCGTAATGAGAAACCAGAGCGCAACCACGCTTCCCACACTAATAAAGCTCACTGCTAAAGTTCGATGCTTCTCAAAAAATGATGATAAAAATGAAGCATTTTCTGTTCGCACATCTGGCTTAAGTTTTAGCCCTGCTTTGTCATATTCATAGACGTTATCTTTAGTGCTCATGTGGTTAACGCCTCCTTACCGCTTTGTTTTTGTGCCCTTAAACTTTCAAATAGCTGCTCTCTAAGCTGAATAAATTGAAGATCCGACTTGATTGAGCGAATAGACTCGCCCTCACGATATCGTTTAGCAAAATCGAGATGTAGAGTTTCTACAATTTTGCCTGGATGGGCTGTCATCAGAACTAACTGATTGCTGAGCAATAATGCTTCTTCAATGTCATGGGTAATTAAAAAGAAGCTTTTATTTTGCTGAATCCATAAATCAAGCACTAACTGCTGCATGTTTTCACGTGTAAAAGCATCGAGTGCTGCAAAAGGTTCATCTAATAAAATAAATGGCGCGTGACTAATCAAAGCTCTTGCAATACCAACACGTTGTTTCATACCACCGGAAAGTTCCCAGATATTGGCTTTTTCAACGTGACTTAAACCCACAATTTTTAAAATTGCGGTGACTTGTGCTTCGATATCCGCACGCTTTAAACCTTTTAACTGCAAAGCGAAGCCAACATTATCTGCAACGTTCAACCAAGGAAGTAAGGCATGATCCTGAAACACCACAGCACGTGTTACATCTGGCCCACTTACTACTTCATGATTTACAAGCACATCACCTGAGCTTGGCTTTTGAAAACCCGCCAGAATATTGAGTAAAGTTGTTTTTCCACAACCAGACTCACCTAAAATGACGGTTAAAGAACCTTCTTCAATTTTAAGGTTAATGTCTTGTAAAACTGGCTTCTGCTGTTTAGGAAAAGTCAGATGAATATGTTTGGCTTCTAATACACTCATGACAACTCCTTAAGGCTGCAAAAATGAAGAGTTCACATTGCCTTTATAATCGGCTTTAAGTTGGTCGACTTTACCCTGACCTTTTAAGAACTTCGCTGTATCAAAAATATTTTGCGCAAAGTCGCCATCTAAGGTTTGTTTTTGCTGAGCGTGGTCAAGGTAGATGTTTCCACTTAATAAAAGCGGGATATCTTTTGCATCAGAACCTGTTAACTGAGCAATTTTCTCAACGTTATCGGCATTTTTAACGTAAGCAGCTGGATCTTGATTATATTTTTCAAGCTGCTCAAGCGTAGTTTTAACAAAAGCTTTTAAGAAATCAGGGTTTTTCTCTGCAAAATCTTTACGTACCACCCATAAGTCATAAGTTGGAGCACCCCATTCACCCACTTGTTTTGAGTCGGTTAAAACCGTACCAGATGCTTTGGCTTTACTTAAAGCAGGTTCCCATACATAGGCAGCATCAATATCACCACGTTCCCAAGCAGCTGAAATTTCAGGTGGACGCAAGTTAATAATTTTTACTTTGTCTTCTGGAATGTTCCAATGTTTAAGCGCAGACAATAGGCTGTAATGCGTAGTTGAAACAAAAGGTACAGCAATGGTTTTACCAATTAAATCTTGAGGGGTTTTAATGCCTGATTTATTGCTCACCACTAAGGCTTCAGATGCACCAAGTTTTGAAGTAATTAAGAATACTTCAATCGGTAGATCACGGCTTGCCGCAGCAGCAAGTGGGCTTGATCCGATATTACCAAGCACAACATCGCCTGAAGCGAGTGCATTTACAACGTCTGAACCCGCATCAAATTTTTTCCATTGGATAGTCCGCTGGCTGTGTTTTTCATAGTCTCCATTGGCCTGCGCAACTTTGCTTGGGTCAACCCCTGTTTGATAAGCAATAACAACAGGTTTGCTGTCACGAACTGATGCACTTGTATTATTGTCTTTCTTATTTTGCCATACGATAAATGCAACAATTGCGACTACAACAATTGCCGTGATAATCAACGGTTTGGTCTTAGTGCTCATAATTTCATGATCTTTCAATAATATAAGCTCATGGTATGCAGCTGGCCTTATAATGAAAAATAAAAAAATATGAGTTGCTTATCAGGTTTTTATAAATAACTTTTCCTTATAAGTTTTTATCTTTTGGTAAAAAGCAAACACTAAACAAACTTACAGATTAGAGGTAAAATTTAAATACTTATATATCAATAATTAAAAACGATATTCAAAAAATACATGATGATGAACACCTGACACACACCCTCTAATTATTTTATCCTACTCATTTCATCATTTTTATTTTTGCTTCTTGCATCCAGAGTTTTGCATCTAATTAATTTTCATTCTTTTATATAACAATCAGATTTTATTATCTTTTTATCTTAAAACCTCTGCAAATATTAAGATTTGGACAAATCTTTTTCTGGTTTATACATGACGCAAATTTAATTTTTATTTTTTAAGAGGAGAAAGAATCTTTTGTTTAAACATCCCAAAACTTTAAAAAAAATATTTATCGCGACAACTTTAATTACATTCAGCCTTTCAAGCCATGCAGCCCTTACCTTTGGTAATGCTGAAGAAGGCCAACTTAAAGTGAGTGGTACTGTTCGGGCTAAATATGTTTATGATTTTGACTCTGAACCCTCTACGAGTAAATTCTCCTTTAACGACGCAGTATTATGGTTGGATTACAACTCACCCAAATGGATTGGCCGTTTAGATTATCGGATCTATGAGTATTATGGACGTTTAGGTGATGCCAATTGGCTTACCGATGCGTGGTTGGGTTATAAAATTAATGACAACAGTAAAATTATTGCTGGCTTAAACCCAGTTCCTTTTGGCTTGGGTCGCTTTTGGGGAAATACTTATTATTTAGGGATTGCCAATAGTGCAGGTTGGGAAGATGTGCACAACCTTGGGGTGAAATATGACTTCAATGATGGAATCAATGAAGCACAACTCGCCTTTTATCCTACCGATGGTGGCACCTATAGAGGTAAAAGCAAAGACTCGAGTCGATTTAGTATCAACCCTGTCAATGCGGATGACTCTGTACCGCAAGGCACCAATACCAAAGAAAAGAACTCGATTGTTGTTCGCGGTGCTCACACCTTTAAGAACGTTTTAGGGCAAGAAAATTTCTCTACCCAACTTGGTGCCTCTGCATGGTATTCCACCATTGAAAACAAACGTTCAGGCCAAGATGGCGACCGCCAAGTCTATTCAGTTTTTAGCAATACCAATTATAACCAATGGAATTTACAACTTTTAGCAGGTTATCAAGACATTGATAATGCCGACACTGAATATAAAGACCACCTGACTTTAGGCGGTTTCGATTATTCATTTAACTCTGCAACCAAAGGTCAGATTTATTCAGCCGAACTCAGCTATTTATTTCCTCAGCAGTTTGGCCCAATTACCTCAGTGCGCCCGTACCTAAACTATAGTTCTTATCGAAAAGAACAAGATGGCTTTAAAGACTCAACCCGTTTTATACCCGGCATTGCGTTTAACTATCAAAAATTGACAGTACAAGCCGAGTTGCTAATGGGCAAACATGACCCATACTTAGGAGATAGTGAAGGCCTTGCGGCTGGTGGAACCAATGATAAATGGAATAAAAAAGCGTTTGTGATTTTTGCTTATTATTTCTAACCCACAAAACAAAGGCCAACAGATGTTGGCCTTTGTTTTTATATAGATATCTATTTTCACTCTAATCAATTACCGGTGAATTATTGAGAGGAAGTTCTGTTTTATCTTCATCGATGACATCGACATCTTGAGCGGTAGGCTCAAACTTAATCAGTAGTCCAATCACAATTAAAGGAATAAAAGCAAAGATAGAAATAATCAGATAAACATCCGTTTTATAACCCGCCATCCAAATTGGCAACACAAACAAAGCAATTGCTTGAGCGACACCTGTTACTGCACGGTTAAACCCAACGCCAACCCCACGAATCGAAGCCGGATAAGCCATGGTTGGATAGACCATCATTTGCGCACCCGGTCCAAAACCTTCCGCAAAGAGCCATAAACCTAACATGCCAATGGCGGTGTAGAGTAAAAAGCTATTACCCGGTTCACCAATCAATGCCAATGCAATGAGGGCAATAAACTGAAGTAAAAAACCTGTAAGTAGCACATGACGAGATTTAAATCTGCTCGCAACAAATACGCCTAATAGCCCACCCGTAAATGCAAACAATAAATTTAGTCCGAGCGTTGTAGTAATGGTCGTCAAAACATCTGTGTGAAAGAAACGCGTCAAAATCGAAGGTAAAAAGAAGGCAATGGTGGTGTACTGAAATGCCACCGAAATATGAATCACAATTGCCACAATCGTTCTTGGCAAATAAGTTTTATTAAATAAAACCGCAAAACCCTCACGCTTTTTCTTTTCAGCAGTTCTTTCTACTTTTTCGACTGTGGCGACTGCATTAATTGCATAGGACTCTTGTAGAACTTTAGCTGCCCCTTTTAAATCGCCTTGGTTTGCAAGCCAAATTGGTGACTCGGTTAAATATTTACCGCGAATAAAAATAATGAGTAACGCAGGCACTGCTCCAAAAATTAAAGATGCTCGCCATAACCAGTTGCTATGTTCAGGCGGTAAAAGAAAGTAAAGTGCCAGAACCAGACCAAAGCAGACAGAAGAAGCCGCATACCACATTGGGCACCATGCCGCTAAACGGGCAGCTTTATTGCTACTTCCGTTAAATTTGGAAAATTCAGATAAGTAGGACATTGCGACGGGTAAATCGATCCCCACACTAATTCCCATAATAAATCTGGCTAAAATTAAAACCCAAACATTTGGTGCAAAGCCTGCGACAATTGCAGCAATGACGAACAGCACCATGTCCGCCATAAATACCCGATAACGGCCAATTTTATCCGTTAGCCAACCGCCAATTAAATTACCAACAATGGTTCCGCAGACAATTGCCGAAGCAACCACACCCGTCATGACAGGGCTTAAAGAAAACTCTGATATAACCTGCTCAATACCGAATGAGAGTGTTGTTAAATCATAAGCATCAATAAATACCCCAATCAGTGCCAACCAAATGACTTTATTCGACTTACCCTTCCCTGCAAATTTGGAAATTAATTGTGAAACATCATCGGGAGATTTAATTTCATAACGCTGGTTATGATCGAGTTCTTGTGTGCTCACTTAATAATTCCTGAATTTTAATAACAGAAACAAAATAATGATTATTCACATAATACAAAAACAAATTAATCTGATGTTTTAATCTAAATTATAGAATTATTTTTTCATTATTAACTCAGCAATAAAATCGATATAAAAGACAAAATAAAAGCTGGTATTTAACCAGCCTTTATTTAAATACTATTTAAAATATTAACTCGCCTCAGCAAGTTTTAATTCTTTTAGATTGCGATATTTAGCACCGCGGTGATTTTCAGGTAAATAAGGACCTGCACCAAATAATTTTTCTCTTAATGTTCCTTGTGCATATGAGGTTTGATATACCCCACGTTTTTGTAACTCTGGAACAATAAATTCGACAACATCAGCAAAGGTTTGATGAGCCAAAATATAGGCAAGATTAAAGCCATCAACATCGGTTTCTTCAACCCACTGCTGTAAAGCATCGGAAACTGTTTCTGCCGAGCCCACCAATACTGGGCCATTACCACCTAAGCTATTCCAGTTTGCAATTTCCTCAATCGTCCATACACGCTCTGGATCTGCATTTACATAAGAGTCTAATAAAGATTGAATCGCATTGGTTTGAATATATTCAACTTTGTCAGTCGGTTGATATTGTGAAAAATCAACACCTGACCAGCCAGACAGCAATGTTAAAGCGCCATCATAGCTTCCATAGCTTTGATATTCTTTAAACTTAGCCTGAGCTTTTGCATCGGTTTCACCAGTGACAATCGACAAAAGTGCATAAATTTTAACTGAGTACGGGTCGCGGCCTTCTTGAGCTAGTTTTTGGCGAATGCCTTGCACGACTTTTTTAGTGGCAATTTTAGACGGCGCTGCAATGAATACACATTCGGCATTTTGGCTGGCAAACTTCTGCCCGCGTGAGGATGCACCTGCTTGATAAAGTACCGGAGTCCGCTGTGGTGATGGCTCACAAATATGGATGCCCGGTACAGTAAAGTATTTACCTTCATGCTGAATTGGATGCACTTTTCTATGGTCAGCAAAGACACCGCTTTCACGATCACGAAGTACCGAACCTTCTTCCCAAGAACCTTCCCAAAGTTTGTAAAGGACTTCTAAATACTCATCAGCAATATCATAACGATTGTCATGATTGACCTGAGTTTTTAGGCCTAAGTTTTTTGAACCACTTTCTAAATAAGAAGTCACGATATTCCATCCAACTCGTCCTTTGGTTAAATGGTCTAGGGTACTAATACGTCTAGCAAAAGGATAAGGATGCTCAAAGGAGATGGAAGTCGTTACACCAAAGCCCAAGTGCTTTGTAACTGCCGCCATGGCTGGCACAATCTGTAATGGATCATTGACTGGAACTTGTACCGCACCTGTTAAGGCATGTTCAGCACCCTGATGGTAAACGTCATAAATACCAAGCACATCTGCAATAAAAATACCGTCAAAAAAACCACGCTCAAGAATTTGTGCTAAATCTGTCCAATATTCTAAATCTTTATATTCAACAGATCGGTCTTGAGGATGCCGCCATAATCCGGGAGATTGATGTGCAATACAGTTCATTTCAAAAGCATTAAAACTAATCTTCTTAGTCATAAAATATCAACCAACATTTTAATTACTTTTATACTAAAGCAATTTTCATCTATTCTTTATAATATAAACCCCAAACAAAATATGATTTTATTCTAATAGATTTTTATAAATTATTTTTAAAACAAAAATAATATTAAGCCGCAAAAACTAGCAGCTTAATATCTAAAATTTTAAATTATTGTTTAGCAACGTTACCAATTCGCCACTGATAAGGCGGTAATGTTCCATTCACACTAAAATCACCCACAATCCGATTTTTAAATACTCTCGGGTTATGTGAAGATAAAGTTCGTACATTACGCCAGTATCGATCTAGGCCTAAATCTTTGTCTGTTGCTGAAGCACCTAATGCATCAAATAAAATGGTAGATGCGTTTAAGATTAAATCGGTAATAACTGTTTGAGACTGCGCACTTTCAAGCTCGGCAAGTGCATTTTGCTCTTCTTCAAGCTGTTCATTATTTTGAAATGCTGCCAAATAAGCACGTTGTATGCTTTGCGCCACTTTTTCAACAATCGCCCCTGCACTGTAAGCAGCGCCACGGATTTGTCCCACTACTTGTAAAATTTGTGGGTCCTGTTTTACAAATTGGGCATTCGCATGAGTATAGTTTCGGGTACGTTTAGCCACCGCTTGGGAAACCTCATATGTCGCAGCTCGTCCTAAACCAGTAATGATTGCCAGTTGCACAAGTTGATAATAGGCAGCCGAATATTTAAAACGATCATCATCAGGTAAGATTTCGGTTTCATTAACCAATACGTCATGGAAATATGCCGTGCCACTTGCGGTGAGTTGCTGACCAAAGCCATTCCAGTCATCTATAATTTCAACGCCTTCATCTTCACGGCGCACAACGACTGAGCCAGACTCCCCATTTAAATCTGTTACACCAACGTCAACCCAGTCCGCATATAGGCTACCTGTGGTGTAGTATTTTTGACCTTTAACTCGAATTTTTCCGTCAGCATCCCGATATAAATGAGTATCAAACTGATCGATTGACTCTTTCCCACCTTCAGACCAAGCACTACCAACCGTTTCCCCTTGTGCAATTCGGCTGAGCCAGCGCTGTTGAAATTCTTTATTTTTGCTGACCAACACATCTTCAGTAAAACCGAAGTGCACACGCAACGCTTGCGGTAAATTTGAGTCTGCTTCTGCAAGTTCAATTAACAATGCAAACAATTCAGGAATGGATGCTTCAAAGCCACCATGTGCTTTAGGAAGTCGTAACCGTGTAAAACCAATATCTTTGAGCCACTGAAGTTGTTCATATGGCAAAATATGCTGTTCCTCACGGATTAAAGCCCCTTCTTTAATGCGTGCAAATGTAGGCCTGAAATTTTTTGCCAATTCATCATAACGTTCAGAAGGCCCTTCACCCCATACCCGAGAAATGATTGAGGCCTGACTAAGTGCAGCGTGAGTTAGTGAACCGAGATGATGCTCAAAATTTAGATTTGTCATTTATGTAAAACCAAGATTACTTTGCTTTTACCATAAAATATTTATTTCACATGAAAACGATTATTTTTTTATAACAGTATTCATTCTTCATATAACGCCAGAAAATGCCTACCAACATTAAGCTATCTCTTTCTTTTGAAGACTATGCTGACTTTGCAATAAGGTTTGCATATATTCTGAATAGACAGATAACTTCTCAAAAATATGTTCCGAATAAAACATATCATCAATTAAATGGGTCATTTGAGAAGCGGTAAAAGTATCACATAAGCCTACAAGCTGTGCATTTAGCTGGGCAAATTGAGCACACAATTTCACATAAGTTTCATCTTTATTTTTAAATAATAATTGACGCATATCTAAATCATTTAGATCGTTTAAACCACTATTTTGTTGGGGATTAATCCAATAAATTTTGACTTTTAAAAACAACGCAAGCTCTTCTAAATGCTCTAGGTCTATATCTAAATTTGTAATTAAAAAAATTGTGGAGATATCACTTCGGCACAGCGCTTTGATTAAGCTTAAATAAATAAACCCAATTTCACTCAACTCTGATAATTCTAAATCTAGATATATTTTTAGGCTCTCTAGAACTTCATCTACTTTAAACAAAACTTTCTTTTCAGCTTGATAATATTTATTGAGAATAGCAAGAACGGGCTTTGTCGCTGGTGTTGTATAAATAGCAGGCTTATTGAGGTTAGCAAAAACAAAAGGTGAAAATAGATAAGCCAAACTGCTTTGCTGCGGATGAATATGTGATTGAATTAAATAAACAGTTTGAGATTTAGAAAAGTCTCTTAAGACTTTTGCTCTTAATAAAGTTGCTTCAAGATTAACATAAGCTTGCTCTAATTGAGCCATTATAGGTGCTGGAATAGCCTGATTTTTAATAATTTTATTTAGGATATTGAGTTGAGAAGTAATAAACATTTTTTAACATCCAAGCTATTTTAGAAGAGCTACACTTAAACCAAGGTCTTTAATAACCTACGTAACAACCAGACCTCATACAAAACAACAAGGGAATAGACAAGAAGAAATTTATCCTGTGCTCATATGTAAAACCCAAAGTCGCATTCATGCTGTTTTTGAAGATTGATTTTGGTTAGCCATAAATCTTGTTCATTTTTATTTTGGACTTTAGATGAAGGGATATATAGCTACAGATAATTGAAAAAAAACTATAGCACCCATAATAACGACTTCGGACTGTTATAGTTTTATAAAAAATTTCTGTATCTACATATACAAAATGAGTGAGTGCATGATTAAGAAAACTTCTTAAGGTAGGTAGTTTTCATGAAACGATCTATGGTTCATCGTCAGATATTTCATCAATGTTTCAATGCAACATGCATTTTTACAAATGCAACATCAAGTATGAGCTTTGTTAACAGATTGAGAACAATCAATCAGTCTATTCTATTGAAATATCAAGCAATTATATTACTTCGCCCTTCTGGCATTTTACTTGCTAAGAACATTTATCACAGAAGTAAGTTCAATCGTCAGAATACTTTATTGCCTGAAAATAAGTATTTAACACAATCAATCATCATCAGCTAGTTCACAGGGGGAATGTATATGAGCCTCGGTCTAACCGCTTTAGAATTAGCACGAATACAATTTGCTTTCACAGTATCCTTTCATATTATTTTTCCAGCCACCTCCATTGGTCTTGCCTGCTTTTTAGCAGTTTTAGAGTGGAAGTGGTTAAGAACCCAAAACCCGATTTATAAAGATCTGTTTAAATACTGGATCAAGATCTTTGCCGTTGCCTTTGGTATGGGTGTGGTCTCGGGCGTGGTCATGAGTTATCAGTTCGGTACCAACTGGAGTGAGTTTTCTCGTATTGCAGGAAGTATTACCGGTCCTTTACTTACCTATGAAGTCTTGAGTGCCTTCTTTTTAGAAGCTGGGTTCTTAGGCATTATGTTGTTTGGTTGGGGACGTGTCGGTCCCAGAGCCCACTTTTTTGCAACACTCATGGTTGCGATTGGTACCTGTATTTCCATGTTCTGGATTTTATCGTCCAATAGCTGGATGCAGACCCCTCAAGGCTTCGCTATAGAAAACGGCATTATTGTTCCTAAAGACTGGTTCGCTATTGTTTTTAACCCATCCTTTCCTTATCGCTTTGCCCATATGGGTGCAGCAGCCTTTTTAGTTTCTTCTTTATTAGTCGTAGGAACTTCTGCATGGCACTTAGTGAAAGGCCGTCGTGATGAATTGGTAAAAAAATCGTTCTCGATGGGTCTATGGATGGTGCTTGTGACTTCATGTTTGCAAGTCGTAATTGGTGATAACCATGGTTTAAATACCCGTGAGCATCAACCTGCCAAACTAGCAGCGATGGAAGGTCATTGGGAAACGAATCACAATGAACCTATGCCACTGTTACTCTTTGCAATTCCAGATATGAAAGAAGAACGAAACCATTTTGAAGTGGGTGTTCCATATTTAGGTAGTTTAATTTTAACTCACAGTTTAGATGGTCAAGTTACAGGTTTAAAAGATTTCGCCCCTGAAGATCGACCAAATTCAACCATCGTTTTCTGGAGCTTCCGTGTGATGGTCGGGCTTGGCGTACTCATGGTCACGCTGTCTTTAATAGCCCTTTGGTTACGTAAGCGTGGAAAACTCTATGAAACTTCATGGTTCCATAAGTTTGCTTTAGTGATGGGCCCATCTGGTTATATCGCCATGCTTGCAGGTTGGGTAACTACTGAAGTCGGCCGTCAACCATGGGTGGTATATGGCATCCTACGAACTAAAGATGGTTTATCTCATACTGTGTCGGCAGAACAAGTCGGCCTTAGCCTCTTTATTTTTGTAGTGGTATATACCATCGTTTTTGGTAGCGGTATCTACTACACCTTAAAATTGATTAATAAAGGCCCTGTATTTATCGATACGCCAAATATGGAAGCAGGCGGTGTTGGACACTTTAAAACACCAATGCGCCCACTCAGTGCTGTCGATGAAAACATTGACAGTAAACAAAATTCTGGGGAGAACCGTCATGATTGATCTTTCTTTAATATGGGTCGGTATTATCGGTTTAGGTGTCATGATTTATGTCGTGATGGATGGCTTTGACTTAGGAATCGGGATCATGTTCCCTTTCATTAAGAACAGCCAAGAACGTGACGTGATGATGAATACCGTAGCCCCTGTCTGGGATGGCAACGAAACATGGATGGTACTGGGTGGAGCTGGGCTATATGCTGCATTTCCACTAGTTTACTCAACGGTTTTATCGGCACTGTATTTACCTATTATTTTTATGGTCATTGCCTTAATTTTCCGTGGAGTCGCATTTGAATTCCGCTTTAAAGCTCATCGCACCAAATACCTTTGGGACTTAGCTTTTATTTGGGGTTCAGTGTTAACTAGCTTTCTTCAAGGCATCATCTTGGGTGCCTATATTCAAGGTATTAAAACCACCAATGGTATTTTTTCTGGCGGATCACTTGATTGGTTGACACCATTTACCTTCTTTACTGGTATTGGTGTAGTTGCCATGTATGCCACTTTAGGATGTGGATGGCTTATTTTAAAAACCGAAAAAGGCTTGCAGCAACGTATGTATGAGCTTATGCCAAAGCTGATTATTGCATTGCTCATTATTTTTGGTGGAGTGAGTCTATATACTCCGTTGACTCATCCTGAAATCGCAGATCGCTGGTTCTCTTTACCTAATCTGTTCTATTTTAGCCCTGTACCTATTTTGGTCTTATTGTTTGTTGGCCTGATTTTATCGGCGTGTAAAAAGCAGCAACATGACCTTAAACCATTTATATATACGCTAGCCCTCGTTTTCCTTGCATTTACAGGTTTTGTGATTAGTTTATGGCCTTATATTATTCCGCCATCAGTCACCATCTGGCAAGCCGCAGCTCCACATTCAAGCCAACTGTTTGCTTTAGTCGGTGCGCTCATTCTGATTCCAATCATTATTGCTTACACTATTGTGTCTTACTGGGTATTCCGTGACAAAGTACGTGTAGGTGATGAAGGCTATCATTAAAGTTAGGAGGGTTTTATGAAAAATTTATCTTCTAAACTGTCTCAAACCCAATGGTTTATTTTGCTATGGCTAGGTGGTTTTTTAGCATTAGCTGTTATTGCCGGTTTGTTTAAAGTGATATTGATTTATGCAGCCCCTTACCTAAAGTAAACTTATTTTTATAAGCAAATGCCGTTTGTAGATTCTACAAACGGCATTTATTATTGATTAAGTGCATCTTTCATTTTGTCATTTCGTGCAGCCAATACATGTATAAATCAGAACAACTTGCCCATAGCATTCGCCAACTCATTGAGAGCGGCACTTTAAATGCACACGAGAAGTTACCTTCGTTAAGAGATCAGGTGCAACGCTCTGGTTTTAGTTTAATGACGGTAATGAATGCTTACCAAGAGCTTGAATCTCAAGGTTTGATCTATTCCAAAGAAAAATCGGGATACTTCGTTGCCGAGCAAATTACGCTTAAACCTTTAGAGCAATATTCTGTTGTTTCACTCAATTCTAAAATTGAAATTAACTCTTTAGTTTTTAAATATCTTAAATCGATTCAACATGAGTCTGTCATCCCTTTTGGTTCGGCCTTTCCCGATAGTCAGCTTTTATATGCACCAAAATTAATTCAGATTATGGGGCAGCTTGCCCGCCAAAAACAAAGTTACGACCAAACTACAAGCCTACCTCCGGGTAATTTAGCTTTACGAAAACTCATTGCTCAACGCTACTGTATGCAAGGGATTCAAACCGACCCAGATGACATTGTCATTACATCTGGAGGATTGGATGCGCTCAATCTCTCTTTACAAGCCGTTGCTCAACCAGGCGACTATATTTTATTACAGCAAAACGTATTTTATGGAGCTTGGCAGGCAGCAGAACGTTTAGGGCTAAAAGTTATTACCATTCCTGAACATCCTCAACATGGTTTTGATCTAGAAGCTTTTGAACAGGTCATTAACAATTATCCAATTAAAGTATGTTGGCTCATGCTCAATAGCCATAATCCAATTGGGTTTACAGTCAGCGATGAGATTAAATATAAAATTGCCAAATTGCTTCATGAGCACCAGATTTATTTGATTGAAGATGATGTCTATGAAGAGCTGTTTTATGGCGGACAAAAGCCACTTTCAATGAAGTATTTTGATCAGCAAAATCTAGTGCTCCACTGCTCGTCTTTTTCTAAAACTCTAGGTGCAGGTTTTCGAGTAGGTTGGGTCTATGCGGGGAAGTTTTCAGACCATATTCAACACTTACAACTTATGAGTACCATTTCAGTGAATGCACTCATTCAAAATGCATTAGTCGAGTTTTTGTCTCATCATCACTATGAAAAGCACTTACGTACTCTCAGGCTTTCACTTGAGCGTTATAAAAAGCAGTTTTATCATTATTTAAAGCAACATCTGCCACCATCTTGCGAAGTGTATTATTACCCAAGTGGTTATTTTCTTTGGGTTAAGCTGCCGAATAGTTTAGATAGTATGCAAATTTATGAAGAGTTAATTCAACAAAACATTGGGGTAGCTCCAAGCCCATTGTTTAGTGTTTTACCCGCGCAGCAGCATTATTTAAGAATCAACTGCTCTTTTGAATCGACACCTAAAATTCAAAGTGCATTAGAACAAATCATTAAGACAATTCAACAAAGAGTTGAAGCTGTTTCTTAAATAAAGTACTTCGACCTAAGCACAATTTTATAGTGGTGATTTTGTGGTAACTTTATAGCTTAAATCTATATTTTTAAAGGAAACAGGTTCAAGGGATTAATATGGAAATTGATGAAGAACTCACCCTTAAAAAGATACAGATTTTTTTAGCATTTATGCGCTGTGGCAATTTATCTAAAACAGCGACAGAAATGGAGCTTAGCAATGTCAGTGTTCACAAAGCATTGCACTCTTTAGAAAGTGCTTTGCGTTGCCCGCTTTTTAAAAATGAAGGACGTAATCTCATTCCGTTAAAAAGTGCCTATGTATTTGAAGAACGGGCGCAAAAAATCGTACAGGACATTTTTATAACCGTTAATAAAACGAGAGAAGCTGCTGGATTTGCGGCAAAAGTTTTACATTTAGGTTCTCTTTATTCTTTGACTGTCAAAACAATTCCAAATGTGATTAGTGGCCTTAAATTAAGACGTAGTGAGCTAGATATTCAACTGTTACTGAGCTCAAATCAAGATTTAGTTAAAAAGCTTAAAGCAACGGAACTTGATGCGATTATTGTGGCACTCAATGAAACCACTCAAGATGATGACTTTGAAATTTTGCCAATGTTTTCAGATGATATTTTTCTGGCGGTAAACAAAGATTCTAAATATGCAGAGTTTAAAGACATTGATTTAAGTTTATTAAAAGAAGAGACCTTCCTCACCTTAACCAAAGGCTTTGCGACCCATAACGATAGCGATATTATTTTTAAGAAAGCAGGTTTTTCTCCTAAAGTTGCTTTGCAAGTGAACGATATTTTTACCTTAATTAGTATGGTCAGTTCAGGCGTTGGTTTTGCCCTTTTACCGGGTCGTATTTCGGCGGTTTATGAAAGCTCAGTTAAGCTTATTCCCCTAAAACAGCAATATCATATGCAACAAGAAATTGGTTTGGTTTTCTTAAAAAGTAAAGAACGAGATCCAAACTTACTCGCACTGATTGCTGAGTGTCGTATGTTTGCTTCTAATTTTAAAAGATAAAAATAAGGGCCGTTGTTTTGTATAACAACAGCCCTTTTTATTTAAGCCGTGGATGCTTAGCCACCAACCAATGCTTTAACCGCAAAGAATAAAACTGTTGGTCCCATTAAACAGCCAAGTCCCGTATGGAACGTTGCTGTAAGCGCGCCATAAGGTACTAAACGGCGATCTGTAGCTGCCAGACCTGCCGACACTCCACTGACAGTTCCAGCCAAGCCACCAAAAATCATGGCAGAGCGTGGATTATCGAGTCCCATAAATTTAGCAGTGAGCGGTGTTGAGACCATCACACAAATTGCTTTAACTAAACCCGTTGCAATCGACAATGCCATTACTTCTGAACTTGCTCCAATTGCAGCGCCCGTAACTGGTCCCACAATATAAGTCACAGCACCTGCACCGATTGTGGTAATACTCACCGCATCGCGATAACCAAAAATCCAAGCAAACATACAACCAACAATAAACGGCAGAATAGTTCCAAGGAATAAAGAGAATGCACCAATAAACCCCGCTTTTTTCGCTTCAGTGGCTTGTACTTCAAATGCCGTTGCTACAATTGTAAAGTCACGTAGCATTGCACCGCCCATAAGCCCTACACCTGTGAAGAGTGCAAGATCGGTTATACCTTTTTCACCACCCGTCATTTTTCCGCCAAACCACGCCAAGATTAAACCAATCACAATCGCAATTGCTGAGGCATGCACTCGTCCATTGGTTAAATATTTAGATAACTTGGTCGACAACCACATAATTAAAGCAATTAAGGCGAAAGCTGTAATTAAACCTAAGTGGGTTAAGTCTTTTAGTAATAGATCAACCATGAACTTTGCCTCCAATGCGGTTTAACGTGGTGTCCTCTTCTTCAGGTAAAGGGGTTGCTTTGTTATAACGACTTAAACCAGCGATCGTGAGCGTACAAACGATAACTGAAACCACAGCGGCAAAGAGTGCCATATGTCCACTAGATAAAGCTGAAACCACGTTTTGTTGTGCTGCCATAGCAACAACAACAGGAATATACATAGTGCCCCAGAATGAAACACCTTTTTCGGTTTCAACTGTCATAACACCACGTTTTTCCATCCATAACCGTATGCAAATGAGTAAAATCATGGCGATACCCACGCCACCAACGTTGGACTTCACGCCCAATAAAATGCCCAACAGATCACCGACAATAACACCGACCAAGGTGCAAAGTGCGAGTAAACCAACTCCATATATAATCATGACAATCCCTCATATCCTTGGATCATTTATGCTTTTGTAAAATCAGATTCAAAAAGAAAAACTATTGTCCTGTTCTTTTTGCATTGCTATCTGAATGCTGTCTATGCGTGTTCCTTGAAAAGACAACACGGTTCCTTCTTTAAATGTTCGACGTGCAAGTGTAGTAAGCACCGTTCCCGGCAAAGCTTCGATCTGCAACCTCACACCTCGCTCCCATGCAGCTTGGATGGTACTTTCCCAATCGACTATTCGGCTCATATTAAAAGCCAAGTCATCCCTAATCTGTTCAGCCTTGCCTAAAGTGCGAGCCGTTGTACCACTTAAATATCGAATTTTAGGCTGCTTTAAAGTGAGTCCCTCCATAGACGCTGCAAGTTGCTCTGCTTGCTGACTTAATAATTCACAGTGCGATGGCACCGATACATCTAATTTTTTTGCCACCACGCCTTGTTGCTTTGCCAAAACAGCAACTTGGTTCATGGCTTCAAAACTTCCTGAAATAACGATTTGGTTATGTGCATTAATATTGGCGACATACACCTGTGGCGTTATTTCATAAATTTGTTTCACCCATGTCTCTACGGTTGCTCGGTCTGTACCAATTAGAGCAGTCATGCCATAGCCTATTGGGTAGGCGTTTTGCATGAGATCCCCTCGATAGGCAACTAAGCGAATGGCATCTTCATAGGCTAAAACCCCTGCTACAACCGCAGCCGACCATGCGCCAATCGATAGACCCGCGACATAATCAGGTTTTAAGTCTTCAGCAGTTAATAAGGCTGAACTCACTACCCCTGAAATGAGTAAACATAGCTGTACTGAACGTGTCGATTGCAATGCAGCTGAACTGTCTAGCATCAAAACATCTTCTTTGAGTGCATCCGATGCACACTCAAGATATTCTTTAACTAGAGCGGTTTGAGGTAAGTCGTGCAACATATTGCTTCGTTGCACACCTTGTCCCGGATATACCCAAATTGAAGCCATGATATGTATTCCCTAATTCCATGGGTTTTCTACTAAAACCGCACCATCTGCACGTTTCAGAAGAACTTTTCGGCTATTCCTAGCCCATTCTTTTAAAGCCAAACCACCTTGTGGTAGTTGCAGCTGTATATCCACATTCAGCCCCGCTTGCTGAAAATTTTCGAGTAGCTCGACTGCTTGCTTTTTGGCAAAAGGCTGTTCCGCTCGAATCAACAAATCTATGTCACTTTGCTGGGTGACTGTTTCAATGCCAGTTGCCAACTCAAACCCAAAACTTCCTGTATAGCCCCAACATCCTGAAAAGTTTTTCATGATGTTAGAAATGCTCTGCAAACGTTCTGCCAAATGCTCAAACTGCTGTGTATTAACGTGAGTTAGTGCTTCGGGTTTAAGTTGTTTGGTAATAGCAGATCGTGGCATTTGCGCTGCATATCGTTGATGACGGAATTTTCCTCTTACACCTACAGCAACTTGATCTACAGAAGTGATTGCCCGTCGAACCACAACAGGATCGCCTCGTAGTAAGACCTCTTTCACCCAAAGCGGAGCATCATCGACCAAACTGTCGGCTGTCATGCCCCACAGCAAATCATGGGCTTCGAGATCAAGTTTCATGACCATTGCTCACGCAATAATTCACGGACCTTTTTAGACATCTGACGGTTTTGGCCGTGAAGTCTTTGTTCTAGCCCTCTAGACTGCTCAGCATTAATTTCTTTAAATGCTTGAGCAACCACCTGCTTCGCTAACAACAGATCATCATTTGTTGGTTGTTCAGGATTTTCAACCGATAACAGCTCCGATAACAATCCAAGCGTTGCATAACTTTCGATGTCATAAGCCATTGGAGGAATGCTTGCAGCCAATTGCTCTAACTCATCAACCGACCTTTGGGTAACGCGTGCAGCAGATTCTTTGCCCATTGCATGCACCATAACACCTGAATCTTTTAAGGCAATAATACGATTGGCTTGGTAACCATGTGCTAAAAAAGCGCCTGACATTGACTTACCGACCAGTAAGCTCACACTAGGATGGCCTGCCAATCTGGCTCTAGCATAGCTATCTACTGCACCAGCTAAAGCTTGATGAATACCTAATAATTCTTCACGGCGACCATAGGCCTGACTAGGTACATCAACCAGACATAAAATGCCGCGTTTAGTCTCGGCATACGCATCGGCTTGAATCACTTCATCTACAGCCTTTGCCAAGCTCCAACCTTCCAAAAGGCCAACTTCACCTTGTCTCGCTCGCGGGAACAAATTATTGCTGTCTTGAACAACGGCAATCACACGTACTGCTTGCTGATCAATCTGAACATCAGCCACCCAAACTGAAGCTGGAAAACCTTCAACTGTCTTAAAACCCTGTGTGAATGCTTTAAACCACTGTGCACCTCGCGTAGATGCTTTTAATGTATCAACTGCGATATTCATGCTTGTTCTCCTTGATACAAAGCCTGAACCTGTGCTGGAGTAATCTGCTCGGTAGTGTCAACGTGTTGTAGCTGTGCTAAATAAAACGAGTAATTTGAACTACGATGCTGATTGGGCACGCCTTGGGCTAAATAGTCGATCACTTGTTGGCGAACTTTCTGGCGATCATCGTCAACATAGGCATCTGCCAAGCAACTAGCAAAACGCTGGTTGCCACCAGTTATGCTCCAAATAAATGGGCGATCTTTGGCGTTATATTCTTGTACACCTGCTTCTTGCTCAATCACTTGTGGGCCATTTAAGCCTAAACGTCCTTCTTGTGTCATTACAATATAGCTACATAGTCCAGCAGCAATCGACATGCCACCAAAGCACCCTACACTGCCTGCAACTACAGCAATCACGGGTTGATACTGCCGTAAGTTCACAATTGCAGCCTGAATTTCAGCAATTGCAGCCAAACCCAGATTTGCCTCTTGTAAGCGAACGCCGCCCGTTTCTAGTAATAAGATTGCAGCCGTTGGAATACCTTTAAGATTGTCTTCAACCGCAAGCTCTAATGCACCGGCAATTTTGGCACCACCCACCTCGCCTAAGCTTCCACCCTGAAATAAGCCTTCGATTGAAATCAAAACCACTGGTCGCTCTTGAATAGACCCTTTTGCAATCACCACGCCATCATCTGCTTGCGGCACAATATTTTGCTTAAGCAACCAAGGCGACATGACGCGTGCAAATGGATCGAGTAGCTCTCTAAATGTTCCTTCATCCAATAATGCCTTGGCACGTTCTCTTGCACTGAGTTCAATAAAATCTTGTTTATTTAATAAACTTTGGATATCAGTCATGAGCAATCTCCTCCAAGGCTTGTTCCAGACGTAAACGAACGACACCAGGGGTTGCACCAAAGTCATGAATATCAATATTGACCGCTGGTGGCATTTGCGCTGTAAAAATCCTTTCAAAAAGATTTTTCCAACGTGCAACACTACCATCTACCGAAGTCACCACCTGAATAGTGGTTTTTCCCGCCTCACCAGGTTCCATCAGAATTTCCAAATCACCCGAACCCACACATCCCACCAACGCTTTTTTTACAGGTGGCTCTGTCGCCAAAAACTCAAAATGAAGTGTTTCCATAATCAAAATCCCTCTTTATTTTTTGAAGATGACTGCTCAACACGATCTATAAACAATGTTGCTGCCAACAAATCTGCTGCTCCGCCAGCGGATGCCTTCATCCTAAGTAGGTCAATTTCTAACAAATGCAAAACACGGCGACCTTGTAGGCTTGAACTACCGCCCAAATCGAGCACTTGCTGAGCTCCTCGTTGCATACGCTTTAAACCAGATATTCCAGAGCGATAGAGCACACAGGTATCGGTCAGGTTAGTCATCATGGCAAGCAAAGCATCTAAGCGAGCAAACTCTTCTTTCATGGGTTTACTGCGACTTTGATAAAGCTGCTTTAAACCAAAATTTACAATGGTTGGGAAGCCTTGTTGTGCCTGTTCTTTTGCACCTAAGACAGCTAATTTTTTCTGTACCTGCTGACCATGACTCAAAGCCTGTTTGGGAATAAAGCGGTCTTCAAGCTGGGCAATTTGACCTGCTAGCTGACATAGCTCAACAGCCGATAAGTAGTGTTGATTTGTGCGTGCAAGTGCTGCTGCCGTAACCATTAAACCCAAAGCCCAAATTGCACCGCGGTGTGTATTGACACCATTTGTTGCCAACATCATGACTTTTTCGCCTTGGCGACCAATTTCACCAATGTCTTCACGCAAGGCCTGACACACTGTTCCGTGCTGGACTGCTACTTGCGCCATCGCTTCAAACATTGGGCCTAAACTTTTCGCAGAACGCTCCATTAATTCCAAAGTCAGGTCATCATGTGCACCGCTGCCACGGCGATCGACCAAGGCGGGCTTTGGTGTCAGATTCACTTCATCAATTAAAGCCTCGACCGCCATGTCTGCTAAAAGCTGACTATGGCTGAGTGTTTGATATTGAATTTGAGCCATCATTACCAACTCCTGAATTTTGCAGGGGGTTGATATAAACCATCTGACCATGTCACCAAGTCGGCAATATTTTTTGCAGCTAAAAGTTCACGTGTAGCATCGGTACGGCGAATGCCTAAATCTTCAGGGAACACCACTAAACCTTCTCGTCTTAAACGTGCTGTGGTTTTAGGGTCTTGGCTTAGACCAATACTGGTTACCCCTGCCACTGCGGCAATCATGGCTTGACGCTCTTCTTGACTACTTGCTTTATATAAATAAGCAATGCCTTCTTCGGTCAGTAAATGCGTGACATCATCGCCATAAATCATGATCGGTGCTAAAGGCAGACCTGCGGTTTTAGCAACATCAATTGCATCAAGACGTTCCACAAAAGTCGGCTTACCGCCTTCTTGAAAGGTTTCCACCATTTGCACAACTAGTTTTTTACCGCGGGCTAAATAGGTTTCTGTTTCATTGGCACCTTGCAAGCGCATATCCAGCCATGCTGGCGTATCATGGCGGCGTCCGCGCGGATCATGCCCCATGTTCGGTGCACCACCGAAACCAGCTAAACGACCTTTTGTGACAGTCGAAGAATGTCCCATACCATCAACTTGCAAAGTTGCGCCGATAAATAGATCAACGGCGTACTGACCTGCAAGCTGACACATCATGCGGTTAGAACGCAGCGCCCCATCACGGCCTGTAAAGAAAACATCGGGACGTGCCGCAACATATTTTTCCATACCGAGTTCAGTACCAAAGCAATGCACGCTTTCTACCCAACCTGTTTCAATAGCAGGAATTAAGGTTGGGTGTGGGTTAAGAGTCCAGTTTCGGCAAATTTTTCCTTTTAAACCTAAAGACTCACCATAGGTCGGTAAAATCAGCTCAATTGCCGCAGTGTTAAAACCAATACCATGATTTAACGATTGCACATTATGCTTTTCATAAATTCCACGAATTGCCATCATGGCCATAAGCACATGAACAGGCTTGATGTGTTTCGGGTCGCGAGTAAATAAAGGCTCAATATAAAAAGGCTGGTCTGCCACAACCACAAAATCAACCCAAGAGGTAGGAATATCGACACGTGGTAAATCAGAGACATCATCGACCAGTTCATTCACTTGCACAATCACAATGCCGTCACTAAAAGCCGCAGGTTCAATAAGTGCAGGAGAATCTTCAGTACTTGGACCTGTATAGATATTGCCTTGGCGGTCTGCCATAAAACCGGCTGAAAGCACCACATTTGGAATAAGATCGACCACAAGACGTGAATACAGCTCGATATAAGTGTGAATGGCGCCAATTTCTAACAATCCATCTTCAATCAACTGGCTAATACGCAAACTTTGTGGACCAGCAAAAGAGAAATCGAGCTTACGTGCAATGCCTTTTTCAAATAGATCAAGATGTTCTGAACGTCCAACGCTTGGCATGATCATATGTAAATCATGCAAAACATCTGGATTGGTTTGTGCCAAAGATCGAGATAAGAAATCTGCTTGCTTTTGGTTATTCCCTTCGAGTACGACTCTGTCACCCGGTGTAATCAGGGTTTCTAAGACTTTAATAATGTCTTGAGTTGGAATGACAACTCCGTCGGTATATTGGCTTGCCATCTCCAGTTTTAGTTGTTTGGCATGACGCCGTTTTGTCCATAACCGTTCTTTATTCTGAACAGATCCTTCCATGTGCTTACCTATATAGATCGCAGTTTTGTTCTGAATCTATAAAAACGCTTTATGGAATTTTGATCAATCAACCTACATCAGCAGTCATTAACCTCAGGTTAATGATTTATTTTAAGGTGGCTAAAAAGGAATTTGAGAGAATCAACGCACCAAACGTCCGCTATAAACTTGCTTATTTATAAAAACTGGTGATTCAACTGTTTTGTATTAAACTATCAGATGATAGAATATTAAGTCTAATTATTCAGCTACAATTACTTGATAAAAAATAGTTTATGCTAAAGAAACATACATATACCTGTTGCCAAAAACGCCTCAACATTTTCAAGCTGGACTGTTGATACTTCCCTATATAAAAACCGAAAACAGCCAGACTCATCAATTAATACTTATAATTAAAGGCTCTTTATGCTTCAAAATACCATGTATCGCCAAGTTCTAATTTTGGCGAGCTCCCAGTCACTTTTTCAAACGATATCAGTGATCGTCATGACCATTGGTGGTTTGGCTGGGGCTAATATTGCAAATACTCCTACGCTTGCAACTTTACCCATTGCATCTATGTTTTTGGGTACGGCTTTAATGATGTTTCCTGCCTCAATGCTCATGGCGCATGTAGGACGACGTAACGGTTTTTTATTCGGCGCTTCTTTAGGCGTGCTTGGCGGCATTATTGCCTCAATTGGTATCTTTTATAGCTCACTATTCCTTCTTGCATTAGGCACGCTATGTGTTGGAGCATATCAATCTTTTGCTCAGTTTTATCGTTTTGCTGCCAGTGAAGTTGCAAATGACGCGTTCCGTTCACGTGCTATTTCTTGGGTGATGGCAGGCGGAATTGTTGCTGCACTCATTGGCCCAACTTTGGCACGTTTTGGTGGCCCTTTATTCCAACATTTAGAATATATCGGTTCATTTTTAATTATCAGCATCATCTCGCTCGTGGCAATGGGTATGTTATCCAGCTTAAATATTGCTCATACAATTGAACAAAAATCTGACTTTACTGCTGGTCGACCATGGCAAGAGATTGTATTTAAACCTACCTATTTAGTTGCTTTGTTTGGGGCAGTAACAGGCTATGGCATCATGATTTTAGGTATGACCGCCACACCGATCGCCATGCGACACTCACATCATGAACTTGGATCGATTACGACAGTCATTCAACTGCATGTACTCGGTATGTTCCTCCCCTCATTCTTTACTGGAAACTTAATCGCCCGATTTGGTGTGCTTAAAATCATGTTTGCGGGTCTTATATTATTTGCTTGTTACGTTGGATTTGCACTCTCTGGTCTTCAGTTCGCTTCTTTCGCCATCTCTTTAATTTTATTAGGGGTGGGATGGAACTTTTTATTTATTGGCAGTACTTCTTTACTAACAGGAACTTATAAGCCAGCTGAAAAAGCCAAGGCCCAAGCGATTAACGACATGACTGTTTTTATTGTCGGCTTAATCTGTTCTTTTAGCGCAGGCGCGTTACTCGACTTAGTTGGCTGGAAAGCAATGAATATGGCTTTAATACCGTGGTTAGTCATTGCAGCAGTTTCTCTTTTCTGGCTCAGCCCAAAAAGAGAAAAGCAGCTTGTTTAAATTATTTCTAACGTGGTTTGCTTAACAGCCATTCCAAGTTTTGACGAACCGCAGGCCACTCGTGTTTTAAAATGCTATAAACATGGGTGTCTCGCAAAATATCATCTTTCACAATTTGATGGCTTCTGAGTACCCCATCGAGCTTTGCACCTAAACGTACAATTGCAGCTTGGCTTTGAACGTTTAAAGAAGATGTGCGTAACTCAACCGCAATACAGTCTAAAGACTCAAATGCATGAGCCAACAATAGCTTTTTACACTCAGTATTCACAGGCGTGCGCTGTGCAGATTTACGATACCAAGTCGAACCAATCTCTGCACGGCGATGTGCAGCTTCAATATGCATTAAGGTCGTCATACCCACCGCTTGCCCTGTTTTTCGGTCTTCAATATAAAATGGCAGCATGCTTCCTGACTGTTGTAAACCAAAACGTCTTTCAATTTCAGCAGTCATCTGTTCAGGTCTTGGAACACGGGTATACCAAAGATTGTAGAGTTCTCCATCGCAAACTGCTTCTGCTAGAGATTCAGCTTGAGTTACATCTAGCGGCTTTAAAATAACGTGTTCGCCTACCAACTCAACAGGTGTAGTCCAAGACATGTTTTTCTCCTTAATGAATACTAAAATTTTATATTTTCAAAACTATTTGTTTAACTCAGCCACACTGTACATAGCATCCGCTATAGTTTTATGACCAGATTTCGCTAGACCATCCGCCGCACCAAAAATATCTCGACGATCTTTGTTTTGCCCAAGTTTTGATTTTCCTTGAAGCTTGGTAATTTCAATTTCTATACCGACAATAGCTTTTAGCATGGGTTCTAGATAGTCTTTTGGTGCATCAGACATTTTCCATGGTTCAGGTTGAGATGCTTCATGTGTACGGGTTAAACGAGCCACAACACCTCGAACATAACGCTCATCATCTCGAATCGTCACTTTACCGTAAGCATGTACAACTCTATAGTTCCATGTTGGCACTTGTTTGTGCTGTTCATGTTTGGATGGATACCAGTTTGGGGAAATATAAGCATCACCTGCCTGAAACACGACTAGCACTTCATCTCCATTTTTAACGTCCTGCCAGACAGGATTAATTCTAGATACATGCGCATGCAACACCCCTAAGTTCCCTTCATTTGTCTGTAACTCAAACGGAAGATGATTTGCATCTAAACCATTGCTTCCATGAGTAAAAAGCACACCAAATGGATGCTCCAAAATAAGAGAATACAATACGTCCAAACGGTTTTCTGCAAAATCATCAGGGATATACATGGCTAAGAACCTCGTTGTTAATATCATGGTTAGTTATATTTTGTGTTGTAAATTTTCTGGTTTATGTGGTTTATTAAAAAGAACCACTTTGTATTTTTTTAAGTAGACCAGAATTATGGCAAGAATGGCAAAAGTTGTTGAACTTCCATCTATTGCAAAGATTGATAAAAGCCAAGGAAAGATTAGTGCTCAATTGACCCAAGCTTTACGTGAAGCTGTACAAAGTGGCGATTTGCAGCCGGGAGACCCTTTGCCATCTTCCCGAGAACTAGCTCAAACCCTTGAGGTCGCTCGCGGAACCATTATTGAAGCTTATGATCAGCTTTTGGCAGAAGGTGTTTTTGATTCTCAAGCAAGAACTGGAACCTATGTATCCCATGCTTTGGTTAAAACACCTACGCCGCAACATTTTCAAGGAGAATCTATTACACCAAGCTCAATACCTTTGACCAAATCTGCTCTTTCTTATGCCCAAGTACTCAAGGAATTTAAACCACTTCCCCATGTTCCATTTGCTGTATCTGTACCTGTTGGCCGCACTCAACCGAGTGATATTTGGCGTAAGTTTGGTAATAAATTTAGATCACGCGGCGCAGGTGCACCTTCTGGGTATGGTGAACCACAAGGTGTCTTATCACTAAGAATTGCTATAGCAGACTACGTGCGTCGTTCACGCTCTGTACACTGCGAACCTGAACAAATCGTGATTACGCCCGGCATTCAACAAGCGCTTTATATTTGCAGCCAGATTTTATTTGAAGCAAAAGATGAAGTCTGGATAGAAGATCCAGCTTATCGTGGGACCACGGCCATTTTTGAACATACCGTACAAAACATTGGTATGGTGCGTGTTCCAGTTGATGACGAAGGTATTCAGGTTGAAGCTGGAATTAAGCTTTCTCCAAATGCCCGTGCAGCGTTTGTAACGCCATCTCACCAATATCCACTTGGCATGCCTATGAGCTTGGCAAGACGGACTGCGTTATTGGCTTGGGCCAAGCAGCAAAATGCATGGATCATTGAAGATGACTATGACAGTGAACTCCGCTATAACGGTCAGCCCTTTCCATCTTTACAAGGCATGGCACCCGATCAGGTGATTTATCTCGGAACGTTTAGCAAGGTTCTATTTCCATCTCTTAGACTTGGCTATGCAGTGTTGCCTAAGGAACTGGTGGCACCTTTTTGTGGACTCAGGGTGTTAATTGATAGACACCCGCCTACTGCCGACCAACACGTTTTGGCTGCTTTTATTCAAGAAGGCTATTTAGAGCGGCATATTCGACGTATTCGGAATGTTTACTCAGAAGTTCGAGAGCACATTATTGGTTTGATTGAAAAATACATACCTCAAGAGCTGGCTTGGTTACAACCGGGCGATCAAGGTATGCATATGGTGTTATGGCTTGCTCAACATGTTAATGACGTTGAAGTTGCAAGCACGGCAGTTAATGCAGGCATTGCCATTAAAGCAATTTCACCGACATTTTCAAAAGAACAGCAACGTTCGGGTTTAATTGTTGGCTTGGGTGACTTTGAACCCGAACTTATGGAACAAGCCATTAAAAAACTATCAAAAATTATTCAACAACATGACAAGCCAACGTAAACAAAACCTACAACAGTAACCATAGATGAATAGCAAACGGGCCAATCAGCACCATTAAAATACCCGCAATCACCATGGTTAAACTTGCGATTACGCCCTCTTCACTATTGCGCTGCTGAGCTCGGACTGTACCAAAACCATGGGCTGCGTTCCCAAAGGCTGCTCCATTTGCCACATTAGAACGAATTTTAGTAATCGCTAAAATTGCATCGCCACAAATCATTCCGACCAAACCCGTAATGACGGTGAATAATGAAACTAGCGCTGCCGAACCGTGAATATCTTCAGCTAAAATCATGGCAAATGGTGTTGAAATCGAACGTGCCATCAAACTGTTGGTGACTTCAGGACTAAAATGGAACCACTGTGCCATTTCATAAGCAGACATCACACCCACACTCATTCCCACAATAATCGCGATCGATAAAACACCTAAGTTTTTACGAATCGTTTCCCGATAGCGATAAATCGGTACGGCGAAAGCTACCGTAGCTGGCCCTAATAAATTAACAATCCACTGGGTATCTTCTGCATAAGTTTGGTATGAAATTCCAAAAATCGTCATCAAAATGATGGTGAGTACAGGCACACTAATTGCGGGGGATAACCAAAGTTTTGGATGCTTTTGATAGATTCGCTTTGCCACAACATAGGCTGCCAACGTCCAGATGAGACAAAGAATTGACCAGATATTCATGTCGTTTTGCTCTTAGATATGCTTATGTTGAAGACGTTTCCGAGCCTGTAAATAAGCCTTCAAACGATTGTAAAAATGAATGGTCAAACACGTACTGAGCATGACTGAAATAGTCCCAACTGCAATGCTCAAGACAATTTGCCACCCTTCGGTCATAAACAGAGTTTTATACTGAACAACGGCAACCACAACAGGCACAAAAAACAGTAACAGCTCACCTAAAACAACAGTTGCTCCCATTGCCACCTGATCCATTTTGATAATTTTAAAGAACAGGCATAAAAGCAATAAAAACATACCTAAAATGCCTGCTGACACAGGTACGCCAAGTTTTTGATGTAAAAGATATCCCACCCACCAAAATCCAGCCAGAATTAGAATTTGTTTACCTAAAACTAAAAATGAAGGCTGTGTGGGTGTTCCAGAAGCAGATTCAGTACTCATTTTTCGAAATTAAATGGTTAACTACACTATTATGCTATCTTGGTTAAACCTGCTAAATATGAATTATTCATGTTAATATTATTCCAAAATGGAATAATCTATTCTTTATTATGCTTTCTCTAAAATCATTACAGTGCTTTGTTACATTGGTAAAAACTAAAAGTTTTACCCGTACTGCTGAAGAGTTATATCTGACTCAGCCCACCATTAGTAAAATATTACAGCAGCTTGAAGAACAGCTTCAGGTCCAACTCTTGGTTAAACCAGATCATGGACGCAAAAGACAAATTGAATTAACTGCAATTGGAGAGCGTATTTATCAACATGCTCTTGAACTTCTTCAGGCAGAACAAAACATCTTTCTTGAAATTGAAAACTATCAACAATTAAAAACAGGTACTTTAAAACTTGGCGTACCGCCTTTAGGTTCGCAGCTCCTAACGACTGCACTGTTTGATTATCATCAACAATGGCCAGATATTGAGTTGGCTTTTATGGAGGTTGGTTCGCGCGGTATTGAACAAGCTTTACTCAATAACGAGCTAGACGTTGGCGTTTTACTGCAGCCCTTTGATGAGCAAATCTTTAATAGCATTGAGTTGTGTAATTACCCTTTAATGGTTCTTTTACGTCGCGATGCGACTTGGGCAACACGCAAAAAAATAAATCTAGAAGAGCTACAACATCAGTCATTTTTAATGTTTCCTGAAAATTTCTCTTTAAACAGTATAATTCTCGATGCTTGTAAACAGCGTGGATTTTATCCCTCTATCGCTTGTCGTACCAGTCAATGGCACCTGTTGGCAGATATGGTTTTACAACGTATGGGGATTGCGCTGCTGCCACAATACTATACCGACATGCTGGACCCTACTTTATTTGCAGCAGTACCGCTTGAAAAACCGAATATTCAATGGCACTTAGTCATGGCTTGGAAAAAGAATCTTCCTGTCTCACCAGCAGTACAAGCGTGGCTGAGCATTGTTCGTCAGCATTTTCAGCACATTAAACCCTAATGAACAATGAAATTGCTTAATTCAGAAATCGATAAAGCTTTTCCACAAAAAAGCTACCCAATCTTGGAACAGCTCACTTAGACTTGATGCCATCCGTTTTATGACATGGACAATAACAATGAATAATGAACACTTTAAGCTGTACACAGATTCACAATTTCTAAGTCCCTATGCCTTTACAGTTTTTGTCGGGCTACATGAAAAACAAATTCCATTTGAAATAGCGACCATCAACTTAGGCCAACAAGACCAGTTTGAGGAATCTTTTGTAGCCAAGTCATTAACAGCAAAAGTGCCTGTACTTGAGCATAACGATTTTGCCTTATCAGAATCTTCTGCCATTTTAGAATATCTTGAAGAGCTCTATCCAAACACACCAATTTATCCAACAGATATTCAGGCACGTGCAAGAGCTCGACAAATTCAGGCATGGCTCAGATCAGACTTGGTGGCATTAAGAACTGAACGTCCAACTGATGTTATTTTTATTCAACCCACATCTATCCCCCTTTCAGAAGAAGGTCAAAAAGCAGCCGAGAAACTTTTCTTTGTTGCAGAAAAACTTCTAGCGCCTCATGCCGAATTTCTGTTTGATTCATGGAGCATTGTGGATGCTGAACTCGCACTGATGTTACAACGCCTCATCCAAAATGGTGATGCTGTACCAGAGCGATTAAAAAATTATGCACTGCAACAATGGCAACGCCCGAGCGTTCAAAAATGGCTTGCCTTGCGACATAACTAAACCCTATATTTCAACCAAACATGAGATAAAAAAATGAGTGATTCAAACTATATTCCTCCACAAGTTTGGCAATGGACTGGAGAAAAAACCGATTTAAACCAACCTACTTCGGGTGCTCGATACGAACACACACTCCCTGTCGGAAAACACCCTCTACAGCTCTATTCTTTAGCAACACCTAATGGACAAAAAGTCACTATTTTGCTTGAAGAGCTTTTAGAATTAGGAATTCAAGATGCTGAATACGATGCTTGGCTCATTAAAATTGGTGAAGGCCAACAATTTGGTAGTGGCTTTGTAGAAGCTAACCCTAACTCTAAAATTCCGGCATTGGTTGACCATAGCCAAAATCCGCCTCTACGAGTTTTCGAGTCTGGCTCAATTTTGCTTTACTTGGCTGAAAAATTTAAAGCTTTCATTCCGACTGATATTGCTGCACGTACCGAATGTCTTAATTGGTTATTTTGGCAAATGGGCAGTGCGCCATATTTAGGGGGTGGTTTTGGACATTTTTATGCCTATGCGCCCGTTAAAATTGAATATGCGATTAACCGCTTTGCCATGGAAACAAAACGCTTGCTTGATGTGTTAGATCAGCATTTAGCAAAGCATGAATATTTGGCTGGTTCTGAATATACCATCGCCGACATTGCCGCATTCCCTTGGTATGGTGGTCTAGTTAAAAACTGGGTCTATAACGGTGCGGAATTTTTAGGTGTTGATGAATATAAAAATGTTCAACGCTGGGCAGATGCAATTCTGGCGCGCCCTGCTGTTCAGCGTGGTCGTATGGTTAATCGCACTTTTGGCGATTTAGAAACACAGTTACATGAACGTCATGATGCAAGTGATTTTGAGACTAAAACTCAAGATAAACTTTAATTGTTATTTTTAAAATATTTAGCCCGCTTTTTAAGTGGGCTTTTTATTAAAATCAGTTAATCTAAAATTTATAATAAATATAGCTTAAAACAATATAAGAACTTTCAAGTAATTTATACATTTACACTTAAAACATTAAAATTCATTTTATCAAAAAAATATATATAAATAGATATTCGTTATTTCTGCTTATATTCAAATCAGCGTAAATTTAACAATAACAATAACAATCTAGATAGAAGATAAAGGATATTTTTAATGAATGCCAAATTAAATACAGAAAACCGTTCTGGTTTTATTTCATCGGGTTCAAATACATCCTTGTCAAACGAAGAGATTCTTTCTAAAGCAAAACAATATGCCCAAGACCATGAACTTAATTTTAGTGGAAGTTTATCACCCACTGATGCATGGCATCTCGTACAACAAGGACAGGCCGTTTTAGTTGATGTACGTACTAACGAAGAGCGTAAATTTGTAGGGTATGTTCCTGAAAGTATTCATGTTGCATGGGCAACAGGCACCTCTTTCAATCGCAACCCACGTTTTTTAAAAGAACTCGAAACCAAGACTGGTAAAGACAAAACCATTCTTTTGTTATGTCGTAGTGGAAACCGCTCCGCATTAGCAGCCGAAGCTGCATTTAATGCGGGTTTTGAGCACATTTATAACGTTCTTGAAGGCTTCGAAGGTGACTTAGATGATCAACAGCAGCGTAATCAAAAAAACGGCTGGCGTACTCATCAACTCCCTTGGCAACAAGACTAAAACCTCAACACATTTTCAGTGAATCAAGGAAAGCTTGTGACTCAATGGAACATTAATGCTGTTGTACAGGGTTTACAACAAGCAAGGCATGACTGGCGTCAGCAACAGCACAGAATCAAAGAATTTGGGGGCCGTGAACTTCCATCTAAAGAAGCTTTGAAAGCTATTTTAGATGATCTCTGTGGCATTTTATTTCCAATGCGCTTAGGCCCTGCCGATTTACGTCAGGAAACTGAAGATTCTTATATTGCCTATACTTTAAATCGGGTACTCACAGCCTTACATGCTCAAGTACAACTGGCTTTAAATTATGAGGCAAAGCGTCATTTGGGTCATTCAAGCACAGCCCAACAGCCACAAGAGCTTGCCCAAAATATTGTTCAGGATTTTGCTAATACCTTGCCTTCTATACGTCGTCTTTTAGATGGCGATGTGCGTGCGGCCTACGAAGGTGATCCAGCAGCACATAGTGTGGATGAGGTACTACTCTGCTATCCGGGCATATTTGCGATTATTCATCACCGAATTGCACATCAGTTATATGCCCAAGTGCCTCTACTGTCTCGCATTATTTCTGAGTTAGCCCACTCTGCAACTGGAATTGATATTCATCCGGGTGCACAAATCGGTAAAGGATTTTTTATCGATCATGGGACTGGCGTGGTGATTGGTGAAACCAGTGTCATTGGGGAACGTGTCCGTATTTATCAAGCAGTAACGCTTGGAGCAAAACGCTTTGAAACCAATGATGATGGTGCTTTGAAAAAAGATTATACACGCCATCCAATTGTTGAAGATGATGTCGTGATCTATGCAGGCGCCACTATTTTAGGCCGTATTACGATTGGTCGAGGGTCCATTATTGGGGGAAATGTCTGGCTGACACATAGTATTGCCGCAGGTAGCCAGATTTTACAGTCACCAAATGAGTCTTATCAAAAAAATCATATTCCCGGTTAAAAACTATAGATGTGAAATAAATAGATAAGGAGACAAATAAATAGTAAGAGCTAAATTAATGCTTATTTCTCATTTAAATATATTTTTATTTTAAATATAGATTTTTAATAAATAAGCCACCTATTCAAAGTTTATAAAACCTTTTTATTTTTTAAAACCAGAACTAATTCTAGTTTATAGCAATACTAGAGTTTTTAATTTTTTGATTTTACCAAGCCACTGTAATAAGGAAAAATGATTCATGGCGAAAAATACTGATAAAGCCCAACTTGCGCTTGGGGACCATGCTGCCCGCCAACTGGCCAATGCAACCAAGACAGCTCCTCAACTTTCTACGATTACTCCCCGATGGCTGACTCACTTACTTCAATGGCTTCCTGTTGAAGCAGGTATTTATCGCCTAAACCGTGTAAATAATACCGATGATATTCAAGTGGCTTGCACACAACGTGATGAAGCAACTTTACCTCAAACCTTTGTTGATTATGATCCACAGCCACGCGAATACTTTTTGAATGGTGTATCGACTGTTCTGGATGTACATACACGTGTTGCTGACCTTTACAGCAGCCCCCACGATCAAATTAAGGAACAGCTACGTTTAACGATTGAAACCATTAAAGAACGTCAAGAAAGTGAGCTCATTAATAACCCTGAATATGGTTTACTGGCAAGTGTGACAGATGACCAACGTATTTCAACTTTAAATGGCCCACCTACTCCAGATGATCTTGATGATTTACTGCGTAAAGTTTGGAAAGAACCGGGGTTTTTCCTAGCACACCCTGATGCGATTGCAGCATTTGGACGTGAATGTACACGCCGTGGTGTACCGCCTCCAACGGTTAGTCTGTTCGGTTCGCAATTCATTACATGGCGCGGTATTCCACTCATTCCATCAAATAAAATTCCGGTAGAAGATGGCAAAACTAAAATCTTGCTGCTTCGTGTTGGTGAAAAGCGTCAAGGGATTGTTGGTTTATTCCAACCAGGTCTTGCTGGTGAACAGTCACCAGGGCTTTCAGTACGTTTTATGGGCATTAACCGTAACGCGATTGCATCTTATCTCATCTCGTTATATTGCTCGCTAGCAGTACTGACTGATGATGCGTTGGCAGTATTAGATGATGTGGAGGTGGACAAATATCATGACTACCCAGTTAACTACAAGTAATCTGCAAGGTAGTCCAACGGGGCCTGAAGTGACTGGTGTTAACCCACCAGCCAACTTCCCTGATGAGTCCACCATTGCTCGTCTTGCTAATGAGTTTTTTTCAGCATTGCCAAGTTCAAGCAGTTCAGCTTCTCCATCGGGCCTTAACTTGGATTTACCTGTAGGTACACCTCCACATCCACCACAACCGGGTGAACCATTTTCTGCTCTTAGTGGTCGTGCACCGAATATCGCCTTTCAGAAAAGTCTTAATCCGGAATATCCTGAGCATATTCCTAACTTACCAGACTATCCTGAACGTCGGATTGTCTCTTCTGCGCCTGTGGTTGGTGGTGCAAATTTACCTCGTCCACCATTTGAGCCACATTTGCCACAAGCTGTTCATAGTGAGCCGAATGTGCCACGTATTGAACCAAACTTACCGACAGGTGCTGGTGAATCACCTTATTATTTTTTAAATGATTTTTCTGCTCCAAATGCAGCAGAACCTTCTGTTACTGGTGTTGAAGATAACTATTCAATTGCGCAGTCTTTTCAGTTGCCGCATGGCGACCAGCTAAAGTCTTTACTCATTGAAGATCGTTTTGCAGCTGATACACCAGCAAAAACCTCACCAAGCTCTGGATTTTATTTCTTAGACTTACCAAAAAGCGGGCAAAGTTATAGTCACTATCAACCATCTCAACCTACCTTTGTAGCAAGTAGTGCTCAGCCACTTGATGTACATGCCATTCGTCGTGATTTCCCAATCTTGCAGGAACGCGTCAATGGTCGCCCGCTAGTCTGGTTTGACAATGCTGCTACTACGCAAAAACCGCAGCGCGTGATTGACCGGATTGCTTATTTTTACCAGCATGAAAACTCGAACATTCACCGTGCTGCACATGAGTTAGCAGCTCGTGCGACCGATGCCTATGAACATGCGCGAAATGTAGTTGCCCGATTTATCGGCGCCCCCTCTTCCAAAGAAATTATCTTTGTCCGAGGAACTACTGAAGGCATTAACCTGATTGCAAAAACATGGGGCGAACAAAATATTGGTGAAGGTGATGAAATTATTGTTTCTCACTTAGAACATCATGCCAATATTGTGCCGTGGTATCAACTCACTAAAAAAACTGGAGCGAAATTACGAGTCATTCCAGTTGATGACACGGGGCAAATTATTTTAGAAGAGTTGCCAAAACTGATCAATGAACGTACTAAACTGCTGTCTATTACTCAAGTATCTAATGCTTTGGGGACAGTTACCCCTGTTGCTGAAGTGATTAAAATTGCCCATGCCAAAGGGGTCCGTGTATTGGTTGACGGCGCTCAATCTGTTTCGCATATACCAACCGATGTTCAAGCCCTCGATGCAGACTTTTTTGTGTTCTCTGGGCATAAAGTGTTTGGTCCAACAGGCATTGGTGCAGTCTATGCGAAACCAGAACTGCTAGAAACCATGCCGGTTTGGGAAGGTGGCGGCAACATGATTCAGGACGTTACCTTCGAACAAGTTGTTTACCAACCTGCACCCAACAAGTTTGAAGCGGGCACAGGCAATATTGCTGATGCAGTCGGTTTAGGTGCAGCACTTGAATATGTAGAAAGTCTAGGTATTCATAACATTGCTCGCTATGAACATGATTTGCTTGAATATGGTCAAAATGCGCTCAGTAGTGTGTCAGGTTTACGCCTCATCGGAACTGCTCACAATAAAGCCAGTGTTATGTCGTTTACCTTACAAGGCTATTCAACTGAACAGGTCGGTAAGGCTTTAAACCAACATGGTATTGCCGTACGTTCTGGTCATCACTGTGCACAACCAATTTTACGTCGTTTTGGTGTGGAACAAACCGTGCGCCCGTCTTTAGCTTTTTATAATACAACTGAAGAAATTGATTTATTGGTGTCTGTTTTACACCAGTTAACTCGTAACAAGCGTACTGTTTAAATCTATTTTTGAAAAAAGACTGCTTTCGAGCGGTCTTTTTTATGGGTTATTTACTATCATTTCTATTCACTTTTTCACCAAAACCACTCGATCTAAAAATCAGCTTCAGCTTATTAAAACCAAAGTAGTTCTAGCACTATATTTACTCGAGCTAAACGTTATCTGCAACCTGCGTAGTACTAGAAAGATCCTGTTTCTGCGAAATAGTGATTAAATGAAATCAGTCAACAGGTTTTGCAGATGACAAAGTTTTTTGGTTACTTTTTCCAAAAAAAGTAACAGAATTAGCTACTTTCTATTGGTGTATAAACGATAAGACTCCGCCGTGAAAGCTATATATACAATCTAAAATCGTACTTCTGTAATATCCTTAAACACTCACAGCAATTAAACAAACAATCCCCAAATCAATCTCAATGCAATCCCAATTAACAACAGCCCCATCACCCTCTCAAAATAAACACCAAACTCCAAAAATCGTTTACGTACTATTGGATGAGCAAACATTACACTCACGACCATAAACCAGATCGCATTAACCATACACATCCAAATGCCATAAAAGATCTGAACTTTCATGGGGGTTGTTACACTCACAATAGTTGTAAAAATTGCCAGAAAAAAGATTGTGGCTTTCGGATTCAGCGCATTAGTTAAAAAGCCCATCGAAAAAGATTTAAATAAGCTCGGAGTATCTGTATCTGCTTGGTCATTAATCTCAATATTAGTATTCGGCTGACTACGCAAACACTGCCATCCTAAATAAAGCAAATAAGCTGCCCCCGCTGTTCTAATGAGTGACATGAGCCATTCGCTTTGTTGAATCAAAAAGCCAATGCCAACAAGCGTATAAAACACATGAACCGAAATTCCAACACCAATACCAATCGCGGTCATACACCCTATTAAGTAGCCATAACGTACACTTTGTCTTACCGTAACCACAAAATCTGGTCCTGGTAAAATCACTGCCAAAAAGTGAATGAGTGCCAGTGTTAAAAACTCATGCCCATACAACTGCCACATTTATTCAGCCTCCTTGGCAACGCTATAGCTGACACTGAGCTTTCCTTTCTTAATCTGATAGGACTGAATTTCTATAAAACCAATATCCCCCAACGCTGCAACATGAGTCCCGCCACAGGGAAATGCAGAAAACTCACCAAAACCGATTTCACGAAAACCATCTGCATGTTGCTGAAGATTGGCTGGTAAATTAGCCTGAATATATTGTAAACAATGCTGTTCAAGCATTTGAGCATCTAACTGCTGAGCTGTATCCAAAGCAATGAACTGAACTCGTGCATCATGTGGCCAGTGCTGCGCTTTTACAGCTTGCCAGCCAAATAGATGCATTACATGTCCAAGCAGATGTCCCGCTGAATGTAAACGACTATGATAACGACGTCCTGCTTCATCCACTTGTGCAAAAGCCACTCCCAACTCAACAGGTTGTGTGCAGTAATGAATGATTGCCCCTTGTTCAATCGCCACATGCACTACATCAACTTCTGCGATTTTGCCCGTATCACTCGGTTGACCACCACCTTGAGGATGAAATGGTGTTGCCGATAAATGCACGGCAAAACGCCCATCTTCACAAGGATTACACGCTAGAACTTCAACCTCAGCGGCAAGAGCACCTGTTAAATACAATGCTTGCGTCATATTTTTCTACATCTACTTTAAGATGAAAAAGATTGTATTGCGATTTCTTAAACGCGATAATCCACTCTAAATCCAAATAACTTTTGCCTCATGAGCACAAATCAAAGTTTAGTTCTGTTAAATGAAATGGCGACTTTCGTGAAAGTGGTCGAGTCAGGGAGTTTTTCTGAAACGGCTCGACAACTCGGTACTACACCATCTGCGATAAGCCGTGCGATTGCTCGCTTAGAACGTGCTTTAGGAACACGCTTACTTTATCGAACCACACGAAAGCTTCGTTTGAGTGAGAGTGGTCAACAGGTCTATCAACGTTGTTTAGATATGGTCAATGCGGCACAGGCAGTGATGGAAAGTTCAGGCCAATTTCATGTAGAACCGCAAGGAATCATCCGTCTGAGTGTTCCAAAAGCCGTTGGACATTTTATGATCCATCCACATTTACCTGAGTTTTTAGAACGCTACCCAAAAATTGATATACAAATGCTTTTAGAAGACCGTTATGTTGACTTAATTGATGATGAAGTTGATTTAGCGCTTCGAATTACGGAGCAACCCTCTGGCGGCCTGATGGGACGAAAACTCATTGATATCGATCACTTGATTTGTGCTACACCTGAATATTTGGAAAAACATGGCATACCAACCCATCCCCATGATTTAAAACAGCATGAATGTATCTATTTGGGTGAACAAATCAGTGATTCAAAATGGAAATTTCAACAAGGGAATAAGTCGATTAGTGTTGCCGTGCGTGGTCGTTATGCTGCAAATCATACAGGTGTACGTTTAAGCGCAGCCCTACAGCATTTAGGAGTAGCCAGCTTACCCTACTTTGTTGCGCGCCATGCTTTGCAACAACAGACTTTGGTTCAAGTTTTACCCGAATGGGATTTTAAGACCTATTACAGTGGTGGGCTGTGGCTACTCTATCCGCCAACACGCCACGTACCGCCTAAATTAAGTGTCTTTATTCAATATTTGGCAGATAAATTGGCAGCAGAGCCGACTTTATTTAAGTTCAAATGATATAGAATCAAGGAATTAATACGATGGAATCCTACCTTTCTATCTCTAAAGCAATCAGCTAATTCGGTTACTTTTTTTGAAAAAAGTAACCAAAAAACTTTGCCATCTACAGAACCTGACCACTGTTTCCATCTATAAAAAATATTACAAAAACATTATCTTTATAAATTATGGGCAGGCTGTAGATGAATCCTAGCTCAAGCAAATACTATCTAGAGTCCTAATCATTAGGAGCTATGAGTACGACTACTCAACCAATAAATCTTTTGGATTAATCGTATCGCCATAGACTGGTTTTAAAGTTTTTTCATAAGCCTGATGAATCACGCCTTCTTTTGCCAATTTCTCTAGATCTTGGTTCAACCAGTCCAATAGCTCTTTATCACCCTTTTTCACTGCCGGTGCGATTAAGTCCTGCTCACCTAAGTTTGTAATGCCTACTGTGTAATTTGGATTTTCTTTAGCCCAAGCTAAAACCAGCAAGTTGTCATGTGCTAAAGCAGCACCACGACCATCTTTTAAAGCATCAAAGGTTTCAGTGTTTTGCTCATACTTTTGTAGTTTAATTTCAGGATGAGTCTTGGTGAAGAATGAATCAGCCGTAGTACCTTTATTCACCAACAAAGTTTTATCTTTGAGTTGAGCAATATCTGTAATTGGATGAGTTTTAGGAGACACCACACCCAAAGCAACTTTTAAATAAGGTTTAGCAAAATCGACTACTTCTTTCCGTTCTGGTGTAACCGTAAAGTTTGCAAAAATAATATCTACTTTATTGGCTTTTAAATATTCGACACGATTTGCAGCTTCAGTTAAAACAAACTCTACCTTGTTTTCATCACCTAACAAGTCTTTAGCAACATGCTTGGCAATCTCTACATCGAAGCCCTGATTTTTACCTTGAGCATCTAAATATCCAAACGGCGGTTTATCGCTAAATACACCAATACGCACGACACCATTCTTTTTAATCTGCTCAATACTCGACACAGTTTGAGTGGTGTCAGCTGTTTTTTCATTAGATTGCGTGCCTTTATCACATGCAACCAAACCTAAACTCAGCAAAGATGCAGCTAGAACATGCTTTATATTTTGTAAAGTTAGTGTTGTCATTATTTCACCCTATCGTTCTTGTAAAAGTCTTATTTAAAATCACAGTGCCTCCTTTTAGACACTGCTCCAGCAATATCGAAAAATTATTGGCCTACATCTAAAAACACATTAGGATTAACCGATTCACCATAAATTGGTTTTAAGGTTTCATCATAAATTTTCTTAATTTCACCGCTTGTTCTTAGCTGCTTGATTTCAGTATTTAACCAATTCAATAATTGGGTATTGCCCTTTTTCACTGCTGGTGCAATAAACTCTTGATCACCAATAGACTGGATACCCGCCACATAACTTGGATTCTTCGCAGCCCACGCCAAAGCATAAGTACTATCTTGTGAAATTGCGTCACCACGACCGTCGGTCAAGGCTTTGAACGCATCCGAATTTCTTTCAAACTTCAGTAAATTCACTTTCGGATAGTGCTTCGTAAAATAGGTATCTGAACTGGTGCCTTTATTTACAATTAACGTTTTACCTTCCAATTGAGCAATGTCAGTAATTGGTTTGGCTTTAGGAGAGACAATCCCGAAAGCACCTTTTAAATAAGGCTCGGCAAAATCTACAACCTCTTTACGTTCAGGCGTTACTGTAAATGTCGCAAACACAACATCGGCACGGCTTGATTTTAAAAACTCCACCCGATTTGAAGCCTCAGTCACAATAAACTCAACTTTCTTTTCATCGCCGAGCAGGTCTTTAGTGACTCGTTTTGCTAAAGCCACATCAAAGCCCTGATTATTGCCAGCACTGTCTACATAACCAAACGGCGGATCGTCGGCAAAAACGGCAACTCGCAACACCCCATTTTTTTTGACTTGCTCTAAAGACTGGTCTTCTTGAGTATTACTTGCTTGCTCAGTTGATGGCGTTTTACTACATGCCGTTAATAACACCCCAGCAACAGCAATACTGCTTAATATTTTTATTGAGTTACGTTTAAACATTCACTTCCTCATGATTCAAATAATAAAAGACTTAATACGACAAGATATTTAAAAAGGTTTTCGCTCTTTCTGTTTTTGGCTGTTCAAAAAATTCTTCTGGTGGTGCCTGTTCAATAATTTTGCCCTTATCCATAAAAATAATGCGGTCGGCAACCTTACGGGCAAATGACATTTCATGTGTCACAATCAACATGGTCATCCCCTCATTGGCTAGTTTCAAAACAACATCGAGCACTTCTCTGACCATTTCCGGATCAAGCGCAGCGGTAATTTCATCGAGCAAAATGACTTTAGGTTGCATGACCAGTGAACGGACAATGGCGATACGCTGCTTTTGTCCACCGGAAAGTTGTCGCGGATAATCGAGTTTTCGTTCAAATAGCCCCACTCGCTTTAACAACTCATCTGCAACTTGTTCAGCTTCATCACGTCGGCGTTTTTGCACTTTGAGTGGTCCAAGCAAAATATTGTCAATGACATTCATATGCCCAAACAGCTCATAGTTTTGAAAAACCATGCCAATTTTTTGACGAGCATTAGTCCAGTCAACATCTTTACCCAACACACCCGAACCTGTTAATCGAATCTCACCACCTTGAATCGGCTCTAATCCATTAATACAGCGCAGTAAGGTACTTTTACCGCAGCCCGATGGGCCTAAAATAACAACCACCTCTCCTTGTTCTACATCTAGATCAATGCCCTGTAAAATATGACTTTGTGCAAATGATTTCTGTAATTGTTGTATCGATAACAAAGGCATAATTACTCCCAGACCTTTTCTAGATGTGCCGCCAAACGAGATAAGGGATAGCAAATCAGAAAATACAAAATAAAAATAAAGCCATAAATCCAAAGCGAGGCGCTCGGCACAGTCAGAAGCGAATTTTCAATAATTTGCTGGCCCACCTTAATGACCTCCACCACACCAATCAGAACTGCCAAAGAGCTAGTTTTCACCATTCGGGTAAATAAATTAATCGCGCCTGGTGTTACTCGTTTTAGACTTTGCGGAAAAATAACGTAGACCAATGCTTGAACATGAGTCAGTCCAAGCGCATAGGCCGAATCACGTTGATGCTGATCAATCGAGGTTATGGCTGCACGGACCAAATCGCCCATTTCAGCCGTGCCCCATAAAACAAACACCACAACACACACCCACATCGCAGAAAACTGCCAGTTAAACCATGTGGCAAAACCGAAATAAAAGACAAACAGCAAAACTAAAATTGGAATGATTCGAATCGCTTCTAAATACAGGCGGCACAGTGCTTTAACGACTATGTTTTTAGAAGTCATAATGACGCCAAAAATCGTGCCTAAAATCGCAGAGAAAAATACTGAAATAAAAGCAATTTTTGCGGTTGCCCAAAGTCCCCACATTAATCGTTCGAGATGACTCGCCTGAAATAGATAATCAAGTTCCATGGCTCACCTTCCGACTTCTGTGTTCCAGATAACTGGTTAAAATAGACACGGGCAATAAAATAATCAGATAAGCCATGATTAATAAGAACAAAGCTTCTGTTGTTTTATAATCCATGCCAATTAAGTCTTTGGTGACAAAAAGCAGCTCAACGACAGCAATCGCACTCACCACAGAACTTTCTTTAATTAAAAATAGACAATTTGCTCCAATTGCTGGAATTGAAATAGCAAGTGCTTGCGGAAAAATGACATATCTAAAAATTTGAGTCGGTTGCAGACCGATACTTTTTGCAGAATCAATCTGACCTTTTGCAACAGACTGTAGACCCGCTCGAAAAGCTTCTGCCATATAGCTTCCGCCTAAAAATGTGAGTCCAATCACACCACAAGTAAAACCATCGATTTTGATGCCAAGTTTGGGCAAACCGTAATACAAAAAGAATAGTTGAATTAATAAAGGGGTATTTCGAGATAACTCAATATAGAACTGGGCAATTCTATTTAGCACCCGCACGCGATATGTGATTAAAATGCTGCAAATCAGCCCTACAATAATGGCCAGAATAATGCTGATAATTGAAATTTTCAGCGTGGTCAAAGTTGCAGAGAAAAATTGCGGCAACACACTATGGATATACTGCCAGTTCAAGGAAAATTCCAAAAAATAATATTAAAACGTTATAAATATTTAGCTCTAGTCAGCGATCAAATATTTGTGTACCGAGTTTATTTTTTTCCCAATTGGTCTAAAACCATTTTTATTAGATAAGCTTTTCTATAAGTTTGATAAATTCGATTTGGCAATCGAAAGCATTCAAATCAGTTGAATACAACCGCTTAAAACATGTTCATCACAACCCATATATAATAAAACCCATAAAAAAATCGGACACCAACGCCCGATTTTCATGAAAAAAATTTCAGTCTATTGCTTATTTTCTAAGGACATCACCAATGCTTGGATCTTTATCAAATACCGATTTTGCATAAGGGCAAAGCGGAATCACTTTCACTTCTTTTTCGCGAACAAAAGCAACTAAAGCATCAAGTAATTGGCGACCTACGCCTTGTCCCCGATAATTTTCATTCACATCTGTGGCATCAATAATCAGCATGCCTTCGCCTGCCCATGTATAAGTCATTTCACCTGCAACGGTTTCACCATCAAGTAAAATAAAGCTACCGTGTTTTGTATCATCTTTTTGTTGAATATTCACAATAAATTCCTCTTCTTACGACTCATATTTATTTAAAAATGACTTTGTATATCTTGAACTATAAGAACAAATCTAAGTGTAAAAAAATAGCCTGTTTTTAGCAGCGAGTCTGTATGCTTTTTAAAGACAATTCATGCATAAAACTCATAATTCTATTCGTAATTCTACGTCTAATCCTTTCAAACCCTTGCTGATAAGCTCTGCAACCAGATTTGTTCATTTCTTTTATGAACATTTAACGGTTTTAAAAGTCGGAACTTTTATGTCTTCTTTTCATCAAATTGAGCAAGATACACATGAAAATAACACACCTGCATGGGGTGCTGTATTTGTAATGTCACTCTGCTGCGCAGTATTAATTGCCTCAGAATTCATGCCCGTAAGTTTACTCACACCAATCTCTTCAGATTTAAATATGAGTGAAGGCCAAGTCGGTCAGGCGATCGCAATTTCAGGCATTTTTGCTGTGATAACCAGCTTAACTATTAGCCGTGTTTTTAAAACATGGGATCGCCGTCATATCATGCTGTTACTTACCCTACTCATGATCGTTTCTGGCATGCTGATTACATTTGCTCATTCTGCTGCGTTATTCATGGTTGGGCGCGCAATTTTAGGTGTGGTGATTGGTGGTTTTTGGGCCATGTCGACTTCGATTGTGATGAGACTTGTACCTCCTTTAGCTGTACCCAAAGCACTCGGTCTGTTAAATGGAGGAAATGCTCTAGCAACCACAATAGCCGCACCTTTAGGAAGTTTTCTAGGTTCAATCATTGGCTGGCGCGGTGCGTTCTTCTGTATCGTTCCTATCGCGATCATTGCGCTTATTTGGCAATTTAAAAGTATGCCCGTTCTTCCAGCAGTTATGTCTGTTGAAAAGTCAAAAAATCCCTTTGGACTACTCAAACGTCCGATTGTGTTTTATGGCATGACAGGGATTTTATTGTTATTTATGGGGCAATTTGCGCTATTTACCTACTTACGCCCATTTCTAGAAACCGTTAGTCATGTCGATGCGGCCATGTTATCCATTTTATTACTCATATTAGGTATCGCGGGTTTAGTTGGCACATTCGTGATTAGTTTTATTCTTCATCAACATGTCTATCGCTACCTCATCCTTATTCCTTTAATGATGGCAAGCATTGCTTATGCCTTCGTACTTGGTGGCCAGCATTTGTGGTTGGTCGCAATATTGATGGGTTTATGGGGCTTTATTGGAACTTCAGCACCAGTCGCATGGAACACATGGCTTGCACAGACGTTGCATCAAGATACTGAAGTTGGTGGCGGTTTGATGGTCGCAATTATTCAGTTTGCAATTACTTTAGGTGCAACTTTGGGAGGCTTGTTATATGACTCACAAGGCTATAGTACTACGTTTTATATGAGCGCTATTGTGTTGTTATTGGGTGCTATCATTGCTTTTATTACTTGGCGAAGTGCTACTCACGCAGTACATCAATAACCAACCTTAACGCAGGCGAAAGTTGTCTGCGATGTGGATAGTACAGGTGGTATCCGGGAAACTGGATACTGTACTCATCCAATACCTGAACAAGTTTGCCTTGATCCAGATCTTGCTGGATCAGTTCTTGCGGAATGTAAGCCAATCCAAATCCAGCTCTAACCGCCTCGACAATGTCGTAGCTTTCATTAAATATCCATTGTCCTTGGATTTTGATTTTTGTTTCTTGTCCATCCTTCAAAAATTCCCATGCATACACACTGCCTTGGGTGGTTAAACGAAAGCCAATACATTGATGATTGATCAAATCTTTGGGCGTTTTCGGAACTCCATATTTCTCAAAATATTCTGGCGTTGCAATCACCGCCATTTTTACATCTGCGCTAATACGTACCGCAATCATGCCATCTGCTACACGACTTCCAAAACGAACGCCTGCATCAAATCGCTCTGCAACGATATCCACCATACCGCTATTGGCCGCTAGCTCAACTTGCACATCAGGGTAATCACCAGCAATCTTTTCAAGTTTTGGAATCAGCACTTCCCGTATTGCATGGCTACTGGCATTAATACGAACCGTACCAGCGGGTTGATCCCGAAATGATGTTAAAAGCGATAATTCATTATCAATCTGGTCAAAGCTGGCGCTAATGGTTTGCTTTAACCTTTCACCCGCGGCTGTCGGCGAAACACTTCGTGTGGTTCGGGTCAGAAGTAGCATCCCTAAACGCTCTTCTAAACCGCGAATGGTATGGCTGAGCGCAGACTGCGAAATTCCCATTTTTCCTGCGGCCTTCGTAAAACTCCCTTCTCGAGCCACCATTAAAAAAGCATAAAGATCATTATAGTTTTCTTTGTTTATCATCTGCTTTTGTCTCTTTTCACGGTTTAGTTTAATTATAAATGATAAAACCATTCATGAATATTACTCATAAGTCCATGTTTGTTTTTTAGGCTAATTATTATAAAGAAGATTCATTAAACTCTATATCAAGCAGTGAGCATCAAGATTTAGATGAGCTCAAGCATAAAAAGTACCTGATTTTATTATTATCAAAAATTAATAAATTCAGCTCATACCTTTACGCTAGAAATTGAATAACTTCTCTGCATTTAAGTGCGTTCTCTTAAAGAAATGAGGTTCTTCGATATGGCTACTCAGAAGTTTTTTCTCGCTTTACTCAGCATCTTTTTCTCGTTTTCAGCCATATCTATTTCTTATGCCACAAGGCCTACGGGCAACGATCAACAAAGGTTATCGATGATGAAAATCCGTATTGATATTGAGGGATCAAAGCAATCGCTATTTGCAACATTACCCATGACACCGACTGTTCAAGATTTTGCCAAGCAGCTTCCGTTGACATTAAACCTTAAAGATTATGACTCTACTGAAAAAATAGCCGACCTGCCCACGAAGCTAACTACACAGAATTCACCCAATGGCTATGCAGGAAAAGCTGGTGATCTTACCTATTACGCCCCTTGGGGTAATCTGGCTTTTTTCTATAAAGACTCAACTATTGGGTACGCAAATGGTCTTATTTTGCTTGGGAAACTTGAGGCTATTCCCCAAGAGTTCAAGCAAAAACAACCCATCAAAATTTCAATTTCCCAAATGAAATAAGCATAAGCAAATTCACCCATTCAAATTATTTAAATTGAGGCATCCATGACTACATCTCCCTTGTTTAAAAAGCTTAAAACCCATACGGCGGCTGCGATTTGCGCTGCAACAATTGGTTTATTCTCCTCAACCTCAGGTATGGCAGCAGACATGTCGAATGGCGCAAATAACTTTTATCAAAGTCAGCAAGTGACTATTCAGAAAGTCACTTTTAAAAATCAATACAACATGGATATAGTCGGTAATCTGGTTATTCCCAAGAACTTAAATAAAAAACTAAAAGCCCCCGCTATTGTAATTGGTCACCCAATGGGAGCCGTGAAAGAACAAAGCTCTATGCTTTATGCACAGAAATTGGCTGAACAAGGTTTTGTAACATTGGCGATTGATCAATCATTTTGGGGTGAAAGCGCAGGCCAGCCCAGAAATGTAGTTGCACCTGACATTTACGCAGAAGCATTTAGTGCAGCTGTAGATTATTTAGGAACGCAATCTTTTATTAACCGTGAACGTATTGGGGTGCTCGGAATTTGCGGAAGTGGAAGCTTTGTCATTAGCGCAGCAAAAATTGACCCTCGTATGAAGGCAATTGCCACTGTCAGCATGTATGATATGGGAGCTGCAAACCGTAATGGCTTACGTCACTCACAAACCTTAGAGCAAAGAAAGCAAATTATTGCTGAAGCGGCTGCGCAACGTTATGTCGAGTTCACAGGCGGTGAAACAAAATATACCAGCGGGACTACGCATGAGTTAACGGCAGATACACATCCGATCCAACGTGAATTTTATGACTTTTATCGTACCCCACGCGGAGAATATACGCCGAAAAGTTCATCAAAAGACCTTACAACGCATCCAACACTGACAAGTAATGTCAAATTTTTAAACTTCTATCCATTTAACGATATCGAAACCATCTCACCACGCCCAATGCTGTTTATTACAGGTGATCAGGCTCATTCAAAAGAGTTTAGTGAAGAAGCTTATAAACTCGCAGGCCAACCTAAAGAACTTTACTATGTTAAAGGTGCGGGACATGTTGATTTATACGATCGTGTCGATCTCATTCCATTTGATAAATTAACTAGTTTCTTTAAACAAAACTTGAAATAAGAGGCATAATAGAGGCTCAACACGGGCCTCTATTTATTTAATGAAACTCTTGCACCAGACTATTAATATGCGCCACAGCCGCTGTTCGATTTTCAACGCAAAGTTTTTCAAAAACATGTTCTAAATGTTTGTTCACCGTCCGCGGGCTCAGCTCCAAAATTTCCGCAATATCTTTATTGGTTTTCCCTAACAATAACCAGTGCATGACTTCTGCTTCACGCTGAGTCAACTGTGGGCAATATTTTAAGATATCAGCCATTTCCAAAGCAGGCGTAGAAGTCTTGATCTGTATAAGATAATTTTTCGCCACACTTGTGCCAGATTGCCACGGCGTGAGTAATAAAAGTTGTAATTGCTGAGATGGCGTTGAATAAGAACAGCTGGTTAATTTTTTTGAGTCTTTTTCATGTTCCAAGTCTGAAAACCAAGCTTTTAAGCCTGCTTCAAAACCTTCTAATTCAGGTAAATATTGATTCAGTAAATCACTGGCTTTTTGAGTTTTCCAAACAATTTTACCTTGAACATCTAGTGCAAGAATGGCTGTTTCTGTTGCATCAATCACCTGTTTTTGTTGTTGTAACAGTTTGGCATGCGCCAAATGCGTTTTTACTCTTGCCAGTACTTCTTCAATATTCAGTGGCTTTGTTACGTAATCTACCCCACCGACCTGAAACCCACGCACTATATGCTCTGTTTCCGACAAACCTGTCATAAAAATGACGGGAATAAACTGAGTAATTGGGCTTGCTTTAAGCTGTATACAACTTTCAAAACCGTCCATATGTGGCATATTGCCATCGAGCAAAATCATATCCGGTAAGCATCGATGTGCGATTTCAATGGCACTTAAACCATCGGTTGTGACAAGCACGCGATAACCTGCCTGATCCAGACTTTCATGTAACAAGCCCAAATTTTCCGGTACATCATCCACAATCAGAATAACAGCCTGCTCAGTTGTTGAAGCCTGCTGAAAAGAAACATGTTGCGTACTCATTGCTTATCCTGAATTAATCGTTGGGCATGTTTTAAATCAAACTTTTGAATAGCTTGCTCAAGCTGTTCCCATAACTCGTCATGCTCCGGAAAATCTTGACGACAATGCGTTAAAACATGTTGAATGCCTCGAATATAGCCTTGTCCAATCAATTCATCTAGTTGCTGCAAGGCTTGAGTTAAATCTTGTGGGCCATTGTTTTCTGGTTGTCTTGTTGGTGTATGAACAGCGGTTTGTTCTTGCTTATACGTCTTTACATCAAGTGCTTGAACCTCATTATTTTCAATTAGTGCCTCTGATTTAGAATCAGCCCACACCAGCCCTAACTTGTCTCCAATTTTACTCAGCAACAAATTGAGATCGATTGGTTTTAGCATAAAGTCTTCACTTAAAACCGCATCTTGTGGATTGACCTCACGTTCGCCTGCATTGGCCGAAATAATTAAGATCGGCACATTGGTAATATTATTTTGACGTAATAACCGCGCAGTTTCCCAGCCACCCATCAAAGGCATATTCAAATCCATTAAAATCAGGTTAGGCTGAAAAATAGGAACACGTCTTAAACAATCAATGCCTGACTCGGTTTCTTCAATAATAAATCCTAAAGGTTTTAGAAAATTAGCGACTAAACCTCGATCCACAGCTTCATTATCGACAACCAAAATTCGTTTTCGCTCGCCTTGATAGCCCGTAATCTGATTGGAATAAACGTTAGAAATTGGATGAACCACTTCTTTTGAAGGTAAATAAAACTTAATTTTAAACTGTGAACCTTGATTGAGTTGGCTACTCACAGATAGCTGCCCACCAAGTAAATCGACCAATAATTTTACAATCGGCAGACCCAGCCCTGTTCCAGTAAAGCCACCCTGAACCACATTACTGCCTCGTTCAAACGGATTAAATATTCGCTCTAAATCTGCTTCTGCAATACCGCAGCCCGTATCTCTAATTTCAAAATAAGCCGTTTGGAAGCGGTACTCGACCTTTAAAGTTATTGTGCCACTCGTTGTAAACTTCAAAGCATTGCCCAATAAATTGATGAGCACTTGCTCTAAGCGCTTTTTGTCGGTACGAACATAGTGCGGAAGGTTATCTCCAATTTCATAAATAAACTCTAAATTCTTCTGTTCAAACTGTGGCTGAAACATTTGAATAATCTGTTCTATAAAATTGGGGAAATGAACGTCTACTACATTTAAAGAAATTTTGCCTGTCTCAATTCGTGCTAAATCCAGTAAACCGTCAATCAGTGAAGTTAAATGCTGCCCACTACGGCTAATTACCCCAAGCGCCATTTTCCCCTGTTCCGAAAGCTGCTCTTGTTTTTGAAGTAATTGGCTATAGCCCAAAATACTATTTAGGGGTGTTCGTAGTTCGTGACTAATTCCAATGACATAACGGCTTTTTGCGTCATTTGCCCGTTCTGCTGAAATTCTGGCATCTTGCAAGTCTTTTGAAGTGACTTCATGAGCAGCAATTTCGTCAATCAATAACGCTGTTTGTTGATGTGTTTCAATTTCAGCATTACGGCGGCTTTCATCGTTTAGCACTAACCACCATGCCGCAACGCTCATTAATAAAAATAAGATGGTGTAAATTTTCACAAACAGCGTAAATAGCTGAGGAACTCCTTCAGCATTAATCGTTTCCAGATATGCTTTTTCTTGGATATAAACCAGACTTAAACTCACCGCCAAAACAATAGAAAGTCCTAAAGTCATTAATAAATATAAACTGACCCGACTATTTAAACGGCTGGCCCAACGCTCTGGTAAATAGTGCCAGATGGCTTTTTTCAGTTGCACCGACCAACGTCCATCGGGTTTACACAAATCGTGACAGCGTGCTTCAAGTGAACAGCATAATGAGCAAATCGTACCGTTATAGGCTGGACAGCCTGCCATATCAGCGAGTTCATAATCCCGTTCACAAACCACACAATTCGCAACTGACGTCGCCTGAATTTTTTCAGGCTGGCGTGCAATGTAATATTTGCCTTTGGTTAAGTAAGCAATGATAGGAACACATAACATCGCACTTCCCAGCGCAATAAAACTCGCCAAGCCTTTCGCCATTAATCCGAAAAAGCCCAAATAGCTAAGCATCGATAACACTGAAGCAATCAGTAAGGCACCCACCCCTACGGGGTTAATGTCATATAAATAAGCACGGCGAAATTCAATTCCCTTAGGGCTTAGACCTAAAGGTTTACAAATAATTAAATCGGCAACAACAGCACCAATCCATGCCAAAGCGATATTGCTATATAGTCCTAAAATGCGCTCGACCGCATGGCTAATGCCCATTTCCATCAAAACAATGGCAATAAAAACGTTAAAAAGAAGCCAGACAATTCGCCCAGGATGGCTATGAGTTAAACGGGCAAAAAAGTTTGACCATGCCAATGAACCAGCATAGGCATTGGTCATATTAATTTTAATTTGTGCCAAGCAAACAAGTGCCAGAGTGAAGATTAAAGCAAGCTGCGGATTTGGAATAAATTGTTGATAGGCAACCCAATACAGATACGTCGGATTGTCTAGTTCAGAGACTGGAATCAAAAGCTGAAAAGCCAAAACCATCAGCAACATGCCCATCAAAACTTTGAGAAAACCAAAAATAATCCAAGATGGACCACCTAAAAAAACAGCAAAACGCCATGCAGTTCTATTTTTTTCCTGTTGTGGTAAAAAGCGTAAATAGTCAGCTTGCTCACCAATTTGGATCACAAATGAAAAAATAAGGGTGCACGCCGCACCAAAGTAATACAGATTAAAATCGGTCGAGTTTGAAACCGCACCAACAAAATGCAGACTACTACTTAAAATTTGTGGTTGTTTCCAAAGTACAAAAAACCACGGTAACAACAGCAACAAGAGCCAGATTGGCTGAGTGATTGCCTGAACTTTATTAATAAAACCAATACCTTTGACCACTAACGGTAAAATCACCAATGCAGAAATTAAGTAACCAACAACTTGTGGAATGCCAAGAGCAAGCTCAAGTGCCATCGCCATAATTGCGGCTTCAAACGCAAGTAAAATAAAGGTAAAGCTGGCATAAATCAGAGAGGTAATGGTCGAGCCAATATAGCCAAAACCTGCACCACGGGTGAGCAGATCAACATCTACATTATATTTTGCAGCGTAGTAACTAATTGGCCAACTGGTTAAAAATATGATGGTACATACGACTATTGCCGCCCACAGCGCGTTGCTAAAGCCATACTGCCAAAGCATGGTCGCCCCAATGGCTTCCATAGCCAAGAAGCTAACTGTCGAAATTGCGGTATTGGTAACGGTCCAAGGCGACCATTTACGTACTGATATGGGCGCATAACGGAGCGCATAATCTTCGATACTTTCATCTGCCACCCAAATATTATATTCACGGCGCGTTTTGATCACACGTTGTGGCGCTTGTTGGGGGCGTGAAGAATCTGGCATAACACTCATGTTTGGCATGTGGCTGCATTAAACCCAGCAATCCTTATGCCAAAAGTCATTTATCATGGCGATTTTCTCGAATACGCACATATACGCAAAATAACGTATTTCCAATTTTCATCAAAAATCACACACTCAAATTCATCAAAAAACAATGATCAATATTTGTGTTGATTGACCGAAAATGATTGGGAGATTGATGTTATGAGTGTATCTGAACATCCAAATCTGGACACTGTGCAAGGTACAGATTCACAAAAAGCAGTGAATGAAACCTTAGAAGATTATACTTTACGTTATGCTCCACATAGCTTTCGGCGCTGGAGTCCCAAAGTTGTCGCTATTACTGCACTTGGTGGTATTGCCTATCTTGCTGACTTTTCTATTGGCGCCAGTATTGGTATGTCTTATGGAACAACCAATGCGGTTTTCTCCATTTTATTTGCAGCAATTATTATCTTCTTAACTGGTATTCCTCTTGCCTACTACGCGGCACGTTATAACATCGACCTCGACTTGATTACCCGTGGCGCAGGTTTCGGTTACATCGGATCAGTCCTCACCAGTATCATTTTCGCCAGTTTCACGTTTATTTTCTTTGCCCTTGAAGGTTCAATCATGGCGCAAGGCTTATTACTCGGTTTAGGTATTCCGCTTTGGGCAGGCTACCTCATCTCGACCGTTATGGTGATTCCGCTGGTGATTTACGGCATGAAAGCCTTGAGTAAATTACAAGTATGGACAACTCCGCTTTGGCTCATTCTCATGATTGGTCCTGTGGCCTATTTGATTTACCAAGAACCCACCTTAGTCAGCCAGTTTGCTACTTTTACAGGTAAAGAAGGTTTTGCGACTGTAGATATGGCAGCCATCATGTTAGGTGCTGGTATATGCCTATCTTTGATTATGCAAATTGGTGAGCAAATTGACTATTTACGCTTCATGCCAGCTAAAACAAAAGAAAATAGCAAAGCATGGTGGGCAGCCGTAATTTCAGCAGGTCCGGGCTGGGTTATTTTAGGGGCAATCAAACAAATTATTGGGGCATTTTTAGGTTTCTACTTATTAACAAAATTACCGGGTGTAAACAGTACTGAACCTGTTCAACAATTTAATGCAGCGTTTCATGACATGCTTCCGGGCTGGGCGGCCCTAACACTTGCAGTTATTTTGGTGGTCATCTCTCAAATTAAAATTAACGTGACCAATGCTTACTCTGGTTCTCTTGCTTGGACAAGTGCCTACACTCGTATTAGCAAGCATTATCCGGGTCGTATTGTCTTTGTAATGGTGAACTTGGCAATTGCCCTTGCGTTAATGGAAGGCAACATGTTTGCAGTACTGGGTAAAATCTTAGGGTTCTATTCAAACTTTGCGATTGCGTGGGTTGTGGTTGTTGCAACAGATATTTCAATCAACAAATATGTTTTAAAGCTTTCACCAAAAGAACCAGAATATCGTCGTGACATGCTATACAACGTAAATCCTGTGGGTATGGTTGCGTTCCTTGTATCAGCAGGACTATCGATTGCAGCTTTCTTCGGATTACTTGGTAGTTTCTTGGCTCCTTACTCACCGCTTATTGCGCTTGTACTTGCCTTTGTATTAACACCAATCATGGGCTTATTAACCAAAGGAAAATACTACATCAAGTCACATGATGACGGTATTAAAGAACCACGTTTTGATGCTGAAGGTACACCAGTTGCAACTGTTTACCACTGCCGTGTATGTGAAGAAGGTTACGAGCGTCCAGATATTATGTTCTCTCATAAACATAACGGCACCATCTGCTCTTTGTGTAAAACACTAGATACCTAAATATCCTTAAGACTAAAAAAAGAAGCTTTAAAGCTTCTTTTTTTACATCTGATTATTCTTAGCCAATCGGAAATAAACGTTCAGGTACGACATCTTTCATCACAATGGTTGAGATGAGTCGTTGCACACTCGGAATAGCCGATAACTTTTCATCATATAGCCGTTGAAAAGCGGGTAAATCTTTTGCGACCACATGCAGCAAATAATCTGGCTCACCAAATAAGCGCTGGGCCTGAATGATTTGCGGAATATCAATCACCGCATTTTCAAACTTCTCGACTGCCTGCTTATCACCTTCTTTAAGCGTAATAAAAACAATCGCTGAAAACTCAAAACCTACTAAATTCGGGTCGAGTTCTGCCCGATAGCCCTTGATGGCTCCTGACTCCTCTAAAGCCTTCACTCGTCGATGACATGGTGAAATGCTTAAGCCTACTTTTTCTGCCAATTCAGTAATAGATAATCGGCCATTTAACTGCAATTCAGCAAGAATCTTTTTATCTGTGCGATCCATTTAGAAAAATTTACCCCAAATGAGTGTGATATGAGCAAACATTTAAAAGCACATTCTAAATACATGAGCATATTATTTTCAACAAGTTCGAATGAATAGGAATTTTTTCTAAACCACGAACGAAACCTTTGAAAAATAGTTTGCCGAGATAAGCATATGGCTTTTAACATTTTTATTGCATTTTGGAGTGTCTCCATTCTTTTTATTATTACTCCAGGGGCAGACTGGGCCTATGCCATTTCGGCAGGAATTAAAGGTAAAGTGGTCGTACCTGCCGTTGCAGGTATGCTATTTGGCCACTTTATTACGATTTTATTGGTAGCGGCTGGTGTTGGTCTGCTTGTAGCAAATAATCCAACTGCACTCATGATCCTAACAATTGCAGGTTCTGCTTATTTGTTATGGATGGGAATAAACTTATTACTTACCCCTCCTACTCCAAATCAGTCTGAGTCTGAAAAAGCGCAATCATGGTTGAGCTGGGCAACAAAAGGCGTTTATGTGAGTGGCTTAAACCCGAAAGTTTTTCTACTCTTTTTAGCCTTGCTTCCTCAATTTATTGACACCACTGCGTCATGGTCGGTGACTACACAAATTGTTGCCTTTGGTGTTGTACACATGATTAGCTGCGCGATTATTTACTTAATGGTAGGTTATGGTTCACAAGCTATTCTAAAAAGCAGACCACAGGCTGCACGCTTAGTAGGACGGTTTTCAGGTGGTCTTATGGTAATCATCGCCACATGTTTATTGATTGGGCAAATTTAAAAATATTACTTAGCTTAGAGTTACTGGTCCCTATTTCGGATCAGTAACTAAAACCATAAAATATGAAAGCAACGTCTTATCTCATTCGTTTGAGGTTATAAGTCACGACTCCCCAAATAACCAGTTCTTGCCCTTCTTCAATATAAATATTTTGATAATCGGAGTTTTCTGCTTTTAGCCAAATTTTAGGTGGGTGGTAATTATTATCGATCATTAAGCGTTTAACGGTAAAATCATTGTCAATAAGCGCAATTACGATATCCCCAGATTTAGCAGGGAGACTACGGTCCACAATAAGCGGATCATCAATATCAATTCCAGCGTCTAGCATTGACAAAGAATTTGCTTTGACAATAAATGTGGCATTTTCATTTCTAATTAAATATTCATTTAAATCGAGTGCTTGCTCAATATCATCTTGCGCTGGCGAAGGAAAACCCGCGGCAACACGTTCAGTAGCTAAAGGAATATGGTAAATTTTATCGTTGTTTGCATGGACCTGTTGAACCTTCAATTTTGAGCTAAAATCTGTCCGGTTGTCGGTTTTGACATTATTCAGTAACCAATTTTTGATAAAGTTAACTTGAGACTCGGGAACACGAATCACTTTTGTGGGTTCATTGAACTGTGCTTTACGACCTGCATTTTCTCGGACGCCGCCATGCTCAAATTCTTTTTTCTTTGACATATCGCCCCCATTTCACCGTTCAAATCCTATGCAGACAATGTAGCTTGAAAAAGTTACATTTTCAAGTTGACGAAACTTTTTTTTTGCATAACAATAAATCCCATGATCAGATTTTAATCCATTTTGCTTTTAACAGGGATGTTTAAACTAAAATGGCAATTTGAAGAAAATCACAACCTGTTGCGAAATAGTCTTTATCACTGACTGTTTTCTGATTTTTATCAAATGAGATTCTGAGCACTTAACATTCTGGTTAATTCAGTTTTTGGTATGGAGACATGCGAAATGAAAAATCAACGTGATGCAGTTTTAGGTTATGCAAATGAGCAACATGCCTACTATATTCGCCTGATTGAAAATGATGCGGTATTAGGCGAAAGCTATGGAATTTTCTGTGAAAATCCGGAAAGTGAAGCAGCTGAAAGTATTATGACGACGTTATTTTTAAAAAAATCTTTTTGGTTAAACGGTTCTGAGTACATTGATATTGTAAAAGGACTACAACTGCTCCCACAGTAAAGTAAATATAAATTAAAAAACAAAGGAGGCAAAAGCCTCCTTTGTTTTTAAAGCGCGATGCTTAAGAGGTAAACCGTCCAGAGGCATCGCGCTTTTGATTACGAGAGTTTTGACCACGGACATTATAATCATCGTCACGACTGCGGCCACGATATAAAAAAGCCCTGAAAGCTTTAACCTTCAAGGCTTTTACTTTAAGCAGGAACGTGCTGAGCTATTTGCTCTCGTGACCAAACTCGATGAGCTTTAAGCAAGTTTTTAAGTTTCTCTGATACATGTTTGAAGTCATCTTCTATTAGTGTTCCTTCATCTGCAACCAAATTAAGTGGGTCAAGTAGTTCAGATTTATCACCTAAAAAAACAATTGGTTTTAAATGTTTATAGGCTTCTAATATGTAATGACGAGTTACACCATCTTGTATCACGGCATTTAAATTATCGCCATCTGGAATAATCACCGCATCATAAGCAATGGATGGTTCTGCCATTTGCATGCCATCAGCTGCAATAACTTTGTCTTGATGATCTTTAACTGGTGCTAGATTCGGTGCCAATAAATGAACAATAGCCCCTTCCTTAATTGCCCAGTTTTTAATGGTTTCTAATACATCAGACTTCACCAGATTATGGATGAGTACGGCTATTTTTCGGCCTTTAATATCGGCTGGCGGGAAAGCGAGCATGGATAACTTAGCCGATTTTTCAACGGTTTGAGGTTTAAAATCGAGGCTAAGATCAGGTACTTCTATACCTAGATTTGCTCCCACTTGACGTGCTAAATCGAGGTCGATATTCGCCAAAATTTGTTGAACCTGACGTTCTCGAATATGTTTTCTTTTTACCTTACTGAGCTCAAAGGTATACGCATCTACCACATGTTTTTGCTCATGAGGTGCAAGGCTCTTGTAATAAAGACGAGGCTGAGAAAAATGATCTGAAAAAGATTCACTTCTTTCACGAATCTTTTGACCACTCACTCTCTCATAGTAACTTTCAAATCCACCATTTTCTGCCGCTGGAGGTGTCTCAACCGGCCAGTTCCCATCAATTGAATTTGGTTGATAAGAAGCTTGCCCTTTATGAATGGTATGTTGATGGATACCATCGCGTTGATTGTTATGGAATGGGCATACAGGTTTATTAATCGGTATTTGATGGAAATTCGGTCCGCCTAAACGACTTAACTGTGTATCGGTATATGAAAATAGTCGTGCCTGTAATAATGGATCATTTGTAAAATCAATACCCGGTACAATATGCCCCGGACAGAAAGCAACCTGCTCTGTTTCAGCAAAGAAATTATCAACATTTCGATTTAAAACAAAACGGCCAATAGGTGTGACAGGAACTAATTCTTCAGGAATAATTTTTGTTGGGTCAAGTAAGTCGAAATCGAACTTCATTTCATCTTCTTCTGCGACAATTTGCACCCCTAATTCCCATTCAGGATACACGCCTTGTTCAATAGCCTCATAAAGATCTCGACGATGGAAATCAGGATCTTTACCTGCAAGTTTTTGTGCCTCATCCCAAACCAGAGCGCTTAAGCCTTGTTTCGGGGTCCAGTGAAACTTAACAAAATGAGCTTTACCTTCAGCATTAATTAAACGGAAGGTGTGCACACCAAAGCCTTGAATTGAACGTAAATTACGAGGAATAGCACGATCAGACATCGCCCATATCACGGCATGCGCTGACTCTGGTACTAAAGACACAAAGTCCCAAAATGTATCATGGGCGCTCCCTCCAGTAGGCATTTCAGTATCTGGTTCAGGTTTTACCGCATGTACAAAATCAGGGAACTTAATACCATCTTGTACAAAGAAAACCGGAGCATTATTGCCGACCAAATCGAAGTTGCCTTCCTGTGTATAAAATTTAATAGCAAATCCACGAATATCACGAACGGTGTCAGCTGAACCACGCGGCCCTTGTACAGTCGAGAAACGTACAAAAATTGGAGTTTGAATAGATGAATCCGTCAAAAAACCAGCTTTTGTTAAGCGTTCATTGCCTTCATATGCCTGAAAATAACCATGAGCTCCTACGCCACGAGCATGCACAATACGCTCTGGAATTCGTTCATGGTCAAAATGGGTAATCTTTTCTCTTAAGATAAAATCTTCTAATAGTGTTGATCCACGGGTTCCTGCTTTTAGACTATTTTGGTTATCAGCAATTTTAACCCCCTGATTTGTGGTTAAAGCTTGATTTGTAGCATCATCTCTGACTGTGTCTAACTGTTCAGTTTTTTGAGTGGTATTGGCTTTGTTTGCCTCATCAGCGCCAGCCATTTCACTTGTTTTATTTGTTAATTTACCGTTATCAGTCATGTTCATTACCTATGTTTTAAAGTTAAACGTGGGGTGAAGTAAAAAAACTTAAAGAACTAGTTTTTATTAAAAGAACTTAAATATGGGAAAAGCAGCTCAACATATTTGCGTGTGCTCCAAAGCCCAATACTTTTGTGATGTGAATCTGGCCCCAAAAACGGAGTCAGTTTGCATATTTTTATGGCAAGATCATGTGACTTCTGCACACGCTCTTGCAATGCATCAAGCTCGCCATCAGAGATATAGCTAAATAAATAATCTTGAATACGCTGGCTAGTATTTAATGCTCTGCTATATGCCAAGAAATTAGAAGAATGATCATTGCCAGCAATCCAGTCATGAATGATCTGACGCTCTACAGGGTTAAATACCCCATACATTTTTCCATTCTCATCATTAATTAATCTCCAGAAAATACTCTGTTCAGGGTCAGCATTAAATTTGATCCACTTATTTTCAATTAAATGACATATCAGTCCCTCAACATCGTCTGGGTTAGACAGCCATTGATTAATTGTTTTACACCCAAAATCTCTGGTTTCGTTATGAATTAATTGCCCTACGAGCGCCTTTCTCTTTAAAATTTTAAGAACAAAATCTTCAAGATTTAAATTTTTTATAATGTTGAAAGAGCCTATACCATGATTGTTTAACGCAAAACCACGTTTTAATTTACTCAGAAAAAGTTCTTTATCTCTATATTTATCATAAATATTTTCTATAACTTTAATTGCTTTATTTGCATGTCCATTATCAATATTATCAATGGTAATGTGCAGATTGAAGTACTTAGAATCGATGCCAAGCTCTGCAAGCTCATAATTGCTAATAAGTAGATGAAGCGGTAGCTGTTCATAGCCCAGATTAAAGCCCACAATCTCTGGAATAAACTCAGGCGGAGCATAACCAAGCGCCAATTGAATCACAGCATTATGATAATATTCATCGTCTAAAAGCAGCTCCAAGCTATCGAGTCCCAAACTACGTAGCAAGTCATCATAAATACATACATGATTTGCCTTAGGCTCACCTAACCCAAGCTCTTCCAAATAGGTAATAATAAGATCATGGAAAACTGGGTCATTCCAATAATGAACACAACTATATAGCCATGCACCATCTACTTTTTTGGTTGGAGAGACTTTAATTAAAAATTCAAATGCCTGACCAACATTCTTGAAGTACTCTCTCTCACCACCCACTTGCCGACGATTTAAATAAGCCTGAAATACCTCACAATTTTCTTTATTATTTTTCTGACACCATTCTTTAATCGTATTTATATTTGAAGGAAAATCAATTTCTGTCTGATCTACCTTTTCGATTTCATAAGCAAGAAAATCTCTTGCTTTTTTTTCTTTCTCAAAACTAGAAATATCAGGATCAAGGAAAAAAACAAATAATTCGTAATAGTTCTGTTGATTATCTTGTAATAGGTCTAATAATCTTTCTTTCACTACAACAGGCATTTCTATTCTCCTTTTGTGAGATATAAAATACCATACTTTACTCATCCTATAATCCCAGCTTCTCTTTGTTATATTGCGTTATTAAAAACAATTGTTTTTTTATAAACTTTATAAATTCAAGCACATAACCTATAACACAAAATTACATTCTCATCTTTAGAATAACTTAACTGTCTGTTTTTATAAAAAAATATATAAATTTTAAATTTTGATTACATTTGAGTTACCTTTAAAATTATAAAGATTAAAAAGTTAACAAAAAATAATTTAAAATAATTCTATAAATAACTTAAAAACATAGCTAAGGATAGAAAAATGTTTAAGTCATGTTGCAAATTATTAGCAGAAGAAAAAATTAAAATTGCATTTTTTGAAAGTGCCTCTGCGGGCTATTTAGCTTATCGCTTTTCTTTAAGCCCCTATTCCGGCGATATTTTTATTGGAAGCTTAGTCAGTTATGACTTACGTGTTAAAGAAAATACACTTCATATTTCTTCTGAACTTATTGAAAAACATACACCTGAGTCCATGCCGATCACCATAGAGATGATCAAAAAAGGCAAAGAACTTATAAAGGCTGATCTTTATGTTGCTTGCACAGGATTATTAAAAAAAGGTGGATCAGAAACAAAAGAAAAACCTGTAGGTACCTTCTTTTATTCTATTTATTATAAAAATAATTTTTATAATTTCCGTCGTATATTTAAGGGTTTTCCTTACTTTAAACTTAGACAACTTGTTTATTACATTACCCAAGATATAGAATTCATAATATTAGATAATAAAAAATAGAATCTCACCAATAAAAAATAACAAATACATATTTAGAAATGATCATAGTGTTTCTTTAACACCAATGTACTTAAATGTAATTTTATCCATCTTCATATTAATTATGTTTATTGACAAAAACTTCATTATATAAAAATCAAGGTTTTAATTAATTTCTAAAGTTACAGTTAAATATAGGGTAACACCCTTAGGCTACACATTTAAAATTTTCATGTTTAAATAAACCTATCTGAAGCTCTCAGATAAAACACACATCATAAATGATATGAGGTAATTAAAGATGAGCACTACTAATAATCAAAGCAATCAACGCGATAATCAACAGCAACAACAGCAGCAAAACGATTCGCGCAATAACCAACAGCAGCCAAATGGCAACCAACAGCAAAAAGATCAACAGCAACAAAACAATCAGCAACAACAGCAAAATGACAACCGCCGCCCACAACAAGGCTCTAATCAAAAAGATCCAAGTCAACAAAACCCAAATAACAATAATCAGCAACGTTAATTCATTGCCGATTTAATTGTCATTTGATGCGGTCATTCATTTTATTTAGGAAGGTGCCTTCACCTTCCTAAATTCAACATAAGCATAAAATTTAATAATAGATGAGGAAAAACTGATGACAGATCAAAATAGCGATCACGCACGACTGCCAGCCGGCGACCATAACTATTCTGATACCTATTGGCGCGAAAGTTATGTTACTCGTCCTTATTATCAAGAAGCTCAACTTACTACTCCAGATCTAGATTATGATCGAGATTTCTCGACAGCCTATGAATTAGGTCATCGTGCCCGTACCGAATCTGAAGAAGGTGCTCAATTTGAAGATGTCGAAGGTAGCCTTCAACAAAAATGGGAAGAGCTGAAAGCTGAATCCCGCTTAAAATGGGAACATGCTAAACAGGCAATTAAAGACGCATGGAACGATAGATAGTATTTGTAATGTAGTATCTTCTATTTATTAATTTAAAAATATGAGCTTATTTCCTATTGGCCCTCGGAAATAAGCTCTTTTTATAGCATCTTATTTAACTATCTTTTTTCTTAAAATATTCAATAATTTCTTCCCCGTTATTTACTGGATTTTGCATTGATGAGTAATTATCTTCGTAATCATATGAAGATACAGTAACCTTAGCTCGGATTGGCGGTAATTTTTCTTGTCCGCCCGTTGTAATCCGCTCAATAAAACTCGCAAGCCATAATACAAATTCTTGAGTATTCTTACTCTGCGGAATAATACTTAAATCCAATTTAATTTTAGATTCCTGTAGAGGTTTAATCAGTAATTCAGCAAAATCAATATAATTGTATAAAAGCTTAAGCTTTGTCCCCTTAAGCTCATGTCTGAGTTCAATCATCAAATTGTTAAGATCTTCCATATGGTCATCTGTAAAACCTTTTTTTTCTTTAACATTTTGATATATTTTCTCAGCTATTCTTAAGTACTGGGGCATATCCTTACCTTTATAAAACTGCCATGACTACAATGAATTTAGGATGAATATAAGTAATTTATTGTGTTTATTTTATTAATTTTTTGAAACTATAACTCATTATAGAAACACTTCAGTAACAACAAATTCGCAGAAAGATAATAACCTACTAATTTACTGATTAATTTTGTATTTTCATATAATTATCATTTTTATTATGTTACATATTTTATAGAAAATAACGATAAGAAAACTCACCTAAAAGTGAGCTTTCTTAGAAAAAATAGTTATGAATTTTTATCAATTTGGTGAGCGGTGGTTGGGTCATTAGCACCATGATTTTCATCATCTCTTGAATTTCTATCTTGGCAAGCGCTCATACCCATTGCAATTGCAACGACCATACTCACTGCACAAAAAACTCTTAACATTGAAGTCACCCTTATTAATTTTAAGATGTCGGCTTATGAATAACATTATCTTCTGTTGGCCTACCACTGTGGTTCTCTTAACTTTTGTAGATTATGCAAGCTTTTGTAAAAATCTAAATTAAATAAATGATTAAAAAATACCATTCTTGCAATTGATATTTTAATTAAATTTTGGCATTAGCTAATTTTTTAAGATTGCCATATTCATAAAACTAGAATTGCTCATCCTTTCTGAGTTTGTGTCTTATTAAGCCAATGATTGCAAACAATATATAAATAAACAATTAATAAATCTTTGATATATAAACATTAAAACTCAATTGTAGAAATTAGGTTTAATAATTATTCAATTGTTTAAATTCTAAATAACTTGTTATTTTATTAATGAAAATTTAAAAATATTAATATTTGTTTATATAAACCAATCTTTTATTTTTGCAATTGACCCGCTTTAAGGCTCAGCTTATGATGCTCCGGCTGACCTATTTTGTCAGTCGGTTTTAGCAGATCGTCTACCTAAGTGCACTAAAAACATGTTTTTGGTGTGGAGCCCCTCGTGCCTTTGACGGAGGAACGGGAGTGGGACACCTTCGGGTGTGCTGGTTTCTTAGGTATCAGTCTGCTAACCCTCTTTCGTTTCACCACCATAATTAATAGCAGTGATTGGGCACAACTTCTTTTATCAAGGAGTCTCTAATGACTATTATTTTATATCATTTTATTTTTATTCCTCTTCATTATCTTATTGTTCAGCTTAAAACACGTTTAAAGAATTCCTCCCATCTGTTTACCTATCCCTACTTTTATCTTTTTAGGGAAAAGATCTCAATATTTAACGCCAGTTAAAGATGAGCACATCTATAAGCATAACTTAACGATAACAACAACCAACGAAGAGCAATAATGATGTTTTTTTCATATCGTATTGTTTTAGTGTGCACTCTATTAATAATTTCTATAAGTTTATTAGGGTGCAGACCTATCAGTAAAAACGAATTCAATACACATTGTGTGTGGTCAGGTCATGCGCTCTCACAATGCAATTGTATTTATAACGCTTTAGAAGAACATTATTCGCCACAATTTGTAGAAGATCTAGAAAAAGTAAGCTTACAAAACATTGATGCGAATTTGAACTTTGTGGAAACAATGAATGAAACAATTCACCAGTGTCAGTTAAGTGCTAGAAAAGACCCAATTAACTGATATTTGCATGTTCCACCAAGAAATCTAGAAAGACTCTTACACGTTTAGGAACGTATTTATCATGCCCGATCCAGACAGCATGAAATTCTTCAGAAGCATTAACATTCCAGTCTTCAAGAATTTTAATTAACTGCTTTTGTTCTAGCGCTTTTCGAACTTGAAATTCATTGAGTTGTGCAATGCCCGCATCGGCAAGTGCTAACTGCAAAATCGCTTCCCCATGATTTACTCTTAAAACCTGAGTAGGTACGAGTGTGATTTCTTGATTCTCTTTTTTAAATAACCATGTCTTATTCTGGCGCTGATAACTTACGTCTAAAAGCTGATGTTCAGATAGTTCATCTGGATGCTGTGGACAGCCATATTGTTCAATGTATGCGGATGAACATACATAATGTTTATGAGTGCTCCCCAATGAGCGAGCCACCAAATTTGAGCTTTTTAATGGTCCTGTGCGAATTGCGACATCAATTCTTTGCTCAACTAAATTAATGACTTCATCACTCAAATGAGCTTCTAATTCAATTTGTGGATAGCGCTGATTAAATAAAGAAATACACGGCAACAAAAAATGGGTCCAATATGAAAAACTGGTATGTATTCTTATTCGTCCTTTAGGTGAGTGATTTGCAGTAACAGATTGTTCAAGCTCCTCTAGCTCACTGAGTATTTGAAGACCTTGCTCATAGAACTGACAGCCTTCACTTGTGAGCTGAAACTGGCGTGTTGAACGATTTAGTAACCGAACTCCAAGTCGTTTTTCGAGCCGAGCAATTAATTTACTGACAGCAGACGGCGTCATATCGCATGCTCTCGCTACTGCTGAAAAGCTTCCTAATTCGACCACCCGAATAAAAATTGCCAGCTCGCCAGATCGATTAATATCAAAATATGACATAACGAAATCTATTTATGAATCTGATTCACAAATCTTATTCCGCTTAGACCGCTATAACAAGCCACTCATTTGTTTCAAGATGACTCTAATTCGTTTTAAGGATTCATGAGATGAAACTTTATAAATCTACCCTTTTCTCTTTAGTTTTATTGTCGACCGTAGCGCAAGCAGAAGCACAAAAGAGCCAATGGATCACCAGTTGGTCAGCCAGCCCACAAAAGGTCTGGAATAAAGATTTTATTTTCCCAACCCATATTCCCGAGCAAATATCCAATCAAACGATCAGACAAGTGAGTCAAATTAGTTTGGGTGGTGAAGCAGTTAGACTCGTTTTCACAAATCAATATGGTGAACAGCCGCTTTACATTGATAAAACCACCGTAGGTTTAGTTAATTCAAAAAGTTTAAAATCTCAGAGTGCTTATCCAGTTTACTTCTCGGGTAAGCTCAAAGCACAAATTTTACCGGGTAAACAATTGATTAGTGACCCAATTCATCTCTCTGTTCCTAATCATGCACAGTTAATGGTAAATAGTTTTATTCAAAAGCCAACGACATTTAAAACTTTTCATTGGGATGCTAAACAAACCAGTTGGCTTATTACAGGTAACCAAACCGCAAATTTAAATACTCCTACCGATGCTAAAACAACCACTGCAAGATTATTACTCTCTGCGATAGAAGTAAAACCAAAGCATAAAGCCCATGTTGTTGCGGTCATTGGAGACTCAATTACCGATGGAGCAACTGCAACTTTAGATGCAAATACCAGATGGACCGACTTTTTAGCTAAGCGTTTATCGCCACATCAAGTAGCGGTGATTAATAGCGGAATTTCAGGAAATCGACTACTCACAGATGGTATGGGCGACAGTGCTTTAGAGCGCTTAAAAAAAGAGGTGTTTCAATATTCAGGTGTTAAAACATTAATTGTTCTAGTGGGCATTAATGATATTTCATGGCCAGGAACTGCTTTTGCTCCTAAACAAGAAATACCGTCTTTTGAAGCATTAACTCAAGGGTATCAACGTGTCGTAGATGAAGCACATAAACAAGGCATTCAAGTAATTGGGGCAACCTTACCTCCATTTTCGGGTGCGTTACCCAATACCCCTTTAGATAACTACTACCAACCGAACAAAGACCAATTACGGAAAAAAATTAATGATTGGATAAGAACAAGTCAAACATTTGATGGAGTTCTTGATCTTGATCAAGGTTTAAAAGATTCAAAACATCCCGATCGATTAAACCCGATTTATGACTCAGGTGATCATTTACATCCAAATGATAAAGGTAATCAACAAATGGCGAATCTAGTTCATTTAAACCAGTTAATTAACAAATAAAATTTCCAGATACAGGTAGGAATTTCCCCCCTACCCGTATCAATATCGATTAACTACCTTCTAATTCAGCGGTAAGTTTCGGTGCAATCGGCTGTTTTTCAACAGCTTGTCGTCGAAGCATCATGACTGCTAAAAAAGCAAGAATTGCAGGAATCGCGATCATCACGAAATTCATTTTATGTGGTAACTGGAGGCCTAATAACATGCCAGTTAAAATTGGCCCGACAATTGCCCCAATTCGGCCAACACCGGAAGCACAGCCAATTCCAGTAGAACGCACACTTAATGGATAATATTGAGCAACGTAGCTATAAAGGAGAATTGAGGTACCAATGGTTGCTGCTCCTGCAACAGTCACCAAACCATATAAAACATAGGCTGGTGAGTTAAAACCTAAACCAATTAATGCCATAACACCCGCCAGCAGCATTGCCATAATTACAGGTTTTAAATGGAATTTATCAGAAAGAATGCCGCCACCAATTGAGCCGATCATTGCGCCGACATTTAGGGCAAACAAGAATAAAATACTCTTTCCGAGTGAATACCCTGCGGCAAGCATGAGTTTTGGTAACCAGCTGCTTAAGGCATACACCATAAGTAAGCACATAAAGAACACTAACCAGAACATGAGTGTATTAAAAGCGCGGCCTTGTTGAAATAATCCCTTTACAGAGCTGCCTGTTGGAACATTATCGTCATTAAGCACTAACTGCGTATTGATCGTTAGGTTTTGTTCAGGTGAAATTTTTTGAATAATCCGCTGTGCTTGCTCAGCTTTACCAGTCTTAACTAAAAAGGTTAAAGACTCAGGTAAAAACTTCCATATAACAGGCAACAAAAATAAAGGAATGCCTGCAATCAGGAACATAATTTGCCACCCCTGACTTTCAACCAAATAACTACCAATTAATGCTGAAAGAATCCCCCCAATCGCATATCCACTAAACATGGTACCTACTAAGGTGCTGCGTATACGTTTAGGTGCATATTCTGATGTGAGTGCAACTAAATTTGGCATGACCCCACCAATGCCTAGTCCTGCCAAGAATCGAAGCACCCCAAACTCAAGTGGACTTGATGCAAAAGCACCTAAAAAAGTAAAACCACTAAAAAGAGCGACACAAATTAAAATCACATTTTTACGGCCTATTTTGTCTGCCAACGTTCCAAAGAACATTGCCCCAAACATCATTCCGCATAGTGCTGTACTTGCTAACATTCCCGCCTGTACAGCCGTCAATGACCACTCTTGCATCAGCAAAGGTAGCACTACACCATAAATAACCAGATCATACCCATCAAAAATAATAATTAATAAACACCAAAGTAAAATACTCCAGTGATAAGGTCTAAATTTGGCCTGATCAATAATTTCATTTACATTTAATTTAGATGTTGTCATTTACCCACCTCCTCTGTGAGATAAATTCATATTCAATTTTTTAAAACGACATATTGCACCCTAAAGAAAAAACAGATTATTCAAGGTCTTATTGAATTAATTAAAAATCGTAACTCGCCATCATGTTGAAGCGGTTATCCGTCCCGTTACGCCCATCAAAAGTTTCTCGTTCGCCATAAACATATTCGACGCCCAAAGTAATTGGTTTATAAGGGTTATAAAGTGCATTTACCCAGCCCTGCCAAAGTTCTTTGTTTTGGGTTGTGCTATTACGTTGTAATTCGGCAAAACGGTTATCATCTTTGGCTTTCATATAGCCATAAGCTAAGGTTGAACGAATTTGTGGCGTAAACTGATGGGTTATACCTAATGAAACTATGTCAAATTCATTGCTATGCATATTGTTTTGATCATCTATTGCATAGCCGCTGTTACTCCATAGTAGGAAACGTCCATCTCCCTTGACATGGTAATAATCGGCTTTGAGTAATGTATCTGGCGTAATCTGATATTTCCCCCCTAGGCCTACACCCCAAGCCACTTCTTCATCATTATTGGTTCTCTTTTCAGCCACAAAACTACGACCTGATAGCATCGAGCCATTTGTAAATTTATGATTTAAGCGCCCTACCAAGGCTGGTAAACGCATTTTGTTATCAGGGTCTGATGTAGCCGTATATTTCGGGTCTTCAACCGATATTGCAAAACTCGTATTTGCACTTAAGTTGTCGCTATAGCGAACTAGCGGAGATCTTAATAAGGCGCTCCCAACAAATGTGCCTGCATCAATTGTTTCTGGATAATATTCAGGTGCAATAAATGTCGACCACGTTTGACCAATCAGCCATTTATCAAAAGTTAAATAAGCATGGCGTATACGGAACTGATCACGAGTGGCTGCTCCAAAGAAGTCCATTTCCAGTTTCCCGCCCACATCACCCACGGCTGTTGGGGTTTTAAAATTCAACCCAAAACGCGTTACATTGACGGTACTGTGCAACTGGTCTTTTTGTGCAGCCTCTTCAGGAGTATTTTCAAGTGGAACCCCACTAATGTTGTTATACATCGTAGATGCGCCCTTCATTTGATAAGAAGCATCTGCCCGTATATATCCATAGAGGTTAAATTCTGCACCGGACTTAGTTAACCCTTGCTGTATTGGCTGCGCAGCTTGAGGAGTTGCAGAAGTTGCTAGTTCAACTCGTCCTTGCGATAAAGATTTTTGCGCCTGTATGTTGGCTTGTAGCATAGCTCGTAGTTCTTTCACTTCTTGTCGAAGTTGTTCTATTTCAGGATCTGTTTGAGCTGCAAAGGCAGAAGACACAAACAGGGTCACAGAAACCGCCAATAGGCTTTTTTGAACCGTTGTATTTAAAGCATTTATCATAAAACTTTCCTTTTTTGATCTTTAAATAGACTTAAAGATCTCGACATCCTTTTTGTTATGTACCTATTTAGATAGGTCCTTGAAAATTTGACTTTCTTTCTCAAGAAAGACCTTCCATCATATTTTTTAGACAAAACCTCCCTAAAGCGGCATTAGGGCCACTTTTTAATTTGTTTTAAGTAAAGCTAAATCTTTTAATTTTTTTCAGTTTTCATATTCTCTTCCTCATTGAGAATATTTAGGTGTTAAAACAACATTCCTATGTCTCTACTGGCATTATTTTTTTGCAATAAAACCCTGATAAGTCAGAACCTGTGCATAGGACTGCACGCTTTCAAAGCCAGTCTTTTGCAAAAGTTTTATATAACCTTCTGTGGTTAGGCTAAAAAAGTCTTGAGCCATACGCTCTAACATTTTCTGGCATTGCTCCTCAGTTAAGCCTTGTGCCAAGCATAAATAACGTAAAGCTTGAAGCTGCTGAGGGTTTATACACGTCATTAAATCGTAGGTGAGCAAGACAGCATTTTCTTTTAAGCGATCATAAATATCTTTAAAGAACGCAGGTTTTATATCATCAGCAATAAAATGCGCCACAAGAATAGACAGCGCAGCATCAAAGCAATTTTCAAGAGGTAAAGCTGAAGTTTCCCCATGTACAAAAGTCACTTGTGAAGATTTACCTAAAAGTTCAACCTGTTCTTGGGCTTTTTGAAGCATCGTTAAAGATGGATCAACGGCTGTAAATTTCCAGTTCGGATGTCTTTTAAGTAAATATTCGAGTTCATAACCCGTGCCACATCCAACAATTAATATGTGAGAGTTTGGTTTCAACACTGATTGCAAAATGGCATCTACCTGTTGATGGATCACTTCATAACCCGGAATTAATTTACGGATATGTTCATCATAACCATCGACTACTTTTGGGCTATTAAAGTCTTTTGCCATTTTGTTTTATCCTCTATTTAAACTGCCTTTCAATTTATAGTTTGCTGCACTTTGACTGGGCTTTTGGCTTCTTTAGTCAAAGACATTTCCTGTCAAATTAAGCTCGGCACGCATAATTTCTTGTAACTTAAACTTTTGGGCTTTGCCTGAAGCAGTCATTGGAAATTCATTAAAGAATCGAACATAGCGCGGCACTTTATTATGGGAAATATGCTCTTTACAGAACTGACGAATACTATTTTCATCAATTTGGTGGTGTTCATGCAAAATAATACAAGCACAGAGTTCTTCGCCATATCTCGCATCTGGCAGGCCTATCACCTGTACATCGCTCACATCGGGATGGGTATATAAAAAGTCTTCAATTTCTTTTGGAAAGAGATTTTCCCCACCACGAATCACGACATCTTTAATACGGCCTTTAATTTTAATAAAACCGTCTTGATCCATTTCTGCAATATCACCCGTATGCATCCAGCCAGCTGCATCAATCACTTCACGAGTCTTTTCTTCTTCGCCCCAATAACCAGCCATGACTGAATAACCACGAACACATAGCTCGCCTAAAGTCCCTTGCGGAACAATCTGACCTTCTAAATCGACAATTTTAATTTCAACATGCGGATGAACATGGCCAACTGTACTTACTCGTTTATCAATTGAATCGTTTACCGAACTTTGTACACTGACTGGCGAGGTTTCAGTCATACCATAACAAATCGTGATTTCAGACATATGCATTCGGTCTATGACACGCTGCATAATTTCACGTGGACAAGGACTGCCTGCCATGATTCCCGTTCTTAAACTCGACAGATCAAACTCATTAAACTGCTCATGTTCTAAGGTTGCAATAAACATGGTTGGTACGCCATATGCTGCCGTACAACGCTCTTGATGAATGGCTTTTAACGTTTCTAAAGGATTAAATACCGCCGATGGATAGACCATGGTTGCCCCATGCGTAACACACGCTAAATTCCCCATCACCATGCCAAAACAATGAAATAACGGCACAGAAATACAGACTTTATCTTGAGGCGTTAAACGAATACCTTCGCCAACAAAATAGCCATTATTTAAAATATTATGGTGGGTCAACATGGTCCCTTTAGGGTTACCCGTTGTACCTGAGGTAAATTGGATATTAATGGTTTCATCAAACTGATGTTGCTTGGTTAACTGTTTTAATTGTTCAAGCTGCTCGGAAGTAGGTTGCGTAACTAAATCACTAAAACGGTGAATGCCGGTGTGTTGCTGGTCATCAATTTTAATCACGAATTTTAAATGTGGCAGTCGTTCTGAACTGAGCACTTTATCAGGACTGTTGGTTAACTCAGGGGCAATTTTTGTGAGTAATTCTTGGTAATCGGTGGTTTTGAATTGAGAAGCAATAATCAAACCTTTGCATGAGACTTTATTCAACACATATTCAAGTTCATGGCTTTTATAAGCTGTATTCAGGTTGACTAAAATAATGCCTGCTTTAAAAGCTGCAAATTGGGTAACTGTCCATTCCACACAGTTAGGCGACCAGATGGCTAACCGATCTCCTTTTTTTAACCCCAATTTCAACAAGCTACAAGCAAAAGCATTTACTTCATCCTGTAAAGCTTTATAGGTTAACCGTCTGTTTTGATGAAAACTGACAATTGCTTCCTTTTCTGCATATTGCTGACAGGCCTGATCAAATTGTTCACCAATGGTCATACCCAATAAGGGTTGCGTGCTTGGTCCCGAGGCGTAGCTTAACCGTTCTTGTTGCATTGAATCATTCTCCTTGATTCTTTGTAATTCTCTTCGTACCTGATCTAATTGTTGTTACTGCAACTACTTTTCCAAACCGCCTACTTTGTAATGTTTATCCTTTATATGCCCTATTTCTTCTGCACAGCGTCCACACAAAAGTCAGCAATCTGTTTTGAAAAATAGTCTTTGTGCGCATGATCAAACTTTGTATTTTGAGCTGGATCTAGGGGTTCAACCACCACATAGGTCATGGCACCGACAACACAAAGTGCTGCTGTATTTAAATCATCTAGGACAAACTCACCACTTGCATTTCCATCCGCAAGTATTTTTTTAATACTTTGTTTAATCAATTGCTTCACACGAAAACGCTCATGTTCAACCGTTGAATCGACGGGTTCAAACATGAGTGAATATGCAAGCTGAGGACTATTCAGTGCCCGTTTTACAAAGGTTGCTACAGCCTTATGCAATTTCTGCTTTGCCGATAACTCACTTTCGGTAATCGAATCAATCACCAATAGTTCTGTATTAATAGCCTCGGACAAAACCTCAATAAGCACTTGGCTCTTATTATCAAAGTAGCGATAAACCAGTCCACTAGATACACCCGCTTGCTCTGCAATTGTTTGTATTTGCGCGTCTTTAAATCCTCCCTCTGAAATTATTTTTCTGGCTGAATTCAAAATCGATTTACGATTTTGCTCCATCCGCTCTTGCATTAAAGATGATCGTTTATAGCTCATAATTTATTCTCTAACAAATAAAATGAATTGTAAATCATTTTATGAATCTGTATTCACTTTTTCAAAAAATCATTGTATGTTACTTATCAAATACCCACAAAATATTTTATGGACAACAAATATAACCAATAGGATGAAAATATCATGAACCTACGCAGCTTGAATTTCGGTCTAGATGAAACTTTAATTGCGCTTCAAGATTCGGTAGCCGCTTTTTGTGCAAAAGAAATTGCACCAATTGCTCAACAAGTTGATCAAGACAACAAATTCCCTGCACATCTCTGGAAAAAATTCGGAGATATGGGCCTTTTAGGTATGACCGTCTCTGAAGAATATGGCGGTGCCAATATGGGTTATTTAGCTCATATTATTGCCATGCAAGAAATTTCTCGTGCTTCGGCAGCCATTGGCCTCTCTTATGGTGCTCATTCTAATTTATGTGTAAACCAAATTAATCGAAACGGTAACGAGCAGCAAAAGCAGAAATATTTACCCAAACTGATTTCTGGTGAATACGTAGGCGCCCTCGCCATGTCTGAACCAAATGCTGGTTCTGATGTAGTCAGCATGAAATTACGTGCGGAGCAAAAAGGCGATCATTTTGTTTTAAATGGTTCAAAAATGTGGATCACCAACGGCGGTGATGCAGATGTACTTGTGGTTTATGCCAAAACTGACCCTAAAGCTGGTGCAAAAGGCATGACTGCTTTTTTAGTTGAAAAAGGCATGAAAGGCTTCAGTCACGGCAACCATTTAGACAAACTTGGTATGCGTGGCTCTAACACTTACCCTCTGTTCTTTGACAATGTAGAAGTACCTGCTGAAAACATACTCGGCGGTGTTGGTAACGGCACAAAAGTACTCATGAGTGGTTTGGACTATGAACGTGCAGTTTTAAGTGCCGGACCTTTAGGCATTATGGATGCCTGTTTAGATGTGGTAATTCCATACTTGCATCAACGTGAACAGTTTGGCCAAGCCTTAGGTGAGTTCCAGCTTATGCAAGGCAAACTTGCCGATATGTATTCAACTTGGTTGGCATGTAAAGCACTCGTCTATGCTGTTGGCGCTGCCTGTGACAAAGCCGACCATGACCGCAGCCTACGTAAAGATGCTGCAAGTGCCATTTTATATTCCGCTGAAAAAGCAACATGGATGGCTGGTGAAGCAATCCAGACTTTAGGTGGCAACGGTTATATCAATGAATTCCCTGCTGGACGTTTATGGCGCGATGCAAAACTTTATGAAATTGGTGCAGGAACTTCTGAAATTCGCCGCATGCTGATCGGCCGCGAACTCTTCAATGAAACCAAATAATAATTATAAATAAGGACGCATCTTATGAACCAATTACAAAGCAAGATTAATGTTCGAAGTGAAGACTTCAAAACAAACCAGCAAGCCATGCAAATATTGGTCACAGATCTCAAACAAGTGGCCCAACGTATTGCTTTAGGCGGTGGTGAAAATGCCCGTCAAAAACATTTGGCTCGAGGGAAACTTTTACCCCGCGAACGTATTGATCAACTGATTGATGTCGGAACCGCATTTTTAGAAATTGGTCAATTGGCAGCGTACAACGTTTATGAAGATGATGTTCCTGCTGCGGGTGTGATTGCAGGTATTGGTCAAGTGAACGGCATAACTTGCATGATCGTTGCCAACGATGCAACGGTTAAAGGCGGAACGTATTATCCCCTTACGGTTAAAAAACATTTACGTGCCCAAGAAATTGCCGAACAAAATCACTTGCCTTGTATTTATTTGGTGGACTCAGGCGGTGCTTATTTACCAATGCAAGACGAGGTTTTTCCTGACCGCGATCACTTCGGGCGTATTTTCTATAATCAAGCACGCATGTCGAGCTTAGGTATCGCCCAAATTGCTGTCGTAATGGGTAGCTGTACCGCAGGTGGTGCGTATGTACCTGCCATGTCTGATGAAACCATTATTGTACGTAATCAAGGCACCATTTTCTTAGGCGGTCCTCCTCTTGTAAAAGCTGCAACTGGCGAAGTGGTGAGCAGTGAAGACTTAGGTGGTGGTGATGTACACACACGCCTTTCAGGTGTGGCTGACCATTTAGCAGAAAATGATGAACATGCAATTGCGATTGCACGTAACATTGTTGCCAACTTAAATAAAAAGCCAAATGATTTAAATAAACAAGTTGATGAACCATTGTTTGATGCATCTGAACTCTACGGCGTGGTGCCAAGTGATGCACGTAAGCCTTTTGATATTCGTGAAGTGATTGCACGCATTGTAGATGGTTCTCGTTTTGATGAGTTTAAAGCACGTTTTGGCTCAACCCTCATTACTGGTTTTGCTTCGCTTTATGGTATGCCAGTCGGAATTATTGCCAATAACGGGATTTTATTTTCAGAGTCTGCACAAAAAGGTGCACACTTTATTGAACTATGTACCCAGCGCAATATTCCTTTGTTATTTCTTCAAAACATTACTGGCTTTATGGTGGGCCGTCAGTACGAAAATGAAGGGATTGCAAAAAATGGCGCTAAACTGGTCATGGCAGTTGCAACCGCAAATGTACCAAAACTCACCCTAATTATTGGCGGTTCATTTGGTGCGGGTAACTACGGCATGTGCGGACGTGCTTATTCACCACGCTTTTTATGGACATGGCCAAACTCTCGTATTTCAGTGATGGGTGGCGAACAAGCAGCCAGCGTACTTTCAACTTTAAAGCGTGATCAAATTGAGCAAAAAGGTGCCGAGTGGTCAGCTCAACAAGAAGATGAGTTTAAACAACCCATTCGTGAACAATACGAACGCCAAGGCCATCCATATTATGCTTCTGCCCGCCTTTGGGATGACGGTGTAATTGACCCAGCTCAAACACGTCAAGTACTTGGTTTAAGCCTTGCTGCTGCCATGAATGCCCCTATCCAGCCAACCAAATTTGGCGTGTTCCGCATGTAAGAGGTGTATATGAGCTATCAATTTTTACAACTCGAACAACAAGGTCAGGTTGCCTATGTTTGGTTGAACCGCCCTGAATTGCACAATGCTTTTAATACCACAGTGATTGAAGAACTACATGCTTGCTTTAAGCAAATTAATACACGTGATGATATTCGTGTGGTGGTTTTAGCGGGTCGTGGCAAAAGTTTTTCGGCAGGTGCTGACCTGAATTGGATGAAACAGGCAGGTCAGGCATCTTCAGCAGAAAATGAAGCGGATGCTCTAAAACTTGCGCAAATGTTAGATGCACTTGCAACGCTGAGACAACCAACCATTGCCCGTGTACATGGCATAGCCTTTGGTGGCGGTATGGGCTTGGCATCAGCATGTGACATTTGTATTGCCAGTACTGATGCCAAGTTTGCAACCTCTGAAGTACGTTTAGGTCTTGCGCCCTCTACCATTAGTCCCTATGTGATTCGTGCGATTGGTGCAAGACAAGCCTCTCGTTACTTCTTAACTGCTGAGCGTATTTCGGCACGTGACGCCAAACAAATTGGCTTGGCACATGAAGTCGCAGATGCCGAAGACTTAGACAGAAAAGTTCAAGAAATTATTGATGCCCTATTACTTGGTGGCCCCCACGCTCAAGCTGCATCAAAACAACTCATTCAAATGGTGAGCAACCAGACCATGAGCAATGACTTGCTACAACAGACGGCGCATCATATTGCTCAAGTTCGCCAAGGTAGTGAGGCAAAAGAAGGTCTGAGTGCCTTTTTAAATAAACAACAGCCTGCTTGGGTTTCTAACTCGAATAACAACAATTAAGGACGATCATCATGTTTGAAAAGATTTTAATTGCGAACCGTGGTGAAATTGCCTGCCGTGTGATTCGTACAGCAAAAAAACTGGGTATCGCGACAGTTGCTGTTTACTCTGATGCAGACGCAAATGCACAACATGTCAAACTTGCAGATGAAGCCATCTATATTGGCCAGTCCCCTGCAACGCAAAGTTATTTGCAAGCCGACCGCATTATTCAAGCTGCCATTGATACAGGTAGCCAAGCGATCCATCCGGGTTACGGTTTTCTTTCAGAAAATGACCAGTTTGCACTTGCTTGCCAACAACACAATATTTGCTTTATTGGCCCACCAGTCGACGCCATTTTAGCTATGGGTTTAAAAGCAACCTCTAAAGCTTTAATGGAAAAAGCAGGTGTTCCTTTAACACCGGGTTATCATGGAACCAACCAAGATGCCGACTTTTTAAAACAACAGGCAGACCAAATTAGCTATCCAGTTTTAATTAAAGCCAGTGCCGGCGGTGGCGGTAAAGGCATGAGTCTGGTTGAACGCAGTGAAGATTTTCTGCATGCATTAGCTTCTTGTAAGCGCGAAGCTAAATCAAGTTTTGGTAATGATGATGTCTTGATCGAACGCTATGTGATTCAACCGCGTCACATCGAAGTACAAGTGTTTGGCGACACACATGGTAACTATGTGCATTTGTTTGAACGCGACTGCTCTGTACAACGCCGCCACCAAAAAGTATTAGAAGAAGCTCCAGCTCCACAAATGCCAAGCGAGAAGCTTGATGCGATGCGTCAGGCTGCTATTGATGCTGCACGTGCAGTAGACTATGTGGGTGCTGGAACCGTTGAGTTTATTGTGGAACAAGACGGCACAGCGTATTTCATGGAAATGAATACCCGCTTACAAGTCGAACACCCAGTGACCGAAATGATTACTGGTGAAGACTTGGTTGAATGGCAACTTCGTGTAGCTTATGGCGAACCATTACCTAAACTACAAAACGAATTGCAAATTCACGGCCACGCGCTCGAAGCGCGAATCTATGCCGAAGAACCTGAAAAAGGCTTTTTACCTGCGATTGGTAAAATTGACTATTTGCACTACCCAACTCAAAACCAGTATGTGCGTGTAGACAGCGGTATTGTTGAAGGCGATGAAATCACGACGTATTACGACCCAATGATTGCCAAACTCATCGTATGGGGTAAAAACCGTGAAGCTGCACTCATTCAAATGCAACATGCCTTAAGCCAATTTCATGTCGATGGCTTAGGCAACAACATTGCCTTTCTTGAAAAGATTGTTCGTAGCGACTCGTTCAAACAAGCCAAACTTGATACCAACCTGATTCAACGCGAACAAAACTTCTTGTTTAGCCCTGAAGAGATTAAACCAGAACTTGTGGTGGCAGCGGCATTTATTGAGTTTCTAAGTAAACTTAATAACAACAGCTCAAGCCAAAAACAGCTTTGGCAGGCTCAACCGCTATGGCGCTTAAATATTGCCTATCAGCACAGCATTAAACTGAATTATTTAAACCAAAATATCCAAATCAAATTTGCCTCAAATGAAGATGGTTTCACCGCAGAATATAACGGACAAAGCTACCCTATTTCTGGTCAATTAATTGATGCGCATACTGCCTCTGTTCAAATTGGTGGGACTAAGCAAAAGCTATCTTTTAATCAAAGTCAGCAAGGCATTACGCTATTCCAAAATGGGCAAAGCTATAAATTTGCTTATATTCGTCAAGACTTTAATCAGGCAGATAGCCAAGCTGATGAAGGTCACTTAAAAGCCCCAATGCCGGGTGTGGTCACGCAAGTGCTGGTGAGCGCAAATCATAGCGTGAAAAAAGACGATATTTTAATGACGCTTGAAGCAATGAAAATGGAATACACCATCCGTGCTCCTAAAGACGGCGTGATAGTAGATTCCTATTTCCAAGTCGGTGATCAAGTTAAAGCTGGCGATGAGCTTGTGGAATTTCAGCCTGCTGAGGAGGAAGTTGCATGAGTGAGTTTGTCAAAATTGTGGAGGTCGGTCCCAGAGATGGCCTCCAAAACGAAAAGCAAGCTTTAACGGTCGAACAACGCTTAAATTTTATTAATGACCTAATTAGTGCAGGTCTAAAATCGATTGAAGTGGGTTCATGCGTTTCGGCAAAATGGGTGCCGCAAATGGCTCAAAGTGACGAGCTATTTAAGCTGTTACCCCAGACCACAGATGTGCAATTTAGCCTGCTCACACCCAACATTAAAGGTTTTGAAACTGCTCAAACGGTAGGATGCAAAGAGGTTGCGGTGTTTACCGCAGCTTCTGAAAGCTTTACCCGTAAAAATATTAACTGCTCTATTGATGAAAGCTTTGAAAAATTTAGCGATGTCATGAGCGCAGCGAAAGCACAGAACATACGTGTGCGCGGTTATGTCTCTTGTATTGTCGATTGCCCTTATGAAGGCGCGATTGCACCTGAGCAAGTGGTGAAAATCGTTAAACGGCTCTATGACATGGGCTGCTATGAGGTGTCTTTAGGTGAAACTATTGGTACCGCAACACCAGATCGAGTTCAAAAGGTTTGGCAAGCCTGCCTTGCTGAACTCGACAGTAAAGTTTTAGCTGGGCATTTCCACAACACCTATGGCATGGCGATTGCCAATATTTATCAGTCTTTACAGCAAGGTATTCGTGTTTTTGATTCTTCCCTTGCTGGACTTGGCGGTTGCCCTTATGCCAAAGGAGCTTCGGGTAATGTATCGACCGAAGACCTATTTTATTTGCTGTCACACATGGGATTTGAGACTGGTGTAGACTTAGAAAAGTTAATGCAAGCCAGCCAAAATATTAGCAATGTATTAAACCGAAAAAGCTTGTCGAATTATGCAAATGCCTATTGGCAGACAAAGTGTGCTTAGCAATAAATTAAAATAACTCAACTTCTGGTATAAGGCTTAATCTATTAGGCTAAGTACCAGATCATCGCGTCTAGTCTTTATCTCATTCTGATCAGGAATTGGGACTAAATCCCTCATGCAATTTATTAAAAATCTATCATTTATCTCTGTATTAAATGCCTCTCTCAACAGAAGCATTCTCTACCCTATTTTATTCTAATCCGTATTATTGTTCATCCTTTTCTATCTTAGTCCTTAAGAATTTATCTCATTATTTATAAAAATAAGATGCATCCATTTCAATTCTTGGCGAAATATATTCTTCCACCCAATCCAACCATGCACGCGTTTTGGCATCAATAAAATGGCGTGAAGGCAATAAGGTATAAACCCCAATATCGGGCGAACGCCACTCTGGCAAGATATGGCATAATCTTCCATTCTGAACCGCGTCTAAAGCCGAAAACATCGGTAATAACGCCACGCCCATATCTTGTTGCACCACATCTAATAATAACTCTGGGTTATCTGCAATGAGTTGCCCACCAATATCAATTTGGTAAGACTCACCATTTGCATTTAACAAGTGCCAATCTGCTGTAATCGATGGATTAACTAATCGTAAACAAGCATGATTTTTTAAGTCTTCTGGTGACTTAGGAACACCATGTTTCTCGAGATAAGCAGGTGAAGCACATAAAACAGAAAAAATAGTGCCAATTCTGCGTGCAACAAAGCGGGAATCTGTTAAAGACTCAGTGAGATAGAGACTCACGTCTACCCCTTTCGCCAACAGGTCTGGAACGTACTGCGATGTCGTATATTCCACCGTTAACTCGGGATAATTTTTGCAAAACTCGGCCATGACTGGAAAAACATAGTGATGCCCGAAGCTTCCCATGCTTAATACACGTAAACGTCCTTTCGGTTTAGATGCCGTTCCTGTTACTTCTGATTCTGCTTCATCCACTATTGAAATGACTTGGCGACAGCGCTCTGCATAAGTCGCACCAATATCGGTCAGAGCCTGCTGGCGCGTTGAGCGTTGTATTAATTTTGTACCTAAGCGTGTTTCTAGCTCGCTGATAAGACGTGAAACCTGTGCTGTGGTCAGATCCATCTGCTCAGCTGCTGCTGTGAAACTCCCGCTATCAATCACTTTCAGGAATGCATGCATTGCATGCAATAGTCCACCATCGAGATTTTTGCGCATAACGTAAATATGTTTTCCTAAATTACGGATTGTTGCACCAGTTTAGATCAACCACAATGACTAAATGTACATACATTGGCACTAATTCTTTTTAAGAAGAGGAACCGATCTTTTTTTATTTCGTATGTCACTTGCTCCAAATATTCAACTGGATGTTGAAAAAAGAAAGTAGTCCGAGCTACTAAAAATTCTAAGGAGATATAAATGAACATAGCTACAAAAGTCACTCCAAATATTATTGCAACAAAGGATGTGTCACTTGAAGATAAATATATAAGTGATAACGGTACAGCATATATGACCGGCATTCAGGCACTCGTTCGGTTGCCTCTTGCACAAACTCGCCGTGACGCGATGAATGGTTATCATACTGCTGGTTTTATTTCTGGTTATCGCGGTTCTCCTGTTGGTAACTATGATAGTTTCCTTTGGCAAGTTCAAGGATTACTTAAATCCCATAATGTTGTATTTCAACCTGGTGTAAATGAAGACTTAGCTGCTACCGCAATCTGGGGTACCCAACAAGTTAATCTTTCAGGCCAAGGCAAATATGATGGAGTGTCTTCATGGTGGTATGGTAAAGGGCCGGGTGTTGACCGTTCAGGCGATGTACTCCGCCATGCTAACTTAGCTGGTACCTCTGAACGTGGTGGTGTCGTTGCTTTATTTGGTGATGACCACTCATGTAAATCTTCTACAATTCCTCACCAGTCTGAACATGTCATGATTGGTTGTGGTATTCCAATTTTCTACCCAACATCCGTTCAACAAATTTTAGACTTTGGTGTACACGCCATTGCCATTTCACGTTTTTCTGGCCTCTGGTCTTCAATGAAACTGGTCAGTGAAATTGTGGAAACTTCCGCTTCAGTTCATGTTGATCTAGACCGTGTTACTCCCGTTATACCAAAAGACGTTCATTTCCCTGCCGATGGCGTCAACATTCGTTGGCCAGATCATGGCATTCAGCAAGAAGAACGTCTTTATAAATATCGTTTACCTGCTGTTTTGGCCTATGCCCGTGCCAATAAAATCAATACCGTAACATGGCCTTGTGAAAATGCCCGTGTTGGTATTGCAGCAAGTGGTAAAGGTTATTTAGATACGATCGAAGCCTTACGCATTTTAGGTATTGAAGATGAAACTGCCCAACAGCTTGGGCTACGTGTTTATCAAGTTGGTCTAATTTGGCCTTTAGAACCTCAAGGCGTTCGTGAATTTGCAGAAGGTTTGCAAGAACTGATCGTTATTGAAGAAAAACGCCCAATTATTGAAGCACAAATTAAAGATGAGCTGTATTCACTTCCTGATGGCAAACGCCCACATGTGATTGGTAAAGCAACTGATGGTAAAGGTGAATGGAGTACCTCTATTGAGGAAGCACCACTCATTGGTCACTATGAGTACCAGCCTGAACCTATTGCAAAAATGCTGGCTACTCGCTTCTTAAAACTAGATATTCCAGAAAGCTTAAAAGTACAAATCCAAAGCAGAATCGACTTACTGCTAAAAGCAGAGCAAGAATCAAAACGTGTAATCGATCTTGCTGAGCGTAAACCATATTTCTGTAGTGGTTGCCCACATAACTCATCAACAGTCGTTCCTGAAGGTAGCCGTGCATTAGGCGGTATTGGTTGTCACTATATTGCTGTTTCACTTGACCGCGGTACAGAAACGTTCTCTCAAATGGGCGGTGAAGGTGTAAGTTGGGTGGGTGCATCACCTTTTACTAACGAAAAACACATTTTTGCTAACCTTGGTGATGGAACTTACTTCCACTCAGGTTACTTAGCAATTCGTCAATCTATCGCTGCAAAAACTAATATTACCTACAAAATCCTCTACAACGATGCTGTCGCTATGACAGGCGGTCAACATGTAGATGGACATTTGAGCGTTGCACAATTAACTCGTCAGCTCGATGCCGAAGGTATTAAAAAACAAGTTATTGTCACTGATGAAGTTAAACTATTAAACGAAGAAGATGGGATTGCACCGGGTGTAGAAATTCGCCACCGCAATGAACTTGACGCGGTTCAACGTGAATTGCGTGAAGTTTCGGGTGTGACCGCTTTAATTTATGTACAAACCTGTGCCAGTGAAAAACGCCGTCGCCGTAAACGTGATGCCTACCCTGACCCAGCTGAGCGTTTATACATTAACAGTGATATTTGCGAAGGCTGTGGCGACTGTTCGAAAAAATCAAACTGCTTATCTATTGAGCCAGTAGAAACAGCTTTAGGTACTAAGCGTCAAATTAACCAAAGTAGCTGTAATAAAGACTTCACTTGTGCCGAAGGGTTCTGCCCTAGTTTTGTGACTGTTCATACACGTGATATGAAACGTCCAGCTAAATTTGAAGGAATTGGCGCAGGCTGGCCAACATCACCAATCATTCCTCAATTATATGATGTTCCAAGTCGTATTATGGTCGGTGGTATTGGCGGTACAGGTGTTGTGACTATTGGTGCACTCCTTGGTATGGCAGCTCACCTCGAAGGTAAAGCGACACGTGTTATGGACATGGCTGGACTTGCGCAAAAAGGTGGTACGGTTTATTCATACGTACAACTTGCGGCAAGTGATGAGCAAATTTCTTCTACTAAAATTCCAGCAGGACAATGTGAATTACTGATTGGTGCCGATGCCGTAGTCGCTGGTGGTAGTGCCGCACTTTCTCGCTTAAGAGATGATGCTTTAGTCATTGTTAATGAAGACAGCACGCCGACTTCTGAATTTATTAAATCTCGTGACTGGTATGCACCTATTACCGATTTAATTGATCGTCTTCGTGGTCGTGTTCGTCAAGGTCAATTGGTTTCATTACCAGCAGCCCGCATTGCAACACAACTACTGGGTGATGCAATCTATACCAATCAATTGTTACTCGGTATGGCATGGCAGTCTGGTCGTATTCCGCTATTACGTGAAAGCATTGAAAAAGCAATTAAGTTAAATGGTACTGCTGTTGAAAAGAACATCGAAGCTTTCCGCGTGGGTTGTCACCTTGCAAGTGACCCAGCTTTAGCTGCACGTTTACTTGCGGCAATGCCAAAAACCAAAATGCCGCAAACGTTGGCTGAACTTGTTGAAGACCGCTCTGCTCGTCTGACAGACTATTGGAATGACGCTTATGCAACTAAATACCGTACGCTGGTAGAACTGGCTGCTAAAAAGTTACCAGAAGAATTAACTGGTACGATTGCAACCCAGCTTTATAGAGTCATGGCATATAAAGATGAATATGAAGTTGCACGTCTGTTAACAGGCAAAAGCTTCAAAGAATCGATTGAAACACAGTTCGGTAAAGGCTTACGTTTAACTTACCATCTTGCTCCACCAGCATTACTCGGTGGTCTGCAAAATGTTCGTAAACGTGCGTTTGGTTACTGGATGCGCTTCCCAATGATGATGCTTGCTCGCTTACAATGGCTACGTGAAACTTTCCTTGACCCATTTGCGCGCCAAGAAGAACGTCAACACGAACAAGCATGGCGTGACCGTTACATCGCATTTGTTGAAGCACTGGTTGAAGCTCCAGAAAATCATAACTTGGCTGTTGCTGAACAAATTGCAAAATTACCAGCAGAAGTTCGTGGTTATGGACATATCAAAATGAAAGCAATGGACGCTGCAAAAGCGCGTTGGGATGAACTTACGCCAACACTGATTAAAGTTCGTAGCTAATAAATTTCTTAAAAATTAAATCTCAAAATAAAAAAGTCATCCTCAGGGATGACTTTTTTATATGTTCAAATATTTATTTAGTCATCTTACGTAAAGTCAAAATCTGCTCGCTTCGTCCAAATGGGCCATAGATATCATGTAAAACCGCGCTTGTTAAGCCAATGCCATCCGATCCATATTGCTGAACAGTTTCCAAACCTAACCATTTACCTTGCGGATAACGATGCATATGAATTTGCAAATCAAGATTTGGAAAGCCCCACGTAAACTCACCTTCTTGTCTTGGTACAATTCCGTTTGCGGTATCCACCATGCCAATCAAATGTGCAAAATCTGTTGTCGGCTGCCCTTCAACCATTTCTTTATCATTATTTAGCCAAACAATGCCTTTACCTGCGCGATGCTGATCATCAATTTTTGTCACTAATGTTTGAATAAAACCACCCGGCCATCTTTTCATACCCTTCCACTCTGTAAAAGAGTCTGGATGATGAACTGGCTGATCTTCAAGCCCAGCAATAGCAGAACTGTCTTGAGTACACATTCGCCATGCTCTGGCAACAATACAGGTTTTACCTTGTGCTTGCATTTCAGCTTCTATTAGCTCAATTGTTTTTCCGGCACGAATCACTTGCGTCTTAATTGTAAATTCACCAAAGGCAATAAGACCGAAAATATCAAAACTAATTCGACCAATTCGCATATCTTGTCGTGGCGAAAATTGCTCTAACTCAGCTGCTATTAAGCCACTTGCAGGCGCCATATGCTGTTCATGAGGGTTCCAAGCACCTTGTGCATAAACAGTTGCGCAATAATGAGCAATGACTTCATCTTGAGGACCAATTGTTCTATTCAGTAATTGATAATAAGCATTCATGATTTTCTTTCCTTAGTCCTTATCGAACATCAATATTTAATGAAAGTTCACGTTTTAATGCTTATATTAGTGATCTATTCCTTTGGCTAAATTGGTTTTTCCTACCAAAAACTCATGAGTCTAAAGTTACAAATTTAATCAGTGAGTAAAATTCCATATTTAAATTTCACCCAATGATTCCAAAAATTACGATTCACTAAAATGCAAAAGCATCTTGGTCAAGTTCCATGACCGATTCAGCTCCTGACTCAATTGCGGCTGCATGGCTTTGTGTACGATGCAAAAGTTTTTGATAGAAAAACTTAGCTGTACTTAGCTTAGCTTTATAAAAAGCTTCCTCTTGTGTACCTGACTCTAGTTTTTCATGAGCAACTTGTGCCATTCGAGCCCAAAGATAGGCAAACACGACGTAACTGGAAAAATAAAGATAATCTACAGAGGCCGCGCCAATTTCTTCGGGGTTATACTTCGCTTTTTCGGCAATTGTTTTAGTGAGCGATAACCATTGTTGCTTAAGTTCACCTAATTTTTCTAAATAAGGTTTCAGTGCAACATTTGCTTGATGTTGAAGAATGAATTGATCAATTAAATCCGTCATATTCTTCAAGAGCTTGCCTTCTGAATTTAAGACTTTCCGTGCAAGCAAATCTAAAGACTGGATTTCAGTTGTTCCCTCATACAATGTTGAAATGCGTGCATCGCGTACAATTTGCTCCATTCCATGCTCAACAATAAACCCATGCCCGCCAAATACTTGAACACCATGTTTTGCAGACTCATTACCAGACTCAGTTAAAAAAGCTTTAGCAATAGGCGTTAAAAAAGCCAGTAAATTATCGGAATGTTTTTGCTGTTCTTGATCGGCTGAACTTTCAACAATGTCTACATGTTGAGCTAGAAAATAAGCCAGCGCACGTCCACCTTCAGCAAATGCTTTTTGTGTCATTAACATTGAACGCACGGCAGGATGCACAATAATCGGATCGGCATTCTTTTCTGGATATTTTGGACCAGATAATGAACGCATTGCGAGGCGTTCTTTGGCATAACTTAACGCGCCCTGAAATGAAATTTCCGAGGCAGCGAGCCCTTGTACTGCAGTTCCAATGCGTGCCGTATTCATAAAGGTAAACATACAATTAAGCCCACGATTTTCCGGACCAATCAAATAACCTTGAGCACCATCAAAGTTAAGAACACAGGTGGCATTTCCGTGAATTCCCATTTTATGTTCAATGGCACTACAGACGACCTGATTGCGATCTTGCAAATTACCTTCATCATCTACATTAAATTTAGGCACGATAAACAAAGAAATACCTTTTGTACCTGCGGGTGCCTGAGGTAATCGAGCTAAAACAATATGAATAATATTTTCAGAAAGATCGTGTTCACCTGCCGATATAAAAATCTTTTCACCAGTAATAGAGTAACTACCATCCGGATTTGGTTCAGCCTTGGTTCTAATTAACCCAAGGTCCGAGCCCGCATGTGATTCGGTTAAACACATGGTTCCAGTCCAGATTCCACTAATTAACTTGGTTAAAAATTGCTGCTTTTGCTGTTCTGTTCCGTGGTGTTCAATTGTTCTCATCGCACCATGAGATAACCCTTGATACATTGCCCAAGCCCAGTTAGAACCACACAACATTTCAGAAATCGCAATGCGTAATAAAGTTGGTAAGCCCTGCCCACCATATTCAGGATCGGCGGTTAGAGAGGTAAACCCAAGTTCGGCATATTTTTGGTAGGCTTCTTTAAAACCTTTCGGTGTAGTCACTACGCCTTGATTTAAATGACACCCTTCTTGATCGCCATTTTGATTAATAGGTGCCAATTCATTTTCACAGAAATCTGCTGCTGCCTCTAAATATTGATCAATTAATTCTCGATTTACGCTTTCCTGATATTTACTTAAACGTTGGTAGTTCTCTTCAGTTTGAAGCATTTCATGCAGAACAAATTGCATATCACGTAATGGAGCTTTATATAAAGGCATAGTTTTTTCCCTTTCACTTCACTGCCCGTTTCATGCAGGCAGATATAGTTTTTTTCCTTAAATAGACTTTTATTTTTTCAACATTATCAAAATATCAAAAAATTTCTTATAGCAAAACTAATTTTCACTATTTTCATAAAATTTAACATGTAAAAACATCCATTAAATCTTTAATATGTTGTATTTAAATATTTTTATTAAATACTTATGTATAAAATTAAAAAACTGACCCATATTTTAATTTTGTACTGCAAAATATTATTCCGTAAAAAATCAATTTATAGTATTGTGATTACATTGCTTAATCATCCAAGGACGATTTATGAATAGCCCGAAATACACAGGTCTTGAATTTTTAACAGCTTTAAAAAATGGCGAAGTTTCTCCATCGCCTATGGCTCATACCATCCCCATGCAATTAGTAGAAGTTTCCGAAGGTAAAGCCACTTATAAAGTTACACCTAGACAAGAACATCGAAATATACAAGGCGGTGTACACGGCGGCTTTTGTGCCACAGCTTTAGATACTGCTACAGGAAGTGCTGCGCATACCCTACTCGAACATGGGGTTGGTTATGGGACTATTGATTTGAATGTAAAAATGATTCGCCCCATGCAAGTTGATACGTCTTACTACGCAAAGGCCGAGTTGATTAATGCGGGGCGCAATATTATTAGCACTGAAGGTAAAATCGTGGATGAAAATGGAAAAGTATATGCTTTTGCCACAGCCACATTAATGATTATTCGAAAATAAAAGTCGTGTTAAGCTCCTCCTTCTGGAGCTTTTTCTTGTTTTGCGATTTTGTTCATTTCATAAAAATCTAAGCGATCAATCATAAAACTCACAATGGCTAGACTTATACCTAAGGCGACACAGGCTTCCCATCCCCAGTGTTTCCATGCATAAACTGCAATAAAAGAGCCCAAGGCCGCCCCACCGAAATAGAGCGTCATATAAATTGAGTTAATGCGGGAACGCGCCTGCGCGGAAATTCGATAAACCAGATTTTGGTTGAGTACATGAAATGCCGACAGCCCAAAGTAAGCCATAATTACGCCAACCGCATAGGCCACTAAAGATTGCTGTGCAAAAAATAGTGGTATCCATGCAGTAATTAATAAAACCATGCTAACCAGTGCAACTTTATTCTCAAGTCCCGCTGCAATTTTCTTACCCGCCCACGGTGTGGCAAACACACCAGCTAACCCGACAATTCCAAATAGACCAATTTGGAAATCATTAAAATGATATGGAGCATTGGCTAAAAGGAATGTCATGGTTGTAAAAATAAGTGCCAAAATACCAAAACCAATTCCACCAGCAAAACCACGGCGAAGCAGATGAGGTTGATTTACCGCTAATGAAAATAATGAACTGTAAATTTGTAGAATATTGAGTTGATGGGATTTACGCGCAACCGGCAATTTTGACCACATGATCCAAGCAAAAAATAGAATGACGATGCCACTAATTAAATAAACAGCATGCCAAGACCAAACCGTAGAAAGTAAACCCGCAATAGAGCGCGCCAATAAAATTCCCAAGAACAAACCACTCATGAGAGTCCCAACAACTTGCGGGCTTTTTTTCGGTCCTGCCAAACCTGCGGCAAAAGGAACCAAAACTTGAGTTGCAATAGAAAAGAATGTCGCTAAAAAGGTAAAGCCATATAAGACAGGTAAAGTTTGGCTAAAAGAAAGCCCCACTTGTGCAAGCCCCGTACAACACATGAGCAAACAAATATAACTACGCTTTTCAAAGAAATCACCGAGTGGAACCAATAGAAACAGGCCAACCGCATAAGACAGTTGTCCAATCACAATGGTTAAAGCCACTTGCTCGGCATTAGCCTGCAAGGCTTTGGCAATTGAATAAATTAAAGGCTGGTTATAATAGTTCGAACCCGCACAAATCCCGCATGTCATTGCCATGATAAAAATAAAGCTTTTTGACAAAATATTCTCTGCATGGGGTCGAACTATTTTTTCCATTTTTAATTACGCCCTATTTTAAAATTTATACATCGACACAAAGTTTACGCGTGACACATCGGCCGTTCTGCCATCAAAGACTTCACGTTTACCTTGATGGTATTCCATACCGATATCCATTTGTTCAATAGGTGAATAAAAGACGTTAGCAGCATAGTCGGTTAAACGCTTATTGGCATCGGGATTGAGTTTTGCATAAGCCGTGTCGTCATCATAATCAAACACTGAAGCCGATAAGTTTGCACGCCATTGTTCATTAAATTTATATGAATAACCAATATTTACGCTATTGAGTTTATTCATAACTAAATCAGTTTTGTCTTCATTTAAAGAAAAATCACCCGCTGCATTTAAACTTGTTGAATTTGCCAAGCCGCTTTGCGTGGTATACGGCATAAATTTTTGATCACCAACAATATATTGATAATTAGCCTGTACCGATTGCTGTGGCGTTAATTGGTATTTTAACCCGCCGCCTGCGCCCCAACTTACTTTCTTCACTGTTGCGGTGGCTACATCTGCTGACTTCTCGTTAATAAAACCTTGAGCAAGTGCAGTTAAAGGCCCTTGTTTAAAGCTATAGCGTCCCGTTAATGATGGAAAAGCCGAGACTCTGGAACCTGTATATTCTAGAGCCACTTTTAAATCATTATTGGCATCAATTTTCCAGTCATAGCGAATTTGAGGTGTCCGTGTATAAGAGGTTCCAACAAATTGCGTGTAATCGACGGCTTCAGTACGTGTTTCCATGTTGGACATGAGTGACCATGTTTGACCAAAGGTCCAATCTTTATAAGTGAAAAATGCATGTCGAATACGGAATTTACCATCCCCCGTTCCCATGTTAGAGCTATCAAAGAAGTCGGCTTCAATATTTCCCGTCACTGCTTTATTTGGGCTATTAAAATAAACACCTAGTCTGCTTGCATTAATCATGGCATCAGAACGGGCATGATTAGAACGTTTATCGCTCTCAAAAGGTGTTCGGTACAAACTGCTGGTTGTTCTTCCCCCCGAATCAGGTGAAGATTTAAAATCGACCGCCGCATCAATACGGGCAATACCATAAACCTTAACATTATCAGTCCACGTCACCCATGACGGAGCAATAGGCTTCTCTGTTACAGTGGCTTTATTTTTTTCGATGTTTTCTTCAATTTTTACCTGCTTGACCTGTAAATTATTTTGAGTTTGTTTCTGAGCAGCAAGGTCTGCTTTTAGCTTTTGTAGCTCAGTTTCTAGCAAATTAATTCGCTGTTCTGTTGTATCTGAAGAATTTGCAAAAATAGTCCCTGAAGCCGCAGCGCAAGCTGCAGCTAAAATTAATTTTTTCATCTTTTAATCCTTAAAGAAGCTTTTTTTCCATGTGTATAAATTAGGCTACACGTGCATCTATTAGCTCACAGTCTGTGGCTGCCTGTAATTCATCAAAAGTTAAGCCTTCCACCATTTCCTTGACGTAAGCTTTTCGGTCTTTGAGTTCAATAATGCATAAATCGGTATAAATACGGTTTACACACTGCTCACCAGTCATTGGATATGTAAGTTCCTTTACAATTTTGGACTCACCTTTTTTGGTGACATGTTCCATATAGACGTAAATCGTTTTAGCGCCGACCGCCAAATCCATCGCACCGCCGACTGCTGGTACATCATCTGGTTTGCCTGTATGCCAGTTTGCCAAGTCTCCATTTACAGCAACTTGGAATGCACCAATCACGCAAATGTCTAAATGGCCACCACGCATAATGTCAAACGAGTCACCATGATGCATAAAGCACCCACCATCTAATAAAGTGACAAGTTCTTTTCCGGCATTGACTAAATCTTGGTCTTCTTCGCCAGGTTGTGGCGGTGGTCCAAAAGCCAAAACACCATTTTCCGAATGTAAAAAGATTTCTTTGTCTTTTGGCAAAAATTTGGCGACGTTGGTAGGCAGGCCAATACCTAAATTGACATACGAACCTTCTGGAATGTCATTTGCAATGAGTTTGGCAATATCTTCACGAGAACGTTTTTGAACTGACATTAGATATCTCCTACTTTTACAACGTGCTGTACAAAAATTCCCGGTGTAATAATGCACTCTGGGTCAAGCGTTCCTAGCTCTACCGTGTCATTAACTTGAACAATGGTATTTTTTGCGGCTTTTGCCATAATGGGGCCAAAATTACGAGCCGCTTTGCGATAAGTTAAATTACCCCAACGGTCCGCCTTATCTGCATAAATCAGAGCAAAATCAGCTTCAAGCGGATATTCAAGTACATAATTTTTGCCATTAATAGTTCGCGTTTCTTTACCCTCGGCAACTTTGGTGCCATAGCCTGTTGGAGTAAAAACAGCTCCTAATCCTGCACCTGCTGCTTGAATACGGCATGCCAAATTCCCTTGTGGAACCAGCTCTAGCTCGATTTTTCCCGCACGATATAAGTCTTGAAAAACAGTTGATCCAGCAGATTTCGGAAATGAACAAATCATTTTTTTAACGCAACCAGCAATAATCAGATTTGTTAAACCACGATCACCAGAAGCTGCATTGTTATTTACAATGGTGAGTTCTTTTTTTCCTAAATCAATTAAGGCTTCAATTAATTCAGCAGGTTGCCCCGTAACACCAAACCCACCTGTCATGATGGTTGCTCCATCAGGAATAGCTTTTAAAATCGGTTCAATGTCACTGGTGATTTTATTTATCATCTCACTTGTCCCTTTTCATCCTTAATTTAAGGTGACAGATTGATCTGTCACTCTGCCTTTTGCGGGTTAAATAATCGGTCTTTAATAAATAACAATGGAATCACGCCACAGATAAAGTACGCAGCAGCCATCACCAAGAGCCCTAAGCCAATAGAACCACTTTGAGACAGATAACCAATTGTAAGTGGAGAGAAAATCGACAGAACCTTACCAATATTATAGGCACCACCAACTGCAGAACCACGAATCGAAGTCGGGAAGCTTTCAGTCATATAGGTGGCATTAATGGCATATGGAATACCGTACAAGAAACCGAAGAACAGCATCATCCATAAAATATTAGTGGGTGTATTTAAATAGACAATGACAGGAATAAATAAGGCTGTACCAATGGTTCCAAAAGCGAATACAGCACGGCGACCCAATTTATCCGCAACAATGCCTGCAATCACTTTGGCAAACATCATGATCAGGAAGGTACCGACCATATACATCGCCATTTCTTTAAACTTGATGCCTAGATCGGACTCTAAATAAGCTGGTAACCAGTTACTTACGCCGTAATAACCAAACTGTAAAGCGCCTGTACTAATAATCCAAAGAACAAACATGGTGCCATGTTTTTTATCTTTTAAAATTTCAAGATAAGGATTCTGACGTTTTTTAGGGTGAGAACTTTGAGCCACTTCTAAAGCTTTTAATTGACGAGCTTTTTTCCATGATTCAGGTTCAGGTACACAAAAGTGCATCAAAATCGACAACACCACAGGGGTAATTGCAATCCAGTACAGGAAACGCCAACCATGTTCAGGAATAATATGACCTGCTAACAAGGTCGCAAGTAATGATCCTAAGGTATAACCCGTCATCAAGGTTGCCAATACCGTGGTACGATGTTTAGTCGGAACCATTTCTGACATTAAAATATTACAGGCAATATATAATGCACCCAGCCCCATCGAACCAAAGACACGTACAATGGCAAACTGCATATAAGAATCAGTAAAGCCAAGCGCACAGGTTAAAACTGAAGAATAAGCAATAAAAAACACAATAATGCGAACCCGTCCAAAACGGTCACATGCCCAACCACCAATCAGCCCGCCAATTGCGGAACCTAAAAGTGTTAAACTTCCTAAAGTACCTGCCTGCACACCCGTTAAATGAAACTCTGCTTTAAGACTAGTAAGGCTCAATGCCAAAAAACCTAAATCGGCCCCATCACATAACAATGTTAAAAAAGCGAATATAAATGCTGTAATCCAAATCTTTTTTGGTGTTTGAATAGCTTCACTGCTAGCCGTATTTTGCGTAATTGTTTCTGTTGTCATGTCCATATCCTCAGAAGGAACATGAGGCATCCAATGCCTCATGGCATTTGATTTTTTATTAGGCTGTAGCTTCCCTAATCATGTTTTTGGCAATAATAATTTGTTGAACTTGCGTAGTTCCTTCATATAAACGGAACAAACGCACATCACGGTAAAAACGTTCGATGGCATATTCGCTGATATAACCTGCCCCACCGTGAATTTGTACGCAGCGATCTGCTACTCGACCACACATTTCAGTCGCAAACATTTTTGCGCAAGAAGCTTCTGTGCTAATGTTTTCGCCATTGTCACGGCGGCGAGCTGCATCTAGAACCATACATTTAGCAGCGTAAATCTCGGCTTTTGAGTCGGCGAGCATGGCTTGAATAAGCTGGAAGTTCGCAATAGGTTGACCGAACTGTTTGCGCTCAATTGCATAGTGAAGAGCATCATTTAACATCCGCTCAGAAACACCCACGCTATATGCACCAATGTGCAAACGCCCTTTATCAAGCACTTTCATGGCTGTTTTAAAACCAACACCTTCTACACCACCAATCAGGGCAGACGCAGGTACACGGCAGTTTTCAAAAATGACATCACACGTGTGCGATCCTTTTTGCCCCATTTTTTGGTCAATTTTTCCCAAAGTAATGCCCGGTGTGTTCGCTTCTACTAAAAAAGCTGAAATACCGCCCGACCCTTTAATTTCAGGATTAGTTCGTGCCATTACGGTGAAAGTTGCAGCATGGGGCGCATTGGTAATAAAACGCTTAGTACCATTTAAAACGTAAAAATCATCATCTTTTACTGCACTGGTCTTTAAAGATGCAGCATCCGATCCTGACTCAGGTTCAGTTAAACAAAATGAACCAATAATTTCGCCACTTGCATAACGTGGTAAATATTTTTGTTTTTGCTCTTCTGTTCCATCAATCAAAATTGCACTTGAGCCAATTCCGTTATTGGTACCAATTAAAGAACGGAAAGCTGGTGAGGTTTGCCCAAGTTCAAATGCAACTCTAACTTCTTCTTCCATGGTGATGCCTAAGCCACCATATTCTTCTGGAATTGTGAGTCCAAACAAACCAAGCTCACGCATTTGCTGCACAATGTCATCCGGAATTTTATCTTTCTCTACCACTTCGTTTTCACGAGGGATCAATTCATTTTTTACAAAATCTCGAATTGTTGAAAGTAATTGCTCCAACATCCCTTCATCACGGATCATCTGTGATCTCCCTTCTTATGTATTTTCATCGTACCCATCAGCCAATTCCAGCTTGTCTAGCTACCATGTTTTAAATCTTGTTTACTGCGGATTTGTTTCATAGTACGAGAACGAAAACACAAATTTCAAGCTTTTTTGAAAATTAATTTCGTTTAACGAAATTTAAAAACATACCAATACACAATATCAATCACTTAGGTTCTTTAAGGGATCACAATTGCTCTATTAGAGTAAATAAGACTTGAAATAAATTCCAAAATAAGCATCATAAAAGGAATATAGTTTTGATATGCGAAACAAGGAGTGCAAAAATGAGCAAAGAAATAGGGAATAATTTCGTAGATGTTGATTACACCATTCAAAAAATAGCGATTGTAAAAATTAACCGCCCAGAAGCTAAAAATGCCTTAAACGGTGAAGTTCGTAAGCAATTAGCACAAATTTTTTCCGAATTAAGTTTTAACGATGACATCAATGCCGTTGTACTCACAGGTGGCGATGAAGTTTTTGCTGCAGGTGCAGATTTAAAAGAAATGGCAACAGCAACTTCAACAGAAATGCTATTACGTCACACTGAACGTTATTGGAACGCAATTGCCCAGTGCCCTAAACCAGTGGTTGCAGCTGTAAATGGCTATGCGCTGGGTGGCGGCTGTGAATTGGCAATGCATGCCGACATTATTATTGCCGGTAAAAGTGCAGTTTTTGGACAGCCAGAAATTAAAGTTGGTTTAATGCCAGGTGCTGGTGGCACACAGCGTTTGTTTCGTGCAGTCGGTAAATTTCATGCTATGCGCATGATTATGACAGGTGCCATGGTGAAGGCTGAAGAAGCTTATATCATTGGGCTTGTTTCACAAGTCACGGAAGACGACCAAACTATTCCCACCGCTATTCAAATGGCACAAAGCCTAGCAAAAATGCCTCCTATCGCCTTGCAACAAATTAAAGAAGTTGCACTCATGAGTGAAGATGTTCCATTAAATGCTGGCTTAACCCTAGAGCGAAAAGCCTTCCAACTGCTGTTCTCTACCGAAGATAAAAATGAAGGTGTGCAAGCTTTTATTGAAAAACGCAAACCGTCTTATCAAGGCAAATAATTTAAATCAATAAGAACAAAGGAATGGAAATGGCTAAAAAAGTATTTATTAGTGCAGGTGGTTCAGGGATTGGACGCTGCATTGCTGAAGCATTTTTAAACAATGATGATGAAGTTTTCGTTTGTGATATCAATGCTCAAAGTCTAGAACAGTTTCAGAAAGATTTTCCAAAGCTGCATATATATGCATGTGATTTAGCAGAGCCTGAGCAAATTAAGCTGATGTTTGCCGAAGCGATCAAAAAACTTGGCTATATTGATGTTTTAGTGAACAACACAGGCATTTCAGGCCCGACTGTTGCAGCAGATGAGCTAAGTTTTGATGACTGGAATACGGTTATTAATTTGAATCTGAATAGCACTTTTTTAATTACTCAATTAGCGATTCCCTTGTTAAAGCAATCAGATGCGGGTGTCATTATTAATATGTCATCAATTGCAGGACGCTTAGGCTATCCATATCGTTTGGCATATTCCACCTCTAAATGGGGTCTCATTGGTTTTACCAAAACGCTTTCTATGGAACTCGGTGCAGATAATATTCGAGTTAACGCTATTCTTCCAGGTGCTGTTGACGGTGACCGTGTCCAGCGCGTTTTACAGGCCCGCGCCGATGTAGCCCATAGCTCACTTGAACAAGTCACACAAAATGCACTTAAAAATCAGTCACTCAAATATTTTGTAAATCCGAAACATATCGCAGATTTATGCCTATTTTTAGCCTCAGATAGTGGGCGTTCTATTTCAGGCCAGATCTTACCAATTGATGGTGATAAACAATGCTTAAGCTAACTCACCAACCCTTATTTATCCGCTTAATTTCAAATACAGATCAATAATCAGGATGATCGACATGACTTATGATATTAAAAGCATGGCTGTGATTGGTGTAGGTATTATGGGCAGCGGTATTGCTCAAATTGCTGCACAATCAGGACATACCACTTATTTATATGATGCCAAGGCTGGTGCAGCAGAACAGGCCAAAGAAAAACTTGTTGCTACATTTCAAAAGTTAGTCGACAAAAATAAAATTACGCCTGAACAAGCCGCAACTGCAAATAGTCATTTAATTGTTGCGCACCAAATTGAAGATTTAAAAGATTGCGACCTGATTATTGAAGCCATTGTTGAACGTCTGGATATCAAACAAAGTTTGATGCAACAACTTGAAGAGGTTGTTTCAGAAAATACAATTTTAGCTTCCAACACATCTTCTCTTTCTATCACGGCAATTGCTGCAAACTGTAAAAAACCTGAACGTGTGGTGGGCTACCATTTCTTTAACCCTGTTCCACTCATGAAGGTTGTTGAGGTCATTCGAGGTTTAAAAACCGATCCACTTATTATCGACGCTTTAAATAGCTTGTCTCGTGCATTCGGCCACCGCCCTGTGGTTGCTAAAGACACACCAGGATTTATTATTAATCATGCTGGACGAGCTTACGGAACTGAAGCTTTAAAAATTTTAAATGAAAATGTCTGCGACATTAGTGAAATTGACCGAATTTTACGTGACGGTGTTGGTTTTAGAATGGGACCTTTCGAGCTAATGGATTTAACGGGGCTTGACGTTTCTCATCCTGTCATGGAGTCGATTTACCATCAATACTATGAAGAAGCACGCTACAAACCTAACCCGTTAACCAAACAAATGTTGGAGGCTAAACAACTCGGACGCAAGGTTAATCAAGGTTTTTATAATTATGAAACTGGTTCAAAAACAGGTGAACAACCCGCCAAGTTTGTAGACCGTTTAGCGCAATATCCAAAAGTTTGGGTAGCAGCAGATTTCTCTGAAGATAAAACACAGCTTGAAGATTATTTAACTCAGCAAAATATTGCCTTAGATACTGGCTCTGCACCGCAATCAGACAGTTTATGTTTACTCGCTTGTTACGGCGAAGACACAACTCAAGCAGCTATACGCCTAGGTGTTAATCCTGAGCAAGCGGTTGCTATAGACATGTTATATGGCATTGCAAAGCATTGCACATTAATGCCTTCACTTGTCACCAAAGCTGACTACCGTCAGGCAGCTCACTCTATTTTCAATTTAGATGGAAATACGGTCAGCATGATTGCTGAAAGTATCGGGTTCGTTGCTCAGCGTGTTTTAGCCATGGTCATTAATTTAGGCTGTGATATTGCCCAGCAAGATATTGCAACAGTAGATGATATTAATGCGGCAGTGCGTCTTGGTTTAGGCTACCCATTTGGCCCAATTGAGTGGGGCGACCAAGTAGGTAGTCAAAAAATCTTACTCATTCTCAACCGTATAACAGCACTTACGCATGACCCACGTTATCGCCCTAGCCCGTGGTTACAGCGTCGCGTCGCACTTCATTTACCTCTTACTTTTACTCACGAGTCTTGAAAAGGAATTTCTCATGTTAAATGCTTATATTTATGATGGTTTACGTAGCCCAATTGGTCGCCATGCAGGTGAACTTGCCTCAATTCGTCCAGATGATTTAGCTGCAACGGTTATTCAAAAGTTACTTGAAAAAACTGGTGTTCCGGGTGCTGATATTGAAGATGTAATTTTAGGTGATACCAACCAAGCAGGTGAAGATAGCCGTAATGTTGCGAGAAACGCGCTTTTACTTGCAGGTTTACCTGTCACTGTACCGGGCCAAACTGTAAACCGTCTATGTGCCAGTGGTTTAGGTGCAGTGATTGACTCTGCGCGTGCCATTACTTGTGGTGAAGGTGAGTTATATATTGCAGGTGGCGTAGAGAGTATGTCACGTGCACCCTTTGTGATGGGAAAAGCGGAAAGTGCTTATAGCCGTGATGCTAAAATTTATGACACCACGATTGGCTCTCGTTTTCCGAATAAAAAAATTATTGCCCAGTACGGTGGTCACTCAATGCCTGAAACGGGTGATAATGTTGCTGCCGACTTTGGTATTACACGCGAGCAAGCCGATTTATTTGCGGCTCAGTCACAAACCAAATATCAAAAAGCCAAAGAAGAAGGTTTCTTTACGGGTGAAATCACCCCAATTGAGGTTTTCCAAGGCAAAAAGCTACCACCGAAACTGGTTTCTGAAGATGAACACCCTCGCCCAAGCTCGACTGTTGAAGCACTTACAAAATTAAAACCATTGTTTGAAGGTGGTGTAGTGACTGCTGGGAATGCTTCAGGCATTAATGACGGCGCTGCGGCACTCTTGATTGGTTCAGAAGCTGCAGGTCAAAAATATGGCTTAAAGCCTATGGCAAAAATATTGTCAGCAGCAGCAGCTGGTATTGAACCCCGTATTATGGGGGCCGGCCCTATTGAAGCCATTAAAAAGGCAGTTGCACGTGCAGGGCTGACTTTAGATGACATGGATATTATTGAAATTAATGAAGCTTTTGCCTCACAAGTGTTGTCTTGCTTAAAAGGCTTAAATGTTGATTTTAATGACTCTCGCGTAAATCCAAATGGCGGTGCGATTGCTATTGGTCATCCACTTGGTGCTTCTGGTGCCCGTCTTGCTTTAACTGTGGCACGCGAACTCATTCGTCGTAAAAAGAAATATGCTGTCGTAAGCCTATGTATTGGTGTGGGTCAAGGCCTCGCTATGGTGATTGAAAACGTTTCATAATTACCAAACCAGATATCCATTCATCACAACAGCACAGTGATGAATGGATTTATTTTGCAGAGCGAAATATAATAGCAAAACTTTGCTTTATTATATTTGAGGATCGAATGTCTCAGAATTCAAAAACTGAACAACCAATAAATTTTGATGAGATACGCCTAGATCCTATTTCACATATTCATCGGGAAAACAACCCTCAATTTATCGCTTCCTTAGCGCGTGGCTTAGAACTTTTACGCTGCTTTTCTGCAAATAATCAGGTACTTGGAAATCAAGAACTCGCAAAAATGACAGGTTTACCTAAACCGACTATTGCACGTATTACCAATACCCTTGTGTCATTAGGTTATTTAAAACAATTGCCTAATTCGACCAAATATACCCTAGACATTGGTGTCTTATCTTTAGGATATGCAGCATTGTCGAATATTTCTATCCGTACTATTGCTCATCAATATATGGAAGAAATGAGTCAATATGTGCAAGCGCCTGTGGCAATGGCAACACGTGACCGACTCAATATGGTGTATATCGATGTGGTACAAATTGAAACTGCATTAAATATGCGCCGTCCAATTGGCTCAACTTTGCCACTTCATAGTAGTTCAATGGGAAGAGCATGCTTAGCGGCGACTCCTGAACGTGAACGTAATTTTTTACTTGATGCGCTTAAACAAAAGAACGCTGAAAACTGGCCTGCCATCAAACGCTCTTTAGAACGAGCTTTCCGAGATTATCAAGATTACGGATATTGTTTGTCTTTAGGTGAATGGCATAAAGAAGTGAACTCGGTTGCTGTACCTTTAGTCAGCTCTAAACACGGCCTTTATGTCTTTAACTGTGGTGCGCCAAGTTTCCATTTAAATCCGGAAAAACTTGAAGGTGAAATTGGACCACGTTTAATCCATATGGTGCACAATATTCAAGATGCTTTGAATGAAACGCACTGACAACCGTACTTAGAAAAGTAATGGTTGTGATGGTTAAAGTTCCTCTTTCATTATGACAATAGGCATGATGAAAAACGCACTCTATACCCCAACCATTATTTTAATGGCTATTGCAGCAGGCATCTGTACAGGCGGAAATTATTTTAGCCAACCACTTATTCATTCGATTAGTTTGAGCTTAAATTTAACCGAAACCACCACCGCATGGGTGCCTACTTTAGCCCAAATTACCTATGCTTGTGGCTTACTCTTTTTAATGCCACTAGGAGACATTTTAGAAAAGCGTAAACTGCTCTTCATCTTTATGTTGCTGGCTGCAAGTGGATTAATTATTAGTGGTTTTTCACACAATATTTATCTGCTCTTACTAGGTACAATCATTACCGGTCTATTTTCCAGTTCAGCCCAGCTTCTATTACCTCTTGCTGCAAGTCTGGTTCCCATTCAACAAAGTGGTCGTGTTGTTGGTTTTTTACTGAGTGGTCTCATGATGGGGGTTTTACTCGCTCGCTCCCTATCAGGTTTAATGTCTACGCTCTTTGCATGGAATGTGATTTATCTGGTCAGTGGCTTTTTATTATTGGTTATCGCCATTATTTTGCACCGTAGTATTGGATTATTCCCACCCACTAAATCTGAAAACTATGCAAAAACCATCCGCTCGCTTCCGCAGATTTTTATTCAAAATCGACGTTTAAGGACTAGAACTTATATTGGTGGTTTTACATTTGCTTGCGTGAGCTTAACTTTTACTACCATGTCATTACTTTTGGCTCCCGCTCCCTATTTTTTTAGCGACTTTACGATTGGTCTTTTTGGTTTTGTTGGTATTTTAGGAACTTTCGTTGCCAATTTTTCAGGCAAATTTATTGACCAAGGGTATATCCACAAAATTTCAATTTATTGCGGCGTGGGACTTATTCTAAGCTGGATTCTTTTTTCACTTTTACCCTACCATTTCATCTTTTATATTATTGCCTTACTCATTCTATACGCCTCACTTTCCGCAGTTCATGTCACCAATCAAAGTATTGTATTTAAGCTCAATCAAGAATTACGTTCGCGTTTTAATGCGATTTATATGACGGGTTATTTTGCAGGTGGAGCTTTAGGCACCACAGCTGGAAGCTATGCTTGGAAACATTTTGGTTGGACGGGTGTCTGTATTTTAGGCTTAATTTTTGCCGTATTGTGTCTTTATTATTGTATCGCCGATGCAAAAGATCAGCACAACTAGTAAGCTTGTGCTGATCTTAAACGAATAACTTTCAATAATTTCGTAATAAACGTTATGAGCTAAAGTTAGATTTTATAAAAGCCCTAATAAACGTCCACGAATAATATCTTCTGCGTCTTTTACAATACGGCTGACCAATTCATCACAGGTCGGAATATCATGAATTAAACTTGCAACTAACCCACATGACCATGCTCCGGCATTTACATCGCCATCTATCATGACTTTAGGATAAACCCCTGCAACCTCTTCAATAATATCTTCAAATTTAATGTTGTCGCCAAGCGCTTTTTCTTTCGCTACAATTTTTTCAACGGCCACATTATTCAGCACGCGCTCGGTGTTGCGTAAAGCTCGCATAATTAAACGGGTATCTCTTTCAGTTGCATTAAGAATTGCCTGTTTCACATTTGCATGTACTGGAGCTTCTTGAGTTGCAATAAACCGTGTTCCCATATTAATTCCATCTGCCCCCATGGCTAAAGCTGCCGCGAGTGAACGTCCATCCGCCATCCCGCCTGAAGCAACAAATGGAATTTCTAATGCATCAGCTGCTAAAGGCAATAGAATCATATTCGGTACATCATCTTCACCAGGGTGCCCACCACACTCAAAACCATCTACAGAAACTGCATCGCATCCAATTTGCTGGGCTTTTAGGCTATGTCGAACAGAGGTACATTTATGAATAACTTTAATTCCAGCAGCTTTTAAATAAGGCATGACCTGTTCAGGATTACGACCCGCTGTTTCTACAACCTTGACTCCGCCCTTAATAATTGCTTCTACAAAACCCGGATAATCTGGTGTATTTACGGTAGGCAAGAAAGTTAAATTTACGCCAAAAGGTTTATCAGTCATTTCTCGACAGCGTGCAATTTCTTTTGCTAAATTTTCCGGTGTTCTTTGAGTCAGGCCAGTAATAATGCCTAATCCACCTGCATTTGAAACCGCAGCAGCAAGCTCCGCAAAACCGACGTAATGCATACCGCCTTGAATAATCGGGTGCTCGATTTCAAATAATTCTGTAATTTTGGTCTTCATCTTATTTCCACTCACTTTTTATATACCTAGCTTCTGATTTCCTTAGCATGTCTAGGTACTTTATTACCAATAAATCCTGTAAACAATTTAAACCTATAAAGTTTAAAATTTCACAATACAAAATTATATACCACAATATAAAACAAATTAATTGATAACGGAATTTATTTTCGATAGGATTATCTTATTAATTTAAAGTTTTAATTTCAAATCTGTCTAAGAATATTTGGTTTGAATCAACCATAAAGCAAATATTTTTCAAATAGTTAAACAAAAGGAATAAATGATGCAGCAGGATGATAAGAGTCAAAATAAATTGACAGTAGGTGTGATTAAGCAACATTTATATAAAAATATACTCACACTAACGATGAGCAATCCCACCAAAAAGAATGCGATTAATTATGAAATGTATTCTGCACTCAGTCAGGCATTAGATGAGGCAGCAATCAATCAAGAAGTTCATGTTGTTATACTCACAGGCGAAGGGTCTGCATTTACCAGTGGCAATGATGTAAATGCATTCGAAACGCGTAATACAACCAGTACCGAACCACCCTCTTCGATTGTGTTTCTAAAAAGCTTAGCAACGTTTCCAAAGCCGATTATTGCTAAAGTAAATGGTGTGGCAATTGGCATTGGCAGCACCATGCTTTTACATTGTGACCTCGTATATGCAAGTCAAAACTCTATTTTTCAGTTTCCTTTTGTGAATCTCGGACTTGTGCCTGAAGCAGGTTCAAGTTATATCTTGCCAAGATTATTGGGCTTTGCTCGGGCTTCTGAAATTATTTTACTCGGTGAAAAATTCTCGGCAGGCCAAGCAAAAAATTATGGTTTAGTGAATGAAATATTTGAAGCAAACGAGCTTGATCAATTTGTTCAAGATATGGCAATCAAATTAGCTCACAAACCAAGCCAAGCATTACAACTGAGTAAAAAGTTGCTAAGAGATATGCCTATTGATGATCTATTAAATCGTATTGATCATGAGTCGACTATTTTCTCGCATTGTTTACAGGGTTCCGAGTTTAAAGAAGCCCTAAGCGCCTTCAAAGAAAAAAGAAAACCGAATTTTCATAAGCACGTCATTTGAAATACAACTTATGAAAAAGGCCAGCAATCAATATCTTTGCTGGCCTTTTTTAATTTCTTAATTCAGTACAATTAACTAATCTCAGTACGAATGTTATTCACCATATGTAAGAGACGTGGTGCAATATCTTCTTCAAGTTTTTCTCGGTTCATAATAAAGCTTGGACCGCCACAGTTGAACACCAGCAAACCATGTTGTTCATGAATCAGTGGAACTGCAACTGAGTTCACATCTTTATGCCATTCGCCAATTGAAAAACAATATCCAAAATCTTGGTAGTCTTTAAAAGCTTTGTCTAAATCACGATTAATTTTGATCCAGTCTTCTTTATGCTTGGTACGAATCGCATCAAGCAAAAACTCTCTTTCGTCTTCAGGCATTGCTGCCAAACACGCACGTCCCATCGAACTTAAATGAATCGGTAAATAAGTTCCGACCTGACGGCGCATGGTCATATTGCCTTTACCTTGTACTACATCAAGGTAAATCATATTGAGTCGATCACGTGTTGCCATTGCGACCGCCGCGCCAGCATAGTCTGCCAGATTTTTCATATATGGATGAGCAATAGAACGAATCGACACGTTAGAAAGCATCGAATAACCAAAGGCAAGAACCCCAACTGAAAGTTGAAATTTGCTCGAATTTGGTACTTGTTTGATATAACCCAAACGAGACAAAGTGTGCGTTAGACGAGTAATGGTTGGCTTAGGTAAACCCGTCATTTGTGCGAGTTCTTGGTTTCCTAAATGCTGATGTTTGGGGGTAAAACAACGCAATAGCTCTAAACCACGGGCTAATGCAGTAATAAATTGGCGATCATTTTCATCCTGCATGTCTTGAATCGGATGTAATAATTCATGTCTTAAAGGTGCTAATAATTTTTCTGTTTGCTCTGCATCTACTGCATCATTCATATCTATACCAATCCACATTTTGTTTCGCACTGCGAAAATTATAATCTATTTTTTCTATAAATAGCAAAAAAGCAAACGTCCGAGTCTGCATCTAAAATATAACTTGATTTAAACCATTCAAGCGAAAGGCTAAATATTTTATTTTCTAATTTTAAAAATAATTTTAACCCTTCGCTTTCAGGCCAGCTTAAGCAATCACGCCTTTTTTCTTAAGCTCATCTAATTTTTCCAGAGAAACGATTCGACCTAAAACCACTTGCGTATGTTCACCCAATAAAGGAGGAGCTGTTTTGTACTCAACAGGTGTTCTTGAAAGTTTGATTGGTGAACCAATGACCTTCAGTTTTTCACGTTGCGGGTGATTCATCTCGACCAACATTTCTCGGGCAATGACTTGTGGCTCTTGAAAAGCTTGTTCCAAGTTATTGATTACACCTACCGGAACTTTAGCAGCATAAATCACATCTACCCATTCATCTGCCGTTTTAGTTAAGAAATGGTTTGATAAAATTTCGATAATTTCACTACGATGTTTAATTCGGTCTGCATTTCGGGCAAAACGCGCATCATTGGGTAAATCGGGTAAGCCAATACTTCTACAGAGCTGAATAAACTGGGTGTCATTTCCACACGCGATAATAAAATCACGATCAGCAGCTTTAAATACCTGATAAGGCACAATATTGGCATGTGCATTGCCATAACGCTTAGGGATATTACCCGATGAAAGATAATTCATTCCCTGATTTGCCATGGTCGCAATTTGGACATCAAGCAAGGCCATATCAATGTATTGACCTAAACCTGTTACATGGCGGTTGAGTAAAGCAGCTTGTATGGCAATTGTAGAATAAAGCCCAGTCGCTAAATCGGAAAAAGCCACCCCTACTTTTTGTGGTCCCCCACCCGGTAAATCATCGCGTTCACCCGTGACCGACATGAGTCCGCCCATTCCCTGAATAATAAAGTCATAACCAGGTTCTTCAGCTCTTGGGCCATTTTGACCAAAACCTGTAATTGAGCAATAAACCAATTTGGGGTTAATTGCAGATAAAGACTCGTAATCTAGGCCATATTTTTTCAAAGAACCCGCTTTATAGTTCTCAATCACCACATCTGTGTCTTGAATTAAAGCTTTAATCAATTCTTGACCATCAGGGCTGGCAATATCGATGGCAACTGATAGTTTATTGCGGTTTGTAGACTGATAATAAGCCGCTTCTTGAGTATCAAGACCAGAGTCATCTTTCATCCAAGGTGGTCCCCAAGAACGGGTATCGTCACCTACTTTGGGTCTTTCAATTTTGATGACCTCTGCACCTAAATCGGCCAGCGTCTGTCCACACCAAGGCCCAGCCAATACCCGACTTAAGTCAAGCACCCGAATTCCATTTAAAGCACCCATCTTCATCCCATTCTATCTGGTGACTCATTTCCTATAGGAAAACTTATCCACTTAAAATTTCGCATAGCGATATATATTTTTAATATACACACCTCATTTTAAAAATCAAACTTTAATTTTCCACTAAAAATGATGATTTTTTATAAGAAAATATAGCTTAAATAAATCAATAAATTAGCTTATTATAAATCAACAACAACATATCGCATTGCGAAATTAATTTTCAAAATATATTGTTTTGCATCCATCCTTTGATTACTATCGCTTCAAATATTGATGATTTTACGAACATCACATTGATGTTCTTAGCATGTAGTAAAAGGATGAGACTATGATTCGAGATCAGGAAACCTTAAATCAACTTGTTGATATGATTCGACAATTTGTTGAAGGTGTATTAATTCCTCATGAGAATGAAGTCGCTGAAACGGATGAAATTCCTCAAGATATCGTTGAGCAAATGAAAGCACTAGGCTTATTTGGTTTAACCATTCCTGAAGAGTACGAAGGCCTTGGACTTACGATGGAAGAAGAAGTCTATGTTGCTTTTGAATTAGGACGGACCTCTCCTGCTTTTCGTTCGCTTATTGGTACCAATAATGGCATTGGTTCAAGTGGTCTCATTATTGACGGTACTGAAACTCAAAAATCATTTTTCTTACCACGTTTAGCTCGCGGTGAAGTAATCAGTTCTTTTTGCTTAACTGAACCAGATGCGGGTTCTGATGCTGCATCTTTAAAGACGAGTGCAGTAAAAGATGGTGATTTTTACATTCTAAATGGCACCAAACGATTTATTACCAATGCCCCTCATGCTGGCGTATTTACAGTCATGGCACGCACAAGTTCTGATATTAAGGGTGCAGGTGGTATTTCTGCTTTTATTGTCGACAGCCAAACACAGGGTATTTCTCTTGGCAAACGCGATAAAAAAATGGGGCAAAAAGGCGCTCACACTTGTGATGTGATTTTTGAAAATTGTCGTATTCCTGCTTCAGCACTCATTGGTGGAGTTGAAGGCGTTGGCTTTAAAACTGCCATGAAAGTACTTGATAAAGGCCGCTTGCATATCGCTGCGTTAAGTGTTGGAGCCGCGACAAGAATGCTAGACGATTCTTTAAAGTACGCCATCGAACGTAAGCAATTTGGACAACCGATTGCCGAATTTCAACTCATTCAAGCCATGCTTGCCGATTCAAAAGCCGAGATTTATGCAGCCCGATGCATGGTTTTAGACGCTGCACGCCTACGTGATGCGGGACAGAACGTCAGCACCGAAGCTTCCTGCGCAAAAATGTTTGCAACCGAAATGTGTGGCCGTGTCGCTGATCGCTGCGTACAAATTCATGGCGGCGCAGGCTACATCAGTGAATATGCGATTGAACGTTTTTATCGAGATGTTCGCTTGTTCCGTCTCTATGAAGGAACTACCCAAATTCAACAAATGATTATTGCCCGAAACATGATTCGCGCTGCGTCTTAATCAACTTTGAGCACTTTCAAACGACTTGAAGTGCTTTCAATCAAATGTAGGTAATGGATTATGGCTATAAATTACAAAGAAGGTCTTTCACGTATACAACCACATACGTGGAAAATTGCATTTATTTTTGCATTTCTAGCGCTATTGGTTGATGGTGCAGATCTAATGCTGCTGTCTTATAGCTTAAACAGTATTAAGGCAGATTTCGGATTAAGTTCGGTACAAGCCGGTATGCTCGGTAGTTTTACTTTAGCAGGTATGGCTGTTGGTGGAATTTTTGGCGGTTGGGCATGTGATAAGTTTGGTCGCGTCCGCATTGTTGTTATTTCTATTTTAATTTTCTCACTTCTCACCTGTGGCTTAGGTTTTACTCAGAGCTTTCTTCAATTCGGTATTTTAAGGTTTTTTGCATCACTTGGACTTGGCTCGCTCTACATTGCCTGTAATACCTTGATGGCAGAATATGTTCCGACACGTTACCGCACAACCGTACTCGGAACTTTACAAGCGGGTTGGACGGTTGGATATATTGTTGCAACATTACTTGCAGGTTGGATTATTCCAGATCATGGCTGGCGCATGCTGTTTTACGTTGCGATTATTCCGGTCATTATTGCCGTTTTAATGCATATTTTTGTACCAGAACCAGAAGCATGGCAAAAGTCTCGACTTCAACAACCTGTTACAGCGCAAAACACTCCGAAAACATCGGCATTTAAACTTATTTTCCAAGATAAACAGAACCGTAATATGTTTATCCTTTGGGCATTAACCGCAGGTTTCTTACAGTTCGGCTACTATGGCGTAAATAACTGGATGCCTTCTTACCTAGAAAGTGAATTGGGTATGAAGTTTAAGGAAATGACTGCCTATATGGTCGGTACTTATACCGCCATGATTTTAGGTAAAGTCCTTGCCGGCATGATGGCAGACAAACTAGGTCGTCGTTTTACCTATGCCTTTGGTGCCATTGGTACTGCTATTTTCTTACCACTTATTGTTTTTTATAACTCGCCAAGCAACATTCTATATTTACTGGTGACCTTCGGTTTCCTATACGGTATTCCTTACGGCGTAAATGCGACCTATATGACTGAAAGTTTTGCGACAGCTATTCGCGGTACGGCAATTGGCGGCGCTTATAATGTTGGTCGTCTTGGAGCAGCCCTTGCACCTGCCACAATTGGCTTCTTAGCGTCTGGTGGTTCTATTGGTTTAGGTTTTGTCGTAATGGGAGCTGCCTACCTGATTTGTGGCGTGATCCCCGCTCTATTCATTAAAGAAAAATTATACGACCCACAAAAGTCGTAAAGAGATCTATCACATAGGTCATGTGCCTATATGGTGATGGTTCTAACGATCTAAACATGTGTTTTAAATCGTTAGCAGGAAATAAGGAATCTACTCCGCAAGGTTGCTCCTTATTTCCAAACATGTAGAGTTTATCTACTCTTCATTTTAATTTTTTAGGTAAGCTTAGTTCCCAAGGGAGCTAAGCTTAAAAAGCAGGTTCCCTCATTACCTAGAAAATCAACTTGCGTGCTTAAAACTATCAATTTGCTTAATTTCATACGGTAAACCGACATAGTTTTCAGCCAATGTCGTTCTACCTGCAATCGACCCAAGTACATAACTTAACTCTGCTTGTTTAATCTTATGATCAAACTCACTTTCAGTTTCAAAGCGATGTAATAAATGAGTCATCCACCAAGAAAAACGCTCTGCTTTCCATACGCGTTGTAGGCATTTTTCAGAATATTCATCAATACCCTGTTCAGAACCTTCGACATAATATTCAATAAGCGCACTTGATAAATAAGCAATATCGGAAGCCGCGAGATTTAGGCCTTTTGCTCCTGTTGGTGGAACAATATGCGCAGCATCACCTGCTAAAAATAGTTTTCCGAAGCGCATTGGCTCGGTCACAAAGCTACGTAACGGCGCGATACTTTTTTCAATAGAGGCCCCAGTTACTAGCTTTTCACGGCTTTCAGGATCTAGGCGGTTTTTTAACTCATCCCAAAACTTTTCATCCGACCAGTCTTCTACGTGATCGGTTAAAGGGACTTGTAAATAATAACGGCTACGCGTTTCTGAACGCATACTACATAAAGCAAAGCCACGTTCTGACTGTACATAAATCAATTCATCGGCTACAGGTGGAACATCTGCCAACACACCTAACCAGCCAAACGGATAAACTTTTTCAAAGGTTTTAATTTTATCTTCAGGCACGCTGGCACGGCAGACGCCATGGTAGCCATCACACCCTGCAATGAAGTCACACTCAATTTGAAAAGCTTTACCTTGGTACTCAAACTCAACTTTGGGCGCAGTGTAGAAATCTTTAACCTGCACATTTTGAGCTTCATAAAATGAAGTCAGTTTCTCTGCTTCACGCGCAGTCATCAGGTCTTTAGTCACTTCGGTTTGACCATATACGGTCACTTGTTTTCCACCTGTTAGTGCCGCCAAATCAACCCGATGTTTTACACCATTGGTTAAGATTTCAATGCCTGAATGCGGTAATCCTTTGTCTTTCAAGTTTTGGTCAACGCCTGCTTGTTTAAGTAAGTCGACCGAAACTTGCTCTAAAATTCCTGCACGAATCCGTGAAGCCACATATTCAGCACTGCGTTGCTCAACAATAATATGATCGATCCCAACTTTATATAGAAGTTGCCCAAGCAATAACCCTGCTGGCCCAGAACCAATAATTGCAACCTGTGTCTTTAAAATATCCATAACTTCATCCTTGTTTCATCCTGACTTTTAAAGTACTGGCTTTAAGTTTTGTGCACTATGTATCCAAGACGAAAATAACCGTTTATCATTTAGTTTGTCCGAATAGCGGACAGAAACACCCCAAATAACAGGAATGAAAGGATGCCTTCTCTCGATGCTTTTTTAGAACACCCGAACTCGCATGAGAAAATTCGTCAAGAAGACTACATTGCAGGGTTAGCAAAAGGCTTAGCTTTACTGGAAGCTTTTGGAACAGATCGGCAACGGCTCAATGTGACTCAAGTGGCCGAGCGAACCGGTATTAGCCGCACGGCGGCAAGGCGTTATCTTAAAACTTTAAAATACTTAGGCTATTTAGAAACAGATGAACATTACTTTTGGCTCACTCATCGTGTACTGCGCTTTTCAAGTTCTTATTTAAGCTCTGCTCACCTACCCAAAGTTGCTCAATCATTTTTAAATCTTTTGTGTGCGCAAACATCTCTTACTTTTTCGATTGTGGTGCTGGACGATAACGAAGTCGTGCCGATTGCCCGTAGCTATTTACCGCAGCAAGATAATTTACGTGTGAGCCCTTATGGCATGCATTTAGGGAACCGACTGCCTGCCCATGCCACGTCTACAGGTAAAGTTTTACTTGCAGCACTGCCTGAAGAAGCTCAGCACACATGGGTAAAAACTTATGGTTTAAAGCGTTTAACCCCTTTTACCCTTGTAGATGAGTCAAAGTTTTTTGAAGTGCTTAAGGGCATTTCATTATCGGATTATTGTCTTTCTAAAGAAGAACATGAGCTTGGTGTGATTGCGATTGCAGTGCCTGTTTTTAATGCACAAGGTCAAGCGGTGGCAGCGCTTAACTGTATGTCTCAAACCAACCGTGTACAGGAAGATTATTTGGTTCAGCAAATTTTGCCATTACTGCGCAACACGGCAAATGAACTCAGAAATGTGATTTAAATAGACATAGAAACTCTTGTCATCAATTAGAGGTACAAGAGTTTCAGCTCATGATTTTAAAGGGCGAATTCTTTAACTCGCTGGTCTGCCAGAACTAATGAAAGAACGAATACAAGCCAATTGAGCAGCTAAACAATATTGAAAAAATTACTAACAGCAATTTTAGACATTGATTCGGTGAGGAAGATTTTGTTCAATAGACATGGCTTTTTTCCAGCTTTCTAAGTTTTCTAGACTTTTTACATATTGTTCAATATTAAGATATTTTGATCGAATATTTAAAGAATTAATTAGTCCATAGACTACAAAACCAATCATAAAATCTGCACCCGTTAAGCAATTGTCTACTAAGAATTTTTTGCCTACTAATTGTTGATCTAAATATGAGAATACTTTATCCAACTCAGCATGCGCATATTGATCCAAGAACTTTAATTGAGTGCCATTTTTTAACTCAACCGAATTAAAAATATTTAATAAATATGGAACCATAGCCGAACTTTCTGAAAAATGAATCCATTGTAAATAATCAACATAACTGTCTGAATCTTTCGCGGGCATAAGTTGAGGAGCAAACTTTTCAATCAAAATTTCTACAATGGCACCTGATTCAGCAATTACTTTTCCATCGAGCTCAATCACAGGTGATTTTCCTAAAGGATGAATGTTTTTTAATTCTTGAGGTGCGAGATTTGTAGTTTTATCTCGAAAATAACTTTTTAATTCATAAGGTTGATTAATTTCTTCAAGTAACCACAGAATGCGAAATGAGCGTGAAGCATTTAAATGATGAAGAATAATAGACATTAATTTTCTCTTTTAAACTAGAAGGTCAACAAAGTAAGGCCTCACTATATAGATTGATAGACGACCGGTCTAATATTTTTTGTTATCAGCCCAGCATTTGTCTGATTAAGTAATAAAGTAAATGTGTTAAAAACATAAAAAAAAACATCCATAGATATGGTGACAAATTGGCTTTTAATTTTATCGACTGTCTAGCGCATTCTGAGGCCTCAAATTACATCAACCACCTAAACTGCGCAAAAAACACTCCAGTACCTTTTCCCGATCGACTGCCCCATCTGAGCTTAAATGCTGAATAATTGCGCCTTCAATCATATATAAAAACAGTTTGGCGTCTTGAAAAGTCGCATCGGTTTTTAGTTTTATAAGTTGGCTATAGATTTCATTAAGCAGCCACATTCTATATTTAATCGCAACTTGATAGGCGTTTGGATAGATCAGTTTCGTTTCAAAAATGGCTTTAAATAGTAAGTAGTAAAGCCCCTCTACATCGGTATGTAAGAAATAAAGTTTTTTAAGTTTGTCCTTCACGCTTGTGCCTTGGTCGTACTCAGCAATTGAAACCACTTTTTCTTTTAAGCGCTCTTTTTGCACAATCAAACAGATTTCAATAAAGCGCTCTTTAGAGTGAAAGTAGTTATAAAAAGTCCCTTTTGGAATTTCACACTCTTTGACGATTCTGTCGACCCCAACGGTATGAAACCCACGGTGGTGAAATAAATGAATCGACTTATTGATGACTTGTATGGCACGGGAAGAAAGTACTAAATTTGGCATAGTTTTACCGTTATAAATTCTTGTTGTTTCTAAACGAGATACTTTTTTGGGAGAAAAAAAGACACAGCAAAGCCGTAAAGACTGTGCTTGGCACATCTCGAGTTTTATTGTTGATTAAGTTTTTTTGAGCCGTAATGACTTAAAGCCTGAAAACCTTGGGGCGATCAAGCTGCTTTAAATTTTTAAGCTGTGTCGTTATAGCTTTTGGCATTGAGAGCCAAGAAATAATGAATGTGCAAAGCCAACTCCTTTTTATTGGGAGTTCTGCCGACATTAAAATTATGGTGGCAGAACGAGAAAGGGTTCGCGGACTGGTACAACAACCAGCACACCCGAAGGTGTCCCTCTCCCGTCCTACCGCTACGGGAGGAGACGAGGAGATGCTCACACAAAACTATCCCTCAGAAAGGAATAATTCTGATGCTGTTGTAATCGGTCCGCGACGACCGTCTGGCAATGTGGCCAGCAGGCAAAGAATAGTGCCCAACCCTATTGCAGTCAAGCACGCAAAATGACATTTGCTTTAAATTAGAGCATTAGAAAAGTAAGGCTAAATAATGAGGGAGTTATTGTTAAGTGGGGTGTTATAAACTTGAAATAGGATCATCAAGAAATATTGATGGAGAACCATGTCCAATCATATCATTCCACTCATATTGTCCTATCGTAAGTTCTAATATTTGAGAGAAACGTTTCTCTATTAAATAATTTTCCTCTTTAGTAATTTTTAATTGCTCACATTTTAATTTCAAAAAGAAACAGTCACTATTACTACAATAGAAACCTTCTTCAATGAATTCATCAAGCCCTAAGAAGAAAACTAACGATAAGAAAAGTTTAATTTCTGTATTTTGCCAATCCACATTTCTACGAGAAAAAACAGATTGATGAGTGTGATCTTTATTGCTCATCTTAGCAATATTTATAGCTTTTATAACATACTTATTTTTTACAACATTAGACTCTTGATCAGAATCAAAATACTTTAATAAATAACGTTTTAAACATGATTCAACTTGAGTTTTACTAAAACTAAGTTCTTCAAAAGTACACTTTTTTTCAAAAAAATATTGTAAAGTTACGATAGGTAATTCAATAGTGTTTTCTTCAATAGAAGTTTGTTCATATTCCCATAAAAATAATTTCCCTTGAAAAATAGGACATAAAAATTCTATCAGTGAGTTATAGGAATGATCTGGTTTAAAATCTTCTACCAATATTTTTTTAGTTTTGCTAAACAACTTTCCCTTTACATCTTGTGATTTAAGCAAATCCATATGCCCATAATGTTTAACTACTAATAGAAAATGCTTCCAAAATTCTGGATGATGTTCCAAAAGAACATGCGCCACTTGTAAAAGCTTTGAAAATTTATAACCTACTGGTTTGCCATGTTTTGCGCTTAAAATTGCTTTTATTAAGATAATATATCCATCACCAAATGAACCTGTTTTGATTTCATAAAGTTCAAATTTTTCATCAAAAGAACTATGCCATTTCCAAAACCAACCATAATCGGTATCTCCATTTACCCAACCATATTCAAATAAATCTCTTAATTCATTAAAATCATCTGGAATTTCAGAATAATTAATATGTGAAAGCTGTTCCATTATCTTCATTAACTCCAGAGTAAAGAGAAATTTATTTAAAGGATTATATATAAATTTGATATGTTTCACATTATTTCTTACAATTGCCAATTATTCAAAATAATCTTTTATAAAAAGTTAGAGATAAATCTATGGCTGAAATGATTCCTGAAAGTATTTTAAAAATTCATAAAGCAACATCTGGTGAGAAGAAAATATTCAAAATTTTACGAGAAGCTCTTCATCCTGATGATGAACATTATGTTTGGTATGATACTCCTGTACTAGGTCGATATAGCGACTTTGTAATTTTCAGTCAAGATTTCGGCATAATAGTCTTAGAAGTAAAAGATTGGTCTAAAAATAGATTTAAAAGTTTTAATCCGCGTAAATTTCGCGGTAACTTCTATAATGAAAATGAAGAAGTAGAAGTTATAAACCCACTACAACAAGCAAGAAATTATGTCAATAAAATTCGAGACCTTGTAGGAAAGAATACTTCTCTAATTCAAACTGAAGGTGAATATTCAGGAAACATTCGCTTTCCTATTGGTAAATGTATTGCTTTTACAAATATGAACCGTAAAGAAGCAAATGAGTTAGGATTAATTAATGATTCAATAATACCAAATGATCAAGTATTGTTTTCTGATGACCTTAATTTTGATTTAGATGATAGAGATGAATGTAAAAATTTTATCAAAAAAATAAAAGCTTCTTTAAAATTTGATCGCATTAATTTTCCTTTTGAACCACTAGGTTTTAAAGAGCTACAGCATCTAAGATATACTTTATTTCCTGAAATCCGTATTGGTGATCAAACAGAAATATTAAATATAAATAATATTAAAGCTTTAAGTATTGAACAAGAAAAAGTAGCAAAAAATATTGGTGAAGGTCATCGTATTCTAAAAGGTGTGGCAGGAAGTGGGAAAAGCGTTGTCCTCTCGTGTCGTGCGAAGTACCTACAGCAGACAAATCCTGAGTGGAAAATTCTTGTTATATGTTTTAATCTTAATTTATTAAATCAACTTAAACTTAATATTTTAAATGAAAATTCACCATCAAATATCACTATTACTCATTTTCATGGACTAGTTAAGAAAATTACTCAAGCAAATTTAAAAAAATATCCAGATGAAGATCAAAGTCAATATAATGAGCGAATAGGTCATTTATTATTCGACCATATAAATGAAAATTCTACTGAAAAATATCAAGCGATTTTAATTGATGAAGGTCAAGATCTTTCAGATGATTGGGTGCGTGGGATAACCAATCTAATTGATCCTGAGACAAATAGTATCTTATTTTGCTATGACCCAGCACAGAATGTGTTTGGTAGAAAGCGTCCTAATTGGAAATCTGTGGGACTAACGGTACAAGGTAAAAAGCCAACTGAACTCAAAGAATGCTATAGAAATACAAAAGAAATTCTTAAATTAGCAAGTTTATTTTCTGATGGTTCAAATGAAATATTAACAGATGAAGATGATTTATCTTCTCGTCTAATACCCAATATAGAATATTGCCATTCTGGCTCTGAACCAGTTCTTAAACAATTAAAAAATAGTGAAGAATTAACTTTATTTTTAACTAAAGCAATTCAAAAGGCAATTTCATCAGATAAATACACATTTAAAGATATTGGCATCATTATTGCGCCTAGCAGTAATGATTTGCTTCCTCTGATCAGAAAAAACTTATTAGAGACTTTCGGCTCTGATGCAGTCACTTTTTTACTAAGACGTGAAGAAAAGCTGAACTTTAATCCCTTATTAAATAGCATTAAAGTTATGTATATTGAAGGTTGTAAAGGTCTAGAGTTTCCAATCGCTTTTTTTGTTGGTCTAGATAGTATGCCTAGAGAAGATAGAGATCCAGAGGCTGAAAAATGTCTTGCATATGTAGGAATAACTAGAGCACAGCAACACTTAATTATCCCCTTTATAAATGAGCAAGGTTATATCTCTCATATTTACAACCATCTTAATTAGTTATAAATAAAATTAAAGGGAGATCATATTTTTTGATCACCCTTTATATATAAAATCAAAGATAAATTTATTTTAGATAGCTGAATTGACTTACAAAAGCCATTTATACAATATATCTATCTCTTTTAAATTAATCTATATTTTAAGAGTATTTCTTAAAATCATATAAACATAATAGCTTCCTATATTCTGAATTTCTATCATCTTCTAAACTATCAATATAATTTTTCAAATCATCAAGACTAAGAGTATCATTCAAAATAAAGTGAAATATTGCATCCAACTTATAAGTCTTTCTAATTTGGTCAGTATCTAAAATACTCTGAATTGATGTAGCGGGAAAATTTTCAAATCTATCCTTTTTAGAGTTTTGATGATAAGCATAAATTTTATCACTTTGAGACCTTTTCAGTGTTGCAGAACACTTCAATTCCGGACAGACTTTACTAAATCCATAAGCTGGAAACCATTGATTAATCGGGACAACCATATCATCTAATAGCTCAACTATTTCACAGTTATTTGTATTGATGATTTCAAAATATTCACTTATAAACTGGGCTGGATTATTGATTTTATATAAATACTTAATATTTTCTTTTGAATCAATTGCTAAAACTTTATCAGAATTTTTCAGAGTCTCGATATCATCTGCAACACTAACTTTAATCGTTCCACCCGCAACAATTTCCCTGACAACGTCCAGAACTTTTCTAACTTCAAGTGCTGAAACTGGCAATGATAAATCTTCAATAGCTTTATATATACTCATATAATCATCAGTTTTAACCTTATTAATTCTAATCATAGAACCATTAATTAAAATATCATGATCTTGAATATCTAAAGAATCTGATCCTGCTTCATACTCTACCAGTAAAAAGTTTTTTCTAATTTCTTCAGCTTCTGGAGAGTTAATTTCCACATACTTATAAATCGTACTAAGGATCTCTTTAATATTTGTATCGCCAACACTATAACCTAAAAAATAATAGGATTATGTACAAATAAAGAAATTAGCTGTGCTCTAATTAACTCATATCTTTTAAAAAATATATCATAATCTTTACTTGTTAAAATTATTTTTTCTGGATGATTTACACATCCATGAATTTTATAAATAGATCCATAAGGATTACTTAAAAGAATTTCATTCCCAATTAGAGGCTGAAATTGAATTAAGTCTTCAATCATACGGTCATAATTTGTAGTTACAACAGATGAAATATTCTTCGATACTCTTTTGAATGTCTCTATCTCTTCCCTTCTTTCAGACCTGTAATTTAACGGAGTTAATAAATTTTTTACATAGATTTTAAAACGACTTAAGGTTTTACCTTGACGAGCAGCTTGATAGAATAATTGATTAATATCAGAGAATTTACCATCTTTATCATTCTGAGCAATCTCATTAAATTCTTTTTCTAAGGTCTCAGCTAGTTTCATTAAATCATGAGAGCCGTCATGCTGATTGTAAACTGTACTCTTTAAATCATAAAATTTTTCATCACTTCCATACAGTTCAATAGCAATATATTTCAGTAACCCTTCCCATGTAAATGAATTATCTAAATATCTTAAGCTTAATCCAGTCCCTACAAATAATACTGGATGGTTTTTGTAACCACTAACAAATTCAAAAATATCCATGCTACCGCTTCTAATGTGTTTTTCTAAAGACATTCTCATCTTATATTCTTGAATCTGTTCAATCAATTTAGAAATTGACTTTATTTTTTATACTTCTCATTAGGTTACTTTGAGTGCCACTTCCCTAAACAACGATGAACTGAAAATTTCAGAGCTTTGCTTTTCTTTATGAACCCAAGGCACTACCATTGATCCAACCCAAGCTGATTTAGCCCAAATATTTTCACCTTTCATCACTAGTGTTAATGGACCAAACATAGGTGAAATATTTTTGTACCTTAGTCATAAGTTACAAAACAAAAACGATTAAAAAATCTATGTGGAACAAAAAAAATTGATTTTTTAATAGCGACTTATAATGAAGATTCATATCTAATTTAGGTTTAAAAAACATGTCTAAAGTTTATACAATGATAAAAGAAATGAATACTTTTTTGGTTGAAAACGGCTATCCACCTTGCTCCGATATAAATCAATTCACATCTGAGCAATGGTTTGATTTTTCACAAATTGCCTCAAACCAATATCGCAACTTAGCGTTAGGGGATCTTTTCAAGAAGTTCGCTCTAGACACAGCTATCAAAACTCCTATTATGTGGTAACAACACAATCACCAAAAAGGAGCCTCTAGCTCCTTTTTGACTTTCTATAATTACATTTAATTTCTATAGAGTTTGATAATTACTATTGAACTGCCTATCACGGCGCAAGTCTGTAACACGTAGACGTAAATAAAGCGACTCTATTATTTAAACCGTCTGTTATCACAACTTCATAATGCGCGAATTTTTCACAACTTCAGAGCATGATAGTTGGAAGAACAGAAGTCTTTATAGGTAAGGCGGTTTTCCGACTCTGATGTTAAAGGCTGAACTTCTTGCATTAAATTTAAGTATCGTTCTGCAAGTTCAATTCAGGCTCGCCCTGCTTAATGTTCAAAATAAGATGGGGCATCTCGCCCCATCTTATTATTTAGCACTCAATGGCATTAACAGCGAGTCCACCTTTTGAAGTTTCTTTATATTTCTCAGACATATCTCTGCCTGTTTCTTTCATGGTCTGGATAACTTTATCTAGCGTCACAAAATGCTCCCCCTCATCATGAAGTGCCATTTGTGCTGCATTAATGGCTTTTACAGCCGCAATTGCATTTCGTTCAATGCAAGGAACCTGAACCAAACCACCAATCGGGTCACAAGTTAAACCCAAGTTATGTTCAAGACCAATTTCAGCCGCATGTTCTACTTGTTCAGGTGATGCACCTAAAATCTCGGCTAAACCAGCCGAAGCCATCGCACACGCCGAGCCGACTTCGCCCTGACATCCCACTTCTGCACCAGAAATAGAGGCATTGAGTTTACATAAAATGCCGACTGCTGCCGCACTTAGAAAAAAACGAACAACTTTGTCTTCTGAAAAGTCTTTAGAAAAAGTCACGTAATAATATAAAACTGCCGGAATAATCCCTGCTGCACCATTTGTGGGAGCTGTCACTACTCGACCACCAGCAGCATTTTCTTCATTTACGGCTAATGCAAATAAATTGACCCACTCCATGGCATGAAAAGTCGTCACAATCAGGTTTGAGTTTTTCTTATTTAATAACTTATCGTGAATTTTTTTAGCCCGACGTTTTACGTTTAATCCGCCTGGTAATATTCCTTCATTGATCAGCCCATTGTGAATGCACTGCTGCATCACTTTCCAGATTTGCATAATCTTGGCGCGAATCTCACTTTCACTACGCCAGCTTTTCTCATTTTCAAACATTAACTGACTTATTGATAAATGATGAGTTTTACATAAGCTTAAAAGTTCAGCCGCACTATGAAATGGATATGGAACCTTAATTTCACCAGTCTCAGACTGGGTTTGTGTTAATTGCCTTTGGCTAACAATAAAACCGCCACCAATCGAGTAATACGTTTCAGCATATAAAATTTCTTTCGCCTCGTTATAAGCAATCAGTTCCATTGCATTTGGGTGGTGAGGCAAAGATTCATCTAAAAAAAGCAAATCACGCTTATAGTCAAAAGAAATACTCTTTTGCTGATCGAGCTGAATGACTTTATTTTCAAGAACATCTTCAATCAAACTTGTACTTACTTGAGTATCGATATGTTCAGGATCAAAACCCATTAATCCTAAAAGAATAGCCTTATCTGTCGCATGACCAACACCAGTTGCTGCAAGCGAACCATATAACTTAATCTGAACTCGAAATGTCGTTTGGAGATAATTTTGCTTAACTAAATCATCCACAAAACTACATGCTGCTCGCATTGGTCCAACCGTATGGGAGCTAGATGGGCCTACACCAATTTTAAAAAGATCAAATACACTTATAAACACAGGGGTCCTACCTTCAATTCATTATTATTCGTATGTTCGTCGTTATTGTGTCCTTTCGGATAACTCCAAAATTATCATTAAGCTGAGTACAAATCACGAATAACTATTGGTTAGCAGCGCAAAAAGACAACGGTTGAACAATCAACATCGATCGGTTTAATCAAAAATATAAATTGTGGAGCTTTTATCCCCTAATAGATATTCTAGAAATAGTCTTTAAATAAGCACGCCAATTTGTATAAATAAAAAACCACAAATATTAGCCATTAGTCGCACCTCTCTATTTTTATTCATTTTTGCTGGTAAAGTGCTTTACATGGTTTGATACAACCTACTTAACTCAGATGCATAATTCACCTGTTACCGCATCTGATGTTTTTCAGCCTCTAGTCCGCTAGAGGCTTTTTTTATTATTGATTTAAAGCCTGATATATTAAATTTATAGAAATAATGAAAGAGAAGAAAAATGAGTCGAATTTTAAAATTAAGTATTCTAAGTTTTCCAGTTTTATTCTTGAGTGGCTGTATTGGCTGTTATAACCCGACAGGCTGTAACCGTGATGATTCACCTTATTTCTATACGACCCAAATAACTCAAGCCAAAGGCGTAATTGTTCCAGTTGGAACAAAACTGGTTTATAAATCTCAAAAGTCAAAACAGAAAAATGAACAAACTGCGCCACTTAAAGAAGAAAATATAACCTCGATAAAACTACCAAAAGATACTGCTATTCTTTGGGGAGGAATGCCCACCAATCATCTGCTTCAATTTGCTAATTCCGAAATGCAGGGATTTACCGCCTATCGAGCCCAAGAAGTTCCTGCCACATATTCCAATCAATTTTTAAAACTCTGGAAAGAGTGTGATAGTGATTTAGATATCTCGATCAAAAATAAAAATGACTGGAGTTTTAACCCTGCAAATATGAAAATTATTGGATGCGGAATTAACTATCAAGAAAGAGCTTCATACAACACCAACAATTCAAGCCAAGATAAAGTTGATATTTTTCTAATCAACATTAACAAGGCTTTACAACAACTACCTCAACAAAAAGAATATCCAGTCATTCACTATTCCCAAAATTAAAGTCGTAAAAAAGCCCGCATTTCAGCAGGCTTTTTTATTTCAAAATTCGGTCTATTCGCTTTTAATTAAAAAGTTAACCACATGTTGCATTCGTAATTTTTTTAGAAGCTGGGTCAATGGTGACCGTAACTCGGTTTGTACGATAATCCATAGTCATCGGTTGACCCGGAGCAACTTTACGCACAATTTCTGATTGAGTCTTTTGTTTAATTTGATCATCAGTAAGGCCAGATTGTCCCACTAATTTTTGAGCTTCTTCTGCTACACAGTTCGCTTGATTGTCACGGAATAATTTCCATTCTTCTACAACTTGGCCATTTGGTAAATGACAATAGCCGACCTGACCATTTGCTTCATTTCTAATTTCTAATTTTCCACCTTGTTCAACACAATATTGGCTAGCTGGATTTGGTGAACCAATTTTTGGTGGAGTCGGATCTTTATGTTGTACAGACGAGCAAGCCGTTAATGAAACAAGTGCCAAGCCAAGAAAGAGAATTTTTTTCATAATTTTTTGCTTCTTACTAAAAAAACTAAAGATATCAAAAAATTTCATATTCCATGTCACTTCTTTACAATAAAAAACTCACTTGAATGTTCTAGCAAAATAAATTTAATTTATTGGAAATTAAGATATTCCCAATTAAAAGCAATTTTTGAAATATTCTATTCAGGTCTTTCTAAAATTCGTGGCCCCGATCCTTCTAGCCCTAAAATATCTTCGGGGTTTCTTAATGGGCATTGCTCTAATGATAAACAGCCGCAGCCAATGCACCAGTCCATTTCATCTCTTAAGCGAGTTAATTTTTGAATTCGATCATCCAGATTTCCTCGCCAATGACTCGATAGATCCTTCCATTGCTTGGCTGTTAATTTACTACCTACAGGATACTGACTTAAAGCCTCTTTAATTTCATTTAAAGGAATACCCACTCTTTGAGCGACTTTAATAATCGCAATATATCTTAAAATAATTAAGGGATACCGACGTTGATTACCATTTGTTCTTATACTTTTTATAAGCCCTTTCGCTTCATAAAAATGTAGGGTCGAAACAGGAACTCCACTCCTTTTTGCAACTTCACCCACAGTCAAAACTCGACTAGAGTCAGCTTTTTTATTTTCACTCATCATGATTGACCTTAACTTTACTTGAGGTTTATAAGAGAGCGCTTTTATTTTGTCAAATAAATAACATAGATTTTCTTATACACTATGAGCTACCCCCCAAGGTATAGGTCTTATCTGTAAAAGCTGATGACAAAATGGATCTGATAATTAATTCAATCTATAAAATAACTTGCTGTCATTTAAATTTAAGACATTAGTTTTGTAGAGTAAACGAACATCCACAAATCCAAAACATGTTGTAAACGAAAGGCATGGGTGCACCTAATGGATAGACTTTTATCTGCTCGATCTTATAAGTTTTTTTACGTGACTCAATGTGTAATATATTATCGTAACGGGCAACCACAACTCCCTTTTTATATAATTTTTTCCTTTCATTCTTTGCGTCAAATTTATATACCAAAAAGTAAACTTTTTCTCCTACACCGATCTTTGAATGATTAACCATAATGTAACCATTACAATACTTACATTGCCAATCTTCCATATCTCAAATTATCACACGCTTAAATTAAAAAAACACACTGAATTTTATAGTATAGATTTATTAAAGATATAAATCTAAAAAAATATTTTAATTGAAAAAATAAGGTTTATTTGTGACACATATCACAATAAAAAATTCAAATTATATTCAGATACATCAATCACTTATCAAAAATATTTAAGGTTTATTATTTTTAAATATATAAAACCCATCCATAATTTATTTAATTATATAGTATATTTAGCAATAACTTTAAATTTAATTATAAATCTAGCCTCAATATATAACATGACATTTATTTAATTATTTACATTCAATTTAACCTTAAATATAACAATAGATTTTTTTAAAATATTAAATTAATTTCACAGTAAAATTGAAAATAATTCATTTCACATTATACAAATAATAAATATATAATTAATGGCATTACAATTTAATTTTTTTATTATGTCAACTCAACGTTTAAAATTAGAACTCCCTTCTGGACACGATCAACTATTACTTCACTCTTGTTGTGCTCCTTGTTCAGGAGAAGTTATGGAAGCATTAATCGACTCAGAAATTAAATTTTCAATATTTTTTTATAATCCTAATATTCATCCAGTAAAAGAATATTTAATCCGCAAAGAAGAAAATATTCGTTTTGCAGAAAAGCATAATATTCCATTTATCGATGCAGACTATGACACTGACAACTGGTTTGCCCGAGCAAAAGGGATGGAAGATGAACCTGAACGTGGCATTCGTTGTACCATGTGTTTTGATATGAGATTTGAACGAACTGCCCTTTACGCACATGAACACGGCTTTAGTCTCATCAGTAGTTCGTTAGGAATTTCTCGTTGGAAAAATATGGCGCAAATCAATGACTGCGGAATTCGCGCTGCTGCTCACTATCCTGAAATTCAGTACTGGGACTATAACTGGCGTAAAAATGGTGGCTCAAGCCGTATGATTGAAATCAGTAAACGAGAAGAATTTTATCAGCAAGAATATTGTGGCTGTGTATATTCTTTACGAGATACTAACCGCTGGCGTATGGGTAATGGGCGTGATCGTATTAAACTAGGTGTTAAGTTTTACAGTAATGCCATGGAAGAAGATTAATTTTTACTTCTCTTAAAAAATTAATTAATTTGTTCTTAGCTATATTTATTTTTTATAAAAAAAGAGCCACATCTGGAGAATGTGGCTAAAAGGTGTACTAAATAAGCTTTGATGTAGTTAGATTAATTGTGCTAGCTTAAAATAATATTAATTAAAATTAATTTTTAAAAATTTTAATAGCATTCCTATTTTCATATAACCAATTGATCGTCATAAAAATTTGCATTCAAGTATTTGAATAATGATTAAATTTATGTAAATAGCATAACTTAGGCTATTATTTAGCTTTTAAATATTGTGCAATTTTTTGAATGTTTTCAATAATTTCATTAGGTGTGTGGGCTGCATAGCCAATAAGTACAGCGGCCTTCTTGTTTGGCATCTGACAATATCTTGATAACGGCTGAACAGCTAAGTTTAGAGCTGAGCACTGATCAATAAATTCTTGCTCTGTCCACTCACCTTTTAACCAGCACACTGCATGGATACCTGAATCGGTTGGTTGAACACTAATCACATCTGAAAGATGCTCATCAATAGCTTTAATCAATGCTTGTTGGCGCTCATAGCATGCTTTTCTAACTTTACGCACGTGCCGAGCATAGTGGCCTTTTTGCATAAATAGAGACAAAGCTACCTGCTCTAAATAAGAACTTCGAACATCCGTATAATATTTGGCCGCACTAAAGGTTTCAATTAATGCTTCAGGCACAACCATGAATCCTAACCGAAACTCAGGAAACATCATTTTGGTAAAAGTACCAGAATAAATAACTCTTTGCTGCTGATCTAAACCCTGTAGAGCTTGAATGGGGTGTGTGCCATAGCGAAACTCACTATTATAATCATCTTCAAAAACCCATTTCCCTTGTTGAGATGCCCAATCGAGTAACGCAAAACGGCGAGCTAAACTTAAAGTTCCACCTACAGGAAACTGATGTGAGGGTGCGGTATAAACAAGTTTGCTTTTTGAATAATGATCTGTAATGTCAGAGATTCGCATTCCTTCCTCATCACTCTCGATCAAATTGACCTGAGCACCAAAACTTCGAAAAATATTAAAAGCTGCGTCGTAGCCTGGTTCATCTAGGCACACCTCATCATTTGCTTGAAGTAAAGCGTAACCAGCTAAATGAATTGCCTGCTGCGTCCCATTTACAATAATGATTTGCTGTTCATTGCAGTTCAGGCCTCGGGTGGAGCGGACATACTCACAAATTGCCTGACGCAATGGTAAATAGCCTCGCGAGTCGTGAAATTGGCCCAGTTGATAATAAGATTGCCGCCAAGCTTGTGTTAATAATTTCCCCCAAAGCTGATGAGGAAATAAATCAATACACCCCACTCCCACATGGAACATTTTTTTCTTTTGACTTGACCACGACTGCTCTCGCCATGAAGTTAATAAACCTTCAAGATTTGGATTAATGTTTAAGGATTGGGGCTTTTTTTCAACACATGAATTTAAGTCTTGCTGAATACCAATTAATTGATCTGGAATCACTTCGGCAACGTAGGTACCTGAACTTGGCTTAGTAAATAAATAGCCCTCATCAAGTAACCGTTCAAGAGCAGCTAACACAGAGTTTCGTGAAATCGACATCATCTCTGCTAAAGCACGACTTGAGGGTAATTTTGTCCTGGCAGTTAGCCTGCCATCTAAAATAGCATCACGCAAAGCAGAATATACTCCATCTTTAATCTGGCCCTTTGGCAAAATCAAATGTGGAAAAGATGCAGAAATCGAAGTTGCCATAACAAACTGGTACTGTGGAAAATATAAAAAGTGTATCTTATAAAAATACCACTATCAAAACTACACTCTTGTTTTCGACTTTCTAGAACTTTAAAACAGAGTGTAATTATTATGCAAAATCAAGATATTCAGATCGTCTCTGTTCAGCAGCAGGACTATTCACAATGGGAAAAATATTGGCTTGCTTATCAAAATTTTTATCAGGTAAATTTACCCCTTCATGTCACCAAAGTGACTTGGGAACGCTTTTTCGATGAAAATGAACCCGTTTATTGTGCTGTTGCCAAACAAGGCGAGCAAGTTTTGGGAATTGTGCATTATGTTATTCATCGTTCAACATGGGCAGAGAATAATTATTGTTATTTAGAAGACCTGTTTGTTTCACCTGAAGTCCGTGGCCAACACATTGGTAAGCAACTCATTGAATATGTACAAAAGCAGGCAATTGAGCATAACTGTGACCGTTTATATTGGCACACTCAAGAAATCAATCACACAGCTCAAAAACTTTATGACTGGATTGCACAAAAACCAGGAATAATTGAATATCGTATGCCTTTAATGTAAATCAATTGAAAACACCAAAAGCTGTAGTAATTCTTTTGGTGTTTTATCTTAAATAAACTTTATTTAAGACCAACATAGCTCCCTGCTTACACCTTAGCGAATGAGCTTGATGACTTTGTCATTAATGATGGTGCATTGATTAAACTCTGCAAAGCGCTTGATCTCTTGCTCTAATTGAAAAAAGAAAAGCTCTTTATCCTTGATTGTTTTTTCTAGATGTAGACTAATGACTTCTAACTCTTTTACTGTCCGATGTGCTTTGCAATCTATGCGACCCACTAGCTCATCTTGATAAAGAATAGGTAAGCAAAAATAACCAAATACCCGTTTGGCCGCTGGCACATAGCATTCGATCCGATAATCAAATTCAAATAAAGATGTTAAGCGGTCACGATGAATCAGCGAGTTATCAAAAGGCGAAAGTATTTTTAATCCAAAATCAGTATTCACTTTTTGTTCTATTGCAGCTACATCGACATATAGAGTTTGTCCATCAACAAGTTTAATCGCTGATACTACACCTGCGTCGATCTGCTCCTTCAGCACGACACGCATAGCTTCTTTTAAATCTTTTCCCTTTAAATGAACCAATTGCTTCCATGTAAATGCACCATGTGCTCGAAGCGTAGTATTAAATAAATACTGCGCATATTCATGAAGCGTAGGCATACTTAAATCAATATTTTCAGGTAAGCAGCGTTCGGTCAAATCATAGACTTTTTCCATTCCATTACGCTCACAGATCATCAGATCCCCCTGCATATATAACTGCTCAAAAGCACGGCGACCTGGACCTGTATTCCACCAATTTCCCAAACTCTTTTTATTATTCTTATCAATATCGCGTAGTCGAATTCTACCCTCCGCACGAACACGGGCTAGAATTTCATTCATGAGGTGTTGATCACCTCTATTGAAATAACGACTTTCCCCTTTCCTTACAGACATCATGGCAGGCAGTGCATAACGGTAGTCTTTCATAGGAAGATAAGACGCCGCGTGATACCAATATTCAAAAATCTGACGCTCTCGAACCAAATTATTTAAATGACTTAAATCATAATCAGGCACTCGACTCCATAATATATGGTGATGAGCGCGCTCAACAACCGATATGGTATCAATCTGCACATAACCCAAATGCTCAATAGCCTGTAAAGTTCCATCCACACCTTTTGCAAATGGACTAATCTTTCCTAAGCCTTGATTAAATAGAGCCAAACGTTTTAAAGATGAAGTCATAGAAAGCTCAATTGGCTAATCACTGAATCAATTTTAATGTCCTGTATTTTAGGTTCTGTAAACATATTTCTCTCTTTTTAATTTATATCATTCAAACTTTCAGCAATCAGTTTTTCTGCCATTTCCTGTGTCTTTCTTAAGCCCGGCATACGGAACTCGGTATGGCCATAATCTTGAATAGATTTCCAGCGTCCACCCCATGTAAGCCCAACTGATTCAGCAACTTGCCCATACAAACGATAGCCTTGCATAGCCCAAGGGTCTCTTTCAGAAATAACCACTTTTCCATTTCGTTTAAAGGCTACATCTGCCGCCAAACCAAATTGATGGTAACTCTGATACCCTTTTGCTCTTGTTGTGTTCGGATTACCTGCCAACATATTTTGACGAACAGGACTACGATATCCCTCTAATAGAACCAACTCATAGCCATATTGTTCTTTCATGATTTTAAAAACCATGAGTAAACGCTGCTTATAACGGGGGTTCATTTTGCTCCATTTACGATCTACTAAACTGGTATCTAAAATAGCTCGCCCATCGAAACTCGCATTATCAATAGGTGAAGAATTAATAGCGCCACTATTTTGAGAAGAATATTGTTGCTCTAGTTGTGTGGCCTCTACAATCGCTGCTTCAATTAAGCTTTCGTCCACTTCTGGCGGTGGAGATAATATTTCACCATTCAAAAGTGCATAAATTTGAGGATCTGTTTTTTTGAGATATTCAGCTTCAATTCGAGTTGAGCTAATAGGTCTGGTGAAAGCAAACACTAGAATACTGGCAAACAAGAAAAAACCTGCAATTACAATCCACCACTGTTGTAAATGCCAATGGGATTGTAGCTTTTCAGGCGCAGCTGCCTGATTCATTGTTTGAGCAAATTGTCTAACTTGATTAAGCTGCTTACGACCTTGTGGCAGTAATGACAAAACAAAATCTTTACTTCTACTCCTTAGCTCATAAGACATTAAGAACGCTAAACCAATTGCCAAGCATGTAAAGCAAAAGAAAATGAGAAAAATCATCATCAGTTCATTAATTCACGGCAAAAGGACTTCGTGTAATTTTAATATCTACCGATGCCTTAGGTGGTTCAACCTCTGCTTCTTGTTCGGCTTGAGCTTTATTCTCAACAATTGGTTTAGCCTGTGCAGCTTGTTGTTGCTGCGGTTTACTCACTGGCTTTTGCTGAGCTGGCTGTACCTTCGATTGGGTCGCTTTAGGTATCGTCCCTGTTTGTAGTTGAGGCACAGTCTGAACTTTCTTTTCACCCGTGAGCTGTTCGTCAAATGGAGAAACTCGCTGTTCATTAGTAGTAGCGGACTTATGTGGAACAGGTTTAAAGATACTACTTAATTCATTATCTTTAGGTTGTTCAAAGCCATCACGGCTCATTGAATCTGTTTCATTGTCTTGACTTACAGCAACCTGATTTTGTTCATCAGAAGAATGAACAGTTTCTTGATTTAAAGTCTGTTCTTCTGTTGATTTACTCTCAATTGCTGCTGATTCTGACGAATACGGTTGAGACAAGAACAGGAATAGCGAGATGCTTACAAACACCCCGGCAATAACACCAATGACAATATAAAGTATTGGTGATTTCGGCTTTTTTTTATTCGACTGTAAAACTCGAATAGAAGTTGGTTTTTCCTGAGCCATTTCGTACCATCATCAAGGTAAATAAATTGTAATATGTGCTTGCTCTTGAGGAGCAGAAATCACATTTTGATAATTAGATAATGCTTTATCATTTTGATTGTTCAGCATAAATCTTAGTCCTGCAAAGGTAAGTAATGCAAAAATCAATAAAAAGATCAAAATCCAGAAGAACGGTACTTCGCGATGAATAATATTTCGGATCTGATCGGGAATTGCCGAGAACGGCGAAAATGCGAGCTTTTTCCCCTTCAAATAGTCAATTTCATCACCCACTCGTGATACTAAATGGTTCAGGCTTTCCGTTGACTCAATTCGGTACTTGCCCTGAAAACCTAACAAAAGGCAGTAATGAAATACTTCTAAAGCAGCTAGACGTTCTTTTCCACGGCTACGTAATTGCTCCAATATTTCAAAGAAGCGATAACCAGCTAATTGAGAACCAAACAAGCTCAATTGCAATGGACTAATCAACCAAGCATTTTGCAAATTAAAATAACTCGCATCTTGTTGCGTTACGATAGTTTCATCAATCAAAGCACAGAATGCATATTTAGCATCATGAATATCATCGGCTGAAAATTGCAACTTTTTGGCTTGTTGCTCAAATTGATTAAGTAAATTTAAGATTTTTTCACGAAACCGCTGCGCATCTGCCGGCACATACTGATTTCGAATCAAGAAAACCAAATAAAACCCATCATGCAATAAATCAATAAGATTGATTGCCTGTAGTTTTGCTTGAGACTGGCTATTATTGCTCCCGCCTGTTCCAATTTGCCCATCATCAAATAAAGAAGGAGCACCTGTGGATTGTGACATTTTTCTCTCCTTTACTGTTAAGCGTTCATGACCGCAATCAGTTCAATACTGATATCTTGGAAGCCAGCTGGAACATAAATACAAATCGTCTCTGAATCTAACATGCGTTGGTATAGCTCGTGATGTGGTTCAATTTCAAAATAGCTCACACCAGAGCGCACAGGGATAGCAGTTGGAACTTGAATTAAATGATGCAATGGAATTGCAGGTAATGCAGCGACCACACGTTGCTCTACATCTAAAGTGCTACCGATTTTGAATCGTAAAGGTACGATCTGGATCAACTCATGTGTCTGCATTACGCTACTTGATACTGCAATATAAAGTCGAGTGTCTCGAGTAATCTTATCGGTCTCAAGACTTCCCACCCAATATGAAGGACGGATTTCTTTAAGTGCAATGCTGATGTAACGACTCGAAATAATCGTATCGAGTAAATCACGCAAAATCGTATCTAACTGCGAAAAACTTTCTTGTAAATTATGGTGTTTATAGGCAGGTAATTGATCGACATCATAGGCCGTCGAGAAAGTTAATAATGACCCTGCTAAACGCAATAATTCAAAGAACAAACGCTCTGGATGGATTTGTGGGTATTGCACAAAATGATTTAGACCAGCATGTGCTGTATTTAATGCATTCACTAACCAGAATGAAACAATATCACCTGAACGAAATTCAATTAACTTCTGTTCATTTTCTCGGTTATTGGTTTGAATGGTCTTAATTTTTGCCTTAATAACATTCAATGTTCTTTTTAAATTTGAAATGAGTGTTTCAGATGCATCTACATGCAAAATTGGCGGGATAAACTTTCGATCAATTTCAAAAGCACCTGAGCTTTGACGCTTAATTTTTCCAATAGGCAGATATAAGAAACCATCTAAATTATGGTCAGGATTACTATGTACATCTAATAGTTTAAAAACAGCACGACGGCGTAACAAACTAATATCTGCTTCGGTTGCATTAGTGAATAGATCATGTATTTCAACAAGGTGAGATTGATATCTGCCCTTTTGCGCTTGGTTTTGATCAATTAGATTTTGCTTATTTGCTTGTAAAAGCGGCAATGCTAAATAGATTAGCATCTCACCACGTAAATTAAGATCATCTAATAAAATTGGTTCAGGTAATAGATCATATGCCGGTGCCTGATAAATTTCTCCGTCTTGCCAGATCATCTCTACAGACTCTAAAGCAAGTATATGTGTGCTCAATTGAGCCTCATCGAAATTTAATTTCTGAATACCATATGAAAAAGGTACAACCGCTCTAACCGTATGATTCAACCGTTGTTCATGATAGGTATCTTGTATTTGGAAATGTTGAGGTCTTAAAAATAAACCTTCGCCCCAAAGGACTTTTTCAGCTTTAAACATATGTCTTTACCAATCTTTATTCGTATTCATTTTTAGGCTGTACACCTAACATTTCCTGAACCATTTGCAATGGATGCTCATCTTTAATGACTTGTGCTAGCCATTCATGTAACGGCATTTGACTCCATTTAATGGTTTTTTGAAGCATATAACTCACAGGGCTATGAGGCTCATTTGCTTGAAAGTAATCCGCGATTTCTTGCAGCACTTTCATTGCTTGCTCACGGTTAGCCAAGTGTGTTTGAGCTTGAGGCTGAAAAGCAGGCTGATCTGAAACAACTTGTACAGGCACTTGATTTTCCATAGATGAGCTCGTGATGACTGTCGCCTGCTCTTGGGTTGGCGCAAGCCCAGTACCAAAAGCTTCTGCTTTATAAATCTTGCGTAATGTGCTGTGAATGGTTTCAAATGCTGAATCAATTGCACCAAAACTCGGCGAATCTAGTCCCATTAAATGATCAAGGGTTTGCTTTAAAACATCCCATTCAGTTAAGACTGAACTAAAATCTTGATAATTAGAATATTGAAAAGTTTTAGACGTATTAAAAATAGCTTGATCGAATTGCTCTAACTCCGATGGTCCCGACTGACTATCGTAATCTTCAGTTTGTTTACGACGAACATTTTCGTGATATAGAAAATTATCGTAATCAAGCAAATTATAATAAGGAGCTGTATTGTTTAAAGAAACTTTCTTTAACAACATCGGAAGTTGATTAATTAAACCCTGTAATAAACCAATGCGTTGATCTAAGTCATCATCTTCGATAACAGGGTGAATTTCCTGCCAATATTGATTCAACATGGTATGACTTAGAGTTAAACCTTTAGCCATACCATCAAAACCATAAAGATGAGTCCAAGCTTCTAAGAGCCAAGTTAATAGACGAATATCTTTTGTATTCTCTTTTAGCAAAACGCTCGTTTTATTTGATACAAAGTCCCAATCGGCTTGTTTACGCTCAGCAACCCAATCACCTTGATCTAGCAATAGATCATCTTGTGTCTTCGCTTTTTTTATTTCATGAAATTCATTAGAAAACGAAAAGTCGTCACCACAAGGCAAACTATCACTAATGGGTTCAAGTAGTTCAGAAATATCAATATTCATCTAATTTTAGCTCTATTCAATTTTAAACTTCTGACTTCAACTTTTTACTCGTCCTTTTTTTAGCAGCTTTTGCAACTGGATCTAGTAAATATTGAATTTCGTCATCTTTAGCATCAATCATGATAATTTTTGGCAATTTTTGCTCTGCCAAAGCCACCAAAATTTCTGTAGCTAATGCAGGTAACACCGTAGAGTTTAAAATATTATCGACATTACGTGCACCACTATCGACTTCTGTACAGCGGCTTAAGAGCAACTCTACCAAATCATCAGAATATTGGACTTGTGTACCGTATTGTTTCTCAATTCTTGCTGTGATCTTGCCTAGCTTATGTTTAATAATTCGTACGAGTAAATCATCATGCAATGGGAAATATGGCACCACTCTCATGCGACCTAAAAATGCAGGCTTGAATTGCTTATACAAACTTGGTTTTAAATGGTCAATCAACTCTTCAGCTGTAGGCCATTCTTCTACAGGCGTATTTAAGCACGCTTGCATAATCGCGCTTGAGCCAGCATTTGAAGTCAACAAAATAGTGGTGTTTTTAAAGTCAATTACTCGTCCTTCACCATCTTCTAAAGTACCTTTATCAAATACTTGATAGAACAGTTCTTGAACATCACTATGTGCTTTTTCAATTTCATCAAGTAAGACAACACTATAAGGATTACGGCGAACAGCTTCTGTTAAAACACCGCCTTGACCATATCCCACATATCCAGGAGGTGCACCTTTAAGTGAAGATACAGTGTGTGCCTCTTGGTATTCCGACATATTGATGGTAATTAAATGCTGCTCACCACCATATAATTCATTTGCCAAAGTTAGTGCAGTTTCAGTTTTACCTACACCACTTGGGCCTACCAAAAGAAATACACCTTGTGGCTTATTCGGATCTTCAAGTCTTGCTTTTGAAGTTTTAATGCCCTGAACTAATTGTGTGAGTGCATAATCTTGCCCCATTACACGTTCGCCCAATTTATCTTCAAGCGTTAATATTTGTTTAATTTCATCATTGACCATTTTTCCAACTGGAATACCCGTCCAATCAGAAATAATTTCATTAATGATTTGAGAGTTTACTCTTTCAAATACTAATGGTTGCTGGCCTTGAATATCAGCAAGATCTTTACGTAGCAGATTAATCTGATCATAAGCCTCAGATTCATTCGTATGATTCTGTGCTTCTAATTCCTGAATTTTATGAACAAGTTCTAATTCTTTTTGCCACTGTTCTTGGGTTTCTTGAATCTCTTTTTGCAAAGATTCTAAATTAGCTTTTAAAGTTTCTAATCGTTCATGATGAATTGGAATCTGACGATGCTCATTTTCTAAAATTTGCTGTTCAAGCTTTAAGTTATGCTCTTGAGCCTTTAACTGGTCAAGCTTTACCGGTTGTGCATTTTGAGTCAAAGCCACACGTGCTGCTGCTGTATCAAGCACACTCACTGCTTTATCCGGAAGTTGACGACCACTAATATATCGATGTGAAGAATGAACCGCCGTAACAATCGCCTCATCATCAATTTGTAGATTAAAGTGCTGCTGCATCACAGGAATCATTGCCCGTAACATATCAACGGCAACATCTTCAGTTGGCTCTTCTACTTTTACCACCTGAAAACGTCGACTCAATGCAGCATCTTTTTCAAAATATTGTTTGTATTCAGCCCATGTTGTTGCAGCAATCGTGCGCAACTCACCACGTGCAAGTGCCGGTTTTAAAAGATTCGCAGCATCATTTTGTCCTGCTTGCCCACCCGCACCAATTAAGGTATGCGCTTCATCAATAAATAAGATAATAGGATGAGCAGAAGCTTGAACCTCTTGAATCACTTGTTTTAAACGATTTTCAAACTCGCCTTTAACACTTGCGCCTGCCTGTAACAGCCCCATATCAAGCACATGTAAATGTACGTTTTTTAGGGCATTAGGCACTAAACCTTGGGAAATTTTTAAAGCTAAACCTTCGACCACCGCTGTTTTACCAACCCCTGGTTCTCCAGTTAAGATCGGGTTATTTTGGCGTCTACGCATTAAAATATCGAGCATTAAACGAATTTCATATTCACGACCAATAACTGGGTCTATACCGCCTTGTTTAGCTTTTTCAGTTAGATTAATCGTATATTGATCAAGCGCAGGAGTTTTAGCGACTTTGGTATTTGCTACAGTGGCTTCTGTTGGCTCAGCTTCACCCGAAAGTGTTTTTGTTTCATCTTGTTGTTCAACACTCTTCTCACAAATTTCAAGAAACTTATGTTTCATTGAATCAATTGGTAAAAGATCAAATAAACTCGAAGCTCGAGTGGCAATTTGATATAAATCAGGTGCAGTTAATAATGCAACTAATAAATGACCACTACGCATGACTGGATTTTGCTCAGCCGAAGCCAATAACCAAGCTTGTTCGAACAAACGAACGATTGATTTAGCAAAAATAGGAGTTCGATTATTACCTTTCGGTAATTGAGATATTGTCTCTTTTAAATCATCGGCTAAAGCTTCAGGTGAAATTTTATATTTCTTTAATAAAATTTTTAAATCATTCTCTAAAGATTGATTAAGTAGCTCTAAAAATAAATGTTCAATTTCAATTTCGTAATTTTGTTGAATAACACAAGCATTAGCCGATTTTTCTAAAGCAGTACGCGCAACTGTAGAAAGTTTTGTAATTAAAATTTTTAAATTACTCATCATTACTCTCAATATTTTTAAATAATTTAATGCTTAAAATCATAATGTCTGTATATTAACAAAATTCAGCTTTATCAGACAAACTACTCATCATTTCAAGCGTTAATATGTTCTAGTAGATATTTATATCTATATAAAAATATCTCTACCCTTATCCTTGATTAACTAAACTTTGTTTTGGTAATAATTTACAACCGCATGATAATGAATCATTTACGCGAGCTCCAGATTTTCCCATAACAAGCATATTCGGATCACCCGATACAATCGTAGAAACCGTTTTGTGTAACGGACAAGTTGCCTTGTCTCCTACACACGCAATTGCAATTCCATCAATTAAAAACGTACTATTACCAGAAATGACTTGCCCTCCACCTGTGGTTGGGCATCCAATCGTAATGTAAGGGCTAGCCATGTTCTTCTCCTTATATTTATAGAACGGTAAACTCAATTCGACGGTTTTTCTTTCTTCCTTCTGGAGAAGTATTATCTGCGACTGGTTTAGAGGAACCTAAACCTTCCGCAGATAAATGGTCTGCCGGAATACTCTTACTAATTAAATAGTTTTTTACTGCCAATGCTCGATCTTGGCTAAGTTTTAAGTTTTTAGTCGCATCGCCGGAACTATCGGTATGTCCTACGATTTTGACTTTTTTACCGCCTACTTTATTTAAAGCAACAGCCATCTCATCTAGAATTTTTTGACCGGCATCTGTTAACACTGCACTGCCAGATTCAAACTCAATAATTCGATTCTTAAGTGCATCATCAATAATTTTCTGTTCAGCCTGATTGACTGATAATTGTGAATACAGTTGATACGGAGGCTGAACTAACCCTTGAAATGATTGAATGGTAGGTTGAATATCTGCTGGATTCAGCATTTTTCCACTCAACTCAAATCGAGTACCGTTTACGCTTAATTTACCTTGTGAGACTTTTTTAAGATCAGGCGTAATGACTCGAGTTACGGAATCACTCCATCCATTTGGAGCAGCTACTGGTCTAACTTGTATTTTATCTACAACCTGATCTGCGCCATAAACAGACTGCATTTTTAATAAGATAGCTTGCTTACTGGCTTCATTAGGAACTACCCCTTCTACAACAATGGGCTGAGCCAAAGCATAATTAGCTACGGCATAGATAAGACAGCCTTTTATGAGCTGTGAAAGTTTAGTTTGATATCGTTGATTCATTATTATTCACCCAAAAAAGTCTGTCTAAATAGTTTTAAGCCTTGATTTAAACTTAATTGGCGTTGGCATAATGATTGTTCTAGCGTAGCTAAACCAGCATTCTGCTCCAAATAAGTATCAATCCACTGAGCTTCTATTAAAGAAACCCAATGTTTACTATCCATATTCTGAGTAAAAATATCGCTAAGGGCTAAAATATCAGCACCTTGAAAACCGAAGAATAATACGGGTTGCTCTCGATGTAGCAAACCTATCAGCACCTCAGTATTATGCTCCTTTAAAAAGCGGCAAATAATACTGACCCAAAAAGCAGCTATTTCATAACTGTAAGCAGGATTATTAATAGGCAAAATTAAAACTTTATTTAACCGACTAGTTCCATTTTGTAAAATTGGCTGTAGTAATAACCCCAGCCCAATCATACTTTGCGCTAACTCATAAATACTTAACTTCATTAACTGAGCAAATGAGTGCATCGTATGATTTTCATAAAAGCCTACACATTCTCGTTCAGTTAAAACCTGAATTTGATTTTGTAAGTGACCTAATTTTCCAAGTAACAAATCTGAATCTTTAATGCCTTTTAAAGCGCGATTGTTTTGAAATAAATCAACCAGCACATGTTTATAGCTATATGGTGCATATAACAAATTATCATACGGCAAATCAATTTCTAATAAATGGCTCAGCACCATTGGAAAAGATCGACCCGAACTATCTTCACTTGCGAGTAGATTCGCAACCAAAAACATATTTTCTTTTGGATTGGCAATAAAGAAATCCAGTGAAGGCAACGTGCTATAAGCTTCTTTAAAGCTGCCCGATTGCATCGCATATTCCAATGCTTCAGTAATCCACTGATCAAGCAACTGTATTAAGGCATTCTGACCTTTTGTTTTTAAAAAGTCGCCTCGTGCAGGACTTTTGCCGTAATACAAAGGAGTAGTTTTTAATGTTTGCATTATTGTTCCTCCTTTTGCATAGAGGTTATTTTCCATATCATGGTTTAACTCCCGCAGAAGGCTGAGCGAGTGCTGCAACAGGATTTTCTGTTTTTGCTGGGGCCGCTTGAGCTGGTGCCTGCTGAGCAGACACCACTCGAGCTGCTTTATCGGCAGTGACTTTATCAACCAGTTGCATACCAGAATAACCACGGCTTGAACCAATGCTGCCTGAATTACTGCTAATTAGACGGAAATTCATTTTTACAAATATTGATGGGTCTGTCTTACTACGCCAAAGCATTTCAAATCCACCATTTTGTTCTTTCCGCTGAGCACTATCAATTAAACGGTTAATACCATATTCACCTGGCTCATCAAAAATAGTGTGCGTTTGACCTTGTAAATCCACAGCAGTAATACGAGCACCCGGAATGCTTCCTTGGTTTGGCCAAATGAAGTTAACCCACTGTTGAACACCGTTTTCATAAGTCATACGCTGACCATCGATATCAACGGTATATGAAAGTAACTGTGGGTTTGGAATTGGATAGAACTGGAAGTTCGATTGGTTGGTTGCTGGTGCTGCTGGAGCTTGAGCATTCAACTCACCTGTTGCCATACCATTCGCTGGAGTAACATATCTTTGGAAATTCATCACGAATTGAGGATTTAAACTAATTCCTAAATCTTTCCATGTTTTAGACGTTAACGTATAACCACGACGGATCACAAATGGATCAAGGCTTTCTTTTACAAAACGTGAAATACTACCGTTCTCACCCAAGATTTGACCAATTTCACTGCTTGTCGCCTGCAAAGAAGCTGATGAGTTAAATGGATATTTCTTAGCAAGATTTGCTGTAAATGGTTGATAAGCTTGCATTACCCACAATTTATTAATTTCATCTTGTGCCGGTGTAATTAAACTTTCAAAAGCCTGCGTAAGTGGACTAACCACCAATTTTTGTAGTAATCGCTGATCGATTTCATTGAAACCAACCGCCATTTTTTCATCTACAATTTTTTGCGTCTGGTTAAATACAGAAGTTTGCTCATTAAGGGTTTGCTTGACTAATGTCATCGCATTAGGCCCAACTTCACCTGCATTCTTAAGCTCGTTAAACTTGCTACGAACTAGAGCTAAATTTGTCATATATTCATCAAGTAATGATTTACCTTGTTGATCATCGCGTTTGCGAACCAACTGATAGAACATTTGATATTCTTGAGAAATAGCACCCTGAGCATTAGTCGCCACTTGATTAGCAGCCTTATCATCATGATTTAAAACTTTACGTTTAAACCACGCAACAAATCCTTTTTGTGGAGCTGCGAGCTCTGCTTGCACAACTGGATTATCCCAGTTTGTTTCGATTGCCACTCTTTCAATTAAAGTACGAATCGGAGAGTTCTGTGGCTCACCTAAAACATCAATATTTTTTACTTGCTGAGCAAATTGGCCAGCTTTAGCATAATGAATACCACTTAAGAATTTTCTCCATTCTGCAATATATTCTTGCTTATAGAGTGCTGTCAGTTGCTTTCTAATTTGTTCAGGGCTGCCTGAGAAAGTTAAATCATCAGATTGACGGCTATTTAGCACCCAGTCTTTACTATCTGTTGGCTTATCTGCCGCTTCTTCAATCGCCTTTTCTACATAGTCATTCCATGCTTTTTGGGTAAATACACCAGGCAATGCATAACTACCCAATACAACATTTTTATTTGCCTCACCCACAATTTGACTTACAGTAAGCGCAGGGAAACGTACCGCAGCACGCATTTTTATTTCGTTATAAACACGATCACGCGCAGGCATTCCTCTGACAACAGAGAGCAATACTTGACGTGTTTGATCAACAATTTGCGAATCTGCATCTAAAATTGGAAATTGTTTATCATTTGCTAAAGTCATTGCATATGACAAGATCTGTTCAGCTTCCTGAATCATATCTGCACGTGGCATTTGACCTTTATTGGCATCAAGCCAAGAACGCCAGAAACGCGTAACCTGATCGCTTAAATGACTTGCATCCATATACTGTGGATTACTCATCATTAAATATGCTTTTAATGCATTGTAAGCATCTTGAGGATTTGTATCTGAAGGTTCTAAATATTGTTGAGACTGAGCAGTTTGTTTAATTTCAACATTCGTATGATTGGCTTTTAATGTTGCTTCATTATTTTTTACGCGTTGCAAATATTGAGCAATATTTTGCTGTGTCGGTGTTAAAACAATTTGCTTAACGCCTTTTAAATATTCCGCTTTTAGTTTTTCACGAAGCTCATTGCCCTGATATAAACCAAAACTAAACTTAAGTGGTCTATTTTCATCAAACTCATCTAACTGTTGTAGACGTCTTTGAAGAATAAGTAAAGCTTCTAATTGGGTTGATAATTGCTGGCCTGAAGATTTTTCTAATTGAACAACCTTATTTAAATCTGCTTGAACTTCAGCAATTAATTGCTGATTATTGCGATAAGACCAAACCCAGACACCAAGAATAATTGAAACACCTGCTAAAGCGCCAATAAATGCAATATAACGTTGACGTTTTCTGCCAGCATTTACATGCTGCTTAACAAGATCTTTATCTTTTAAAATAACATCTGAAAATAGACCATTTAAGAAATAACCGTGGTTAGGGGTAATTTTTGAATGATCTTTTAAATCACTTTGAGCAATCTGAGTCAGCTGGAATTCTTGTGCAATTTGCTCAGTCATTGGACTTTCAATGACACCTTCCTGCAAAGCACTAGTGAAGTAGAACCCACGGAAAACCGGTTGAAATTGATATGGATTATCTTCAAAAAGTGTCGCAATAAAGCTCTTTAAAGCTGGTTTTAGTGTTTTAAATTCCAATGGGAAAGTCATTACACTTGGAGAGATATTCTGCGAATGGCGGCGACTTAAATGAGTCGAACTTACCCCTTTTAAACCATCGTAAAGAATATTGTAATGTTTCTCGAATAAATCTACGGCATTGTGCGAAGAACTCTGCTCATAAGGAAGAGTCGCACCCCAAGCTTGGTTATATTCCTGAGCTTCATAGAATTCAAAAAACTCTGTAAAACCTGCAATCAAATCCATTTTTGAAAAGACTAAATAGACAGGCACAACCACTTCTAAGCGCTCAGTTAAATCTTGAATACGAGCACGTAAATTTTTAGCAAGCTTTAACGAATTTTCAGGACTTTGACTAATCAGCTCAGCAATACTGACAATTAAAATCAAACCATTGACAGGAGCTTTAGAACGGTTCTTTTTTAGAATATTTAAGAAACCTAACCACTCAGAATGGTCTTCACTATAAACAGAATAACGACCAGCTGTATCGAGTAAAATACCTTCTGTAGAGAAAAACCAGTCACAATTTCGAGTACCGCTTAACCCAGCAGATACCATTTTCTGATGCGTTTCTTCGAATGGAAACTTTAAACCCGAATTATAGATAGCTGAACTTTTACCTGCAGCGGGGTTACCAATAACCATATACCAAGGAAGTTCATAAAGTGCAGCATTCCCTTTTTTATCACCCAACTTAGATTTACGAATCAGTTGAATTGATTCTTTCATTTGTTGATTAACAAGCTGAAGCTCTTCTTTATCTTTATTTTTTCCGTACTCAGCTTGATTATCTTTTTCAATCGCTTCAGCTAACTCTTCACCTTGAGCAGCATGTTTTCTTCGTTGAATAAGCCAATAGATACCATAAACAATAAGACCCAAAGCATAGGCAGTCGCTAAAGCCCAGAATATATGATGGGGAATTGAAGTATATGAAGACATCAATGCCACGAACAATGACAAGGCAATAATTGCTTTAGGATTCGTGATGTACTGCCACAAGTAGCCTAAAATTGTATGCATTCTATTCTCGTTCTAAGTCCAAAGTTTAAATTAGTTATTCAACACCATCACATCATCTTCTGAATTTTCGGTGACATGCTGCACAAACGTATGTGCTGACACCGTATTTTCACCAAAGACAAAAGGAATGATATGTTCAGGGAAATGCATACTCAGCATAAAGCCATAAATATCAGCTAAATGTTGGGTATGCCCTAATGAAGATTTCACATAAATATAGTGATGCGGTTCTACAGGTGTTTTAAGAAAGTGTTGCTGCAATTTCTTCGAAACTTTTATATCCGTCTGATCTGACAATATCAGCACATAAGGTTCCTCACCCTCATGCTGAGGTAAATCATTAAATTCAAAATTATTAAAAAGCTTCGCTGTATCTTGTTGACCCACAACCACTTTCAGTGCTTTAGTAGGCTCTAATTCTTGAATTTTTACTAAAGGATCTGCGAGTAAACAGCTTGCTGCAAATTCAGCAGGAATATAATCTTTAATCATCCAAGATTTTTCATCGACTAGATTTTGATCAACTTCTGAATCGGCGACGACTAAAAAGAACATCTCATGCTCTCTTTTATGAATACCTTTTAATAGGTGTATCAACTCTTGGTAAGCTAATTGCTCTCCAAAAAAATGATATTCAATATGAACCTTTTGCGGAGCAATACCAATCTCAGCAAAGAACTCTAAAATTAATTCATTACTTTGATCATCATTCCAGATATGTAGTAAATCCTCCGAAAGAAGGATGTGTAAATTTAAACGATTTAAACGGTAAACTTCGACTACAGGCATTTGAGCATCGTCATATTCAGACTCGGGATCAACCCATGCCGGATGCATATGATATTCACGAGATTGTTGCGACTCATAAAATAAAGTCGAACGTTTTAAATGCTCTGCAAGAAGATATAAATTTTCTATATTTTGGTCTAGTTGCTGTTTTATTAATGACATCATACGAACTTGTCGTGGAGATGAGTAATCACTCTCCTCATGATTGTCTTCATCCAAGTCTTTAATACGATAAGATAATAGAGGCAACCCGTAAGAATTTAACAGTTGATTGTCTAACTCTGGGCTTTTGAAGTTTTGTAACTGCTCAATAATTGTTTCATTCTCACCTAATGCATGTACTGCAAAAGCAGAGTAAATATTAAAATCTAACTGTTCGAGTGGTGCGTCAATTACAGTGGTTTGCTTTTGATTAGCATCATCTTTATTTTGATTTATAGATTGTTCTTTTTTATCTTTGTAAGTTTTATAGGCACTATAAATTAACCAAGGCGATAAGATCACCAATGTAATAATTGCTGGCAATAATAAGAAATAAAGAAAAAAATCACCTTTATCAGGGTTATATTGAACGTCACGCCAGTAGAAAATAATAAATCCACTAACCACTGTAAAAATAGCAATAAATGAGAGTAATATTTTTTTAATCACATTCTCTCTCCAATAAGGCTATAGCAAGTTTCATGACTATGTACTTTTGGTTGTCGTGATATGAGAAAAGAACCCTGCCCTAAACCGTTCTGGTTATTCTTAGTTAAGCAAATAGGTTGTATTTCTGACTCATCTAATACGAGCCGCAGATCTATCGATAAAGTTGGACTACACCACGTTTCTACAATTTTTTTTAGTTTTAAACTCAACTCTTGATTTGGGAGGAAATTTAAATATTGCTGACGCTTTAGTGGTCCAATCTGAATTTCAATTTTTCCATCAATTTGCTGAATGGTTTCCCCACAAAATGTATTAATACCAAGTAAGCTCGGCTGACTTCCACCTAAAGTCGTTAATTGATCACTCGCTAACTTAAAAGATTCTTGTATAAACTCTTTAATCGTAATTTCATGCTTAAAAATACAGGACAGCATCGTTTTTAATGCATGAACTGTATTATTCTGGCCCTGCATTAATCCAGAAAACTCTGCAAAATAGTCATCAAGCTCTGTTTGCTGATGTTGGGAGCGCACATAGCCATTCAACGCATGCAGAATATCTAAATAATCGTTTTTATACTCAGTCTCATATCGAATCGGTAAATTATATGTAATGCTGGACTCTACATATTGAGCAGTAAGCTTATGGTTAAATAAACTCAGAAACTCTTTAGTTTCAGCTCTTTGCTGCCGTGGGGCCTGTTTAATCTTATTGGTATATGTATATGGTAAAGCACCTTGTATACCTGTAAGACCAACAATTAAATTCGTGATATAAACCCTTTCATCCGATAATTCTAAATTTTCAATTTCAGTAGCAGGGAAATTTAAATTAAAGGATGTCTCAAACTTGAAATGATCACTCCAAGATGAACCAGCTGCGCGACTAAAATCATGCCTTAATAGACGTGTTGCCTGAATAAATTCAAAAGACTTTGGCTTGTTAAACAGCTCAGCTGTTATAGAAGAGTCTTGCCACCAACGTTCTGACTGCATTGGTATAACTCCTGCTGAGATGAATAATCCTTAACAACCAAATCAACAAAACTATTAATTTGAACCTTTAAATTAAAAACACAACTTAACAATTGGCTAAAAATGTATAGGCTATGCCCTCTGAATACAGATGAATCAATTTGCAACTCGGCCTTCACGCCCCTTACAAACATTGGGAATGGTTTACCATCTACCAGTTTGTGAGTAAGTGAAAATTCGAGATGTTTAATTGATTCAATAATTAGATAATTTTCTTTTGATAACGGTAAGTTATATAAAGCAAGTAACTCTTTAATATGAGATACGGCATCACCTTTCATTAAAGCCAAACTATTTAATGAAAGGTGTGAAATGACACGCCACTGCTCAGTCTGGCTTTGTCCAAATTGATAAGGTTTAGTGGGCCTTTTTAAAACAATCGCACGTCTGGCCAGACTACTATCATTTAAGTTTAATATATTATTAGACTGCCCTAATGCTTCATGTGGCAAGTCACGATTTGAACATAATAATTTTGTACTAATAAAATCTGAACGTGTTGAAGAAGGATTTAAATTTTTAGAAATAATTGAATAACCCATTTCGACGAAATTGGGCTGTAACTTTTGATAGTTTACTGAATAGAAAAAGCGAGCCTTGTCTGCATGGTAGTGGCTCATCGCAAAAAAAGGCAGCACTGGAACATAGCTTTCTTCGTGACTGGTTTTTTCACGCACCATATTCATTTCAGTAATTGAATAGACTTGATAAAACTCAGGATGATGTGCATCTGTAATTAACGGATATTCTAATTGCTTGTGTACGACCTTTTGAGGTTCAGCATATTTTTCAAATAAATTAATGACTGGTGTAGTAAACAATTTAAAATTAGCGACATTTAATTCAGAATAATTTCGAACTACGGCTTGATCATTTAAATTTAATTTAAAATGTATAAGCAGTTCAAAATCATTCTCTTCTAGAGATAGATTCTTTAAAAAGTCTAAATCTAGCTTAAGATAATTGAATTTTTCAGGAAAACAGAAATACTCCATGAGCAAACGATACGCATGATGAGTATGCTGATCGAGTGGCAATAGACTTTCTTGCTCTGAAAAACCAGTTAACTCAAATGGATTTTTATCCAACGCTACAACTTTCTGCCCTGTTTTTATGGCAAAAGTTGTTTCCTTCTTAAAAATACTGTCTAGTACTTGAAGCGGAAAATTAGAAATTGCATCTAAATAAATAGGAAGTTTTTCATTTACTAAACATAAATGAGTATGATTAAAAATTTCAAACTTAAAACTTAAAGTCGCATTTTGACTTAAATGCATATGTGCACTAGGTGTACTTTTAAACTCTAGCGCTTGCAAACTTATCGGGAGTAATTTGATTTCTTGCGTGGTATTAAACTCACACTGAACACCTTTAAAACTGCGAGACTTCAAGACTGTGTGTGCAGGAACAATATGTGCTTCTGTGAGCTGTTTGATTTTATTTATATCTTCGAAACTTACCACCGAACAAGCTGGAAAGTGTCGTAAGTATTGAGGAAACATCACCTCAAATAAAGAACGTGTAAATACGTCATAACTATCAGCAAGTTTTTTATCAATGCGAGCAGCAATTAATGAAAACGCCTGTATGAGACGCTCAATATGCGGATCATCAATTTGCTCTTGATTTAACGATAAACGCTGAGCAATTTTCGGATATTTTTGGGCAAATTCTCGAGATTGCTGACCAAATTCTTGTAGTTGTTTTTCGTAAAACGGTAAAAGCTCTTCTATCACAACACACCCACTACGCCTAGGTTCTCGCCGAAATTACATATTGTTGCGTTGTCGGTTTTAGCAATGCATCAAAAACGACAGGTTCATACAGTGGATGAATATTTAGATAAGCCTGAATGCTTAAACACAATGCCCCCATATTATGTCCATCCAACAACATCTCTACCCGTATTTGTCTTAATCTGGGCTCATGAGCTGCAATTGATTGTTCAATTGATTGGCAAATCTTATCTCGATCTAGTGGATTGGCTGTAGAAAGCCCCACAAAATCAATAATCCCGAACTGAAGTATAGATTTTTTAACTAGCGGATAATCATCGACCACGTGGTCCAATTTAGCGACCCGACTATTTAGCAAGTCTTCTAAATCTTTCGCTACCGATTCTCTTAATTGCTGAATAGAAAGACCTTTTGCATAATCTTCACTTTCAGGAATTAAACGATCAAACAGAGTTGAACGAAATCCGTATGGATAAAGCCGATCTAAATTCATTCGAGTCCACAACAAGCATGGTTAAAGACAGCAGAGGCTAACTTTATGTCAGCCTCCACCAAATATTCACTTAAATAATTATGCTGCGTAAGAAGCAGTATTATTAGAAAGTGACCATTTCTTAGTAACAGCACCTTTAGCAGTACCGTTAATATCTTGTTGGTTATATGTCCACTCAACAGCTGCGTATTTCAAACCAAACGCTTCAGTTGGAACACCTTCTTCGTTAACTGTTGGAGTTACACTAGAAACAAGAACATGCTTCAATTTAATTTGTAAGTACTTGATGCGTTTGTCGCCATTCGCACGATAAAAATCAATTTGTACTTCATCAAATGTATAACCAGCTGAACACGCTTCCCATAATTTCGGGCTAGTTGCATCTAGGTCTTTAATAAAAAGCATATCTGAATGTTCAACACGTTCAGCAGTATGACCACCAACACTACTTGAAGTAGCAGATTTAGGTTGACGAATGTTGTGAGACCAAGAGTTAACTTCTAACCAGCCTTTGTGCTCAGAATCACGAGACTCGCCATCAACTTTATATTTACCGCGAAACTCAACGTATATATCTTTCATTTAGAACTTTCCTATTTTTAATTTAAAGTTATTCTTTCGCTGACCTTTATTAATTTGAGGACTGAGGTAACTCAGTAACAAGTCGTAAAGAAACTGACAACTCATCCAGCTGGAAATGTGGTCGTAAGAAAACCACAGATTTGTAGTGACCTGGTTGAGCAGGATCTTCTACAACTTTTACAGACGCTTCACGTAGAGGGTATTGAGCTTTCGCTTCTTGAGAAGCACCGTCGTCCAGCAATACATACTGTGACAACCACTCATTTAAGAATGCTTCAACATTTCCAGCAGAAGCAAAGCTACCCACTTTATCTCGCATCATTGCTTTTAAATAATGAGCAATACGTGAAACGGCCATGATGTACTGAATTTGACTTGATAAAGCAGAGTTAGCGTTTGCTGTATCATTGTCATATTTTTTAGGTTTTTGAGTTGATTGCGCGCCAAAGAAAGCAGCGTAATCGGTATTTTTACAATGTACTAAAGGAATAAAGCCTAAATCGCTTAGTTCTTTTTCGCGGCGGTCAGTAATCGCAATTTCTGTAGGGCACTTGAATACCACTTCGCCATCTTGTGTTTTAAAAGTATGAACTGGCAAGCCTTCTACTAAACCACCACCTTCAACACCGCGAATTGCAGCACACCAACCATGCATATCAAATGCATTTGTTAAACGAGTACCGAAAGCATAAGCAGCATTCATCCACAAATATTCGTTGTGGTTTGCACCTGAAACATCTTCAGCAAAGTTAAACCCTTCTGTAGCTGTTCCTTCTTTTGGATGGTAAGGAAGACGACCAAGCACATGCGGCAATGTTAATGCGACATAACGAGAGTCTTCACTGTCACGGAATGAACGCCATTGAACATATTCAGCCGTTTCGAAGATTTTTGAAACATCTCTAGGACGATCAATTTCTGTAAATGACTCAAGGCCCAAAATGCTTGGGCTAGCAGCTGAAACAAATGGTGCGTGAGCTGCTGCTGCTACATGAGAGATTTGCTCAAGCAAATACATATCAGAAGGCGTACGGTCAAACTCAAAATCACCAATGAGTGCTGAATATGGCGCACCACCAAAAGACCCATACTCTTCTTCATAGATTTTTTTGAATAAAGTGCTTTGATCAAAGTCTGTAGCACCTTGAAAATCTTTTACCAACTCTTTTTTAGTCGTATTTAACATACGAATTTTAATGAGCGGATTAGATGGTGTTTCTTGACAGAAGTAGTAAAGACCACGCCAAGTTGACTCAATCTTTTGGAATTGCTCATTGTGCATGATCTGACTTAATTGATTTGAAATCAGTGCATCAATTTCGGCAATACGCTTATCAATTGATAAAGTCATATTTTCAGAAACTGTAATTGTTCCTGCCATTACTTCTTTGGCAAGTTCACCGATTAAGCTTTTCGCACGCGAATGTTCTTCTTCATTTCGGGCAATACGGCTTTCTTCAACAATCGAGTCTAAAAGATTAACTTGTTCATTTTCAACAAGTGACATTGCTGCAGATTGAGTATTATTCATGATCAGCCTCCGCACTTAATTTACGGATCTGATCAGTACTCTTAAGCACTTCATCAAGCAAGTCTTCTAGACGCTCACTGTTCGAAATCTTATTTCTCAAATCAGTTAAACGCTCGCGTGCTTCAACCAGTTTCTTTAATGGGTCAACCTGTTGAACAACATTTTCTGGGCGAAAATCTTCCATTGACTTAAATGTTAAATCAACTGCAATTCTCCCACCCTCTTCAGTCAGCGTATTATCTACCTGAAAAGCTGCTCTTGGAGACAATGACTCCATAACTTCATCAATATTATCTAAGTCGACATTGATGAATTTTTTATCTTTTAATTTTGTACGTTCAAGCTCAGATGCTGCTGAAAAATCACCCATCACACCAACAACAAATGGTAGTTCCTTCGCTTCTTTTGCATCACCAATTTCAACATCATATGTAAGCTGAACACGTGGAGGTCGAATTCGCTGAAGCTTCTTTTGTACGCTTTCTCTCTTAGCCATAAGATTCTATTCCTGATTATTTAATTAAAGGGTCAAAAGGCGAACTTTTTGATTTATTAACATTGGCTACAGGGGCAGTTTTTTGTTTAACCGCAGTTGCTTTTGCTGGAGTTGCTACTCGTTTAGTTGCTGTTCTGGAAGTAGTAACTCTGTTACGTGTTACAGTTTGTTTTTTATAACTTCTTCGTTCGTTATCAACTGAACCACCTTCTGTTGCAGCCTTAACATTTGAAGTATCAGGCGCAGGCATTGAAGTATGAATATTTTCAATTAACTGTTTAGCGGGTGGGTAAGTTACATCATTGCTTAAATAACGCATTTCCTGACTTCGCATTTGCTGCAATGAGTTATTTGCAATGCTTACACCAGATAAAAATAAAACATCTGTTATTAATGAACCGCGTATATTTTGACTTTGCAATTGACTTGCCAAATTCAACGCTTTAACTGGTTGATTGGTCTGATAAAACCGCATGGCTGCTTTAGCTAATAAATCATTTTTTTGAGTCGCATTATCACTATCACAAACTTGCTTAAAAATATTCAATAGCTCAGGATCATTTTGGCCTTCTGCTAACGGATTCTTTTTAATACAACTTTTTTTAAGTTTTACAGGCTCTAGTTCTGCTGCTTGAGCACCTGATAGACCGATAATGTTTCCAGTCAGAAAAAGTATCAAAATACTTCGTTTCAACACAACTTTCATTCCTCTGTTTTCTTATTTATTCAAGGCTTTACTGAAAAGTTAATATTGAGAAAACATTAAAAAATCAGACTATAAACCTTATATTCAAAAAATTTATGCGCAGTTTATCATATAAACAAACATATTTTATATAAAAATCATATCAACTTAAACTAAAAGTAAATAGTTAAGATGGTTATAAAATATAGCTTAATAAAGTTATTCTTATAAAAATATAATATTGTTATTTTTTGTAATTAAAAATAAGTAATTGATTTTAATCAAATAAATAAAAATAAAAACTGAATGAAAAATTTATTTAAATATCATTAATTTAGTTTTTTTGAAACATTTGCTTAACAATATTTAAGTTTATATTAACTACAAGGTGCTTCTATTTGGTTACGAACAAACCATCAAAACTTAAAGTAAAAAAGTGCGCTACAAAAAACCATAAAACTTGTCAAGACTAATCTGTCTATCTATTATACTTTTTAAATAAATTTAGTTTCCATGATAAAGGTTAAAAAGTAACACTCCCGCCCCTAAGCATGCTTTTTCAATATATTTTCATCAAAAATCTAGAAGCAAAAAAATTAAGTTTTTTTTTGTAAGCATGAGGTAAAGAATTATAAATTCCCCTTTGACTACCAAAAGGGTATGCAATCTATGCTTCAATTATAAAATATCTTAGTTCTTTTTATTTTTTCATAACCCGTAATGAATGATTATTCACTTAGTTGAATAACTAAACCGCTATTTATATCTTCTACCTCTCTTACTAAAATATTTTCACCAATATTCAACCTAATGATTTCCAAGAAAATGATGAAATGGAATATAGCTGTTATTTTATTTTCAAGTCTTGCTTTAAGTGCTTGTGCTAAATCAACAAATACAACAGAGCAATCCCAAGCAGTTACGACTAAACAAAATCTCTCATCAGAGCAACAAAAAAAGCTGCAACAACTCTTAGATAAAACAAAAAAGAATCTTGTAGAAATTAGGGGCGGTACTTTTATGATGGGGGATTTTGGTGAGCAAAAAAGCCCAGATAAATTACCATATGATAGTGATGCAAATAGCAAACCTTTACACAAAGTCACTTTAGATACTTATGCATTAAGTGCAACAAAAGCGACGTATGCTGATTTCGATATATATACCGATGTTACTGGACAGCAAAAAATTGGAAAGTTTGATAAGTTATCAATAAGTGAGCGGGTTCCCACTGCGGCAGCTGGTATCAATTGGCAACAAGCCCAAAATTATTGCCAATGGCTAGGAAAAAAACTTAATTTAAAAATGGATTTACCTACTGAAGCACAATGGGAATATGCAGCAAGAAATCGTGGACAATACATTCTTTACCCTACAAACAACGGTAAAATTGATATTGGTAGAAATGTTTGGAGTTTCAAACAAAGACAAGAACTAATAACAAAATATAAAGCTGATGAGAAAATACCAGAATTGCAACAATTTCCAGCTACCCCTTTAGGGCTATATGACATGATTACCGATAATTATGAGTGGATGCTTGATTGGTATGACCCACATTATTATAGTAAATCTCCTGAAAAAAACCCGAAAGGGCCTGCAAAAGGAACTCTTAAAGTTGTACGAAGTGCAGAACCATCTAATGGACAGAATTTACAAATGTTTGGTGGATTTACCTTTAGTCGCCATGCCATCCATCCTGTAGAAGATCCCAAATTATCAAATGATCCTGATATTAAAAAATATAACATAGACTTAAATCGATTTAATTCTGTTCGATGTGCGGTTAATTATTAGCAATTTGATCAAGAAAATATATAATTAAACTTTATATATTTGCTTATCCACTATTTCCTTATCTTCATCAAAAGGCGCCAAAATATTCAGGTTACTCATCATTAGAGTAACCCCTTCTGAATCACTCCTCATTGCTTTTATCTAAAGTTATCTAAAAATATTAAAAATAGGGAAAACAAGAAAAATTTATTACAGACACGTCTTGAAAGGATTACTCTCTAAAGAAGTTATATTATTTCTATGCCTAAATAACAAAACCTCTATTTATATCTCTTATGTCTCTCACTAAAATAATCACATCACCACTCAACTACATGATTTTTAAATAAGATGATTAAACAAAATTTAGCCATCATTCTACTTTCGAGTATTACGTTAACTGCCTGTGCAAAATCAACAAATAATACAGAGCAACCACAAACATTTACGACTAAACAAAATCTCTCATCAGAGCAACAAAAGAAGCTGCAACAACTACTTGATAAAACGAAAAAGAATCTTGTAGAGATTAAAGGTGGTACTTTTATGATGGGGGATTTTGGTGAGCAAAAAAGCCCAGACAAATTACCCTACGATAGTGACGCAGATAGTAAGCCTTTACACAAAGTTACTTTAGACAATTATGCATTAAGCGCAACAAAAGCAACTTATGCCGATTTTGATGTATATACTGAAGTTACTGGACAGGAAAAAGTTGGGAAATTTGATGAGTTATCAATTCAAGATCGAATTCCTAATTCAGCAGTAGGGGTAAATTGGCAGCAAGCCCGAAATTATTGCCAATGGTTAGGGAAACAACTTAATTTAAAAATGGATTTACCCACTGAGGCTCAATGGGAATATGCTGCGCGAAATCGCGGACAATATATTCTTTATCCTACAGACAATGGTAAAATTGATATCGGTAGAAATGTTTGGAGTTTCGAACAACGTCAAAATCAACAAAATAGATTAAATGCGTTTAGAAATATTCCTGAATTATTAAAGTTTCCTGCAACTTCTTTAGGTCTTTATGACATGATTACTGATAATTATGAGTGGATGCTAGACTGGTATGATCCACAGTATTACAATAAATCTCCTGAAAAAAACCCTCAAGGTCCTACAAAAGGTACTCTCAAAGTTGTACGTAGTTCAATTCCTTCTGAGGGACAGACTCTACAAATGTTTGGAGGCTTCACTTTCAGCAGACATGCTATTCACCCTGTAGAAGACCCTAAAGCTGCTCAAGATGAATTAACCAAAAAACATCATCTTGACTTAAATCAAAATAATTCTGTCAGATGCGCAGTTAATTAAACTTATTTATTATGAAACATATAATACAATTACACATTATATGTTTCATATTTATCCGTATTATCTTGATCAAAAGGTGATAAAACATCTACATTACTTGCTATTAGTGTTATATCCTCTGAATCTTCCCATACACCTTGCTGTATTTCTAGTTGTTTAAATCGACTATCATCCTGATTTTTTACCAACATGTAATTCAAAGAACCTGCTATTTTTTTTGCCCCTTTACGATATTTTAAATAATCCTGAAGCCATGCATTAATTTGGGTACCTTTATATTCTATACCAGAGTTTAGACAATGGATTATATCTTCTGCGTACTTTTCATCACTCCCATAATTAAGAAAACGAATAATATCTCCTTCCACTTTACCTAATTGACTTTGAGTAAGCTTATTACCACGTGGATGAATATGCTGAATCGTATTTTCCCATTCTTCTGTAGAAATACATGTTTTAAAAATATTGATTACTGCAGTCTTACGAGTTGGAAAGAATTCAATTTTCATATCTGAGAATTTAACATTCATATCAAAAATTGGAGCAGTTTTATCTGTCCAATGAGTTACTGCATATAATAATATTCCTTTAGTCTCTGGTGTAGCATACAACAACTCCTTCTTCCCAGAACTAGAATTAATATTTTGTGCAGTTTTATAACGTCCTTGGTCGATATCTAGTCTTCTAATCCAATCTCCATATGAAGCTGCAATTCTGTTTATATCACCAATTACTGGATGATTCTCGCCGATACAATAGGCCAGAACTTGTGCAGCCAACAAAAATGCCGTTTCATTTATATATAGAAGTGTCTTAAATCCTGCATGAGCAACTTGTGACTTAACAAAACCAAGATAACTCAATAAATGCTCCGTGCCCACAACAAATGATGCAACTCCTTTTGCTCCCACGCCCCAACACAAATGAGCTGCTACCAATATTTTAAAATTGCCTGAACCAGGGTCATAACCAATTTGAAATTGGCCTTGCGCACCTGCTCCCATACTAACTCCCCCCCCAGCTGCAGCTGAAGCGATTGCCACAAACTCGCCCTCACCACTACCATCACCTTTAGGCTTAAACCACTCTATAGCCCCTTTAAGTAAACCTTGTATTTGAGCTCCAGCAAATGCATTAATACCAATATTTCCCTGATTCTGTGCATTTTCCTGATTATCACCAATTATTTTCAAACTTCCTTGCGCAGGTTGAAACATAGGCTTTTTATTACGATCTACCATCTGACTCATTGATCTTTCTGTTGGTCTTACCGCAGCCTTTACGACCTGAGTTGTGCCTTGATAAGAAATATCAACGGATAGATTACCAGCGATCCCTAAATTTGCTCCTGAAAAACCAGATATCTCAGCCCCAATTAAAAAACGGATTGTTCCTAAATCATAGTTATCATATTCAAGTTTCCAGCCTGTTTCACAAGGATAAAATTTACGCCACTCTTTCACTCCTTCAAATAATGTCCATTTAGTCGACATATCTCCAGAAGCCTTAATACTTACACCTTTCGGCGCAGCACTTATTGAACCTTCACCACTTGCCCCTGCGACCATGCGCATCCATTGTGCTTCTTGGGTAACTGTAATATCTCTACTATTTTTGTATTCTTCTGCAATTTCCCCACCCAAACCTCCTATTAGGTTATAAACAGCTTTCTCATCACTTCCAACACTCCCTTTTGCTGTCAAAAGTTGCTGCGAAAGTTTTTCGAAACTACTACGGATTTGTGCAGGTTGTTGTACTGTATATTGATTCGCGGTTACATCTACACTTGTCTGAGGGTTCCTACGCTTTGCTTTTAACTCCTCATATTCAGTAACTTTTAAATAACGTCGTTTTAAATTATATTTAGATGCTTGTTCGTTTGTTTTACCCGTGCTCTCAACTACCCAGACTTCTCTTAAATCAGCTCTTTGCTTAAATTCACCATTAATCTTTTCAATGGCTTTTTCCTGATTTATATTTAAACGCTTTTCCAATTCTTTAATTTCTTCTAAATCACGACTTTGGATTGCTTGTGTTAGATCCTTATTAGATTTATGAACTTCCTTCACTGCATCAGATAATATCTTGGTTTTTTTATCAAATTCAGCATAGACTGCGGGCGGTAAAACAAGCACTTCATTCGTGCAAGGGTTAATCACAATAGGTGGTTTTTGTCTTGCACCCATATTTTCCTTATGATTAATATCAGGCTGAGTTACCGCTGTTGAAGTAGGAAAAATAATTTGATAAATAACTTGTTTATCTACACAAGTTATTGGCTCATACCATTCACTATTTTTTTTTGTGGTTCCTAAAGTATATGTAACTCTACTCTTCAAATACGTATAAGCTAATTGAGTATACCCTTTTCTATCAGGTGGGCCAGGCTTCAAATTAACTAAGGGTTTACTCTGATCTTGAGCAAAAATTTGATAATCTACAATTGGAATCCCATTTCCTGCACTATCAATAAATCTATATAAAGCATAGTTTTTAAACTTAAGATATTTTGTTTTTTTTACGACATGAGTATTCTTTTTTTTATATTCCTCATAAGACATATTAATTCTTTCATTTAATTCTTCTGCTAAATCCAAAGGAAAAGTTGGTTGTATTTTTGACAAGTTAAAAAAGTTTTTTTGTTTAACTGATTTAGCATTTTTTCTTAGCTCTTCCAAATCTTTATTTGCTTTTCTCTGCTTGAGTTCATACTGAGCTTTTGTTAAGAAAAAAGCATTTTGATTAAGGCTTATGGCATTTACTTCAACTATATTGCTTCCTTCAGCCAAAATAGGCTTTATAGTCTTCTTAGGGCTGAAAATAGTTTCATGCCCCTCAACAAAAATATGCAATTTTCCATTTTGATTTAATGAAATTGGTTTTGTTTGTCCTTTTGGGTTTGTAGCACCCTTATAAGTCTCTTTCGTCCCATCTTCACAGAAAAAGATTATGCTGTATTTTACATTTGGTAATTCTTTATTTCTTTGATTATAGAAAACTATTGTATATTCAAAAGTAGTATAAGGATTCATTATATCTCTAACCTTTTGCCGCTAGTTTATATTTAGAAGCATTTTCATCACTAATATGAATGGAAATTTGTTCTGAGCCATCAGTTTCAAATCTTTGAGTTAAACCTTGGGCATTAGTTCGCCCCTTTTGCCGGCTACCATCCATTCTAAAAGCAATATACTCTACATTTTTCGCTGGCTTTCCATCTAAATCAGTAATTTCAAAAGTCAAATAATAAGGTTTATTTTCCTGCTTTTTAGGAGGAGTAACTTGTTCTCCCCCCATAAACAAATGCTGACCAGCTTTCACCTCAAACTTACCGCCAGTAACAGGGAAAATGCCTGAACCATTCAACTTAACTTGAGATCCATTTGCGGTCAGATTAATTTCAGTTGGACTAGTAATAAAAACCGTGTCTTCGGTTGAAGTAATCTGCACACCTTTTCGAGCAATCACATCTAAGGCATCACCTTGTGCCTGAATTTCAACTTTACCTTTACCAGCAAAAAGCCGAGCACCTTCTTGGGCGGCAAATAGACTTATTTTTTGACTCGCATGACCCACTATATTTTTTTGTGTACTGAGATTAATACTGTCACCAGCACTTTGAGTGAACTGACCATTTGCACTGAGATAGATATCTTCATTAGTGCTTATACCGATACTTTTTGGAGATGCCAACAGCATCACTGCCGATTGAAACTCAGCAGCCTTTTTAGGGTCTTCTTGTTTAAGAACCTCTAAGAAAGTCTGAATATTCTCAAGCATATCTAACGGGTCAGTTTGCTGATTTTTAGCCACTTCACTGAGTGCTTTGGCATTGTTAAGGCTGCCTTCGATTTGTTGCTTAGCTTCATTTGCGTCTAGATGTACGCCTTGAGCTTGATCCTGTTTGTGAGTACTAATGAGTAAGCCACTTCCCGCCCTGACTGCACCCCACTGATCAGTTCTGAGTTCGAAACCTTCACCACGACCTTCACTCTCCGCCTTATCTTTTGGATGGCTTAAGTTACCCAAGTTTAGCTGGCTTGCCGCATGGCTACTTTGTAGCTGAGCACTGATCTGGCCTGTAGTGTCATCAAAGCGTAGCTGGTTAAATCCTTTACCATCGACTTCTTCAGAACGGATACCACTGAGTTTCTTGGTCTCGGGTAGCTGACCTTTCTGATCGAATTTCGTTGGATGCCGTTCGGCTTCGTGAATACGGCCCACCACAAATGGACGGTCAATATTGCCGTCAAAGAAGTCGATCACCACGATCTCACCCACACGTGGTAAGAAGCGTGCACCGTAACCCTCACCTGCCCACGGAGTGAGCACATCAACCCAAGCCGAGTCGGTGTCATTATTGTTGCTTCCTGCTCCGCCATCATGGTTATGGTCGTCACCACGGGTAAATAAGAAACGGACTTTAATGCGCCCCCACTGGTCGACATGAATGCTTTCGCCTTCCAAGCCTACCACTCTAGCGCGCTGTGGGTAAGCTGCTGGTCGGTGCTCTAACGGATGATACTCAGGAACAGTTTTAATATTTCTACGCGACAAGATAAGTTCATTACCCTGACGTTCGGTCTGGTCGTTTAGCCCTGATTGATAGTTTTGCCACTGGCTTTGACTAAAAAGTTGATTGACTTGCTGCTGCAAATCTTTTGGTAAGTTATTTTGCTGGTAGAAACTTTTCCCAATAATCAAAAACTCTTTATCTGGCCCACTATGGGTATCTATTTCTGGATGTTCATTCAATTCAAACCAATAGCCAACTTGCGTATCACGTACCGTAGTTTGTGCACGGAAATATTTCGATTGAGACGCATAATAATCAGATAGATTTTGATTGAGTTTTTCTAGCTGCTGGTGACCCGATGCGGTGGCTTGGTCTTCCTCATTTAAGTCTTGCATCCAAGCAGGACTGACATGCCATGCATGTTCTAGACTTAAACTCGCATTATCCTGATTAGCACTATGACTATGCTTTGACTGAACACTGCCCATGCCTTCTTCTTGACTTAAAGCATCAGCCTGCCAGCGTTGCACATGCACAGCTGTAGATTGCAAGTTTCGGGTTGCCACAAGGCTCATCATACTGTCTTGCTGTTCAGCTGCGCTACTGCGGTGATAACGGATATTTCTTCGATTTAATGCTAGATATGATTCATTATTATCAATTAAACGTAATTTTTGCGGTTGAATCTCATCTGCGCTATTAGTGACAAACAACTGAGCTTCATCAATTAACCAGTTAATGCCTTCACTACGCCAAAGTCGAATTAAAAAGTCATAATCCGTTTCATTACTTTGCATGACAAAAGGTCGTACATCGTAGTCTTGTGTCAGACCTTTTAAGTCCAAAGTTAAGCTAGACGCAAACAATCGGCTTTTATTCTGCCATTCTGTAAATAGAATTTCAGTGATATCCCGTACACTTTTACTCATAAACACGCGGCTATTTCGCCGTTTATGCCATAGCACGGTCGGGTCTTGTAGTTTCAATTTATACAATGTTAATGAACCATCACTCTGCCCCTGACTGGCTTCTGTAATAATTCCTGTAGTTCTAAATAGCTGCCCCTGATCAGTTACTTGATCGACTGCAATCTGACAACCAATAAATTGTTTTAATGAAATATGGGCATTGGTAGAAAGACAAAATAAATCAGTAGTCAGTCCTTCATTTAGCTGATGCTGCCCTTCAATACTTTGTAAAAAGACTTGAGTATTCAACGATGGATTAGAAAACTGAACGTGAAGCACGCGTTTTTGCGAGCTGATACCCAAATCTTCTAGAATTCTATGTATATGAGATAACATCTTTTTATGAAAATTTTGTCAGGATTGGCATTATTTTATAAAATACAGAAACATCTGTCTATTTTGTAAAGAAAAACTTAACCATATGAATACACGAATGAATGAGAATGCTATTCGTGATAAATATAAAAAAGTGAATTAACAACTTACGCTATTAGTTCACTTTTAAAAGTTGTTAATATTTTAGTATTCTAAGAAATTCATTTTTAATTTAAATTTATTAATAGTATCCACAAATTTTTGACTTACTACATAGATATAAGGTTTATCCGTATCTCTAGCAATAAAAAAGTCATCTGTTACAAGATCTTTTTTTATGAAGTCATCTTCATCTAATAAATTGTTTTTTCTCTTAATATACATAGCATAAATATCTACCTCTTCATTCTTCATATAGCACTTATAGAAATCACTCTCATCTTCAAGAATTTCTTTCATTTCATTAAAAAATCTTTTTGAAAATAGTAAAATTCCAGAAGATGAATAATAAAAATCAGTTTCTAATATCTCATTTAATTGATCAGAAAAAATATTATCATAATCTAAATTTATTCTAGGATTTTTTAAAAAATTATCACTTAAATCAAATTTAAAATAATCAACGATAATTTCTTGCTTTCCTTTCAAATCAAAAGAAAAATCTCTATCAATATACTCAGATGGATAAATTGTATAAAAGCTCACAAAACCTACAAGTTAGTTAAAAAAGTTATGAATATTTCAACTATATATTAAAATACACCTAAGAATTATTTAAGTTCTAAAAGCATTAGCCAGACTAATACTTTTAAAACTTTATCTATTAATTACTTAAAAATTCAATTTTGATTTTTTCAAAATTTTCAACGGGAATGACTACTTTAAAACTTCCTATAACTTTAAAAAAAATTTTAAATTTACTTTCTCTCAAACCATATCCACTGCTATTACCTTCTCTCACGTCATACATAAAATCACCAAAATCTGTAGAAGGAATATAAACTCCATTTTTTACATTTAGTGTGTCTTTTATATTTTCAATAGATAAAAAGCATATACCATCACTTTTACTCGAAAAACTACTAAAAAAGTTTTGAAAAGGAAAAGTGATACGAATAATTTTATCAAGATAATCATGAGCTATAGTCAACGTAATTTCATCTTGATCACAACTCAAATCCAATAACTTTGAATCATCACTATTTTCAATTATTTCTAATAAATTCATGTATTTAAATAATAATCTATATAACCTATTTCTAATTAACTTACACTCCTGTCATTTATTGTTGGTAAAAAAGAGTAACCTTTTGCATATATTTCAAAGCAGTGATCATATGTCCATAAAAGATAGAGATTCAAGCCATTCTGGTCATAATTTGTATAGTCTAAATTTGAATTGGATTTATGAGAATAAATATGCTCAAAATCATCATATTGAAACATTTTAAAATTATTAACATTTGTAAAAACAACTGATAACAACTCAGACGTTTTAAAACTTTTACCCTTTTCATCTTTCTTAATTTGACTAAATGTTAAATCAACTTCCAAATTATTGCCTTGTGGGTTAAATTTAAACCCATTTAACCAAAAATCAGTGCGAGATGAAAGAATCCCAAACTTTGTGTGAATTGGTAAAAAATTTAATTGTGACATATAGTTTTTCCTGCATCATTTGTAGAGAATCGACGTAAAGTGGCTTCTTGCTGTATTTCTTCAGGAGTAGCCCATCGTGTATTTACGCCAGTTTTTGACTGTTTTGCAGCGGCTAACCGTCTATTGTCGAGTGAATATACCATATTGCTTTTGGCACCTTGTTCCAATAACTTTGCTTGGACATTCTGTGGAAGATCTTTAAACCTCACCAATCTAATCGGTTCGACTTTGGCAGCATAAGAGGGATCTGCTGCCAATCTATGGGCCAGACCATTCACATTACCTCCATCTCCAAAACATGGGCTATAGCCATTTTGGCTATATCGAATTGTCTTAGGTGATTTTATTCGTTCTAATCCCAAAGGATCAACCCAAACGACGGGATTCGGTGCATAAGCATAAATATTAGATCCACCCAACAAACCAATCGGGTCTTTACTAATAAACCGCCCTACATACGGCGAATAATAACGATAACGGTTGTAATGAAGCCCTGTTTCACCATCAAAATACTGACCTTGGAAACGGATGTTATTGCTAATAATTTCTGAATTTTCAAAGAAATCCGACTTAGCTTGTTCTACCTTACACTCACCCCAAGCTTTATATTGAGCTTTCCAGACGATGGCACCTGTTTGGTTACTCATTTCTTGTGGTGTGCCTAAATGATCGCAGTGATAGAACCATACATCATCAAAACCTTGGCTTTGTTTTACTGTATTCCACAATGGGTCTTTATAAATGCTATACGATTTTTCCGTCCAATCTTGCGTGTGATGTAGCTCAATTGAGTGACGATAAGCCGCTTGCAACAAAGGCACAAAACTATCTTTTTCGTAGAAATAGTGTTTAGTTATATCAGCGCTAGATTCATAAGCTAAAGTATCACCATCCCAACCATAAATAATGTTCTGCTCTTGACATGTATGGTGGTGCTTACTTCTTTTTTGAATACGTCGGCCCAAAGCATCGTAACGATAATCCGCCGTGTATTGATTGTTTCGACTACGAACAAGACGTCCCAACACATCCCACTCAAGATTTAAATCACCTTGTGATGACTTTTGTCGAATCAGTTGTCCAAAAGCATCATATTGATATTGTTGGTCAAGATATTCCTGCACGACATTATTAACTAAGCGGTTATAGCCAAGACCTTTTTCAGTGGCAGTATGCTGTGAGGATTGCTCTTTGGTAGTGTTATATCGATCTAAAATATTACTTGCTGGGTCAAAATTAAAAGTCTCTTTCCCAAGTTTACTAGTTGCCTCTAATAAACGCCCAACAGGATCATATTTATAGTGAATGGCCCCACGACGAGTATCCTTAATGAGCGTTAACTCACCTGTTTTATCGTAGTGATATAAGCGTTCAATCAATTGATTGGTATGCTGGATGGCATTATTTTGAGTTTGGGCCTGGTAACCTTTGTCATGCCCATTCAACATTAATTGCTGAGTTAAACGTCCGACTTCATCATAACGTTGTTGCTGGCTAAGACCATTTGCATAGTGTCGTAATGTCTCTCTATGTAAATCATCTCGCTCAAAACTAACAATATCTTCACCATTTAAAGCCATGCCATAGACATGCCCACTTCCATAAGTCAGCCAATCTATTTTCTGTCCATCTGGTCTGATGGTTGTGGTTCGATTATTTAATTCATCATAGACGTGTTTCCACACAGCAGTTTTTTGTGTCACGACATCTTGATGATGCTCTTTAATTAAATTACCTGCGGCATCGTAAAACCACTGCAGGTTAGTTTCGGCATTTTTGGCCTGAACTAGATTACCTAAGCCATCATAAGAAAATTCTTCTGTTTGCTTTTCTTCAAGCTCTTGCCCTTGATAGCCATATCCTGCTGTGCGTTGTTCTAAACGGCCCATGCTGTCAAAAATAAATTGCTGAACACGGTCTTTAGGTGCAGCACGGTCTTTGAAATCTTGACCATAGGCAGAAGCGACCTCAATACTCGTAGTCAGACGCCCATTATATTCATCGTACGCATAGACAGTTTCTTTGCCATCAAAATCAATTTCTTTTACTAATCGACCCGTAGCATCATAGACAAACTCATAACTTGCGCCATTTTCATTAATTAAACGTTTTAAGCGACTTAAACGGTCCCATTGATATTTTAAAGTTTGATTTAATGGGTCAATACGCTTAGTAATTAAACCAGCTGCATCATATTCATAACGTGTCTGCTGTCCTTTAGAGTCAACATGAACTAATAAACGACTTTCTTCGTCATGAATAAAATGTTCTTCAGTACCATCAGCATGCTTAATTTTTTCGAGCTGTCCAAAAGCATTTAGTGGTAAGCCTTTTTTTAGAGGCTGTCTTGGTTCAGCAGTTAATTCCGTATAGAAATATTCAACTTTTTGCTTTAAGGCATTTTCAATAAATTTGACGCGCCCGCGATCATCGTAGTGCCAGTGCGTTTCTTTACCAGAACAATCCGTATAAGTAACCAAGTTGCCTTGATCATCATATTTGAGTGTCTTCTTACCGCCTTTAGCATCTTGAATGGAAGTCACCAATCCCATTGCATTGTAGGCATAGGCTGTTTCACGCTTCAGTGGATCAATTTCTTTAATTATATTTCCTGAAGCATCATATTCTTTAAACCAACGCCCCTGTTCAGCGTCAACAAAACCAGTCAGATTATCTTTTTCGTCGTATTCATAATAGAAGGTTGAGCCATCGGCCTGAACCATACTTAAGACATTACCGCGTTCGTCGTAGGTATACGATGTTTCTGTTCCATCTGTAGCAATATGCGATGTTATATTTTTTGCTTGGTCTCTAAAGAACCATTCTTGTAAATTATCTGGATAAATAATTCGATAGGTATAACCCGTAATACCATAATAGTATTCAGTCACGTTACCATCGATATCCATGACTGAAGTTACTCGAACGTTTTCATCCCAGTCTAATTTAGTAGCGGAACTATAGTCATCGGCCCATTCTTCAATGGCTTTTGAGCTAGGTAAAACACCATCCCACTTTAAGTTCATTCCTCTTTGAGTAAGATCAGTATAACGAGTCAATAAGTGAGTTTGATATTGATATTCATAAGAGGCAGCAAACTCATTGGTTGCCTTAATTAAATCGCCTTGTTCGTTATATTGATATGCTGATAGTTGTCTAATCAGTTGACCATCTTCAACCAACCAAGCTGCAACAACTTTCTGAACATCGTTAATTTGTAATGCTACATGCGCCAATATTTGTTGTTGTTGTTTAAATATAATGTCGGATAAATAGCTATCACCATTTTCTAATTCATAGTCATAACGTAGTCCGATACTAAATCCATTTTGACGTTCTATGGAGACTAAACGAAACTCATTTTTATATTTTTGATAGAAGCGAGTTTCTGAAACACCATATGAAATTGCTCTAATTTCAGGTGAGACAACTGTATAAGTAAAAGTTTCTACTTCATCATAGTAACTCTGCCCAACTTTTAGCTCTAGTAAGCGAACAGGACGGCCATCGCTGCCAATATACTCCCAACCTTCTTGCTCAATCGGTTCTTTAGGTTCATTTATGTTGTAACTAGAACAACGAGCAATCTTGGTTGTAAAAGGTGTAATCCACCGCGCTCCGAAAATCGATTGATCATACTGATATAAGTTCGATACGTACGTTCTCGAAAATTGCTCTATTAGTAACGGGTGAATTTGTGCATCGGTATGGTTTAAAAACTCAGTACCCATGGCAAAGGTAATTGATCGTTTAGTCGCACCACCTTTACAGTTTTTACATGCATTCGCATTATGAGTCGCGTCGTGTTCAGTATTCGCCTTTTCTAATTTATTATTTTTCTTGTCATGTTTGACTTGTGTGGTTTGAGTTGGCTTAACTTGAGCTGGTTTCTTTTTCCTAAATTTAGAAGCACTCATTCTTAATACATCAAATAGCCACCCAATTGTTTGCGGCTGCGCTGCATTTCCCAAGCCTTTAATTTTAGTATTGGCAGTGATACCAATTTTATTAATCGTTGCGCCTACATTTAATATCGGCTGCTTTAAATGTGCTGGAACTAAAGAAGTAACAACTTTAGCATTGGAGTTTGCTCCTGTTTTAATAAGAGCCTTCCCCCAGTTTTCGGTCATGTAAACTAAATTTTTTCCAGCTCGCGTTAAGTCACCACTTTTTATTCCTTTAATAACACCGGCAGCTTGCTGTTGAGCGCGGTTTGTATTTGAGCCTGCATTTGTAAATACTTGGCCTTTTGTTACAACTCGAACAATTCCGCCATTAATTTGTGCCGTTGCATTTTGGACTGTTCCACCACAAGTGGCTAAAATTGAATTTAGTTTATTTAACCCAGTTTTGCAGAATTTTTCTATATCCCCTGCAACCTGATCGTTTAAATGGTTAGAGATCACCACAATAACTGCTTCTCCTAAAGCAGCTTTACCCACACGTTTAACTTCTTGGCGGACTAGAAACAGGGCTGGACGAGCAGACATACGAATTGCTGTTGTTCCTGGTACAGGTGCAATCCCAATAAGGTCAATACCCATTGTGGACCAATCCATAATATCGGCATTTTGAAAACCTTTATCATAGATATAGCAAATATCGGAAACCACATCGATGGCAGCCATTACATTTCCAATAATTGGAATGGTCCCCATTACACTTGCGACTAAGTCTAATGTCACAATTTGATGAGTATGACTTTTTAACCAATTATCTATTTTTTGTTTTGAATGGCTAACATCTTTAATAGCAACTTCTGATAACGGTTTAACAACTTCTGTTTTTCCAGACATTTTATTTCTCTACGAATTCTTTTTAAAAGGGCTTTGCAAATACTGAGGAAGAGCGTTAGTAACCAAACTACCGCTATCAACAGAACTTAATTTGCTGAAGTCATTTATTTTTTGAATTGATGCAAGATCAATGTTGTTTCCTAATTTTTGGCTTACTTCTGAAATGGGTAAAAGGCTTTTCACTTGATCAGTCACTAATCCCTGTACCTGAGTTTTTAACATTGGCATTAAAGCCTTTGCCCTTTCAGATTTTATGCTTTGTGCAGTTTGAATATTTTTCATAATATTCGCAGGATTGGTTAATTGTTTAGATAATTCACCAAGTTTGGACTGGGCTGTTTTACTCATTTGCGCAATTAATGAATCTGATTGCTCATTATCCGCATCATTCTTATTTGGCCACTCAACTGGGCGTTTAAAATCACTTGCTGTATCCCAAGGATCACGGTGGTCTGGCTCAAAGAAGACTTTCACTGCACCTGTCGCTAAGCCAGAAACTCTTGCGAATCCTTTATCATCCAACTTGCCAGTGACTTCTTTTCCTAAGTTGTCGACAACTGTATAACTTCCACCTTTAACAAACTCACCATGTGAATAGTCATGTAAAAGCTCGAGCACACCCTGCCCACGTTTAGGCGGAGGCGGTAGTGACGAACTGAAATTCGCACTTCCGCCCCCCATAAACAAATGCTGTCCAGCTTTCACCTCAAACTTACCGCCAGTGACAGGGAAAATTCCCGAGCCATTAATCTTGAGTTGAGATCCACCCGCCGTGATAACGATTTCTTTAGAAGCACTAATTTCAATTTTGTCTTCTGTTGAAATAATCTGAACAGCTTTACGGGCAATTAAATCTGCTCCATCGCCTTGTGCTTGTATCTCAACTTTACCTTTGCCTGCATACAGTCTTGCCCCTTCTTGCGCTGCAAAAAGACTGATTTTATTTTGGGCATGCGCAATCAGGTTCTTTTGGGTAGACAGGTTAATACTGTCTCCAGCAGTTTGGCTTAACTGAGCATCTGCGCTTAAGTGAATGTCTTCATTACTGGCTAGAACAATACTGTTAGGTGCAGTTAATATCATCAAGGCTTGCTTAAAAGCAGCAGCTTTGTCTTGATCTTTTTCTTCAATTTGCTCTATGAAGGTTTTTAAGTTCTCAAGAACTTCTAATGGATCAGTTTGTTGATTTTTGGCAACTTCACTGAGTGCCTTGGCATTGTTGAGGCCGCCTTCAATTTGTTGTTTGGCCTCGTTTGCATCAAGGTGTACGCCTTGAGCTTGGTCTTGTTTGTGGGTGCTGATGAGTAAACCACTTCCAGCTCTTACCGCACCCCACTGGTCAGTTCTCAGCTCAAAGCCTTCTCCACGACCGTCACTTTCGGCTTTATCTTTTGGATGACTTAAGTTACCGAGGTTAAGCTGACTAGCTGCATGGCTGCTTTGTAGCTGGGCACTGATTTGTCCTGTAGTGTCATCAAAACGTAGCTGGTTAAAGCCTTTACCATCGACTTCTTCTGAGCGGATGCCGCTCAGTTTTTTAGTGTCAGGTAACTGGCCTTTTTGGTCGAATTGGGTTGGGTGACGTTCAGCTTCGTGAATACGCCCCACCACAAAAGGTCGGTCAATGTTGCCGTCAAAAAAGTCGATCACCACGATCTCGCCCACACGTGGCAAGAAACGGGCACCATAACCCGCACCTGCCCACGGGGTGAGTACATCTACCCAAGCCGAATCGGTGTCATTATTGTTACTTCCGGCACCACCGTCATGGTTATGGTCATCAGTTCGGGTAAACAGGAAACGAACCTTAATGCGTCCCCACTGGTCGACATGAATGCTTTCGCCTTCCAGTCCCACCACTCTAGCGCGCTGTGGGTAAGCTGCTGGTCGGTGCTCTAGCGGGCTATATTCAGGCACAGCTTTAATGTTGCGTCGAACGACATTCAGCTCAGCATAGTGGCGCTGCTCAGGGTTTTGCGTGTCGAGTTGGGCTGCCTTGAGCTTGTCTTTTGGTAATAGGTGCTCGAGTTGCTGTTGTAATTCTTTCGGTAAATTATTCTGGTTATAGTAGTGCTTGCTTAAGATTAAAAACTCTTTGTCAGCACTGTCATGGCGGTCGAGTTCTGGGTGATCATTCAGTTCAAACCAGTAACCGACCTGAGCATCACGGACGTTACCTGAAACGGTAAACTGTTTAGAGCTCAGGTGATGGTAAGCATTAATGTGCTGGTTAAGCTGTTCAATCTGGCTATTGCCTGAAGCTGTAGCTTGGTCTTCACCTTTTAGGTCTTGCATCCAAGCTGGGCTGACGTGCCATGCATCTTCAAGGTTCAGGCTGGCATTGTCATAGTGTTCGCTGTGCTTTTGTGTGCCTTGTACGCTGCCACTGCCTTCTTCTTGTTGGAGGGCATCAGCTTGCCAACGCTGCACATGTACCGAGGTTGGCTGCAGGCGACGCTCTGCCTTAACTTGGGTAATGGTGTCGAACTGTTCTGTAGCACTGCTGCGTTGGTAGCGTAGGCTACGACGTTCAAGGGCTTGGTAGTGCTGGTTATCGTCAATTAAGCGCAAGACTTGTGGCTGAATGGACGCATTTGGATCAGCAATAAAAAGTTGTGATTCATCAACCAGCCAGTTAATGCCTTCGCTACGCCACAAACGGGTTAAAAAGTCATAATCGCTTTCGTTTGACTGCATCACAAATGGACGCACGTCGTAGTCTTTCGTTAACCCTGCAGTGTCGAGCGTTAAACTTGAGGCAAATAACGGGCTTTTACCTTGCCATTCTTTAAACAGAATTTCGCTAATATCCCGCACGCTTTTGTTCATAAACACGCGGCTATTACGGCGTTTATGCCAGAGTGCAGTTGGGTCTTTTAAGGTGAGGTTATAAATGGTGAGTGAGCCGTCACTTTGGCCTTGCCTTGCTTCGGTAATAATGCCTGCGGTTCTAAAGAACTGGCCCATGTCAGTGACCTGATCAATAGCAACCTGACAGCCGATAAATTGTTTTAATGCAATATGAGCGTTCGTCGACAGACACAGTAACTCAGCAACGCTACCTTGGTTGAGCGTATGTTCGCCTTCAATACGTTGTAAGAAGACTTGATTGTTTAATGATGGGTTGGAAAATTGCACATGAAGTACACGATTCTGTGCAACCAAACCTAAACTATCTAAAATTTGAAATATTTTATTGGACATCATTATTATAAAACTGAGTCATAATCAGCGCTATTTTATAAAAAACAGACAGAATTGTCTATTTATATAAAATAACTTATCGTCCATAACTTACATACTTTTTAGTTTATCTAAAAGAAAGACGGGCCACCAAAAAGTCTATAAATGCTCGAGTTTTGGCCGGTAAATTAGCAGTATTAGGGTACAGTAATTGAATATTTTGTAGCGGTAATGAGAAATCAGGAAATAACCGAATTAAGCGGTTTTGTTGAATATCTTCATCAACTAACCATGCAGGACAAATCGCAATACCTAATGATGAAAGAGCCATTTGATGAATTGCTGTTACCGAATTTGACTCATACTGACTTCGAATAAAAGGTAATGAATATTGCTCCCCTAAACTATTTTGCAAAATATATTGCGAATCTTGCCAATTTAATAAGGTGTGACCAATCCAAGGAACATCCGCTAAATCAGATATATTTTCTACAGGATGGTTTTGTATAAATTGCGGAGTAGCAACAATGTAAATTGGATATTCTCCGATTTTTCGAGTTTTTAGAGATGAGTTTTTTAAATTTCCTAGCCTAATAACCAGATCTAATTTTTCAGTCACTAAATCATCGAGAGATGAATTAAACGAATACTGTAAGCGTAAATGAGGATAGAGCTGACAGAACTCAGGAAATAAAGGCAGAATAAAACGTTGACCAAATTCATTGGTTGATGAAAAACGTAAAATGCCTGTAATGCTTGTGCCTAAATGTTGGCTTCGCTCAAAAGCCTCATCAATCTGAAGCTGGATTTGTTTAAAATCTTGATAAAAATGCTGACCTATTTCAGTTAATGCAATATTACGGGTGTTTCGAATTAAGAGGCTTGTATTTAACTGCTTTTCTAATTGTTTTATATCAATACTCACCATTGATCGGCTCAGTCCCAAAATTTCGGCAGCCTTAGTAAAAGATCCGGAATCGACAACTTGTAAAAAACTAGTAATTTGCTTGAGATTTTTTTGCACAATTCAGCCGATTGTTTGAAATTATTGAACAATGATTTTACTTCGCTTGCATCGACAATAAAAGAGCCGAATCTTACCCTGCCTGCACGGAGGTAGGTATGTCTTATCGATATAAAATAGCAACGGTGTTTTTACTTGGGTTCTTTATTGATTGCATTAACATTTTTATGTCAGCAATTGCATTACCTAATATTGCATCATCATTTTCAGTTAGCCAATCCATAGTCGCATGGGTAACAAATGCGTATATTCTCGGCCTCATTTTAATCATGCCCATGAGTTTATGGTTAGCCACCAAACTTGGGAACCAAAAGTTATTGTGTTATTCGATGCTGTTATTTTCTATAAGCATTTGCTTTATTGGCTTTAGTGAATCGATTTATAGCTTAATTTTTTGGCGTTTTATTCAAGGTATCGCTGGAGGTTTATTAATTCCCGTAGGCCAAGCACTCGTATATGCTTTATTTCCCAATCAAGAGCGCCAACGCATTTCTACAATGATTATGGCAATTGCACTCATTGCACCTGCATTTTCACCCGCCCTTGGCGGTGTGATTATTGATTCATTGAGTTGGCGTTGGGTATTTTTTTCCAATCTTCCATTTTCTTTACTTGCCTCATTTCTAGCGTGGCTATGGGTTAAAAAAACAGAGAGTGTATTGAGTGAAAGACCTGACATAAAAGGCTTGGTTATTTTTAATATAAGCCTGTTATGTTTATTACTCTCCTTTTCATTCTATAGTGATTACCATAACGTCACATTAGCTATAAGTAGTTTTCTAATTTCGGTGGGAATGCTTATTTTTTACATTCAACATTCGAAAAAAATCGATCATCCTATTCTCAATCTCCAGTTATTAAAAAATAAAAATTTACGCAATGCATTTATTATTTATTACGCTGTTCCCGGTATTTTTACAGGCGTTAATTTACTCAATATTTTTAATTTACAGGTTAACCTTGGCTTTAATGCAAAACAAACTGGCTCATTCATGTTGCTCTATGCAGTAGGTGCACTGGTGGCAATGATCAGCGGTGGCTTGCTCTATCAAAAAATAGGAAAGAAATATTTACTTATTATTGGCATTATCCTTCATAGCCTTGGTATCTTTTTCTTATTTTTTATTTCAAACACTAGCCCCATCAGCTTTTTAGTATTCGCCTATTTAGTGATGGGTATGGGAGGCGGCTTAAGCGCCAATACTGCCCAAATTAGTTCGTTAATTGATTTTACTGAGCAAGATTTATTACAAGGCAGTGTACTCTGGAACATCAATCGACAAGTTTCATTTAGTGTCGGCACAGTTGTTCTGATTTCAATATATAACCTTATGTCTGGCTCAACTGATCTCATTCGTTATCAACATACATTTCTTGTTGCAGCAGTCCTCTGCTTACTCTCACTCATTCCCATTTTAAAGGAAAAAACACATGTCTAACCAAATAGATCAGGCCATTCAAAGCGTGATTGACCTACACGTTTTGATCGAAAATTTATTTACAGGCCAAAATGCAGAACAGAGTCTTAACCCGCTTTTAGATAGTTTCGATCAAAATTTTAAGATGGTTACGGTTCAAGGTCAGAGCATTGATTTAGCCGAAGTGAATAGTTTATTTAGTCAAAATATTGGAAAAAAGCCTTCTTTAAAAATCGACATTATTAAGAGTACAGCTTTATACGAATTTGAGAATTATTGTTGGGTGCAATATCAGGAACATCAACAAACCAATGAAACCGAGACAGTACGTACTTCCACAGCCTGCATTAAAGTAGAAGGCGAAAAATGTTATTGGGTTTATTTACATGAAACTTTAGTTCCCTCACCTTCTTAACTCATCTAGAGCACCTTAAAGATGGCACTTATTTTGCTTAATAATATTACGTTTTATGAAAATCGTAATACTGATCAAAATGGGGAGCTCTCAATATGGGTTATGTTGCAAAGGAATTTACGCGAAAGAACAAGCTGATTCTCAGTATTTGTTCTTTCGTTATTCCAATATGTCTTTGGTGCGCAATCAGTTACTTACCTTTTGTTTGGCATCCTCAAGTACAAATCACGAGTTCGGGAAGTGTTTCTTACTTACAAGTAGGAAGTCGTGTTGATAAAAATGTGTTCTATCTCGAAGCACAAAATGCAGTCAATCGAAATTCTGCACCACCACAAGGTATTTTAGTTAATCCGATTTATTTACCCGCTCCTCATGAAGTAGCTCAGGCTTTGGTCACCGCCTTTACCACACCACCCGAACAACCTGATTCACCGTGGTTTCATCAAAGTTTATGGCACAGTATTAAACTGGTGTTTTCCGCCTTTTTTATCTCTTCGCTTATTGGGATTCCACTGGGTATTTTGTGTGGTTTTTCTAAGCGCATTTCACTGTTAACAGAGCCGTTTGTCGAGTTTTTCCGTTACTTGCCTGCACCAGCTTTTGGCGCACTTGCAGTGGCAATTTTAGGAATTAATGATGCCCCTAAAATTGCAATTATTGTGATTGGTACGCTTTTTCAGCAAATTTTAATTATCGCCAATACCACCCGAATGGTAGATCGAAGCTTAATTGAAGCTGGCTATACCCTTGGCACTAATAAGCTCAAAAGTTTATTCCATGTAGTAATCCCTGCTGCCTTACCCGATATTTACCGTGACTTACGAGTGTTATTGGGCTGGGCATGGACCTATTTAATTGTTTCAGAATTGATTGGTACAACCTCTGGTATTACGTGGTTTATTACTCAACAGGCGCGCTATCAAAACTTTGACAATGTCTATGCGGCTATTTTGATTATTGGGGTGATTGGTCTGGTATGTGATTGGGCATTAATGAAGTTAGGTGAGCGGATGTTCACTTGGAAAGTAGGAGCAAAATAATGAATGATTCAACATTTAACGCGCATGAATACTTTCAAAAAATTTATGAACGCCCTGTTATTTTAGAAGCCAAACAGCTCAGTCAAGTATTTAAACATGGTCAAACAGAACGTACGGTTTTAAATAAACTCAATTTGAAAATTCATAAAAGAGAATTTATTTGTGTGATTGGTCCTTCTGGTTGTGGTAAATCGACGCTGAGCCGTGTCATTGCAGGTTTAGACCCATACCATAGCGGAGAAGTTTTAGTAGACGGCGAATGCATTACTGGCCCATGCCCTGAACGTGGCATGGTGTTTCAGGGCTATACTCTTTTTCCGTGGAAAACTGTAAAAGAAAACGTGATGTTTGGCCCGCAAATGCGTGGAGCCAGCCAAATGACAGCCGAGGCTCAAGCACGTGAATGGATTAATATTATTGGTTTAGAAAAATATGAAAATCAGTATCCATATCAACTTTCTGGTGGCATGAAACAGCGCGTTGCCATTGCGAGAGCCTTGGTCAATCAACCTAAAATTCTACTCATGGATGAACCTTTTGGTGCGCTCGACCCACACACTCGTCAAAAAATGCAAAAGCACTTAATGGATTTATGGCAGAACATTGATATCACCATTATTTTTGTGACCCATGACATGGATGAAGCCATTTTACTGGCAGACCGAATTGTGGCACTCAAAGCCAATCCCGGTGAAATTAAGGAAATTATTGAAGTTAATTTACCTCGTCCACGCTCACTGGACTTAATGAGTACACCTGAGTTTAAACAGCTCCGTTCACGGGTTGATTATTTAGTTCACGCTGACGAAGATGAACTTGACCCAGCTTTACAAGACTTACCAAAAATTCCGCGTATGACTCAGGTCAGTACAGAGAAATAAGTAAGACGTTAAAAAGCCCAAGCTGAACTTGGGCTTTTTTATTGATTAGGCTTATTTAAGTTGTTCTACGAGCGTTGGGTAAATCAGCCCATCTACATTTTGTTCGGTTTTATAAATACCGTTTTCAACGTTAAATTTATTGACGTGATAGGTAGAACCATAAATCGAGTCGAACCCTTCTGATTTAGCAAATACCTTTTTATTGGCATTGATATCTAATAGATGCGTTCCACTGACCATCAACTCATATTGTTTAGGGTCAACCCCTGAACGGTTTGCCATGATTTTAACTGCATCGGCATGGGTTGCAGGGTCATTAATATATTTAACGGTTTTGTCCCACACCTGAATGATTTTTTTCCATTCTTCTTGATGGGCAGTTAAATGGCTCATGTTGACGGTCAGAGTGTCATAAATTAAACCCGGCTTGTCTTTAGAGGTATAGATAATTTTAGAACCCGCTACGGCTTTTAATGCCTGCCCAGCAACAGGTTGCCAAACAGCAATCGCTGAAATATCTGGGCTATTGAACACTTGAGGTAATTGGTTAGTCGCTGAGTTTACTAGCTTCACCTCACTCGCTTTAATGTTATGGTCGGTTAAAGCTGTTGCTAGTAAAAGATGATCAACCAAGCCTTTTTCAACACCGATTGATTTTCCTTTTAGGTCTTGAATGGTGTTAATACCCTCTTTTGCAATGATGACATCATTGCCCGCAGAATAATCTGTTGCCATGATCATCATGCCTTGAGTACCACCCGAAGCTGTTACCAAGTTATCACCATTAGTGACCAACACAGCATCGAGCTGATTTGCTGAAAAGGCCGAAAGAGAAGCCGAATAATCAAACCATTTAAACTCAACATTTAACCCTGCTTCTTTTAACCAGCCCTTTTCAATAGCCACCTGCCAAGCCACCCAGCCTGGCCAATCACTATAGCCAATGGTAATTGATTTGGTATTTGTAGCTGCCTGAGAGTCTTGTTTGGCCTCGGGCACTTTAGCCGTATTGTCACACCCCCCCAATACAACTGCCGATAAAATAGATACGGATAAAAACGCTTTTTTAATCATATAGAAACTTCCCCAACATTTTTACTAACAACACTTTGAGCGATTTGATTGAGTGACTGCATATAGGCTCGCCAGCCTCCAAAATGGCTAATATCGATTGCATCATGAATTGCATAAGCTTCGCAGATAAAGCCTTTGACCCATGTTCCATCTTTTAATTTAAGGTTCCCAATACCAAGCGGTGCAGGAACTTCGGCCACAATGGTTCCAAAATTTGCTAAAGGAACATCCCACACTTCAACTTCAATTGATGTCCCTGCTACATCGCACTGCAGGCCTGGCTTTGGTGGTGTGGTGTTTTTTAAAGCAAAGAGTTTATAAGCATCTGCGGTCTGGGTTTTCTTAAGCAAAGTGGCATTACGGCTAGTGAGCTGAAAATTAAGAGGCATACCTGTTAAGTGTGCTCCCACAACAGCAAGCTGCACTGAATGACTCGACTGGATCTCTAGACTTTTTTGATAATGTTGAGTTGATTTACCTAAACTCAGCGATGTTTCGGTTTGCCAGAGCTGCGCAAAATTGGCGAGTGCCTGATCGTGCCAAGCTGGTGCAATAAAGGTTACTCCACTTGGTAAACCATCCTCACGCAGTACATTTGGTAAGGCCAGTGCAGAAAGATCTGCAAAATTTACAAAGTTGGTATAGGCCCCCATGTGCGCGTTTTTAGTCAACGGGTCGGCTTCAACTTCGGCAATGGTATAAATGGTTGGCGCTGTTGGTACCATCAAGGCATCAAAAGGTTGTAAGGCTAAATTAATTTTTCGAGCAAGCACCGCACGGTTATATTCGGCTTGAAGTGCATCTGTTGCCTTGAATTTATCTGCCTGCGCAATAATCTGGGCGATGACCGGATGAGCTTTTTCACGTGTTGTCATGCGTTCAACGGCGACCGTTCTTTCCGCTACCCATGCATCATTATAAAGTGCAGCGGCAAGCTCATTAAAAGAGCTGAAATCAATATTCTCAACTTCATAACCCAGCTTTTTTACGCGCTCGACTGCAACTAAAAAGGCTTTTTCAGATTCAAGATCACCATAAAATTCAAGCTGAGCAGGAATGGCAATTTTTCGTTTAGAAAACTGAGTTGGTACATTGGCTGGATGCGCTCGTGAATATTCATCTGCCTCATCATATCCCTGCATTAAGTTGGCGACTGTCCAAGCGTCATCAATATGCAGTGCAAAAATGGAAATGACATCAATGGTCCGACATGCAGGAATTAAACCTGTGGTAGAGAACCAGCCCTTTGTCGGTTTGAGACCTACAATATTGTTATGACCCGCAGGTACACGCCCTGACCCCGCCGTATCAGTCCCCAAACTAAAAGGCACAATGCCGTTAGCAACCACCACCGACGAACCAGAGCTTGAACCACCACTAATATATTCAGGATTAAAACTATTTTTTACTGCGCCATATGGAGAACGAACCCCAACCAGTCCAGTTGCAAACTGATCGAGGTTGGTTTTACCGACCACAACCGCCCCTGCTTTTTTCAGCTTGGCAACTACGGCAGCATCTTTTGTCGCTAGATATTGAACTTCTTTACAAGCAGCAGTCGTGTGAAAGCCAGCGACATCAATGTTGTCTTTAACTGCAAATGGCACGCCGTATAGAGGTAGGTCAACAATGTTCTGATCTTTTAAAACATCAATTTGCGATTGAATCTGCTCAACGGAGGCAATTTCAATCCATGCATGATCATCATTTTTAATTTCTGCAACATAGCCAACCAAATCTTTAAGATGGATTTGCCCGTTTTGATATGCGGTTTTCCAGTCTTGAATTGTCCATAAATTTTTCAACACGCTACTCCTCATTTAGTCATTTTGCTGTATAGGCGGCATCACGGCATCCATCAGTTCTAAATGCCCTTTGATTACCCCTTTAAGCACAATAAATTGCTGGCTAATTTGTCTGAGTTCAGAACTCGCGCCCTGCATTAACATGACTTGCAATATCTTTTGTTGGTCAAGCTGAATATGAAGCGAACTAATCACTTGTGCTAAAAACTGTTGTTGTAAATCAACCAATTGATTACGCAGGGTCATTTGGCTAGCGTCGTAAAGCAGCGTCAACGTGCCTACCATGACTTCATTGGCCTGCGCCTGCTCTGCAATTAGGTGTTTATTAATCATGTCAACAATGGCTTGCGAGCGACTTTCATAGTTCTGCTCGACAATTTTTTGGTCGAGTGCATTGAGTGTCGTTTCAGGCACGGTAATACTGATTCGAGCTAACTTTTGTTTTGCCACAGTCTTATCCTTTTGTTTTAGTCGGATAATTGTTTTGTTTGATATATACGCCTGCACGTACGCTGAGCAATTCAACTAAAAAGGCTTTTAAAGTTTGCTTTGGTTGAGCCACGGGTTTTACATCGTTCATATCGCACCTCCAGCTTGGTATTACCAAATTCAGTTTTTGTATTACTGATAAGAGATGCAGAAAATGTGCCAGTTTTTAAGCGCGGTTTGATAGTTTTGGCGGGTATTTATGAGTGATTTTTGGGCAAAAAAAGCCCCATGCACAGGGATGGGGCTTTTTTATGTGAACAATAAAACCAATCTTCTATATTAATTAAATCACAATAAATTAAGTTTTAATTTTGACTCTTCAGATAGATTAATCAAACTATGCGCCCATACATATAAAGAATCTAAAACTGGTCTAAAAGTCTTTCCAAACTCTGTCATTTCATAGACAACTTTGATCGGTGCTTTTTCACCATAAACAGTTCGAGATATTAAGCCACTCTGTTCTAATTGCTTGAGTTGAAGACTTAATGTCATTTCAGTAATTGTAGGAATGAGTTGCTTGATTTCATTAAAGCGTTTCGGCTTATCTTTTAAATAATACAAAATCACGCATTTCCATTTTCCACCAACTAAGTCCATAGCCATACTGATATGACATGGATAAGTTTTTCCATTTACCGTGACTTCACATGTATTTTCAGTATTTGCCATTTTTAAACGCTACCTATCAACTTTGATAGTTATTGTACGCCAATACTATAAAAATTATAGTGGCTATTATTTTTATAGTTTAAAGGCACTCTCATGGCTTTACTTATTTTGGCTCATCCCTACTACGCTCAATCAATTGCAAATAAAACGATAGTGAATGAACTTTTAAAAACCTATCCAGACCTCGAAGTACGAGATATTTTCCAGCTCTATCCGGACTATCAAATTGATATCAGCGCTGAACAAGAAGCCTTGTTACGCCACGACACGATCATTCTGCAATATCCAATGTTCTGGTTTAATATGCCGGCAATTTTGAAATTATGGTTTGATGAAGTTTTTACTTACCAGTTTGCTTACGGCTCTCAGGGCGACAAATTAAAAGACAAAAAAGTCATTATTAGTATGACGGTCGGCCAAACAGAAGCCAACATGGTGAACGACCGAGAAAACTTAATCGATAGCTTTTTAAAAGCGGTTCAATATTCAATTCAATATACGCAAATGCAGTTAAGCGCCACTTACTTGCTTTATGACGTTTCGCCTTTATCAGGCAATGCAGAGTCTGAAATTAAATTAAAAGCTGTTGAACATGGTCATAAAGTATTAAAGCATTTGACCGAAGTATAAGATAAAAAGAGAGCATCAATATCGATGCTCTCTTTTGGTTTAAGCGACAGGCACCAAGGTAAATAGCACTTGTCCCGTTTTTACAGTTTGCCCTTTTTCAATGGTAATGGTTTCTACCTTCATCCGTTCAGGCGCAATAATCGGGATTTCAATTTTCATTGCCTCAATCACCGCAAGAGTTGCACCTTCTTCAACAATATCTCCCGATGCACATTCGATTTTCCAGATTGACCCCGGCATATGCGATTCAACTGCACAGCCCCCTTCAGGAATAACTACGGTTTCACCTTCATCAACAGCATCTAGGCTTTCAGAGATATATTCTTGTAAACCTGCTTCATGCCAACGACGACGCTCAGCCTCAAAGTTAGCTTGCTGTGTGTCTTTAAAGGCTTGAATACTGTCTTGATGTGTTTTTAAAAACTCGTTGTACTCTTTTAAGTTGAGCACGCCATCTTCAATGCGAAGTTGTAGACGGCCTGCCTTAAAGTCTTCACGCATTTGCAGAAGTTCTGTTTCAGAGACTTCATAAAACTTAACTTGGTCAAAAAAGCGTAATAACCACGGTTTGCCATCTTCGAAGTCGGCATTTTTACGGTAGCGGCTCCACATTTGGGTGGTACGGCCAACAAACTGGTAGCCACCCGGCCCTTCCATGCCGTATACACACATATAAGCACCACCAATACCCACGGCATTTTCAGGTGTCCAAGTTCGTGCTGGATTATATTTTGTAGTGACTAAACGTTGGCGTGGGTCGAGTGGTGTCGCAACTGGCGCGCCCAAATACACATCGCCTAAACCCATCACCAAATAGTTTGCGCTATAGACCACATCTTTAACCGCTTGCTTGGAAGCCAAGCCATTAATACGGCGAATAAACTCGACGTTATCTGGGCACCACGGCGCATCTGGCCGAACAATTTGCGTATAGCGCTCGGTTGCGAGTTGAGTTTGTGAATCTTCCCAAGCCAAAGGCAAATAGACAGTCCGTGAAGGCACTTGCATATTTTGAATGTCGGGTAACTCGGCTTCTGCTTGTTGAAGTTTCTGTAGAAGCTCTAGTTGATCGAGCTGGATTGAATCAAAATGAATTTGTAGTGAACGAATACCCGGTGTTAGGTCAATAATGCCCTGAATGTTTTGATCTTTGACCCATTGCATGAGTGCGTGAATACGGAAGCGTAAATTTAGATCGAGTACTAACTCGCCATATTCCACCAACAAATAGCTATTTCCAGCTGATCGATAGGTCACGCTTGGTAACTCAGCTTCACCCTCTAAAGTGGCTAAAACGGCATCTTTTAAAGTGTCAGGTTCTGCTTGAATGGTTGGGTTGAAATCAATGCTAGTTGTATCAGTCGCGATTAAACTTTGATGATATTTTTGGTCCAGTGCTTTCGCTTGCGCATAACTTACAGGCACAAATTTGACTTTATCGCCTGCTTTAAGTTGCCCGATTTTCCAAAGCTCGGAATGAATGACTACCGCGGGACATACAAAACCACCTAAGCTCGGACCATCGGGGCCAAGAATAATTGGCATATCTCCAGTGAAATCAATTGCCCCAATGGCATAAGCATTGTCATGAATATTGGATGGGTGTAAGCCTGCCTCGCCCCCATCTTCACGCGCCCATTCAGGTTTTGGCCCAATTAAACGAATGCCTGTACGGCTTGAGTTATAGTGAATTTCAAACTCATTGGCAAAGAAGGTATCAATATCTTGTTTTGTAAAAAAGTCTGGCGCGCCATGTGGGCCATACATCACTGCAATTTCCCAGTTTTGGGTAAAGCTAGGAATTTGCGCGTGAGTTAAAGCTGTGGTCAATTGAGTGGAATATTCAGTAATCGGCAACATATCGCCAATTAATAAATTACGTCCCGCATGCCCACCAAACTGACCCAAAGTAAAAGTCGCCTGTGACCCTAAATAGTCAGGAACATCGAAACCACCTTTAACGCCTATATAGCTACGGCAACCTGAGCGAATAAGTCCACATTTTAAAATCTGGCCTTTTTTAACATTGATGGTTTGCCACATCGGCACCTGTTCGCCATCAAGTTGCGAAGGCATATCACCGCCTGTAATCACGATTTGGCTGTGGCAGTGAAATTTTAAGGTTGGACCTTGCAAAGTACATTCAAGCCCTGCGGTATTTGATTCATTGGCTAACAGTTGGTTTGCCACAGTTAAACTGAGTGGGTCGATCGCACCCGATGGCGGTACGCCGACATCCCAATACCCTAATCGGCCTGTTACATCCTGAATGGCGGTTTGAATACCAGACTGCAACACCTCAATTTTTTGAGTTTTCCATTCAAAAGTATTTAAAAATCGGGTGGTTTGAGTACCTAAAGCAAACACATCGCAAGCAATAATGTTTTGTAAATATTCCAGATTGGTTTCGATACCTGCGACTTGTGTATTTGCAAGACTAGCACTCATTGCCTGTATGGCTTGATCTCGTGTTACAGCAGTCACAATGATTTTGGCAATCATCGGGTCATAAAAAGACGACACTGTTGAACCTGTTTCTACCCATGTTTCAACACGTGCTTTCGGGTCAAATTTCACATGAGTGAGTAAACCCGCACTCGGCTGGAACTGTTTAATTGGGTCTTCCGCATAAAGACGAACTTGAATCGAATGTCCTGTTGGCTCTAACTGTTCAGTCGGTGCTGACCAGTCACCACTTGCCAAAGTGACCATCCACTCGACTAAATCGACACCAAACACTTGCTCGGTCACGCCGTGCTCAACTTGCAAACGTGTGTTGACCTCTAAGAAGTAAAATTCTTGAGTTTCAGTGTCCATGACAAACTCAACTGTGCCTGCCGAGCGGTAATTCACCGACTGCATGAGTTGAATAGCAACTTTTTGAAGGTAGTCGCGTTGCTGTTCATTTAAGTGTGGCGCAGGTGTTTCTTCAATCACTTTCTGATTACGACGTTGTACCGAACAATCACGTTCACCCAACGCTAAAACTTGCCCTTGTCCATCACCAAAAATTTGAACTTCGATGTGGCGTGCATGCTGTACAAATTTTTCTAAGTACAAACCAGCATCTTTAAAATTGACCTGCGCTAAATAAGACACAGTTTGATAGGCATCTTTTAATTCGGTTTCATTCCAAACCAGACGCATGCCAATACCACCACCACCCGCGGTACTTTTCAGCATGACCGGATAACCAATACGGGCCGCTTCAGTTAAGGCTTCAGCTTCATCTGCAAGGAGTGAACTACCCGGAAGTAAAGGCACGTTGCTTTTAATAGCCAGCTCACGTGCAGTATGCTTTAAACCAAAATCGAGCATTTGGCTTGAAGTTGGCCCAATAAAAGCAATGCCTTGGCTTTCACACAAATCACAAAACTCGGCATTTTCAGACAAAAAACCATAACCGGGATGAATGGCTTCTGCACCCGACTGTTTTGCAACTTCAAGGATTTTTTCAATATTTAAATAGCTTTGATGGGCAGGTGCAGCGCCAATTAAAAAGGCTTCATCGGCTAAGGTCACATGTAGAGAATCACGGTCGGCTTCTGAGTAAACTGCAACCGAAGCAATACCGAGTTTTTTAAGGGTACGAATTACGCGACAGGCAATTGCACCACGGTTAGCAATCAGAACTTTTTTAAACATGCTTACACCCCCTCCGCTTCACGGACAACCAATTGAATTTTGGTTGGGTTATAGGCATTACATGGGTTATTGAGCTGCGGACAATTTGAAATTAAAACAATTAAATCCATTTCTGCCCGAACTTCTACATATTTACCCGGCGCTGAAATACCATCATCAAATTTAAGCTGCCCGTCTGGTGTAACAGGCACATTCATAAAAAAGTTAATGTTTGGACCGATATGACGGACATTTAAGCCATGCTTTTTTGCAATTGGGTGTTTTGCCAAGGCATACATAAAATTATTACGGCAACTATGCATTGGGTAAGTTTCATGTGCATAGCGAACTGTATTACTTTCACATGAACAAGCACCACCAATGGTGTCATGACGGCCACAGTTATCATCATGAATAACCGCAATTGGGCGGCCAAAGTTACTATAGAGCTTAGTGCCCTTTTCTAAATAAATGTGTTGGTTGATGGCCAAAGTATCCATTGCACTATAACGCTCAGTTGGGTTTTCGGCACTCATAAACAAAGTATCGACCGCTTGGTTTCCCTCAAGATCAATAATTCGAAAATATTGGCCCTTTTTAACCTCACACATCCACGCTTCGCCCGCAGGACAAACTTCATTTAAAACTGCTTTTTCAAATGATTGTAAAACTGTCATGATGCTTCTCCTGATTTAAATATTGCTAAGTGCGTAGTAGCGGGCTGTGTTTTGAAACGCACGCTGATTTTGCGAACATGCATCACGACAAATATCGCTGTCTGTTAGTGAATTGGCTTTAAATAAACTGAGTTGAATATCGGCAGGTTGATAAATTTGAGTGGTATCTAAACCATGCGGTGCAGCAGATAAAAATAGCAGGCAGTCCATTTCAAAACGTAGTTCAATGGTTTGATCGGTGTTGTCAGAACTGACATATGACAAAGCACCGCTTTCATCTGGCACAACTTTAGAAAACAGGTTAACGGCGGCACTTAAGTCTTGGCTTGCGAGACCATATTTGCACATTTCAATGAGTAGACTGTCCAAACCGTTTTGGTACATATCATTGCGGGCATCTTGAAATGTACGCGTTCCAAATTGCTTTTCAATTTGTTCTGGTCGGCTTGGCCCACAGAGTGCATCGTTCCAACCATGCTCATCATGAACAATTGAAGCCATGACACGACCAAGGTCTGAATAGAGTACATTGGAAGCTTTTAAATAGGCAGTATGTTGCCCTTTTAAACTGTCGGGCGTGTTAAAACGTTCAAGCACATCTGCTGCATTTACACAGAACAAAGAAACGTTTGCTTGCGCGCCAAGTGATTTAAACCTAAGAATAGTTCCCTTTTGAATACGGCCCGACCAGTGATGTCCACCGGGTAAAAGTTCGGTCCAAATCGCCTGATTGTTATGATAATTTGCAGTGTTCATAGCTACTCCTGTCGGATAGTTTTAGACTTCCTCCCGGGCTTTTATCCCTCCGTGTAGTTCGCTAGGAACCGTGAACTCTCGGTCCAGTCATACATGAAGTATCGGAACCCTAGATCACTTTTGATTGTTTATGACTATGCAAAGGACATGCCAGCTTAGTATTACGTTTTTGATTAAAAGTAATACTAAACTTGGGCAATTTGAGTGCGGTTTAAAATAAAAAGTAAAAAGCTGCACTAAAAACTGTGCATTTCATAGCAGCAATACCGCATTGACACCGCAGTAATTGTCTCTAGAGAGATTTAAGTAATAATTAATGAATACACAATAATTTCAGCTAGCAATGTTTTTCTTATTGATCTAACAAAAAGCCAATCATCTCTACAGTAAAATGATTGGCTCTGTCCTAAAGATTAGGCTTAATCTAACTCGAGCTGCTGTCTGAGCTTTAAGATATCCACCAATCCTTTATCTCTGGTTTGGTATAAATCGATATCTTCATATTGTGTTAACAACTGGTTGGTTTGTGCTTCCAATAACTCTTTTGTCTCGTCTGAATGTTGAAATGCTTGCATATCATTCCACCATTCTGTCATCGGTGGGCCTAAATGATGGATAGCCTCTTTAAAACCCTTTTGGTTTGCAAGCTGCATATTAATATAGGGGCCAAATAGCGCCCATCTTAAACCCGGCCCACTGGTAATCGCAATGTCAACATCTTCGGCAGAGCACACCCCTTGTTCAACCAGTGAAAAGGCTTCTCGCCATAGCGCAGCCTGCAAACGGTTTGCTACATGCCCTTTGACTTCTTTATTTAAAACGATTGGGTTCTTACCTAATTGTTTATAAAACTCGGAAGCTTGTTGCAAAACTTGTGGAGACGTCAAATTACCACCAACAATCTCAACCAAAGGTAAAAGATGAGGCGGATTAAAAGGATGCCCTAATAAAATACGTTCAGGATGTTGGGCCTCTTTTTGAAAATCAGACACTTTTAAGCCCGACGAACTTGAAGCAATAATGGTATGTTCAGGGCAATATGAGGTGATTTCTTGATATAACTGTTGTTTTAAATCCAGACGTTCAGGGGCATTTTCTTGAATAAAATCAGCTTCTGAAACTGCATCTTTTAAGTGATTAGAAACTTCCAGATTAAGTAATACATCTTGTAGAGAATGGCTATGCTCAGAGTTTCCATCCAAAGCCAATAAATCATTTAAATTTGCATATATTCTTTTTTTAAAAATCGCTTCATCTATAGGATACGGGTCGTAAACCTTAACTTTAAATCCTTTATATAAAAATAAGGCGGTCCAACTTGCTCCAATTACACCTGCACCTACCACACCAACCGTTTTAATAACTTCCATATTTTCCTCGTCACAATGTTATTTTATTCAAAATTTCTTTACCCAATTTTATGCTTAAATAAACATAGCAGATTCAACCAATCAATAAATTTAATTGTTTATATTTTATATAATTTGTCCTATATTCCCTATCTTGAAAATTTATTCCTTTCATTAGTACAACTTAATCTTTTACCATTTTTTAACCGTTATTTACTGAACTTTATGTCAAAAAATCTAGCAACATTGATTGGTCTAAGCGCCATTCTCATGTGGGCATCTATGGTGGGCTTAATGAAACAAGTCAGTGCCGCCATTGGACCTGAGCTAGGTGTTACGCTTATTTATTCTTTAAGTGCTCTACTGTTGCTTACCATTTTCAAAGTTCCAGACTTTAAGCAGATTTCCAAAAAATACTTAATATTGGGTACAGTCCTGTTCGTTGCTTACGAGCTGTGTTTTTCATTTGCGATTGCTTACTCTCAAAGCCCTCAACAAGCAATTGAAGTCAGCATTGTTAACTATCTGTGGCCGAGTTTAACGGTTTTGGCTTTTGTTATTTTTAAAGAATTAAAGTTTAATTTTCTTATTATTCTCGGCTTACTTATTTCAATTTCCGGCATTATTTTTATTCAAACTGGAAGCAGTGATTTTAGTCTAAGTAGCATTGTCGATAATTTTCATAGCAACCCTCTGAGCTATATTTTGGCATTTGTAGGTGCCATTATTTGGGCTTTTTATTGTGTACTCACCAAAAAAATGAGTAATGGGCAAAACCCGATCTCTATTTTCTTTGTTTGTGTCGCCCTAACACTATGGCTCAAGCTGCTTCTCTCTGGGCAATTTGCCATTCCTTCAATGGATATTCCAACTGTAATCACCCTTTTAGTTGCATCCGCTGCAATTGGCTTTGGTTATGCGGCATGGAACATTGGCATCATTCATGGAAACATTACCATGCTTGTGGTTGCCTCTTATTTCACCCCTATTATTTCGTCTATTTTGGCAATGTTTGTTTTACAAATTCAATTGTCCTTAAGCTTTTGGCAAGGAACAGCCATGGTTACGGCTGGTTCCTTTATTTGCTGGATTTCAACCAACTGGTATGTGATTCAACCTTTCTTTAAAAAATTAAGAAATAAAAAACCGTAACGAGCAGAATTAAAACGGGTCACAATTACTCGTTATTTCACTGTAGTGCTGTAAAAGTTGTCAATGGCATCAACCATTTGAGATAAACCCGGCTGCTCTAATGGATAATGCCCTGCATTTTCCAATATTACGGTTTTTACAGGTACCTTCTGAATACGGCTAAGAAATGGTGTACTTAAATCAAGTGGGGTCCAACGGTCTTTTTCCGGTTGAGTTAACAAGACTGGGCACACATCAAACTCTTCAGGCATCACTTCAGGTTTGTAATGTATATATGAGTCTAAAAATGTGAGTGAAACCGAGTTACCAGCCGAGGTTTTATCTTTCATAAAAGCCTTTAAAGCCTCTTTATTATTCACCAAGGTACTCATTTTACTTGTCCAGCTCATTGGAATCCGCATTGAGGCCAGAGGTGTTTTTGCAGTCAAATGCGCAATTGGTGTCCCTACTCGACTCATAAATAAGTTACTTGCTACAGTGTCTGTAACCTTCTGGCTACTTGTGTCAAGAAAGGTCATTCCAACAATTGCTTTCACTTTTTTATTCTTTGCCGCAACGTGATACGTCATCATTCCACCTGCGCTTAAACCATAAAGCACAACCGGACGACTATCTTTTACTAATTCAATATCAATTAAATCACTACCAGCCTGTACCCAATCGTTATAGCTAATAACCTTGCCTTTGCTAACTTGAGTGACACCATAGCCCGGCATATCGACTGCAATTGTTTCATATCCCCGATCAGCCAATGGTTTACCTAAAATCATCGACATTTGTCGACCATTCGTACCCACACCATGAAATAAAATCACTTTAATTTTTGCATTTGGATTTCGATAAGTATCTAAATGGATGTTATTACCATTCCAAGCCCACCATTCTTCTTTTGGTAACTGGTCTTTAGGAATATGAAATTCTTGAGGAAGAAATTGTTCAATTTGTTGCCAAGCAGCTTGATTTTGATAACCCATTGCCGAATCTCCTGATTTTATTTCTTTAGCGGCAGATGCACTTGTGACACAGACTACGAGGCCTATTACACTCAGTTTACTTATTAAATACCGCATAACACCTGCGGGCTTTGTTGGTTGAACAGCATTCATTTTTGTTGTACTCGTTCTTCTCCCAAGAATAGATATTAGGCGTTTAAATTTTAATTACCATGTTAGGTTAAAACAGATGTTTTACTATTTAGGTCAATTGATAAATTCAGGCTCTGATTGCTGAAGTCTCAAAACTCCGACGGATTAGAATTCCCCCATTGCCCAAAGCGTGCTAATATCCAAATTCTGACAATCACCCATGTCAAAATTATTTTTAGAGGGAATAAGATGTTAAAAACTCAAAAAATCAACATCGTACAAGAATTTGACGCACCCGTAGACAAAGTCTTTGCAACCTTGAGTGAGCATGAAAACTTAAGCAAGCTTTTTGCTCCAGCTAAAGTGACTCGCATTAGTAACGGAAAAGACGCTCGTAATGGTGTTGGCTCTGCTCGTAAAATGTCTATTCCATTTACCCCTTCATTTGTTGAAACTAATTTAATCTACAAAGAAAATGAACTCATCGAATATGCGATTACCAGCGGCATTAGCCCAATTAAAGGTCACCGTGGTGTAATGAAGTTTATTGATTTGGGAAACAACCGTACTCGATTGGATTACACCATTAGCTTTAAAGGTCGGGTGCCTTTTATTGGCCCCATCATTAAAGCAGCTTTACAAAATGGCGTAAGCCGTGGACTTAAAAAACTTAAGTTTTAATCGCTAACTTAAAAAGTAAAAGGCCCATCTAGGGCTTTTTATTTGTCCACAAAAACAAAAGCCGACTCGTTAAAGTCAGCTTAATACCACAATGTGAGAAAATTGCTTAAGTAGTTCTTGTTCGTGGCAATCTTCTATCTATTTTCTTTTTCTAACATTAATTTACACCTTGGTTATGACTGTTTGATTAAAAAGAAATCAGAAATACCAAATAAAATGCAAATTAATTCACTCTTAATAAAATAAATGTAATTCAATTAACATTTATTAAAACTGATGTATATCAACTACATCTTTAGAAATTTTCTAAAGTTTAGTATGCTGAAATGACCTACTAACTCATAGAAAATAAGCAATACAATGGAACATCAGAGTTTGTTAAAGGAATTAAATTCGCTTATTGAATATTATTCCAAAAGAACAGATTGTCCACCTACCAGAATTCGTATAGGTTACAGAGCCTATGCAAAACTCATGCAGAATCCAAAATTTGCTGATGAAGTGACAAACTCTGCTTTAGATCCAAACAAGCGTAAATATAAAAAGTTGAAAATCAAAGTCACGAAAGATGACGATCAACTAGAGCTCGAATAAATAAAAAGCCCAATGACGGGCTTTTTACTTTTAGAAAGTGTGTGGATTTAGAGCTAAGAGAGCATTATTAAAAAATAATCTAATAACTTGTCTCGCTCATCTACACTGTTTTTACTTAAAAGTTGAACCATTGCCCCATCAATCACAAACAAGAACATGTGGGCGTCTTTCATTGAAACCGTAGTTTTGACGGTTAAAAGCAGTTTATAAATTTCGTTGATTAGCCAAGTTCTATATTCAATCACCAAGCTATAGGCTTTTGGGTAGAGCTTTTCAATTTCAAAAATTGCTTTAAAGGGCAAATGATAAAAACCATTTAAATCGGCATGTAAAAGGTAAATCTGCTTGAGCTTATCAAGCACCATTTGCTCTTTGTATGAATTAAGAATGGAAAATACTTTTACTTTGAGTGCATCTTTTTGAAAAGTCAGACACATCTCGATCAATCGTTCTTTTGAGTGAAAGTCATTATAGAAAGTAGCTTTGGGAATTTTGGCTTCCGCAATAATTCGGTCAACGCCTACCTTATGAAAGCCATCTTGATTAAATAAATCTTTTGCTGCGTGAAGCACGCGCAGCGCTCTAAATGAAGATTCTAAATTTTTCATGTATACCGCTTAAAATAATTTTTTGTTGTATCTAAAAGAGATAGAAATGCCGTCACTCTTAAAATGAGTGTTAAAAAACAGGCATGGATAAGCAGCACAAAAATGTGCCTTAAGCTATCTCGGGTTTTATTGTTGCTATGATTTTTTAGTCTTAACGATTTAAGCTCGTAGAAAACCTAGATTCGATTAAACCGTTTTAAAGACCAATTAGGCGGTATGGATAGAGAGAGTTTGGCAAAGGCCAATAATTGAGAAAAATTAGTACGCATAGCGGACTCCTTTGGCTATAAAAGAAGTTTCACCGCATTACTGCTAAATAATGGTGGTGAAACGAAAGAGGGTTAGCAGACTGGAGCCAAAGAATCCAGCACACCCGAGGGTGTCCCCCTTCCGTTCCACCGTAAAGGGGGCACACAGGGATTTCCACAAAAAAGTTAGACTTTTTCGTGTACTTTGGCTGATGGTCTGCTAAAACCAACTGGCAATGTAGGCCAGCACGCAAAGGATAGTATTCGCTCTTGTTGGCGTCAAGCGTGTGAAATGACAATCGTATTAAAATAGATCGTTAAAAAGAAAGGATAAATAATTTAGATTTTTTGTTAATTATTTTTTTAACACCATACTTTTGGCTTTCTATCTATCTTAAAATCTTATGTACTCGATCAATTAAATCTTTTTTTAATAATGGATCTAAAAATTGATCTATCCTATCCCAATTCTTTACATACGGCCTCATTACATCACTCATGAAATCTTTTTTCATATAGACCTGCATGTAATATCCATCTATAACCACTCCTACAAACCTACATTTACTATCAAAAAATATATAACCTCCATTTAACATCTGCATAAATGAACGACTTACATAATCAAGTGTTTCTTTTGTAATCGAAGTTTTAGCAATCATAAGAGGAGAAAAATCTTGAAAGATAATATTGTCATTACTACTAAGAGGTATCCAATATAATTTCTCGTGTTTTCCTCCTTTTGTTAAGCATAAATTCTCAAATAATGAAAGATGACAATTTTTATTAGAATAATCAAAAAAATCTAATAACTGAATACCTGTCTTAACCTGACCAATATCGGATTCTAATCCATAATTATTTTTATTCCACTCACTAAACAAACTTAAAAAGCTACTTAACTCATTATCATCCAATAAGCCATAATATTCTTTTAAAGGATCATTATCTTCAACCCACGGCTTATTTTTCATAACGTATCTCCATCACTTTTTGACCATTCGACTTTTGAATCTCAATTATTTTAGGATCAATTGTACTAGGTCTAAAGATAACTTTAGTTCAATCTTGTAGAACGGGTATTTTAAATTATTAAGTATTTTCAATAACTCACACACCAATAGTTAATATTTTATAATAAGATTCTTTTACTGTATTTATCGCAGATTACCATTTTCATCTTCATGATATACACTAATTGGCATACTTATATCGAATTGGTTCAATCTTTTTAATCTATTACTATTTAATATTTCAAAGTTACATTGATCAACATAATACACTTCTATAAATAGATCAAAGCTCCTAATACCATGTTGAAATAATTTTTCATAATTTTCTTCAATAAAGACAATAAAATCTTCCTCATAGTTATTATCAGGATATTCACCCGAAATTCCCTTAGGATGGAAAAATGTTAAACATGAATAATCATCATAATTATAAAATTCATAGATAAAATCAATATTTATGCTATCTATAATTTCTTGGCAATTTAAATTATCACCACCTAATCTAAGACTTAAACGAATTTTCATTTTAAAAACCTTGAAATATCAATCTTAAGCATATTATTTTATTGGTTACCCCTAATAAAAATATCACCTGTTTTTGGATCACGATAGAAATCAAAAGTCTTAGCCTATCTTAACTCTCTTGCATAAGCGGCTGCAATCCCATTTGATACTTCAAAAATTTGATTTTTATAAGATAAAGCATCATCAACACTTTCAAAAAATTTTGGTTTCCGCAAATATTCTGCAGCGATCTCGCTAACACCAGCTCCTATCGCACTCAATCCCGTTTCTGCCTTAAAAAATATAAAAATTCTCTCAGCTATGAGTACTTCTATTCGGCTTCATATCTTTCATCTTTTAATACATAGGGATATACTTGCCCTAACCAAACATGTTTTGCTATATCTTTACCAGTATTATCTTCTTTAGTATTTTGATATTTATCAAAATACTTTTTTAAAATATTCACTACCTTATTAAAAGATTTTTTATCTAAAGTTGAAAAATCAATAGTATCCATAAATTCATAGACGAATGTGATCTCTGGAATAATTTTGGGGAAAGACTTTTCCAATACATCAATAATAGTATCCCCAAAACATAAAGCGTAACTTGAAGCCATACTTTCGCCCATCAGCTTTTCCTTTTCAGGATCTATAAGCGGATTATAATGTGAATTTTTCCCAACAATGATACTACCAGCCATTTCTACCCCCCTTTATTAAAAATAATTAAAAACTTTGCTTGATCCGCTTTAGACACTCAACTCCTTAGAAAAGCTTCACTAATCCATCAACTTTTTACGGCGATAATATTCTATAGTTTTAAGAGTTATGTTCATCTTCATTTTTTGATAATTTGTCTGGCTGCCCGCAATGAGAGCATTGTTTTCTGAAGATAAAACTTAGCCCATTAACAAAAGAACCTAGATCATTCATGAAAAAACCACATTTACACCAAGGGCATATATCGTTAGCTAACAGCTTAAACATCAAAAATAATATGATAGGAATCATGGTTATCGGAAAATAAATAGATAAGTACTTTTCATCTACTCTTGCTAGCATCAATACAACAATAACAACTGATGGAAATACTAATACTGAGAATACAAAGTTTCTACGTAAACGCATTAATCGCAAGTATTTCTGCATTTTCTCATCGACAAATTGCTTTTCCATTTATATTCCCAATTATTTTTTACTTCTAGGATCAGTAGGACCAAATTGGCAGGTATCTTTTTGATGATCCCATGCCCCTCCAGAGTCAGCACATGCATCCTTCTTGGCAGCATTATCAAAGAATTTATTTGCGATAAACTCGATTACACCGAGCAAGAGAACAAACATTAGAAATAGGACAATAAGCCATTTAAGTATTTTTAATATTTTTTTCATTTCAATCGCCAGATACAGGTAGAATAATCTAAATTCAACTTCTTAAAACTTGTTTTTTACTACTTAACCTAAGCAGAAAAAGACCTACCAGAACTCCAATAAAATAGGAGTTATAAAAATACACCCCATTTTCGTCAGAGATAACCCAAGAAAAGAGATTCCCCCATAGTGAGAACAGGAAAACAGAAACTATTGCACAAAGCATCGAAACAATTGAAAGAAAAGGATTAGTTAGAAGGCCTTTAAGGAGTATATAAACTTTATCATATAAAAAGACAAAGACTGCTCTATAGTAGCGCCCAAAAATAGCTCCAGAAAAAGCAGCTAACAAAACGATCATAGGAATGGACTCAACCATTTTATTGCTCCAAATGAGAGAGGACTTAGCTATTTAATACAAATATTAGATTGTCTAAGATCTTTTAATCTGAACAATTTAAATGACATCATACCGAATAGCCCATGCAACCAAAACTAAAATAAACGTAATAAGTGAACTTAAAGATGAAGATATTAATAAAGAAAGAAGTGCTAAGTGATTAGGTCCATGTATAGTAAAAAATTGTGCATTGGTCCAATCTTTAGGAAATAAAATTACTAAAATAAATAGAGTGATAATAAAAAATGATAAAAACCATATTGGCGCTAAATAGCGAAGCTTCCACCCTGCTTTAACTACAAAATAGCCAATTCCATATAAGAATATAAAAAAAATAGCGAAACCTAACATAGACATAACACCCTCTTTAAGATTATTTTTTATATTAACCACTTATCTATTATTTAAAACTATTATTCTTCGGATGAAATCCAAAAAAACTTGATCCAACCACCCATCCCAATAAATATATAAACTTACCTAGCTCTATTACTCTTCTACTAATGATATACCACAATATCAATCCTCCTGTTAAAATTAGAGAAAATAAAATAAAGAATAAAATAGCTGAAAGAAAAAGAACAAAGTATTTATTTAAAAATTTATCAACAGCAGATATAAAAATAGATAAGGACTTCTGAATTAAAAATATAGTGTATCGCCCAACAAGTACACCCACGAAAAAAGTAAGTATTAGAATAAATATTGACACAGTTTAAGTTATTCCTTTTTTGATATTAAAATAATTTTCTATTTCTCATTATAGTTCCCAACAAGAGATAGAACTTCATTTCTTTTCATTTGCTTATCAGTTTTTATTAAGCATTTAATATGCCAATTTTCATTATAGTTATTAAAAATAAGAAGATTTAATAGGAGTTAAGCAACCTAAAACTACTCAACTCCTTAGAAAGGCTTAATCAATCCATCAACTTTTTACGGCGATACAGCCCACAATTTCCAGAAAATAGCGCTGCCAACAAACAAGTAATGATGGCATAAGTCGCAACATTCATTCCAAATAGCTCAATGGCTAAAATAATAGACGTTAACGGCGCCTTACTCGCTCCAGAAAACAGGCTCACCAAACCTAAGCCTGCAAGCAATGAAATCGGCAAGTTTAAAACCGCCCCTAAAGCATTACCTAATGTCGCACCTACATAAAACAACGGCGTAATTTCACCACCTTTAAAGCCTGAACCTAAAGTAATGGCAGTAAAAATAGTCTTGTTAAAAAAGTCGTAAAACTCAATCGGTACATAAAAAGATGAAATGATTTTATCTGTACCCAAACCGTTGTATTGCTGATGAGCGGTGAACAAAGTAAGTAGCATAATCACAATACCACCCACCATCGTTCTTAAAGGCAAATAACGCACATATTTATAAAAGACGTCACTGGCAAAATGAATTGCGGCAATAAAGAATCGTGCAATCAAACCAAAGATCAGACCTGCCACAATTAAGTTCATGAGCGTGCCGAAATGAATAGGCGGAAACTCACTAATCACATAAAAAATGTGTGGGTGAACAATATCAAATAGCTCAGGAATGGTCGATGCAACAAGAGCAGACACAAAACATGGAAAAATGGCTGAATATCTTAAATTACCTAAAGCGGTAATTTCCAAACCATAGATTGCACCCGCCAAAGGCAAACCAAACACCCCAGCAAAGCCAGCTCCAATACTGGCAATTAGGCAAATTCTTCGGTTATCTTCCGAAATTTTTAAAATGTGGCTCAAGTGGTCAATTAAGGCACCTGAAAGCTGAACGGCTGGTGCTTCACGCCCTGCCGAACCACCAAACAACTGCGTTAAAATTGAGGTGATAAAAATGATGGGGCTCATTCGTTTCGGAATGAATGACTTAGGCTGATGAATTTCATCAATGAGTAAATGGGTTCCCCGCTCAATGGGTGATCCATATTTTTTAATGAGATAACCAATACCAAAACCTACAAAAGGCAAGAAATAGATGAGCCAGTGATGCAGGCTTCTTACTTTATTTGAAATATCAAAAGCCACAAAAATTAAAGTCGAAGCCAGCCCCGCGACGACTCCAATCACAATTGATATGGCGAGCCAATAGACACTGTATTTTAGAATTTGATCATATTCAGATGAAGGTAGAATTTTCATTCGCTTTCTTCAATTCGCCTTTGAGTGAGTGCCAAATTCTCAAATTGTTTTTATGCTGCCAGCTCATTAAGTGAGAAGTGCTTAAACTGGGCTAAAAATTAAAGCTCGCATAGGCGAGCTTTCAATACAGTGATTAATTTTGATATCACCAAACAGGGCGAAATATCTCATAACCCTTTCTGGCTTTCAAGTTGAAAATGGTTAACGGGTACTGTGAACATAGCTGACTGAGTTAATAAATAAGCATTTGATTTGACCCGATCAAACTAAGAATATAATCAGGCCAAATCATTTATTCAAAACTTAATTAATGCTACCAATAATGGTTTCTGCATGGCAGGTCGCGCCCTTCTCTGCACTAATCTGAATAACGCCGCTGCGATGCGCCAGTACCTGCACTTCCATTTTCATGGCTTCCATAATGGCAACGACTTGCCCTTCTGTCACTTGCTCACCATTTTCAACTTTCCAAGCGCTAATCACGCCATTAATTGGGGCAAGTAAATGCTCTGCACTTACTTCTGGATCATTAGTTTGTGCTTGAACTGCGGTGGCTGGGCCTTGTGCAAACATGCCCGCTGGTAAACCTAAGCGGTGTAACTTGCCATCAATTTCAATGTAGCTGAGCAACATCGGTTGTTGATGGTTTGGAATGCCGCGTTTAGTTGGCTTTAACTCTTGTTTAAAGTCATTCTCGATCCAACGGGTGTGTATATTAAACTCATCGGTAAAGTCAGATTCATTGAGTACCGCACGGTGAAAGTCTAAAACCGAAGCTACACCTTCAATTTTAAATTGCTTTAAAGCACGTTTAGCACGAGCAATTGCAACTTCACGAGTTGGACCAGTCACAATCAGTTTTGCCATGAGTGAGTCAAAGTGGCTCGACACCAATGAACCAGTGCGAACGCCTGTATCCACTCGTACACCGTTACCAAACGGCGCTTCAAATAAACTCAGTACACCAAATGCCGGAATAAATCCGCGAGCTGGGTCTTCGGCATTAATACGAAACTCAATGGCATGGCCTTGGGCTTTCGGTGTTTCTTTAATAGAAAGCACTTGGCCCTGTGCCACGCGAATTTGCTCAACTACCAAATCGACTTTTGACGTTTCTTCGGTAACTGGGTGCTCGACTTGCAAACGTGTGTTTACTTCTAAGAATGAAAGCTTTCCATCACGACTCAGTAAATATTCAACTGTACCTGCACCCACATAGTTTGCAGCCTGACAAATGTCTTTTGCCGAGGTTAAAATTTGTTGGTAAATCTCGTCGCTAATAAATGGTGCTGGCGCTTCTTCGACTAGCTTTTGGTTACGACGTTGCAACGAGCAATCACGTGTACCAAGCACGACAATATTACCATGTTGGTCGGCAATCACTTGTGCTTCTACATGGCGCGGTTTATCTAAATATTGCTCGACAAAACATTCACCACGGCCAAAGGCAGCTTTTGCCTCTCGTACTGCCGACTCATAAAGTTCTTTCACTTCTTCGACTTTCCAAGCGACTTTTAAGCCACGGCCACCGCCACCAAACGCAGCTTTAATAGCAATGGGTAAACCAAATTGTTTGGCAAAATCTAAAGCTTCATCTGCATTGTTGAGTGGGTCTTGAGTACCCTGAACCAACGGCGCACCTACCGAAGCGGCAATTTTACGCGCTTCGATTTTATCGCCTAGTTTTTCAATCGCGCTTGGTGATGGCCCTACCCATTTTAAGCCTGCATCAATCACGGCTTGGGCAAATTCAGCACGTTCAGATAAAAAGCCATAACCCGGATGCACCATGGTCGCTTTCGATTTTTTGGCAACTTCGATAATGGCTGGAATATTTAAATAGGTTTCGCTTGCGGTTGCACCAGCCAAGCCCCATGCTTCGTCTGCAAGTTCGACATGCATGCTGCCAATATCGTCATCTGCATATAACGCGACCGATGAAATTCCTATGTCACGGCAAGCATGAATAATACGAACGGCAATTTCACCACGGTTAGCAATCAATAATTTTTCTGTATTCATCATTCATTCTCAAAATCTGTAAATTCGGCAATTTTTTTAAATTTGATATGGCAACCTGCTGGTATCTGCGCCACCAAATCCCAATGGTGTTTAGCAACAGCGCCAATGACCGGATATCCGCCCGTTAAAGGGTGATCATTCATAAACAAAACGGGTTGCCCACTCGGTGGAATCTGCAAAGCGCCAATGCATGTGCCTTCACTTTCCAGTTCATGGGTAATTTTGCGAGTTAAAGGCTGCTCACCTGAAAGTCTTAACCCAACGCGGTTGCTTTCATTGGTCACAAGCCACTCTTGCTGACAGAGCAGTTCAATACTGTCTGATTCAAACCAATCTGTGCGTGGTCCCATCACAATATCTAGCTCAACCACTTCGCCAGCTTTTGGTAAATCGCTTTTGCCTACTTCATTTACACTAATGTTGACTGCCTTCACCTGTCCTAGATAAATCGTATCTCCAAGCTTTAAAGGCTCTGGCCCTAACACCGCCAAGCTGTCAAAGGAGGCACTATTCAGAACTGGTTCAACATCTATGCCACCACGAATAGCCAAATAATTTCGAAGCCCTGCTGTCGGTGGCTGAATTTGAAACTCATCGCCTTCATCTAAATCAATCAGTTGATAGCTTTCAAAGTCTGCGGTTTGACCATCAGCAAATTTCACACGAATGTTTGAAATAGCCCCAGCAACCGCAATAACGCCCGCATGCTGCATTTTGGCTTTTAGGCCGCCATTTAAAACTTCAATGACAGGTGCATCGGTTGGGTTGCCCACAATACGGTTAGCACTGTGCATGGCAGATAAGTCCATTGCACCTGCGACTCCGACACCAATATTGGTCTGGTTTAAACGCCCTTCGTCTTGAATGAGCATCTGTAGACTTGGCGCAGTGATCTTAAACAGTGGTGTAGATTGTTTAGGCTCAACCGTACGAGTAATTTGCTGCGGTACATTCACAGTCGTTGGGCTATGCGTAACATCTTCAAAATGTACGGTCATGCCCGGTAAAAGTAGTGCTGGATTTTTGCGCTCTAAATCCCACATTTTTTCCGATGTTGTACCAATAAGCTGCCAACCACCCGGACTGTCTTTTGGGTAAATACCAGAGTATTTTCCAGCCAAGCCCAAAGAACCTGACGGTATTTTTTTACGCGGAACTGTTAGGCGTGGAATATCGGTAAAAGGCCGATCGGGACTGCTCATATAAGCAAAACCCGGCGCAAAACCAATAAAAGCGACATTCCACACGCTTTCATGATGTTTTCTAATCACATCAGCCACAGACAAACCTTGTAACTCAGCAACCTGAGCAAGGTCTTCACCATCGTAATGAATCGGTACAATTACTTCTTGTCCGCTACGCTCAAACGCTGAATCAATCTTGAGGCTCTGAATTGAAGCAACCAGCGTTTTAAAGTTGGTTTCGATCTCGTTAAAAAAAACCAAAATTGTTTTTGCAGCAGGGACTAAGTCTTTAATTCCATTCAATTGCGTATTTTGCAATTTATTGTATAACGCCAATGTTTCTTCAAGGCTTGCAAGCTCAATCAGAAAACAATCGGCGTTTACCGATAAAAAACGCATTTGCTTATCCTTTTAATTCTTCTTTAGTCCAATTAGCCCATCCAAGCACGGTCAGGAATATCGGTAATAAACATGTAACCTGGAGCATGACTAATAGCAAAAGGAATTTTCGAGTTCATGACTGCCGCTTGCGGCGTTACACCACAAGCCCAAAACACCGGAATTTCACCCGCTTCAATACGAGAAGCATCACCAAAGTCAGGCTTATTTACATCCTGAATTCCTAAGCTTTCAGGGTGCCCAATATGCACAGGTGCACCATGAACACTTGGCATACGCGCGGTAATTTTTACAGCTTCACTAATTTGATGAGATGGAATTGGTCGCATGGAAACCACCATATTTCCAGAAATACGGCCTGCTGGCTGGCACTGAATATTGCTCAGATACATCGGCACATTGGTGTCATCATGAATATGGCGAACTTCAATACCCGCTTCTTGCAAAGCCGTTTCAAATGAAAAACTACAACCAATTAAGAAAGTCACCAAATCAGGATGGGCGTTATAAATCTCGCTTGCATCAGTCACTTCATCGACCATTTCGCCATCTTTCCAAACGCGATAACGCGGAAAATCGGTGCGGATGTCTGAATCTGCGGCAAGCTTGGTTGCATAGATGCCTTCTTCGAGTACATCAAGTACTGGGCAGCTTTGCGGATTACGATGCGCATAGAGTAAAAAGTCATATGCCCACTCTTTTGGCACCGAAATCATGTTGACCTGAGTCATGCCCGCAGCCATGCCTGCTGTTGGCTTATCAAAACCAGCACGAATTTTTAAACGCGCATCTAACGCGGCTTCAAGTTGAGCTGGGTCAACTTTAATATCCTTATACATTGCGCTCTTCCTTATGCTTTATTTACAAACGGGCGAATTTCAATATTGTTTTTTACAAGCTCCGCTTTAATGGCTGCTGACATCTCTAGCGCACCGTCGGTGTCGCCATGTAAGCAAATGGTGTCGGCTTGAATTGGAGTAAATACACCGTCAATTGACTCAACCCCACCATTTTTAAGCATTGAAACCACACGGCTCGCAACAAATGCCGAGTCGTGTAAAACTGCACCTTCGAGACGACGAGACACCAGTGAACCATCGCTGTTATAAGCACGGTCTGCAAAAGCTTCAGACACAACTTTTAAACCAGCTGCACGTGCCTGCTCGACTAAGTTCGATCCCGCCAAAGCCACTAAAATCAATTCAGGGTTATACATTTTAATCGCATCAATCACTGCGGCTGCTTGAGCTTGGTCATGTGCAATGGTGTTATAAAGCGCGCCATGCGGTTTAACGTATTGCACTTTTGAGCCTGCCACTTTAGCCAAGCCATCGAGTGCAGAAATTTGGTAAAGCACATCGGCAATCAGTTCATCACGTGACAAATCCATATTACGGCGGCCAAAACCAACTAAGTCTGGATAAGAAACATGAGCGCCAATGGTCACGCCAAGTTCAACGGCTTTACGAACTGTTTTTAAAATGCCGAGCGGGTCGCCAGCATGGAAACCACAAGCAATATTGGCACTGGTCACGACAGGTAAAATTTGGTCATCATTGCCCATTTTCCATGACCCAAAACTTTCACCTAAATCACTATTTAAATCTACAAACATGGCATTATTCCTTTATCACTTAACAAAGTCTGGCTTAAAGCTTGGTCAAATAGTTAAACACTGTCGTAAATGACATATAGCCCATCCACCACGTCAACAGACATGTTAATCCACCCAAAATAAGTAACCATTTGGGATAGTTATAATTACCCATTAAATCTTTACGGCATGCTGCTACATACACAAAAATTGTAAGGCCAATTGGCAACACCAAACCGTTAAAACCACCCACAAAAATGAGTAGACCTGCCGGAGTTGCGCCCAATAACACATAGAGCAATAAAGCCAATGCGATAAAAGTAATGGTCGTATAGTTGTTTTGTTTTGGTGTTAAGTTCTTTTTAAACACATTAAAGAACGACACTGAAGTATATGCTGCGCCAATGGTGCTACTAATACCGGCTGCCCAGAAAATCAAACCAAATAATTTAAAACCAAATGTACCCGCTGCATATTGAAATGCTTGAGCTGCTGGGTTGGCATCATGGCTGGCTAAATCAATATTTGCACCACTCACCACCACACCTAAGAATGCTAAAAACAGCACATAGCGCATGATGCCGACAACAATAATGCCCTTGGTTGCAGCTTTAGCGACTTCATCAATATTTTCAGGGCCAACCGCACCTTTATCGAGTAAACGGTGTGCACCTGCATAGCAAATATAGCCACCGACTGTACCGCCCACAATGGTGGTAATAATGGCAAAGTCAATCTGATCTGGAGCAAAGGTTTGATGTACAGCTTGCCCAACTGGTGGCATCACAATCACGGCAACAATAATAATCAGGAGAATTTTAAGCAATCCCAACACGATCATGCTTTTATCCATGGCAAGCGTTGCTTTTCTTGATGCAAAAATCAAAATAGCTAAAGCACCACTTAAAATACCGCCCCATTTTGTGTCTAGACCAAAAAGCGCATTTAGACCTAATGCAGCACCTGCAATGTTACCAATACTAAAGAAAAAACCACCTAGGATGACCAGAAACGCCAGTAAGTAGCCACTGCCGGGAATTGCTTTATTGGCAATATCCGATGCACGCATTTGAGTGAGGGTTACCACTCGCCAAATATTTTGTTGAACCACATAATCAATCAGAATGGAAACTAAAATGGCAAAGCCAAATGCCGCGCCTAACTTCACTGTAAATACAGCAGTTTGGGTTAAAAAACCAGGCCCCATTGCAGAGGTCGCCATCATAAAGATCGAGGCAACTATGGCCCATTGGCGATCTGATAAAAAAGAAGATTTCAGTAAAGACATTAATGCGTTCCTCATCCATTTGAGCTTAACAACGCTATTTTCAGGTTGAACCAAGAACATCATTTTCCCAAACAATATTCTTTAATCCTTTTAAATGACAAAGATTCCCTGTTCCCCAATCAACACAATCGGTGATCAAATCTTGTATCTAAAATAAAAACATAGCTCATCCCTACGGACAATAAGACTTTTTACATAAAATTAAAAACTCAAATACATGATTTTAAAAAATTTAATGTTTATTAAAAAATCAGGATAAGCTTTACTTATCAAACTGTATAAGCTGCTTTTATGACTTTTCATGCAAGTAGCCTATTTAAAATAAGAAAAAATATTTTATAAAAAATAATAACAGCGCTTATTTTTGGATTCTTTCATTGAGACTTTTCATGGCGCTCGTCGATACTTTAACGGCGACCTCTGTCAATTTCTCTTTCAAGGCGACGTCATTCCCATGAATATAGATAGAGGTAAAATGAAATGTCTTTAACTGAATGGGGGTATTTAATATTTCTAGTCGGCCATCAGTAATTTCTTTTAACGCCGTTAAGGTCGGCACAACAGCAATACCTAGGCCCTGTTCGGCTAAACGCAATAAAGTTGCTAATGAATAACTGGTAATTGAAAGTGGTTCATCAATGCCTTGCTCTTTCATTCTGGCTTTTAATTCTTTATAGGGGTAGGTAATTTTTGGATAAGTTAAAATGGTATGAGACATGAGAGCTTTAAAAGACATTTGAGCTACACAGCCTTTAAATGACGGTGAAGCCAAGAAACTCAGCTCAAAGTCACACAATGCCTGTTCAATACATTCAAAAGCCAACGTTGGCCCAAGTAAAAAGGCCATGTCCAAGTCCCCTGTCCGAACGCCTTCTTGTAAATTAGGTGTTAGATCGACCACAATTTCGACTGAAACTTTTGGGAATTCTTGTTGAACTTTTTCGATGTATTCGACCAACCATGTATAAACGATTGTTTCGGAAACACCTAAACGAATTGTTCCAGTCAGGTGCTGGTTTTCGGTAAGCTCTGCGACAAGATCGGTTTCCAACCGCATAAACTTTTCAGCATATTTAAATAACGTGATGCCTTTGTGAGTCAGTTTAAATTTTCGCAAACTTCGGTCTAAAACTTTAAAACCTAATTCATTTTCAAGAGATGTGATTTTTTGAGATATCGCAGGTTGGGTTGTTTGCAATTTAGTTGCAGCCTTATTGAAGCTATTTAAAGTCACAACCCAATAAAAAGCTTCCAGATTCTTTAAATTCACGTTATATCCCACATTAGAAATCCCTCTACTTTTATAGTATGGAATTTCTTAGCATGATTAGGCTAGCCATTTATTTATTTTTATTTGAGTTCGGCTTATTTCACTCTCACAAAAATAATATCTAGATCCTTTTTAGGAACAAACTTGGTTTTAGTCATCTGAAATTGAGTTGGACTAATCTTTTTAACTTGACCATCCCAGCAAAAAGAAACTAGTTCGTCTTTATCACGCTCAATGGTTAACTTAAAGTTTTCAATTGGCTTTGCCCAATTTGCACCAGTCGTCAAAATATAGCCCAAAGCACTAAACGGAGAATTTTCTGCGCTGGCTTTTTTTAAGCCCTGCTTAAATTGTTTATCCATACAAAATTGCTGGTTATATTCATCTGGGTATAAAGCAACTGAACCGCCTACCAAAGGTTTATATTCATGGTGAATTTTAGTCAAACCATTGGCCTTAAAAGTTTGCTTCCAACTATAAATCACTTGAGATGACCATGGGATGACATCATCTTTTTTAAAATTAGCTAAAATTTTCTGTATTTGTGGTTTATTACATTGTTTTAGTTTATCTACATAATAATCATAATCATAGTTGTTTCGAACCCATGGGTTGAGCATGTCTTTTTCACTAAAACCACATTGCTTAAACTCGTCCGTTGCATCAATCAGAGGTGATTTTTCATCTTTTTGAATAAACGTTCTGACATGCATTTCCGGTTTTATATTTTTGCCATCAACCACAATCTTAAAACTTTTTAAAAGTTCTTCTGTATGGGCAAAATCAGACTCAAAGAAATTATCAATGCGCGGCAAGGGAAATAAAATGGTTTCAGTGACATCTTTATTGCTTAGGTTTTTATAGAGATAATCGACCTTAATCAGTTTTTTACTAATAAATAGATCTTCGTTTTGCATCGCAATCTGCGAATTTTTGAGATATTGAATTCCCCCCGTACCGACATAGCCCGTAGAATCATTGGCTACGCTATAGGTCGATAGTTGAATCAATACAGTAAAAGTCATTACAAGCTTTTTCATTTTAAAGCGCTCTGTGTCATTTTCTAATTATGGAATGTCAATCTGTGGTAAATCATATTATATATTTCACCCACAAAAAACCGTCTAAAGACGGTTCGTGCATACATTTAAAATCTAGTTCCTTTTAATGATAATTTAGTTTTTGCCTCATCATCTTTTTTTGCACACTAATTTTTCCGATAAAATTTGTCAGCCATAAAATGCATTCATCCCGATGTTCAAAATGAGGAATCAAACTTAAATCAATTTTTATATCTCTATCTGCCAAAGGTAAACTCAAGCAATATTCAAAGTCGATAGAGTTGTACTTTAATTTGAGATCTTTTTCTTCAGCCTGCTTTTTGATTTCCGCCATAATTCGATTGAGGTTAACAATCAAGTTATTTGAAACTTGGTTATTTTCATAAATACATTCATATACATTTTCAGCAACGTCTATGTATTTAATTAACTCGGCATTTTCGTTCATATTATTTATATTCCCCTTTTTTTAAAGATTATGAACAGCTAAATGTTTAATTGCGTTACTTGACACATTGCTTATGTGAAAAATGTATATTTCTATTTACCACACAATATGACTATGTTTTTGTTATTTATATAAAAACACTGAATAGCTGAACATTTACATACATTTAATGTTTTCTAAAATCTGATTTTAGACAATGTTAAAAGTTAGTTATGAGGAGATTTAAGACAAAAAAAACCGCCCCAGAAGGCGGTCGCTGAAGTTAAACCAGCAGTATATAGAAGTATGGTGGACGTCACTTCTATATTCTTTTATGAAGGAGTTTTATTGTTTTTACTAAAATCCTCAGATTTAAAATAATTGATAATCATGTCAGCATGCTCTTCTTTTTGAGGAGCTACAGATACAGGAAATGCATCTTTCGACATCTTAAAACCTGGCGGAAGAAATTGTGAAATTGGCGGCAATTTAGGTTTTCCACCTTCCGTAATTCGCTCTATAAAACCAGCTAACCAAAGAAGATACTCTCCTTCATTTGCAAATTTTGGCATGACACTCAAGTCAATTTGAACTTTGCATTCACTTAAAGGTTTGGTTAAGTTCTCTTCAAAATCTATATAGTTGAACTTGAGCTTAAACTCAGTTCCCTTGATTGCTTTTCGAATCTGACTAATTAAACAGTTAAGATTCTGAGTAATGTCATCAGTGAATAAGCTATCTTTTTTAATATTTTTATAAACCTTTTCGGCTACAGCTAGATACTTTGGCATTAACCTCTCTCTCCGTACTATTGTTATAAAGTGCTGATCTAAGAATCTTTTATGACTTTGATTATGCTCAAAGAAGTGTAAGTAAAGGTAATCTTATTGGTGTGGTTTGTAAGTAATTAGTACCTTATGTAAATCGCACCAAAAAAACACCTAAAAAAATTATGGTTTTGATAACTCATCCACAAAATGAATGGTTGAATAGAGATAATTAGAAACATTTACTTTCATATTATTTTTTACCAAATGGTAAAATTAATATGTCCTCATCTGTTTATCTCTACGCACTAAACCCAAAACAGCTCTAGGTACTCTTATTTCTTCTTCAGAAAAAGGCAAATGTTCTATGAGTTCGTGAATTGGGAGAGAATTATTTTCTATCAAGAAACAGTCTTGCTCTGTTGTCCAATTAGTCGTAGCCGATTCAGTTTGTTTTAAATAGCGTTTCATATTTCCTAGCAGACTTGTTTACATATACAAAAAGCCTGCCTTTAGGCAAGCTTATATTTCAGATTTTGAATTGATCATTATTATAGCAGTCTATAAATGATATGTTCAGTTAATATTGTAGCTGCCCTAACTAAACATTATAAAAAAAGCCCACTTACTGTGGGCTTCTGAATGGTTATTGTGCGGCATTTACCCCAACAATAAACTGACTACAATTAGAACCTTCAGATGCATTACCTAATTGCTTTTCAGAGAATTTGAATTTGGATGCAACAGATTCATAATCTTTTTTAAGGCTTTGACCTGTTAGCTCACCTAGCTCTTTCACTTGTTCAGGTTTCAAGATTCCATGTTCAACCGCTTGGTTTACCATGACACAGGCTGTGGTCATGGCGTCATAACGTGCAGCAGTTTTAGAATAACCTAGAGCGCCGATTACTCCACCAACAATTAAGCCGATAATTACCGCTAAAGTTACGTGCATTTTATTCATTTTTTAAATACCTAAAAATCTAACCATAAAGAGGAGCACTTCAAAAGGTTGTGCTCAAGTCCAATTAAGATAAATGTATTTATCTGATATCAAAAGTTAGAATCTGTCAGATTTATTGATAGATTCAGATATTTCTAAATCATCAAGGTAAAAATGGCTTTGTTAGAAATACAAATCCGACAGAGAAAAATGCATTATCGTGATGAGAGATTTGATTGCCATAACTTGCATCTAATTGAACAAAGTCTTTATAGACCATGTATCGAAAACCTGTTTGGTAAAAGGCATCATTTCGGTCATAACCATATACTTCGGCAGTGAGCGTTAAAGGATGAGTAAGTTGTGTTTCGGTTCCAATTCCCCACGTGGTCTGGTTTTTATGCGTGGTATTTTCACGTAACCAACCGAGGTTGGCATGGATTAAAAATTTATCATCGAAAGTAGAAACACTTAATGGAACATTGACAGTCCAATCTTTCTTTGAAGAATCTTTGGTATTTATTTGAGTGCCAAAAGAAAAGCCAACTCCCCAATCATTAGTTTCTAAAGTCTTTAATAAGGTCTTACCTTGTAAGGTTGCATAGCTGACGTGCTCAGTATCATCGCTTACTCTTCCCACTCCTACAGCCAATTCAAAATTGCCATCAAAATTACAGGCAGGCATTGCCCAATGTTCTTTGTTGTCAGGATTATGCTGCATCCATGTTTCGAGTTGACAGGTTTTTGGAGGAACAAGAGCTGCATCGTCAACAACCATAGGTCTTCCACTATGGCTAGCGTTAGATAAAGCCAATAAGCAGAAACCAAAAATAAGTGAGCGTTTCTTTAAAATAAATACCATTGGCATCACTCCCATAAGTTATGGAGCATATGCAAGTACTGCAACCTGTCATGAATAAATCATGGGTTAATAATAGAAATGAAAAGATAAAAATAAAAAACCTCTTCTTGCATCCACAAAAAGAGGTCTGTAAGGACTTCAGTGGATACTTAGACTATTACCGATCGACTACTGTCACTCGAGCAAGTACTCACATTGAAGCTCCTAAAAATTAGTTGGGCGGATTCTAAAATTAGCTTTGTTAAATATCAAGTTAAAATTTCGTGACAATTTAAACTGTAGACTGATAGTTGAATCAAAGTATTAAAATGATCGTGAGTTTTTTAATTATTATATAATTTTCGAAATTTGATAAGAATAAAATATTTTAAAATCAAGATATTCGGTTATGTATAATATATCCACCAATAAAACCAATAAAGCACCCCAGCAATACATCTATAAATCTGGTAAATGCTATAGAATATAAATCAAAACTAGCACTATCTAAAATTAAATTATTCGCTTCAGCTTGTAAAATAGTTAAAAGGGTAATAAAAATAACTGCTAATGCATAATTTCGTGTAATAAAATATTCAACAACAAACATTAATAACATAACAGCTATAGCAATCCCCCACCCATTTAATAGTTGAGACAATATTAAAATTGTAACTCCTCCTCCAATCATTGTACCGAGTACACGATGTAAAATTTTACTAAAAACATCTCTAAAATTAGTTTGTTGTAATACGATCAAACAGCTTACAGAAACCCAATAATAATTTTTTAACTCAAATATTTTAGAAAAAAAGACAGCGATACCAACAAATAAAGCAATAATAATAGATTCACTAATTACATAGTTAAAATCATAATTAAAAGAAGGTGTAGATAATTTTTCCTTCTTTTTGTGCAACATAAATACGCTATAAAACATAGCTAAAAAGCTTGAAAATAGTGCACCTAAAAACATCATTCCTACATGAAATGGGATTTGTGAAATCGCTATATTTGAGTTTGTGCCAACACTTAATGCAATAATAAAAAATAATCCGCTAGGTGGACCCAATCTAAAAAATCGGCATATCATCAAAATACCAAATGTCATCAGAGAAAAAATGATAAATAAAGAAAATTCTAATGAATGACTCAGCAAACCGACTAAATAGCTAAAACTAATACCCACTGTTGCACAGATCATTGTCAAAAAACGATGGTATAAAGGTGTATTATTCGGTGTATAGAGAAATATCATCCCCCCCAAACTTGAGATCAAACCGTATTCAATATGTCCCAAATAAATAGCCAAAAAAATTGGTAAACTTGTTGCTAAAGCTGCTGTTAAAGGAAGCTCCCAAGTACGATCACTTTTTTGTAGTAAAAATAATCCTATTAATTCTTGTTTTAATATTTTGATATATTTACTCATTATCATTACCAAATAAAATTAAGTAAGGTATATGTGGAATGTTGATTAAAAGCTGTTCCACTAATTTAACTAGAGGAACAGCTATTTTTTAATTATTTTCTTTAACCCATAAATCAGCCTGATAGTCTTTTACAATACCAACAAAACTCTCAGGCAATAAGTTTCTAAATAACCTCACCTCACCCGATACAACTTTCACAATACGCTCAATAAGTTCTTCAGGACTATACTGCTCTAAAGGAAATTTGAAGCTGTCTTCTGTCAACTGGGTGAAGTTTTTCTCTGGATCGTACCATTTTTTCATTTCTAGCATTTGAGCATCATTAAAACCAGTGTCGTAAGGCCCAGGATTAATGACCGCAACCTTAATATTGTAGTCTTTGAGTTCCTCACTTAAGACTTCTGCCATTGCCTCTATGGCATGTTTTGTTGCGCAGTACGGACCAGTTAATGCTTTCGTGATTAGCCCTGCGACAGATGAAATAAAAATAATTTGTCCAGCAATATTAGACTTCACCATAGTTTGAACAATGCTTTGCGTTAAAGCTAAAGCTGAGAAAACATTGACTTCAAAATTTCTTTTAAAATGTTCCATTGGTATTTCTGCTAATGGACCAGTTTCTGCGATGCCTGCATTATTAATCAGTACATCGACATTCCAAGTGGCTGCCTTTTCTCGATCTTCTACATTCGAAATATCTAGCTTTTCAACTGTTAAATTAACATTTTGCGCTATTGCGAATTCTTTTAAGCTTTCTATTTCAGATATAGAATAAACTGAAGCAATCACCTGATTACCTGCCTTAGCAAGCGCAATTGCCATTAATTTTCCTAATCCAGTTCCAGCACCAGTTACTAATACTTTTTTCATTGAGTAAACCCTAATTTTTTTAGAAAATATTCTGAACACATTTGTGCCATTTCTTTATCTTGTTCTGCTGTTCCACCAGAGACACCAATACTACCGATAAACTCTCCAGCCTGATTTAGAAGTGGCACACCACCAGCGATTGTACTTAGGCCTCCGTTACTAAACTCTATAGACCAAATGGGCATATTCGGTTGTGATAGCTGACCTAGCTCTTGAGTTTCTGTTCGAAATAAGCACGCTGTTTTAGCTTTCGTCAAAGCAAGATCAATTGACCCTAGCATTGAATGATCCATCCTTTGAAAAGCAAGCAAATTTGCAGATTCATCATAGATTGCAAAACAAAAGCTGAGTTTTTGTTGACTGGCTAAATCTACTCCGAATGAAATCATTTTCTTTGCCCAAATATGTTTCATAAAGATTTACCTTCCCATCAAATACTATTCTTGATTCATAAAAATAGTATTTGAATAAGTAATTTCATAATAGTAGCTTTAGAGTTCAAACAGCTTGAAGCTAGGGTTCAAAATGGATCATTACAAACGTATGGTTATTTTTACTAAAGTAGTGGAACAAGGATCGATGAGTAGTGCAGCAAGAATTCTCAATATGTCTCCATCTGCTGTAAGTCAACAAATTCGATATTTAGAAAAAATTAGTGGAATTACTTTAATACATCGCTCAACAAGAAAATTATCTTTAACCGAAATTGGACAGCGATATTACTTTTATTGCAAACAAGTTGCTCAAGCAGCAGAAAATGCTCAAGCTTTATTAGATACAGAAAAGAAAGAACCTTTTGGAGAGTTACGAATCTCGGCACCAGTCGGTTTATCTAATTATTTTATAGAAAGCTTAAAAGACTGGTCTCAGGCTTTACCTCACCTTAATTTAAACATCCAAGTTCAAGATCAGTATATTGATCTGATTACAGAACGGATTGATTTGGCTATACGTGTTGGGGAAATGCCAAGCTCTTCATTTATTGCTCACAAAATCTCTGAAATGCATATGAAACTTTATGCTTCCCCTTCTTGGGTAGAAAAACATGGAATACCCACTCATCCTAATGAGTTAAATGATGAAAACTGGTTACACTTACAATATGCAACTAACGATACGATGATTCAAAAATATTTTTTTCATGAATCAACTTACACAAGTTACTATGTAGAAATTAAGCCCAAGTACCTTACGAACAATACGTTAATTCTTCATAAAATGTGTGAACAAGGCTATGGTGTTTGTTGTTTAAGTACATTTGAAGCTGAACAAGCATTATCAGAGGGTAAACTAGTTAAAGTACTCGATGACTGGAATGTTGGCACCATGAATATATGGGCAGTCACTACACAAAAAAATACGAAATCAGCAAAAGTGACTCAGGCCATTGAATATATAAAGAGAAAACTCAAGCCAACCCAACCTTGACTTGCTTAAAGAGATATATAACTTAATAGCATTAGTCTACTTACAGTGTATATAGGATTATTTTCTGAGATTTCTCTCCTTGTGTCCTTATCAACACAATCTACTACCTAAATGCCCTATCAACATAAGTGGTATTAATTCACCCCACTCCCACCAAAAAATACTCAAGCAACCGCTCTCTTTCATCTGGTTTGTTAGGGTCTAAAAGCTGAACCATCGCACCGTCAATCACAAACAAAAACATGTGGGCATCTTGTTTTGAAGCATTTGCATTGGTGGTTAAAAGCAGATTATAGATTTCATTGATGAACCACTTTCGATAATCAATTACGGTCTGATATGCCTTTGGATGTGTTTTCGAAATTTCAAAAATAGCTTTAAACGGCAAATGATAAAGCCCATCTAAGTCGGCATGTAAAAAGTAAATCTTGCGCAGTTTTTCAACTAGAGTTAATTCTTTTTGAACATAGATGATTGAAATTACTTCTTGTTTAAGTCCATCTTTTTGAAAGGTTAGGCTCATTTCAATCAGCCTTTCTTTTGAGTGAAAGTAATTATAAAAAGTCGCTTTAGGAATTTTTGCCGACTCGATAATTCGGTCGACCCCGACGTTATGAAAGCCATATTTATTAAAGAGAAATCTTGAAGTGTGAAGTACGCTTAAAGCACGAAATGGAAGATCTGAATGTGGCATAGTTTTACCGTTTTAAAATAAATTCTTGTTGTATATAAATGAGATAAAAAAGGCATAGCAAAGCCATAAAGACTGTGCTTGGCACATCTCAAGTTTTATTGTTAGCTAAGTTTTTAGACGAAATAATTTAAAGCCTGAAAACCTTACGGCGATCAAACTGCTCTAAATGTTTAAGTAGTGTCGTTATAGCTTTTGGCAATGGTTGCCAAGAAATAATGGATGTGCAAAGCCAACTCCTTTTTATTTGGAGTTCTGCCAGACATTAAAATTATGGTGGCAGAACGGAAGTGGGTTCGCAGACTGGTCACACAACCAGCACACCCGAGGGTGTCCCACTCCCGTCCTACCGCAACGGGAGGGAACGAGATGGCCGCACAAAATTATTCCTCAGAGAAATAATCCTGATACGGGTGTGAATCGGTCTGCGACAACCGACTGGCAATGTAGGCCAGCAGGCAAAGAATAGTATTCAACCCTCTTTCAGTCAAGCACACGAAATGACAATCGTATTAAAATAGATCATTAAAAAGTAAGGATAAATAATTAAAATTTATTGTTAAATGGGGGTTTATAAAATACTGACATAAGATCAAAGGGCTATTATTAGTGATAGTTTATTATTTGTTCTGACTCTAGTATGAATAATATATTTTTGATAATTATTAAATTTAAGTGACCTATATAAGGATTATTATGAGTTTGCATGAAGTGAGTATTTCTACTCAAAGGCTTAATCTAAATCCTTTTACAGCAGAAGATGCAGATGAAACATACAACTGTATTACACCTACCCTGACGCGCTATATGGCGTGGGACCCTCAACCAAGATATGAGTTTGATCAAACTTGGAATGGTTGGTTAAAAAACTTCAAAGCTGGATCTGAAATTATATTTGTTATAAGAGAGGCACATTCTCAAATATTTGTAGGTCTTGTTGGCCTACATCGTATGCAAACTCCTCATCCAGAGTTAGGAATCTGGATACGCGAAGATTATCATTATCATGGTTATGGAAAAGAAGCTGTATCAGGAGTCGCTAAGTGGGCAATCGACATTGTTAAGCCTGAATACTTTATTTATCCAGTCGCTGAAGAGAATTATCCAAGTCGAAAAATTGCTGAATCTTTAGGAGGTAAAGTAGTTTCAAAATCCACAGGTCCAAAATACGAATTTGTAACCTATGAGATTCCTATTAATTTTTAATAAACCAAAAGTAAGAAGCATAAACATTCAAATCTATCAAAGCTCTATCTATCTTTAAAAAGATACGGCTTGCAAAAATTCAGCTATGGCAATATTTTAGAGTAATTACTCTAAAATGAGATCTACTAATGAAAACTATAAGAATTGGTTCATATAACTGGATGCAAGCTACAAATGGTCAGCTTAGCTTCAAAGAGAAAATTAAGTTAATTCAAAAAATTATGCTACCGAGCATTATGGCATCTATAAAAATAAATTACTTCCGGTTCAAAGCTTCCAACGATTTTGATATGGATCAGATCGTAATACCAGATACTCAAATGGTTAAAGTCGCACTTGATGAACTAGAAGCAAAAGCAAATATATCTATCTACAATCATTCATGGCGGACCTACTTTTGGGGAGCTGCCTTAGGCAATATACAAAAACAGCAATTTGACCATGAATCACTTTTAATAGCCTCACTTTTTCATGATATTGGCTTAACTGAGCAACATATTCAGAGTAAAGGTTGTAACTGTTTTACCTATGAGAGCGCCAAACAATTTGAGCTAAAAGCTAAAGAACATAGCTTTGATGAGAAGAAAAGTGAAGTTATTAGAGATGCCATCTGCTTACATATGAATGGCTATATAGATCATTCTGACCTAGCTGAAATTACGCTATTACAGCAAGGCGCATCATGCGATGTGATTAGTGAGGGTCTCTATCAACTCCCCCTATCTTTTAGAAATGAAATTTTAGAAAAATACCCAAGAAAACAATTTAATAAAAAATTTATTGAGCTTATTGATTTAGAGAGAAAAAGTGTTCCAAATTCACGGACAGATTTATTATCTGAACTTGGTTTACCGCTCATGATTAAGTCAAATACATTTAAAGAGTAATAATCTTTTTACTTTTACGTTTCCGATATTGTGAAGGAGTTTCACCAGTCCAATATTTGAATGCTCTAGAAAAAGCTGAAGGCTCAGAAAAGCCTAGCAAGTAAACCACTTCATCACTTTTTAACTGTGTGTTTTCTAACAAATCTCGTGCAAGCTTTTGACGGTATTCATTTAATACTTTTTCATAGCTCGTACCAATTTCTTTTAAGTCAGTTCTTAAGGCTTTTGAAGTGATATTGAGTGTTTTAGCAATATCATCTATTTTAAAATTTCCTGATTTTAGTTGATCTTGAAGAGTATTTTCGATTTTAAAAACCAGTTCATGCTTTTCTATCTGAGTTAAAGATTCTTCAATAATAGTCTCATGGATTTTATTTAATGTTTTATTAGCCGCTACAGAAGAGTCATTTAGAATACTGGCATTAAACTTGATACACCCTTCAGGCATATTGAAATATACAGGACATCCCCAAATTTCTTGATATCGCTTTGCATCCGCACCTTCACGATAAGTCAGCCACACTTCTAAAGGCTTAAATTTTTCACTAGAAACATGTTTTAAATATGCTAATAAAACTGAGATCGCACATTCTAAATAGTGCCGAATAGAATGCTCTAAACCAATCAAGTAAGCATCCTCTCCTTTTACCTCAAGCTTTAAAACATCAAATGCACTGGTAAATAGATGATAATATTTTATTGCTGTATTCAAACCTTGGCCGAAAGTAGCACTACTTAAGAATACATATTCAAATAAATCGCCACGTAGTACAGGCATTCGCCCGCCTACGACTAACCCAATATCTTTATTACCACTGACCTTTTCAGCAGCAGCCCAAAATTTCTCTTGAATACGATTGTCATATCTTACGTTTTTATCTGGGATATTCAGTGCATGCTCTAAAAAATTAACACTTGAGAAGATAGCATCCGTATCCAATCCCATGTCTTTCATTGTTAAATAAGTTAGCCAAGGAAAGATGCCCGCATCACTACGAATTTTTGATTCTTTTATAGATATGCTCACAATTACAAACTCAATCGAAACCAAAGCAATAGCTGAGTAAAATACCATCTAACTAAGTTAACAATAAAGTTTTTATTCAGTATGAACCGTAAGTTTACAGCTCTTATACGTGTAAATGTAATTTTCAAAAACGCCCCGACCCGATGTAAAAAGCAGAGCGTATTGAGGACAAGTGCTTGATTAAATTTTAAGATTATTTCGGGTCTATGTATTCAATATAGGCTCTACCTTCTATTGGTTTCCCTTTAAATAGCCCACTATATTGGTAACTTCCTGCATAGCCTCCCGCCATACCATACTTAAAGTCACGGTTAGTAATACCATCGATTTTAATGAGAAGATTTCCATGTTCATCATCCACTTGCCAACTAAATTTATGTGGTAAACGCATACTAATTCCATCTGGCGTCGTAACTCTTTCAGGCTCATATTCATGAACAATAGATTTAAAACCACGAGAATAAATTCCGCCATGGTCATCTAGAGAGCGCACATAGACTCTACTTTGCAACGTTAAACCTAATGGACCAAACGAATCTACAAATAGGACTTGGGTTTTTTCATCAATATTTAAAATTTGATAGGTAAAAAAGTTAATGGGAAGTTTGACACTAATGCCACGAGCATATTCGTAAGTACATAAACCCTTAATTTCTGTTTTTACACCCGCTTGCTCTACATATCCTTCGTACTCACACAGCAAAGCCCAATGGTCATATAAACCACCCACAAGATTCGTGAAGTGTGCAATTTTATCTGTTGCACGAAGCTTTAAATCAAAATTAAAGTTGTGGCCTTCACGGTGAGCATGAAATTCGGGATATGTTCCTTCAATCGTCACATCATTGCCAAACTTTAAGTAGCTACCATTAGTCACTAGTGTGCAATCTTTTTCTACACTATAGCCATTAAAGTGATCAGGGGTTCCAGTAGCTGTACCAATTAAAACGTTAGCCGTATCTACATCACTTGTCTTGATTAAATGTTGATTTCGAAATAGCTTAACTTGAGGTTGACCCACGACCACAATAATATTTAGGAAATTAAAAGGTTCAGGTAAATTTGGAATCATAATTCCATAGTGAACACAGGTATATTTTCCTTGGGGCGTACTCAATGACGTATCTGGATTGAAAGGCATACTATTTATTAAACCCGAACGATCAATATTATTTGCAATTTTAGCTGGCAATGAAAAACGCATATGTCCCTTCCCTCACAATAATGATCAGCCATTTTTGATTTCAAAAGGGCTGTACCTGTAAAACAATTCCTAGAGGAATAGTAATTTCATTTTTTCTTTTTTTTTTGACATTGCTGTACTCAACCACAATCACACTATGTCAATTTTTTAATACACTAAAATTCTAACTCTCTTCAAATCCCTAACTGTTTTGAACGAAAGTTTGGTATGAAAAATATGAATAAAATTATGTTCATAAAAAACCTCTTCAGACTTCGCTTGAAATTTCAGTTAACAACTGTTTAATAGTGCTAAGTGGGCGATCGACTTTGTTAAACCTAAATATTTTATTTATCCAGTCGCTGAAGAGAGTTATCCAAGTCGAAAAATTGCTGAATCTTTAGGAGGAAAAGTAGTTTCAAAATCTACAAGTAGAAAATTTGACTTCGTAAAGTATGAAATACCTGTTAATTTCTAGTTACTTAAGGTGGATTTGTGTTCTCTAATATCGGCATTATAAATTTTTGGACTTATTTGTTGGGGGTAACGTTAATAATACTCGCTCCCGGTCCTGAAACCATGTTCGTCATTAAGACAAGTATTAAAAGCGGAGTAAGAAAAGGGTTCGCGGCAATTCTATCCATTGTTCTGAGCGATGTATTATTAGTATTCATGGCTTGGGGCGGTCTTGCGGCTGTAATTAGCTCTACTCCCTTTTTATTTAACACAATAAAATATGCTGGAGCCGCATATCTCTTTTATTTAGGCGTACAAACACTTTATTCTCTTATAAAACCAAAAGTAAAAAATGAAATAGAAGAAACAGAATTAAAAGATGATGGTGGGATAATAGGACAAGGAATGCTGGTAACTCTCCTCAATCCGAAAACACTTCTATTTCATATTTCCTTTTTTTCCCAATTCATTAATATTCATGCTCCACACATATGGATGGCCTTTATAATACTCACTACCGTAATGCTTACAATTACATTGATTTATCTTAGTTTTTTAGTATTTTGCGGTGCATATTTAGTTAGCCGTTTAAAAGGAAATAGAATACTTTCTATTTTGGGAAATATGCTTATTGGTTTTTTCTTCATAGGTTTTGCTGCAAAATTATTATATTCAAGCTATTGATATAGTTCCTGCTCCCATCTTAAAGCAAAGTTCTCTTAGCTCTTTGCAAAACTAATTCCATCATATTTAGAATTCTGCCGAAGCACTATAAATTAAATAAACCTCAATTGATTAAATATTTACAACGTATTGATCTAGATTTATTAATGCGAAATGAATCACCTGAGAAAGCTCTTCTTGTGAATATCCATCTCTTGCTTGAATAGATAATCCATGAAGAACAAGTGCGTAATACTGCCCCAGCGTTTCAGGGTTTGCTTCAGCCACTAATTGACCGTCTGATTTTGCCTGAACAAATCGATCAACCAGACTCTGCCCTCGCGCTATACGTTGTGCTTTCATCCAGTCTAAAACAGCTTGGTTTTCTTCACCTAACACACTCGCTGCTGACACGACCATGCACCCATACGAATGGTTCGCTTGCGTGTAGAGCGCTAGCGCATCTTGAAATAATTGGCTGATGGCATCTTTAATATTTTTTTGCTTTAAAGCGTTTAGCGCAAAATTACCTTCATTTTTTTCGTAGTGATTTACGGCCTCTCTGAATAAAGCCTCTTTTGAGCCAAATGCCTTATAAATTCGAGCTGAGGCAATCCCTAAAACTTCAACTAAATCTGACATTGATGTGCCTTCATAGCCATGAAGCCAGAAAAAATCTCTCGCTTTTACGAGGGCTTCTTCTCGATCAAACTCTCTTGGTCTGCCAGCCATAATGACACTTCATCAAATTTATTACGTCTTTTTATTATTATTCGAAAAAAATATTTTCACAAATAAATCAATGAGATTTATTCAAAATACTTTCGTTTTGTTTTGATTTTCCAATAAAAAGTTGTTTTTATCCAAAATTAAGCCTATTGTTTGTCGATCGACAACTAATTAAGTTTTGTTATGAAAACGATCAAAGGCCCAAGTATCCACCTTGCTCAATTTAGTGATGATGTTTTCCCTTTTAACCGTCTAGAAGATATTGCTGCTTGGGTATCAAGCCAAGGCTTTGAAGCGGTACAGCTTCCTGCTTGGGATAAGCGTTTATTTGATGTCAATTTAGCAGCAGAAAGCCAAGATTATTGCGATGGAATATTAGGTACTTTAAATAATCATGGCTTAAAAATTAGTGAGTTAACGACTCATATTTTTGGGCAGTTAATGGCTGTGCACCCTGCTTATGACTCAATGTGCGATAACTTTGCCCCCTCTCATTTGCATGGTAATTCCGCAGCTAGAACTGAATGGGCAAAACAGCAAATGCTCGCTTCAATTCAGGCATCTGCCCGCTTAGGTCTTAAAGACATGGGGACATTTTCAGGCTCTTTGGCGTGGCCTTATGTATTTCCATTTCCTCAAAGACCATCAGGGCTTATCGAAACGGCTTTTGATGAATTAGCACGTCGTTGGCTTCCTATTTTGAATGCGTGTGATGAACAAGACGTCAACCTTTGTTATGAAATTCACCCCGGTGAAGATTTGCATGACGGCATTACATTTGAAATGTTTTTAGAGCGAACTCATAACCACCCACGTTGCCATATTCTTTTTGACCCGAGTCATTTTGTTTTGCAGCAACTGAACTATGTGGAATATATCGATATTTATAAAGATTTCATTCGCATGTTCCATGTTAAAGATGCCGAATTTAATCCAACAGGCCGCCAAGGAATGTACAGCGGCTATCAAAGCTGGGGAAATCGAGCGGGTCGATTCCGTTCTACGGGTGATGGGCAAGTTGACTTTAAAGCGATTTTTTCCAAGTTAGCGCATTACGACTACGAAGGCTGGGCAACATTAGAGTGGGAATGCTGCCTAAAAAATAAGGATGATGGCGCGCGCGAAGGTGCCGAGTTTATTAAACAAAATATTATTCATGTCACCGATAAAATATTTGATGACTTTGCTGCTGCCCCTGTGAATCAGACTCAAATTAATCAGTTATTAGGTATTTAAGGAATCGTAAGAGATCAACATGAAAACTCAATTATTCAATGAAAACTCGCATAACGAATTCCACCATCATTACACTCACATCGAAAGTAAAAAATTACACTATGTCACCTTAGGGGAAGGTCCAGCTGTATTGCTTATTCCAGGCTGGCCGCAAACATGGTACGCGTGGCACAAAGTCATGGTTGAATTGGCGAAACAGGGTTATCAAGCAATCGCTATTGATTTACCCGGAACAGGAAATTCAGCTCCACTTGAGGGAAGTTATGATACGGGGCGTATTGCTAAAATTTTATCGATGCTCATGACTCAACTTGCATATCCAACTTATTCGGTTGTTGGTCATGATATTGGTATGTGGGTTGCCTATGCACTTGCATCTGACTTTCCTGAGTCAGTGACACGTCTTGCAGTAACAGAAGCAGTAATTCCCGGTTTAGCACCTGCACCTCCTATTTTTGTTGAGCCGAGTGAAAATATCTTTCTTTGGCATTTCATGTTTAACCAAACCCTAGATTTACCCGAAGCTTTAATTACGGGCCGCGAAGATACTTATTTAAATTATATGTTTGATAAATGGTCGTGGCACAAAGATAAAGTTGCGATTGAAACTTATATTGAAGCCTATAAAATTCCGGGTCGATTAACGGCAGGTTTCAATTACTACCGCTCTATTCCAGAGACCATACGTCAAAATAAAATTAGAGAACGTAAAAGTTTAGACATGCCAGTTTTAGCAATAGGCGCTGAACATGCCACAGATAATGCGCCTTATGAAACCATGAAAAAGGTTTCACCTCATTTAACCAGTGCGATTGTAAAAGACTGCGGTCATTTCATTATGGAAGAACAGTCAGAAACATTTAGCTCACTCATTTTAGATTTTTTACAGCAGGAAAAAAGCCATGCCTCTACTTGCTGAAATTGAAAACTGGCTTAAATCTAGACCAAAAACACAAGAAGTAAACTCGTTGGAAGAACTAAGGGAACAAGTCAATAAAGACATTATTGATCAGCAAGGCATTCAACATGATGCAAGCTATCAGCAAAGTTTTCATGTTGCTGTTTCAGATGGTGCGGAAATTGAGGTTCGTGTTTATGTTCCCTATTCTCTAGAAAACGCTGAGCAACGGCCCGCTTTGGTTTTTGCGCATGGTGGAGGCTGGTGCCTAGGAAGTTTAGACGCATGGGGCCGCGCTTGTCGGTTATTAACAGAATCAACTCAACAAGTTGTGTTTTCTGTGGACTATCGATTGGCTCCAGAGTTTAAGTTTCCAACTCCTCTAAATGATTTTTTTACGGCATTCCGCTATATCAATAAGAACGCTTCACTGTTTGGAATTGATCCAAACCGTATTGCTGTAGGTGGAGATAGTGCGGGCGCAAACATAGCTGCCGCCACATGTCTCATGGCAAAACAACACCCAGAAATTAAGGTGAGCCATCAACTTCTTTTCTATCCCGCCTTAGATGCCACGATGAGTAGCAAATCTTATAAGCAATACGCTGAAGGTTATGGTTTGGACTCACCCACAATGGTCTATTGCTGGGATCAATATGTGCCGCATGAAAGTGAAAAACAGAATGAACTTGTAAGTCCGTTACTCGCTCAGTCTTTAGAAGGATTGCCAGATGCGACCATTTTTGTGTGTGAATATGATCCCGTTCGTGATGATGGCGAAAGATATGCTCAAAAACTGTGGGATGCAGGTATTCAGGTGAACTTTCATTTGTTAGATGGAATGATTCACGGCGCGATTCACATGTTGGCCATTAGCCCAGAGAAAGTAAAATCTATCTATAGCAAAATTCATATGTAGATATATTTTTCGATTATTCAAATATATTGCTTAGTCGGGCCACTCTTCAAAATTGTTTAATTACACTTCTGAAGTGGCCCAATTTAATTTTAACTATGGATATTGGTTATCTCAGTTACGCTTATGACACCGTAAACTTAACGCTATTATTTTGATAGATTGGCGTAATATCCTTGCCATTGAGTGTCACTTTTTTGTAGGTGCCTTGAACTTTTTTAGCTGATAACACCGTATAAGTGCCTGCTGCTAAATTGTCTTTTGTGACAAGCTGCAATGTTCCATTTAGGGTAGCTGTATTTGCTACTTGAACTGCTGGAAGTACATTCGATTTTAAAGTGATGTTGAATGTCGTTCCTGCAAGCTGAGTTAAATGACCCGCAATGTTAACTGTTTTAGCTGAGTTGGTTTTTAATAGGCTATTTTCATGCATATAAATATCGCCTTGGCCTGCCCCATGTTCAGACAATATTTCTAAACTACCCTGCTTTAAATCAATACCGCCAGTAAATGAGTTATTTCCTGTAAGGGCTAAAGTACCTGTTCCTAATTTAGTGAGTTTCCCAGCACCCGTAATATCATTACTCCATTGGTCATATTGGCTAAAGCCACCTAAACTTGCATCCATGGTCAGATTTACATCACCATCAAAGCTGCCATAACCTGCACCCGCTCTAAATAGATTTAAGCGGCCATAACCTTCGGCATCATCCATGACAGGATAACCCGAAGCAAGCGCAGTCGATTTCAAAACTACACGGCGCTGATCGGCTGTTAAATAAGGAAGTCGAGTTTCCAATAGAACCTCAGCCCCTTTGGGCACCGTTGCTATTTTGGTTTTATCGCCAATTTGGTTAAAACCATAGGTCATCCAGTGATTCACCTGCTGTTTTAATTTCTCAAGATCGGCAAAACGGTCATTGGTGTCATAAGGTGTTTTAGCCAAACTATAAAATGATTCAAACGTTGAGCTATTGGTTTCTTTCATAAGCTGTGTTTGCGCTTGAAGATACGCTTCTTTTCGTTGCTCTACAGTCATGGCATTTAAGTTTGCAACATCTGCGGCAATCGATTGAAGACGTCCTCCAATCACGTCCATGGCTGAATGCATTCCAGCAATAATACGTGAATCACCCAAATCTAAACCACGAGCGATAAGTTCTTGATAACGTTGAGGCACTAAATACGCCATCGCAATTGCATTTCGGCCAGCTTCGGCTGTGTGCCCACTCGGGAAACCACCGTCAGTTGCTGGTGTACTACTTTTTGCAGATTCTAAACTCGGTACCACAATGACTTCAGAACTCCAACGCCACGGGCGAGCATATTTATAAAAGCGTTTTGCTGACTCTGTCGAAGAGTTATTTCCCATCGCTTGAACAAATTCAACGACTTTACCAAAATTGGAATTTCCATCGGCCGTCGTCAGCCCACTATTATTTCCTTTGTCATCATATTTTACTTGTGCGGCATCGGCTGGTACTGAATTGATTGTGGTGGTCTGCCCAGTAAGCTTTCGCCACGGATCGGTTAATGCTCCCATCCCTGTCGTGACGCTATAACTTTTTCCACGTCTATCATCTAAATAGGCACGAATAGCTTCTTCTTCTGTACGCTTATGGGTGGTTTGAATTGAATAATTAATATTATAGTTCAATACATCTGCATTCTTTTTTGTACCGTCCGTACTGTCACCCGGTAGACCTGTCCAGTTTGATGCGACTACCGCAGGAAAGCCGTCTTTTGCCTCAGCAGATTGGCCTGCATCTACAAACAAACTTGAGGGCGTCCATACATCTAAAAAGCCACTCAACACACGTACACCTGCATTTGTTTCAATCGTTGCGTAACGTGCATCACCACGTTGATTAGTCGTCCATGAATCTACAATAGTGGTGATATTTGATGGGACTGGAGCAGTATCCTCAAAGCCTACGCCCTTTGGCGCTGCTGGTATTTCTTGATTTGCTGCCGAATTATCATCAGAAGAATTGCTGTCATTACACCCTGAAAAAAAGACCGAACAAGAGATAAGCGAAAGTAAAAGTGTATTTATTTTAAAGCTAGACATGATGTGACCCGTTTAATAAATATCCGTATCTTTCATCATTAATGTTTAGCTGTTATTACATATCTCTAGTTAATTTAAATTTATTCTAAATAATATCTTTGCAGTTTTATAGGTCAGAACTGCTCATAAGCAAATGAATAAGGAAATTCTTTAAAGACAAGGATATCCAGGTTCAGAGGACGCAATTGTGAAACATTCTAGGTGATACTATACTCATACTAAGGAACACCATGTTTGGTATGGGCTGATTCGGCTATCGATATAGAATTATAAGAGTACAACCACTCTAATTAGAACTATCAAAAACGATTAAAGGTGCTCTCTATCACACTATCAACAATATACATATAAGGTGTATTTCACATGAATAACTTACAATATTTTGAGCTAAAAAGTGCCAGATCAATTTTATTATTACTTGCACGTGTACTGCTAGTTGCTCTTTTTCTCATCTCAGGTATACCAAAATTGATTGGATTTGAGGGCACTGTGGGTTACATGCAATCATTACATACCCCTCTCCCTGTTCTTGCAGCCGCTATTGCTGTAGCAATGGAAGTAGGCGGATCTCTTCTTATTGTGCTTGGCTTCTTTACCCGTCCAGTTGCTTTAATTTTTGCTTTATACACATTAGGAACTGCAATCATCGGTCATGCTTATTGGAATATGACAGGTGATGCCGTTCATCCTAATATGATTAATTTTTACAAAAATATAAGCATTATTGGGGGATTCATTTTATTAGCGTTCACCGGTCCTGGAACTATCTCTTTGGATAAAAAGTAATATCCTTGAGTTTCCAATTAATTTAAAAAGCCTTGGGCTAAACGCAATAAACAAACATAACGAAGTTAAGAAAAAAGAGAGCTCAAGCTCTCTTTTTATTTAAAGACCTAATACAACATAAGAAGAACATCAAAAATTATTCAGATGCGGTAATTGTTCAAGAAAATCTTTTAAAGGCATTGGACGTCCCCACAAATAGCCCTGAAACTCAGTACAGCCATTGTTTTTAAAAGTGCTAAATTGTTCAGCGGTTTCTATTCCTTCTACTAGCACACGAAGGTTCAAATCTAATCCAATTTTAATTATACCAGTGACTAATTTATTACTACGTTTATCATCCAAAGCTGCTTGTACAAAGCTACGATCAATCTTGATTTGTCTAATGGGCATTTTTTGTAAATAGCTTAAAGATGAATACCCTGTACCAAAATCATCAAGAGAAAGCTGAATCCCTTGTTTAGATAAAATATGCATTTTTTCAATCATGCTTACACAATTCGTTAAAGCAATATTTTCAGTGATTTCTAATATGAGTCGAGATGGATTTATCTCATACTGCTGAATCAGCCCGATCACAGTCTGCTCAAAGTTTGGTTGCATGAAGTGATCAGCACTAATATTGATTGAAAGTGTAAGATCTTTGGTCTCGTCTTTTTTACTCCAATCTTTTAAAACTTTGCAGGCTTGAGCCAATACCCACTCCCCAATCTCTGGCATTAATCCAAAAGTTTCGGCCGCGGGAATAAAATCTTTTGTGGGAACATAACCTAAAACAGGGTGTTGCCATCGTAATAAAGCTTCTGCGCCAATTAGCGTTTCAGAAGCATTGATTTGCGGTTGATAAAAAAGCTCAAATTGTTCTTTTGCCAGTGCTAAGCGTAGGTCTTGCACCATGGTATTTTCTGTTTGTATCTCTAATTGCATGGTGTAAATTGAAATACAAATCATGAGTGTAGCGACACAAGTTGCAATCCATCCACCATGGTCACGAATATCTTCGGGCAAAGGTATAGCGCTCTCAAGATTAAAAGAGCTGCCACTAAAAAATATAAAGCACCCGATCGATAATAGAATTAAAACGATTTGCAAAAAGCTTGGATTTCTACGGTAATTTAAATATCCCAATATCGCCCCAGCAGGTAAAAACAATTGAGCCACCTGCGGACGATCACTTGTAGCTACATCAAAAAATAAGCAAAAAATCACTGGAAAAACAAGCAAAACGACTTGAGATAAAAGAATGCCCGCTGAAACACGGTTGATATAAATGAGAAAAAGGCTAAATATGGAGATCAGTGTAAAAAAGATGTCCATACCAACAATCAGCCACATTTGTGCAAATGCGAAATATATGGTCCAAAACAAGCAAAAAATAATGCAAATAAAGATATTCGCTTTTGCTGCGATTGTAAGCTGCTGATCCTTTACGGCGCGGTAATTTTTCTGACGTTTTTTAAAGTAAGATGAAGCTATCATAAATAAATCAACCGTAAAATATTTCTTCATAGACCCCCATCTTGCTCATTGATTTTCCTTTTCAATATTCACCAATAAAACTTCATGTTTTATTCCCTTGTTCTTTATATGATTCGTCTTGAGATCGGTGTTGTTTTAATTGTGGTGGTACAGTCCAGTTGTTTAATTGAATGATGTTGCTTTTTCAATCACCCTATAATTTTAAAGTATTATTCCCTAACGATACATGCCTCAGCGACGAAGGTACAGGCTTTAAATAGTGAAAAATTAGAACATTACCATTTTTAGAATATATCGTTTCAATGATTGATATTAATAATAATTATCATTACTATTTAAGAATATCTTAAATGTTTGTTTAATTGTGCTACTCATTACCAATTTGTGGGCTCCTCTGCTATGAACCTGAATGTAGATAAACAAGTATGGTTTAGCCAAATTTACCGTTCTCAGCAAACCACGCTCTTGTCATGGTTTAAACATAAACTTCAGCATCATCATCAATCTGAAGACCTGAGTCAGGAAGTGTTTTATCGTGCTTTAAAAAGTGAATATTGTTTTAAACAAATTAAAGAGCCACAAGCATGGCTAATGGGAATCGCCAAGCATGTCATGATTGATTATTGGCGGCGTCAGCATATTGAAAGTCTCTATCTCGATGCCCTACAACATCTTCCAGAAGAATATTACCCCTCTGCCGAACATGAAGTTTATATTCAAGAAACCTTGTATCAGGTTCATTTAATATTAGAAAAGCTCCCCACCCGAACGGCTCAAGTGTTTTTGATGTCTCAACTAGATGGCATGACTTACCGAGAAATTAGTGAAAAAATCAATATTTCTGAGGCCACTGTAAAAAGAGATATGAAACAAGCTTTTTTAGCATGTATAGACCTCTATAATTAAACCCGTTAAACGCGCTTAAATTGCTACCCTATGTCAGATATTACGAAAATCCCTCATCATGTTTTAGATGCAGCCGCAGATTGGCTGGTACTTTTGCATTCAAGGGAAATGACAGCGTTACAGCAGCAACAGTTTGAGCAATGGAAAGCTGAAAAAAAAGAACATCAATTAGCACTCCTGCAAATGGAAAAATTTAGCCAAGGTTTAACAAACCTTGCAGGTAACTTCCCTTCTGAAGCTTTGGTTCAGTCCAATCAAAAATTTAACCTCGCTGCAAAACGCAATATGCTGTTAAGCCTTTCAGGTTTAGTCATTGTTGGCTTGTCTGCCTACTGCATACCTTGGGAAAAATGGCAGTCCGACTACCACACCCAAGTGGGCGAAATTAAGAAAGTGCTATTAAAAGATGGTTCACAACTGATTATGGCAAGTAATTGCTATGTCGATGTGAATTTCACGCAAGAGACACGTCAGATAAAGCTAATTGATGGTGAAATCTATATTGAGACAGCAAAAGATCCTCAGCATCGGCCGTTTATTGTGGAAACTAAGAATGGTTCAGTAGAAGCACTAGGTACTCAATTTTCAGTGAGACAAGAAAGTAGCGAACAAACGAAAGTTAAAGTCTATAAGCACGCTGTAGCCCTTGAGCCAGATAACTCGTCTAAACGGAAGATTCTAAAACAGGGCCAACGTGCTTTTTTTGATGAAAAATATATTTCAAAATCGCTTCCACTCGATAATGATCAGCCTTACTGGACACAACAACTTTTAGTGGTAGATCAGTGGCCGCTACAAAAAGTGTTGGATGAACTATTCCGCTATAAAAAAGGAACCTATAGCATCGACCCGGAATTGAAAAATATTAAGATTTCTGGCGTGTTTTCTCTAAAAAACCCTCAGCAAAGCTTAGAAACTTTGGCGTATAGCCATCAACTTGAACTGACCTATTACAGTCCTTATCTGTTAAATATTAAAAAAAGATAAAAAAACATGACCCTTTTTTTGATCTGGTTCGACTTATAGAGAAATACACTCTCTGTCGAGAAGACCACATGAAGGATTATCAAGCAAAAAGTAAATTGGCTTTGGCTATACGTGCAGTGCTGTGGAGTACGCCATTGGTGGTCACGGCGCTTATCACAACTTCTGCTTACGCTGCACAAACTTATAGTATTTCAATTAATCAAAGCACCCTTGATCAAGCCATTAAGCAACTTGCGATTCAAACAGGTACGACCATTAGCTACGATAATGCCAGCCTTTCAAAAACGAAAAGCAAAGCACTTAAAGGGAATTACGCTGTTGACGATGCTTTAAGTCTGTTATTACAAAGCCATCCATTTGAAGCAATTAAAGTCAACAATGGCGGCTATAGCATTCGAGTGAAGTCATCTCCCGCTCCGATTGAGCCCAAAGTTTTTCAGTTGGAAACGATTAAAACCAAAGCAAGTAGCAGTAAAGAATTTGATACGGCAGGTGGTGAAGCAGGTACAGCCCATTTAGCAACAATTCATGTTAATGCTGATCATGGTGAAAACCTAACAACCGAAGGTTCTGGTTTATATACGGCGAAAGCCACCACTGCTTCTACTGGCTTAGCATTAAGTCTGAAAGAAACGCCTCAATTGGTCAGTGTAATCACTAATCAACAAATGAAAGATCAGAACCTGACACAATTAACCGATGTTGTAAGTCAGGCGGCAGGCCTCTCTATTAAACAAGGCGGAAATATTGGTAGTGATAATTCCCCTATTTACGCTCGTGGTAAAGAAGTGGATAGTTATTTACTCGATGGCGTGAAGCTCATGAGTTCATATTCAAGTATTTTCCAAAGTCAGGACATGGCTTTATTTGACCGTGTAGAGGTTGTGCGAGGTGCAAATGGCTTAATGACAGGCGCTGGAAGTGCAAGCGCAAGTATCAATCTGGTCCGCAAAAAACCATTACAGGACTTTAAAGCTTCGGTGAGTGCTGATATTGGTTCTTGGGATTCTTACCGTACCGATATTGATGTTTCGACACCACTTAATGAGTCAGGAAGTATTCGTGGTCGTACCCTGTTTGCCTATCAAAAGTCAGACTCTTATATCGACCGCTACAACGAAGAACGTAAAGTGGCTTATGCCGTAGTAGAAGCTGATTTAAGTGACAAAACCAAAGGTAGTTTAGGTGCTAGCTATCAACAAATTGACATGACTGGCGTCGCTAGAGGTGGCTTACCTAGCTTTTATACCGACGGGACATTAATCGACTGGTCTCGCTCAGATTCAGCGGCAGCGAGTTGGACGGGTTCTGATCGTTCTACTACATCTTACTTTGCAGATATTGAACATCAGTTTAATGACCGCTGGAAATTAAAAGGTGTGGTGTCTAGAACCATTACAGACTCAGACGAAATTGTAGGCTATACCTACTCAAGTCAAGGGATTGATAAAGCCACAGGTAGCGGGGCGATGTTGTATGCAACCCGTTGGGATTATCGCCCTACTCAAGATTTATTTAACTTAACCTTAAACGGATCATTTGATTTATTTAATCAAACTCATGATGTAGTACTCGGCACAACCTACACAAAAAGTAAAAATAAACGTCCCACCTATTCTGGCTGGAATAACACTGTTAACGATAAAATGACATGGGACGGGACTCTAGATAATATTTTTGCTTGGGATGGCAGTACACCTAACCGCCCCGAAACAAAAATAGATGGTTGGTACAGCGGAGATGACCGTAGCCAATCTATTTTTGGTGCTGTTCGTCTTAAAGCAACCAACAATCTTGCAGTTATTTTAGGCACTCGAATTGAAGACTGGGAACGCGTAACGGGCAACCATTCAGATGCTAACAATAAGACCACCTACACAACCCAAGAAGAAAGCGGCAAAGTCATTCCATATGTCGGTGTTACCTATGATTTCACTGACAACTGGACTGCGTATGCAAGCTACACCAATATTTTTTCACCGCAAGATAAGAAAGCCGTTACAGGCGAATACATAGACCCATTAATAGGTAATAGTACCGAGCTGGGTATTAAGGGTGAGTTTTTTGATAATCAGTTAAATGTCGGAGCTGCTATTTATCAAACTAAAGAGGACAATACAGCGATTGCATTAACCGATGTATTTGCCCCAGATGGTTCTCAAGCATATCGAACAGAATCTGGCACTGAAAGCCGCGGCTTTGAAATTGAAGCGACAGGTAAGTTGACTGATTTATGGCAAGTTTCCACAAGCTTTAGCCGTAACTTATCAAAAGATAGCCAAGACAATCGATTAAATACCGGTGTGCCAAATAACACAGCCAAACTGTTTACGACCTATACCCTGCCTTATCTTGATGAAGCCCTTACTGTTGGGGGCGGTGTTCGTTGGCAAAGCGAAATTTACGAAAAAAATGCAGTCTCTGCAACGGGTAGATTTACTCAAGAGAGTTACGCTTTAGTCGACTTAATGGCACGTTATAAGGTGAACAATAATCTTATGCTCAACTTCAACCTTAATAACTTATTTAATGAGAAATACCATTTAGCGACGACAAATAGCTATTACGGTGCTCCAACCAATTTCCGAGTGGGTGTGAAATATGAGTGGTAAATAGATTAGTCGACTTCTAATGACCTTACTTCAGAAGCAAATAATGTTCTTCTGGAGTAAGGTTAAATCTACTTAATAAGCCAGACTAGAATATTTTTGACTAAGCTCAGGCTATAATATTAGACATGCTCTATTATTTTATTTAATTCTCATATGAAGAATGCGTTTTCTGACAGCAATCAAATTAGACAAGTTTCTAGTTTCCCTGAACTTATAAGTACAAAGTTTCAAGGAGAGGCAAATGCGATGTGTTGGCACAGAAATTTGGTTGGTGACTTTAAAGAAATTGTGAATAAACTTCATTTAAAAGAAAATATTACAGAAGTTTCCGTTGAAGACTTATTAGCGCTACAGCTTTCAGAACAAGGTAATTTGGCAAGGGAAACTATTTTAGAAGATATCCAGCAGTTAACTGAATTTGGCGCATCGCCAGTACTTAATTTGCTTAAACATTATGAACGTGATGAAGAGCTAGATTTCATTTCAACAGATGTATATTCATTTCATGTTGATCGCTCCCCAATTGAAACCGACACATTCTTATGTACCTATCACGGCGCTGCTAGCGATATTGTACCCAATGATCAGGTTAAACAAAAAGTTTTAATCCCAGAAATTAGAAACAAGCTCAAAGCATTACATGACGGCCCAGATGCTGAATTTGAAGCCTTTTTGACAGAGTATTTTTTTGATTTGCATTATCAGCCTAAATCTAACGCCCAACCTGTAAATTTAGGTACGGGACATTTGTGGCGCTTAGCGGTAGATCATCCTACACAACAGGTTTTACCGTGTGTTCATCGAGCACCTGTTGAAAAGGATGGCGAGTATCGATTGCTGTTGATTTGTTAAATATTTTGGTGGTTATTATATTCATCATTATTTTTTCTACTCTTAATATATGACATTCACACGAACCCAATCTTCATACTTGGTTGCCTGAACATTAGTACTTGATGTAATTGCCCCATGAATAGGAATAATTTCTTTCATTCCTGTCGCAATTCCTGAACGTATTTTACTTCCCGACCCTCCCCAAATTTGGGTATGACCAGCATCTTGATAGAGTACATATGCAACAGATGCTGGGCTTGCAGCAGATTTAAGTTCAAAGTTATTGTCTGAAGTTACCGCCAATTGATACGGCGTATTTTGGGTACATTGGACAGATACATCCGTTCTTGCACCAGCAACTGGCTGAGAGCGAACAACTGAGCCAAAATCTAAATTTCCTTGTGTGGAAACTTCACACGTTTCTACAATGGTTAAACTGACCTTCAATGATGTAGATGTATTTCCGGCATCTGCACTATTTATTATCAGCATTCCCATAAGAGAAAATAAGGCGTATTTAAGGACGTTCATTTCTTCTCCTTATATTTTCGTTCTAATATCTATTCGTCTTTATATTGTTATTTCTCTGTTCTTACTAAAGAAACAGTTTTCAGGATCTTTTAGTTATAAAACTTAATATTGCGGATTGTCAATCAATACTAAACAAATGATTTTCATATTATTTTTTATAATTTGTGACGTATTGCACGCAATCTAATTAATTTTAAAAGTAGTTGATGTTTTTATTTCCTTAAACACATATTTTGTCATCATTTATATCTGCCTAATCAGCGCATGCTTCAAAAAATTGTTAATAATTTATGATCTGATAATCAACTTTTGAGGATGTATTTGTTAATTCTGTCTATTATCGCAATTGCATAAAAAAAACGATCAAAATAATATTGCGGGAAATAGATTATAACTTTACATATTATTTTTCTTATTGATTCAATATAAAGAAGATTGTGAAGTTAAATTTAAAATGAATCATTCTGGCGATTAAAGCCACCCATTTTTAATTAGAGAAACTATTGATATGAAAAAATATTTATTATTACTTTTACTTAGCTTTTATTCGATTCATTCATTTGCTTCAGACAAACTACATGGCAGTGTTTGGAAAACAATTGATGATGCAGCCAATGAACCCAGAGCACTGGTAAAATTTAGCGAAGATAAAAATGGTAACCTCTCTGCTAACATCGAAAAAATACTCGTTCCAAATGAAGCCAATAAATGTACGATGTGTGAAGGTACTTACAAAAACAAATCTTTAATTGGTTTAACCATTGTCAAAAATTTAAAAAGTGTCGGTCAAAATAAATATGACAAAGGATCTATCCTCGACCCACAGTCAGATAAAACTTATAAATTTAGTGCAACAGTATCACCAGATGGGCAAAAACTTACCGCTCGTGGATACATTGGTATCTCTGCAATTGGTCGGAACCAAACATGGTATCGAATTAAATAAGCTTCGAGGTCTTTAAAAGACTTTATTTATAAATTGCATGGTTTTTTGACTTAATCTGTTATCTCAAGAGCCATGTAATTTTTTCCAAATCTTCTAAATATTCTTAACATTTTTTAAAATATTCTCGAGGTGTTACACCAAAAGCCTTTTTGAATGCATGGCTAAAATGTGAAAAATCAGTAAAACCATAATCTAAAGCTACTTCAGAAATGCTATTTATAACTTTTTATCTATTTCTGGAACTTCTAACGTAACTTTTACTCGATCTAGTACAACAGTTGTCTTGAACCACTCTACATTAGAATTATTGTGAAATAGCTCATCACAAATCTTTTGAAAACGACTCATACTCGGTACTAATAGCACCAACATAAAGTCTGCCTCACCAGTGACATAATAGCATTGCTGAATTTCTGGCCCAGAGAAACTTTTTTTAAGATCATCTAGATCAGTCGCATGAGTTTTATTTACTCGAATCTCCACCAGAATTGTAATCACTTGATTTAATTTATCAGGGTCTAAAACAGCAATATTTCCAATAATATAGCCATTTTCACGTAGCTTTTGGATTCGACGCTGCACTGAAGCGGTAGATAAATGAATAGTATCTGCTAATTCACGTAATGGTATATGGCAATCTTTTTGAAGAAGTTCAAGTAAAGCTAAATCAAATTTATCTAATGTCATCACAAACCATATGGTGAGAAATTTTCTCATTTATATTAAGAAATAAGAGCCTAATTATCAATCAACCTGAAATAAAATATCAATTAAAAGACTCTGCTATTAAATATCTATGCATACTCAATCGAATACGGCCCTTGGTATAACCCTCAATGTAATTGGCTCTATCCTATTTGCTCTAATGTTTGCCTATACATCTTTACTACACTCATTACAGGGGAACGAAATGTACGGTTGGCGTATATTGCTGACATTTCCCTGTTTAACTCTTTTTATTATTTTGAAAGGAAATTGGCAACAAGTACGTGATATATACACGCGTATATTTCTAGACCGCTTTTTCTTTTTAACTCGTATATTTTCTGCGTTTCTTATTGGATTACAACTTTGGTTATTCATGTGGGCCCCTACCAATGGTTACGGCCTCGATGTATCTCTTGGATATTTTTTAATGCCCATCATTATGGTAATTGTAGGGCGAATCGCATTTAAAGAAAGAATGTCGAGATTGCAAAAAATATCCTGTATTTTTGCCATACTTGGAATTATTAACATGTTGGTGATATCAAAAACACTGACATGGCCAACTTTACTTATTTGTTTAGGTTATCCGATTTATTTTTGGTTAAGACAAAAGACTAATACTAATCATATTGGAGGGCTTTGGTTCGATATGATCCTGAGTTTACCCATTAGCCTATTCTTTATTTTTAACGGGAATATTGGCTCAATTGAATTGATGAGCAACCCTGAAACAATGTGGTTAATTTCAGGCTTAGGTTTGATCAGTGCACTTGCTTTAGGCTTTCAATCTCTTTCAGCACCGCATCTAAATCTGACTCTTTTTGGGCTTCTTGTATATGTTGAACCAATACTATTATTAGCTGTATCTATATTACTTGGTGAAACCATTAAAACTGATGAATGGCCCACTTACATTGCGATATGGTTAGCGGTTTGTACTCTTATCATTGAGGGGGTAAATAGCATAAAGAAAAATACTTATGCTTAACTTTCAAAATTTATAGCTGTCTTTTAAAAAGATTTATGATCCAATATCCAACATGCACGATGAATGGCCTAAAGTGGTTGCAATTAATCGTGCAAGATATTGCTGAACCACTCAGACATTCTGGGATAGGTATTTACATCCATAGTTAATTAAAAAAAAATCCAACACCCTTTCCCTCTGGTCCGCCCCATCTGAACTTACAAGCTGAATACTTGCCCCTTCAATCATATATAAAAATAGTTTGGCATCCTGAAAAGTCACATCGGTTTTTAGGTTTATAAGTTGGCTATAGATTTCATTGATTAACCACGTTCTATATTTAATTGCGACCTGATGCGCTTTTGGATAGGTTTGTCTCGTTTCAAAAATTGCTTTAAATAATAGATCATTAAAAAGTAAGGATAATTAATAAGTTATTGTTAAATTAGGGTTTATAAAAGGGTTTTCTCTCTATTATTTTCTAACTCTTTAAAACTAATCATCTAGCCAAAGCACTCACAGCGGGTGATGCTCTCAATAAAATTCCAAAAACTCGAGCTTGCTAAAAACTCCTCATACGCCTTATAGAAATGATAGATGACTATTGTATTAATTTTAAGCTTTGAAAAATATATCGATGTAATAAATCACATTAAATACAAGAAATATATAAGAATATTATACCCAATACTTTTTTTGACAACACGAATTGTCAAAAATTAATTGACAAATAGAGTGCTAATATTTTACAAAAGAACTAAATGGTTCTTTTGTAAAATATTCATTATGTCCTATCTACGACATTAATGGTTATTCATGTACATCACCCCTCTATATTGGAGCAATATTCATCATGTCAACCACAATTAACGCTGTACAAAAAGTTAAATCATCCTTTCCTGTTCGAAATATTAAGTTTAATTTTGATCCCTCTACACGTTATTGGTTTGATCAAGATCCCCTTTATAGTCATTTTTTGAATACGTTATCGGCAATAACAGCACAAGGTGAATTATTTTTAATAAGAATGTTGCGTACTCTTAGAGAACGTATTACTGACCCAGTACTACAGGCTGATATCAGTGCATTTATAGGTCAAGAAGCCATGCATGCCAAAGAACATACTGCATATCATCGTTATGCTGATCTAAATGGCATTGATATTGAAAATTTTGAGCATCAATTAATTCAGATATATACCCTGCTAGATCGTACTTTACCGTTAATGGATCGTATGGCAATCGGCTGTGCAATTGAACACTGTAATGGAACTTTTGGAGCAGAGTTATTACGTAATAATGCGTGGAATCAAAGGATGGTTGGTCCTCTACGTAATTTATGGCTTTGGCATGCCGTTGAAGAAAACGAACATAAAGCAGTGTTTTTTGATGCCTATCATGCTGCAGGTGGTGGATATATTAGACGCATTGTATGGATGGTACTTGGGTGTAGTGCTTTTGCAGGATTAATGACCTATGGCACAGCCCGTCTTTTACTAGCAGATAAGAAGTTACTATCAAAAAAGCACCTGCAATCTATAAGTCAAATTACGCACCCGAAAACAGGGCTATTTAATATTACCGTTATTAAAGAATTCCTCGACTATATTCGTCCATCATTTCATCCATTTGACTATGATACAAAACAACTCGAACAACGCTGGCAGAAAGAGTTAAAACTTAAAATTTAACAAAAGTAGATACTTGAAGAGTATTCGATGAATGCTCTCCCTGTAAGACAATCTTTTCAAATACTAGATTTCCAAAAGCCTTATTTGGCAAGCTTTAAGCACAAGAGCAATTTCAATTAAAAAACTAATTAAACAAATAAAGAGGCCTAAACCTCTTTATTTTTATCGCACTAAAAAACAGTCATCAATCATGGCAAACTCTTGCTCAGGAGTAGCTTTAAACAAATAATGACCACTGTATAGCAAGTAATAAAATATAAATCCGAGATAAATCAGCACAGCTAATAATCAAACTTTTGGATTAATCATTAAACCTGCAACTACAGTGACGGTGGCAAGAATCAAAGAGATACAGGGAACTAACACTTTTTAAAATATTCTCGAGGTGTTACACCAAAAGCTTTTTTGAATGCATGGCTAAAATGTGAAAAATCAGTAAAACCATAATCTAAAGCTACTTCAGAAATGCTAGCCACCCTACCACTTTTCAGTGCGTCACGACTTGCTATTAAACGTTCAGACCAAATGACTGACATGACCGTCTTTTGATGTCTTGCAAATGCCCTACTCAATGTTCGTGTTGATACACAATGTGTCTGTGCAATCTTTTCCAAGTTCAGTTCAGGATTTTGTAAATTTCTTAAAATAAAACTCATCGCCTTACTATACAAATCCCGCTCAATATTTACCTTCGCAATATCCTGTACTTCTAAACTTAATACCAATAACTCTAAAGCTGATTTAGTAAAGCGTTCAGCAAAATCTATGTTGGAAAAATCAAATGTTTGATCTACTGATTGTCGTAGCATCTCACGCAAAGGAATAATTCCAGGCCGAGTTTCATCCAAAACTTGAGCAGTTAAATGTTCAATATTAGGCACACGATTGATTAATAAATAACGAGGAATACGGATTAAATGATTTTTGCTTCCTGCTAAATTGAACTGAAAGGTTTGTGCAGCATCGTATAGCATGAGGCTATTATTTCGGTATTGTGTTGTTCTTCCACCTTGGGCTAATTGTCCACAACCATTTTCCATAAATCCAAGCCACAAATCATCATTTGGCCCAAACCGTAGATGCTTTTCGGTGCGTTCCCAAAAGTGCATAGTTGATGAAATAGTGCATATATCTATCAAACCAAGATGACGTACACTTAATTCACCATTAAAAGATTTTTCATCTTCTGGCTTGCTTTGAGCGGGAATACAGTGCCGTAACACAACATCGTTCCAATACTCGAAACGTTCAGATGCGTTTATATCTTGAGTTGAATAATGAATCGGATTTAATGACTGATAATGATTCATGGCAATTTAATCCCTTATACGACTACGCAAGATGTCAAAAAATATGGTCTTGCTTTTATCAAGCAACTTTCATACCACTACTCTTCTGTTATCTCTGTGCACAGTTAAAGTCTTTTCCATAAGACCCGTTTGTTTTATTCATCTACTTATACTTTTTTACATGCTGATCGAGCAATCCTGCAACATCAACAGCTCACTATAAATTAAACGATATATTTTTTTTGATCAAATTAAAACCTGTCTTTTTTAAACAAGCGATTGTCCATTCTGACCAAGTTTCGTTTTATGCCTTGCGTAATATCAATATAACAACGGTGCTCCCCCAACATAAACAACCGTTAAAACAACGCCTAATTGTTTTGATTAAGGCAATACGAATTTTGCGATTGAAACACTGCAATAAGAGATGTAGGAGAAACGAAATGGAATCAGCAATCGACAAACATCTAAAATGTCCTCGCACACTGAGCCGCCGAATTCATGATGAATATGAACCCCCATTTGCCATGTGGGTGGCTCGGGCTGATGCAGATCTTCAGCAAGTTGTGATGGCTTATTTAGGTATACAGTTTAAACCTGACCAAAAAGCTACGGCTGTAAAAGCGATGCAGCATATCGTGAAAAGTTTTAGTTTGGAAAACGGGCCATTAAACCACGATATAACACATCATACTGACAACCAGAATTATGAAAATTATATTGTGGTTGGTTACTGGCGTGATCCCGCTGCCTACTGTCAATGGGCACGTTTAGCAGAGGTCAATGACTGGTGGAATTCAGATGAACGTCTAAATGATGGCATCGGTTATTTTCGTGAAATTGTTTCGCCACGGGCTGAACAATTTGAAACCTTATATGCGTTTAAAGAAGATTTGCCTGGTGTGGGCGCGGTTATGGATCGTATCAGTGATGATATTCAAGAACATGGATATTGGGGATCAGCACGAGAGCGCTTTCCGGTTTCACAGACAGATCGCATGTTAGCCAATGGCGAATTAACTATACTTTCAGGTGATCCTCAAAAAGGTGGGCGTGTCGTCGTACAGGGCCATGACAATATTACGTTAATCCGCTCTGGTCAGGACTGGGTCAATGCAGATGAACAAGAAAGAGCATTATATTTTAATGAAATGCTTCCTTCATTGCAGGATGGCATGGATTTCCTTCGCGATGAGGGCCAATCTGTTGGATGCTACAGCAACCGTTTTGTTCGAAATGTTGATCTTGAGGGTAACTTACTTGATATCGCTTACGATATAGGTTACTGGCGCTCATTAGATAAACTAGAACGCTGGGCAGAATCGCATCCGACACATCTCAGGATTTTTACCACTTTCTTCAAAGTTGTTACCGGCTTACAAAACTTGCGTCTTTATCATGAAGTTTCAGTCAGTGATGCCAAACATCAAATATTTGAATACATCAATTGCCACTCCCAAACAGGCATGATGCGTGATGCCCAAACGACCTAAATAACCCTAAAAATTATTTTATTTCACAAGAATACAGGCACCGTCTAACTGTGCTCATGGCTGGTTATTGCCTAAAGGAAATGCAAATGAATTCAAAATATTATAAATATTACATGATGTTAATAGCCCTACTGGCTGCATATGCTGAAACACATGGGGCTGAAGTGATGCCGGGTGATTATGAGCAAGCTCCCGGTGGCCTAACTCTCGGTGCAATATATTATCAACATGCCACGACCGATGCACTTTATAGCAATGGTTCAACTGCCGCAAAAGATATGAAAGTCGAATCAAACATAGGAATCGCAAGGATGATCCATGTATTCGAACTCAGCGATCGCGTCACAATTGAGCCACAGTTCTTATTACCCTTTGGTCGCGTTGAAGGTAAAGACAATGCCAGCGGACTTGGGAGCACCTCTGGTATAGGAGATCTTGTTTTAACCGCTCCTGTCCGCTATCGCTTAAATGATGCTAAAGATGTTCTTGCAGGAACGCTTTATATTAATGCTCCGACTGGAGATTACGACAATGATAAACCATTAAATTTGGGGAGTAATCGCTGGAAACTCGATCTACAGGGTGCATATGTTAAACATTTCACACCAAACTGGGCATTAGATCTGGTGGGTGATGTGGTGTTTTACACCAATAACGATAATTACGGAGCAAATTCTGACACCCTCAAACAGGATATCTCGTTTGAAACACAAGTCATGGGACGCTATATGCCAAATGCCACAACCTCTTTGGGATTAGGTATCGGGCATAACTGGGGTGGTGAAACCAAAATCAATAATGTTTCACAGGATGACTCCACCGAAACCACCAACATTCGCTTTGCTATTAGCAAATTTATGACGCCTAAAGACCAGTTCGTAGTGCAGCTGGGGCGTGATCTTTCAGTGGAAAATGGCCTGAAAGAAGATTTCCGTTTGAACTTGCGTTATTTACGCATTTTTTAAAAGTTAGCCCCTATTAGGATAACTGCTCAAGTTGTCCTTTTCGAACAAATGTCTGGCGCTTTAAATCAAGTTTTCAAGAAAAGAACAGACTAATTTAAAACATATCTTCAGTCAGAATAATAAGTGACGGGTAAAAAATTATGGCAATTCAAAGACCAACTATCGACGATTTAAAACAAATTGCAAACAACCTGCACATGCAGTTGACTGACGTAGAAGCCGAGGAATATCTAAGTGTTATGCAGGCTAATTTTGATGCATACGATTTGATTGATGAACAGGCAGATGAAATTCCAGAAGTTCATTACCCACGTACTCAACCTTATCGACCTGACGTGACCGAAAATCATCTCAATGCATGGTATTACAAAACTGAAGTTAAAGGTGCCCCAACTGGAAAACTTGCAGGAAAAACCGTTGCTCTGAAAGATAATGTCTCGCTTGCTCACGTTCCAATGATGAATGGTTCATCTACATTGGAAGGTTTCATCCCCGATTATGATGCCACTGTAGTGACTCGTATGCTTGATGAGGGTGCTACGATTTTAGGTAAGGCTACCTGCGAACATTTCTGTTTATCAGGTGGCAGCCACACCTCAGACCCAGCTCCAGTACATAACCCATATCGTCACGGCTATTGTGCAGGTGGTTCATCATCTGGGAGTGCTGCACTTGTTTCAAACGGCGATGTTGATTTAGCAATTGCTTGCGATCAAGGCGGCTCAATCCGTATTCCGGCTGCTTTTTGCGGTGTTTATGGGATGAAACCCACCCATGGATTGGTTCCATATAGCGGGATTATGCCTATTGAAAATACGATTGATCATGCAGGGCCAATAAGCCGTTCAGTTCAAGATAATGCGCTACTGCTTGAAGTCATCGCAGGTGTAGATGGGTTAGACCCACGTCAGTATGCTGTTCATGTTGAAAACTATACAAGTTATTTAGATCGTGGTGTGAAGGGTTTAAAAATCGGTGTTGTTAAGGAAGGCTTTGCTCTACCCAACATGGACGTAAGAGTGGCAGAAAAAGTCCGACAAGCCGCAGCTGAGTTTGAAAAACTCGGTGCAATTGTTGAAGAAATCTCTTTGCCTGAACATCAACTGGCAGGTGCATTATGGACACCGATCGGCTGTGAAGGCCTGACTGCACAAATGATGCATGGAAATGGCATGGGCTTCAACTGGGAAGGCTTATACGATGTCAAACTACTCGATAAACATAAAGACTGGCGTCAAAAAGCCGATCAACTTTCTCCAACATTAAAAGTCTGTATGTTTGTGGGTGAATACGGCATTCAGAACTATTCAGGTCGTTACTACGCTAAAGCACAAAATATTGTACGACGTGCCCGTGCAGGTTATGACCGGAAATTGGCTGAATACGATCTGTTATTAATGCCAACTTTGCCAATTATTGCCCAACCTCTGCCTGACTCAGATTGCTCGTTAACTGAATATATTACCCGTGCATTTGAAATGATTGGAAATACAGCCCCACAAGATATTACAGGCCATCCAGCGATGAGTGTTCCATGTGGTCTCATAGATGATCTACCTGTCGGCATGATGCTCATCGGACGTCACTTTAACGAAGGCACTATTTATCAAGCAGCAGCAGCTTTTGAAGCAGCCATTGACTGGAAAACTTTTTAAGCAAAATCAAAACGTTCATTCAATCAAACCATTTCTTCATGAATATGGTTCGTTGACACTCATCTCTACCAAGGAGTATTACACGTGAGTACATCTGTTTCTAAAACATCAAACTCCACCCCAGGCGAGAGAGCATGGGCATTACACAAAGTGCTTAGCAATAAAGGATTAATACCAGAAGGATTTATCGAAGGTTTAACCGATCTGCTTGCCAATAAATTTGATCCGGCTAACGGCGCTCATGTAGTGGCTAAAGCGTGGACTGACCCAGCCTATCGCGAACTGTTATTAAGTAATGGTACAGCAGCATGTGAAATGTTTGGTTATACCGGCCCGCAGGGAGAATATATTGTTGCCCTTGAAGATACACCAACAATCAAAAATGTGATTGTTTGCAGCCTTTGTTCTTGCACTAACTGGCCCGTGTTGGGCTTACCACCAGAATGGTACAAGAGTTTTGAATTTCGGGCGCGATTAGTGCGTGAAGGTCGCACGGTACTAAAAGAACTGGGCACCGAATTACCCGAAGATATCAAAATTAAAGTATGGGATACCTCTGCCGAAACACGTTATCTAGTATTACCAATGCGTCCCGAAGGAACTGAGCATATGACTGAAGAAGAACTTCAAAAGCTCATCACCAAGGACGTACTTATTGGTGTTGCATTGCCAAAATTGCCTTAGTTTTTAGTAACGCTTTATCAACTATATAGTGGAGTAATGATAATGGATGGTTTTCATGATTTAGGTGGTATGCAAGGTTTTGGCCCAATTGATCACCAAATTAATAGTAAGAGTTACAAACCTGTATTTAAAAAAGACTGGGAACACCTCGCTTATACATTAATGTTTCTAGGTGCAGGACATCTCAATAAATTTAATATAGATCAGATTCGTCATGCTGTTGAGCGTATTGGATTACGCCAACATGTTGGGACTGAATACTACGAGCGTTATGTTATTGCAACAGCAACTCTGCTCACAGAAACTGGTGTGATTACGCAACAAGAACTAGATGAAGCTCTAGGTTCTCATTTTCAACTCGCTACCCCAAATCATTCAAATGGCCGCGAAGCAATTTCAGGACGCCCACCATTTGAAGTTGGTGACCGAGTTACTGTTCGTGATGAATCGATTTCCGGCCATATTCGTGTACCTGCCTATGTAAGAGGAAAAACAGGTGTTGTCCTTCACCGCACCACAGAAAAATGGCCATTTCCAGATGCTGCGGGTCATGGTCATTCCGATGCATTACCGCAACCAACGTATCATGTGGAATTTACAACACAGGAATTATGGGGAGATGCAACTCTTGAAGGTTCTGTAATCGTTGATTTATTTGAAAGCTATTTGGACAAAGCTCAGGCCTCTTCTTAACCTGATTTTCTATATTCATTATCACGAACTGATGAGATCCTACATGACAGCAATATCATTAAAATCAGAATTTGAACTTAATTCCTCTCGTATTCCTGTGACTGTTTTATCTGGCTTTTTAGGTTCAGGCAAAACGACCCTACTCAACTATATTCTGAATCATCAGCAGAATATGAAAGTAGCAGTAATCGTCAATGATATGAGTGAAATTAATATTGATGTTGAAGATGTGCGTCGTCATGTAGATCTCAGTCGTGGTACTGATCAATTAATTGAAATGAGCAACGGATGTATCTGTTGTACATTAAGAGCCGATTTACTCGAACAAATTAGTACAATCGCACGCAAAGCAGAGTTTGACTATATTTTAATAGAATCAACAGGTATTTCAGAGCCCATGCCTGTTGCCGAAACTTTTGCTTTTCTTGATCAAAATGGTTTTAGCTTAAGTGAACTGGCCCGTTTAGATACGCTGGTCACTGTAGTAAATGGCGAAAACTTTGCTCAAATGATTCAATCAAATGACGAAGTAGAGACAGCTCATCAAGATGAACAGTTACCAACAACACGCCCTTTATCTGATCTTTTGATCGAACAAGTTGAATACGCCAATGTTATTTTAGTCAGTCGTGTTGATGTGATTGGACAAGAACAATACGATCAATTGCGATCACTACTCACTGAGCTGAACCCAGCAGCAGAAATTTTTCCCATGTCATTTGGTGAAATTGATCTCGAAAAAATTCTAAATACTCATAAATTCAATTTGCCTGATTTGGTGAAATCTCCAGGATGGATGAAACATATGGATCCGAATGAAAATATTCATTCTGAATCTGAAAATTATGGTATTTCTTCATGGGTATATAGTGAGCGCCTTCCCTTTCATCCTCAGCGTTTTCAGAGCTTTTTACAGCAGGCATGGAATAATGGTGCTTTATTACGGTGTAAAGGCTACATCTGGTTTGCCAACAGTTATCAAGATATTGCGATGCTGGTGCAAACAGGCAATCAATTTGCATGGGAATATGTAGGCAAATGGTGGAATTTTATTAATCAGGCTGATTGGCCTCAGGATACTTATCGCCGTAATAGTATTTTTGAAAAATGGGACCAACGTACAGGCGACTGTCGACAGGAAATTGTTTTTATCGGTCAAAATATTGATTGGGAACAACTTCAGCAGCAACTTGATCAATGTTTATTAACATTAGATGAAATCGAAGACGGACCTGACGTTTGGACAAATTATTGATGTTTAATCTAAATTGTTGGACGTAAACTGGTTATTCCTATCCCGAGAAATCCTCTGATGAGTCCCTTGCTCACATTTAACCAATCAAAGTAATCACGCCACAAAATTATTTTTCCATTTTCAACTTTAAATGTACCGCATACCCAAAATCCAGCATGAAATGGTCCAATATTCACAATATCGGTACGCTCAGTGAGGACCACGTTCCCTTTAGCAACAATTTGATGATTTTTAACTTGTAATTTTCTTGTGCCACTAAGCGCAAGCTTTATTAGACCAGCAACCCTTTTTCCACCTTTAAATGTCGGTAAAGAAACATTGGTATAAAGGATGTCGGGATGGAGCAATTCACTGATCGTGACATGATCTTGTTCCACTAGTGCGTTTAGAAATCGTTCAACAATTTCTTCAGATTGCGCTTGAATATTATTTACATCAGCACTTAAGGTTGGTTTCATTTCAGGTCCTGTTCTAAAAATTTAAATTTTGAGGTCTAAACGCTTTTGCCAAAGGTTTTCTAACGTTTTGGTATCGTGGTCAAAAGGATGAAAATCAGGTCGGTAATAATCTAAAAAATCTTTAACGGTTTGTAGTGTCAGTAATCCTTGATTACCTACTCCTTTTTTAAAAAATTTAGCGATGCCATTTAAAGAAAGTACTTGATCTGCTTTGAGTAATCTTCGTGTGTTATTTGCAATTAAGAAAAGTAAAATGCTTCCTGCAAATGTCATATAAAAAATACGTGACAAATATCCCCCGCCTGATGCGACATAAGCATCAAAAAATACCGCTTTATGTTCGTTTTCTTCAACTGCATGCCATAGCCATAACTCAGCAACTGGACCTACTAAGCGATGATTCCACTGATCATTACGCAAGAGTTCGGCACCTAAGGTGGCAGTGATATGTTCAATTGCACAACCAACCGACATGATATGCATAGTTGGTAATATTTTTTGCATTAGGGCATACAAGGCTTTAACTTCATTCTGTAGCTCATTGATATTGATTTGCTGTTCATCTGCATAATGGTTAAATGCCAAATGCTCTTTAGCATGCATCGCTTCTTGTCCAATAAAAGCACTTATCTCTGCTTGAAGCGCAGGATCATCAATTTTGTCCCGAATATTTCTCAAAGCCTCAATCAACATTAATTCTCCTTGGGGAAAAATAGCTGACATTGCATTCATCAAATGTGTGAAATAAGCATCATTATCAAACCAATAGCGCTTTGAACTGGTGAAATCAAAACTTAATCGTCTGACTGGAAAAGATGCTTTCAAACGATGTGCTATGGAAGAAGGTTTAGGTTTAATGGCTTCAAGCGTAGACATAATTATTCCAATTACAAAAGTACCAATTAGTTCTTTTGTAGATTGCTTTATATTTCTAGTCAATAGTTATTTTTCATCCAATTGAAATTCATATATTTATTTCAAGGGCTCAATGTTTTAAAAAAACATTCTTGAGCCAAAAAGCGGTTAGTGATAGTTTTAGCAAGATTTCAAATTTTAGAAGAATTAGTGTGGAAAAACTCTCTGGCGCTTACGATACTCAAGCAGCGGGCTTACCCAGAGGTCGTACTAGCCTGTTAACCGAAGAAACACGTGAAAAGCAGCGCCGACGTTTGGTTAAAGCAGCCATCAGTGCATTTGCAGAAAAAGGGTTTGCTGCCACAACCATTACAGACATCGTAAAAAGAGCACGAGTATCGAAGCAGGCCTTTTATGAAATATTTGAAAATAAAGAAGACTGTTTTCTAGCAGCGGATGATTTAGGTAGAAAAGCTTTATTTGAGCAAGTTCTCTCTGATATTAAACTTGAAGGTATTCATGCAGATCAATGGATTAGATCCTCTGTCCGCGCCTATTTACAACTATGTAATAGCGAACAAGACTTCACCAAGGCTTGGGCAATCGAGTTCCCAAATGCGGGAAGTCGCTGTCTAGAACAACGTAATTTGTTTTTCGCAGAGTTAGGAAAAAGACTGAAATCTATACATAACGTCATTAAAATGAATCACCCCGAACAATGGGTAAGTGTCCCTGATTTATTTTATGATGCAGCTATTGGCGGCGCTTATGAAATTATTTTTCGCTATATTTGTCAAAACAAGTTTACTGAATTATTAGATCTCGAAGATGATCTCGTTAAATTCATTCAGTTTTCTATTGGATATAAACAAGTCGAAACCGATATTAGCAAATGACTGACATGACAGTTATTTAATTTCTAATATAACTATTCTTGAAGATCACAGAAGAAGATTACTTCGATATTCCCTACACCTTATTCAACCCCACCAAAAAACGATCCAGCACCTTTTCCCGATCAATTGCCCCATCTGAGCTTAAAAGCTGAATAATGGCCCCTTCAATCATATATAAAAATAGTTTGGCGTCCTGAAAAGTCACATCGGTTTTTAGTTTTATAAGCTGGCTATAAATTTCATTGATGAGCCATGTTCTATATTTAATGGCGACTTGATAGGCTTTTGGATAGGTATGTTTCGTTTCAAAAATTGCTTTAAATAATAGATAGTACAGCCCCTCCAAATCAGTATGTAAAAAATACAGTTTCTTGAGTTTATCCATCTCACGCGCCTCAAGACCGTATTCAGCAATTGAAACCACTCTTTCTTTTAGCCGTTCTTTTTGCACAATCAAACAGATTTCAACAAACCGTTCCTTAGAGTGAAAGTAGTTATAAAAAGTCGCTTTGGGAATTTCACACTCTTGCACAATTCTATCGACCCCAACAGTATGAAACCCGCGATGATGAAATAAATAAATCGCCTTATTAACGACTTGTAAGGCACGTGTAGAAAGTACTAAATTTGGCATAGTTTTACCGTTATAAATTCTTGTTGTTTCTAAATGAGATACTTTTTTGGGAGAAAAAAGGCATAGCAAAGCCGTAAAGACTGTGCGTGGCACATCTCAAGTTTTGTTGTTCAAATAAGTTTTTTGAGCCGTAATGACTTAAAGCCTGAAAACCTTAGGGCGTTCAAGCTGCTTTAAATTTTTAAGTTGTGTCGTTATAGCTTTTGGCATTGAGAGCCAAGAAATAATGGATGTGCAAAGCCAACTCCTTTTTTATTGGGAGTTCTGCCAAAACATTAAAATTATGGTGGCAGAACGAAAGGGGGTTAGCAGACTGGCCGAAAAAACCCAGCACACCCGAAGGTGTCCCCCTCCCGTTCCGCCGCAGAGGGGGCACGAGGGTTCGTCACTAAAAGATTGCTCTTTTAATGCTTTTCGGAACGGTCTGCTAAAACCGACTGGCAATGTGGCCAGCAGGCAAAGGATAGTGTCCAACCCTTTTGCAGTCAAGCACACAAAATGACATTTGTTTTAAATTAGATCATTAAAAAGTAAGAATAAATAATGAGTGAGTTATTGTTAAATTGGGGTTTATAAATAGGGTAAAAAATAGCCCAATTGAGGTTTTTTGTAGATTGGATAAACAATATAAAATTAATTTTTAAATAATTAATAAAATTTCAATCTAACCATTGAATAAAAAAAATCACCTATAAATAAGTTAGATAGCAACTTTATATGAGCAATAAATGAAATTTAAAGAAATATTCACTGAGGCTATTCACACTAAAAGCAAATTAAAAGTTACCTTTTTTTCTAAAGAAGATAAAAGCCCTTTAACTCGCTTATGTGCTCCATTCGATATAGGACCGGGTAGTAAAATTAAAAAAGATACAGCAGATCGTTATCACTTATGGGATTATGATAGCGACAGTGGACCACATATTTTATCTCTTATCGATGAACAAGTTATTGATATAAAAATATTAGATGAAAAGTTTGAGCCTTCAAATATTATTAATTGGAATTTCAAACCAAATTCTTGGCATATTAAGAGAAATTGGGGAACTTATAGTTAATAGCAAAAACTCTTTGGAGTTGGGATTAGCTCCACCGCTCCAAAGAGTTCAACGGAATTAATATGAGTATTTTTCTGATCAGACATGCTGAAAGTGAAGCCAATATTAATGGAAAAACCCTTTCGCATGCTTCAATTGCTTTAAGTGAAAATGGGCATAAGCAAGCTCAAGCACTCTGTTTAAAGCTCCCGAAGATTGATCATGTGATTGTGTCTCAATATTTACGCACACATCAAACCGCCGCCCCACTACTGGAAAAATATAATCTCACTTTTGAAGTAGATGAGCATTTGCATGAGTTTAGCTATTTGTCTGAACGCAAGTGTGCCAATACTAATATGGATGACCGTAAGGCTTGGGTAAACGCATATTGGGATAAAATGGATTATCAGCATAAAGATGCCTTTGATGCCGAGTCTTTTGAGGATTTATATGTTCGGGTTCAGGCTTTTCATGAGAAGTTAAAGGCATTGAGTGAAAATTATGTCCAAAAGAATTTGGCTGTGTTTAGCCATGGACAGTTTTTACAGCTTTTGATGATGCAAATACAGCAACCTCAACCACTTTCGAAAGATTTAATGCGGCAGTTTAGATACAACTTGTTTTATCAACCAATTAGAAACACTCAGGTTTTTACTTATTAAACTGATAAATTTCATATAAGCTACATTTAGTATTTTAGTAAAACGTTAAAGAATAAAACCTATGTGCGAATGTCAAAATGTTGGTGATTTTTTTGTATGCCCTGACAGCTTTTCAAATATTTTTAGCAATAACTATGAAATGAAAAATAAGTTTCCTTACTACATCATTGAAGATGCCCCATGTGAAGAAGCTCAACCAAAATTTGACTATAGTGTGTTTTACTATATCTGTTCTGAATGTCAGCAACCATGGTATTTTGAATGCTATCCAGATACACCAACAGCACCTATTTTTGGAATTAAACTTTCAGATGTGAACCAAAGTTTAAGTCAAAATCGAATAAACAGTATTAAGCAATTTTTAGTTGTTTTAGCTCATGAAGGCTTTTCAGAAAACAAGTGCATTCATAAAGGCTGTACGGACTACTCACTTAACGGAATTAAAGTATGTCTTAATCATTTTGGCTATAAGTTTAGTACCTGATAAGTTTTGCTTTCAACTTACCAAGTACTAAGCGAAATACCCAAATAAAAAGTATTCTTAATTTATAGAATTAAATTTTTTGATAATTATCATCGATAGAAGTCAAAAGATCCTGAGCTGGAAACCATCCATTTGCTTCTGCTTTTTGTAACCAATATTGAGCTAATGGAATGTTTTGATCTACAAGTTCTCCATTAAAATAAAGTACTCCTAAACTCCACTCCGCAGCTGCAATACCTTGTTCAGCGGCAATATTATAAAGTTCAATAGCTTTATTAATGTTCTGTTCAACACCAGAGCCATTTTCATATATGTCAGCTAAATTATTTATTGCTGGATAAAAATTTTCTTTTGCCGCCTTTTGATAGTATTCAATTGCTAACAAAGGATCTGGTTCTCTAAAATGAACACCTAGCATGTAGATTGCTGCCAAATTATTTTCCTCTGCCAATATTTGTAATTCTTCTAAAGAAATATCTTCTTCAATTTTATAACAAGGTGTACTTGTCCATGTTAAAGCCCAATTATACTGAGCAATAAAAGACCGATAGTATGTAGCTGCTATCCACAACCATGCTCGCCCCTCGTTAATGTCTTGTTCATATCCATTTATTCCTAAACAATAATTAATCCCTATAATCATTTGTTCATGGACACTAAAGTTCTGCGCTTTATCAGCTATTTCTTTTACAGATACAAAAACCACTTTAAACCTTTTAATTTTTAAAAAACAATTAAGTATAAGTAAATTTAGCTATTAAATATAATCAATGTTCTACAAAAAATAAGAAAAATAAGCACACAAAATGACATTTGTTTTAAATTAGATCATTAAAAAGTAAGAATAAATAATGAGTGAGTTATTGTTAAATTGGGGTTTATAAACGAGTAAATAAAACAGCCTAGTGAGAATATGTTTTAAGCGGAATATACACAGGTGCTGTGTATATTGCCGATTTGAACCAAGAAAATAATTTACTCTTAAATTTATTTTTTCATAGGGAGTAGTAAAACAGGATCTTCAATATCATAACCAGTTTCCTCTGGAACCCCCAGATATTTAACGACAACCAACCTCTTATTTTGTTTAGGTACGCTATAATTTTGGGAAATTTTTATTGCTTTGGTGTAATGAACAGCAACATGGGTCTTACTTTTTAAAGACGGCGATTTTACAACATATTCTGTTTTATATTGGGTGATCTTTCCTGAAGGGTCGAACCAAGCCGATACTTGATTCTGATGAGTTTTTAATGTTTGAATTTTTACAGTCTTACTCTTACTTACTAGCAAAGGGGTTAAATTCTTTTTAATTTTATTTAGAGCCTTATTAAACGCTGTACTATCTTGATCATAATCAATTTTATGAGTTTTTGGATTGATATAGAGAGATTTAACTTCAATAAGTTTATCAGGCGATTTACTATTTAATAGATAATAATATAGTTGTGGTAGACGTCCTCGACCATCTTCATAATGTCTTAATACATAAAGTTTTTTCTCTTTTTCCAGATAACCCAATACTTCAATCTTTTGTCCCCCACTGACAGTTGCATAACTATGTGCGGATAACGTAAAAATAGCACTAAAACTTAGAATTTTTAGAAACTTCATTAGCTGATATCCTTGTGATTTTTTAGCTATGTTATATACATATTAACCAGATTAAAATTACACTTCAGTAAGTGATGCTTGCTGTTTTTTCTATTCTTTTGTACAGAAGCACCTTCACTAATGACTACTTATTGGTCTTATATTCCGATGCTGTACTCGATAGTTGTGCAATAGCCTATTTACCCTACTCTTTGGTGAAACCTGCTTTAGAAGAGAAAAAGTTAGTAAGTCTATTAGAACAACACGCGGTTACCTTGCCTCCTTTTTATTTGTTTTATACCAGTCGTAGATTGATGTCACCTGCTTTTAGAATCGTTAAAGATACCTTGAGTGAAATATAAGAAAAGTCCTCATTAGAGGACTTTTTATTTATAAATTATCGTTTTCTTTAGAGGGTAAAATTAGTTAACGAGTATAGAGTGGATCTTCCTCAACAAAAAACACTTCACCTGATGAAGGTAGAATCCATTGATAGGTTCCTTCTATTTTTTGCATTTTTTCTTTTAAAATATTATATATGGCTACAAGATCATGTTTTTCATCATATTCTCCTATATAGCCAAGCGCCTTTTCCTCATGAAAATCTCTAAACATTTTATGCATTTTTACTGCTCTCAGTTCCATATCTTTTCTCCTTTTTATTATCATTACAATTAATTATGATCTTTTTTTATTTCCAATACTAAAAAATATGTACCAAAATATATCTTATAAAAACATCAACCCAATATTTATTGGAGTTTAATATTTATCAAACCTAAACTTTTCCATATCGTATGGTATGTCTAGCTTCACGCTCCATTGAGTTGATTCTTCACTCATTATAACTGCATCAACTTCAAAAGCATCTCTCTCACTAAAACCTTTTATTTTTAAAAAATTAACAAAACTAGAAGAGTTTATTTTATTAAGATACCCTACTCTTAAAGTATCTATATATACTGCGATTTTATTTGTTTCTTTTTCTAGGCATATTACAGCATTTTTAAAGACCTTAAATCTGCCACCATTTTGGTTACCAACTAAAGTTATCAATTCTTCTTGGTATAAAATTACAATTATTTCATGTTCAAAAAAGTTTTTATTCTCTGTAAATATTTTACCAGCTATTTTTAGGGTGCTTTCGGGAAGCTCAAGGTTAACTTTAGAAAAAACTTTAAATAAAATATAAGCAAAAATAAATAAAATAAAAACTATGATAATAAAATACATATTAAAAATATTCCTCTTAATTTTATAAATTGGCAAAAAGAATATTTATTCTTTCTACCAACCAATTTTTTAAGAAAAAATATAATTATCTATATTATGATTTTTTCTCATTTTTATCATTTTCATTCAATTTTTCTACATCATTTTGATCAGGAGTTTTAGGCTCAAACTCTTTACCATCTTGTTGTTGCTGTTGTTGCTCTTTTGATTTGTCTTGATCGCTTTTAACTTGGTCCTGAGACATTAGAGTCTCTCCTATTTAATGTTGTGCAGATGATTATCTAACACTTAGTTAACATAGGCCCTTTATCTTTATATAGATACAACGCAAGTGTATCTGAATGTAATACCGTTGTTTATTATCAAAATAATATAGATATTTTAAATCCACCCACCAAATAAATATTTTAAACCTCTATATTTTTTATTATTTTAAATTTTATTAACTTTACTTTCACTTCTCAAATAAAAATTTAACCTATAAAAACAACACCATAAAACTCCCACACTCTTTAATGTAGACATGAATATTACATTTTTATTAACACCATAAATAAAATAAATTTAAAGTATTAATTGATTCCCACCATTAATTTAAATTTCCCCATTCAAATCAATACACAAGATATCTTTTAAAAATTATTTCGATATTAAAATATAGAAAGGAACATATCTCTACATACCACGCCTATAACTACCGCAATGTAACTCAGTTAAAGGTATACGATTAAGCTTCACTACTCTTATTAAGAAGTTTAAAATGTCTGACTTCAAAGACTTTTCAAAAAAAGCAACTCAAAACCAGAATGACTCCGACCCAAAACCAAATGAGGATAAAGTTGAAAAACCTGCGCAGCCATCTGAATCAGAAGATTCTTCACCAATTAAAAATAATGAAGAAAAAAATAAATAAAAAGATTTAACTAATATGAAAGAAGTCCAATATTGGACTTCTTTCATATTATTTCTTATAAATAAATTATTTTAATTTAGGTAACTAAAAATCTCGTATTTAGTATTAATTCAACTCTTTTTTGTGCCTCATACAAGCCAAGCTCTTCACTTACCCAAAATGAATGAAGTTGTCCATCTAAATGAAAATACTCTTTATTATATTGAGAACCATGATCAGAATAATGGTTGTCTACTTTGAAATGAGTTTGATCATCCTTTCTTTTTTGACCATCAAGTATGCCGCCAATACAAATATCCATTTTAATACCAATTATTAATCGAATTTGACTATAACACACATAGACCAGTTGCTCGAAAAAGAGTTGTTACCGGTAATTTTTTCATTATTTATCAGGACATTATGATTTTAGCGTATCTGTTTAAACTTACAGGTAATAAAAAATAAATTGTATGTCTAGAATATTTTAATAAGCAATATCAGTGTTTAATTTTCCAAATTTCACATCATTCCTAAATAACCCTTCTTTGATTAGCTAAATCTCTATATGCTGCAATGCACCACTTACAGAAAATTATTCGAATGGCCGAACAGACCCTACTACAAGAGCTTAACTCGCGTATCGAATATTACTCTACAAGAACGGACTATCCGCTACGCAGAATTTTGATAGGTTACCGAGCATACGCAAAATTGATGTTATGCTCCTCTTTCTCAGATGAGGTCATAAATTCTGCAATTGATCCAAATAAACGCAAATATAAAAAGTTAAAAATTAAAATTACTAAAGATGATAATCAACTTGATCTTGAATGAATCAATCAAAGTGGTTCACCCATTCCTGCTTTTAGACAATTGATGTCATGGGGCTTGAAAGCAAAATTCTAAAATATAAACTTTTCAATTTTCGAAATACTTAGAAAAACGGAGAAAGAAATAAGCCTCATAACCGCATGTTATGGTGCGAGCCTGTAACACGTAGAAGTAAATAAAGCGACTTTATTATTTAAACCGTCTGTTATCACCACTTCATAATGCGCGAATTTTTTACTACTTCCAACTTTGGTTGCCGTTGCAAATAACACCTTATCTTTCGCACCGCTCATATAGCGAATATCAGCCTGTAGGCCAGTATATGGCGCATCCCCTGCATTACAAGCCATCGCAAAAGCAATATCGGCTAAAGAAAATATGACACCACCATGCACGCCGCCCAAAGCATTCATGTGTTCGTCTTTCACATTAAGCTGGCAACGCGCTTCATCAAAACTGCGATGCAGCACTTGAACACCCAATAGCTCTGCGAATTGATCAACCGCAGTGGTTTCCATTTTTTGCACAAACGTCTCCCTACTCGTGCGAGTATTCCTTAAGTTTTATGAACTCATGTGTATTGAAATCGACTTATGAATCGTCGTTAAACACTATCTTGTTTAATCTGATAGTTTGAAGAATTAAAGTCCTTATAGGTCAGGCGATCATCTAGCTCTGAGCTTAAAGGCTGAACTTCTTGCATTGAGTTTAAGCATCGCTGTGCAAGCTCAATGTATTCTTGCGTGCCTCTGGTTTTCCACTTTTTTTCTTGTTCTGATAAATCACGTGCCACCTTGGCAGGACTACCCATTGCCAATACATTTGCCGGAATAATATCTTTGGTTTTAACCAGACTATTTGCACCAATAATGGTGTTTTCACCAATTTCTGCATAGTCCAAAATTACGCTGTTCATGCCGACCAAAACATTTTTTCCAATACGGCAGCCATGCAAAATTGCACCATGCCCAATGTGCCCCATTTCCTCAACTAACGTCACGCTTTGCGGAAAACCATGTACGGTGCAATTATCTTGCACGTTGGCATTTTGTTTAATATGAATACGACCAAAATCGGCACGCAATGAAGCAAATGGCCCCACATAGACACCCGCTTCAATAATGACATCACCAATTAAAACAGCGGTTGGATGTACAAAAGCGTCTGGGCTGACCACCGGAATAACACCGTCAATACTATAACAAGGCATGATTTAACCTCTCATTTGTCGCAACCAAACCTCCGAAACGGCGCCAATAGTGTGCTGTGGCATTTGGCATTGGTCCTTCTGCTGTTGCGGCAACAGACAAGAAGTATTCATCCGCAGGTTCAAATACTTTTTTATAAATGTTCATTGATAAAGTTCGTGCACTAATCGCAGGCCAGTCAGTCGGCAACAACTCAAGCGGCAATGCAGGGTCTTTCAATAAAATCCGTCGATAATAATGAATCAGCAAAGTTCGAATTTGAAAGGCCTGAACTGGTTCGAGTTGTTCATTTTCCTGCATCAGCAGCACGCCAATTTCTCTAAAAATATCGAGAAACTGTAAATATCTTTGACGTAATTCATCGATTGGCCAGTTGGTTCTGAGCATACGTCCAATGGTATCGACCGAATTATTAAAGAGCTGCAAGGTTTCGGCTTTAAACACCACCACTTGCTCACTCATATTTAAGTCAACCAACAACCGTTGCAGTTCAATACGGTTACAGCCCGGATACGCCATTAAGTTGGTTGAAATATTGGCAAACCCCAACCATTCGAGTTCTTTCTTTAACAACGCTTTATTTTCAGTGTCGAGGCTAGACATCAGAATAAGATCCCAATAATGGTCCCACTCTTTCATCTGGTCGTTATAAATGCGTTGCTCGGCTTGCAAATAGGTCGAACGGCTCGAATCGGTAATTCGATAAAAACTGGTTCTGCCGATTTTGTCTGAACATAACCAATCATTTTTAACTAAACGAAAAACAGAGGTTCTTACAGCGCGGTCATTAAAACCAAATAGCTCTAATAACTGAATCAGGCTTGCAAGACTAATGTTTCCACCCCGATGAAGTACTGAATCTCCAAAAATTGTCGAAATAAGCGAAGTTCCACTTAAGGTTTCATTCTTTACAACAGAATCAATTATTTGCTGTATTTTTGCACTCATACTCATGTCTTGGCGTTTAGTTTCAGGGTATAGATTCTATACCCTGAATGATCTTGATGTTAAGCAATCTGACGCATATCGATTACCCGCTTTGCCTTACCTTCCGAACGAGGTAAGGTCGCTTCTGTAACAACTTCTACAGTAACGCTAATCCCAATCATGGTTTTAATGCGTTTCATCAACTCCTGAGCAAGTTGATTGGCCTGTATAGTACAGTTATGACACATCTCTGTACGAATATGCAAAGTATCCATATGTCCTTTTTTAGTCACCAAAATTTCATAATTTGGAACTAAATTCGGAACTTGCAAAATTTGCTCTTCAATTTGAGTCGGGAAAACGTTCACGCCGCGAATAATCAGCATGTCGTCACTACGGCCCACAATTTTATCCATTTTACGCATTGCCAGATTTTCTCCCGCCAGTAAACGGGTCAAATCGCGGGTACGGTAACGAATAATCGGCAAGCCTTCTTTGGTAATGGTCGTAAAGACTAACTCACCAAGTTCGCCATCTTTACAGACTTCACCCGTTTCAGGGTTAATAATTTCTGGGTAGAAATGATCTTCCCAAATGGTTAGCCCTTCACCCTCACCTAAGCACTGCATCGCAACGCCCGGACCCATCACCTCAGACAAGCCATAAATATCGAGTGCTTTAATATTTAAGCGTTCTTCAATTTCACGACGTAGTTCATTGGTCCACGGCTCGGCACCAAAAATACCAACTTTTAAAGACGTATTACGTGCAGTACCAAATTGTTGTTCCAGCTTTTCAATAATACTGACGCAATACGATGGCGTAACCATAATTGCAGTAGGTTTAAAGTCTTGAATGAGCTGAACTTGCTTTTCAGTTTGCCCGCCAGACATTGGAATAACAGTTGCACCTAAACGCTCAGCGCCATAATGGGCACCTAGACCACCGGTAAAGAGTCCATAGCCATAAGCAACCTGAATCATATCTTTAGCAGTTAAACCTGCCATGCGTAAGCAACGCGCAACAATGTCTGACCAAGTGTTAATATCTTTTTGGGTATAACCCACTACTGTCGGTTTACCCGTTGTGCCCGATGATGCGTGTAAACGCACAATTTGCTCTTGCGGTACGGCAAACATTCCAAACGGATAGTTGTCTCTTAAATCCTGTTTGGTGGTAAATGGGAATTTTGCCAGATCGTCTAAAGTGACGAAGTCGTCAGGATGTACACCTGCTTCATCGAACTTTTTCTTATAGACCGGACTATTTTCATAAACAAAAGTCAGGGTTTGTTTTAACCGTTTAGTTTGCAGCTCTCTAAGCTCTGCAAGTGTTAATTGTTCAACATTATCCGTTGTAAGGCTGTCCATCGCCTCTCTCCTCATTATGTAATTTTAAAAACCGTCTGAATTAATTTAAATTTTCCAAAATCAGTGCAACGCCTTGTCCAACACCCACGCACATCGTGCAAAGTGCATAGCGTCCACCTCGTTTTTTTAGCTCACGTGTTGCAGTAATCACTAACCGTGTACCACTCATACCTAACGGATGGCCTAACGCAATTGCACCACCGTTTGGATTAACGCGTTGATCATCATCTTTTAGACCGAGTTCGCGCATACAAGCCAAAGATTGGGCTGCGAATGCTTCATTCAGTTCAATCACATCCATCTGATCTAGCGTTAAACCTGTCTGCTTTAAAATTTTCTGTACCGCCGGAACAGGACCTATACCCATATACTTGGGTTCAACCCCTGCACTTGCAATGCCAATCACGCGTGCTAAAGGTTTTAAACCATGTGTATCTGCAAATTCACGGTTGGTAATTAACACACACGCGGCACCGTCATTTACACCAGAGGCATTTCCGGCAGTCACTGACCCACCTTCTTTTCTAAAAGGTGCTTTAAGTTTAGCGAGTGCTTCAAGTGTCGTTTCACGCGGATGTTCATCGCGGTTAATAACGTTCACATTTTTCTTACGGTCTACAATCTCGACAGGCAAAATCTCGTCAGTAAAAAAACCGTTTTGTTGGGCAGCAGCCGTTTTTTGTTGGCTACGCAATGCAAAAGCATCTTGGTCTTCACGACTAATCTGATATTTTTCAGCTACATTTTCAGCAGTTTCCGGCATGCTGTCGGTGCCGTATTGCGCTTTGAGTTGCTTATTTACAAAGCGCCAGCCAATGGTTGTGTCATAAATTTCAGGTGTACGGCTAAAGGCTTCGGTTGGTTTAGCTTGTACAAATGGCGCACGGCTCATTGACTCAACACCACCTGCCAATACAAACTGCGCTTCACCTGCTTTAATTGAGCGTGCAGCAAGTCCTACCGCATCTAAGCCAGAGGCACATAAACGATTGACGGTCATGGCTGGTACTGCATCAGGTAAGCCTGCCAAGAGTGTTGCCATACGTGCAACGTTACGGTTGTCTTCACCTGCTTGGTTAGCACATCCTAAAAACACTTCATCTACCGTATTCCACGGCAAGTTCGGGTGTTTATCTTTTAAATATTTGATGGGCAATGCAGCTAAATCATCTGCACGCACAGCACTTAAGGCACCTGCATATCGTCCAATTGGGGTACGAATAAAATCGCAAATTAAAACGTCTTCCATGTTGACTCCTGATTATGCAAATTCGGTCATATCACGTGAATATTCAGTAGCAATGTTTTGAGTTTTCGCTACATATTGCTTGAGATAGATACTCGCGCGATATTTTTCCTCTCCATACAGTGCATATAAGTTATTTAAAGTTTGGAGCACATAAGCGCCGCCCATTTGTGTCAACCATTGGTAAGGACCTTTAGGATAATTCACTCCATATTTCATAGCATTATCAATATCTTCCAGACTCGCAACACCATGTAAACTTGCTTCGCATGCTTCATTAATGAGTAAAGCGATGGTACGTAGGGTTAACAGTGCCGGATGGTCTTTAATCCACATGACGCTCATGCCAAATTGCGCAAAGTAAGCTTCAACTTTAGCGAGGTCACTTGCTTCACATAGTTCGTTATGACTGAGTACTAAAGTCTGCGCCTGTTCAAAATCATGATGCCAATCCATTAAAACCACTTTACGGCTTAGGTAATGAATATTGGCTGACTCACCTTGGCTTAAACGCAAGTCAATATCATCAATTTGAAGGATATTGTCGTCACTTGCAGATCCGCTTTTTAAACCTAAACGCGTTAAAAAAGCAGGTAGCTGAGACCAAGCACCTTTGAGCTGAATATGTGCATCGACTGGTTTGGCAATCACAGCTTTAGGCTGAAATGTCTCGTACTGATTTTTTTCGTTATAAGTATAAAAGCCCTGTTTTGACTTACGCCCCCAAGCGCCAGCATCGACTAATTCTTTTTGAATCAGGCTTGGGCGGTAGCGTGGCTCGTAAAAAAATTCTTGATAAACGCTTTGCGTCACTGAAAAGTTAACATCTTGCCCAATGAGGTCGGTAAGTTCACACGGCCCCATCGCAAAACCGCCACATTGCTTTAAGGCATAGTCTAGCTGGTCGTAGCTAGTGACTTGTTCTTGCAGTGCTCTAAAGCCTTCAGCATAAAACGGACGTGCAATTCGGTTCACAATAAAACCGGGAGTCGACTTGGTGAGTACTGGGATTTTTTTCCAGCCGAGCATCAAGTTTTTTAAAGCCAAACATAAGCTGTTTGGGGTTTTTAAACCTTGCACAATTTCAACCAGTTTCATGACTGGCGCAGGGTTAAAAAAGTGTAAACCGACCACACGTTCAGGATGAGCAATGCCAGCCGAAATTGCAGTGACTGAAATTGATGAGGTATTGCTTGCAAAAATGGTTTGCGCACTACAAATTTCAGCGAGTTGTTTAAATAAAGACTGTTTAACTTCTTTTTTCTCAACGACCGCTTCAATGACCAAGTCAGCATCACGTAGCGCTTCAACTTGATTCACCACAGTTAAACGCGCTAAGGCTTCATCAGCTTGCTGTAGCGTTAATTTGTTCTTTTCGACTAGCTTTTTAAAAGTCTGTACCAAGCCTTCAACCGCTTGTTGTGCTTTTTGAGCATCCAGATCATATAAAACGGTCGAGTGCCCATTGACGATCGCTAACTGGGCAATGCCGATGCCCATGGTGCCAGAACCAATGACGGCAATTCGGGCGTGGGATAAGTCTAAATCTGTCATCCTTAGCGCCCTTTAAAATTTGGTTCACGTTTATTCATAAAGGCTTGCACACCTTCACGATAATCTTCCGAGCGTCCAGCAATACGTTGTAAATCACGCTCTAACAGCACTTGCTCATCGAAAGTGTTATTGCTTGATTGATGAATGGCTTTTTTAATAAGAGATAGACCAAATGTAGGCTGTTTCGCTAAACGTTCCGCGAGTTCCGTGACTTTTGTTTTAAGCTCGGCGTCCTCAACCACATCCCAAATCATGCCCCATTCTTTTGCTGTTTCTGCTGGTAGCTTGTCGCCTAACAGAGTCAGCCCCATAGCTCGCGCATGGCCTATGGCGCGTGGTAAAAACCATGTACCCGCAGAGTCTGGAACCAAACCTAAGCGGCAAAATGCTTGTACAAAGTTTGCCGATTTAGCTGCAATCACCAAATCACACGCCAGTGCAATATTTGCTCCTGCACCTGCTGCCACACCATTTACCGCGCAAATGACAGGCTTTGGCATATTTACAATCGTTTTAATGAGCGGGTTATAGTAAGTTTCAATGGAATATCCTAAATCTGGAGCTTCAGCATTTGGGTCTACTACACGATCGCCTAAATCTTGACCTGCGCAAAAGCCTCGGCCTTCGCCACTAATCACAACACAGCGAACATCTGGATTTTTAGTCCACAGGTTTAAAACCTCAGCCACTTCACGGTGCATGTCGACGTTAAAGCTATTCAGTGCTTTTGGGCGGTTAAATGTCAGGTAGCCAACACCATTTTTTTCTTCAGCAATAATATTTTGATAGTCCATCACTCACCTCTAAACACTGGCTTTCTTTTCTCAAAAAAAGCATTAATCCCTTCGTTTCGATCTTTTGTAGCCGCCAGCCAGACAAAGTTTTGACGTTCAAACTTGAGTCCCTGACTTAAAGTCGTTTCATGAATACTTTTAATTGACTGTTTAATCACGCGAATCGCTAAAGGCGCTTGTTTCGCAATTTTGGCTGCAAGTTGAATAGCATATTCAACGGTTAATTCAGTCGGTACAACCTGACTGCAAATAGCATGTTGCTCTGCTTGTTTTGCCGAAATCATCTCACCTGTCATGGCCCAGCGCATGGTGAGTTGTTGCCCAACCAAGCGCGCCAAACGCTGTGTTCCGCCTGCACCCGGCAACATGCCAAGACCAATTTCAGGTAAAGCAAAACGGGCATTTTCACCACAAATCACCATATCTGAATGCAAAACCAACTCAAACCCAGCGCCTAAGGCATAGCCATTGACGGCGGTAATGAGCGGCTTACTAAAAGCATCAATTTTTTGCCAAAGCTTCGGACGAATATCGAGTTGCAAAGTGACAGCGTCCATAGCAGCCAACTCGCTAAGATCTGCCCCAGCCGCAAAACATTGAGCGTTACCCGTTAAAACCACCGCTTTGACTTGAGCATTATGTTCAGCTTCTTCGAGCAACTCGCATAAACATTGCAATGTTGCATTGTTTAAAGCATTTCTTTTTTCTGGACGGTTTAGTGTTAATAACAAAACACCGTCAGCTGCTGTGCTGGCTTTAATCAACTCTTGCATGGCGGCCTCTATTCATCAAAACTCAAACGAACATTTGAACCCTTTGGCAAGGTTTGACAGCTCAGCACATAGCCCTTTTCAACTTCATCTTTTTCAAGACTGTAGTTAAGGAACATGTCGACTTCGCCAGAGACAACTTTACAACGACAAGTCGCACACACCCCACCTTTACAGGCATACGGCAAGTCAGCACCCGCACGTAAAGCCGCATCAAGAATACTTTCATCATCCTGAGCCACAGAAACAATCAGCTCACGACCATCTAAAATGATGTTTACTTTTTCCTCTTTACGGTTTGCATCAGCTTCAGCACTACGTTTACGGGCTTGTCCTGTATGGAAACGTTCAGTGTGAATCTTCTCTGCTGCAATACCATAGTTTGGTAACGTGCTTTCTACAGCATTCATCATTTCGTCTGGACCACAAGCAAACACATGGTCAAAACTCGTTTCAAGCACATCAAAATCAAAAAGCTGTTTTAGCTTTTCTGCATCAATACGACCATTCATCAGTTCACTATCGTTGAACTCACGAGAAAAAATATTGATGAGCTGAAAGCGTTCTTTAAACTGATCTTTCAAATCCATAATTTGCTCGGCAAACATGGTTTGTTTCCATGAACGATTGCCATAAAGCAACGTAAATTTAGCTTCAGGTTGTTCAAACAAAACTTGCTTAACAATCGATAAAATTGGAGTGATCCCACTGCCCGCAGCAACGCCTAAATAGTTTTGCCCACCTGCCTTTGCTGCTTTTTGAAAAAACACGCCTTGTGGTGGCATTACTTCAAGTACATCGCCCACTTTTAAATGGTCATTTGCCCAATGTGAAAATTGACCCTGATCAATTTTTTTAACCGCAATGCTGATGTCTTCTTTTGCTGCATAGCTACAAATTGAATAACAACGGCGGATTTCACCAGCTTCGGTTAAATGGCGAATGGTTAAGTGTTGCCCCGGTTGAAATTGAAATTGTTCTTGTTGTTCAGGTACAACATCAAATGCAATACAAATTGCCTGATCGGTTTGAGGCGTAATACTTTTTACTTTTAATGGTACAAATTGGCTCATGGCTGATTTCCTTATCTAAAGACTTAAATACATTTGAAGTAATCAAAAGGCTCAAGACAGTCCTGACATTTATAAAGTGCTTTACAGGCAGTAGAACTAAACTCTGTTAACAGTCGGGTATGTCGGCTTTTACAACGTGGGCACTCGATACCATCAATCAAATGAACATGCGTACCGCACTGGTGTGCCAACCCTTCAGGTGGCGCAATGCCATAAACTTGCAATTTCTTTTTACCCGCCTCAGACATCCAGTCCGTGGTCCATGCTTCTGATAAATCGACCATCACTTTGACTGGGGTCAACGCTTCTGCGGTAAATGCCTCAACAATTTGTGCTTTCAACATATCTGTTGCTGGGCAACCGCTATATGTTGGCGTTAGACGAACTACAATTTCTTGTTGATCGTTAATGTCTACACCCCGAATCATGCCTAAATCGACAACCGATAAAACCGGAATTTCAGGATCACTTACCGTTTGTAGAACATCCCAACATTGGTCGATGCAATGACGAATCATGTGCATGGCTCACCTCCTTGTCTTACCAGGTCATGCCCGGATAAGTTCTTTGAATACTTTGCATTTCAGCCAACAAATAACCTAAATGCTCGGTATGCAATCCTTGTTTCGCACCGCGGCGATAAGAGCCATTAACAGCAACATTTAATTCAAAGCGCTTAAGCTCATCTGCAATGGTTTGGTTCCATTGTTCTTTTTCATTTGAAAAATCTGGAATCACGCCTTGTGCGACTAATGCTTGTTCGTCTGCATTAAGTTCAAATAACTCAGCGGTAAAGCGCCATAAATTATTTAATCCATCTTGCACACGTTGATGAGCTTCATCTGTGCTTAGACTTAAACGCTCCATCCAGCTAGTCGAAAAACGAATGTGATACTTCACTTCTTTTAAAGATTTCACAGCAAGCGCACTTACTTCTGGCAGCGAACTCTGTGTTAACGCAGTAAATAAATGAAGATGGTAATGGTCTATCAACCACTGGCGTACAATCGTTTGTGCAAAATCACCGTTTGGTTGTTCGCATAACAATAAGTTTAGAAACTCACGTTCTGTACGGAAATACGCAAGTTGATCTTCATCACGCTGAGCTTCATCATATTGCCCAGCCAAAGTCAGAAAGTTTCTTGCCTGACCTAACAAGTCCAAACCGATGTTTGCTAAAGCAATATCAACTTCAAGCTCAGGTGCATGTCCACACCACTCAGCTAAACGCTGAGACAAAACCAGTTGACTATCGCCAATATGTAATAAGAATTTAGATAAAACTGAATGATTCATTTGCCATTCCCCTTACATGTGCTCAATGCCATCTGGAATATGGTAAAAAGTCGGATGACGGTAAACCTTATCTAGAGCAGGATCGAAAAATTCAGCTTTTTCATCTGGCTGTGAAGACTTAATGAGTTCTGAACGAATCACCCAAATGCTAATTCCTTCATTACGACGTGTATAAACATCGCGTGCATGTTGAAGTGCGATTTCATCATCTGGTGCTCTTAAGCTACCCACATGACGGTGGCTTAAACCTTGTTTACTACGTACAAATACTTCGTAGAGTGACCAGTTGTTTTTATCTTCCATTTTGATTTCCTCAAATTTTTCCATAAATCTTGTTAAGCCACTTTGTTCGCTTCAAGCTTCTGTTTTTTCGCGTAGACCACTGCCGCATCACGAACCCATTTGCCGTTTTCCCATGCTTTACGGCGTGCTTCGATACGCTCGTGATTACACGGTCCACGTCCAGCAATCACTTCATTAAATTCGTGCCAGTCAATCTCGCCAAACTCATAGTGACCTGTTTCTTCATTAAGTTTTAAATCTGGATCTGGTACTTCCAAGCCAAGCTGCAACACTTGCGGTACGGTGTTATCGACAAACTTTTGACGTAATTCATCATTACCAAAGCGTTTGACTTTCCACGCCAGACTTTGTGCGCTATTTGGAGAATGCTCATCACTTGGGCCAAACATCATGAGTGCAGGCCACCAATAGCGATTTACCGCATCTTGTGCCATCTGTTTTTGTTCTGGCGTACCGTTTGCCAAAGCCATCATCGCTTCAAAACCTTGGCGTTGGTGGAAACTTTCTTCTTTACAAATACGTACCATTGCACGTGCATATGGCCCATATGAAGTACGGCAAAGTGCAACCTGATTCACAATCGCTGCCCCATCGACAAGCCAGCCAATCGCAGCAACATCTGCCCAAGTCAAAGTTGGATAGTTAAAGATTGATGAGTATTTCATTTTCCCATTAATCAATTTTTCCATCATGTCATCACGGTCAGCACCTAAAGTTTCTGCCGCGCTGTACAGATATAAACCATGACCCGCTTCATCTTGTACTTTCGCCAACAAAACTGCTTTACGTTTTAAAGTTGGCGCACGAGTAATCCAGTTCCCTTCAGGCAACATACCTACAATTTCAGAATGGCCATGTTGCCCGATTTGACGAATCAATGTTTTGCGATAGGCATCGGGCATTTCATCCTTAGCCTCGATCGTAATGTCATTGGCAATATTTTGTTCAAATTTCTGGTAATTGTTTTCCATTCTTTCATTCCCTGTAGGTATCACCCTTAAATCTATTTTTCGATACACCAAAAACAAAGTCAATCTATTTTTTAGTATCAAATTAAATCCACATACCAAAACCACATTAAACAATTGAAATAAATAAATATTAATCAATTGTAAAAAACTTTTTTACTTTTAAAAATCAAAATAAAGTTGACTTTTATACAAATTAATCTGAAATTATGAATCATATTTTTGCAATTTTTATAATTGATGTATCACATAAAAAGGAGTTTGGTCATGCTTGAACAAGCACACCTAGAAGGAACCTCAACTGACACAGATTTTCAGCAGTCTGAGCATCAACTACCTCACCTTGCTTCTTATGTCTATGGAACATGGCATTCGACGAGTGAAGAACTGCGCCCCGTTTTCCATGCCATTACAGGTGAAGCGATTTATGCCGTAAGTAGTCATGGCATTGATATGAAACGTGTTGTTCAATATGCCAAACAAAATGGTTCAGAACTGGCAAACTGGACGTTTCATCAACGCGCTAATGCTTTAAAACAAATTGCCCAATATTTATTGGAACGTAAGGAAGAGTTTTACAAACTTGCTTATGCAACAGGTGCAACTCTTAAAGATGCATGGATTGATATTGAAGGTGGTATCCAGACATTATTTGCTTATTCAAGTCTGGTTCGCCGCGAACTCAATGATGAAAAAATTATTACTGAAGACAGCTGGATTCAATTATCTAAAAATGGAACTTTTGGTGCTAAGCACATTTTAAGTCCTAAAGCGGGTGTTGCAGTTCATATCAATGCTTTTAACTTCCCAATTTGGGGAATGCTTGAAAAGATTGCACCGACTCTACTTGCGGGTGTGCCATGTATTGTTAAACCAGCAACTGACGGTGCCCAATTAACTCAAGCTGTTGTAAAAGCCATTGAAGAAGCACATGTATTACCAAAAGGTTCACTACAACTGATTTGCGGTCAAACTTATGACCTATTAGAGCATTTAGGTCCACAAGACTGTGTCACATTTACGGGTTCTGCATACACAGGCCAAAAACTACGTAACCACCCTCACCTGAATAAATATTCGATTCCGTTTAGTATGGAAGCCGACTCGGTAAACAGCGCAATTTTAAGCTTAGAGGCAAATGAAGAAACAATTGATTTATTTGTGCGTGAAGTCTTCCGTGAAATGACGACAAAAGCAGGCCAAAAATGTACTGCAATTCGTCGTGCTTTCGTTCCTGAAAATTTGTTAGCTGCTGTGCAAGAGAAGCTAACCGCCAAACTTGCTAAAGTTGTGGTGGGTGACCCTCAAAAAGAAGAAACTACCATGGGTGCTTTGGCGAGCATTAAACAAAAACATGACGTCGCAGAAAAAGTTGCTGAACTCAGCAAAGATGCAAAAATTGTTTTTGGTGACAGCACTAGCTTTACATTTAATGCAGATCATCCTGAAAAAGGTGCTTTTTTCGCTCCAACTTTATTGTTATGCGAACAACCTTTGCAAGCGGCACATGTTCATACGACAGAAGCTTTCGGTCCAGTATGTACACTCATGCCATATCAAACCATTGAGGAACTTGCCGACCTCGTTTCACGTGGTGAAGGTAGCTTAGTGGCTTCAGTCGTTAAAAATAACGATGAGAATATCGAACAGATTATTCAAAAAATTGCACCTTGGCATGGACGGGTGCATGTACTAGACGCAGAGTCAGCAAAAGAAAGTACAGGACATGGTTCTCCACTTCCTCATCTCGTACACGGCGGCCCTGGTCGTGCAGGTGGCGGTGAAGAGTTAGGTGGTATTCGCGCCGTTAAACACTATATGCAGCGCACTGCAATTCAAGGTTCTCCAAATAGCTTGACACAAATTACCCACTCGTGGACTGCTGGCTCTAATGTCAACGAAGACCGTGTTCATCCATTTAAAAAGTCGTTTGATGAGTTAGTGATTGGTGAACGTTTATTAACGGCGCGCCGTACAGTAAGCGAAGCAGATATTGTCAATTTTGCTGGTTTAAGTGGTGATTACTTCTATGCACATACGGACAAAATCGCAGCTGCCGATTCTTTCTTTGGTGAGCGCGTCGCACACGGCTATTTCATTGTGTCTGCCGCAGCAGGTTTGTTTGTAGATGCAGCGCAAGGTCCAGTTATTGCCAATTACGGTATGGACAACTTACGCTTTGTTGAACCGGTTAAAATCGGTGACTCAATTCAGGTTGAACTCACCTGTAAACAGAAAACGCCTAAACCACAAAAAGATCCATCTCAGCCTGCTCATGGGGTTGTGGTATGGGATATTAAAGTCAAAAACCAACGTGGTGAACTTGTCGCAACTTACGACATTTTAACTCTAGTTGCTCGTGATTTATAAATAGAACTCAAACTGATGGATAGCCAATTTATCCATCAGTTTTTATCTTATATAGCCGTTAAACTTACACCACAAGAAATAATGTAGTCTTCAAGTTAGTGATGAGCCAAAGGCCAAAATCTTTTTAGTCGACACCTTTTTAGTGTACCGAAAAATAGCGACTTTAGAATTATCTCAGATGAAAACGTTTAGCCAGTTTCTTTTGCAGAATAATAACGAGAATTGGGAATCCTGATGCGGAAATTGCACATACCATCAGTAACTTGTTTACATTTTGTGGTGCCATATCATGATCAGGTAATAGAAATGCAGACAGGAAGAATGCGATGGTTGTAACCAGATACATGATTGATGTCTGTAATGAAGAGAATCCAGCTCGTTGCCTATCATCAGGAAACTGAATCGAAACCACCGAAGATGACACCAAACGACTGTAAGATGCGCCGAGAAATAAAGTAATAAATAACGTTGCATACTGGTAGCCTAGAATTGGTATCAGCAAACTCAATATAAAGACGATGGTTGAACCTGTAGCCAGCATCAAAGCAGAAAAACGGGAGGTTAACGCCCCTGTGATTTTTGTAGACAGATAACCTATAACGCCCCCGCTGAAGAAGAGCCAAGGCAGTAGATCTTGCGAAGCGCCCAACTGCTGTATCATTAATGGCGCCAGAATAGGAATGACCAGCATAGGACTAAACTGTACAAGCGCATTACTGGAAGCGAACAGTAAAGTATCCATATCGAGAGGCAGCGCACGAAGCGTGTCTAAAGAGAGTGGGTCTTCGGGTATGATGGATACAATCAATGGCAATGCCAACACACACAATGCACTTATTAGCCACAAAGCCACATGCCAACCATAATTTGTGCACAGAAATAATAGAGTGGGCATTCCTACAATGCTTACTATCGAAAATGACGCAATCACCGTCGCCAACATTTTTCCGCGCAAGTTAGGCGGTGCGTTGTTTATCAATATATTTATACCCACACCCATTGTCGTACCACTAACCAGCCCTGCACAGAATCGTAGTGCGAGCAGAAGACTAAAACTGGATGTAAATGTAGTCAAAAGTGTGAGTAAACCTAACAGCGCCATATTAGCGATTAAAAATTTTTTCTTATTGAAATGACCAATCCAGTAAAAGGCAATAACTCCCGAAAGAACGGCACCAAGTGTGTACATGCCGGACACATAACCTGAGAATGATACAGGCACTGCGAAATCTGTTGCCATAAAAACAAAAACAGGATTGAACACCATATATTCCAGTGCATTCGTGAACTGGACAAAAGCAATTACAAGGGCTATCCGCATGAGCGCTTTATGATTAAATGTCTGCGTCACTAGGGGCATAGCAAGCAACCTATGGATGAAAGATATCCAAGTTTAACTGCTATCAATGGTGTTTATTATATGGTAGAAATGGCAATTATTATTATCAAATATGGGATAATTGATGCGTCCGACTCTGGATTTTAATACCCTGAAAGTGTTCATTGCGGTGGTTGAAAGAGAAAGTTTTGTTGGGGCATCGAAAATCCTTGAAATGCCGACATCAAATGTTAGTCGCTGTATTTCTCAGTTAGAAGAAAAACTGGATCTTCAGCTCATTGAGCGTAGCACTCGACATATGAAACTCACTCAGGCGGGGCAGCTACTCTATACCCGAGCAAAGCCATTACTGGAGGCGCTTGAGCAAACTGAGACAGAGTTAACGTTGCGGCAAATGCAACTCAAGGGTCCATTACGTATCTGTATTCCCAATGAAATAGGTCCTGCATTGCTGGGTTCTGTTATTGCCAATTTCGCCTTTGAGTACCCGGACCTAGAGATCAGCTGTGTCACAAATTTATCAGGTTTTGAATCTCTGCGTGATGATCTGGATTTAGCTATCATTATTACCCGCGGTCAGATGGATAACAGTGACTACATCGCCCGTCATTTGGTGACTATCCCTTGCACCATTGTTGCAGCCCCCTCCGTCATTCAGCGTTATGGCACCCCTACTCATATCCAGCAATTTGAAGAATTACCCTGTATTACAACGGTAAGTGCACTCAAAGGTGCTCCCTGGCAATTTGTAAATAAAAAGGGGGAATTCGAGACCATCAAGGTTAAAGGACATTATCGAGTAAACAGCGGAGAGATGGCAGGACAAGCTGCGATATCAGGTGTCGGTTTTGCAATTCTATCCAAACAAGCCTGCCAACCATACATTAGCGATGGACGGTTAATCGAGGTTGAGTTTGAACAATCGGCAGCGCCATTGCAATTGTTCGCACTTTATTCAAATCGCCGTTACTTACCCGCTAAAACAAGAGCACTTATTGATTTCATACAGCAGAAATTGAGTGATAGTTTGAGCTGATAAGGCCACTTTCTTTTTGCTGTTTATTTCCTCGCTCATTTTAGGAATCTTTTTTGTCAATCAGTCTCAATTTGTTAAGATAGCAACCGTGAAAAATTAAGTTAAGTTCTCACACACTGTTAACTCAATATTGACACTAAAGAAGGTACACTACAAAGGTATACTTTTTTTCTTAGATTAAGTCAGATTTACACAGAAGTTGTTAGAATTGGTTTGACAACCAAACTTTCAAAGTTAACTTATTTATTATTGATTTTTTAAGGGTTTAATACGCATGAATAGCGCTGAAATCATGGCTGACTTATCTTCTCATACACCTATGATGCAGCAATATCTCAAAGTCAAAACGGACTATCAACATGCGTTGCTGTTTTATCGTATGGGTGACTTTTATGAACTCTTCTTTGAAGATGCTCATTTAGCAGCCAAACTTTTAGGCATCACCTTAACCCATCGTGGTAAAGCCAGTGGGCGACCTATTCCAATGGCCGGTGTTCCCTATCACGCGGCAGAAGGTTATCTTGCACGTCTTGTCAAAGCTGGGCGCACTGTAGCCATTTGCGAACAAGTCGGAGAAGTGACAGGTAAAGGTCCGGTTGATCGTAAAGTTGTTCGTATTCTTACTCCGGGTACGTTAACTGATGATGCATTACTCAGCAGTTATCAATCATCTAATCTGGTTTCATTATGCATCCATCAAAATCAGATTGGTTTTGCTTTACTCGACTTAAGTGCAGGCATTTTTAAAGTTCAACAACAAGATTACAAACCAGAACAATTGCCTATCGAACTTGCGCGTTTAATGCCAAGTGAAATTTTGATTGATGAAGACTTGGTCGACACGAATATTATCGAACAAATTAAAAAGCACTTAGATTGTCCCGTTACCAAACGCCCGAATGTAGACTTCAATCAAAATAATGCACAAAAAACCTTATGTGACCAGTTTACGGTATCAACGCTTTCAGGTTTTGGTTTAGACCCATTGCCTTTAGCCAAAGCTGCTGCCGCTGCGCTCATTCACTATGCAAAAGAAACACAAAAAACTGCATTACCACATATTCGTTCAATTCAACTTGAACAAAGCACAGACTTTATTGCGCTTGACCCAATCACACGTCGTAACTTAGAAATTATTGAACCATTATTTGAACATGGAACATCATTATTCCAACTGGTAAATGATTGCCAAACTGCAATGGGTGGACGTTTATTAAGCCGTACACTGATGCAACCGGTTCGTGATACCGCATTACTCGATGCTCGTTTAGATGCCATTGAGCAATTAATTCAGGGATATCATGAAAGCCCAGTTCGTTTAGTGCTTAAAGAAATTGGTGATATTGAGCGTGTGCTTAGTCGTGTTGCACTGGGCAGTGCACGACCACGTGATTTAGTGCAACTTCGTCATGCATGTGCACAAATTCCAGCTTTAAGAACGGCATTAACTCCAGTCATTCAAGCGAAAAAATCCAAACTATTAGTTCAACTTGATCAAGAACTTGGTGATTTTAAAGCGCTTCATCAACATTTGATGGCAGCCATTGTTGAAAACCCACCTGTATTACTTCGTGATGGCAATGTAATTGCAGAAGGCTACGATGCTGATCTTGATGAATTACGCCAAATTCGCGATCATGCAGGTCAATTCCTCATTGATTTAGAAATTAAAGAGCGTGAACGTACCGGCATTAACACACTTAAAATCGGTTATAACCGTGTAAGTGGTTACTACATCGAACTCACTCGTGCTCAAGCAGAACAAGCTCCAGCCGACTATATCCGTCGCCAGACTTTAAAAAATGCTGAACGCTACATTACCCCTGAACTAAAAAGTTTTGAAGATAAAGTCCTATCGAGTGAGTCGCGCGCATTAGCACGTGAAAAAGCACTATTTGAAGCTTTACTTGAAAACCTTCGCGAAAATATTGCTCATCTCCAAATGATGAGTTCAGCAATTGCTCAAATTGATGTGGTTGCTAACTTTGCTCATCAAGCACGTTTAAACAATTGGGCGCGTCCTGAATTTACCCCAGAAACGGGCATTAAAATTCAGGCAGGCCGTCACCCTGTAGTTGAAGCATTAAATAAAGCACCATTTACACCAAATGATACTTTTCTTGATAGTCAACATCGCATGGCAATCATTACTGGCCCAAACATGGGCGGTAAATCAACATTCATGCGTCAAACGGCATTAATTAGTTTATTGGCTTACTGTGGCAGTTATATTCCAGCCAAAGCAGCCAAACTCGGTCCAATCGATCGTATTTTCACTCGTATTGGCTCAGCCGACGATTTATCTACAGGCAAATCGACCTTTATGGTTGAGATGACAGAAACTTCTCAAATTCTGCATCATGCGACTAATCAATCGCTTGTTTTGATGGATGAAGTTGGTCGTGGAACCAGTACCTATGATGGCTTGTCTTTAGCATGGGCATGCGTGGTTGATTTAACTAAACGCGTAAAATGTTTATGTCTTTTTGCAACCCATTATTTTGAGTTAACCGAACTTGGTGGTGAAGCAGGAATTGATAACTACCATGTCACGGCACAAGAGCTTAACGGCAACCTGATTTTATTGCATAAAGTTCAGCAAGGCCCTGCAAGTCAAAGTCATGGTTTACAGGTCGCAAAATTAGCGGGTATTCCTGCCAATGTGATTAAAGAAGCTCAAAAACGTTTACGTATTTTAGAGAAACAGCAGCAGCAACATCTACAAACGAGCTTTCAAAATGATTTGTTTGCGCCACCCGATGCGAACGCTGGTTCACAAATCATAGAGAAAGTTGTTGAGATAGAAGTTTCATCCCCTGCTCTAGATTTACTTAAGCAAATTGAAGTCGATAACTTGTCACCTCGTCAGGCGCTTGAACAGCTCTACGAGTTAAAAGCTGCACTAAAATCCTAGTAAAGCACGTATGAATAAGCAGGCTTAGGTCTGCTTATTCATATCGGAGAATAATATTTATATGATTTTAAGATCTTTACAAAGTTCAGAAATCGATCTTATTTGGCAACAGATTAGCCGTCGTGAATTAATCACTCAAATGTATATTCAAAATCAACAACACTTAGAGTTAGTTGATTGTTTTTTTGATGTCCAATATTGGGACTCATATCATTTAGAAAATGACCCACCTAAACTAAAACAACTCTATGACCAAGGTGCTTTATTCATCGGTGCATTTGATGCCGCAGAAAAACTTGTTGGCGTCAGTGTGGTGTCAAATCAAATTATAGCTGACTACCCTAACGCTAAATTACTACACTATTTCTATGTCGATGCAGACCATCAAGGTCAAGGCATTGGCGCCAAACTTATGCAAGCTGCAAAACAGTCCGCCAAACAACTCTGTGCAAATCAACTGTATATTTCAGCAACCCCAAGTCGACGCACTGTAGATTTCTATATCAAGCATGGCGCACAACCGTTAAGTGCCCCAGATCAACAACTTTGGCAATTAGAACCTGAAGATATGCATTTGCTCTGTACCCTTTAGTTCTACAGATTTAAGTGATTTTCAACAAAAAAAGCAGAAAATCAAAATTTGTAAAAGAAAAAATGAGAAATTAAAGCATTTAATAAAATAGATGGCTTGACTTAAATGACATCTGAATATTTAAAGGAAATATTTCTTAAGTAATTGTTTTATAAAATATATTATTATTTTAATTTTATAGATTAACACATCCTAAGGATGGAAGATCCGTTTGATTATCAACGTATTAACTTATCTTCATATGCATGAATAAAGAATATCAATAAAAGCAATTGTTTGTTTACCCCTTTTTTGCCTAAAATAAGCTATTCGAAATGAAACCATATTTTTTAGGTAGCTGTCGCCATGACCTTTGTTGTCACTGAAAATTGTATTAAATGTAAATACCAAGATTGCGTAGAAGTTTGTCCTGTAGACTGTTTTTACGAAGGTCCGAATTTCCTAGTGATCAATCCGGATGAATGTATTGACTGTGCATTATGTGAACCAGAGTGCCCGGCAAATGCAATTTTCTCTGAAGATGAGTTACCAGAAGGTCAAGAAGTGTTTATTGAGCTCAATGCTGACCTTTCTCAAAAATGGCCTAACATTACTCAAATTGGTGATCAACCGGCTGACCGTGAAGAATGGAACGGCAAACCTGATAAATTACAATATCTTGAAAAGTAATTTCAAAAAAGATCAGCAACCGCTGATCTTTTTTTATACTCTATTCAAACATTTCATTGCAAATTCCTCGTAATTTGTGCACTGTTTTGCATTAAAATAGCCGCAATATTTATAAGTGCTTAATTTTTCTTATGCGGAAGTTTTTGCAGAGTATGGTGCCCTTATGCATAATCCCAGCGGTTATGGTAGGTTGTGTCAGCTCTCCCCAACACACAACAACAGGCAAAACCTCTCCAAGTGGTAAACGAATCTTTATTCCACAAGAGCGCGTTATTATCGAGCGCCCGATTCCCCCTAAAGTTGAGCCTACATCTTATCGAAGCTGGTTAGGTTCGGGTGAAAATTACGAACGTGTTCGTGAATACGAAAAATTCTTAACCCGAAATAATGTCGCGGGCATTGTGCCAAGTTTTGAGCTATTACGTTCAGCACGCGATTGGCAAAAATGTGGGCGCTCAGAATATGCTGTGCCTAATCGCGAACTTTGGGGAAATTCTTTATCGACCCTTCGCGTATTTAAATATTTAGTTGCGTCAAAAGTTCTAACAGACTTTGAAGTTACCTCTGTTTACCGAGATTTACCTTTAAATGAATGTGCTGGTGGCGCAAGCTCTTCTAAGCATTTATTTAACTCTGCAATTGATTTCCGTATTGGTCCTGAGTTCCCTCAAGCTCAAGATTATGCATTTATTGAAAATACCAAATTTAAACTCTGTCAATTCTGGGCTCAGCATGGTCAAAGCTTAAATATGGGTATTGGTTTATATAGCTCTGGACAAATTCATATCGATACTCAAGGCTATCGTACTTGGGGACCTGATTTAACTCGAAGCAGTTCGATGTGTAACCTTTAAATTAAAAAACTCCTTTCAATCGAAAGGAGTTTTCACTTAAACCCATTACAAACGTTTGGCTAAAGAGATGAGTTTTGAGCGGTTTTTAAAGCCATGCTTTTTATAAAAATCTTCGGAAATAGATGCTCTTAACGTGTGCAGAACAATAGTTTCTATATTATTTTCTCTACACTTTCCTTCTATATACTTTAAAAGCTTAGAACCAACTCCTTTTCCCTGATATTGGGGATGAATAAAAAAATCATCTAGATAATAACGAAGCCCTTGTATAGTTGGGTGAATATGCCCCATTCCCACACCAATTAATTGGTTTCCCCATTTTGCACAAAAGCCAAAAGAAGATGAATATTGAAAATATCTCTCAAAATATTTTCTAATTGGTTCTAAATCATCAAACTGCTCATTCCATGGCTCATTACTAAAAGCTGAACAATAAACCTCAATACCCTCTTCAAAATCTACACTTGTGAAAGCACACAACGTAATTCTCATTTATACATCCCTAACTACACATTGATAAAAATAAGCAAGAAATAAGCCTTTTTATACTCCTTGTTTAATTTGGGCTGGTAACTCAGAAAAAGTAATTTGCTCATTCAATAATCAACCAAAATTTCTTCAAACGAAGATTTTTGCACTCTAAGCATAAATGTTTAAAATACCCCTATCAACATATAGGTAAATTTGATTATGCAGCAGATGTGGACAGACATTGACGAATATATCGATTCACATTTAATTCCCGAAGACCCGCGACTCGAATATGCATTAAAAAATACCGATGAACACGGCTTCTCAAATCATCTTGCAGTGGCTCCTAACCAAGGAATGTTCTTGCAGATGCTTATTCAAATGAATAAATGCAAACGAGTTTTAGAGATTGGAACCTTTGCTGCATACAGTACAATTTGGTTAGGCCGTGCGTTACCTGAAGATGGTTATTTACTGACGATAGAAGGCCGTGACACTCACGCAGAAATGGCACAAAAAAATATCGACCATGCAAATCTTCCTGTAAAAGTTGAACTTAAAACTGGCCGTGCCGCAGATATTCTTTCTGAGATTGATCCTCAATCTATCGAGCCTTTTGATTTTATTTTCATTGATGCAGATAAACAGGGATATCCGGAATATTTAGAATTGAGCCTAAAATTTTCCAGATCAGGTACGATTATTGTGCTTGATAATGTGATTCGCGCAGGTGATATTTTAAATCCAGATAATAAAAAACCAAGTATTGAAGGCATCCGTGAAATGTTTAAAGCCCTCGAGAACCATCCACAAATCTTGTCTTGTACAGCATTACAAACAGTTGGCTCAAAAGGCCATGATGGCTTCGCAATTGCAATTGTGAAATAATGGTTAAAAAATCGTCTTTTTTATTTTATTATTTATAATCAATAAATTACTTTTATTACAGTTGCTTTTCCATATAGTTATCCACAAGATTTGCGGATAACTATATGCAAATCTTATTATTTAGCTACTAGCAATGGTACAGTCGCATTTCGGAATACGGTTGTTGCAATACTTCCCAAGAAGAACTGATGAATTTTGCTATGACTAAATGCACCTAGCACAATGATTTGAATACCATGTTCTTGTTGGTACTCTAAAATATTTTGTGCAACATCGCCATAACGATATACAGTCACTACATCTATGCCCGCTTGTTTAAGGTAATGCTCAGGTTCATTGAGTACTTCTGGATGATCGCCGACATAAACCAAATGACATTGCAGTGTTCGTAATAGATCACTTTGAGCAATACGACGCATCATTTTTTGACAAGTTGGTGAATATTCATAGGCGAAAATAAATCGTGTCGGTATTTTAAAGTTTTCACCAATGGTCAAAACAGTACAGTTGGCTCCACGAATAAAGTTTTCAACATTACTACCAATTGGTTTCTGTTTTTCGGCAGCTCTTTCACCTACTCGGCCTAAAATTACGATGTCATTTTCATGTAAAAGGTTAAAACTTTGCTCTAAAAAATCACCTTTTTCTTGAATTTTTGAACATGTAATTCCATGTTTTTCTTGAATAAGATCAGAAATGTGACGAAGTAAATTATTGCTATAGTCTAAAGCGAGTTCACTTTGTTTTTGTTCCAACTCAGCTAACTCTTTTAGCAGCATTGCATTGCTTTCAAAGCCAATTACTCCACTAATTTCACCAAGATGATAACTTGCAGGGTAATAGTCTAGAATTTGTAATAATACAAGTTCTCGTCCGGTTGCTTTAGCAACCCATGCTGCTGCATCGGCAATAGCATTAATACACGGTGATGAGTCAATACACGCAATAACACGGTTCATGTCAGCCTCTCTTCTTCAGGTCTTTTGCCTTGGAGATTATTCTTAAAACTTAGCTTTAACTTAACATAGATAAAAATTGGTATGTTAAGGTTTATGTATAAAAATCAACTTTTTTGTTTAAAGATCAAACATTTTATTACATTCTTGAGACTGTATTATTCCCTTAAACGAATAAATTTTGCGGGGTTACCACCTACAATATGGTGCGGTTCCACATCTTTGGTCACCATACTATTCATGCCGACCACAGCATGCTTACCTATTTTAATACCATCTTTAATACCCACATGTGCACCCAACCAAACGTCCTGCTCAATTTCAATTCCTTTGGAGGTGACAGGTTGCTGGTAAAGTGGACGATCTAACTGCATGCCATGATCAAATGCATATAAGTGGCAATATGCAGCAATACGGACCTGATCATGCAACTTTATACCAGCTCGCCCCCCATCTAAAATACAATGATGATTTATCGCGACCTCATTACCAATTTCAAGGGGCCCATGCAAACTGCAATCTGCTGCAATAAAACAATTATCACCAATAATAATTTTTCGTCCCGGTTCAGCAAAAATGTGAGCTAAGGGCGAGATAAAACAGTTTTTACCAATCTCAACTGTTTCCATCTCCATCAAATAGGCCTGATATTCTTGTTGCCACTCTTCGGCCCAAACACGATTTTTAGGTTTCAAAGTCCAATATAACCATGGCATATAATTTAAACGGTGCTTATGTTGTTCCCGATATTTGAGTAAGGAATCAGTCATCAGTTAATTCATCCTCAATTTTTAACTCTTCACGACCACGCGTTACATCTCTGAGTTTTAAGGCAAGTGGCTCAATTTGATGTATTTGTAGTCTTGCTTCGATATCTACACCCGTTGCAGTATAGGTTTCCTGATATTCAATTTGTTGTTGAGTAAGCTCATATTGAAATATGGCCCACTCATTAAAGTGGCAGGAAAAATAAATCGTTTTCTTGGCAATGAGTTCAATACGCTCAGCCAATAGCAAACATTGACCAGCACAGCCACCGTATGCTCTTACAAGACCGCCTGTCCCTAGCTTTATTCCACCATACCAGCGGTTAACCATTACAATAATATTCGTCAGGTCATTCCCTTCAATGGTTGCCAAGATTGGACGCCCTGCTGTTCCTGAAGGTTCACCATCATCATTAAAGCGAACATTGTGACCAATTTTCCATGCCCAGCATTGATGAGTTGTCGAGATATCTTTGTTTTGTTCTAAAAATTCTTTAACTTGCTGTTCATTTTCTACTGGTGCAGCGATAGCTTGAAATCTACTTTTTTTAATTTCTTCTTCAAACGTAACGGGTGATGCAATCGTAAAAGCCATAAATTAAATAAAGCATAATAAAAATCAAATTATAACGTGAATTTAATAGAATCAAACCCATAAAAAAAGCCCCGAATCTCGGGGCTTTTTTTATTATCTTTCTCGTAACGCTTCTTTGGCTTTATTGAATGGTTTAAGTAAGTAATCCAGTACCGTTTTTTCACCCGTACGAATATCTACAGTTGCCACCATACCTGGTGTAATTCCGAAAGCTTTACCTTCTTTATTATAAAGCTTGTCTGAATCGGTTCGAATATAAACACGATAATAGAACTGGTCTTGTTTAACTTCATCACGAATCGTATCTGGTGAAATAACCGTAACCTTACCTTTTAACCCCCCATAAATTGAGTAGTCATAGGCAGTAATCTTAACCAGTGCTTCTTGTCCCGGTCGAATAAATGCAATGTCACGCGGTAAAATACGCGCTTCAATGAGCAGCTGTTCATCAATCGGTACAATGGTCATCAACTTGCCGTTTTGCGGAATAACACCGCCATGGGTGGTAACCGCAATTTCTTTCACAACACCGCGTACTGGTGCTTTAAAAATAGCACGATCTAAGCTGTCAGTACGACCCAGTACGACTTGTTGCTGCGTTTCAATATCGGTATTGGCTTTAGATAACTCTTCACGAGCCTTTACGAAATATTGGTTCTGCGCATCATTCATTTTATTTCTAAGGTCGTTTGCTTCACGACGTAAACGTAAAACTTCAACCTCACTGGCCGCACCTTTAGCAACTAACGGTTCGGTCATTGCCAGCTCTTGTTGTACCAGTTGTAAAGCTTGTTTTAAGCCTGCAATGGTCTGTTCTAAATCTGCACGACGAGACCGATATAGCGCTGTTTCTTCATGTACAAGTTTTGGTTCTTTCAGCACAATTTCAGGAAAAACCAAGGGCGTACCGTTTACTTCTGCACGCAAACGTGAAGCTGTTGCCTGAGCAGAAATAAGCAAAGATCTTGATTCACCGACATTCGATGCAAAACGGGTTGGATCTAATTGCGCAAGAATTTCGCCTTTTTGAACAATATCGCCTTCTTGTACATTCAGCTTGGTTAAAATACCGCCCTCTAAAGACTGGATGACCTGCTCTTTAGACGATGGAACCACTTTACCTGTGCCTGTAGAAACTTCTTCAAGTTTAAATACCCATGCCCAGATAAAGAAAATAACTAAACCAATCCCCACAATCCAGATCACTAAGCTGGCACGTGGTAACGGTGGCTCACTATAAGAGACATTCATTGAACGGGTGAGTTCTTGTTCTTGTTGTGGTTCGCTCATGAATTACCCCCTTGCACTTGTTTTTGTTGGGCTGTTGATTGATTAAGGACCTGATCTCTTGGACCATCCATCACGATTTTGCCTTCGTTAACGACAATAATACGGTCCACCAGTTCTAAAACAGCGCGGCGGTGAGTCGCAACCACCAAGGTTCGATGGGCCAGCCAGCCTTTTAAATGATCAATCAGTTGTTTCTCTGCCACATCATCAATCGCTGCTGTCGGCTCATCCAGCAATAAAATGTTGGGTTGACGAATCAATAGACGGGCCAATAACAAGGCTTGTTTCTGACCACCCGAGAAACCAACCCCACCTTCTAAAATCAGGTGATCGAGTCCTTCTTTTTTCTCTTGAACAAAAGGTAATGCACCTGTCACAACTAAAGCCCGAAGAATATCTTCATCGGTTGCAAGCGGAGCACCTAAAGTGAGGTTCTCACGAATCGTACCGTAGAAAAGTTGTGCATTCTGGTTGAGTAAACCCATATCACGACGTACATCAGATGGGTCAATTAAAGACAGATCCAGACCATCTAAATGCACTGCACCTTGAACAGGGACCTGCATGCCAGATAGAAGCTGAAGCAGTGTCGATTTACCTGCCCCATTGCGCCCTAAAATTGCAACTTTTTCACCAGCACGAATTTTTAAATGGCGAATTGCTAAACTTGGTTTCGGGTCTTCTTCTCCATATTGGAACAAGACATTTTTTAATTCGTAGTCGCCATTTAAAACTGCTTTATGTACCAGATGTGAACGGTCAGCTTGGTCGATCGGACGTTGCATGAGTTCATCCAGACTTTGTTTAGCCACTTTCGCCTGCTGTAAACGCCCCAATACACCCGTAATTTGTGCAATCGGTCCTAACATGCGTGACGATAAAATTGAACAGGCCACTAACGCACCCGTGGTCATTTCACCTTCCATCACCGCAAAACATCCCACCAAAACCACAATTGCATAGGTTAAGCCCTGAAGCATTTGAGTCCATGCCATTAAGGTACCGACAATTTTACGCTGTCTCATACCGATATCGGCTGAAACTTCATTCATGTGGTTCCACTGGTTCTGGAAACGTGATTCAGCACGCAACAACTTGATATCTTCAATACCCTGCACCGCTTCAACCAGAATGGCATTACGGATTGAAGATTCTCTCATGCCTTCCTGTGCCAATTGCGCTAGCTTCTTCTGTGCCAGAATACCCGGCAAAAGCATAAGCGGTACAACCAGCAACATCACCCAAAACAGCTTTCCGCCAATAAGGGCAAAGATAATAAGAAACAGGAAAAAGAATGGGAAATCGGCAATTGCACTAATGGTGGTAGAGGTCACCAACTCACGAACACCTTCGAGCTCACGAATCTGCGAAATAAAACTACCGGTAGACTTTGAACGATCTTTATTTTTGATTCTTAAGGCATGGCCGAATACACGGTCAGAAACACGTAAGTCAGCACGTTTACCAATAATGTCGGATAGATAGACTCGAGATACACGTAACGTAAACTCAAAAATAGCAGCAATGAGTACACCACCAGCCAGAACCCATAAAGTCGGGATGGACTGAGAAGGAACAACACGGTCATAGACTTGCATTGAGAAAATAATAGTTGCCAGTGCCAGCACATTGGCAATAAGTGAGGCAAACATAATATCAACGTAGCGTTTCCAGTCTCTTAGAACAATTGACCAGAACCAGCTTGCTTCATAGGGTTTGATATATTCATCAATACGCGCATCGGGAATAGAGCTTTCAGGACGCAGAATATAGACATTCTTAATGGTATTTTTTAAGACATCTAGGCTTAAATTCTGAGAAAGTCCCTGATCCCCACTAAACTGGATACTGACATTCCCTTGGGTATCGGCTTTATCAATAATACCGACCTGCCCGTCATGAAACTCGACCATAACAGGTAGGCGCCACGGGTTCAGCAGCTCTAAAGAAAACGGTACTTTACGTAAATTTAGTCCAACCTGACGTGTAATGAGCTGTAAAACATCATCCAGGTTTTGATTCTGGTTCCAGTCAAGTTGTAAACGGATTCTTTCTTCTGAAGGCTCAATTCGATAATGTTTAGCAATCGTTAAGACCGCCTGTAACCAGGGCTGGTAATTTATTTTTGTCATCATGGTTGTACTTCGAACCCCTGAATTGAAATATTATTTAAGTCATAAGCTTGGCGGGAACGTCCTGTTGCCGAGATGTATTGCACAATACTATTATAGATGTCATAACGTGCCGTTTCGAGTTCTGAATTGGCACTATGAATGGCCTGTTCTGCATTCAATAAATCAACCAATGAGCGTGTACCAAGTTTGTACTGCTCTTGATAAAGTTCACGTGTACGAACCGTAGTGGCTTGACGATTGGTCAGCACCTGCATTTGACGTTGTTTATTTTCAATTTGCTCACGGCTAGTTCTGATCTGGTCAAGAACATCCATATAAACTGAATTGACTTTTGACTTTGCAGCTTCTTCTGCATAACTCGCCATTTTGACCTGAGAAGAAACGGCCCCACCTTGATAAAACTGACTGCTAGCTTCAAGCATGACAGAACTGTACAGACCATCATCTTTATCATTGTTTGGATTTCTGCCGTTAATGGCCTGACTTAAGGAACCTTTGACGGACAAGGTTGGATAACGTGTTAGACGAGTCTGTTCCTTTTGTGCTTTAGCCACTTCAACACTCGCTTGCGCTGCAATCATTTTTGGGATGGTATTGAATTCAGGTTCGCCATATAAATCGGACACTTTCACCAGATCATCTGAAATAATCCACCCTGTTCGAGAAACATCACCACCTAATAATGTTCTTAAGTGTTGCTGGTATTGTCTTAATAATGACTGCTGTGCGATCAAACTAGACTGGGCAGCTTGTAAATAGGACTGGGCTTGAATCGGATCGGCTTGACTGCTAATACCGGCATTTGCACGTAAATTGGCAATTTCCTGAATACGCTGAATACCCGCAATTTGCTGCTCGGCAATCTTATTTAATTGAAGATAGCGTTGAATATTGACAATCGACTGTGCAACATCAAGTGCAATATCATCAATGCTGACCAGCACATTGGCCTGCTCGACTTGTACTTTGGCCTTCTCAACCGACACACCTGATTTTACTTTGCCAAAATCAAAAAGCATTTGAGTCGCATTTAGAGTCAATAACTGCCGCCCACGTTCGCCACTACTCAAATCACCTGTCGTTATTCCACCTGAAAGCTGGGGATAATAACCAGCCTTGGCATAATCAATACCTGCATTTTGGCCAGCTAAAGTGGAGATGGCTTGGGAAATATCTGGGTTCCGCTGGATCGCGACTTTCACCGCTTCCTGCAAAGTCATTTTCCTTGATGGCAAATTTGAATAAGATGAAGCTGCTCGATCATTGAGTTGAACAGTCGGAAACTCCTGCACTCTAGAACGATCTAACTTAAAATTACTCAGCTCTTGCATCTTGGCAACTTTAAATTCATCACTACTTTTAGGGGCAAAAAGTTGTGATAAGTTGTCTTTTAGGGTGTGATATTGCTCACTGGGTTTAGCAGCATATATCACTACAGGTACATGCAATGAAGTTAAAAGCATCAACCCTTTCAGGAAAGCCGGCTTTTTACATGTCCTTTCTACTTTTCTTTGGTTATATCCAATCATGCTTGTCTTGTTGATCTTGTTTGTTATCGTTTAAAAGCTTTTACATTCTACATAGTTTTTTGCATAAAGAAGCATAATTACTTGAATAATTTACACATTACTTTTTCATCAACTGATTATTTTAAATTGTTGTTTTTAATAAATAAATACAAAAAAACTAAAAAGAGGCATTGACCTCTTTTTAGACAAATAGATTAACCATTTTATTTAAACTGTAAAATCGTCACCTAAGTAGACTTTACGGACTTGTTCGTTATCCAGAATTTCTTGTGGTGTACCTTCGGCAATGACAGCCCCTTCACTGACAATATATGCACGTTCACAAATTGCCAGAGTTTCACGTACGTTATGGTCAGTAATGAGTACCCCAATACCACGATCTTTCAAAGTCTGAATGATATCTTTAATATCTCCAACCGAGATTGGGTCAACGCCGGCAAATGGCTCATCAAGTAACATAAATTTAGGGTCAGCAGCCAATGCACGTGCAATTTCAGCACGGCGGCGTTCACCACCAGACACACTCATTCCTAGTGAATCTTTAATATGACTGATTTTAAAGTCATTTAATAATTCAGTAAGACGTTGCTGGCGCTGTTGCTTATTTAAATCTTTGCGTGTTTCTAAAATGGACATAATATTTTCAGCAATGGTCAGCTTTCTAAAAATAGAAGCCTCTTGCGGAAGATATCCAATTCCCTTACGTGCCCGTTCATGCATTGCCAAATCGGACATATCAAGATCATCAAGGTGAATTTCACCTTTATCCATACGCACTAGCCCTACAACCATATAGAAGCTTGTTGTTTTTCCTGCACCGTTAGGGCCAAGCAAACCAACAATCTGTCCACTTTGCATACTAAAAGATACGTCTTTGACGACCCAACGCTTACTATAGTTTTTCCCTAAGTGCTTAATACACAAAGTTTGGGGTTGTTGAAGAGCTTGTTGCATTAGTCACGCGCTCCTGGAAAGCTTTTTGAACTTGATGGTGGAATAATAATTTGCACACGATTTGACGATGAGCCTTGAGCTTCAACATCACCTTTGTTCATACTATATTTCAATGAGTTACCACGAATACTAGAACCATCTTGATATAAATATGCACCACCATTCAATGTAATAATGCCTGTATCTGCATTATAAACAATGGTCTGTCCTTCACCACGTGCCACGCCCTTATCAGCACTTATTTGTTGCTGAAATTTAGACGGTCTACCCTTGGCAGTAATGGTTTGGATTTCACGTTTAGAGTTTAGCGTAGCAACAATTGAGTCAGCTTGAAGCTTCATCGTGCCTTGCTCAATCACGACATTGCCGGTATAGGTCGTCAAACCGGTTTTTTCGTTATAAGTTGCACGGTCTGCCACTAATGAAATTTGTTGACTACGGTCAGACGGTAACGCAAAAGTCGAAGCTGATGATAAAGCAACGAATGTAATGACCGCAGCTTGTTTTAGGAAAGCTGAAGAACGTTTTAAATTAAGACTTTGGTGCATACTTTCCTCGAACATTAAAAAATTCGTACTGACCGTTATTCAAATTAGCTTTTAATCCTTTGCTGACAAAGTCGGCTTGTGGAGAATGAACAATCACTTGATGATCAGTTTCAATTTCTCTGGTTTTTGGATATCCAGTTAACTCATCGGTCTGGAATTCAATTTTTCCCTGTGGTGCCAGTTTAGTAGCTACCACATCACCCGATAATATAACTTTACGGTTATCATCATAGCCATTTGCCTGCTTCGCAAAGAACGTCGCATCAACTTTGCCATCTTTATACATAGACGCATTAAGTTGATCCAACTTTGATGTTTTTTGTTGCATATCCTGTTCAAGCTGACGAACTTCAGCACGAATATACAAATTGCCTTGATCATCAGTTTGAGTCAAATGGACGCCCTGCGCCGAATATGTCATATTCTTCGCAGAACCAATGTCTAGTTTTTTTGCTTTGCCACTATAGTAGTAATAACCACCACTTATAGCAGCAATCACTACAGCAACAATAGATAAAACTCTGGTATCCATGAGCAGGAATAGCCTACCTTTTTAAGTAATCTTATTATTAATGCGGTACTGCAAGATATTTTTCAAGAAGTTCTTGGTAAATGCCTTTTGCGATCAGCAACATATCACAGACTTCTCGTACAGCACCACGTCCACCCATCGATTGGGTAACCAAATGAGCACGGCGACGCACTTCTTCATGACCATTTGGCACAGTGACACTCATTCCTGCTATTGCAAAAGCAGATAAATCAGGCCAGTCATCGCCCATATATAAGCAATCAGAAGGCAGAATATTAAACTGTGCACAAGCTTCACGTAGCGCAGAACCTTTGTCTTCACGCCCTTGAAAAACGAGATCTACACCTAAATCAGACATACGTTTTTCAACGATATTACTTTTTCGGCCTGTAATAATGATGATTTTCATGCCCGCTTGCTGCGCAAGTTTCATACCTAAACCATCACGAATATCAAACGATTTAATCTCATCGCCACTATTCGTTAAAGTTACAAAGCCATCACTCAAAATACCATCAACATCCAGAACCAATGCCTGTAAATGACGTGCTTGTTCTAACAATGCATAAGATGCCATTGATTAATTTACCCCTGCCTGAATAAGGTCATGCATACTAATTACACCAATCACTTTATTTTGGTCATCCACCACAACAAATTGACTAATTTTTTTCAGGTTAAGCTGTTGTAAAGCTTCTACCGCACGTGCTTCTTGAGAAATAGTTGACGGTTTTTTTGTCATTACTTCAGAAACAGGTAAATTCACATCAAAACCTTGCTGTCTATCAATTAAACGACGCAAGTCGCCATCGGTGAAAATGCCAAGCAAATGTTCTTCATCATCAACAATGGTCGTCAAGCCTAAACGCTTATTAGAAATTTCGTAAAGCACTTGATTCATTGGTGTATTTGGTGAGACTTTTGGCAACTCATCGCCTGTATGCATCAGATGCTTTACATGTAAAAGTAAGCGCTTACCCAATGCTCCAGCAGGATGCGAACGCGCAAAATCATCTGCGGTAAAACCACGCGCTTCAAGTAAAGCAACAGCCAGTGCATCACCCAATACTAAAGTTGCTGTGGTGCTCGATGTCGGAGCTAACCCTAATGGGCACGCTTCGTCAGACTCACCTAAAGTTAAAGCGATGTCAGCATTTTGAGGCATTGGCCCTTTATCAGTACGGCTAATAGTAATAAGAGGTACACCAAGATGTTTGATGAGTGGCATCAACATCATGATTTCATCACTTTTTCCAGAGTTGGAAATCGCAATTAAAACATCACCACGAACCAGCATACCCAAATCACCATGTCCAGCTTCGCCCGGATGCATAAAGAAAGATGGTGTACCAGTTGAAGCAAAAGTCGCAGCCATTTTACGGCCAATATGCCCTGACTTCCCCATGCCAGTAATCACAACACGGCCTTTACACTGTAACAATATTTCACAAGCCTGACTAAAACTGTCATTAATTTGTGTTGCTAACACGTCTAAGGCTTGCTGCTCAATACGCAAGGTTGCTAATGCGCTGCTTTGAAAATCTGTAGGATTGGGCATACGAGTTTGACTCAAAATAATTGATCTGATCTCTTATAAAGATCGGTGATTTTAATCAAAAGATTTGGGGGCATTCTAACATAACTCAATCATCTACACGTTTTTAAATGTATAAGATTTCACAAGCTTATAAAATTCTTGTATAAAACTTTGTGAAAAATGATGCATCAGTTATGATGTAACACTGTTTTTGTTGAGTGTTTGAAAACCCTTATGCAACCGTTTGTTTTATATAACTCTGAGCAACGAAAAAAAGTTGAATTTGTACCTCGCAAAGAAGGTCACATCGATATGTACGTCTGCGGTATGACCGTTTACGATTACTGTCATATCGGGCATGCTCGAGTTATGGTTGCATTTGACTACATTATACGTTTCTTGCGTAGTCAAGGCTGGAATGTTCGCTATATTCGCAACATTACCGACATTGACGACAAAATCATTAAACGTGCGAATGAAAATGGTGAAACCATTCAGCAGCTCACTACTCGTTTCATCGACGCAATGAATGAAGATGCAGCCAATTTAGGCTGTGCTGCACCCGATGAAGCACCTAAAGCGACTGAATATATTGACCAGATGCAAAATATGATTGGCAATCTGGTGGATAAAGGCTCTGCTTACCCTGCTGCAAATGGCGATGTTTATTTTGAAGTTACCAAATTCGAAAAATATGGCCGCCTCTCTGGGCGTAAGCTTGATGATATGCAAGCTGGTGCAAGTGACCGTGTTGACGTAGAAGTTGAAAAGAAACATCCGTTTGACTTTGTACTTTGGAAACATGCCAAAGAAAATGAACCATCGTGGGCATCGCCTTGGGGCAATGGTCGTCCGGGCTGGCACATTGAATGTTCAGCAATGTCTACTTGCTGCTTAGGTAATCACTTTGATATTCATGGTGGTGGTTCAGATCTAATGTTCCCGCACCATGAAAATGAAATTGCTCAAAGTGAAGCGTCAACTGGTGAACAATATGTGAACTACTGGATGCATGTTGGCTTCATTAATGTTGATGGTGAAAAGATGTCTAAGTCTTTAGGCAACTTCTTTACTATTCGTGACGTGATGGAGAAATTCCACCCTGAAGTGATTCGCTACTTTATTGTGTCTTCACACTATCGTAGTCCTGTGAACTTCTCTGATGTGGCATTGAAAGAAGCAAAAACTTCTTTAACTCGCTTCTATCATTCATTTAAAGCCTATCAACAAGTGTACGGTCAAACGACAACTGAAACGCTTGATCAAAGCTTTATTGAACGCTTTAACAATGCAATGTGCGATGACTTCAACACTGCCGAAGCAATGGCTGTATTGTTTGAACTTAACAAAGAATTGAACCGTGCTGTAAAAGAAGAGCAAGCTGAACAAGCGACTATTCTTTATTCGACATTACGCCACCTCACCAACATTTTAGGTTTGGTACAACACGATGTAGATGCTTTCTTAAAATCAGATATTGGACAAGAAGCTCTTGCTTTGTCTGATGCTGAAATTGAAGATTTTATTCAACAACGTGTTGATGCGAAAAAAGCAAAAGATTTTGCTAAAGCAGACGGTATTCGTCAGTCTTTACTCGACCAAGGTGTTGTATTAGAAGACACGCGTCAAGGTACAGTTTGGCGTCGTGCTGATTAAATGTTCAATTAAATCACAAGAGTGTTGACACTTTAGTGAAACACTCTATAATGTGCTCACATTGCGGGAATAGCTCAGTTGGTAGAGCATAACCTTGCCAAGGTTGGGGTCGCGAGTTCGAGTCTCGTTTCCCGCTCCAAAATTTAAAAACCACTTAATTCGAAAGAATTAAGTGGTTTTTTATTGCTTCTCAATTAAAAAAATCAGCTACGCCCGACTGTTTCTTATCTAATGGATCTTAATAACTAATATTTAAAATTATTCTGACATAACCAAGAAAATTAATCTGAAACTATTTCAAAGTAAATTTATAGGTTCTAGAACCACTTTATAGAAAGAAAAAAATGGCCTTAATCAATTGTAAAGAATGTGAGAAAAAATTTAGCAATCTTGCTTATGCATGTCCTAAGTGTGGTGCACCCACATCATACTCAACAGAAACAAGTAAGGTATCTATCCAAACTGACAACCCCTCTTCTTTTGATTTAATAGAATCAGAAATCTGCAATAAAATCATAGACCACTACTGGAGCTCACATAGAGAGATCACTCGGTTAGGAGGAGTAACACCCGACAGCCCAGAATTTAATGAAGAAGAGATTGCAAGAGCAGTGATTACAAGAATGGTGTAGTTTAAAAGGATGTTTTTAACTACTAATCATTTTGATGGAAAACCTCAGATCCAATTCATTCCAAATGATTGTTGGATTCTAAATAGTGAGAATATTGTAAAAATTATTGCTGACCGTGAAGGTCCTAAAAAAGAGCTTTTACCTGATATTATTCAAGCAGCTGTGAATCGCTTGGCTAAAGCACCCTAGGATGCTTTAATCTAAATGATCAAATTCACTTCTTTGATAAGGTTTTTCCAAAGTATAAATACGTTCATTTAACTCCCTAATTTCTTCTTTTAAAAACTGTATATCCTTTTCGCTGTATTCATTAATTACTTCTAGTTCTTGCACTTTAGATTCAAGGCTTTCAATTCTAATTAGAAAACTCATGGAGTTTTCATTCGTTTTCTTTTCAAGTTGATCCAGACCCCACCAAAGAATTACACCAACACCAAAAATCAAAACATAGATATTTTCCTTAGCTAGGCTTGCAAAAATCCATAGCCCAATAAAATAAATAATAATCTTGAATATCTTTTTCATTATTCTCTCCTCATGAATGAAGAGAGAATACCAGAAAGTTATTTAACGCACATTCGACATAAAGCTATATAAAAAACACCCGAAGGTGGTTATGGTGCTTTACATTTATCACAGATTTTATGATCTTTTTTGGGTGATGGAGTTAAACGCCCTATTGCCCACATAAAGCCTAACAATACTAACCAGATGCCACATGTAAGCAATGTAGCTAATCCATGGATTAGTTTTTTATGCTTCTCTTTCCAATGTTTGAATATAGGTTTACTGGGGTGCCAAGTCTTACATTTTGAACAGTAAGTATTTGCAGGATCGGCCCAGCGATCATGAAGTAATTCTAATTGAACAAATATTGCAGGATTATCAGCTTTTCTTAGGAGCTCAATAACAGGTTTATATAGCTTGTAATTGCTATTTAAAATGGATCTTAAACTGCCTCTTAATAACTCTTCATCTAAATTATAATGTCGGATACCAATAGCAACAAATTCTAAGAAGTTAAGCATGTACACAACTGCCGATCTTTCTTCTTCGGTTTTCAGAGCCTCAAAATTTTCAGCAGTTAGAACAACATCTTGTTTTTCACTTTCACTACTACCATTTCCCTTGAGTAGACTTCTTCTAATTTCAATTGTCTTATCAACTTTCTGCATATACACAGTAGATGTTCTGCTATTCATCAGAACCTGCATAGAATGACCCTTGATTGCATTTATGGTTTGAACTCTTGCTGTAAAGATCCATCCACATACAGCTGCAATTGTAGCTAGAATTGTAATAAGCCCAGTACTTTTATTATGTGAAGGGGTGCTTCTTACCGAATATCCTAAAAATTCATAATCTATAAATAAGGCCTTCCAAACCAAAAGATTTCCAAAAACAAAGCCAAGGAATAATAGTACAAATAGAAATTGCACACTACTTCTTGTTTTCAGAAAGAATTTATCACTTTGGAAAGTAATAAAATAAAAGGTTAAAGCAATGTATGGAACTATTAAAAAGTAAGTATGTAAAAATGACATGTTATAGTTAATCCAAAAAATAAAGCACCCCATCGGATGCTTTACTTTATACATGAATTGGTTAACTTTTTTAACCTAAACCATAACCTTCAGATAATTTGCAGATAGTTTTTTTATTGTTCATAGTGCCTCCTAAGTGACTCAGTCTAGGAATAAGTGTTCGCAAACGCGAACACCGCGTTTAAACGAATAGTACGTACTAATGACAAAAGTGTCAATACAGAATCGTAGCATCGCTGTCAATAGAATAGTCACACAAGGTGTCAACAACTGCGCTATATCGCGTCGCGCGAACGCAGCTAAGTATCGCACGTCAACATTTAAGTCTTCTCCGGTCGTTGCGTCACCTTCTTATGCGCCTTATTCAAGAATATGCTGTCTATATAAACCAGCTTAAGCTTTGTACTTCTCAGCAAACCGTCTAACTTTTCTTAAATCATCAGATTTATGGAATAGCAGTCCTAGTTTCATTAAGTTTTTCTGACTGGATAATCTATCCTCACATTTTCCCACCAACACCCTCAAATATTTTTAGCTAAATCTTTTGCTAAACATTGTTCATGCCAAGTCGTTTGGAAATTTTCGACAGCTTTTGACTTAATGAGAGGGTCTTCAAATAATTTTGAAGAATATGCAGATTTGATAAGCTCTTGATAAAGTTGTTTGGCTTGTTGCTCTTCAAGATGATTGGCGATGTCATGTAACTCTTGAGCTGGCACTTCATGTTGTCTAGCATCCATCACTCCACTCGCTGCTTTCTTCACAGTTTCACAGTAATGAAGTTCCATTGCTTCCGATGCTGCATAACACTGAATTGAAATTGCGCTTATAAAGAGGAATATAAATCTCATAATCTCACCTTAATTTGACGCGCAAGGGTACCAACTAATCTGCCCAAATTTAAGTTAAAAAAGGTTATTTTTGTTTTCTCTTATTTTATTTCACCTTTTGCACTTGAGTATTAAAAGCTCTCAGCACTGTTCCATCTGCCGCGACTGGCACCATAAATGGGATTTGCTGACCTGTATTTTTATCAATTAACAAAGAATGACGCTCACCACTTTCAAATAAGTTGTGCTCACCCCATTGTCGTAGAGCCACAACCACGGGAAACAAACTCTCCCCTTTAGCGGTCAACACATACTCTTGATAGGCCGTACCATCCGAAGCATCTTGCATTTCAAGAACACCTGCATCAACTAACTTTTTCAATCGATCAGAAAGAATATTTCGCGCAACTCCCAGACTCCGCTGGAAATCTCCAAAACGGCGCATTCCATCAAAAGCATCACGCACAATGAGCAGTGACCACCGATCCCCTATGAGATTGACACAGCGCGCAACAGGACAAGGTTCATCTTTCAAAGATGTAGTGTTCACCATCAGGTTTCCTTAAAAATAATCAGGAATAAAATATCTAGTTGCATTTTAAAACTAGTCAATCTAACATTCAACTAGTTTTATTTTAAAACTAGATTAAATGGATTTAGGACTATGAAAGCTTCTCTTGCATCTTCAACTTCACCCGCAGAAAACTATAGACCGCTTTCGAGCATGCCTCGTGGCGTCATATTGCTGTTTGCTATTGCAAGTGGTGCAAGCGTAGCAAATGTCTATTATGCACAGCCTTTGCTCGACATATTGGCTAGAGACTTTAGCATTAGTCATGCCGCCATCGGTGGTGTAGTTACAGCCACGCAAATTGGTTGTGCGCTGGCCCTCGTATTTCTGGTGCCGTTGGGTGATCTTGTAAATCGGCGTCGATTAATGGCTATACAGTTACTGGCTTTAGTATCTGCATTGCTAGTTATTGCATTTGCTCATTCTGTTGTTGTTCTTTTGGCAGGAATGCTTGCGGTCGGTTTACTCGGGACAGCCATGACACAAGGGCTTATTGCTTATGCTGCGAGTGCTGCTCTCCCACATGAGCAAGGACATGTAGTTGGGACTGCCCAAAGTGGTGTGTTCATTGGCTTACTGCTTGCCCGAGTATTTTCAGGGGGAATCAGTGATGTAGCTGGTTGGCGTGGCGTGTATTTTTGTGCAGCCATCATCATGCTCATGATTGCTTTACCACTCTGGAGAAGACTTCCTCATTTAAAAGTTCAGCCCAATACAATGCGCTACCCGCAGCTTCTGGCTTCTATGGTAAAACTGCTACACCAAGAAAAAGTACTTCAAGTGCGCGGTGTCTTAGCTTTACTTATGTTCGCGGCATTCAATATTTTTTGGAGTGCACTGGTATTACCATTGAGTAAACCACCTTATAGTTTCTCACATACTATTATTGGGTCTTTTGGTCTTATTGGAGTCATTGGTGCTCTAGCCGCTGCACGTGCTGGACACTGGGCTGACCGCGGATATGCTCAGCGTACAAGCTTAGCAGCACTCGTAATATTATTAATCGCATGGGGACCACTTTCACTTATGGCGTACTCACTTTGGGCACTACTGATTGGCATCGTACTGCTAGACTTGGGTGGACAAGCTTTACATGTGACCAATCAGAGTATGATTTTTCGTACTCGTCCAGAAGCGCATAGCCGGCTTGTTGGTCTATACATGCTCTTTTATGCAGTGGGTAGTGGAGTCGGTGCAATCAGTACAACCGCTACTTATGCCTATGCTGGATGGCTTGGCGTGTGTGCTCTAGGTGCAGGTGTGAGTCTGTTGGCGCTATTATTTTGGTGGATGACACATAAAGTCTCTTAAATAGTAATAACATCTACTCTCAAATTAAAAACCACATCATCCAAAAGAATCATGTAGTCTTTAATGAGCAGTTAATTTAATGAGACGTCTGTGCTGCTTTAGGTTTAAAGACCATTAAACAGACAACGATAAAAGCTAATAAAACAAAAGATGCACTAAATCTGCTTAACTCTAATCCGCCATGCGCGATAGGTTTATCAAGAAAATCTCCTAATACTGCGCCTAAAGGTCTGGTAAGAACAAAGACCAACCAAAATAATAAGGTTCTTGAAATTTTTGTATAGAAATAGCAGATTGCCAATACCAATAATAAAGTACCAAAAATTAAAGCAGCGCTCGTATACCCTAACCCTTGAGTATCTGCTGTCCAATCTCCTAAAGCTGTCCCTAATGTTTGAGAGAACATGATTGTTGACCAATAGAAGGCTTCACTTTTTGCAGATTGGATACTTTTTACCGAAATTGTGCCACAGCTTAAATACCAAACAAACAGAGATAGGCCTAATAAAATAAGTAATATTAAACTGCCTCCTGCATAGCCCACTCCTAAAGTTCGGTCAACAAAATCGGCAATTGTTGTTCCTAGCGTCGTAGTGGCAATGATCGTTGCCCAGTAAAAAAATGAATTATATTTTTTAGCTTTAATTTGCAATCCTACAAAAACTGCAAATATCACTGCAAAAATTGCAGTACTGATTACATACCCCAAATTTAGGGACATGGATAACGCATCTCCAGCAGTTTCGCCTAGCGTTGTGGCTGCAATTTTAATTATCCAGAATAATAAGGTGACTTCTGGAACTTTACTCAAGGTTTTAGATAAATTCTCATGACTAATCATTGTATGTTCTCCCAACATACACATTCTTTAGCACCTATCTAAAGGTCTATGCCTTAAGATTAAATTAAGGTTAAAAAGAAATTACAAATACTTTTTTCAAAGAGGTTTACACGACGCATCTTGCCCCCAAACACAGACGAAAAAGATAACAATATATGAATTAGTAAAATATAATAAGATGAAATCTTCACTAACAATCTAAATGTTGATATGCAACGTTAGTCCATTACTATCAAAAATACATGGAAGTCCCTAAAGGAACAAAATTGGGTATTAATAATAAATTGATTTGCACAGTTGTTTTGGTACTCCTTACGGGATGTCAGCGGCAAGAGGCGAACGAAGAAACGAGTGCAGTGAAACTACCTGTTTATCAGTTTAATGGTGTTTCAGCTTCAGCACGCTTAAAAGGAATATTGCAGCTAAAACAAGAGTGTCTTTATGTGAACGATATACTGGTTATTTTTCCGGAACACACCGCTCAGTGGGATTCTGAAAAAGAAACTTTAAGTTATAAAGGCAAGCATATCGCCATAGGCAGTGAATTAGATATTGCTGGGGGTTTAGGTGATTTTGAGCAAGACAATTTACGCATTAAACATTTAAGCCCAATGTGTGATCATCAGAATATTTGGTTTGCTGGATAATTTATAGCGCAGGGTTCGAGTTCAATTTTCGCCCCCCCTCAACCGCTAAGTCTTAAACTGGATGAGTCAACTGATGATCAGATTTATATATTTTCCTGACAGGCAACCAGAAATAAATATAAATGAATAGCATAATCCAACCCAACAATACGTCTCCAATTAAATGTGGAGACTCATGTGCCATCACCAATCCCATAACAAACATTGCACCGAAATGCGCAATATTTGCAATCATGGTAAATTCAAAAAATATATAGTTTTTTAGAGGTTCATTGGCGGCTTTTAATAGAAACCAGCCCCATACAATATAGATGGCTGAGATCATCAACTCGTAATGCTCACCTCCCCCATGCAACTCTCCCCAGCGAATTAATCGAACAAGAAATTTACCCCATTCGAACTGGAGTAAAATTGCAGGAATATTTAAAAGGATAAAAAGCACTGCACCTGCAAAAAATAGAAGAAAGCTAATTCCCATCAATTTTGCGACTAGACTAAATCTCGATATTTTTATCTGATAAGCGGTCGACATAACTTATAACCTCATTGATATAAAACGTTAATTTATAATTTTAAGACGCACGTAATCGACGAGTTTTGAAAATACCCAATCCTTTATCTTTTTCATTTTCAATAATGACATTGCCCAGTTCACTGATTGCTCTAGAGTCAATCATCACGTTACCGGTAATCAGAACTTCGACTCCAGATTGCGACCAAGTTCGATATAGCTGAATTAGTTCTTTACTTAGTCGCCCATCTGTATGTGCCAGCCCTTCACTTAAAGCCGATTTAATAAGCCTATTCTTGAGTGTAAAACCATCTTTTAAAACAAATGGTGATGCCAGTTTTAATTCGGTTTCCATTTTAGACCTCCGGCTTTATTCTTTTTAAGCAGTAAGCTTTTGAATATATTTACGAATAGGCATTGCGATTAAATCAGGATGGCTTGCAATTCCCCAGTGGCCCAATGGAATATCTGTACGTGTAAAAGATGAATTCACCCATCGATCTTGTTTGTCTACAATATGCTGAGGCACAAAACGATCTTTAGTCATTGATACAACATGTATCGGCACCGATGTATAACGTTTCTGTGCATTCAATAATGGCTTGAATAAATTTAGGCGATAAAAGCCCAAGCCATGTATTCCATTTTTGAGTTGGTTGGAATGAGCTGTAACTTTCTTACCTTCTAATTGTGAAACGATCTGGGGCCAAACTTTTGCCAAGCCCAAATACCAGCTTAATTCAGGGATAAGGGGAACATTAAAAAACAGCATGTAACTCGAGGAAATCATTTGTTTGACAGCAGCGAACATTTTCATCGGATCTTTACTGTTTAGATTTTCTTTAAACCATATGCCCACATGGTCAATACTAGGCGCTAAAGCTGTATAACTTTTGATATAAGGTTTTAACTTGTCATCTAAAATAGCTTCCCACCCTTGTAATGCCCCTAAATCATGGCCAACTAGGTGTACAGGACGATCGGGACTTGTTTGTTCAATAACAGCTTTTAAATCAGAAATGAGATAGTCCATCTGATATCCCGCTTCAGATAAAGGAGCCCCAGATAAACCCGTACCTCGTACATCGTAAGTCACAATATGGAAATCTGATTTAAGTAATGAAGCCAGCTCATCCCAAATCTGTGCCTCATCTGGATAACCATGAATGAAAACCAAGGTCTCACGATCTGCTGATGATTGTCCCCACTCATAAACAGATAGAGTCACATCAGCAGACTGAATATATCTTTGTTGTTTTTCAACATTGGTATTCATATTAGCTCACCAATCCTTTTTGTATTTCTTCATAAAGTTTGACCGCTGGTGATCGATTTATATAATCCAATGCAAGCTCGGTTGAACCTTCATAGTAAGGATGATACGCAGGTTTAAAGAAGTTTTTAGCAATCGTGATAAACCACACAGGACTTGGTACTAACTCTTGAGAGCTTGCTTTAAACCATTGTTGCCAAAAACCTAGACGAGCTAAGCTTTGTTGAGATTTAGGTAAACTACGATCTACCGCTGCCAGCTCTTGGGTGCCTTTAATCATTAAATAAGTAAAAATTGGTGCAGTTAAACTCATAATTGCAGCACGCAATGCATAGTTACCGCCTAAGTGCTCAAATAAATCAAAAGCAACCGTTCGATGTTCAACTTCTTCTGCACAGTGCCAAGTGAATAGATCACTTACTGCTGGGTCACAGCCTTTTTCCTCCCAGTGAGCTTTCGTCAAAGTATATTGGCCTAATGCGCAAGTGTAATGTTCAGCAGCAGCGACAATAGCAACACGGAACAATAACCAAGACTTTTGCATACGCTTTGGTAGAGCTTTGCCAAACGGCTTATCTGCAAGCATATAATCAAATAATTCCATTACACGTTCGTACTGTTTTTCAATATCAATCCCATAACGCTGTATATATTTTTCGATAGATTCTTTGTGCGCTTGCGCATGAATTGCCTCTTGGCGAATAAAAGTTTCTACATCTTTCTTTAATTTTTCATCGGTTATGAATGGTAGTGCCTTATTAAAAATGCGGCAGAAAAAGTACTCTCCTCGCACAAGTGTAAAACTGAAATGGTTTATAGCATGACTTCCTATTGGAGATTGTGGCATCCAATGTAGTGGTGACTCATTCCAATCAAAAGCGACGCGACGTGGAAATAAAGGCCATAAAGTTTTAGAAGCCATATCTTTGAATGCGTTTGGGTACATGTTCTTTTTCTCTTCCTCAAGATAACTACACACTAAGTTCCAAAAAGGAACTTGTTAATATCTTTAAAGGACAATACCTGTGTCAGAACGGTCAAAAACTCAAATTAATCTTTAAAATAATAGCTAACAGAAAATTTTAGGAGTGAGAAAGATTAAAAAAGCCCCATATGGGAGCTTTTTCAAAGTAGTTTAAGATCTGCTATTTACAGCTTAAAACTTAACTTGGATGAATTTCTGACGTTAATCTTTGCAAATCATGACCCGAAGGTGCCTGATAAACGCGTAGCCCAAATTCAGGAAGAATCGCAATTAAGTGATCAAAAATATCGGACTGAATTGCTTCATAGGAAACCCATGCAGTTGTATTGCTAAATGCATAGATTTCTAAAGGCAAGCCTTGGCTGGTAGGCTGTAATTGGCGAACCATAATGGTTTGATTTTGGGCAATCCCTTTGTGTTGGCGCAAATAAAACTCAACATAGGCTCTAAATGTACCAATATTGGTTAAACGGCGCTTGTTATAACGAGATTGATTACTTAAATGTTTATTGAATTCTTCAATTTCAGAGTTCTTTGCATCGAGATATTGATCTAATAATAAAAACTCTTTGAGCTTTTGTTGCTCTTCATCAGTCATAAAATGAACACTGCTTTGATCGAGAAAGAGTGAACGCTTCATTCGACGGCAACCTGAATTGCTCATGCCTCGCCAGTTTTTAAATGTATCGGTAACAAGCTTATTGGTTGGAATGGTAGTGTAGGTTTTATCAAAATTTTGAACCGTCACCGTATGCAACGAAATATCGATCACATCACCATCTGCATTCAGTGATGGCATCTCAATCCAGTCGCCAATACGAACCATGTCATAAGATGCAATTTGTACACTGGCAACTAAAGACAAAATCGTGTTTTGGAAAACCAGCATTAATACTGCTGCCATCGCACCAAAACCTGCAAGTAAAGTGAACACATCCTTTTTAAGGAATGTTCCCAAAATCATAAGGCCACACACAACAAATAAAATGAGTTTAACAAGTTGTAGGTAACCTTTAATCGGCTTATTTCTAGATTTTGGATTACGCTGATAGATGAGATTGAAGATATTTAACACTTCGCTGACTGTGAGTGCGAGTGTAAGAAAAATAAATGCTTGCGCCCCCATCTCTACAAAAGTAATAACCTTCTGCGTTAAATGAGGAACTGTTGCAATACCATTCATTATCACAACGGCAGGAACAATATTTGCAAATTTCTTTATGACGCTATGCTGAGCAAAAATAGATTGATTGGGTGATTTGAGCTTTGTGATTAAATGACGCACGCCCCGAACAATAATTCGTTTAGCAATAAAGTTTGCAAAAGCTGCAAATAAAATCAAAATAATGAGTGAAACCAACATCTCTAGCCATGGATAATGGCTTAATTCAACCCGAATATCTCGAAAAAAATTTAAAAAATCCAAACATCTACCCCTTAAAAATTTAATTCTAGAATTTTAAGGGTTAAAGCATTTGATAATAAGACTTGTTTACATATGTAGTCATAAATACAACAACTAAGTTATATACCCTCCCTTAATTTAATTATGAATCTTTTAGTTTTGGCTCTTAACGATGAGGTCTTATCTGCATGACTGAAAATCTAAAGGTAATCATTGCTAAAAAAGATCTCGTTAAATACAAAGTGGGTAGCACGATTAATATTAAATATGACCCTAAAAATTTAAATAATATTTCGATATTGGGCGAGGTCATGCTTTAAGTCATTAGAGATTATTTAAAAAATACGATAATCCCTGAGGTGCGCGCCCATTTAATCGACTACTTGTTGTCACTCTAACCAGATTACTCCAAGTAATATTGCAAGATAGACTTTTAATCTTTTCGATGAGGGAAATATCTTCATGGCAAGAGATTGGCTCAAAACCACCTACCAGCAAGTAAACCTCTGTACTAAAACTTAAATTTGCCCCATGAATATGTGCGTGATCCATCTGATCTTTATAATGTGCCAAGTATTTCTGCCGTTTGGTTATAGATAGATGACTCAAGTCATCTAAGGTCACAGTACCGCAAATTGCATCTGTTGGTTGATGCTGAATCTGATAGCGTAGCCAATCAGGACTAACCACAGTATCTGCATCAGTACACGCAATCCATGTTACGCCGCGCCCAATTAAATGACGAATTCCTAAATCTCGTGCTTTTCCAACACATGCATAGTCGCATTCAATCCAATTGATTTGATGGCTTTGCACGATTAACCGCGACTGATCTGTACAGTTATCGAGTACAACAAGCACTTCTACGTCATAACCACTGATGTTATCTATCGCAACCTGAACAGATTGCAGACAGGCAGATAGATATTGCTCTTCGTTATGCGCTGGAATGACGATACCTATTTTCATCTTAGTTTCTCCTGCTGTGCTAAAGAGGAAGAGTTCACCGTCCAAAGATCAATCATAAAATCTGGGTCGTTTAAACTTAGATAATGATGAAATGGAAAATGTTGCTGAAAACTTTGATGGACTTGCTCGGCATTTAACTCAAAATCTTGAATTTCATGACGCCAATGGCAACATAGAATTTCGCCGTCGTCATTTAAACTATGCTTTAACTTTTCAATAAAATGATGCAATTCATCCGACGACAAGTAATAGGCCATCTCACTTATCAAAATCAGATCAAATTTTTGAATTGAATAGTCCTCTGGTATTTTTCTATTCTCAACAACAACATGCTCAAACTCTTGTAAACGCTCGGAAGCTAATTGAACAGCGCACTCAGAGACGTCTATACACAGCAATTGCTCAGCTCTTTGAGCTAAATGAATACTTAAATGCCCATTTGAACAGCCCACCTCTAACACTTTTGGGTAGCGAGGTCTTGTGAGCAGCGCAAGACAAATTTGTCTTTTACGCGCCTCATACCAATGAGAGTCATAGCCCCATGGATCACTGTTATGACGATATAAATCTTCAAAGTACATGCGAGAATGAATCACTCAAATAGACCTCATAAGGCATCAAAAGACGATTAATTGTAGAGGGAGATAAAACTGCCATATTCCCCGTGGTTTCATCTGCTTCAATTTGGCTTTTAAACTGCAAAATTGCTTGATGTTTTTGAGTTAACTGTTCTTCGGTCAAGTGGTACGCTTTTGCGCGCTGCCAATCAATTCGTGGGTCTAAAGGCTCAGCCCAATGCCAAGCCCAAATTAATACATGTAAACACAATATCTGCTTAGCGTCTGCATAAGCTTGCACGGTTTTACCTACGGCTTCATGGTCTGGGTGACCATCCAATGCATAACTACAAATGACAATATCATCAGCCTGAACACTCTTTTCTAAACTCTGCCATAGTTGATGGGTTTGAAAAGGAATCTGTCCATCCTGTAAATCGAGTGCAATGCGCTCAGCAGACTCTGCCACGCCTAAACAATTTAAGGCAGCCAAGCTTTCTTGCGGACGAAGAATATTGAGCTGATCTGGGGAATATTTTGTAGAGTTAGGATGGCTTTGTGTGCCATTAGTCACAGCTAAAATTAGGATCTTACAATCCAGCGCGATGAGTTGCTGCATTAATCCGCCACAACCGAGCACTTCATCATCAGGATGTGGAGCGACAATGATGACCCTTTTAGAGCGAAATAACTCAAGATTTAAAGGTGCTAAAGGTTGTTCTTTAAATACCTTTAACCATTGTTCTTTGGCTGTACCTTCTCCAAAAATAATACGATCTTCTACCAAAGGATGTTTTAAAGTTCCCATAAGCTTTGCTCCGATAAACAGAGTTCTGCAATTTGTTCATAGTCAAAAGCGGCATGACTTTGTCGGATGAACACAGGCAAGTCAGCCATGAGCTGAGCGAAAGTCGCATCTTCACAAAAAGGCCGAGCACCTAAGGCTTTCCCTACTCGCTCAACAACACTCAAACAACATTGTTCTGTTTGGGCACGCAATATCCGTATTTCTCGCTCATGACTCAACTGTGGCTTATGGTCAATCAGTTCAGCAACGTATTGAAAATACTGCTTGGTGATCGCTAATTGCTGAGCTAACTCTCCTAAATACAATTTCTTAAAAGAATTCGGATTTGCCTGACAACTTTCCTGCAAAAAGCTGACTAAACGCTCAGCGGCACCGTACCAACAAGCCGCAACTCCAGCCGCACCATGCCAAAAACCTGAGCGTTCTAAATAGCTGTTTGGTCGACCAATCAATTTAACAGGCGTATTTTCAAAAGTGACTCTGGCTGTTTGTGTGGCGTGCATCCCTACTGCATGCCAGTGACTTAAATCAGTGCTAATTGATGAGTGATTTAAATCAACAATACAAAGCTGTGCTTGGCCTTGCTGGTCTTTATAACTCATTAAAGCTTTTTGAATAAACTCCGCACCGGAGCACCAAGGTTTTATGCCACTACAAAGATTATCTTTTATTTGCAATGGAGCTGGTCCACCGTCTGCTGCCCAGACAGCCCAAATCTGGTCATCTATTTCTTCTTGATACCCCAATTCATTTAAAATACTTAGGGCATCACAATGAGACTCAAATAGTTTAGCCAAACTTAAATCTGACCCAGCAATCTGAGCAAAAAGTTGCCACCGTTGATAGGTTTGGCCCGAAGCTGGATAAGGTAAATTTTTGGCTAAATTTACCAATTGAGAGAGCAAATCTATACGAAGCTTATTTTTATTTTCAGCCAAGGCAGATTCAAATTCACTCAACATACTCAATATCGTCATATTTATAGATATTTTAATATTCATTGCAAAAAATTATTTATAAGACTTGAGTTAAACATATCTAAAGACTTCTGTTTAAATAAACACATTAATTGTAATAAAAAGATAATTATTATTAGATTTATATCTAATTATTTCATTGTTACTCAAATACATTCATTAAGTGAGTTTATAAACCGATCCTGTAAGGTTTATTAAAAATTCAACATTTAGCTCATTATTTAAAGTAATTTAGTTTCTACCGTTTTTCTATTTTCAAAGAAGAGGTCTAAAATGAGTACTTTAAATATTAATGATATTCAAAAACACGCAGATGTTATTGCTTCTTGCGGTACTAAAGTAGGAACAGTTGACCATCTCGACGGTGAAAACCAATTAAAGCTGACTCGAGACGAAAGTGGTCAACATCATCTCATTCCTACTGCGTGGATTGGGGAAGTCAAAGAAAACCAAGTCATACTCAATAAAAATTCAGAAGAAGTTAAAGATCAATGGCAAGCGATCTAGGCTTTTAAGCACGGCGAGTTACTTACCGTAAGCTTTATAATAAAAAGATTTAACTTATAAAAATGAATAGGCTTAAAGAATTTAAAGCCTAGATTATAAAAATGAAGGCTCCTTTTAATAAGGGGCCTTTTTTATTGATCAATCTCTCACTTAGACCTTTTTTATCTCTATAAACCGTTTGTAGAATGTTTTTGTCCCTTAAGCACATGGTGATCTATTTTACTTAATGCTAAAAATTGTGCATTCGCATTAAATGAATAATTATGAATAGGGTGACGTATATGCTCACAGGGAATCATCAGCTTAAAGCTCGAAAAGTATATTTCGATTTTACGGAGTCATCTGTATGTTGGATGCCAAATGATCCGCTATGCTCACATGTAGCCAATGGGATTAATATGCTTTTGCCCGCTGGTGAATTTTGGTTTTGCCGAGTGTTTAATAAAACCCTTCCCCACATTACCGATGAAAAATTAAAACAAGAAGTAATTGGCTTTGTTCGTCAAGAAGCTGCCCATGCCCGTGCCCATGAAAAAGCTCAAGATTTTCTGCGTGAAAATGGCTACGATATTCAAGACCCACTCAACCGTGCGCATTTTGTTTTTAATATTTTATTGGGCGATAAACCCTTTGGTCTGCCGCTTGTAAAAGGTAAAAAACTTGAAGAATATTGGTTACTTTTCCGAGTAGGTGTGATTGCTGCAATTGAGCACTTTACGGGAACTATTGGTCAGTGGACACTCGATAGCAAGTCTTGGGACAAAGCCGACCCTGCAATGGCTGACTTGTTCCGTTGGCATCTTGCCGAAGAAGTTGAACACCGCTGTGTTGCCTATGATTTATTTGAGCATCTTTTAACAAACAAGTTTGGTTTTTATGTGTCGCGCCAAGTCATTATGGCGGCTATTTTCCCACTGTTTATTTACTTCCTTGCTGACTTTGCCCGTAGTCTGGGCAAGCAAGATTTAGAACACGAAAACATTCAAAAATTGATGCGTCGTGGCTTCTTTAATTTCATTCGTGAATTTGAAAAAACTGCGACTCGCTCAGACAACTTACCGACCATTAAATATTTATGGAAAGCGACTTTAAGATGGGTTTCTCCAAAATTTAACCCAATCCATGAAGGTGACACCGAACAAGCTTTGGCTTATATGGCTCGTTCACCTGCGGTTCAATATTTTGAACAAATGGCCCATTCTGCAAAACCTGCGACATTAAGCTAAGCACTTATTTTATTTCAAATGAAAGCCTCCTTAATTGGAGGCTTTTTGCTATTTAAGTTCTAGTAAATTAGGCAAAGTTTAAAAAGAAATAATCTAACAGTCGTGCGCTTTCATCTACCCCATTTTCACCTAAAAGCTGAACCATTGCCCCATCAATCATAAATAGAAACATATAAGCGTCTTGGATTAAGGCAGTCGACTTTAGGGTTAAAAGCAATTTATAGATCTCGTTAACAAACCAGTTTCTATAATCGATCACGACTTTATAGGCGACTGGATAGAGCTTTTCAATTTCAAAAATTGCTTTAAAGGGTAAATGATAAAAACCATTTAAGTCGACATGTAGAAAATAAATCTTCTTAAGTTTATCAAGCACCATTTGTTCACGGTACGAATTAGAAATTGAAAATACCTTATCTTTTAGCGCGTCTTTTTGAAAAGTCAGACACATCTCGATGAGTCGTGCTTTTGAGTGGAAGTCATTATAAAAAGTAGCTTTGGCAACTTTGGCCTCAATAATAATTTGGTCGACACCCACCTTGTGAAAACCATATTGATTAAATAAGTCTTTTGCTGTGTGAAGCACTCTGAGTGCTCTAAATGAAGATTCTAAATTTGGCATAGATATACCGCTTAAAATAATTTTTTGTTGTATATAAAAGAGATAGAAATGCCGTCACTCTTAAAATGAGTGCTAAAAACAGGCATGGAGAAGCCACACAAAAACGGTGTGCTCGCCTATCTCGGGTTTATTGTTGCTATGATTTTAGTCGTAACGAGCTAAGGTTGTAGAAAACCTAAAGTCGGTTAAACCGTTTTAAAGACCAGTTGGGAGGTATAGATAGAGAGAGTTTGGCAAAAGCCAATAAATGAGAAGAAATAGTACGCATGTGCGGACTCCTTGTGTGTAAAGGAGTTCTACCAGATCACTGTCAAATGATTATGGTGGTAGAACGAGAGAAGGTTGACAGACTGACACACAAGAATCAGCACGCACAAGGCGTCCCTCCCTCGCCCTACCGCTACGAAGGGGGACGAACGAGTTCGCCACCAAAAAGAGAACTTTTTGATGTCTTGTGTGTTATATCGATCTGTCAAAATCGACTGGCGATGTAGGCCAGCACGCAAAGCATAATCGGAGGGGTTTTAGGTGTCAATGTGATATTGGCTAGAAAATAATTGAATAAATATTATTGTTCATTGGATTAGAATATTTTATTACTTCATTAGAAATTCATTATTTAGTAAAAATAATAATAGAACGAGAAAGGGTTGACAGACTGATAGCCTAAAGCTCAGCACGCATTAAGCGTCCCTCTCTCATCCTGAAACGAAGAATAATAAGATAGATTTTAAGTGTCAATGTGATATTAGGTGAATTCTTAAAGTTTATTATCTGGTTTAATTGGCAAATTATATGGGGTGATACACCGATAAAATGAATAATTAAATCCATCTTATCGGCCTGCTAGAAGAGGTTTTAAAACCTTATTTTATTTTTTAATATAGTTTGGAAACTCTTTTAAAACCGAACTACATAATTGACCTTTCATATCTCCTCTCTTGCGTGCTTCAAATTGGTCCATACCTAATCTCATAACTTCTTTACCGTATTTATCACCTAGCTCATGTTTAGTACATTTTTCAGATTCATGAATTAATTCTTGTGAAGTATAGTGATAATTACAATCAAGTTGAGCACGGCTTAAAAAACCATGTAGTTGTACTGTTCTCTCGCAAGTTGTTCGCTGTATATAAGTTTTGGGCTCTTGTTCAGCATAAACTGATGTTCCTACCAATAAAGTAAAAACTGTTACTAAAATATTACGCATTATTTCCCCGACAAAGTTATTAAAAGTATTAGTGGTAATGTTGCGGGCGTATTAAATAATAATTACTTATAAGTGTCTATTAATAATAAGAAAATTAAATAAATCCCCTTCTCTTTTGAATACTTAATCTCCTTATAAAAATTGTGTGATTAAGTTTTATCAAATAAATGATATTAGATTTTTTTTATACCTATCTTTAATCAAAGCTATAAGCATCATCCAGACAATTTTTTTTAAATTTATTCGATTCATTAAATCATGGTAATAGAACGAAGGCGAGTTGACAGACTGATACAAAAGAATCAGTACGCATAGAGCGTCCCACCTTCGTCCTACTGCAGAGAATAATAAGAGATAAGTTAGGAGTCAATGTGATAATCAAACTGACAACACATTAAATATCAAGAATATATTCCCTTAAAATCCTAATTTCTTAAAGACAAAATATCCCACATGGCTTTCAAAGCTACCGTCATTTTGAATTTTGAAATATTTTTTAACGAGATCAGATGAACCTTCCTGCAAATAACGTAAAGTTTTAATTTGATCTTCAGGGGTTTTCATACGCTGTACCCAACTGTCAAAGTCTAACGAGAGCGTTTGTTTATCTAAGCCAACCAAATCAAAGCCCGCATCTTCAATAAAATAAACCCATTCTTTCACACTATAGTTTCGTACATGACTTGGGTCTCGAATCGTTTCGATCGTCTGTAAAAACGTATCTAATATCGGCGAGCTAGAACTAATAATGTCTACAAAAATAACAATGCCGTCAGGCTTAAGAACACGGTTTACTTCTTTCATGGCGCTAGGAACATGCTGCCAGTGATGAGCTGAATATCGGCTAATGACTACATCAAACTGATGATCACTAAAAGGCATATCTTCAGCAATGCCCTGCTGCACAAAGATATTTTTTAATTTGCGTTGGCTGGCAGCCTTAGACACTGTGTCTAACATTTCATGAGATAAATCGTAAGCAAAAACAAGGTCTGCATGCGGAGCAACATTATAAGAGACATGGCCTCCACCACAGCCTAAATCAAGAACTACTGCCTTTTCAATTTTCTGAATTTCATTAATAAATTTATTAAATTCAATTCCTTCAGAATGAGCTTGGCTGTTCAAATAGTCGAGGGACTTATTTTGATATTGTTTTTGATTTATATCATGCTGGGTGATCATAACCTTGCTTCCTTCTATGCAATGAAATCACCATAAAGGAAAAGTTAGATAAAAAATAATGATTAGTTTTTCTTCAATTGATAAATAAAAGTTATTATTTAATTTGTTTTAATACACTATGACGATTAATAAAAATAGATTTAAAAATTTATAAGAAATCCGCAAAGAGCACTGTTTAGTCACCCTTACTGAAACAGTGCTCTTTGCTCCATCACAACCCCTATCCAGAAAGGTTCAATGCATAGAAATAGTGTATGTACCTTTAGCTCAAAATGTTTCCTGTATTTTTTGCTTTTTTTAAATGATGGCAGCATAAAAATGAAGTATATTTAATTTTATCAGAAGATTCTTCTTTGGTTTATATTTTGAACAGAACAGAATGCACACTAGATCGTATAGATCGGAAAATTTTATCTGCATTACGTGGCAATGGTCGTTTAACCGTTGCTCAATTAGCAGAAGAAGTCGGTCTTTCATCTTCACCATGCTGGACACGGCTAAAACGTCTGGAAACTTTAAAAATTATTGAAGGCTATACGGTAAACGTAAACCCAAAAGCGATCGGCATTCATGAAGTATTCTTTATCGAAATTACTTTAGAGCGCCATGATGATGAAATGTTAGAGAATTTCAGCGAAGCATTAGCAGATATACCTGAAGTTGTAGAAGCCCATCTGGTTACAGGTGACTATGATTATTTGGTGAAAGTAGCCGTAAAAGATGCGGAGCATTACGAACGTTTTTTACGGAAAAAGCTCTATTCAATTAAAGGTATTCGACACACACGCTCAACCTTTGCCCTACGCCCGCTTAAGTCTGCCAATACAGCCGATTTAATGTTAATTGAATAAAAGATGTAGCGTCTATAGCACATAGACTTAAAATATTGATTCTAAAATCTTTATTAACTTAAGCGGCTTAGACCATAACAGATTTAGACTCTGTTATATTTTTTTTAAAAAATTCTGTATCTATGATTACAGCCTCCTCATCTCCATAATAAAATTAATCTGAATTGGAGGCATCGCCATGAACATTTTTAAGAAAAAAAATAAGGCCAGTTTTGTATTCTTTATTATTACTCTCTACTCTTTTATTGGGTTTGGCTTAGGTTTCATTATTTGGGAATACTTTTTAAAAGCCTAATTTGCTAAAGATGAGTTAGCCAATCTCAGAAATAATTTCTGAAGTAATTTCTTTGCTACGATGATATGCGGCCTTCATGGCTAAACGTATATCATCAGATACATTGCCTAAATCGAACATACGTAAAGCAGACTCGGTAATTCCGTTGGCTAAAGTGACCTTTCCACATAAATCCGCAGGTGGAACATTGGTTTTACGGATCATTTCAACTGCACCACTCGCTGCTTGAAGTGCTAAATCTAAAGCAAACTGTTTGTCGAGCCCTAATGAAATGCCCGTCTTAATCATGCTATCTAAAATATAAAAAAAGTAAGCTGGTCCTGAACCAGATAATGCAATAATTGCGTCAGTTTGTGTTTCCGAAGCAGCCCAGAAAGTCTGCCCCGTTGCAGAGTACAGCATTTCGATGACATCTTTATCGAGTTGGTCCATTTGCTCAGAGGCAATGAGTACGTGAGTACCCGTATGCGTAAGCACAGGAGGATTTGAAATTACGCGAACAACTTTTTTTGAGCCAGTAATCGTTGATAATTTTGCAATATCAATCCCAGCCATCATAGAAATAATAACTTTACGTGATAAATACTTTTTAAATGGTTCAAGCGTTTCTTTTAAGTTTTTTGGTTCCAATAATAAAATAACAATATCCGCTTTCTTTAAACCATTTTCCTTTTCCTTTTGCTTTAACATATTCTCATCGTTATTTTTTCTCTCTTCAATAAGATGGATCTTTTCTTTTTTGAATCCTTTTAAAACCAAGCCTCCTATTAATGCTAACGCCAAATTACTACTACCAACAAAACAAATATGAGGTTGTACTTCATTTAACATTTAAAATATTTTCCTTTCCTAGGGGTATTATAGTAATTAATATTATCTATAATTTAATTATAAGTATTGAGTTAATGAAAGGCTATCTTAATAAAGAACCCACTCAAATAAACTATATTAAAGTGGGTTTCGTTTTATTTGCGCAATAAATAAAACAACTTTAGCTTAAGCCTAATGTATAACTATTTATATCAAATTCCACACAGGAATTGTTAAAGTCTGTAATTATCATTATAAAATTGTACACTATTTTAATGGCTTATAAAGAGTATGAAATTGTTAAGTTTTCTAAACAAAAAATGGAGGAATAGAAGCCCCTACTTTTCCATGAAACAATTGCTAATGCTTTTTTATCAGTCAAAACATTCACACTCATATTTATTAATTAAAAAAGCAGCTAATTAGCTTCTTCTTTCTTCTTTCTTCTTTAAAATTCTCTCAGCTTTACTTATAGCTTGTGTTAAATCAACATCTTCACAAACCCAAAAAGTAAAAATTTTTCCAAACAAGTGGAAGTGCTGTTTAATATATTTAGAACTATGATCTGAATAATGCTCTTCAACCTTAAAGAAATCATTATTATTTTCTATTTTTTGACCGTCAAAAATACCGCCGATACAAATGTCCATTTTAATACCATACACCTAATTAGTTATATTATAACATTAACTTTTAAAAACCTTTTATAAGAGTATTTTTATACTTCTTTTTTTCAATATAAGTTGAATTAAAACTTATAAAAAACCCACAAAATATAAAGTGGGCTTTTTTAACTCTAATAAAATGCTTTAGATTCAAATATATTTTATTTAAATAATATATTTAAATCAATTAAACGCTCTATTTATTTATGAGTTTTGAACAATTACAATATTTGAAGCTTGTGGGCCTTTTTTACCCTGCACTACAGTAAACTCAACACGTTGACCTTCCAAGAGAACTTTAAAACCAGGTGTTTGAATATCGGTAAAATGAGCAAAAATATCTTTACCTTCATCAGTCACAATAAAACCAAAACCTTTAGTTTCATTGAACCATTTTACTGTACCAGTAGTAGTAGACATATGTTATATCCTAAATCTTAAAATATTATAACTTATTATTGGGGAAACCAATTTAACTAAAAAATAGACGTCGAAATTTAAATATCTGCAAAAACCGAAGGATTATAAATAAAACTGCGCAAATAGAAATTTATGATGACAAGAATATTTTGTTAGTTATGCTCGATAATACACGCTTCAGAAGCATTTGCAATCGATATTCAAAATAATTAAATCAAGAAAAATTCTATGCCTCTCACCCTTCGTCTTTCATATTGATTTAATTAGGATTCCTTTCAATTAAAAGTCAAATTTTGTTTCATTTTAATCGAAAGATGTACATCTGCTCTTTCCCCATAAGCCCATCAATAAAACTTCTTTTCACCCGCTGGGCGCGTCTTAAAACGTCGATGGAACCACATGTATTGTGTAGGTGCGATGCGAATTTGATTCTCGATAATTTTATTTACTCTTTCAGCATCACTAACTTCACATCCACTTGGAAAATTCTCTAATTTAGGTTCAACGAGAACATGATATTGAGGATTTCTAATATTGCCAGTTCTGTAAAAGTATAAAGGCACTGCTGCTGCTTTTGAGATATCCATAAGCCTGCGGTGAGCTGTGACAGTGGCTGCTTGTACCCCGAAAAATGATGCCATTACACCTTGCTTTAAGCCAAAATCCTGATCTGGGCTATACCATATGGCATGACCATGTTTAAGGTTTTGGATAAGTCCACGCATATTGTCTCGAGCAATCTGGTTTTTATACACTCTTGCACGGCTACGATGAATCAGAAAATCTAAAAAGGGATTGTTTTGAGGTCGGTAAACCACGTCCATGTTAAAAAATAAAGTACAAGCGGCTCCGCCTGCATCTAAAAGGGTGCTATGAGTGCCTAGTAAAAGTACGCCGTGTTCCTGATTGTTGGTTAAATTCTCTAATCCATCTATATGAACACGGCGTTTAAACCAGTTTGGACTATACCAAGCATTTAAAGCCTCAAATACACCCGTTAAAGTATCAACAAAAACCTGTTTGGCTTTCACTTCAATTTGCATAGGTGTTTTTTCAGGAAAGCATGCTTCTAAATTACGTAGTGTTGTTTTTCTTCTTGAACCTAAAGATTTCCATGCTATTTTTGAAAGAAAATCGGCTAGACGCCATTGAATAGCCCAAGGTAACATCGCAAATAACATCAGAATAAAAGCTAAAACCCATAGACCCCAATATTTAAACGATAAAAAGGAAAATCGAAATTCGCCAGATTTAAACTGCCGTTCTTTTTTCGTCATACTGTATATTTCTTGAGGTATAGACTTAGCATACTAACACGCCTACTTGTCGGGGTTGTATGTTTATGTTGCAATAACTGCTATGCTTTTAAATACATTATCTATTTATATAAATGCATATTCTATTTCGAAACTTTTAAATTTTAATATTTAATTTATTTATTTTGAATATACATAACCCTCTGTATACATAAATTATTTTCTCATTTAAAGTAATCGCATAATTTTGCCTCAATTGATAAATAGGATATATCAGCGTGAGCGGTCTTTTAGTTTTTATAACAATTGCATTTCTTACCCTATTAAGCCCCGGCCCCGGTGTTTTATTTACTGTCACAAATTCAATCAACTATGGTGTTAGAACCGCTTTATTCGGTATTAGCGGCTTAATTATTGGTATGTTTGTAATTGCTGTAATTTCCGCCAGTGGTGTAGGTCTTATTATTACGAGTAACCCTACTATTTTTACGGCTTTAAAATTTATTGGTGCATTTTATTTAATGTATCTCGGATATAAAAACTTCAGTAAAAAAACTCCATCGCAAGATTTAATCCCTGATCAGGAAAGTGATAAAAATGTAAGTAAATCAAAACTATTTTATCAGGGCTTACTCGCATCTTTGCTTAACCCAAAAACAATCGTATTTTTTATTGCTCTCTTCCCTCAATTTATCGATATAAAGAAAGAAATTTTAAATCAGTTTTTAGTTCTATCTTTAACCTTTTGTTTGATTGGTTTTTTAATTCATTTGGTCTATGCAAATTTCTCTTCAATTTTTAAAGAAAAGATGTTGGCTGGAAATAATTTTTCGATACTCAATAAAATCAGTGGGGCTATTTTCTTTCTTCTTGCGATCTTACTCATCGCACAATAAATCATTACTTTAAGAATGATGCTTTAAAAGCCTTAACTCATATTTAGACTTTTAAAGCATTTCGATGATTCAGCATATTTTTATCTAATTACAATTTTTAAAACGATACCCTGCTTAAGATCCAACCATAAAAGAAGTCCTCATAATTTGGGTTCTTCTCTGTAATTTCGATATAGTGCTGCCCTTGCATAATATTTAAAACGCGTACCAATACCTTTTCTCCTTCTTTATGACGCCTGTTCAAATAACTTCTAAGAGCTTGAAAAGTGAGAGGCCCATACTGACCATCTAAAGCAAGATCTGACCAGCCTTCTTTTCCCTGCTTATTCAGCAAATTTAAAGCACGCTGCAACAAGGGTTTTGCAAAATTGACACCACAATTGACGCCTGTATCAAATAACTCTTCTGCAATAGTCGGGCTAATCTCATTGATCTGGTCAAATTGGGGTTCAAACCAATATTGTTTCTTATAAATAGATTTGGCCACAGCTAATGGTAAATCCTGCATATCACCTTGATAGCCTTGTGATCGAGCGACTGCTTCGGTAATGCCAAATTTGGTGGCATGTCCCGGGTCTGATGGATGGTTAACGTACCCACCTTCTCTGTTTATGATTGCTTCTAAGTACTGGTCGATATTCATTTTATTTTACCCATATGATTGAAACTATTTTTAGCTATTTTGCAGATCATCTTTCGCTTTTTTTAAGTCTTTCATGACTTCCACAATCGTTTTACCTTCTTGTTTATTGATGAAGTTAAATATCCATCTCACAATAGCCCAACCAGGCAAACCGCAAATGAAGAAGAATCCACATAGTGTGATCATTCCCCAAATATCCGATACCCATTCATGTAAATTCCATTTCATGATAATAAATGAGCCACCTGTTAAGCTTGAAACCACTGTACAGATCAGCCCAACAATCCATTCTTGCGGTGAGCGAGGGAAACGCATCATTAACACGACTGCGACAACTAAGCTGACCGCTAAAGCCACCATAATTGCGATGCTATAAAAATTTAAAAATGTGGCTAATCCACTTGTTGGAACTGTTTTCATAATCTTGTCCTGCTTTAAAGGGTAAAACTTGAAAATCCATCACAATGACCAGCTTGTTTTTTTTCAGGTTTTATAAATTCCCTTAGTTTTCTTTATTACAGTCAATAAAAAACACTAACGCTTTAAAGCGGCGCTAAATTGCAAGACGAACTTACCCTTGACCCACTTAATTTCAGGGCCCAAGAAGGAATGTTTGTGTGCTAAAGCTGCTTAGTGTGCACTGTTTAAGGCTTGTTCAATCAACTCAATCACGGTGATTGCACCTATCGCTTTTTGCATAGAGACTTGATCGTCAAATTCGAACGCTTCATCTTCAAGCTCACTTGCAATTTGCTTCGCCTCTTCAAGTGCCCTTTTTATTTTTTGTACCTTAAGTTTGTTTATATCTTTTGCAATTGTTGGGACATACCCTCCACGTTTTGCATTTTTAAGTTGTTTAGCTCTGTTCTGCATTGCTGTAGTCATTCACTATCTCCAACTCAACTTACTTGTTCAATAAGGCATCTTTATCGTTTGTTATTCTTGAAGTTTTGACGCATTCTTTGAGCAATATAGCTAAGCTATGGCTACAAATGTATGTTCGAAACGTTTCAACTGGTACAACAAACATATAGAACCAAACAATATGCGTTTAAAGCATTAATTTAAAAATAGATATTTCCTTTTTTGAAATTGTAAAAAAGTATTAAAGCTCTTAAGTTTAAGCCTTTCTCGGACTTTAATTTTTTGACCAAAAAGTTCAAATAAGGCTTTGCCGTATATCGGAAACTTTTGTTACGACTCACAATCTTTGTTAAATTCTTCATGTTCTTGATACCCTTTATCGACGAACATTAAGCCTGATCCACGGAATCGGGCTTTTTTTTATTCCAATTTTTGTTTTGATAGCCTATCTGCACATCATAATTGAGCTATCTCCCTTTTATTTTGCCCTCTATAAAAACAAAATAAATTTAGCTTTCATCTCAATACTTTGATAAGCCTATAAATAGTCACTGAAATACTATTTAAACTTTATCTATTCATCTTAAGATATAACTGATATTATAACTATAATTATTATTAGTCAATAACTATAGTTGTTTTACTCGATATAACTTTAGTTATATATTTGTTATAAGTTTGCTGGTGTGACCATTATGGCTCTTAAAGACCGTTTAAAAGACTCTAGGCTTAAAGCGAAAAAAACTCAGGCTGAAGTAGCAGAAGCAGTCAAGATGTCTCAGCCTGCCTATCAAGCTTTAGAGTCAGGTAAAAATTTGAAATCTGCGTTTCTGCCATTAATTGCCCAATTTTTAGGTGTAGATGGTTATTGGCTAACGACTGGAAATACCGAAGATTCTTTTAGAGAAAGTGACGTGTTTAGCCCTACCGTTGTGAGTGCTGAAACCACCGATCAATATGCATGGATTGAAGTCGTAGAAGCTAGCTTTTCTTGTGGTACAGGTGAATCTATCGAGTTTCACTTCGATGCAATTAATGGAAAAATTCCTTTTCCAGCCTCATTTTTTAAAGAAAAACGGGTTGCTCAAGAGTGCATGCGTATTATTAAAGCTAAAGGCGATAGCATGACAGATTACATTAAAGATGGAGATTTAGTCGGCATTGATATCTCTCAGACTGAAGTCATTGATGGCGAGATTTATGCGGTTTACTTTGCAGGGGAAGGAATGATTAAGCAAATTTTTAAAGAAGCAGATGGTTCTTTAATTTTGCACAGTTTAAATGAAAAGTTTAGAGACCGACGTGTTACCGAAGAAAATGGAAAGAACTTTAAGGTCATGGGCCGTCAATTCTGGCGAGCAGGTTAATTGAGTTATAAATATAATTAAAAGAATAATTCTATCGATTTTATATACTTATCTTTTTTATAACTTTAATTATTTATAAATCGTATAGATATAAAAAAACCTATCTCCATTAAAGGGATAGGTTTTTTAGCTTTAGTACTAAACATTTTATTAGCAATACGTACTTAAACGATAAAGCTGGTTAAATGCAGCATAAAAGCTTTTACCATCTTGGTTCAACTCGATTTCTTCACCAGTTTGAAGTTGAATTTTCTTACCAACTTCGACCCAACGATAACCATCTTGAGAGTTTTGCTTACGTACGTGAGGAACCACTCTCACATTAATTTCATTGCCATTTACGGCTGTGGCAATTTGCCACTCATTTACTATATTCACAATCATTCACTCATCACTGAGCTCATGTGATTTAACGGTATTTAATTAGAACGCTAGATTTAAGGTATGGACAGTCAGTCTAGAATTTAATATTTAGCTTGATATAGGGTTATTTATAAGCTAATGCTTTTCATAATTTTTGCATTATGAAAAGTGGTACATCACAGAGCATAATATTTTGGTTGCGGGGGTCGGATTTGAACCAACGACCTTCGGGTTATGAGCCCGACGAGCTACCAGACTGCTCCACCCCGCAATTGGAAGTAAGCTTTATACGCTCATATATTTCATAAAGCAAACTCTTTTTTTTAATCTGTTGTAATTCATCAGTTTTATCTTTTTTAATTAATTTTATATTTTAAATTAACTAGTGATGAACAACCTAAATTTAAATTTAATCTTTTGAATTGTTGTATTTATTTTAAACAGAACCCTAAATTCACAGACAGCAATTGCCTTGGTTGGATGGCTTTTATACTATCTAAGTTGGTCCTTTAATGTTTAGTTCGTATGTCTGAACCTCAGTTTTCCCTTAGTGAATATCTCGGCACAGTTCAGGAAGTCATACGCCTGGCCTTTGATGAGCCAGTTTGGGTAAAAGCAGAAATTCGAAATTTGAATATTAAAGGCGGTCACTACTATTTAGAGCTTGCAGAAAAAGATGCAGATACCGATAAGGTGATTGCAAGTTGTAAGGCCACAATCTGGAAATTTTCAGCAAGTAAAATTGTTTTAAAGTTTGAGCGTGAAACTGGTATTGAGATTTCAAGTGACTTAAATGTTCTCATAAAAATTCGAGCACGTTTCGATCCTCAATATGGATTTTCAGTCAATATTGAAGAGATTGACTCAAGTTTTACCTTAGGCGAAATTGCTAAACGTTATCAGCAAATTATTGAACGACTCACTCAAGAAGGTTTAATTCATAAGAACAAACTCCTCCCGACTCCTTTTGATATTCAAAATGTTTTAGTCATTGCTCCTCAAAATGCTGCGGGCTTAGGTGACTTTAAAAAAGATGCTGATGCGCTAGAAAGAAATGGTGTTTGCCATTTTGTATATCACACCGCTACTTTTCAAGGAAATACAGCTGCAACTAGCTTAATAGAGTCTTTAGGTACAGGTTTAAGGCAATGGGCCAGCACATGTACATTTCCGCCAGACTTGATTGTGATTATTCGTGGCGGCGGATCTGTTAATGATTTAGCGTATTTGAATGATTATGAACTTGCAGCTCTGCTCTGCAAACGCTCTGTACCCATTTGGGTCGGCATTGGTCATGAAAAAGACCGTACTATTCTTGATGAAATTGCCCATCGTTCATTTGACACACCAAGTAAAGTGATTGCTGGTATTCGTAACCATATTGTTGAACGCGTACAAGAAGCGGTAGATAGTCTGCAAACCATTAAGCTCCTTTCGCAGCATCAGATCACTACCTATCAAAGCAAGAATGACCAACTGCTTCAACACATTAAATCTTCAGCACAGAGTCAACTTAACTCGGGACATTATCTGCTTGACCAGATGAAAGAACGTATTCAGTTTAGTTCACAGCAACAAGTTAAATTTTCATTAGCCCAAATCGAATCTTTAATGAAAGAAGTCCTTCTACAAAATCCGAAACAGGTTCAAGCCAAAGGTTATGCAATTGTTAGATCAGAAGGAAAAGCAATTCGTTCTATACATCAAATTTCAAGCCCTGCCATTGCCATTGAAATGCAAGATGGTGTGATTGAAGCCAACATTACACAGGTAATTCCAAATGAAGAATAAAGAGTTAACGTTTAAGGATGGCCATGACATTTTGAAGAAAAATGCCGAATTACTTGAATCTCAAGAAAGCCCAGATATTGATAATTTAATGAAAATTGTTGAAGAATCGATTACTGCCTATAAAGCGTGTAAATCACGCATAGAAGCAGTTCAACAAGCTTTAGATGAAACATTTAAAGAATAAAAAAAGCCCATTTCTACTTCTCATTGAAGAAATGGGCTTAGTGAAAACCACTTAGTCCTGAAATGCAAAAGTGTGGATTAGGTCACACTTTTACAAAAAGCATGGTCCCACAACAATTCCTGATATTCAATATTTTAATTGTATTCAATGGTTAATTTTGCTCTTATTTTCACCAGATTCTAGCTAAAAACTTTCTTACTAAAATTATGATGAAATACAAATGTGTTCTAGGTGTTATTTTCAAAAGTGAATCTAAAAATTATTCCTCGTTGAATGGCCCAATCAATTGATAAATTTTCCCGTCTTTAGGATTTTCATAGAGTAAATCCATATTGGGTAAAATAATGTCATCATCAATTTCAATATGTTCAACGCTTTTATGAAGTTCAAGGGCGTGGTCGTTCATGGGTCTAACTTTCGCCAAAGCAATCGTTTCCTGGTTAAACTGGTCCTTAATAATTACTTTTAATCTTTTCATAAAAATCTCCTAAAAATTAAAATTTTTAATACTAATAATGGGTTAAATCTAAAATGAGCTAATCGCTGAATAGCCGATTGGCATAGCAAAAAAAGTTAAAATAAATGCAGCCGTACGTTGTAAATTACGTTGGTTTAACCAAGTTATCTTGTTTGAAATTAATACGGTTCCAAAAGCAATCCATAAAAATGCAATGGGTGTAATTAATGATAAAAAAATAGCAATATGAATAAAATATACGTTAAGCACTTCCCATGCTGCATGTGGAAAAATAGCAGAAGCAAAGAGTAAAGCTTTAGGATTCAAAAGTGTTGCGACAAATAAAGCCTTAGGCGTAATAAGTGGGTTGTCTAATTTGATGTCATTTGTTGATGTTACCCAAAGTTTAAATGCAAGGTAGAGAATGAAAGTTGCACTTATTAACTTTAATAAGGCAGGAAGCCAAGGGATTAAATGTGAAACTGACTCAAGCAAAACGCCCCATGAAGTAATTGCAATGAGATAACCCATCACTTCAGCAGGAATAAGTTTAAGAGACTGCTTCACCCCTGCCTGTATTCCAGCCGAGGCTAACAATGTATTTGTGGGGCCTGGAGTCAACAAAATGGTGACCACAAGTCCAATAAACAGAAATGACACCATAGGCAACGAACTCTTTAATTATGCTAGGCGAAATATGTCAAAAATGAGCATCTATTGTCGACAAAATGGTTGTAACAAGAAATATTAAAATTAAATTATCTAATTTTAAAACAAATAATTAACTCAAACCGACTGTAAATTCACTTACGATTTAAATAATTTCAGATATGCAAAATAGATCACAGAAATAGAGAATAATGAGCTATTATTACAAGCCTCTACGACATTAACTTGAGAATTTTTTACTCAAAAAAACCTGCTGTTTTTTTAATATTTTGAACTTATATAACTGAGTAAATAGCAGCTTTTTGCCTCACTTGAAATTTTAAAATTGAACAATATATAAACAATTAGAAATCGTGATTTTACTGAATATGATGTCTGGCTCCCCATCAATTCATTGATTGTCGCTTTCATCAAATAAATCAAATGATGGAGGATGCATGATGAATGCTTATGTTCGTCCTCATCCCGATGGTTTTAAATCTTACTTAGGTAAAAATCAGAAAACTGGCCTCTATGCTGTGCGGCTCGGTTGGACGGTTTATGAAACGAATGGCAATGGTTCTGTGCTGTACATTGTCAAGAATGAAGATAAGATTCCATTCGATGTAGACAAGTTTAAAACTGATCGTCCCAAAATCTATGCTGCGCTTTTAAGTGAAGTGCAGTTTCAACGTAAAAAACAGTTAGCTATTGATCTGCAACAATCCAATATTCCTTCTTATGACCGCCAAGCCTACAAAAAGCGTCGTGGGTTTGTAGGGTCTTCATAAACTCTTTCATTCAACCCGATGTTAGATTCAAATATAGAAAAAGCACCCTCGGGTGCTTTTTCTTTTAACGACCAGTTGTAATTAATACGAACATACTCAGTATTAATGTGCTTAATGATCGTTTGCAATGGATGTGGACTTCATGCTCAGCTCCGTGAGCGTATTGATTAACGTTTTCCATTTCGTGTCCTTCAAAGTTCACATTCCTAATTTGCCTAATATTCACACAATAAGAAATTAGCCAAAAGTATTATATGCAATTAAATTTAACACAATCCTTAAATTTTATTGACACTTTTTATCATCAGGAAATAAGCGTTTTTAAGCTAAAAACTGGATGTAACATTCTACTACGAGGTTAATTATGTATTGGGTATTTGTACCCCTTTCATCTCAAATGCCCATTGTTTAAAAAATGACCTATAAAATGGAAAAACATAACAATATTCCATTTTTTAATAAAGACTTTTGGAATAGGAGAATTCATATGCAAACCAATCAAGAAGCAAATAATTCATTATTTTGCCAAGCCTCTAGCTCAATTCAAGCCTGTGTAGAATGTATGATTGCTTGTAAGACCTGTGCAGCCGCCTGTTTGCAAGAAGAACATATGATGCATGAGTGCATTAAACACTGTCTGACTTGTGTAGAAATCTGTCAGTTATGTACTTCTTTAGAGTTAAGGCATTCTGAATTAGCTGAACAAGCGATGCCATTATGTGCCCATGCATGTCAACTTTGTGCAGCAGAATGTAGTAAACATGAGCATGAGCACTGCCAAATTTGTGCTAAAGCATGTCTAGCTTGTGCTCAAGCGTGTCAAGCCTATCGTGCATAGTCGCGTAACGCATAAGGAAGTTTGTATAGCTGATTTATAGTCAGGCCATATATGGTAGGAAAATTTCTAAAAAAGGACTGAGTAACTTAAGGTATTAAAAATTAATAATTTATCGTTTTGTATTTTATTTAAGAGAGGTTAATAATAACTTTTCTTTAGGCATAAAAAAAACCCGCATCTTGGGGAAGAATGCAGGCTCTTAGATCTCCCACAACGACCATGAGTCCATTATTACACTTGAACTTTAAACCGTTGACTAAATGTACCTATAAATAAATTAAATTGCAATACAGAATAGTCTGTATGTTTAAAATATTTTATTATTTCTTCAGAGTTTTATTTGCTTAAGAAGCAACGGACAAAAGTAGCGCGACAAAAAATCGTTATTTATGAAGTGACAACCTAATAAGTAACTTTTTACAGGCATTAAAAAAGCCCGTTTCACGGGCTTTTCTGCAACGGTGAGCAATCTAAGATTTGTGTCTATCCATCTCTTACATGCTCTTTGCTAGCTATATGTAAGGTCTTATCGTATTTTTTGTCCTGTCCCAAGTTTCCCTGTGGATCGAGGAGATATTACGATTACCTTAAGTACATATATAGCACATTTTTTGTTCATGGCTAGTCTTGTTCACGTTTTTTTACAAACAAGCCCTAGCCGATTAAATGACTATTTTTGGACGCCATCTGTTGCTTGTAGGTATTGTTGAGCATGATCACCAATAGTATGCCAAGAGGCCTTTGAAGCGACATAGGCATGAGAGCTAACTTGGGTAGATATTTCTTCATTAATGAGCCCCACCCTTAAACGTACCACGTCGGGTTTATCTAAACGTTCACTCCAGACAGGTGAACCACAAGTTTTACAGAACACTCTCTTTTTATTGGAAGACGCAAAATAAGCCTGTAACAGGTTTTCTCCCTGCACAATATTCAAATCACTTTTCTGTACTTGCGTAATAGCAGCAAAAGCAGCGCCTTGTGCTTTTTGGCATTGCGTACAATGACAAACCATGATGGGTTCTAATTCACCATTAATACTGAGTTGAATACCATTACAAAGACAAGAAGCTGTATAAGCCATGATTTTTCCTTTTTATTTTGATGAGTTTTAGCTTACACCCACACCTTTTTCAATGTGATCTAAAATGGCACAAGAAGCTTGTTGGTTACCACAGCAATCATCGGCTGATGCCTGCAAAATATTAACCATTTCTTGTAAATGTGCAATTTTTTGGTTGAGTTCAGCAATATGTTTTACGGTTAAGGCTTTCACCTCTGCACTATGCCGATCGGTATTTTTCCAAAGCGAAATCAGTTCTTTCATTTGTTCGGATGAAAAACCCAACTCTCTGGCATGTTTTAAGAAGTTTAAAGTCTTCAGGTCAGTTTCTGAGTAAATACGATAGCCCGAAGCTGAACGCTGAGCTGCTTCAAGTAAACCGATTTCTTCATAGTAACGAATCATTTTTGCTGAAATACCAGACTGTTTAGATGCCTGACCGATGTTCATCTCACACCTCAAATATTAAATTTGGTTTAAGACCTGAGTTTCTGATCTTAAACCAAAATATGATTTTCAGCACGCTTACTGTACGGGTGCATGAAAACGTTTTAAGCGTAATGCATTTCCTAAAACAAAGACTGAAGAAAGTGCCATCGCTCCTGCTGCAAACATAGGTGAAAGTAATACACCAAATGCTGGATATAACGCACCTGCCGCAATTGGAATAAGTGCAACGTTATATACAAATGCCCAGAACAAGTTTTGGCGTATGTTTCGCATGGTCGCTTTACTTAATGCAATTGCGTTCGGTACACCTTTTAAACTACCTGACATCAGCACAACATCGGCAGCTTCAATGGCAACATCTGTTCCTGTACCAATCGCTAAGCCGACATCTGCTTGTGCCAAGGCTGGTGCATCGTTAATGCCGTCACCTACAAAAGCCAAGCGACCATATTGTTTTTGCAGTTGGCGAACGGTGTCCACTTTGCCTTCTGGTAAAACCTCTGCTACCACTTCATCAATATTAAGTTTTTTCGCAATCGCTTGCGCTGTATGACGGTTGTCCCCTGTAATCATGGCAACTTTTAGACCTAACTGATGTAAGGCCTCAATCGCAGCATAGGTTGTTTCTTTAATTGGGTCCGCAACGGCAATAATCGCAGCAAGTTGCTGGTCGATAGCAACATAAAGCGGTGTTTTGCCTTCTTCACCTAATTGAGCAGCAATCGCTTGAAATGAGCTGGTGTCTAAACCAAGTTGGTGCATATAACGATCTGCACCAATTTGTACTCTTTGGCCTGACACTTCAGCTTCAATACCAGAACCTGTAATCGAGTTAAAAGCTGTTACTGGTAATAAAGTTAGCCCCTCACTTTCTGCGGCTTGAACAATAGCGAGAGCAATTGGGTGCTCAGATTTGGCTTCAACAGAGGCAACCAAAGTCAGCACTTGTTCACGCTCAAAACCTTGTTGCACATTAAAGTCAGTGAGTGTTGGTTTCCCTTCTGTGAGCGTTCCAGTTTTATCAACAGCAACCACCTTCGCTTCTTGTAAAAGCTGCAAAGCTTCACCTTTACGGAACAAGACACCGAGCTCTGCACCTCGTCCAGTACCAACCATAATAGAAGTTGGTGTTGCAAGCCCCATCGCACAAGGGCAAGCAATAATTAGTACTGCAACGGCGTTGACCAAACCAAAAGTTAACGCAGGTTCTGGCCCAAAAATAAACCAAACCAAGAAAGTAATTGCAGCAATGAGCATCACCGCTGGCACAAACCACATCGTGACTTTATCGACCAAACCCTGAATCGGAAGTTTAGAGCCTTGGGCTTGCTCAACCATGCGAATAATTTGTGAAAGCACAGACGAAGCGCCAACTGCGGTTGCCCGAATGTTTAGAGTACCGTTCTGGTTGATCGTGCCTCCAACCACTTGATGCCCTACTATTTTTTCAACTGGAACAGGCTCACCCGTAATCATAGATTCATCAATGTAGCTGTGCCCTTCAACTACTTCACCATCGACAGGCACACGCTCACCCGGACGAATTTCTACAATGCTTCCACTGACCACTTCGGCAACAGCAACTTCAACCACTTGACCTTCACGCTGAATACGAGCAGTTTTCGGTTGCATGCCAACCAAATGCTGAATAGCTTGCGAGGTACGACCTTTGGCTTTTGCCTCAAAATATCGCCCAAGTAAAATTAAGCTGACAATTACAGCAGCCGCTTCAAAGTAAACATTGACTGTGCCTTGTGGTAACACATGCGGCATAAAGGTTGCTACAACAGAAAAACTATAGGCAGCCAAGGTTCCAACAGCCACCAGCGAGTTCATATCTGGTGCTAAACGCCATAGGGCTGGAATACCTTTTTGATAAAAACGGCGACCAGGAAAAACCAAGACCAGTGTTGTCAAAACAAACTGTAAAAGCCAGCTATTGTATTGACCAATCGTGTGCATGACCCATATGTGAAAAGCTGGAATCAGATGAGAACCCATTTCCAAAATAAACACGGGTAAGGCCAAAACAATCGAAATGATCAAATCTCTTTTAAGCTGATCTAACTCTGAAGCTTTTTTATCGAGCTGCTCATTTTGATTTTTATCAGAGGCTTTTGCGTCGTAACCCGCTTTTTTAACAGCGCGAATCAGATCTTCAACATTGACTGATGGAACTGCCTGAACCCAAGCCTGCTCTGTGGCTAAGTTAACTGTCGCATCTTGAACGCCGTCTACTTTCTTCAGCGCTTTTTCAACACGTGCAACACAAGATGCGCAGGTCATACCCTCAATAGATAACTCCACTGGTGCCGCTTTGGGAACATCATAACCTGCTCGTTCAACTGCTTTAACCAGTGCTTCACGCTGAATCGGTTGATTTGAATAAACAACAGCTTTTTCTGTTGCTAAATTAACGTTGGCAATTTCTATATTTTCAACTTTCTTAAGCGCCTTTTCGACACGTCCGACACAAGAGGCACAAGTCATACCTTCGATTGGTAGTGTTTCACTATATGCTGGCAATTTTGTGTTTTTTGAGTCCATCAAACACCTCTGCAAATCTGCAAAATTTTATCAATTACCTTGAGCATACAGATTCCCATCATGGGAAGGTCAAGCATATTTTTTAAAAAAATTGGTCTTGACCTTACAATCATGACAAGGTTTAGACTCAGTGTTATCCAAACAAATATCTCGTTCTTGATGGAGTATGAATATGAAACTACTTATTGAAAATATGACTTGTGGTGGCTGTGCTCGTGGTGTGACAGCAACTATTCAAGATGTCGACCCAAATGCAAAAGTAGATGTAGATTTAGCGACAAAAATCGTAACTGTAGAAACCAGTGAAAGCGTCGACAAAATTACCGAAGCGCTGGACGAAGATGGTTTTCCAGCTCAAGTCCAGTAAGAAGTTAGATAACGCATAGCTTCAAACTTTGAGGCTATGCGTTCGTCTTATTTAAAAATCGATACCGTTTGAATCATCTATTGGGTTCTGATCAAGTGTAAAAACGGTACGCTGATAAGGTATCCCTTCTAAATCGTAGACCTGATAAATACAATCAAATAAGAGTTGTAAGTCCTCACTTCTGTCCATTGCGCGTGCAGTAATAAAAATCGGACTGACCGCGCCATTGTCGAGAATTGGTATGTAATTTAAGTGCGGAAAACGAATGGTATCGGCACTGGCAGGAATAATACATAAACCTTCTCCCGCTGCGACCAAGCCCAAAGCCAACTGAATTTCCCGTATCTCATGCATATTTTTTGGAACCAAACTATGCTCGGCAAAGATATTCAAAAGCTGGGTTGAAAAATTGGGTTTCGGTGAAGTCGGATACATAAACATCTTTTCATCAATGAGATCGGCTAGATATACCCCTTCCGTACGCTGTGCAATTGGATGGCTGGTATGTGCCGCAACCACCAAACGCTCTTTACGTAAAAGAATACGTCTCACCGCTGGATCACTAATTCTTAAGCGACCAAACCCGACATCAATCCGACCTTCTTTTAATGCCTGTAGTTGCTCAGTCGTACTTAACTCCATCAGTTGAATATTCAAATGAGGCTGCTGTTGACGAAATAAATAGATGATTCGCGGCAGTAAACCATAGAGTAAAGACCCGACAAAACCAATCGTCACACTACGTTCAATGAGACCAATACGTTTGGTCATACTTTTTATTTCTTCAGCATTCGACAAAAGTTTAAGGGCGTGCTGATAAAAGAAATGTCCTGCTGGGGTTGTCTGTAAAGGACGGCTTCCACGCTCAAACAGTTGAATTCCAAGCTCACTTTCCAGATTTTGGATCTGCCGGCTCAAAGGTGGTTGAGCAATAAATAGTTTTTCGGCTGCCTTTGTGAAGCTCTGCTCTTCAACAACAGCCACAAAATACCGTAAATGTCTTAGTTCCATAAGGCTTCCATACCTTTAAGATATAAAAAAATGCAAATTCAGTCTTAGACACAGTTTAACCATTCTTTTAAGGTATATACAAGCAACAAACCGATGAAGTGATGAATTGCTTTGTGAAAAAGCCTTCTTGCCAATATTCAAGTAATTCATCTTCATCAATTCACGGTTAAACACCCAGCGCACTCATGCGCTTCATTGACAATATTAGGATATCAAGACCTTTTAGATCGTAGCTAAGGCCTTGGTGACTTCCACACTTTTGGAAAGTCGGAGAACGGACATGCCACGTATTCCTGTAATCAATACTAGCCATCTTGACCGTATTGATGAATTACTTGTCGATAACATCGATACAGGTGAATTTAAACTTCATCGCTCAGTGTTTACTGACGAAGCCCTATTTGACCTCGAAATGAAATATATCTTCGAAGGCAATTGGGTTTACTTAGCACACGAAAGCCAAATTCCAAATAATAATGACTACTACACCACTCACATTGGTCGTCAGCCAGTCATTATTGCCCGCAACCGTAACGGCGAACTCAATGCCATGATCAATGCGTGTTCACACCGCGGAGCACAACTTTGCCGTCACAAGCGTGGTAACAAAGCAACATATACCTGCCCTTTCCATGGTTGGACTTTTAACAACTCAGGCAAACTTCTAAAAGTTAAAGATCCAAGTGAAGCAGGCTACTCTGACTGTTTTAACCAAGACGGCTCACATGACCTTAAAAAAGTTGCTCGTTTTGAGAACTACAAAGGCTTCTTGTTTGGCAGCTTAAATCCAGATGTTCCTTCACTTGAAGAATTCTTGGGTGAAACCACCAAAATCATCGACATGATTGTTGACCAGTCTGAACATGGTCTGGAAGTTTTACGTGGTTCATCAACCTACACTTACGAAGGTAACTGGAAACTCACTGCTGAAAATGGTGCCGATGGTTACCACGTTTCTGCTGTTCACTGGAACTATGCTGCAACAACTCAACACCGTAAAGAAACTCAAGCTGCCGATAACATTCGTGCGATGAGCGCTGGTTCTTGGGGTAAACAAGGCGGTGGCTCGTATGGTTTTGAAAATGGCCATATGTTGCTTTGGACACAATGGGCAAACCCAGAAGACCGTCCAAATTTCCCGAAAGCAGACGAATACACCGAAAAATACGGTGAAGCGATGTCGAAGTGGATGATTGAGCGCTCACGTAACCTGTGCCTCTATCCAAATGTGTATTTGATGGATCAATTCGGTTCGCAAATTCGTGTACTTCGCCCACTTTCTGTCAATAGAACCGAAGTCACCATTTACTGTATCGCACCTAAAGGCGAAGCACCTGAAGCTCGCGCACGCCGTATCCGTCAATATGAAGATTTCTTTAATGCCTCAGGCATGGCAACACCAGACGATTTAGAAGAATTCCGCGCTTGTCAGGCAGGCTACGCAGGTATTGCACTTGAATGGAATGACATGTGCCGTGGTTCAAAACATTGGATTTATGGGCCAGACGATGCAGCAAACGAAATTGGTTTAAAACCAATGTTAAGTGGTATCAAAACTGAAGATGAAGGTCTTTACCTTGCCCAACATCAATATTGGTTACACACCATGAAACATGCGATTGCATCAGAGAAAGAAATTGCTGATCAGGGAGAAACAGCATGAGTGCTCAAGACAAAGCAACTTTAGAAAATATTGCTCAGTTTCTCTATCGTGAAGCTCGTTTTTTAGATGATGAACAATGGGACGATTGGATTGCATGCTACGCACCGGAAGCTTCTTTCTGGATGCCAGCTTGGGATGATGACGATAAATTAACGGAAGACCCGCAATCTGAAATTTCACTCATTTATTACCCAGACCGCCAAGGTTTAGAAGATCGTGTGTTCCGTATTAAAACTGAGCGTTCATCTGCAACCATGCCGGACACACGCACAAGCCACAATATTGCCAATATTGAAGTCGTCGAGCGCGACAGCGACAAAGTTACTGTTCGCTTTAACTGGAATACATTGAGTTTCCGTTACAAGACAAATTACAGCTATTTCGGTATGTCACGTTATGTGATCGATTTTTCAGGTAATCAACCAAAAATCTTGAGCAAGTACGTCGTTTTGAAAAATGACTACATCAATCAGGTTATTGATATTTACCACCTTTAAGACATACCCCCTCAGTTAAACGGACTGTTGGCTGAGGGTAAAAGTTTCAAATATTTTGTAGGATACATGCCATGTCAAACCACAATGTTGCACTTCAATTTGAAGATGGTGTTACACGTTTCATTAACGTAGCTCAAGGCGAAACCCTATCTGACGCAGCCTATCGCCAAAAAATTAATATTCCTTTGGATTGCCGTGATGGTGCATGTGGAACTTGCCGCGCATTTTGCGAGTCAGGTCATTATGACATGCCAGAAGAAACCTATATTGAAGATGCATTAACACCAGAAGAAGCTGAACAAGGTTATATTCTTGCTTGCCAATGCCGCCCAACTTCAGACGCCGTATTCCAGATTCAAGCATCCTCAGATGTCTGCAAAACAGAAATTCATAGCTTCCAAGGCACATTAGCCCGCGTTGAAAACCTATCAGACTCAACCATCACATTTGATATTCAACTTGATGAAGGCCAGCCGGATATTCATTTCCTTGCAGGTCAGTATGTGAATGTTGCAATTCCTGAAACTGGCGAAACACGTTCATATTCATTTAGCTCAAAACCGGGCAATCGCTTAACAGGCTTTGTGGTACGTAACGTACCGAATGGCAAAATGAGTGAATTCTTGAGTAAGAATGCCCAAGCTGGTGACAAAATGACATTTACCGGTCCATTCGGTAGCTTCTATTTGCGTAATGTAGCGCGTCCTGTGCTGATGTTGGCAGGCGGTACTGGCATTGCCCCATTTATGTCAATGCTACAAGTACTCGAAGAAAAAGGTTCAGAACAACCCGTTCGTTTAGTATTTGGCGTAACCAATGACTTTGACTTGGTTGCCTTAGAAAAACTTAATGAGTTGCAGGCAAAATTTCCATGGTTCGAATATCGTACTGTAGTTGCAAGCCCTGAAAGTAACCATGAACGCAAAGGCTATGTCACTGGTCATATTGAAAGTGAATGGTTAAACGGTGGCGATGTCGATGTTTATCTATGTGGCCCAGTTCCAATGGTAGAAGCTGTACGTGGCTGGTTAGAAACTGAAAATATCAAACCTGCTAATTTCTTGTTTGAAAAATTCTCTGCAAACTAACTCGAGGTGGAGAAGTTATCTATGTCAAACCGTCAAAGATTTACCAATAAAGTCGTGATTGTTACAGGTAGTGCTCAAGGCATTGGTCGTGGCGTAGCACTGCAAGTCGCGGCTGAGGGTGGACAAGTCATCATGGCTGACCGCTCTGAATATGTTGAAGAAGTTCTCAAAGAAATTCAGAATGCAGGTGGCGATGCTGTCACGATTAATGCCGACCTTGAAACCTATGCAGGCGCACAAGGGGTTGTTGCAAAAGCCATTGAACACTATGGTCGGGTAGATATCCTGATTAATAATGTAGGTGGCGCGATCTGGATGAAACCTTTTGAAGAGTTTTCCGAAGAAGAGATCATTAAGGAAGTAAATCGTTCACTGTTTCCAACTTTATGGTGCTGCCGCGCTGTGTTGCCCGCCATGATTAAGCAACAATCGGGTGTTATTGTAAATGTATCTTCAATTGCAACCCGTGGTATTAACCGTATTCCCTACTCGGCATCTAAAGGTGGTGTAAATGCTTTAACAGCATCTCTTGCTTTTGAACATGCTAAAGACGGGATCCGAGTCAATGCCGTTGCGACGGGTGGAACTGAAGCACCGCCTCGCAAAGTACCGCGTAACGCCAACCCATTAAGTCAAAATGAAAAAGACTGGATGCAGCAAGTGGTTGATCAAACAATAGATCGAACATTTATGGGCCGTTATGGCACAATTCAAGAACAAGTAAATGCAATTTTATTTCTTGCATCAGACGAAGCATCGTATATGACCGGATCAGTTATTTCGGTCGGAGGTGGAGATCAGGGTTAACCCTGATCTTTTTATATGATTGGGTAAATAACATGATTTGCATGGAGGCAATCACACATGGCAACCCTGTTAAAGACATTAAAAAATGACTGGTCCATATCAGCCACTGTTGCTGGCTTTCTTGCGGTTTTAATTTCTTATTCAGGCCCATTAATTATTTTTTTTCAAGCTGCTCAGCGCGCCCATGTGTCAACCGATATGATGGTGTCATGGATTTGGGGAATTTCAATTGGTGCCGCCGTTTCAGGCATTTATCTTTCAATTAAGTATAAAACTCCTGTCATTACCGCATGGTCTGCACCGGGTACTGCCCTGTTAGTGACTCTATTTCCAAATGTCTCATTAAATGAAGCGGTAGCTGCTTATATTACTTCTGCTGTTGTTATTTTTTTAATTGGCATTACAGGTTACTTTGACAAATTACTAAAATGGATTCCGCAAGATGTCGCTGCTGGCATGATGGCCGGTATTCTTTTTCAATTTGGTATTGGTCTATTTACCGCATCTGATAGCATGCCTTTTATTGTCTTTAGCATGCTCATTGTCTTTTTAATTGCTAAACGTTTAATGCCGCGCTACACCATGATTTGGGTGTTAGGGGCCGGAGTTTTATTAAGCCTCATTTTAGGAAAAATGAATCCAGTTGATGTGAGTTTTAGTTTAGCTATCCCGCAGTGGATTAGCCCAGAATGGACATGGAACTCAACACTGAACCTCGCTGTTCCTCTCATTTTAGTCAGCTTAACTGGTCAATTTTTACCGGGTATGGCGATTATGAAACTCAGCGGTTACGACACGCCAGCCAAACCGATTATTAGCGTTACCAGTATTGCCTCTTTAGCTGTTGCTTGCGTAGGCGGTATTACCATTGTGCTTGCCTCAATTACCGCTGCTTTATGTATGGGCAAAGATGCACATGAACTGAAAGAAAAACGCTATATCGCAGGAATCGCCAATGGAATTTTTTATATTTTAGGAGGCTTATTTGCTGGCAGTATTGTCATGCTATTTAGCTTACTTCCTAAAGAGTTGGTTGCAGCACTGGCAGGATTAGCTTTGCTTGGTGCAATTGCCACAAATATTTCTGTCGCCATGAGAAATGATAGTCAACGTGATGCTGCACTTATTACCTTTTTAGCAACAGCATCAGGCATGCATTTTCTTGGATTAAGCTCGGTTTTTTGGGGTATTTGCATTGGTGTAATCGCGCATTTCATTCTCACGCCACGATCAACTTCAGCCACAAATTAAGTTTTTTATCTAAACACTCCAACCAAAATAAAGCCTTAAGCGCCAAGTCAGGATGCAAATAATTTGCTAATCCTGATTTGGCGATTTTTATTTAATATCAATTAAATTTCATTTTCATAGGTCAACTTCTAAAATAATTAAATAACAGTCTTTGGTCTCTTATCTTAATATTTTCATTCCAATTAATAATATAAATTCAGCTCTATTTTTATCAGTGATTCTTAGCAAGAAAATCAAGAATAAAACACCAATAAAAAACATTGAAATTCTCACCATATAATATTTACCACCATTTAATACAGATAATAAAACCTACTTCAATACTCAAAATAAATTAATATTTTTCAAATAATTAAATTAATAAAAACACAATACCTTAAAGACATAAAGATATATCAATTAGGTTTTTGACTCTAACTCAATAACAAAATAGTTTATTAAAAAATAACGCGATGATTCACAAATTGGAGGTGAAGAAAATGGATACGAGCAAGGTTAATATTAATGAGTTAATTGATAAGGCCAGTTTTACTTCTTTTCATTGGAAAGTTTTAATCTGGTGCTTACTTATTATTATTTTTGATGGATATGATTTAGTCATTTATGGAGTAGCGCTCCCTTTATTAATGCAACAATGGTCATTAACTGCGGTAGAAGCAGGTTTGCTGGCAAGCGCGGCTCTATTTGGCATGATGTTTGGTGCCATGATTTTCGGCACACTTTCGGACAAACTGGGGCGTAAAAAAACCATCCTGATTTGTGTGACTTTATTTAGCGGATTTACCTTTATCGGTGCTTTTGCCAAAGGACCAACTGAGTTTGCAATTTTGCGCTTTATTGCTGGCCTTGGTATTGGTGGCGTGATGCCAAACGTGGTCGCGCTCATGACCGAATATGCGCCTAAAAAAATTCGCAGTACATTGGTCGCAATCATGTTTAGCGGTTACGCAATTGGTGGCATGACATCTGCTCTACTCGGTGCGTGGCTCGTTAAGGATATGGGCTGGCAAATCATGTTTTTACTTGCAGGTATTCCACTGCTATTACTCCCACTGATCTGGAAATTTTTACCTGAGTCTCTCACCTTTTTAGTGAAATCTAATCAGAGTGAACAGGCAAAAAGTATTGTCAGCAAAATTGCCCCTCAAACCCAGGTAAATGCCAATACACAGCTGCTGTTAAACGAAAGCACAACAACTGAAGCACCTGTCCGCGCACTTTTCCAACAAGGCCGTACCTTCAGTACATTTATGTTCTGGATTGCTTTCTTTATGTGTTTACTCATGGTGTACGCCTTAGGAAGCTGGTTACCTAAACTCATGCTGCAAGCGGGCTATTCGCTAGGTGCGAGCATGTTGTTCCTGTTTGCACTCAACATCGGTGGCATGGTCGGTGCAATTGGCGGTGGTGCTTTAGCAGATAGATTCCATTTAAAACCCGTCATTACCATCATGTTTATTGTGGGGTCAGCAGCTTTAATTTTACTTGGCATCAATAGTCCACAATTTATTTTATATAGCCTGATTGCTATTGCTGGTGCGGCCACAATTGGCTCGCAAATCTTACTCTACACTTTTGTTGCACAGTTCTACCCGACAGCACTTCGTTCAACTGGCATGGGCTGGGCATCAGGTATTGGTCGTATCGGTGCAATTATCGGCCCCGTTTTAACTGGTGCCCTACTCACATTTGAGCTTCCTCACCAAATGAATTTCTTAGCAATTGCGATTCCGGGTGTGATTGCTGCACTTGCAATATTTATGGTCAATCTTAAAGCCTCTGTTGCCGCACAAACGCCATCAACATTTAACACTCAAAACACGCTTACCCAGCAGTAAACATACATGCGCCTAGGACTGGCGCATAGATTTTGGAAATGGATTATGGAATTATTACACCGCTTTAAACCACATGCTTTAACCTTTGCAACCTTAGTATTGATGTGTGGCAATTCATTCGCTGCAAATCCAAATCAGCAGGCTGAAGATGAATGGAAATTCACTTTAAAGAATGCCTACATCAACCGTAATTTTGATAATGATACTCTCAAAGATACCGGCAGTTGGTCTCAGGCAGCATCGTTATTTTATAAATCGAAAATGCATGACACTCCGCTGCAAATTGCAGACAAACCTATTACGATTGGTGCAGATGCTTCTGTCCAATACGCTGTGCGCTTGAGTTCAGACAAGCATGTCGCCGATACAGTTTTGCCTTTTAATAAAGAAACACAATCTCAGGCATCCGACTTCCTAAAATACAGCGCCACTTTAAAACTGGGCTATGACAAAACCCTTTTAAGTGTCGGTGAACTCTGGCTCGATTTACCTGTAACCGCTGTCGATGCCAGCCGACAATTGCTCGCTTCTTATTGGGGAACCAATTTAAAGTCGCAACTTTCGGATCAGCTTTATGCCGAAATTGGTCGAGTTGAAAAAGTCTCGCCGCGAAATGAAGAAGATTTTAAAAAGTTTTCTTTTACAGCAAATGGGGTTACCAAAGAATCTGATGGCTTAAACTATGTGGACCTGCGCTACCAATTTACGCCGTCTTTAAAGGGTGAATACTACTTTGGTAATTTAGAAGACTTATATAACAAGCACTATGTAGGACTTGAGCACAATTGGAAACAGCCTAATTTTGCCCTCACCTCTAAGTTTAAATACTTCAATGCAAAAGATGACGGCAATACCTTTGATATTGATGCGCAAAACATCGGAGTGCTAGAAACGCTCAAAGTAAAAAACCATACCTTTGGTTTGGGCTACCAACAAATTATGGGTGAGTCGGCCTATCCATTACCGGATGGTTTCTTGCCAGAGACCTATTTCATTAACTGGAATACCACTGGATTCTTTAAAGAAGACGAGAAGTCTTACCACATGATGTACGGCTATGACTTTAAAGACTATGTACCTGGTTTAAACGCAATGGTGAAATATGTTTATGGCCATGATTTTAAAGCAGCCAATGGTGAAAAGAACCATGAAACTGAGTCGAATGTGATTTTGAACTATGCGTTTCAGCAGCCGTTCTTAAAAGGCGTTGCCCTGCAATACATTCGCATTGATTACAACGTTAAGCATGGCAATGACTTTGGTGAAGACCGTCTGTTTGTAAACTACACCAAAAAGTTTTAAAGACTTTTTATTCAATCTAAGCGGGCTATTTTTGGCTCGCTTTTTTATATTATTTCACTCATAAAAAAACGCCCTTACGAGCGTTTTTAATTAATCTGGCAACTTAAGCAACGTGCTTTTGTACAACAATCGAACCTACTGAATAGCCTGCGCCGAAAGATGAAATCACGCCATACTCGCCATCATTCACTTCGTGGCCTGTCCGGTGTAAAGCAATAATCACGCCTGCTGAAGAGGTATTGGCAAACTCATCTAAAATAATTGGCGCACGGCTTAAATCTGCCTCTTTACCAGCCACATATTTCAAGATTAATTCATTCATGTTGGCATTGGCTTGGTGTAACCAGAAACGTTTAATATCATTTGCAGTTAACTGCATTTTTTCTAACTGCGCATTAATGATTTTTGCTACCAATGGACAAACATCTTTAAAGACTTTGCGACCATCTTGACGGAATAACTTGTCATCAACTACCGCATCTTCACTACGGTTTAAGAAACCGAAGTTATTACGAATGTTGTTTGAAAATTGAGTAAATAGATGAATATCTAAAATTTCAAAACCAGTTTTAGTCGTAGTCTCTTCAATAATAGAAGCCGTTGCAACATCACCAAAAATGAAGTGACAATCACGGTTACGATAATCTAGGTGACCAGAGGTAATCTCAACATTCACCAATAAAACACGGCGAGCGCCTGAACGAATTGCATCTGCCGCTTGTTTCAAACCAAAAGTAGCAGCTGAACATGCAACGTTCATGTCATATGCATAACCTTGAATACCGAGTGCAGATTGAATTTCAATCGCTACAGCCGGATAAGCACGCTGCATGTTTGAACATGCCAAAATTACGACATCAATATCTTCAGCAGTAACGCCTGCATTTTCCATTGCTTGTTTAGCCGCAATAACACCCCATTCAGCCTGAAGAGACAGCTCATCATTGGAACGCTCAGACAAACGAGGACGTAAACGAGTCGGATCAAGAATTCCTGATTTTTCGATTACGTAACGGCTTTTAATACCAGAAGCTTTTTCAATAAATTCAGCACTTGAACCACGTAACTCTTCAAGTTCACTAGATGCAATTTTCTCTGCATTGTCTTGGTTATATTGTTCCACATAAGCATTTAAACTGACGGCCAGTTCTTCATTAGAAATGGTTTCTGTTGGATGAAATAGCCCAGTACCTGTAATACGAATGCCCATGTAAAACTCCTAAAAAAATGAAAAGGGTCTGTTAATCTTTCATTTATAAATTGCGTTGTTCGCTAAAAACAACATAAACAGCCCCATATCTATTTTAACTGATTCCCAAACGATCCCATAACTTTTGCAGTCGAGTTGGTGAAATAGGCATCTTGGTTTTCATCGGTTGAGAAAATAAAGAAATGCGAAACTCTTCCAACATCAAATACAATTCTTTGATTTTAGGATCGTTTTTTAATTTAAACACCTTGTCCATCCATGGATCGACATCGTCAATTGCTGCATGATCTCGCTGTAGATTATTGGGCAATCGGTCTAAACGCAATAGCAGCGCTTTCAAATAACGCGGGTATTCCTGCCAAAGATCGACAGGCTGGCAATAAACAAAATTGCCAAGTGACATTAAATCTAACTGATCTTCAATATCATCAATACTTCGCCCAAATATCCCTGAATCAAGCACCAAAAGCTGACGGCGAATTTGCTGCCATTGAATATAAATCTCGCTCAATTGCTCAAGAGCCTGCTGACCATAACTCAAAAATTGCTTTTTGACCTGTTCTAGCAGTTTATTAAATTCATCTGCATTAATTGGCAGAGTTGTAATTGCCATTTGCAAAGTTGCATAGACCAACATCTGCTCAAGTTTAGCTTTATCGCCCAAAGGTGAGTAAGCTAAAGCAAGCGGTTTTGAAATTTGCTTTTTCAACTGACGAACCAAGTCACCAAGTTGCATGTGTACCAGACGGATAATGCCTTCACGATGCTGTTTAATAGCTTCAGCCTGATCATTAAAAGTCTGGATGACAATACCAGAGTCATCTTTAGCATCAGTTTCAGCAAAAGCTTTGGTCGGCACTAAAGCCTGATATTGTTTCACAACAACACCTGTGACCTTGTGTGAAGCCTCAAAAGTAAAGTTGTCAGGGAAGTTTTTAAACTCACCTTTTTGCTGTTTTACTGGACGATGCGTTTCCACACGACAACGTGCTTTTAGCTCTGGCAGATCACGGCCTTTGGCTATCAATTTACCTTTTTCATCAATGACTTTAATGAACGGCACCAAATATGGATCAATGCGTTCAAACGAGAAATCTTTGTCTGTAATTTGCTCGCCACGTAAGGCAAAAGCTAAATAACTAAAAATATGTTCACGTAAATGTACTGCATCAATACCCTGCATGAGCTTACGAGCTGTATCAGGAATAGGCACCACATTACGACGCTTATCTTTTGGTAAGGCTTTGAGTAAAGCCTCAATTAAGTCTTGGCGCCAGCCCGGGATTCCCCATGACCAGATATTTTCATCAACTTGAGGTAGTGCCTGAACAGGAATCTGAACAGTTGCACCATCTTCGTCATGGCTTGGGTCAAAATGATATGTCGTCGCTAAACGTAGCTGCCCATTATGAAGATGATCTGGAAATTGCTGCGTTGTTGGTCGATCATTGAGCCAAAGCGCATCATCCTCAACAAATAAATAACGCGGATTATTTGCTTCTACCGTCGCTCGCCAATCTTCAAAACTACGACGGCTTGCAATTTCTTCGGGAATTTTAGAGGCATAGAACTGATAAATTGTTTCTTCATCAACCACCAAATCACGGCGACGCAATTTATCTTCAACTCGCTCTACTTCTTCAAGCTTAAGTAAGTTGTGTTTTAAAAATGGTGGAACTGTACCTAAATTACCTGTGGTTAATGCATCACGTAAGAAAATCTCATGTGCAGCAGGCTGGTCAACTTTTTCAAAATTAATTAACCGTTTTGGTTCAATAATTAAACCAAACAAAGAAATTTGAGCGTAGGCATTTACGATCCCCGCTTTCTTAGACCAATGCGGTTCAAAATAGTGATATTTCAACAAGTCACGTGCAGCGAGCAAAATCCATTCAGGATCAATTTTGGCTAAAGTACGTAAATATACCTGAGACGTTTCGACCATCTCAAAAGCCATAACCCACGAGTTATTGGTTTTATGCAAAGTACTTGCCGGAAAAACTTTTGCCTTTTGCTGACGCACCGCCATAAAGGTGTTGCGTTCATCTGTTTTATTGGCAATGAAAGAAAGTAAACCTGTCAGCAACGCACGATGCAAATTTTCATAATTTGCCTCTTTTTCATTAAAGCTGAGTTTTAAACCTTCTGCTAATTCAACTAATTGCTGATGCGTTTGTTTCCACTCACGTAAACGCAACCAACTTAAAAAATTCTCCTTAGCAAACTGACGTCGTTTATTTTCAGACATCGCAGCTTCACCTTTAGGATTTAAAGTATCCCAAAGTTTCAAATAAAACAGAAAATCTGAATCTGCTTCTTTGAATAATGCATGCTTTTGGTCAGCCTGCATCTGTTTATCTGCTGGACGCTCACGCGGGTCTTGAACCGCTAAAGCACTCACCACAATCAAGATTTCTTTGAGTACACCAAAATGTGCGCCGCCAATAATCATACGTGCTAAACGTGGGTCAATCGGCATACGGGCCATCATTTGCCCGACTTTGGTCAGTTCATTTTTCTTCTCATTCATTGCCCCTAACTCAATCAAGAGCTTTCGACCATCGTTTACAAGACGGAAATCTGGCGGTTCAATAAAATCGAAGTTTTCTAACTCACCTAAGCCCAAACTTTGCATTTGCAAAATAACGGAAGCTAAGTTAGTTCGTTTAATTTCCGGTTCGGTAAATTCTGGACGGCTTAAAAAGTCTTCTTCGCTGTATAAACGAATACAGACACCAGCAGCAATACGACCGCAACGCCCTTTACGCTGATTGGCAGCGGCTTGGGAAATAGCTTCAATCGGTAAGCGTTGAACCCGTGATCGATAGTTATAACGAGAAATACGAGCAAAACCGCTATCGATCACATAGCGAATATTTGGAACAGTAAGCGCAGTTTCGGCTACGTTGGTCGCAATAATAATACGACGGCCTTTACCACCTGGACTGAAAATCTTTTGTTGTTCAGAAACAGCTAAGCGCGCATACAACGGTAAAATTTCGGTATGTCTTGGCCCGTACTTTTGCAAGGTTTCCTGTAATTCACGAATTTCTTGCTCTGTGCTTGAGAAAATCAGAATATCGGCATGTTCTGGGTGACCTTTTGCTTCGGCATCGGCAAAACATTCTTCAACCGCCTGTACCACTGCACGCGGTAGATTTTCTTCAAAATCATCAAACTCATCGTCGTCACTTCCGCCAATATTCATCTCTGAAATTGGACGATAAAGCACTTCAACTGGGTAACTACGCCCTTCGACTTCAAAAATTGGCGCATCGTTAAAATAGTTACTAAAACGATTTACATCTAAAGTTGCAGAAGTCACGATAACTTTAAGGTCTGGACGTTTTGGCAGTAATTGCTTTAAATAGCCCATAATAAAATCGATATTGAGTGAGCGTTCATGCGCCTCATCAATAATGATCGTGTCATATTTAGACAAAAAACGGTCATTGCCTAACTCGGCAAGTAAAATACCGTCGGTCATTAACCGGACAATCGAATCTTGCGAACCTTGTTCATTAAATCGGATTTTAAAACCAATCGACTCGCCAAGCTTTTCACCGACTTCCTCTGCAATACGCTGCGACACACTACGTGCTGCTAAACGGCGTGGCTGTGTATGACCAATCATACCTGTTAAGCCACGACCTGCTAACATTGCAATTTGGGGAAGCTGAGTGGTTTTACCGGAACCTGTTTCACCTGCCACAATAATGACCTGATGCTTTTGAATTGCATCAATTAGACGGTCAGCATATTGAGAAACCGGTAGTTCCTGATTTAGTTTAATTTCAGGTAAACGTGCAAAGCGCTGTCTTACTTTGGCATTAGATTGTTCAAATAATTTTTCAATCTCTGCTGTATTGGCTTTTTTATCTTTACGTAAACGATTTAAACGGTGACGATCTCTTGCCATCACCCACTGATCTACATTTAAACCATTCTGCACAAACAAACTTTCCTGAAAATACAACAATCCGCTATTTTACGCTTTAATGTGCATAAGGTAAAACAATTGGTTTTTGATATATTTTTAATTTTTTTACATTTTACCCTTGAATTCTCGCTAAGTAGACTTCATGTTGTTAGGCAAGTTTCTTTTACTATAACTGTCATTTGATTTACATGTTTTTGCAGTCAAATCGAATACAGTATTTGGAGACTTAAAAATCGTAAATTTATCACTTATTCAATTTTCCGATTTTAGTCATGTAAAAATACTATTTCCCCAATAAAGAATTTTTATTTATTCTACATCTCGTAAACAAGTTTAAATATAAACCTCAATCATGGAGACAATGATGAGCTTGATTAATACTGAAGTTAAACCATTCCAAGCAACTGCTTACCACAACGGCCAATTTGTTGAAGTTAACGAAACTAACCTTAAAGGTAAGTGGTCTGTTGTATTCTTCTATCCAGCTGACTTCACTTTCGTTTGCCCAACTGAACTTGGTGACTTAGCAGACAACTACGCTGAATTCCAAAAACTTGGTGTTGAAATTTATGCTGTATCTACTGATACACACTTCACGCACAAAGCTTGGCACGACACTTCTGAAGAAATCAAAAAAATTCAATATCCATTAGTTGGTGACCCAACTTGGACTCTTTCTAAAAACTTCGACGTTCTTATCGAATCTGAAGGTTTAGCTGACCGTGGTACTTTCGTTATCGATCCAGAAGGTAAAATCCAAATCGTTGAACTTAACGCTGGTGGTATCGGCCGTGATGCGTCTGAACTTCTTCGTAAAGTAAAAGCTGCTCAATACGTTCACGCTCACCCAGGTGAAGTTTGCCCAGCTAAATGGAAAGAAGGCGAAGCAACTCTTGCTCCATCTATCGACTTAGTTGGTAAAATCTAATTTTTTAGATTAGACCAATACGTCTGAAACCACCCTTTTTAGGGTGGTTTTTTTATTGGTTATTTTTATAAATCTAAGCCCTAATCCACACCAAAATTTTATAGCTATTTTTTTACAATTCTTATACTTATAAATTTATAGCAACATTCATTTATGAATTGTCAGTCTGCTTAACTTAGAGTACTGTCAAATGATGAAACAAAAGAGTTTTTATATATGTACTAAAAGATCAAACAAAAGTAGGAGTAGTTATATGGAAAAATCTGTTGTTGTAACCTCTTGGAAATACGATGTTTCTTCACGCTATTTAAAAATTTTCTATAGCAATGGCTCAGGTGAGCTTTATCATCCCGTTCCAGAGTTTATCTACAATAATTTGCTACGTACAAATGATAAAACCGCATTTGTTCACAAATATCTTGAGTTTGATCTGCATTTTAAAAGGCTCTGTATTTCTGCTTAATCATAAAGAAAATCAGCCCGCTTGGGCTGATCTGTTTTATATCTTTCGACTATTTAAGCCGCATCATTTTACTCAATATATTTCTTTAGCATTTTATCCTTCACATCAACATGCATATTGATTTTACTGAGGTCGCCCCTATAGTGCTCGACAACGCGATCATCCATAATTTTTGACCACCAAGATGGAATAAATGCAGGCAGAATCATTGCACCATAACCTGCTGGTAATTGCGGCGCATCTTCAAAGTGACGTAAGGTCTGAAAGCTACGGGTTGGATTGGCATGATGATCTGAATGGCGTTGCAATTGATACAAGAACAAATTGGTCACCACATTATTATTGTTCCAACTGTGTTCTGGCAAAGTACGTTCATATTGCCCATTTTCTTTCTTTGCACGCTTTAAACCATAATGCTCAATGTAATTCACCGATTCAAACAAAGTTACTGCATAAGCGGCTTGAGTGACTTGAAATGGAATCGAACGCGTACCAAATTTCGTCAACATGGCTGCATGGTAAACAGCAGACATCGCCCAGCCATGAATCAGCTCATTTTCCTTACAGAAAAAAGGCAATTTCTTACGTTCTAAACGATTCTTTTCAATTTCGATCGCCGATTTAAAGCTGCCAATCACGGTACGTGGTAAAAACTTCCAAAAGGTTTCACCAAATTGTGAAGATGCTGGATCTTCAGGTGTCGCAACTCGACGGTGGTGTCCATAAGGGTGTTCAATTCGGAAATGGTTATAACCCGATGGCGCTAGAGCTAAATGCGATAAATAATGTTCAAGCTGTCCATTCTTGTGGCTAAGTTCATGGGCAGTATTAATAGCAATTCCATTGACCATTCCCACCAAAGTTCCCAGTAAAACCTGATCAGCAAGAGGTGTATTTTTACGACTGGCTAAATATGCCCCATAGATATTAGTCGCATATTGCAAAGGAATAAAAAGTTTAACAATACGAGCGTAATACGGATCAGCTTCTAAATCCGCGATTGCATCTAATGGTGGATTTTCTGTGTCTTCACCAATCAATTTATCCAATGCAGGAATAACACCATGAATAAATAATGGCCCAAATGAAGCAAAGAACTTTTTAGTTTTTTTAGGACCAAATTGATAGCCCGCTAGGCCACCCATTGCAATGGTCGGTACAGCCAAACCCAATAGCCATAAATGACGTTTTTTGTCCTTAAATGTTGTTGTCGCTTGCTCGACATCCAGTTGAGTATGCATATTCATTAGAGACTCCAATCAAACACAAAATGTTTTTCTTGAATTGATTGTGATCCTTCATAGTGCCTCTATATTATCATTTTAAGACTTGCTATTATCATTGTAAGACTTTACTGAGTTTTTCTTGTGCAGAAGCAACAGATCCCTGTTATTCCATCACGTTATTATTTACGGCTGATTGAAATTTTAATCAACACGCATCAATACGATAATGATTTGTTGGTGACATTGCAGCAAGAACTGGCAAAAACAGAATTATTATCGATTCAACAAATTGAACAATTCATTGAGATTGGTTTGAGTCTGCCCAATACTCAAGACTTGGCCTTTGAACTCGGTAAAAATATAAAACTCAGCTCACATAGTCTAGTGGGCTATGCCCTAATGACCAGTCCTAATTTGGAACATGCACTGAGACTGATTGCACAATATTTTAGACTGATTATGCCGAGTTTTAAGCTCAGTATTGGGTTTCCGACCAATCAGCAAAAGGTTGAACTATTATTCGAACCGATTTTGCAGATGAATAAGCAATGTTTGGCCTTTCATATTGAAGCGATTGCCGTGGCGTTTTACTACAGCCTCTTAGAGTTGGCAGGTCAGCAATTACAACGCTACCAAGTGTATTTAAGTGTTCCAGAGCCGAGCTATCAAGAACGTTACGTATCCTTAGTGAAAGCCAATTTCCACTTTAACTATACCTGGCTTTCAGGTATACGCGTGGTAATTGATCAGCAACAATTGGCACTGCCCTTGCCTTTAGCTGACACGCATAGTTTAAAAATAGTTGAGCAACGCTGTCAGGAACAAATCCAGAAGATCTATCATCAAGGTGAAATTGTTGAATGGGTCAGCATGATGCTACGACAAGCTAATCAAGTCCCAACCCTAATGGAATGTGCAAAAGTATTAAATATTTCTACCAAAACATTGCAACGCTATTTGCAGCAACAAGGTATTGAATTTCATGCTTTAAAGCAGCAGATCAGCACTGAACGTGCCATTGATTTATTAGAAAATTCTACCTTTACCATTACCCACATTGCCTATGAGCTGGGGTATTCCAATCCTGCCAATTTCACCCGTGCATTTAATAAAGTACAGGGCTGTAGTCCGCAAGCTTATCGGCAAGAATATCTAAAGAAAGTGAACCTACTTTAGAATCACCATACATAAACCAGCGCCTACCGGCAAAATACTGCTCATAAAGTTTTGATCATTTTTAATCAGTTCCAAAAATGATTTTACTTCGGCAGCATGTGAAATGACGTTATCAATAATGAGTACGCCACCTTTTGGCTTGATCAGACGTTTTAAATCTGGCCAATAATTCTCGTAAGCATTGCGCTCGGCATCTAACAAAATAAAATCGAAAGTTTCCTGAGCTTCTTTTAAATAATCAGCTGCATCGCCTACCCAAAATTGAACGATTTCACTAAGCTCTAACTCAGCAACATGGCGTTTCGCCTCAACACTTCGCTTTGCATCAATTTCAACTGTAGTCACCTGCCCACCAGTTGCCTGAGCCGCTTCAGCTAGCCATAAAGTTGAGTAACCCGTTGACGTACCAATTTCTAAAATTGACTTGGCTTGCTGCATGCGAATAAATTGCGACAGTAGTTTTGCAGACTCAGCCTCAATATTGCGATAACGCAGCAAGCGATCTGCCTGCTGGGCATCATGCCGTTTAAAGGTGTCATATAAATCTGCAACTCTTTGTAAGAAAAAAGTATTTGGCATATATTCACCCTTTAAAATCGTTATTTTATATGACAGTCGTTTGAGTTAAGTGCTTTGAATTAACTTAAACCGCGGTACGATACTTCCATCAGCCACTTGAACCGTTTCAGTAAACATATCTAGTGGACGCACCCAAGTCGAATAGTCACCATAAAGACACTGATAAATGACTAGTTCCTCTTCAGTCTCACTGTGTTTTGCCACAGAAAAAACTTGATAGAGATTACCTTTATAATGCTGATAAATGCCGCGTTGCAATGACATGAAAGTACCTTTTAATGTTATGACATAAAATCTTTACAGCCATATAACATATATAAATTTTTAAATACTTTCACTTTAAAAGATAAAAAAGAGTAATAAAGGACACTCAAAGACAAATTACCGCTTTAAATTATTGATATTGTTTATGAGTACCACAATACATTCAAAAAACCGATTAAATCTATAAAAACATACTGTTTTACCTATTTTGTGTTTTCACGTACTATGCATCTATTGAAAGAATTTGGATGCATTGGAGTAAAAACAGATGTTAGATCAAAACATTAAAACTCAATTAAAAGCTTACCTAGAACGTTTAGAAAGTCCAATCGAATTAGTTGCTGCTTTAGATGAGTCAGATAAAGCGGCTCAAATTAAAGAGCTGGTTACCGAAATTGCTGAACTTTCTGACAAGGTGACTGCCCGTTTTGATGGTAACAATACACGCCGTCCAAGCTTTGGTGTGGCTAAAGCAGGTGAACAGCCTCGTGTGTTCTTTGCCGGCTTACCGATGGGCCATGAGTTTACATCTTTGATCTTGGCACTGTTACAAGTGTCTGGCTATGCTCCTAAAGTGTCTGATGAAGTGTTGAACCAGATTAAAGGTTTAAACCTTAAAGCTGATTTTGATGTGTTTGTATCATTAAGCTGTCATAACTGTCCGGACGTGGTACAGGCGCTTAACCTGATTGCGATTTATAACCCGAACACAATTGCAACCATGATTGATGGTTCATTCTTCCAAGACGAAGTGGAAGAGCGCAAAATCATGGCGGTTCCAATGGTGTTCCAAGACAATGAGCATATTGGTCAAGGTCGTATGACACTTGAAGAAATTGTGGCGAAACTTGATACCAACTCAGCTGAAAAAGATGCAGCAGCGCTTAATGCCAAAGATGCGTTTGATGTGTTAGTGATTGGTGGTGGTCCTGCAGGTGCAACTGCTGCAATCTATGCAGCACGTAAAGGCATTAACACGGGTATCGTAGCTGAACGCTTTGGTGGTCAGGTGATGGACACCATGGATATTGAAAACTTCACGTCTGTGCAAAAAACTCAAGGTCCTAAGTTTGCTGCCGAAATGGAAGCACATGTTCGTGAATACGATGTTGATATCATGAACCTACAACGTGTCAGCAAAATCACAGGTGCAAACCAAACCGCAAATGGTCTGGTTGAAGTTGAACTTGAAAACGGTGCAAAGCTTGAATCGAAAACAGTAATCCTTTCAACAGGTGCACGTTGGAGAGAAATGAATGTACCTGGTGAGCAAGAATACCGTACCCGTGGTGTCGCGTACTGCCCACACTGTGATGGTCCATTGTTCAAAGGCAAACGTGTTGCCGTGATTGGTGGCGGTAACTCTGGCGTAGAAGCTGCAATTGACCTTGCGGGAATTGTTGAGCATGTGACTCTAGTTGAATTCGACACCAAACTTCGTGCTGACCAAGTCTTGCAAAACAAATTGCATAGCTTGCCAAACACAACTGTGATTATGAATGCTTTAAGTACTGAAGTATTAGGTGATGGTTCACAAGTGACAGGTCTTAAATATAAAGATCGTGCGACTGATGAAGAGCATGTGGTTGAGCTTGCAGGGATCTTTGTACAGATTGGTTTATTGCCAAACACTGACTTCTTGAAAGACAGTGAGCTTGAGTTAACCAATCGTGGCGAGATCATTGTGAATGACCGCAACGAAACCAATGTGAAAGGTGTATTTGCTGCAGGCGACTGTACTACGGTTCCGTACAAACAAATCATTATTGCAACAGGTGAAGGTGCAAAAGCATCACTCTCTGCATTTGATTACATTATCCGTTCTGGGCAATAAAATTTAGTCAAACCAGTACGATTTAACCCAAGCCTAGCATTACAAAATGCTAGGCTTTTTTAATATTAGCGTTACAACTCTTTAACAATTTTCGATCTTTATTAATCAGTTAGTTTATGTTTATATTTTAGACATCCATAATTTTGGATGCCATAAATTAGAAGGAAAAACACAATGAATAAATTACTTGTTGCTTTAGGTCTTGCTGCGACCGTTGCTCTTGTTGGATGTAATAAAGATAAAGCTCCAGAAACAGGTGCGACAACGGGTGAACACTTAGAAAATGCAGCTCAACAAGCAACTGCAGATATCAAATCTGCTGGTGACAAGGCTGCAGACGATATTGCTACTGCAACTGATAATGCTACTGCAAAAATCGATGCTGCAACTGACCATGCTGCTGATGCTACCGCTGAGGCTGCTGCAAAAACTGAAGCGACTGCTCGTAAAGCAACTGCTGATACAGCTCAAGCTGTTGAAAATACCGCTGCTGAAGTGAAAAAAGATGCTCAACACTAATTGTCTTTAATAAAAAAGCCCCTATTTATTAGGGGCTTTTTTTGGCTTTTAAAATCTTTTATGAAATTAAGCCTTCATCACGCATCGCAATTTGTACAGATTGACGCTCTGCTACTTTATTACGTAGTGCAATAATGTGTTTATATGGTGTTAAATCATGCTCAATTGAATTTGACCAATTTGTTAAAACAAATAGATAAGCATCTGCTGGGCCAAAATTATCATTTACTAAATAATCATAATCAGATTCAGCCAAATAATTATCGATATATTTTAAAAGACGATCAATTTCTGCATAAGCTTTGGTTTTTTCATCAGTTGTTAAAGGCGCCCCAAAGAAAACTGCATAGGCATCATGTAATTCAGAGTTCAAGTAACCCAACCACTCTAATACTTTCGCACGGCCCATCCCTGATGGCGGGATCAAATCCTGCTTAGGATCATGCTGAGCAAGAAATGGTAAAATTGCAACGTTTTCAGTTAACATTAAACCTGGATTAATTTCTAAAGCAGGTACATATCCCTTCGGGTTAATCTCGTAATAATCTGCGCCTTTTTCTGTTTTATGTGTTTTTAAATTTACTCGTTCTAAGTCAAAATCAACATTAATTTCATTTAAAATAATATGTGCAGCTAAAGAACATGCGCCTGGCGAATAATATAATTTCATATCTGATCCTTGTTATCTCATATTAACGTTTTAAATTGCTTCTAGAAAACCTGCAAGGTTTGCACAATTCTTTAATTGTAAAAAAGCGTAAACTTATAAAATACTTACACCATCTAATATTCTTGAAAAAGTCATTCCTTGCAAGTTGTCTTGCGTGACGATTGTTTAAAATATGATAAAACACATTTGCGTCACGCAATTTTTCCGTTAATTACGCTTAAAAAGCTGGCTAAGCCAGTTCATTAATTCAGATAAGAAATCAAAAATACCATTTTTCTTATCATCATCAGGATGGCTTGAGTCTTTTCCATTTAAATCTAGATCTACAATTACAGGGTCGTGGTCCGAAGAACGGTAAGCATCTTCACCATAGAACAATGCCTTTTGCTCATCCGTTTTATATTCTTCGTTGTAGTCTAAAAGCGTTGGCTCATCTGCATTAATATGCCATGCAAAGGTTCTCACTACTTTTGGATATAAAGCTGCATCAGCAATTGCATGGTCTAGGTTACCTGCTCCACCATTACCGTTGGCATCACTCGCAACACCAAAAACATAACTATATGCCTGAGTGCCCTGACCTACCTTAGTGTCATTAAGTAAAACTTTATAGTTCGCTTTTTCAAATGACAAAATAGGTTCTTCTTTTGCGTAACTGTTCATATCCCCTACAAGTAAAGCATTTTGCTTTTGCACTTGAGTTGGATTTTTCGCTAACCACTGCACAATTTGATCAACTGCTTTCACCCGAGTTGGGTTCCAGCAGCCTTGACCATCTTTTTGGTCTGCGTCAGTAGAGCTAGCATCAACCCCACTACAGCTTTTCGATTTCAAGTGGTTTGGAATAACGGTAAACGTTTTATTACCACGAACTGCTTGGAAACTTTGCGCCAATGTTGTTCGGTTCTTGTCGCCCAAATCGAGCACAACAGGCTTATTTAAAGGCTTAACACGCTTACTGTTATAAATAATAGCCACAGCAATTGCATCACCACCTAAACGGTCTAAATTTTCAGGAACCACATATTTCCAATCGCTACCTAAAGCTTTGGTCAAATGAGCAATAGCACTGTCTGGGCCATAACCGTTGTTGGCAATTTCCATCAAACCGTATACATCGGCATCAATCGCTTTGAGTGCACTCACAATTTTACGATGCTGTTTGTCAAACTCAGCTTGTGTGGTCGCACCACGCTCTGTTGGAAAACCTGTTGCGCCATTGTCATAGTTCAAAACATTAAATGAAGCTACACGAATGTGATTGGCATTTTTGGTAAGGACACTTTGACGCGGATTTGGTTGAGTAAGAACCTCAGGCTGATTGCGCCCAAGCACAGGTTGAACACGCCAACCATTAAAACGGTATTCTAAAATACCTTCAGCATTTTTAAGTTGATAACCCGAACGTAGCGTATTGGCAGCACTAAAATTGCTTGGTAACCATGGTGTACGGTTTTGGTTGTTATAACCATCATCAAAAATAATTTTTGATAATAAGTTTTTCTGAGCTAGAGCTTTAGCTTCAGGAGATAACGCTGGATATAAATTGGTTGGAATATATAAGCGGCCTAAACTCAGCGACAATTCACCATAACGGCCATAATTGTAGTTCTCGCTCACTGTTAAAGTCTGAGGTAATTTGACCAACATGCCTTGATAACGCTGCGGAGAATTAGTCGAGCCACCCGTTAAACTAGCAAATGGAAGTTCAAGGCTAATCGGCTGAACCTGATTTGCCATATTGCTATTACAGGTTTGAATATCGTGTTGTAATTGATCTATCTGTAGCTGATTTTGATAAGATGTTAAACGACCACGCAAAATAACTTCATCGCCCACTTGTCCGCCTTTTACCGCACTACTATTTGAAATATAAACAAAAATGGCATTGCTGACATTTGCACGTGCTTTTGTGTCTGGCGTCTGAACATAAAAACCAGAGAAACCATTGGCATAACGATAGTCAGCTGTAATCACACCACGGACCGTATAAGTCTGCTCTTGAGTTGCTGCCGCTAAGTCAGCAATCGCTGTATCTGAGCTTGAACAACTTACTGTTTCAACAGGAGGTTGAGTTGTAGAACCCGATAAATTTGAAAAGTCATTTCGGTTTGTCCAAGCCGACCATGAATGGTCCAAATCAAATGCTGCGGTTGCATCAATACTTAAAGCTGGGTTTTCTGTTTCAATACGCTTAAAACTATTTCCTAAGCTTGAAACTGCTGTCCCCCATCCCGCTGCTGGGCGTTCACCAATACGACCAAAACGGTCTACAGGTGTACCTTTATAAACAAGTACGACTGCATCATCACCATTAAAAGATAGTGCTGCCACCTGATTAACTTTACTTCCAAGCTCAGTTTGCAACTCAGAGCGACCCACCAAAAACTTCTGCTTACTCGCCAATGACCCTTGTAAACGAAAAGCCACTGTCTTTGCTGTTCCACCATTATTAAATTGTTGAATCTCATAATCAGCTAAATTGATTGTAATGCCATCTGGATTATAAATTTCCAAACCTTTTTTATTGCTGCTGCCATCAACATATTGGCTAAACATGAGCTGTGCCTGAGCAACTGAGCTATATGAAAATGCACCTAATGCACTTAAAAAGACTGAAAGTGTTCTTAATTGAAAAGTTTTCATGAGTAAAAGTGTTCATATGAGTTTTAATTAGTCTCTTAGAGTAAATATTGATCATGACATCTACATGAAGAAAAACACCGAAACATTTGACTTGATCACATGAAGACTTAAAATACCGCATTTGAATTTCAATATTGCCAAGGTTATGTCGATCGATCAGTTAGAAACGCAAATTGCAGACTTAGACAATTTGCCTGAACACCGTGAAATTGTGACGTTTATGCGTCGTTCAGCACCACTTAATACGTCTCAACGCACGGCATTAGAACAACATCGCGATTTAATTTTGGAATATCCTGTTGGCGACTTACGCCAACACTTCGAACATCCAGAGCGCCCTTTAACTGTTGAAATCGGTTTTGGTATGGGTCGTTCGTTAGTTCTTATGGCAAAAGCGAACCCTGAACGCAACTATGTGGGTATTGAAGTCCATGTACCTGGTATTGCTCAATGCCTATATGAAGCAGGTATAGCTGAAGTTAAAAACTTACGTGTACTTGATGCAGATGCAATTCAGGTTTTACGTGAAATGCCAGACAACAGCATTAACTGCGTACAACTTTACTTCCCAGACCCTTGGCAAAAGAAACGTCATTTCAAACGTCGTTTTGTTGCCCATGAGCGTATGCCATTGGTTGAACAAAAGCTTGAGCTTGGCGGTACGTTTCATGCTGCAACAGATTGGGAACCGTATGCTGAATGGATGCTAGATGTATTAGACAACCGCCCAGACCTTGAAAACTTGGCAGGTAAAGGCAATAGCTACCCTCGTCCAGATTGGCGCCCAGTGACTAAGTTTGAACGCCGTGGTATTGAGTCTGGTCATAAAATTAATGACTTTATCTTTAAAAAGATTAAGTAAATAATAAAAAAGGCTTAGTCATAAACTAGGCCTTTTCTTTTTATATAAAAAGAAAATAAATATATATCTTATCTACAGTATTTCTTCTTTCTAATTAATAATTGCCAATCTAAGCGAATCTAGCTATTTATAGAGACTCGTACTTGCCATACTAAAAATACTAAGGACACCACATGTTAAAAATTTTAGGGCGCGATAACTCCATTAATGTTCGCAAAGTCTTATGGCTCTGTGAAGAATTAAATCTTGCATATGAAAGAGAAGATTGGGGAAGAGGCGTTCGTTCTGCCCAATCTCCTGAATTTCTAGAATTAAACCCAAATGGGCAAATTCCTGTTGTTTTAGATGGCGATTTAATACTTTGGCAGTCCAATAGTATTATCCGTTATCTAGCAAATGCCTACGATAAAGAGAATCAGCTTTACCCTACTCAAGCGAAAGAAAGATTTTTTGTAGACCAGTGGCTTGATTGGCAAGCGATAGAGCTGAATAACAGTTGGACTTATACCATTATGTCTCTGCTGAGACATTCACCAGATCATCAAGACCCAAACTTATTACAACAAGGTATTGATAACTGGAATCGCCATATGCAGATTCTTGATCAACAACTTGCAAAAACTCAAGCCTATGTTGCAGGTTCACAATTTAGCTTAGCCGATATTCCAATTGGTCTGTCTGTACAACGCTGGAAGGCCACTCCTTTTGACCATCCAACGCTTATTCATGTCGACCAATATTTTGAACGTTTAAATCAACGGGCGGGCTTCTTAAAATGGGGAAATAACGGCGAACCTTGATTTTAAAAAAACATTAAGCCGAGTGATGGCGCTTCACGATGCCATCACTTAAAAGTTGATAGACCTCTTTTAAATCATCTCGTTCTGCTTGAGCTAATAGGTTTTGATGCATGGCCAAGATATTTTGATCACCCCTTACCGCAGGTCCAGTTTGCATGTGCTTCGGATCATTTTCAGTGGCTTTTTTTGCTGTTTCTATCATTAAAGGATAAAGCAAACTAAAGTCGACCTGCTCTGCATCCACTATCTGCTTTGCCATATCAAAACAATAATTACTAAAATTACAGGCAAATACGGCTGCTAGATGTAAAGTTAAACGTTGTTTTGAACTGTATTGATATACTCGATTACTTAGGCTATTTGCTAAATCTGAAAGTAGTTTCTGATCGACATCTGCTACTGCTTCAACAAACAACGGCGTTGCAGTCCAGTCAACATTTCTTTCAAGGCTAAATGTTTGTAATGGATAAAACACCCCTGCTTTTTCATGCACATGACTGATGACTTCAATATCTGTACTACCCGAGGTGTGAACCATAAGAGTTTCAGGAAATAATTCATGAACCTGTTTTACAAGCTCTGCAATTGCACTATCCGAAACTGCCAGAATAATTAAATCAACTGGCTGAAATTGCTGTAAAGACTGACATGCTTTCGCTTGAATTTTCTCTGCAAATTTTTGGGTTTTATCAAAATCACGTGCATAGACTTGTACGATGTTATGACCTTGAGCCAATAAAGCCTGTGCCAAATGAAAGGCAACTCGTCCACTTCCTATCAAACTGATTTTCATATTAACCCAACAATATTTATCTCTATGAAAAAAGCTTCTCAAAATGAGAAGCTTTTTTCAAATCAAAATGAATAAAATCAATAATTTTTCATAAATTATTTCATTATTGAGCTACTGAGAACTCGATGCGACGGTTTTTGAAACGTCCTTCATCAGTTGTATTTTCAGCAACTGGTTGATCAGAACCATGACCCTGTGCAACTAATTTAGAAGCATCTACACCTTTAGATGTTAAATAATCTACTACGGCTTGAGCACGGCGTTGAGACAACGCTTTATTTGAAGCTGCATTACCAGTTGAGTCTGTATGACCGCCAACATTTAATTTCACTCCAGACACTTTATTTAAAAGTGTTACAGCTTGATCAAGAATAGCTTTGTTATCCGCAGGGATATCACTTGAGCCACTCGCAAAATTAATAATTTGCAAGTTAAGGGCTTTCACCAAAGCATTTACATCGACATTGTTCGGATCAATTGCTGTTAGAGCAGTTTGTGATGCACTCAAGCTATTGCTCACAGATTGTTCAGCTGTTACTGGTGCTGCGGCTACAACCTCAGTATGTGGCACCAATGCTTTTACTTTTGCAGTTAAAGCTTCTAATGCTGCTGCATCCCCCGCTTTCAAAGTAATTTTATCACCCACCCATTCTAAAGATGCATTTGGCACACCTTTTAATGCACCGAGCACACCAGCAAGTGCATCTTTGTCTGTAAATGAAGCCGCATAAGTTTGGCTTGTATCCACATTACAATCTTGAGTTGTCGAAAAAACCTTTTTAACGTTTGTTTGTAGCGTTGCCAAGAAACCTTGGTCGCCAATCCCAGCCTGACACTGACTCACTGCCCCTTTATCATCTGTACTTAAAGTTAAACTAGCTGGTGCAGCAGCGGCTTCAACACCACTTGCAGCCGATGGTTCTGGTGCTGGTACAGCTTCTTTATGCTGGCAAGAACGCCATAACCAAGCAATAATAAGGCCCAGAATAATTAGAGCGATAATAGGTAGGAATCCACGAGACTTACCCGTTTTTTCGCTGGCTGCAGCTAATGGTGGAGCTGTTGAAGTTGAATGTGGAACCGAAGATAGGCCTGCACCCACACCTAAAGGTGCTAATAGACCCACTGCCCATGCAGGTAAATATGAACGAATTGTTTCTGCGTGTTGACGTAAATAATTCACAATACTTTGCTGATCATTTCCGGCAACATCTGAAATTGCATTAAGGCTGGGTTTAATCGCGCTGTTGAGTGTACTTTCAATTTCATTATTTGGTGCTGTGCCGCTTAAATGAGTAAGCACGGTATTCTTGATTTGATCATTATGCGAAAAAAGATCGGATAACGATGGAGCCAGACTATTTTTCAATTGTCCAATAAGATCAGGTTTAGCAGCTAATAATGAAAGTAAAATTGGATAAAACTTAGATAAAGCATTTGATTTTTCGCCTAGGTATCCATCCTGTTCATCTAATAATATTGAAGATACTTTTTCTTTAAGCAATTCTATAGGGTTTATCGACATTGGTTATTCTCCCGAATTTATACGTCGTAACCAGCAACTTTTGATTATTCAAATAGTTCTTCTTTGCTGATAGTTTTTTATTCTAATCTGCCTAGAATCTTTTATTGTTTTTTATATAATTTATATACAATTTTCCATCTAGTATTTACAAAACAGGTAGATCTTATTGATCTACCTGTTTATATTTTAAATTTACTTTAACTAAGTACTTTATCAGTTAGCAAAAGTTTGCAGCACTTTACCCGTTAGGTTTTGACCCAGTAATGGGGTATTTTTCCCTTGCGATAAAATTGTGTCTTTGCTTACTGTCCAGCTAAAAGCAGGATCTATCAATACCCATCCTGCTTCATCTTCCCAACGCGCGGTCATATTTGCAACCTGCGCTGGTACGCTAGTGACTTTAGCAACCCATTCTAGAGGTTCGAATAAACCTTCATTAATGAGTTGAATCCCTAACGATACATAGGTATCAAAAGCTGTAATGCCCGGCTGAGTTTCAGCAAATGGCGCCATTTTTGCCGAACTGCTTAAAGGCTCATGGTGCGTACAAATTGCATCAATTACGCCTTCTTTTAAACCTTGACGTAAAATTTCTTTATCTTGCTCAGAACGCAATGGTGGGCGAACGTGTGCAAGTGAATTGAAACCGTCTGTTAAATGTTCAGTTAAATGTAACTGGTGCATTGCAACGTCAGCAGTCACAGGTAAGCCTTTTGCTTTTGCAGCACGAATTAGTTCAACCGATGCACCACAAGATAACAAACCAAAGTGAGCTTTTACGCCAGTTGCTTCAATCATAAGCAGATATTTTGCAATCGCTACAGTTTCAGCAAGTGCCGGAATCATCGGCAGACCTTGGCGAGAAGCAATAAAGCCTTCGTGTGTACATCCATCTTTAGCAATCTGTGGTTCTTCAGCATAGAACACAACCGTTAAGCCAAGACCCGCTGCATATTCCAAAGTACGAATAACCACATCATCATTTTCAAAAGCAGCGTTGGCATTTGAAACAGCAGTACAACCGCCCTTTTTCAGGCCAGCCATATTTGCAGGTTGTTTACCATTTAAGCCTTGCGTCTGAGCACCAATAATATGCATGTGAATGCCACCATCAAGCCATGCCTTTTCAATCAAGCCATGAATGAGGGCACCGTTGTCTTGTACAATCGGCTTTGAGTCTGGTGGGGTAATGACGTGCAAAATGCCATTAGCACGTGCTGCCTTACCTTCAGATTTAAGTGTCCCATGTTGCTGTTGACCAGGCTCACGCAAACGTGCGCACAAATCAACCATGGTTGGCATTAACCATTTACCTTGACCATCAAGTGTCTGTTCAACTTGTTCTACTGGAGCAACCAGCTTGCCATTTTGAATATATACAGTTTGTACGTTGTCTGTTTTCTGGATTGGGTCTAACACACGTACATTTTCAATTTTTACAATACTCATGTGATCCATTCCTTACAACGTAATCGCTTCAATTAAGCCTTGTTCTTGGAGTTGGCCTTGCATTGACAACGCCAACACAGCCATACGAACTGCAATACCGTTGGTTACTTGTTTCAGAATAACCGACTGGTCTCCATCCGCCACACTTGAATCAATTTCTACACCACGATTCATTGGTCCCGGATGCATCACGATACAATCAGGTTTCGCCAAACCAAGACGTTCTTTGTTTAGGCCATACATTCTGTAGAATTCAGACTGTGAAGATAATGCTGGAGAGTCAATACGCTCATTTTGAATACGTAGAGCAATAATCACATCACAATCTGCGATCCCTGCATCCATGTTATTAAACAAGCGGACATGCTCGCCATATTCTGAAAAGCCCACTGGTAATAATGTATTCGGTGCAATCACACGAATATCTTTACATCCTAGTGTTTGTAATGCAGCAACATCCGAACGTGCTACACGAGAGTGTTTAATGTCACCAATAATGGCAACACTCAACTCTTCAAACGGTTTCTTTGTTTCACGGCGAATGGTAAGCATATCGAGCATCGCTTGCGTTGGATGGGCATGACGTCCATCTCCTGCATTAATAATCGCGACCTTTGGACACACATCTTTCGCAATGAAATGTGCAGCGCCCGAAGATGAATGGCGTACAACAAAAATGTCAGCAGCCATTGCTTCAAGGTTCCAGAGCGTATCTCGTAGCGTTTCACCTTTTGATGTACTTGAACGTGCAATATCAATATTCAGTACATTGGCAGACAAGCGTTTTGCTGCTGCTTCAAAAGTAGTACGAGTACGGGTGGAGTTTTCAAAGAAAAGATTCATAACCGTCAATCCCTCTAAGAGCGGACGGTTAATTAAATTATTATTATCATCTAAAAAGCTTTGTGCGGTATCTAAAATCTTAGTGAGGTTTTCTTTTGAAAGTCCCTCAATCGTTAAAAAATGTTTTAAATTTCCGTCTTGATTGAGCTGAACCTGGCTCGGTTGATGCAACGCTGCAATATGCATAATGGATTCCTATGGGTCGAATCGCGAAAACGTGCATAGTGTAGCTGAATTCCGCTCTTTTCGCAGAAGAACTTTACAGAATAAGACCCTAAATTGACCAGAAAATTTAGGGCCGTGATCTGGACTATCTCAATGCACCTATATAATGGTGTGGAACTTGTGCCCGATAAATGTCTTCGGCGGTGATTTCTGAATCTTCATCGACTTTAACAACAGCAAGTTTTTCTTTTTGAGAAGGCTCTGGCAGTGTGTCAACCAACGATCTTAATCGCTCAACGCATCGTTTTAATTCGTCATCCTCTGTTTCTAACGCTACCGTAATTACATATTTTGCATAATCTTTATTTTGAATCACGTACATTGCATCTATTACCCGCCCAGTCACCCTACGCATACGTACATATATTTGTGTAGCCACAGAGAAAGCATCTGCATTAGTGATAAAACCATTCCCGATCATGTCTTTCATTTATAACGTCCCCATCCATTAAAATTATAAAAATGGTTAAAAACCGACTATGTCTGTTAAATAAATAACCATCGATAGTATTGGTCTAGCAAAATACATACCAATTTCAAGATATTACTCATTAAAAATCAGTTTATTGGTTGCTAAATGATAGGTTGCAATAATTTAAAAACCTTTAGACATCAAAATACGTTAAACTTTGCGTCGTTAATATTTATATGTTTTGGTCAATCGAGTTTATGAATACCTCTTTACGTTTAAACCACTATTGGATTACTTGTGCTGATGGTTTAGAACCCCTCTTACAAGAAGAAATAGAACAACTTGGCACCAAAGTGACAGAACGTAAAGCAGGACGTTTAATCATTGAAGGGACGCTTGAACAAGCTTACCGCATTTGTATGTGGTCGCGTCTCGCTTCTCGTGTTTTACTTCCTATTCATACTTATGAACTTGAATTTACGCATGATGCACGTGATGTCGCAGAAGAGCTCTATGAAGGCGCGATGAGCTTTGACTGGTCACTTATTTTTGCACCACAAAGTACTTTCGCAATCCGCTTACATGCTGAACGTGAAATCATGGTCAATTCGCAATTTGCTACTCTGCGTGTAAAAGATGGCGTTGTTGATTCATTTATGGAAGCTGTAGGCCGCCGCCCTAGCATTGACACCAAACAACCAGAAATTACGATATATGCTTTGGCAGGTAAAACTGAACATACCTATTGTTTAGACTTGTCTGGTGACTCGCTACATAAACGTGGCTACCGTCGTTTTATGACGGATGCACCAATTAAAGAAAACCTTGCTGCGGCAATTTTACAAAAAGCTCAGCTCAAACAGCGTAACCCAGAAATTATACTCGACCCAATGTGTGGTTCAGGCACATTTATCATTGAAGCATTGATGATTTTAACTGACCGTGCACCAGGGCTTGTTCGTCGTTTTGGCTTTAATGGCTGGCATGGTCATGACCGCGACCTTTGGCTTTCACTTAAAGCAGAAGCAGCAGAGCGTCATGAAAAGGCACTTGAATTACCTCTACCTAAATTTTATGCCTACGATGCGGACTGGGAAGCAATTAAAGCAACCCGTGAAAATATTATTGCCGCAGGTTTTGAAAATTTATTAGGTCAGATTCAAATTGAAGAGCGTACTTTAGCTGACTGGCCAGATTTTGCTGCTGAAGGTAAAACTGCATTTATTGTGACTAACCCACCTTATGGTGAACGTTTAGGTGAAAAAGCTTCGAACCGTTCTCTATATCTAGGTTTATCAGCGCTTTTACAAAAGCATTTCCCAAATCAATATGCAGCAATCATTGCAGCTCAAATTGAACAATCCGATGTTTTAGCATTTGAAGCACCTGAAACTTTACGTTTAATGAATGGTAAGTTACCAATTTATATTCGTTTCGGTGTAATCAAACCAGAAAAAGTGAGTCAGCCATTTTTAGCGACTTGGCAAGCCCAACCTATTGAAATGGAAGAAGCACAAGACTTTGCTAACCGTTTGCAAAAAAATATGACAGCCTTGAAAAAATGGGCAACTAAAGAAAATATTTATTGCTTACGTTTGTATGATGCCGACTTACCTGACTTTAATGTCGCTGTTGACTTATATGGTGACCGTTTACACGTTCAGGAATACGCTCCACCAAAAACAATCGATCCGGAAAAAGCTAAAAAACGTTTTAACTTAGCGCTTGCTGCAATTCGTGCTGTTACTGGTTTAAACCGCGATGCTATCTTTATTAAGACACGTGCACGCCAAACTGGTACAACTCAATATACGAAACAAAGTACAGCTTCAAAACGTTTTATCGTGCAAGAAGGTAAAGCTAAAATTTTAGTTAACCTGACTGATTACCTAGATACAGGTTTATTCCTTGACCATCGTCAAATGCGTTTACGTATTGCTCAAGAAGCACGTGGTAAACACTTCTTGAACTTATATAGTTATACGTCTACTGCAAGCTTACATGCTGCCCTTGGCGGTGCTGCAAGTACGACAAGTGTAGATTTATCTAACACTTACTTAAACTGGTCAAAAGAAAACTTCGTGCTAAATGGTTTAACTGTAGATCATGCAGATGAACAACACATGTTCTTTGCCAGTGACTGTTTTGAGTGGTTAAAAGAAGGTCATGAACAATACGACCTTATTTTTATTGACCCACCAACCTTCTCAAACTCGAAAAAATTCTATGGTACATTCGATGTCCAACGTGACCATATCTCACTAATTAAACGTGCAATGAACCGTTTGCACAGTGAAGGTACGCTCTACTTCTCGAATAACTATCGTGGTTTTGAGATGGACGAAGAGATCGAAGCTATTTTTCAGGTTGAAGAAATCACTTCTGAAACAATTGGCCTTGATTTTAAACGTAATCAAAAAATCCACCGTGCATGGAAAATTCAGCACCCTGCTCTAGATCAATATTAATGAAACTAGAGGTTATTATTACTTCACGGTAATAATAACCTCGCCATGAACATTTTTTGATTCAAAATCATATTTGGTAAATCGGTCTGCTCTTTCCGGTAGCGCAATCATTTCTAACCTCTTCTTTTCTTTATTATCAATAACATGATTTTGTTTTTGTTCTTGATAAGGCGAAAGTACGCTAGTTCTAAGCGCATCCCATCGAACTTGCTGTAAATAGTTATCCCCTAACGCCTGACGTACTTGTTGTTGTTCTATCGCAGGTTTTTTTGCATCATCCTGAGCTTTCGCAATAATGACGGGTAAAGACGTGGTTATCGCTCCTGTTTGGGTTGCAAGTGCACTTTCCGACATTGGTTGTGCTGCCCATGTATTTGATAATAATACAGATACACCGCTCAAAATTCCCAGCATATACCCTTGCTTATTGTTCATTTCATTCATCCTAAAATTGTTATTGTTTGTTATATCGAACAAAATTAACAATTTTTTAAGCATGTCGCAATGTTATAAACAAACTTCCCGACAATTAACATTGATCATTTGAAAACCTGATTTTTTTCACAGGCATTTTGTGAATATTCGAGTAGTTTTATAGATTCTTATCTCAGACTTGAACCACACCCTTAAATCACTTACTGTGATTTTATAATTTATCTGTAAATTGATTTTATTTATAAATAAACACCATTCGAGGTGAAATAATGCTTCAGCACTGCTGCCAAATATTAGAAAATCGTCAACTCAAAATTGCCTTTATTGAAAGTGCCAGTTCTGGTTATTTAACTAGCCAGTTTTCCATTCATAAAAATAGCGGTGCAGACATTTTACTTGGTGGTTTAGTGAGTTACGACCCAAGCATTAAAGTTAGTATTTTAAATATCGATCAAAAGTTAATAAAGACCTATACATCAGAGTCATCACAAGTTACTGAGGAAATGTGCAAACTGGGTCAACAGTTATTTCAACAAGCCGATCTTATTGTAAGTTGTACTGGTCTATTAAAATCTGGAGGAAGTGAAACCCCAGAAAAACCTGTAGGTACTTTTTTCATTTGCATTTCTTATCAAGAGCGTATTTATCATTACCACTATTTTTTATCTGGCTACCCCGAACAAAAATTAAAAACCTTAACTCAGAAAGTTTCAGATGCCATAGTTGCTTTACTCACATCAACAACACAAACAGCTTCACCATAAAAAAAGAGAATATGTTTCCATATTCTCTTTCGGTTTTAGCAGAAAAAGCTTAGCTGAGTTTCATTTTATCGAAGACTAAGTGCCCATTTTCACCTTTAACTAAAATGGTATCACCTGCGACAAAATCACCCGACAAGATTTTTTGAGCTAATGTGTTTTCAATCTGTTGTTGAATCGCACGTTTTAATGGGCGCGCGCCATATACAGGGTCGAAACCAGCATCAATCAATAAATCAAAAGCAGTATCATCTACAGTTAAACTCATATCACGATCAACAAGACGTGAACGTAATCGATCCAACTGAATATCGGCAATACCACGAATTTGTGCTTTCTTGAGTGAATGGAAAATCACAAGCTCATCAATCCGGTTAATAAATTCCGGACGGAAATGCTGACTTACCGCATTCATTACAATGGTACGCACTTCATCGTCTGTTGCCCCCTCACCTAGCTCACGTACATCTTGTGAACCCAAGTTCGATGTCATCACAATAACCGTGTTTTTAAAGTCGACTACTCGGCCTTGTGAGTCTGTTAAGCGTCCGTCATCCAACACTTGTAGCAAGATATTGAATACATCTGGATGCGCTTTTTCAACCTCATCAAACAACACCACACTATATGGTTTACGGCGAACAGCTTCAGTTAAAACACCGCCTTCTTCATAACCCACATAACCCGGAGGTGCACCCACCAAACGGCTAACCGAATGTTTCTCCATGAATTCACTCATGTCGATACGAATCATGGCATCATCACTGTCAAACAAGAAGTTCGCCAGTGCTTTTGTTAACTCAGTTTTACCGACACCTGTTGGACCCAAGAACAAGAATGAACCACTTGGACGATTCGGATCAGACAACCCTGCACGCGAACGACGAACCGCATTCGATACAGCAACAACAGCTTCATCTTGCCCTACAACGCGGTCATGTAAAAAGCCTTCCATATTGAGTAGCTTTTCACGCTCGCCTTGCAACATCTTCGCAACCGGAATTCCTGTTGCTGCACTCACGACTTCAGCAATTTCATTTTCAGTTACTTTAGTACGAATAAGTTTTGGCTCTTCGTTCTCTTCTGCAACTTCATCTTGCTCAAGTTGTTTTTGAAGCTCTGGAATCACACCATACTGTAAACGTGCTGCTTCAGCCAAATCACCCTCACGCTGAGCCTTTTCAAAAGCAATACGTGCTTTATCAAGTTCAACCTGAGCTTGTTTGGTCCCTTCCACAAGAGTCTTCTCAGATTTCCAGATTTCTTCAAGATCGTTGTATTCTTTCTCGACTTCAGTAATCTGTTTTTCAAGATGAGTGACTTCGGCTTTACTGCCTACATCTTCATCTTTTTTTACAGCTTCCAATTGCATTTTCAACTGGATTAAACGGCGGTCGAGCTTATCAAGCGCTTCTGGTTTAGAGTCAATTTCCATCTTAATACGAGAAGCTGCTTCATCAATCAAGTCAATTGCTTTGTCTGGTAATTGACGATCTGTAATATAGCGATGAGACATTTTTGCCGCAGCAATAATCGCTGAGTCTAAAATCTGCACACCATGGTGAGTGGCATATTTCTCTTTTAGACCACGCAAAATCGCAATAGTATCTTCAACGCTTGGCTCATCAACCAATACTTTTTGGAAGCGACGCTCTAAAGCCGCATCTTTTTCAATATATTGGCGATACTCATCTAAGGTTGTTGCACCCACACAGCGCAACTCACCGCGCGCCAATGCAGGTTTTAACATGTTCCCTGCATCCATTGCGCCATCACCTTTACCTGCGCCTACAAGCGTATGTAGCTCGTCAATAAACAAGATGATTTCGCCTTCATGTTTAGCCAAATCTTTTAAAACAGCTTTTAAACGTTCTTCAAACTCGCCACGATATTTAGCACCAGCGAGTAATGAACCTAAATCTAATGATAAAACTCGTTTGCTTTTTAAGCCTTCTGGTACTTCACCATTTACAATACGCTGCGCCAAACCTTCAACAATAGCGGTTTTACCAACACCCGGCTCACCAATGAGTACTGGGTTATTTTTTGTACGACGTGATAAGACCTGAATAGTACGACGGATTTCATCATCACGCCCAATCACCGGATCAAGTTTTCCCGCTAAAGCACGTTCAGTTAAATCAATCGTATATTTATTAAGTGAGTCACGTTGATCTTCGTGATTATTACTCATGACTTTGTCACTACCTCGAATATGTTCAATAACTTTACGTAAGCTGTCGGGAGTTACACCTACGGCATTTAAAATACTTTTAGTTTCGCCTGTCTCTGCCAACCCTAATAGAACCCAGTCAGTTGACAAAAATTCGTCGCCTGCTTTTTGCGCATATCTATCTGCCAGATTAAGCGCTTTAACAGCTTCAGGGTTTAAATTGACATCTCCAGTCGGATTCGCAATGGTCGGAGCATCTTTTATCGCTTGCTCAAGCTTTTGTTTAAGTTCAGGTAACCGTGCACCTGCTTGTTGCAACAAACTAATATTTGATGGCTCTTCTAATAGGGTAGATAAAATATGAATACCTGCGATCGCGGTATGGTCTTTACCCATCGCTAAAGATTGAGCATCTGAAAGGGCTTGCTGCAAGCGGTTTGTAAATTTTTCAAAACGCATTCTTGTTATTCCTCACAACAAATTTGTACTTGTCTAATAAATGGGAACACTTTTTCGGATTTCAAATAAATTTTTATATATTTTTCATAATGTTATTAAAATAACAATGAGTAAAACTCCATTATAATATGGGTTTGTAAGCGATCTATTTCAAGTACATTTTGTATAATTTTTAAGAGAAAACAAAAATGTCATGTTTTTATCTGAATTCTTATAACAAATGGCAATTTGAAAGCTGTAATATTTTTAATAGTTATAACTGTTAAATATTAAAATAATTGAAGGCAGCCTTTATTTAAAAAGACTGCCTTTTAAAACAACTAATCAATTAGTCCATTGATGGAACGGACATTTTGCTTGTTCTGTTTTTTCTTTGGGTAGGTCTGGCGTCGACACAGGACGACGCTGGTGTTGCTCCTGAATAGTAGGGAACACAGATGTAAAGAAGTTTGACCAACCACCGGTACGTACTCTTAACAAATTATATTGCTCAGGTGATGTCACAGCTTGAGCAAATGTTTCTGGGTCAGCTACTGTTATTGTTAAAATATTAGATGAACTACCTTGACTGAATTGCTTCAGGATAGCTACAAGTTCTTGAACTCCAAAGTCTTCACCAATATTAAAATCTGTAGGTGCTCCATCAGCCATTAAGTCTGTGCCAATACCATTAAAACCTTGTAAAGCACGGCTAAACTCAACTTTTTGATGATCAATTGCCAAATCTGCTGGACTTGGTGATGGACTTAGATCAGAAGCTACTGTCGTACCTAAACGGCGACCATCAGCACTCGCACCATTCCATGCCCCCATCTCCACATGATTTTCAAAAGTTCCCACACCCGGTTGAATCTGTATACCAAACGGATGCTCTTTTGAACCATAGCGTTCAGCCAAATTTTTAAGGCTTTGTGCGAATTGTGGCCATGGATGAGTAAATGTCTTGACTGATATCTCAGCAATCATTTTAACAATCTCATCACCTAGTTTATCGACTTCGGAGTTACCACGCCCATAACGTGGTTGTGCTAAAGCAATTTCACGTAAGCGCTTATAACGATCAGCTTGCGCAGCAATACGAGCATGACCAGCTAAATTACTAATAAATGGCTCAGTCATTTTATATCCCCAGTCACAACACAAGCACTCTAAGAGTTCAGGTAATGTAGTTACCGCAGTTAATGGGTCAAAAACCATCGCCTTAATGGCATACAACGAGTTAATCGTATTACTGAGCGAGATATAACACGGTCCATAAATATTATATTTAGCACCGCCACTATAAAAATCTTGCCCTTTAGCCAAGCAGTCATCCATCAAAACATTTAGAATTGGAGATGGACAAATATCTGTATTGGCACCGTAGCCTAGAATTTGCCCATTGAATGCCTTGCGATTGAGCAACTCAAAATGTTGCATGTATAACTCTAATAGATCTTCAAAACTATCAATCTGATCGGCAGGTTTAGTATTTAATGAAACAGTTTGCCCAAACAGATAACTTTGTCCCGCACTTGAAATTGTTTTACCCTGATTTAGTGCACACTCCAAAGGCTGTAATGTCGAGAATCCACCTAAAGAAAACCAGTTTTCGCCAGGGAACTGAGGTTCATAACAACCATCGCAAGCATAATTTTGAGCTGAACGAATATCGACTTTAGAATTCCAATTTGGCAAATTAGTAAGTGTATCCCCCCCTACACCATTTCCACTTTGATGAAGACTAGGAATGAGTTTTTCATCATTTAATAAAATTGGATGAGCACCGCCAGATAAAATTGCATGTGCAGCCACTTCTAAAATTTCTTCAGGAATATCCTTGCGAGTGCGTAGAGACAAACACGGTGCATTTAACGGTAACCGGCCTGATGCACGAATAAATAATTTTGTGACCTCATTGTAAGCTGGTTTGGTTTTAGAAAAGTCTTCTTCACCATCAGCGACTGTCCCACCAACTGTAATCTGTTGAATCCATTGTCCCAAAGATGCACCTTGAGGATAAGGTCCCGAACTACCACCCATTGCGAGATTACCAAAAGGTTGATGGTCTTCCATAAACATACGGTTTTGTTGTACTTTTTCATCTAGCTTAATATAGAACGCATCAATAATTTCTTGCGCCTGTTCAGGCCTAGCCGAATGGTTGTCCAAGAAAGGTTGTAACAGCTGATCCATACGTCCAAATGCTGTTGGCTCACCATTTAAATGCAAACAACTATGCAATGTGAAAATAAATTGAACTGCTTCAATAAATGTGTCCGGTTTATCTTTCGACAACTTTTCCATTCGTCGACCAATCGCATTTAAGTTCTCTCTTTCGAACTCTTGTCCTTTTTGCATCTGGCCTGCGACTTTAAATGCAAGCTTTGAGTAATTTAAGAAATATTCAGAAATACCAGTTAGTGCTAATCTTGAAGCTTCATAGAAGTCTTTCTTCTCTGGAGTCTGCGCATTGCTTGCATGTTTAGCAATTTCTTGTTGTAGACCAGCTAAACCTAAATCTAGTGCTTTTTTATAATTTGGAATAACATGCCCAACACCCGATGCTTCACTTAAATTACGCAAAAAGCCCTGAAGACGTTCTTCTTCAGATAAATACTTCATGACATAACGACCTTCACCCAAGGTCAGATTTGGCATAGCTCCTACAATAATTTCATCAGACGTAATGCGATAAGTATCCGATCCATAAATGACCTTACCTTCACATTCGCGCCCAGTTGAATACGGAATCATTTCACCATTTTTTAATAAAATTTTCCGTCCGCGGAAACCATAATTTTCTGATGAGAATAACTGTAAGCTTAATCGAATAGCCCAACCTTTGCGCAACATAATGGATAAACCCATAATATTTTCAGGCTTATCACTGATGTCAAACTCATCAATATAATAATCCACCCCTTGCTCAATTTCTTCTTGTTTCCGGTTGAAATACCAGTTGTCTTGCCATAAAGAAAATGTATTCTCAAGTAGGCTTAAAATACGGTTAGAGGGTGGTTTAAAAAATTCACTATGAGGATTTAGCCCAGTTGCCATGTTAAAAAGATAATTACTATGATTGTAGTACATCAAACCATTATCGGAACTATTCATATAATGGCGATCAAATCGATTCCAATCCATACCCGGGAAAAAATTCCAGTTATCTTTATCTAATCGACTAAAATCATTTAAATATTCTGGTGCATCATCTAATGCTAAATCTTTTAAACTTGGAATATAAAATATTCCTCCCAAGTCTGAATGAAGGCTATTGAATAGACGGTCATTCATAAAGCCTTCTATTGCCCCAATCTGACTTGCCATAACCTCTTCTAAAATTGCAGCAGTTTTTGCAAAACCAGCAAAATAAATCCCTGCTTCATCTGCTTTAGTTACCGATTTTGGCACTCTAAAACTTGAATTTGACTCAGCACGGCCAAACGGCAAACCCAAACGCAGAACTGGTGTAGTATTTCCATTTTCATCTTGTACACGAGAAGCTTTAATGTGCGAACGGCTATCACGGTCTGGAATAATCGTGTCGTCAGTTTTACGTCCAATCAAATCTTCAATTTGATCTTCTGACATCATGTTGATTTGATCCCAATTAATTAAAAACCTTTGAGATAAAACGTATGAGCCACCAAAATGATCAATATCTTCTGCACCAATTAAAGTATGTTTTGCTAGTGAAATTGGATCAGATGGATTATTTAAATTTTCAGAAAAACGACATCCTAAAACCTTACCATTGCGACCAGTTTTAGATTGTGAAGCAGTAACTTGACTAAATATCTCTTTAATATCTGAAGCTAAAAAATGCTCAATATATTTCTGTAATACTGTACACGCATCAGCATCATCACTTTTTACATGCAACCAAATGTCGCCATCCGAATTTTTAAAACTCCCATTAGAATCAGAGAAAACTTCTGAGACATTTGGATTTTTTTCTTCTGGATAATGTAATTGCATTCCTTTGGGTCGTGATAAACTATCTTTTTTACAAATTGCATCCCAGTTATCAAAAGATATACCAACTGCCAAAGTTGTATTTTTACTAGAAAGTGCTGGATTCTTATTGACCTCTTGACGCACAGCGATCATTAACTGACGAATTTTTTCACGTGTAATTTCGGTATTAAGCCAAACCGTAGTAAAAATTGCATGGGGAGCTGGATAAACCAACCCTCGTTGCATGTATTTCCATATTTCAGTAAAACGATCTTCATAAGATATATTTAACATTATATTAAAGTCCTTTAAAATATTTATATAATAATTAAAATTTTGATTATAAATTTAACCAAAAAATCATTATTGACAATAAAACCCAGAATAACAAGAGATTTAAAATCAAAGTAAAATACTAAGAATTAATAAATAATCAAAATAAAAAGTTAAGTTTAGAAAATTTAAAATATAAGACAAATAAAATCACAAAAACAAAGATAAACAAACAATCAATTATTAAAATAAAGTAATGAATAAAATTAAAATTCAATTGTTAAAAAAATTAAAATAACTCTTAATTAAAACTTACTGATATAATCTCGAATATTCTCTTATAAAATTATTGTTGCTATGTTAATAAAAAAACTCATTTCTACTTTGCTTTTTACATCAATACCTTTTTACTGCTTTGCCGAGCTCCCCCAAGACTCTCGAAGAGCTGGCGGAATCGCAGTTATTCCCTTAACTAGTGATATTACTCGGGTCACCTTTCAACAAAAGCCAGTTTTAATCAGTCAGGAAGGTCATCAGCGTTATGCTGTACTTGGTATTCCGTTATCTACCCCACTCGGCAGTGTTCAGCTCGACACTAATAAAGCCCCTATTCAAATAGAAATTAAGCCCTATCCTTATGCTGAGCAACGGATTAAAGTTACTAACCAAGACTATGTGAACCCCAACCAAAGTCAGTTAGACCGTTATGCTCAAGAAGCTAAAGAACAAAATGACGTGTATAACTCATTTACACAGAGCTCATGGCAAGCGTTGCCAAAATTTATACGCCCCACTTCGGGGAAATTCAGCAACTCTTTTGGGCGAAAACGCTTCTTTAATGGCGAAGAGCGCGCGCCCCACTCAGGTTTAGATATCCCTGCACCAGTGGGACAAAAAGTAGTTGCTCCAGCAGATGGTATTGTAATTCAAACCGGATCTTATTTTTTTAATGGTCAAACTGTATTGATTGATCACGGGCAAGGCTTAATCAGTATGTTTTGCCATTTAAGTGCAATTAAAGTAGAGAAAGGCCAACATATTCGCCAAGGAGAAACTTTAGGTTTAGTAGGTAAAACTGGACGTGTGACAGGTCCACACTTGCATTGGGGCATGAGCCTTAATAATGCACGAGTAGACCCTCAGTTATTCTTAGGCAAAACGCGCTAATTTAGTTTTTTTCGGAAATATTTTGGCGCATCGATATACCCTTCTCGTAAGTAAAATTGATGCGCCAATGTTCGCTGTTCGCCCGAATGCAGTTCCATTCGATCACAACCACGTTGTCTTGCCAATTGCTCAGCCTGCTGCAAAAGTAAATGTCCAACACCTTTACTTCGTATATTTTCATCAACACATAAATAGCATACTTTGGCAAAGTCACCTTTTAAGGCGATTTGTGGAATAAAATAAAGGGATAAAAAGCCACAAACTTTATCTTCCTCTTCAGCAACCAAAATTTCTGCTTTAAGATCGCTATGTAGTATTTCAAATTTTTCTTGGATAAGAGCGAGTGGTTGTGGGTACCCCATCTGTTTAAGTAAATCGCATATGGCCTGAGTATCTTCCCATTTAGCAGTGCGAATATTCACTTTCATTTCTCCTCTTATTTTTTAGTTATTTTTGACAATAAAAAAGCCAACTCTAATGTCAGCTTTTTTTTCTATCTATCAAAAAACATCTTATTCAGCTTCAATAATTTCGAAGTCGTGGGTGATTTCAACACCACCATCAGAAAGCATTTTACTCGCTGAACAATATTTTTCAGCAGATAATTCAACCGCTTTTGCAACCTGTTTTTCTTTCACAGCTTTACCTGTTACCACGAAGTGTAAGTGGATTTTAGTAAAAACAGCCGGAATTGCGTCAGCGCGCTCAGCTTTTAAATTACATACGACATTCGTCACATCTTGACGAGATTTCTTTAAAATGGTCACAATATCAAACGAAGCACACCCACCAAGTCCCATTAATAGCAACTCCATAGGACGTGGACCACGGTTTTCACCACCATACTCAGGTGAACCGTCCATGATGACACTATGCCCACTATCTGATTTCGCTTCAAAAGCAACATTCTCTAGCCAATGTACACTTGTTTGCATTGCAACTACCTAAAAAAAATTATAAATTTAAGCAGGGTCTGTTGACATTTCATCTATGGATTGCTTTAGAGCTAAAAATTAATCCAAATAAGATGCAAAACCTAGACAATGGCTATCCTTTGTCCAGTTTTGTTATATAGTTTGTGAAGTTTCAGCCATAATCTGAGCTGCAATTTAAGCAGTGCAGGCATAGCGCAAGACCATGTTATTTTGTACGTTCCGTTGTTAAGATCTATTTATTTAGAATGGCTAAATTTCATAGCTCTTGCTTGGTAACGTCTAAAAGAATTGTCTTATGTCGCAACCATCTGTGAAATGTCAACAGACCCTTGTTTTGTACACTAACATAAAATGAGTTGATAAGGAATTTCATCTCTTCTGTGTAATAGCTCATCTCGGGCTTGTGTGAATTGTTTACCCTATTCGGAACATATTAAGCATGACTTCAAATTTTTCACAACTCAGCACAGATGCTTTATCCCCGGGGCAACTACCTGAATCCGTTAAAGCATTGTTAAAACGTGCTCACATCAACAGATATCCAAAACGAACCACAATTGTTGATGCCGGAACAGAGTCGAAATCTTTATATTTAATTTTAAAAGGCTCAGTTTCAATTATTTTACGTGAAGATGATGAACGTGAAATTGTTGTTGCATATTTGAATCCGGGCGACTTCTTTGGGGAAATGGGGCTTTTCGAACCGAACCCTCAACGTACAGCTGAAGTTCGTACTCGTGATGTCTGTGAAATTGCAGAAATTTCTTATGACAACTTCCATGAACTTAGCAAACAATATCCAGACTTAAGTTATGCTGTTTTTGCACAACTCGTTCGCCGTCTAAAAAATACAACCCGTAAAATGACAGATCTTGCATTTATCGATGTGTCTGGCCGTATTGCACGTTGTTTAATCGACCTATCTTCACAGCCAGAAGCAATGATTTTGCCAAATGGTCGTCAAATTCGTATTACTCGTCAAGAAATTGGCCGTATTGTGGGTTGTTCACGTGAGATGGTTGGCCGTGTACTCAAAACCTTAGAAGATCAAGGCATGATCCAAACAGATGGTAAAGCCATTCTTATTTTTGATGTTTCATTAGAAGATGCACCTGTTTCTGATGACGACTATGATGATGACGAATAATATTTATTAAATTTTTAATCAAAAGCAAACTTCGGTTTGCTTTTTTTATATGCAACAATGAGTTAATACACAAAACTTACAAACTATTCTAATTTTATGATTTAAGTTGAATACATATTCTCCGTTAGGCTAACTCAAAATTTCCAAGGATTCCGCTGTATGCAATTTAACCCACTTAGTCGCACAGGCCTCAAGCTTCCAGAAATTTGTTTAGGCACCATGACATTTGGTGAGCAAAACTCCCAGCAAGAAGCATTTCAACAACTCAATTATGCTTTGGCACACGGTTTATATTTTTGGGATACGGCAGAGATGTATTCGGTTCCGCCAAAACCTGAAACTTATGGTGCAACAGAAACGATCATTGGCAATTGGTTTGCCCAAAATGGTCAACGTGACAAAGTCTTTCTCGCTTCTAAAATTGCCGGACCTGGCTTTGGAGGAACACACATCCGAGAAGGCCATACGCGCTTCAACAGCGATCATATTGCGAAAGCCCTAGATGGCTCACTCAAACGTCTCCAAACCGACTATATCGACCTCTATCAACTCCATTGGCCAGAACGTCATACCAACTTTTTTGGTACGTTAGCTTATGGCAACCAGCAAGCTCAAAATGATTACGACACAACACCTCTAGAAGAAACATTACTTGCTCTACAAGAAGAAATTAACCGCGGTCGCATTCGCTATATTGGTTTATCGAATGAAACGCCGTGGGGCACTATGAAGTTTTTACATTTAGCTGAAAAGTTAGGTGTTAGTAAATTTGTAAGTGTTCAAAATCCATATAGTCTACTCAACCGTACTTATGAACTAGGTATGTCAGAAATTGCTAAATATGAAGATGTCGGCTTACTTGCATACTCTCCTCTTGCGTTTGGCTATCTTTCTGGCAAGTTTAGAAATGGCGCTCGCCCCGCTAATGCCCGTGTCACATTATTTCCGCGCTTTAGCCGCTACAGTAACCCTCAAAGCGAATGGGCAACTGAGCAATATGCACAGCTAGCAGAGAAACATGGGTTAAGCTTAACCCAAATGGCATTAGCATTTATCAAACAACAATTCTTTGTGACCAGCACAATTATTGGTGCCACAAATCTAGACCAACTTAAAGAAAATATTCAGGCATTTGAAATCGAATTATCTGCTGAAGTTTTACAAGGTATTGAGGCCATTCATACTCAACAGCCCAACCCTGCGCCTTAAATAAAAAACGGATGCTTAAGCATCCGTTTTCTTTATCTATAAAAAATTTTATATCTTATTTACGGGTATTATAAACTGCCATTGCTGCAGGTAAGTTTTTACGCATTTCGCCAATACGCTGAGAGTTAGATGGGTGAGTAGACAAGAAAGATGAACCACCACCACCTTCAAGCTTGTTCATTTTTTCCCACAGTGTAATCGCAGCATTGGGATTATAGCCCGCACGCGCCATCAGCATTAAACCACCTTGGTCAGCACGACTTTCCAAGCTACGAGAATATGGCAAGCCTACACCCACTTGCGAACCCAACTGAGCCGCAGCAGTACCAAGTTGGCCGACATTATTACCAGCATAGCTTAGACCAATACCAAGAGCTAAATCAGTTAGAGCCTGAGCGCCAATTTTGCTTTTTGCGTGCTCTTCTAAAGCGTGAGTCATTTCATGACCCATAACAGCAGCAATTTCAGCATCAGTCAGGTTCAATTTATTGACAATACCGGTATAGAACACAACTTTACCGCCAGGCGCTACATAGGCATTAATCGTGTCAGACTTCAACACTGCCAACTGCCAACTAAAAGGCTGACCCGTCTGGTTCATCTGGTTAGCATAAGGTTTTAAACGGTTGAATACAGCATTAATGCGGTTATATGTGCTAGAACTAGTATCTAGCGCACCCTTACCACGTGCTTCCTGCACCATTTTATTAAAACCTTGAGCAGATTGAGCATTTAAAGTTGCTGTATCTGCACCTGCCATGTCAGCTACTGTTGTACAACCAGAAATCGTTACAACACTCGCAGCACATAAGCTTAAAAAAAGTTTTTTATTCATCAATTGGATCACCTAAATCGTTAAAAAAGCTGTTTATTCTTTTGCACTTATTATAAGAAATCCCGCTTATGCTTTGAATGTCTCATTTCTTCAGGATCATAGTATTTATGTAACGATCAAGTAGATAAAGTCATCAAATAAATCCAGAAAATCAAACATATTACATTTAAGCCAAGATAGATATGACTTAAGGTCTTAACTTTCTCTTCAAGATTAGGACTTTCTCTTTTCCAGAGTAAATAACTATTTTGTATGAATACCACAGGAATTAACACACATGCGAACAATACTGACAAGCTCATAAAAGCAGTCATGAAGAAATCTTCATGATATTCTTGCCCATAAATGACCAACATCGCTAATGTAGGTGAACCACCAATAGCAAATAAAAAAGAATAAAAAATTGTTTTTGAAATACTTGGTTGCAGCTTCATCCTGAGCCCATCATTCCTTATCGATATATAACGTTTTAATCCGAATCGAATCAAACAAAAACTGCACTTTAGTCGGGTATAAAAAAGCCCCCTTTCAGGAGGCTTTTTAATCTTTGCTAATTAAGCAGAGAATGGATGACGTAAAACAATTGTTTCTGCGCGGTCTGGACCAGTTGAAACGATATCAATCGGACATTCGATTAACTGTTCAATGCGCTTCACATAAGCCAAAGCATTTGCTGGTAATTGGTCAATACTAGTTAAACCAACAGTCGACTCGCTCCAACCAGGCATAGTTTCGTAAATTGGTTTCAAGCATTCAAAAGAAACCGCATCAGAAGAACCTACACAGCCTGAATCTGTATTTTCATAGCCCACACAGATTTTCACTTCTTCTAAACCATCTAAAACGTCAAGTTTAGTTAAGCAAATACCAGAAAGTGAGTTTACATCTACAGAACGGCGAAGGATTTCAGCATCGAACCAACCACAACGACGTTGACGACCAGTAGAAGCACCAAACTCATGACCGACTGTACCCAAGTGTTTACCAACTGGATCACCAGCATCAGCTGCTGCATCGTAAACCAATTCAGTTGGGAATGGACCAGCGCCTACACGAGTTGTATAAGCTTTAGTAATACCTAATACATAATCAAGATGCAAAGGTCCCATACCTGAACCAGAGCTTACACCACCAGCAGTTGTATTTGAACTTGTAACATATGGATAAGTACCGTGGTCAATATCTAGAAGTGAGCCTTGAGCTCCTTCAAACATTACAGCCTTACCTTCTTTACGATAGTCATGCAACACTTTAGTAACATCAACCACTAATGGAGCAAGAACTTCACGCCATTGGTTGCAAAGAGCCAATACATCTTCAAATTTAACAGCTTCTACACCGTAGAACTGAGTTAACTGGAAGTTATGTAACTCAAGCATCTCAGACAGTTTTTCTTCTAATGCTGCACCACCACGAACAAGGTCAGCAACACGCACTGCACGGCGAGCCACTTTATCTTCGTATGCAGGACCAATACCACGACCTGTAGTACCGATTTTAGCATTACCACGTTTCTTTTCACGTGCCTGATCAAGTGCAATGTGGTTAGGCAAAATGAGTGGACAGTTTGGAGAAATACGTAGGCGTTCTTTAACAGGAACTCCTTCTGCTTCCAAAATTCCCATTTCTTCAATTAACGCGGCTGGTGAAAGTACCACACCATTACCAATTAAGCACAATACGTTTTCACGTAAAATACCTGATGGAATGAGGTGCAATACAGTTTTTTTACCACCTACGACAAGAGTATGACCTGCGTTATGTCCGCCTTGATAACGTACTACCGCAGCCGCCTGATCTGTGAGCAGGTCGACGATTTTACCTTTACCTTCGTCGCCCCATTGGGTACCAAGTACCACAACATTTTTGCCCATAATAGCCTCATTACATCATGCTGTTAAAATTGGAAACCACCAGTAAAAAATTACCGTTGGCGTTTAAATCTTTTCAATATTCCATTGACCATTTTGCGCCACGAGTTGATGGGTCGCGTATGGAATAGAACTTAAATCATCATTACCTAACAATTGAACGACACGTAAACCTTGAGCGCGTGCATTCGAAATTGCTGAAAGTAAATCTTGTTCTGAGCCTTTTGGAGCAACAACAGTTTCTATTTCGGCGAACTGATTTGCACCTAAGGCATATAAATCACAACTAAAGCCAGTAGCAGGACGTGCGCGACCAAAATGCTCACCAATACCATCGTAACGACCACCCTGCGCTAACGGCGCAGCACGGTTCGGCGCATATACTGCGTACATTAAACCAGTGTGATAATGATAACTACGTAGCTCTACAACATCGATACCGATATTGAGATTTGGCCAACGGCCTTTAATTTGCTCAAGCGTCGTCTTAAGTGCATCTAATGCTGACTTAAATTCCGCATCTTGCAAAATATTGGCACTTAAATTCGTCTGCAATGCTTCTAGATCACTAGAATAACGACCAAGCGCATAGAAATCAGAACCCATATTCAGGCTTTGAGTAAATTCTGCTAACTCTGGCAATGCTTTTCTTTGATAAAGATCAGACAGTTCATGCTCTTCATTTTTTGACAGTCCAGCATACTTGACTAGACTACGGAACAACCCTACATGGCCCAAATCTAAATGCGCGCCTTGCAAAGTATAGATGTTCTCAATCAACCCCAGCATAACATCGACCATTTCGACATCAGCTTCGATACTATCGTGGCCATATAACTCTGCACCTAATTGTAAAGGTGCACGAGTGGCATTGAAATTTTGTGGTTTAGTATGTAATACAGTCCCTGAATAACAGTAACGTGCAACGCCTTCAACTGGTCTTACATGTGCATCAATACGTGCAACTTGTGGCGTCATATCAGCACGAACACCGAGTAAACGGCCTGAGAGCTGATCAATAACCTTAAAAGTTACTAAATCTAAGTCTTGATTTGATTCTGATAATGAAGACAACGATTCGATGTATTCGATAAATGGTGTATATACCAATTGATAACCTCGTACCGCGAGGAAATCTAATGCTTCACGGCGAAGTTTTTCAATGACTTGTGCCTGTTCCGGCAATACATCGGCTACCCCGTCAGGCAGCAACCATGTCTCTGAAATGGTCATATTTCAAGCCTAAAATCTGATCAACGTGGAACGACCCCACATAAAAAAATCGGGAACACACCCGATTTCTCTTAGTGTAGCATGATACTTTCTGCCATGCACCTGACAATTTGCATAAATCTTTCTTAATAAACTCTAAAGTCAAAAAGAAGATTTAAACAATTAATAATAATATTCAATATCTTACTTTGCTTTGCTCATATCATAGTCAAAAGCTCTTCGACCAAAGAATGGGCCAATATCTGAACTACCACCTGGTTTCCAGTTAACTAAATTTAGCTTTTGAATAGCTTGAGCTGCTTGAGTATTAAAAGCAAAGCAACCTTTTTCAAGATTTGCAATTTTTAATTTCTGCTTCAAAGCATTTGAGGAGTGCACATTATTAAGCGGGTTATCTTCTATAGAATAAAGGTGAGACTTCTCATACGCCAAACTTCTATCAGCATCCCATAAGCTGCTTGATACAAATTCCATAGAAGCAAACTGATCATTATTATTGCCCAGTGCACTTTCAATATCACCAGTTTCTAAGTTTTCTAAAACAGTTAAGTTATAGCCGTACCACTGCGAGTTTAGAAGCCTAAAATACTTTTTATCTTGACCTAAGTTATTATATCTTTCGATGATTGACTGCTTTTTTTCACTAAACGCGGGATTGGCATTAAAACTAGATATATATGAAATATAAGACTGATTCCATTGAGTCTCTTTTAAACGATAACAATAACTATTTTTTGGAAACGTAATATTCTTATAGTTTTGATAAAATTCAATTAAATTTTTATCAAGCTGATTATGAAGACCAGTTTCTAAATTTTTATTTTCTTTATAGCCCGGCAATACACGATCAAAGATATTTTCACCATCTAACTTCACAATTTCAAACTTTAAATTTTTTTTCAAATCAGGAGTTAGCTCATAAGTCCAACTACTAGGTGTTAACCTTTTTACAATATTTGTTTGCAATGTCTCTTTATTTAAAATTTTCTGTTCAGTTAAAAAATCATTTTTTAATGGTTGATTGTGTGACTTTGCAAAAAAGATTTCGTTATTATTAATTGGATATTGAGTAATTTCAAAAGAATCACTATAAATACCTGAAGAAATATCAGAATATTGATAATAAACTTGGTAAATTGCATCGTCTTTTTCTAAATTACTTTCAGCTTGATCATTAGTATTTTGATCTGAGCCTCCACCACCACAAGCGGTTAAAATAATAGTAGATGTAATAATTAAAAAACCACTTATTTTTTTTGAGTTAAATTTCATATGAACTCTATAATTAAAATTTTAATGTTTGCGAATCATACAAATAGAGATAGTTTTTCACAATATAAATATTTAGAGTTTTAAAATAAATTTTCTTTTAAATTTTTCCTACAATTATTCAGATCATAAATTATTAATTATAAAAAGGATGTTAATTTAACATCCTTAAATTATTTCAATTGACGTTTAGAAAGAATCACACAAATCTAATAATCGATTTGCGTAGCCCCATTCATTATCGTACCAAGCAAATACTTTAGCTTGATGCCCCACCACCATTGTCTGGGTTAAATCAACGATGAGTGAATAAGGAGAATGGTTGAAATCACTTGAAACTAATGGTTCATCAGTAACAGCCATAATTTCTGCATAATCTGTTTGAGAAGCTTTAATCAATACTTCATTAATATGATGAACAGTAATTGGCGATTGAGCGATAAAAGTTAAGTCAATTGCAGCCACATTAATAGTCGGCACCCGAATTGAATAACCGTCTATACGATCTTCCATTTTAGGCATAACCCGTTTTAATGCACCTAATGCACTAGACGTAGTGGGTATAATATTTTGCCCAGAAGCTCTGGCACGACGCAAATCACGATGCGCGTGATCAAGTACAGATTGGTCTGCTGTAACAGCATGAATTTCTGTCATGAGCGCTGTTTCAATTCCAAACGCATCATCAATGATTTTAACTAGGGGTACTAATGCCTGCGTAGTGCATGACACACTTGATATGATCTGATCAGTCGCTTTCACATCTGCATGGTTAACACCATAGACAATTGCTGCATCGACATGGTCAAAAGGTGCTGCACCAATAATTACCCTTTTTGCTCCAGCTTGTAGATGACGGGTTGCATCAGCGTGGGAACGGAACAGTCCAGTACACTCAAGTACGACATCAATATCTAAACTAGACCATGGCAAAAGCTCAGGTTGTTCCTGTTTTAAAACTTCAACTTTTAGTGTTCTTTGATTTGATTGAATGTTCAAAAAAACTTTTTCATTTTCAATAAATATTTCCACATTTCCATTAAAACGGCCATGTGTGGAATCATATTTAAATAAGTGCACTAATGTTTGTACATCTGCTATATCGTTAATCGCCACGATTTCAAATTGAAATTGTTTTGAGCTCTCGAACCAAGCACGTAAAACATTACGTCCAATCCGCCCAAACCCATTAATGGCGATACGTTGCATGACCTATCCTTATCTACAAAACTAAAGGCTAAAGAAGGCATATAGTAAAGCACGTCACGCCCAATTGAATATAGATTTTTAGCCAAATCACAGTTTTGTAAGATATTCCTTTTAAAATCGTTGGTTCGGTGGGGTTTTTCCGCTACAATTTAGCGTTTTTAAAAAATAAGCCCCGTATCAAATGCTCAGGTTTGACATAAAACAAACAGGCATTGATACATTTAGCCAAATTCGAAAATATGGAGTGACTTGGTTGTGAGTACTCGTTTAATGACATCTGCTGAAATTCGTGAAGCATTTTTGCGCTACTTTGAGACGCAAGGGCATACACGTGTCGCGTCGAGTTCTCTTGTTCCTGCCAACGACCCAACTTTATTATTTACAAATGCTGGGATGAACCAGTTTAAAGACTGTTTTTTAGGTCTTGAAAAACGTGACTATGTACGTGCAACCACATCGCAAAAATGTGTACGTGCTGGCGGTAAACATAATGACTTAGATAACGTTGGTTACACTGCACGTCACCATACATTCTTTGAAATGTTAGGCAATTTCTCATTTGGTGATTATTTCAAACGTGATGCTCTTAAATTTGCTTGGGAATTTTTGACTAGCGATGAGTGGCTAGCACTTCCTAAAGATCGTTTATATGCGACCGTTTATCACACGGATGATGAAGCTTATGACATCTGGAATAAAGAAATTGGTTTAGCGCCTGAACGTATTATCCGTATTGGTGATAATAAAGGCGAAAAATACGCATCTGATAACTTCTGGGCAATGGGTGACACAGGTCCATGTGGTCCTTGTTCTGAAATTTTCTTTGACCACGGCGATCATATTTGGGGTGGCTTACCAGGCACACCTGAAGAAGACGGCGACCGTTTCATTGAAATCTGGAACAACGTTTTCATGCAGTTTAACCGAACTGCTGATGGCGTACTTCACCCACTCCCTGCTCCATCTGTTGATACAGGTATGGGCTTGGAACGTATCTCTGCTGTATTGCAACATGTTAATTCAAACTATGACATTGACTTGTTCCAACACTTATTAAAAGCTGCTGCAAACATTATTGGTATTGAAGACGAAGGTCAGCCGTCTTTACGTGTAGTTGCAGACCATGCGCGTTCGTGCTGTTTCTTAATTGCTGATGGTGTAAACCCAAGCAACGAAGGCCGCGGTTATGTATTACGTCGCATTATCCGTCGCGCTGTGCGTCATGGTAATAAACTTGGTGCAACTGGTACATTTTTCTACAAAATGTTGCAACCTCTAATCGAAGTTATGGGTGATGCATATCCAGAACTTGTAGCGCGTAAAGATGTGATTGAAGCAACTTTAATTCGTGAAGAAGAACAGTTTGCGAAAACACTCGAGCAAGGCTTAAAGCTACTTGAAGGCGAGCTTGCTCAATTAAAAGATAAGACGATTCCTGGTGCGACTGTATTTAAACTTTACGACACTTACGGCTTCCCAACAGACTTAACAGCTGATATTGCACGTGAACGTGACTTTATTATTGACGAAGCTGGCTTTGAAGTAGAAATGGCTGCACAGCGTCAACGTGCTCGTGATGCTGGTAAATTCGCAGTTGATTACAACAGCATTGTACAAGTTGAAGGCGAAACCCAATTTGACGGTTACATCAACACCACTGGTCAAGGCCAAATTGTAGCGATCTACAAAGACGGCGTACAAGTTGATGAAGTTTCTGAAGGCGACGAAGCACTTATCGTTTTAAACCAAACTCCTTTCTATGCAGAAAGTGGTGGTCAGATTGGTGATACAGGTATCTTCAAAAATGAAACTGGTATTTTTGAAGTTCAAGATACGAAAAAATCAGGCGGTGCCTTTGTTCATCAAGGTATTGTGACCGTTGGTAATCTTAAAGCTGATCAAAACGTTGAAGCGATTGTTAAAGCTGATATTCGTGAGGCAACAGCTCGTAACCACTCGGCAACTCACCTATTACATGCTGCTCTTCGTCAAATTTTAGGATCACACGTACAACAAAAAGGTTCGTTAGTTGCAAGTGATATCTTACGTTTTGACTTTGCTAATGACCAACCGGTAACTTTTGAGCAGTTACAACAGGTTGAGCGTTTGGTAAATGCAGAAATTATTGCAAATACCGCAGTAACCACTGAACTACTTGACATCGAAGCGGCAAAAGCCAAAGGCGCAATGATGTTGTTCGGTGAAAAATACGGTAACGAAGTTCGTGTTCTTGCTATGGGTTCAGTGATTGATGAGAGAAACTTCTCAATCGAACTTTGTGGTGGTATTCACGTTAAGCGTACAGGCGATATTGGTTTATTTAAGATCACTTCTGAAGGTGGTGTGGCTGCTGGTGTACGTCGTATTGAAGCAGTTACAAGTACTAAAGCTTTAGATGTGGTACAAAAAACCGATTCAGATATCCAGCACATTAATAGTTTATTAAAAGCACAGAAAGATCAAACTGTTGAGCGTGTACAAGCCAATGTAGAACTGGTTTCTACATTACAAAAGCAGATTGAACAGCTCAATCAGAAATTGGCAAACTTCCAAGCGTCAGAATTGATTGATCAGGTACAAACGATTGCTGGTCGTCAAACGCTTATTACCACTGTTCAAGGTGTAGATGCGAAATCACTTCGCAACTTGCACGACAGTGTTAAATCAAAATTAGAGAACGCAGTCATTGTGTTAGCTGGTGTAGAGGGTGACAAAGTTAGCCTGCTTGCTTCAGTTGCATCACAATACACTGCAAATCTAAAAGCAGGTGACATCATCAAGCATCTAGCAACCGAGTTAGGTGGTAAAGGTGGTGGTAAACCTGACTTAGCACAAGGTGGCGCGCCACTTAACGAGAAGTTTGGACAAGTTATTGCTGCATTACCTGCATGGCTTGAACAAAAATAAGACTTCACTTTTTGTGTAACTGACCCTGAAAAGCCTCTCAGGGTCATGGCTTATATGGAAAAACTATGGCATTAATCGTTCAAAAATATGGCGGTACTTCTATGGGTACCCCCGAGCGCATTTTAAATGTTGCTCGTCGTGTTAAGCGTTGGCATGATCACGGTCACAAGGTTGTTGTGGTCGTATCTGCAATGAGTGGTGAAACAAACCGCTTACTTGCTCTCGCTAAAGCCATTACCGAAACACCTGACCCACGCGAGTTAGACCAAATGGTTTCAACCGGTGAACAGGTGACGATTTCCATGTTAGCTATGGCACTTAATTCGATTGGTGTGGAAGCTAAATCCTATACCGGACGTCAAGTCGGTATTAAAACTGACAGTGCATTTACCAAGGCGCGTATTGAGTCTATTGATACAGATGTCATGACCAATGACCTAGATGCAGGCCGTGTTATTGTTGTTGCAGGTTTCCAAGGCTTTGATGCTAATGGAAATATCACAACTCTAGGCCGTGGTGGTTCAGATACTTCTGGTGTTGCTCTTGCTGCTGCTCTAAAAGCAGATGAATGCCAAATTTATACTGATGTAGATGGCGTTTACACCACTGACCCTCGTGTTGCTCCTAAAGCCAAAAAAATCGACCGTATTTCTTTTGAAGAAATGCTAGAAATGGCTTCATTAGGTTCAAAAGTTTTACAAATTCGCTCAGTAGAATTTGCCGGAAAATATCAAGTTCCTTTGCGTGTATTATCAAGTTTTGATAATGATAACGACGGCGTGTTTGACGATGAATTTAAAGAAAATGTAGGTACACTCATTACTACTGAGGCGGAAGATAATATGGAACAACCAATTATTGCAGGTATTGCTTTTAACCGTGACGAAGCAAAATTAACGATTTTAGGTGTACCTGATGAACCAGGTATTGCTTCTAAAATTTTATCACCAGTAAGTGATGCCAATATCGAAGTCGATATGATAGTGCAAAATGTTGAAGAAGACGGCACAACAGATTTCACTTTCACTGTAAACCGTGTTGATTTAGCTAAAGCTGAAAAAATCTTAAACGAAACTGCCAAAAATATTGGTGCACGTGAAGTTTCAACACGTGATGACATCGTTAAAGTGTCTATTGTTGGTGTAGGTATGCGTTCACATGCAGGTGTAGCGAGCAAGATGTTCACTGCCCTTGCTGACGAAGGTATTAATATCCTTATGATTTCAACATCTGAAATTAAAGTTTCTGTCATTATTGATGAGAAATACTTAGAACTCGCTGTTCGTTGTCTACATACCGCTTTTGGTTTAGATCGTGAACATGGTGAAAGCAGCGCCCGCGCTTAATTTTACCAAACGGTCAATTATTCATTAAAAAATGTTTACTTGTCCGACAATAATTAAAGAAAACACAGAGCCGCTATAGTTTTTTTTATAGCGGCTCTGTTATATTAAACGGAAAGTTTTTTGGCAGTGATTATCAAAATATGACTTTGTTCTCATATTTCTGTTAGAATCTGACTGAAAACTGAGGTTGAGCTTTTATTTGGGTACCAATATTGCAGTTTTAAGCGTTTAGCAAGGAGATAAACATGCTGATTCTGACCCGCCGTGTCGGGGAAACATTAATGATTGGGGATCAAGTCAGTGTTACTGTGCTTGGCGTCAAAGGAAATCAGGTTCGTATTGGTGTGAATGCACCAAAAGAGGTTTCTGTTCATCGCGAAGAAATTTATCAACGTATTCAACATGAACGTGCAATGCATGAACACCTCCAACATCTTGATCAAGATTATCAAGTTTCTTTTGAAGATGATAATTTTGCACAGAAAAACTTCAATCGTTAACATGAAGTTATTCTCTCCCTAATTAAAGCGACTTTATAGTCGCTTTAAATTTTTTAGGAAGTTGTATTTATAGGCCTAGAGCACGTTTAACAGGTGCGTAACTACGGCGATGCTGATCAATTACGCCATGCGCTGCAATCGCTTCAAAATGCGCTTTAGTCGGATATCCTTTATGTTTGGCAAAACCAAATAATGGATATTGTTGATCTAATTCCTGCATTTGTCGATCACGCGTAACTTTTGCCAGAATACTCGCTGCACTGATCTCAGCATGACTCGCATCTCCCCCAACAATAGCTTCACAAGGAATAATGATTCCTTTTGGAATTTGATTACCATCTACAATCACTTTTTGTGGCTGAGTTTTCAAACCATCCACTGCACGCTGCATAGCCAAAAAAGTCGCTTGTAAAATATTTAATTCATCAATTTCACCGTGCGTTGCTTCTGCAATTGACCAAGCTAAGGCTTTTTCTTGTATTTCAATAAACAACTTTTCACGTTTCTTTTCAGTTAATTTTTTAGAATCATTTAATCCCACAATTGGATTATTCGGATCTAAAATAACAGCCGCTGCCACAACAGAACCTACCAAAGGTCCTCGTCCCGCCTCATCTACACCAGCAATAAACATCAACTCTCTACCTTTAAACAAAAGAGGCTGATCAATAGTAATCAGCCTTCTTTAATACAAAAATCATTAATTACTTTTGTAAAGCTTCTGCCACACACTCATTTACAGTTTTTGAAACCACTTGGTTTACAATTGTAGCACGTGCATTTACATCAAATGCAGCCGAAGCTAATTCTACTGCTGTCACACTATTTGGTGCCTTTTCGCTCACACAACCACAAACATTGGTTTGAATGCTGTCACGTTGCTCAGCAGTCATAAGCTTTGTTGCTGTTTTCCAAGCCGAAACATTATTAATTTCTGTAATACATTTTGCATTTACAGCAACTTTTAATGCAGCAACACCCAACTGTTGAGTTGTAGTTTGTGCAGAAGTAGCACCTGTACCCGTACCTGTAGTCGTTGCACACGCTGTTAAAGCTAAAACAACTGGCGCTAGAGCGAGCATCAATTTTTTCATCATTTTTTCCTTTGATTGAACGTTGGCAGCGCGTATTGTGCCTAAACTCAACTTTATAAGAAACAAATAATTTGATGCATTTATGCAAACTATTCTCCCCTGCAAAACTCAGCTCATCAAATGCATTTTTTCTTAAACGTTCTGTTTTTAGCACGCTCTGTTACATTTAAAACATTTCTCAAAATCAGCGCTTTCCCATAAAATTAAAAATCAAAACGACAAAAAAATAGGGTCTTTTATGCCTGCTGTTTCATCTCAGTATTACACCCGTACCGCACAAGTCCTGCATTGGGTGATGGCAATCATTTTCATCGCAGCATGGGCTATCGGCTTCTATAGTGGAAATTTTTTAAATTATGACGTTGATGGCAGCTTTAAAGGTGATGTCATTACGTTGCACAAGAATATTGCGACAACCATTATCTTTTTGGTGATTATCCGGATTTTATGGCGCTATACACATCCAGCTCCAAAATTACCAGATACGATGTCACCAACCATGAAAACACTAGCACATGTTGGTCATCTATTCCTTTATGTGATTTTGGTGGCATTACCTATCACTGGTTGTTTATTTAGCTGGAGTGCTGGTCACCCTGCCCCTGTTTTATATTTATTTGAAATTCCGCGTTTAGTGCAAGATAACCCAGAGCTTTTAGCTGTTGTTAAACCATTGCATATTTATATTTCATGGTTTGCAGGCTTTCTCATTGTTGGACATGTACTTGCAGCTTTAAAACATCACTTTGTTGATAAAGACAATATTTTAAATAGTATGACCAAACAACCAAAGTAATTGTATGTATAAAAAAACCGCCTGAGATAGGCGGTTTTTTTATTTAGATTTTTTTGATTTCTGCAATCCACTTTTGTTTCTCTTCATCTGAAATGAAAGAGGCCTCAAAAGAGTTGATTGTGAGTTTTTTCAACTCATCATTTGTTAGATCTAAAGCTTGCTGAATTGCAAAGAAGTTATCATTCATATATCCACCGAAATATGATGGATCATCTGAGTTTACAGTCACGTGTACGTCTTTTTGTAGCAAACGACGGATATTATGATCTTTCATATCCTTTACAACGCACAGCTTCAAATTACTTAAAGGACAAACCGTTAGAGGCATTTTTTCGTTAATTAAACGTGCCATTAATTGTTCGTCTTCTTCAGAGCGCACACCATGGTCAATACGGTTCACTTTGAGCAAGTCTAAAGCTTCCCATACATATTCAGGTGGACCTTCTTCACCTGCGTGAGCAACGATTAAGAAACCCTCTTCCCGTGCCTTAGCAAAAACACGTTCAAATTTAGCTGGTGGGTGCCCCACTTCACTTGAATCAAGCCCTACAGCAATAATATCTTGCTTAAATGGTAAAGCCTGCTCCAAGGTCTCAAAAGCTGCCTCTTCGCTTAAATGGCGTAAGAAACACATAATCAGTTGAGAACTGATACCAAACTTAGCTTTAGCATCAGCACAAGCACGTTTTAAACCGTTAATCACTGTTGAGAAAGCAACGCCACGATCAGTGTGAGTTTGCGGGTCGAAGAACATTTCTGTATGAACCACACGATCTTCTGCACATTTCTCAAAATAAGCCCATGCTAAATCATAAAAGTCTTGTTCATGTACAAGAACATTTGCACCAGCATAGTAAATATCTAAAAATGATTGAAGATTATGGAAGTTATAAGCTTGCTTAACTTCTTCAACAGATTTGTAAGGAATCTGAATCTGATTGCGCTGGGCAATTGCAAACATTAATTCAGGTTCAAATGTCCCTTCAATATGTACATGCAATTCGGCTTTTGGTAAGGCACGAATCAGCTCGACTTGATTCATATTAACTCCACGTCTAAAGAAAAAGGGTGTGGTTAAAATCACACCCTTCTATAATTTTCTTCTTATTAAGCGCTATAACTAAGTTAGCTCAAGAAGAAAATTATAAAAAATCATATTAACCGCCAAACGCGATAAATTTAAATACCCAAAGTGCAGCAATAATCCATACCATGTACGGTACAGTTTTTGCCTTACCAGTGAATAATTTAACTAATGCATAGCTAATAAAACCCATTGCGATGCCATCAGCAATTGAATAGGTAAATGGCATAAATACAATGGTTAAAAATGCTGGAACAGCTTCTGTAATATCATCCCAATCGATATGAGTGATCCCTTGAATCATCAACACACCAATGAACAATAAAGCTGGCGCTGTTGCAAAACCTGGTACAGATTGAGCAAGAGGTGCTAAAAATAAACAGCAAATAAATAAGACTGCAACGACAACAGCAGTTAAACCTGTACGTCCACCTGCTGCCACACCTGAAGCTGATTCAATATATGGCGTAGTTGAAGATGTACCTAATGCGGCACCAGCAACAATTGCAGTAGAGTCTGCAAATAATGCTTTTTTCAAACGAGGTAATTTACCATCTTGCAAAAGACCAGCACGGTGTGAAACGCCAACCAAAGTACCCGTACTATCAAACAAGTCGACAATAAAGAATACGAAGATTACACCAACCATACTTGCAGTAAATAGACCTTTAAAGTCCATTTGCATAAATGTTGGTGCAATTGAAGGAATTTGACCAACTACACCCTTAAATTCGTTTAGACCTAAGGCAGTCGCAATTGCTGTAACAACCAAAATACTAATAATGATTGCACCACGGATTTTTAATTGGTGTAAAACCACAATCATTAAAAATCCAAATAACGCTAATAATACTGTAGGTTGTTTAATATCACCCAAGCCAACTAATGTCGCTGGATTATCAACAATGATGCCAGCATTTTTTAAAGCAATAAGTGCGAGGAATAAACCAATACCACCACCAATGGCAAACTTAAGTGACATTGGAATGGCATTTACAATCGCTTCACGAATTTTAAAGAAGCTAATTGCAAGGAAGACAAGACCTGAAACAAATACAGCTGCTAAAGCTGTTTGCCATGGCACGCCCATACCCATACAAACTGAATAGGTAAAATAAGCATTTAAACCCATACCAGGGGCCAGTGCGATTGGATAATTAGCAATGATCCCCATCACTAAACAGCCGATTGCTGCTGCCAAACAGGTCGCAACAAATACGGCGCCATGATCCATGCCGGTTTCAGATAAAATGAGTGGATTGACAATAATGATGTAACACATCGTTAGAAATGTAGTTACACCAGCAAGAACTTCAGTCCGGAAAGTGGTTTTATTGTCGCTTAACTTAAATAAACGCTCTAACCAGCCTGCCGAAGAATTGGGCGCCGCCATAAGTAGCCTCTATGCAAAATCTGAACTGTGGAATATTTACTTCTATGTAGGTCGCTGAACAATATTGTTTTTCTGTTCAGGCCTATCAACAAGAATCTCAAATTTAAGAAGCAACAAATATGCCACTCATTTGGTTTCTAGTTCATCCATAGGAAATAACCACAGCCCCTCTTGAAACACAAAAAAGCTGCATAACCCCTATGCAGCTTTTTTACTATACGTTCAATAAGTTTAACAGATTCAACCGAAACATGATCAAAATTTATAAAAAGATATGACCAATGACCATGCAAAAAATCAGAAATTTAAAGCGCAATATTATTAGAAAATAATTTTTTTCTCGCTTATATATCCTTGCAAATGATAAGAAGCCAAATTGCTGTGATGAGCATGATTAGGATTGCGTTCGATACTTTGTAAATTTTGTTCTGCTTCTTGAATGATTCGCATCAATTCCTGATGTCTTTTATTTTGGGTATCTAAATAAGCCCAATACCCTAATACAAAGACAATACTTACACACAACACGATTAATACTTTATTGATCATTATTATTATCTCTATGTTTTTAATGTTAATGATCTTAACAAAAAAATATAGCTTTGTGAATATTTTCACATTTATTTACAATAACACACATTCATCCAAATAATTGATAAAAAAGGTGATTTTAAATTTATCATTACAATGATTGATAAATACAAAACATTTCCATTGAAAAGTAACTTTATTTTAAAACAGACTGTTTTTAATTATTTTTAATATTAGCTTTTTAGTCATTTCCATTATTAAGTTCATTTAAATATGCAGTGTAGACAAATGTGTATATCGCATGAAAAATCTCTAAATTTTCTATCTACTGAATAAGATAAAAAGATCGATTTTTCTTTCAATTGTTATATTTAAAATTGTTTGGTTAGCTAGCCATTTCCCTTTTTCATCTTTAGCTTTAAAAGTAAAATTCCAATTTTAACTAAAAGAGTCCTTTTTCTTATTGAAGAAATAGCCTTCTATTTCATCGTTCTATAAATCGTACTAAGCTTTCCATTTTTAGAGATTTATTACAATAATCGCTACGATAAACTGCACTCAGAGAAAAAATTAAATTAGGAGAGTAGATCATGTTTGATATGCGTTTATCTCATGAACGTGGCGCAGCACATCACGGCTGGTTACAATCAAAACATAGCTTTTCATTTGCTAACTATTGGGACCCGAAACAAGTCGGTTTTTCAGATCTACTTGTAATTAATGATGATAATGTTGCTCCGTCTAAAGGCTTTGGTACTCACCCTCACAATAATATGGAAATTATTTCCTATGTACTTGAAGGCGCATTAGAGCATAAAGACTCTATGGGTACAGGTTCTGTGATTGTACCTGGCGACATTCAGTTAATGAGTGCAGGTCGTGGAGTGGCTCATAGTGAATTTAACCATTCTGCACAAGAAGGCGTACATTTTTTACAAATTTGGGTCGTTCCAAGTGAAGTAAATACAGATCCAGGTTATCAACAAATTCATATTGATGAAGAAGACAAACGCGGTAAATTGCATTTGATTATTTCACCAAAAGGCGGTGAAAAAACTTTATCCATCAAACAAGACATTAATATTTATTCAGGTCTTTTTGATGGTGAAGAAACTGCCGAATTTACGATTCCTGATGGTCGATATGTTTACCTCCATGTTGCCAAAGGTCGCGTTGATGTAAATGGTAAAACCTTTAACACAGGCGATGCAGCACGTATTCGTGATGGTGGAAGCTTATCGTTTACCAATGGTGATCATGCTGAAATTCTGATTTTTGATATGCGTCCGGAAGAAGTTCCAACCATGCCATAATGAAGCTAAGCCCTCACATAAAACTTTATGTGAGGGCTTTTTTAGCGTTTATACAAATTGAAAAAGTCTAACTGTGATCAATGCTCTTCTGAGCGCGACATCTCTGCATTGATATAGCTCATGATCATAGTGGTTAACCCCTGCACCATTTCATCAAAACTGATATAAGGGTTTGGCAAAATAAGATGTCGAGCCACATTAAAAATCCCACTATTAATACAAATATACGTAATCACAGCGACGTTGTTAATTTTTAAATATTTAGGATTATGCATCATATATTTCATGATGACTTCCACTAAAGCCTGCTCAATTTTTGGAATGTATTTATCGTACTGTAACTCGCCTGCATAACGTAAAACAGTTAAATAACGGTCATTATTTTTCTTTAATAAATCACTAAAAGTATAAAAAATCATTTCAATTACGGGTTCTAACTCCAACTGTAAAATAGTTGGCGCAAGTTCCGTAATCATGTCCAGAATTTCTCGGACAAAATAGTGATTCATCGCATCGTAAATTTCTTCTTTATTTTTAAAATATTCATATAAAGATCCGACACTCACCCCTGCAATTTCTGCAATATGACGTGTGGTGGTGCCACTTGGTCCATGAAGCGCCACTGCAATAAAACCCGCTTCAATGATAGTATCGACAGTAACTTTGGCTCGAGTTTGACGAGGTTTACGCGTGGTCATACGATCTAATCAATAATCCGAACATAAAGTCAGATTAGCATGTAATCAGACTCGGTAGAAATAAAAAAACAAAATCCGAATAGTTGTCAAACTTGATCAAAAAAAGCTTCCCAAATAGATGCAATTAAGGATATCGAAACATTCTTATATTTGCTCTAACGACCCTAATTAAAATAAATTATTCATTATTTTTCAAAAATATAAATAAATTTTTATTAAAGTTTTTCTTATGAAAGAAATTGATAAATTACTTTTATATATTTAAAAATTTACCCGAATTGAATCCGAACATAAAGTCAGATTAATATGAAAAAATTAAAGAAGAGTCACTGAGAAATTCTGTGTGTCTCAACTCTTCTTTCCGTTATTCAGCCAAATAATCAAACAAATAACGGAGCAACAACACCGTAGTCAATCCAGAGAACACTCTGCTTTGAAAATGGAATTTACAGTGCCTTGTTGAACATTAAGTTTATTGATTTTCATCAAAATGCACTACTACTGATTTGTCTCAAGGTGTCGCTATGATCTCGACCACAGTAAAAAAATCATTTAACAAACTTAAATTTCAACGTGAAATTGAGTTGCCGGATTTTGCCAGTAAAAGCACTATTCCAATCCGTCATTTAAATATTGGTTTTGATGGTAAGGAAATTGATGTCAAGTTCTATATGAACAATCAATTTGCCACCTTGTTTTTTGCCACACTTTCAGTTTTTTTAACTTATGGTGAAGATCTGGTGATCGAAACTGCCCGTCATCACCGTGACTTTATTAAAGATCCAATATTAAAACAGCGAGTGACTTCGCTCATTGGTCAAGAAGCAATTCACTCAAAATTGCACAATGAATATAACGATGCACTTCAAGATGCTGAATATCCTGTTGCACTCTATCGTTTCCTTGGCTCGAACTTCTTTAAATATGTGTTTTTAAAGTTTCCGCAGCCACTCAAATTATCAATGATGGCGGGTATTGAGCATTTTACTGCTGTACTTGCTGAATACATGATGAAGCATGAAAAGAATTTCTATTATTCAGATGATGCGAAGAGCCGTGCATTGTGGATGTGGCATATGCTTGAAGAATCTGAGCATAAAGATATTGCCTATGATGTCTACCAAATCTTAAATGGCAGCTACCCATTAAGAGCATCTGGTTTCGTCCTTGCTCTCATTACCATTTTAGGGCTTATTCCTGCGACGACCTTATTTGTACCAGTTTTAAGAAAACCGCAAGAGATGTTCACCTTAAAATTCTGGAAAGATGCCCGTCGTGGCGTTGGTTTAATCTTTGGCCCGAAAGATGGTGTTTTCGGAAGTACGATTGGTCAGATTCTTGACTATTTACGTCCAGACTTTCATCCAAATGACCATGATACGACTGAATATCTTGAGTACTACAAAAAGAAATTGCTGAACGAAGGTGGTGCAATTGCTCCTTACTTTGTTAAAGAATTTACCCCACCTGTACGCGTGTCTTAATCGTCCTTTATGACTAGCTATCTCGTAGATAGCTAGTTTCTCTTCAAGTTATTTATGGATGAATCATGATTTTATTTGGCAAAAAGAAAGTTAAACCAAGCCAAAAAGCTTATGCCGTGGTGACAGGTGCAGGCAGTGGGATTGGTCGAAGTTTTGCAATTGAACTCGCAAAACGTGGTGGCAGTGTGGTTTGTGCAGACATTAATCTAGAAGCTGCTGAAGAAACCGTAAAAATTCTTGAACAACAAGGCGCGAAAGCTTTCGCTGTGCGTTGCGATGTCGGTAACTCTGAACAGGTTACAGATCTAGCAGAAACTGCTGAGATCTTACTTGGGCACCCTGTAACCCTAGTTATTAATAATGCAGGTGTAGGTTTGGGCGGAAAATTCGATGAAATGACGCTCGAAGACTGGAATTGGGTCATGAATATCAACCTTTGGGGTGTTATTCACGGTTGTCATGCATTCGTACCAAAATTTAAAAAGTTGGGTTACGGCGCGATTATTAATGTTGCTTCCGCTGCATCGTATACGGCTGCACCAGAAATGACCGCCTATAACGTGACTAAAGCAGGTGTACGCGCGCTTTCAGAAACGCTTTCTGCCGAACTACACAAGTTCAATATTAAAGTTAATGTGCTCTGCCCTACTTTGGTTCCAACCAATATTATAAAAAATGGTCGGATTCCAGGACGGTATTCAAAGCTTGCAGACCATGCACTGATGAACTATGCCCTCACCACGAGTGATAGTGTAGCCAAATTAACACTTAACCGCCTTGATCAGAATGAGCTTTACACCATTCCTCAAATCGATGCGAAGTTATTCTGGCTCATGAAGCGTGCATCACCAAGCTTGTATAACAAGTTCCTTGGCACGTCTTACAAATTATTGAAATAAGAAATTTATAGGTAGTACGCATATGACTGCTCAAATGAAAACAAATGCATCAGCAAAAAAAGCTGTCAATTCACCCAACCACATTTTCGATACCTTTATTGTAGGTGCCGGCATTTCAGGTATAGCTACTGCCATTCGCCTAGATCAAGTTGGCTATACCAATTATAAAATTATTGAAAAAGCTGGCCGTGTGGGTGGTACATGGCGTGAAAACACCTATCCAGGTTGTGGCTGTGATGTGCCATCTGCGCTTTATTCTTACTCGTTTGCACCAAGTGCAAAATGGAGCCATTTATTTGCTCGCCAACCTGAAATTTTAAGTTATCTGGAAGATGTGAGTAATGAGTTTAATGTTTCATCTAAAATAGAATTTAACAACGAATTGCTGAACGCAGCATGGGATGACTCACGCCATGTGTGGGTACTTGATACCACTACTGGTCAGTATTTATCTAAAACTGTTATTTTCGCTACAGGTCCAATTACTGAAGCACAAATTCCACGTCTTGAAGGTTTAGATACGTTTAAAGGTGAGATGTTCCATTCAGCTAAATGGAACCATGATTATGATTTGACAGGTAAACGCATTGCTGTGATTGGTACTGGCGCATCAGCAATCCAGTTTGTGCCCCAAATTCAACCAAAAGCGAAAGAGCTTTTTGTGTTCCAACGTACAGCACCTTGGGTACTACCAAAGCCAGACACAGACTTGGGCGAATTTAGTAAATCAGTGATTGCTAAGTATCCATCTATTCAAGCAAGCTGGCGTAAAAGTGTAGCGTTAACTCTGAATGCAATTAACTTTGGTTTACGTAACCCGCTTGCACTTAAACCGGTAAATGTACTGGGTAAGCAATTACTTAAATTACAGATTAATGACCCTGTGCTACGTAAAAATGTAACGCCAAACTTTGATATTGGTTGTAAACGTATTTTGTTTGCTAATAATTACTACCCTGCGCTACAAGCACCAAATACAAACCTTATTCCTCATGGTTTAGTGAAAGTTGAAGGCAATACGGTTGTTGCTGCCAATGGTGAACGCCATGAAGTTGACGTAATTATTTGGGGCACTGGTTTTGAGGTATCTCATCCGCCAATTGGTAAACGTGTTCATAATGAAAAAGGTCAATGTTTACAAGATTTGTGGAAAGATAGTTCACCTGAGGCTTATTTAGGTACCAACATTGAAAATGTGCCGAATGCATTTTTAATTTTAGGACCGAATGTCTTGGTTTATGACTCTTTTATTGGCTTAGCTGAGGCTCAGCTAGACTATATTGTAGATGGCTTATTGAAAATTAAGAACAAGGGTATTAGCAAGTTCAACGTTAAGCCCGAAGTTATTAAAAAGCATAATGATTTGGTACAAAAGCACTTAAAAACAACTGTATTTAATAGTGGTGGTTGTAAGAGTTACTACCTTGATGCCAACGGCCGTAACTTCGCTGCATGGCCATGGTCATTGAAAAAGCTGAAACAACGTTTGAAAAACGTCGATTTGAAAGATTATGAAGTGACATATCAAACGACAAAGACTCATTAATTTGTAATTTTGATCAAATCCGTTGTAAGAAATAGGCAGTGTATTTTAGGTTTTCATGAAAATACACTGCCTTCTTCGTTGAATATCTTCAAGAAATAAAAAAACAGGATAAAGATGAAAGAAGGTCAATCAAGTCGTACCGCCGAAGCCGCCGCTGCATTACGTGCAAATCACTTTAAAAATACGGTCAGCCCTGTATTTTCAGACCCTTATGCTTTTGAGCTGACCAGTAGAAGCTGGAAAAAACTTCTATCAAGCCCACTCCTTGTTAAATTAATGAATTCTGCGATTTTAAACCGCACTTTAGGTTTACTCACTGGGCAAGTGGTCGGACGCTCTCGTTATGCCGAAGATTTACTTGATCAGGCAGTTCAACAAAACACTCAACAATATGTTTTAGTTGGTGCAGGTCTAGATTCATTTGTACTACGTGAGTCTCACCATTACCCAACTTTAAAAATCTTTGAAGTTGATCATCCTGATACTCAAGCTGCCAAACAAGCCAAACTAAAAAAGCTAGGAAATATTCCTTCAACAGTTGAGTTTGTCGCAATTAATTTTGAAAAAGAGTCTATCTCTGAAGCCTTGACCAGAAGTCTCTATGAGCGATCCGCTCCTGCTTTTTTTTCATGGTTAGGAACAACTCATTATTTAAACCCGCAAACGACCTTGCAGACTTTAAAAAGTATTGCTGAATTTGCAGTAAACGCTAGCGAAGTTGTATTCGACTATTCGACCGATTTTCAGGAATTAACTGGTATCGAACGCATTGGTAGCATGGGTGTTGCCCAGTTTACCCATTTGCTGAAAGAACCTTTATTAGGTCAATTCAAACCTACTGATTTACATCACGCAGTTGAACAAATGGGCTTTGAAGTCGTTGAAGATTTGTCAGGTGAAGCCATTACTGAACGTTATTTTAGTGCACGAGTAGATGAGATTCGTCACACCTCGGCGACACGTTTGTTGCATTTGCGCTTGAATAAATAAAGTTAGCTTGATGATTTCCCAATTAATCGTACTGCATGCGGTGTCTTACCGCGCCATCTTTTATAAGCATGAATAAAACTGGCAGGTTCGGCATAGCCCAACCATTCGGCAATCTGCTCAATAGATACTTTCGGTAAAGTCAGATATTGTTCTGCTAAAACCTGTCTGACTTCTTCACGTATTTGAATAAAGGTCATGCCTTCTTGAGACAGATGACGGCGTAAGGTACGTGCATTTAAATGCAAACGATCAGCAACCATGTCCATAGAGGGCATTTCCCCTCGTACCCTCATTAACTGCTGCTGCACTAAATTAATAAATTTCTTTTGTGTTTGGCGCCTATCTAAAATTTGCCGACATTGTTCTTCAGCCGTATGTAAAATCAGGTCATTGGCCATTTGTAGTTTTTGATCTACTTTATGTGGATCGAGTAAAACAAAGTTCTTGGCCGCCCCAAACTCCGGCAGAATTCCAAACAAATCGATATAGGGTTGTACCTCAGCTTTAGGCTGGAAAGTGAAAGCCATATATTGACAAAAATTATCTTGTACCAAGTCCCGTTGCACCGTAATGAGCGCCGCGGCGTCCCGTTCAAGAATAAACTGGCGAACTGAAGGTGGTACGCCCTCATCTTCAATCTCAATCCGAATACCTTCATCTGTATCTGAAACTAGAAATCGGGTAAAAGCAAAAGTAAGTGAAAAATAGGTTAAAGCTAAATCAAGTGCTTCACGAATGCTGGCACTGCTCATGAGGGCCATGCCTAAAGGCCCAAATGTTGTAAAGTGATAGCGTGTACCTACATCTAAGCCTAATGTCGGCCTGTCTCCAAGCTGCTCAACCAAGTTATGAATAACCTGCAATTCTTGCTGACCTGTCACCACCATATTAGGATCAAGCAATTGCTGTTGACTGATTCCAGTCTCTTCTAAAATGGTCTGATAAGAAATGCCTGATTCCACCGCAAAATCAGCCATTAATCGAACACTATGTACACTGCGTTCAAAAGCCCATGCATACTTCACTGTATTGCTCAGAATGTCCTCGAATCACAATATTTTGTCCTCATCCATCCTCTAAATCAAGCAAATAAACGACTATTCTGCATACAGGAAATTGCGATTCTTTCGCCCACTGTTTTTAAGGATTTTAGAGCAGCCTATGTTTAATTCGTCAGCTAATTCAAATAAAAATGTACGCATCGCCATTATAGGCACGGGTTTTGGTGGTTTGGGTCTTGCGATTCGTCTCAAACAAGCCGGTTTTGAACAATTTACACTATATGAAAAAGCCGCTGATGTCGGTGGTGTCTGGCGCGACAATACTTATCCGGGTGCTGCTTGCGATGTACCTTCACATCTTTATTCTTTTTCTTTTGAGCAGGAACTTGGCTGGAAAAACCGTTACGGCACATCTCAAGAGATTTATCAATATTTACGCCACTGCGCCGATAAATATAACATTCGCCCACATGTTCAATTTAATACCGAAATTGCCAGTGCCGAATTTGATGCCCTACAAGGTGTATGGCACATTAAAAGTACTTCTGGTGAACAGTTCGAAGCTGAATTCTTAGTGGGCGCTGTAGGCCAGCTCAACCGCCCTGCTTATCCGAAACTCAGAGGCATTGAAAACTTTAAAGGTAAGGCTTTTCACTCAGCTCGTTGGGATCATGACTATGACTTAACTGGCAAACGTGTTGCTGTAATTGGTACAGGTGCGAGCGCCATTCAGTTTGTTCCTGAAATTGCTAAACAGGTTGCTCATCTTGATGTTTATCAACGTTCGGCACCTTACGTCATTCCAAAGCCAGATCGGATTTATCAACCTTTAGAGAAAAAAGCATTCCGCAAATTACCGATTTTGCAGAGTCTAGATCGTGCCTTGCAATATGGCCATCACGAAATTCGTCTGCTTGCTTTCACTACTTCGCTAAATGAAATGCCTTTAGTGGAATATTTATTCCAACGTCATATTCGTAAGGTAGTTAAAGACTCCAAATTACGTCATCGTTTAATGCCGGACTACCCAATTGGTTGTAAGCGTATTTTGATTTCCAACCAGTGGTATGAAACGCTCACTCAACCTCATGTAGATGTTATTCATACGGGCATTCAAGAAATCACTGAAAATGGCATTTTAGATACGGACGGAAATCTGCATGAAGTTGATACCATTATTTATGGTACTGGTTTTGCTGCGACTGAATTTATGGCCCCAATGCAAATTACTGGATTGGACGGACGTACCTTAAAAGATACATGGAAAGATGGTGCAGAAGCATACCTTGGCTTAACTGTTAGCGGCTTCCCTAATTTCTTTATGCTTTATGGTCCAAACACCAATCTTGGACATAATTCAATTGTCTATATGATTGAAAGTCAGGTGAATTATATTTTAGATGCCATTCAAACACTGATAAAAAACAAGTTGTTATTCACCAATGTTCGTGCAGAAGTTCAACACGAGTTCAACCAAAATATTCAAGAAAAAATGAAGAAAACCGTATGGGCACAAGGTTGTACAAGTTGGTATCAAACCGCTGATGGCAAGAATACCAATAACTGGCCAGGTTTTACCCTTGAGTATCGTCAACGCACTCGCCGCTTTGATATTGAAAACTACACTCAAGTCTCGGCTCTTTCTTAATCAGCTTCACGATAGGAAATCAGAAAAATAAACGGAGTATTTTATGAAAACATTTAAGAACAAAGTCGCTGCTGTTACAGGTGCGGGTTCCGGTATTGGACAAGCACTTGCAATTGCACTGGCAAAACAAGGCTGCCATCTGGCGCTTTCCGATATCAGTGAAGCGGGTTTAGCTAAAACTGTTGAACAGTTATCGGCTTATTCAGTCAAAGTAACCACGCAAAAAGTTGATGTTGCTAAGCGTGATGAGGTGGCAAATTGGGCAAAAGCTGTTGTAAATGAGCATGGCCAAGTTAATTTGATTTTTAATAATGCTGGTGTAGCAATAGGTAGCACGGCTGAAGGTGTAAGTTATGAAGATCTTGAATGGCTCATTGGTATTAATTTTTGGGGTGTAGTTTATGGCACTAAAGAATTCTTGCCATTTTTAAAGCAAAGTGGTGATGGGCATATTATTAATATTTCCAGCATGTTTGGCTTAACAGCTCAACCGACCCAAAGTGCTTATAACGCGAGTAAATTTGCCGTTCGTGGTTTTACCGAGTCCCTACGCCAAGAACTGGATATGCAAAATGCTGGGGTTAGCGCAACTTGTGTGCATCCGGGTGGTATTCGTACCAATATTGCTAAAGCTGCACGTATGAATAATAGCGTCCAGTCTTTAGGCATGGACCCTGTTAAAAGTCAGGATGCTTTCGATAAATTACTTCGCACCCCTGCTGACGAGGCGGCTCAACAAATTTTAGAGGCTGTTCGTAAAAACCGTCGACGCTTACTGATTGGAGCCGATGCGAAAGTCGTTGATGTGATTCAACGTATTCTTCCACAAGGCTACCAAAAGATTTTTGGAGCCGCGACTGCTTTTCAAACTCGCCTACTCAACAAACCAGCAAAATAAAAAAATCACTGATCAGCATCATCCTAAATTTAGGAGATGCTGATCAATAAATAACAAGCTCTAGTATGAGTTCTTATTATGAAGCAGCTTCTTGCATGGACCATCCGGACTACACTACGTCCGGCTTTATCACCCAAGACTCCAGTGAAGTTACAACGTTTTTGTAGCGATGCAGCCAGTGTTATTGTGCTTGGGCCACGTGGCTATAAAACAAAAAAGCAAAAAATTGCTCAAATGCCAACAGTTCATATTCAGCCCAAAACGACTAAGTCAGGGCTAGGTATCTTGTATTTACATGGCGGTGGCTATGTGGTTGGCAGTTCAAAAAGTCACACTAAGCTTGCCGCTCAAATTGGACACGCAGCTCAAGCACAAGTCTGGTTACCTGAATATCGCCTCGCTCCAGAGCACTCAAGCCCCGCTGCTATTGAAGATGCAATTGCTGTCTACAAAGCTTTACTTGCCCAAGGACAAGACCCGAAAAAACTCGTGTTTGTCGGAGATTCTGCGGGTGGCGGGCTGAGTTTAAGCACTGCAATTGCTATTCGGGATGCAGGATTTCCACTACCAGCTGCATTGGTTTTACTTTCACCATGGGTTGATTTAAGCCTCTCTGGAAACAGTATGAAAACTCGTACAGCTCAAGATGCAATGCTGTCTGAAAACTGGTTAGCGTGGTGCGCAAAAAATTATTGCGGGCAAAAATCAGTAACTGATTCAACTTGTTCTCCACTTTATGCTGACTTAACAGGTTTACCGCCTATTCTGATTCATGCGGGCACTGAAGAAGTTTTATTAGATGATGCAAAACGTCTCGCTGAACAAGCTGAAAAATATGGTATTCCGACGAACTTTAGGATTTATGACCAAGTCGGACATGTTTTTCAGTTCCACGCGGGTATACTAAAAGAATCTAATGACTCGATTGAGCGCATTGGGCAATTCATTGATAAACATACACAGTCAATATAAAAAATAATCGCCAGAGAGGAGCCTCGGCATGACAACAAACAATTATGACTATGATTATCTCATTATTGGTTCAGGCTTTGGTGGTAGTGTTTCTGCTTGCCGTCTAACCGAAAAAGGTTACTCAGTTGCTGTAATGGAAATGGGGCGTCGCTGGAAAGCCGAGGATTTTGCGAAAAATAACTGGAATTCCCGCCGTTGGATTTGGCGTCCGGGCATGAAGCTTTTCGGCTATTTCAATATGCGCTTTTTTCGCCATGTCACCATTATTTGCGGGAATGCTGTAGGTGGAGGTTCAATTACCTATGCCAATACCCTACTCGTTCCACCTGAACATATTTGGGACGAAGGCACATGGGCAGATGCTGCAGACTGGAAAAATGAAATGCCACAGCACTATGCCGAAGCAGAACGTATGCTTGGGGTGACGGATAATAAAATTTTTGGTCCAGCTGACCATATGCTTAAAAAAATGGGTGAAGCTATCGGTGTGGGTCACACATTTAAACCGACTCGTGTTGCAACCTTCTTTCCACCCGAAGGTGAAGAAGGCGGAAAAACCTATCCTGACCCATATTTTAACGGTGAAGGTCCAGACCGTGCGACGTGTACAGCATGTGGCGGGTGCATGACAGGTTGTAAACACAACGCAAAAAATACTTTAGATAAAAACTATTTGTACTTTGCCGAAAAAAATGGCGCCAAGGTTTATGAAGAAACTAAAGTTGTTGATGTTAAACCACTCAATGGTAAAGCAGATGGCAGTGATGGCTATGAAGTAACCACTGAATGCTCAACCTCATGGTTTAATAAACAGCGTCGTACATGGAGAGTACGCAACGTGATTTTCTCGGCATCTTCTTTGGGCACCCAAGAGATGTTGTTCCGCTTAAAGCAGTCTGGTTCTCTGCCAAACATTTCCGATGACTTGGGTAATCGGGTTCGTACCAATGCCGAATCTATTTTAGGGGTTCGTTTCTTTGGTAAAGATGTCGACATGAGCAAAGGTGTTGCTATTGGTTCAAGTATTTACATCGACCATGACACCCATATTGAAGCAACTCGCTACCAAAACGGTTCCGATGCAATGGGTCTCATGTGTACTTACATGGCAAAAGGCAAACCGGGTTGGACACGTATCTTCTTTTGGTTATGGGCGTTAATCTGCCATCCATTTATTTTTCTACGCATGAGTAATCCGGTTGGTTTTGCACGTCAAACCTTGATTTTCTTGGTGATGCAAACTGCCGATGCTTCAATTAACATGCGCTTGAAACGTAACTGGTTTTGGCCTTTTGGCAAGGTTTTATCTAGCGAAGGTAAAAAGCTACCGGTTTATATTCCACAGGCCAATACATTTACCGAAAAAGTTGCCAAAATGTTTAATGGGCACCCCATGACAACCATTACCGAAATTTTATTCAATGTGCCTTTTACCGCACATTGCATGGGTGGCTGTGCAATTTCTTCAAGTCCAGAACGTGGCGTGGTAGATGGACAAAACCGTGTTTTTAACTATAAAAACTTATATGTTGTAGATGGTTCAATGTTAGGTGCCAATTTGGGTGTTAACCCAAGTCTCACCATTACAGCTTTAGCAGAACGTGCAATGTCGTATATTCCGGCTAAACACACTTTGGGCGAACATCAGGATGATACAACAGAGGCAGAAATCTTAGAGATCAGCAAAGAATCTGCTTAAGCTAGAAATTTGTTTTATAAAAAAAGCCTATTTAAAAATAGGCTTTTTTTATTTAGCTTTTTAAATTACGAAGCTACTGCTTTAGCGCGAGCTGCATGTAATTTTTTATAACTATCGATCAGACGTAAATGTCGATCAAGCCCTTCTAGTTTCATGCTTGTTGGTGTTAAACCGTAGAAACGAACGCTACCCTCGATAGAACCTAATACTGCGTCCATTCGTGTGTCACCAAACATACGGCGGAAATTAGTCAGGTAATCTTCAAGCTCTAGTTCTTCATCTAACATCACTTCAAGAACCACGTTCATGCACTGATAGAACAAACCACGCTCAACGGTGTTAGTGTTATATTGTAGGTAAGTTTCGACTAACTCTTTTGCCTCTTCAAATTGCTGCAAAGCAACGTAAATCAACAATTTCAACTCTAAAATCGTAAGCTGTCCCCAAACTGTATTGTCATCAAATTCAATGCCAATCAATGTGGTGATTTCAGTGTAATCGTCTAACTCACATTCCTCTAAACGCTCAACCAACGCCTCAAGTTGTTCATCATCCAAACGATGTAGATTTAGAATATCTTCACGGAATGAAAGTGCTTTATTGGTATTGTCCCAAATCAAATCTTCAACGAGATAAATTTCTGAATAATCTGGCACTAAAATACGGCAAGCTGTCGCGCCTAAGTGCTCATAGACTGCCATATATACTTCTTTGCCCATCTCTTCAAGAATACCGAACAATGTTGCAGCTTCGTCTGCATTCGATTCTTCACCTTCTCCAGAAAAATCCCACTCAACAAAGTCATAGTCAGATTTAGAACTAAAGAAACGCCAAGATACCAAACCGCTTGAGTCAATAAAGTGCTCAACAAAGTTGTTTGGTTCAGTGACCGCATTACTTTGGAAAGTCGGTTGAGGTAAATCATTTAAGCCTTCAAAACTACGGCCTTGAAGTAATTCAGTCAAACTACGTTCTAATGCAACTTCAAAACTTGGATGTGCACCAAACGATGCAAAAACACCACCCGTACGCGGGTTCATTAAAGTCACACACATTACAGGGAACTGACCACCTAACGATGCATCTTTAACTAATACAGGGAAACCTTGCTCTTCTAAACCTTTAATACCAGCAACGATACCTGGATATTTTGCTAATACTTCTTCAGGGACATCCGGAAGTGCAATTTCACCTTCCAAAATTTCACGTTTTACAGCACGTTCAAAAATTTCTGACAAGCATTGAACTTGGGCTTCCGCCAAAGTGTTACCTGCACTCATACCATTACTTAAGTACAAGTTTTCAATTAAATTTGATGGAAAATAGACAACTTCATCGTCAGACTGGCGCACAAAAGGTAGCGAACAAATACCACGCTCTACGTTACCTGAATTGGTGTCATATAAATGTGTGCCAAGCAACTCATCATCTGGGTTATAAATCTCAAGACAATATTCATCTAAGATTTCTTGAGGTAATTCACCATTTGGACCCGGTTTAAACCATTTTTCATCTGGATAATGCACAAATTCAGCATTGGCAATCTCTTCACCCCAGAACTGGTCGTTATAGAAGAAGTTACAGTTAAGGCGCTCAATAAACTCGCCTAATGCAGATGCCAAAGCACTTTCTTTAGTTGCACCTTTACCATTGGTAAAACACATCGGAGACTGTGCATCACGAATATGTAAAGACCATACATTTGGCACGATATTACGCCAAGATGCGATTTCAATCTTCATGCCCAAATTCGCCAAAATGGCAGACATATTGGCAATTGTTTCTTCTAATGGCAGATCTTTACCCTGAATATAGGTATGGCTTTCTGAAGTTAAGCTTGGCAATAACAATGCTTGCGCATCTGCATCAATGCTTTCAACTTCTTCAATAATAAATTCAGGGCCAGTTTGAATCACTTTTTTAACAGTACAACGGTCGATTGAACGTAAAATCCCTTGGCGATCTTTCTCTGAAATATCGGCTGGTAATTCAATCTGAATTTTAAACGTTTGCTTGTAGCGGTTTTCAGGATCAACAATATTATTTTGTGATAAACGAATATTATCGGTTGGGATATCTCGAGCTGCACAATACACTTTTACAAAGTACGCTGCACACAATGCGGAAGATGCTAAAAAATAGTCAAATGGGCCCGGTGCCGAACCGTCACCCTTGTAGCGAATTGGTTGATCGGCAATTACCGTAAAGTCATCGAACTTAGCTTCCTGTCGAAGATTGTCGAGATAATTAACCTTGATTTCCATGCTGGCACCTAAATATTTTTATGTGTCAGCGCAGACACATAAAATTCTAAATATTGAAATATAAGCCGAATCACAGCGAAGAAATTGACTTAAAAAATGAGAGATTAAAGCCATGTGTTTAATGAACGACTCAATTGGCTTTAATAAGATTGGCGGTATTATAGAGTGATTTTGTGAAGTTGATAACTAAAGTTAAAACATTGATGCTCACAATGTTTTAACTTGTCTTTAATTTACTTAAATATTGAGCATTAAAATTTAAAGGTGTAATCCACATTCAACCGTGTTTCATTTGCCGAGTGAAATGTCATATTACTTGGCATATCGTTACGGTAATGAGAAAAACGAGCTCGCATACCTAGGCCTTTTAACTTTCCTTCAGGAATTTTATAACCTAAATCAAATTCCATCGACTCTTCTTTAAATCGCTGATCGCCATATTGCAGCAAATCAATATCTTCCCCTTTTGCATAGCGGGTCATAAAGCGCAGTCCATTTAATGAAACATCACCTAATTGCGCATTTTTAAAATCATATTCGTAACGAATCGAATAGACTTTTTCGTCTTTATTTGAGTAGTCAGAACTCATAAAATCAAGCACGACCGGACTTTCAGTTCCCGACAAAAATGGCAGACCTGTCGAGCCAAACGACTGCATATAGCCCAAAGAAACCGTATGGTTTTGATAGTTCAAACCAAATAAGCCACTGATATGGCGGTTATCTACCTCTCCTATTTTTTTGCTTCCAGTTTCTTCACTATTAAAAAAACGTACGTCACTTAAAAAATTAAGCTGGTCATTTAAAGGCTGTTTTCCGTTAAAACCCAAAAATTGTTGCTGATAAATGTCTTTGAGTTCAGCATGATAAGCACGTAACCGGTAGTCCTTTAACTGATAACTTCCTCCCAGCGTGTAAAAAGAATCAGTGGTTGCCGCCTTATCAAAACGACGGTTGATATTATCCGTTCCAACATCTGTAAAGCGAATTGAGTCGCGTTGACGCACTTCGTCGACATAAAATCCTTCGAGTTGAAGATTTGGAATTTCATTTGAAACAAAGCGAATACCGCGATAAGTCTGGGGGAACAAACGCGCTGGCGATGAAAATATGGTTGGTAATTGTGGAACCAAATCACCTAGAAAAAGCTCATTTTTTCTAAATTTAGCCTTTCCTGTAATGCCGATTTTTCCATAATAATCATCACGAGAATTATCGGTATTAACTGGTAATAAGCCACTACGTGCATAGTCATCAGCATGGCTTCCCATTAGGTTAGAGCCTGCCATTGCTAGCACATCAACACCAAACCCAACTGTACCCTCGGTATAACCTGACTGTCCTTTAAAAATTAACCCCTGCGCCCAATCTCTGGCCGCGGTATAGGGATATGGGTCTTTTTTATAATCTCGGTCAAAGTAAAAATTTCGAAGTGTCAGCTCAGCTTTACTGTCTGCAATAAACTCGGCATGCGCAACTTGAGTAAATAATGGGCACAAGCATACCCCCACCCACAATGGTGTCTTTTTCATTTTTTATCTCAACTATTTAATTTTTAATGGTTTAAGGTGCTGTTTTAAGCGAGTAATTTTGCTCTTTTTTACTTCGGTAAAAAGCGCTGCCCAGACTTAAAATCAGGAAAATAGCTAAAATAAAGACCACGCCGTAATAGGCATAAAGCGTTGCAGGTGCGATACCTTTATCCAGAAAAATACCTGCAATCGTTGGCGATAAAATTGCCCCGATACGACCAAAACCAATGGCATAACCCACACCGCGACTACGGATTTCAGCGTCATAAATTGTTGGAGAAATAGAATATAAACCTGCCACACAGCCATTAATAAGTGTGCCGAGTAATAACCCCACCATGAGTGCAACACTCACTTGAGCAGACACTGCAACAAATAGGAAAACACAAGCAGACGTTAGCCCTAAAAATAGGCTTAAGGCATAGAAAATTTTTATGCGTGATGCGAGTAAACCAATAATAGCCGCACCGAAAATACCGCCAATACTAATTAAAATACCGGTACTTACACCTTGCTCTGGTGACATTCCCATTGAAATAAGAATTTTTGGCGTCCAGCTCATGACAAAGTAAAAGCCAAACATCACTAAAAAGAATGCAAACCACAGACAAAGTGTTTGAAATCCCAATTGTCCGGCAAATAATTTGCTCAGTTCACTACCATTTTGCGTGCTCATTTTTTCATAGCGTGGCATAACTGGTAGTTCGTTTAGCCCCATACGATTTACAGTTGCATTAATTCGTTCCAATGCCTGTTTGGGTCTTTTCGCTAATAAATAATCTAAAGATTCAGGTAATAACCATGCACTGATCAGCAACATTGCAATGGTGGTGATTCCACCCGCTAAAAAGATTGAACGCCAACCTAAATGCTCAATCAATGCCAGTGACAATACCCCACCGAGTGTGGCGCCAATTCCATAACCTGTAGACATTAAACTAACCGCAAGACTACGCCAGCGAGCATTGGCATATTCACTTGCTAGCACATTACTGCTGGCAAGAATACCGCCCACCCCTATTCCGGTAATAAACCGAAGTACTGCCAACATGCCGTGGCTTTGTACAAAAGCACAGCCCAACATACTAAGACCTGCAATCACAAGACAAACTAAGATGAGTAAACGGCGACCGATTTTATCGGCTAGAGGTGCGAGAAAGATTGAACCAGCAGCCATTCCAAAAAGGCCTGAACTAAGCAACAAGCCAATTTGTGCCCCTGAAAGTGACCATTCTGCTGACACCGACGGTGCGGTAAATGCCATCACCATCACATCAAAGCCATCAATAATATTGAGACAGATACAAATCAAAATAACAAACCATTGGTATCGGCTCATGTTGTTTTGATTGATCTCACTTAGAACGTCTCTTTCCATTTGTGTATCTCCCTTGGATCAGACATACACACGACATTGCTATATAAGCAATTGGGTGGTTATGCACATCCGTATCCATAATGACCTAGAGGAATATTTGTTTTTTAGAGCATCCTGCTCTTTTTCTATACTGAATATTTGGATCCAAAAAATCAACTAAAATTATAAATCGATTATTAAAAAAACCCATAAATACATAAATACATAAATTATATAATTATAAAATTATTAAAAATCTCAATTTAGGATGAGTTAATATTTGTATGGATCCATAAAAAATCTATTATGATCAATTCCAGAGTGTTTTTTTAGCCAAAAAAGCTCAGTTCATTTTTATGGAATGCAAGATGCATTTATGAAACTCAAAAGAGTAAGCCAACTTACATTCGGACTTTTTTGCCGATGCAGAGAAGCAAGGCGGTGCGGCTATGTTTGTACAATCCCCAGTATCCAGCCAGTTGAAGAATTACAATGGTAATGTATGGGAATGGACACAAACATCCTACACAGGACCAAGAGATCACCATATAAGAGATCCATCAAAATATCAGCAAAGCCATGAACAGATTTTGCAATACACGATTAAAAGTGGGTCTTATTTATGCTCAACCAATCATTGCGCGTGTTATCGTGCTGCCGCTAGGCATCCACAGGAACTCGACCTTGCAACCAGCCATGTCGAATTTAGGACAGTAAAACAGATTTAAAAATGAAATATATTTTTATTTATGGGATTTTATTCTCAAAGACAACCCCTGCTTTCTTTTTAACCAACAGTACAGTAGATCCTAATTTTCAAAATACGCTCACACTAAAAATATTCAACTTTGAAAGACATCATAAAAACAATACTAGTCCTGACACTCATTGCCTAATCTAAGGCTTGATCTATCGTGGTGACTGATCAACCAAACTTAATGATGTTCAGCCACACCTCAACCCCAGTATTCAATATGCCTATTGCTTAAAGGCCTAATTAATGGTCCTTAACGGTGTTCAGACATGCATGATCCACGATGTTACAACAGAGCCCGACTACCGTGTAAAAATCAAGGTTAACCAAGTATTTTTGATTCGTTGTGTAATTCAGGTTCAAATTAGGCTCATGGCAGAAAATAGTTGAGAGTTCCATCCATTCACCAAGATTCATAACTCTCACTATATCCTGCAAATCAGCATTCGCACGTATAAACGATTAGGTCCTAAGCAGAATAGCGACTGCATCCCTGTTGTCAGCCTGATGCTCATCAGATGCTGAACGCTCTGGACGTGGTATACCGAGATGAAGGTAACGTAGTTCATCCATAAAGGCATTCCAAAGTGAAGGTCCACCCTTTTCTAGAAGCTCAGCACGCAAAGACGCTTCTTTGCTCGGATTTGTATGTCGAAGACCCCAGACGGCCATTTGTGCTAGCAGAGGAACTAACTGTATGGCCTCTTCGGTAAGGCTATAGATAAATTTTTGCTGATGATTCGGATCTGGACAGCGTGTCAGAAGATTAGAGGCAGTCAAATGCTTCAAGCGGCTTGCAAGAATGTTCGAAGCGATACCCTCTTTGTTTTGTTCCAATAGCGCACCATAGCTTCGTCTATTTTCGAACATGACATCACGGATAACGATTAAGCTCCAGCGATCACCGATTTGTTCAAGTGTCAAATTGATCGGACAACCCGATCGTCTTGTCTGTAACACAGGTATTTTTCCTTTACTTCATTTTTCCACTTGCATTATGCAAGTTGTGGAGGTAATCTTCAACCACTTGCAAAGTACAAGTGGTTATATTTTTACTGTCTCATAGAAAAATTAGCCATGTGTGCGACTACAAAGGTGGCAACAACGATATGCCAGGATGAGTTGGCGTCCCGCTAAAGATCATGACGTATGTATGAATGCCCCACTACAAAATAGTTAGGAAATGCTATGAAATTCTCAAACCTTACTTCAAGTACTGTGCTAGCTGTATCATTAACACTTACTAGTACCATTGCTGTTGTAACACCCGCTCAAGCCGCTGCACCGATGCAACACAAACAGGTCCCGGGCTTCTATCGCACTATGATTGGCGATTATGAACTCACTGCTCTGTATGACGGTGGCGCTAGTATTGACTCAAACCTTCTGCATGGTGACCCGAAGCTCATTCAGTCCCTTCTAGCACGCTCCTTCCAAAACGACCCCAAGAATGTTTCTGCCACTGTTCAAGGCTATCTCGTAAATACTGGTTCTAAGCTAGTTCTCATTGATACTGGTGCTGGAGGACACTGGGGTCCCGCTGCATTAGGCAAACTCGTGCAGAACTTGAAGGCATCCGGTTACAAACCAGAGCAGGTTGATCTAGTGCTGTTAACTCATCTTCACGGTGACCATGTTGGTGGTATCTACAAGGATGGGAAACGCGTCTTTCCGAATGCCACTGTGATGATGAACAAAGCCGATGCCGACTTCTGGCTATCGAAGGAAATTATGGCTAAGGCTCCTGAAGATGCAAAAGTTTTCTTCAAAATCGCACAGGATGGTGCTGCACCTTACATCGCAGCAGGTAAATGGAAACCTTATAACAGCATGGACCAAATCATCCCTGGTATTACACCGTATGCTATTCCTGGCCACACGCCTGGTCACACAGGATACATGATTTCTTCTAAAGGTCAGTCATTGCTGGTCTGGGGCGATGTAGCTCATGTTGGTGCAGTCCAAATGCCTCATCCAGAAATCAGCATCGTCTTTGACTCAGACAGCGCATCGGCTGTCAAAACGCGTGAAGACCTTCTTGTGAAACTCGCTACGGATAAAACGATGATTGCCGCAGCCCACATGCCGTTCCCTGGCCTAGGCCGTATTCGCAAGGCCGACACTGGTACTGGCTACGACTGGGTGCCAGCGACTTTTCTTGATTTGAAGTGAGCAGAACTATGACCTACGATTCATCTTCCATCCGCAAGCTCCGCGAAGCGATGTTCGCCTTCGAACTTGAGCATCCCGTTAGCAACATCGAGACGCTCCGTTTCAGTATGGAGAAAATTTCGGAAGCAAACCCGCCAGCAGCGGACCTAATAGTCGAGCCGATTGAGCTTGGTGGTGTAGCTGCGGTGGCAATTACGGCTCCCGGCGCATCTAAAGAACGTATTATCTACCATCTCCATGGTGGAGGCTGGGTGGCTGGTTCTCCTGCCTCGCATCTGGGCATGCTCGGAGAGCTCTCTCGAGCAGCAAAGTCTCAGGTCATCGTTCTAGACCATTCAAAAGCCCCCGAACACCCATTCCCTGCATCCTATGACGAGTCGATCCGCGGCTACGAGGCTATACGTGCGTTTGGGAAGCCATTCGCTGTTTCTGGAGATTCCAGTGGCGGTGGCATGGTTGTCAATATTCTTGCCTACGCGTCCTCGAAGAGCCATAAAGACGCACGAGCAGTTCTACTCATTAGCCCATGGGCAGACTTAACGCTGACGCTACCATCGTTAACGCAGTTGGCTGATCGCGACCCAATGGTAAATATAGGTGCGATGCGGGAAATGGTCGAAGCTTACGCAGAAAACCATGATTTGAAGGATCCGATCATCTCGCCAATGTTCGCAGACATGCACGGCTTTCCTCCATTGCTCATCCATGTAGGAAGCGATGAAGTACTTCTCGATGATGCGCTTGAAATTGACCGCAAAGTGCGTGCGGCTGGCGGCGAGTCACACCTTGAGGTTTGGGCGGAAATGCCACATGTTTGGCACATTCAAACAGCATCTTTACCTCAGGCACATGACGCATTGCAGAGAGCTGGTGAATTTCTCATAGAGCACCTTGAAAAATAAAAGCCGCAGACATGTTCTGGGGAATATTGAAATGACTACTGACCAACTTAGGAGATTCTAATGACTACTACCATCAACTCGCTGGGAACAGCATGGATGCAAATCGTCAAGAAGAAAGGAACGAGCGATTTCGCGGAGTCGTTCACTGCTGACGCTAGCCTTCAGACCTCAGCCCTCAGCAAGGCCGTGGTCGGCCCGACACTCATTGGGGCATTCTTTACAGCAACGAGCACGATGTATGAAAACTTTGTGTTCACTGCGGAGACGGTTGACGGTGCTAAGACATACCTTGAATGGGATGCCATCCACGGTGGCAAGCCGATCACTGGCATCACCATCCTCACTCGGAATGAGACTGGCCTCATCAACAACATCAAACTCTTTCAAAGTCCTTTTCCCGTTGTTCGTGAATTCTCAGCGGGCCTCAAGGAGCAGCTCGAAGGAACACTCGGTCAAGACTTCTTTAGTTAAGGAAGAAAAAACACCTTTATTGGCTGATTTAAAGAAGTAAGAAAAACAAATCTGCCCTGTTCTTGAAAACAGGGCAGCAAAATTGACTTGAAACGGATGTCTCGTTCGTTTATCTGGCATGAGACTTACGTAGCTCCGATCTGAAAACCACTCCCTGAACAGGTTCGGGATATGAATATAATAACCTTCGGCTCTGGTGTTGCGAACGCACACCAAGCTAAAGGCAATGGAAACCGCGTTCCTTACACCTGTTTAAAAAGAGGAAACTATGACTGACTGGCATTCTTATGACCCAGCGCAAGGGCATTCTCTGCGTCACGATCCGCTTAACGCTATCGTCGCTCCGCGACCAATCGGCTGGATCAGTACAGTCTCTAACAACGGAGTGCACAACCTTGCGCCCTACAGCTTCTTTAACCTGTTCAACTACAAGCCACCTATCATTGGCTTTTGTTCGCTTGGTAAGAAGGACTCACTCGCCAACGTGCGTGAAATTGGTGAGTTTGTATGGAATCTGGCGACTCGAGAGCTCGCCGAAGCAATGAACACCTCCTCTGCTATGGTGCCTATTCAAGTCGATGAGTTTGAGTTGGCTCATCTGGAGGCATTACCCTCTGACAAGGTTCAGCCATCACGCGTAGCTGCTAGCCCGGTGCAGTTCGAGTGTGTCGTCACTCAGATCATACAGCTTAAAGCACAAGACGGCATGAGCCTGCCAGCTTGGCTAGTGTTAGGTGAAGCACTAGCAATCCATATTGACCGACAACTAATCAAAGACGGAGTGTACCAAACTGCGAAGGCTCACCCGATCCTGCGAGGAGGCGGCCCCGCTGACTACTTCGAAATCGGTGAGGAGCAGCTCTTCACGCTTGAACGACCAGGTAATTAACTTGGCATAAAGTACGTATAGAGATTCAACACCTACCACCTAATGGCATCTGGAAGCTTTTCGTGGAAATCCATTCCTGTCTGCTAAGCAAGCTTGACGTCAGATCGACGATTATCGGCGCGCGATGAGTTTCATTGAAAGTCATCGGTTTATGGGGCACAAGTTATGCTGGCAGGCATGCGCTCGTGCTGGATGTAACAGATCATCACTAATAATATCCCCCACATCTTGAAGTGCAGATAAGCTATCTTTTGCATTTATAACAGCTTCTCAATACACTTTTAGCTTTTAAATCATCATCCTCCATAATGGCTTGACCACAGTCATTATGGATCCAAATAAAAGCTAATAAAAATTTCGACCATAAAACTTAAAAGAAATACAAAAGCCCTAAAGAACTTTAAAAAACATACACAATAACCAACTTTAAAGACCAATATTTTTTAAAAAATATACTGCTTATCAATTGACCATTATTTTTATTTATTATAAATTGGATCCAATAAGTGATAAGGAGTCGTCACAATGTTTATTAAAAATGCATGGTATGTAGCCTGCCGCCCAGAAGAAATCCAAGACAAACCGCTAGGTCGCACCATCTGTGGTGAAAAAATTGTTTTTTACCGTGGTAAAGAAAATCAAGTTGCAGCCGTTGAAGATTTTTGTCCGCATCGTGGTGCCCCACTTTCACTGGGTTATGTCGAAGATGGAAACCTCGTGTGTGGCTATCATGGTTTAGTCATGGGCTGTGATGGAAAAACTGTTTCAATGCCAGCTCAACGTGTAAATGGTTTCCCTTGCAACAAAGCATATGCAGTTGTTGAGAAATTCGGCTTTATTTGGATATGGCCAGGCGAAAAGGCATTAGCAGATGAATCAAAACTCCCAACTTTAGAATGGGCAGATCACCCTGAATGGAGCTATGGCGGAGGTCTGTTTCACATTCAATGTGACTATCGCCTCATGGTCGATAACCTGATGGATTTAACCCACGAGACTTATGTTCACTCAAGCAGTATTGGTCAAAAAGAGATTGATGAATCATTGCCAGTGACCAAAGTAGATGGCGACCATGTCATTACTGAACGTTATATGGAAAATGTGATTGCACCTCCATTTTGGCAAATGGCATTGCGGGGTAATCACTTGGCAGATGATGTACCTGTTGACCGTTGGCAACGTTGCCACTTCTTTGCGCCAAGTAATGTCCACATTGAAGTCGGTGTGGCACATGCTGGACATGGCGGTTATGACGCACCAAAAGACAAAAAAGTTTCGTCAATCGTGGTCGATTTTATTACGCCAGAAACTGAAACTTCACACTGGTATTTCTGGGGAATGGCGCGTAACTTCCAGCCTGACAATGCAGAACTCACCGATCAAATTCGTGAAGGCCAAGGCAAAATCTTTACTGAAGATTTAGAAATGCTTGAGCAACAGCAGCAAAATATTTTGAATAATCCACATCGCAAGTTACTGATGCTTAACATCGACGCAGGCGGTGTACAGTCACGTAAGGTGATTGACCGACTACTTACCGAAGAAAATAAAACGCCTCCTGAAACATCCGCACAGAAATTTCCAAACATCCGGATTATTTAAAGGAGTATGAACATGGACGTTATCATTCAAAAAATTCACCAGCTTACCCCCACCATTCGTGCATTTGAGCTGGTTACAGCAAATGGTACAGAGCTACCGAGTTTTGAAGCAGGCTCGCATATTGATGTGCATCTTAAAAACGGCCTAACCCGTCAATATTCAATTTCAAACTGTTGCAGTGAAAAACATCGTTATGTAATTGGTGTTTTACATGATGCTAACTCACGTGGTGGCTCACGTTGCATCCACACGGAATATCGTGAAGGCGACTATTTAAAGATTGGTGAACCACGTAATTTATTTGAAATTCATTCTCAAACAAAGCAGGCGGTTTTATTTGCTGGCGGCATTGGTATTACCCCTATTTTGTCGATGGCGTATCAGCTTAAGTCGGCCAATATTCCTTTCGAATTACACTACTTTATCCGTAGTCATGAAATGATTGCCTTCTATGGCAACTTAACCGAGCACTTTGGTGATCAAATTCATTTTCATATTCAAGATCAGCCAGACACCGAATGTAATATGGCAGCGGTTTTAGGTCAAAATTCACCAGATAGACACTTATATGTATGTGGTCCTACAGGATTTATGCAGTTTGTAATGAGCTCAGCCGAACAAGCAGGTTGGCACAGCGAGCAATTACATCAAGAGCATTTTGTCGCACAAAAAGCAGATATTTCCAACAATGAAGCTTTTACCATTGAAGTTAAAGGTACGGGTCGTCGAATTGAAGTATTGCCAGAACAAACTGCGACTGAAGCATTAATTGCAAATGGGTTTGATATTCCTATTTCGTGTGAACAAGGCATTTGTGGCACATGTATTACCCGCGTTGTAGAAGGCACGCCAGATCATCGTGATATGTTTATGACCGACGACGAACATGCACTTAATGACCAGTTTACGCCCTGCTGTTCTCGTGCAAAAACCAAAAATCTTGTGATTGAGCTTTAATTCTTAAGTTCCTTTATTCAAAATAAAGGAACTTATTTCATCTTAAGCGCTTAAAACATTTCTTAGCGTTTCCCCTAAAATCACCACACTACTGTGCTCACGCATTAAAGTTTCAGCACGACCTGCCTGACGATGTACCAATGCATCAAAAATAGAACAATGCTGTAAATGTGCATAGTGCAAACGGCGATATTCCGACAAAGCTTGCTTCTCATCATAGGTAATGGCTTGGGCTGAAGCCATCGGCAATTGATTGTTTTTTGCTAGAGCTTGTATGAGCGCAACATTTTGCGCGCCCTCAATAATCGTGTCATGAAAAATGACGTTAAAATGGTGATAACGTTCCAGTTCGGTATCGCCAAACTCGTCTTTTTCATCAAAGAGTTTTTCAGTTTCTTGAATGCAATGTTGCAGCGTCTTTTTCTGCTCTTCGCTTAAGCCTTGTTCTGCCAAAGTTTTTGCAGCCAATCCTTCAAGCACACCTCGAACTTCGAGTGCATCATGAACCAGTTGTTCTGAAATTTCACGGACGGTGTAGCCACGGGTTGGGTTCTTGATGAGGAGACCTTCTTGTTCGAGCAACCGAAATGCAATACGAACAGGCTGTCTAGAAACCCCAAGTAACTCAGCAGTGGGAATCTCTGCAATTCTGGCACCACCTTCAAGTTCCCCTGAAATAATCATTTTTCTTAATTTAAGTAATACTTGTTGCCCTGAAGACATTTGCTGCCACACATTGTCAAAAACGTCACTTCGATGCTAACAACTTCATTTGCAAAATGAAATAAATTTTCTGTGTGAATCAGTGCTTAGGTATTTAGCTCAACCTAAACAAGCTCATTCATTTAAAGGTTTTTAAGATTATTCACCATGATATCGAGGTTATTACGAATTAAATAAGCCAGATTGATATCAATGCCTTCAAGCATTTTCTCTTCAACTTTTAATACAACTTCATTGCATTTATTAAGCTTATCAATGCCGCTTTCGGTCAGTGTAATTAAAATACGGCGACCATGCGTAGGATCAGGTTTCTTTTCAATCCAACCATTAACCAGCAAATCTTGCAGAATTTTATTGGCAGATTGCGGCTTTATGAAAGAACGTTCAGCAAGTTTTGCATTGGATACATTACTTTTTGAAGCTAAAACAGAAAGTGCCGTAAATTGTGGCAAGGTAATTTCAAGCTCTTTTAAATGCTCTGTTAAATGTTTACTAATAATTCGGTCAACACGAGCAATCATGTAACTTAACTTAGGCTCATCTTCTATTTTTTTCTGAACTAAATTCGAACGTACCATAACCTTTCATTCATCATAAGAAAATCTGTAATGAAAGTATGAGGCTCTAACCCCATACTTTCGTTAAAACTTAGCGAGCACCTGACCTTTGTACTAAATGTACAGGCTGTTTAGGTTTTTTGACAAGAAGTAATGCAGAGATCGCTGCAATTAAGATCACAGGAATGCTTGAACCAATCACAATAGTCGAGCTTTGTCCAAGTGAGAGTAAAAAACCAGCCATTAAAGGTCCAGCAAAAGAACCAATACGCCCAATTGCAACCGCAGCACCAACTCCGGTTCCACGCATTTCAGTCGGGTAATACATTGCGGCTAAACCGTACAATGCCGATTGTCCGCCTACAATAAATAAACCACAGCCGACTGCCGCAAGCGCCAGTAATGCAACAGTTGGAGAAATTGCCAAGCAACAAAGTGAGAATAAAATGCCTAGATAAATCAGCTTAATCACAAAACTCATGCGTACTTTATCAAGCAATACACCCATTAAAATTGAACCTAAAATTCCACCAACGTTGTAGCCCATCTGTACATAATTTGCTTGTAGCTTCGATAAGCCTTGCGCTCCCATCAGCAGTGGCAACCAGTTCAACAAGAAGTACAGCACTACTAAGGTACAGAAAAAACTTACCCAAAGCTGAATAGTCGACATGCGGCGTTCTTTGGCAAATAAAACCTCAAAGAATGGAGTCGTTTTTTGTGCTTGAACTTTACGTTGCAGGTAATCATTTGACTCAGGTAAAAAGCGCATGATGAGTGGAATTAATAAAATAGGCGCAATACCACCAATATAGAAAATATGACGCCACTCTGCATCACCCGCCAACGACATGGCAACCACAGAAGTCAGTAATCCACCAAAAGGAATGCCGCTATACATGACACTTACCGCTTTGCCCTTGTGCTGGTCAGGCACAGCTTCAGAGGCAAGTGTAATCATCATCGGGAGCGCCCCACCCATTCCTAAACCGGTACAAAAACGAATGAGCAATAACAAACTAAAGTTGGCAGCATAGGCCGTCAGCAAAGACATAATTCCAAAAAGCAGAATACTAAAAATCAGAATTTTCTTACGCCCAATAATATCTGCAAATCTGCCGCCTAATATTGCACCCGGTAGTGTTCCTAAAATTGCAGCACTAAATGCCCATGCCATCTGGCCATTGTCCAACATAAACTCAGCCCGCATTCGTGGAGCGGCTACCCCCATTGATTGAAGATCAAAACCTTCAAAAATTGCGATTGCAAAACAAAGTAGTAACGTAATCTTTGCTCTTGCAGACTGTCCTAATATCTTTTCCATTGTGTTGTCCTTTATTGACTAGTCGTTCCATTTAGCCCTTTGTGTATTGTTATTTAAACACACCAAAAATATCAGTTAAACTTACTAAAAAATCAACATATTTTTATATAAAATTATTTATTAAATTAATTTTTATTTAAAATACAATAAATTATAAAATAATTATTAAATTTTAGAAAAAAGACTTGAATGTAAGTTTAACTGATATTAAATTAAATCTCAGAACATCACAAAATCATTCAAGGAGTATGAAGATGACTTATGAAAATCGCTGGGAAACCGTAGATGTTAAAGTTGAAGATGGAATTGCTTGGGTCACACTAAATCGCCCAGAAAAGAAAAATGCCATGAGTCCTACACTCAATCGTGAAATGATTGATGTGCTTGAAGCCATAGAACTTGATCAAGATGCACGTGTTTTAGTGTTAACTGGTGCAGGTGACTCATGGACAGCAGGCATGGACTTGAAAGAATATTTCCGCGAAGTCGACACTCAACCAGAAATTTATCAAGAACGTATTCGCCGTGACTCATGTCGTTGGCAGTGGCAACTTCTTCGTATGTATTCAAAACCAACCATTGCCATGGTTAACGGCTGGTGTTTCGGAGGCGGTTTCTCACCATTAGTGGCTTGTGATCTTGCGATTGCAGCAGATGAAGCAACCTTTGGTTTATCTGAAATTAACTGGGGTATCCCACCAGGCAACCTTGTAAGCAAAGCAATGGCAGATACCGTAGGTCACCGTGCAGCTTTGTATTACATCATGACGGGTAAAACCTTTAGTGGTAAAGAAGCCGAGACCATGGGACTTGTGAATAAAAGCGTACCGCTTGAACAGCTAAAAACAGAAGTGACTGAGCTTGCAAATTGCCTACTTGAGAAAAACCCTGTAGTGCTTCGTACCGCTAAAAATGGCTTTAAACGTTGCCGTGAACTGACATGGGATCAAAACGAAGATTACTTATATGCCAAACTAGATCAATGTATCCATCGTGATACTGAAAATGGTCGCCAAGAAGGTTTGAAACAATTTTTAGATGAAAAATCAATTAAACCGGGTTTACAGAGCTATAAACGTACTGGTTAACTTTTGATTCTTTAATGGCAATGTAAGGACACAACCCATGCAAAATGTACAGTTACTAATTCACGGTCAATCTGTTGATGCATCTAATCAGGCAACTTTTGAACGTATTAGCCCAATTGATGGATCAGTAGCAACTAAAGCTGCTGCTGCAACATTAGAAGATGTTGATCGTGCAATCGATTCGGCACAACAAGCTTTTAAAGTGTGGTCGAAACTCTCGCCTACCGAACGCCGATTACGCTTATTAAAAGCAGCCGATTTAATGGACCAAAAGACCGAGCAATTCATTGAAATTGGAATGCAAGAAACAGGTTCAACTGCCACATGGTATGGGTTTAACGTTCACCTTGCTGCCAACATGTTACGTGAAGCAGCAGCAATGACCACGCAAATTGACGGAAGCCTGATTCCATCAGATGTGCCAGGCAATCTTGCCATGGGTGTGCGGGTTCCTTGCGGTGTCATTGTTGGCATGGCTCCTTGGAACGCCCCTATCATTTTAGCAACACGTGCGCTTGCTATGCCATTGGCTTGTGGGAACACGGTGGTGTTAAAAGCATCGGAGGCTTGTCCGGCAACACATCGTCTGATTGGTGAAGTATTATACAAGGCTGGGCTTGGTGAAGGTGTGGTCAATGTGATTACCCATGCAGCCGAAGATGCACCACAAATCGTGGAGCGCTTAGTGTCTCATCCAGCCGTGAAGCGCATTAATTTTACGGGTTCAACCAAAGTCGGAAAAATTATTGCCGAGACTGCTGCTAAATATTTAAAACCAGTTTTACTCGAACTTGGTGGCAAAGCCCCTGTCGTGGTTTTAAACGAGGCCGACATTAATGAAGCAGTAAATGCCGTCGCTTTTGGAGCGTTCTTTAATCAGGGGCAAATTTGCATGTCGACCGAACGTGTTTTGGTTCAAGACAAAATTGCCGACCAGTTTATTGAAAAGCTCATTGAGAAAACACGTTCTATTCAGGCGGGCAACCCAACCTCGAAAGAAAATGCACTCGGTGTTTTAGAAAGTCGCCGTGCCGCAAACCGTATTCAGCATTTACTTGAAGATGCCCAAAACAAAGGTGCAGACTTACCTTTAGGCATTCATATTGAAGACACCACCATGCAACCGACGTTGGTGCTCAACATTAAACCTGACATGTTGCTTTACCGCGAAGAATCATTTGGGCCTGTATGCACAGTTCAACGTTTTTCAAGCATTGAAGAAGGTGTAGCACTGGCAAATGACAGCGAGTTCGGTCTTTCTTCGGCAGTGTTTAGCCAAAATATTTCGCAGGCATTGGAAGTGGCTAAACAGATTGATTCGGGTATTTGTCATATTAACGGCGCAACCGTGCATGACGAAGCTCAAATGCCATTTGGTGGTACAAAATCGAGTGGTTACGGACGATTTGGTAGTAAAGCCTCTATTGGTGAATTTACCGATTTACGCTGGATCACCATTCAGACCCAATCACGCCATTACCCGATTTAGTCGGGTTAATGCGAACAACGACATATTAAATAAAAATTGCATGATGCAAAAAAATAAAGCGCAGTGATGCGCTTTCCATGGAGTGAAAGAAATGCAAATGAATGCCACTCAATCACAAGACCGCGAACGGTTCGTAAAATTAGGGCAACATGATATTCATTATCACCATAAAGATGACACGCTCTATATCAGCCCAAAAGAGCAATTAAAACCGTATCCACAAAAACTGACAGATCGGTTAATTCATTTTGCACAAACCAAACCAGACCATATTTTTGCAGCAAAACGCAATGCTCAAGGTGAATGGGTCAAACTGAGTTATGCAGAAGTTTTACAACGCGCATGGCATATTGCTCAGGCTTTACATGAACGTAACTTAAGCCAAGAAAGACCACTCATCATTTTAAGTGGTAATGATCTTGAACATTTAACACTCTCTATGGGTGCCATGCTGGCGGGTGTGCCTTTTTCAGCAATTTCCCCTGCCTACTCTCTTATTTCTCAAGACTTTGGCAAACTCAAACATGTGTTTGAAGTTCTCACACCTGGCTTGGTCTATGCCAGTGACGGTCAGGCCTTTGCCAAAGCCATTCAGGCATGTATTACATCCGACATTGAAGTGGTAACCAACAAGGGGCTTGTGGGCAATCAGATCTGCACGTCTTTTCAGTCGCTGTTAGATACGCCTGTTTCAAATGTTCAAGAGTTTTATCAAACCCTTGATGAAAACCAAATTGCCAAGTTTTTGTTTACCTCGGGTTCAACCAAACTCCCTAAGGCTGTACCGACCACGCATTTAATGTTGTGTGTTAATCAGCAAATGCTATTGCAGACTTTCCCTGAGTTTGAAGAAACGCCGCCTGTCCTACTCGACTGGCTGTCTTGGCACCATACGTTTGGCGGCAGTCACAATGTCGGCATCGCGCTCTATAACGGCGGTACGATTTACATTGATGATGGCAAACCCGTTGCAGGAAAATTTGACGAAACCATTCGTAACCTCAAAGAAATTTCTCCAACAGTTTATTTAAATGTGCCAAAAGGTTGGGAAGAACTGACCGAAGCTTTAGAAAAAGATGAGGAATTAAGAGACCGCTTTTTTGACAAAGTTAAAATTTTATTCTTTGCAGGTGCAGCACTTTCAGAAGCTGGTTGGAACAGGCTCGATAAAATTGCTCAGCAACATTGCGGAGAAAAAATTCGCATTATGAGCGGATTGGGTATGACTGAAACTGCACCATCTTGTGCTTTTACAACAGGCCCACGTGTGATGGCTGGCTTTATTGGTTACCCTGCACCGGGGTGTGAAATTAAGCTGGTTCCATGTGGTGACAAACTTGAGTTTTGTGTTCGTGGAAAACATGTGATGAAAGGCTATTGGCGCTTAAAAGCAGACCAACAAAGCACTGTGTTTGATGATGAAGGCTTTTTCCATACAGGTGATGCTGTTCGTTTGGTCGATATCAATGATCCGACTAAAGGCCTGATGTACGACGGACGAATTGCCGAAGACTTTAAACTCAATACGGGTACTTTCGTCAATGTGGGCACGCTTCGCAATAAAGTGCTCATTCAAGGTAATTTACTGGTTCAAGATGTCTGTATTACAGGTTCAAACCTGAATGCTGTTAGCTTTCTGATTTTTCCAAAATTAGAAACTTGTGCTCAATACGCAGGCCTTAAGCTTGGCGAGCATTCTGCAACAGAGATATTACAGCATCCTAAAATCCAGCAATGGTTCCGCCAATTTTTAACGACCTTTAATAAAGATGCGACTGGCAGTTCAAATACAGTCTCAATGCTTTATTTAATGACCGAACCACCTCAGCTCGATGCTGGAGAAGTGACCGATAAAGGCAACCTCAATCAAAGCAATATTACTAAACGTCGTGCAGCTTTAATTGATGAACTTTATCAAAAGCAGGCCGAAAACCCACTGATTATTCGGGTACCCACCTTAAAGCAATAAGCAATTGAAATAAAAAAGGAAGCTCAAACTTCGGTTTGGGCCTTAGCCTCACTTTTGCCTAAAAAAAGGTTCAACATGCCACACGATACAGAATTTGAACTATTTCGGGACAGCTATCGCAGGTTCTTAAAAGAACAGGTTGCTCCGTATTATGAACAGTGGGAACACGATGGCCTGATCCCACGTGATCTATGGCTTCGTCTTGGGGAAAATGGCTTTTTGTGCGTCGATGTGCCCGAAGAATATGGCGGCTATGGCGCTCCTGTTCATTATTCTCTCATGCTGGTTCAAGAAACTGCTCAAGCAGGTTTTGCATCGTTGGCGGTTGCAATTGGGGGACAAAACGAATTGGTCTCTCCTTACTTACAAAATATTGGAACTGAAGAGCAAAAACGCTATTGGTTACCCAAAATGGTGACAGGTGAAGTCGTGACTGCAATTGCGATGACAGAGGCCAATGCTGGCTCTGACTTACAGGCCATACGGACTCAAGCCATTTTAGAAAATGATCACTACCGTATTAATGGTTCAAAAACCTTTATTTCAAATGGTTTGCATGCCGACCTGATTGTTCTGGTAGCTAAAACCAATCCACAAGCTAAAGCAAAAGGTATTTCGATTTTACTAGTCGATGCCGCTTTAGATGGCGTTAAAAAAGGCCGTTCCTTACAAAAAATCGGACTACATGCCCAAGATACAGCCGAACTTTTTTTTGATGATGTTTGTGTGCCTACAACTCAGCGTTTGGGTGAAGAAGGACAAGGCTTTGCTTATTTAATGCAAGAGCTACCGCGTGAACGTTTGAGTATTTCTATGATGGCTTTGGGGTCAATTTTAGGCGCCATCGAAATTACTAAAGACTATGTGCTCGAACGTAAAGCTTTCGGGCAACCTTTAAGCCAAATGCAGAACACGCGGTTTGTTCTCGCAAACGCGCAAATCAAAGCCAAAGCCGCCCAAGCTTTTGTAGACCAATGTGCAGCGCTATATCAACAACACCAATTAAGCGTCACTCAAGTTGCCGCATTGAAATGCTTTATTACCGATGCTCAATGTGAAGTGATTGACCAATTACTTCAGCTTTTTGGTGGCTACGGTTACATGCAGGAATACCCGATTTCACGCTTTTTTGTGGATGCACGGGTACAAAAAATTTATGGGGGAACCAATGAAATTATGAAAGAAATCGTTGCCCGAGAACTGCTCGGAAAATAATTCGATTTAAAAACCAGACAAGGCAGACACAACAACCATGCCTTGTTGAAAACAAGAAATGATATTTCAGGAAGAAATGCTATGTCGAAATTATGGATGTACTCTACCCTTATGCTCTCAGGATCGGTCTGGGCGGGTAGTTTTATTGACAACAGTTCAGTAGAACTCACCACACGAAATTTCTATTTTGACCGCGACTACCAAGAGCAATCTGCTTACCCTGCTGCCAAGGACTGGACACAAGGTTTTATTCTTAAAGCCAATTCAGGTTATACCGAAGGGACTGTCGGTTTTGGGTTGGATGTACTTACAACGGCAGGCTTTAAACTAGATGCCGATGCCGAGCATGGAGGTACAGGAAACTTACCTAGAGACACGCGCACCAACGAGCCTACCGACTCTTATGGGGAAATTGGCGTCACAGCAAAAGCGAAAATGAGCCAGACTGAGCTACGCATAGGTACTCTAATGCCGATGAACCCAGTTTTAGTGGCTTCACCTGCTCGTTTGCTCCCTCAAACCTATCGAGGAATTTCACTTACTAGCAAAGACATTAAAAATTTTGATTTACAGGCAGCCTATCTGGATAAAGTGAATCATCGTGATTCAACCAACTATGAAAAAATTAAAATTTCAGGGGTGAATAGACGGTTTAAAAGTGCCGAAACTGACGTACTCTATTATTTAGGTGGGAACTATCAGCTTGATCCAGCAATCAAACTCACAGCGTTCTATATGGATGTTGATGATCTTTATAACCAAACCATGGTCGGCGCATTACATCAACACAAAATTAATGACACTACTAATCTTAGCTCGCAGTTACGCTACTACCGCAGCCGAGATGATGGACAAGCAAAAGCTGGTTTAGTCGATAATGACCTTTATCATGCTCACTTTGAGTTAAAACATCAAAACCATAAGTTTATTTTTGGAACCTTCCAACATCACGGCGACACCGCATTTCCGTATTTGACCGGAGGTGAAACAGGCCTGTTAATTGATACATGGCCGGGCGAGTTTTTAAACCCAAAAGAAAAAGCCTATAGCTTCCGCTATGAATACGACTTTAAAGATTATGTACCGGGTTTACGTTTCATGACCCGTTACACCACAGGTCATAATATTTATGCACCCAACTTAGGTGGAACCAATCTAAAAGAACGCGAAACAGACTTTGATTTAGGCTACACCGTTCAAAGTGGCTGGTTAAAAAATTTAGGGCTACGCGCGCGCTATGCAATGTATGACAACAACATGCTTTCCACTGCCAACATCAAGCCTGTAAACGAAACTCGCATCAACATTGATTACACATGGAAATTTAAATAAATCATAAAGAGGTTCTGTTGCACATAGAACCTCTTTTTATTTTGGGAAATCAATCATGAAGAAAGTTGTAACGCTACTCTGTGGAATGAGTCTGATTGCCCTGACTCATGCCGAAACACAATATAGCCCGCCACCTATTCAGCTTGAGCCTTTAGCAAAATTTAGTGTGGATTTGAATGCACCTGTTTGGGAGTTAGGTGCCACGAGTGACGCAGGTAAACGCCGAATTATTCCCATTACAGGTGGGACATTCGAAGGGAAATCACTTAAGGGCCGCATTTTAAATAATGGCGCAGATTGGCAGATTGTCGACAGCAAAGGACTAGCAATTATTGATACGCGATATTTGTTAGAAACCGATGACGGTGCACTCATTTATCTTCAAACCAAAGGTTACCGACATGGCTCTGCAGAAACACTAAAACAGCTTGCTCAAGGCAAAGATGTCGACCCGAAAAACTACTATTTCAAAATCACCATGCAGTTTGAAACCAGCTCACCTAAATATTCATGGCTTAACCAGACCATTGCAGTAGGTAGTGCAATGCGTTTGGGCAAAGCAGTTATTTATGATGCCTACACCCTGAAATAATAATTTTTTATAACACTTACAAAAGGATGGACCCTTCATTATGGATCAAAAAAATTTAGAACACTTACCGCCAATTCATCATCATTTGGGTGGACACAATATCCATTGGAATGAAAAAAATACTGAACTCAGCATCCACTACACAGCCATAGAAAGCTTTACCAACCCGCGCGGCACCGTTGAAGGTGGCATGATCTGCGCCATGCTCGACGATGTGATGGGCCTTTTTGCATTTCTTGCCAATGACCGTAAACCTGCCACCACCATTAACTTAACCATGGATTTTTTAAGACCCTGTGCTGTAGGCGAAGTTATTACTAAATGCCGTTTCATTAAACAAGGCAAAACTGTACTGAATCTCGAAAGTGAAGCTTGGCAAAACAACAAAATGATTGCACGAAGTACAGCTAATTTTCTGGTTTTAGATTAATTGCGACCATTCATTCAATAAGGATATGAATAAATGAATTACACCAACAATAAACGAATTTTGACCCACTCCGCTTTAGTACTTGCCATGCTCGGTTCTTTAGCAGGCTGTGGAAGTGACAGTGATGACACAACTACGCCCTCAACAACGAAACCACCTCAGTTGTCTCCTGCTGTGGGCGTAAAAATGACAGGAAGCTGTTCAGACTTACTTGGGTTTCAATACAACAATACGGTCATTAGCTCCGCTACCCTTCAAGAGGCAGGCACTTTGACTGTAGCCAACAAACCGATTGGCGCTCATTGTTTAATCAAAGGCTATATGGACCAACGTGTAAGCCCTGTCGATGGAAAAACCTATCAAATTGGTTTTGAAATGCGCTTACCCATTGACTGGAATGGCCGTTTTCTCTATCAAGGCAATGGCGGAACCGATGGTAATTTAATTCCTGCAACGGGTCAGGTCGGCAGCGGTGGTCCACTTACCAATGCCCTACATGATGGTTTCGCTGTTATTTCTTCCGATGCAGGACATAACGCCTCACAAAATCCAATGTTTGGTTTAGACCCTCAAGCCAGAATTAACTACGGCTATGGTGCGATTACCAAACTCACGCCTATGGCAAAAAATCTAATTAAAACAGCGTATGGTAAATTGCCAGACCGCTCCTATGCAGGCGGCACTTCAAATGGCGGACGCCACGCGATGATTGCGGCAACCCGTTTGGGCGAGCAATATGATGGAATTTTGGCAAGCACACCGGGTTTTCATTTGCCTCGCGCAGCCGCAGCTCAACTCTATACAGCACAACAGCTTCGTCGAGTTGCAACAGACGAAAATGACTTAAGTACCGCCCTCACTCTTTCAGAGCGTAAAGTATTAGCAAAAGCGATTTTAGATCGATGCGATGCGTTAGACGGCGTTGCAGATGGACTGGTTCAAGATGTTGAGGCTTGCCGTACTGCATTTGATATTCATCAGCACGTACCCGTTTGCTCAAGCACAAGAGATGGTACTTGTTTAAGTACCGAACAAATTGATGTATTAGCCAACATTTACCGCGGTCCTATAAACTCTGCTGGACAAGCTCTCTATGCAACCCAGCCTTTCGACCCCGGTTTAGTCGGCAGTAACTGGGCAAGCTGGAAATTCGAATCTTCGGTGGGAACAGCACGTGACCCTGTTGCAGTCGGTATTCTTTTTCAGGTTCCGCCAGATCCAACTGTGACTCAAAACTCTAGACAGTTTGCCTTTAACTATAATTTTGATACTGATTATTCAAAATTATCGGCGACCAATGATGTGTACACAGAAAGTTCGATGTCATTCATGATGCCACCCGATGAATTGAATCTGGATAAACTCCGTAATCACGGTGGAAAAATGATTGTGGTACAAGGTACAGCAGACGGCGTTTTCTCTGTAGATGACACCCAGAATTGGTATGATCAACTGCTACAACACTATAAAAATGATGCAAAAGGTACAGCTCCTGAATTTGCACGTTTCTTTAGAGTTCCGGGCATGAACCATACCCGTGATGGTATTGCGACCGACCAATTTGACGCACTGACTGCTTTAGTCAACTGGGTCGAATATGGACAAACACCTGACAAAATCATTGCAACCGCACGCGGCACTGGTAACCCAAGTGGTCAAGTGAATACTGAACTTCCGCAAGACTGGGCACCAGACCGTACTCGTCCACTTTGCCCTTACCCACTGATTGCTCGTTACAATGGTCAGGGTGATAGTGAAAAAGCTGAAAACTTTAGCTGTAAATAACTGGTATTCAAAATTAAAAAGAGAGCTTACATAGGCTCTCTTTTTAATTTTGCTAAGTATCACTATTGAATCATTATCAAATGATATTTCATCCAATGCCTGCATCGCTGCTAAGATAATACCGAAAACCAAAAACTCATTTCGATATGCAAAATCAGACTGCTCCAAATCTCCCCTCAACTCAACTTGGAAAAGCTCTGCTTTGTCTCATGACATCGGCATTATTATTTTCCATTATGGGAGTATGCATTCGTTTTGCTTCACAAACAGTGGACAATGCCACCGTCGTGTTTTTTAGAAATGCAGTGGGTTTATTTATTTTTATTCCTATGCTCTTTAAGCAAGGGCTGGACTTTGTTAAGACCGATAAACTCTGGATGCACACTTGGCGAAGTGTCGTGGGGCTCGCTGCAATGTATGGTTTTTTCTATGCCATTGCGAACTTAAAACTATCGAATGCGATGGTTTTTAGCTACTCATCTCCTATTTTTATTCCACTCATTGCATGGCTTTTCTTAAAAGAAAAAATCACAAAATCGATGATTTTTGCCGCCGTTATTGGGTTAATTGGGGTTTTATTTGTTGCTAAACCCGACCAAGGCCTACTCAATGCATTGTCCTTTATTGGTTTAGGCGCATGCTTTTTATCAGCCATGGCTTTTGTAACTGTCAGAGCTTTAACCAGTACAGAACCGCCTGAGCGTATTGTTTTTTATTTCTGTATTTTTGGTAGCTTAATTTCATCAATTCCAATGTTCTGGCATTGGCGTATTTTCACTTGGCATGAACTTGCATTGCTGATTGCCGCAGGTCTTTTAGCAAACATTAGTCAGCTTTTTATGTCTTATGCGTACAGCTTAGCACCAGCAGGACAAATTGGCCCAATGAATTACATTGCTATTATTTTTGCAGGAATTTGGGGATTTATTTTTTGGCATGAATTACCTGATCTTTTCAGTATGATCGGCATATTTATTATTTTATTTGCTATTTTGCTCTGTAATCCATTTTTGCAGAAAAAATTGTTATCTCAATTTAAATAGCAGAGTTACCTCATTCTACTTCAGATACTGTATCCGATATTCATTCGGTGAAATGCCTGTCCAGTGTCGATAGGCTTTTCTAAAATTAGAAGTATCTGAAAAGCCAATTCTCTCAGCAATTTCATCTATAGATAAAGTCGTCTCTCGCAAATATTCATCCGCAAGACGACGCCGAGTTTCATCTAATAATTCTTGATAAGTTAAATTAAAACCCGCTAACCGCCGATGTAAAGTACGTTTTGACATATGCAACCGCTCAGCCATTTCTTGAGCCGATGGAAAAAGCCCTGTTCCATCTAACAAGATCAAACGAATTGTTTTCACCAACTCAGGCTCTTCAGCTACCGCAGCACCTAACATCCGCTCACAAAACGACTTACACATATCCGCGGTAATCGGGTTGGCATTTGGGCAAGGTACATCAAGCCACTTTAAATCAAAGTGCCATTGCATTACGCCAGCATCAAACTGAACAGGACAATGAAAAACTTTTTCATACTCTTCTGCATAGTCAGGCGCTGGATAAGGTAATAAAAGCTTCTTCGCTTGAAATGGCCCTTCAAGCACACGTTCAATTAAGGTTTGCATGGAGCTAAACCAAAACTCGCACACCAAAGGCAGAAGCTTACCAAGTGCAATAATGTCCTGCCCTTCAAAAACAGCAGCATCATCTCGAATATAAAAAGACTTCTTTAAAATAGGCCCTGCAAGCTTAATGTGTCGAATGCCAAGTTCTACCGCTTGCCTAAAATTACGCGAAGAATAGAGTGCGTAACCATACACTCCAAAATCTGACAGCCGCTGCTTTTGTCCTGCACGTAATCCAATTAACGGATCATGAGATAAACGTTGAATATTTTGAAATAACTGGATTTTTTGAAGTTGAGAAATATATAAAAAGGGTTGATTCATCGCATCTGGTGAAATATTTGTACCAGATAGAACATCTGACATTGAATGGCCTTGCAAGCCCATTTCATCAAATAAACTGGTCAACCCCAGCAAATATGTATTCGAACCGAAAGATGTATTATCATAATTTCCTTCGATAACAACATTTGCATTTTTATAAAGATTATTAGGCATTTAATTAACATTATCCATAGAGTGACGTGCATAATGGCACTAAACTACCTCTTGTTGTCTCAATTTAACATCGACCATACAACGCTTCAAGCATAAAGTATGATAAGCAAAAGTATGGGAAGGAATAAAAATGGAACACTCCACTTTAAAAGAATATAGCGGCTCTGCCACTGAACATATGGAACTTATTTTTTCCAAACAACGTGCCAATTTTGAGGCAGATCCATACCCAAGTCTTGAGACACGCCGAACAAAACTGCATCAACTAAAAAAACAAATTATTCGTTACCAAGATGCTTTAGCTACTGCGATTAATACTGACTTTAGTTCAAGATCACTAGATGAATCTAAACTATTAGATTTACTTGGCTCTGTGTTAGAGGCTGATCATGCAATTCACCACTTACGCCGCTGGATGCGCCCAAGTAAACGCCGTACTGAACTTTTATTTTTATCAAACCGATTAAGTGTGCAATACCAACCTAAGGGCGTGGTTGGTGTGATTGTGCCTTGGAACTTTCCAGTTTATTTAGCACTTGGTCCGCTCATTGCCGCATTAGCTGCGGGCAACCGAGTCATGATTAAATTATCTGAAATTACACCAAACACTAATACAATGCTAAGACGAATGCTCACCGAAGTCTTTAATGAAGATGAAGTCGCAGTCTTTGGTGAAGAAATCACAGATCCAGCTAGATTTACATCTTTACCCTTTAACCACATTGTATTTACTGGCTCTCCTGCGATTGGCAAAGTCGTCATGCGAGCAGCAGCTGAAAATCTAACACCTGTTACACTTGAGTTAGGTGGTAAATCACCTGCAATTGTAGGCCGCAACTACCCACTTGCCGATGCAGCAAAACGTATTACACATGGTAAAGCGACAAACAGTGGTCAAATCTGTGTAGCGCCTGACTACGCGTTGGTTCCCAAAGAAAGTATTGATGAATTTGTGGATGCTGCAAAATCAAGCTTTATAAAAATGTTTGGTCAGAACATCACAAACAATGAAAATTACACATCCATTGTGAATGACCGTCATTTAAAACGTATTCAAGATATTTTGACCGATGCACAAGAAAAAGGTGCGCGGATTATTCCTTGCGACACTTATAGCTTTGACCAACAAGGCCGCAGAATGCCTGTACAGATTGTACTTAACTGCACTCCCGACATGCGCATTATGAAAGAAGAACTTTTTGGCCCTATTTTACCTGTCGTTGCATATGATTCTTTAGATGATGCAATTACCTATGTGAAATCAGACGAACGACCTTTAGCGCTTTATTGCTTTACACATAGTTCGGTAGAACGTGATCGTATTTTACGTGAAACTCATTCAGGTGGTGTGACCATCAATGATTGGGGCTGGCATGTGGTTAACCATGATGCTCCTTTCGGCGGTATCGGCAACTCAGGTATGGGGTCATATCATGGTGAAGAAGGTTTCCGTGAACTTTCTCATGCAAAAACGGTATTTACACGCCATCGGTTTTTCCCGACTCAACTTTTCCATCCTCCTTATGGAACATTCCTACAAAAATTAGCGATTCGCTTTTTCTTGAAAAAAGGCGATCCAAATATTAAATAAGGATTATAAAAAAGCCTCGTAATGAGGCTTTTTTATTGGATTTTAATTAATCAATCGGACGTAATAGAAAAATTATGGAATTTACAGATCTTTATATAAGTATCTTCAAATAATTTTTCCATTTTAGGGTTCCCATCATGATAGTCATCCCAAAATTCTCCACTAAATTCTTTAGGTTCAATAATAGTAGTTATAGTATCTTCCTGCTTATAAAATGAAATTTCCCAACCTTCAGGTATACTAGGATTAATTATTTCAAATTTAGAAATTTCTACAATAACAGGAGTACCATCAGAATCGCGGCGAACAGATACTTTTGTTTCATTTCGATATTCATTAAATTGCACCCCAAAACAGATGTATCTTTTTCCAATAGTAAAATCATTTAAATCACTATCTTTACACTTAAGTATCATGGGATTACCATTCCTTTTAATTTGTAATCTTTAGTTTTAAAATTAATTTAATTCATTTTGATATCTATAACCATATTTAAAATCCTATAAGTATTTCGGATCTTATAAAAATTTTCTGACTAAGTTTATTATTAGACCTTGCAACCATAATCAAATTGTCTTAAAAAAAGTATAAGTTATTATTTTCAAAATAAAAAAGCTAGGCTCGTGCCTAGCTTTAAAAAAATTCATTATGTAGTTTAAATATAATCAACCTTTTGAGCTTTTAAGATATCAAGCTGCATCATTTTCTTCTTTTTATACTTATAGGCAATAAATAAACCGATAAACCAGATTGGTGAACACTCAAGTGCAATTAAAGTGTCATGATCTAAAGCTAAAATGACGATGGTAAAAACTAAAAATAGCATCGTAAACCATGCCATAAATAATCCACCCGGCATTTTATATTGGGATTGAATATGTAATTCAGGGAATTTTTTACGATAGGAGATATAAGAAAGCACAATCAACATGAATGTAAAAATACATAAAATTGAAGTGAGCGCTGAAATAATTGTAAACGCAGTCATGACATTTGGAACAATAAATAAAATAGATGTTCCCACCGTCACACAAGCCATCGAAAATACGAGTCCTCTAATTGGAACCTTACTTTTAGATAACTTACTAAAGCTTTTAGGTGCATCATTATCTAATGCTAAACCGTATAACATACGACTGGTCGCAAAAATTCCACTATTGGCCGAAGATAGCGCCGAAGTTGCTACAACAAAATTGATTAAACCTGCTGCAATTGGTAACCCGACCAATGTAAACATTTCTACAAATGGACTTTTTTCTGGTGAAACTTTTGCCCAGGATGTGACCGCAATAATACAAACCAATGCCCCCACATAGAACAATAAAATACGTAAAGGAATCGAGTTAATTGCTTTTGGAAGTGACTTATGCGGGTCTTTAGTTTCAGCAGCAGTTGTACCAACGAGCTCAATACCCACAAACGCAAATATGGCAATTTGGAAACCTGCCAAGAAACCTGTTACACCATAAGGAAACATAGATTGTGTTTCAAACAAATGACTAACCGATGCCTTAACACCATTCGGAGAAGTAAATCCGGTACTAATTAAGTAAATACCAGCAAGAATGAACAGAATAATTGCTGTAATTTTGATGAGGGAAAACCAAAATTCGAGTTCACCAAATAGCCGAACGGCCACAAAATTGAGTATGGTTAAAATTGCTAATGAAGTAAATGCAGGAATCCAGACGGGTAAATCAGGATACCAAAACTGCATGTACCCTCCGATCACAATCACATCGGCAATAGCAGTAATAATCCAGTTACACCAGTAGGACCAACCAAGGAAGAATCCCGCCCACGGGCCTAAATAAGCCGTTGCAAAATCGGCGAATGTTTTAAAATTAGTATTCGCCAGCAGCAGCTCACCCATTGCTCGCATTACGAAGAAAAAGAAGAAACCAATAATTAAATAGGTTAAAACAATTGAAGTTCCTGAAATGCTTAATGTTTTACCGGAACCCATAAATAATCCAGTCCCGATTGCACCGCCAATCGCAATCATCTGAATATGACGATTGGTTAATGAGCGTTGCAATTTCTCTTCTTCTTGCTCAGTCATATGTTGACTACCAAGAAGATCTCCTTCCAGGAATTGCTTTCCGTTATTCTTACTCATGTAATATTTACTCCAATTTATAGCAATCGTTGTAAATGTTTTAATAATAAATAAATTATATGATTATCAATTTAGTCCATTAAATCATGTTAAAAATATTATTAAATCATTTAAAACCTTATAAATTCCTTTTTAAAAGCTATTACCTATAACAATAAAAATTAATCATAAATCCTTTCCTTCATTATTATATTAGCCTGACCTCTATCAATATAATTTCGGTAGACAATTAAAATATATGAATTAATTAAATATTTTAATTTTCTGTCTTTTATAGAATAGCGGCAGGCTAATGAATTCCAGCTCAGCGAGCAAGATTGTGTTTATCCATATACCAATCTTGCGTTAGCGATAATATAGTATTCCTTCTTAAATTTGGTGAAATGTATAGTATTTCTGCTTAATTAACAGCCATTCGCAAATGATCAGTCTCTTTGAGTTTGTTTACCGCTTCTGGACTCGAAACGTGTTTAGCTTGAACACTTAGCACACGAACTAAACAACCACTTTCGGCATTCAATTGTTCTGCCTGTTTTTTAGTTAATTGCAGCTCTTCTTTATAAGGTTTGCTATACACAAGAATGGCGCGATAATTTTCATAGTCATCATTGGCTACAATGTAAGGTTCGTCCCCTACCGCAATATTTTCAGGTTGTTCAATTTGGATCACTACCGATTGACTTTCTTTAATCGCTCGTAAATTTTCGATATCGGCCTGTAATGTCGCCCCACCATCAAAAATATCGACATATCCTTTATAACGCAGCCCTTCTTCTAGCAAGAGATTGTAGGCTGGTCGAGTATTTGGATGAACAATACCAATCGCTGCTTTAGCATCATCTGGCAACATATCGACATAGAGTGGATGTCTTGGCATCAGCTCTGCAATAAAGGCCTTTTGCCCTACTCCACTTAAATAATCGGCTTTGGTAAATTCAATATCGAAAAACTTATGGCCTACCGCATTCCAAAATGGTGACTGCCCATTTGCATCGGAATAACCACGCATTTCTGCCACAATGGTTTCTTCAAAATATTGCCGAAATGCCGACAGAAACAAGAAGCGAACTTTAGATAAAAATTTGCCATTTTTATTTAAGCGATAGTCCGGATCTAAGAACAAAGTGCAAAGTTCACTACAATTTGTATGGTCATTACTCAAATATAATGTTGGCAAAGCTTTATAAACACTTAACGGCTCCGATGCATGAACTTGAGTGCCCACATGAAAGTTGTACCAAGGCTCTTTTAAACCGAGTGCGACTTCAATGCCACAGACACCTACTACTTTGTTGAGTTCAGTATCTTCGAGAACAAATAAATAAACCTGATCTGCCTTTGGCAACTCACCTGCCACAGTCCTACAAGCCCGCTCAATACGAGCAGCAAGTTTTTCCATATTGGGCTGTAAGGATGTCAAACCAAAACCTGCTTTTTGCGCCAACAGGTAAAGGTCGTTAACATCTTTAGGTTCGATGTAACGAATAATCATCATGCTGCTTGTTCATCCTTTTGAATTGCTACGAAGCGAGCAAGTGCACGGTCAAATCTTTTTAAGCCTTCATCAATATCAGCCAAAGGAATAATCAGAGATGGTGTGAAACGTACAACATTTGGACCAGCAATCAAACTCAGTAAACCTTCTTCACCCGCAAGGTTATTAATATCTTTTGCTTTGCCTGCAAACTCTGATTTTAAGACACAACCAATGAGCAAACCTTGACCACGAATTGTTTCAAAGATTTCATATTTTTCATTTAATTTATTTAAAGCTTTTTTATAGTAATCATGGCGTGCTTTAACCCCGTTAAGCACTTCAGGTGTGTTAATAAATTCGAATACTGCGCCCGCAACCGCACTTGCTAACGGGTTACCGCCATAAGTCGTACCGTGTGTACCCACTGAAAAATGCGGTGCAAACTTATCAGTTGTTAGCATTGCACCGACTGGGAAACCACCACCTAGTGCTTTTGCAGTTGTAAGAACATCTGGAATAACACCAGTGTTCATGTAGGCATAAAGTGAACCTGTACGGCCTACACCAGTTTGTACTTCATCAAAAATAAGTAAGGCACCAAACTCATCACACAGTGCGCGTAAGCCTTTTAAAAATTCGATGTCAGCCGGAATAACGCCGCCTTCACCTTGAATCGGCTCAACAATAACCGCACATGTTTGCTCATTAATTACCGCTTTTGCTGCGTCTAAATCATTAAAGGCAACATGGTTGATACCATTTGGAAGCGGAGCAAAGTCTTGTGAATATTTAGGCTGACCGCCTGCTGAAACGGTAAATAAAGTACGACCATGGAAAGCATTTTTAAATGCCACAATGCCGCTTTTACCAGCAACACCACTGTCTAAACCCACTTTACGTGCAAGTTTTAGTGCCGCTTCGTTAGCTTCAGCACCTGAGTTACAGAAAAAAACTTTGTCTGCAAATGTATTTTCAGTGAGTTGTTTTGCAAGGCGTAGAACAGGTTCATTTGTATAACCATTGCCCACATGCCAAAGTTTTGTTGCTTGTTCTGTTAAAGCATTTACTGCCACTGGATGCGCATGACCTAATGCATTTACTGCAATCCCGCCTGCAAAATCAATATACTCTTTATTTTCTTGATCCCAGATACGTGAACCTTCGCCACGTACAGGAATGAAATTTGCCGGTGCAAAAACTGGAACCATCCACTCGTTAAAGTCACTACGAGAAACTGCAAAATTATTCATCCTATCTAGTCCATTAAATTAAAATTATTAGGGTTAGTTGATGACCCTATTATTCAAAATCAAATTGATTCACAAAATTTGTAATTCAGTAAAAAATGAATTATTTTTTACCAATCTGATAATTGACAATTACAATATGGATAACATTGATCAAATTATTTTAGGTTTGCTTAAAGATAACGCACGGATGTCTGTTACTGAGTTAGCCGAAAAAGTTCACGTTTCAAGAGCAACAGTAAAAAAGAGAATCGAGTATTTGGAGTCGTCGGGCATCATTACCGGATACACAGTACGATTTAAACCCAATGCAGAACGAAATGTTATCCGTGCATGGATGAGCATCATGGTCGAAGGTACTAAAGCGCAGTCTGTGATTAAAGAACTACGCCTAGAAAGTGCTGTGGAATGTTTGCATAAAACCAATGGCAAATGGGACATCTTGGTCGAGCTACGGTCTGACACTTTAGAAAACTTCGACAAAGTTTTAGAAAGAATCAGGAACATTTCAGGGATTTATAACAGTGAAACTAGTATCTTGCTTGCGAGTCATAAGACCTAATAACTCTCTTTAATTTCAAATAATAAGAATGAAAAATTGATGAGCTAAGCATAAGGTTTGGCTCATCAATTTACTCTCGATTAGAAAAATTCTTCTATTGTCTTTCGTCAAATCAACAAAGCTATTACGACAATGAACCTGCTCTAAAAAACTTCAATAAATTTTTAACTTTTTTTAAATAAACAAATCAAAAACTTAAAATCTAATTTGATTTAAATTCCAACTTTTTTCACTCACTCCCCTCATCAAAGCATTTGACAGAAAATTTAAAACATAATACATATAGTCTTATATGTTATATGTTAAAACCTAAGGACAAGGTATAAAAAATGGCTAACACTCAACTAAAACACTTTATTAACGGCGAATATGTTGCTAGCAAAGGAAATGATTATTTTGACTTAGTGAGTCCGGTGACTGGCGAAGTTTATGGTCAATCGCCTAATGCAACCGAGGCAGAAGTTGATGCTGCTTACGCCGCTGCAAAAGAAGCATTTAAAATTTGGGGACGCAGTACACCTTCAACGCGTCAAAAAGCATTGCTTAATTTAGCAGATGCTATTGAAGCAAATGCGGAGCGTTTAATTGAGGCTCAAAGCCGTAATACAGGTCAGTTAAAGCACTTAATTGCATCTGAAGAAGTTGGTGCATCGGCAGATCAGGTTCGTTTCTTTGCAGGTGCTGCCCGCTTACTGAATGGCACAGCTTCAGGTGAATATTTAGAAGGTTTAACCTCTTCTATTCGCCGCGAACCAGTCGGTGTAGTTGGCCAAGTTACACCTTGGAACTATCCACTCATGATGGCTGTCTGGAAAATTGCGCCTGCTTTAGCAGCTGGTAATACTGTGGTGCTTAAACCAAGTGATACCACTCCTGAAAGCACACTTTTGCTTGCAGAAATTGCCGCACCATTTTTCCCTAAAGGCGCATTTAATGTAGTGTTAGGCCAAGCTCAGGTGGGTTCAAAAGTTGTATCACATAAAACCCCTGCTCTCGTTTCGATTACAGGTTCGGTTCGTGCTGGATTACAAGTTGCTGCTTCTGCTGCTGCAAATTTAGCTAAAGCCCATCTTGAACTTGGTGGTAAAGCACCTGTTGTTGTTTTTGAAGATGCAGACATTGATAAGGCAGTTGAAATGATTGCTTTAACGGGTTACTTCAATGCAGGACAAGACTGTACTGCTGCAACGCGCGTGATTGTTGCTGAAGCAGTTCACGATGAATTCTTAGGTAAATTAATTGAAGCTGCAAAAAATACACGCTTTGGTGAACCAGATGATCAAGACGCACTTTATGGTCCACTCAACAACGCTAATCAATTAAAGAATGTTAAAACCTTTATTGACAACTTACCTGCTCACGCCAAAGTTGAAACTGGTGGCAAGCAAGCCGATCGTCCAGGCTTCTATTTTGAACCAACTGTGATTAGTGGTTTAAAACAACACGACGAAGCAATTCAAAATGAAATTTTTGGACCAGTCATTACTGTTCAAAAATTTACAGATGAAAATGATGCCATTGAAAAAGCCAACGATATTGAATATGGCTTGGCTTCAAGTGTCTGGACTAAAGATCATGCACGCGCAACTCGCCTGTCTCGTGAACTTGATTTCGGAACCGTTTGGATTAACACCCATATTCCTCTAACTGCAGAAATGCCACACGGCGGCTTCAAAAAATCAGGTTATGGTAAAGATTTATCAGGCTACGGTTTTGAAGAATATACACGCGTTAAACATGTAATGAGTTCAAATGAATAATAAAAATCAGATTTGAAAGGAAATCAAAAATGAATAAACAAGAAATGAAAGACTTTGTGAGTAAGGCGCACCACGAGTTATTTAATTTACATGACACCACTGCTCTAGACCGTTATTTTTCTGAAGACTTTATTGAGCACTCTCCACTGGTTGCCAACGGTATTTCAGGATTGCGTCAACTGGTAGAAGACTGCCCCGACATGCAACATGAAGCTGTGCGCGTATTGGCAGATGGCGACTTGGTTGCGATTCATGGGCGCTTTCAGGGATTAGATGAAAACCCATTAGTTGGCTTTGATATCTACCGCGTTAAAGATGGAAAAATTGTAGAGCATTGGGATGGTCTGGTAGCAGAAGCAGCCCCAAATGTAAGTGGCAGAACGCAATTAGATGGTCCAACCGAAATCGTAACTCACCATGACCCAGAGGAAAATCGTGAGATTGTGACCTCTTTCTTTAAGAAGTCATTAATTGATGGCAATTACGAAGCATTTAAAGAATACACCCACGGCGATCAGTTCATTCAGCATAGCCCAGATATTGGTGATGGCGTTAAGGCAGTGATTGATTTTTTGAACAATATCCGTAATGAAGGGCAAGGTTTGGTATACTCCAAAACTCATCGCTCCATTGCTGATGGTCAATTTGTATTGACACATTCTGAAGGAAATATTGCCGGAAATCGACATGCCTATTTTGAATTGTGGCGTGTAGATAATGGCAAAATTGTTGAACTTTGGGATGCAATACCAGCTGTGCCTGAAGATGAACAGGCAGTCCATCAATATGGCGTGTTTTAATCATTTATCCGTTTCATTAAGCTAAGTCACTGACTTAGCTTTTAGAGAATTCGCCATGTCAGCATATACGATAATTTTTGCACCTATCGCTCAGGCAACTCGCTCGGAACAAGTTGTTGAACGCTTGGAAAATGCAATTATCTCTGGATTGCTCAAAAGCAATGAACAACTTCCTAACGAGGCGGATTTAGCTCGCTTAATGGGAGTGTCACCGATTACCGTTCGTGAAGCGTTAAATACTTTACGGGTAAAAGGTCTGATTGATACACGACGCGGACGAAACGGCGGAAGTTTTGTTTGTGAGTTACCTTCCGATTTACTCTTAAACAAACATCCTTTGCGTCAAGCTTCAAATGAATATCTTGCTGATCTAGGTGAATTTCATAGTGCAATATTAAGCCATGGTGCCTATTTGGCAGCACAAAGAACCACTGAATATGAACTGAGCAAAATCAAAGAGCTTATTGAGCAATTTGAACAAGCCGTTGAAGCAGACACTCGTGCCCAGCTTGATTTACGTTGCTTGCTTACTCTCACCTCTTTTGCTCAATCAGCTCGACTGGCAAATCAAGAGTTAACCATACAAGCCGAATGGGCTCCGCTCATTGCTGTGCTTTATCAAGATGACCATTTTCATCAATTGGTTGTCGCGCAATACCACCAACTTTTATCATCTTTTGTTCAAGGCAATGAAGATGATGCTGTTATTCAAGCACGAAAAATTATTTCGATGCTAACAGACCAAATGCTTCGATATAAGTTATCTATCGAATAAAAATAATAAAACAGAGCGCTTATCAAATATCGAGTGAGAAATACGGAATTTTAGGAGTTATAGGAATGACCCAACATTTAGATATAGAAGAGCTTCAAAATTTGTTAAAGACGGTGGTTGAGGAAACGACAGCCATTACAGAAAAATTAGCGGCTAAAGCGAGCAAAATTCTCTCAAAACATGAACCTGAAAAAACAAAAGACGTTAAGCTTTCAGGTTCAGAACGTTCAGCTTTGCAAAAGGAAATTAAAAGGGCGTTACAGGAAAGCCATTACAGTCAAGGTATCGGCTTTGCAAGTTATAGTCCTGCAACGCAAGAAGAACAAGATTATTGGACACTCGAATGGTGGTATAAAAAAGAAGATCAGTTACAACAAGCCAAACTTGAAAACTATCAAAATGCTCAGCGATTTTTAGATTTTCGCTCATTCGAATGGTTCCATAAACCAGCTCAAAATAAAAGTCCGTGCATTCATGGGCCTTATGTCGATTATATTTGCAATGGTGCATACACCATCACCCTTGCCCATCCGGTCATGATTCGTGATCAATTTATCGGTGTGATTGCCACCGACATTTTAGTTTCCGCACTCGAAAAACTTCTCATGCCGAAGCTTAAAAACATTAAACAAAAAGCAATCGTGATCAACGATTCTTCTCGCGTCATTACTTCAAATGACGTCACCATCAGGACAGGCACATTATTTAGAGAACAAAGCTCCGAGCAGGTTCTCTCACGACCGTGTCAATCTTTCCAATTGGTCGTTATCTAGAGCAAAGTCAAAAATACTAAATATTTGACCTTGCTTTAAGGCATCACCAAAGCGAAACAGCACCTGAAGCCTCTGGCTTTTGTTCAAACTTTCTTCAAACAGACTTGCTCATTCAGGTCTTGGGGAAGTTTTGGCTCAAAAATAGCATCGCTTTTCCGGATGAAAAGCAAAACAACGAAATTTGAGGTTGAAATGACATGGAAAATAAAACGTCTTCCTTAAAAAAACTGTCTCTTTGGCAAGTCACGATTATTGGTATTGCCTACATGACGCCAATGACAGTGTTTGATACTTTCGGCATTGTCTCTGGAATCACCAATGGTCACGTGCCACTTGCATATTTACTCGCACTTGGCGCCATGTTACTCACCGCTTGGAGCTATGCAAGATTTAGCAAGACTTCAGAAAAATCAGGCTCAGCCTATAGCTATACTGCTGAAAGCCTAGGCCCCAAAAGTGGATTTTTTGTCGGCTGGTGTTCTCTACTCGACTATCTGTTATTACCCCTCATTAATGTCTTACTTGCCGCCATCTATCTCACTGCCCTCATTCCAAGTCTACCTTATTGGTTTTGGGTGCTTGTTTCGACTGGCGTAATCACTTTAGTGAACTGTTTCCGTATTCGCTTACTTGCCAATTTAAGCCTGTTGTTTGTGTTTGCACCCGTCATACTCATGGTCATTTTTGTGTATTTAGTGATTCGGGGCATTGGCTCGACTCAAGGTTATGAGCATGTGCTTACCTTGGCTCCCCTCTGGCATGAGCACCAATCTTTACTACCGCTCGTTGCGGGTGCCTCAGTTTTGTGCTTTTCATTTTTAGGTTTTGATGCAGTCACAACGCTTTCAAATGAAACCAAACAACCCACCAAAAATATCCCCCGAGCAGTCATGTTAACCACACTTGCTGGTGGATTCATTTTCTTTACCGCCGCTTGGTTTATCCAGCTTTATTTTCCAAATAATCTTCGCTTCCAGCACCCTACTGAAGCGCTTCCTGAAATTGTGCTTTATGTCGGCGGGGCTTTTTTCCAGTCCATATTCTTATGCGGGCAAATTATGAACACTGTTGCCTCTGGCCTAGCCTCACATGCCAGTGCTTCACGTTTACTGTATATAATGGGCACTGACAATATTTTTCCTAAAAAGTATTTTGGAACAATTCATATCTCCTTAGGTACACCATTTTTCTCGGTTTTATTTGTTGGTCTTATTTCGATGTCCGCGGTTTTTCTAGATTTAGCGCAAGTCGTCAGCCTGATTAGCTTTGGTGCTCTGGTCGCTTTTACAGCCGTAAACTTCTCAGTTTTTATGAAATTTTATATTAAAGATAAACAGCGCTTAGGGTTTAAAAATAAGTTTCTAAACCTATTTTTACCGCTTATCTCTGTGATCAGCATTATTTGTCTCTGGCTTAACCTTGACTCCTCTTCACTGACTTTCGGATGTTTCTGGTTATCTTTAGGCATTCTTTTATTTATCTATAAAACGATTAAAAAACAAAGTATTGCTATTAGTAATGCTTATTAATTTTTAAGGAACTTCATCATGAATATTATTTCTAAACCCCAGTTTTTAAAAGACGTGGAATATAAACCAAGTAAATCTTTACAAGTGGGTAAAGAATGGAGCTGGTTAAATCCAAAACATGCAAAATTTGATGAAACAACAGTTGAAAACGCATCGGTAGATAATCCAGCGAACTACTATGAAAGCTCACTTTCTGATTGGCATACATTTGACAGTTTAAAGGCCGATTTAGAATGTGATGTGGTTGTTATTGGTGGTGGTTTACTAGGTTCATCGACAGCCTTACATTTAGCTGAACAAGGCGTAGATACCGTTTTATTAGAAAAAAATCGTATTGGTAGTGCAGCTTCTGGTCGAAATGGCGGACAACTTACCCCCGGTTTAGCTCGCTGGGAAGCTCAAGAAATGGCCGATCGCTTAAGCTATGAAGATGCCAAAAAGCTCTGGCATTTTACCTCTACGGAAGCCATGCAACTCATTGATGACATCTCAGAAAAATACCAACTCAACTTTGACCGAAAATATGGTCATATTACTGCTGCTGTTCATGAAGGACATTTAGTGGGTCTGACCCAAGGTGCCGATGCACGAAAATATTTAGGTGAAGACCATACCCGCATTGTGGGTAAACACGAACTCATGGACTATATTAAGTCTGATTATTATACAGGTGGTTTAATTGATGAGTTGGGTGGACAAATCCATCCTTTAGCTTTAAACCGCGGCTTAATTTATGGTTTTTGCCAAAATGGTGGCTCTGTATATGAACAAACAGAAGTCATCTCAATAGAAGAAAAAGCAGATGGTATTTATGTTCATACAGCCAATGCAGTCGTGAAAGCTAAAAAGTCTGTGGTTTTAGCAGTACACCATGCTTCGTTTAAACTTTTATCAGAGCAAAACAATACCACTATTCCATTTTATACCTATGTTGCAACCACCGCTCCGCTAGAGCTTGATACAAAAGAGCTTCTTCCCTTTGGACATCCGGTTTATGACACTCAGTTCCAGATCGATTACTACCGTCCCGTGTTTAACAACCGTTTACTATTTGGTGGTCAAGGTACTGGAACATGTTGGGGACCAGAGAAAACTTTAAATTATCTAGAGCACCGAATTCATACAGTATTCCCTCAAATTAAAAATCTAGAGATGGATTTTGTCTGGAGTGGAACGACTGATTTAACGGTAAATGGTGCAGTTGATAGCCGTAAGTTTGGCAATAAATTCCCGATTTATGCTGTTCATGGCTGGAGCGGTCATGGTGTGGCGCAGACAGTACGCATTGGTAAAGCCATCGCAAGTGATTTTGTTGGGCAATCTAATGACTTTGAAATGTTATCTAAAATTGACCATCAAAATATTATGTTTGGCCGCACACTTGCACCCGTTGTCATTCCACTCGCCAAAAGCATGTATGGAATCGGTGCAATGTTAAACCCCGGCAAAATGGTTTCTTTCTAATCTTAAAAGATCTCTTTTTCTAAAAAAGGATTCGTGCAGTTTTGTGCGAATCCTTTTTATTTACCTGAGTAAAATCCTTCTCAAACTAGGTTATCCCTAGCCAATCTATTACAATAGCGCCAGCTTTTTAATTCAGCGCATATATTTTGAGCAATTCATCTTCCCAATTAAAACGTGGACTTAAAAATCGCCATATCCAGTTAATCGCTATGGGTGGTGCTGTCGGGACAGGACTATTTTTAGGTTCTGCACAAGTCATCCAGTCTGCTGGTCCTTCAATCATTTTAGGTTATGCCATCGTCGGTTTGGTTGCATTTTTAATTATGCGCCAAATGGGTGAAATGATCGTAGAAGAACCTGTGGTTGGTTCCTTTAGTTACTTTGCACAAAAATATTGGGGAAGATTCCCCGGGTTTTTATCGGGCTGGAACTATTGGGTTGTCTATATTCTGGTTGCAATGACAGAACTAACAGCGGTTGCTAAATATGTGCATTACTGGTGGCCCCACATTCCCGCATGGATATCAGCCTTATTTTTCTTTGTTCTAGTCACATGTTTGAACTTGGGCAATGTTAAATTTTATGGCGAATCCGAATTTTGGTTAGCCATTATTAAAGTTGCTGCGGTCATTTCGATGATTGTGTTTGGCTTATATTTATTGGTTACTGCGGGTAGTGACTCTATCGCTAGCTTCTCAAACCTATGGCAGCATGGTGGATTTTTCCCGCACGGGTTCTCGGGCCTATTTTATATGCTCGCCTTCTTAATGTTTGCTTTTGGCGGTATTGAACTGATTGGGATGACTGCTGCTGAAGCTGAAAATCCAGAAAAAAGTATTCCACAAGCAATCAATCAAGTGATTTTCCGCATCTTGATTTTTTATGTGGCTTCGCTTGTCATCATTATGTCACTTATTCCGTGGAATCAGCTTGACCTTGGTGGTTTAGATAAAAGTCCATTTGTCATGATTTTTAGCCAACTAGGTATTGGTTGGGCAGCACATTTACTTAACTTTATTATTTTGACGGCTGCACTTTCTGTTTATAACAGCGGCATGTATGCCAACAGCCGTATGTTATATGGGCTTGCAGTACAGGGCCATGCTCCAAAAGTTTTTGCACAAGTGAGCAAACAAGGTGTTCCTAAAGCTGCTGTTATCTTCTCTTCTATTCTGATTTTTGGTTGTGTATTACTTAACTATTTCGTACCAGAACAAGCTTTAAGCTATCTCATGTACATGGCCGTAGCCGCTTTGGTTTTAAACTGGGCCATTATTAGCTTTACCCATTTAAAGTTTAAACGTGCGATGAAACTTGAAGGTAAAGCTGTCAAATTTCCTGCGCTATTTTCACCTTTGAGTAACTATATCGTTTTGATTTTCATTGGCATGATTTTATACATCATGTGGACTCAAGGATTTGAAAAATCGGTGATTTTACTTCCGATCTGGATCACTTTCATGTTTGGGCTATATAAATTTTTAAGTTGGAAAAAAGCACTCTAATGTTCAAAGAAGGCTTATTCAAACAGGATAAGCCTTTTATCACTTAACAGCCCGTTACCCTAAGTAACTTCAGAAAATCTACTCAAAAAACCATTCACATTCTATTCATCATTACTGAATGGTTCTCTGCTAGGCACATTGATATGTAACCCTTAGTCATTCTAAACATTGGTATTTAATGAGATAATTATTAAAGTACAAGTGTTTACATGATCTATAAATATTTGCGCTCATGTTCAGCTAAAATCAAAGCAGACCAGTTTATTGTTGCAATCACTCAATAGGCAAAAGACACTCCATCGTAAGACAGGTTCTTTAACCACTTTACTGATTTAGCGCCGTCAACTGTGTCACTCAATGACGAAAGACAGGAAATTTTATGGAAAAAACTCTGCAATGTCCTAAGTGTGGTTCTACTGAAGTTGAAGCACGTGACCATGACAAATTACTTAGAACAACTGGCGGTGTTTTACTGACAGCTGCTGGCACAACAGCAGGCACTGTAGGCGGTGCGGCAACTGGCGCTTCTGTTGGAGCAGCCATTGGTACGATTGCTGGTCCTTTAGGTGTGATTGTTGGCGGAACTGTAGGAACTTTTGTCGGTGCAATTAGTGCAGGAATCACTGGCGGTGTGGTGGGTAATATTTTTGGTAAAAAAGCGGGTGTAATGATCGATAAGAACATTTTTCAGGACTACCGCTGCCTAAAATGTAAATACCGTTTTAAACAAAAGAAGTAATATTTATCTAAGTTAAGCTCAGGTTTAATTTATTTTTAAAGGTAAGGAAAGTAAGCAATTTTTGATCTCTTTCCTTACCGCTGTTCTCACCAAATCTACCCCAAAGTAATTAAAAAATAATCCAACAACCTTTCTCTTTCATCTGGCTTGTTCGGATCTAAAAGCTGAACCATTGCCCCATCAATCACAAACAAGAACATGTGTGCATCAGATTTTGAAGCATTTACATGGGTTGTTAAAAGCAAATTATAGATTTCATTAATGAACCAGTTTCGATAGTCAATCACGACCTGATATGCCTTGGGATGTGTTTTTGAAATCTCAAAAATAGCTTTAAAAGGCAAATGATAAAGTCCGTCTAAATCGGCATGTAAAAAGTAAATTTTGCGAAGCTTTTCAAGCAGAGTTAAGTCTTTTTGAACATAAATGATTGAAAGCACTTCTTGTTTAAGACCATCTTTTTGGAAAGTCAGGCTCATTTCAATTAGCCTTTCTTTTGAGTGAAAGTAATTATAAAAAGTGGCTTTGGGAACTTTTGCTGACTCAATAATGCGGTCCACCCCGACTTTGTGAAAACCGTATTTATTAAAAAGAAATCGGGAGGTATGAAGCACGCTTAAAGCACGAAATGGAAGATCTGAATGTGGCATAGTTTTACCGTTATAAAATTCTTGTTGTAGATAAACGAGATACTTTTTGGGGAGAAAAAAGGCATAGCGAAGCCGTAAAGACTGTGCTGGGCACATCTCAAGTTTTATTGTTAATTAAGTTTTTAAGACGAATTGATTTAAAGCCTGAAAAGCCTATTGGCCATCAAACTGCTTTAAAAGTTTAAGTCGTGTCGAAATAGACTTTGGCAAAGGTTGCCAAGAAATTAAGAATGTGCAAAGCCAACTCCTTTTTATTTGGAGCTCTGCCAGACATTTATAGAATTATGGTGGCAGAACGAGAAAGGGTTCGCAGACTAGTAATAACTCAAACTAGCACACCCGAAGGTGTCCCTCTCCCGTCCTACCGCTACGGGAAAGGGACGAGTAGCTACCACACAAGACTATTCCTCAGAAGGAATGACTCTGATGCGGGAGTTATTATGCGGTCTGCGACGACCGACTGGCAATGTAGGCCAGCAGGCAAAGGATAGTGCTCTGCCCTTTTGCAGTCAAGCACACAAAATGACATTTGTTTTAAATTAGATCATTAAAAAGTAAGGATAAATAATGAGGGAGTTATTGTTAAAGTAGGGTTTATAAAGGGAGGAAATTTAGGGCTTGATTGGTTTCTCTAGAGAAGTAATTGATGCAATAAAGATATTCGAGGAGTTTAAAGTTTAATGACGAACAGCTCTGTTCTAAACTGGTAGGCTTCAATAATAGTATTTATAAAAAAATAATGAGTGATGACTAATTAATCTATTTACATTTTAAAAATTATAAGTATTATTTAAAATAATGTTACTAAAAACCATCAAAAAACAAACTGAGTAAACAATGAAATTAAACAAAATTTTACTTCAAATGTTATCAACAACTTTATTATTTTCTCCCCTAGAACTCCATAGTGAAATCTATTCAGGTGAAAATTATGGCTTAACAGCTCTAACATTAGATAATAATAGTATTGAATCTTGTACACCTGATCTTGCCCCAATAACTAAACAAATCACTACAAGTAATATTGATATACATGGGTCTTTACCATTTATCCGTACATATCAAACCAATCTACAACCAGACTATAGAGCAGACATTAAAACTCCTGAAGCTTTAAAAATTGATCGAAATTTTCCACTTGCTTATCTTGAAAATCCTGGAAAAATTGGATTAGGCTGGAATCATAATTATAGTTACAACTTATTAGTTATAGGCTCTAGTTACATTCTAAATTTGCCAAATTCAAGCTTACCAATTCGTTTTTCTAAACAAAGTGATGGTACAATTCGTATTGTTGACTCATCAAATAATCCTGTACCAACAAACAATGAATATAGTATTACAGATAATAATCTAACTATTATTGTGAAAAATAATAATATGGAAATAACTTTTAAATCTATATCTGGTAGTCGTGGTATTTCCCAGCAATTCCAAGCTACACAATTAAAGTATTTAGATGGCAGCAACATTATAAATATGACATATTCACCCATGTCACGTTCTAATTCCATTATAGGATATTTACTTACTTCTATTTCTGATATCCGTGGAAATAATCTAAAAATCACTCGAAATAATATGAATGGTACGGACACATCAGTACTAGGAATACAATTACAAGGACAAATTAATAGCGTTGAATTATTACCAAATACAATCAACAAACAAACTGCAACATATACATATGATACTCAAAATATAACCTCACTAGGTACTTCTAAAACCTATCCAAGATTAATAGGCGCTACAACCACAAAAGATGGAACATTAAACTACTCTTACAATAATTACATTCATAAAGAAATGTTTTCCGACAATAACCAAACCATAAAAGGGGTAACCATACCGATATTATCCCTTTACAAAAATAATGGACAAACAATAAGAAATTTTGAAGTTACAGATCAAATTCTATCAAGCTATTCAGATAAAAATGTTGATTATTCATATGTAAAATATAGCAACGTTGGTGATGATCGTGATTCAATGAGTATCGCCCCTCCCCATAATATTAATAACCCTCTTGGACCTGCTGAAATTATAAAATATGATTACATAACTCATTATAATAGTATTGATTACACAGATTATAGTTCTAGCTATTGCCTTACTCATAATAATGAAAAATTAGCTGATATATTTTTTTCTAAAGATAGCCGAAATATCATTAAGTATACTACAAAATCTGGGAAGACAGTGGATTCATCTTTTGATGAAAAAAATAGATTGAAGCAACGTATTGATGGAAGTGGCCACCCTCTAAAACGTACAATAACAGTAACTTATGACAATCTATCCAACACACCTACAGTTATAAAAAAAGATGGCTTAACTCAAACAAATACTATTAATAATTTAGGTCAAATTATTGAAACTGTCTCAACTTCTGACCAAACAAATAGTACTTCTAAAAAAACGACCTATACTTATTTTACCAATGGTCTTTTAAGTTCTATAGATGGTCCTTTAGCTGGAACAACAGATAAAATATCTTATACGTATGATGATTTTGGAAATAAAATCACTGAATCTATTGTTATTAATGGAGTAAATAGAACCACCCAATTTGTCAATTTCAACTCTTTTGGACAACCTGAAAGAATTGTTCATCCTAATGGGTTAGTAAATAAATATACATATAATAGTGATGGATCATTAGCCAGTGAAACAGTGGGCCCGGGTACTACTACCTCTATTATTACAGGAAAAACTACCACATATACTTATGACAATTTTAAACGTTTAATTTCCATAAAAAAACCTAATGGCGAAATAACTTCATATACATATGACCCTCAAAATAGAATCATTAAAACTACTCTTCCAGATAGCACGTTAGTCCAACAAACTTACCATAGAACTGGTGATATCTCCTCTACCAAAATCACTAATAGTACGGGTACTAGCTTTATTGAGACTTCTAGTACTATAACACCTTACGGTGGATTCATAGAAAAAATTATTATGGGTACTGACCCTAATAAAAATTATGAAAAGAGAACTAATATTACAGCTGGAGGGAAAATTAAAGAAATTAGTACAGCTACTTATAATGGAAAAAGTTCTCGATATTATGATCATTTTGATGCACCATATGTTATTCAAGACCCAATAGACTCTACAATTGACTATATTGTTTATGATAAATATGGAAACATTATAGAAAGAAAAGACTTTTTAGGGGGAGGGAGTAAACCTTACTCTTATATAAATGGAAATATTTTATCAAAAGAAACTAATAGTGATTATGGAACAAAATCATATACGTATAATGAAGCTAATCAATTATTAAAATTTGAGTATGGTGCAAGAAAATGTGAAAATACAAATATTGATTCTTTAGGAAGAATTGGAAAAATATCTTGCACCTCGGCTAGTGCGACTACTCCTGAAACATTAATAAATAGTTTTGATTTTAAGTTTGATACAACTCGATTTGGTAGACTAGATTCAGTAGTATCAAATGACCTCAAATATGGTACAAATATCGAATATATTTATGACATTTATGATCGAATCACAAAAAAAACTCAAACAAACAATGCTATCACCACTTGGGGAGGAGCGAATAATAAGCTTTCTGTTACTTATAATTATTCACCCTCTGATCAATTAGAAAGTTTAATTTTGCCTTCTGGTAGAGTTATTTCTTATGCTTACAATAGTACTAAGAAAAATCAACTTATCGATATAAAACTAGACAGCTTACCTCTCCTTCGTAATATTACTTATAATGAAGGTGGACAAATGACTGGTTGGAATTGGGGAGCTGGAGCTGCAAGTTATACTTGGAGTTACGACCCACTAAAAACAGGATATCTAAAAAAGATTATTAATAAAAATAATAGTTCTACTATAAATTATAGTATGGATTATGAATTTGATCTTGATTCTCGAATTACAAAAACCACCCAGAATAATGGATTAATTAATAATTTTTCATATGATGTAAGAAATAGATTACTCCAAGAGTCAAGATTCAATGGATCAACAAATATTTTTAATATTAACTACACCTATGATGATAACGATAATCGCTTAAGCCTAACTGCAACTGGCTCACATCAACAGCCTCAAGCTAATGTTGCTTATACATATACAGGAAATAAATTAGCAACTATAGCGGGAGTTGCTGTCTCTCATACTTCGAATGCTGAATTAATCTATGGTGGTTTCACTCCAACCTACGACTATGCTGGTAACCGCCGTGAAGATAAAACTACTGGTGGTACAACAACATCACCTCAATACTACATGACTTATAACCATAAAAATGAACGTACAATTCGTGGTTATGCCGCTAATGGTTCTGTGTGGAAAACTAATGCTATTCAGTATGTTTATGATGAAAACAGTCATTTGATTGGTGAGTACAATGCTGACGGCACCCCATTAGTCGAGTACATTTGGTTAGGTGAAAAACCTGTAGCTGCCATTTATGGATCAGGTACTACAGCTAAAACTTACTGGATTGTAAGCGATGTACAAAACACTCCTCGTCGTCTAATCGATGCTGCCGACAGCGCAACCACTGTATGGGCATGGGATTCGACCGCATTTGGTGTTGGTAGTCCTAATGTCCAAACTGTAAAATTTAATCTACGTTTTCCAGGCCAATACTATGATGAAGTGACTAAACAACATTATAACCATAACCGTTTTTATAATCCTGTATTAGGTCGTTATGTTGAACCAGATCCTATTGGGCTTGAAGGAGGATTCAATCCATATATTTATGCTAAAAATAGCCCAGTTCTCTATGTAGATACAACTGGCGAAAATCCAATCATCATTGGAGCTGTGGTTGGTTTTGGTACTTACATAATCCCTGTTATTTATAACTCTGGCACAGAAGAAGGAGACTTTATAGACAATTTTAAACGTAATTGGGATACAGGCGCAGCAGTAACAAGTACGATTGCAGGTGCTGTTACATCAGGCACATCAGCAGCTATACTTAAATCAACAGGTTTAGCAGTAAATAGAAGTAAACATCTTTTTCCAGAACCATCAAGTTTTTCTTATCCAGCGAGTACATATCTAGGTAAAGTTGTTAGTAAACTACCCGTTAAAACTAATATTCTAGGTTTCTCTATCTATCCCCAAAAAAAGGTTTTGGATACAACCCGCACTTTTACCAATATAGATGGTATTGCTGTTAAGGTTGCCTCATCGGTAGCCTCATCTTTTGCAAATAATACCTATGAAAATTGGTCTAAAGAAAATTCTTCAATAAATCAAGAAAATATTCGTTTTGCTCAACAAGATTTAAACCAAAATTTATACAACATACACATTTATCAACCTACCATTCCCGTATTACCAACTATATATGTTAATGGATACGATATACCTCCTCTAGATATTGATCTTAATCAGAGATAAATGTAAGGTATGTAGGAAACTAACTTTCTTCCTACATACCTTACTTAATAAGACTTAAAGGGAAATTATGGATAACTGGAAGCATATCCTTATAGCTTGTGTGGTGACGATTCTTGTAACAACATTAGCCTCTTTAGTCTCAGGATTTAAAACCTTAAAAATTTTTTTAGTTTGTTTTGTGTTTTCTACTTTGGGTTTTGGTACCGCAATTCTAGTTGGTCGTAAATCTAATAATCGAGGAGTAGATGGTGATTGGGGAGCACATGGTTTATGGAAAGAAATATTTAATTTAGAAGTAATAACTATCAGCATAGGCACTGGACTTTTTATTACTCTTATATTTATGCTAGCAATTTATTTTGATAGAAAATAAAAACTTCAACGAAAGTCTATTATCTAATTTTATTCCTTGCCTATGTAATGGTTGCCACATCCTCGGCAACCTTCTAAATTCTATTATTTTCAATTTACTAAATAGTATCTTTCAAGATAAAACTCAGAGGATTTTAAGAGAAAATTAAACAAAGGAAGAAATTTAAAATGAGAATAAAAGCAGAATGATCAAATTTCAATTCAGACATATTCAAAGGGAAAAGATTAGTTTTTCAAGATAATTATATTTGATACTCTATATCGCTGTAACTATTCCTTAATTAATTCTTACAAGCACAAATAAATTTCCAATCTCTATAACTGTGAGCATTTTCAAAACCAACCAATTCTTTGGAAAAGTTCTTAATTTTTATAGGCTTTTTAAATGATGGGCTATAGACACCTATAATTCCATTTTCTTTATTTCTCATAACTTCAAAGTTTTTATTAGTTATTGGATCTTTTTCAAGTTTTCGTAAATAGCGAAAAATTTCAGAATGCCGCTCATCTCTCAATAATTCTTCAAGTTTTAGTGGATATTTGGGGTATCCAAGTGGAGAGTTGTTATAGTATTGTTTGATAGCTGCCTGATACAAAATACCAATACGGATAAGTTCCTGCTCTTTTTCTCTTTGTAATAAAGTTGCATAATTCATTGACCATTGACCAATTACAGCGGCTAAAATAGAAAAGATAACTAACATCCAAATATAGGCAAAACCAAGACTTCCTCGCTTCATTATGATCGGTCACCATTCAGAATAGCGTTTATCATCACTTCCCACATTATTACTAAATGAAGAAACATCGTATATACCATGTCCTTCTTGTGAATCTATAGTTGTTTCCCATTGTCTTTCACCAGTTATCGGATCTATAGGAACTTCTCGGAGATATCGCTTTTCCACCAAATCATTTAGCTTTTCAGGATAATACCCTTTATCCGCATAGAATTTATCAATGCTATGTCGAAGTGAACTCAAATTTTGACGTAAAGCAACTTCCTTACTTTCATCAATTTTATCGATATATCTTGGAACAACGATTGACAATAATAAGGCAATAATTGCTAAAACAACGAGCAATTCCACAATAGTGAAACCATTTTTTTTATTCATATCATCTTTCAATTATTTTCTACCATAAACGATAGGTAATACCATTTGAACCAGTACCTTTCGACAAAGAATAAATATCATAGACATCTTTACCTTCTTTAGGATCTAAAGCTTCGCTTTCATAACTCCGAAGCCCCCAACTGAGTTCTGGACTTTTTATTTGATCATTAAAAGGATCATGAGGTACTTTTCTTATGAATCGTATAATTCTTTTTTCACCATACTTACTAGGCACTCCCATCAAAACCTTTAAATTTGCTGGATATCCTGACTCAGTTTTAAATTCATCAGCAATTTCATTACGATCACTTGAAACTTTATATGCATCAATCGCAGTCCGAATCTCTAATAAGGCCATCTTTAGCTCTTTTTCTTTTTGCTGTTTTGAAACGATACCTGTTACAGGAATAATTATTGAAGCCAATAGTCCTATTAAAACCAGAGATACCATAAGTTCCACATAGGTAAAGCCTTGCGTATTATTTTTAATAAAGATAAAGCTGTGCTTCATGACTCATAACTCCTAAACAACTAGGGCTTCACAACGATAAATTCTTTATAAATTTGCTTACTGGCGTCCTTCTTAACAGTCGACCCTGCAAGAGTATCAATAGAATAATCACTAATAGCAACTTTTTGAGTTCCCTCTAAATCTTTTGATACTCTAAAGTTGATTGTTGCTGTTTCTCCTTGATGGTTCGGGGTTTGGAAGAAAATAATTCGAGTTCCTCCTGCAATTTTCTCTTTCTCTACTTTTTGTGCTGCGATGCCTAATACCATTTCAGAAAATTCTAATTTATCAGAATGCTGTATATCCAAACTTATTTTTTGTGCATTTGGAGCATTTTGAAGAATCTTAATTTTCAGAATCTCTCCAGCTTTTACCTGATCGTTAGATTCTAATTTGAAATCAATATTATTTGCATTTGTTCCAACTTGTTGGGCTTCAGATTGGTTTGCTGATTCTGGTGTATTAGGAACACTAATTGATGCAGGAGTATTTGATTGAGATAAGTCAGCTTTACCCTGATAAATTGAATGATCCATCAATCTTAACGGTGTGGTTGTCACCTCATCACCAGTACCAGATAAATGTTCTTGTACATAAGGTGCTGGCAATTCAAATGGCCTCACAATCCGAGGTGTTATCAGTAAAACAATTTCACTTTTATTTTTAGTATCTCGTGTGCTTGAAAATAGCCTTCCTAATAAAGGAATTTTTCCAATACCTGGTAAATGTGTAGCTGATGTCTGAGTGTCATCTCTGATCAAACCAGCTAACATTTGTGTTTCATTATCTTTAAGTTGAAGAGTTGTAGATGCGTTGCGAGTCCCGATCTGATAAGCAATAAGTCCATTCTTTGAGGTTATCTCTTTTGCAATATTGCTAACTTCCATTTTTATGCCAATTTGTACTTCTTTATTTACTTTAACTTCTGGCAAGACTTCAAGTTTCAAACCAACATCAAGATAATTAATTGACTCAGCAATTGAGCCTCCTAACTCACTCGTTGTTGTAGTGATAACAGGAACTTTCTCACCAATCAAAAAATCAGCCTTTTCTTTACTCTTTACTCGAATACGAGGATTAGCAAGAAGATTAGCTTTGCTACTTGTTTGCTGAAAGTTCACTGTTGCAATTCTATCTGCTGTAACCAGCTTAAGACTGTCTGAGGTTAGATTTCTTAACTGATTAATCGTATATGAACCTACTCCACCAACACCATTTAATAAACTCACATCAACTTTCTTTGGAAAATCAATACCTAATTCTAAAAGATTATCTCTAGTTACCTCTAACACTTCAATATCTAGTATTACTTCAGGTGAAGGTAAATCAAATGCTTGTAATAACTTATCAATACTATCAATGACATTTTGATTATCACGTACAATTAGTAATCTTAATCGGTCATCAAAAAAAATAGCCTTAGGTTCATATAGTTTAGTAATTAAATCTTGGGTCTTTTGTACATCAGCAAACCCGAGATAAAATGATTTAGTCACCAACTCCTCATACTTTTTCTTTTTTTCTGGTGATTGTTGATAAATTAAGTAAGAGTTTGAATTTAAAATTTTATAAGCCAAAGAAGAAGTACTCAGTATTGTTTTTAATGCTTCTCTAACAGTCGTATTTTTAGCATACACCGTTGTTGTCACTTGATCCAAATTTGCATCTTTATCTAAAATAAAATTCATTCCAGAGTACTGAGCAAGGAAATCTAATACTGAGCTAACAGGTGCATTTTTAAAGTCTAAAGAAACTAACTGATCCAGTTTTTCATTCAGGCTTGGTGGATTTAATAAATTTCTATTTTTATTCTGTTCAATTTCATTTTTTAACTTATTCGCTTTGTAATAATTAGGAGAAACTTGCAAAATTTCTCGAAGAGTTACCAAAGCAGCAGGAATATTACCTTGATCAGCTGCCTTTTGAGCCACTTCAAATTGTAAATCTAGGTCTTTAATTTTATCTATTTTATTTATATTATCAATTGCAACCATATTCTCTGAATCAATTTTTAAAACATCTTGATTTAATGATAATGCGGTATTGAAATCACCGTTAAGAAAGGCTTGTTGTGCAAGAATAAGTTTTTTATCGATTAATTCTCGTTGTTTATGGGCATAGTCCAACTTATATTTTGCTGGATTATTTTCAGCAGAATCTTTTAGTTTATTCAACTTATTTATTTCATACTCACTTGTATTTTTATGTAGGCTACATCCACTCAAAACAATGCAAGCACTCAGCATTGATAGATTAAACGTTTGTTTTAGATTTATAAATAATTTTTCCATATTTACTTACTTATAGTCATAATTCGTTGATCAGGAATATACTGGACCACAACTTGGTATGGACTATTTTCCAAAACTATCCATGTATTGTTGTAAGGTACATTCGGGGCTAATATGAGATTTTCCTCACCCACTTTTAGGAAAATATTCACTTTTTGCTCTTTATCCAGAATCTGTCCCATGTACTGAATCAGGGGCAAAGATACTTGCGGAGGAATAGATGGAACTTCTGGTGGAATTGGGATTAACTCTTGCTTTTTCTCAATAACTTTTGGCTTTATTACTTTAGGCTTTACAACCTGCTCTTCCTTAAATATAGGTAAATCCCAATAATTAAGCATAGCATTGCTTTCAGCCATAATTGATGGCTCTTGAGAAGTAGAAATAGTATTTTTTCCCTGATAATTATTTATCATAAGTGGCTCAACTGGTATTGGTGGTAAAACTAAACACCATAACGCAATAACTATAACTAATACTGCTAAGATTAAAACTCGAATCTTTTGTACTGGAATTTTTAAATTTAAAAAGTTATTTATATCTATTTTTTTCATTGCAACTCCTTACCTTGAAGTAAGACAGTCATATTGACACTATTATCCTTTTTATTTCTTTGGAAATCGATGGAATTAATAATATAACTACCACTATTTGTTTGAATTTTCCCTAGTAACAATCGCGTATCTAACCAAGAACCAGATACAGAAAACTGGAATTTATTCAAACTTTTACTGTGTATTTCCTGATATTCCAATAAATTCGTATTCGTCTCTTTAACATATCCAAAAACTTCTTTGTATAATTGAATGTTAGTTAATAACTCTGGTTTTATATTAGTCGAAACCTGTTGCACACCTAGAGTGGTAGTTTTTACCTTAGCCAAGTAATGATTCAATTGTTCATTCTGGGCTTTTAACTGTGAAATTCGTTCATATGTGACTGGAATAATCCAAAAAATTACCCCTAATGCCCAAACAATTACACCAAGAACAAGCAATTTACTTATGGTCAATGTTGATGCATATTTTTTAAAAGACCATTTAAGTCTTAATAGCAATTGTTGGATTGTCATTTTTTTTCCAACTCAAATTCGATAAGTCCACTCTCTGCTCTAGCTACTCTTTTTATTTGTAAATTAATTTTCAATGTTTGAGCTGCATCGATAAAGCCAGTTAAATCCATCAATTCTGGACAACTACCTTCAATCTCCAAAATACCATCTAAAGAGGAACGCAAGCGATCAAAATTGAGTTTGCTACTTCGAACACTCATCAATTGGTCTAAATCTTTTAATGACATCTGAGAGACAGGAGCTTCTTTTTTCTCAAGATTACGGTCCGAAATCTGATATTGCTCATAAAGCTCAATATTTGCAGTCCATAACTGATTTTGAGAGGTATATTCTTTTCTTATAGAAAAAAGAATCATGGTTAGAAAGATGATTAAACAAACCATGACAACAAAAGTTGCAAGGAGCAAATTATCATTATTTTTCTGATAAAGAGTGATATTAATTTTTTTCATTTCAAATTAAGTTTAAAATTTGTTCAGGAGTTTTTGCTACTAAACTTGACCAATGTTTAAATTGCTTACCTTTTTCTTCAAAGAAGATTTCACTAACTCTTTGATGATTCCAAATATTTATTGAATCCTTATTAATAAACTTTTTAGGAAAAACATCAATGTTTTCCTCTTCTCGCGTGATGCAATCAACATGATAGAAAAAATTTTCTTCTTCATACCAAAATTCATTAAGATCTAATATATTGATGATTTTAAACAATGAAATACTAAAATTATTAATATTTTGATATTCATTTAATATCATCAATCCCTTATGAACATAGTGAGGTAAAGCTACCATGACAATAGGATAATTAAATTTTACTTGATCAAATAAAAACTTATAATCTCCCGATGAAAAATTTGGGTATTTTTCCTTGAAATGAGCTATTGCCAAAAACTCTAATACTTTTATATCAGGCCACTCTTGCTGACGAGGCAAAATACCAAAACGGCATAATGAATTGTCTAAGGTAATTTCTATAAGTTTATATTTAATATCAATTTTTTTCAATTCATAAATAAATTGGTCTACCCAATTTGGATCTAACAAATTACATGAAAAGTCTCCTGCCGTGATTTCTGAGCTACACTTACTTAACCACAAACATTTATGGGCGGTTAAAGTGATAGATAAGGTATTACCTTTCAATAAATGTAACACGGTTAATTTCCTGAAAAGTTGTCTGTCCTTGAGCAACAATTGCCAAAGCTTGCTGGCGGAGAAAAATCATATTTTCTTGTAGCAGTTTTTTTCTAATTTGACTCATTGGCGTCCCATTAAGTAATAGCTCTCGGAGCTCATCTGTCATGATTAAAATTTCAGCAATAGCTTTACGACCTTTATATCCCGTCCCTTGACAATAATCACACCCATTTCCTTTCTTTAAATGAAAGAAGCTTTTATCTTTTATCATACCAGCCTCATGTAGTGCATTATCATCAAATGGAATATCTACACTACATCTAGGACAATTTAAACGAATTAAACGTTGTGCGATAATTCCATTTAAACTATTTAAAAATCCAAATAAATCAATTTCCATATGCCGAAATCGGCCAATCACATCTAAGGCATTATTCGCATGTACCGAGCTATATACTAAATGTCCAGTTAATGCAGCCTGCACAGCAATCTCTGCTGTTTCTCGATCTCGAATCTCTCCCACCAGAATTGTATCTGGATCATGGCGAAGAATAGATCTTAGTCCTTTTGCAAAAGTTAAACCTTTACGTTCATTTACAGGGATCTGTAAAGTCCCTTTAATTTGATATTCAACTGGATCTTCAATCGTTATTAATTTTTGCTGTTCTGAATGTTGTTCGTGCAATAGAGCATATAACGTAGTTGTCTTACCAGAACCTGTTGGCCCTGTAACCAATACCATCCCATAAGGTTGCTGAGCAAGATGTCTAATCTGAATCATGCTTTGTTGATCAAAACCTAACAACTCAAGTGATAACGGCTCATGCTCTTGTGTTAAAGCTTGCTTGTCTAATATACGTAAAACAGCATCTTCCCCATGTAATCCAGGCATAATTGAAACACGTAAATCAATATCCTGTTTACCTAAATGAATAGTCAAACGCCCATCTTGAGGAATACGTCTTTCAGAAATATCTAAATCTGCAAGAATTTTTAGTCTTGAAACCACTTGTTCTGCATAATTTTTACGTTTAACCGACTCCCCCCAAATTAATACGCCATCTATACGGTTCTTGATGATAAGTCCATCAACTGTGTTTTCAAAGTGAATATCACTAGCCCCTTTATCATAAGCACTAGCTAATACTTGGCTCACAAAACTAATAACCTCAGTTTCTCGATTTTCAATAGATATTTCTGATTTTTGGTTTTCTCTATCTAGAAGCAATAAATGGGCGAAAGAATCAACTGATTCAACTTTAATTTGCCCAACTTTAAACCCTTGAGGAAAATTATAACTAAGCCACGATAAATCTTTGAGTGTAGGTTTACGAGCAAAAATAACCCAGTCGCTTTGATCTATTTGTATATGAATACATTGTTCTTTATTTGCTAAAGTTTTATTGAGCTTATCAAAACTGATTGCCTCTCTTTTTAACTCTTCTACTGTGAACCAGTGCTCGACAAGTACTTCATCTTCTATATTGTTTTTAATATTCATGACTGTAATCCACTTGCTAGCCCAAAAATTGGCATATATAACAACACAACGATTACACCAATGAATAATCCAATTGCCAGCATCAATATAGGCTCTAGTAATCTAGATACCTTTTCTACAAACTGTGTTAAATCCAAATCATGGAATTCGGCAGATTTATCGAGCATTGCAACAATTTCACCATTCTTATCACCAGCATTCAGAAGCCTACTCGATACAGCTGTGGTCAAATAGGCCTGATCTAAGGAAAAACTTAAACCGTGCCCTTCTAAAATCAATTGTTTTGCTTGCAGTAATTTTTTTTGTTGAGCAGGTAAAAGTAATGAATGAGATAAATTAAAAGCTTGTGTTACAGAAGCCCCACTATCTAACAACAGTGACAACCCCCGATAAAATCGGGATAAATACATTACTTCTAATCGTTTTTTTAAAGGAGAAATTTTTGATAAAACTGCCATAAAAGTTGGTTCCAAACCCTGCTTTTTGACCTTGTAAATAGACATAGAAATAATAATAGAAACCATACCTATAAATAATAATCGGTATCCCCCTAACCAAGCACCGAACTTTAGCATCAACTCTGAAGCTAATGGCAAATCCATGTCGATCCCTTCGTAAATTGCTCCAAAGCGTGGAACTAAATACATGAGTAGAAACATAATGACCCCAAAAGCTACGACCATTAACGTAAGAGGATACATAGAAGCATTATAAACTTTGGAACGAATTACAGAGATTTGCTCATCATATTTAATATAACTAGTTAAAGCTTTAATTAATGTGCCATTGCGTTCACTTGCCGCCACTGTTGCTAGTAATATTTCAGGAAAAATATTCCCACAAGATCTCATTGCGTCAGAAAGAGGCAGTCCTAAATGTAATCCATTACGTATTTTATAAATCGGGTTATCTTGAGTATCTTGAGATGCACCATGGTGATCATTAAGGATATCTAATGTTTCTGATAAAGATAAACCTGATATGAGTAATGTTCTTAATTCATGTACAAATATAATAACATTGAATTTTATCGATTTTTTCTTTAGCGCAATATAACCTTTTCCTTGTTGTTCAATTGATAAAACAAGCAAGCCCTGACTCTCTAACTCTTTTTTTATCTTTTCAGAACTTTCATCAGTTAGATTAAGTGTTTCACGCTGACCTATTGAATTGATAACTCGAACATTAAAAGACGGCATTACCAATTCCCAATATCTTGGAATTCATCTTTTTCACCTCCAGCTACTTTATCCTTACCAAAAGAGAAAACATCATAATTATTTGAATTATGCTCTCCAGGGTATTGATATTGATAAGGCATTCCCCAAGGGTCTAAAGGGATCTTCTTAATGTACGGCCCTTTCCATCTTGCTGCATTAGCTGGTGCAGTGGTTAAAGCTTGCAATCCTTCTGTATTATTAGGAAAATCACCATTATCAATACGATATTGATCAATTGCTTTTACAAAAGAATCTACTTGTGCTTTTGCAGCTGTAGCTTCTGATTTTTCTAAGTTTTTAAAAAGATTGGGGCCAATAATACCAGCCAGCAATCCAATAATAACTAAAACAATCATAAGTTCAAGCAAAGTAAAACCTTTTATAGAATTTTTTTTTATCAACATCTTACACATCTTTATTTTCATATTCTTACATACTAAATTTACACTAAAAAATTATTGTATGCTATATGCTTACTTATTTTTTTAAACTATTTAAACACAGCAATTTAAAGTATCTAATATTAATAATAATTTAAAAAACTTATTAACTCATAAAAAACCTTATCTTTTAATTAAAAAATTAATTACACACTATACATATAAATATTTATCTATATTATGCAACCAGGGGGTTACCCTTTACTTTATAAAACCGAAATAACAAGTTAAAAATCTTGGTAAATTTATGAATATTAGAATCAATAAATTAATGCTACATATGCTAGCTACGCCTTTTTTATTTTCAGCCATTCATACGAATGCTGCTTATCAAGATGAGCGTTATGGTCTCACAGCATTAACCGCACAAGCTCAAAATGTACAGTCATGTACTCCTGGTATTAATGCTATTTCTCGGCAAATTACGACTGGTACTACTGATATTCAAGGCCCGCTTCCTTTTACTAGAACCTATGAAACAGCTTTACAGCTAGGATATGACTTAAGTAAACGTTCAAGTTCTGCAAAAAGTATTGATGCGGCCTTCCCAATTACATATTTAGAAAATAGGGCCTTATTAGGATTAGGCTGGAGTCATAATTATGATTACCGTTTAATTACAGTAGGCACCCGAGCTTTTGTATTTAACTTGCCTGGCGGAGGGCTACCCATGACCTTTGCTAAACAAAGTGATGGCTCCATTCGTTTATCTGATAGCAATTTAAATGCAGTTACGGCAGATACGGAATATAAAATAACAGATAATAATTTAACCGTTATTTTAAATCACAATGGAACAGAGATTACCTTTGAATCTCTTGTTGGATATAAAAGTCTCTTTCAAGAATTCCAAGCCACAAAAATTAAGTATCCTGGTGGCAAAGTTATTAGCATGACCTATTCTCCAGTCTCACGCTCTGGGTCTGTTACGGGACATTTACTCACAGGGGTTTCAGATAATCGCGGAAATAGTTTACAAATCAACCGTACTAATATGAATGGTTCAGACACTTCCACCCTTGGTTTACAATTACAAGGTGCGATTGCCAGTGTTGAGTCAGCGCCAAATGCTATAAATAAACAAACCGCAAATTATACCTATCAAATACAAGCAATCACTTGGAGTGGTAGTACTAAAAATCTACCTAAATTAATACAAGTAAGTTCAACCTCGCGCGGTACAGAAAATTATCGATATGGTGATTATGTTCATAAAGGATTAGCTACAGATAGTGCCGGTACGATTTATGGCGCGACTATTCCTATTTTAGGATCGTACCGCAGACAAGATGGTGAGGGTATCTATTTGAATTGGTCCGCCAATGATAATACTATCTCAAGTTATACCAATCTGATTAAAGATGTCCCTCTCACTTATGCTAATCACTCTACACTCACATATACAGAGGGGGCTGATGGAGATATTTTAACGCTTACAGGGGAACAGCCTTCAACCTTGAGCTCAACAGGATCATTTACAGAAAGCTATCAAATTCTCCATTATAGTGACAGTGGTGAAGTCAGATACACCACAGACTTTACTACAAATAAAACTTTCCCATGTTTGAGTTACAATGGCAAACCAGTAAAGACTCTAGATTTCTCTAAAAAAATTAGAAAACTTACACAAGCTATTGATAAAAATGGTAATACAACCACACTTAGTTACGATACTAATAATAGAATTACCAACATTACCGAAGCATCTGGTTCAACCAATGCCCGATCAACAAACCTTACCTACACAACCGATTTTGATACCCCAAGTACTATTCAACGTGGCAATATTACTCAAACCAATACCATTAATACGCTTGGGCAAATCACCAAATCTACACTCACCTCATCCCAAGCAGACAGTACATCTAAAGCAACTGATTATACTTATTTAGCCAATGGGTTACTTTCAACTGTTGATGGACCTCGTACCAGTACAACCGATAAAATTACCTACACCTACGATACTTATGGTAATAAAGCTTCCGAAGCTCAAGTGGTGAATGGTACTACGCGTACTACCAGCTATGTTGGGTATAACTCCCTTGGCCAACCTGAACGTATTGTCTACCCTACGGGCCTAGTCGATAAATTTGTTTATAATGCAGATGGTACTGTCGCAAGTAAAACTACCGGTACGGGTACCGCAACAACAGCCATTACTGGTAAAACCACAACTTATACCTATGATGTCTTTAAACGTCTAAGCTCTGAAACCAATCCTGATGGTGAAAAGACCTCATACACTTATGATGTCAAAGGGCAAGTCATTAAAACCACTTTACCTGATGGCAGTTTGGTTAATAAAACCTACCATGACAATGGTGTAATTGCTTCAGAAACACTAACTGATAGTCTTGGTATAACCACCCTCACTCAAAGTTCTACAACTTTAGATACCAATGGGCGTCCCCTTAAAACAATCAGCGGTACCGATGCAGCCAAGAACTGGGTTGCCAATACCTATGACCTCAATGGTAATGTGACTCAAACGGCATCTGCATTGGGTATTACCGAAAAATGGACTTATGATCCATTAAACCACGTAACCTCTCATACTGATGGTCTAGGTAATATCGATACTAAAACTTATGATTTACAAGACAATACCTTAACTGCTAAAGATGCCCTGGCTGCTGGAACTGACCCTTATTCTTATCGTAACGGTAAAGTCTTAACTAAAGAAGTCAATACAGACTACGGTACCAAGTCTTATACCTACAACGAAGCAGATCTACTTACTCAATCTCTCTACGGCACTCGTAAATGTGATAATACTAGTATCGATGCATTAGAGCGTATTGGACAAACTGCTTGTACCAACTCAGCAACAACTACACCAACCACTCTGCTCAGTAACCTTACCTTTGGTTATGACCAAACCCGTTTTGGTCGTTTAGATAAGATAACATCAAGTGATACGGCTTATGGTGTAGATACTGTTTATAGCTATGATGCTTATGATCGTATTGTGGGTAAGTCTCAAACCAATAAAACCATTACCACTTGGACAGGAACTAAACCAACTCTGGCTGTAACCTATGCCTACACCATCGGTGACAAGTTAAGCATCCTTACCTTGCCTTCTGGCCGTAAGCTTGCTTATACCTACGATGCAACCAAGAAAAACCTGCTGACTAATGTCACTTTAGATGGTGCTGCTCTTATCCGTGCCATCACCTATGATGCTGGTGGTCAGATGACCGGTTGGAACTGGGGTGCTGGCACTGCAAGTTACACCTGGACGTATGATGCTGTTAAAAATGGTGTGATTCAGTCTATTAGTAATAAAAATAACGCTGCTGCTGTCAACTATAGTCTGGCTTATACTTTTGACAACGATGGCCGTATCAGCAAGATCACTCGTAATAATGGATTGGTTGATAGCTTTACTTATAGTAATGCTGACCGTCTGCTTACCGAAGCTCGTGCAAATGGTACCACCAGTGTCTTTGGTATTACTTATACCTATGACAAAAACGGTAACCGTTTAAGCCTTGCTGCTACCGGTACGCATCAACAACCTCAGGCTAGTGTTGCTTATACATATACAGGCAACAAGTTGGCAACTATCGCTGGAGCTGCTGTTTCCCATACCGCCAATGCCGAATTGATTTATGGTGGCTTTACTCCAACCTATGACTATGCCGGTAACCGTCGTGAAGATAAAACTACCGGTGGTGCTGCAACGGCGCCTCAGTACTACATGACTTATAACCATAAGAACGAACGTACTGTTCGCGGTTATACGGCCAACAGTACTGCATGGAAAGCCAATGCTGTTCAATTCGTTTATGATGAAAACAGTCACCTGATTGGTGAATACAATGCGGATGGTGTACCACTAGTTGAGTACGTTTGGTTAGGGAATAAACCTGTTGCTGCGATCTATGGCTCTGGCACTACCGCTAAAACTTACTGGATTGCGACTGATGCTCAGAATACCCCGCGTCGTTTAATTGATGCTGCTGATGGTACAACTACCGTTTGGGCATGGGACTCAACTGCGTTTGGTGTTGGTCTTCCAAGTGTTCAGACTGTGAAGTTTAACCTTCGCTTACCGGGTCAATACTACGATGAAGTCACCAAACAGCACTACAACCATAACCGTTTCTATAACCCGGTATTAGGTCGTTATGTTGAACCTGACCGAATTGGTTTAGAAGGCGGGTTGAATCCTTATGTTTATGTTGACTCAAATCCAATTAATAGCATAGATATTACTGGTCTAGCAGCTAGAGTTGTAAATGGGTATTGGGTTGATGATGGTGCCAATTTCTATACTGCAACTGGTGGATTATTTACTGATAGGTTATCTGAGAATTTTGCAAGTGATGTTGCTACTCTAGCGCCGTTACCTAAATTTAACCTATTCTCTAAAGAGCTTTCTTTAGCAAGTAAAATTTCGCCTATAACATCGTTAAATATGAACTATACTGGTAATATTTTAGTATGGGATTGGATTAAACCAACCCAACCATTACTGAAAGGAACATATATTCCTAAATCATTCGAAATGGCAACCAATACTAGAAATGTATGGGTTCATCCTAATGCTACAAAACATATGCAAGAATATTTAACAAGAAATACTCCAGCTAACAGCTTAGAAATACTAAAAAGGATTAACAATCAAGCAATGCTATTAAGTTTCCATTCAGCTGTTAACACAGCGTTAACAAATGGAGTTAAGTATAATCAAATTATGAACGTTGGACAGTGGGAGTTAAAGTTTTCTATGAAAGCAAAAGACAAATTTCCTGTTGTAATGCATGCGGTGTATAAATAATGTTAATTATCAGTGAAAAGAAACAGCCTAAAAAGGTGAGTATAGAGATAGATGAATATATCCCATTTTCAATCTCTTTTATGGATGATATTTTATCAGAGTTATATTGGAGATATGGAAATGGAAAAACCTCATTAATTGAAATAGGCTTAATTGAAACAGGTGAAATATGTAATATTACTCTCACTTGCCTAGATCAAAAATATATTTCAAAAACTGATCATCCATTTACAAATATGTATTCTGAAGAAGAGGGAGTTCCTGTATTTGATACATCAAGTTGGAAAAAAGATATTGAAAATTTCTCAAGTATCTTCAAAGATGAATTTAATAATGAAATGTCTTTAATTATTGGTGCAAATTTTTTAGAGCTATCTTTTCTATGTGAAGAGAAAACTAAATTCTATTTAAAAAATGATAGATTAAGATTTGGAATCAATTCTAGAAATGAGTTATCATCCATACAGATAATTGATATCTCCAATCAAGATATAGAGTTACTAAAAATAAATTTTTAATATTTTTATGACTTATTAAATTTTCTTACAAAACTATAGAAAGAACCTTGATAATATTATCAAGGTTCTTTTCTTTTTTATTCATGATAGATTGAATTCTCGAAGTAGTAATATTATAGCAATTCGACCAATGTCTGTTCTATTAATTACTTAGACAGCTTTAAGACTACAACAGGAAATTAGATTACATAATCCAAACTTTAGCTATAATGTAATCGTACCAACAGGACAACCGACATTTACTATACGTGATGTGTTTTCTTACAAAGAGAACTTGGTAGATATTCTAATTCAAATTCTCTACCATTTGTTAAATGGAGCATCTAGAAGCTCGCAGTTTTCGAATAATTGGCAGAATGCGAGTCTCTCTGAAACCGTTAGAAGAATAGCGGGAGAAAATCCTCGAATTTATAACACCACTAATCGACAAAAAACTATCTTTGAAAATAGAGAGAATGGAATGCAAGTTATGTATGATCTTTCAGGAAATTATTTTAGAATTAACAACCCAAATATTAATTCAAGTAGAAGCTTTGTTGGCTTAAATGGTGAAAATGTTAATAATAAAATATTACCGAATGGGACACAAATGGGGCGTTCAAAATCAGAGTACCAACAAGTAACACATTTTTATGCTTTACCATAATTGGAGTTAATATGATTTGCTTTATTGTCCCCCATAATCAAGAGGCAGTTGAAAAACATAATTATGGTGTTGAAGACTCCAATACTATGACTATAGTTCCTATTGAAGAGGAAAAAATTAATACCTTATGGGAAATTAATTTTTTTGATGAGCTAAATAAAAAATTTGGTCTAATGATCAGTACAGGTGAGGATGAAAAAATCTCAGGACAAGATAATTTAAACAATATTCTTATCTTCACTGAGAAATACATTAAAGAATATCCTCAAAATGAATATTTATATCTAGTTAAAAATCTACTGCAAGAAGCAATAGAAAAAAAAACTGAATTAAATATATATTTATAAATAATACGAATAAAAAGATGGCTTATTGATAAGCCATCTTTTTTATAGTGTACAAAGTATTATAGCCCTTGCTAGAGCTTGGTATAAATATGCAAGACACCAAGGAGGTAATTTCGCACCTTTACGAGAAAATATTGTACATTGAAATAAAGCAGCTAACAAATTTTTATGAAATTTATTAAATAACCCTTCTACAATACAAATAGATCTTCCTCGCGGCAATTTTGAATATAGAGCACCTAATGGTCAAATAGTCCATTTTAATGCTGATAACTCTTTCTCTGGTTTACTAGATCCTAAGTAGAATAAATAGATATCTCTCTTCCCCCTAATTTCAAAATTATTTTTGCCAGCAATATTAAATTTAAATTCTTAACAGTTGAAGTTTATTTTAATAGTTAAAGAATTTTTCAATTAAATCGAGAAAATGGCATTGAGAATATTGAGATAGATTTTCTTTTAGATTTAAGAGCTATTCCTAATGAAATAGATATTAAATTCTCATTAGAAGATTTTTATAAAGTCATAAAAATCGCCAAAAACAATTTAACAAATTATGATAAAAATAAACCAAATATATTATCCATTGGTTATTTTAAAAGTTAATTACATATACAAGGATGGTTTATTAATAAGCCATCCTTTTTGTTTGATACAATCTTAATCTGGACTTAGGGCTTAACCCGAAGATATTCGACAACATGAATGTCTATCTTCTGGACAGTACTGCAATACTATTTCTCCAAAATTTTAATTAAAGGAATTAGGCGATGTCACTTGATGATTTAGTTCAAAGATCAATTAAAAATCTTGAACAGAAGCATATTTTTAAAGATAAATCTAGAGGAGTAGATATTATTATAGTCAAAATATATCCGCGCATAGGCTTGGGTTACGGCGGGCAGTTACAATTAGATTGGTGGACAGGAAAAGAGATTCGCGCTATTGCTGAAGATCATCTTGGAAATTATATTATCCGCCATAGCTCAGGCGCTGTTTCATATCTTGATATCGATAAAAAAATAACGTTTGAATTAAGTAATAGTATTAAGAACTTTTTAACTGCATTACAATAAATTAAATCTTATTACCTTTAAGATCATACAAAGAGCCTTGATAAAAACTATCAAGGTTCTTTTGTAATATATTATTGTTACTATGCCTCAGTACTATATGACTTATAACCATAAGAACGAACGTACTGTTCGTGGATATGCCGCTAATGGGTTCAGTGTGGAAAACTAATGCTGTTCAATTCGTTTACGATGAAAACAGTCAATTGATTGATGAGTACATAATCTAAACTAGAAGATAAAAAAGTTAATCTTCACCTCTCTAAGAATAGAAAAAAGTAGGTGCAGATCCTTCTATACGCACAACGAAAGTTATGGTGGACTAAGAATAATTTGACCAAACTATATACAAATATAATGAGTAAAAATTCCAAAATTGACTTTACCATTCATCTGAAAAATTTATAAAAATATAAAAATACAGAACGACATGTATATTATATTTTTGGGTAATTTATTACCACATTAACTAAGCCATAATGAAATTTAAAAAAGTTTGGTAACCAATATATGCAAATGAAAATTAATAAACTTATGCGGCACATGCTAGCAACATCTTTCTTGTTTTCTGCATTTCAAGTAAATGCAGCATATCAAGATGAACGTTATGGTCTTACTGCATTAACAGCACAAGCTCAAAATGTACAGTCATGCACTCCTGGCATTAATGCTATTTCTCGCCAGATCACCACAGGTAGTACAGATATTCAAGGTCCCCTACCTTTCATTCGTACTTATGAAACTGCTTTACAACTTGGTTTTGACCCGAGCTATCGATCAAGTGAAGCCAAATCTATAGATACTATTTTTGGAAACTCTTATCTAGAAGTTCGAGCATTAATGGGTATGGGGTGGAGCCATAATTATGACTTCAGATTAACTACCGTCGGAACCCAAGCCTATACACTAAATATGCCTGGTGGTGGTCTTCCTATGACCTTTGCCAAACAAAGTGATGGCTCAATACGAATGTCGAACACGAGTCTTGTACCAATTACGACAGACACTGAATATAAGTTCACTGATAATAATTTAACAATTACTTTAAATATCAATGGAACTGAGATTACATTCCAAGCCCTATCAGGAACACGTGGTTTCCTGCAAAGCTTCCAAGCAACTCAAATTAAATATCCAGATGGCAAAATTATTACCATGACGTATACACCAGTTTCTCGTTCTGGTGCTGTAGCTGGGTACTTAATCACAGGTGTTTCAGATAATCGCGGAAATAGTTTAAAAATTAATCGCAGCAATATGACAGGCTCGGATACATCCCCATTAGCCCAACAGTTGCAAGGTTCTATCACAAGCGTAGAGTCATCACCTAATACAGTTAATCCGCAAACTGCAACATATAGTTATGAAATACAAAATGTACATTGGAATGGTAATGATCGTAATCTTTCAAAATTAGTTAAAGTAGTATCCACTGCAAATGGTACAGAAGATTATACTTATACTGACTATGTACATAAAGGTATGTACTACGATTCCGCAAAGACAATTTTTGGTGTAACCATGCCTATTTTGTCCAAATATTCTAAAGCAACTCAGGCACTTTTCAATTGGGAGGTTACCGCAGATACTATTGCTAGTTACACTGACAAAGCTTTAGATTATTCCTCTCTTAAATTTGTTGAAAATGCTGATGGAGGTACACTTACGCTTTCTGGTCCTCATCCATCTACCTCAACAGTAGCAACAGAGGCTTTTACGTTATCAACAAGTACTGATGGTTCAAATCGTCAGTTTTATACATCAACCAGTGCATTTCCTTGTTTAAGCTATAATGGCAAACCAGTAAAAAGCCTTACATTCTCAAAAAAAATTAGAAGATTAAGTGAGGTTATTGATAAAATTGGCAATAAAACTACATTAGCGTTTGATGTTAATAATCGATTAACTTCGCTTGTTGAAGCAAGTGGTTCTACAGGCGCTCGAACAACGACTGCAACCTACACGACAGCTTTTGATATACCAAGTACTATTCAACGTGGCAATATTACTCAAACCAATACGCTTAATACTATTGGGCAGATCACGAAATCTGTTCTTACCTCGTCTCAAGCAGACAGTACATCTAAAGCAACTGATTACACCTATTTAGCGAATGGGTTACTCTCAACCGTTGATGGACCTCGTACTGGTACAACCGACAAAGTCACTTATACTTACGATGCTTATGGTAATAAAGCTTCCGAAGCTCAGGTAGTCAATGCTGTAACCCGTACCACCAGTTATGTCGGTTATAACTCCCTTGGCCAGCCTGAACGTATTGTCTACCCTACGGGCTTAGTCGATAAATTTGTTTATAATGCTGATGGTACTGTCGCAAGTAAAACTACTGGAACCGGTACTGCCACAACAACCATTACTGGTAAAACTACAACTTATACCTATGATGCACTTAAACGTCTAAGCTCTGAAACCAATCCTGATGGTGAAAAAACTACTTATGTCTACGATGTAGCTGGTCGAGTGACTAAAACTACTTTACCTGATGGAAGCTTAGTTAATAAAACCTATCATGGTAATGGTGTAACCGCCTCTGAAAAACTGACAGATAGTACGGGCGCTACCATTTTCACTCAAAGCTCTACAACTCTAGATGCTAACGGACGTCCACTTAAAACAGGCAGTGGTACTGATACAGCTAAAAATTGGGTAAATAATACCTATGACCTTAATGGAAATCTAACTCAGACAGCTTCTGCTTTGGGTATTATCGAAAAATGGGCTTATGATCCATTAAACCGTGTAACCTCTCATACTGATGGTCTAGGTAATATCGATACTAAAACGTACGATTTACAAGACAATACCTTAACTGCTAAAGATGCCTTGGCTGCTGGAACCGATCCTTATTCTTATCGTAATGGTAAAGTCTTAACCAAAGAAATCAATACCGATTATGGTACTAAAGCTTATACCTACAATGAAGCAGACCTGCTGACCCAATCTCTTTATGGTACTCGTAAATGTGATAATACTAGTATCGATGCCTTGGAGCGTATTGGACAAACCGCTTGTACCAACTCAGCAACCACTACACCGGCTACATTACTCAGCAATCTCACCTTTGGTTATGACCAAACCCGTTTTGGCCGTTTAGATAAGGTGACTTCAAGTGATACTGCTTATGGTGTAGATACTGTTTATAGCTATGATGCTTATGACCGTATTGTTGGTAAATCTCAAACCAATAAAACCATTACGACTTGGACAGGAACCAAACCAACTTTGGCTGTAGCATATGCCTACACCATTGGTGACAAGTTAAGCACCCTTACCCTACCTTCTGGCCGTAAGCTCGCTTATACCTACGACGCAACCAAGAAAAACCTGCTGACCAATATCACTTTAGACGGTGCTGCTCTTATCCGTGCCATTACCTATGATGCTGGCGGTCAGATGACAGGCTGGAACTGGGGTGCAGGCGCTGCAAGCTACACATGGGCTTATGATGCTGTTAAAAATGGTGTGATTCAGTCGATTAGCAATAAAAACAACTCTAGTGTTGTCAACTATAGCCTGACTTATACTTTTGATAATGATGGCCGTGTAAGTAAGATCACCCGTAACAACGGGCTGGTTGACAGTTTTACTTACAGTAATGCTGACCGCCTGCTGACCGAATCTCGTTTAAATGGTACCACTAGTGTCTTTGGTATTACCTATACCTATGACAAGAACGGTAACCGTTTAAGCCTTGCTGCAACTGGTACACACCAACAACCTCAGGCTAGTGTTGCTTATACCTACACGGGTAATAAACTGGCAACTATCGCTGGTGCTGCGGCAACACATACAGCTAATGCCGAATTGATCTATGGTGGTTTTACGCCAACTTATGACTACGCCGGTAACCGTCGTGAAGATAAAACCACCAGTGGTGCTGCAACGGCTCCTCAGTACTACATGACCTATAACCATAAAAACGAACGTACAGTTCGTGGTTATACTGCCAATAGTACTGCATGGAAAACAAATGCTGTTCAATTCGTTTATGATGAAAACAGTCACCTGATTGGTGAATACAATGTTGATGGTGTACCACTAGTTGAATATGTATGGTTAGGTGATAAACCTGTTGCCGCGATCTATGGCTCTGGTACTACAGCAAAAACTTACTGGATTGCAACCGATGCTCAAAACACACCACGACGTTTAATTGATGCTGCTGATGGTACAACTACCGTTTGGGCGTGGGATTCAACTGCATTCGGTGTTGGTCTACCAAGTGTTCAGACTGTGAAGTTTAACCTTCGCTTCCCGGGTCAATACTACGATGAAGTGACTAAACAGCACTATAACCATAACCGTTTCTATAACCCTGTGTTAGGCCGTTATGTAGAACCAGATCCAGTTGGTATTGAAGGTGGATTGAATCCTTATATTTATACTAAAGGTGATCCTGTTAATAGTGTAGACTCATCTGGGCTGTTACCTGTGGGAGGGACTCCTCAAGAAATTCAACTATATGAGCAAATTAGAGATCAGCAAAATTATTTACCAATACCAGCAGAAACAGCTGCAGATTTTACCACATTAGGCATTCTATCTAATTTTGCCCCTATGCCTCCGATACTAAGAGGACTTGAAATATCATGGATTTCATGGCGTGCATCAAAGCTAACACGATTAAGTGTTAATGAAAAACTGGAAAAATATCTATTAAACATGGACCATCCTATTGGTGGAAGTAAAGCGAGATGGTTCGAATCAGCATTAGGATTTACCACAAAAAACATGGATGATTTAGCCAAACAAGTAAAATTTAACCCTAAAACAGCTATCCAAACGGATGTAACACAGTTTGGTATAAAATATAATCAAACTATTCCTATTACTGGTGCTAATGGACGAACCATTAATGTTACTTTTGGTTGGATAAAAAATAATGATGGTGTTATACGATTAGTAACTGGAGTACCGACAAAAAAATGAGAAGTCCTAAATATGAAGAATATCAAGTTGTAAAAACAATAAAGAATCTAAATTCACTTCCTATAGGTAGTATTGGCACAATCTTAATTGTTTACACAAGTACTAATAAGATTGCATATGAAGTTGAGTTTATAGATAAGGATGGAAACTTTATTGGTACTTTTACTGTAGAAGAACCATTTTTAGATCTTCTACAAACATAATCCTTATTAACAATATTTAATTATTTTAATCAATATTGTTAAATAAGCCTCAAGACAAAGCAGTAAAAGGAATTATCCACTTTACTGCTTTTCCACCTCATTTTTTTAATTTCAAGCTCTAATTATGTAGATCGCCCATTAACAGAAACCCATGTTAATGAAACCACCAATGTTTTTAGTATTACTTATTACAATGCTGGTAACCGTCGTGAAGATAAAACTACTGGTGGTGCTGCAACTGCTCCTCAGTACTACATGACTTATAACCATAAAAACGAACGTACTATTCGTGGATATGCCGCTAATGGTTCAGTATGGAAAGCCAATGCTGTTCAGTTCGTTTATGACGAAAACAGTCACCTGATTGGCGAATACAGCGTGGATGGTGTACCACTAGTTGAATATGTTTGGTTAGGTGATAAACCTGCTGATGGTACAACTACTGTTTGGGCGTGGGACTCAACTGCGTTTGGTGTGAGTCTTCCAAGTGTTCAAACTGTGAAGTTTAACCTTCGCTTACCGGGTCAATACTACGATGAAGTCACCAAACAGCACTACAACCATAACCGGTTCTATAACCCGGTATTAGGTCGTTATGTAGAACCTGACCGGATTGGTTTAGAAGGTGGATTGAATCCTTATATTTATACAGGTGGGAACCCCGTTAGTAATGTTGATTCTACTGGTCTATGTACAAATGATCCCTATTGTAGTGGATCGTGGGGACAACCATTAATGAATTTCTCAGCAGATCAGTCAGCACTAGCTATTCAGAGACAATTTAATTTCGGTTCTGGCACTTATATTGTAGACCCAATGGCTTGGGGATTAGATAGAGTCATAGATATAGGAACTCAATTAAATAATAGTGCTTTAGGGGCAAATCATTTGCTAATGTTTTAAAAGGAATTCCTTATGGCGTATCAACTCCCTTCTCAATTGATAAAAACTTTAGTTTTAATGGAAATTATATTAATTCAATACGACTTGGTACATGGCCGATGGGTAGACTAGCAGGGACAATCAGTGGAGAAGTCACAAAATATGAAAATGGTTCATTTAAAGTACATGGCCAAGTAAAAATACTTGATGATTTCTATAGTTGGAAAATAGATGGGAATTCCTCGCAGAATAAGTTTATTAAATTTGGAGGAAGTTTACCTACCAATTATACTGATATTAATGGAAATAGAATCCAATGGAGAGATGCCTCATCTTCTTATTCAACAGGAGAAATGCCTATGAAATATGGAAGAATTTACAATTTTGATTCTGTAGGCTTCTGGAAAAAATAAATTTTAAATAAGTGTTTCTAATTATTCTTAGAGAATAATTAGAAACACATTTATCTATTATGGAAAAAATATGAAATATATTCTCTTAATTTTACTTTTGTTGTCTTTTATATTTTTCATTATTTTTAGTGACAGCATATCTACACAAAAAGATATAAGCCCTTCAAAATATGTTACAAATTGGGGGGATACCATGATAAAAGCTAAAAATGGAGGCCCTGGTAGAAATTGTATGCCTACTATTTTTTCCACTTCTAAATATCCAGAACTAAAAGAAGTATTACAAGAAGCTGAAAAATTAAAAATATTCACTCCAGATAAAAATGGAGAAGCACCTTTAATTATTCCAGGAGAAAATTGTTTCAACAAAGCAAAACTTGTTAAATTAAAAATAGATAGTTCAGGAAAGATGGCTTGGGCAATATATCGATGTGAGAATGATAATATGGGTATAGAAGTTCAATTATCTAGTTATGAAAATTACTGTAGCTATACTAGATATTTAAAAAAATGGAACTTTCCTATTGGTAAATATACTTACGAAAATTATCCGTAATAATATATTGTAAATATTAAATATAGAAACTAACCTGCACTATTCTTTTATCACATAACAATATGAATAACCTCAATAAAAAAATCATCATGACTATAAACAATAAGAACAAGATCAAAAAGTAGGTGTACAGTACATTTACACAAGGATTTGCTCTGTAAGAGTTCAACTTAAACTAAATTTATCTATTACCCAAAGCCATCTGAATTATTCTTATTTTGACTATTCCAATCCAAATTTTTATATGAGTTTCTAAGTACTAAAAAACATACACATAAAAAAAGCCCCTGCTTTTAACAGGGGCTTTTCGAATTTGGCGGAAGCGGTGAGATTCGAACTCACGGAGGACTCACACCCTCGTCGGTTTTCAAGACCGGTGCATTAAACCGCTCTGCCACGCTTCCATGTGCGTAAGAATACAAAGCTTATTCATTTTATTCAAGAAAAATATCATCGCTTTGTGTTCAAGTGCGTATTGTTTCATCAAATATTACAATCGAGCAGCCAATTCTGCTCCTTCTTTGATCGCACGCTTCGCATCTAGCTCCGCTGCGAGCTTTGCACCACCAATAATGTAGTAGTTCGCTATAGTCGACTCACCTTCTTTTGGCATCAAGTCTTTTACCGACTCTTGACCTGCACATACCACAATCGTATCGACACGTAAAAGCTGGTCTTGACCATTATGCTCAATCCAAAGCCCTTCATCAGTGACTGCTTTATATTGCACACCACGGAGCATACGCACTCCATGCTTTTTAAGCTGTGCACGGTGTACCCAACCTGAAGTCTTGCCAAGACCAATTCCTAATGGCGTAGTCTTACGTTGCAGTAAATAAATCTGGCGAACTGGAGGTTCAATCTGAGCAGGTTGTATGCCTCCCTCAGAAATATAGTCAGGATTTGGGTCTATCCCCCATTCACGTTGCCAATCTGCTAAAGGTTGAGGCTGTGGTTGATGTGGAGGTTTAAGTAAAAACTCAGACACATCAAAACCAATACCACCAGCACCAATCACTGCAACTTTTTGCCCAACTTCTGCCCCTTTTAAAACCTGAGCATAAGAAAGAACTTGTGGTGCATTGCTTCCTTCAATTTTTAATGCACGAGGGATTACACCTGTTGCAACAATGACTTCATCAAAACCTTCACGTTCAAGTTGCTCACGGTTCACGCGAGTATTTAAACGTACATCCACCCCAGTTTTTTCGAGTTGGACTTTAAAGTAGCGAATCGTTTCGTGAAACTCTTCTTTACCCGGCACTACCTTGGCAAAGTTGAACTGCCCACCCACATCTAAAGTCGCTTCAAATAAAGTGACCGCATGACCACGGCTCGCCGCAACTGTCGCTGCTGACATTCCCGCAACCCCGCCACCGACAACTGCAATACGTTTAGGCTGCTTGGTTTTTAAATACACCAGTTCAGTTTCATGGCCTGCACGCGGGTTCACTAAACAAGACACTCGCTTATTTTTAAAAGCATGGTCTAAACACGCTTGGTTACAAGCAATACAGGTATTAATTTCATCAACACGGTTAGTCGCAGTTTTATTTACCCAAAAAGCATCAGCCAATAATGGACGTGCCATTTGAACCATATCTGCTTTACCACTTGCCAAAATTTCTTCAGCAGTTTCAGGCATGTTAATACGGTTCGACGCAATAATCGGAATAGAAATATGTTGTTTTACATGAGCCGTGTAATCGACAAAAGCTGCGCGAGGCACAGACGTTACAATGGTCGGAACACGGGCTTCATGCCAGCCAATGCCGGTATTTAATAAAGTTACACCTGCCTTTTCTAGAGCTTTGGCAACAATCACGACTTCTTGCATGGTATTACCATCGTGCACAAGGTCGAGTAAAGACAAGCGGAAACAAATAATAAATTTCTCGCCAACTTTTGCACGAATAGCCTTAACAATCTCGACCGGAAAACGCATACGGTTTTCAATTTCACCGCCCCAACGATCAGTACGTTGGTTTACGTGGCTACTTAAAAACTGGTTAATTAAATAACCTTCAGAACCCATAATTTCGACACCGTCATAACCTGCTTTTTTGGCAATGTCGGCGCACTGTGCATAATCTTCAATTGTGCTAAGAATATTTTTTTCAGAAAGCTGGCGTGGTTTAAATGGCGAAATTGGAGATTTAATGGCTGTTGAAGACACAACGAACGGTTGGTAACCATATCGTCCTGCATGCAAGATTTGCATTAAGATTTTAGAGCCATGTTTATGAACAGCATGCGTTACCAGACGGTGCTGAGGAACATCAAATAGACTGTTCATGGTTCCACCAGCAGGTGCTAACCATCCTTGACGGTTCGGTGAAATACCACCAGTCACAATCAGGCCAACCCCACCTTTGGCACGCTCTTCAAAATAAGCAGCTAGTTTTGGGTAATTATAGAAACGATCTTCTAAGCCCGTATGCATGGATCCCATCACCACACGGTTTTTAATAGTGGTAAAGCCTAAATGTAATGGTTTTAATAGATTGGCGTAACTTGTCATGCTGCGTCCCAATAGTTTTTTGCAACTTGTTGCATAGTACTTTAATACTTTTTTTCCGCTTTTGGATGACCCAGTAAAGAAATTTATTGGAGCTTATGGTCAATCCATAAAAACCAATCGTATTGGTTTTATTTAATTACACTAATGAAATCTGGTTCTTTCTCCAATTTATATAATAAAAACTACATAATCACGCCAAGAATGATGACACTTCATATTTCATCCTATTTTCTTTTTAAGTCATTAAAAGTCTTTTCTTATTTAGACAACAATACTTCGTTCACCTCTTATCATTCTATAAATACGCTTAGATTTTTTATCAAATTAAAACTTCATATCACAACGAGTGAATTAATGCTTTTTTTGCCAAAAAAAGCACCATGAATAGTGCTACAATAGCCGCCATTCAGAATTCTCGAGACCACCTACACGGGGTCTTTTTTATAAATGTTAGGATTAGCAATGACTGATAATGCAACTATCTTGCAGCATGTACCAGTAGGCAAAAAAGTTGGGATTGCCTTCTCCGGAGGCCTAGACACTTCAGCTGCTCTATTGTGGATGAAACAAAAAGGCGCAGAGCCTTATGCATACACTGCAAACTTAGGCCAGCCTGATGAAGATGACTACGATGCAATTCCAAAGAAAGCAGAACAATACGGCGCTGTAAAAGCTCGCTTAATTGACTGCCGCTTACAACTTGCGCTCGAAGGTATTGCTGCAATTCAGTGTGGTGCATTCCATATCAGTACAGGTGGTGTTCCTTATTTCAATACGACTCCATTGGGTCGTGCAGTAACAGGTACTATGTTAGTTACTGCAATGAAAGAAGATGACGTAAACATCTGGGGTGACGGCTCAACTTATAAAGGTAACGATATTGAACGTTTCTATCGTTATGGTTTGTTGACCAACCCGAATCTTAAAATTTACAAGCCTTGGTTAGATCAAAACTTCATCGATGAACTCGGTGGTCGTGCTGAAATGTCACAGTTCCTGATCGACAACGGTTTTGACTATAAAATGTCAAAAGAAAAAGCATATTCAACTGACTCAAACATGTTGGGTGCAACTCACGAAGCAAAAGATCTTGAATACTTAAATGCTGGTATCAAAATCGTTGACCCAATTATGGGCGTTGCTTTCTGGAAAGATGAAGTTGAAATCAAGCCAGAAGAAGTGACTGTACGCTTTGAAGAAGGTGTGCCTGTTGCATTGAACGGTCAAACTTTTGACAATCCGGTTGAGCTTATTCTTGAAGCAAACCGTATTGGTGGCCGTCATGGTCTAGGTATGTCTGACCAAATCGAAAACCGTATTATCGAAGCAAAATCTCGTGGTATTTATGAAGCACCGGGTATGGCTCTTCTTCATATTGCTTATGAGCGTTTGGTTACTGGTATTCACAACGAAGATACGATCGAACAATACCGCATTAACGGTTTACGTTTAGGTCGTTTACTTTACCAAGGTCGTTGGTTCGACTCTCAAGCACTGATGTTGCGTGAAACTGCACAGCGTTGGGTTGCTAAAGCTGTTACTGGTGAAGTTACGCTTGAACTTCGTCGTGGTAATGACTACACCATCATGAACACTGAATCTCCAAACTTAACGTACGAAGCTGAACGTTTAACAATGGAAAAAGGCGATTCAATGTTCTCGCCTATGGACCGTATTGGTCAGTTGACTATGCGTAACCTCGACATTACCGATACACGTGCAAAACTTGAGATCTATACAGATGCTGGTTTGCTTTCAATCGGTCAAGGTTCTGCGGTGCCACAACTCGATAGCAAGAAAAAATAATTTTTCTTAGCTCATAAAAAAGCCACCTACAAAGGTGGCTTTTTTATTTTAAACGTTTGAGCTTAAGCAATTTCTGGTAACTGCAAAGGCTGATAATAAATCTGGTTACGTCCAAGTTCCTTAGCCCGATATAAAGCTTGATCGGCAGCATGAATTAAATTTTCCTGAGTTACTCTTAAGCCTTCTGTGTAAACAGTAAAACCTAAACTAATGGTCACATGCTTAGAAACTAATGATGCAGCATGAGGAATCGCTTGTCGCTCTATAGCTTTATAAATATTGGCAGCCACAGCATATGCACCTTGAGCCGGCGTTTTTGGTAAAAGAACGACAAACTCTTCTCCTCCATAACGGGCAACAAAATCAACATGACGAATCGAATTTTTAATTGCAGAGGCAATAGATGAGATGACTTTGTCCCCCATCTGGTGCCCATAAAAATCGTTATAGTTTTTAAAAAAATCGATATCAATAAATAAAACTGCCAATGGACGTTGTTCTTGCTTTGCCCGATAGTAAAAAAAGTCGAACATCTCATCGAAAGTGCGTCGATTAGAAATTTTAGTGAGTGCATCTTGCTGACTTAAATGAAGCAGCTCAGATGCCTCAATACGTAAAATCTGTTCGTTAAGCTCAGCAAGCTGATTATTTAAAAAAAGGCTTCTTTCTCTAGACGTGAGCATCGTACTAATGGAAAAACCTAAAATACAGCTCCCAAACAGTGCTCTTCCCAAAGCAATATAATCACAATTTGCTTGCAATAAAATCAATAGAGAAAAAACAAAAATTGCGGCGATCAAACCGACATAAAGCATATGTAAAGGCTTTATACCGCTCAAGATAAAGCCAAGCATATATAAAAAAGAAAGTAGTAACATCGACTGATTTTTAAGAGCGATATTTCCTACACTAAGAAGCAACATTGCATTGACAATAATGGTAAAAAATACAATCCCACACGCAGCAATATAAAAATATTCAGAGAGTTTTTTAAACTTGGCAAAAACCCAAAATAACAGTAGCGCACCTGCAATATTAATTGCACTTAATATGCAGTAAATAAAATCCCAAGTTATGTAAGGTACACCTATCACCAAATAGTCTGTAGGTAGCGCAAGCAAAATAAAAATGAGATAGGTTAGAACACCACTTGCTAAAAATTTTGAGATATTTTGTTTTGTTCGCTCAAGATTTAAACACCAGAATTTTTTTTCTAATTGATGAGGCAAAGGTGTATTGGCATAACGATGGGTATGTAAAGTTACCAGATATTCTATTTCTTCTTTTGCTTTAAGTAATTCATGTACATTTCCCCTATTTACCACTACCCGTTTCCTGCCTCTTACACATTAACAAAATATAACATTATTTTTTAACGCCTCTTGCGCTTTATTTTGCCATTTGTCCGTAATTCTCGTTACCATTTTCACACTTTATCGATTATCATTTGTTTTATTTCGAAGTTTGAACTGCCTTGGACTCTATTACCCTGCTCCAGCCAGATGATTGGCATGCACATTTACGTGATGGTTTAGCATTAAAACGTACCGTACCTGATTTGGCTAAACAGTTTGCTCGTGCGATCTGTATGCCAAACCTTGTTCCGCCAGTAAAAACAGTGGAAGAAGCATTGGCTTACCGTGAACGTATTCTTGCTCATGTTCCCGAGGGTCTCAATTTTGACCCACGTATGGTGCTTTATTTTACTGACTTCACCTCACCAGACGAAGTTCGTAAAATTAAAGAATCTGGACATGTCAATGCAATTAAACTTTATCCAGCTGGCGCGACCACCAACTCTGATAACGGTGTAAGTGACATTCGTAAGGTTTATGCAGTTATTGAGCAATTAGAAGAACATCAAGTTCCGTTACTACTTCATGGTGAAGTAACTCATAACCATGTCGATATTTTTGACCGTGAAAAACGTTTCCTTGATGAAGTACTCAACCCGCTTTTAAAACAGTTTCCAAAACTTAAAGTGGTACTTGAGCACATTACCACAAGCGATGCGGCTCATTTTGTTTTAGAACATGACCGTAATGTTGCTGCAACAATCACGCCTCAGCATTTATTATTTAACCGTAACGACATGCTGGTCGGTGGTATTAAACCGCATTTCTATTGTTTACCAATTTTAAAGCGCCAAACACACCAAACAACTTTGCTTGAAGTTGCAACGAGTGGTAATCCTAAATTTTTCTTAGGTACAGACAGTGCGCCTCACTCGCAAGATGCAAAAGAAAATGCGTGTGGCTGTGCGGGCTGTTATAGTGCACCAAATGCAATTGAACTTTATGCTCAAGCATTTGACCAAGTAGGCAAATTAGAACGCTTAGAAGGCTTTGCAAGCCATTTTGGCGCAGACTTTTACGGTCTACCACGTAATACTTCTACTATTACCTTGGTAAAAGAAGATAATCTTGTACCAGAATCTTTTGATTATTTAGATGATCAAAAAATTATCCCGCTGCATGCCGGGAAAACGCTGCAATGGAGAAAAGTGTGACACAAGAAACCTCTGTCCCGGTCATTGGCCAACGTTTTCGTGGCTTCTTACCTGTTGTTGTTGACGTTGAAACGGCAGGTTTTAATGCCCAGACAGATGCATTGCTAGAAATTGCGTGCATTCCAATTGTGTATGATGCTCAGGGGCAATTTGTCCCTGGTCCAGCATTTCATGCGCATATTAACCCGTTCGAAGGGGCTAACCTCGACCGCCGTTCGCTAGACTTTATTGGTATTGATCCATTCAATCCAATGCGTATGGCAATGGCTGAAGATGAACGGACTGCATTGCGTCGTATTTTTAAATCGGTAAATGAAGTTCGTAAACAACAACATTGTACCCATGCAGTGTTGGTCGGCCACAACGCTCATTTTGATCTTGGCTTTGTTCAAGCAGCGATTGCTCGTACAAGCACAAAAAACCAGAACCCATTTCATAGTTTTTCAGTCATGGATACGGTTACTTTAAGTGCTGTTATGTTTGGACAAACTGTCCTTGCCAAAGCCTGTATTCAAGCTGGAATTGAGTTCGATGGTAAAGAAGCACACTCTGCTTTATACGATACTCAGAAAACTGCTGAACTGTTTTGCTATATTTTGAACAAACTGTCTCCTTACCTACTTGACAGTTTGGTGGCGGCTTCATAAGATACCGCCATCCTCAACGTCCCTATCGTCTAGAGGCCTAGGACATCGCCCTTTCACGGCGGTAACCGGGGTTCGAATCCCCGTAGGGACGCCATTATTCTATTCTTATAAAATTTCTTTTTAGTTTCTTAACATTCTATTTATTTTTTAACCCCTCTTATTTTCAAATAAAATACATTTGTATTTAAATATCACTGATCCAGTATTTCCTTTACATAGTTTTACAATATAATAATTCTTATTTTCATACTGATATTTATTATCAAATAGGTTTTAAATGGATCTTAAGCTTCGCCTCCTCTCCCTGAGCATTGCTCAAATCTGCTGTTTATCAACTGCTTTTGCAGAAACAGATAATTCTTCAACGACTCTTGCGACGATTAAAATTAAAGCTCAACAAGCATCTGACCAAACTTACAAAGTCGGTAGCTCGAGTAGCGCAACACGTAGTGAAATTGCATTAAAAGATACGCCACAATCGGTGAGTGTTGTAACCCAAAAGGTGATTGAAGATATCGGTGCGACACGCTTAATTGAAGCACTTGATTTAGCTGGTGGTGTTGGGCGTGCTAATAACTTTGGTGGTCAAGGCTTAACTGGTTTTAACCTTCGTGGTTTCACCAGTGGTGAATTTTATCGTAACGGATTCCCAATTAACCGTGGTTATCCAAATGCACCAGATAGCAACACAATTGAACGTATAGACGTTTTACGTGGCCCCTCTTCTAGCTTATATGGCCGTGGTGATCCTGGTGGTACGTTTAACTTAATTTCTAAAATACCGAAGTCTGAGCAACAAACTACTTTAGGTGCTCAGCTTAACAGTGAAGGTTTATACCGCACCACTGTAGACACCACAGGCACCATTCCAAATGCAGAAAATATCGGTTATCGCCTAAATGTAATTGCAGAAGGTGGTGATAGTTATCGTGACCATGTCGAATCCAAACGTTATGGAATTACGCCAGTCATTCAATGGCAAGCGACTGATGCAACTAAAGTCACTTTTGAAGCCGATATTTTACGCAACCAGCATCCGCTTGACCGTGGGCATACGCGTTATCCTGCACAGAAGTCTCTTAATAGTTCACCAGAAACCTATTTATGGGAAACAGGTAAATACAGCAACCGACTCTACAATGATAACAATATGACTCAATTACGAGTCGAACATGACCTTGGAAATGACTGGAAGCTCAATGCGGGTGTGCAATACTTAAATGGCAAATTATATGGCTATGCGGTAGAGGCAAATGGCATTCAAAATGACGGCGAAACTTTAGGCCGAAATTACAACTACCGCGAATTAAAATGGCAAGACACTGATGCACAAATTAACCTAACAGGTAATTTCCAACTTTTAGGTTTAGCACATACCTTAGTGACTGGGCTTGAATATGAAAACTATGATTACAAGTCATATATTATTCGCTCAAGTGGAGATATCGGTAGCTACCCTATTAATATTAATGATCCTGTTTTAGGACAACCTCTACCTGAACTTAATCGTGTGACCACCCATGATCGTGAAAATTTAAAAACAACAGCCGTTTTTGTACAAGACCAAATCGATTTAAATGAACGTTTAACTGCTTTATTGGGTTTACGCTTTGAGCACTATGAGCATGACTATAAAAACCTATTACCAAATACTGCAAACTGGAATACTAGTCATGATGCCTTTATTCCTCGTTTAGGGTTAGTCTTTAAAGCCCGTGATGATCTTTCAATCTACAGTAATGCTGCAAAATCATTTAAGCCAAACACTGGCGCTAGCCGCAATGGAGAAGGTTTTGACCCTGAAGAAGGCATCGCTTACGAGTTAGGTTTTAAATGGCAAGCGCTAGAGAATATGCTATCAGTTGACTCTGCTATTTTTTATGCTGAAAAAGAAAATGTATTAACTATCGATCCTATTGATTCAGCCTATAAGGTTTCTGCTGGTGAAGTTCGTAGTCGTGGTATTGAGCTAAATATTGCAGGGCAAATTACGCCTGCTTGGAAAATTATTGGTGGATACGCCTATACAGATGCTGAAGTGACTAAAGACAATACTTTGCAAAAAGGAACCGCTTTAGCCAATATTCCAAAGAATAGTTTCAACCTTTTAAATATTTATGAATTTCAGGATGGAGCTTTACAAGGTCTAGGTCTAGGGGTTAATCAAAAATATATTGATAAGCGCGCAGGACAAACAGCCAATAGTACTTACACCATGAAAGGTTATGCGGTTACCGACTTAGTTTCTTACTATCAAGCAACGCCAAAACTTCGTCTTAATTTAGATTTGAAGAATATTTTTGACAAAGTTTATGATGAAAGTGCTTTCAATTTATATGCATATCCGGGCGAACCACGTACTGTTCAGTTTGGTATGAGCTATACGTTCTAACTTGAAAATATAAAAATCCTTTCACGGCGATAACCCAAGTTCTAATCCCATAAGGATATCAAACTCTAAAAAGCCACTGCATTTTAAGGCAGTGGCTTTTTATTGATTTTCTATCATAAAAAATATAATCTTTTGATTTATAAATACTTTATTATACTTAAGTTATCTTCTGTCCTATACTAAGAGTAGATCAAAACTATAATTTGAACATGACATGCAAATTCGATTATTTCATCTACAAAATTCACGCTCTCAACGCATTATTTGGTTTTTAGAAGAATTAGGACTCAATTATGACCTGATTATTAAATATCATTCAGACGTAGACGAAAATAAAAACTCACCTCACCAATTATCAAAATTTCCTACTATCGAAATCATTGAACAAGGAGAGATTTCAATCTTAGCTGAAACCTCAGCAATCTTAGATTACTTATCTCATTTACATCCCCAATTGGGACAGAACAATTTATTAAGCCAGCATCTCCAAAATTTTTATTATTGGAAAAATTATTGTGAGGCGACATTCATTCCCGATTTGGTACTCAAACAAATCTTTCACCAAATTGTACAACGTACACCTTTTCCAATCCGTTTCATTCCTAAACTTTTAAAATATGGATTTGATCGAGGCTATCTCAATCAATCATTACAACGACAAATGAACATGATTGATAAACACTTAGAGCGCCACTTATGGTTTGCTGGAGATCAGTTTACTATTGCTGATATTTTGATGTGGTTTCCATTACTGGCTTGCTCACAAAATTACAGTCAGTTTAAACATATACAACGTTATCTTGCCCAAATAGAAAACAGACCTGCCTTTAAGAATGCTTTAATTAAAGGTCAATGGTCTGCTTCTACATTTAACGCTTACTGGACTATTGCATGGTAATTAATTTACGCAGATTTACGTGAATTCACGCGACCTTTTACCACAGCTTTAATATTGCCTTTGGCATAATTAAAAAAGACGACTAGTGGTGAAAGTTTTGGATTTGGCTTTTTGCCTTTACCAATTGTCTTAAATTGAGCGGCATACCAAATAATTTCCATAATTGCCATTTTATCGACAAAAGGTAGGCCTGTTTTAATTGGTTTTACTGCGTAGCGTACGTCCTGCCCTGCAATTAAACGGTCTGTTAAATCAGTCTCAACTGCAAGCGGACGCGCAATACCAATAAAATCACAAGCCCCACTTGCGAGTGCTGCATTCATCCCCTCTACAGTACGGAATCCACCTGTCACCATGAGTTTACATTTAACGTGTTGGCGGATCTTTTCAGCAAAATCTAAGAAATAAGCTTCACGCGCAATTGTACTTGTCTTGCGCTTGTCAGCTTTAGCCCCAGCCATGGCAGGTGCTTCATAGGTGCCGCCTGAAATCTCAATCAAATCAATGCCAGCTTCATCGATCGCTTTAAACACTGAAATTACATCTTCTTCAGTAATTCCACCACGTTGGAAATCGGCAGAGTTCAGCTTGACTGAAATGATAAAATTCTCGGAAGTTGCTTCACGTACAGCTTTATAAACTTCTAATAAAAAACGAGTACGGTTTTCAACTGAACCACCCCATTGGTCGGTACGCTTATTCGTTAAAGGCGATAAGAATTGACTAATCAAATAACCATGCGCACCGTGTAATTGCACCCCTTCAAAACCTGCTTTTTCACAAATACGAGCAGCGGTTGCAAATCGATTAATGATATCTAGAATTTCATCATGAGTTAATTCACGTGGCGTTCCAAACATAGTCGCTAAAGCTGGGCTAAATGGTACTGCTGATGGTGCGACAGTCTCTTTATTTAATCCTTTTGGACACTGACGTCCTGGGTGGGACAATTGGATTAACTGCACCATTCCATATTTTTTACCTAATGCTGCCCACTCTTTTAAGCGCTCTAAATCCCGTTCGGTTTCAATAACAACAACACCGGGTTCATTTTTTGCGCCCACATTGACCATGACGTTACCTGTGATTGCACAGCCAAGCCCACCTTTTGCCCATGCCCCATATAAGCCTAAATGTAAGTCATTTGGTTGACCTTCATAATTTGCAAGCGCCTCACTCATTGCACCTTTAATAATTCGGTTTTTGAATGTGGTATTGCGAATTGTGATGGGTTGAGCAATCTGGTTCATGGTTAATCTCTTTTTAGTTTTTAGAGCAATTACTCTAATTTAGATGAGTTATAGGGCATGTCAAGTCATAATCGATAACTGACAATAGCATATGTCAATTTTAAAGAATATAAAAATATGCAACTTTTTGCATAAAAATCAAAAATAAATTATTCCATTTAAAAACAATTGATTAATGATTTATTTTAAAAGTTTGCTTTAATTAATTGTCTTGTATATTCAGTTTTAGGCTTAGAAAACAACAGTTCAGTTTTCTGATATTCAACAACTTTTGCATGGCGCAATACCATGACTTTATGGCACAACGATTTGACTATATTTAGATCATGGCTAATAAAGATATAGCTCAAATATTCAGTTTTCTGTAATTGTCGTAAAAGCTTAATAATGGCTTTTTGTGTAGTTCGGTCTAATGCAGAAGTCAGTTCATCCAAAATTAAAAGTTTAGGCTGAACCACTAAAGCTCTTGCCAAAGCAACACGTTGACGCTGTCCTCCTGAGAGTTCATGTGGGTAACGATGTTGAAAATCTTCAGGCAGTTCAACCTTATTAAGAACCGATTTAACTTGTTCTTGAATTTGGGTGTTCAATACTTCTTTTACTTTTAAACCTTCAGCAATAATCTGCCCAACTGTCATTCGGGGGTTCAAACTACCAAACGGATCTTGGAATACAAGTTGGAAATCAGATCTCGCCAAACGTAAAGCTTTGGGAGCCAACTGATTCAAATCTTGTCCTAAAAAATTAATCCGCCCTTCACTTTTAATGAGCCGCACTAAAGCCAGAGCCAAAGATGACTTTCCAGCGCCACTCTCCCCAACAACTCCAAGTGATTCACCTTCAGCAAGATCAAAACTCAAACCTTCTATTGCAGTCACATAGCCCTGAACGCGATTAAAAATACCTTTTCTAATTGGGAATTGCACGCTGAGTTGTTGAACTGACAATACATTCTTTTCGATTTCAAAAGGTTCTGCATTTCCAAAATCATGTTCTAATAATTGCTGTGTATAAGCGGTCTTAGGATTTTCAAAAATCTGACCAAGCTCACCTTGCTCTACAACACGCCCACTTTGCAATACAACCAGCTCATCGGCATATTGACGTACCAAATTTAAGTCATGGCTAATTAAAATAAGTGCCATTCCATATTTTGATTGTAAAGATTTTAAGAGTTCTAAAATCTGGATCTGTAAAATTACATCAAGTGCTGTAGTCGGCTCATCAGCAATCAAAATTTTGGGTTGCAGTGCCAATGTCATGGCAATCATGACACGTTGTCGTTGACCGCCAGAAAGCTCATGTGGATAGCGTTTTAAAATCTGTTCTGGCTCACTAATTCCGACATCTGTGAGTAACTCAATGACTTGTTGTCGAACATCCTGTTTACTCAAACCTAATAAAACAAGGTTTTCACCTACAATCTTTTCAACCTGATGCAGTGGATTTAAAGCCGTGGCAGGTTCTTGAAAAATCATTGCAATTTGTCGACCACGCACATTGGATTGAGCTTTTTCATCTAACTCAAGAATATTTTGGGAGCCAATCCAAACGCGACCTGTTATTTCTAATTTTTCTTGCAGTAATCCCATGATTGCTAAACAGCTAAGTGATTTACCTGAGCCACTTTCCCCAACAATAGCCAGTGTTTCCCCTTCACTAAGCTGCATATTAAGGTCTTCTAACAAAATCTTTTGATTTAGCGTTTGAATAGAAAGATGTTCAACCTTCAACAATGCAGGAGTAACATTTATATTATTTTCTTGGGTCAAAAGCATCACGAGCAGCCTCCCCAATATAAATTAAAAGTGAAAGAACAATAGCCAGACTAAAAAAACCTGAAATCGCTAGCCATGGTGCATCTAAATTATTTTTACCTTGGAGCAATAACTCCCCTAACGATGCTGCATCGGGTGGTAAACCATAGCCTAAAAAATCAAGAGCAGTTAAGGCACTAATATTAGTTGTTAAAATAAATGGTAATTGGGACAAGCTCGAACTGATTGCATTCGGCAAAATATGCTTAAAAATAATAACGCGATCAGTCACTCCCAAAACTTGGGCTGCACGAACATAATCAAGCTGGCGAGCTTTTAAAAATTCTGCCCTGACAATCCCCACTAAAACTGTCCAGCCAAAAAATAACATAATGAAAAATAGCCAATATACATTGGGTACAAACATGCTGACCAAAATCATGACCATAAAAAGCATGGGCAAGCCATTCCAGACTTCAACCAAACGTTGTCCCAATAAATCTACCCAACCGCCATAGTAACCTTGAATGGCGCCCACAGTAATGCCAAACAAAGCGGAACAAAAGGTTAAGGCCAAACCAAAAAGTAAAGATACTCTTAAACCATAAAGAATACGGGCAAAAACATCTCTTCCCTGATCATCAGTTCCTAACCAGTTCTGCTTGGAGGGTGGTGATGGCACAGGAACTGCTAAATCTAAATTGGGAGTTTGATATGAAAATTTAATAAGTGGCCAGACTGCCCATCCTTGAGCATGAATAAGTTCTTGCACAGCCGGATCTTTGTAATCTGCTTCTGTTTCAAACACGCCACCAAACGTCGTTTCTGGATATGTCTTAAACACAGGCAAATAGTAAGAATCTTCATATTTCACCAATAAGGGTTTATCGTTAGCAATCAATTCCGCAGCTAATGACAAAATCAAAATTAGACTAAATAAAATAAAGCTGGTCCAACCCAACTTATGCTGTCTAAAACGTTGTAACCGTGTCCGCACAATCAAAGACATTATTTGCCTCCTTGTGCGTCAAAGTGAACCCGAGGATCAATCCATTGGTACAGCACATCACAAATGAGACGTAAAATTAGACTAAATAAAGTAAAGAAAAATAAGACGCCAAAAATAACTGGATAGTCCCGCTGGACAATGGCTTCAAAGCCCAATAAACCCACACCATCTAAATGAAAAATAATTTCTACAAAGAGATTACCTACAAAGAAAATACCCGCTAACACTTCTGGCAGCCCTGCGAGCACGACTAAAATAGCATTACGAAATACATGCTTATATAAGACTTGCTGGCTATTCAATCCTTTTGCATAAGCAGCTAAAACATAGGGTTTATTGAGTTCTTCTAAAAACGAATATTTGGTTAAATACGTTAAACTGGCAAAACCGCCTAATACCATCGTAATAAGTGGCAAAGTCATATGCCATAAATAGTCGGTAACTTTGCCCCAAAGACTGAATTGATGAAAATTATCTGACACAAGATTTTGTAATGGAAACCATTGAAAATAAGATCCGCCTGCAAAAAAAACCACAAGCAAAATAGCGAATACAAAACTTGGTACGGCATATCCCACCACAAGTACTAACGAAGTGGAGCGATCAAACCATGAACCTTGCTGTCTTGCCTTCTTAATACCAAGCGGAATAGAAATTAAATAAATCAGAAAAGTACTTACCAGCCCAAGCGAAATAGAAACAGGCATTTTGTCCCACAGCAATTGCACGACTGGTTTATCTTTAAAAAAACTCTGTCCAAAATCTAAAGTTAAATAGCCTTTTAACATGAGGAAAAAGCGTTCAGGAGCAGATCTATCAAAGCCATACTGCGCCTTAATTTGTTCAACCATTTCAGGGCTTAATCCTTGAGCACCTTGATAATAAGTGTCTGCACTTAATGCACGTCCAATTCCCAAATCACCTTCAGCTTGATGTATTGCTTGCTCAACTGGCCCACCCGGTGCAATTTGCACAACCACAAAGTTAATCAATAAAATGACAAACAATGTGGGAATCATTAAAAGAAGTCGCTTGAGAATATATGAACCCATATAACAGGATTTCCTTTATGGCAGGTGCTTTTTATTGTTGATGTAAATATTTGGCAACTTTTTTGGCCTTGTTTGCATCACTCCACCAATAATCTATTCCAGACGAAAGTGCTGGTTTAGTTTTAGGTTGTTGATACATATTCCAATAAGCATACCAGTTTTCACCTTTACCATAGGTCGGAATTTGATAATAACCAGCCCTCAGTAATCGATCGAGAATACGAGTATAAATAATCTGTTGGTCACGGCTCTTACTCGCAACAAGTTTTGAAATCACTTGATCAATTACGGGGTTGCGAATACCCGCATAATTGTAATTTCCATCCTGCGCTGCTGCGATGCTCCCCCAAAACTGAGTCTGCTCATTGCCCGGATTGAGAGATTGCGGCAAATTCATGGTGGTCATATCAAAGTCGTAACGGCGGGTGCGCTCTAAATATTGAGGAGCGTCGACTTGACGTAAATTAACCTGAACACCGAGTTTTTTAAGATTACGGACAAAAGGCATGAGTGTTCGTTGTTTGCCATCTTGTTGAATTAAAAACTCAAGCTGAACTTTTTTACCTTCAGGCGTCAACAACTGTTCATCTTTAACTTTATAACCAGCCTGTATAAGCAATTGTCGTGCAATTAATAAATTTTGACGGTTAAATCCACTCGCATCCGACACTGGGTATTTCCAATCTGCTAAGACACCCTTTTGCATTATTGGAGATAACTTAGGCAGCAATGGTTTCAATATTGCCAATTCAGTTTTTGAAGGTCGACCTGTTGCTGCTAATTCGCTATTTTCAAAATAACTTTGAAGACGTTGATCTTGACCATAAAACAAAGCTTTATTCTGCCATTCAAAGTCATAGGCATAGGTTAAGGCTTGTCTAAAACGAATATCATTTAAGGGTTTTCGTCGTGTGTTAAAGACATAACTTTCAGTTGCAATTGGGTTATGGTGACGGAACTTATATTGAGTAACTAACCCTGTTTTTACTGCCGGAAAACGATAATCTGTTACCCATTTTTTGGGGTTAGTTTCTTCATGCAAGGTGTATTGCCCAGATTTAAACCCTTCAAAAGCAATATCCCAATTTCGATAATAAACATATTTTAAACGATCAAAATTATAGCGCCCCTTATTAATAGGCAAATCTTTTGCCCAGTAATTCGGATTTCTTTTATAACTAATGCTTCTACCTGCATCAACTCGTTCAATCACATAAGGTCCCGAGCCAACAATTGGTTGTAGAGTAATTCGGCTAAAATCTCTTTTTTGCCAATCTGTTTTTGAATAAATCGGTAAGGTTGCCAAAATAAAAGGCATTTTAGGATTATGCGTAGACTTAAAACTAAACTTTACTTGATGGGCATTTATTACTTCTGTTTTTGCCAAATCAGCAAGGTACATCTGCAAACCTAAATTGGACTTACTCTGATATGCATCAAAGCTAAATTTAACATCTGCCGCAGTTACTGGCTGTCCATTACTAAAACGAGCCTTAGAGTTTAAATAGAAAGTAACAGACTGCGTTTTTTCTGGGTCATACGTAACTTTCTCTGCCAAAAGAGGATATAAAACCCCGACCTCATCTAGCGATTGGGTCATTAAAGTATCAAAAAGATAATTAACGCCTTCTGTCGCATTCCCCTTACCATTCATACTATTGAGGTTATCAAAAGTTCCTTGAGCCGCCTGACTTAACAAGCCACCTTTAGGTGCATTAGGATTTGCATATGGCATAGCCATCATTCCTAAATATTTAGGCTTGGAATGAATCGCTATATATGAGGTAGTTTGCTGTGCAGAAAAAACAGCATGAGAAATAACACTGAGCCCGACTAGCAGGCTCAGTTGAAAATATGATTTATGCATAAGTTGCTAATTATTTTATAAATTAGGCACTTTAATGACATCGCCAATGCGAAGCTGAGTCGAAGGTGTCAAATTATTCAGCTCAGCCAAGAAATTGGTTTCTAAACCATATTTGCTTGCAAGGCCAATTAATGTATCGCCACGCTTCACTTTGTATTCCACAACAGTTTTTGGAATCACAATATTTTGACCGCGCTGTAAATTAGCACTCGCTTTTAATGCATTCATTTCAGCAAGTTCACGCACTGAAATACCTGCACGACTCGCAATACTATTTAAAGACTCACCAGATTTAACAGTATATCTTTCAGTGTTTTTACCAGCCGCAACTGTTTTAGTTGAAGACTTGGTATCAACTTTAGCTGTTTCTACTGTAGGCACATCACCTGTCAGCTTTAAACGTTGCCCTACACGAACGCTACTGGTACGTGAAAGACCATTCAATGCAGCAAGATAATCCAACTGTAAGTGGTAACGGTTAGCAATATTACCTAAGCTATCACCAGATTTAACTGTGTAGTTCTCAGGTGTTTCTTCTTTAGTATTTTTAGAAGGCTTACTTTGTGCTTCTTCAACACTACCTGTGAGTTTTAAACGTTGACCAGCACGTAAACCAGCACTACGAGACAAACCATTTAAGTCAGCCAAATAGCCTGTTTGCAGGTTATATTTACTAGCAATAGCATTTAGGCTATCCCCAGACTGTACAACATATTGTTCAGGCACACTTAGACCAGCTGGTACTTTTAAAGTTTGCCCAAGCTGTACATGACTATTCGCTTTTAAGTTATTTAACTCAGCTAATTCAGCTAGGCTAATTTTTGATTTAGTTGCAATACTCGATAAAGTATCACCACGCTGTACTTTATAGCCTTCTGTTTTATAAGAAACACTTAGCGTCGCTTTCTCAGATTTACTAGAAGTTTTAGTTTCAGCAACTTCATCTACCGAAATATCTTGTGTAGGCACATTAATTTTTTGGCCTACCATCAAGTTACTGCCCGCAGTTAAACCAGGCGTTAATTCAGCAAGCTCTTGATTAGAGAGCGCATAACGGTCTGCAATCAATTTAAGATATTCGCCGCGTTTGACGGTATAGCTCTTAGTTGCAATACGTCGTGCATTTGCTTGAACTACTTTTGGTTCTGCTTTAGCAGTTGAGCGGCTATTCTTCGGCTCTTTTAACTGTAGTTTTTGCCCAACAAACAAACCATCAGTTACTGATAAATCGTTATATTCGGCTAATTGCTTTACTGACAAATTAAACTGGTTAGCAACACCGCTTAAGCTATCGTTGGCCTGAACCACATACACATCTGGTTTAGCCGTACTTTTTGAAGTACTTTGAGTTTCTTGTAGTTTCGCATCATAAAGATAAAGACTAGTTCCTACAAACAAAGTCTTTTCTGGATCAATCTGGTTCCACTTAGCAACATCACGCCAGTTCACACCATTCTTCATGGCAATAACTGCTAAAGTATCGCCTGGTTGAATTGTATAAGTACTACGCTTACCTTTAGGCTGTACAACTACGACATCAGTATCAGTTCTGATATAAGGTTTATCTTTATTACGTTGCCCATCTTCAGAGTTAGCTACAGTCGCGTCTTCAGCTAAAGTTTTTGGATAAGCAAAACCTCTACTTACCTCTTTACCTTGTTGCTCTGCAACTGACTGGCTCGTCTGAATTGCGGTTAACCTAATTTTGCCATCATAAGGATCGACAATTTCAGTTCCTTGCGGCGCAATTGCTTTTAATTCAGCAACGACTTGATCTTTCTCAGCTTGAGTTGCTTGAGGTTGTAAAGCTTGATCTACAGTTTCTTTTGCACCTTCAGCGCGAACAGCAGCTAAAATCTTTTCACGTTCAGAAGCCGAAATTGGTGGCTCCATCTTAACAGGCTGTTTAATGTTAGCTGCATTCGTCACAGCTACAGGAATACGCGGCGCACTAGGTACATCTGCCGATGCTGCAAATGCAGCTAACGCATCTGAACCACGTGGTGTAGATTTTGAAGCAGTTGAAGTATTCTTCACTGGTGAAGAAGGTTTAACTGGCTGAACTTGTGTTGTTGGTGTTGTTCTTGTTGTCACTGTAGTAGAAGGACTAACAGTTGTCGGTGTAGACGGTGAAGTTGCATTTGCCCACCAACCTGAGCTACCACCCGTTTTTTTCCCTTTTAATTTATTATCAATTGAAGGACTTAAATCAGCTGGAATCAAAATACGCATTGGACTCGCAGGGTCTACTGCTTCACCACGATATCCTGGGTTCAATGCATAAAGTTCTGCACGGCTTAATCCTGCTGTAGAAGCAATTTCATTTAACGTTAAAGGTGCTGATAAAGTCACTTCACGGAAATGGGGTCTATTTGCAATAGGTGGTAGTTCTACGCCATAAGCCTTTGGATTTTTAATAATTTGAGCAACAGCTAAGAAACGTGGAACATAGTTCATTGTTTCTTGAGGTAATTTTAATGACCAATAGTCAGTTGGTAAACCCGCAGCTTGGTTGCGGTTAATCGCCTGTTGAATACGTCCCGGGCCAGCATTATAGGCCGCCAAAGCAAGTTCCCAAGAACCAAATTGATTATAGAGGCTGCCTAAAAATTCATAAGCTGCGCGAGTCGACTCAACGACATCTCGACGCCCATCATACATACCTGTTTGCTTTAAGCCATAAATACGACCAGTACTTGGAATAAACTGCCATAGCCCTGCTGCTGCTGCACTACTTGTTGCAGCTGGGTCATAAGAACTTTCAATTACCGGTAATAATGCGAGTTCTGTCGGTAATCCACGGCGTTCTGCTTCTTTCACAGTATGGTACAAATAACGGCTGGCACGAGCACTTAAACGATCAAGGTAAGGCTGACGAGAAATAAACCAACTACGCTGAGCTTCAATACGTGAATCCCAGTGATTCAAGTCCATTTTGAAACCAACGGACATACGCTTCCAGACATCACCATGCTTCAAAATAAGCAGACGATCACCTTCTACAGCGCGCATATCGGTTGCTGAAAGTAAGTCTTCCAAAGAGTCAAGACTACTTGCATCTAAATAACCTGCACCACTCACCTGTTTAGATTTAGAGGTTTTTGCAGATTGCGGAGTCGATGAACAGCCTGTTGTAATACCCAACGCAGCTAAAGCAGAGCTAAGTACGGTAATTTTGAACAATGATGCCGCAGATGGCTGCCACACAAATGTGGTTGGTTTATACATAAAAACTTCCAAACAACTCGCGTAATATTTTTTGGGGTCTGGCCACAAACCCTAGGTCTTCGATGCCATTGTATTAAAGCGTGCAAGATAGACAAGGCAATAATTTGATGTCATTTGCATGGAAATGTTACAAGAAATTAAAAAAACCTTGCTTTGTAACGATGGAACCGAACTTTTTGCGTATACAATACACCATATTCAGTTCTTTTTCTTTTAGTTTAGGTTTCGATTTATGTCTCAAACAATCACACTGTATGTTGATGGTGCATGTCGTGGCAATCCGGGTTTAGGTGGTTGGGGCGCATATGTCATTACCGAGCAGGGTGAACATAAATTATTTGGCGGTGAACCGGATACAACCAATAACCGCATGGAGCTCACTGCTGCTATTGAAGGTGTTTCATTTTGCCCAACCGATGCTCATTTAATTATCTGGACAGATTCAAATTATGTGAAGCAAGGGATTACTGAATGGATTCATGGCTGGAAAAAGAAAAACTGGAAGGATGTAAAAAATCCTGACCTTTGGCAAAAATTAGATGCTGTCTGTGCCGGTCGAAATATTGAATGGCATTGGATTAAAGGCCATGCTGGACATGCAGGCAACGAAATGGCCGATGAGCTTGCAAATATCGGAGCTGATCAAACTGCCCTGCAAAAAAAAACAGTTCAAGCGACTGCCCTGCAAGATATAAAAAAGCCTGAACAAGATTGGTTGCTTGATGACCCTTTTGGGTTTGATATGGCAGAAGTAACCGAAGAAGATAATATTGATCTTGAACAGCCCGAAGAAGTTGAGATGATTATTGTGGAAGAAGAAGTTATTGAAGTTGAAGTTGCTGAGCCAGAAAGTAAGCAGCCAATCAATAACATTCACCCTCAAGTTGTTGTGACTGAAGCCAAATTACAATTACAAGGGCCTCGACAACTGATTCTTGATACAGAAACCACTGGTTTCTATTTCCAAGATGGTGATCGCATTATTGAAGTCGGCGCCATTGAAATGATTAACCGAAAACTCACCGGTAGCTCGATTCATATTTATATTAACCCGCAAAAACCAGTGGGCGACTCAGAAAATATCCATGGTATCAGTGATAATTTCTTAAAAGATAAACCGCTCTATGCAGATATTGCCGATACGCTCTTTGATTATCTAAAAGGCGCAGAGATTATTGCCCACAACGCGACCTTCGATATGAACTTCCTTGATATGGAGTTTAGACGCGCAGGCCTTCCTGCGCTTTCTGAAGTATGTGAGGTAACAGATACTTTAGCTTTAGCAAAAAGCAAACATCCAGGACAAAAAAACTCGCTTGATGCCCTCGTAAGACGTTATGAAATTCCAGCACGTGACCGTACTTTCCACGGTGCATTACTCGATGCTGAAATTCTTTCAGATGTTTACCTAGCAATGACAGGTGGACAGGTTTCTTTTGATATAGATGCCTTATCTCAAAGTGAAAATAGCCTGAACACAGCAAATAAAACCAGAGTTCAAATTGAACTACCAGTTATTCTTCCTTCCGAAGAAGAGCTAAATACACATGAGACTTGGGTCAAAGAATTTGAGAAAAAGCATGGAGAACCTTGCCTTTTTGCAAAATAAATTTTTGATTCTTTAGCGTTTTTAGCTTTTCCCCTTTGTAAGTTAAGTTATATTAGTCACATAGATTTTTAGCTCAAATTACCGAGCACTACGAATATAACAATTGATTTTTTTTGCAAAGGGGAACGTTTATGTCTGAGCATACTTCGATTCATTTCGATCCAACAGCTTTACTCATCATTAAACATGAAATTGATCGTTCAATAAAACTGGTTGAAGGCGCAGTAAGTACTTTAATTGAAGAACAAACACTCCCTTTCGGTATTGATGATGCATTAGAACAATTTAAGCAATGCACTCAAGTCCTCCGCTTAATTGATATCCCCTATCTTGCAAAAATCACTCAATATTCAACTGAGCTGATGCAAAAAATTATTGCGAAACCAACGCAAATTAATACCAATGATGTGGTTGCACTTAGTGAAGGCACGACCATGGTAAAACGGTATATTGAGTTTATCTGTTTGCGTGAATTACAAGTACCTCAGTTTCTTCTTAATACATTAAACAATTTAGAATTAGCTTTAAATAAACCACTGACATCTTCTGGACAAGCGATTGCTCCTTTACTTGCAAATACTGCGCTTGAACTCCCATTACCAGAAGTATTGATTAATGAAAAAACTCAGTTTATCCATCAACTCTATAAGCTATCTCTACATCAATTTTTAAACAAGACAGAAGCTAATCATAATTTTCAAGCTTTTAAACTTATTGGGACCTATTTGGTCAGCATGGCAAACCATCAGCCAAGCCAACAATATTGGCAACTCGTAAATTATGCTTTCGGCCATATTGATAACCTGCTTTTAAATGATTCACGCCTACGTGTACTCATTAATATTGAAAGTTATATTGGTCAGTTCTTAACAAGTCCTGAAACTTTTAAGCCTGATTTGGCTGCACTTGCAGATATTTTAAGTATAGTTATCGCTCAAGAAGATGAGGTTGCTCACCATATTCGCAACCAACTCCATATCGGTGAAGAAATACCTACAGACACTCAATTGCTCGTTTTAAGCCGTCATCTTTATGGGCCTGACTTTGACACTATGCACACAGTCAGCCAATTAATATTGAGCGAAATGAACAAAGTGCGTAATGATATCGAATATAACTATCAAAATATGTCGACTGAAAAAGCACAGCAATTACAAACGAGTCTTTTGCAATTAGCCTATACATTTAAACTGCTTAATCTTGATGAAGCTGCATCTGAACTCTCTCAACAGGCAAATAGTTTAAGTCAGCTCAATATACTAAGTAATGAAAACTATGCTCAGCAGCTTATGGACAGCATTTTGTCTGCCATGAACTCAATTGGTATTTTGGTACGCCAATATACGTCTAGTCGTTTACAGCTTAATGTGAATAATACAAATATTTCTTTAGATCGTCTTGATGAGGCACATCAAGCCTTACTCACCGAGACAAAAAATTTAATTGATTTTATTTGTCAGAGCCTTACGTTATATGCAAATGATCAGACACAAAATATTGAAGCAATTGCAGGTTCATTAAAAGAGCTAGCAGGTGCGGCCGAATTTCTAGGAAGCACAATTCAACAAGAGGCTTTACTCCAAACTGCTCAATTTGTTCAACAACAACTTGAACAAAACCAACCTTTTAATACAGACCAAATTCACTGTATTTTTAATGTATTAGCAGGCCTTGACATGTTGGTTGACAATTTAAAAAATAAACAACCTGTTCTACAATCCATGTTTAATGTAGCATTGTCGAGTAGTCAACAACTTCAAAAAAAGGCAGCTTAATGTCTGAATTATCACTTGCTTATATTTTCCATCATCAACAATTACTGGTTGATCAAAACCTTCAACTACCCAAAGTCGAAAAGTTAGCAAGTGATTTACTTTTCACTCATGATGAGCAGGTCATTGCACGTGACTTGCTTGCTGAGGAAGCTATACCTGAAGGCTTACAACTGGTTCCAATTCGCCAACTCATTACAAGTTGGTCGAAAGAACAGTTTTTGCAAGCGAGCCGTGCTGTACAGTTACTTGAATGGCGACGCAATCATAAGTTTTGTAGTCACTGCGGACACCCAACCGAAGTTCATCCAACTGAATATGCAATGGTGTGTCCTTCTTGTCGTTATCACCAATATCCTCGTGTAAACCCGTGCATTATTACCGTCATTACTCGAGGTGATGATGAAATCTTGCTGGCAAAGTCTGTCCACAATAAAACCAATATGTATGGTTTGATTGCAGGTTTTGTTGAAGTTGGTGAAACTCTTGAAGAAGCGGTACAACGTGAAGCTTTTGAAGAAGTAGGCCTAAGACTCAAAAATGTTCAATATATGTCAAGTCAGCCTTGGCCTTTCCCGAGTAACCTTATGGTTGCGTTTAGAGCAGAATATGAGTCTGGTGAAATTAAGCTGCAAGAAGAAGAAATTGCAGATGCACAATTTTTCAAGATTGATCAATTACCTGAAATTCCATTTAAAGGTAGTATTGCTCATTCAATGATTATGCAGATTACCCAAGCTGGGTAATCTGTTGTGTTTTAAACGATATTCTCGTTTAAAACACTTCTTCAAGAAAATGTAAAATAGTTCTTTTAGTCCTAAAATAATGACTAATAAAACTAGAGAGACTGGCCAAAATTGTAATATGTCCAGTTTTAGGAATCACGGCGATATGGCTGTGATTACCCTTCTCTCTAAGCGCTTGATCCATATCTAAAGTATTGTGTTTTTTTACAATCTGATCGTTTTCAGCCATTAAAAGGTAATGTTTAATATTATTTTGATTAACGAAATAATATGGCATGACTTCTTTATAAGAGGTGCTTTGATCAAAAGCATCTTCGGCCAGTGGATCACCTTTATAGTCAAAATGATATGGGCCAGCTAAACCGATTATTGCCTTAATTTTCCCTAAACACTCAATTTTAGTTGAATCCGGGTGATAAACAGCAGACATCACATTAAATGCCCCTGCCGAATGCCCCATAAGTACAATATTTTCTGTAGAAATTTCCAGTTTCCCTTGGTTTTGATGCAAATAATTCAATGCTTGAGTCAGGTCATCAACAAAACTTGGGAAAATATTTTTAGGTGCTAACTGGTAGTTAATAACAGCAACATCATAACCTTCTTTGGCAAATGTCTCACCAATAAAAAGATAATCTCGTTTATTACCATGCTGCCAAGCCCCACCATGCACAAAAACAATGAGAGGTTGATGAGTTAGCTTTTTAACAGATCGGTAAACATCCAAACGGTGGCGAGGCTTTAGGCCATAACGAATATTTGGAACCTGTTCAAAACCATCTTTTGGCGTAAAACGGTTTAAAGCAAAACTCCCCAAATCATACAGGCGGAACTCTTTATAGAGAGTTCGCGCCTGTTCAATTTTGCTTTGTAGTTGTTCAATCAGATTCATATATTACTGTGCAGTCGAAGCAGGATCTGTTTGGTCAGGATCAATTGCAACAGGTGTTTGAACTGTTGGTTGAGCAATGACGTTATTAATAATCGGTGTAGTTGTTGCACTACCCGTACTTGCGGCTGGTGCAGGCGCCAAATCAACGTTATCAATTAAAGTAACAATTTTGGTAACGTTACCGACGTTTTGTAAGACGCTATTTAAATCATTAATTTCAGCTGTATTTAAACGTCCCATTACATAAAGTACGCCGTCTTCGGTATGTACCAAAACCTTACTATCTGAAACCACAGGTGCCTTCATTAAAAGAGCACGTGTATTTGCTGTTACACCTGCATCTTGCATGATGGTGTTGTAGCTAACTTTGTTACCCACCGTAATATAGTTATGTACGGCTTTCACATCACTCATGGCTTTAAGATTGTCTTCTGCCAATTGTTTCAAGTACGGGTCTGGCACTTGGCCAGTTAATAAAACTGTACTATGGAAGCTTTCAATATTAATACGTGACTGCTTGAAACGTTGATCAAGTTTATAAATGTTGATATTGGCTGTACGTTTAATTGAAGAGTCAATGAATACTTGGCCCAAACTGCGGACACCGCTATCTGTGCCCACTGGAGCTGTGCCTGTTCCACCAGAAATAAAACTTGCGCAACCTGATAAACTTGCGACACAAAGCATTGTTACAGCAATACGTTTTAACACTCCACCAGACTCCTATCAATTTCTTGGCTTGATCATAAAGCATCAGACTTAAATTTGCTCAAAAGAGTAATGAACTCTTAATCCAAAGTAAATGCATTTTCGATCCATTGCAGATCATAATGGAATTTTGAAAAGTCTTGCTGTACTGTTTTTGCAATTTTCTGTGGAAAATCAAAACAAATCACATCAAAACGACAATAAAAATCCTGATAAGATGGATAGCGCTGTAAAAAACGCATCGCAGTTTTGATAATTTTCTTCTGTTTTGTCCACGTTACCATTTCACAAGCTTGCCCATAATTTCCTATAGTGCGTGCTTTTACTTCAACAAAAACTAACTCTTGCCCTCTTTTGACGATTAAATCAACTTCGCCACGGCGTGAATGGTAATTACTTGTGACCCACACATAGTTTTGTGCTTGTAAAAGGTTTAACGCAGTTTGCTCTGCCCATTTCCCCAACTGCTGTGCTAATAACATTTTTATTCCCCCAAATTAAAAAGTAGCTCTAGATATTTTTATGCGTCAGTTATTTTCTTAAATTCATCTGCCATATCAGATCTGAATTGAACAAATGAAAATCAGATCATTTTCGAAAAGCTCAAGCTGGCAGACATTGTTCACGCCCAAATCATAATTTCGGGTAAACTACCCCATTAAAATTGTTTATCTGTACGGAGTAAAACCAAATGAGTGCTCAGTTATTTGTTGTAGCCACCCCAATCGGGCACTTAGATGATATGACTTTCCGTGCAATTGATATTTTAAAATCAGTTTCTATTGTAGCTGCCGAAGATACTCGCCAATCAGCACAATTATTTAAACACTATAATATATCGACTCAACTTACTGCATGTCATGACCACAATGAAAGCAATAAAATTGAGCAATTAGTTCAAAAACTACTTGCTGGCGATAGCGTTGCTTTAATTAGTGATGCAGGTACACCGCTCATTAGTGACCCCGGCTTTAAATTAGTTCGTGCTGCTCAAGAGCATGGTATTAGAGTGGTTCCTGTGCCGGGTGCATGTGCTGCCATCGCTGCTTTAAGTGCTGTAGGTTTACCGAGTGACCGTTTTAGCTTTGAAGGTTTCCTTCCATCTCGAGCTTCACAACGTATTTCTCAATTAGAAAAACTTAAAAACGAAACACAGACCTTAATTTTCTATGAAGCACCTCATCGTATTTTAGAGTCTGTTAAAGATATGGCTCAGGTATTTGGTGAAGACCGTCCTGTAGGGTTTGCACGTGAAATTACTAAAACCTTTGAAACCATCAAAAAAATGACCTTAAAAGATTTGGTCAGCTTCATTGAAAATGACCATAACCAAGAAAAAGGTGAAATTGTAGTAGTTGTAGGTGGCGCCGCTGCAAAAACAGATCTAGAGCAAGAAAAACTAGACGAGCTTTTAAAGCGTTTACTTCAAGATTTATCTGTTAAAGCAGCATCTCAACTTGCTGCCGATTTAACAGGAATTAAGAAGAAAGTCGCTTATCAACGTGCGTTAGAGTTAACACAATCGTAATTTTTTAATTAAGCATGGTGATGACGAATAGTCTGTGTCATCACCATGCTTGAATTTTGCATAATAGTATTAAAGATAAAAATAACTTCAAAATCAGAATAAACTTTATGGCTTTTAAAAGTACCTAAACTCTATCTCAATATGTGTTTCGCTGACTCCACAATGGTCTCCGTCAAAACATCTAACTGTTTAGACTGTCTTTTCCAATGATGCCAATATAATGGAATGTCGAGCTCAGCTTCGGGTATAACATCCACTAAAGTTCCATTGGTTAACAAAGATTGCACCTGTAGTTCTGGAACCATGCCATATCCTAAACCCAATTGAATCGCTTTCACAAAGGCATCTGTTGCGGGAATAAAACTATAGGGATAACTTTGCAAAGACAAGCCATAATATTTTAGTAATACCTCTGAATGCATAAGGTCTTTATGGTTAAAAATTACAGCTGGTGCATTTCTTAAAGTTTCTCGGGTTACGCCATGTTTAAACCAATCAGCAGCAAATTCAGCTGAAGCCAACATTTTATAACGCATTTTTCCGAGTGGTTGAGCTAAACAGCCTGACATGACCTGCTCTTCTGCCGAAATACAGGCGTTGACTTGTCCTGTTTCTAATAAAGTATGCGTGTGAGATTGATCATCAATTTTTAGTTCTAATACTATTTTTTCTTTAAAAAGCGTTTGTTGAATGCTAGGTAGTAACCAAGTTGCTAATGAGTCTGCATTTGAAGCAAGAGCAATTTTGTAGAACTCTGATTCAGATGATTTACCTATCAAACCTTGTAATAAGTTTTGCTCCATTAATCGTGTATGACGTAAATGCTGTAGTAGCGTTTGCCCAGCTTGTGTGAGTACACATGGGCGCCCACGTATAATTAAAATTTGGCCTAAATACTTTTCTAAAGCCTGCACGCGTAAGGATACTGCCGAGGGAGTAATATATAAATACTCTCCTGCCGCATCAAAACTTCCCACTTCTGCTACTGCAAGAAAGGCTTCACATTGTTTGCTATCTAACATATCAAACCTAAATTTTTTTTAGCCAAACCTAAATATTCTTAATTTTACTTATTTCTTAAGAAAAAGTCAGATAATTCCCCCAACTGATTTTTTCACCTTACTGTTATGTTCTCTCTTAGTATATTTTTTAAAGGTTTCGGTATTGGTAGCGGGCTTATTGTAGCAATTGGCGCTCAAAATGCTTTTGTTTTAAAACAAGGCCTTAAACAGCAATATGTATTTTGGTTATGTTTAATCTGTGCGCTGTCCGACTCGATTCTAATCGCTTTTGGTGTATTAGGTTTTGCCGAAATTATGACAGCATCACCAATTTTAATTACGGTCGCTAAATATTTAGGAGCAACGTTTTTATTCGTCTACGGTGCGAAAGCATTCTATGCGGCATTTAAGACCACCCAGAGTATGGAACTTGATAGCAGCCAGAAACAGACTTTAACGCAAGCCCTAGTGACCTGTCTTGCCTTTACTTGGCTTAACCCACATGTCTATTTAGATACCATCGTTCTGATTGGTTCAGTTGCAACCCAACTAGAAGACAAAGTTAGTTTTGCTTTGGGCAGCATTGTTGCCTCTTGGATTTTCTTTTTCAGTTTGGGCTATGGCGCAAGATTATTAAAACCATTATTTATCAATCCAAAAGCTTGGAAAATTTTAGATTTCATTATAGGTATTGTCATGTGGAGTATCGCAATATCACTACTCATCTAATTCATTTAAAACAGCAAAAAGTACCATGTTTAAATGGTACTTTTTATGTGCTTAAAATTATGCTTGAGAACCCAACACCAGCTTTGACTGTTTTCTTTCTTGCTGTGATTGCTTTATAACAGCATAACCAGAAGATACACCTAAGTAAGCAATTACAAAGGCAACAAATAAATCGGGAAATACGCTGCCTGTTCCAAATACCCCAACCGCCGCTAAAATTACAGCAACATTGGCAATAGAATCGTTTCTACTACATAACCAGACAGAACGCATATTAGCATCTCCATCGCGGAACGCATAAAGCATCAGAGCGACTGAAACATTCGCAATTAAAGCCATCACGCCAATTGCGCCCATTACCATAGGTTCAGGTGGAACACCATGGAAATATGACCACACCACTTTTCCAATGACAAAAACGCCAAAAGCTGTCATCGTTATTCCTTTCATTAATGCTGCTGTTGCACGCCAATATAAGCTCATCGAAAGAACAACTAACGATAACGCATAGTTTGCTGCATCTCCGGCAAAATCTAATGCATCTGCCCATAGTGAAACTGATTGAGCTTTGTAACCACCCAAGATTTCCACTACGAACATCAATGCATTAATGATAAGTGCAATCCATAGTGCTTTTCTAAACCGTGGACTCACTTTCTTTGAAGGAGAACAAGTTGAAGCACAACCACATCCAGCCATTTTATTTCCTCTAAAACTCTTTTATAGTCATTAAAAACCCTTGAGTAGCTCCAGAGTCAAGCCTTATGAATCTTTCTATTGGTCAATTATCAAAAAAAGCGGATGTTCCAATTGATACGATCCGTTATTACGAAAAAGTAGGTGTACTTGATCGTATCCAACGTTCAGAAAATAACTATCGTGTTTACACCGAGCAAACACTTGGCGACCTATTGTTTATTAAGCATTGCCGTGAATTAGATATTTCACTCAGTGATATTAAAACGTTAAAAGAAATGAAAACTCAGCCTAAACAGGCATGTACGAAAATTGATAATTTAGTAGATAAATACTTAAATGAAGTATCAGAAAAAATTGAACGATTATTGCTTCTAAAAGAATCTTTAATTGATTTAAAACAGCACTGCTCTACCAATCGAACGGTAGATGAATGTGGGATTTTAAAAGAACTGCAAAGCTCTTCTTAAACCTGTTTTGATAAATTCATACAAATAAAAAAGCACCACTCATGTGATGCTTTTTTAAGATTAATGGTCGCTATGTTCATCAGGAGGAACTTCGGTAATTCTCCCACCCCGAGCTAAAAATGCAGCGATTTCATCTTCCAGCGCTTGGCGCTGTTTCTGTTTAGCAGTGACAGTCAGCGTTTCTGCCTCCGCAAGATCAGTATCACTCATACTGCCTGCTTCTTCATCAGCTGCACCGCTTTCTGCTGCTTTCGCTTCATCTTCATCTACAGCAGAATCTTCTGCATCTTCATAATCATTGATATCTGACATTTCACACTCCCCAGAATGATTTTATTGCATCATTGCTATGGTCCCAAGACCTCAGAAATTTAGCAACCTCTTTGCATTTAGCAAAGAGCCAATTTGGTCAATTCCGTATCTTTTATGACCAAGTTGGTAATGATATATAAATGATTGTTCAAAAAATATCTACTGGCATTTAATTCGCTTAGTAGAGTATAGGCCCAGTAAATATTTTAATGCCTATAGCGGGTACTTTGTAAAGCCCCTAAACCATTTGCTTGTTGCATAAATTTATCTTTTAAAACCGGAATCTGCTCAACTTGCTTAAGGCCCATATTACGAGCCCACACTATAGGGAATAATTCACTACTTTCAAGCCAACCAATTGCCGACATGCTATGCATCATGGCGTCATTCTGACCTTTACGGCGATGCTCATAACGCATTAAAGTTTGTTCATGTGCCCATACACCACGGCTTAAATCGTGAAGCAACACGTCACACAGTATTGCTGCATCAAGACAGCCAATATTTACCCCTTGTCCAGCAAGTGGATGAATCACATGTGCAGCATCACCAATCAAAGCTAAGCCTGCTTTTACGTATTGTTTTGCAGCACGAGCTTTGAGTGGAAACTGTGCTCTGGAACGAACTTCTAACACCTCACCCAACATATGTTGGCTTTCTTGAGTTAAAAGCTGCATAAACGCAGTATCGTTTAAAGCTGAATATTCATCGGCATAATCATCTGGTAATGTCCAGACAATTGATTGCCAGTATCCGTTTTCAGTTTCTTCAAGACTTGCCATAGGTAAATATGCCAAAGGTCCTGTAGGTAAGAAAATTTGACGGGCAACAAAATGATGAGGTTTTGCAGTTCTAATGGCACAGCTAATCGCTGCTTGTTTGTAATCCAGTACATCGAGGTCAATAAAAGCCTGTTCACGTACGAACGAATTCGCGCCATCTGCACCAATAAGCAGTTTAGTTTTAAGCGTAGTACCATCTGCCAATTGAATATGCCAACATCCAACACCCTGCTCAATACGAGTAACACGAACTTGGGTACGGTAATCTGTTAATTGCTCCAACATTTTTTGTTGAATGGCAACATTTAATACACTCGGTTCAACCATAGAACCTAACGCTTGTTCCGGCATCGGTCTTTGTATGGACTCATGGCCAAAATTAATTTCACCATAACCATTAAGATTCCAGACCTGCATGCCCGTATAAGGCATTTGACGCGCAAGATCATCCCAAACATTTACAGTTTTAAGCAAATGAATGGTCGCTTGGCTAAGCGCTAAAACACGTGGATTCATCACACTTAATGTTTTCTCAACATCAAGTACAGGAGCCGCATCAAGCACTGTGGGTTGTACGCCACCTTGCGCAAGTAATAAAGCAGTTAAACCACCAACCAATCCACCACCAACAATGACGACATCCAACACTTCACTCATGCTTTTAACCCCATTGCATAGTTAGCCACCAACGGTTTTACACCCGGAATAACATCAAATGCAATTAATCCCGTATTACGAATTAATTTTAATAATGGATTTTGGTTACTAAAACCACGAACGACAGTATCACAGAACTTAATCACCCGCTGCTGATCTGATAAACGAGCTTGTTCATAGGCAAGTAAATTATCAGGGTTACCCAGATCATCAGAAGTGCTTAACTGGTTCACTAAATAACGCACCAAAACATATGCATCACGTAGGCATAAATTAAAACCCTGTCCTGCAACTGGATGAATTGTATGCGCTGCATTACCCATTAAAATAACGCGACCAACAGCTTGTTTATGTGCAAGCACTTGTGAAAGTGGATAGCTAAAACGTTTACCCGTTTTTTCAAATTTACCCGCTCGGTCACCATAGGTTTGTTGCAAGGCACTTAAGAAGTGTTGGTCATTTTCTTCGCCTAGCCATTCATTTTCAGTGCCTTTTTTCACAGGCCATACAACCGAACGGCGGTACTCACCAGGTAAAGGCAATAAAGCTAAAGGACCTAATGCACTGAAGCGTTCAAAGCCAACATGCTCATGCGGTTTCGATGTCTGAACCGTGGTGACAATTGCAACCTGATCATAATCATGGACATCCACACCCACGCCAATTGCCTGACGACAAAAAGAATCACGTCCATCAGCCGCAATTAATAATTTTGACTCAAGTTTTAAGGTTTCCTCACCACGCTGAGCTTCAATATGTACTTGTTCAGCATCTTGAGTTAAAGCTGTCACTTGTACGCCATCAATTAGCTCAATCAAAGGTTGCTGACGCACTTGAGTTAACAGAACACGACCAAGCCAAGCATTTTCAATCACCTGCCCAAAGCTTTCGACTTTTTCTTGTTCTGCGATTAAACGTGCTTTACCAAAACTGCCTTGCTCAGTAATGTGGACTTGTAAAATTGGAGTAGCATGTTGCTGTAATGCATCCCACAACCCTAGCTTTTGATAAATTTGCACACTACGACGTGATAAAGCCGTATTACGTGCATCAAAACTAGAATGGTAAGGGGCAACATTTTGATCATCATAGTTTGGGTATGTCACAGCTTCTAATAGCTTTACCGCAATATTGGCCTTCGCTAGCATGAGTGAAAGGCTCAAACCAACCATACCCCCACCTACAATAATCACTTGTTGTTGCATCGAGTTTTGCTCCTTTGGCGAATACGTTTAATTATGCTTTAGCTTGCGCCATTAAATGTTCAATATCTGCAATATCTTTAACCACATTAGCAGTTAAAACTCGTGGCCCTTTCGACGTTGCGACCACATCATCTTCGATACGAATACCAATACCACGCCATTTTTCATCTACAGTTTCATCATCTGGCGCAATGTATAAACCAGGTTCAACTGTAACAACCATACCCTCTTCATATTGACGCCAGTCTTCACCTTTTTTGTAAGATCCGACATCATGTACATCCATGCCTAGCCAATGACCTGTGCCATGCATATAAAACTGACGGTACGCTTCGGTTTCGATGAGTTGATTAACATCACCTTTGAGCAAACCTAAATTAACCAAGCCTTCAGTTAAAATTTTGACTGCAACTTCATGAGGTTCACGGTAAGAATTGCCAATACGAACTGCATCAATAGCTGCGTATTGAGAAGCCAATACAACTTCATATAAGGCTTTCTGTTCAGCACTAAATTTGCCATTTACTGGGAAAGTACGGGTAATATCCGATGCATAAAACTCATATTCACAAGCTGCATCAATCAAGACTAAATCACCATCTTTTAATGGCTTATTATTTTCAACATAGTGCAAAATACAAGCATTAGCACCACCACCAACAATACTGTTATAAGACGGGACACAGCCGTTTTGTCCAAAAATATAATTCAGCTCAGCTTCAAGTGCATATTCCATCATCCCCGGACGTACCATTTGCATCGCACGTGTATGTGCCTCGGCACTAATTTTTGCAGCAATTTGCATCAGCTCAATTTCTTGTGGTGACTTAACTAAACGCATTTCATCAATAACACGGTCAAGCTGTACCATTTGAGCTGGAGCACTCTCATGTCGGTGCTCGTCATCTGTTTTTTTAATCCACTGGCTAACCCGTGCATCAAACTCAGCATTGTGCCCAATCCGATAATAAAGACGCTCTTTATTTAATAATTTTTCAATAATCTCTTCATCAAGCAGATCAATTGCATATGCTTCATCTGCATCATAGTCTTCAATTGCACCATCAACACCTGCACGGTAACCATTCCAGATTTCCATCTCGCGATTACGTTCACGGCAAAAAAGACTATAGCTATATTCTTCATCCTCGAAGGTTTCAATGACAGCAACTGCCTCAGGCTCAGCAAAGCCAGTCAAATAGAAAAAACTACTATCGGCACGGAATTTATAGTCCGCATCACGATTACGGTACATTTCCTCACGCGTTGCAATAATTGCAATACTGTTTGGACCCATTTTTTCTGCCAGACAGTCTCTACGATGTCGAAAATCAGCTTGAGGCAATTTCATAATGATCTACTTGATTTAGAATTTTAAAGTCAAAAAATAAAATACAACCAATAACACATCGCCTCAATTAGCTTGGGCGATGTGGAGTAAACATTTCTACAATAGTTTGTTCTGTGTCTACAGCAGCAGATTTAATTTTTGCATGAAAGTTTTTCAATAAAGAACTGTCAGCTACAGTGATTTTTTTTCTACCAATAGACAAGCTTACAGGTATTAAGCGTACAAATTCATACAATTCTTCGTAGCTGCTTTCACCTTCCTCATCATTGTCAGAGTCTTCAAATTCGACCGCTGCAATATCTTGAAGGTTCTCAATCAACTCTCGTTCATCATCACGAATATGACCCGATGCCAGCCCAAAACCTAATACAACACCCGCACACCAATCTGATAATGCTTGTACACGTTCTTGAAGCGTATGTTCATCATCAGGAAGCATTGGTAAATAATCTAATTCATCATCAGATATAGCGTGAACGACATCTTCTGCTTCATCAGTTAAAAGTGCTAAAGCATCTTCACTTAACTCTGGCACATTAAGGGTTGTTAAAATTTGTGACCATTCTTCACGCGTTGGCGCTTCTGTCACACAAACAATACCTGTTAACAGACCATGTAACTCACTAGGGCTTGAAATTTCTTCAATTCCTTCAAAATGAGCGTTCCAATCTGTCCAGCCTGAAATATCGTCTTGCATTCGTTTATCCAATCTCTATACTTTGTATATATTACCTTTGATTGCAATTCTGTGCGACCTCGTTATGTTAGAACAATTACAGCGGCTACAAGCGCATATTAGCGTATTAAAAACACGCTTACATCATTTAGAGAGTGAACATGCGGCACTCTCAGAAGCTAATGAACTGGCTGAAACAGAGCATCACGCACAAGTTGTGCAAAAAAATAGTATTATCACTAAAAAACAAGAGGAAATTGAGTCTGTAACTGAGCAACTATCTCAGTTAAAAGGTCAATTTCAACAATTGAATCAGGATGCTAACACACTTGCTGAACGTTATAGCCGATTAGAAAAAAGTACGACTGATTTAAAAAATCGTTTTCAAGAAATTCTTGCCGAACGAAATGAATTACGTGTTGCAAAAGAAAAGTTACAAGCCCACCAGCGTCAAACCCAACAAGAGCTTCATGATTTACAACAAGATCGTGATCGTTTGTTACAAAAAAATGAGCTTGCCAAATCAAAAGTTGAAGCCATTATTCAACGTTTAGGAATTTTAGGTACTGCCCAAGATCAACATGCTCAAGAAATTCAGCAGCTTGCCCATCCTAATGCTGAAACTGGTGAGGAGACCCAATCATGAGTGAACAAGTCATGGTAGAGCTTAGGCTGATTGAGCAGACCTTTAGACTCGCGACTACTTTAGATAAAAAAGATGAACTTGAACGTGCAGCAGAACTTCTCAATGAAAAATTTAATGAGATGCGTCGTAGTGCTCCACGTGTTGAGCACAATAAACTGGTCATTATGGTTGCTCTACAATTGACTCAAGAAGTACTAAGCCTTAATAAGTCTTTGCAAGAATACACTCACTGTGAACGTTTACTGCAAACGATATTGGATGATGTTGAACAAATTGTTTAATAAACTATCCATATAAAAAACGCCTTGCTCTATGAATAATAGATGCAAGGCGTTTTTTATTTAGACTATTAGGACAATTGAAAATTATTTTATGCTTGTTAGTGTACAAAGCTTCATCAAACGCAAACTAAGTTTACAGTTCCAGAGGTTTAGGTGATTGCCAACATGGTCAGATCGGTTATACTTAAGCTGTCTCTGGGATGTTCGCCAGCGGGTCTATTCCCCTGCCGATACTTAAACTTATGGATGTGTTCTGTATATTTAGAGTGTATGCCTACCTTCGTGTAGGAAACCCAGCAAGTATACGTCGCCTCCACCTTGAACTCATCGGGTTCAGGGTAACGACACATGCAGCGGCATCTTCGGAGCATTTAGTTTTAACTTTAAGAAAAATTCAAAATATTTATTTTAATTTAACCTTTCATACAGACCTGTCAGTCTAAAATTCCTTTTTAAACATTAAATTACGCTATTAATTTACCCTACACCTCTACCATATTATTTTTCATTTCTATTAAGACACTCTTCATACCAAGCTGTTTGAAAATCTTCTATTGCTTTTCTTTTAAAGAAACTGGTTTTGAATACTTTGGCAGAGTAAGCCGAATTAATTAAATCCTGATAAAGTTGTTTTGCTTTAGGATCTTCTAGACCATTCGCTATCTGTTGCAAGTCTTGAGATGGAACTTTTTGTTGACGTGCCTCCATGACAGTATAAGCAACTTTTTTCACTACATTACAAATCTCGGGATCACTTACGTTTTCGTCCGCATGACAACCTAACGCTAAAAAACTAAGAAGAAACAATGTAAACTTCATGACCCTACCTTATTTTTATAGTTTAAAATGAATAACAGAATTTAATTATTAAAAAAGAAATAGCAGATTTCTTACTATTTCTTTTTAAAAGATCACGCTGGATTAATCACGTAAAAATAAACAATAAGCCCAGCTAAAACGGTTGAAGCAATTGTTAAGTATGTACCGACCGTATTAAAACTCTGTAAGAATTTCAAGATTTCCATATCTAGAACCCCCTAAATTAGCAACTATAAAGACAAAATGAAATTTATCACAATTCAATAATGCCAATCAATTCACACTTATCGGATTTTTTGAGATTTTAAACATGAATTAATTTATTGGTTACACCTAATGGTAAAGGCATCTTTGTAGTAATCAGTTGCACTCTTCAGATCTGACAATAATTTTTCTTCGGTATAAGGTTTAGGTGAAATTTTAATTAATGCAGGCATATATTGGGTCTTATAAACTTCAGGATAATCATGGCACAAGATTTTGACTTTAACTTCTTGTGGCGTATTCGGATTATCTAGTTGATCTAAAAACTCTCCAATTTTACGGTCAGACTCTTCGAATTGAGCTTTATAGTCCACTTCAGCAGCTTCAGGTTCTGTTTGTTTTGTACACCCGCCTAGCATCAATACGGCGCTTATTGTAATGGTTAAAATTTTTAACTTCATAGGCTTAACAATTTCACATTCATCTTTTTAAATATTCTTATCTCATTAAATGTAAATAAATACTGGTAATACGTAAAGAAATAGAATTTTTTATCGCTAAAGAAGATACCTCGCATCAAATAAATTTAAAGTTCTTTTCTAATTACTCTTCTATTTTCATAAAGCTATAAAAAATAGGTATAATTTTGCTCGACTGACCTCAAATCTTTGTTAGATTTACACATGAATGAACTTAGTTTTATTAGAAAAAATTTAAGATCTAAAAGACGCTCTTTAACCCCATTGGAGCAAAAACAAGCTCAGCTTAATGTTCTCCATCATTTAAATACGCTTGCTATTTTTCACTCATCAAAAAAAATTGGTTTATATTTACATGCCTTTGGAGAGGTTCATACAGACCTTCTCATAAAGTTATGTTTTCAAAAAAATAAACAAGTTTATTTACCTATGATTTGCTCTATGAATCAACGTTTAGTTTGGGTAAAGATATCTAGAAACCAATATTTAAATCGACGTTTTTCTCATCATCCATTGGGTATGAAAGAACCTATGGCAACAAGAGGAAAACATGTATCTAAACTTGATTTACTGTTAATGCCACTTTTAGCTTGTGATCAATACGGTACGCGTATTGGTATGGGAGGTGGCTATTATGACCGTACATTGGCAAGTGCAAAACATAAGCCTTATCGTTTAGGTGTGGCCCATCAATTTCAATTTATTAAGCATACTTTAAAACGTCAAAGTTGGGATCAACCATTAGATGCTTTGCTCACCCCTCAACATATTTATTATTTTAAAAGATAATTTTTATATAAAAAATTTAAATTCAACAACTTAAAATCAATCTTTACTTTTCATGCCTCTAAAATCATAAAAGTAACCATCCTAAGGATGGTTACTTTTAAGTGACAGACCGCTTTACCAATTTATATTAACACGCCTATTTAGTGTTCAACATCGAATAAGTTTTGCATTATTGTTAACAATACATTGCTTATAAATGGCATAAGAAACTGGTTACTTTCCATCCAAATGGTTTTTTTGTTATATGAATATTTCATAATTATTAAGCTAAATTACTTATCCTTGCTACAAAATTTTATTCTTCTTAAGAATTAATTCATTGATTCATAATATTTTTAAAAAAAGTTGACTAAATTAGTCATTTTTTCCACATTTTCTATTGAAAGGCCCTTGTAATTTTCAAAATACACATCACTATAAAAACATGGCAACCTCGTTGTCACTCATTAGGAGTGCCCATGTCTGAACTTATTATGAATGAAAAAACTGACTTAGAGCCTCAGGTTCCAAGTGTATTACCACTTTTAGCGTTACGTGATGTAGTGGTCTATCCACACATGCAAATTGCGTTATTCGTGGGTCGTGAAAAATCGATCAATGCAGTTGATGTGGCTCGTAACAGTGACAATTTAGTATTTGTAGTTGCGCAAAAAGATTCGCTTACAGAAGATATTGATCACGATAACCTTTATCAGTACGGAACTGTCGCTAAGATTGTTCAGGTCGTAAATCATGAAAATGATGAAAACTGCATCAAAGTACTGATTGAAGGGTTACAGCGCTCTAAGCTTGAAAAAATTATCGATGAAGATAGCCATTTGACTGCTGAACATAGCTTAAGTCCAATGACAATTAACGTAGATAAAGCTACTCAAGAAACTCGTTTACAAGAGTTACGTACTTTATTTGCTCAATATGCTGAAGCAAAATTACGTAATGCACGTGAACTGGTTGCAGCTGCTAATAAAATTGAAGACTTGCTACAGCTTATGTTCTTCGTGGCAACACGTGTGCCTCTAAATATTGAAATTAAACAGAAGTTTTTAGAGCACGATGAGTTTGAAGCACATTTGCAAGAGCTTATGAGCTACTTGGTTAATCAATCTGCAGAACAGCAAATTGAACAAACTTTGCATGACAGCGTAAAACGCCAAATGGAAAAAAACCAACGTGAATACTTTCTAAATGAAAAAATGAAAGTCATTCAACGTGAACTTTCTGACATGAATGGCGGCGCTGAAGATGACGTTGCTGAAATAGAAAAGCGTCTTGCTGAAGCTGATTTACCTGAACACGTACGTAAAAAAGCTGAAGCTGAGTTCCGTAAGCTTAAAGCAATGCAACCAGCATCTAGTGAAGCGGCTGTTGTACGTAACTATCTAGAAGTAATTTTAGATACGCCGTGGAATAAAGCGAGCAAAGTGAGTATTAACCTTGCGAAAGCTCAAGAGATTCTTGATACAGATCATTACGGCTTAGATGACGTTAAAGATCGTATTGTTGAATACTTGGCTGTTCAGTCTCGTGTTAAAAAACTCAAAGGTCCGATTCTATGTTTAGTAGGCCCTCCTGGTGTAGGTAAAACTTCACTTGGTGAGTCAGTAGCGAAAGCAACAGGTCGTGAGTTTGTTCGTATGGCGCTTGGTGGCGTACGTGACGAAGCTGAGATTCGTGGTCACCGTCGTACTTATATTGGTGCGATGCCAGGTAAAATCGTACAGTCTTTAACAAAAGTTGGCGTGAAGAACCCATTGTTCTTACTCGACGAAATTGACAAGATGGCACAAGACTACCGTGGTGATCCAGCTTCTGCATTGCTTGAAGTATTAGATCCATCACAAAATAGTAAGTTCAACGATCACTATTTAGATCTGGATCTTGACCTGTCTGAAGTGATGTTTATCTGTACTGCAAACAGCATGAACATTCCAGAAGCATTGCTTGACCGTATGGAAGTTATTCGTCTACCGGGTTATACCGAAGATGAAAAAGTGAACATTGCTGAACGCTACCTTGTTCCAAAAGCAATTAAGAACAATGGTCTACGTGCAAAAGAGTTAACAATTCATGAAGAAGCGATTCGTGACATTGTTCAACGCTACACACGTGAAGCTGGTGTTCGTAGTTTAGAACGTGAAGTGTCTAAAATTGCGCGTAAAGTGGTAAAAGAAGCCGTAAGTAAAAAGTCTAAAAACTTACAGCTTGATATTACCTCTGCTAATCTTCCAGAATACTTAGGTCCACACAAGTTTGACTTTGGTATTGCAGAAGATGAAGCGCAAGTAGGCCGCGTAAATGGTCTAGCTTGGACATCTGTAGGTGGTGAGTTACTTACCATTGAAGTTGCAGCTGTAAAAGGTAAAGGTAAATTCATTACCACTGGTTCACTCGGTGATGTCATGAAAGAGTCTATTACCACAGCAATGACTTTAGTACGTACGCGTGCCGATGAGCTAGGTATTGAGGCTTCTCGTTTTGAAGAAACTGATGTACACGTTCACTTACCAGAAGGTGCAACACCAAAAGATGGTCCATCTGCTGGTTTAGCATTAACCACTGCCCTTGTATCAGCATTTACAGGTATCGCGATTCGTCCAGATATCGCAATGACTGGTGAAACAAGTTTAGGCGGTCGTGCAATGCGTATTGGTGGCTTAAAAGAAAAACTTCTTGCAGCACACCGCGGTGGAATCAAACTTGTATTTATTCCACAAGATAATGTTCGTGATTTGGCAGAAATTCCAGCCAATGTTAAAGAAGGTTTAGAAATCAAAGCTGTAAAAAGTATTGATGACATCTTACCTTTAGCATTAGTTTCGATGCCAAAGCCTTTACCAAAAACACCGATTGTAAAACCGGTGGAAGGTTCAAAAGCAGCACGTCACTAATTAAAATGTGAAAAAAGAGAGCTTCGGCTCTCTTTTTTTTGTTACACAATTTGATTGAAAAATATCCAACCATCCTCATAATAGGTATTAAGAGTATTTAATTAAATTAAGTGCCCTTCGTTATCTATTATTTTATAGATAGCCTTGTTTTTATTCTCTATGATCATCTGAACTCCAGACAGATGATCATTTGATCGCAGTCCAACACCGTTTTTTGGACTGCGTTTTTTATGCCTATTTTACTACCGCGAACTTATCTTTTCCTCAGGTATAATGCGCAAGCTGTTTTTGAATGAATAGATAACATGAAAATTCGTATTCTGACCATTGGTCAAAAAATGCCTGCTTGGGTTCTCACTGGGTTTGAAGATTATTTCAAACGTATCCAACCTTTTGTGCAAACCCAAGTCATTGAACTTCCTATGGCCAAACGTGGTAAGAATGATTCAGAAGCAGATATTTTAAAGTATTGCCAAATTGAAGGCGAAAGTATTCTAAATGCGTTAAAACAAAATGAAACTTTAATTGCCCTAGAAGTCGGTGGTCGAGAACTCAGTACAGAAAAATTAGCTGATACCATGAAACAATGGATGCTTGAAGGTAATGATGTAGTACTTGCGATTGGTGGCCCAGATGGTTTATCGGATCAGGTACGTAAAGCTGCTGCATGGCATTGGTCACTTTCAAAACTTACAATGCCTCATCCTTTGGTACGGGTTTTATTAATTGAACAACTATATCGGGCGATGACTATTAATCATAATCATCCCTATCACCGTGCATAAAAACAACAACCGTTTCATTTTAGGAACAATCCGTTGAAATCAGGATACTTTTAACATGTCCTGATTTTGGCATAATGACTATTATTCTGCTTTTCAACTCAGGTGTAATGCAATGGAACTACAAACCCTTCCTGGACTGTTTATTTCACATGGTTCACCCATGCTTGCACTTGACCCGGAACAAGTAGGACCTGCTCTACACCGTTTAGGTGCAAATCTTCCTACACCAAAGGCAATCATTGTGATGTCTGCGCATTGGGAGAGTAAAGCACTTGAAGTGTGTATTTCGACTCGTCCCGAAACATGGCATGACTTCCGCGGTTTTCCTAAAGAATTATATGAAATTCGTTATAGCGCACCCGGTCAACCAGAACTCGCCGAAGAAATCTTAAAATTACTAGCAGATGCTCATTTTGTTGCCCATGCTAATAGCACCCGTCCTCGTGACCATGGTGTATGGATGCCTCTATTACATATGTATCCTGACGCTGATATTCCTGTAGTCGAAATTTCTTTGCCAACAAATTTAAGCGCACAAGAAATTTATCGTATAGGACAAACTCTCGCACCCTTACGTGACAAACAAGTTCTACTCATTGGTTCAGGCAGCATTACCCATAATCTTGCAGAGTTATCTTGGCAAGGAGACAACTCTAAAGTTCCTGAATGGGCTTCAACTTTTAGAAATGCTGTTGTTAATAAACTTACCCATCAAGATTATGATGGTGTACTGGAATGGCAGTCATTGCCTTATGTAAAACGTAATCATCCTACCCTTGAACATTTTGCGCCTTTGTTTTTTGCTATGGGTTCAGGCAATCGCTTTACGATTGTTCACAGCAGCTTCACAATGGGCTCACTAGGCATGGATATCTATCGTTTTGATTAATTATTAGCAAATACCCCGTTTTTCGGGGTATACCATTATTTTTGTTGAAAATTAGAATAACTTACAAACTTATACATTTTAAAAACCGAAACAATCAAATGTTTACATTTTCTTTTTTTAAGAATGTTTTAAGCTTATTGCTGTTGTTTTTTTACTTGAAGTTTTTAAATGAAAATTAAATATTTAATTCTTGCGTTATTACCTTTTTCTTTGATGGCGTGTCAAACAGTTACAAATACTCCTGCTCCGATTGTATCTGAGCAACAACAAAACCTTGCAGCCACTTTAGGTGAATATGCTTGGACTTATCAAAATGTAAAAGCTTCTAAACCACTCGTACTTAATTTTAATGCAGATGGTAAATTAGCAATTAATACGGGTTGTAATGGCCAAGGCGGTACTTGGAAAATTGAAGGCAACCAACTTGTTACATCTAACCTTGTTTCAACCATGATGGCTTGCCAAGACGATTTAATGAAACAAGAGCAACTTTCTACTAGCATCTTTAATGAAGCGAAATTACCAATCGAAATTAGCAACAATAATGGTCAGGTGATTTTAAGCGTGACAGATAAAACTGGTCAAAAGCACATTTTCCAAGGTCAAAAAGCAGTGAATACTCAAGCTTTAACAGATTATTCTTGGTCTTACCAACCTGAAAATACAAAAAAACCAATCGTTCTTAACTTTAGCAATGACCGTTTATCTATCGCAACAGGTTGTAACCGTCAAGGAACAACTTGGAAAGTTGAAAACAATACGATTGTAACGTCTGACGTAATGTCAACTATGATGGCTTGTGAACCTGCTTTAATGAAACAGGAACAATTTTCTAGCAACCTCTTCCAAAAGCGTGCAATTCCATTTGAGCTTAATACAACAAACGTTGATCAACCGACATTAACGGTAACTGATGCGCAAGGTCAAAAATATACCTTTACTGGTAAAATGACACCTGAAGCAAAATATCAATCTGAAGGGAAAACTATTTTCCTAGAAGTTGCTCCACAAACTAAATCATGTACTGGTGTAGCACCACAAACATGTATGCAAGTTCGTGAAATTAAATATGATGACAAAGGTGTTAAAACTTACGCTGACAAAAACTGGTCATTATATTATGGTCAAATTGAAGGTTTTGAACACAATCCAGACCAACGCGTAATTTTACGTGTAAAACGTTTTGAAGTGAAAAATCCAGCAGCAGACCAATCTAGCCTAGCAGATGTGTTAGATATGGTTGTAGAGCAAGAGTTAGTTAAAAAACCTAAAAAATAAGTTTTTAGATTAAAAAAATCCGATGCTCAGGCATCGGATTTTTTTATTTCTATTCTTAGAAAATACCTTGGGCAAGCATTGCATCAGCTACTTTTACAAAGCCTGCAATATTGGCGCCATCAACATAGTTAACAGTACCGTCTTCTTTTGTACCGTATCTTACACAATTGGCATGAATGTCTTTCATAATTGCATGTAGACGCTCATCGACCTCAGCATGTGTCCAGCTTAAACGAATTGCGTTTTGAGACATTTCTAAACCAGACGTTGCAACACCACCTGCATTAGATGCTTTTCCTGGCGCATACAAAATTTTAGCTTTGATAAAGTGTTCAACTGCCTCAAGTGTAGATGGCATATTAGCGCCTTCAGCCACACAAATTACACCATTTTCGATCAACGTTTTAGCGTCTTCACCTGTTAATTCATTTTGCGTAGCACATGGTAAAGCAATATCAACAGGAATATGCCAAGGTGTTTTACCTTCAAAATATTCAAAGCCATGTTTAGAAGCAAACTCGGAAATACGGCCACGTTTAACGTTTTTAAGATTCATGACTTCATCAAGTAATTCATCTGTAAAACCATTTTTTACATAAACAGTTCCGTTAGAGTCAGACAAAGTAACAACTTTTGCCCCTAAGAACATGGCCTTCTCTGCCGCGTATTGCGCAACATTACCCGAACCAGAAACAGAGACTGTTTTGCCAACGAAAGACTGGCCACGCGCTTTTAGCATTTCTTCTGCAAAATAAACCGTACCATAACCAGTTGCTTCTGGACGCATTAAGCTACCACCAAATGAAATTCCCTTACCGGTAAAGACACAAGCAGTGTCGTTACTCAGCTTTTTCATCATGCCTGCCATATAACCGACTTCACGTGCACCCACCCCAATATCCCCCGCAGGAATATCAGTATTCGGTCCTAAATGACGGTATAGCTCAATCATTAATGCCTGACAAAATCGCATAATTTCAGCATCAGATTTACCCTTCGGATCGAAATCTGAACCACCTTTCCCACCACCCATAGGTAAAGTGGTAAGTGAGTTTTTAAAAGTCTGCTCAAAACCTAAAAATTTTAAAATTGATAGATTGACCGATGGGTGGAAACGCATTCCCCCTTTGAATGGACCAATTGCTGAATTGTATTGAACACGGAAAGCTCTGTTAACTTGAGTCTGACCTTGATCATTCATCCATGAAACACGAAATTGAATAACTCGCTCCGGTTCAACAAGGCGTTCTAACAATCCCTGTTCCGCATACTCTGGATTTTTTTCAATAAATGGCCACAAACTCATCATTACTTCTTCGACAGCTTGCAAAAATTCAGGTTGATGCGGATCACGCGCTTGCACGTAATTCAGGAATTCATTCAGATTGTTGTATTTCAATGCACGGTCCTCAGCATAGTCATGAATTAAATTGGTGCAATACATTATTAAATGCATCATTTAGCAGCAAAATATTAAATCCCTTTCCATCAATTTTAACAATAGTTATTTTAAATTATTTTATTCATCTTAATTATCAAAAACTTATTTTTAGAAAAACTACTCAAAAATAAGAAATAGTAATTTAACTCTTCACTTTTATTGATCTATTATTGTGCAACATTAGCTACATTTTAGGTCAATTAAAAACCCGATAAATTCGTTAAAATCCATTGACCTTACTTAGGTTTTTCTTCATTATCGCATCGTTTTAACCAAGCTATTTGCCCACTATGAATTCATCTATTTCTCTCATACGCGAGATTGATGCGTTATTACCACAAACACAATGTGGTCTATGTGGACATCGTGATGGATGTCTACCCTACGCAAAGTCGATTGCTGAAGGTGAAGAAGCAAATAAATGTGTTCCAGGTGGACAACCTGTTGCTGATGCACTGGCAAATCTACTCAATCGCTCTCCACTAACTGCTGAAAGTAGCGTATGGCCTGTACAAACAGATGGTCGTCCACAGCGAATGAAAGCGATTATTCGTGAAGACGAATGTATTGGCTGCACCAAATGTATTAGTGCTTGTCCTGTAGATGCTATCATTGGCAGTGGTAAGCTCATGCATACCATCTTGACCGACTTATGTACGGGTTGTGAGTTATGTATTCCACCTTGCCCAGTAGATTGCATTGATCTGGTCGAAGACACACAAGCCTTACCAAATGAACAACAGCGTGCCGCAGAACAAAATGATTTAAGGCAACGCTACTACTCACATATTCAACGTGAAGAAAAGCGTCGCAGTCACCGTAAAGGTCCTGTGGTACGCGCTGAAATTGACACTCAACTGTTTGCTCAGTTCTCTCAGGTACTTGATGAACTACCTTCAATTGAGCTCATCGAGAAACCTAAAGAAGCTGTGTTAACTGATGCAAAAACTACGATTGAGTTAGCCAAAATCCGCACCCAAATTAAGAAATTGGAAAAACAGCTAGGTGTGCGTGAAGATGCTAAAAAGCGTCTTCAACTTGAAGAACTACAACAGCAACTTATGCAACTACAGGAGGTCTGAATGGCTGTCAAAAATATGACGAAAAAGCAGATTCAAATATTCTTTGAACGCCTTCGCGAACAACGACCGTCACCTCAAACCGAGTTAAACTATTCATCTTCTTTTGAGTTACTTATAGCTGTTATGTTGTCAGCTCAAGCTACCGACGTGAGTGTGAATAAGGCAACTGATAAGCTTTATCCTGTGGCCAACACCGCTGAGAAAATCTATAACTTGGGCGTAGATGGTTTAAAGGAATATATTAAAACAATTGGTCTTTACAATGCCAAAGCCGAAAATGTCATTAAAACCTGTAAGATTTTAATGGAGCAATTTAACGGCGAAGTTCCAAGTAACAGGAAAGACTTAGAGGCCTTGCCAGGTGTGGGTCGTAAAACTGCAAATGTTGTTTTAAATACAGCTTTCGGACAACCGACTATGGCCGTCGATACACATATTTTCCGAGTGGGAAATCGAACTGGCTTAGCCGTAGGTAAAAATGTACTTGAAGTTGAACACCGCTTAATTAAGGTCATTCCTAAAGAATTTATTTTAGATTCACATCACTGGCTCATATTGCATGGCCGTTATTGCTGTATAGCCCGTAAACCTAAATGTGCTGAATGTGTGGTTGCAGATGTTTGCAACTGGCCTGATCGTTTTGAATTTGGCGCGCAAAAACAAATTACTATTAAAAATATTGAAGCTTAAAAATATGGTTGGGTATAGGTAACATACCCAATCAAACTTACTTTAGACGCTTGTTCTGATTACGATCTTCTTTTGCTTGTTTTTGTACCTGCCTAAGCATTTTATAGCTCTGATAACCCAAAAATATGACGAGTGCCAGACTTAGCAATACCACCAAAATCAATATGATTTTCATATTGTTCTCCTGCACTGAATGAAAGAAAAGAGCCCTCATGATGAGAGCTCCTTGTCACAAATAATATTTTAATTATTTATCTAAAATATTAAATAAGTCTGTTTGTACATCTTCAATTGTACGTAAACCATTAAGCTTGTCATAAGTCGGCGCATTCTCACCAGATGCAGCACGGCTTTGATAGAAACCAACCAATTGCTCAGTTTCTGTATGATAAGACGCTAAACGTTTACGAATCGTTTCTTCTTGGTCATCTGGACGTTGAACAAGATCTTCACCAGTTTCATCATCTTTACCTTCCACTTTAGGTGGGTTGTAAACTGTATGATAAACACGGCCAGAAGCGGGATGCTGACGACGACCAGAAAGACGTTGTACGATTTCTTCATCAGGAACATCAATTTCAATCACGTGATCAATGCTAATCCCCTCTTTTTCCAAAGCTTCAGCTTGTGGAATAGTACGTGGAAAACCATCGAAAATGCAGCCATTTGCACAGTCAGGTTGAGCAATACGTTCTTTTACTAAACCGATAATAAGTTCATCTGAAACCAAACCACCAGATTCCATTACACTTTTAGCTTTTAGACCTAATTCAGTACCTTCACGAATTGCAGCACGGAGCATATCACCGGTTGAAATTTGTGGGACATTGTAGCGCTTACAGATCAACTGAGCCTGAGTCCCTTTGCCTGCCCCAGGTGGTCCGAGTAAGATAATGCGCATAAAAAACATCCTCATTTAAAACAATGAATGTGAAGCCTGGCAGAAAAAGTCTCATTAATCTTCAATAGATCCTGCCCGACGTCGAATTATAAGAAAGCCACAAACAAATGTATTGTACCAGCAATAAATCCGGTTACCCCACCTAGTACAATAAGAATCCACTCATCCTCCTGAAATGCAGGACGCAATAAATTCTGAAACTCTTTTGGTGTCAGTTCGCGAATACGCTCTTTAAACATTTGAAAAATCTTCTGTGCCCGGCTTGCGTTCAGCCCTGGGTCACATACGGGTCCCATCGTAATTTCAATTGAACGATCAATCAAGTCCGTCTTTAACCTTGCGTACTCTCTTGGCCCTAAAGAAAGCTGTAAAGATGTACGAACTAACGGTGTTTCCATAATTTCGTTAATATGACGCTTCACAATGCGGCGGGTTTTATCTTTACGCGGCCCGTACATCATTTCGGTCATAATCGATTTTAACGTAATCAGATCTTCTGTTACTACGCTTGAAAACACATCAGAGACTTCCTCTTGACGCTTCATGAAAGCACCTTGGAAATTATAGGTCCCAATTCGAAGAACTGGTACAATCCAAGGGAACTTACGATCTTTTGTTAACCTAAAAATCTGTGGGTAACGAATATAATGTGGTTCAAGAGGGTTAAACACCATCCAGATTGCAATCCAGTTCGTTAAAAAACCCCAAATTGAAGCCCAAAACGGGACTGTCCAGTGCCAAGGTACGACAAACCAAACAATCATTTGGAAAATACCAAAGAACATTCCAATTAAAGCGCTAATATGCCAAATAAAGTTGATTTCTTTTTGACCAACCTTTAAGAACATGCGTACCATCAAACGACGATCGCCTTCCATTTGGCTCACCACCATTTCACGCATATTAACCAGTGACTCGACGTTCATGGTCAGCTCAGTCACTAATTCTCTTAACACGCCTGGTAATTGCTTATGCGCCTGAGCATAAATGCGGCGTTTAATTGAATAAGGTAAGTTTTCCCAAAGTACAGCATTCCGATCGATCATGACTTCATCAATAAGATGTTCAAGCTCAAACCCAACTTGTTCACCAATAATACGTGCCATGTCTTCAGGATCCATTGCTTCTAAAAATTCACGCAATGAACCTAATTTAGATAAAGTGTTATCAGTAATAATACCTGAGATACGTCCAGCCTTACGTGGCACAATACCTTGCCAACCTACTGGTAGTGGACCTAAGTGGAAACCCCAAAATTTGATTGGGTAAAACACCATTTTTAAAGCCATCCACACGTGTGCCCATGTAACAAAGGCAGTGACTGGAATAATACTTAAAACGGCCCAAAAATCAGGTCTGTGTAAAAAGGTCTGCCACAATCCGCTGACGTACTCTAACATGTAAGACTCTCGTATTTATTTGTGCTCTGCTTATGGCGAGTTAACAATAAACTGCTTTTTTATAAACCAAAACTTAGAGAATAAGAAAATTGAATTTGTGGTTTAGTATCCGCGGCAACATTTCCATTTTGGTCAGTCAACTTTTCAGCCGCACCAATACCCACACTAAAAGTACTAATTCTTTCTGAATTCAACAATACATAGGCCAAATCGACACCAGCGCCTAAACGGGATTTATAATCACCATCGACCTCTTTACTATCGAGATGCCCAGCATAAAAACCGATATAGTAACCATTTTTATCTGTGCCGGTAAGATAATAAGGATATCGAAACCCGACTTGTCCACCAGCAGTTTTGTCACCATTCAAAAATGCGCCAACTTTTGCATAGGCAATACCATAAGGGTTTACCCATTCGCCGTTTAGATGTAATAATTTTTGTGTAAAACCAGCACCCACATTCCACGTAGATGCCGTATGTCCTGCTAATTTTGCTTCTGGAAGAAACGAATAGTCTTGAGCTTGAGCCCAACTACTTACCGTCAAAACTGCAAGTAAGGGATAAATTTTTCTCATTATTTTCTCCATTTTCCCTAATCGTATGGTGAGAACAACCCTATTCTATTGAATGAGAGACTTTAACAGAATTATTTTGCTTCTTATATACAAGTATCTACAATTTTGTTGTCTGCAAAGTCAAAACGTATCTTATTAAAAGGCAATGAAACTTTGAAAATTATGCAATATTTTAAGCTCTCTTGCGTTAGAATAAGCAGCTATTTTTCTACCCTATGTCATTAAGTCGATCCTTATGAAGCAGCACTTTCCTTTAAAAGATATCCAGCAAGAAAAGCGCATTTATCGAGGACGAATCTTTTTTGCCGTAGGTCTGGTTATCATTTGCTTATTAGTATTAATTAGCCGATACGCTTATCTACAAATTTTCCACTACGATGAATTCTCTACTGCATCTGACAAAAACCGGATTCGCTTGCAGCCACTTCCACCGGCTCGTGGTTATATCTATGACCGAAATGGTGTATTACTGGCAGACAACTATCCTGTTTTTACAGCAACTTTAAGTAAAACAGATGTAGAAGACGCCGACCATGTTGTTGAGCAGTTACAGCCTATTTTAGATCTAACACAAGAAGATATTGATCGTTTCAAAAGTCGTATAAAAACTGCTCGAAAAACTGAACGTGTCGCGATTAAACTTAATCTAACTGAAGCCAATATTGCCAAGTTCAGTGAAGCTAAATATAAGTTTCCCGGCGTAAGAATCGAAACACAAATGACCCGTTATTACCCACATGGTGAGTTATTTGCTCATGTGATTGGTTATGTAGGGCGTATTAACGATAAAGAATTAAAAAGTATTGATAAAGATTTATATGCTGGAACCAACCTGATTGGAAAGATTGGGGTTGAGAAAAGCTATGAAGATTTGCTACACGGAACACCAGGGTATGAATCTGTTGAAGCAGATGCCCACAGTAACATATTGCGCCATTTAGGCCGCAAAGATCCTACTCGCGGGAATGACCTCTATTTATCTTTAGATTATGGTTTACAACTCGTTGCTTCTCAACAGCTCGCAGGCCGTCGTGGTGCCATTGTAGCGATCGACCCTCGTACTGGCGAAATTCTGGCTTTAGTATCTAGTCCAAGTTTCAACCCTAATTTATTTGTGACTGGCATTAACCATAAAGATTATAGTTCTTTACGTGATAGTTTAGATCAACCGCTTTATAACCGTGCTGTACAAGGTGCATATCCACCAGGTTCCACCATTAAACCAATGGAAGCAATGGGTGGTTTACACTACGGTATTGTGAACTGGTCAACAGCAATTTCTGACCCAGGTTATTTTCACTTACCTGGTGATTCGCATAAATTCCGCGACTGGAAAAAATCTGGTCATGGCATCGTAAACATGCATAAAGCCATCATTATGTCATGTGATACCTATTTTTATATTCTTGCCCATCAAATGGGTATTGATCAAATGAACCAATGGATGCGTCAATTTGGATTCGGTCAAAAAACAGGTGTCGACTTACCAAGTGAAAGTGAAGGTCTTTATCCAAATCCTGAATGGAAAATGCGTACTCGCAAAGCCAAGTGGATGAAAGGTGAAACTATTTCTGTGAGTATTGGTCAAGGTGCTTTTACAGCTACCCCATTACAGCTTGCTATGGCAACCGCAATTACAGCCAATCGTGGTTCTCATGTCACCCCTCACGTTTTACGTGCAACTCATGGTTCAAAACCATTTACTGTGCGTAATGCGCCTGATGGAAAAATCAACTTCAATGGAACGGATGAAGACTGGATTCAAATGCGCGATGCCATGGTTGATGTAATTCAATCAGGTACTGGCCGAGGCATTCGTACATCTCTATATCAAATTGCAGGAAAGACAGGAACTGCGCAGGTTAAAAGTATTGCACAGGGTAAACGTTACAATGAATCAGCCCTGAGCGAACGTCAACTTGACCATGGTTTATTCGTTGGCTTTGCACCAGCGGACAAACCAGAAATTGCAATTGCCGTAATTTGGGAAAATGGTCGTCATGGTGGTTCTGCTGCCCAACTTGCAAAACCTATTTTTGATTATTGGTTATTAACTCGTAAGAAAAACCCGATTCGACCAGCAAACCATCAAGTTAATGGCGGACTGATGACTGCAGGAATTAAACCAGGTGAACTCTCAAGCGGTGGTGAAAATCCAAGTTCTGCTCCAGTAGCAGCAGCTTCAACCCCAGCTGCACCAATTCCTTCTGCAACGAATGAGGTTGATGATTAATGAAAAATCAATTACGCATTATTGGTGGCGAATGGAAAAGAAGAGTACTTCCATTTGCCAGTATCGATGGATTACGTCCAACGCCAGACCGTGTACGTGAAACTTTGTTTAACTGGCTCATGTGGGATATTCAAAATGCGCATGTTCTTGATGTGTGCACAGGCTCTGGCGCATTAGGTTTTGAAGCATTGTCACGTGGCGCTGCATCAGTTTATATGATTGAACCAGACAAGACTCAGGCACGTTTTTTAAAAGATAATGTTGAGCTATTAAAAGCTCAAAACTGTCATTTAATCAATACAACTGCCCAACAAGCTTTACCCCGTTTAAAAGAACAGTTCGATGTGGTGTTTTTAGATCCACCTTATAGTCTAGATTTATGGCAAGAACTCTCGAACTTGGCAGAACCGCATATTAAAAAGAATGGGTATATTTACGTTGAAGCTGACCGAGATTTATCTCAGCTTCACCTTCCTTCAACATGGCAACAAGTTAAAACAACGAAAGCTGGTACAGTACACGCAGGGCTTTATCAGAAAATTTAATCATATAGCATTTTTATGATGAATTAATTTACCTGATCTATTTATTTGAATTAGATTATTCTCATTTTGTATTTCAAAATAAATAGATCGTAAAAAATCGTATGAGTTGACCTCGATCATAAGGAAAACTCGAAATATATTCATAACCAATTTTCAGTCTTGGATTAACACTATAATTAACTCCATATCCAACTGAAATGGATAAGTCTTGAATATTAATATGATTCGTTAAACCATTGATGTTTTTGTTCTGAAGTTGTCCCGTATCATAGGCTGTATAATTATAAATCACCCAACGCTCATTTGAATAAAATTCATTTTTGAGCACATTATAGTTATTAACTTCATCATCATGCTCAATGGCTAACCGCCTTTGTTCCAAGTTTAAATCTGATTGATCTAACAACTGGTCTGAATCTAGGAAAGTAGAATCACTTTCTGGTTGAAAAAAATCATAGGCCTGAACATATCCACTATAAAAGATAATAATTGCTGTAAAAACAGTATAAATATTTTTATGCACACACATTTTATTTTGCAAATCCAAAAAGGTAGCTTAAAGCTACCTTTTTTTGCAAGGTTTTAATTAACTTAAACCAATCACTGCAACAACTGCCGCACAAGCACCTACAATTTTTTTGCCATAAGGCACATATCGTGTAAGTGCAGCACCTAATGCCAATCCACCACAATAAATTAAAGCCATAGCCGCAACCATACCTGTTACTAATGCAACGACATGGCCTGCCTGTGCTAACTCAACACCATGCGCTATACCATGAAAGCTTGCAAGTAATGCCGCAGCGATAGGTAAAACACGATTTGATTTTGTCCACAGTGCAATTGCTGTAACAATCAAAGAAGCAACAATCCCATATTCAGCAACATTTACAGGCACTAAACCTTGAGCACCGATTAAAAAACCTACAATAAGGGTAACACTCAAAGTAATGACACCTGCAACTTTCCATTGCTTAGCTGCTGACCAGAGTAAAACACCGAAAGCTAAGGCCATCACTAAATGATCTAAACCAGTAAATGGATGAATAAAACCTGCCATAAAACCCGAATGTTCATGGTCATGTCCAGGGTGTGCCATTACAAGTGTAGGTAGCAATGCAAGGAGCCCTATGCCCCATTTTTTTATGAAGTCCATAATCTCTCCTTAAGCTTTAAACAGCCCTTGTTTCTCGATAAATTGAATAATTTCTTCAAGACCGTCTTGTGTTTTCATATTTGAAAATAAGAATGGTTTTTCGCCGCGCATGCGTTTCGCATCTTGATCCATCACATCAAGATTTGCACCGACCATTGGCGCAAGGTCAGTTTTATTAATAATGAGTAAATCTGATTTGGTAATGCCAGGCCCACCCTTACGTGGAATTTTTTCGCCACCGGCAACATCAATTACATATAACGTTAAATCAGAAAGTTCGGGGCTAAATGTTGCCGCTAAATTATCACCACCACTTTCAATAATAATGAGTTCTAAGCCTTCAAATTTTTCGCACAAATCATCAATTGCAGCCAAGTTAATTGAAGCATCTTCGCGAATTGCTGTATGTGGGCATCCCCCTGTTTCTACACCTACAATACGATCTGGCGACATTGCTTCGTTACGGGTTAAAAAATTTGAATCTTCTTTGGTATAAATATCATTCGTTACCACAGCCATGTTGTATTTATTACGCAAGGCTAAACATAAATTAAGAGTAAGCGCAGTTTTACCCGAACCCACCGGCCCGCCAATTCCAACTCGTAATGGACTACGTTCTGTCATGATTTTTATCCTTTTTTCCTAAACTTAAGATCTGAATAACCGTGAATATTGTGTTTCGTGTTTCATGCTCAGCATGGCATAACGAGGTAAAGCGCTGCTCAATTGCTCATCATTAAGTTTTAAGGCTTTCTCTATCGCCTGTGGTACCAAACCATGTAAATGCCATAAAATTCTTTGTCCAGCCATTTGCCCTAACGGTACGGTTTTTACCGCAGCCAGAACCTGATTTTCTAAAACAGTAAAGGTATAAGCTGTGAGCACATCAGCGTCTTTAAGCTCAAGCCGACCACAGAGCTGTGCATAGACAGGCACAAAACCAAACTGCTTTTTAACCTCAACAGTTTTTTTTAAAACATCTCTAATCCATGCATTTAAAGAAAATGCCAGCTGCTGAGATTCCGCTAAAAGCTCTTTGCTTTCTCGGCTTGCTCTATATAAATTTGCCCAAACCAGAAACTGATCTTGGTCATCATGATGTTGCATAAGACGTTTCAGTACTGGCAGCTCAAACCGCACTAACAGCATTTCAAGCACTTCTTCGAAATAAGAAATTGCCGACGTTTCATCGTGTATTAAGCCAATATCAATGGCTGTTTCTACACCTTGTGAATAACAATATGCTCCAACTGGCAATGCCGTAGAAGACAGTGTCAGTAATTGAAGTAATTGCGCCGCGTTATGAATGGACATGGTGCAAAGCTTTGATTGGGCTTAAGCGATGATCATGGCTATGCTGTGCATAGGCACCGCTTTCAGGTTCAAACGGATGATCAATCTCTGTCACTTTCAGACCTAAGCCCTCTACCATTTCTGCAAGTACATGATCAGGCTCAAAATATAAAGCAGTAGGTGTAAGCATTAATGGCACATGTCGATTACCTAGATGATAGGCAGCTTTAAGCAAATCAAAATCGGTTGCAGCAATCACTTGCATCAAACGTTCAGGCTTAGCATCAACACGTAGTACATCACCTTGTTGAGTTGCAATATATGAACCACTGCGCAAAATGCCAGTACGTGGTAAATCGGCACCAATATCTACGCCACTCGCTAAAGCCGCTCGAAACCGTGATTTTTGGCGGGTATCAAAAGTCAGTTCAACCGTTTCAAATGTTTGATCAGGAGAAATATCTTCAAGACGTTGGGTATAGATTTTCATTTAGCTTCTCTCCTTATTTATTTCATATCTACAAATACAGCAATGAGGTGAATTACCTCTATAAAAATCATCAAAACAAGAAATAGCGCTGTGCCATCGGTAATACTTCAGCAGGTTCACATGTTAATAATTCACCATCCGCTCTCACCTCGTAAGTCTCGGGATGTACATGCATGACAGGACAATATGTGTTGTGTTTCATATCGGTTTTGCTAATCGCACGCGTATTTTTACATGGGCTAATTAACTTTTTAAGGTCTAATCTCTCAGCAACTTTTTCATCAATCGCTGCTTGAGATAAAAAGGTAATACAAGTGTTATGTACGCCACGTGGATAGGCACCAAACATTGGACGGTAATGCACTGGTTGAGGTGTCGGAATTGAAGCATTAATGTCACCCATCGGTGCTGCTGCAATCATGCCACCCTTAATAATCATAGATGGCTTCACCCCAAAAAAGGCAGGTTTCCACAACACCAAATCAGCAAGTTTTCCAACTTCAACCGAACCAACCTCATGACTTAAACCATGTGTAATTGCAGGGTTAATCGTATATTTGGCAATGTAACGTTTAACACGATTATTATCATGAAATTCGTTATCACCCTCTAATGGCCCACGTTGAATTTTCATTTTGTGGGCAGTTTGCCAAGTACGTAAAATCACTTCCCCTACACGCCCCATTGCCTGAGAGTCCGATGACATCATGGCAATTGCGCCTAAGTCTTGCAGAATATCTTCGGCTGCAATCGTTTCACGGCGAATACGACTTTCTGCAAAAGCGATGTCTTCAGCAATTGCTGGGTCTAAATGGTGGCAGACCATCAGCATATCTAAATGTTCATCAATGGTATTGATGGTATAAGGTCTTGTTGGATTAGTAGAAGACGGCAAAACATTACTTTGTCCAATTGCTTTTAAAATGTCTGGTGCATGCCCACCACCTGCACCTTCGGTATGGTAGGTATGAATCGTACGATTTTTAAATGCGGCTAGAGTCTCTTCTAAAAAACCACTTTCATTTAAAGTATCTGTATGAATCGCGACCTGCACATCGTACTCATCTGCAACGCTCAAGCAGTTATCAATGGCTGCTGGTGTTGAACCCCAATCTTCATGCAGTTTTAAGCCAATCACTCCAGCTTTAATTTGCTCTCGAATTGGGTCTGGTAAACTTAAATTACCTTTGCCTAATAAACCAATATTCATAGGCAAATCATCAATCGCCTGTAACATGGTAGCAATGTGCCAAGGTCCCGGAGTCACTGTCGTTGCCGAAGTTCCGGCTGCTGGTCCTGTACCGCCACCGACCATTGTTGTTGTCCCTGACATTAGCGCAGTTTCAACTTGTTGAGGGCAAATCCAGTGAATGTGGGTATCAATACCACCTGCTGTTAAAATTTGTCCTTCACCCGCAATCACTTCTGTTGCAGCCCCTAAAGGAATCGTAATGTCTGGTTGAATATCTGGATTTCCAGCTTTTCCTATTTTCCAAATTCGGCCATTTTTTAAGCCCACGTCAGCTTTAACAATTCCCCACCAATCCACAATTAAAGCATTGGTAATGACGGTGTCAGCAACCTCATTAGCTAAAAGTTGGGATTGCCCCATCCCATCACGAATGACTTTTCCGCCGCCAAATTTAACTTCTTCACCATATGTCGTTAAGTCTTGCTCAACTTCAATAAAGAGCTCTGTATCAGCCAAGCGAATACGATCACCGACTGTTGGACCAAACATCTCAGCATATGCACGACGTGACATTTTCATAACTTAATACTCATCTCTTTCATTATCGTTGTTATGTCTAATCCAACTTGCCCATGACGCGGCCTGCGAAACCATAAACTTCTCGCTTACCCGCTAAAGCAACCAGCTCAACTTCCCGAGTTTGTCCCGGTTCAAAACGAATTGCTGTACCAGCTGCAATATTCAATCGGAAGCCTTTAGCTAGCTCACGATCAAACTGTAGTGCATCATTTGCTTCATAAAAATGAAAATGAGAACCCACCTGAATAGGCCGATCGCCAATATTAGCCACTACAACTTTTAAAGTTTGCCGTCCAACATTCAGTTCAATATCAGCATCTGGAGTAATGATTTCGCCGGGGATCATAAGCATTCCTTTTATACGATTGGCTGATGAACTGTGACTAATTTTGAGCCATCTGGAAAAGTTGCCTCGACCTGAACCTCAGCAATCATTTCTGACACACCATCCATCACATCTTCGCGCTTTAATAAAGTAGTACCGTAGTGCATTAAATCACTGACCGTCATACCGTCCCGCGCACCTTCAAGTAAAGCTGCTGAAATAAAAGCAATAGCTTCAGGATAATTCAGTTTCAAGCCACGCGCTTTACGGCGTTCAGCAACGAGTCCTGCTGTAAAAATCAGTAATTTATCTTTTTCTGTTGGATTGAGTTCCATATCTCTTTCCTAAATTTCATTTATATTCTTTAAGCAAAATACGTGCTCAAAAGTAGCATACTGAATTTAATTGTTTTTTAAATACGCAATTTAACGTAACTTAGGTTTTCCAAATTCTTGGAAATTCTTCTTTTAAATCAAACCAATATCGACGTAATTTAGCCCGTATAGCTGCAAAAGCATCATGACAATGTCGGACATCATTTCCTAGAAAACGAGCCGAAACCACATCATCCAATAATGTTAATGTGACAGGTGCTTGCATACGCATCATCAATTCACGAATGAGTTCTAGCTGTTGTTCTAAGTAAAATGGCGAACGATATTTCTCTGGAGCGGCTGCCCAAAAGCTTCCCATCACGGCTTGATTGTTCATACCTAAACATGAACTAAGCCAACGATCTTCTCCTTCAAAATACAATGTATCTGCAACCAACAATTTATTTTCGCGCCATAATTTAAACTGGTTGTAATAACTCCCTTGAACGAAGCGCTCAGCACGTGCCTGTCGCCCAAGTACCAACATATCCCATCCAATAAAACTTGCAGCATTATCAAGATGAATATGAGTTTCTGAATGCGCTAAAGCCCCATCAAAAAGCATCGTTTCTTGTGGAACCCACTCTAAAATAGACTGATCTTTCACATGCAAATGAATATGCTGAAAAGCTTGTTTCCCATTGGTTTTGTACCATTTCCCCGCTCCGGGAGTAGTCACTACCGCATGGGCTTGATCTTTGGTTTCAATTTCAAAAGTAAGATGATCTCCTCCTGCAATTCCTGCTGGTGGATGTACAATAATCGCATGGCATACACCTGTTCTTTCAGGCCAGAGCATTTTTTGCACCCTAACAGGGCCATGATGTTTTCGATGACTCATTATGGTGCGTGAATTTTCAAAACAAAAACCGAGCTCGAGTTGTGCATACCAAAATGGTGCTGAAGAGTTTTTTGGAAACGGTTGTGCCTGATTCATTCTGGTTCATATGTTCAAAATAAGTGCTTAAACTTATAAGCAAAATACGCACCAAATATGAAAATAAGCCGACTGATAAAATTAGATACAATTTTTCGATTTTAATGAGTTAAAAAATCATCAATGTCTAACATAAAACCACAGTAACTTATGGAATTGTTTATACAATAGCGCCCACCGTTGCTTCCATACTTGCTCTCCATGAAACTTTTTTTCGTGTTAACCCCACTTGTCTTTTTAACTGGGTGTATTTTTGGCCAATCTAGTGAGGTCAAACGTGCAGAAAAGATCCTGCACAATTTCGAATGTAAAAATGTTGAGACAAGCCAGCTTGCAACAAGCTCGATTAATTCTTACTACCAGCAATCTTTAGCGGTAAGCAAAGAAAAAGCAACTTCATACGTAGAGAGCTACAAAAATGGTGAAGAATTATTCGACATGCCGCTGGATGAGGTTTTAAAGCAACAATACCAACTCTATAAATCAGCATGCGACTCCTTAGGTGGAGTTTCAGCACAACCGTAATTTATAAGGTATTCATTAAATCGTTTTAGTGAATACCTCCTTTTTATTTTTGTTTTAATAATTATTCAAAATTTACTCACTTTACCTTTTGTTAAAATTAAATTACATACTTAAACTTTTATTAAGCTCTCATATTTCATAGCCTATTTATTGCTTTTTTATTTATTTTCCGAGGTTTAGATCATCATGAAAAAAACATTATTATCAGTTGCACTTGTAAGTGCCCTTCTTGTTGCTTGTAGCAAAAACGAAAATAAAGCCGATACAACACAACAAGCCTCTGCTCCTGCACAAACTACTGAATCAAATAACAATGCAGTAGATACCGCTCATACAGCTGAAAACTCACTAGATTGGGACGGTACATATAAAGGCACTCTTCCATGTGCAGACTGTGAAGGCATTAAAACTGAGTTAGAGTTAAAAGATGATAAAACTTATGAATTGACTGAAACTTATCTTGGCAAAGGTGATAAAAATCCATTTGAAACACATGGTACGTTTACTTTTGACAAAGATAATACTTCTGTAATTACCTTAGATGACAAAGGACAAAATCGTAAATTCTTCATTGGTGAAAATACGGCAACTGCTTTAGATATGGATGGTAAGAAAGTTGAAGGTTCTTTAGCTGAACACTATGTATTGAAAAAATAATTATATATTAATGATAAAAAAACCCGCTCATTTGAGCGGGTTTTTTTGAAATCAATTCTTAGTGTGCAGCGAATTGGTTCATTGTGTTTTTAGCATCGTCATGCGCTTTAAGTGCATTGTCACCAGAGAAGATTTCTTTGTGATCATCACCGATGTCAGAACCAGCCATTGCTTGGTGTTTGACACAAGCGATACCACCACGGATTTCTTTACGTTGTACGCCAGCAACATAAGCCAACATACCTTCAGAACCGAAGTAACCTTGTGCAAGCTCATGTGTAGAAAGAGCAGCAGTGTGGTAAGTAGGAAGTGTGATCAAGTGATGGAACACACCCGCTTCACGAGAAGCATCTGCTTGGAATGTACGGATCTTAGCGTCTGCATCAGCAGCTAATTCAGTAGCATCATACTCAGCGCTCATTAATTTAGCACGGTCGTAAGCAGAAACGTCTTTACCTTCCGCAACCCAACGATCGTAAGCTTGTTGACGGAAGTTTAAAGTCCAGTTGAATGATGGGCTGTTGTTATAAACAAGCTTCGCATTTGGAACAACTTCTTTAACACGGTTAACCATGTGAGCAATTTCTTCTACGTTTGGAGTCGCAGTTTCGATCCAAAGAAGGTCAGCACCATTTTGAAGGCTAGATACACAGTCAAGTACAACACGGTCAATTTGAGTGTCAGCACGGAACTGATATAAACCAGAAGGTAAACGCTTAGGACGGTGTAATTTACCATCACGTTTGATCAAGATTTCGTCTTCTTGAGCATCAGCAATGTCAATTTCAACAGTGTCTAAGAAACCGATGTATTGAGAAGCAATGTCACCTGGCTCTTTAACCACTGGGATTTTTTGAGTCAAGTCAGCGCCTTCAGAGTCAGTACGCGCAACGATGATACCGTCATCAAGACCCATTTCTAAGAATGCATAACGTAATGCATGGATTTTAGAGATGAAATCTTCATGTGGAACAGTTACTTTACCAGCTTGGTGACCACATTGTTTCGCATCAGATACTTGGTTTTCGATTTGAAGCGCACAAGCACCAGCTTCGATCATTTTACGAGCAAGCAAGTAAGTCGCTTCTTCGTTACCAAAACCAGCATCGATGTCAGCAATAATTGGCACAATGTGAGTTTGGAAACCGTCGATTTGAGCAGTGATTTCAGCAGCTTTAGCAGTATCGCCAGCTTCGTTTGCTTTTTTAAGCGCACGGAATAAATCGTTTAATTCTTTTGCATCAGCTTGACGTAAGAAAGTGTAGATTTCTTCGATCAACGCAGGTACTGAAGTTTTTTCGTGCATAGATTGGTCAGGAAGTGGACCAAATTCTGAACGAAGAGCAGCAACCATCCAACCAGAAAGGTAGATATAGCGACGCTCAGTAGTGCCGAAGTATTTTTTGTTCGCAATCATTTTTTGTTGCGCGATAAAACCGTGCCAGCAACCTAATGATTGAGTGTATTTGCTTGAGTCAGCATCATAAGCAGCCATATCACGACGCATAATCGCAGCTGTATATTTAGCAATGTCTAAACCAGTTTTGAATTGGTTCTGCATTTGCATACGTGCAGCATCTTCTGGGCTAATATCGCGCCAAGTGCTACCGAATTTTGCTTTTAGTTCGCGGATTGCATCAATCGCTGTTTGATATGTAGTCATGATATTGTCCTGTATTCATTTTAGGATTTCATCGATTGAAGCCTAGAGTCATGTACTTAAATTTCTTATGACACCAGCTGCTTCTTCATGAACACAGCTTAGACTTAGCCAATCAATTAATCCAATATCCTTTATTAATCTTCAGTATTTATTTAAAAAATATACCGATAAATCGATATTATAGATAAAACCAAAAACATTAACACTTTGTTTATAAAAATAAAATTATTCTAAAGGAGTATAGAGTTTTATTCTAAAAACTTAGTAAGTCTTATTTTTATACAATTTTTGAAGTTTTTCCACCCATTTTTAACCTTAAAAGTCAATTGTAAATTAGGCTATTTTTGCCAATGTAAAAAGTCAATTTCCATGCTAGAAAGTAATAAGTCATATATAAATATATTCTATTTGTCACCTCCATACTTAAAAATGTAGCAAAGACAATAAAATCGAGCCTTTGAAGTACTTTTTACCCCTACTTAATTCCTACAAAAAATGTCGTTTTTCTCATCATTTTTTCACACAATAGTTATTAGATATGGCATAATTTGAAACAATTTCAGGGTTTTATTTTCGGTATTTTTTTTATGAATCTGGAGCGAGTAGATCTTAATCTATTAATATATCTTGATGTACTTCTTCGTGAAAAAAATGTTACGCGCGCGGCCGAACAGCTTGGGGTAACTCAGCCTGCAATGAGTAATATTTTACGTCGCTTACGTAATTTATTTAACGACCCTCTTCTTATCCGTTCTTCTGAAGGGATGACTCCAACAGAACGTGCTCTTGAATTACAACCTCGTATTCGCGATGCGCTTGCTGATCTCTCCATGATTTTGGAACCCCGTACCGAATTCCGCCCTTATACAAGTAATCGCGTTTTCCGCATTATGACATCGGACTATGCCGAGGCAACCTTAGTTCCTCGTCTTGTTAAAGCGCTCCGCTCTGAAGCTCCAAACGTTGTTCTTGATTTTCTTACACCAAGTGATGTGTCTTATAGAGACATGGAACAAGGTAAAGTTGATCTCGCAATTAATAGATTTAATGAAATACCACAAAGTTTCCATCAGGTTTTAGTTTGGCGTGATAGTTTCAGTTGTATTCTTAACGACAAACACCCTGCTGTAACTCATTTAAATTTAAAAAGCTATTTAGATGCACAACATATCTGGGTTTCTAAAACAGGTATGGGGGTCGGTTTTGGCGTAAACCCTGATAAACAAGGTGGTTTAGGCTGGATTGATCAGGCATTAGAACGTATTGGTCAACGTCGTAAAATTTCTGTATTTACTCGCCACTACCAAATGCCAGCTTTACTTGCTCAAAACGTAGACCTTATTGCCACATTACCAACACGGATGGCACGTCTACAAACACAGAACCCTAAACTGGTTATAAAGGATCCTCCTTTTTATATTCCAGAGTTCGAACTTAAAATGGCTTGGTGCCCGTTGTTACATCATCACCCTGCTCATCGCTGGTTGCGCCAACTTATCTTATTTGTTGCTCGTCAAATGATTGAAGAGGAAAACCGTGAATTTCTAACCAATAATTCACAATTTTCTCACTATTAAATAAATTTTAATTTAATTGTCGATTTCAGGCGCTGAGCAATCAATCTGATTACCTCAGCGCTTTTTTATGTTAAAACATAGTCATAATAATGATGAATCTCAGGTGATTTGTGAGTCTCTTTCAAAATATCATTATCATCGTACTGCTCATTATCGGAGCGGGCTTTTTATCTTTAACTGAAATTGCACTCGCTGGTGCCAGAAAAGTTAAGCTAAAAATTCTAGCCGAAGCGGGTGAAGAACGCGCCCAACAAGTACTAGATTTACAAGAACAATCTGCTGACTTTTTTGCAGCCTCTCAAATTGGCCTGAATGCAGTTGCGATTTTAGGCGGTATTTTGGGTGAAGCTGCTTTTCGTCCTTATTTCGTGACTTTAGTTGACCGTTTCTACGCAGGTCCTTGGACACAAACGATTGGTTTTGCCCTATCCTTTACTTTAGTGACATCACTCTTTATTTTATTTGCCGATCTTATGCCAAAACGTTTGGCTATGATTGCACCCGAAAAAATTGCAATTAGTGTTATTAATCCAATTCAGGTTTTTATTAAGGTTTGTAAACCTCTAGCTTGGGGAATTAACGCAATTGCCAACCTGCTATTCCGTTTATTTAAAGTGAATACAACGCGAGAAGACAACATTACTTTTGATGATATTTCAGCTGTAATGGATGCGGGTGCTCAAGCAGGCGTACTGCAAAAACAAGAACATCACTTTATCGAGAATGTTTTTGAATTAGAAGAACGCAACGTACCTTCCAGCATGACAACACGTGAAAATGTTGTTTATTTCACCTTAAATGAACATGAAGATAGCATTCGTCAAAAATTAGCGGAGTATCCTTATTCAAAATTTTTGGTATGTAATGAAAATATTGATCAGGTCATTGGTTACGTCGACGCCAAAGACTTTCTTGTTCGCATTTTAAACAATCAATCTCCAACGCAATTGAATGAAACAACCATTCGTACCGTCCTGATGATTCCGGACACCTTAACCCTATCAGAATTACTTGACCGCTTCCGCTCTACAAAAGAAAAGTTTGCGGTTGTTATAAATGAATATGCGCTTGTTGTAGGGGTTATTACTTTAAGCGATATTATGATTACGGTTATGGGCGATTGGGTAACCCCAATTGAGGAAGATCAACAAATCATTAAGCGTGATAATAACTCGTGGTTAATTGATGGCAGCACACCAATTGATGACCTAAGACACGCACTTGAAATTGATGAAATGCCTGATGAAGAAAATTATGAAACACTAGCAGGCTTCATGATGTACCGCCTACGTAAAATTCCACGTCCAGCAGATTTTGTAGAATTCGGTGGATACAAGTTTGAAGTAGTCGATGTCGATCATTTTAAAATTGACCAACTCCTTGTAACTCGAATTTTAGAACAAAGCGAAGTACATTCATCAATTGATGAAAACTGATTTATATTAATTTAAATACCTCACAATTTTTGTGGGGTATTTTTTTAATCTAAATAAATTTTTCAAATATATGTAATAATTATTTTAGATTCATAAATTCAATTTGCTCTTTTAATCTAAAAATAATATTATTTAAATTATCACTTACATTAAATCTTAAACACTGAAAAATAATAGAATAATCTACATATCTCAATCAATATGAAGCGATTAGGTCCCCATTTACATTGCCATCAAACTTATGTAACTTAGCTCAAAGCAAGTCTTTAAATGGTTCTTCTTCTCACTTCACCCATCAAATCATATATAATTTAAAAAAATATCATATAATTTTTATTTTTATAAAACCTTTATACTGCATTATAATGACTTACATTTATTATATGCTTACTATAACCCTATTATATATGTTCAGTATTTCGCCTGAATATACCTCTCCAACTGAATATATATTAACCAAATAAACTAAATATATTATTTGTCTTTTTAATAAAAATTAATAAGAATAACCAAGGTCAGAGTTTTGAATAAACTTGTTCAGTAAAACTATAGGCAAAGGATTGATTGTATGCTGACATTACTTGGTGTTGGCATGATTTTGTGCTTCATGTACTTAATCATGTCCAAACGTTTAAGCCCTATTATTGCTTTAATTCTCATCCCATTTATTTTTTCTCTTATTGCTTGGGGCCTAGGTCACTACTTTGAAAGTTTGAGTCACATTGAACTCAAAGGTCTCAGTGAGATGATGCTTGAAGGCATCAAAAAATTAGCGCCAACTGGCGTAATGCTTTTATTTGCAATTTTATATTTTGCCTTAATGATCGATGCAGGTCTTTTCGATCCACCGGTTAAATGGATTTTGAAAAAGGTTAAAGGTGATCCTTTAAAAATCACAATGGGAACCGTGTTTTTAACCACAATGGTTTCTTTAGACGGTGATGGCTCAACAACTTATATGATTTGTGTGGCTGCAATGTTGCCACTTTATCAACGCTTAGGAATGAATACACTCATCATGACTGCACTTATGCTGTTATGTAGCGGTGTAATGAACCTAACACCATGGGGTGGCCCTACAGCCCGTGCTGCAAGCGCCCTGCAAATTGACCCAAGCCACATTTTCGTACCAATGATCATTCCTATGGTCATTAGTATTGGTTGGTTATTTTTCTTGGCGTATTTATATGGTCGTTACGAGCAAAAACGTTTAGGCGTTATTGAGCTTGAAACTCACCATGGCGACAATATTACTGTATCGAAAGATCCTGAAGCGACTCGCCCACATTTACGCAAAGTAAATATGGTGCTTACCATCCTTCTTATGATTGCTTTGATCAAAGGCATTTTGCCTATGTCTGTGTTGTTCATGATAGCATTCTGTATCGCAATGCTCATTAACTACCCAGATGTTGATATGCAGAAAAAGCGCATTGCAATGCATGCAGATAGTGTCTTAGCTGTTGTGGGCTTAATTTTTGCAGCAGGTATTTTCACAGGAATTTTATCTGGTACAGGTATGGTTGAGGCGATGTCTAAAGAGTTCGTCGCAATGATTCCTCCAAGCATGGGTCCATATCTTGCACCAATCACTGCTTTAGTGAGTATGCCGTTGACATTCTTTATGTCAAATGATGCTTTCTTCTATGGTGTTTTACCAATTCTTGCTGAAGCTGCTTCACATTATGGTATTAGTGCAGAAGCGATTGCTCGTGCTTCAATTGTAGGCCAACCTGTACACTTACTTTCACCACTTGTTCCATCTACCTATTTGTTATGTGGTCTTGCTAAAGTCGATTTTGCCGACCATCAAAAGTTCACTTTAAAGTGGGCATTCATAACTTGTCTGGTATTAATGGGTACTGCTTTAGTGATTGGTGTTTTCCCACTCTTTAGCACGCTTTAATTATTCATATGCAATAAAAAAAGCCCCAATCGGGGCTTTTTTTATTTCTGTACATATTCAATTAAGTGATCTAACACAATCTGAAAATGCAATGTAATGTCTTCTTCTAAAATTTTATAAGCATTATCAAACTGAACCATTGGCCAACCTTCTTTCCAAAATGGAAAAATATTGTGTAGACCTTCAGTCACGATCGCATCTTCACGACTAATCGCTTGAGCAACTTGAGCTAAAACCTGAGCGGTTTCTGCACCATCAATAGCTAAATAATCAATACCACGTGCTTTAAAAATACGGATACGGTCTTTTTTATAACGAATCTTTTTCGCCTGACCTGAATTCAAGCCTAATGCCAGCGTAGCAGCTTCTACAAACTTTTCTTCAAAGTTTGCATTCAATGCAACTAAAGCCTGTTTATGTGCTTCTTGACGCCCAGCTTTCCCCCCATTACGGATAATCTCATTTGCTTCCGTATCCAGCTTATCTTTTTTCATAGACTGTAAAATGTCTAAAATTTCGATATCGCTTAAAGATTCAGGAGATTGCTCAAACATAGGAGTCCTTATACATACAACTAAAGGCATATTCTCTCATAAAAGCGCTGCTAAAGCAGAGTAAAATTTTAAATAGCCTATTAACTTGACTATTTTTATAGTCCTAACTTCATAGACTACACTCATAAAATCAAATAATTCTTTGGTTATAATTTTAATTATTTGCCAAATTAATTTTACCCTGATAATATTATTTTACCCAGATAAAAATATACGGCTAAAATGAATACTAAAATCACCTATACTGCTTTCACTGGAAGCACGCTTATTGCGAGTGGCTCTCTTATTGAACTTACAAAAAAACTCAAAGATATTCCTAAAACAACGGAAAATATTCTGATTTTTAACGATCAAACAGGTCAACAAATTGATCTTGATCTTTCTAGTTCAGAACAAGAATTTCAACAACGTTATGCTGAACCGGAAGAAATTAAAAAAGTTGGACGACCTAAACTCGGAGTAATTTCTCGTGAAATCACCTTACAGAAAAAACATTGGGATTGGTTAGATCAACAAAGTGCGAGTGCATCAGCAGTAATTCGTAAGTTAATTGATAAAGAGTTAAATAACCCAAATTCTGAAGGTAATATTATGCTCGCTAAACAAGCCATCGACCGTTTTATGTCTGCCATGTTGGGTAATATGCCAAATTACGAAGAAGCAACACGCGCCTTATATCAAGGCGATCGAGATATATTTTTAAAGATGATTCAGAGCTATCCTAAAGATTTAAGAGAATATTTAACTTTAAAAACTCAAAGTATTTTCTAAATCCAATAAAAAACCCGCTTACGCGGGTTTTTTCAAAATCAATTCAGCCTATTAAAGACGGACTAATGCAATAATTTGTTCAACCAACTCATCTACATTTTCAGTAGTAATGCTAGTATCAGTACCTTCAGCTACAGTAGTCAAAACAGTTACGCCAGTTTGACGGAGCAAAGCAACTTGTTCTTCCGTTAAATCAACTTTAGCAATAGCAACTACGCCTTGCTGAATTAACGAACTTTCGATGACTTGAGCTTGCTCGAGTGCTTTTGCAGAAACTTGAACTGCTGCTGGCTTTTGGCCTAAACGTGCAGCACGGTCTTCAGCAGTAACAGGATTACTATGCGCAGTCCACTCTACCGCAGACTCAACCATACCCGCACCAACCGTTACATTGCTTAAACGGTCAATGAAAATAAATGAACCTGTGTATCGTGAATCTTGATACTGGTCAAATACGACTGGCGCATCAAACTCAACAACAACGTCCGCAATTGCATTTAACTCAAGCTCTTCAACCTGAGTATGCTCAAGCGTATTCACATTCACACGATAATGAATGTTAGTCACTTTGGCAGGAACAGTCTGTGTACCAATTTTAACGTTGTACAACTTACCTTTCACGAGCGGATGTTCATTCATCCACACCACTGAAGCACGAACACTACGTGAAATTAATGGTTGCTCGCCAGCACGTACCAAAACGTTACCACGGCTAATATCAATTTCATCATTCAACGTTAATGTTACAGCTTGACCTGCTACAGCCTGCTCAAGGTTTCCATCAAAAGTAACGATTTCTTTAACTGTTGAACGCTTACCTGATGGTAATGCAACAATCTCATCGCCAACGTTGATTTCACCTAAAGCAACAGTACCAGCAAAACCACGGAAATCTAGGTTTGGACGGTTCACATATTGAACAGGGAAACGGAATTCGTGTTTGTTTGATTCGCGACTAATTTCCACAGATTCAAGAATGCTCATCAAGGTTTGACCCTTGTACCAAGCTGTATGCTCAGAAGCATTTACCACGTTATCGCCATTTAAAGCAGAAATCGGTACAAACTGAATATTGGCTGGACGACGATCACCTAATTGGTTTACGAAAGCATCATATTCAACCTGAATTTCGTTAAAACGCTCTTCAGAGAACTCAACTAAATCCATTTTATTAATGGCAACAACGATATTTTTAATACCAAGTAAACTTGCAATAAAAGTATGACGACGTGTTTGTGTTTGCACACCATAACGCGCATCAATCAAAATAATTGCAAGATCAGCGGTTGATGCACCTGTTGCCATGTTACGGGTATATTGTTCATGCCCAGGTGTGTCAGCAATAATAAACTTACGCTTTTCTGTCGAGAAATAGCGGTAAGCCACATCAATGGTAATACCCTGCTCACGCTCAGCTTGTAAACCATCTACAAGTAATGCCAAATCTGGTGCATCACCTGTAGTTCCTACTTTTTTACTATCACGCGTTACGGCTTGCAATTGATCTTCATAAATCAATTTTGAGTCGTAGAGTAAACGTCCAATTAAAGTACTTTTACCATCATCCACGTTACCACAAGTCAAAAAACGCAGAAGGTCTTTTTGTTCATGTTGCTTCAAATAGGCCAAGATATCTTGACTGATTAATTCTGATTGATGAGACATTGCTCAAACTCCACAAATTTAGAAATTGTCTTAGAAATAGCCTTCTTGCTTTTTCTTTTCCATTGAGCCCGCTTCATCATGGTCAATCATACGACCTTGACGCTCAGAACTAGTGGCTAAAAGCATCTCTTGGATAATTTCAGGTAACGTATCCGCTTCAGACTCAACTGCACCAGTTAATGGATAACAGCCAAGCGTACGGAAACGTACAGACTTCATCTGTGGAACTTCACCTTCTTTTAAACGCATACGCTCATCATCAACCATGATTAACGTACCGCTACGCTCTACTACTGGACGAACAGCAGAGAAATAAAGAGGAACGATTTGAATATTTTCTAAATAGATATATTGCCAGATATCCAACTCAGTCCAGTTAGATAAAGGGAATACACGAATACTTTCACCTTTGTTCACTTTACCATTGTAAAGATTCCAAAGTTCAGGACGCTGGTTTTTCGGATCCCAACGATGCTTACTATCACGGAATGAATAAACACGCTCTTTCGCACGTGATTTTTCTTCATCACGGCGTGCGCCACCAAAAGCAGCATCAAATTGATATTTATCCAAAGCCTGTTTCAAAGCTTGGGTTTTCATAATATCTGTGTATTTTGAGCTACCGTGATCAAATGGATTGATTCCAGCTTCGCGACCTTCTTTGTTTTGATGAACGATTAAATCAAAGCCATGCGTTTTTGCCATGTTATCGCGAAATGAAATCATCTCTTTAAATTTCCACCCAGTATCTACATGTAATAATGGGAATGGAAGTTTAGCTGGGTAAAACGCTTTTAACGCAAGATGAAGCATTACCGCAGAGTCTTTACCAATTGAGTAAAGCATTACCGGATTTTCAAATTCAGCAGCAACTTCACGGATAATATGAATGCTTTCAGCTTCAAGTTGCTTGAGATGTGTGAGTCTTGATTCAGTCATGAACACGTCCTTCTCTATCCATTTTGCCCATAAAATCTAGAAGTGGTATTAAACCACCACGTAGAAGACCATGTGGAGGAACGAGTGCCATAACAACTCCAATTTTTCGTGATAAATAATCCAACCACAAGCCTTTATATGGCTTATAGCATTAGTTATGCATTATAGTGATTTAAAACCGATTCCTTTTGCTTGTTTTTTCATATTGATATTCGATTTCATCATATACATATAATATGCTGATTCACTTGCACAACTTTGCAATCGTAGCTTGTGCCGCCAACTTAAGCAAATCATGATCTACTCTTTAGATTTCTCTAAAAACCATAAAAAAGAGAAGCATTAGTAGCTTCTCTTTTCTAAAACATGATCTACTCTTAGAAACCGAACATTTTACGTTCTAATGGAATTTCAATACCAATAGATGCGCCCGCGTCATTACCTTCTAGATCCGAGTCACTTACCCAGCCATTAATTTTTAATGGAAGATCAGGTTTAAGGTAATGCGTCCAAGTTAAATCAAGCGCTTTAATTTCATCATCTTTAGGGAATGCTTTATTAATGGCCAAGCTAGATTGGTTAACCTTAACCACCATAGCACGACCACTTAAACGGTTCATGACATCAAAGCGGATATCACCACCCACTGAATACATTTGCCCATCACCACCCATCGCGTGACCTAATGGGAAACCATGTTGATAATAGCCATCTTTATAAACCGAATGTGTATAAGAAATACTCTTTACATCACCATTAGTACGTGTATCGGCCCATTCAGCATATAATTGATATGGCATATTGTTATAATTAGAAGAATAGTCAACACCAGCTAAATACATTTTCTTCGATGGTAAATAACCGGCTTCGTCCTCTCCCACATATTGACCATAAATACTCGCTGGAATATTCAACAAAGGTTGCAATGATAAACGACCATCGAAGCCAGCTAACTGATTCGATGGATTTTCAGTATCTCCATAGACATTATCATTACCCTTAATTGCATCCCATAAAGAACTAAAGCTTTCTGAGCGACCATCTCCACCCCACTGAATCGTACGTGAAGCGCCTAACTCTAAATATGGTAATGGCTGTGCAGTTATGCGTAGACCTAATAATTTAGCATCTGGAATTGCTTTATAATCATCTAATTGACCAGCAAATGCTTGATATTGCCAAGGCCCAATCCAAGATAACCATTTTGTCTCAAAAGCATTTTGTACAGCACGTTGTGCGGTTACACCATAAACTGGACGACTAGCATCCCCACGAATTAAGCTTCCATCATGTCCAGGCCCCCACCATGTTGGAATTTGACCAGCAACTACCCACTGATTCCAAAGTTTACCTGCAACATATGAACCTTCAACATTCACATCTTGCCCATTATCAATTTGTGGGTCTTTTTCTGCATTTACTCGGATTTTTGCATCCCAGTTTTCACCACCTGCATTAAACTCTAAAGAACCTTGATATTGAGCTTTTTGATTATCACCGAATGCTTGTGGAATATTTTTGCTATCAGTTTCAGCAAAAGCGCCCACTTTAACCGTATTGTTATCTGCTTTTAATGCATCAAGAACTGAATTAATAACTTTTTGTTGAGCTGGATGCGTCACTTGTGCTTGAGAGAGTGCTCTCTGGATTTCATCACCACTTAATGGCCAAGTTGAGGTGCTAATCTTGATAACACCTTGTTGATTCAACCAATTTAAGTCTGTACGTAAGTCCTCATTATTTAGCACTAAACCTTGTGCAAAAATAGCGGATGAAGCAGTTGCCAATATTGCAATCGAAAGTGTTTTTCTTAGAAACATGCCAGCCAATTCTCAAAGTTATTTATGAGCAACACCTTAAATTTTTTATCACAACTTTGCAATTGTTAAACTGTGCAATTACATTTTTTAACGCTATCTTAAGATTAGTGTAGATAGGTAAGTTTTTGAGATATAAAAGTAATAAAAAAAGGCAGTATAAATACTGCCTTTTTTGCGTAAAGAAGATTAACCTTCTTTACGACGCATATGCGGGAATAAAATTACATCACGAATACTCGGTGCATCGGCAAATAACATGACCAAACGGTCAATACCGATACCTTCACCCGCTGTAGGTGGTAAACCATATTCAAGCGCTTCAACAAACTCTGCATCGTAATGCATAGCTTCATCATCACCAGCATCTTTCTCTGCAACTTGAGCTTGGAAACGCTCAGCCTGATCAATTGGATCGTTTAACTCACTGAAACCATTTGCCAATTCACGACCACCGATGAAAAACTCAAAACGGTCGGTAACATGCGGATTGTCATCGTTACGGCGAGCGAGTGGAGATGTTTCAGCTGGGTATTCAGTAATAAATGTTGGCTGACGAAGTTTAGTTTCAACAGTTTCTTCAAATACGATAGTTTGAAGCTTACCTAAACCAAAACCAGGCTTAACTTGTTCTTTTAATTCTTCACGAATAAATTGAGCAAGGAACTCACGGTCACCAACATTTTCAGGTGTAAACTGTGGGTTATTCTCTAAAATCGCATCAAACATAGAGATTTTTTTGTATGGCCCTTTGAAGCTAAACACTTCACCTTGGTAAGGCACATCAGTTGTACCTAAAATATCCAAGGCCAACTTTTCAATCATATTTTCAGTTAACGCCATCAAGTCTTTATAATCAGCGTAAGCTTGATAAAACTCGATCATCGTAAATTCAGGGTTATGACGTGTTGAAACACCTTCATTACGGAAGTTACGGTTAATTTCAAACACACGTTCAAAACCACCAACAACCAAACGTTTTAAGTAAAGCTCAGGGGCAATACGTAAGAATAATGGCATATCCAAAGCATTATGATGTGTTTCAAACGGACGTGCAGACGCACCACCCGGAATCACATGCATCATTGGCGTTTCAACTTCCATGAAACGTTCATTGTTTAAAAATGCTCGAATTCCAGCAACGACTTTGGCGCGGATTTCAAAAGTTTTACGTGTTTCTTCATTCACAATTAAGTCAAGGTAACGTTTGCGATACTTAACTTCTGTGTCATTTAAACCGTGAAATTTATCTGGTAACGGGCGAAGCGATTTCGTTAAAAGCTCAAAACCTTCAAGGTGAACATACAAGTCACCTTTTCCTGAGCGTCCGATATAACCTTCAGCAGCAATAATGTCACCAAGATCTAAACCTTTAATGGTCTCGAGGATATCTTTTGGTAAACCTTTACGGTCAACATATAACTGAATACGGCCTGTCATATCTTGAATAACCATGAAAGAACCACGGTTTAACATGACACGACCAGCAATTTTTACATAGACATGCTCAGCGCTTTCAATTTGTTCTTTCGACTGATCTTTAAATTGTTCTTGTAGGTCAGCAGCGTAGTGTTCACGCTTAAACGTATTCGGCCAAGGACTCTTTCCAGTTTCCTTCGCAATATCTTGGATTTGCTTTAATTTGGCATGACGCTGTGCAATTAAATCGTTTTCGGAAATAGTTGGTTCAGAAGTCGATTGATCGTTTTGTTGCGTCATCTCTGCCTCGATTAAGTAAAAATTAAGTGCTATATCTTAACAGATTGCGGGAGTTTTTCGAATGATTTCAATCAAACAAAAATGAAAAAAGACAATTTTATAGACCCAAACAATACTTTTTAAAGGCAAAATGACTTAGACCAATCGCTAAGATCATTTTTTAAAGCATTTAGTAAAATATAAAAAAATCCAAATAACCTCGATATTCAAAAGGCCCTATTTACCTTTTATTTTATCAATGAGATTGTGTAGTGAATAATGAAAATTCTATTTTTACATGGCTTGGATTCTTCTCGTGAATCGACAAAGTTCCATGCCATTTTACATCCTGAAAAATTTTGTATTGACGTCGATTATCGTAATTTAAGTTATGCATCTGTTGAGTACTTTTACCATCAGGTTATTCAGACGATCAAACCAGATTTATTGGTGGGCCATAGCATTGGAGGCTATTGGGCGCTAAAAACTGCTGCTCAACATAAATTAGCTGTTATTGTGGCGAATCCAAGTCTTACACCTAACTTTCGGACTGACTATCCTCAACTTTCTGAAGATGAACTCACTCTCTCTAACCCTAAAATGGCTTATTTAGAGTTAGGAGATGAGCAACTTGATATGTATCACGTTCAAGAAAAACTTGCCCCCTACATGAACATCGAAACTTTTGAAGGTGGACATCATCGCTTGGCCTATCCTTCACGACTTAATGATCTCATTATGAAAATTTATAAAAAATATTTGGCTTAGATTTATATAGTTTGATTTTTGAAAAAATGGTTTTATGTGTAAATAAACGAAGCTCTATTTTGCTTCTGCCATTTTTTTAACCACCTCAAAACCTTGAATAAAGCCACTTTTCAACATGCCCATATATTCAGGTAAGGTGGCCAATTCAACTTTTAGAGTGGTTATATTATCTTTTTGGGTTAGAAAATATTTTTCTAAGGAACCACTCCACCCTTTAACCTCTTCACTTTCTAAATCTTCCTTACCCTCCTTAATCATTCCTAAATGTTTAAAAATTAATATTTCTGGTTTTTGCATTTGTTCAATCGTAGACACCATGCCATTTCCTTCACCGTCAAGAAAATAAGTTTTACCACCTATTTGCCAGTCGGTACGCATGGAGGAGTCCGGCGCAAAGAATTTCGTCCACGCATTATATGTCTCGCTATTCCAAAGTATGTCCCATACTTTTTCTATAGGCGCCTCAATTTCTACTTCATATACTAAATTTTCCATATTTCACTTCCCTGATTTATACCGCCTTAAAGACAGCAAATTTTAATTTTGGGTTTTAATAATGACATTCGGTCACATCATAGTTTGTTGTTATTTAGCTTTCGTATGAGATACTCTTTATTTCAAGATATTTTCATCAATAAAATTAAGTCTAAAATTAACTGTAAGAATGCATTAGTTATTATTAGTTTATGGCGAAGTTTTGCCTAAATAACCACTTATTTGTCCTAACCTGCCATTCATCTTTGCTTACGAATGATTAAACTCCGTTATTTACTTTACTTTGAATGTAGAACTGCGTAAAAATTTGATATCCGATCAAAGGCACATTGGTTATTATTGACCGGATCGTAGTTACATTATTAATAGATGGAATAGTTTTACTGAAAGGCAGCTTTGAGCAAACTTATCAGTGCGGAGAGTCTCATGAAAAAATATCAATGTATCGTTTGTGGATGGATTTATGACGAAGCGGAAGGTTGGCCACAAGACGGCATTGCAGCTGGAACAAAATGGGAAGATATTCCAGATGACTGGACTTGCCCTGATTGCGGCGTTTCAAAAGCTGACTTCGAAATGATCGAAATCTAAGAACGCAAAGTAAAAGACCATGATTGACATGGTCTTTTTTACGAATATTACCAATCACCGTATTAAATAAATAATTCTAACTCTGGAGAAAAAAATGCATCCTATCGTCATTATCGGATCAGGCATGGCGGGTTATACCTTAGCACGTGAGTTCCGTAAGCTTAGCCCAGAGCAAGAACTTGTGATGATTTGTGCGGATGATGCAGTGAACTATGCAAAGCCAACATTATCAAATGCATTTGCAGGTAAAAAAGCACCTGAACAAATTCCTTTAGGCGATGCGACAAAAATGGGTACTCAACTCAATATGCGTATTGAGCCTTTTACCTTTGTGAAAGAAATTTTAGCTGAACGCCATGAGCTTGTTCTTGAAAAAGATGGTGTAACTTCACAACAACCCTATTCAAAATTGATTTTAGCCGTGGGTGCTAACCCAATTCGCCTTGCAATTGCAGGTGATGGTAGCGATGACATTCATGTTGTGAACTCACTCATTGATTACCGCGCTTTTCGTGAAAATCTAGCTCAGCGTAAAGATAAACGTGTTGTTATTTTGGGCGCAGGTTTAATTGGTTGTGAGTTTGCCAATGACTTACTTCATAGTGAATATGACATCACTGTCATTGATTTGGCGCCTCAACCATTGGGTCGTTTACTTCCAGCACATATTGCTTCTGCTTTCCAACAAAACCTTGAGGAAGCTGGAGTGAAATTTGCACTAGGAACAACCGTTGAAAAAGTTAGTAAAATTAATAATGGCGAAGATTATGCGATAACACTCGCAAATGGACAAACATTGGTTGCGGACATTGTTCTTTCTGCGATTGGTTTACAGCCAAATATTTCACTTGCTAAAAGTGCAGATATTCAAACGAGCCGTGGAATTATTACCAATAGTTTACTAGAAACAAGTCAAGCAGACATTTATGCAATTGGGGATTGCACAGAGGTAAATGGTACTTTACTTCCATATGTTATGCCGATTATGCAACAGGCTCGTGCGCTTGCAAAAACACTCAGTGGACAACAAACTACTGTGCACTACCCTGCTATGCCAGTTGCAGTAAAAACGCCAGCGGCTCCGCTTACAGTCTTGCCGGCTCCAATTGATGTAGAAGTGAATTGGGAAACAGAAGAGTTCGACGATGGTATGCTTGCCAAAGCAATTGACAATGAAGGAACATTGCGTGGTTTTGTATTGCTAGGTGCAACCGCAGGTAAACAACGCTTAACTTTGACAAAGCTTGTTCCAGATCTTATTCCAGCCCAAGCATAAGGTTTGTATCAGGAATACTCACTTACAGAGTATTCCTTTAAGGAATGAATAACATGAATAGCGCCTTACAGTTTAACATTTCACCGTACACATCTTTCATGCAAGAAACCAAAGTCAACTTAGGCAATGGAATTGAGTTACATGTAGAAGTAGGTGGAAAACCAGAACATCCAACCATTTTGCTGATTATGGGTCTTGGTGCCCAAATGCTTTTTTGGCCAGATTTCTTCTGTAAATCGCTGATTGATCAAGGATTTCGTGTTATTCGTTTTGATAACCGTGATATTGGCCTTTCTTCAAAAGTACGTCATGAAGGTAAACGGTTAAATACTGTCAAATTGATGAGCCGCTTTGCACTGGGGCTAACGAATCAGGGCGCACCTTATACTCTGCATGATATGGCAGACGATGTATCTATGCTCATTGATCGTTTAGGCGTGAACAAAGCGCATGTGATTGGTGCATCAATGGGTGGGATGATTGCTCAAATTCTTGCAGCAAAATATCCAGAAAAGGTTGAAAAATTAGGGCTCATGTTTACAAGCAATAACCAGCCTTTTTTACCACCACCTTTTCCGAAACAACTTTTGAGTTTAATTGGCAAACCCGAATCGCGTGACGAAGAAGGGATTGTTAATCATAGTTTAAAACTATTTCAATTGATTGGTTCACCTGGTTATATCAACCAGATTGAAGCAATACAAACTGCGCGTAAGCTTTATCAACGTAGCTACTATCCTGCTGGTGTACTTCAGCAGTTTTTAGCAATATTATGTACAGGCTCCTTACTACAACTGGACCGTGAAATTAAGCAACCCGCTTTAGTCTTACATGGCTCTCGCGATCGCTTACTTCCCCCTAGCCACGGTAAGGCTGTAGCAAAAGCAATTTCCGGTGCTAAGTTTGAATTAATTGATGGAATGGGGCATGATATCCCTGCACATTTTATTCCACAGCTTAGCGGTTTATTTGCGCATCATTTTAAATCATCAGACTAGGACACTATGGCTGCATTACCCTCACTAAGACAGCTATCATATTTAGTTACGTTGTCGGAAACTTTGCATTTTACTGAAGCAGCACGCCGCTCTTTTGTCACTCAATCGACGTTATCAGGCGGCATCATGGAGCTTGAACGGTTATTAGGTGGCGTTCTGGTAGAACGTGATCGTCAGAATGTGCGTTTAACACCTTTAGGTGAACAAGTCGTTGCTCGTGCCCGTGTACTACTAGCAGATGCTCAAGATTTAATGCGTTTGAGTCGTGAAATGAGTGAGCCATTAACGGGTGATTTGCATTTGGGTGTTATTCCAACCATTGCACCTTTTATCCTGACACGCTTACTTAATGAAGTGCATCAGCAGCTACCTAAAATTCAGCTACATTTGCATGAAGCACAAAGTGAAAAAATTGTAGAGCGTCTAGAACACGGTAATCTAGATATGATCGTTCTTGCTCTACCGTTTGACACCAGAGGTCTAAAAGTCGCTGAAATTTCGAAAGAAAATTTGTACCTTGTATGTAGTAAACAAGATACGAATGCTCTTCAAGCAAACTCTCTAGATGATCTTGATTTATCAAGATTAATCTTGCTTGAAGAAGGCCACTGTTTACGTGACCACGTTTTGAGTGCGTGCCCTATCGGTGAGCGTAAAAACGACAACCGTTTAAAAGCAAGCTCTTTACCAACATTAGTTGAAATGGTTTCTTCTGATTTAGGCTTTACGCTTTTACCAGAAATTGCAATTGAAAATAGTATGATCAAGTTTAATGATCAGATTACTGCAAAACCAATTGAAGATGCACCGAGCCGCACTTTAGCGCTAGTAACTCGTAAAAGTACACCATTACAAAGTGAGTTCGATGTATTACTGCAAATTATGCAGAAAATTACAACCAACTTGCACGCATAAAACATGTATAAAAAAGGAGTCTTCGGACTCCTTTTTATTTTACTGAGGTGTCAAGGATGCCCACTTAAACACCCAAGCAGATGGCATATTCAAACTATTATCAGCGATAATTTTTTCTCTAATAATTTGTGCGATGGCATAGTCATTTGCAGGGTCCACCATAACTCGTATTCCTTTAGTCGTTGCACTGGTTACAACCTTGTACCCTTTCGCTTCTAACCGTGACTGAATCATACTTGCCTTATTTTGATTAGCCGCTAATGCAACTTGTACCATCCATTTCTTTTCACCATTTTCCAAAATTTCTTTAGCGATCGCTGCATCAAGTTGCTTTTTATTGTCAAAATTTTTCTTTTCTTCTACTTTCTTTGTGTGAACATCTTCAATTTTCTTTTGGGCTAAAAACTCATCTTGTTTCTGTTTTCTTTTTTGGATGACTATTGTTTTATTTTTCTCCCCACCTTTTTTCGCTTTATCATTAGAAGGATTTACAAAATAAGGATACATCGCTTGATCATCAAATCTTTGAAATACGATGATATCCCCATAACACTTCTGATCTGCATAGGCGGTCACTGGTATTATCCCCAAAAGTATTTTAATAAGTAAACTTCTAATAAAGCATTGCATCTTATTCATTTACCAAAGTTAAGTATATTTAATGCGGCGTATTAAAGTAGATTTCTTGTGATTTGTATATTTTTAAAATTCAATGTTTTATGTAAAAAATCACATATTTTCAAAACATATTGCAGTGCTTCAAATTATTATCGTTTATCCAGCAACCATTTAGAAAAACTAACTAAATTACTTTGAATTTCAGTTAATTAAAAAAGCCGACAAAATATCGGCTTTTATTTAATCTTGAGAGTTCATTATTTAATGATTTCCAATAATGCCCTTTGAGCATTATGCAATTTTTCACCCTCTGCTGGCTCAGCACGAATCCAAGTACCATCACCTTGTAACAGCCATGCTTGTTGATTATCTTGTAAGTAGTTCACCAAACCTTGTTGATAAATACGTTTTTTCAACGCAGGGTCTTCAACAGGGAAACATGCTTCAACACGATTAAATAAATTACGGTCCATCCAGTCTGCACTTGAACAGTAAATACGTGCATCACCATTATTACTAAAGTAATAAACGCGCGTATGCTCAAGGAAACGTCCTACAATTGAACGCACTCGAATATTCTCTGATAAGTTAGGCAAACCCGGGCGTAAACAGCAAATCGAACGGATAATCAGGTCAATCTGAACACCCGCCTGAGAAGCTTCGTACAATTTATTGATTAACTGGACTTCGGTTAACGCATTCACTTTAACAATGATTTGAGCTTTACGCCCTGCTTTAGCATTGGCAATTTCTTCATCAATAAAGTTAATGAGCTGAGCATGTAAGGTAAATGGTGCATGTAATAGCTTTTTCAATTTCGCCATTTTGCCCATGCCAGTCAATTCTTGGAATATACGGTGTACGTCTTCACACAGATCTTTATCTGTGGTCATGAGACCATAATCTGTATAAATTCGAGCATTCATCGCATGGTAGTTACCTGTTCCTAAATGAACGTAACGCACCAGTTTATTATTTTCACGGCGTACGACCATGATCATTTTGGCGTGGGTTTTATAACCGACTATGCCATAAACAACGACTGCCCCAGCCTCTTGTAAAACATTCGCTACTTCAATGTTGGATTCTTCATCAAAGCGAGCACGTAATTCAATAACTGCAATAACTTCTTTTCCATTTCGAGCCGCTTCAGCCAGAATTTGCACAATTTCAGAATCAGCACCACTACGATATAGCGTCTGCTTGATGGCTAATACTTGCGGATCACGTGCAGATTCGCGTAGCAATTGAATAACTGGCGCAAAAGATTCAAACGGATGATGCAGTAAAATATCTTGTTTTTGCATTGCCGAGAAAATACTCTCGGTCTTTTTAAATACTTTAGGCACAACTGGCGTATGCGAGTCATAACGCAAATGAGGACGTTTAAAGTTTGAAACCAGACGAGCTAAGTTTACTGGACCATCAACTTTATATAATTGCTCATCGGTTAAATCGAACTCTTCAAGTAAATACTCATAAATATGCTGTGGACAGTTATGGGTCACTTCCAAGCGAACTGCACGACCAAAACGTCGAGAACTTAATTCACCTTTTAATGCTTTAGCTAAGTCTTCAACATCTTCATTCAATGCCAAGTCTGCATTACGTGTCACACGGAATTGGTAACATCCAGTTGCTGTCATTCCCGGGAATAAATCAGACACATGCTCATGAATAATTGCCGATAACATCACATGATGTTCTTTACCACCCGTTAATTCATCTGGTAGTCGTACAACGCGAGGTAATGAACGTGGCGCAGGCACAACAGCCAAATCAATTTGACGACCAAAAGCATCTTTACCTTCAAGAGTGATAATGAAGTTCAGGCTTTTATTCACAAGTCGTGGGAATGGATGTGCTGGATCTAAGCTAATTGGTGTTAATACAGGTGCAACTTGTTCCTGAAAATATTTTTTTACCCAAGCAGATTGGGCTGGAGTTAACTCACCACGACGTAAGAAGCAGATATCTTCTTCACGTAGCTTAGGTAAGATTTCCTCATTTAAAATACGATATTGACGCTCAATCGCAGCATGAGCAGTTTCAGAGATTTTTTGTAAGACCTGTCTTGGCGTAAGACCATCTGGGCTACGACTCTCATTGCCTAGAGAAAATTGCTCCATCACCCCAGCAACACGAATTTCGAAGAATTCATCAAGGTTGCGTGAAAAAATGAGTAAGAAATTCATTCGCTCAAGTAAAGGATGTAAAGGGTCTACCGCTTGTTCCAATACACGCAAATGGAAGTCAAGAATAGACAATTCACGATTGATATAACGGTCATTATAACTATATTCTATTGGGGTCGTTGTTGGTGTAATCGCTGTATTCATGTCTAACTCAATTCTCTATCCAGCCAAAATCTCTATAAACCAGTATGCTGCAAAAATATGACAATTTGGTAAAAACTAAAAAATTAACACATCTTTAAAACAGCTTTATTCAGGAATCTGGGTGCTATTCATATAACGTAAAATAACGCGTTTTCTATATTGTAGTTTATGATCGTTGCGATGATCTTGATAATATTTCGGATCAGGCAATAATGCGGCTAAGAAAGCAGCTTGTTCACGCGTTAGGCTTTTAGCACTTTTACCATAATAATGCTGAGCGGCTGCTTCAATACCATACAGATTTTTGCCGAATTCAACCGAGTTCATATACACCTCAAGAATTCGGCGTTTTGACCACATGCGCTCCATCATCCAAGTCGCGACTGTTTCTTGCCCCTTACGAATAAACGAACGCTTATTGTATAAAAATAGGTTCTTTGCAAGTTGTTGAGATACTGTAGAACCACCAGCAACAACTTCACCCTCTTCATTATTTCGCTCAAGGGCAAAACGAATACCCTGCCAGTCAAAACCATGATGATGGATAAATTTTGCATCTTCACCCGCTAAAATCGCATGTTTGAAATTGTCACTAATATCATCATAATCAAGCCACTTATGGATGATTGGCTCAGAGGTATCAGACCAATAATCAATTCGCATGAACATGGTCGTATCCACTTCATGTGTCCGCCACCAAACTAAACTCGAAAAAATCCAAAGTTGAATAAGGAGAATCGCCCCAATAAAAATTAACAACACGCGAACAATAAAAGCTTTCATGTTCGTCCTGATCTCCTGTATTCAACTTTTTTCATGTTAAGCTGTAAAGCATGTTCATATATAACAAAAGCATAGCATGACTCAATATCAGCCTCCGCACATTAATCGTAAACTCAATGTACAAAATTGGTGGCTGACCGCCCTACTCATCGCAATCAATGTAGGTTTGTTTGTCTGGCAAATTGTATCAGGCGTCGATATTAGTGACCCAGCCATGAAAGATGCCATTCATTGGGGTGCAGATTTTACACCACTTACTTTTTCTGGACAGCCCGAACGTTTATTTACCAGCATGTTTTTTCATTTTGGTTTAGTTCATCTCATGCTTAACATGTGGGCCCTCTATATTTTCGGTAATGTTGCTGAGTCACTATTTGGTCGCTTCTACTTTATTGGGATGTACTTACTCGCTGGCTTATTTGGTAGCCTTTTAAGTAGTTATATGACGATTCAAGATGGACATGAATTGCTGCAACATTTTGACCAGAACTTACTTCCCCATGTCAGTGCAGGCGCTTCAGGTGCTGTTATGGGTTTAGGTGCTGCGTTAACAGTGCTTTCTTTATTTCCACCGCTACCTCATCAAGCCTACATACTCGATAAAAAAGCATTATTAATGATTATGGCAATCAACCTTATTTTTGGTTTTGCCGCAACTGGTATTAATAATGCCGCACATATTGGCGGCATGGTTATTGGAGCATTCCTTGCACTGATGTGGTATTTAAGCTACGTCAGTAAATTTAAAAATACGCTCAAACTTCTAGGCTTATTAGGAGCAATTGTAATTACAGGTGGGTTTTATATGTACTGTGTACAACTCAACTCACCTTTACTTCCGTTATGGCATGAAATCATCATCCAGAATCCTGAAATTATTCCCTAATTTAAATCTGGTTTAGTTCTCTTAAGCTTTGTAAAGGTGGTAAGTTGCAAAGATAGCCTAGTCGATAACGGCCTATCAGGGCACAAACCAGCATCATGCCAACGGGTAAAATCAACCATATTTCAATATGCCACTGTATTGCCATATTCATTTTATAGCTTGCAATAGCACTAATCACTTCTGCAAAACAGCAGGCAACTATGCCTGCTAACAATCCTAAAAACCCAACTTCAAGACTGAGCATCTGCTTCATTTTATTTTTAGACAATCCAAATGAACGTAATAAAGCAACTTCACGGCGTCGCTCATCCATTAATAAGTTTAAGCATGCAATGAGTACTAAAACCCCAGAGAAACCCACTAAAGCTGCCAGCACGGTCACAATTTTCACTAAGACATTCATTAAACGCTTTACTTCATCTAAAATTCGATCGACGTCAATAAATACCGTATTCGAAAATTGCTGAATGATATTGATCATTTTGGGTTGGTCTTGCTTAGGCACATAAAAGCTGCCTAAATAGCTTCCAGCATTTTCATCTAAAGTTTTCGGTGAAAAAATAAAGAAAAAGTTAGGACTAAAACTTTCCCATTCTACACTTCGAAAATTAACAACTTTGGCCTGTAAATTGCCTTCCGGCAAGCTAAAGGTAAGCTTATCTCCAATTTGAATACCAAGGCTTTCAGCCGTTTTGCTTTCGACAGAAACTTGCCCTACACCACTAAACTGAGCTTGTCCTTTTGTAATGGCATTGTCATTCGGTAATTGATTAGATTGAGTTAAATTTAACTCACGACGTAAAGAATTATTTTGTTTTATGGCTTCTTCAGAAAAAGGTACCTCATTCTTCGCCAATAATCGGCCGCGGATATTGGGATATAAAGGTGTGCTCTGCCAATCATTTTGTTTCAACTGTTGTTCAAAAGCTTTTAAGTCGAATGGTGGTAACCCATAAACAAATTGATTAGGCGTTCCTTCTGGCAATTGTTGCTGCCAACGCTCTAATAAATCAGTTCTTAATACACTTAACACTGTAATAAGGCTTAATCCTAAAGCTAGAGCAGTAATCTGTAATGCACTTTGGGAAGGAGAACGAATATAAAAAGACAAACGATTTTTCATCTTTTTTAGGCTACGAAGCAATAACCAGACAGCGGTGTAAAGCAAAATACAAAGAACGATAATCGCAGCCAAAACCATAATGCTGAGCATCAAGTTTTCACTCAACACCAAACTAAAAACGATCAGGCTACTAATGCCGGCAAAAAACATAAAAAATAATGATTTTCGAGATTTTGCTTGTTCACGAATAACTCGAATTGGTGGGGTATTTAAAAGCTCCCAAATGCTTGGCAAGATAAACCCCAGCAAAACAATTACACTTGTAAAAATGGCGATTGGTAAAGGCCCAAGCAAAAGTGGTATTACCGAAAAATTTAATTCCAATTGAGGAACCAATTGCAACATGAGTTGAAGCAGGCCATAGCCCAATATCAGCCCCAATAAACTTCCTATAACAATCGAAATCGCGCTAACAACACAAAGTAATCCAATATATGCCAATAAAATTTGGAATTTACTTCCCCCTAAACACCGGATGAGCGCAATGTGATCTTGGTTTTGTTGAACATATCTTTGACTCGTTAAAGCGATGGCAATACCACACAATAAAATTGTTAAAATATTGGCCAATTGTAAAAAGGTATCAAGGTTTTCAAGGGGACGTAATAATCTGCTATTCGACTCACTGGCATCGCGTAACCGTAAACCCGCTGTTTCGTCTAGATCTTTAGTAGTTTGATGCTGTTGTTTAAACTGCTTAGCAAAAGTCTGTACCTGTTCGGGTTTACCCGCCATTAATAAACGATAGTCAATTCTGCTCCCTGTCTGAATTGCATGAGTTTTAGCAATATCAGCTTGATGGATAATAACCGTGGGAGAAAAGCCAGAGAATCCTAACTCTTGGTTAGAATCACGAACAATCACTCCGCTAAAACGAAATGTACCATCCGCAATAGAAACAGGATCACCAAGTTTTACTTTTAATAAATCTGCCGCCCTTTGGCTTAACCACACCTCACCAGACTGAATCCCTTGCGTAGTTGGTTTAATTTCAAGCTGGCCTCTTAGTGGAAATAAAGGCTCTATCGCTTTCACGTTGACCATAACAAACTGATCTTGTGTATGGGCCATAGAACTAAACATAGTGACATTGGTTTGCTTGAAACCAAGCTGCTCTGCTCTTTTTTTCCATGACTGTTCTATCGGTTCGTTATTCGACAGAACTAAATCAGCCCCCAACATTTGAGAAGCTTGTAAACTGACAGCATTTTTAACTTGGTCATTGCTAAATTTAAGAGCGGTTGTGGCACTAATCGCCAGCGATAAAGCAATAATGAGCAGATACAGACCACCCGTGCGGAAACTTTGTAGTAAAAGTGGTTTTAGAAGATTACGCATCATTTAACCACCCTGTACTGTCTTTAATCGGCCATCATCTAACTCAACATGACGCTGACAAAGGCTTGCTAAATTACGGTCGTGTGTAACCAAAATAAGGGTTGTACCTAACTCTCGATTTAAATCAAAAAGCAGATTTTCAATTTCTTGTGCTGTTTGACCATCTAAATTTCCGGTCGGCTCATCCGCAAAAATAATTTGTGGTTCTGCAATGAGCGCCCTCGCAATTGCCACACGTTGCTGTTCTCCTCCAGATAAGACTTTAGGAGTTTGCTCTACCTGACGGCCAAGTCCCACTCGATGCAACCAATCTAACGCTTTTTTCTCTGCGGTTTTATAATCGAAATCTTTACGCAGCCTTAAGGGCAACATGACATTTTCAAGGGCACTCAACTGAGGTAAAAGTTGAAAAGACTGAAATACAAAACCAATATGCTGCATTCTAATTTGAGCGCGTTGTTCTTCTGTTAACTCATGAACTGCCTGACCACATAACCACACTTCCCCTTCAGACGGTTGATCTAAAGTCGCCAAAATTCCCAGTAAGGTTGATTTACCTGAGCCGGAACGCCCCGTAATTGCTACTTGTTCCCCTTCAAAAATCTCTAAATCGATATCTTTTAAAATCGTAAACTGATTTTGGTTGATCTGAATAGTTTGTGTAACTTGATGGGCAGCAATGATGGGTTGTGGCATGATGTGAAAAGTCCTATGTATTCAGAATCAGAGTCGAAGTACAAATGTATAAATCTTTTTTGATTGGTTCTAAAAGCATCATGCTCATCTCATTAAGTATGCTGCCCATGCTTGTATCGGCGAAAACTATTTTAATTTTAGGAGATAGTATCAGTGCCGGTTATGGAATTGATCCCAAACAAGGTTGGGTACAATTACTACAAAAACGTTTAGACCAACAGTATCCCAAACAACACAAAGTGGTCAATGCAAGTGTTAGTGGAGAAACAACGAGCGGAGCTTTAGCACGATTACCTAAATTATTGCAGACCTACAAGCCAAATGTAGTGGTGATTGAATTAGGCGGAAATGACGGCTTGCGTGGGCAACCACCTCAAATGATTCAAAAAAATCTAGATCAGCTCATTCAATTAAGCCAAAAACAAAAAGCCAAAGTTGTTATTTTTGGTATGAAAATTCCGCCAAATTATGGGGCTGCATATAGCAAAGCTTTTGAAAATAATTATAAAGTTATAAGCCAAAAATATCAGGTGAAATTACTTCCGTTCTTTCTAGATGGGATTGCTGGTCAAAAACAGCTTATGCAAAATGATTTGATTCATCCAAATGCACAAGCACAGTCAAAACTACTTAATTTAGCTTTTCCATACATAAAAGGTGCCCTGTAGGCACCTTTTAGTTTTAAGCATTATTTTTAATATGATCAGAAATCAAAAAAAGTAACTTCACCAGTTTCTAGTGAATACTCTGCACCAACGACAATCAACTCACCTTTTGCGATCAAGCTTTCAAGGACACTTGAACCATGACGCAATTGATTTACCGAAGCAAAAACGTTTGAACGTACTGCATGACATGATAATTTTTTCAAATCATTTTTTAAGTCAGTTTGCATTAAAATTTCAACTGATGGACGAACACGGTTCACAATCGACATCAAGTTAGCTGATGGCGGTTGATCAGGGTTCATTAACGTATCAATTGTCGCTTGAATTGCCCCACAATGACTGTGTCCTAATACAACTACAACTGGACAGTCATAGCGTTCTGCTGCGAACTCAACACTACCGACTTGTGAAGGTGCCACAACATTACCAGCAACACGAATTACGAATAAGTCACCAAGACCTTGGTCAAATACCATTTCTGCTGGAACACGAGAATCTGAGCAACCTAATACAATCGCAAACGGATTTTGATCCTTTGCCATTTCAGCGCGTTCATGATGAGATAAGGTTTTTGCAAGGGAAGTATTTCCATTTACAAATCGTTGATTACCAGCTTTCAGACGATCTAAAACTTCTTGCGCAGTAGGCATTTTATATTTCCATTGTTTTTTCAAGGTTGGAAATCATTTTAATGTGTCAAAATTTGAATGTCACTGACAAAAAATTAAATCATTTTCCATGTAAAATTTTAAAAATACGTCCTCTATTTGAATGGAGAATTTACTGCACATTCGCTGCTGTTTAGTTAAAAAATAGACATACTTTAGCAAATGGATTGACTATAATTTTCCTCCTTTTAATCATTTAGCAAATGACTCATTGGCAAAGTTTTTCAATAATTTTCAAACTCGCTTATGCATCAAGGATGAAATCTTATGACGACGCTGTCCGCATCAAAAAAAACTGTTCTAAAAAAAACCGTTGCAGCACTTACCTTAGCATGCAGCCTTACAACAATAATGAGTATTTCTCAGACACAAGCTGCCGATACGATTGATATAAGCTTTCAAAATATTTTGCAGCAAGAACGAAGCTGGGCAGGCTTACAAAGTAAAAGTTTAAAAGTTGGTGATATAACTTGGTCATATAGTGAAGGTGGTTCTACCACTAAACCTACGTTGTTACTCATCCATGGATTAGGAGGTAGCCGTGATAACTGGAACCGTGTCGCCCGTTATCTCACAGCAAATTACCATGTCGTTATTCCTGACTTACCAGGAAGTGGTGAAACCTTAGTTACACAAGACTTTGATTATTCAGTGCCTAATCTTGCCGAAAAATTACGTCGTTTCGTTGAAGCTGCAAATTTAAAAGGCCCTATTCATATTGCTGGCCACTCACTTGGCGGTTCGATTGCCCTACTCTATGCTGGACAATATCCATTTGAAACCAAAAGCCTATTCTTAGTTGATAGTGGCGGTATTTTCCGTTCTGCCAATACAATTTATCTAAAAGATCCTGCTTACCTAAAACAACTTTTAGTATCTAAAAAGGGTGACTTTAACTATTTGTTAAAGCAAACCATGTATACCCCACCTTTTATTCCAAAAGAGTTTTTAGAAGCTCAAGAAAAGCTCATGATTAATCAGGCACCTCAAACGCAAAAACTGGTTGATCAGCTTATTGCCCTAAATAAGGTTTACACTCCCGATTCATTTGCCGTTTTAACAAGAACGATTGATGCACCAACACTGATTTTATGGGGTAAGCAAGATAAGATTATTAATGTCGAAGTCGCAAGTGAACTAAAACGACTCTTAAAGAATGCCCAACCTCCTGTTATTTTAGAAAATGTTGGCCATATGCCAATTTTGGAAGCTGAGCAGCTGGTTATTCAACAATATGTACCGTTTTTACTGAAAGTAGAAACAAATCAGTCTTTAAGAACGACTACACCTTAAATAAAACTTCGGACTTGTGAGACCTTATGTCTACCCAACCGCTTATAGAAAAACTCATTGAAGCTCATCTTGATTTTTTAGATGAGGAATTTGCTCAGCCCAATGTTATCCAACAAGAATTTGAGCAATTTTATCATTGGTTGGGTAGTCGGCAACTACAACACCTCTGGACCTTTGAACAAATCCAGCAGCTGATTCAAAAGCAGATTTTAGACACCCCTGCTTCTGATTCCCTGCTTGAACAAATTGCAGAACATATACGTTTTGCACTGATTCATCCTGCTAATGACAGTACAACAATTGAAGATGTTATTCCTGTTTTAACAATTGATGGAATTGCACAATACGTTGCAAGTAAAGATCAGCATCGTAAGAAGCTCATTAAAACGATTGTGAATAATCCTGCATTTTCAGCACTTCTAACACAGCTGATTCAGCAAACGATGCATGACTATTTAGATGAGTCGATGTCAAAACGTGTGCCGGGTGTAGGTCGTTTTATGAAGATGGGGAAATCGGTTCTAGAAACCGTAACCGATTCAAATCTACACGACACGATTCATCATTATTTGCAAAAGAATATTTTAAAACTCACTCAAATGAGTGAGCGTGTTTTAAATCAACATTTTGACAATGATAAGCTCTACCATTTTCAGGCAAATATTTGGCATAAAGTTAAAACCATGCCACTTTCTGTTTTGAAAAATTATGTAGAAGTTCAGGATTTATCAAAAACTGTGGGTTTAGGACATCAGATTTGGGATCACATTCGCCAGACTTCTTATTTGAAACAACAAGTACATGATGGTATTTACACATGGTATGTACGTAATCAGGAACATAATTTTGACTTGTTACTTCGTGACCTCAATATTGATGAAAGCTTAATTCAACACGAACTGACTCAGTTACTTGTACCGGTATTACAGCAATTAGTCACAACTGGTCATTTAAGACGACGTGCTCGTGTGTACTTAGAAAAGTTTTATTATTCTGAAAAAGCATTAGATATTTTAAATAACAAAGGCGCTTAAAGCGCCTTTGTTATTACTATGGATTAAAATGAATATTTTAAAGAAGCATAATAAGCTCGACCTGGCTCATTGTAAGTTTGGCTAATCGAATTACTGTCTCTTAAAATTTGTTTATCAAACAAGTTGCTTACACCAACACGCGTACTAATATTGTCTGAAATTTTATAACCAACATTAATTCCAGCCGTACTATAGCTTTTTACAGTGCTTGGCTTAATCGCAGAATTTGTTCCACCTGAACCAATGCCAGATTCGATTCTATTTTCGGCAAATTGACGCGATTTTTGACGACCATATTGAGTAAATACAAAATTCACATCTAATTGATCTGTAATGTCGTAATCAAAAATTGAGTTAATTGTATAGTTAGGAACTAAAGATAATGGGTTACCCGTTTGCTTATCTTTCGAGTCCATCATATAGGTAAAGTTGTTGGTCCAACGAATATCGCCAAAGTCTAACCCTAAGCTTCCTTCAAAACCTTGAATTAATGCTTTAGGCGTATTTTCCCAACGTAAGATATTCCACTTCGTGTTAGTCACAGCGCCTGTATTGGCATTGGTACTTGAGCCATCTACAGTGCCAACAACATTCGTTCCTGCCACAATCTTATCTTTATAGTCATTACGGAACCACGTTAAGCTCGCGTTGACAATGTCTTTTTGGAACTGGATGCCTAACTCTTTGTTTACCGAAGTTTCAGGTTTTAAATCACCATTACCTTGTAATAAACAACGCGATTCAATATTGGCAGGGCAACCATTGCCGTTTGTACTGAGTAAGTACCCTTCGGCATTTTGATACATGTTTGGTGCTTTATAAGCTTTTGCTATCCCACCTTTTAGGGTGAAATAGTCATTGAGTCTTTGAGTAACGTTTAAGCTTGGGCTCCAGTTAGAACCAGATTTGCTATGGTCGTCGAAACGTAAACCTAACACAGCATCTGTGCTGTCTGTGAGTTTCAAGTTATCTTCGATATATGCAGAAGCAATACGTGATTCCATTTTACTGCGATTACCTTTAGCTAATTGATCGCCATAACCTGAACCGCTGCTGTCTGTACCCTGATTTGTCGAAATATTATCTTTAAATCTGTCTTCAACCCACTCAGTACCGAGTGTTAATACGTGTGGTACATAATATTCAAAAGGAATATTGGCTTCACCATTTAACCGAAGAGTTTCTAATCTTGAAGTCGCTTTATCATCAAGGTTATTAATTTTTCCTTCTACACTTCCCGCAAGGCCTTCAGGCAAACGTTTATTATGAGTCTTATCATATTGAGCAACTAACTTACTTTTCCCCCAAGACCAATCACCTTCATGTGTTAAAGCATAGCTATCACGGTACATCGTATTGGTTTCTTTACCAATAAGTTCAGAAAGAATCGCATCTGCTTCAGCATTTGCATTTAACTGAGAGTCGCCAGAATAAATATTCCCTTGCTTGCTAGATGAAACATCGAGCAAGACTGTTTGTTGATCTGTGGCTTGCCAAGCTAAACGTCCTGAAATATCTTTATTTTTAACGCCTTCACGCCCAGCTGCCGTACTTCCAATTGATTTATTAATATCGACATCGTCAGCTTCTGTTTTATTGTAATTACCATATAAACGATATGATAAAACATCTTTAATCAGTGGCCCACTTAAATTAAAGCCAACTCGATTTGATGAACCTTCTTTAGAGTCTTCAGGTTGTGAAGTATAGAGCTCTACCGAACCATGGGTTTCATTCGTCACTTTTTTAGTGATGATATTGACTACACCACCTGCTGCACCCGAACCATATCGAGCTGCGGCGGGTCCACGTAAAACTTCAATCGATTCGATTGCTTCTGCTGGAACCCAGTTTGAATCACCGCGTGTATCACGTTCCCCTTTCCAGCCATAGCGAACTGAATTACGAGAATTAACAGGTTTTCCATCCACTAAAATGAGCGTATTTTCAGGACCCATTCCACGAATGTCGATTTGTCTATTATTACCACGCTGCCCTGTTGCACTGTTTCCAGTTAAATTTACACCAGGCATACGGCGTACATAATCTGAAATATCATTACGAACTGGAAGTTTTTCTAAATCTTCTTGGGTGATCACTGATACACCGAGCGATTGCTTTACTTGCTCTTCAGCTGTTACAAAAATTGTTTCCAATTTGACAGGTTCAGCAGGCTTTTCTAATGCTGGTTCAGCTTGTTCTTGCTCATTTTTTGCAGCATAAGCCATAGACATCATACTTGCCAGTACTGAAACAGAAAGCACTGACTGGATAATACGCTTCGACATAAGTATTCCCAATATATTGATTTATTAAACATCTCTCATTTTAAGTTCCGCATTGTAACAAATCTAAATAAAATTACAAATGATATTGATAATAATTATCATTATTTATATTGAATAATAAAAAAACCTCATTTCGAGGCTTTTTTATTTCACATTTCAAATAATTTAATTATTTGAAATAAGCACCTTCAGCTTGTGTATGGTCAGTTTGGTCAACCACACGTTGAAGCTCTGGAATATGCTCTCTTAACGTCGTTTCTACACCTTGTTTCAAGGTAACGTCAATTGCAGAACATCCTTGGCAACCACCACCAAATTTCAATACAGCAGTTAAACCATGTTCTGGATTATCTTGTACTTCTACCAAGCTACAATTCCCGCCATGGCCTGCAAGACCTGGGTTAATTTCTGCTTGAAGAATGTAAGTAATACGCTCTTCAATTGATGCATCTGGACCAACACGTGGAACTTTAGAGTTTGGCGCGCGGAAAGTTAACTGCCCACCGAAACGGTCCTTATTGTAATCAATTACGGCATCTAAAAGATAAGGAATAGATGGCGCATCAATATATGCAGGGAAATCTGGATAGTCCTGTTTATAATCCGTTGGGATTACTTCTTCTGGTGCACTATATGCCATACAGCATTCTGCACGTGGCGTACCCGGATGTTCAACAAAAACTCGAACGCCAATTCCCGGAGTATTTTGCTTCGTCAATAAATCGTGCAAATACTCTTGTGCAGATGGTGTAATCAAAAGGTTTGGAATTTCTTCTGCAACAGCAGTGTTGGTGTTCTCAGTCGACATAACAATATTCCTCAAGCTGATGCCTTTATATTAACCGAAGATGAGGTAGATTTAAAAAAAATCAACTAAATTTGTCGGATTTATACACAACAGGGTTTCAACTGAAGTTTTTAATGGCATTATTGGGCTCAATATTGATCATTTTTTAAATATTTCTTATGTTGCATCTGCCATTCAACCATACCATTACCCTTATTATTATTACGGTCATTGTCTCCTTACTTGCTTTTAGTAATCAAAACGTGATGAATCGTTTGATTTTTTGGCCACCTGCAATGCAACGTGGACAATTTGATCGTTTCATTACTCATGGCTTTATCCATGCAGATGGTACACATCTACTTTTTAACATGATTACCCTGTTCTTCTTTGGCAGCATTATTGAAAGTTTTTATCGCCAATATTTTTATGACATGGGATTTGTGTTGTTCTATTTAGGCGGTTTAATCTTTGCAATTTTACCGAGCTATTTACAACATAGAAATGATACAAACTGGGCGAGCCTCGGCGCCTCTGGTGCTGTCTCAGCTGTTTTATTTGCTTATATTCTATTTCAACCATGGAAGCTGATTTTTGTATTCTTCATTCCAGTACCAGCCATTATTTTTGCTGTTTTATATGTAGCGTACAGCATTTGGGCTGGTAAACGTGGTAATAGCCATATCAACCATAGTGCTCATTTATGGGGTGCAGCTTACGGGGTCCTTGTAACCATTTTGATCGAACCGAAAGTGATTCCACATTTCTTAGATCAACTGACTCGTATTCCGTTCTAAGTCAAGCATTCAAAAAAAGCCCGTAATGGGCTTTTCTTTTTTTCTCATTTATTTATCACCATAAATTCTCAGTCTTTTTTCTGATTTTCTTTGATCTTTTCCTTGTTTTGATTGCAAAAACCATCTGATTAAACTCATGCCAATTCTTTTAATAATTCAGATGATACAATGAAGTACAAAGCAATTTTATCTAGCCTTTCCATTGCTTTATTTAGCTTATCTTTGGCTGGATGTAATGACAACGATAAACAAGAAAATGTAGTCAGTACTCCTAAACAGCCCAATATCTTATTTATTATGGCGGATGACTTAGGCTATTCAGATTTAGGAGCTTTCGGTAGTGAAATTCGCACACCCAATATTGATAGCCTAGCTCAGGAAGGTCGCCTTTTAACTGACTATCACACTGCCCCGACCTGTTCCCCAACACGTTCTCAACTGATTTCAGGTACTGATCACCATTTAGCTGGTATTGGTGCAATGGCTGAACTCACGCCAGAACATTTAAAGGGCCAGCCTGGCTACGAAGGATATTTAAACGAGCGTTCATTATCGATTGCACAGGTTCTTAAAGATAATGGCTATCGTACTTATATCAGCGGTAAATGGCATTTAGGGCTAACCCCTGAAACGAATGCCCATGCAAAAGGTTTTGACCATTCATTTACCTTGTTACAAGGGCTAGATCATCACTTTAAACAAGCTCCAAGTGCATTTAAGCGAAATTCGACCTATACGGAAGATGGGCAAATTATTCCTGTTTCAGCATTGCCTGATGACTTTTTCTCGACAAATTATTTTACCGATAAATTACTGAGCTATTTAGACTCCGGCAAAAATAGTGGCAAACCGTTCTTTGCTTATGCTGCCTATACAGCGCCTCATTGGCCAATTCAGGCACCTGCGGAATACCGTGAAAAATATCGCGGAGTTTACGATGTTGGTTACGATGCAATTCGTAATGCGCGTATCGCGCGTCAAAAACAGCTTGGCATTATTCCGGCAAACTTTGAAGCAGCCGAACCGATTGCAACTCAAAATGCTCCACAAAAATATGGAAAATGGAATGAATTAACTGCTGAACAAAAAGCACTAGAAGCCCGTAAAATGGAAATCTATGCAGGTATGGTAGAAAATCTCGATGCCAATGTGGGCCGAATTATTCAATATCTCAAACAAAATAATCTTTATGAAAATACCTTAATTTTCTTTGTTTCCGACAATGGTGCAGAAGGTTTTGTACGTGGAGGATACGGCAGTGAATCTGGCTTTGATAACTCTGTAGCAAATGTAGGTACACCGACTTCGTATCACTATATTGGACCACGTTGGGCTGAGGTTAGTGCTGCACCTTTCCATTTGTGGAAGGATACAGCCGGTGAAGGTGCAACTACTGCCCCTGCTATCGTGAAATTACCAAATCAGAAAAAAGCAGAAGAAACGAATCATAGCTTTGCATCAGTACTCGATGTTTTCCCAACTTTACTAGAATATGCTCATATTCCAGTCCCTCAAGGCCAATACAATGGCCGTACCATTAACACGCCATCAGGGATTTCATGGAAACCTTTGCTTGAAAATAAAACCACTACGATTCGCCCCGAAAATTTTAGTTTTGCCGATGAGCTACATGGCAGTAAATATGCAAAACAAGGTGAGTGGAAAATTGCACTTCAAGGCCGTCCTGAGCTAGGTACAGGAACTTGGGAGCTGTACAACATTAAAGCAGATCGAGGGGAAAGACAGAACGTTGCTCAGCTTTACCCTGCTAAAGTGCAAGAACTGTTATCGGTCTATCAGAAATATACTGAAAAAAATGGTGTGCAGGAATATAACGCCAAATGAGATTGAAACCATTTTTAGTTACGATCATCAGCCTGTCTTTTATGACAGGCTGTAGTCAATCTTCACAAGTTTCTGAACCCACACCATCGTCTCAGCAGCAAATCTCTTTAGCTGACTTGGGGTCTATTGAGAAATGTAAAAACTACACTGGACTACCTCAAGATTGGCTAAAACAACCTACAGCAGGAATGGTTTTAATTCCTAATGGACATTTTAATTTTGGTTCTGAAAAAGCCTATCCTGATGAGCTCAATTTTGGAGAAAAACAACGGGAAGTTAAAGGATTCTGGATTGATCAAACAGAAGTTACCGTTGCTCAGTTTGCTAGTTTCGTAAAAGCAACGGGTTATATCACCGATGCCGAAAAACAAAAGCAGGCTGCTGTTTTTTCACCAGACCCTCAACACCCACAGCAATGGTGGCAGCTAAAATCGGGCTATACATGGAAAACTCCAAACGGCAATAATGGTGCCGTAGCGAATCCTAATGAACCTGTGCGATATGTGAGTAAAAACGATGCTGAGCATTATGCAGTCTGGTTAGGACGTGATTTACCAACAGAACTAGAATGGGAATATGCAGCTAAAGCGAATTCGCAAACTGATACACCATTACATCAGACCCCTACCGATGAACACCAACATCCACAAGCAAATTACTGGCAAGGTGAATTCCCTTTTCAAAACCTGAATCAAGATCACTTTAAAGATGTTGCGCCCGTTGGATGCTTTGCACCAAATCATTTCAAACTATTTGATATGATCGGAAATGTATGGGAATGGACATCATCTCCATATCAAGGTGCTCATGACCAGCATATGGGAAATTATTCTGATTTAAGACAACAACAAATCACCAGTACACAATATGTAATTAAAGGTGGATCTTTTCTTTGCGCACAAAATTATTGTTCACGTTATCGTAGCAGTAGCCGCTATCCGCAAGACTTTGATTTAGCAGCAACCCATGTGGGCTTTCGAACGATTTTACGATCTGATTAGTTTCTTTAAATCAGAATTATTAAATATATTCTTAACCAAAAGTAGATCGAAAAATAATCAAAAATTTTCTATAGTACAAAAGAGAATGATAAAAAAGTGAGAACAAGATGAAAACATTACTTCTCTGTGCAGCAGCAATTTTCACAATGTCATTATCAGCCTGTGCAGTTCATACACCTGAAGGTAGTATTGTGATTGATCCAGATTCACCTTACCACAACCATCCGGGAGACTTTTGCCCACCAGGACAAGCGAAAAAAGGACGTTGTTAGAGATACCCTTTTTAAAGTAATTTTGAAGTTACTTTAAACAAATAAGGTTCAATCAAGTGATAAAGTGAGCACAAAAATGGAGGGTTCCAACCCAAAAATAGATGGGATGAAACTAGAAAATTATGGTGTAAAAAAATCACCATATCCCCAAGATTTTTAAAAGACAATCTTATGTTGTCTTCTATCTAGTTTCACCCCAATTCTTTCTTATTCCGTCTGACTTCTCTTATCCTTTAAGAAAAAAGTCTAGTTTTTAATCATTTCTGTATCTGTATTATTGATACATTTTGAACATTTTACCTTCAGGCTAAAACTGATGTATTTGCTTAATACAAAATAATCATTTATGTAACGTAAGTCTATAAAAATGTTCTAAAATTGTGAAAAAAATTAAGACCAAAATGAGATGAATTTATCATAATAATTTTCTCTTCCATGTTTCATCACATAAATAATCAATATTATTTTGTCAGTTATTGCCACTCGTTTCCTTTCATTGGCATAGATAATGTATACATCTGTATATTAACCCAGTCGTATAACGAGATATTTTATGTCCAGCACAAGTCAAGTCGAAGGTCTACAATTTCCAGTACACGCCTCAACAAAAAAACAAAGCACATCTCTTACTGGCCAAGAAATTTTGTCAGAGGCTTTATCTGTTGTAGATAATAAAACCGCACAACAAGTGCTGAATGAAAAAAACTGGCGAAAAAATTACCCAATATATTTTAAAGCACTTGTTAAACAAGGGATTTCTAATAGCAAGCACCCCATTACTATTGCGAAGCAAGGTTTGCATAAAGCTCACCATATTTTTGACTATTATCGTGATAGTAAACACTACCTTTTAAAAGATGCGGTTAATATTGCTTCATCTACGCCACTTCATACAGTAAAACTTAAAGGTGAAAGTGATGCAGCACCTGAATGGTATGTTCCTTACAAAGGACAAAAACTAAGCGGGCAAAGCTTACTGGACCAGATTCAACGTTGGGAAGAGGCTGGTATTATTGAACCAAGTCATGCCAAAGCTTTACGTGAAGCTATTGCTCACCCAGAATGGTTTGATTTATCTGACCGTACCATGGTGCTGTTTGGTGCAGCTTCAGAAGCAGGACCTCTACCTTGGTTAGCCAAATGGAAAGCGAATATTGTTGCTGTCGACTTACCAGACCCACGTGTTTGGGGCAAGATTTTAGATACGATTCAACAAGGAAACGCAACCCTCATTGCGCCAAGTGTTGAACAAATTGATTCGTCAGCAAAAGTTTCTGAATTAAAAGATAAATTGGGTGCAAATTTATTGACTCAATTACCAGAAATTGCACAGTGGTTAGTTCAGTTTCCGCAAAAGTTAGATTTGGCCGCAATTGCCTATTTAGATGGTGAAAAGCATGTTCGTGTTTCCATGGCAATGGACAGCATCATGCAATTTGTAAGCGAGCATAAGTCTGATACGAGCCTTATGTTTATGTGTACGCCAACCGATGTTTATGCGGTTCCTAAAGAAGTCGCAAAAGCTGCTCAACAAAAGTTTAAATCACGTACAAAACTACAAAAAATGGCAGTAAAAGGTGTTTCAGCACTTTCCTTAAAACGTTTTTTTCAAGCGCCATATCAAGACTTAGTTGATTGTGAAAATGGAAAAACGTATGGCATTGCCGACTGTCTAGTTGTTGAACAAGGGCCAAATTATGCTTTGGCTAAACGCATTCAACAATGGCGTGCTATTTTGGCCCGCCATCAAGGACAACACGTGAGCATTAATATTGCTCCATCTACAACGACTCACTCTGTGACTAAAAATCCATTGTTGAAAGCAGCTTTTAATGGTGCAGAGCTTTTTGATGTAGAAGCATTTAGCCCTGAAACTACCAATGCAATTATGGCTGCAATCTGGATTCATGACTTAAGAAATGAGTCTTCTGTGGCAAATCCTGAAACGGAGCTGGACCATCCGCTTGAGCTCATGATGGAAGGTGCCAACCACGGCGGATTGTGGCGTGTTGCTTATTTAGCAAGAACTGCCCTGCCTTTTGCTGCAATCTATGGCTTTGCAACCGAAAAACTACCTTTTGGAAAATCATCTAAAAAATAATTTGATTGAAGCCCAATTCTAGAATTGGGCTTTTTTCTGTGTTTATCTATTTATTTTGAAAGTGTGATAGATATTTTTGCATTTCATCAGGCGGCACCATACCGCCTCCTGTCGCCCATATCACATGAGTTGCCTGCTGTAACTGCTCAGTTGATAGTTGATGTAAAGCCAAATAATCAGGACTCGTCTGGACATAATATGGCCCCATCATTCCTGCCACCGCAGAAGGCTCAAGCTGAATATTTTCAGTTTGATTTAAAAGCGCAATGAGCTCATACAAACGCTCATCATCAATGGTGTAATAGCCATCAATTAACTGCTGCATAGCACGTCCCACAAAACCTGAAGCACGGCCTACTGCGAGCCCATCTGCGGTAGTTACATTATCGAGGCCAATGTCATTCACTGAAATCTGATCATGCAAACCTGTGTGGACACCGAGTAACATACATGGCGAATGGGTGGGTTCTGCAAAGATACAATGTACATGCTCACCAAAAGCCAGTTTTAGTCCAAAACTTACCCCACCAGGGCCACCACCAACGCCACACGGCAAATAAACAAATAATGGGTGTTCAGCATCAACTTTAATTTGTTTTTGCTCAAATTGCTGTTTTAAGCGTATTCCTGCAACTGCATAACCTAAAAATAATGTTTTTGAGTTTTCATCATCAATAAAAAAGCAATGTGGATCTTGCTCTGCTGCTTTTCTTCCCTCTTCAACAGCTACGCCATAGTCACTGGCATATTCCACAACATTAACGCCCAATGAACGCAGTTTGTCTTTTTTCCATTGTCTAGCATCGGCAGACATATGGACTGTGACTCTAAAACCCAGTTTGGCGCTCATAATACCAATCGAAAGCCCTAAATTTCCTGTTGAGCCTACTGCAATTTGATACTTAGAAAAAAACTTTAGAAATGAATCTTGATCTAACTTACTGTAATCGTCTTCCAACTTGAGAAGTCCGGCCTCAATTGCCAACTTTTCGGCGTGAGCCAAGACTTCATAAATACCACCACGCGCTTTAATTGAACCTGAAATAGGTAAATGGCTATCTTTTTTCAGCCAGAATACTCCGCTCAGTTGCACTTGCTCTGTTGAAGAAAGTGCTTGTTGCATATGGCCAATTTCAACGATATCTGATTCAATTTTTCCATGTTGCGCTTGAGTTTCAGGAAACACTTTTGCCAAATAAGGTGCGAAGCGCTCTAATCTGGCTTCTGCTTCACTTACGTCCTCGGCTGTTAATCCAACTTTTTCTAAAGCTTCTTTTAAAGGATAGCAATGAGGTGTAAACCAAAATGTTTCTTGATAGGCTTGCAGTGTCTCAATAAGTGGAAATTGTTGTTTTAGCTGATCTATTTGAACCGCATCCATAATCTATCCCGATATAAAAGTTTTAAGCCTAGCCTCTGAAGTTACTTGAGGCTTTATAAGGACTCATTAATTTATAATTGAATGTACATGAAAATAGACTGAACGTTAAAAAGAAACAAATAAAAAAGCCACTGTGAACAGTGGCTTTAATTTTTGAAATACTTTTATACAAACTGTAAGAATAACCAGTACAAACCGCCTGACAAACAGATTGTTGCAGGAAGTGTAAATACCCATGCAGATAAAATCGTTTTAACTGTATTGAAGTTTAAGCCTGATCTATTCGCTACCATGGTACCAGCAACAGCACTGTTTAAAACGTGTGTTGTTGAAACAGGCATACCTAAACCGTCGGCAGCTGCAATTGTACTCATTGCGACCAGCTCAGCAGACATCCCCTGACCATAAGTCATATGATGTTTACCAATACGTTCACCTACAGTCACAACAATACGTTTCCAGCCAACCATGGTGCCTAAGCCAAGCGCCAAAGCAACTGCTACTTTCACCCAAGTTGGAATGTATTGTAAGAATGAATCTAAGCTACTACGGTATTCTTTCACGAGTTTTTCTTGTGACTGATCCATTTTTGGTAAAGCATCTGCTTTATCCAAACGCTTAAACGTCGTTGTACTTAAATACATGTCATTACGAATTTCACTGATTGCAGCTTCTGGAATGTCTTTTAAGTTGCTATAGCTAGAAACTCGCTCACCCAAATGATCAGTCATGCTTGCCAATGCAGGCACTACTTCCGGAGTTTGCTGTTTAGTCTGAATATATTTAGTCAAAATAACACGTGCTTTTTCATCGGTTAATTCTGGCTGATTTTGATTCAAAAGTACGGCAGTTTGAGAAGAAAGCTGATGGAATGATTGAACTTGTTGTGTATCAAGGTTTTTATTTAATGAATAAGCCAATGGCACCAGACCAACCAAAATCAGCATGATTAAACCCATACCTTTTTGACCATCATTAGAACCATGTGCAAAACTTACACCTGTGCAGGTAAAGATTAAAATTGCACGAATGATTGCTGGTGGTGGTTTATTACCTTCTGGTGGCTGGAATAACTCTAATTGGCGTTTAAAAATAGTTTTAACCAACAAGAATACAATCGCTGCAAAAGCAAAACCAATTAAAGGTGAAAATAATAATGCCTTACCGACTTTAATCACCTGATCCATATCAACACCACTGGTCGTTACGCCAGTCGATGCACTCAATAGATGGTTCATAATGCCCACACCCAAGATTGAACCAATCAAAGTATGAGAGCTAGAAGCAGGAATACCCAAGAACCAAGTACCTAAGTTCCAGAGAATCGCAGCAATAAGAAGCGCAAAAACCATTGCGAAACCTGCACCGCTACCCATGTTCATAATCAATTCAACAGGCAACAATGCAATAATGCCGTAAGCGACTGCGCCGCTTGCAACCATTACCCCAAGAAAATTACAAAAACCTGCCCACATGACTGCAACCGGTGCAGGTAAAGCATTGGTGTAAATCACTGTCGCTACTGCATTTGCAGTATCATGGAAGCCATTTACAAACTCAAAGCCTAAAGCAATCAAGAGTGCGGTAGATAAGAGAATAACCGAATAAAGACTCAAAGGCGGTACATGCGCTAAATCAGCACTCACCTGAAATCCAATATAAATAAGTGTTGCAACAATAATTGTCAGAAACACCGGCATAAAGAACTTAGGTGTCGGGACATGTACATTCGTCGATTTGACTTGCAGGTTTGCCGCAAGTTTTGAATCCGAAACAGGGGGTAGATTAGAATTCATGCAGACGGTAAGAGGATAGAAAAATCCTCTGTATTCTTAAATTAAATTATGACAATTATATGACAAAGCGGCGCCTGATGAAGTCAATTTTTCATATTTTGACCTCATTTGATGCACCTTTCCTCGATCAATTTTATTTTTTTATTAAAATACAATAATTTAAATCAATTTACATCTTCCTTATTTATGACTATTTTTAAAGCAAAAATATCTAAAAAATTACCTATATGACGTTTTTTTAAACAGCCTAATTGTCATAAAACTGAATATTGGAGATGAAATATTTCAATATCATGATCATTTTATGAATTTTTGATGAAAAAATGCCCTCTTTTTGTTCGAAAACACTTTTTTTTTACGACTAATTTACGGTGAATGGTGGGTCGTCATAGATCATCAATTGTGCTGCTATTCTGTTACAATAGCGCCGCATTTTTAAATTCATATAAAAGATCGGGGTTTTCTATGTCTACGCTTGCCACCCTAAAAGCGCTTCTTGCTAAACGCATTCTGATTATTGATGGTGCAATGGGAACGATGATCCAGCGCCATAAATTGGAAGAAGCCGACTACCGTGGTGAGCGTTTTGCCGATTGGGCACATGACTTAAAAGGTAATAATGACCTTTTAGTTTTGACACAGCCAGAAATCATTCAAGGCATTCATGAAGCTTACCTTGATGCTGGTGCAGACATTATTGAAACCAACAGCTTTAACGGCACGCGTGTTTCAATGTCTGATTACCACATGGAAGATCTTGTTCCCGAGATTAATCGTGAAGCAGCACGTTTAGCCAAAGCAGCCTGTGAAAAGTATTCGACTCCAGATAAACCTCGTTTTGTAGCGGGTGTACTCGGTCCAACATCGCGTACCTGTTCAATTTCACCCAATGTAAATGATCCTGCCTTTCGTAACATTACCTTTGATGCGCTAAAAGAAAACTATATTGAGGCCACTCATGCGCTGATTGAAGGTGGTGCAGATATCATTCTGATTGAAACCGTTTTTGATACATTAAACTGTAAAGCTGCAATTTTTGCAGTGAAAGAAGTCTTTAAGCAAATTGGTCATGAATTACCGCTCATGATTTCAGGGACTATTACCGATGCCTCAGGCCGTACCTTAACAGGTCAAACTGCCGAAGCGTTCTGGAACTCTGTACGTCATGGTGACTTACTTTCAATTGGTTTCAACTGTGCCCTTGGTGCAGATGCCATGCGTCCTCACGTTAAAACTGTTTCTGATGTTGCGGATACTTTCATTTCTGCTCATCCAAATGCTGGCTTACCAAACGCTTTTGGTGAATATGACGAAACGCCTGAGCAAACTGCTGCTTTCTTAAAAGAATTTGCAGAAAGTGGCCTAATTAACATTACTGGTGGTTGTTGTGGTACGACACCAGACCATATTCGTGCCATTTATAATGCAGTAAAAGACATTGCACCCCGTCAAATTCCTGAAACTAAGCCAGCTTGCCGCTTAAGTGGTTTAGAACCATTTAATATTTATGATGACTCATTGTTCGTTAATGTGGGTGAACGTACTAACGTTACCGGTTCAAAAAAATTCTTACGCTTAATTCGTGAAGAAAACTTTTCAGAAGCTTTAGAAGTTGCACAGCAACAAGTGGAAGCTGGTGCACAGATTATTGACATTAACATGGATGAAGGGATGCTCGATTCGCAAAATGCGATGGTTCATTTCTTAAATCTTGTGGCATCTGAGCCAGATATTTCACGTGTGCCGATCATGATTGACTCATCAAAATGGGAAATCATTGAAGCTGGCTTAAAATGTGTACAAGGTAAACCTGTTGTTAACTCGATTTCCTTAAAAGAAGGTTATGACGAGTTTGTCGAAAAAGCTCGCTTGTGTCGCCAATATGGTGCTGCAATTATTGTCATGGCCTTTGATGAAACTGGTCAGGCAGACACTGCTGCACGTAAGCGTGAAATCTGTAAACGTTCTTATGACGTTTTGGTTAACGATGTGGGCTTCCCTGCTGAAGATATTATTTTTGACCCGAACGTGTTTGCAGTGGCAACAGGGATTGAAGAACACAATAACTATGGCGTCGATTTTATTGAAGCCACAGGTTGGATTAAACAGAACTTACCTCACGCCATGATTTCTGGTGGCGTATCGAACGTATCATTCTCGTTCCGTGGAAATGAGCCTGTTCGTGAAGCGATTCACTCTGTGTTCTTGTACCATGCCATTAAACAAGGCATGACCATGGGGATTGTAAATGCCGGTCAAATGGCAATTTATGATGATATTCCTAAAGAACTCAAAGATGCAGTTGAAGATGTTGTTTTAAACCAGAACCAAGGTGAGTCTGGTCAGCTTGCGACCGAAAAACTACTTGAAGTAGCTGAAAAGTTTCGTGGTCATAGTGGTGCTCAGCGCGAAGCAGAAAACCTTGAATGGCGTAACGAGCCAGTAGAAAAACGTCTTGAATATGCGTTGGTTAAAGGTATTACCACATACATTGACGAAGATACCGAAGAAGCTCGCCTAAAAGCTAAACGTCCATTAGATGTGATTGAAGGTGCTTTGATGGATGGTATGAACGTGGTCGGTGACTTGTTCGGTTCAGGCAAAATGTTCTTACCTCAGGTTGTAAAATCTGCACGTGTCATGAAGCAAGCTGTGGCTTGGCTCAATCCGTATATTGAAGCTGAAAAAACTGGTAGCCAATCTAAAGGTAAAGTCCTGATGGCAACTGTTAAGGGCGACGTACATGATATTGGTAAAAATATTGTGGGTGTTGTACTCGGTTGTAATGGTTACGACATTGTTGACCTTGGCGTGATGGTACCTTGCGAGAAAATCTTACAAACTGCGATTGATGAAAAATGTGACATCATCGGGTTGTCAGGTCTTATTACTCCGTCCTTAGATGAAATGGTGTTTGTAGCTAAAGAAATGCAACGTAAAGGTTTCAACATTCCTTTATTGATTGGTGGCGCAACGACATCGAAAGCACATACAGCAGTTAAGATTGATCCTCAGTATCATAACGATGCGGTGATTTATGTGGCAGATGCCTCACGTGCTGTAGGTGTTGCAACTACCCTGCTTTCAAAAGAAATGCGTGGAAAATTCATTGAAGAACACCGTGCTGAATATGTCAAAATTCGTGAGCGCTTAGCTAACAAACAACCTAAAGCCGCCAAACTGACTTATGCAGAATCTGTTAAAAATGGCTTTAAAATTGATGAAAGCTATGTTCCTGCAAAACCAAATCTTTTGGGAACTCAAGTTTTAACAAACTACCCGCTTGAAAAATTGGTTGAATATTTTGACTGGACACCATTCTTCATTTCTTGGAGCTTGGCAGGTAAGTTCCCGAAAATTTTACAAGATGAAGTTGTTGGTGAAGCTGCAACAGATTTGTATAACCAAGCTCAAGCGATGTTGAAAGATATTATCGACAACAACCTTTTTGATGCACGTGCTGTATTTGGTATGTTCCCTGCTCAGCGCACTGACGCCGACACAGTGAGCGTATTTGATGAAGCGGGTCAAAATGTTACGCATACCTTTGAGCACTTACGTCAACAATCTGACAAAGTGACAGGTAAACCAAACTTGTCTTTGGCAGATTACATTCGCGCTGATCGTGAGCAACAAGACTATTTAGGCGGATTCACTGTATCAATTTTTGGTGCAGAAGAATTGGCAAATGAATACAAAGCCAAAGGTGATGACTACTCTGCAATTTTAGTTCAGTCACTAGCCGACCGTTTTGCTGAAGCCTTTGCAGAACACTTGCATGAACGCATTCGTAAAGAGTTCTGGGGCTATAAAACAGATGAACAGCTCAGCAATGAAGAGCTGATTAAAGAGAAATATGTCGGTATTCGCCCTGCACCGGGTTACCCTGCTTGTCCAGAACACTCTGAAAAAGCGGTGTTGTTTGACTGGTTAGGTTCTACAGACAAAATCGGCACCAAACTGACTGAGCACTTTGCAATGATGCCGCCATCTTCGGTAAGTGGTTTCTATTATTCTCATCCACAAAGTGAATACTTTAACGTGGGCAAAATCTCTCAAGACCAACTTGAAGATTATGCAAAACGTAAAGGTTGGACACTCGATGAAGCGAAGCGTTGGTTAGGGCCGAATTTAGATGATTCGATTGTTTAATTTAAGCAAGAAAAAATCCCCTCAATTGAGGGGATTTTTTCTTTTTATATGATATAAATTATTCTTTATAAATACTTAATAATTTAAAAGGTTAGTTACAGTGATTGAGAATATATTCGATAATTTGTTTGAAGCTTTTGATGAAGTTAAAAACTATAATTTAATTGATTTATTTAATACTTTAGACACCAGAGCTACACATACTTCATTAAGAAAGTCACAAGAAGATGCTCTTGAGTACTTATCAAAAAATTATATTAACAAAGATACCATTCTAAAATTAAGCACAGGTTCGGGGAAAACTACCATTGGATTATTATACCTTTTGGGGTATATGCAACTTGAAAAAAAATCTGGGGTATATTTATGTCCTACTGTTCAGCTTGTTGAGCAAGTTATTGAGGAAGCTAATAAACTTGGTATAAAAGCTTTTCAATTCAAAAAAAATGATTCAGAAATGCCAGTTGATTGCTATTCTGGAAATAGAGTTATCGTATGCACGTATGACAAGTTTTTTAATGCAAAATCAGTTTTTCAAAAAACTTCAACTGGTATCATACCTGAAGCAATTGTATTAGATGATGCCCATTCAGGACTTGAGCTTATTAGAAAGCAATTTACGTTAATAGTAGATAGTGAAGCTAAAGATTTAATTCTTGAAATATTGGATGCCTCATGTCGAAATTATCATCCTACAAGATGGATTGATGTAAAAAGTACAGATCCAAATAATTTATTTGAAGTACCTTATTGGATCTGGCAAGATCATATTGATCAAATCTCTGAAACATTGAATCAATTTAAAAATCTTCAAAATTTTATTTTTGTATGGCCACATATTGAAAATATCCTTAAATATTGTCGATGTGTCATAAAAGGAGAAACTATTGAAATAATTCCAGACATTATAAATATTGAAAGAATTAAACAATATAAAAATTCTAACCACCGTTTATTTATGTCTGCCACATTAGCAGATGATAATATTCTTATCCGAGATTTAGATATTGATCCTTCGGCATTAAATAGAATTATTTCACCAAATAATGATAAAGGGATTGGGGAAAGAATGATTCTAACCCCTAGTCTTATAGATCAATCCTTAACTAGAGAAACAATGATCAGCTTTATCACTGAACTCTCTAAGAAACATAAAGTAGTAGTTTTAACGCCATCTACCAATCAAGCTCAAGATTGGGTGACAAATGGTGCTCAATTACTAAATTCAGATAATATTGCCAATGGACTTGAGCAATTAGCAAATCCTAGCTCTAATTTTAATTTCGCCGTTTGTAGTCAGCGGTATGAAGGTGTCAATCTTGCAGATGAAACATGCAGAGTCTTAGTTTTAGATGGAATCCCTATTGGAAGTAATACAATTGATTCATTGGATGCTGCAAACTTAGGTCTACGAGGTGGAGTACGAAATAAAATTGCGTATAGAATTGAACAAGGTATGGGAAGAGCTGTCAGATCCCATGCTGACTATGCTGTTGTTTTATTGATTGGTCATGACCTAGGTGTAAACATTGCTCAACATCAAGTACGAAATGCTTTTAGTACCCAAACAATAGCACAAATAGATTTATCTAATAATTTATGTGAACTTGTTAAGAAACAGTTTCCAAACGATATTTTAAGAGGTTTAGAACAAGTAATTAGTTCTTGCTTAGATAGAGACGAAAAATGGAAAGTTGGGTATCAGAATTACATGAAGAAAATAGAAAAGAAGGAATCTATAATTGATATAAATAAAATAAAACTAGGGACTTTAGAAAGATCAATGTATGTTAATGCATATAATAATCAGCCCTTAAAATATATCACAGAATTTAGGCAACATTTAAATAAAGTGGATTTGGAAGAAGAGGAAATTGGTTTTTACTTAGAAAAGACAGCTAGAGTACTATATTCTATTGAAAAATATGAAGCCTTACAATTACAAGTAAATGCAAAAGAAAAATATGCTTCTGCCTTTATACCACCCAACATGCCTAAAAAAATTAAAAAATATTCTTCATCAAATTTAGTTAATATTATTAAATTTTTTAAAGAGCTTGTTGATATAAAATATGCTCCTTTGAACTTACAAAAAGTTAGGGGAAATATTAATTTCCTCAATCAAAATAGTAATATTATCGAAGATGCTTTTAAAGACTTAGGAAAGTTAATGGGCCTTGAATCATGGAGGCCAGAAATTGAAATTGGTAAAGGATCTGATATTGTCTGGCTTTGGGATAATAATTGCTATGTAGTAGAAGTAAAACACAACAATCAAAAGTCATTACATAAAAAAGATTCTGCCCAATTACATGATAGTATAAAATGGGCTACAGAATACTATCCGATGTATAATATTATCCCTGTGACTATCACAAAAGATAATATTACTCATTGTGATAAAGATGCACACTATAATTCTGATACCTTATTAATAAAGGAGTCAAACGTGAATAATTTAATCCAAAATCTAAATAATTTATTTTTATATATTATTGAACATAAAGAATTATTAGAAAGTCATGAACTACTTGCTGATAAATTAAAACACTTTAAATTAGATAAGGAAAGTTTTAAATTAAACTACTCAACCAATATAAAGAAATTATAAATTTATATTAAATATCACTCTAATCAAACTAGATTAGAGTGATATTCATCATGAACACTATCCAACTTTTTCTCAGCGTAATCTTTAGCTCCATTGGGCTCGGCTATTTTCTTTATCGTAAAAAAGCAAAAAATGACTGTGCCTTTTATTGTGGGTTTAATTTTAATGATTTTCCCTTATTTTATTGAAGGCAATGTCTTGCTTAGTGGCATTGGTACTCTACTATCCGTTATTCCCTATTTTTTACGATTTTAGAGTCACTTCTTAAATGATTTGAATCTGCTCAACTCTTAAGTGATGCATCATCTCTCGAACAAATACAAAGTAGGTAAAAATATAAAGCTGATCTGGAGCCACTTGGTTTGTGTAATAACTCAACCGCTTAATAAAATCATTAAAAGCATGCTCAAGTTCAATACGGCTTAGTTGTTTTTTAGCACTAAAAAGCAAATCACTCAGTTGTATCATGGCTGCATCAGACGTAACAGCTACGCCACTTATATTTAGATTTCTTAAGGGCTGAGACTCTATAATTTCTTCAATAAAATAAATCATCTTCTCGATAGCAAGCTCATCAATCACACCATGGCTAATACTTTTTGAATCAACAAAACCTAAGCCCTGCTCAATTTGAATGTGCTGGCTTCCTATGTCAAACGAGAGACCATTGAGACCAAGTGAAAATTTTAAAATCGAGTCGGGATGAGTCATAAAAATAGCTTACCGTTGAATTTTTATAAAAAGGTTAATTTATTTATAACCTTAAATTGTCTCAGTTTGTTCAATACTTAGAATTAACAAGGCTAATCATCATTAACACAATATATAATAAAAAACCTCTTTAAAAAGATGAAAAATCAATCTTATATTCATCAAGATTCAACCATTACAAAATAGAGTATAAACATGAAAAAATTAGTAATTTTAAGTTTTACGATCTATAGCTTTGCACAAATTGCAAATGCTGCAACCTTAAATGTAAAACCATATGGTACGACTCAAGACGGTCAAAAAGTTGATCTATACACCATGAGCAACAACAAAGGAGTCTCTGTATCTTTTATTAGTTTTGGTGGTGTAATTACACAGATTTTAACTCCCGATGCACAAGGTAAACAAAATAATATCGTTTTGGGTTTCGATGATCTAAAAGGCTATGAAGTCACTGATACCAAGGCAGGCATTCATTTTGGCGGATTGATTGGTCGTTATGCGAATCGTATTGGCAATGCTAAATTTAGCTTAGAAGGAAAAACTTATAACCTCGAAAAAAATAATGGACCGAATTCATTACATAGCGGTAATCCTGGTTTTGATAAACGTGTTTGGCAAGTTAAGCCCCTCGTTTCTAAAGGTGAAACCGTCAAAGCTTCTCTTAAGTTAACCAGCCCAAATGGTGATCAAGGTTTTCCAGGGAAATTAGATGTGGAAGTGATCTATAGTCTTTCAGATCAAAATGAATTCCAGATTGAATATAAGGCCAAAACTGATCAACCGACCGTCGTCAATCTCACCAACCACAGTTATTTCAACTTGTCAGGTGCTGGAAATACCCCTTATGGCGTACTCGATCATGTGGTACAGCTCAATGCAGACCGTATATTGGTAACCGATCAAAATTCGTTACCAACAGGGGAAATTGCTTCAGTTACTGGTACACCTTTTGATTTTCGGACTCCTAAGGCCATTGTGAAAGATATTCGAGCGAATAATCAGCAATTGGCTTATGGATATGGCTATGACCAAACTTGGGTGCTTAATCAAAAGTCTCAAGGGAAATTAAATCTTGCTGCTCATGTTGTTGATCCAAAATCTAAACGAACAATGCAGGTTTTAACCACTGAGCCAAGCGTTCAAATGTATACGGCGAATCATTTATTAGGAAATGTTGCTGGTGCAAACGGCGTACTTTATCGACAAGCAGATGCTCTAGCATTAGAGACACAGCATTTTCCAGACAGCCCCAATCAACCGACTTTCCCATCTACACGTTTGAACCCAAATCAAATGTATAACAGTGTCACCGTATTTAAATTTGGTATTCAAAAATAGTCTTTTTAATTGGAATTATATTTATCTAAAAAAGACTCTCAGCTGAATATGACTGAGAGTCTTTTCATTTATTTAACCTTTGTGTTCGGTAAAAATGCGGTTGCAAACCCAAGTAATGGTAATAATGAACACAATCCAAATACCCATTCAATACCATTAACATCAGCTAAATGCCCTAACCCCGCTGCGGCAATACCACTTACCCCAAACATTAAGCCAAACATTAAACCTGCAATCATCCCCACACGACCCGGAACAGCTTCTTGTGCGTAAACTACCATTGCAGCAAAGGCAGACGACAACACCAAACCAGTAATAATCGATAAGACTGTTGTCCAAAACAAGTTTGCATACGGCATCATTAATGCAAATGGAGCCATACCCACAAATGAAACCCAGATAACAGCTTTACGACCAATCTTGTCACCAATTGGGCCACCTGCAAATGTACCTAAAGCAACAGCTGCCAAAAACGCAAACAAATGCAACTGAGCGGTCTGGATACTGATATGGAACTTTTGAATTAAGTAAAAAGTAAAGTAGTTACTAATGCTGGCAATGTAGGTAAATTTAGCGAACATCAACACACTAATCGTGCTCAAGGCAATAATGAGCTTACGACCATGTAATTTACTCTGTGATTGGTTTACACGTGTAGCTACCTGATTTTTTGCATGACCAATCGTCCAACGGCTTACACCAAATAAAACCCAAATGGCTAAAAGTGCAAATATCACTAAACCTGCAACTGCATGCTGTCCAAACGGTACAATCAGCAAAGCTGCTAACAATGGACCAATGGCAGTACCTGTGTTTCCACCTACCTGAAAAGTCGACTGAGCCGTACCGAAGCGCCCGCCCGATGCCATTCGGGCCACACGTGAAGCTTCAGGGTGAAAAGTTGCAGAACCTACCCCAATCAGCGCGGATGCACATAACAACACAGTAAAGCTTGGTGAAAATGCCAACAAGATAATGCCAGAAAATGTGACGACCATTCCGAGTGGTAGAAGATAAGGTTTTGGATGTTTATCGGTATAAAGTCCAATCCAAGGCTGTAGCAGTGAACCTGTAATTTGGTATACAAACGAAATCAGGCCAACTTGAGCAAAACTCAGCGAGAAGTTTGCTTTGAGCATTGGATAGATAGCTGGTAACACGGCCTGAATTAAATCATTCAGTAAATGTGCAACCGCCACGGCACCTACAATTTTAATAATCATTCCTTGAGGCTGATCATTTGCAACGGTATTGGCAATACCATCTTTCAATTGTATTGAAGACGTCATACCTGAAAAACTCCAATATTTTAAGTAAGGTGCTTATTGTAAATTGTCGCTTATAAAGTTATCTTCCAATAATCATCGTATAAGTGACAATTTTTAGGATAGATTATGTCCGATTCTCTTATTCAGTCTGATTTGTCTGAACTTGTGATTGGGCTATCTTCCGAGCATGCCTACCGAGAAATCACCCCGACTCATACGCATACCCGCGCTCAGTTTTTATATGCGTCTACAGGAAACATTCAGGTGTTTACACCAAATAATGTCTGGATTGTGCCGCCCATGTGTGCGTTATGGATTCCTGCCCATGTCGAGCATAGTGTCATTTCACTGAGTCACGTTAAGTTAAATACAGCATTGGTTGAAGTAAATGCTGCTGCTTTAATGGGGCAACATTGCTTCATTATTCGGGTGAGCAACCTGTTGCATGAACTTTTGATTCGTTTAAACGAAATTGAACAAGAGGAGACTCCAAATATTGTCACCTCTCAAGAGCTTTCTCGTTCTTTACAAATTTTGATTTTTGAAGAAATTCATCGAGCCAATTTGTTGCCTATCCAAATTCCATGGCCAAAAGACAAACGATTATTAAAAATTTGCCAAGCGTTATTACACGCGCCTAATCACTCAAAAGATTTAACAGATTGGGCCGATGATATTGGTGCGAGTTCGAGAACCCTAATGCGTATGTTCCAAAAAGAAACTGGACTGTCTTATCGGGCATGGGTACAGCAAATGCATATCGCACTTGCCTTGAGTAAAATCGCGAATGGTGAATCTATTGCACAAATTTCCGAGTCACTGGGGTATACCAACCCCAGTGCATTCAGTGCGATGTTTAAACGACATCTCGGAAAAACACCTCAACAATTTAGAAGTGCCGCGATGTCGTTATAAGTCTTTTTTTTTGCAGGTAGGTCATGCTTTTCGAGCAAATCATCGAAATCATGATAGACATGAAGTTCTCGATCTTTGCCGGTTCTCGCATGATCTAATCGCTGTTCAGGATCAACCAAAACGAGTGTATGACCATCATCAATCAGACGATCTACACCTTCTAAGAACATACGCTTACCCACCTCATGGATAAGTGAAATCTGGGTCAAATCAATCACGATTGTGCTTTGGTCAGTTGTTTCGTCTTGTAAAATACGCAACAACATTTCAGCTTCAGTAAATTTCAATACACCCCGAAGCACATACACACTTAATGATGCATCTTTTCCTGTACGGTAATGGCTTTGTACAATGGTTTGTGCAGAAGGTGTACCTTCCATGAGATGTAATCCCATATCGCGGGACAACCGCTCTAAAATATCGATTCCTCGAACACTATGACCATGTTCATCTAAGCGAGGAGAAAAAGCAGCAATACTGACCTGACCCGGCAGTACTCCTAATATACCGCCTGCTACACCACTTTTAGCTGGAATACCTACAGTTGAAAGCCAGTCACCTGCGGCATCATACATACCACAACTCATCATTACACTGAGTACTTGTCTCACTACAGATCGGTTTAATAAACGCTTTCCAGTTTTAGGGTCAACTCCACCATTGGCAAGTACACTGCCCATACGTACCAGATCTTTAACCGTCACCATAATCGCACATTGGCGAATATAGCCATTCACAATATCGACAGGGTCAGTTTCCAAAATTCCGACAGTTCGCAACATATAACCGATCGAAAGATTACGATAGGCAGTTTTGACTTCCGAATCATAGACAGACTCATCAAAACTTAATTCGCGACCAGCAAGCTCGCTCATAAAACGGCGTAGAATTTCTGCACTATGTAGACCATGTTTGACCTGAATCAATGAATGTACAGTAATTGCGCCAGAGTTGATCATCGGGTTTTTCGGACGACCATCTTTACCCAATGAAATTTCATTGAAAGCTTCCCCTGAAGGCTCCACCCCTACTTTAGCGAGTACCGCATCAATGCCAAGCTGTTGTAAAACATAAGCATATACAAACGGTTTAGAAATTGACTGTATGGTGAATTCAGTATCATCATCGCCGATCGAATAAATTTCACCATCTACCGTAGACATTGCCAAAGCCAATCGGTCTGGATTTGCATTTGCCAACTCTGGAATATAGTCAGCTAGATGCCCGCTATTATCTACCTCACAGGCTTCTATCACATTTGCCAAATAATCTGGGAGAGGGGTTTTCATGGTCCGTAACCTTAAATGAGGAGATTTGCGCTTTAGAGCAATTTTTCAGCACAACCTGCTGATAATATTAAAATTATACTTTTTGAATGAATTAAAAATCACGATATAAGTATTGTAATTCCGTTGACTTCTTTATTTCAAGCTCATTATACGTTTTTCAAAACTTTAAACAGAAGATTAGATTATTCTTTCTACAAATAACACTCCATTTAAATGATCGACTTCATGTTGAACAATACGAGCAGGAAAACCGTGAAAAATCGTTTCAACGAATTCACCCTGAAGTGTTGAATATTTAACCTTTACCATTTCTGCACGTTCGACTTGTCCACGTTCATCTGGCACGCTTAAGCAGCCTTCTTCACCTAAGAGGGTTTCACTCGAAAACTCTAAAATTTCAGGATTCACCATCACCACCGCATCCATTTCAGGTGCATCGGGATAGCGCGGGTTTGGTCGAGAAGCCACAATAATGACTCGTTTAGAGATATAGACTTGAGGTGCAGCAATTCCTACACCATTGCGTTCAAGCATAGTGGCATGCATAGCGGCTGCAAGCCCATAAAGCCAATCACTGTTCAGCTCACTAGATGAGACAGGTGCAGCAATCAGTTTTAAAATGTCTTCACCGCGCTTAGCTACAGGTAAAACTACACTCATCCCTTGAATCTCTTATTAAACTAGTTATTACTGGTTTTATTGTGTCGCTGAACGGCTCAAAAGAAAAGCCATTCCTACATCTGTTTTTGTTTAATCTAAAGCGTTTTTAGTTTTAAACCATTTTGTCTTTTCTTGGTTAGCCCAATCTATAGTCATCTATAGCACAAATTTCCTCCATTTACTTTTACTTCACTTTTCCATTAATATCCAAGCTTCGATTACAACAATTAAGTAAAAAATGGATCAAGAATTAACGTTGCAGGATGCGAACTATCTGAATAAAGAAGATAAACGAACCCTCGCCCTTTCTTCACTCGGTGGCGCTTTAGAGTTTTACGATTTTGTGATTTATGTGTTCTACGCCAAAATCATTTCCGACCTCTTTTTCCCAAGTACGCTTAGTCCATTTTGGGCCATGCTCAATACTTATGGAATTTTTGCAGCAGGTTACTTTTTTAGGCCGTTAGGTGGAGTTGTGATGGCCCATTTTGGCGATCTAGTTGGGCGAAAAAAACTATTTTCGCTTTCTATTTTATTGATGGCTCTGCCTACTCTGTTTATCGGGATTTTGCCTACTTTTGAAAATATTGGTTATTTGGCGCCGCTGCTTTTATTACTCATGCGTGTGGTGCAAGGTATTGCAATTGGGGGTGAAATTCCCGCCGCTTGGACATTTGTGTCTGAACACGTTCCCGAAAGAAAAATTGGACTGGCAAATGGTTTATTAACTGCCGGACTGTCTTTAGGAATTTTACTAGGTGCGCTCATGTCACTATGGATTTCACTGAATTTTAGTGAAGGACAGATTCACGACTGGGCTTGGCGTATACCTTTTATTACAGGTGGTATTTTTGGTCTGGTCGCACTTTATTTACGGACCTATTTAAAAGAAACACCTGTGTTTAAAGCCATGCAGGCACGTAAAGAAATTTCAAAAGAAATGCCGGTTAAACAAGTGTTAACGACCCATAAAACAGCCGTTGTTATTGGGATGTTATTTACGTGGTTTTTAACAGGCTGTGTGGTGGTGGTGATTTTAGCCATGCCAAATTTATTGATTGGTTCATTTGGTTTTGAACGTACTCAGACTTTTGAAATGCAAAGCGCAGCTATTGTCATGCAAATGGTTGGCTGTATTTTGGCTGGTTATTTTGCTGACCGTTTTGGCTGTGGCAAAGTTATGATGGTCGGTGCGCTTGCAGTGGCACTCACAGCAGCAGTTTTTTATAACAGTTTAGGCCACGCCGCACATTCAACCATTTTTGGCTTATATATGCTGTTGGGTCTTTGCTCAGGGACTGTTGGCATGGTATCGAGTAGCATGGTTAAAATGTTCCCTGCACCTGTTCGCTTCTCGGGCATTTCATTTTCTTATAATTTATCTTATGCAATTGTGGGCGGTATGACATTGCCACTGGTGCATTGGCTCAGTCAATATAGTGATATCGGTGCAATGTATTATATTTTTGCGCTGACCATTTTAGCCTTTTTGACTGCGTTTGTATTTTGGAATAAGTTTGAAAAAAATAGATATTAAAAGCTTTAACTTATGAAATAAAAAACCACGCCCATTGCGTGGTTTTTTATGGCAGTTCACTTTAAAAAGTAAACCCAATATTAAAGTTAATTCGATATAGCCATTTATCACTGTTTGGCGAAGTGGCAGAGGTATACCCTGTTGAGTTGGTCGCTCCACCAATAATATTTGAGTTTTTACCCCACGTATAATCTGCCCAAACCATAAATGGCGAAGCAATAAACATCATACCTGTAGTGTTCATTTGTGAATCTGACCAATCATCACGTTTTTTATCGAGATAACTATAGTCATTATAAAACTTAACAGCTTTTAGCTTGCCCATATTGGTCACAGGTAAAGTGTAGGCAAGGTTTAAACTGGCAATCGTTCCTTCCGAAGCGATGAAATAGGCAGGTGTAAAGCCGTTATTGCCCATTAAGGTCATATCACTATTTACACCGTCCGGATTTTTAGCATCGTATTGATAGTGAATAACCGAGCTTTGTAAGTTAAAACGCTTGTAGTTGTTGTCGGTATGCAAACCAACCGCATAATACTTGCCATCTTTATCGGTGACTTTATTATGTAACTGAGCAATCGCACCAGACACACCAACCTCTTGCTTACCAAAATCAGTTTCTAGCTTGCGCACAATGCGGGTATTAAACTGATTACGCTTTTCATTCTGGTAGGCCTTTTGAGATGGAAAAGCATTTCCTGCCAAGTCATCATAAGTTGCACTTTCAGGCGAATAACGCAGATTGGTCTCTAGCATTTGCGGGTAATAACCAAGTTTTATATCCCAATCTTTGTCGTGATAATTCCAGTTAAGCCCCGGTGCAATATTGTTACCATAACCTAAAAAGAATGGAATGTGATAAGTCCAGCCATTTTGCGGATATGGATAAATGTTAAATGGTTTATAGACCAGACCTGCTTCAATGCTGTTGTTGGCATCAAGGTTATAGCCGACATATGCTTTTTCAATCGAGGTTTTCTGTTGGTCTTGGAACAGATAGCTCGCATTGATGTATGCATCATCAAACTTACCTTTTAGATCTACCCTAAAAATATCAAAATAGAGCTTACCAAAACCACGGTTTGGCCCTTCCCAATCTTCATAACGCTGATTTAACCGTACCACCCCACCTAACTTTAACGAGTCAGTTCCATCATCACTTTTCCATTCAAGTAATGAATCTTTTGCAAACGCACTTGCACTCATCCCCATAGCGAGTGGTGTAATGAATGCCATGATTAATGAAGTCTTTTTCATCTCTACATCCTTGATTGAGTTCCAGCATCCTGCTGGAACTTTACTTGTTTTACCTGTAAAACTTCGTTTTTATTGTTTTTTAGATAAAAAAATATATCTAAAAAAAGGATGGCTTAGCAGCTCCCATCGCATATGTACTAAGCCATCCAAACTGGTTAATACAGTTTCTTTTGCGGTGGACCCGCAAAGTTTAATGGTCCAATCGAGTTCATATCGAGCTCAATGACCGTTGGTCCTTCAAATGCAACCGCCTCTTGAATGACAGTTTTAAACTCATCTGCACTACCGACTTTCCAGCTCTTCACACCCATCGATTCGCCAAGAAGTTTGTAGTCTGGTGTATGCAATTCATTGAAATACTGACGACCACCAAAGTAGTTATTTTGAATGCCACGCATTACGCCATAACCACCGTCATTCATAATCATTAAGACCATGTTGGTGTTTTCTTGAACCATGGTTGCAATTTCACCAATGCCAAGCATTAAGCCGCCATCACCGACCAAACCAATCACTTTTTTGTCAGGGTTAGCAACCGAAGCGCCGATTGCCGTTGCAAGACCTAAACCAATTGCACCAGCGAGTGAGTGAATGTTTTGGTTCGGTGCTTGTACTGGGAATAAGCGACTGCCCCATGTACTACCTGACATGGTGATGTCACGTACAAAAATACCGTCTTGAGGTAAAGCTGTACGCAAGTGATCACAAATTAAAGCGTATTGGTCGATTTGCTTACGCAATGCATCAATCGCAGCTTGTTTAGCAGCAACTACAGCAGCATCGTAGTCGCTATCAACTTTTGAAGTTCCTTGAAGCTCTGACAACACACGTGTTAAGACATCTTTGGCATCGCCACAAATGAAGTTGCGGATTTTATAATTACGTTGTTGAGCCACTGGATTAGCATCTACCTGAATAATGTTTTCAGGGAACTCAACCGAATAAGTTTTGGTTTCATTACTACGTAAACGAGAACCCAATACAACCATTAAGTCAGCATCTTTTAATAACTGCTCAACCGCTGCCGAGTTGTGGAATGCACCTAAACTACGTGGATGATCATCTGCCAATACGCCACGACCGTGTGTAGATGACACAACTGGAATACCTAAATCTGCAATTGCTTTAACTTCAGCAACACTATTTAAAGTTCCACCACCAATCCAGAAAATCGGACGTTTTGCTTTTTTGATTTCACTGACAAGAAGATCAATTTCAGCTTGATCCGCTTGTGGCAATTGCAATGCTTTAACTGGCCCAAGGTTAAGTGGTAAATCAATTTCTGCCGCTTGTACATCAATTGGTAGTTCAACACTTACTGGTCCCATTGGAACTGTTGTTGCCACACGGATGGCTTCACGAATCACACCAACAGCATTATCTGGACTAGTAATGCGAAATGCTGCTTTGCTTGACGCACGTAAAAACGTAAGTTGGTCTTTGGTTTCATGAATGAAACTTGCATCACGGTCGAGATATTCGCGTTCAACCTGACCTGTTAAATGCAATACAGGGCTACCCGCATTCATCGCTTCAATCAGTGAACCCACCGCATTACCAGCGCCAGCACCAGTACTGGTCAGTGCTACACCCAAGCCTTTAAAGCGTGAGTGTGCATCTGCCATAGTTACCGCACCCGCTTCACCGCGGGCTGCCACAAAGCGCATTTTTTCACGGCGTCCTACTGCGTCAGCAATAGGTAAATTGTGGATGGAAATAACACCATAAATACTGTCAACTTGGTGCGCTTCTAAAACTCTTGCGATTGCTTCGCCTACATTTACACGTTCAGTCATGTCTGTTCCTCAAAATTTGTTTTCAGTCCTTGAATCTATTATTCGCACCAAGGGTTAGGCTGTTCATTCAGCCCCATATAAATACTCTTTTGCTGCATATACGATAAAATGCCCAAACGGCCTTTTTCGCGCCCAATACCACTGTCTTTAAAGCCACCAAACGGCGCACTAATCGAGAACTTTTTGTAGGTATTAATCCACACTGTTCCCACTTCTAACACACGGGCAATACGCCAAGCTTTACGGTAGCTTTCAGTCCAGATGCCTGCTGCAAGACCAAAACAACTGTCATTGGCTTGAGCAATCAAATCTTGTTCGTTGTCATATTTCATGACGACTAAAACAGGGCCAAAAATCTCTTCCTGACAGGTTTGGGCACTATTACTTAAACCCGTAATAATGGTGGGTAAGTAATAGCTTCCTTTGGCATAGTCACCAGTCGTTAATGCTTCGCCACCAACCAAAACTTGACCACCTTCGCTTTTAGCAAGCTGTACATAGCGGTCAACTGACTGCAAATGTTTGTCATTTACGAGTGGCCCTAAATGCACACCAGCCTGTTCCGGATGGCCCACACGTAAGCCTTTGGTAATTTCAACCAGACGCGTTAAAAACTGATCGTAAAGACTACTATGAATAAATAAGCGAGAACCTGCGATACACGCTTGACCTGCCGAACTAAAAATACCGTAAGCTACGCCTTTGGCAGCCAGTTCTACATCGGCATCCGGTAAAACGATTGTTGGTGACTTGCCACCTAGCTCAAGCGACGTGGTAATAAGTTTTTCCGCTGCAATATGAGCCAAATGACGACCTGTGGTTGTTCCACCCGTAAAAGAGATTTTACGAACCAACGGATGTTGAGCAATTGCATCACCAATCACTGAACCTCGACCAACCAACACACTGAGTAAGCCTTTAGGTAAGCCTGCTTCTTCAAAAATTTTGGCAAGCTCTAAAGCAATGAGTGAAGTTGCTTCTGCTGGTTTTAACACCACTGCATTTCCTGCTGCCAAAGCTGGAGCAAGCTTTTGAACTTCACTCGCAATTGGAGAGTTCCAAGGCGTAATTGCTGCCACAACGCCTACAGGTTCATGAACGCTCATGGTCATAAAGTCTGGAGCGCGTTGAGTGGTGAGCTCATCATTTAGCGTTTCACACGCCGCTGCAACATAACGTGCTGTCGCCGCAGCGCTCATCACCAAACCACGTGTTTCGGTTAAAGGCTTACCGTTATCGCGTGTTTGTAGTTTTGCCAATTCATCTACACGCGCTTCGATAATGTCTGCAACTTTGTAGAGAATACGTGCGCGCTCATGCGGCAAGCTGTTTCTCCAGTTGGGTTGACGCCAAGCTTGATCAGCCTTTTCAATCGCTTCATTCACATCTTCAAGCGTTGCCGTTGAAATCTCAGCGTTTACCGACTGATCTGCCGGAAACAGGCTTTGAATGACTGCACCACGGCCCAAACGCCATTCACCTGCAATATAAATTTCCTTTGCCATGATCAAATCCTTCTTAAATCTGTATTGCTTCTACACTGTTGCGACAAGCACGAATCACGCTAAGCGCAGCCAAAGTTGATGTTTTCGGGTTACTTGCTAACGGCACACCAACCAATTCAATGGTCATTTGCCCAAAGCCACCTTCTGCCACGATGGTGTGCTTATTTTTATTGATCATTGGATCAACGGTTAATTCGACCATGGTTTCGTCCATTCCAAGCCCAGCAAGTGCAATCGTTGCTGCGACGTTGGCGTTTGCTGGAAACTTCATCGCAGCTTCACGAGCAGTTCCGGTAAAAAAAACCGTAGCTTCAGTCACATGATCTAGATCGACCAATTGTTCTGCATAACTCCCTTTCCAGCTTTTTGGGCTTTTACAGCCTTTATAAGTGACTTTTTGTAAGCCACCTTCTTTGGCTGCTGAAATACCGTCAATGCCAGCAATGGCACCTGCGAGTAAATGCAGATGGGCATTATTTTCTTCAGCTGTTTGTTTGAGCTGAATCAGAAAATCACTATCAGCCAAAGTTCCAACTGAAATCAGGCCTATAGTCCAGCCTTTCGCTAAAACCTTTTGAGCATGCTCTTTCACTGCTGCTTGACCTGCCACCTCAATGACATAGTCTGGCGCACCATCACATTGCTCAATATCTGAAATCACCTGAATCTCTGAAGACACTTGTGATTGAACCTTTTCAACGCTACGAGACGGCACGACAATCCATTTCAGTTGTAAATCTTGAGGCAAATGTGCATGCACTTCTGCTGCCATTGCGCCAAAACCAATCATCATCAACTTTTTCATGACAGCACCTGATATTTATAAATGTTTATTAAAACCACCTGAGACATCGAGTGCCGCACCTGTGGTGTACGATGCCAATGGAGATGCCAAGAAAACTAAAGCACGGGCTGGTTCTTCAGGACGGCCTAAACGCTGCATTGGAATTCCGCGGTTTTTAGCAATATTGCCTGTCCATTCTTCCCATGACTGGTTTAAGTCTGAGCGAGTTTCATAACGGCGTTTCCACTGCGCGGATTCGACCATTCCGAGTAAAATCGAGTTCACACGAACACCATACTGAGTAAACTCGTGAGCCAAAGAATGTGTCAGATTCAACAACGCCGCTCGTGCTGATGAAGTGGCAATCATGTGTGGCTCTGGTTGTAACGCCAGTAAAGAGTTCACATTGGTAATCGATGCGTTTGCAGAGTGTTTTAAATCTTCAAGAAAAGCCCGAACTGGATGTAAAACACTGAAATACTTCAGCTCAATTTCTTTCATCCAGTCTTCATCTTGCGTATTTTCAAAATTTGAAACGCGGCCTTGTCCAGCATTGTTAATGAGCATATCCACATTGCCTAAATTGAGTTTTACGTCTTTGGCAAATTGTTGAACTTCTTCTTTTTTCAACACATTACATGCTTTGGTAAAAATATTGGCATGCGGATATTTCTCTAAAATATAGAGTTTTGAAGCATTCAAGCGTTCTTCATCGCGACCACACCAAGCTACTTTTGCACCCTCTGCAACCAGTATTTCAACAGCAGCCAGCCCAATCCCAGAGGAGCCACCCGTAACAACTGCAACTTTTCCTTCAACTTGGAAGCTCATAATCCTTAATCTCTCTTACGATTGTTCCTGAATCGTCAACATAATTTGGTTAAATGCTTGCGGTTGGTCGACATAACTTAGATGTCCTGCATCTTGGATGATGTAGTGCTGTTCCAACTGCAATTCCTGAGCAAGCTCTTGTATACCTAACGCAGGAGTGATTTGATCTTGCTGCCCTGCAATCACTGTGCATGGGACTTGTAAATCTGTTAAATAATTACGTATTTCGTCATATGCGAGTAAGTACGATGCATGTGTGAATCCCTGTAGGGTCAACTGTTGCATCACCTCTGAAACTAAAGCCAAGGCTTGTGGTTCTTGTTTATAAATCAAATGAGGCCCACGGCTTTCAGCCATTCCTTTAGCGCCTAACTCTTTCAACATTTTTGGTCTTTTTTCAAAAACCTGAATTTGGGTTTGTTCATCGTGGCGTTGGTAGCCTTGAGCCAAATTGGCGATCACCAAATGCTCTACTCGCTCTGGGTAAAGTGCAGCAAATGCACTCGCTTGTAAGGCACCTAATGAGTGGCCAACAACAATTGCTTTTTCAATTTTTAAAACTTCAAACAGCGCTGCCAAACGCTTTGCATAATCGGTAGCATTCGGCTGATCAGTTAAAAGTTCATCTGATTTGCCATAGCCCGGTGCATCCCAGGCAATGACATGAAAATGATGAGACAGCACTTCAAGTTGGTTCACCCAAGAAGCAGAACCTGAACTAATGCCATGTAACAGCACGAGGTATTCGCCCTGACCGGCTTCTCGATATGCTTGTTGCTGGCCTTGCACAGTCACGGTTTTCACCGGAAATTCTGCTAACTTTTCAATGAGTGTCATCATTTTTATTCCTTTCCCTTAACTCACATCATCAAACGATTAACGTTTGATTTGAGACAATGGGTGCTCTGGTGGATAGTTTGGAATTGTTGGTTTACCTGTTCCTAACATTACACACATCAAGGCATCTTCTTGACCTGGGTTAAATAGACCACGGTAGATGCCCGGTGGAATTGAAATCAGATCACGCTCTTTTAAACGGGTTTCGAATTTTTCGCCGTTGTGCTCAATGAACAAATCAATTTCGCCGCGGAGCATAAAGAAAACTTCTTCAACGTCGTGGTGAATGTGCAAAGGACCTTCACACTGAGGTGGCAACACCATGGTCGAAAACGTAAAGTTTTCTGCTGGTACAGTGTTACCGTCATTTGCAACACCTGTTGCGCCTGTACCCATATAACGCATTTGAGCACGGCGATATTTCGGGTCGTAATCGGCTTGGAACTTCAAAGCATCAAAGTCATATTTACGAGTTTCAAAGCGAGCAATACGCGTGTTTAACCAATCTTCTAAAGAAGAATTTTCTGGTTGTGCCCACGATTCGAATTGTTGTGTAGTCATTTTTTAAACTCCTATACAGTGAATTAATAACGTTTTAATAAAGGAACCAAGAAAAATGACCCGATGACAGCGACAGCAGCCAAGAAGGTAATTCCCAAATTAAAACTATGTGTTTGCATCACGATGTAACCGATAAGTACAGGTGCAATTGCACTTGCAAAATTACCCAAACCATTAAATATTCCGCCCGCAGTCGCCCCTACATTTGAGGTAGTTACTTTTGCAAGAAGAGCAAATACAGCGGCCACTCCAAAACCCCAAGCCATCGCACTTAAAGACATCGCTGCAATAATCAATAATGGCTCGGTCATGATGACCATCACATACATGAAAATGCCTGCGAGTAATAAGCCGCTAAAGACTTGAATTGCACGGCGACCCAACTTGTCAGATAAAAACGCGCCGATGATTTCGCCAATTAACATGGCAATGAATGGAAAGCTTGAATACATCCCAAATTCTTTGAGGTTGAAGCCTTTGTCTTGCATTAAGTAAGAAGGAACCCAGCTATTTAAGCCCCATAAATAAGTCATCAATGCAATGTTAAAAAGACAAACCAACCAAAATGCTTTATTGCTCAAAAGTATCTTGGTATTAGCAATATGGCCTTTGAAATTGGTACGTTTGCTCTCGCCCTCAATTTCGACAGTTTTCTTGAGTTGCAAATTACGCAAACCGAAAACAATGCTGAAAATAGCGATTAGCGTTAACCCAGCCATCACAAAAAAAGTGGTGTGCCAGTCATGGTGTGCTAAAACATTTGCCGTGATTGGGAACCCAAGGAATGCACCAATCGGTGTTCCAAGTAAGAACATGGTTGAAGCACGTGCTTGCTGACGGTCTGTATATGTCTGTTTTACAATGGTATAAGCCAAGGCAAACAACGGACCTTCTGCCAAACCTAACAGCACACGTAAAATCAACATGCCTGAATAACTGGTGGTGAACCCCATGCAAAACATGAGTAAACCCCATGAAGTTACACTCCAAAACAGCATTTTCTTCGGGTTAAAAATGTCGCCCAAAAAGCTTAGAAAAACTGATGAAAAACCATAAGCAAGTAAGAAACTTGTCATGAGCCATCCCAGCTTGGCCTTATCTTCAGCAATTCCCATTGCACTTTGGAAATGAGGATCTGAAAATAAAACCGCAATACTAATCTTGTCGAAAAATGCCAGTACCACACACACCATAAGGACAAAAGCAGGTACCCAATGCTTTAATCCACTTTTTTCTTCATTACTCATGTGTCATTCCTTCGATTTGGTAATGAGGACCAGATTTAATGTTTACGGTTTTAACTTCATGACATTAAATTCAGAATCTTCTAACAGTTTTGGGTCTAAAACAGTGTTGGCTTGCATCCAACGTTTTGCCAGTTTGACCAGTTTAGAATCATTAATGGCAATCATGTTGAGCAAACGATTTTCATGGTCCAGATATAGATAACTCACCTGATCTTCACCGCCTTGGCGAATCACCAACTCTTTCGTTTTTTCAGGTTGATACGTACCTAATATCTGGATATTAAAGTGGTATTGATCAGACCATAACCATGGAATATCGGTATATTCAGTTTCAATACCCAGCATCGACTTCGCTGCGGCAATTGCCTGATTTTGTGCATTTGCCCAAGACTGAATGCAATAGCCCAAACCCGGATGAATCGCGACATCACCTGCGGCATAAATGTGTTGATCTGAGGTTTGTCCAAAGCAGTTCACCACAATGCCATCTTTCACATCGAGACCAGCGTGTACACCGAGCTCTTTAGCGATTTCAGCACCCGCACCCACCACCACACAGTCAAACAACTGACTATTTTGTGGATGGTTTACCACTTCAACTTTCTGATGAGGTGCTTCAACCAGATGAAGGCTCTTGCTGTCTAAATGAATTTTTGTGCCTTGGGTTTCATGCATATTTTTTAAAAATGCAGAGACTTCAGGACTCACGCTTCTTGCACACAAGCGGTCACCATATTCAAAAATATGAACGTCTTTACCTTGCTTACGCGCAGTTGCCGCAATTTCAAGACCAATCCAGCCACCGCCAATCACAGCGACATTCTTTGCATGCTTTAAAATTTCGGCCAAGCGTTCACAGTCATGCACATTACGTAAGGTCACAACATTTGGAATGAACTGCCATGTATTGACTGGTACACGAGCACGGCTTCCAGTTGCAATCAGTAACTTGTCATACGGCAAAACCTGACCACTTTCTAAATGAACCTGTTTTTGTTCACGATCGACTTTTGTTGCAATTTCCGGTTTGTGCCATTGAACGTTGAACTCTTGAACCTGTTCAGGAGAGAACAAATTCAAACTTTCATAAGTTGCTTCTTTTGAAAGTACTTGCTTAGACAGTGGCGGACGCTCATAAAACACTTGATCTTCATTTGAAACCACGTGAATTTCGCCCACATAACCATTTTGGCGTAGTGTGCTTACTGCCCAACCCGCTGCCTGTCCGGCACCTACAATTACGATCTTTTCCATAGCCATCTTCCTTGTAAAGCAATACCTGTTAAACAGGCTTCACCTGACGGCGGGTTGTGTCATCAAGACCACCTTCAATCGCCCATTCGGTGAAAAGCTCTAGACGATGTTCTTCTACACGTGGCTGCCATTCTTCTGTCAAATAATCATCGTTGGTGTAATATTCAAATGCACCACCCAATGGTGAGTTGACGTACCAAAAATAAGCTGAAGAAATTGGGTGACGTCCCGGTCCAATAAAGGTTGACCATTCCGAACGATTCATATTTAAACCGCCCCCAATCACCTCATGGATATCACGTACGACAAACGCAACGTGATTTAAGCCAGCAGGTTTATTTGGAACACTAAGCAAGAATAAATCATGGTGATAACCTTTACCGCGGCAACGTAAGAATGCACCACGATTTTTGTAGGCATCAGACAAATGAAATCCTACTTTTTCAATATAGAAATTTTCAGTTGCTGCTAAATCTGGTGTGAAGAACACGACATGTCCAATCGCAACAGGTTGACCTTTTTCATAGACAGGACTTGCCGCATTCACACGTTGAATATTGCCGTATTGGTTAATGCCTTCCGTTTTAAGTTCTTGAACATCTTTCACAAAACTTTGTTCAAAACGAATGGTCATACCATTTGGGTCAAAGCACTGAACTGTATTTTCAGAACGCTTAAAACCATTTACATCGACTAGGCGGCCTGCCAAGTCTTCAAGGTCTTGAGCATGATCAACCCCCCACGTGACTTCACGTAAAGTTGAACCTTGCTCAATCGCAGGTGGTAGACGGTCATCATCACAATTAAATAGATAAATCTTGCTACCGTTTTGAGTCTGATATAAATCAGTGCCTTCAATATCAGAAGCACTTTGGTTTAAACCAAAATCTGCTAAAAACTTGTTTGAAGCGGCTCTATCTTCAACTCCAAACTTTAAAATCTCGATCCCTGTAATCATTTGACTACTCCTTAGTTAAAGACAAAACCGCCATTGACCGGAATATTTTGACCTGTCACAAAAGAGGACAAATCCGACAGTAGATACAATGCTGTTCCATTTAAATCTTGTGGAAGTTGCTGACGCTGAATCGCTCTTCCGTTGACATATAAATCGTGACGTTCCTGCGGTACATATTCGGTTGCTTCAACCAACGTCAGACCTGGAGACAATGTGTTGACGCAGATATTGAACGGCCCCAACTCTCTTGCCATTGAACGTGTCATGGCAAAAATTGCACCTTTACTTGCCACATAAGCCATTAGGTTTGGTGCGCCCCACAAAGCAGTATCTGATGCAACATTCACAATCTTGCCAGCAGCCGACTGCTTTAAGTGTGGAACACATGCCTTGCTGATCAGCCATGTGCCTTTTACATTAATATTCATGACCCGATCCCAAAGTTCAGGATCATAATCAATCATATTTTTTCCACCTACATTGGTTGCAAGCGCTGCACAGTTCACAAGGCCATCTAACCCTTTTAACAGCTCAACACTTTTTGCTACCGCATTTTCAATCGAGGTCGCATCGGCAAGGTCAACGGTGACCGCATGAACATGAAGCCCTTGCTTCTGTAAGTTCTGTGCTTCTTGTTGCACTAAGTCAGATAAAATATCTGCCATTACAACTTCAGCACCAGCTTCAGCAATCGCTTGAGCGAAATCTCGCCCTAAACCACGTGCAGCACCAGTCACTAAAACTTTTTTGCCTTGCAGCAACGCTACATTAGCCATGAGCTTCTTCCTGCATCTCGATACGGTTTGATGCATTTAGTACAGCAATTTTCTTTAATTGCTTTTCAGCTTCTTTCTTCATTAAACGGCGTAAACGTGCGAGACCAACATCGTGTTGATATAAGAATTCTCTTTCACGCGCATTTGGTGCAAGGTTTTCTAAAATAATGCGGTCTTGTTCCAACACATCCCAATGCAACTGCTCTAAGTGATTGCGATATAAGAAACGCCATACATTACGTTGCCAGCCACTTACCTTACGGCAGCGCCAGAAAAATACGCGGGTATTGTTGGCATCAATTGGCGTTGCATAACCCACGATCCAGAACTCGCCACCCGGACCAAATTGTTTACGGTACGGAATTGAAAGACGTAACCAACTTGCACCTGTCGAACCATATTCAACCCAGTCGAAGTTCACACCCGTTTGGCCTTCTTTTTCAAAAACAAAGCCATTATCAGTTGTACGGTGCTTCATCTCTGCGGTACGTTCACCGTCTGCCATAGAGTGTGAAGTACAGTGCAAATAGGTCCCGTGCATTGGGTCCATGACGTTATCAATTGCGTATTGATGGTTTACTTTCCAATCTGCTTGGCAAAGAAATGAACTCCACTCTTCGCTTGCAAGCTGCTCTGGGAACTCAAGCGGTTTTGGCTGTTCATTTGCATCGATACCAAACCAAATAAAAATTGCGCCATGCTGTTCACTCACTGGATAGCTTTTTAAGCATTTGGTTCCTGTCATTGGACATTCGTGAACGGCTGGTACATCTGCAACCACACCATCAGCACGAACTTCAACACCGTGATACCAACAAGCAATTCGATCACCTAAGTTCCAGCCTAACGAAAGACGAGCACCACGGTGCGGACAGCGGTCTTCAAGTGCGTGTACCTGACCTTCGGCATCACGCCAAACCACAATATTTTCACCCAAACGAGTAATTCCGACCGGATTGGCAGCCACTTCCCAACTTGCTAAAACCGGATGCCATTGATCACGTAAACCGAGTTCTAAATATTCTTCAGCGCTTTGTGAAGCTGATACGATTGCGTTCATTTTACTCTTCCTTGAATTAATAACCTAAACGTTGCATTTCTTCTGTAAAGCTCGCAGAAGTCCATTCATCACCAGATTCACAGCGGAAACCCTGCTGATTAAGTGCAGAAACAACGTCATCTAATGCGGTTGCGCCCGCAGAAAATGCCTGAATCAAGTTCTTTACAAAGTCTTGTTCGTAGACGGTTGGTTCTTTATAACGTGTTTGCCAAACCAACAATTCAGATTGACCAGGAATTTGAATATTGTTGATACCTGCTTCGGTTGCCGGCGTTGCATGAATCCAGCTTGCCAACTTTTCATTAAATGTCTTCATTGTTCTGCTTCCTTGTACATGAGAGGACTAGAGTTGAATTTGAATATCTTGTCCTTCAACACGAACTGGGTACGTACATAGGTTTCTACACCCGGGTCCACTTTTTAGCTCACCTGTCTGAATGTCAAAAATTGCTTCGTGCAATGGACATTCAACAGTTTGATCTTCGATAAATCCTTCGGTTAATAAGGCATATGCATGAGGGCAAACATTTTCAATCGCAAAGTAATTTTCATCGACGAAAAATACGCCAATTTTCTTCCCTTCAATTTCGATGGCTTTCGGCTCATCTTCGCTAACGTCACCCTGCTGACAAATTGAGATCCAACTCATACCTTGCGTCCTCATTTTGTTTTATATACAAAACATAATTTGATTTTCAAAACATAGGCTAAGCATAATACCCTTGATCATTTTTTGTCAAAGTAAAAATAAATAGGTAATTCATTGGTTTAATAAATTTTAAATATTTTGTTACGTTTCAAACAGGAAACAAAGTTTTAAATATAAAAATTGTTTTATGCATTTTTAACAATTACAATAGTTCTAAAATAAAGCAGCATGCCCCAAATTGAACCTTGTTTTATTTATAGGAAAATGACACGAATGAGCCTAACAATTGAAGAAGATTCGCAAGAATCAGAAACAACAAAAAATGATGATCGATATTTAGTACCCGGCCTTGTTCGGGGTTTAGCCATCTTGCAAGCATTTAACCAACAAGCACAAGAAATGACGATTACAGAAATCGCTGAAATTTTAGAAGTGAACCGTTCTAGTGCATTTCGTCTAATCTATACACTCGAATCTTGTGGCTATTTAAGAAAGGCTTCTCAAAAAACTTATGCACTTGATTCAAAAATAATGGAATTAGGTTTTAACAGTTTATCTAAACTTTCATTGCTCGATTTATCGACGCCTTTAATGAAAGAACTACGGGACCAAACCAAACTTGCTGTGCATCTTTCTATTTTAGAAGGTACACATATTGTCTTTGTAAATAATATTCAGTCGATGGGAACCTTCACGAGCAACATTAGCTTAGGCACACGTTGGCCAGCACACGCAACCGTGATTGGTCAAATGCTATTGTCTGATTTACCTGAAACTGAAGTACGTCAGCGTTACCGTAACTTTGATGATTGGGATAGTTTTTCTGAACTGACTCCAACCAATTTAAAAACCTTATTACAAAGATTAGTGTATGTAAAAACACAAAAAACGATGGTGAGCTGGGGTCATTATAATCATGATATGGCAGCCTGCGCGGCACCTATCTTTAAACAGTCAAATGGCAAAATGGTGGCGGTTATCTCTGTGAGTTGCCCAATTACCACCTATGACGAAAAAACGTTTAAAGAAGATATCGCAAGCCTAGTCGTTGAAACAGCAAACAAAATTTCAAAATTTATTTATTAAAAAAAGCGACGTTAAGTCGCTTTTTTTTGTATTTCATTTCGTAAATTAAAAATTACGCTTAAATACGTTCCCATTCATATCTTGAAAAATAAGTGCCGAATGATTTTCTTTAATATCAAACTTTAAATACTGCTGTTTAAATTGTACAACGGCATAAAACTCTTCAGCGCCATCATCTAACCCTGTAGCAGAAACCCGAGTGCCTTGTGGAAAATCCTTGAGCCATTCAGCATTATAAAAATCTGAGACTGAATTAAAATCTATATATTTTTCTGGCTCTGCCATTATTTTTGCGGCAATTTGATCAAACTGTTGCTGTTTATAACCATCTAAGCTCAACAACATGACCTTTCTCCAAACTAAATCGGCTCAGAAGATAAACTTTGTTTCTTTTTAACCTTTTCCCATTGATACCAGCCATAAGCGGCCATTAGAACAAAGGCTGCATACAAAGCGGCTGTTAAAAATAAATCTTTATAGATAAACATGCCTACATAAATAATATCAACGAACACCCAAAGTACCCAAGTTGCAATATGCTTGCGACTGGTCCAGTACGTTGCCAGTAAACTAAATGCTGCTAACTGCGAATCGAGCATTGGGACAGCTGCATCGGTAAAGTTTTTAAGAATCAAACCAAAGAGCAAGCCACCTACCGCAGCAATAATCATTTGAAAAATTGCTTTTTGAACTGCAATCGGTTCAATACGAATGTCGTGATCTTGCTGCTTTCCCTTGAACCAGTAGTAAAAACCATAAAAATTTACGACCATGAAAAAGAACTGCAAAATCGTTTCACCATAAAGCTTGAATTCGTAGAACAAATAAGCATATAAAACAAAGGCAAAGAAATTAAACAGCCAACACCACATGTTCCTAATAACAGTTAATCCAACTCCAATTAGGCTAATCAAGACTGCAAAAATTTCTAAAGGTGACATAAGAACAGCTTCTTATAGAGATCAATTCGACGAGGTATTATGAGAAAAATATCAGTTTAAGCAAACTGCTAATTTGAAATCAAAAAATCTATGGTTCATGCTTGAATATAATTTGTACTTTTCTATTTCTGTGTTATAAAAATATCATCTATATTTTAATATACTTATCATGTTTTTATCTAAAGCCCATCTATGTCTGGCTCACCAATTATATGCCTTAGAGGTCAATGTCTCTATGGCCGATTGGCGACGTCCTTACTTTGGACAATTTGGCGCTTCGGATGAGAAAATCAAGATATTCCATTTGTAATATACCTCCTGATTTTCATAACAAGCCGCCATAAACGCGGCTTTTTTTATGCCCTTTTAAAACACAACACCAAACTTTCTGGAGCTTTATATGAAGCCGTTATTTGAACAACAGAGTATTTCTACCCCGCAGACTCAGCCGGCTGTAGCACCATCTTTAACTCCAACTCGCCTCGCTACAGCCGGCCAATTTATTGCTGTCGTCATTATTTGGTCGCTTACTCCACTCGCGGCCGTCTGGACAGTACAAGAAATTCACTGGGCATGGGGATTATTTATTCGATTCAGTTTGGCAATTCCTATTGCTTTGCTCTGTCTACGATTTTTTCGTTTAAAACTTATCTTTAGTAAAAAAGCCATCTTAAGTTATTGTGCCGGAGCCATTGGTTTATTTGGTTCTATGGCCTTTTGCTATATGGGTGCAGATAAAGTCCCCTCTGCCATTATTTCAATTATTTACGGCACTTCTCCGTTAGTGTCCGGGCTTATTAGCTCTTTTTTATTAGGTCGTGAACGTTTTTCGGCATGGCAGTGGCTTGGGCTCGGTATCGCACTTGTCGGGATGAGCTTTACTTTAGGACTATCTTCATCAGGTTTTCAGCTCAACCGCATCGGTATTATGTTAGAGCTGATTGCGATGCTATTTTATGTATTGTCAACTTTTGCCGTAAAATCTGTCGGTGCGCATATTCCACCAATTACACAAATGACAGGTGCCACTCTTGTTTCATGGGTCGGTTATGTATGTCTATTACCTTTCTTTTGGTCACACCTTCCAACTGAATTCCCAAGCCTGAAAATTTCAATAGCAGTCTTCTATAGTGCTGTCTTTTCATCTGTGCTTGCCATGATTTTTTATTATCAACTCATTAAAGTCTTACAACCGACCACTGTGTTGCTCATTACCATTATCACCCCAGTTTTAGCTACATTTTGGGGAACATGGTTCAACCATGAACAGCTCAGCTCACATCTTATTTTAGGTTTAACGCTGTTATGCTTAGGATTACTGATGTATTCACGTCGTCCAACATAATATTTTATAACCTGATTGAGGCCACTCATCAGGTTATTCTGCACCCTCATATTTATATTGATCTTAAGAATAAAAGTTTAGCTTTATTTTAATTCTCCCTTCTATCTTTGTTTACGAAGTAGTCTATAAATTGTATTTGACAGTTTTCTAACGATCGTTTAAAAACTTATTAAAGACAAATAAAGGACATCACGACATGTCAAATCAAGAAGGAAAAGTTAGCCGTGAAACTCGCAGACATATTTTTTTAATTGGCCTAGATCGGGCAGCAAAACGTAATGCCTTTGATAGCCACCTGATTAAAGATTTATCACTAGCGCTCACCGAATATGAAAATAATGATGAGCTACGCTGCGCGGTTATCTTCGCTCATGGTGACCATTTTACTGCCGGTTTAGATCTCGTAGAGCTACAACCTAAACTTGCCACAGGTGTTTTTGATTTTAGTGATGAAGAAGTTAACCCTTGGGGCACCGTGGGTCGAAAACTGAGTAAACCTTTGATTGTTGCGGTACAAGGCTATTGTTATACCGCTGGTATTGAACTCTTTCTAAATGCAGACATTGCTTTAGCAAGTGAAAATACTCAGTTTGCCCAAATGGAAGTCCAACGCGGCATCTTACCTTTTGGTGGGGCAACAGCGCGGTTTACTCAAGCTGCAGGTTGGGCCAAAGCCATGCGCTATTTACTGACTGGCGACCCTTTTGATGCAAAAGCTGCCTTGGATATGAACCTAATTACAGAAATATGTCCTGAAGGTACAGAGCTCAACCGTGCAATAGAACTCGCTGAACATATCGCCCAAGCTGCACCGCTTGCTGTAAAAGCCACCCTTGCCTCTGCACGTGAAGCCATCAATGAAGGTTATCAAACTGCATTTAGCCAATTACAGAGTCATCTTCATCCCTTATTAAAAACTGAAGATGTACAAGAAGGAGTTTTTGCCATGTTGCAAAAAAGACCTCCTGTTTTTAAAGGTAAATAAGGCTTAATCAAGCAAGAAAAATAAAGAGAAATGCAATGCAATTAGCGACTCAAACGAACGAACAGCTTAGCCAAAATGTACAATTTACGGCTTTAGATGGCTATCAGCTTAGTGGCACTCGCTACTTTACGACGACACCAGCTAAAGCCAATATTATCGTTGCTGGAGCTACTGGCGTACCACATGAATTTTACCGACGCTTTGCTGAATATATGACGCAATATGGTTATCAAGTATTCACGTTTGACTATCGAGGTGTGGGAAAATCGAGTCCAAAATCTTTAAAAGGGTTTGATATGTCTTATTTAGACTGGGGACAATATGACTTAGCAGGTGCCATTGAATATTTATCACAAGAACCCCTACCTCTTTTAATGGTGGGTCACTCTTACGGTGGCCATGCGCTAGGGCTCTTACCTAATCATGAGAAATTATTGGCCTGTTACACTTTTGGTACAGGTGCAGGCTGGCACGGCTATATGCCATTTAAAGAACGTTTTAAAGTTCAACTGGTCTGGAATATTGTGTTTCCTCCTATCGTCGCTGTGACAGGTTATTTGCCTTGGAGTAAATTTAATATGGGTTCTGACTTGCCATTAAATGTGTATAAACAATGGCGAAAGTGGTGTAAAAATCCTAAGTATTTTTTTGCTGACCCCGAACAGCAACATTTAATTGAACAATATGCTTCTGTCAAAACACCCATTTATGCAGTTTCTGCACTTGATGATGACTGGGCTTTACCCACTTCTTGTCGTGCATTTATGCAACATTATCGACAAGCGCCTGTCACCTACATTAGCCTTCATCCTCAAGATGTTTATATGAAAGCCATTGGCCACATGGGATACTTTAAAAAAGGTGCTGAACAGATCTGGAGTAAAATCCGTACTACTTTTGATGATTTTGTAAAAGCCTGATTTATGTTTTGGATAATTTAAGATGAGACCGCAGAAACTTGCGAAAGAAGAATTGCTCAAGCACTGTGCTTTGCAGTTTAAAACCTATGGTTACGCAGGCACCAGTATGGACATGCTGGCAAAGGCTTGCGGTCTAACCAAAGCCTCTTTTTATTACTATTATCCAAACAAAGAGGCACTATTGCTTGAGGTGTTAAATGGCACTCATCAGTATTTAATTCATTCTTTATTTGAAAGCACAGCAAATTCTGACTTCTCTGCGATTGAACGTTTTGAGCAAATGCATGAACGTGCTGTTCAGTTTTTTACCCAAGGTGTGAACGGCTGTCTGATAGGTGTGATTTCGATGGAAGCAGCATATGGCTCACCTAAAATTTTAGCCAAAATACGCAGCATTTTTCAGGACTGGCAACTTGCAATTCAGTCTATTTTTGCAAAGTGCATTGCTCAAGATCAAGCAGAGATTTTAGCAAAACAAAGTATTGCTGATTATGAAGGTGCGATCTTGATGTACCGTGTCACCCATGATGAGTTTTATATTAATCAAGTCAAACAACGTATTCTTGGATTTCTCAATTTATAAAAAATAAAGCCCACTTCAAGTGGGCTTTATTTTATTAATAAGGCTTATTCAACTTTAACGATTTTACCTAATTCATCGTGGTGAACTACCGTAATTTTTTGGCTACGCCCCTGCTCAATTTCATGCTCAGGTAAATCAAAATAGCGTGCATAATCATCAGTCTGTTTCATTTTAAGCGCATTACCACCGACACGACGCTCCGGTAGCACATGGCTCCACAACAATAAACAAATTGCACAAGCAATTAATGCTGTAAGACCATGCTCAATTCCTAAACCAAAGGCACTAAATAAGCGGTGTACCAAATGTGTTTTTTGTAGTTCAACCAATAGCCATACAAACACGAACGGACGCCACAACAACAACCAGACCGCCCACATCATGGCTGTGCTTGTTGTAGAAGCATAGCGTTTATGCCATGGTAATTGACGGCGTAAATCAATAATCAACGAATCTGTCTTCATTTCTCTCTTTACCTAACGGAGTGCTGTGGCTTTTCCCCAGACATCAATACAGCACGATCTTTAAAATTTCATGACTTTTGCATTTCATCTAGCGAATGCCCCGATCCGGGCTCACCCAACGTGCTCGTTTCTCATCTCCACGTCGTAAGACTCTTGGAAATGCCACAATGGTTGCCGAAATCGTAATTAACCAAAAGACTAATGGGTACCAAATCATCCAGAAATAATTTTTTCCTAGGTTTGGTTCATAACGACTATCCATCCATTTGCTTAAAGCAAACTGAATTAGACAGGTTGCCCCCAATAAAATACCGCTACCATACGGTAAAAATGGAGAGCTCACAACGGCTAGTACTGGTACTGGTAAAATAAAATGGGCCAACCATAATATAGCCATCGCTAGCATTAAATATGACCACACTAATGTTAAGCAAAGCTCAAACATTAAAGGCCATAAAAAATTCAATTTTGGCTTGGTGAACACATCAATATTTTTAATTAATACTTGTGCGCCACCCATTGCCCAACGTAAACGTTGTTTCCACAACCCATTTAAGGTTTCAGGCATTAAAATCCAAACTAATGCATTCGGTTCAAACTCAATATCCCAACCTGCACGTTGTAACTTCCAAGTAATATCGATATCTTCAGTCAACATATTGGGTGACCAATAGTCGACTTGGTGAACGGCGCTTTTACGAAAAGCCGTAATTACACCTGATACGGTAAACAAGCGCCCAAAGGTACGTTGTGCACGTTTAATCATGCCTACAATCGAAGAAAACTCACCGACCTGAATACGCCCTAATAAAGTTGAGCGAGTGCGGATACGCGGGTTTCCAGTGACCGCAGCAACCGTCGGATTTTCAAGAAAATGACGAATCATCCACTTTGCTGCATGTGGATCAAGTAAAGCATCACCATCAATACCAATTAAAAACTCGGCATCAGTCATTAAGCTTCCGGCTTGCAATCCCATGGCTTTACCTTGGTTTTGAGCCAAATGAACAACACGAAGTTTTTCATGTTGTTCAGCTAAACGGTCGAGCACTTCGCCTGTATTGTCTGAGCTACCATCATTAATCGCGATGACTTCAAAATGAGGATAATCCAGTTTTAAAGCATGGCTAATGGTTTCTTCTGCATTATCCCCTTCATTAAAACAAGGAACTAATACAGCGACTTTTGGATAACTTTCTAATGGAGCTGGTTGATCGTAAGGCGGAGCCTGACGTTCTCTCCAATAGAAAATGATCGCACCCATCATCCATAAATACGACATGAATAATGGATAATAAAAAACGAATTTTAAGGCATGCGACCATATTGCAGCAAAGATTGTCATGTTTCAGCCCCGACTACGGCACAAGACGAGATGATTTTTCAGCAAATGCTTTACGCATTACGTCAACATCCGGATGATCTTTAATTGGGTCATCAGGGTAATATCCAACATGCATTACACCTTGCTGATAAAGAGAATGAATTGTTGCTGCCATTTCAGTTGAAGGTACCTTTTCGTTTTTACGCCAGTCGGTTGCCTGTAATTCAAAAACAGTTTTCTTGATGCCATTCGGGTATTGTTTTACCCGATCAACCATATCTTTATAGAATTGATCAGCATTATCGACCTGTTCCATATAAGGCATTGCCATAATAGCTGTAAAATCATAACGTTTTAATGACTCTTCAAGAGATTGAGAGTACCAATTTTCCGCATATGGTTTTAAAGCAACTTGAGCATATAAATTGCGTGCAGTCACCAAGAACGGTTCATATTGTCGCACGTCATCAACGAGTTGCATCGCAAAATCATCTAGATATTTTGTCTTATATGCAGTCCACTTTTGCAAGTCTTGATCGTTTTCACGGATTTTTGCTAAATCTGTTGGCAAACCTTGTTTCGCATAGGCTTTTAAAGCATTAGGGCTTGCATCTTCATAATCAGATAAGGTGACATCGTCGTGGAATAAAAGTCCATTGAAAGGCGTTGATTTTGCCAAATCTTGATAAATTTCACGAATCGTTTGACGCGCCTCTGGTGAGAATGGACTTAAACGGATATACCCCATGTTAAGGTGTTCACCTGTTTTTTCCTGCTGAGTCACCACCAAGTCCTTAGAAACAGGATCAGTTTTTGGTAGTTCCCACGCCAATAAAGGCATCCATGCATAAATACGGCTTACAGATGTGCGCGTTTGAATCTGCCATGCAACACGGTTAAACAAGTCTGCACGCATTGGAATATGACGGTTTGGGAAATAAACCATATCAGCAGAACCATTCGCATCTGGATCTGAAAATGCCTGTAAATAAACTGTATTTACACCCATGCCATTAATTCGATCTAACAAGTGTCCTAAATTACGCTCTTGTTGTTTCGGGTCTGGATCATAAATATAGTCCAGATCAATATGCATGATTTTTTGCGGACGATTATTATCCGTTAAATTTAATTCACGGTTTTTAATTTCTTGAGCCAAATCATCAGTTGTCATTCCGCCTTCTACCAAAATACGGCTCATATTTTGTAGAGATTGTTTTGCATGGTCAGCCCCATCATCAAGCGTAATGGTCACGGGCATGCCTAATTTTTTTGCAATTTGAACAGTCTGCATATTATAGCGACCATATGGCCATACCATAATACGTGGTGAACGTAAGCCATGCGCTTTTAATAAGTCATTATTCTTTTTCAGGTCGTTATAGATTCGTGCCTGATATTGTGCATCGTTCTCATATGTTTGTGTTTTAACATCATAAAAACGCGTGGTCGCAGCAGGTTCAGAGTTGCCTTGCGGGTTTCCTGTAATACCACGATGCAAATGATAGCTATGATTCGCGATTTCGACTAAACCGCTGTCTTGCATCTCTTTAAGTTCATCCCAGCTTAAGATTTTATCGCGAGAGATTTCCTCACCAGAGAAGTCAACTTTCTGCCCTGCTTTCGGTTCTAACCATGAACCGACTACAGCCAAAACAACCGGAATCTTTTTTGCCTTAATAACAGGATATGCATTTTGATAAAAAGACTGATAACCATCATCTACGGTCAATAATACTGGCTTAGTCGGCAGTTGATATTTGCCTTGATGCGCACGAATTAATTGATCAACGGTAATAAAATGGAAACCATTCTTTTGCAACCATTCAACGTGCTGTGTAAATTGTTGAGTCGTTACCGCATACTCAGGAATCATTGCATTTTTTGTATCAGTAATTTCATGATAGCCAATGACCGTAAGTGTTGAAGCATCAATTTTTTGTGGTTTAGCCAATACCATACCAGACATGCCAGTAAGGGCTAATCCAAGCGTAAGATTCAACAAAGGAGATGCAAAGCGGATAGTCATGAAATAGCGTCTCAATAACAATATAGATTATTTATGTGAAAGTTAATGTTAAGACGCAAACTTTCTGAAATTTGGTCTTAATATCATCCTGCCCACAAATGAACAGTTTTTCAGTCAGCATTTATAATCAAATAATCTGAAAATAAGCTTAAATATTCAAAAAGCTAAAATATAAATTATGAATGTATTTATATTTAAAGCTCATATAAACAAGAAAGCCCTCTAAAGGGCTTTAAGTTTTTCACTAGTCACGAGTTTTGACATCAAACAATTCAATTTCAAAAATTAAATTAGAATTAGCTGGAATAATCTTACCCATTTTACGCTCACCATATGCTAAATGAGCAGGCACGATTAATTTGCGTTTACCACCAACTTTCATTCCCATAATGCCTTGGTCCCAACCTTTAATGACACGGCCTGTTCCAATCACGCATTCAAAATAATTACCACGGTCAATTGAAGAGTCAAATTTTGTACCGTCTTCTAACCAACCTGTATAGTGAGTCGTAATCAAAGCGCCTTTAACCGCTTCTTTACCTTCACCTACTTTTAAATCGATAATTTCTAATTCATTTGACATGGTTTACCCCTTAAACAGAATCTTTAAATAGCAACTGGTACTTAGTGTACCAATTGAATCTGTAGAATTTGTTGCGCTTTTCTATTTTACTGTAACTGCGTCCACACAACATTTGCCTGACCCTTTTCACCTAAAAGAGTCCACTCTGTATCCATCACATTTAACTGTAGCTGCATGGTACGTTCACAGAGTTGTTCTAGCTCAGCTGTGCTTGCAGGTGCGATTTGCCAAACCTGAACGTTACTTAACGTTTTAATTTTGCTATTTCTCTTCCACCACTCTTCGACTTGTGTGCCATACACAACAATCGCAACTTGTTTACAGCGTGCACTCGCTTTTTTAACTTTATCTTCCGAAGGTAAGCCCACTTCAATCCACGTTTCTAACTGACCCGTTAAATCTTTTTGCCATAACGCTGGTTCATCAGTTTCAAAAAGATCTTTTGTAAACTCAAGCTCATCACTTGCAAAACGGGCAAAGGCCATCAAACGAACCATTAAACGTTCTAAAGTTTCTGAAGGATGCAAGGCAAGCGTCAGCTGGTAATCACCATAAATATGGTCATCCATATTGGCAATATTCAAGTCTGCCTTATAAATTGTTGCTTTAAGCGCCATGATTAATATGTTCCAAAATTTGGCGCTAAGGATACTCGATTTTAGCTAAAAATTATAAAAAAACTGAGTAATGCAAAACATCCCGATGGCGAAATTTGCATATTCTTCCAAAACGCTCCACTTATTTTAGAGTTGGCTGGCTTTTTGCTTAGAAGAGATATTCTCCTCTTTCTAAAATTGATGACTTATGTGGCAAAAACTCAAGCGTAGTTTATTTTTACAGGTTCTTTGTGCTCTCTTTCTTGGTGTTGCAGTTGGAGCTGGTTTTCATGATTTCTCCCTATCTTTAAAGCCATTGGGTGATGGTTTTATTTCTTTAATTAAGATGCTGATTGCACCAATTGTGTTCTGTGTGGTTGTACTCGGTATTTATGGTGCAAATGACATCAAAAAAATGGGCAAAGTCGGTGCAAAAACCATTCTGTATTTTGAAGTGGTCACCAGTATTGCTTTAGTTTTAGGCATTGTGGTTGCCTATGTATTCAAGCCAGGCGTCGGCATGAACATCGATATCAGCCATTTAGATGCAAAAGATTTAAGCACCTATACCGAACGTGCACATGAAATGCACACAGGTTCAGAATTTCTGCTCAATATTATTCCAAAAACCTTCACGGCTGCTTTTGCAAACGGCGATATTTTACAAGTTTTATTAATCGCTATTTTATTTGGTGTAGCACTACTTTTAATTCCTAAACATTTGGCAGAGCTGGTACGTCAGGCTTTGGAAGCTTTTTCTGAAGTCTTCTTTAAAATTATGGGACTGATTATTCGTTTAGCGCCTATTGGTGTGTTCGGATCAGTGGCCTATACCACGGCTAAATTTGGTTTAGATTCACTCCTACAATTGGGCTATTTGGTTTTACTGTTTTATGCAACGTGCATTTTATTTGTTGTGGTTGTCTTAGGTTCAATTTTAAAACTCACAGGTCTCAATATCTTCAAATTTGTGGCTTATTTTAAAGATGAGTTAGCCATTGTTTTGGGTACGGCATCTTCTGACTCTGTTTTACCCCAAATTATGAAAAAACTCAGAAATCTGGGAATTAAAGATTCAACTGTAGGACTGGTTATCCCAACTGGTTATTCTTTTAACTTAGATGGATTTTCAATTTACTTAACTTTAGCTGTTATTTTTATTGCACAAGCCTGCAATATTGATTTATCTACGCATGACTTGCTGGCTATCTTGCTGGTTTCACTCATTACCTCTAAAGGTGCACACGGGATTCCCGGCTCAGCTTTAGTTATTCTTGCAGCCACGCTTTCAGTGATTCCAAGCCTCCCTGCGATTGGCCTAGTACTTCTACTTTCAGTCGATTGGTTCATTGGCATTATTCGTGCCTGCACCAACTTGATTGGTAACTGTGTTGCTGCTGTAGTGATTGCCCATTGGGAAAAAGATATTGACCATGCTCAAGCTAAAGCCGTGCTAAATACCAAACCTTAAATCCGTTCTGGAGAACATTGAATCATCTTTTTTCTCAATGTTCTCTACTCTTCAATTCGGCAATTCAACAAATCAGTTTCAAATGCCAACCAATCATGTTCATGTTGGCTAATCATTTCAATCCGGTTATCAATTCCCTCTTCGCCAGACTTATAATTAAATTGCTGAGGATTAAAGTTAAAGGTTTTCCAACCTTGATCCGTATTAAAAATTCCCTTAATTCGTAGCCAATCTTTTTGTGCACATAACACATCAAGCAAAGCATAAAACTCAAACTTCCAGCGTTTAGGTAATTTCCAACCTGCGACAATATAACCTTGTGCCGACTCGACATAATGATAAGGTAACTGATGAATTTCTTTCACGACCTCAGTTTCAGTCATTTGTTTTTGAAGTTTGAGTAAAGGTTGTATGGAGCGCTCGGTTAAACGAGCGGCCACATCAATTTTATTTAACGCTAACTGACCATGTTCAGTTTTAATCCACTCTTGTTGATAAGGCTGATACTCTTCTTTTAATAACTCAAGTGCCTGATCATCTTCAAAAGTCATCACATCTGTATGTGACACCACCACAATTTGGGCAGCTTTTAACTGATCTTCATAAAGGTTTTGTTTAACCCAATTGGTATCGTGTAAACGGCTACCATCTACAACAGTAATTAATGCTCGCATGGCTAAACTACTTTGCCAATGCGGCTCAGTCAGTTGATCCAATAACTGCGAAGGATGCCCAAGTCCAGTCGGTTCAATAAATAGTCGGTCTGGCTTTTGTTCACTCAATAGACGAGCTAAAGCAATATGCATAGGCAATTGACTGCTACAACATAAGCAACCACCTAATAACTCTTTGACTGCATATCCCTCATCTTGAGGTAAGAGTTGTTGGTCTACTCCAATCTGCCCAAACTCATTCATTAATACAGCCCAGACCTCATCTTTAGGCTTCTGACTCAATAAATGCTGCAATAACGTGGTTTTTCCCGCCCCTAAAAAACCGGAAATAATATGGGTAGGAACAGTTTTTTGGGCAATAAATTTCACAAGTCACTCAAACTAAAACTAAAACGGTCTAAAACATTTTAGGTATATCACTCTTTTTTGTCATGTAAATGATTTTTAAACTTGGCCGATGATTTTTTAATTTTTACTTAACAAACTAAAAATGAGACTTACATCTCACTTAAAATCTAAATTAACTTTAGATAATTACAATTCAAACGGAATATTCTATTTATACGCATTCACAATTCATGCCAGAGTGTTAGGTTTACGTAACACAATTGGTTTTTTTTCATTCAAGAAGAAATATTTTTACACATTTTAAGGTGTATTTAAGCCAGTTAACTTTACAGATTCCGCACATAAACGGCCCGTATATTTCATATTGTTAAGATAGGCGTAATAGATTGTTAAGTTAATTGATGTAATCCCAAGCTCGGCTTAGCATGTGTCCTAGCTTAGTCATTCAGCCATACACGTTTCATGTAGGTTTAAATGATTAGGTTTGATTTACTTTTTTAATGAATTTAAGGATGCCATAAAATGAAATTAGCTAAGACTCTACTTGTAACAACTTTAGCTTTAACTGCTGCTTCAACTTTCGCTGCTTCTAAACATGAACAAGCACACAGCACTGCTGCTGAAGAGAAAGTTGTTGTTTCAACTCAAGAACAAGCAAACACAGCAAATGCTGCATCTGATGCTGTAGGTTCTGCTTCTGAAGCTGCTCCTGCAACTCGTTAATTCTCTCAGCACTCTCCTCCAAGCTCAGAGATAATTTTACTGAAATGAAAAATGGATGCTGAATTTCAGTAAAGAAGAAAAGGATCGAACCATGCTGCGGTTCGATCCTTTTTTTTAAGAAGATTTTTTATACATACTACAAGATGGGTTGTGATTTTCTTGTAGACGTAAAACCTTACGGTGCTCGGCTGCTTCAAAGCGGCAACGTTTCCACTCTGTATTTAGATTTAATTGAGGCACTTCACATGGCTTGCTCTGTTCATCAACAGCAACCATAGTGAAATAACAGCTATTGGTATGGCGCACTGTACGCTTCTGGATATTTTGGGCTTCAACACGTATTCCCACTTCCATTGAAGTACGGCCTACATGGTTAACACTTGCCAAGAAGGTTACCAGCTCACCCACATAAATAGGTTCTTTAAAATTCACCTTATCTACAGATAAAGTCACCACGTAGCCACCCGAATAACGACTTGCACAAGCGTAAGCGACTTGGTCTAGTAGTTTTAGAATCGTACCACCATGAACATTACCTGAAAAATTTGCCATATCAGGCGTCATCAAAACTGACATCGTCAATTCAGACTGATCATCAGTTGCTGTGGTTATTTCATCTAATGTAGGCATAGCTCAACTCTGTGTCTTAAAACAAGCTCAGTCAACATTATGGTTGATAATTCACAAAAAAAACATGATTAAATCCACAACATGGCATTGTATTTTTTAATATCTCTGATTGTTTTTTAAAATCTAATTTTTTAAGGCATTATTTTTAAAGTTATTTTTTATAGCTGCATCATTTATTTTAAAGTTTTATAGAACATGCTATGCCATTTTATTCCACGCTTAATGGCATAGCAGGGTCTTACAGATCACTCGCTATACTTTAGTAATAACGCCTGTCACACCATTAATAATCATATCAATGGCGATCGTTCCGATTAATAAAGCAGATAAACGTCCCACAATATCAAAGTAACGGTCGATATGTTTGGCATGTTTATAGCGTAAATGATCATGTGAAAATTTCATCAAAATCAAAATACTACAGGTTAAAAATAGAGTAAAAGCAATCACTAGGGCTGCCTCGCCAATTGACATTTCAATGCCTGTAACCACAGCAGCACTGATGGTTCCCGGACCAATCATAAATGGCATTGCAATGGTGCCAGCCAGATGTTCTGGCGCTCCACGCATTTCACCAATCGTATCGGCACCCTGAAAAACATAACGATAGCCAATGACTAAAAAGATAAGGCCTCCAAAAATCTGGAAGGCTTCAAAACGTACATTCAGATATTTACTAAAAATTGTTTCGCCGCCCCATGCAAATAGCATGAACACAACAAAAGCAATCAAGCTTCCCTGAATCAGTGCTTTATTAAACACCTTTGTTTCTGAATGGCGGATTAGGCCAATCATATAAATGCTCATTAAAAATGGATTGAGCAAAGAGAAAAATAAAGCAAAAGAATGTAGATAAGGAGAAGCCATGCATTGTCCTCTTAAGCTTGTGGATCTGGGAACAAAGGTCGGTTCCCTGGGCTAATACGATTAATATGTAAGAACGTCATATGTCTTTCATATTTATCTAAAATGTCATTAATAACCTGTTCTTTACCGTACCCCACTAGGTCGTTATCTTGAGAGCCATCATAAAGATAGGTTTCAAGTCGGTAATAGAACTGTTTACCCCGTTTCACACGTTGACTGAAATTCGGTGCGCTATAGCGTACAGGCCAGATCTGGTAAACAAAGTTTTGTTCTTCTTCCAAATGAATAGTGAAGTCGAGATGGTAAAGCGTATCTTCATCTTCGAGTAGCGTTTGCTGCACATCCACGTTCATTCCCTGCTTAATAAGTTCATCAGCAACGGCCTGAACAGCCGGTCGACAAACTGTATCTAACATGCGCAGAGTTTCAGTGGTTCCGGGATGATGCATCACTCGAGTTAAACGCTGTTTCCAATTCAGAATATCAACATTCCCTACCACTGGAGCTGCATTCATACTTCGGCTGGCCTGCCTATAATCTTCAAGCCTTAAGGACTTATAAAGTCCTGCCATGACAAGGAACATCACGAAACTAAACGGCAATCCCATAATGATGGTTGCGTTTTGCAAAGCTGTAATCCCATTAGTCATCAGCATCGCTAGCGTGAGCAAACCAATCGCAATTGCCCAAAACACACTCAACCAACGCGGAGCATCATTATCAATATGCGTTAACTTGGTAGTGAAGTTACCTAAAACCAGCGCTCCCGAATCAGCAGAAGTCACATAGAACAAAAGCCCTGTTACGGTGGCAATTGAAGCAATAAACGTAAAGCCCGGATATTGTGCTAACAAATCATAAAAACCATGAGCCGGATTCGCCAACACAGTAGCAGCTAAGGTTTGGTTCCCTTCAAAAATAACGCTGTGCAACGCACTATTACCAAAAATAGATAGCCACGTGATCGTAAATAAAAGCGGGATAATTAAAGTACCGGACACAAACTCACGAATGGTACGCCCTCTTGAGATACGTGCCAGAAAAAGCCCTACAAATGGAGACCACGCAATCCACCATGCCCAGAAGAACAAGGTCCAGCTACTCATCCACTCTTTAGGCTGTTCAAACGCAAAACTTTGTAAGGCCAAAGACGGGAAACGACTTAAGTAATCACCAACATTTTGAACAAGGGCATTGAGTAAAAACTCAGTATTTCCCAAGAACAAGATAAACAGTAAGAGGCCGATCGAAACATAAATATTGATTTCAGATAGAATCCGCAGGCCTTTATTAACGCCTGATGTCACCGAAATAATACTGATCCCAACTGCGATGGCAATCAGGGCAAACTGCATCCAGATATTCTCTGGCACCCCCAGTAACACATGTAGTCCATAATTTAGCTGTACCACCCCAATCCCGCAGGTCGTTGCAATACCAAAAATTGTCCCGATAACGGCAGCTGTATCAACGCTATGTCCAATTACACCATTAATTCTTTGACCAAAAATTGGGTAGAGTGCAGAGCGAATGGTAAGCGGCAGATTATAACGATAGCTAAAATATCCCAATGACATGCCAATTAAGGCATACATACACCAACCAGTTAAACCATAGTGGAACAATGTCCAGACCATACTTTGGCGTGCGGCTTCATAAGTCTGAGCTGCACCTACTGGCGGTTGCATATAATGAGATAAAGGCTCAGCAACCGAAAAGAACATTAAATCGATACCGATACCGGCCGAAAACAGCATGGCTGACCAACTAAGTAAACTAAACTCAGGTTTTGAATGCTTAGGTCCTAGCTTAATATTGCCATATCTTGAACAGGCAATAAAAATCACAAACGCCATGTAAAGTGTTGCGGCAAGCAAGTAATACCAACCAAAGGTTGAGGTTACCCACTGAAGTACGGTGTTCATGATTCGGTTTGAAAAATCGTTGAACAAAAACGTGACGAGAGAAAAAATTAAAATAAGTACAGCTGAAAAATAAAAAACCACACGGTTGAGCGGGTCTTTTTTAGATTTAGATAATGTTAAATCATCAACTGCTCTTGGATTATCTGTTGCCATACAATCCTCAAGGAATAAAAATAAAAACAAAATATTTAATTTCGTCTTTTCACTCTTATTTAAAACAATGAAAAGACGACTTTAAACGCAAAAAAATAATATATAGATGTGATCGGTTGAGGTTATAAAACCTCAGTCACTTTATTCTGGTCACAGTTCGATGGGACCGAAATGTCTTTTGAAACAGCTAACTGCTTTTTCACTAATTGAGGGTCAAAATCATCTTGCTTTAACGCTTTGGCTAAACCAAACATATAAAGCAAAATAATGACTGAAAATGGTAAACCACATAACACCACAGCGCTTTGCATGGAGTTAAAACTACCGGCCAGTAACAAGCCAATACTTACAATGGTAATTACCACAGACCAAAAGACGCGTAACCAGATCGGTGAATCACTATCATTGGTGCCCCCTTTTGAGGACAAATTAGCGATCATTAGTGTACCAGAGCCAACTGGTGTCAAAAATAAAACGAAACAAATTACAACAACAATGCCAGCAACATAAGGATTAAACGGCAGATATTCGAGTAGCTTAAATAAAGATAATGCTGGATCAGTTAAGACCATATCACCCAAAACTTTCTGTTTTTGCTGCAAGATAAAGTAAATTGCCGTATTTCCAAAAACCGAGATCCAAGCCAGCGTAAAGCCTAATGGAATCAGGCATACACCCAGAATGACTTCCCTAATTGTACGTCCTTTTGAAATACGGGCAATAAACATCCCTACAAAAGGTGCCCAAGCAATCCACCATGCCCAATAAAATACTGTCCACGAACCTAACCAGCCACTTGCCTTTTGGTTGTATAAATACATATCAAAGCTTTTACCAATAAAATTGCTTAAATAATCACCTGTATTTTGCACAAGACCATTTAATAAATGATTTGTAGGACCCGTTAAAAATACAAATAAAAGTAAGGCATAGAGCAGACGTAAATTAATACGAGATAACCATGCCAGACCTTTTTCGATGCCGACCACTGTCGTAATTGTGGCAACAAACATCATGACCAAAACGGCAGTAATTAAGGTCACAGAGTTATCAGGAATTTGAGGAAGTAAATAGCAAATACCAGATACGAGTACCAAAGCACCAATTCCTAAATTGGTGACCAAGGAAATAACCGTTGCTAAAATTCCAAAACCATCAACAAAATCTCCCACTAAGCCATGAACACGCTCTCCAAAAATTGGATATAGCGCCGAACGTAAGGCTAAAGGTAGGTCTTGTCTAAAAGCGAAGTAACCTAAAGTGACTCCAAGCAATGCATAGAGCACCCAACCATGAATCCCCCAATGCAAAAAGCTATAGGTCATGGCATTTCGTGCAGCTTGAATGGTTCCAGCCTCACCTTCTGGTGGCCTCAAGAAGTGATCAACAGGTTCGGCAACACCATAGTAAAGTAAGGCAATACCAATACCTGCCGAGAACAACATTGAAGTCCATGCCAAATAAGTAAACTCAGGTTTATCGTCGTCTTTTCCTAGGGGAATCTGCCCTACTTTTGAAAAAGCGAGCCAAGCCACAAAACCTAGACAAAGCACAATCACCAGCATGTAATACCACCCGAAAAAGTGATTTACTTGCTCTTGTATATAGGTCAACCAAAACTGACTTTTTTCTGGAAACAGCACAAAAAGTAGGCCAAAAATGCCAATACTGATGGCCGAACTCCAAAATACAAAACGATTTAACCGAATATGGTCTGAAGAATATCTATCACTTTTCAACACCATCTTATTGCTCCTTGCAATCGGTGTATTTTCTCAAAATAACGTGATAAGTAATGTACTTATGCGCATCATCCTATCCTTAAGAATCTTCGATTTTACCTCTTTATTCCTAGAGGCAATCTTCAAAAATTCATTGATTTTTACATATCATACTTGTTATTGATTGAACGTTCAATCAATAACAAGTATGATAAAAAAAGTGCTATGATGCTCTGCAAGTTAACATGCTGAATTTAAAGCACCACTAAAAGTGCTGATGTGGAAAAACATGACAAAACGCAGAGTAAAACCAGAGCACGTGCGACGTGAAGAAATTATGAACGCTGCACTCGACGTAATTTATGAAGTGGGGTTATCCAATACCACCATTGCACAAATTGCAAAAAAAGCCGAGCTGTCGACCGGCATTGTCAGCCATTATTTTGGCGACAAACAAGGGTTGATCAATACCTGTATGCAAGAAATGCTGAATGTTCTGCGTCATAAAACTGAACAGTACCGAGCAGAAGCAGATTCGCATCCAGAGAGCCAGATTAAGGCAATTATCGACTCTAACTTTGACATTAGTCAGGTCAATGAAAAAGCAATGCGGGTCTGGTTAGACTTTTGGTCTGCAAGTATGCATGTACCAGACTTAAGCCGTTTGCAAAAGATTAATGATCAACGCCTGTACTCCAACTTGAAATTTTATTTTCTCAAGTTAATGAATGAGCAACAGGCCAGTGTTGCCGCTAGAGGGTTGGCAGCATTGATTGATGGATTATGGTTACGAGGCAGTTTAAGCCGTCATAACGAATTTGACAGCAATCTTGCCCGTTCCATTGCTTACGATTATGTACAAACGCAAGTGCAATTTGCGAATAAGCCTTTGCAGGAGAGACAAAATGAGTGATGTACAAGTTCAACAACTGTATATCCATGGACGCTACGTTAAAGCAACCAGTGGTAAAACATTTAATAGTATTAACCCTGCCAACGGCGAGACGATCGCAACTCTTCAGCAAGCATCTGAGCAAGATATTGAAGCTGCTGTACAAAGCGCACAGCAAGGACAAAAAATCTGGGCTGCCATGACTGCCATGGAACGCTCTCGTATTTTACGTCGCGCAGTCGACATTTTACGTGACCGTAATGATGAACTTGCCCGTCTTGAAACACTCGACACTGGTAAAGCCTACAGCGAAACATCTACCGTCGACATTGTGACTGGTGCAGATGTACTCGAATATTATGCAGGACTTGCAACTGCCATTCAGGGTGAACAAGTTCCGCTTCGCGAATCAAGTTTCTTTTATACACGCCGCGAACCTTTAGGCGTGGTAGCAGGTATTGGTGCCTGGAATTATCCAATTCAAATCGCTTTATGGAAATCTGCCCCTGCCCTTGCTGCCGGTAATGCCATGATTTTCAAACCTAGTGAAACCACTCCTCTTACTGCATTCAAACTTGCAGAAATCTATACAGAAGCTGGCTTACCAGACGGCGTATTCAACGTAGTTCAAGGGCCAGGCCGTGAAATTGGTCAGTGGCTCACTGAACATCCAGTAATTGAGAAAATCTCATTTACAGGTGGTGTCGAAACTGGCAAAAAAGTCATGGCAAGCGCGGCTGGTTCTACACTTAAAGAAGTGACGATGGAACTTGGTGGTAAGTCACCACTGATTATTTGTGAAGATGCCGACCTTAATCGCGCAGCAGATATTGCTGTCATGGCGAACTTCTTTAGTTCAGGCCAAGTTTGTACCAATGGTACGCGTGTTTTTGTTCCGAAATCTCTTTTAGCCGACTTTGAAAAAGCCATTGTAGAACGTGTAAAACGTATTCGCATTGGTGACCCAATGGCTGAAGAAACCAACTTCGGGCCACTCACCAGCTTCCCTCATATGGAAAAAGTTTTGTCTTTCATTGAGTCAGGCAAACAACAAGGCGCTAAAGTCTTAATTGGTGGTGGACGTGCAACAGAAGGTGACCTTACTAAAGGCGCTTATGTACTACCGACGGTATTTAGCGACTGCAATGACCAGATGGCAATTGTTCAAGAAGAAATTTTTGGACCAGTCATGAGCATCTTAAGCTACGAGACTGAAGAAGAAGTGATTCGTCGTGCTAACGATACAACCTTTGGTTTAGCTGCTGGCGTTGTCACTCAAGACATTAGCCGCGCTCATCGCATTATTCACCAAATTGAAGCTGGTATTTGCTGGATTAACACTTGGGGCGAATCGCCTGCCGAGATGCCAGTAGGTGGCTACAAACAATCTGGTGTAGGCCGTGAAAATGGCCTAACCACACTTGGACACTATACCCGTATCAAATCTATTCAAGTTGAACTTGGCGATTATCAAAGCATTTTTTAATGCATCAATTGCCTTAAACACGTCAACCTAAATCACATATGCAGAGCAATCTTTATTGATTGCTCAGGCAAACTGTTAGTAAAAAAAGGATAGTTATGAATATTAAAGAATATGATTACATTATCATTGGCGCAGGATCTGCCGGAAATGTACTTGCTGCACGTCTTACTGAAGACAAAGATACCACTGTTTTATTGTTAGAAGCTGGTGGCCCAGATTATCGTTTGGATTTTCGTACTCAAATGCCGGCAGCTTTGGCCTACCCTCTTCAAGGCCGCCGTTATAACTGGGCTTATTTAACCGACCCTGAACCACACATGAATAACCGTCGTATGGAATGTGGTCGTGGTAAAGGTTTAGGTGGCTCATCTTTAATTAATGGTATGTGCTATATCCGCGGTAATGCAATGGATTTAGAACAATGGGCAACCCATAAAGGCTTAGAAAACTGGTCTTATGCTGACTGTTTGCCATACTACAAAAAAGCCGAAACCCGTGATATTGGTGAAAATGACTACCATGGTGGCAATGGCCCTGTGTCAGTTGCTACACCAAAAAATGGTAACAATGTATTGTTCCATGCCATGGTTGAAGCTGGCGTACAAGCAGGTTACCCGCGTACTGATGACTTAAATGGTTACCAGCAAGAAGGTTTCGGCCCAATGGACCGCACGGTAACGCCTAAAGGTCGTCGTTCAAGTACCGCACGTGGTTATCTGGATATGGCAAAAGGCCGTCCTAACCTCACTATTTTGACTCATGCAACAACCAACAAAATCTTGTTTAATCAAAAACAAGCCGTGGGTGTTGAATATATTATCGGGGCTGACCAAAACAACTTACAACGTGCATTGGTCAAACGCGAAGTCTTACTGTGTGCGGGTGCAATTGCTTCTCCACAAATTTTACAGCGCTCTGGTGTGGGTCAAAGTACCTTCTTAAAATCAATGGACATTGATGTCGTTCATGATTTGCCGGGTGTAGGTGAAAACCTGCAAGACCACTTAGAAATGTACTTGCAATATAAATGTAAGCAACCTGTTTCTTTATACCCTGCCTTGAAATGGTATAACCAACCTGCCATTGGTGCAGAGTGGTTATTTAATGGAACAGGTATTGGCGCAAGTAACCAGTTTGAAGCAGGCGGATTTATCCGTAGTTCAGATGAGTTCAAATGGCCAAACATTCAATACCATTTCTTGCCCGTTGCCATTAACTACAACGGTAGTAATGCAGTGAAAGAGCATGGTTTTCAGGCACACGTTGGTTCAATGCGTTCGCCTTCACGTGGCCGTATTAGACTTAAATCAAAAGATCCGTTTGAGCATCCAAGTATCTTGTTCAACTATATGTCGAGTGAACAAGACTGGCGTGAGTTCCGTGATGCGATTCGTATCACCCGAGAAATCATGCAGCAACCTGCTCTTGATCCATATCGTGGTGAAGAAATTAGTCCGGGAAAACATTTGCAAACAGATGCAGAGCTTGACGACTTTGTTCGTAACCATGCAGAAACGGCTTATCATCCGTCTTGTAGCTGTAAGATGGGTGAAGATGAAATGGCTGTCGTGGATGGTCAAGGCCGCGTCCATGGTATGCAAAGCTTACGTGTGGTTGATGCCTCAATCATGCCGCTTATTATTACCGGTAACTTAAATGCAACCACCATTATGATTGCCGAGAAAATTGCAGACCAAATTCGTGGACGTGAAGCATTACCACGTTCAACTGCACCATTCTATGTAGCCTCATAAAATCTTAAAGGGTATATTTCTTATGCAGAAATATACCCTTAATTTAATATTTATAATCCAAGCATTAATAAGAACGATGTATGACAGAAAATAAGCTCTTCAAAAAAAGCTGTTTTACATCAATATGGCATGAAACAAAAAATCATCTATCTTTATATACGTATATTCTTCAAATGATTTAACTTTAATCAAATAAAATTTATTAACTATATTTCAAATAGTTAATTAAAAATAATTATTGAAAATTATCTTATTAAAGCTCAAATTGATCAAATATAAATCATATTTATGATTTTGATGAACCCCATTTATTATAAAAATTGTCTTGTCAATGCAAAATTAGTCTAAAATATAGTGTGTTTGCGATAATCCCAAGTAATTTTATTTTTTTATAAGTTCTCTGATTTTGAGAATGTACTTCGCATTTATATCCATTTTGTCTGGATACGCTGTCTAGGTTTCCTCACACCTTAAGTGACTCAAATAACTTATTTTAAGGTCCCCCTTACATGAAAAAGTTTTTGAAATACCTTCTGGTATTAATCATTCTTATTTTAATTGCAGGTATCGTTTTCTTGTTTAGACCGACAACGTCAAAACAAGTAGAAACTGCAAAAGATGAGCCAGTTGTTGATGCTGTTCTTGTTGGCGGCGGCATCATGAGTGCCACTCTCGGTACTTATTTCACTGAGCTTGAACCAAACTGGCAAATTCGTATGTATGAACGTCTTGACCAAGTTGCTCAAGAAAGTTCAAACGGCTTTAACAATGCCGGAACAGGCCACTCTGGCTTTATGGAAATGAACTATACCGAAGAAAAAAACGGTAAGATGGAAATTGTCAAAGCTGAAAAAGTTGCTTCTCAATTTGAAGTTGCTAAACAGTTTTGGTCATATCAGGTAAAACAAGGCGTTTTAGCTGAACCTAAATCATTCATTAACCCAGTTCCGCACATTGCTTTCGTTTGGGGCGATAACGTTCAATTCTTAGAAAAACGTTATGCTGCAATGATTCAAAGCCCGTTGTTCAAAGGCATGAAATTTACTGAAGACCCAGCTGTTATTAAACAATGGGCACCTTTAGTAATGAACGATCGTGACCCTAGCCAAAAAGTTGCAGCGACCCGTATGGATGTTGGCTCTGACGTAAACTATGGTTCTATCACTAAACAATTAGTGAATCGTTTAGACCAAAACCCTAATTTCAAATTACAGACTTCAACCGAAGTGACTGGCATCAGCCAAAATGATGACAAAACTTGGACTGTGTCTTTCAAAAATTTGAAAACTGGTAAAGTAGATCACGTTAAAACGCGTTTTGTATTTATTGGTGCAGGTGGTGCAGCAGTTAAATTATTGCAACTTACTGGTTTACCAGAAGCGAAACAATATGCTGGCTTCCCTGTCGGTGGTGAGTTCTTAATTACTGACAACCCAAAAATTACTGCAGAACACACAGCAAAAGTTTATGGCCGTGCTGAACTTGGTGCGCCTCCAATGTCTGTGCCACATATTGATACGCGTTATATCGACGGTAAAAAATATGTATTGTTTGGCCCATTTGCTACGTATTCAAACAAGTTCCTGAAAAACGGTTCTCAGCTTGATTTACTTGCATCTACTAACAAAAACAACGTTTTACCAATGACCACTGTTGGTTTGGAAAATCTTGATCTTGTTAAATACTTGGTTAGCCAAGTGATGATGTCAGATGAAGACCGTCTAAATGAACTTCGTAAATACTACCCAGATGCGAAAGCTGAAGACTGGCGTTTAAGTCAAGGTGGTCAACGTGTTCAGATCATCAAAAAAGAACCGGGTAAACCAGCTACACTTCAATTCGGTACAGAAATCTTTGCGTCTAAAGATGGTGCTGTAACTGCATTGTTAGGTGCGTCTCCGGGTGCTTCGACTTCTCCATACATCATGCTTAACTTGCTTGAAAAAGCTTTCCCTGAGCAAACTGAAGGTAAATGGAATCAGAAGCTTCATGAAATTGTTGTTTCTTATAAACAAGACCTAAGCAAAGATCCTGTATTACTCGACAAAGTTCGTCAGTACACAAGTTCTACACTTGGCTTGAACTATACATCTCCGTTCAAAGCCGCAAACGATGAAACTGCTGCTGCCCCTGTTGCAAAAGCAAACTAAGTTTGACGATGTATAAGTAAAATTCCAAAAGGATGAATTTCGATTCGTCCTTTTGCTTTTTTAAGACCTCAGTTGAGATATTTAGATTAGCTATGACGCCTTTGAACTCATCTTCTCGCCTCTTGTCATTTTGTTTTAAGCTCGTGCTTATTTTGCTACTGGCTTATCTTTTGGTAAGCGGTTTTTATATGTGGATGATTGGCGGTACAGCGATTTATATCAGCTCAGCCTTGTTACTCGCCATCACTGCCTATTCTTTTAAGCTCGGTAAATATCAAAAGCTATGTTCTGTTTTAAATCTGCTAATTAGTGCTGGAGCGCTATATTTCAGCACAGCTCATTTATTTTTCTCTTCTGTTCAATTCTTTATATTTTTACCTGCTTTGTTTTTTGTGTCATTGGCGTTCACTCACTTAAAAAAAATTCGAAGCCTATATAAAGTTTTAATATTCATTAGTTTATTGATTTGGTCAGGCATACATTTTATGCAGCTTGAGCAACTTAAAGCGTATTATAAAACTCAGCACACTGGGGAAAGTTGGCAACAATATGGCGCACTTTAAGCTTGTTTTTTAGTCTATAGCTGTATATAAATAAGTCTTCTTTTTCACATGAAGTTCATCAGTAAAATTGAACATCATATACAGAATTCCTTTTAAGAAAAAATATTCATAACAATCTAATTTATTTAGAAATATAACGAGCATATTAGCGATTGAATACGCCCCATCTACACGCTAGATTACTTAAATATTTTTTCTCCCTTTATGTTGTAATTTATGAAAATTTTAGATGGCGGTTTAGGCCGTGAATTGGCTCGTCGTGGCGCTCCATTTCGTCAACCAGAGTGGTCTGCACTCGCACTTATTGAAGCGCCCGAAACAGTTAAAGAAGTACATCTCGATTTTATTAACGCTGGTTCAGAAGTCATTACCACCAATAACTATGCTGTTGTACCCTTTCACATCGGGCAAGAACGCTTTGAAACTGACGGCATTCGTTTAATTCAAGTTGCGATCGAACAGGCAAAAAATGCAGTTAAAGAAAGCGGTAAAAATGTCAAAATTGCAGGTTGTTTACCGCCATTATTTGGTTCTTACCGTGCAGACTTGTTTCAGGCTGAGCAGGCTAAAGACCTTGCAGAACCCATCATTAACACATTGGCACCAGAGGTGGATTTCTGGTTAGCAGAAACTCAATCGTGCTTAAAAGAAGTCGAAATAGTGCATGCCTTATTACCAAAAGATGGTAAGGACTATTGGGTATCGTTTACCCTGCAAGACGAAATTACACAAGAACAAGCCTTACTCCGCTCAGGCGAAAACATGCAACAAGTGGCTGATTTTATAAAGCAGTCAAATGCAAAAGCGGTTTTGTTTAACTGTTGCCAGCCTGAAGTGATCTTGCAAGCCATTAATGAAATTAAAGGACTCATTCCAGAGTCTGTACAAATTGGTGCCTATGCAAATGCTTTCCCACCTCAAGATAGCAGCGCAACTGCCAACGATGGACTTGATGAAGTTCGTAAAGACTTAGATGCTCCTGCTTATCTTGGTTTTGCCAAGCAGTGGCAGCAAGCAGGTGCAAGTTTAGTAGGCGGTTGCTGTGGTATTGGTCCAGAACACATTGCTGAACTTTCTCAATTTTTTAAAGAATAAATACCATGTCTGCTGCCAAAATTGGATTGTTGTCTCTTACAGCGCTGGTCTTTAGTTCTATGGTGGGGTCAGGCGTATTTAGCCTACCCCAAAATATGGCTCAGGTTGCCAACGGCTCTGCCCTTCTTGTTGCATGGCTCATTACCGGAGTCGGCATTATTTTCTTAGCCCTCACGCTATTACATTTAACTCGCCAACGACCAGATCTAGACGGTGGTATTTATAACTATGCGCGTGAAGGTTTTGGTGACCTGATTGGGTTTTGCTCCGCTTGGGGCTATTGGTTATGTACCACCATTGGTATTGTCGGTTATGTCGTGATTGCCTTTTCGGGCGTTGGCATGTTTACCGACAGCAAAGACCATATTATTTTTGGTGAAGGCAATACGCTCTATTCACTCATTGGCTCAAGCATTTTTGTATGGCTTGTACACTGGTTGGTGAGTCGAGGTATTAAAGAAGCGGCAATTGTGAATTTACTGGCGACCATTGCCAAAATCATTCCAATGGTGGTTTTCATCTTCTTTACCTTTATTGCCTTTAAGTTTGATTTATTCAAACTCAACTTAAATGACTTCTCTTTAAAAGTTCCACTTTGGCAGCAAGTGAAAGACCTTATGCTAATTACCCTTTGGGTATTTACCGGTATTGAAGGTGCTGTGGTTTTATCATCACGTGCAAAAAACCGTTATGACATTGGCAAGGCCACTATTCTGGGTGTGTTACTGGCGTTAAGTTTTTATGTGATGGTCACAGTTTTGGCCTATGGCGTAGTAAGTCGTGAAGCACTTGCAGGCATGCATAACCCATCAATGGCAACTATTTTACAGCAGCTCATCGGTTTGCCGGGCACTATCGTTATTACCATTGGGCTTATTATTTCAGTTGCTTCGTCTTATTTAAGCTGGACTTTATTCGCCACTGAAATTCCATATTTGGCTGCAAAAAATGGTGCATTCCCGAAATTATTTTTAAAAAATAATCAAAACAATGTGCCGATTTCATCGCTTTGGCTCACCACTCTGGTCGTGCAAGGCGCATTGATTGCCGTATATTTTTTCAATAAAAACTATACCCAGCTTTTATTGATTTCATCGGTAATGATTTTACTGCCTTATTTTCTGGTGTCGGCTTTTTATCTTAAAGAATCCATTCGTCACAAACGCACGCCACATATTGCCATTGCAAGTGTCGCTTCAATTTATGCGCTCTGGTTACTCTATGCAGCAGGATTAGATTTATTGCTGCTGTCTGTGGTCTTGTATTTAGTCGGTTTGGTTATTTTTTCAATCAGCTACTTTGAGCATAAAAAATCGCTCAAACAAAATCAGCTTAATTAATCATTTCAACCACTGCTGGCCTGTTTCAGCAGTGGTTTTCTAAAAATAAAATTTCTATTTTGAAGGCTCTGACTGCTTTAAATGCAATCTTAAAATACGGCGTAATTCTAAAATCGCCTCTGGGCTAGTTTGAATAGAGTGCCCACCTTTAATAATCAGTTCCGACTGTTCACCACCTAAATGTGAACTTTGATACGGCACAATACCATCACTGCTTTTTAACTTATCTGCCGTACCATTAATATTGCCCATAATCGAGTGATAGACCACGTTAGACGATGGTTGAATGGCTTGCGTAAGCTGCATAAAGCTAGAAGAACGACTTAAATTACTCGCTCCATTTTCAATTAAACCTTTTCTGAGTTTCGTATTTTTCTCATCTCTCATTTCGACTGCAATAAAAAAGTCAGCAGGTAACCGAATAACACGGCGGGCAATTTGGGTAAACCATCGGTCAGCGTAATCTGTGCCATGATGAGGGGCAGAAACAAAAACAACCCGCTTAAAATAAGGCAAAGCTTTGAACTGAAAACGCTCTTTAATCACTGGATTTTCTTTTAGACGATTTAACTGTGCTTCATTCATTTTTTGCATGGCTTGCTCTGAAACATCGGCATCGCTTACCAATAAACGGCTAATGACTCCGCCCATACTATGCCCAACCAACACTGCATCATGCGCAGCATAGCTGTCTTTGGCAATGTTTTGGAAAGCCTGATTCAGCAATGAATAAATCTGAAAACGGCTTTCAAAAATCGGCATATTGGTTGAATAAAACACCTGCCAGACTTGATAGTTTTGTCTTAATTCAGCATCGCCCATAATGTCATTGGTTAGGCTCACCCAAGCCTCTGGACTACTCGCCAAGCCATGAACAAATACAATAATTTTTTTATTGGGGTTAAAAGGTTCCAGCATATATAAATGCGGCATAATTAAATTGGATTCTTTATTAATTAAAGACCAATATCCTGCGGCACCTAAATTATATTTCGATAGCCAAAGTCCATAAGGCGCCGAATAGTTTGCTGTGAGTGGATAGTCCACACCTTCAACTTTTACACGATCTTGTCGATATGGATCGAACATCGCAATTTCTAACTCTGCCCCTGCAATCACCTGATTGGCTGTTGCGGTTTGTTTAGGATAAGCAATGGCGGTAACTGGAAAGAAACGTGGTAAATGAATATTAGGATTGGTTTGATGAGCGTAAAAAGCATCGGGGTCTAAAATGAAGCCATGATTTACATCATTTTCTTTACGCCCGACAATAAACTCGGCCCCTAAGCCATCTTTACGGTTAACGGTATTAAAGCCAGAAAAGTTCATGTTATAGCTAGAGCGAAAAGTATCGACTTCAATTTTTTGTACATCTACGGCATGGTCAAAATTGACATGATATTGATGCCCGTCTGCTTTAAGCAGAGGTGGAAAATGATGCGTATTTAAATGATTAAAATACGTGGTCATGAGCTTCGACAAAGCGACGTTATAAAAAATACGCACCTGATTTTGGCGATGGTCAAACACCCGATCGAACGGAGACTCTTCAGAGTCAAATAAATAAACGTAACTATAGCGCAAGCTTTTATCGAACAAAGCCAGCTCTTGCTCAACACAATTTTTACTTTTATTAATGACATTACACTGGCTGCTACGCCCAACATCTAAAGCTTTTGCTAAATAAATTTCGCTCAGCGCAGCATAGCGCTCTTCTCGGCTACTATTTTCAGACAAGCTTTGAATTTGCTTTAAACAATCATCAAAATTTTGCAGGCAAGTTTTTTCATCTTCTTTGACTAAATACAGTAAGTTTTGGGTTTGATGGCTTAAGGTGCCGTCGGTCAGAATACTTTCATTCTTACTTTTTAAAGCATTGCTTAAATTACTTTCTTTTAAATTAATGACCTGACAGCCACTGAGCAAAGCCATTATTGTTATCACTGAATAATGGTAAGACTTTGTCATTCTGCATTCCTTAATCGAATGTATTCCCCATCAGGTCATTATGCCTGTAAAGCGATGAACGAACAATTTCAGCTCAGCTTCCGTTTTCCTTTATTACGGAAAAAAGCCTGAATCACATTTCATTCAGGCCTATTATTGGTGAGTTCAATCAAGCTTGATTAAACTTTTGCTGTGAAGCTAAATAAGAAAAATAAAAAATCGGTAAAATAAACGGCGCCACACTCCAAAAATCAAAATAGACATACAAAATTGCACCCAAGAAAGCACCAATCACAAACCCCACAACAATACTGGCACTTTTGAGTAAACTTGCCCAATTGGCTGCATTATTGTTTTTAAGCAAGTTAGCAATATCAATACCGAGCTGCGTGGTATTGCCTGTCATCATGGTGCTTGGACTAATATTTTTAATGAGCGTTTTGCTTGAAGTATTGCGAATTGCCAAGGCAATTAGACCCAGCCCACCGGTCACTGCAACCGTAATTGCATCTGGATTTTTAAAAGGTTCAAAATAAAGCCCCGCAACCATAAAAGCACATAGAAAGAGAGCTTCAAACAAAAATAAATAAGACAGCGTTTTATGCTTCACCTGACTACGGTCAATCAAAAGCTTGGTAATCACTACAGTCAAAATAAATAGCGGAATAGCTGCGAGCTTAATCCATATTCCCGCGCCTCCTTTAACCCATGCCGCCCCTGCCAACACTAAGTTTCCCGTCACATGCGCGGTAAAGAAACCAAACAACGCAATAAAGCCAATGGTATCAATCGCCCCACCAACCATAGTTAGTAAAACAGGATCTCGACATATTGCCCATGTACTTTCTGTCTCTTTTTTAATTGGGGTGTCTGCCATAAAAAATATCCTATTAAATTAAAATCTTAAAGCAATTAAGTTGTATATAAATGATTTAAAAATGAATAATGCTTAAACGTTTATGAAAGCAAAAAATGATGTAAAAAAATAGGGTGTGTAATGTCGTAACACTGTCTTTAAAATAGCAACAATCAAAATTGTCTACTTTAAGGACAATAAAACAGTGATCATCTTCAAATCAATTTGACCTCTAAAACAGTTCTAACTATGATGAAGCCGCAAGTTGATATCAACTGATTTTGAACCTGAAAAAGTTATGCCAAAATATGGATAATGAAAAAAACAATCACGAGTAGATATATGTCATTTTATAATTATTCAGTTTTTCTAGGCGGATTATTATTTGCATCTATTGCCTTTGCAGGTCAGAAAAATAATGCTCAACGTGATTTCTATTTAAAATGTATGGCAGCAGGTCATAGCCGTGCAAGTTGTACATGTATTTATCATCGCTTAGAACGTCAATATTCCCCTAAACTGATGCTTAAACTTGGAAGCTTAAGTTTACAAAGCCCCGAAGTACCACGTGATTTTGTAAAAACAATGAAGCGTACTATGCAACAGTGTCAATCATAAATCTTCAATTTTTTAACCACATCCAAATTAATACCCCAGCCATACATAAAATTGCTGGATAGACAAACCACGGATGTGGAATGGTCCAAATCATAAGAACAGCCGCCAAACTCATACTTACTGTAGAAATATATTTTGCCTTTTTAGGAATACGCCGATGTTCTTGCCACTCGCGAATGAGTGGACCAATATAACGATGATTTCGAAACCATTGATGAAGTTTTTCAGAGCCTCGAGCCGCAAAGAAAACAGCCAAAATTATAAAATCGACGGTGGGTAAACCCGGAATAAAAATACCCAATATACCAAGCGCAATACATAACCAAGCCAAACCAATAAACACCCAGCGCGCCCAAACAGAACGGGCAAGCTTACTGACTGGTTGAGCTGGTACTAACGACTGCTTATGCTTTACGATCACATTTACTTGATTGAGTTTGTCCATACCGAGTATGCCCTTTATCCACTTTTTACTATTTCAATTCATCAAGCTGATCAAGCGCCTGACCAAAATATCCAAATGCATCTAAAGCACCTTGTACAACACGATCTTGCTGGGTCTGGTCGAAACCTGTTTCGTCGAGTGATTGCACAAAACGTTTCCAGACTTTAGCGCGCCCTTCGGGATAGGCTGCCAAATTACGCGCAGCAAACGTTTCAGAAAACCCTAAATGTTTTTGGGCCTCTTTAAATAAAAATGCAGCCCCTAAGGTTGAACCTTCAGACACGTAAATCCAGCCTAAAGCTTCGGGTAGCTGTACGTTTTCACTGTGTAATCGCTGTCCGTTAGGTTGAATACCTAAATCATTTAAATCGGCAAGTGCTTGTTTTGAGCGGCCGCGAATATCAAGGTCCGGAATCAGTCCTGCCACACCCTCTTTCTCAAAAAGATGTTCAATTTCGCGCTGAAAGTAATATTGAGACAACGTAAATTGTGCGTATTTTTCTTTACTTGAAAACACCTTTGCTTGTGACATTAATTGATGCATACGTTCATGTTCAGCAGCGGTTTCTTGTTTCAAACGTAAAGACAAGCTGTTACTCATGATTTGTTCTGTAGATGAGTTCATCATCTTTCTCCTGCAAAATGGATATCGCTCATCGGTTAACGGCCCCGATTAAGTTTGAGTTGGACTGGAAAATCCACAACAATGGTCACGGCGCGACCGTTAATTTTGTGGGGTTTAAATCTGGATTTACGTGCAGCTTGCATGACCCGTTCATCAAGGCTGGCAATGCCCGAACTTTGACGTAATTGAATGTCAATCGGCTGCCCTTTTTCATTAATGCGAATACGAAGCTCAACCAAACGATTTTGTTGTTTTAACTCGCGGTCATCATAGTCAAGCCCGCCAAAACTCAGCACGTCCACACTACTCACCTGAACAACGTCATCGTGTTCAACTTGAGTGCTAGGTGCTTTGGAATATTCTTGCTGCGTTGCAGGTGTTTTAACGCCACCACTTTTGGTTGTGCTGCTGGTGTTTTCTAGCAAGCGCTCTCTTTGCGTTTGTTCAAGAGCGGTTGAACTCAGTTTTTTATCAGTATGGGCCGCTCGCCTTTCTATAGGCTGCACTGGTTGAGACGAAGCTAAATTGTTTAAACTCGTTTTTGGTTGTACTTGCTGTTTATCACTTAAATTATTTTGCACCACCTCTTTAGAAGCAGTTTTTGACGCTAATGTTTGAACATTTTTAGGCGAGTTTTTTGATTCTTCAGGTATAGAGGATACCGAACTATTTAACGTAGATTCCGGCGCTAAACTTTTTTCGATAGGCTTACTTTCAGTCTGGTCAGGTGATGGCTTTTTAGCAGGTGCCAATGACACAAAACTTACTTTTAAAGCATCTACTTTTGGTGATGTCGCAAAAGTATAGGGTTCAATTAAATGGCTCAGCATCCAGACAACAAACACATGCAGACCAATCACAACAGCTACGGTTAAGCACTTATAAAAATGCTTCGGCCCTTGTGTGAAAGGCAGTTTGCCCATTGGCTCATGTGTAGGGAATAAAGATTTTGATTTCATGGATTATTCCCTAAAAACGATGCTCAAGCTTGAAGCTAATGTTGTGTTTATCGTAGGAATACAGCCAATCGACATTGCTTTTATTATGGTTATAGCGATAGGTTAAATTAGGCGTCATGCCATAAAACTCAAAGCGCGGAATTTGCATAACAAAGGTATAATTCTGTTCAAAATCATGACGACGAGCTAAGAAAGTTTCTGCGTATTTATCAAACTGACGCCAACGATAAGAACTCAGTAAAGTGGTATTAAATCCTGTGCTCCAAGATTTGCTTAAGCCCAACCGCACACCTTGCTGTTGGTAGGCAGCTACATATTTTTCTTGTGCAGAATGGTCGACTACATCTAGACCACCAAAAACAGTCCACTGGTCTGGAAAAATCTTCCAGAAAGTAGCAAAAGCTGAATTTTCTATACCATCAAAGCTTTTATATTTCTGATAATTAAAATCTTTTCTTTCGGCTTCAAGCTTGAAGGCTTTATCTGCCGAGATAAAATGCATCCACTCAGCACGCGCGCCCCACGCATTGTAAAGACCATCATTGCCATAACGTTTATGTTCAAATAGCGGACTCACCCCAATTTGATTTTTTAAGTCAAAGTAGCTGTAGCCTGCATTAATGTTAATGGTAGATTCATTAAATGCCGCGTGGTCGTTATAGGACTGTCCAAACGCCAGCGCACGTAAAGCCACACCATGATGCCCTTCAATCGCATAGCGTTTAATCAGACTGGCTTCGTAATCTAAACCCGTTGCTGACACAGGTTTAGGACTATCACGAGTAACTTTCTGAGACCCAATAATCTTACCGTCCTTATCTGTCTGATAGCGTATCCATGTTTTACTCTGTTCAGAGGAACTATTTAGATTACTGACATAGGTGTAGCCAGCTGAAACCGAGCCTTGCCAAGAGTCTCGTTTTTTAAGCGCCTGAACAAAGGTATTCACCGTGGTTAAAACTCCAGACGGGATTACCGCAGGGTCACTTTGTTTAAGTTTGTCTTGAATGGAAATAAAAAGGCGTGCTGCTTCCTTATTCTTCTGTTGTTCAAACAGCACGCGCGCTAACTCAAGTTCACAAATTAAATTATGAGGTTGTTGTTTTAGGCTGCTTTGAAATTTTTGTTCAGCCAATTTCAGTTGACCCTGAGAACGTGCAACTGCCCCTTCGGCAAAGTCGGTTAAAGCCCGATCATAGCCAACATATTTCTTATAATGTTCTAAATAAACCGTGGCTTTGAGCCACTGTTTTTGCATGACTGCCAAATATAATGCCTTGGCAAGATCATTCTGGTTTTGTTCAACACTATATTCTTGTCCATTAATTTGAAGTTTGGGTAATTGCTCGGTACTACGAATGGTTCCCTGTTCGTGAAACTGGCGCTGTTCTTGTAAAAGCGTTTGGTCCAAACTTTGATTGAGACGAAGCTGTGTGTCTTCGTCGGCATATGAAAATGGACAACTCAACAATGTCAGAGAGCACAAAAGCGTTCGTTTCATAAAACAATAAACCTGAAGCAACCAAGCAAAAACCTAAAAAACAAAAGGAACCTACATGTGTAGATTCCTTTTGCATTCATTAATTTTTAGCACCGCCAAATGCAGTGTTGTAAGACACGTTATCAAACTGGGCAATACCCGCTAAAGCCGAAGCATTTGCACCGAAGAATTGACCTTGAACCACCCCAGAGTTGTCCACCCCAGCCGTACCATTAGCCGTTGCCAAACCTGCAAATGCCGCAGTACCCGGGTTAAATGCCACACCATCTAGGCTTAATGATGAAACAGCCGTACCTGTTCCGGTAAGTGTTCCTTCAAGTGTGCCCGCGCCATAGTTTGCCGTGAACGTACCACTTAACAAATTGCTTCCAGAACCATTAATCCCTGCAACGGTATAAGTTGCAGTACCCGCAGTTGGAACAGTGGTATTGGTGTTATCACCCGCATAGTAAACGGTATGGCTCGCACTTGCCGGCGTGTCGCCCGCTTTCCACCATTCACCAAAATAGACTTCCTGTGTGCCCACCTGACCAAAGTTAAAATTACCTAATGCACTGTGTGAAGGTGGCATTGCAGACACTGGAATATGCGAAATATTAAAGGTTTTGCTGCCAACCGTTACATTGGTATTACTCGTTCCCTGAGCAGCAAAAGCCTGAGCCAAACCTTTTAACGAACTAAAACCTGTAAAAGCGTTATATGGCGCACCCGCAGCTTGAACCGACACCGCTGCTACACCACCCGGATGGCTTGCATTGGCAGCAGCACCGATTTTGATGTTACTTTCATTACTCGAAATACCATCAATCCCTGCATAAGCAAATGCAGTTGAACAAGCAACGAGACCCAAGAACAATTGAGAGATTTTCATTTGTTGTTACTCCATCTTTTTAGAACTAAGTTATTGTTTAATTTAAAATAACGATTTCGCTATTTTTTAGTTTATTGAGTAGGCTCAGTTGCAAACCTACTCGGACTTTTTTGTAAATAATAATCATTCATCATTATTATTTACTGTTACCTGACTCCCCTTTTATGTATGTGTGAGGGAATCAAATTCTGTTTAAAATTTGGTGGTCCAACTAATTTTCATCGTTCGGCCGGGTGCGGCCATGGCGCTACGGGTTAAAGGATCGATATAAAACTGGTTAGAAAGATTACTGCCGACAAACTCAACCGTGTTGTAGTCATCGACCTGATAACGTGCATAGGCATCAAAAATCCATGTGTCATCCCACGCCAAAGGCACATTGAGGTAATAGCCTTTATTGACGCTAGCATCATTGTTTTTACGTAGTGGACTTTCGTAAGCTTTATAGAATGTTGCACGTGCACCGAGCTCAAGCTTTTCATCTAAAAAGCGTGCGCCAAGCAAACCATGAAAACTCAGTTCAGGTGTGGCCATGGTCACTAAATAACCATTTGGGAAACCGTCATCAACACAGCGCTGATACGGTTCACGAAACTCAAGGCCCTGCTCGGTTTGAACCGTGCCGCCTAAAATCATTTTGTTAATGGCACTATTGGTGTCACACACTTCATTTTTTAAGTTATAGGCCACGCTTAAGTCTGTGAAGAAACCACCATTATCAAAACGGCTTTGTAGCTCTAGACCTGACAGTTTCTGTTCATCCATATTGGTAAAAATAAGGTTCTGATCACGCTCAATCACATTTTTGGTTTTGTTATAGTAATAGGCGAGCTTAATGTCGGCATTGCGTGCCGTGCTGAACCAATCACGCATGTCATAGACATAACCCACTTCGTAGTTAAAAGCGTGTTCAGGTTTGATTGCTTGATATGGCAACATGGCAGAAAAACCAATGGTGCTTTCAAACAAACTTGGTAAGCGATATTCCTCTGCATAGCGTGCATAGATTCTGCTGTTCGGCGTCAGATGAATTGAGGCACCTAACTGCGGTGCCCAGCCGCTATCTTTAACTTTGTCGGCAGACTCAACTGGAACTTGGTCTACCACTGACATAAAGTTCCCGCCAGTTACGACATACTTTTGTCCAGAGGCATTGAGCTGGTTTAACGGATTATCGGCAAGCGACAATTGCCCGTTTGCATCTGCTTTCCAGCTCAGCGTATTTTTCTGTGACCAGATCATGTTATACAACGTGCTCTCTGAGGCAGGCACAGTATCGAGCTGTCCATCCCAGCCCGGATTTTTTGTGGCATAACGCTGCTTTAAAACATTGATTAAACGCTGCTGAGTCGAGGTGTAACTCTCAGGCATGGTCTGATATTCAAAGGTATATTCTTTAAGCTTCGCTTTTTTGGTAAACAGCGGATTTAAATTCGGGTCAATCTCGCTCTGCAAAGACTTATTTAAAAAGTCATCAACAGCCCAATATGAACGATAACGCATGCCCGCATCAAAACTTAACCAAGACAGTGGTCTATAATTAAAATTAAAGTCAAAAGTTTTCTCCTCACGGCGCCCTGCTCGCGGCAATGCCTGATAAAGCGAATAACTTGGGCCAAATTCGCCATATATATCATCGGACGTTAGTTTTTCTTTTAAGAAACTTCCACCGAGGGTCAAATCAAGCTGGTCTAATAAACGGGCTTTATTACTGACCGTAATGCCTTTACGCGTATTGTCTGAATGGCTTAGCGCCGTGTTAATAATGGTGTTATCTCGAAAATCGATTGTGGTTGGCCAGCCACCACGTGTGTAGGTCTGGCTTTCGGTGTCGGTTTGCCAAATGTTGGCATAGAAATCAATCCAGCGATTATTCTCAGGTTTAAACTTATATTCGAGGCTATAAGCTTTAGAGTGAATATTGCTTAAAGGCCACTGCGGAACACCTAAGTCTGGTGTAATTCCCCAAACAATACGAGACGGCATAATTTCACCAAAAATATTTTTGGTATCTCGGTAAGTTAGTTTAAGGGTCTGATTATCGGTTGGACGATAGGTCCCTTTTAATAACCAGGATTCCATATGACTTGAGGTGTTGGGAACTTCATCACCTGGTTGATAGGCATAGGCAAAGTAAGGAATAAAGTCGAGGCTACTGTCTGGTGTCGCTCGTTTATAGTAGCCCGCGCCATGTGTCCCCGAAAAATAATTGCCGCGTTCACGTACCGCATAAACTGCCAGTAAATCGAATTTATCTTGCTTGGTTGCAATTGCCAGTCGACCTGCCAAGTCGTCGCCCGAAAAATTAGAGTTATCACTTCTGGTACGGTTCTTTTTATAAATATCGGGGTCGTATTTTGCCCCGTTCATATCAATCCAAGGCGTTGTGTTATCGTAATTTTGGCCTACTTTACTTATGTCTGGCAAAGATGGATCGATTGAGTTGGTTGAGCCTTCTACTTTTAACTCTGCACCAAAAGACTTACCTGGACGAACAATGTCATCGGCCTCTAGCGTTTTAACCACCACACCGCCGCCAACAGAAGTTGTGGTATTGCGCTCTAAAGATGGGCCTTTAATGACTTCAATGCCCGCAATGAGATTGGGGTCGATATAGTTTCGGTTGTTTACCCCGTTATAGCCACGCCATACGGCAATTGACTGTTCGGTGCCATCAATAGTTAAAGGCACACGACCAACGCCCTGCACACCACGTACACTTGGGTCGAGTGCGCCACTGTTACGGGCATCGCCGCTATAAACTCCCACCATGCCTTGTAAAACATCGGCTGGGTTGGTTCCTTTAAAGCGTTCGACATAGTCTTTGCCCGCATAAACCGAAGAACGGTTTGCATCATAAACTTTGTTATAGCCTTCTGTGTCGCGGTCTTCTTTGCCGTATACCACAATTGGCGTGAGTCGTACCGATGCATCTTCTTCAATTACGGCACTACTTGGCGGTAGGCTAGCGGCCTGAACCTTAGATGAAGTGACCCGTGGTGTAGATTTTTTGCTGAGCGTGTAGCCCTGCCCAACCTTTACAGCATTAAATTCGGTTGCTTTTAAAAGTTGCTCAAAACCTTGCTCGACAGCAAACCTACCTTTTAAGCCTAGACTGTGTAGCCCTTGGAGTTGCTGGGCATCCATTGCAATTGAAGTACCCGATTGTTCGGCAAACTGATTCAGTACGTTAGCAAGACGGCCCGCAGGAATGTTATAGCTTTGAACTCCGGCTGTTTGTGCATAGGCCTGCTGCATAGGCAGCGTAACAAGCCCACCCATCGACACAGCATGTATCGCAAACGCCAGTGTTGAAAATCGAAAAATCGATCGATTCCGCTTTTGCCCCGTTCCCACTTTTTTCATTTGCCCCGCCCCAGTAAATCGTAATAAGAATCATTCAACACAACAAATTAAAATGATCCATATTTATTGCTTCTACTTACTATGACGAATGACTTTCAAAAAAGTGGAACCTAAAATTGAAAATAAATTTAATTTTTTATTATTTTAATGAAACCATCACCACAAAAGGCGTGATTTGCTTAATTTTCAGGTCTGGAAAAACCGTAGCCAAAAGCTTAAGCGACTCTGTGGTTTGGTCTAAAGGCAATACTGCATTGACCCGCACATGTTGCAGCGCAGCATCATTAAAAATAATCTTGCCTTTGTAGTTACGGTCTAGCTCTTGTAGCACTTGATTCAGCGGCAGGTTTTCTACCATGAGTTGGTGCTTTTGCCATTTTTGTTGTTCGTTATAAACATTCAGTGCAGGCAGTTTTTGTACGCCATTTTGGTCCATTTTAATGGCTTGCCCCGCTTCGACAATAGCCTGACGAGTAGTATGCAATTGGGTCTTTTTAACCTGTGTAGCTTCTACTTTTACCTTTGAGTGGACCATTTTGAGTTCGGTTGCCGAAGGGTCATAACTGACACTAAAAGCTGTGCCGAGGGCCTGAATTTGCCCATGACTGGTTTTGACCAAAAATGGTCTGGTCTTATCTTTAGCCACATCGACATAAATTTGCCCCTGCACCAACTCAACCACTCGCTGGTTGGTTTTAAAATCAAGATTGACCGCACTTTTGCCACGTAAAATTAGACGTGAACCGTCTGGCAAGGTTTGCGTGGTCCACTGCCCAGATTGCCCTTGAATGTCGGCAGTAACATAGGCCACTGTGGTATCGGTTAAATAAAATAACGCCCCACTCATGGCAACAAACACGATGGCAAAAGCTGTTCCTGCGCGTAAATGTTTATAGGCTTTGCCTGAGTTTAAGCCAGCTTTAAGGGCAACTTTGGTGACTTTTTTATGTCCGCTGGTTTGGGAAAGTTTTTGAATTGACCCGATACATTGCTCAATATCAGCAGCCACTTGGCAGTGTTGCTCACTGGTTTTTTTCCACTCTTCAAATTTTTGTTTAGCGGTTTTTCGTGAGCTTTCATCATCTGAACTCAGTTGAACAATCCAATGCGCGGCTTCTTCAACCAGCTGGTGATGTTTGCTTTTATCCATGGCCATTTAAATGCAAGCGTCCATGTCTTGTCGGTTTTGGTAGCATTGAATTAAACAACTCGCCAAATATTTTTGAATCATTTTGGTCGACACATTTAATTGTGCCGCAATTTCTTTATGGGTATAGCCTTCGAGATAATGCAAAATAAAGGCTTGCTGTGCTTTTTCGGAAACCCCTTCGAGTGCTTTGCAAAGCTGGTTAATCGCTTGAATAATTTGCATTTGGTCTTCGGGTGAAGCCACCGCTTCAAGCATATATTCCATTTGACTCAAGCCATCTAAATAGGCCTGTTCAATGCGTTTACGGCGCACTTGGTCAATCAGTAGATTTTTAGCAATCGAGGTTAAATAAGCACGCGGTTCCTTAATGCCAAATAGCTCGTCTCGGGTTTGTAGCAGTTTAATAAATGTGTCCTGAACCAGATCTGCGGCCTGATCAGTATTACCTAATTTTTGTCTCAACCATTGGTGAAGCCAGCTTTGGTGACTTCTATATAACTGATCTACAAGCAAAGAAGTTTTGTTCACAGCAATTGGACTCAAAACAAGGAACCCACAAATGATAATAATTATCATTTAAACAAGTCAAGCAATAATTCAAGTAAAACTTAAATCACTGTTTAATAAATTGAATTAATTGCCCATATAGTCCTAAAGTAACCTCTTTTTCATATATAGCTTGTAATGATTCATTCTCTACTAAACCGTTAACAAAAGTTTGAAAAAGATTTAATAGAGATTAAGCATTAATAGTTAATTTTTTAAGGCTGCAATTTTTCTTCTAAACCACATCAATAAATCATCAATGTAGGTAAAGACCACAGGCACAACCAATAGACTTAATACAGTCGATGTTAACAAGCCACCAATCACCACAATAGCCGTTGGTTGTCTAAAACTTGGTTCAGCACCTAACCCTAAAGCATTAGGCATCATTCCCATCCCCATGGCTAAAGTTGTCATAATGATTGGACGAGCACGTTTAGAACAAGCATCCATGACTGCTTCAAAACGAGAACAATTCTTTTCCCGTCGGGCAATAATCGCGTAATCCACTAACAAAATTGAGTTTTTGGTCACAATCCCCATTAGCATTAAAATACCAATGACAACAGGCATAGAATAAGGCAAACCAAAAATGTAGAGTGAAACAAATGCACCACCTAACGCTAAAGGCAATGCTGAAAGAATCGTAACGGGTTGCATGAAGTCATGAAATAACAACACCAAAACAGCATAAACACAAACAATTCCGATAAAGAAAGCAAGACCAAAACCTTGCAGCATTTCACTCATACGTTGCGTTTCACCTTGCTCAACCAATTTTACCCCTTGCGGTAAAGTCTTAAGTGAAGACAGTTTCATTGCCTCATTTTGCACTTCACCTGTCGCTAGACCATTAAGCTCTACAGATAAAGTAATATTACGCAAGCGATCAATACGGTTAATCTGTGAAGGACCACTGGCAATATCAATTTTTGCAACGCTACCTAATGCCACAGTTCCATTTGTTCCTTTGACTCGTAAGTTCGCAATGCTATCAAGATCATGACGTAGCTCCGGATTCATACGTACTCGCATGGCGACCTGACGCTGGGACAAATTCAGTTTAGGTAAACCTGATGAATATCCTCCATAGGTTGCATAGCGTATGGTATCTGCCAAGGCTTCTGAGGTTACGCCAAATGAAGCGGCTAAGGCTTTATCAGGATGGATCTGAATTTCAGGCTGCTCAATTGCAGCATCCGAACTGACGTTGCCAATTCCCTTTAATGTTCTTAACTGATTTTCTACATTGTGAGCAGTCTGTGTTAATAAATCAGGGTTATCACTGGCTAATGTTAATTCGAGTTTTTCACCACTATTACCGCCCCCTACAGTCACTCGTACACCTGAAAGTGCTTTTAACTTTTCTCGAATTTTCTGTTCTACAGCCACCTGCTTAAGCTCTCGCTCATCACGTGCGACCAAATCTACTGTTAAAGTTGCACTGGTGACATCATCACCGCCGACTGACATAAATACATCTTGGACTTCCGGCAACTTTCGAATAATCACATCGGCCTGTTGTGCGGCAGCATTGGTTTCATTCAAGGTTGAACCAGGCTGTAATTCCAATTTGACACTAGATTGCGATTTGTCTTGGGCAGGCAGAAAAGAAACAGAATTTTGTAAACCCACAACTACAGTCAATAGAAAGAAGCCTGTCGCCAGTAACATGGTTGTCTTACGGTGCCCTAAGGTCCAATGAACGAGTGATTTATAGGTGGACATCATTCGCCCATCTTTTTCTTCGTCTTGATTCTGTTCACGAGGAGGCTTTAAAAGATAAGCTGCCATCATTGGGGTAAGTAAACGAGCAACTAATAGCGAAGCTAAAATGGCGACCGATGCAGTAATACCAAATTGTTTAAAAAACAAACCTGATATCCCGCCCATAAATGCTGTAGGTAAGAAAATTGCCACTAAGGTCAAAGTTGTAGCAATAACCGCTAACCCAATTTCATCTGTTGCTTCCATTGCTGCGTCATAGGGAGTTTTACCTTGCCGCAAATGCCTTTCAACATTTTCAACCTCAACAATCGCATCATCTACTAAAATGCCGACCACAAGAGATAATGCCAATAAGGTAATCATGTTTAAGGAATAATCTAGTAAATACATGGCTCCAAAGGCAGGAATAATCGATAAAGGTAAAGCAACCGCAGAAATTAACGTTGTTCGCCAGTTTTTTAAAAATAGCCAAACCACCACAATTGCAAGAAATGCGCCTTCATAAAGCATGTCCATTGAACCCTGATAATTATCTTTAATCGGGTCAACTGTATTACTTGCTTCTTTAATCTTTACTTCAGGGTGTTCTTTTTGAAATTTGCTAATAGCAGCTCTTGCCCCATCAACAACACTCACATCAGAAAAACCTTTAGATCGTTTAATCTGGAAGCCAACCGTAGCTTTACCATTTTGATAAGCTCTTGAGGTCAGATCTGAATAACTGTCTTTAATCGTCGCAATTTCATCGAGTCTGACATAACTTCCATTGGACAATGGGATGCTAATTGCCCCCACATCTGCAACATGGTTAACCGTTGCCAAAGTTCTAACCGACTGGCGCTCTCCACCAATACGTCCCTGACCACCAGATGCATCTTGTTGCATTGCTTTGAGTTGAGTCGATACATCAGAAGGCATGACTCCCATTCCTGCCATCAGGCTAGGGTCAAGTTCAATCTGCACTTCACGGTCAAGTCCCCCAACACGGCTAATGGTATTTACACCTTTAACAGCCATGAGTGCTTTGGTCACATCATTATCAACAAACCAAGATAAATCTTTAGCATCGTAACTATCAGATTCAATGGTATAGGTGAGTAAGGCTGAATTTGAGATATTTACTTTGGAAATTGTGGGATCATTCATGCTGCTAGGTAATTCTGCGCGTACACTATCTACAGCATTACGAACTTCCGAAAGCGCCTCTTCACCATCTTTTTCCAGCTCAAAACTCACCGAAATCGTTGCCTGACCATCCGAAATCATGGTCGTGATGTGATCCAGTTTGGTTAAAGATGTTAATTTATCTTCAATTTTTCTGGCCACTTCAGTTTCCAGTTGTTCTGGCGCCGCGCCCTCTAAGCTGGCTGAAATCTGAATAGTGGGTAAATCCATATCTGGCGTATCTTGTACCCCCAGATGATAGAAGCCGAATAGACCCAATACCGTTAAAAAGAAAAAGAGTAAAATAGCGGGAACTGGATTTTTAATTGACCAAGCAGAAACGTTCATTATGGCGCTCCTACTTGTGGTTGTGACCCATGTTCAACAGACTTTTCAGAAGACAAAATCTTAACTTTGACTCCTTCTGATAAAAATGCGCCGCCCTTCTCTACGATGTGTGCATTGCTTGCCAGCGCTGATAAAATTTCAACATCCTGCCCCACACGTCGTCCTGTTTCTACGACTACACTTTTAACCCGTTGGTCCTGACCAACCAGATAAATATATGAACGTCCATCTCGCATTACGAGTGCAGATTGAGGAATAGTATTTGCCTCACTTTTTCCTACACTAATTTTGCCATTGGCAAACATACCAACATGCGCATTTCCAGAATTTAGACTGACATAGAGACTAGAACGTCCAGTGCTGTTCGATAAAGCAGGACCTATGCTTCGAACCACACCATTTAATTGCTGACCATTGGATAAAGAAAGATTCACTTTCTGACCAATTTGAATTGAATCAATTTGCTTGGCATCCACTTCAGGGTGCCACTCCAAACGTCCCTGACGAATCATACGGTACAGCTCAGTTCCCGAACTGACGACATTCCCCAATACGGCGGACTTTGAAGAAACCACACCATTATCTATGGCGTAAATCTGGGTTTGCGATCGTTTTAATTGAGTACTGTCTACGTCTGCTTGTGCAGAAGCGACACTCGCTTGAGCTGACTCTACATTAATACGATATTCTTCTAATTGTTGATCAGATAACGCACCTCCCGCTCCAATAATTTTAGCGCGCTTCAAATTCGATACTGCTTGTTGCAGGCTGACCTGATTTTGACGAAGATTGGCTTGTTGCTTACGCAAATCGGCATTCAAACTGTCATCTGCCAGTTTAAGCAAAAGCTGACCCTTCTTTACATGATCACCCACATCAACATAGAGCTGTGCAATTTTATATCCACTAATCTCGGGGCTAACGATCATTTCCTGCCAAGCCGCAATGGGGCCAGTCGCATTAATGGTGTTTTCCCAAATTTGAGTTTTTGGAGAAACTACCTGTACGGATAAAACACTTTGCTCACTCTGGACAGAATCATTATTTTTATTTTGTGTTGGTTTTTTAATGAATAGCAAAAATATTGCGACTGCAATCAACATAATCACAATGACGATTATCGTCCATTTTTTCAGTCGTATCGCTTTGTTCATGATGCTAATCCTTAAAAATTAATGTCTTTCAAACTTGTCTCGGGTTGAGTGACGACGGCATTTTTTTGCCAGCCGCCACCCATTGCCTTGTACAAAGCAATCCATTGCTGTACGCGGCTGGTTTGCAATTCAATTTGACTCATTTGTGCTGAAAGTGAGGAACGTCTTGCCGACTCCAAATCCAGTAAATTGGTATTGCCCGCTTTCCAACTTAATTGCAGCGCATTAAAGTAATTTTCATACTCTCGAACAGAGTTTTCTGATGCCTGTTCTTGGGCCGCAATCGAATTTAGCTGTACTAAGGCTTGCTCAACTTCACTCACTGCCGATCTCACCCCAGATTGATAATCTGCAATTGCAGACACATAGGTGGCTTTGGCACTTTCTACCGCAGCTTTTTTCTGACCTGCATCAAAAATGGGTAAAGATAGAGCTGGTCCAAATGACCATGAAGCTGCCGATGTTCCGCCCGTTAAAACTGTGCTGATTACACCTGTTAATGAAAGGCTCGGATAACGATCAGCTTGAGCAGAGCCAATCTCTGCATAAGTGGCATAAACCTCACGTTCTAATGCGGCAATATCAGGGCGATGTTGCAACATCTGTGCAGGAACATCTGAAACATTAAATAAAGCTGGCTTTGGTAAGCTTTTCGACTTTCCACTATTGAGTAACGGACGTAATGCGGTTTCTTGCATGCCCGTGACCTGTACCAGAGTTTTTACCAATAAATCACATTGCTTCTGTTGGTTAAGAAGATTCATCTGGGTACTCGCAAGATTGGCACGCGATAAAGCGCCATCCATGGGTGCAGTAAACCCTGCTTTGACCATTTGAGAATTTGCTTGTTCAGTTTTTTGCATCGATTGCAGTTCATTCTGATAAACCGCAACCAATAATTCACAGGACCGATATTGCACGTAGTCATCTGCCACTTCTGCTGCAAGCGAAATGCGGGCATCATGCCAATCATCTTGTCGGGCTTCGATACGAGACTGAGCGGCTTCATTCTGTTTTCGGATCTTGCCAAATAAATCAATTTCCCATGAAGCATCTAAACTGCCCGTTCCCTGATTAGAGACTTGGCCATCTTTCGCTCTTTTGGCGGAGGCACTGCCAGTCAAAGAAGGAAATAAACTGGCCTTTGATGTGGTTAATGTTGCCCTTGCCTGTTCAATTTTGGCCCATGCTTTAAGCAAGTTAGGACTATTGTCTTGTGCTGTTTCAATCAATTGCCCTAAAACCGGATCATTAAACTGCGACCACCACTGTGTCAGGTCATCAACTTTATGATTTGAGTTAGGGGTATTTTGTGACCAGACACTTGTAATCTGAGATTTGGGAGACTGATAAGACGAATAGTGCATACAGCCAGCAAATATGAAAGGAATGGATGAATACAACAGCAATGAATAAATTTGGCGGTTCATGCGAAAAGATAACTAAACTAGACGGTTTAGTTTAGTTTGACGAAATTTGATTGTCAAACTTACAATAGCCCCCTTGGCTTTATAGGAAAAAAACTTAATGGCAAAAGTAAAGAGTGAAGCAACCCGTAACATCATCCTTGATGCCGCTAGTCAAGTTTTCCAATTAAATGGGTATGAAAGCTCCACCATGGATGCCATACGAGATGTAGCTCAGGTTTCTAAAGCAACGCTATATAGTCACTTTGCGTCAAAAGCAGAATTATTTATTGAAACACTTCTACGTGAAGCAGAAGCCAATTTTAATGATGAAATGCTAAAACTTGAGCAAAATCCCGATAATTTAAAAAATCATCTCACTATTTTGGCTTCTAACATGATTCGTTCAGCCTATTCTACAAATGGCTTAGCCATTAGAAGGTTACTGATCGCAGACGGTAGACAGAATAACTTAGGAAAAAAATTCTATGAACGAGGACCTCAAGGAGCCAAGGCTTTTATGGCCTCTATTTTGCAAAAAGCGATGGATGATGGCTATTTAAAACAAGCAGATGCAGAAATAGCAGAATGTCACTTTAGAGCTTTAGTAGAAGCTGAATTTGTCGATATTTTATATTTTGGTTTAGACATTCCTTTAACAGAAGAATGGATTAAGGCAGCAAGTGAACGGGCAATAGAAACTTTCTTCAAAATTTATAAATAACACATTACTTTAGAAATGATTTAGTAGAACTTCTTACACTCCAAGAAGTTCGCTATAACACTTTTTCAATGACTTAAAAAATTGTAGATTTATCAATATACTTTAATTTTTCAAACCTAAATCATCACCCGCTTAAAGCAAATGAGCCAAATTTTTAATTTCTTCCATTACCGCCTTACAAGCAGGCGTTAAATAACCATGTTTAGAAATAGACAAAGAAATATAACGCTTCAGTTCGGGCTTAATAATTTTTGCTGCTTGAATTGAAGTGTATTGGCTGGCCTTTTTTAAAGCTTGCGGCCCAAGCATAGTATAAATGCCAGATTCGGCAACCAAATGAGTCTGTAAACTAATCGAGTCAGCTTCAAACACAATATTCAGCTCTACCCCATTTTCATAAGCCATGTGGTCTAAAAAGTTTCGCCAGTTACTTGGCCTGCAAAACGTGACCAGCGGTAACTGATTTATTGCTTTAAAGTCGACTTCATTTGCCTGAGTGAGCGCATCTCCTTCACAACCGATCAAGTAAGTATCGGCTTCGGTAAGATAGACATCACCCTGTTTAGGTGTCGGGTTAAACCGATAGAGTATGGCTAAGTCGACGCTGCCATCTTCAAGCCATTTTTCTAAATGCACCCCTTGCCCTTCACGCACCGACAGTTTAATTAAGGGATATTTTTGTTGAAGCACTTTGTACAAAGTCGATAACAACGGATGTGCAGTAGACGGCAAACTGGCAATACGAACCGTACCAATGGGTGTATCGGTCGAGTGCAAAATTTCATTATTGAGTTGGTCGGTCACGTTCAGCCATGAACGAATTTTAGGAAGTAAATGCTGACCTAAATCGGTAAGCTCAACACCGCGTCCAGTTCGGTTAAACAAACGGCCACCACATTGGGCTTCAAGCTCATTCATTTGCCGACTTATTTGCGGCTGGTTGGTGTTATGCAGCATCGCGACTTTGCTTAAGCTACCGAGTTCCACCGCGTCTAAAAATATTTTCCATAAATCATAATTCATCGATTCTTCCTAAATCGTAAACTAGCACTTTTGAGCTATACATTTTCAGTATAACTGAAATTCAAGAATTGGTAATTCCTACATAGCTCGCCTATTTCTATACTCCAATCATGTTCTCTACAACACGATTTAAATCAGATTAAGAACCAGAGAATATTTAATTACACTGTATAGGAAGTACGATTATGAGTTTAGATTTACGTGGATTAACCCCAGCACCTGTGACTCCTTTTACCCGTGACGGACAAGTAGACCATGATGCAATTCAACGTTTAGGTTCATGGTTAGGCAGTATTGATGGTGTGAAAGGCTTGGTTGTTCTTGGGCATGCAGGTGAAGGAACATTCTTGTCGCAAAAAGAACAAATGCAAGTCATCGAAAGCTTTGTTAAATCGGTAGATGACAAAATTCCGGTAATTGCAGGGATTACACTCGAAGGTACTTCGGTTGCAGCAGAAGAAGCAAAACGTGCAGTCAGTGCTGGTGCTTCGGCAGGTTTAATTTACCCTTCACATGGCTGGTTGCGTTTTGGCTATCAAAAAGGCGCACCACAAGACCGCTATAAAGCAATTTATGAAGAAAGTGGTTTGCCATCTATTTTATTCCAATATCCCGATGCAACGAAGGCCACTTACGACCTAGAAACTCTACTCGACATTTCTGCACAGCCAGGCGTGTTTGCCATGAAAAACGGTGTGCGTAACATGCGCCGCTGGGATGTAGAAATTCCTATTATTCGCCGTGAACGTCCAGACTTACAGATTTTAACGTGCCACGATGAATATTTGCTTCACACCATGTTTGATGTAGACGGCGCTTTGGTTGGCTATGGCAACATTGCCCCTGAACTTTTAATTGAAATGATTAAAGCAGGTAAAGCCAAAGATTACGCCAAAGCGCGTGCACTTCACGACCAACTTTTACCAGTGACTCGCAATGTCTATCACCGCGGTTCACACATGGAAGGTACGGTCGCGCTTAAACATGCACTGGTTGCTCGCGGAATTTTGGACCATGCCACTGTGCGTTCGCCATTGCTTCCACTAGCAGAAGGTGCTGAGCAAGAAATTCATGATGCGATGCGTCAAGCCGGAATTGGCAAGGTCGATTTAACCCAAGCCGTTGCTTAAATTCTATTCGGGCTAGCATGTACGCTAGCCTTTTTTTCCTGTACGCTGCCTGAGGCCAAACATCGGGCATGTCATTTAAAAATAATAATAAAAAGCATGCAAACTGTGGTGAACAGGTAGTGCGAAATAGAACAACAAAACTACGAGGAATGTAGTGATAAGGAGATAGAGATGACAAATCTAGCGGATGTAGAACCAATTAGTCATCATCAAAAAAATGCGGAAATTATTGCAAGACTCGAACGGCTTCCTGTAACCGGACGTTTGCAATTTATGCGAATTACCATTGGTATAGCGACCTTTTTTGACGCTTATACTGTTCTTGCGATTGCCTTTGCTTTACCCCAACTCATTACCGAATGGCATCTTACCCCTGCCTACGTCGGTGCGATTATTGCCGCGGGCTATGTCGGTCAACTGGTCGGTGCCATCTTTTTTGGTTCACTTGCCGAAAAAGTCGGTCGTTTAAAAGTACTGTCTTTTACCATTTTACTGTTTGTGGCAATGGACATTTCTTGCCTGTTTGCGTGGAGCGGAATGTCACTATTAATTTTCCGTTTCTTACAAGGCATAGGAACAGGTGGCGAAGTACCTGTTGCGAGTGCCTATATTAATGAGTTTATTGGTGCAGAAAAGCGCGGGAAGTTTTTCTTGCTCTATGAAGTTTTGTTCCCACTCGGTCTTATGTTTGCAGGCATGGCAGCATTTTTCCTGATGCCAATTTATGGCTGGAAAGTCATGTTTATTGTGGGTCTAGTTCCATCTTTACTGGTGATTCCTTTACGGTTTTTCTTGCCTGAGTCACCACGTTGGCTTGCTTCAAAAGGCCGTTTTAAAGAAGCTGATAAAGTTGTCAAAAGCTTTGAAGACGGTGCCATTAAAAGCGGTAAAACTTTGCCTGAACCAGTGGTTAAAGACATTAACCCACAAGGCATGGCAAAAACTGACTGGCGTGAGCTGTTCCAAGGCATTTACCGCAAACGCACCTTTACCCTGTGGGGCATGTGGTTCTGCGTCTATATGGTGAACAATGCCATGGTGACTTGGCTGCCATCTCTCTACAAACAACATTTTGGTCTATCGCTTCAAACCAGTTTAGGTTATGGCTGGATTACCTCGGGCGTGGGTGTGATTGCCTCTATTATCTGTGCGTTAATGATTGATAAAGTCGGCCGCCGGCCTTGGTACAGTGCAGCATTTTTCTTGGCAATCATTCCACTCATGAGCCTCTCAATTTTAGGTGCAAAATCGGCGATGGAAGTTGTGATTTTAGCAACGCTGAGCTATGCCATTTTGCAGACCATTTCATTCTCTTTATACCTTTACGCTGCCGAACTTTACCCAACTCGCCTACGTGCGATGGGCATTGGTTTTAGTACAGCTTGGCTACGTGCTGGCTCTGCAATTGGACCTGTGATGGTCGGTCTGGTGGTTGGTGGTTACGGCATTCAATATGTGTTTAGTGTACTGGCAGTTGTAGCGCTCATTGGTGGCCTTGTGACCTTCTTCTTTGCCATTGAAACCAAAGGCCAAGTGCTCGAAAAACTCTCTCCTTAATTCATCCATTTCATAAAAAGCTTGCCTAACTTCAACGTTAGGCAAAGGGCTTATTCATGCTTAAAAAAGGAATTTAAAATGAATAAATATTTGCTATGGGGCTGTATTGGTTTAGGCAGTGTGAGCAACGCTTATGCAGAGCTTCCTCAAGAATTTGGCAAGTTAGAATTAAAACTTAACACCCGTTACTGGAACGATGAAGGTACTGCCCACCCTACGCTTGCCAACCCTTCGCCTTCGTCGAGTGAATACGAACAAAGTGCATTAGGGCTTGAGTTAAATTATCAGTCACCTTACATGTGGGACTGGCTTGGAGTGGATGGCTCACTCTATGCAGTCACCAAGTTATTTGACTCTGGCAAACCTAGCGCTCAGCTTTTAGAGGTCGAAAATAATGGCAAGCTTGATCAAAACTTTGCAACTTTAGGGCAGCTCTACATTAAGGCAAAACTCGGCGATAAAGGTGAAATTAAATTAGGCCGCCAGTTGCAAGACTCGCTGTTACTTAAAAGCACCAATAACCGCGCGGTGCCCGACACTTTTTCGGGTGCGAGTGGTCAGTTTCAACTGAATGATCAGCTACAGACTTACATTGCTTACTATGATCGCTGGAAACCGCGCAGCATGGATTCGTTTGAAAAACTGGTGACTGAAAATGACGAGCGCATTGATTATATCGGTTTGCTCGGTGCCAAATATCAGTACAAAAACTGGAGCGTGAATGCCGAATATTTAAATAGCAAAGATTATTTAAAAAAGTACGGAGCGATTGCTCAATATAAATTGCCCTTGCATGGTCTTGTGTGGACATTTAACACAAGCGCTTTTTTCTCGCGTGACGATGGCAAGCTGTTTAAATGTGGTGCCGAAAGCGAGCTGGACTGTGTCAAAGGTCAAGACATTAACAACCGTGGGAATGGTTATTTTGTCGATGTAAATGTAGCCAAAAATAACCTCGAAGGTGGCATTGCCATTTCAAAGTTTGATGGTTTTTGGATTGAAGATAACTTTGCCGTACACTCCGCCCGCAACTCAGTTTTGACGCAAGACCACGGCACCAATCCGTTTCCAACCTCTGCAACCATTGGCCCCGACTTTACCAATAACGATGAAACCGCCGTTGCCCTTCGGCTGAAATATAACTGGAAAGACTATGTGAAAGGTTTAAAAACCGAGGCGAAGTATATTTATGGCTTTGGCGCTCACCAAAGTAACATCAGCAGTGATATTGAAGGTAAAGAGCGTTACTTTGATTTTACGGTGAGTTATGCCTTGCCGTGGGTGAAAAACTTAGATGTGCGTTATTCATTTTTGCATTATGAGTCAAAGTTTGAAAATGCAAACCTAGGTGAAAAAATAAATGGTATGACGCGTAAAGATTGGGACCAGCATCGTGTATTTATTAATTATCGTTATACATTTTAAGAACAGTCTAAACGTTTAGTTTAACTTTATTATATTTATTAATTCACCGATTTAAATAGATTAACTTTTGAGTTTAATTAAAATATAAATTTATATTTAAATTTTTTATAATATTTTATTTAAATTGAATTGACCTGTTAAAAACTTATGATTATTATGGTCTCGCTGGCCTACATTGCCAGTCGGTTTTGACAGACCGAGTATACAGCGTATCAGGTATAAATACTCCCTGAGTATGAGACTTGTGCGCAACTTGCACCTCCCCCTTACCGTTGCGGTAGGACGGGAGGGGGACGCGCTTGCGCGTGCTGGTTTGTATACCCAGTCTGTCAACCCTCTTCCGTTCTACCACCATAATCAATTGACGGTGAGCTTTGGTGGTAGAGCTCCATAAATTCTAGGAGTTGACCATGACATTTTTTATATTAATCCCCTATCCTCTCTTGTAATTTTATTTATTTAAAATTTAGGCTTTCTCTCACCTAAAATATTTTAAATTTATAAATACTTTTAATTTAAAAAGTTTAATCATTTTATTTTCCTGTTTTTATGGATGGGTTAACTATTACCTAAAAAATGATTTTAAGACTTTTAATATAAGCGGCTTATTTTTTATTAATAACTTAGTGAAAATTATCACGAGAATAATATGAAACTTTATAAACCTATTTTGGCTTTAAGCCTTTTGATAGGCGATTACGGTGTTTCTGGTTGTGACATTCAGAATCAGCAGGATTTTGAAGAAATTTGCCTGTCGGGTGGGCACACTCAAGCCAGTTGCGACTGTATTTACCAACGGCTTGAACAAGTGTATTCGCATAAACTCATGCAACGTCTAGAACATGTCAGTTTGCAAAGTCCTGCTCTCCCACAGGACTTTGCCCCTACTTTTTTTAGTGTGATGCGGCGGTGCGATAAAGAAGACATGGGCTAAGCGTTTGGCTTAGCTCCTTTATCTCTGTGTCGCAATGGTGGATGACTTTAGATCAGCGCAAAAAATTAAAGTTCTGTTGTGGCACGGGGGCCTGTAATATGAGAAAATAACTCTTCACTAGGAGCTAGTTTTAGAAATATACTTAACATTAAGTTTTTCATAAATTTTTAATGCAGAATCTGCACTCCAAAAGAAAAACCATATAACACTTATACAAATAATAAACAGTGCTAATAAAAATAAAAATCCTATAGAATAAACAGTCGCATCGACTTGGATAGGATTAACGTATGGAAGCCAAGTCAGTATATAAACAAATACATCATTTATATAAAGTATACCTAAGCTTAAGAAATACATAATTGCCAGAATAACATTAATTTTTATCAATTGTTTTTTAGTGAAATTTGTTACTAAATTAGGGGTATCTTCGATTAATTCTACCCTTATGAACTTTCGAGCAGTTATAACTTCCTCAATTACTGTAAAGAAACGCTGAGGATAATGCTCAATAATATAATCTACTTCATAATGTCCTACTTTATCTGAACCAACTAATAGTTGTGCAGCACAATCTTTTTCAATTTCAGATAATTCTTTTTGATAATATTTATTGACATAATTTTTAATTTCTTCAACTCTTTTTGAAAAAAATTTGCGTCTATGAGTAAAACGTTTAGATTTATCTAACCAGACAAAAAGAGGAGCTATAGCCAAAAAAAATGGCAATAATTTTAGAATAGAGTCAATCATATTTCCCACTTTTATTTTAAATTTAAGAAGCCTATAAAATCAAAATTATAATTACTTTGTAAAAGCAAAATTAGTGTAACCAAAAATAATATCAAAGCTGCTAATATTGAAAAATACATTTTTATTTTAACAAAAAAAGCACTTCTATCTAGCTCATCTTTAATAATAGTTATCTGCATAGACTCACATTCAAATTTTATAGATAAATTACTAAAGATACTTTCATAATCTCTCATCAAAGCTATCAATATATTTCTTTGCCCCCAAATATTCATAATTAAAATAATTACAAGAATAAAAACTGTTATCAAAACAATATAGTTTTTCAAAAAATCCACCATAGGGTTCTGAGAACTTAAAGCTTTTATTTGAGCAATAGCAAACCACATAGCTGCAGGTATAGCTAGCATTTTAGTTGCAACAGAATCAAAAGATTCATTCATTTTCTTAATATATTCGGTTCTTTTTTCCAGATATTCTTTTCGAACTTTATCAAAACTATAATTTTCAGTATAGCTTTGATAGCTTAAAAGTATATTTGAAAGTAATGCATTAAAATTTCGAATTAAATAACCTGCTCTTTGTTTCTCTTCTATATCTTTAACAAATAATACGACTTCTTTGCACATTAAGTTTATAATAGCTTCTTGATGCAGGTCTCTTTTTCTTAAATTTTCAAGTGTAGTAACATCAATTTTATAATCTAAATCTGCTTCATTAAATAAGAATATAAACTTTATAGGGCGCTGGTAAAAAATTGTATTTGGCCAGCTATTAGTGCTTTCTGATAAAAAACTGATAAGTTCATAAATTTTATGTAAATTTAAATAGTTTTTAAATCTTACATTAGACGTATTTTCATCAAAATATTCCTGATTTATAATAAAAAATAGACTTTTTATTGGCTTCCTAATAGCATATTCTGATTTTAGTAATTCACACCAATTATTACATATTGCATAATCAAAATTGTTAGATAAATCACTTGTATGTAAAGTAATTTCACATCGAATGTTACTTTTAAAATATTTTTCCTCAATATCATCTAAAGCAACCCCTCCTATGCTCTCCTCATCTATTACACATTCTACACTACTATCAGCAAGCCCTTCATTGGCTAGCTGCTTAATTTTATTTAGACTATCCTGATCTAAAGATAACCAACCTGTAATTTGGTCATGACTAATCTCTCTATCATTTAAAGATAGAAAAATTTCACTAAAAATTTTAGCATAGTCAATCATTTATATAGTCTTTATCTCTACAGGAAATTTAGTTATTAAATATCCTTCGTTGTTTGATTTAATTTCTCCTCCTCCAATTCTTGACGTAATTTTTCAGGTAAATCACTTATTGATAATACACCATTTTCATATTTAAATTGATTTCCCAATAATTCACGTTCAAAGCTTAAGGAAAACTTATTATTTTTAAATGAAATCTTCTTGAAAGTTCGCAATGTTGTCTTATCAATTTGAATATATTCAGAAATCTTACGCTCATTACTAGCATAAGTAAGGAACTCTTCATCATGATCTGGAAAAATATGCTTTGCTATACTACTTAATAAAATTGTTTCATCAAGTTTTTGTTTTTCAGTAATAAAGCTATGTACTTCTCTTAAATTCTTATCAATAGAGTCTTGATCTAAATTTAACGTATTTTTTGAAAATTCCTGAATTGCTTTTCTTAACTCTCTAGTTTCTGTTTGTGCAGCTTTTTTATCTAATTGGCAACCAAGGAAAGCCTCAAAATAATCACGAATTTCAGCAGCGCGTCCAGCTTTGAACTTTACATATCGATGAGATAAATCTGATTTCCAATCTGATATATTTATACTCGCCCCTAAATGTAACATGGATAAATTTAACAAATGACTGGCAACAAATTCTAAATCATTAGTCACGTCAGCACCTTTTGTTTTATTAACAATTGCTACGGCTAGACAAGTTTTATTCTTTATTTTATAAATATAGAATACTAAAAATCCACCTTTAACACTATTAAGCTTATTTTCCGCAATGATTGCTGCATAAATTTTTGATAACTCAATTGTCATCTCAACAAAATTAGAACAATTGGTATTTTCATCAAAATAATTTCTTAATGTCTGCTCAAATGCTGGTTCTAACTCAGGATTACCTTCTAAAGCAAATTCGCCATAGTTTAAGTTTGAGTTAATAAAAAGTTCTAGAAGATTATTTTTCAATTCATCTTCAAGAGAAGATAAGTCATTTTCCTGTTGTTTATAATTTATAAGTAATGGGCTTCCATCCTTAATACGACGAACCTCATGAATAATAATATTTTGAATTTCCATACTTTCCTCAAAAATTTTTGAAATTATTATAATTTATATAACTTCGTTACAACATTGTAACTAATTTAGTTAAACTGTAAAGATTAATTACACTACCAGATCCTAAAAATCAAAAGCCTAATCTATTATTAGGCTCATAGAATTTAATTTTTTACTCTTTTTTAACACTTCCTTCACTTGAAGGAATCTCACCCTTTTTATACTTAGGTATATCTAAAACTACAGATGTTTGTTCAACAACTTTCCCCAAAAGTTGGGTGATATTATTAGGCAAATCTTTCATCTTCTGATTGAAATTTTGTTCTTGTTCATCTTTACCAAAGTAAACATCTACTAATTTTTCATGTATTTCTTCTTTTTTAGTATCAGACATATCAGCTATGAATGATTTAAGAGCAGTTAAACGAAGGAAAATACCTTCATTCTTTTTCCAATACACATAACTCTTTGAAGCTAATCTGGATGTAAATGTTATAGTTGAAAAAATAAGAATAGAGAAAAGTAACCTTATTCCCAAATAAGTTAAATCTAATGAGGTATAATTACCATTATGTTTTACTGCAAAATCACTCAAACTTGAATATGAAAAATATAAAGCAAAACTGATAATAGCCAGACTCATAAAATTAAAAAAATAATAAGCTCTCATTTCCCATAAAGCCTTAGCTTTATAATCATTAGTTAATTTAATAGATGCCTCATCACTAATGAAATCTTTAAAGCTCTGTGATGTATTTTGAATTGAATTAAGTTCAGTTTTAATCAATAAATCTGTTTCACTTAACTCTTTTGTAAAACTCTCAACTACACCAACCATATCACTACGTATTTTTTCCTCAACTTTATATGCCCTTAATAGTAGTTCAGCTTCAAACTCACCGACTCTTTTATTAAACTCATTATTTAAATTAAAAATATTCGTATTTATTTCAGTAAGCCGGCTATATATACCATTTACCTCTTCACTCACTTTTAAATATGATTTATTTAAATCATCCAAATCATCATTAGCAATATTATACTTAGATAAAACAGACTTTATTTTATTTTCATATGAAACAAAATTTATATCAATTTCTTTCTTTTTATCATTTATATAACTATAAAAATTTTTCTCTAACGTAACCATCTGCTCAGAGATCGGTTTATTTTTATTCTTAATTTCTCTATAAAATTTCAAAAAATCTAATCTTAATTTATTTAAATCCTCCCAAGACTCCATAATAACTTTATAAAATTGAACATTATCTTCAAAGAATTTGTTTTTTATATAATTAAACTGTAACGTTCCCAATCTTTCATTAAGATTGTAATTATATTTTTTTATTAAATTATAATTTTCTTCATTTACATAACTATCAATTAAAACTTTATTTTCTTCATTACTATCCCAAGCTTGTGATTCTCTTATAGCTCCATTAAAGTTACCTCGATTAATATTTTTTACATTTGCCTTAAAAAGAACAAATTCTTTTTTTAATTTCATTGCCGCTTCAATATATATTCCATTAACATCATTATCTCGCAGCATAGAAACATATTCGTCCACTATATTTTCATATCTTTCTAATTTTTCTATTGAAATATTCAATTCTTCAAACATTTAATCCCCCTTATTTTCCTAAATAATTATTTTTATTTTACAATAATTATTTTTATTTTTAAATCTTCAATATTACTACTTAACTAATATTTTATATCTTATTGATATTTTTTATTTATGCTATTAAGAATAAAGCTATAAATTATCGCTTATTAAGCTCACTAATTTGTCCTTTAAAAGAAAAAACCCTGAAACTTACGTTTCAGAGCTTCAAAATTTTGTTGAAGATGGCGGGAGTTGAACCCGCGTCCGCCAGCACTACGCTCGAGAATACTACATGCTTAGATATCGTCTATTGTTTTAACACCAAGTGACCGGACGAACAGGGTACAAGTAGTAATAAAAATGACGAAGCTAAGTGTTTGCCTTAATCCTTTATCTCTATATTACAAGGGCGAATTACTTTAAATCAGCGCAGAAAAATAAAGTTCTGTTGCAGCATTGGGGCTTGAACCTAACTACTAATATAAAAGTTATTTCATACCTACTTTAAGACGATCAAAGGCAAATAGTTTAAGAACATTGGCACTCGGATAGCTAGATAAACTAGCAATACCGTTAGCTAATACAATAGGTAATAAAGCATTTTTATATTTAACAGTTACTAAAGAATGTAACCCCTCTATAATCTTTTCTAACCCTATCAAATCCGATGATCTAGGGAAGTTGATATAATCTTCATCTTCACTAGTTTTATACTCATAAGGCGGTATATTCAAAACGACCGCTGTTTTACTATCAATTTTTACTAGCACCTTCTCTCCAAAATTAGTTTTTAAACCATATTCATTTTCACGGAATGGGGCACATTGTACTGATTCACGAATATATTTATGAGTTAGTGGCTTATAAGATGAAAACTTTTGGGATGGCTCTTTTGGTTCTAAATTTCTTTCAATACTTTGAAAGAAATCATCAAATGCTCCTGTTTTTTCTTGTCCCATCATATAAATTGGTGAGTTTGCATCCACAGCAAATTTCAAAAATTCTCTAATATTAGGAACTAATTTTGAATATTGGCTTCTCAAACTTAAAGGGCCATCTTTAATAAAGAGTATATGAGACAATTGATCTCTATCATGTTCCCAGAAGAATCGAATTGCACTGAATAATGTAATAGTTTCATGAATTAACATATAACTTGTAGCTAAACTGTCAGGAGCTGAAAATTCATTCATTTCCATATGAAAGCCTATTACATCAGTAGAGAATACTTCACCCTGACAATGAGGACAATTCATTTTATCTTGATTATATGGGATACCTGTTATTTGTCCCAGACAGTTCAAATAAGGACATTGAAATGAAGGAGAATAACTTTGCTGACGAGAATCCCATTTCTTATATATTAACCACTTATACGTTTCATATATATGTCCATGTTGAGATGGATCATTAAATGATTCAAAAACTATTCTTCTAACAGAGTCATATAAACTAATATCTTTTAAACGAATATTTTTTAATGGGAAAACAGTTGAATGAAGATGAGCAGAGTTTTGCATTAACTTTTTCATCTGCAATGGGTGCGGATATTTTTTATCTATATGTTCGAGACTTGATTCATCTAAAGCAAAAAGAGCAGTTTTAACAAAAGCTAATTCTTTTTTAACTGCACCCACTCCTACTACAGAAGCAATTGACCCATCTACACAATAGATAAGCTTGAAAGGTGAGGGTTTATGTTCTAAATTTTTCCACCCCAAGTTGTCCTCAGAATAGATCTCTTCTGCTTTTATTGCCTCAAATTCTTCTATAAGTTTTTTTACATGTTCACTTTTCAATACATCTAAATGACCTAATTTAGAAGCTGTTTCTGTCTGATACATAATCTAACCTCAACTTCCAAAATGCTTAACCTGAACGGGTACAACAAATCTATGAGATTGAGTTAACATTCTCATATAGCCAGGTGTTTTAGATGAAAGTATATCTTCTTGTACTCCATCATAATAAACATTTACTTTGCCCAAGGATTTTGCTTCATCCTGTGAAGATAAATGACCTACAAAAAAATTTTCAGTTTGAGCCAATAACTCTTGACTAATAGTACTAGGACTTTGCGTTGAATAAATCATCCCAATATGGAATTTAGCCCCTTCTTTTGCAAATCGGCTATAAACATCCGTATTATCCTTTACAGTTCTAGGAAAAAGGTTATGCGCTTCTTCAAAAAATAAATTCACAAAGTGAGATTTAAGACTATTACTTGTAAATTTACGTTCTTGCTCTTGAAATACTGCTGTCGAAATCATATTAGAAAAGTACTTTCTAACCTTATCATCAGCACTTCCTAAATCCAAAATTACTGTTTTGGATCCATTTAAGTCATCAATAATTTGTTTAATCAAATTTTGAGCATCTGGTGAGTGGTATTTCTTATAATCTGTAATCCATTGAGTTCCTCGTCCTGTATTAGGATTCAGAAAGGTCAACATAACAACGTCATCACCATCAAATAACTCATTTTTTTGACCTGAAGTAGAAAGCAAAGGATCTTTAGAGTTAAGAACATATTTCGCTATTGAAGCATATTCTCGCTTCATTTGACTCAGTGTTTTAGGTCTTGCTGGAACTCCATCACTTGTCCCAGATTCAGCATCAATAAAACTATAAACTTTAAAACGGACATCATCAGTAAAGCCTGGGTCAAATCCATTTGGTCCATTTGCTACAAATGGAATTAATGCTTTTAATTCTCCTTCATTAGCTTGAAATGCTGATTGATTCAGAATAGACCAAAACAATTGTATTTTACGATATGCTCTAATTTTTTCTCCAAAACCCATATTATTACAGAGTTCGAAAGTAGGTAGTTCCAAATTGGCAAATGATTTAACATAGCCACTCAAGTTACCTTCAGCTTGTAATAAACTACCTAAGACCCTCATTCCTTCAGATGGGTCTGTATAAAAATTTAAACGTAATGGTTTTGATGGAGTTTCATCCTTCTGAATTAAAGCATAGACTTGGCAATGCTCACTATGCATTTCTCGAAGGGAAATATTTTGATGATTTGTATTAGCATATTCACCGTTTATATCAAAAATTAATTGTCCACATTTGTATTTTGATTGACTTGCTAAAGCCTCAATAGTTGCATTAGCAATAATCTTAACTACGTTTGATTTACCTAAACGTGTTTTACCAAACATAGCAGTCCTAGCTCCAAGAAAATCTTTTAAAGAAATTTGGACTGATACATCTTCAAGATTTGACTTAGCATTATTAAAAGGTAAACGGCACTCAGTAAGTCTAAGTTTACCAATTGATTGGTTAAGCTCAGACTTAACCATTCCATTGATAATAATATTTAATATCCTTTCATCAGGAGCAAAAACACGATAACGATGTGCAGAAACTACAGCGTTAATATCACCTGAAAATTCAATTTTTTTTGCATCATCAGGATTTGGATAAAACATACCTAATAAATCACAATCAATGCTTCCCCATTGCAATTCACTTACTGTCCATCTATCTAATTCAGGCATACTCTTTTTATGTAATTCAAAGTAGGTCTGTTGAACACTATTGGTTAATGGTGTTGGGGCTACACCCGAAACTCTGAGTAATGAAAAATGAGGAGCAATACCTTCTAAATCCTCAGGAACCATAATCAAAAAAGATCCCCTTGGCATTCCACCAATTGCTTTTTTATATGGATCACTTGTAATAATTCTTACTGTATTAAATCCTATATCAATAACATAACCAGCAAACTTCCAATTATCTGTACTACTAACCAATTCTTTAGTCTTTTCTTCATCTAAAAACTGATTTAAAATTGATAGTGGGTTTCCCGAAAAACGTGTTTTTGTTAGAAAGTCATGCATAGTAACCTCATATATTACATGTAATTATTAACTCTTCATATTTATTACGATTAGTACCATTTGCGGCAATACTACTATATCTAGATATTTCTTTAATATTGAAAGAAGAACTATATAATTCTCTTATAGATTCATGATTAGCATTTGTAATTATAATTTTTGCACCCTTTTTTTGAGCGTTTTCTGCAGCCTTTGCTAATCTTTCTTGATCTGCCCATGAGAATAGAACTTCATTGTATTTTATAAAGCCATTATTATTGTGTCTAACAGTATAAGGAGGGTCCAAAAAAAGTAGATCATTTTTTTTGGCTTTATTAATGAGATTTTCAAAATCCCCACATACTAACTCAGCATTTTTTAGGCTTTTAGACCATTCTTCCCATCTATCTTGATCTTGTATTACATTCGTTTTAGTACCAATAGGTACATTAAATTTTCCCTTTAAATTTACTCTATAAATACTGTTAAAACAGGTTCTATTTAAATAAATAAATTGAGCTGCAATTTCTACTTCATTATCAAAAATTTGATCTCGTATTAAATAATAATATTCTTTACAATGTTTCTTATGATGATTTTTTAATAAGTTTACTACTTCTAAATGATGATCTCTTACAGCTCTGTAAGTAATAATTAGATCTTTATTAGTGTCTCCTAATATACTTTTCTTTGGCTGTAAAGCATAAAAAAAACTAGCACCACCTAAAAATGGTTCAATATATTTCCCACTAAAATCAATGTTAAAAAGTTCTGGAGCAACTTTTCCTAACCACCGCTTTCCACCAGTCCAAGCTAAAAAAGGATTCATACAATTTTAATTAATTATCTCTATTACCTAGGAGTGCCTTGGATACTCATAATTAGTTTTTAAATAGTATTTTTTCCAAGAGTTAATTTTTGTAAGTATACCTAAAAGATGTATAAGCTTCTATTGATTTAATTTGCTTAGAAATAAATATTTCAATTTAAACTCTTTAGATCATAGAATTTCTAAATAAATACTAGCTAACTTTTAACTCTTAGGGCAATAATCTTTCAATATTCATTAATTATTAGAAAACTAATTATAGTAATAATTCTATAAGACATAAAAAACCCCGAAACTTACGTTTCAGGGTTTTTCACGAATTTTGGTGGAGATGGCGGGAGTTGAACCCGCGTCCGCCAGCATTACGCTCGAGAATACTACATGCTTAGATATCGTCTATTGTTTTAACACCAAGTGACCCGACGAACAGGGTACAAGTTGCGATCCTCTAAGTTTGGTATAAAGCCCCGAGGCTTGACTCTATACGGACTTGTGTGCGTGCGCTACGGTCGGGTTCCTAAACCACAAGTATTCTAGGAAGCGGACAAACTGCCCTTAGGCAGCTAGAGCGTAAGTTTCGTCGTTTGCGACTAAAATATGCAAATTTGATTTACGAGAGAAAATGCGCTCTCGGCATGCATCTATGAGTTTCATCACCAGCGTCGAAGCCAATAACATCCCCATGAATGTCTGAGCATCATAGCATAACTAAAATAAAATACTGTGCATTTTATCAACAGTCCGCTACTGATGAACATATTTACATAATGGAGAGCCTTTTGTTTTTTTCAAGGGTCACATAAAAAAGCTGCCAAAAATGACAGCTTTTTTTAAAGTTGGGTCTATAAAGCACCATTGCCTAACACAATACCCTCACGACGTGGGTCTACCCCTCCTGCATATTTACTCTGATTATTAATATTTACTTTCATAATCGTTGAAATACCGCTGGTTTGCGCAGTGTTAGCAACACCATGCCCTTTTGCCTTTAAGCCTTCAATCAAGTCAACTAAAGAAAGCTGCACATTTGAGCTATCTACATTGGTGTTTTTGCTATTGGTTGCTCCAAAGTTAACAAGCGAAGTGGCCTGCTGTGCATTTAAGTTCCAGTCCAGCGCACCCACCAAAGTTTTAACCACATATTGAATGATGGTACCGCCACCTGGTGAACCCGTTGCCATATAAAACTCATCTGGCGTAGTGCCTTTAAACACTAAGGTTGGCGCCATGGTACTACGTGGGCGTTTGCCACCTTCCACACGGTTAGCAACCAGTGCTCCAGTGCTATCAAGCGGGTTCGCGCTAAAATCAGTTAACTGGTTCGACAGCAAGAAACCATCCACCATGTGGAATGAACCCATGCTCGATTCAACAGTCGATGTCATTGAAACTACATTGCCATAGGCATCTACAATCGTGAACTGAGTTGTTCCGTGTTCAACAGTGGTATCGACACCCGAAGCTGGGTTGAAATTACCCGCTGGTGCAACGCCCATACTTTGGTTCGGGTTAATCAGTGATGCCCGTTGTTTTAAGTAATTTTTATCAATAAAGCTTGCAATGCCCTGTGCTGGTAAAGCGACAAAATCTGTGTCTGCTACATATTTATCGCGGTCAGCATAGGCCAAACGTTCTGCTTCAGACACTAAATGCACACCCATCACATCTGGCACACCACCTTCATTTTCAGGGTTTTTAGGTGGATAAAGCGACATATCAAAGTTTTCTAAAATACCCAGAGTTTGCGCAACCGCAATCCCTCCCGAAGATGGAGGCGGCATGGTACACACATAGTAACGGTCACGATACGTCGTACAAATCGGGTCGCGTTTTTTAACCTGATAGTTCGACAAATCCTGCAAGGTCATTAAACTTGGCGTAATTGGAGTTTTTGCTAGGTCATCACCTACTGTTTGGCTTGCTTTTGTCACAATCGCTTGTGCAATTGGACCCGTGTGCAGTGCATTTGCACCTTGTGAAGCAAGTGCTTCAAGGGTTTTTGCATAAGCTTTATTGGTCATGGTCTCACCCACTTTACGTGGTGAACCATCTGGGTAGAAATAGGTCGCCATTGCATTTGCATCGAGCGCTAAGCTGTTTGCATTGCTTGCAATTGCATCTGCCAAACGGCCCGGAATACGGAAACCATTGTCAGCTAAACCAATCGCTTCACCAAAAAGCTGGTTCCACTTAAGCTTGCCATGTTCTTTTTGCGCTTGTTCGAGCAAACGCATCACACCAGGCACACCAATTGAACGACCACTACGGCGGGCACTTGGTACAGGCGCTGGTGAATTTGGGTCATATATATCTTGGCGAATTAAATAATATTCGTTGGCTGCGGCTGGTGCTGTTTCACGGCCATCATAAGCAGTGATTTTTTTGGTTTTGGCGTCGTAATACATCATAAAACCACTACCAGCAATCGTACTCGACTGTGGCTCGACCAAACCAAGTACTGCTTGTACCGCAACGGCTGCATCGACTGCACTACCGCCTGCTTTTAAAACGTCACAACCTGCTTTTACCGCAAGTGGCGTGTTTGCCACCACCATATATTTATCTGCGTATTTAACCGTGTTACCGAGTCTATAACCCGATGCACCTTCAGGCGCTGCTGGGTCACCATTTTGGTTTGAACCGACCACCACGCTTGAACCGTCTTGTGCCAGTTTGCTACAACTGGTGGGGTCATTATCTACAATTAAATTGGGCGGGGTTGTATTTGAATCATCCTTGGGCTGATCTGACGAGGAGTCATCTCCACATCCTTGTAATAAACCGACTGCTAATAAACTACTGAACAAAAATGAATATCTTTTATTCACGTGATAACTCCAATATATACGCCTGCCTATCCATGCAATTGCCATGCAAGCTTCTTTGTTTTCAGGTATTAAGTTTTTTTAATCTTTGATAAAAATAAGGTTTTATAATATTGAATGTTTAAGGGCGATTTATCCTGTGCCCTGTCTGATGCCTCCTTGCTTGATATCACACTCTTTTATAACTGATTTGCCCGATTCTGGCATGCTTTATTTCGCTAAATACAGGCAAAATCTGTCATTTATAGACTCGCTCTATTTTTTAGTGGACCTAAAAAAAGCACCTCCGGAGAGATGCTTTTGATGTTTAGTGAGAAGGCATTCCGCTGACATCTCCTTTGGGTTTCGGACACAGCCAAATGACCAGCCCCGCAAAAACAAACACCATCGCAAACAGTAAAAACACATGGTTTGCCGACATGGTAATGGCTTCTTTATCAACGAGGTTTGAAATGATTCCTAAGGTCGAATCAGCCGAAAAACCATTTTGCGCAAGGTTATTTTGAACTTCGGCAGTATTTAGGTTTGAGACCATTTCACTACGTGCAACTTTGGCGTGATCGTCCCACACAGTCACTGCAATTGAAGCACCAATCGCCCCTGCCATGGTTCTTAAGAAGTTCATGAGGCCCGCAGCAGATGCAATTTCTTGCTGAAGCACAGAACCCAGCGCAATGTTTGACAGTGGAATAAAGAAGAACGGTACGGCAAAACCTTGTAGGATTTGTGGCCAAGCCAGTGCCATAAAGTCGGCATCTGTGGTCCAGAATGCCCGCATTAAGGTTACAGCACCCAGCAAAATCAAACCAAAACTCGCAAGCGCACGTGGGTCATGTTTGGTCGAAAGCTTTGCCACAATCGGTGACATGGTCAAACTACCAAACCCCATGGTTGCGGTTAAATAACCGGCCCATGTGGCGGTGTAGGAAAGGTTCATTTGCAGCCACTGCGGAATCAGTACAATACTGCCAAAGAAGGCTCCAAAACCGAGTGACAGAGCTAACACTGAAATAGCAAAGCCCCTATGCCTGAACACCTTCACATCCACCACGGGGTGCTTATCGGTCAGCTCCCATATGAGGAACACCACAAAGCCAATGGCGGCGGTTAAAGCAAGTACCACAATGCTGGTGCTGTTAAACCAGTCGCGTTCGTGCCCCAAATCGAGCATGAGCTGTAGCGCACCAATCCACAGTATTAACAGACCTAAACCAACAGTGTCGATTCTTAAAGAAATCGTTTCTGTTTCGGCTGGTTTGAGCAAACGGATTGCCGCTAAAACACAAATAATGCCGACTGGAATGTTAATAAAGAAAATCCAGTGCCAAGACAGGTTGTCACTAATCAGACCACCCAAAATTGGTCCTAAAATTGGTCCAACCACTGTGGTCATTGCCCACAAGCCCATCGCCTGTGCATGCTTTTCTTTAGGGAAAATACGCATCAGCAAGGTTTGGCTGAGTGGCATAAGTGGGCCACCGCATAGACCTTGTCCAATACGGAAAAACACCAGCATGCCTAACGAGTTTGCTAGGCCGCACAAGAAAGAAAAAATGGTAAAACCAATCAGGCCAAAAATAAAGACTCGGACGGTTCCAAAGCGGCCCGCAAGCCAACCCGTTAAAGGTACACAAATCGCTTCTGCAACTGCATACGAGGTAACGACCCATGTCCCTTGTGTACTGGAAACAGCAAGGTTACCGGTAATGTGTGGTACAGATACGTTGGCAATGGTCGTATCGAGTACGACCATAAAGTTCGACAAGGCAATAACAAACGCTGCCAGTAATAAACGGCCACCGCTCAGCTCGGCAAAAGGTGTTTGCGTTTTCATAAGCGTTTACTTCGCAGATAGGTCGACTTTTGCTTCCATCGACAAGCCAACACGCAGTGGGTGTTCAGCAAGTTCTTTCGGGTCAAGTGCAATACGAACTGGTAAGCGTTGAACCACTTTAATCCAGTTACCTGTTGCATTTTGAGCCGGAATTAAGGCAAAGGCAGAGCCTGTACCACCAGAGAAGCCCATCACTTTGCCGTGATATTCGACATCATCACCATATAAATCTGAAGTAAGTGTGACGATTTGACCCGAACGGACTTTTTTCAACTGACTTTCTTTAAAGTTCGCATCTACATATAAATCGTTGAGCGGCACAATCATCATCATGCTGGTGCCCGGTGCAACGCGTTGGCCCACTTGAATATTACGACGCGTCACCACACCATCAACTGGCGCACGGATTACGGTACGTTCCAAATCAAGCTGAGCTTGTTCAACATGTGCTTGTGCAACTTGTACATCAGGTGTTGAAACTTCATTTACACCCTGAATTAAAGCCTCGTTCGCAGCTAAAGTACTTTCAGCAGCTTTACGGCTTGAAGATGCTTGCGCTAAACCTGCTTTAGCAAGCTCTAGCCCTGCTTTAGCGGTTTCTACAGTACTTTGTGCTTTAGTGAGTTCTTCTTTAGACACTGCACCAGAAGCGGCAAGTTGCGCACGGCGATTCAGCTCTAAAGCAGCTCTGTCATAGTCAGCCTGTGCTTGAGCAACTTGCGCTTTAGCACTGTTAATTTCATCGGCACGCACCACAACTTGAGAGTTTAAAGAACTACTGTTTGCTGCAGTTTGTTTATATTGGCGTTTTGCTTTGGCAAGCTCTGCCTCAGCTTGCGCCAATGCAATTTTGGCATCACGGTCATCAATACGAACCAGCACATCACCACGATGTACTGTTTGGGTATCTTTTACCACAACCTGAGCGACCTGCCCGCTTACCATTGAGGTGATTTGAGCCGTTTCTGCACCGACATAAGCATTATCCGTACTCACGGAATGATTTAAAAATAATGCCCAGATTGCATATAAAATAGCGGCGATCAATAAAATCAGCGCAAAAAAACCAAGAAATTTTTTGCGCTTGTTTTGATTGTTATCATCCGAGGCAGATGTTGTTGGCACTGTTTCTTGTACATTGCTTTGTGCATCAGTCATGGTATGTTCCTAAAGATGGGTTGGCTTTGCCATCAATCTCGCACTACACCTTGTTATAGAGTTTTTATTTTTCTATAAACAAGACATACCGCATTGTCAAAGGAGCTAATTTTAACGCTAAAACCTCATGATATGAGAATAAAAAATGATAACTAATGCGTTCGTTCTAATTAAATTAATGTTTATCTCAAAGTTTTTGTGAAAATTTCTGCTTTTCAAATACTAAAAAAAGCGCACTTGGCGCTTTTTAACGACTTAAATCGGTAACTTAATAGGCGTATGAAGCAATACCCGCAGCAATTGCTTTACCTTCATCATTGACCATGGTCATGCGCATGGTGCAACCCTTACGACCTAAACGCAGAACTTCGGCACGTGCAATAAAGTATTTACCACGCCCCGGCGCCAAATAATCTACACGCATGTCGACAGTTGCCAAACGCGACACTTGCTTAATGGTCTCGGTTAAAGTTTCCGGCGTTGAACGACGATATAAGTGTTCCATTGCCACAATACCGCCAATGCTATCGAGCAAGGTTGCAGCAACTCCACCATGCAAAATCTGAAATGCCAGATTACCAATCAGGTCGGGTTGCATCTCGATATAGCCTTCAATCTGCCCATCCACCACACGCATAATCATTCCACTATGCTTAAAAAAAGGAGAGCTATTAAACGCCTTACATAATTGCTTAAGAACTACATTCAGGTCAGTTTTTGCACCTAAATGAATGCTCCCAGTCCAATTTTTCTTTTCATCACTCATACGTTGCCTAAATTTAAAAGCATGATAAACACCCATAATTTTGTACAAATCCAGCATTATGGGGCTACAATACAGCAGTCGGTTGACAGTAATGGAATATCCGCCAACCTCTCCTAGTGTAATACCGAACATCGAGATTGTTATGACTTATACGTTCAATCGTCCTGCATTTCCAGCCACTCGCATGCGCCGTATTCGTAAAAATGACCAGTTGCGTGCGATGGTCAGCGAAACACAGCTCACTACCAATCACTTGATTTATCCAGTATTTGTATTACCGGGACAAAATCAGACCCAAGATATTCCAAGTATGCCAAACATTCAGCGTTTGTCGGCAGATTTATTACTGAAAAAAGCTGAAAGACTTCTGGAATTGGGCGTATCAAAACTGGCTCTTTTTCCAGTCACCCCTCAAGAAGATAAAAGCCTGACCGCAGAAGCTGCATGGCATGAAGATGGTTTAGTTCAAACCACCTGCCGTTTGCTTAAAAAAGAATTACCAGAAATGGTGTTAATCACCGATGGTGCACTCGACCCATACACTACACATGGTCAAGACGGCATTATTGATGACACTGGTTATGTGCTGAATGACGAGACTGTAGAATGCTTGATTAAACAAGCATTAAGTCACGCTGAAGCAGGTGCTGAAGTGATTGCACCAAGTGACATGATGGATGGCCGTATTGGTGCTATTCGTCAAGCTTTAGAAGCCAATGGTCACATCTATACCAACATCATGGCCTACTCTGCGAAATATGCGTCGAGCTTCTATGGCCCGTTCCGTGATGCTGTTGGTTCTGCATCCAACCTAAAAGGTGGTAATAAATATAACTACCAGATGGACTTTGCCAACCGTGCCGAAGCGTTACATGAAATCGCGCTTGATATTCAAGAAGGCGCCGACATGGTGATTGTAAAACCGGGCATGCCATATCTGGATGTGGTACGTGAAGTGAAAGATACCTTTGGTATTCCAACATTCATTTATCAAGTAAGTGGCGAATACGCAATGTTAGCGGGCGCAATTCAAAATGGCTGGTTATCAGACTCAGTGATTTTAGAATCACTCATGTGCTGCCGCCGCGCTGGTGCAGACGGGATCTGGACTTACTTTGCAGAAACCGCTGCTGAAAAACTCAAGGAAATGAACTAAGTTCGCAGAGAAAGGATAACACTGCATGCATATTGCAATCATTGGTGCGGGCATTAGTGGATTAATGTCTGCGCTAGAGTTGGTTGAACAAGGCTGTACCGTCAGCATTTTTGATCAACAACAAGCGGGACAAGCAGCCTCTTGGGCTGGCGGAGGTATTCTTTCTCCGATGTACCCGTGGCGCTATGTGCATGCAGTGAACCAACTCGCTCAATTTGGCAAGGCCTCTTATCAAGCATGGAACCAAAAGCTCTACCCTATTACAGGGATTGATTTTGAAATTCATGACACAGGCATGCTCATTTTTGATGAAAAAGATTTTGACGTTGGACTTTCCTACGCCAAGCAACATCAAGAGCCGATGCAGCGCTGTGAATATTTACAGCGAGATGCGCTAGAACAAGTTAATCCACATATTTCCGATCAGTTTCAAGAAGCGATTTATTTCCCTGAACTGTCTAATATTCGCAATCCACGCGTATTACAGTCGCTGATTAGTTATTTAAAACAACATCCAAATGTTGAGCTTTTTGAGCACGTTGCTGTTAAAAAACTGATTCAACATGGCGATGTGATACAAGCGCTACAAACCGAAGATGGTCGTAAACATACAGCAGATCATTTTGTAATAACTTCGGGTGCTTGGAGCCATTACTGGAACTCACAATTACAACTCGAAATTCCAGTCGAACCTGTTCAAGGTCAAATGTTGTTATTTAAAACCCCTGCTCACTGGCTACCGACCATGTGCATGAATCGAGTCATGTATTTGATTCCACGTATGGACGGTCATATTGTGTGTGGGTCTAGCATGGCACATCGTGGTTTTGACACCACTACTGACGAAACCACCCAGCACAATATTTTAGAAGCGTGTTTAGAAATGGTGCCTGAACTGGCAGATTTTCCGATTGTACAGCGCTGGGCAGGACTCAGACCAAGTTCACCAAATGGCGTTCCCTATATTGGCAAAATGCCTGAAATGGACAACCTCTGGGCAAACTTTGGTCATTTTAGAAATGGTTTATGCATGGGCGCAGGCTCTGCTCAATTGCTCCGTCAGCTTATGCTGGGTCAACCAACGTTAGTTGATGCAAAAGCATATTCACCAGAGCGCCTACAAAATAAAATCTTAGCCTGACGCGAGTACATTCTCTAAAGCAATTTTTAACTGAGGATAAGCAAACTCAAATCCTTCAGCTTGTAAGGCAGCAGGTTTAACGTATTGCCCATTTAAGATCAATTGCGATTGCTCCCCTAACAAACAGCGGAAAACCGTACTGGGTGCTGACAACAGTGGTTTCTTATTGAGTACCGCAGCAGCTTGTTCAACAAATACCTTCTGGGTCACATTTTCTGGCGCTACTACATTATGGATCTGAGCTGATTGAGGATGCTTAAATATAAACTCGATTGCGTTTAACACATCTTCAATGTGTACCCAAACTACTGGCTGACGACCTTGACCAATTTGACCGACTAAATTGAGTCGAATAGGAAGCAACATTTTAGGCAAGATGCCACCGCCCTGCCCAAACACCACACCTAAGCGAATAATTTTGGTATTTTGCTGAGTATCTGCTAAAGCTGCGCGCTCCCATTCTTGGCAAAGCTCAGACATAAAAATAGGCTGTGGTGAACTTTGTTCGGTGCACAATTCTGCCCATTTTTCTTGATCATCTATACCGTAATAACCAATCGCTGAGCCAGAGACAATCACTTCTGGAAAAATTTCAGATTGCTTTAGCCATGCATATAACTTTCGTGTCGTGTTCACTCGGCTTTCAATGAGTTGTTTTTTGCGTGATTCGGTCCAGCGTTTTTCGCCAATATTTGCACCCGCCAAATTCACGACATAATCAATTTGACGTGTCGAAATATCTTCAAACTTTTGCACCCACTGTAAGGCAGGATGGTCAGATTTCTTCCCAACCTGCCGCGTAACAGCAATCACGTTATAATTTTTTTGCAGCAGGAACTTAATTAAATGCGTTCCGATAAAACCACTAGCACCCGTAATTAATACATTCTTATTCATATTTCTTTCCTCCAAAACCGAGGACACAAGCTTTATTAGATTCTATAAGAATAATTCATGTCTAATCGTATTCATTTTTGTAGTGATCTATTGCACATTAAACATTTTGCTTGCCATTCGCTGTGCCTGTTTCCCATAAAACCAATAGGTAATTAAATAAAGCGGGATCGCTAACATTAAAAGCATAATGAGCATAATGCTTAAAAACTGAGGCTGTTTGAGGTAAAGCATAAAGTTCTGCAAAATCTCTGGGTCTTTTCTTGCAAATAAAAATAGGCCGAATAAAACACCACACAAGTTATAGCCCCAAAAAATCAGGGTAAAGCCTAAAGTAAATTTCTTTTTTTCTTGTACAGTCGGTGCACGGCGTTCTTTCTTTAAAAATTTAAACAGGACAAAAATCATTGCGCCTAAATATGGAACGGCTGTTAAAATACCACCTACACTCGCTGGTAATAGTGCTGCAACCACACCTACAATTAAGGTGAGTCCTATGCATAAAGCAAAAAACCAGAGAAAGTAAGAGCGTAATTTGGTCATCTTTTTGCCTAATTTATGGGTTCAAAAAATAATTATAAATTTTTTTCGATTTTTTTTCATTTTTCTGTCAACCAATCCTGATCTCTTGACGTTATATAGGGTAGTAAGGTCGCAGCAACCGAATACTTCCTTTGCACGGCATCCGCAGAATTGTATCGGTGACCTTTCATTACGACTCTTTTCTTCCTTCAGATTAGGTTTTGTTAGCAGCCGAAACCCTTGATGAAGTTTTTGACCGACGATTCTCTCATCACTCGAATCGTCGGTTTTTATTTTCTAGCGATTTCATTTCTTTTACGCTCTACATACACAATAGTTCTTTCGTGGTCATGAAGGCTATGCGTATACTTTTTACACCATAAAAATATGTTTTTAATAATATGAACAACATTGCCTATTTTGAAATCCAGTCTTCAAATCCTGCCCGAGATGCGCAGTTTTATCATGCTGTGTTTGGCTGGCAATTTAAATTAGATGAAAGTTTATCAATTGAATATTACCGTATAGAAACACCCTCAATCATGGGTGGCCTTTTAAAACGCCCCGCTCAAACGCCTCCAATGGAATATGGCACCAATGCTTTCACCTGTTCAGTTCAGGTCGAAAACTTCGATGAAGTTGCTGGAAAAATTTTAGCGCAAGGTGGCATTGTGGCCATGGATAAATTCGCCATTCCTGGTCGTGCTTGGCATGGTTACTTTGTCGATTTAGACCATAACGTTTTTGGTATTTTTCAAGTTGATGAAAATGCTGCTTAAAGATTTTATTTAACGACTCTTTGATTTTTTAATTTATAGCCACCGCCTTTTTATCGGTGGCTATTTCATATTTATTCTTCGGCAAAACTAAAAGTGGCTTCACATGTAATTGGGAAATTAACTGAGTTGGCAATCATACATTCGTGATGCGCTTCTTCATGTAATTTTGCCGCAAGCTCTTGGTCGGCACCTTTTTCTAAAATAACCGCAGGCTTTAAAATAATTTGAGTAAAGTGACCACGTTTAACTGGATCCGCATCCTCCATAAATCCAAGTGCATGGTCAACATAGCTCAGCACATGAATATGATTGGCTGCGCATAGGTGTAAATACCACAGCTTATGGCAAGCTGAAGCTGATGCAACCAATAAATCTTCTGGATTCCATCTGGTCACATCGCCTAAATAGGCAGGGTCTGATGAACCTTGAATAGTGGCTTTTTGTGGATGTTGAATACTAAAATCGCGTTTATATGAACGATAAGATGAAGTGCCTGTACCTGTATTGCCTTCCCACTGTATTTTCACTTCGTATTTATGAATGGTCATTTTGTTCTCAAAGTTCATTGTTTGAATTGATAGTAACAAAGCAAAGTTTAAAGTGACAAAACTAATTCAGATTTTATAGTGGGCTTAAATAACGAGCACTTTAAAATGTCTTTATAAAATCTCCTGCCAATTTATGCTAACGTATCTGTGTTTATTTTGGCTTGATGTCTGTTTCTATGTCCGTACATTTTCTACATACTTCTGACTGGCATTTGGGGCAGTTTTTTTATAATCATTCACGTCACTACGAACACCAAAAATTTTTAAGCTGGTTACTCACTCAAATTCAAGAAAAACAACCGCATGCCCTGCTCATTGCTGGCGATATTTTTGATGTGATTAATCCGGGTTCACAAGCACAAAAACAACTCTACCAATTTTTAGCAGATGCACACCGCATTGCACCGCACATGCAAACGCTCATGATTGCAGGTAATCATGACTCAGGCTACCGCATTGAACAGGTCGAACCACTTTTAGAAAAATACAATGCAAAAACCGTGGGCGTGGTTCGTTGGAACGAAGATAAAACTCTAGATCTCGATCGTCTGCTTTTACCTATTTATAATCAAAATCAAGAAATTGTGGCGTGGTGCCTTGCCCTACCTTTTTTGCGCTCAGCGGAAATTACAGGCTTTAATGAACATACCACTAATAGCAAAAATGCAATTGCCTATTTGCATGAACAACTGATTGCCGAAGCAAAACGTCGTAAGACACCAGACCAAGCGCTTATTTTGATGTCGCATGCTCATATGCAAGGTGGAGAAACATCCGACTCTGAGCGCCCAATTATTATTGGTAATGAAGAGGCACTTTCAACGACTTTGTTTGAAGATGCAATTGATTATGTGGCTTTAGGGCATCTACATAAACCACAAAAAGTAGGTCAACCGCACATTCGTTATAGCGGCTCACCCATTCCGCTTTCTTTTAGTGAAATTAACTATAAGCACCAAGTGGTTGAAGTCAAAATTGACCCTGTTCAAGAGACAGATCACCGTTTGCAGTTTGAAGCTGTGGAAATTCCGCGTTGTATCCAATTACACCGTATTCGTGGTGAATTAAACGATGTTCTGCAAAAACTCAAAGCTTTGCCTCACGGCGTGATTGAAAATATTGACCATCGTGAATATGTCGATATTGAATATTATAGTTTAACGCCACCACAGCCTAATTTACGCCAACAGTTTGAAGCCGCATTGCCACCTGACCGCTATCGTTTAGTGCGTATTTCACGTCAATATGTGAGCCAAGATGCTTCGGACACCGATACCTCTCAGCAAATTGCACTTGAACCACCAACACCAGAAAAACTCTTTCAAAATATTTGGGAAAAACAAGGTTACAGTGCCGATGATGCGGTGTTAAAAGATTTTCTGAGTCTGGTACAAGAAGCACAAAAAAATCTTGAAAATGATGCAACCCCTTAAGGACATGTCATGAAAATTTTATCTATTCGTATAAAAAATCTGGCATCTCTTTCTGACGAGCACTTTATTGATTTTGAAAGCGCGCCTCTAGCTCACGCAGGCTTAATTGCCATTGTGGGAAAAACTGGTGCAGGTAAGTCGACTATTTTAGATGCCATGTGCCTCGCCCTGTTTAATCGCGTTCCTCGCCTTAAAGACAGCGATGGTAAATTAAAAGATGTTGATGGTTCAGAGCTACTGACCAATTCGCCTTTAACTGTTTTACGCCGCGGTACAGGACATGGTTTTGCTGAACTTTGTTTTATTGCACAAGATCAAAAACGCTATTTAGCACGCTGGGAAATTAAACGTGCGCGTGAAAATCCGAATGGTAAATTACAAAGTGTGCAACGCCACTTAAAATGCCTGACCGATGGTGTGGTGCTTGCCGATAAAGCCAAAGCAGTTGATGAAAAAGTTAAACAAATTACCCAGCTTTCATTTGAACAATTTACCCGTGCTGTTTTACTTGCCCAGTCAGAAGTCACGGCGTTTTTAAAAGCACGAGATAGTGAACGCGGTGAACTACTTGAGTACCTGACAAACTCGAGTATTTTCGCCAAAATTGGTGAGCTGGCTTTTCGTAAAACAGCAGATATTGCAAAACAGCGTAAACAGCTTGAAGAGTTCTTAGGCCATATTGAGATTTTGTCTGATGAAGAAATCGCAGCATTTACCGAACAATATCAGCAAGCTCAAGAGAACTATCAAAAATTAGAACAACAAAAAAATGTGTTGGATAAACAACAGCAATGGTTTGAACGCAAAGCAAAACTTGAGCTTGAAGTTCAAACTAAACAGCAACAGTTTCAAAACCAGCAAAACCAGCATCAGCAACTTGCAGAGGAACGTGAGCAATTAAAACGACTCGAAGTTTTCTCTGAAATACGCCCACAGGTCTTTCAGCAGACTCAAAATTTACAAACCCTACAACAACTTGAGCCGCAAATTCAGCAAGCTCAAATTAAGTTTAATGATTTGGTTCAAATTTTTGAAACTGGACAAAAACAATATCAATCAGCAGAGCAAGAGCTCAAACAAACGCTCGATTTTGAGCAACAGCATCAATCTGCTTTAAATCAGATTCGACAGTCCATTCAAGAGCGAACATTTATTGCAGATGAATATAAAAAGTGCAAAGAAAAAAGAAATGTTCTAGAGCAGAAACTCAGCCCGTTGCAACAACAGCAAAACACGGTTCAACAACAGATTGAGCAGCTTCAACAAAATCAGGCACATCTGCAACAACAGCTTACTCAGACTGGGCAATATGCTGTATTAGATAAAGGCTTTTCAGCCCATTTACATCAACTCGGGCAATTTATTCAAAACTACGAAGCGATTGAACAACAGCTTGGAAACCCTAGTCTTGCTCGTCAAAAGCTATCGGAAGCTAAAAGTGAACTTGAACAGCTGACGGCTTCGGTGGGTACGACTGAACAGATTGAGGTAAAACTTGAGCAACAGCGTAAAGATAAAGAACAAAAGCTTGCTCAAATTACTCAGCTAGACCTCATTCAACAAAAAATTAAAATTTATCATGAGCTATATGCTGAGCTTCAGCAATTCACCGAAAAACATACTCAAACCTCCGCTCAAGAACAGCAGCTTAAAACCGTTTACCAGTTAGCTGAGCAAGACTACCAAACAGCAAAAACAGAGCGTGAAAAATTACAGCACATCTTGCAACAGCAACGTTTATTACATACAGAGAATATTGAACAGTTACGTGCCAATCTTAAAGAAGGCGAAGCTTGTTTAGTCTGTGGCAGCACGCATCACCCGTACCGCATCGATGACAGCACAGTTTCCAAGGCCTTATTCGACTTGCAGCAACAGCAAGAACAACAGGCAGTAGCGCTAGAGCAAACTAAATTTAACGCGTGGCAAAGCGAACAGCAGACACTTACCCTGTGTCGTGCCGAGCTCGAACAAGTTCAAAAATATTTATCTCAAGTTAAAGCAAAACAGACGAGCTTACAGCAAGATCTTGTTCAGCAATTAAGTCTCAACCAATTGCAAATTGATCTTGCTCAACCTCCAGAACAAACCTTACAAACTCTTAGCGAGCTTAGACAAGCAACTCAAACTGTAATAAGTTCATTTGACTCAGAAAACTTGCATTTAACCCAAGCGATTAAGCAGCAGAACCAGTTGGTTCAACACGTTCAGCGTAGTGAAAGCTTGCTCAATACAGCACAGCAATGGCAACAGCAAGTTCAACATATTGTTCAGTGCTTATCTGAGTCCGAGCAGCGCGCGTGGCAGCAGTCGAGTAGCCAAACGGCTAAGCAGACTTGGTCTATGCTTGATGCACGTGCTAAGCAACTTGAACAACAAGAACAGCTTGCTCAGCGTTTTGAACAGCAGCAACAAGAACTAAAAATGCTGACAGCTAACCTTGAGCAAATGACCAAACAAATTAATGAGATCGACCAAAATCTCAAAGAAATTACACTCAAGGGTCAACAAAATAATGAAAAAGCGGTATTACTTATTCAACAAATGACAGGCCTTTCTGACATTAAGCCTCATGATTGGTTAATTGAGCATGATGCCAAACGTCAGCATCAACAAACGGCTTATCATGCGTCTAAACAACGTTTTGAACAGACCAGACAGCACTTCGAGCAACAAAAACAGGCGCTAGATCAGCTCAAGCATCAACATCAACACACCGAGCAACATCAACAACAGATTAATGCGCAAATTCAAAACTGGTTAAACGGGCATTCTGATTTTCAGGCGCAGGACTTTACGGCGCTCATACAGATTAATTCAGCACAAGAACAAGATATCCGTAACCGCCTTAATCAGGCAGAACGTCTACTCAGTGAAGCTTCATCTGCCCTTAAGACTATGCAAGAACAATTGACTGATCACTTACAAACTCAGCCAGATATTGAATATGAAAAGCTTCTGAACTTAATTCAAGACAATATTGCAGAGCTTAAAGCCCAACTGGAAATTCGTGATCAGCTCAAACTGAAGTTAGAGATGCACCAGCAAAACCTTGCGAAACAGCAACAATATGCTGAGCAAATTCAAAACATTCAGCAAGAAGAACATCGCTGGAGCAAAATTTCAGGTCTGATTGGCGATGCCAAAGGCAAAGAGTTCCGCGACTATGCCCAGCAATATCATCTGGATATTTTAGTGGAACATGCGAATCAGCAACTGGCTATGCTTTCTCAGCGCTATACATTAAAACGACTTGACCAATCTTTAAGTCTTGCCATTATCGACCACGATATGGACGGAGAAATGCGTTCGGTTTCGTCTTTATCTGGCGGTGAATCCTTCTTAACAGCCCTCGCCTTATCTTTAGCTATTGCCAATATGGCTTCAGGTTCAATGAAAATTGAATCTCTGTTTATTGATGAAGGTTTTGGAACCTTAGATGCATCTTCTTTGCATATGGTGATGAATGCTTTAGATCAATTACAAAATCAGGGTCGTCAGGTTGTTCTCATCTCGCACATTCAAGAAATGCATGAGCGTATTCCTGTACAAATTCAAGTGAAACCACTTGGTGCTGGCGCAAGTACCATCGAGGTCATTGGTTAAAACTAAAAAGCCCCGACATCCTGTCGGGGCTTTTTTAGAATCTGCGTTGGTATAACTCCTGTCGTACCTGTATGAATCCATTCATCACTGTTTATTGTTATTCTTAGAAACATCCTGTCTCCTGATGAATTCATAATAAGTGAAAACCACTTCCCGCCATAGCCGCAAAAGGACGCAATGAACGTACGAAATAGCGTACATCAACCCTTTTGCGAATAGTCTCTAGCGCCAAATAAAGCAGTTCCCACACGGACCATGGTTGAACCTGCGGCTATTGCAGCCTCTAAATCACTCGACATTCCCATGCTTAAAGTATCCCAGTCTTCAGGGTGAGCATGTTTTTCTCTCACCTCATCAAATAAATGCTTAGCATCTGCAAAAGCGGCGGTATTGTCTGGCGCTGGAATCACCATCAAACCGCGTAGTCTAATTTTGGGTAATTGGCTAATTTGAGCAACTAACTCGGCAACCTCATCTGGTGCACAACCATCTTTACTATCTTGCCCGTCAATATTCACTTGCAAACAAATATTTAAGTCAGATTGATCTTGAAGCCTTTGATTAGATAATCGTTCAGCAATAATTAAACGATCTACACCGTGTACCCAATCAAACTTTTCAGCCAAATTTTTAGTCTTGTTTCGCTGAACATGACCAATAAAATGCCATTCAATTTCTAAATCTTGTAAAGCTTCAATTTTTTCCAAAGCTTCCTGTAAATAGTTTTCGCCAAATGCTCTTTGCCCTGCTGCATACATTTCACGCAAACTTTCACTTGGATGTGTTTTTGATACGGCTAAAAGTTGCACAGTTTCAGGCGCACGCTGAGCATGTTCACAAGCACGTCGGATTTGCTGTAATACGTGCTGTCGCGCATCTTGCAGGTAATTCATTGACAAGGTTCTCATTTTCAAAAAACTTTTTTGCTTTTCACCTAAAGCGAGGTGTTGGTATGCCTCGGTGAAAGCCGTATATTATTCTACAAAATAATGACATATTTTGATTTACTTGGGGAAATTATGGATATTACAGAGCTACTCGCTTTCTCTGTGAAAAATGGCGCGTCCGATTTACACTTGTCTGCTGGCATGCCACCAATGATTCGCGTTGATGGTGAAGTCCGTCGCATTAACTTACCAGCTCTAGACCACAAAGATGTTCACCGTCTGGTCTATGACATCATGAATGATAAACAACGCCGTGACTATGAAGAAAAGCTCGAAACAGACTTTTCTTTTGAAGTTCCAAATGTTGCGCGTTTTCGTGTCAATGCATTTAACCAAAACCGCGGTGCCGGTGCAGTGTTTCGTACCATTCCATCAAAAGTACTCACCATGGAAGATTTAGGCTTAGGACAAATCTTTAAAGATATTTGTGATTACCCACGTGGCATTGTGTTAGTTACAGGACCAACAGGTTCAGGTAAATCAACCACGCTCGCAGCGATGATGGACTATATCAACGAAAATCGTTATGACCACATTTTAACAGTTGAAGACCCAATCGAATTTGTACACCAGTCGAAGAAATGTTTGATTAACCAACGTGAAGTGCATCGTGATACGCATGGCTTTAATGAAGCATTACGCTCAGCACTGCGTGAAGACCCAGATATTATTTTAGTCGGTGAGATGCGTGACCTTGAAACCATTCGTTTAGCACTTACCGCTGCTGAAACTGGTCACTTGGTGTTTGGTACGCTCCATACGACTTCTGCTGCAAAAACCATTGACCGTGTGATTGACGTATTCCCTGCCGAAGAAAAAGACATGGTTCGTGCCATGTTGTCAGAATCTTTACAGGCTGTTATTTCGCAAACCCTCCTTAAAAAGAATGGTGGCGGACGTGTCGCAGCACATGAAATTATGATTGGTATTCCTGCCATTCGTAACTTAATTCGTGAAAATAAAGTCGCACAAATGTATTCATCAATTCAGACTGGTGCAAATCATGGTATGACGACACTCGACCAAAGCTTAAAAGGTCTAGTTTCTCGTGGTGTGATTAGTCCACAAACTGCACGTACAGCTGCAAAACAGCCTGAATCATTCCTATAAAAATAATTAGAGAATAAATATGGATTTTAATGACCTACTCAACCTTATGGTTGAAAAAAAATCATCCGATCTTTTTATTACAGATGGTGTTGCACCATCTATGAAAATTAACGGGCAAATTATTCCAATTTCAAAAAATAGTCTTTCTGGGGACGTTATTGGTCAGCTTTTACATTCCATCATGAGTGAAAAACAGCGCAAAGAATTTGCAGACACTCGTGAATGTAACTTTGCCATTATGAACCGTGATAAAACGGCCCGCTTTCGTGTGAGCGCTTTTCAGCAGCGTGACATGCCAGGTATGGTCTTACGTCGAATTGAAACTAAAATTCCTTCAATTGATGACTTGCAGTTACCACCAGTTCTTAAAGATTTATCGATGACCAAACGCGGTATCATTATTTTTGTTGGTGCAACAGGTACAGGTAAATCGACGTCTTTGGCTTCAATGATTAGCTATCGTAACCACAACACTAAAGGTCATATCATTACCATTGAAGACCCAATCGAGTTTATTCATGAACATGCAGGCTGCATCATTACCCAACGTGAAGTCGGGATCGATACAGACTCATTTGAAATTGCCTTAAAGAATACTTTGCGACAAGCACCAGATGTGATCTTGATTGGTGAGATTCGCTCTCGTGAAGTCATGGACTACGCAATTGGCTTCGCTGAAACGGGCCATCTTGTATTAGCCACGATGCACGCTAACAACGCCAACCAAGCGCTCGATCGTATTATTCACTTCTTTGAAAGTGATCGCCACAGTCAGCTTTACATGGACTTATCGCTTAACTTAAAGGCCATGATTGCGCAGCAACTTATTCCAACACCAGATGGCAATTCACGTCGTGCAGCCATTGAGATTTTGATTAATTCGCCATTAATTTCAGATTACATTCGTAAAGGCGAAATTCATGAAATTAAAGATTTAATGAAGCGTTCGCGTGAACTCGGTATGCAAACCTTTGACCAAGCGTTGTTTGATCTCTATAAAGCAGGCCAAATTACCTATAAAGATGCATTAAAACATGCCGACTCACCAAACGATTTGCGTTTGACCATTAAGCTTGCCGAAGAAGGACCTGATCAAATTGCAGGCACAAATCAGCATTTAACCTTCGACCGACAGTAATTTCTTCATAAAAAAAGGAAGGTTAAACGTAACCTTCCTTTTTTATTTGTTTTCTTTATGTGAAAACGATTATTTCTTGCGCAACACTTCCTGACACTCAGGTTCGTTACAGTAACCGTAGAGGTTTAATGAGTGACCTGTTAAGGTAAACCCATGTTGTTCTGCTACAGCATGCTGTTCCTTCTCGATAACATCATTAGTAAATTCAATAACTTTGTTGCAATTATAGCAAACCAAATGATCATGATGATCTTCTTGCATAATTTCGAAAACAGAATGATTATTTTCGAAATGATGGCGCTGAATGATACCCGCAGCTTCAAATTGTGTTAACACACGGTAAACTGTCGCAAGACCGACATCTTCCCCTTGTTCTAACAAAGTCTTGTAAATATCTTCAGCACTAAGATGATGTTGCTTTGAATTTTCTAATAATTCCAAAATCTTAATTCGTGGAAGGGTAACTTTAAGTCCAGCTTTGCGCAAATCTTGATTGGAAATAGGCATGAAAAAAGGTCTCTCAACAAATCTCAAGTTGGAATAGGCAATAGAATTTAGATGAAGTATGATCTATCCTTTGATCAAATGCATCATAATTTATTGGGATAGTGTAGCAAAATGCAAAAACTCGTGCTGACGTTATTAGTCACTTCACTCCTTGCTGGTTGTTCAATCTTTGGTGTATATAAGGTTGATATTCCTCAAGGGACTCCTTTGACCAAAGCTCAGGCCTCTCAAGTACAAGTCGGCATGAATTTCCAGCAAGTGCGTTTTTTGCTTGGTAGTCCAACTGTGACTGATCCCCTCAATCCTCAACGTTGGGACTACATTTACAACTATATCCCGGGAACTTATGCTAAAAAGGCAAAAATTCCTGCAGCACATGGTCAGCATTTAAAAATTTACTTTGATGGCACTGGCACAGTAACTAAAATTGAAGGTTTAGAAACTATTCCAGAATCGCAACCAGGTTTACCTGCTTCTAAAGAAGCGATTTTAACTGCCCCACCACTATAATCGTTTTTTCTAATAAAAATAAACCCCTCAAGTGAAATACTTCGAGGGGTTTTATTTATGGGACTTATTACTTTAAGCGATTACTTTTAATATATCGTCCCACAGGATTTTTCTCGGCGCGGTTACGGCGTATATCTTTAGGGTTAATAGTTAAAGGTCGATAGACCTCTACCCGATCACCTGCTTGCAAAATCGCATGTGCCTCAACTTTTGCACCAAAGATGCCAAGTTGTAATGGCTCAGGCAAATTCACCCGTGTCTGCAACCCGCTTGCCTCAACCGCTTGTAATGCAGTCATACCAGCTTCAAATGGAATAGCAACTAAAAACTGTTGCTCTGGGGCTGCAAAAGCAACCCACACTTGCTGAGCTTTTTCCATCAGATCATTTGTCCAATGACCGCAATCATGGCAATGACAATTGAAAGCGGTAATACAATACGCACTGCAATACGCCACAAGTTATAGAACAACTCATTGCTAAAATTCATCGATTTACGCAAGTGGCTAATTTTCATAATCCAACCAGCAAAAATTGCATAGATGAGGCAAATGAGTAATCCCCAAAGCATCAAAATCAGCGTAAAGATGCCATAAAGTTCAGGCACAGCCCAAACCGCAATTGCCAAAATAATGACAACCCATTGTAAAACGTACATCAGTTGACGTTGAGCAAGCTGTTCTTTGGCAAGTTGAATAAACAGAGCTGTTGTCATTACCGCAGTAAAAATCCAGGTAAAAACAGGAAGCTGTGCTTGAAGAGAAAAGAAACCAAACGCGACGACAGCAATTAACTGAGCCAACCAGATTGGAAGTGCAGTTTTTGTGGCACCTTCTTGAGAGTGAATGACAGACAAGCTATTTTGCCAGTAAAGTCCTAAGCCTAAACCACTCGCAACAAGTGCAAGTACGGTCACATTACCCCATTCTTTAAACTCAACATTTGTCCAATGCCAAGGCTGTAAAGTCGTTCCCATTGTATTAGCTAAAACAAGAGAAGCGATTACGCCGACTGTCATTAGTACAATTAAAATCTGACGCGGAATAAAAGATAAAATTAAAGCCGCAACAGCAAGACCAGCAAAAACAATTTGCCCAGAAACACTATTATTGAGCTGTGCTGTCAGTAAGTTGCCAGCTGTACTCAGTACACTCCCTGCTAAAAATGGAATAAAAATAACTGCAAGCCAACCAGCCAAACGCCATTTTGGTGAACTATCTGCTTCACGAGTTAAACTTGATAAAGCATTTAAAGCAGTAGTCTTCGACCGTTTTGCTAAGGCAATTTCCAAATAACAAACTGGCAGAGCCAATAACAGCATTGTGCCTAACCACAATAACCAGAAATCGATTTGACGATCAATCTGGATTCCCATAGCGGGTGCCAATGTCGCCATAATGATGAAAGATAAGCAAAACGCCATCAGGGGCGATAACCATCGTGACATAGGTATGTCCTGCATTATGCATTCCTTGAAAAAGACTATAGATATTTTGCCCGTCTCATGCCTGAAAATCAAAGTTTGCTCAATAAAAAAAGCAAACTACCGAAAAGATAGTTTGCTGCGCTAACTAGAATTATAAGTTTTGTTATTTCAAGTTATGCGAAAAACCGAGCAAACCAGTTTTTCCCTTTCTTCTTTTCTTTTTCCCTAATAATTCCCATCATGTTTTCTTTTACTGCTCCAACATAATCAGCATCATCATGTTGAATATGGTTAATTAACCATTTTGCTAAAATCTCTTGCAGCTCTTTTTCAATGGTATGTCCCATTTCAAAACGTTCACGATATAATTCTATTTTTTTAATAAATAAGTCATGAACACGTTTATGTGGAATTCGATATTTATAATCTGCCTCTTCTTGTAAACTTTCTTCAAAAGTAAAATGAGACTGTGTATAGTCAATAATATTGTCTAAAACATCTTTAATACGACGTCTATCTTCATCATCTCTTACTTCATCAATCTCATTAATATAATCAAGTATTCGTTTATGTTGCTCATCAATAACCTCGATACCCGTATTATATTCTGAAGCCCATTTCATTTTCATACATCTCCCCAATGATGTTCAATGACTGTTGCATAAACCTCATGATATATTTAAAGGATATAAATAAAAACAAAGCTATTTTGTCGGCTTTAAGATATGAAAAATATATTTAATTCAAGTGACTGTTTTTATTTATTTTTATAAAAATTAACCAACCAAAACAATAAAGTATTTTTCAAACAAAATACTTTATTGCTAAATGTTTAATATATACAAATATTTCTATTCATACATTTTAAATATACTTTATATTAATACTGATCTGCACGAGTAATACGTTTAAGCTCTGGATTTTCATGCTCACGTTTTAATCTTTCCACATGAGTAATTGCTTTTTTAATCGGCTTACCATGTTGAAATAAAATCATTTCCCCTGGTTGATAAGCAGTCCAGTTTTCATTATGTGTTAAAGGTTCTGTCGTTATAACTGCCACACGATCTTCAGGTGTAGTGACTTGACTAAAATCGACCTCAACATCTAAATCAATTAAATGAGCCTGATTAAATGGATATTCACGAACCAACCAATGTAATTTAGTGATCGCATAACTAAATAATGCCTTCCCATTCGACAAACAATAATTAAATGTGCCGTATTCAGCAATTTGTGGAGAAATTTTTTCTAATACTTCAAATATCTCATCAAGACTCGGTTCTTCATAACCGAAAGCTTCAACCAGTTGATCAAGCAAATAACAAAATGCACGTTCACTGTCTGTATTACCCACAGGTGTAAAACGCCCACTTAGCGGTGGGTTAAAATCATGTAAATCACCATTATGGGCAAAAATCCAATGACGGCCCCACAACTCTCTAATAAAGGGGTGAGAGTTCTCTAAAGTGATTTTACCTTGAGTTGCTTTGCGGATATGCGCGATCACGTTACGCGATTTAATAGGATAATTACGAATAAGGTCGGCAATTGGAGATTCAACTGCCGATTGATTATCTACAAATAGTCGGCAGGCTTTATCTTCGAAAAATGCTATGCCAAATCCATCACTATGATCTGAGGTAATTCCCGCACGTTGTGAAAAACCACGGAAAGAAAAAGTAATATCCGTTGGTGTTGCACAATTCATTCCTAATAGCTGGCACATATCGCTTTTTAAACTACTTCTAATTACCTCATATACTCTATTGTGCATGAGAGTAAAATTGCTTGCAAATCTCAATATGTGCTGGCTATTAGAAAATAGGACATATGGTTAACGCTGCCCCATTTTATTCATAACAAATGAAGTCGCCACTTTATTCACTTCCAGAAATACAAAATAATCTAGACAGTTAAATTCTTCATCAAAAAATGCCTGTTTCGATAATTTTGACTGCATGCTCAAATACATTTGGAACAATTTTGGCATACGCTCATCTTGTGGAAAACTGAACTCAGGATATTCAGGCTCATAGATTTTTTTCGAACGAATATCAATTGTTTTGCTTTCAGATAATTGCTGAATCTGGCGATGCGTGTAGTACGCTCTAGCCAAATTATCTTGCAGATGAATACTGACACAGCCCATCAAATATTTAGCGCGCATTGACCATAGCACTTTCGGTGCAAGGTTCAGCCACAGCATCGATAATGCTTTTCCATTACGAAAGCGAGGATGGACACAGGTACGCCCTATTTCTAAAACATTAGGAAGGTGCGATAACTGAGGAACAATATCAAACTCATGTGCGCTGTAGCTTTGTGCTATCTCATGACCTTGAAATAATTTTAGGCGGGTATACGCTACAATTTCTCCAGTCCACTTTTCACGTAAGACTGCATGCTCACAACCAAAATCATAAATGTCTTGATCTAAGTTATCTTCAAAATGAATTCCAAATTGTTGGCTAAATTGTTGTGCACGAAACCGCTGTACATCTTGTAATTCTTTTAAATTATCAACCCATTCAAAACGAAATTGTGTCTGATTTATAGCTTTTTGACGATTTAAAGGTAAAGTCCAGGTTTGGCGATATTGATTAAATTTTTCCAGCATAATGAACGCTCCTAGTGACACCCCTTACACTAGTCAAAGCTCATGACAAAAAAATGACCAAATTAAAATGGTATAAAAAAAGACCACCTAGGGTGATCTTTTTATTGAGAATAACAGATTTATTAAGCGGTTTTTGCGCGATTAGAAATGAGTGTTCCAACCCCATGATCAGTAAAGATTTCAAGCAATGTTGCATGTGGTACGCGACCATCAACAATATGCGCACTAACAACGCCGCCTTTAACAGCATCAAGTGCACAACCTACTTTAGGAATCATACCGCCATAGATCACGCCTGTTTCAATGAGACGATCAACTTCTTGAGTAGTTAGGCCAGTTAACAGATTTTTGTTTTCATCCAGCACGCCACTAATGTTTGTAAGCAAGATTAATTTTTCAGCACCTAATGCTTCTGCAACCTTACCAGCAACCAAATCAGCATTAATATTATAGGTATTGCCTTCTTCATCTACACCTAATGGTGCAATAACTGGAATAAAGTCACTTTGGGTAAACATTTCCAGCACATCTGTTTTAACGCCAGTTACTTCACCAACCATACCTAAATCAATATGTTTGATAGAACCGTCTTCTTCTTGCTTTTCCATAAGTAATTTACGGGCACGAAGTAAATTACCATCTTTACCTGTTAAACCAATAGCACGGCCGCCATGTTTATTAATCAGGTTAACAATCGATTTATTTACACTACCACCCAATACCATTTCAACCACTTCCATGGTTGCAGCATCAGTTACACGCATACCGTCAATACGATCAGATTCACGGCCTAACTGCTTTAAAAATGAGTCTACTTGTGGCCCACCACCGTGAACAACAATCGGATTTAACCCTACAGTTTTAAGTAAAACGATGTCTCGGGCAAATGAACTTTCTAGCTCCGGATCAGTCATCGCGTTGCCACCATATTTCACCACCAGCGTCTTACCAGTAAAACGTTGAATATACGGCAAAGCTTCAATCAAGATTTTTGCTTTGTCGACACCGATATGCTGATGTTGGGGCATTACGCCTCTCCTTACTTAGGCCTCTGAAAGTTCTTGTGCAATTTGCGGATAGTGTTCTTGCAACATATCTACAAATTTTTGCTGGATTTCCTTTAATCGTAAAGGATTATCTGCGTCAAATCTTACTGTAAAATATTCACCAGTATTTGATGCTCGAATAATGCCAAAACCATCATCAAAATCAAGACGTACGCCATCGATTTTACTGATACGAGCACCTAAACGATGACTTAAAATTTCAATATCTTGTAATACATACTTTGGATCGGACTGATAAGTACCAATATAGGTATCTTCTGTACAACATCTTTCTGGATAAGGTGCAAACAATTCGGAAATTGTTGTAGCATCAGATTGTGTAAAATATTCCATTACACGTAATGCAGCATATAAACCATCGTCGTAGCCAAAACCACGTCCATCATTAAAAACGTAGTGGCCTGCATATTCTCCACCAAAAATGGCGCGTCCATTCGACTGAGATAAATAAGCCCTTAAAAAACTACTTCCCGTGCGGATCATTTTTGCTTTTCCGCCGAGTTGTTCGACCGTTTTTTGAACCATGCGTGAACATTTCACATCGAAAACAATTTCTTGCTCTGGGTGCTGCTCTAGGCACATTTGCGCAAAAAGTGACAACAATCGGTCTGCAGTCAATATCTGGGCTTTTTCATCTACTAAAACAACACGGTCACCATCACCATCCAAAGCAATGCCTATATCTGCTTGTTGCTCAACAATTGCTTTTCGCAAATCACTTAAATGTGCTGCATGTGAAGGATCAGGTGCATGGTCTGGAAACTCTCCATTTGGATTGGTTCGCAAGGCAATCACTTCGCAGCCCATTTTTTCTAATATTATTTTTGAGCAGTGTCCAGCAGAGCCATGTAAACCATCTAAAACAACTTTTAAAGGACGTTTTAACTGAATATCTTTAAAAATGGCTTGCTGGTATTTCTGGCAAAACTCAGCTTTAAATTGAGCTGCCGTTAACTCAAGAACAGAAATTGAATGGGCTGGTACATAAGTTTGAGCTTCATCACCAACCTGCTGAATCATTTCAGGAGACGGCGGTTCACCTTTTAAAATCCACTTAATACCATTATCCGATTTTGGGTTGTGGCTTGCTGTCACCATAATGCCATTGCCACCAAAATCTCTCGCAATGTAATACATCATTGGTGATGAGCAGCAGCCGATATTGGTAACATTTAAACCTTGTTCTATTAAAATTTCTTCGATTAAGTGTGCATAAGCTGGACTTGTGAGACGGGCATCATAGCCAATCACTAATTGAGTTTGTTCTGCTTGTTTGTATTGTTGTGCCAATCCGTAGGCAATCGAACGGACAACGTCCGTGGTTAAGTAAGAAAGTTTGCCTCTAATATCGTAAGCACGAAAAATACTTTTTGGAAATGAGTGTCTTACATTCATAGCGTATCTTCTATTTAAAGATCAATTCGATCTATCGCAAAAACATAGATTATTCAAAATTTTTGAAGGGTTTGTTTGCTAAAAAAGTTAAAAGAATATGAGTAAAGCGTGTTGTAATATAATCCATTGTAACATTCAAGATGTAAAAAGAAACGCCTGTTCAACAGGCGTTTGATTTTCGTTAATATTTTCAAAAAGCTTATTGTTTGCCTGTGTGACCAAAGCCACCAGCGCCACGTAAAGTTTCTTCAAATTCTTCTACTTGCTCAAATTCAGCTTGAACAACTGGAACTAAAACGTACTGTGCTAGGCGCTCACCTGGTTCTAGACGGAATGTGGTTTGACCACGGTTCCAAACTGAAACCATCAATTCACCTTGATAATCCGAATCAATCAAACCAACTAAATTGCCAAGCACGATACCGTGTTTATGACCTAAACCTGAACGCGGTAAAATTAAACCAGCAAAATTTACATCATGAATATAAATTGCCATACCTGTTTTCACTAAAACAGTTTGTCCTGGTTCAATATCAATTGCTTCATCGACGCAGGCACGTAAATCTAAACCCGCTGAACCTGCTGTTGCATATGAAGGTAAAGGCCATTCTTTACCTAAACGCGGATCGAGCAATTTCACTTGAACTTTCATGGGATTTCCTAAAAATTAAAAAATTAACGCTTTAATAAAGCTTTTAAATTTGCCAGATATTGTTGAGCCTGCTCTTTAGGATCAACATTAGCCGCAATTTTCTTTTTACGCCCTAACCACTCCAACTCATCTTGAGGGAGTTCATCAAGGAAACGGCTTGGGGTCATCTGTCTCATCTGCCCGCCATTTTTACGCTGCTCTGCCAAAGTTAAGGTTAAACCTTGACGTGCACGGGTAATTCCCACGTACATAAGGCGACGTTCTTCTTCAATGGTCTCGGCTGCAATGGAGTTTTTATGCGGTAAAAGTTCTTCCTCTAATCCCATAATATAAACATATGGGAACTCTAAACCTTTTGCTGCATGCAACGTAAGTAAGTTGACTTTGTCTGTATCTTCTTCTTCCTGCTGCTGTTCTAACAGGTCAAGCAGAACCAGTTTGCGAATGACACTTTCAATGTTCTTTTCATCAACATCTTCTGCACGATTAATCAGGTTTTGAATACTGTTAAATAAATTCTCGATATTATCGAGCTTACTTTTCTCTTGTGCAGGTGTTGCAGACTGTTCACGAACGTAATCCATATAGCCAGCTTCATTCATCATTTGACGAACTTTAGGCACAGGCTCATCGTCTTCTAACAATTCACGGGTAAACGTCGCAATAAAGTCGGCAAACTCATGAAGTTGAGTTTCTGCTTTTTTAGGAAGTACCATGCTTAAACGTTGGTCAGCAGAAGCACCAAGTAAAGACAAATTATTTTCTTGTGAGAATAAACCTAACTTCTCAAGAGTAACCGGCCCAATGGCGCGTTTAGGCGTATTAATAATACGTAAGAACGCGCTGTCATCTTCAGGGTTAATAATAAGACGCAAATAACTCATTACATCTTTAATTTCTGCACGAGCAAAGAAAGATGTACCGCCAGATAATTTATATGGGATTTGCATTTGACGAAGCTGTGTTTCTAATACACGCGCCTGAAAGTTACCGCGGTATAAAACTGCATAATCTTTCCAGTTTTTACCATTCATCAGCTTGTGAGTAAGTAAATCTTTAACCACGCGCTCTGCTTCATCATCATCATTACGACATGTAATAATTCTAATGACTTCACCATGCCCTTTATCACTCCATAACTTTTTATCAAAAATATGTGGGTTATTTTGGATAACACAGTTTGCAGCTTTTAAAATACGGCTGGTTGAACGGTAGTTCTGTTCAAGTTTAATAATATGCAGGTTTGGGAAATCTTGTTTAAGCAAAGCCATATTCTCAGGCTTAGCTCCACGCCACGCGTAGATCGACTGGTCATCGTCACCTACCGCTGTAAACTGCCCCATTACCCCAACTAAAAGTTTGACTAAAATATACTGGGCTGTGTTGGTATCTTGATATTCATCGACCAATAAATAGCGAACACGGTTTTGCCATTTATCACGTACTTCTGCATTTTCTTGCAATAAGCGTGTTGGCATAACAATCAAGTCATCAAAATCAACGGCGTTATAAGCACGTAAATTACGTTCATACAGTTGGTAAAGATGCGCAAACTGTACATCTTCAGGTGTTTCACATGTTGAATGTGCTTGCTCTGGCACGATCAGATCGTTTTTCCAATCTGAAATTTTCTTCATTGCCTTGGCAATTAATTCTTTACTTTCTGCACCCGACAAATTGTCGCGATGCATCAGATCCATCAAAATACGTTTACAGTCATCTGCATCTAAAATCGAAAAATTAGCTTTTAAAGGTAAATTTTTAAGTTCTAAACGTAAAAGGTTTAAACCAAAAGTATGGAAAGTGGAGACAGATAGACCTTTTGATTCTTCACGTGACAAGAGCTTGGTCACACGCTCTTTCATTTCACGTGCAGCTTTGTTTGTGAAGGTCATCGCGGTTATACGATGCGCTGGAATACGGCAATGCTGCACCAAATAGGCAATTTTACGAGTAATTACCGATGTTTTACCTGAACCAGCGCCAGCAAGCACCAATAAAGGGCCCTGAGTATATTTCATGGCTTCTTCTTGCTTGTTGTTCAATTGACTGGCAGATGACATCGTGTATTACCTCTTAATTTTTCGAGCATGATTATAGTCATCTCTGTTTTAGAAACCCAATAGTAAATCTACGGATATGTATAAATGATGTCTAATAATGCAATTTCTACGCCGCAGTTTGTCGTGGTTATTTATTATTCACAGTCATAAAAAAACCACCCGAAGGTGGTTTTTAATACAATAATTTAAATCTTATTGTTTTGCATAGATGCTGATTTCTACACGACGGTTTTGTTCACGACCAGACGCAGTTGAGTTGTCTGCGATTGGGTTAGAAGAACCATAACCTTGTGCATCGATACGGCTAGATGAAAGGCCTTTACCAGCTAAATAGTTTTTAACTGATTGTGCACGTGATTGAGATAACGGAATGTTGATAGAGTCATTACCAGTGTTATCTGTATAACCAGTGACTAAAATCGCGCTCTTGTTATCTTCAGCCAATGTTTGAGCTACTTTGTCTAAAGTTGCATAGAAGTTTGGCTTGATGTTTGATTTGTTTGTATCAAAAGTAATGCTACCAGGCATAATCAATTGAACAGAACCATCTGGATTACGGCCAACGTCTACGCCAGTACCTGCCATTTGTTGACGTAATTTTTTCTCTTTCTGGTCAAGATATACACCACCAGCGGCACCAAGAACTGCACCGATTGCTGCAGCACGGTTATTTTGACGGCTAGAGTTTGCACTTGATTTAGAAATACCGTAACCAGCAGCTGCGCCAATTAAAGTACCTAATGCGGCTTTATCGTATTCAACGCCACCAAGATTATTACCAGTTGTTTGACAACCAGATAGTACTACTGCTGCCCCTACCACTGTTGAAATAACTAATGCACGCATTGCATGCCTCCTCACTTTGTGTGTTTTGTTGTCTGGATGAATAATGAAACAAAAACGAAGTATAAAACATTGATATTTTGTTAATAATAAACACTTTAGTTACTTTTTTGTAATATTTTGATGCACTTTCAGATGCTAGCTCATCACAATTTCTTCATTGTTGTCTAAGATGTCGTTGTATTTCATATTACGATAGTTATAGTTAAACAACTTTTCTATGGATTTTAGACATTCGGGGTCATTCATATGTCAACTGCACCCAATAAGCAATCTGCGCTAAAAAAAATTACACGTGGACTCACTGTAGGTACAGTCATTACAGGAAGTACGTTTTTTCATGGTCCACCTGTTTTGGCATTAGGTCTGACCAAGCTATTAAAAAAATCATCAAAAATAGATGAAACCAATATCCAAATTACAAATAGCTGGTTAGGTGTTAATAATTGGTTGATTGATCATGTCTTACCAAATCTAAAATGGGACATTACGATTGATGAGGGACTTGATCTGAATATGCAAGGTCGTTATCTCATGACTTGTAATCACCAAAGTTGGGTAGATACAACGGTAAACCAATATTTTGGTTTAACGCGTATGCCACTCACCCGCTTTTTTACTAAATGGGAACTTATTTTTATTCCATTTGTTGGGCAAGCATTTAAAATTTTAGGCTTCCCGATGATGAAACGTCACACCAAAGAACAGGTTGCAAAGAATCCTGAACTCAAAGACCGTGACATGATGGAAGCACGTAAAGCCTGTGAGCAGCTTTTAAGTCAACCATTTACATTATTGAATTATTTAGAAGGTACTCGTTTTACTCAAGAAAAACATGACCAGCAAAAATCACCATATAAGCATTTGCTTAAACCTAAAGCGGGTGGTTTAGCACTTGCATTAAATATCTTGGGTGACAAAATTGATGCCTTGGTTGATATGACGATTGTCTACCCTAATGGCGTACCTGGATATAGTGATTTCTGGCTAGGTGAAGTTTCAAAAATTGCGGTAAATTTGCGTAAAATTGAAATTCCAGATTGGGTTCTTGGTGGAAACTATGAAGATGACGCGGCTTACCGTGAACGTTTCCAACAATGGGTACATGAAATTTGGACCGAAAAAGATCAACTTATTGAGCAAATGAAATCTCAATATCTCACTACAAACCTTTAAAAAGCACCCGTTATTATGCAAAACAGTTCTGGGAAAAAAACGAAATATCACCATGTAGATCCAAATAGTCTTTCATTTAGACTGTTTTTAATCTATGACATTTTTATGGTGTTCATTATCATTTTTAACCTGTTCTGTTTGGCTGCAAATTTCTTTTTAATGAGCAGTATTGGGGCATGGTTCTTCGAACACATTCATTTGCTCCAAGTACTAAGCTTTTACCGTAATTCCCTACACCCGTGGGTAATCACATCAGAAGCATGGTTTATTGGTTTTTTAATTGTTGAGTTACTTGTCCGCTGGGGCATTGCTATTATTTATAATCATCATAAACGTTGGTTCTTTTTCCCTTTTATTCACTGGTATGAAATTTTAGCCATTATTCCGCAGCTTCGTTTTTTACGTTTGTTTCGGGCTGGGATTATTGCTTATCGCTTACATGAACTGGGCTATCCGGTTGTTCCACCAAGCTGGCGAAAGACAGGTTTATTTTACTATCGTGTCGTCATGGAAGAGCTGTCCGATCGTGTTGTTATTACCGTAATTGATGGTATTAGATATGAACTTGAAACCAGTTCTAGCCATAAACAAATTATTCACGACTTGGTAAATCATCATCGTGAGCAATTTACTGTCACCTTAACAGCATTATTACAAGAGTCTTTAGCAACTGCTTTAAAAGAACAAAAGCCAGCAATTACAAAAGGCGTTGGGAAAATTGTAGATCAGGCCATAGTAGATACCCCTGAACTAACCCAATTATTACGCTTAATTCCTTTAGTCGGCGGTCGCATTGAACAGCAAATTCAAAGCATTGGTCAAAGATTAGGTGAGAATATTAGTGCCGGTTTAATTGAACCTTTAATTGAAGGTTCATCGGTGCACCCAAATCCGACTTATCAATTAATTTCTGAAAAAGTGAGTGAAATAAATATTAATAATCGTCAGCTTGAGCAATTGGTTGAATCTGTCGTGTTCGAGACACTCGAGTCTGTACGAAAACAAGTCAAGGTCAAACAATGGCAACAAACGCTTGCGGAGTATGATCGAATCAAAGAATAAGCATTTACTTAATTTTTTATGAATCTCGCTAGAGAATTGGCACAAATTGTTCTAGCATTTGCCCTATTTACAATAAACTTAACGCTATTACAGCTCGTTTAACGCCTTGAAGGAAGACTTATGGCTGATATACGGATTACCGGCAGAATGGTTAACTTTAGCAGGATAACCTTCGATACCAATGATCATGATGTGATCCGCCAGCAATTATCAAATATATTAAATGAAGGTTCCTATCATGGAACTTTAGTAATTATTGACAGTACAGTTGAGCAAGAATTAATTGCATTAATTCAACTTCTGGCGAGCTTAGGTTTGCAACCTATGGCGGTAATCGATGGTATTTTAGGAGATGAAGCTCGCGCTATTCAATTCCCTGTTTTGCCGGCAGATCAACCATTACAGCGTATTAAAGCCACAACCGAACAAGTGGCGATTGTAGAAAAACCGACTACCGCTCCTGCCTCGTCTTCAGCAGAAACAAAAAAACCACTAAACAAGATAGCGGTTGCCCATATTACCTCTTATCATGATGAAATTTTACGTACAGGCCAATCCCTCGTACAAGATAACGGCGATATTATTTTGAAAGCTGGCATGAATAGTGGTTCTGAAGTTATTGCATCAGGAAATATACATATTTATGGCACAGTTCGTGGTAGAGTCATTGCTGGTGCGGGCGGGCACGCAGCTGCACGCATTTTTTGCCAATCTTTAGAGGCTGAGCTCGTTTCCATTGCCGGAACGTATTGTGTCGCAGATGATATCCCTAAACATGTGGTAAAAAAGCCAGTACATATATATTTAAATGAAAAGCAAGAGCTTGAATTTGAAGCGATTGAACTTTAGTTTATTAAGTAAATCACCAAAAAACAGCCCTTTTAAGGGTGTATGACCATAATAGGAGTGGATTCGGTGGCCAAAATTGTTGTCGTAACATCAGGCAAAGGTGGTGTAGGTAAAACTACAACGAGCGCATCTTTTGCAACAGGTTTAGCCCTTCGTGGTCATAAAACTGTTGTGATTGATTTTGATGTAGGCTTACGTAACCTTGATTTGATTATGGGTTGTGAGCGTCGTGTTGTTTATGATTTTGTCAATGTTATTAACAACGAAGCACGTCTACAGCAAGCCCTTATTCGTGATAAAGATATCGAAAACCTTTATATTTTACCGGCTTCACAAACACGTGATAAAGATGCGTTGAGCGACGAAGGTGTTGCTCGTGTTATTGATGAGCTATCTCAAGAATTTGATTACGTTATTTGTGACTCACCTGCGGGTATTGAGCGTGGTGCGATTTTAGCTATGTATCATGCAGATGAAGCAATCATTGTAACGAACCCTGAAATCTCTTCAGTACGTGACTCTGACCGCATTATTGGTATGTTAGATAGCAAAACCAAAAAAGTTGAACAAAACGAAGGACGTATACGTAAACATTTATGTATTACTCGTTTTAACCCTGAACGTGCTGACCGTCAGGAAATGCTAACAATTGATGATATTTCTAAAGATATTCTACGCGTACCGACATTAGGTGTTATTCCAGAATGTCCAAGTGTATTACAAGCATCAAACGAGGGTAAGCCAGTAATTCTATATTCAGAAACTAAAGCTGGTCAGGGTTATGATGATTTGGTTGCACGCTTTCTTGGCGAAGACCGTCCTTATCGACACATCACAGCTCAACCTAAAGGCTGGTTAGCACGACTATTTGGAGCGTAGTTATGGCAGGATTCTGGAGTAAATTATTTAGCAGTGACGAAAAGCCATCAAGTGCTCAAACTGCAAAAGATCGTTTGAAAGTTATTGTTGCTTCTGAACAAGGTTTAGGCCGCCGTTTAAGCCAAGACAAGATTGATCAGATGAAGAAAGAAATCATGCAAGTGGTCAGTCGTTATGTAAGTGGTGTAGGTGAACAGCATATCCAAATGCAGGTTCGCTCTGAAGCAAATATCGAAATGTTAGAAATGAATATCAATTTACCTGAAGAACGATAATTCTATTTCTGACTGTTCAATAAAACAGAATCAAGGCAAAATAACGCAAGTTATTTTGCCTTTTTTAAAACTGAGGAGATTGTCATGGCATTATCACAGCCAGCAACTTTCAATGAAGAATGGTCCGATGAGCGTGTTTTTGCCTACCTCAACCAACTTCCGCCAACGGGTGTGAACGCAGATTTTCATGTGCTCTACCATGCATTCAAACATATGCGCCCAACAGACTATGAACGTCTTTTGACTCAATTTATTGCGAACGGACGCGATATTAATGCCAAAGACCCTGAAGGCCAACGCATCCATGATGTGATTGCCAAATTTCCACGTCAATCGGCACCCTTTTTAGAAGTTCTAGCAAAGTTTGCTTAAAAATAAAAAGCCTCTTAAAGAGGCTTTTTTTTACCTAAATTTATCGATTGCCAATCAGGAAAATACCAAACACCGTAAAAATACCGCCTGAAATACCATCAATCCATTTTGAAAAATTACGATAAGCTGATCTAAAACTCGGTAACGAAAAAATAAAAGTCACAAAGCAGAACCATAAAATCGTTTCAACCGTGACAATAATAAAGAGTAACCAATGAACCTGATCAAGTTGAGGATTGGCTAAAAATAAAGAGAAAACACTACCAAAATAAATAACAGCTTTAGGATTTGATAGATTCGTTATAAGACCTTTAATAAAAAATAAGTAAGGTGCTTTGGGTAGCTCGACAGCAACATTGTCCTCTTGCTGATTTTTTGAAAATGCTGAACGTAACATCTGATAACCCAGCCAACACAGATATAATCCACCAGCAATGAGTAAACCTTGCTTTAACCAAGCCATTTTCTCAAAAATAAGATTTAATCCCATCAGTGCCAAACAAGCCCAAAACATAACACCTGCTGTTATGCCAGCAACTACTAACATAGCGTCTTTACGTGATCGACTAATCGCTGTTTGAGATACAAGGAAAAAATCAGGCCCTGGAGTAATAAGTGCACAAAAATGGATAAAAGCTAAAGTAATCAGAGCGAGTAACATGTTTTCCTCCAGATTTAATTCATTGTTATTTATTTAAGAAAAATACATTAGCATTTTTTACTACACGTTAAAATCTTTAAGTCATTTTATGGAAGTGTTTATTTTTATTTAAATCATAAAAAAAGCCCCCGAAGAGGCTTTTTAGCTATTTCATATTAAACCAATATATCTCGCTTACCATTAGGGCCCATTGCGCTCACAATGCCGTTCTCTTCCATTTGGTCAATGATACGGGCAGCACGGTTATAGCCAAGGCTAAATTTACGCTGTAGCGATGAAGTAGAAGCTTTACGTGTTTCCAAAACAAATGATACACATTGGTCATAAAGTGCATCACGGTCAGAACCACCCTCGCCCTCTTCAAAACCACGTGAAGTTTGTTCTTCGTCAAATGGAGTCAAGATTTCGTCGACATAATCCGGTTCACCACGTTCACGCCAAGCATCACAAATGCGGTTTACTTCATCATCACTAATGAATGCACCATGCACACGCTCAGGCTCGATTTTACCAGGCCCCAAGAAAAGCATATCACCATGGCCTAATAGATCTTCTGCACCGCCTGCATCCAAAATCGTACGTGAATCAATTTTACTGTTTACACGTAATGCTACACGCGTTGGAATATTGGCTTTAATCAACCCCGTGATCACATCAACAGACGGACGTTGAGTTGCAAGCAATAGGTGAATACCAGCAGCACGAGATTTTTGCGCCAACCGTGTAATCATTTCTTCTGCTTTTTTACCGACCTGCATAATCATGTCAGCAAACTCATCCGCCACAATCACAATAGATGGTAACGGTGTTAAACGAGGTGCACGTTCTTGTGTCGCAGAGTCACTTGGTTTCCAAGTTGGATCAATTAAATCTTCCCCATTCGCAATTGCTTCTTCAACTTTACGGTTGTAATCACTTAATTTACGAATTTTAAGAAATGACATCAGCTTATAACGACGTTCCATCTCATTCACACACCAGTTCAACGCACTTACTGCATCTTTCATGTCAGTAACGACTGGAGTTAATAAGTGCGGAATATCATTGTAGTTTGCAAGTTCTAACTGTTTTGGATCGATTAAAATCAAACGCAATTGATCAGGTGTATATTTAAGCAACATCGATAAAATCATCGAGTTTACCGCAACCGATTTACCCGAACCTGTTGTACCAGCAACTAACATGTGCGGTGCTTTCGCTAAATCGGTTAATACTGGATTACCTGAAATATCTTTACCCATCGCCATACTAATTAATGCGCTTGGATCTCGATAGGTTGGTGTTTCCAATAGCTCAATCAAACGTACCATTTCACGAGCGCTGTTTGGTACTTCAATACCAATATAGGGTTTACCAGGAATAACCTCTACCACACGCACAGAAGCCATCGACATTGAACGGGCTAAGTCACGTGAGATATTCGTTACCTTAGATGCTTTAACCCCCGGTGCCAAATCTAACTCAAAACGGGTTACTACTGGCCCCGGCTGAGCCTCAACTACTTGAGCCTTAACATTAAATTCTTGTAACTTAATTTCAAGTAATTCAGATAAACGCGAAAGCTGCTCTTCAGTAAAATTAACTTTCTTATTCGGATCAACCTTATCAAGCAACTCAAGGCCAGGTAAAGTTGGTAAATCTAAACGCTTCTTGGCAACTTGCATTGCACGAGACATTGGTCGGCCTGATAGATCTGTTAATGGCGCATCTAGATCGAAATCGTCTTCATCAATATCAGGATTTTCCTGAGGTTTACCTGCCGTTTCCTGCCAAGCTTCAATAAACTCTTCTTTTGAAAGTTTATCGGCCTGAATTGTTGTTTGAATAGGAGCTTTTACGAATGCTGAAGATTGAGCATAACTACTTGCTCTTACAGGTTCTGCTGGCGAAATATCTTCATCTATCAATAAATCATCAAAGTCTTCAAAAACTTGTTCGTTTGCTAAATTTTTAGGTGACTGATTTACATTCGACGGCGGTGAAGAAGTTTCTTTCGCAATATTCACCGATTGCGAAGTAGGTTCTGCATCTACATGTTGATCTTGAACAAATGGTGTATGCACATCTGTTGCTGTTTTGCTGTTTGGAACCGCAGCAAGTAATTCATCAAAAATCTCATCATCATTCCAATCAAGACTATGTAAGTCTTGTTTAGGTGTAGGTTGAGTTTGATGAACTTGAGAAATTGTTTGCTGGAATTGCTCATGAGCAGGAGCTTGTTCTGTTGAATCATCAGCTGCTCTTAAAAGCGCATCAATTTCTTGCTTATGGCTCGCATCATCACGTTGTAAAGCCCGCCATACCTCACCAGTAGCGACTAAACGTTGGCTGTCTTTTTCAAGCTTATGGGCTTGCTCAAGCGTATGCTCAAAGTTTTGAGTATTTGCAACTGGCGTATCAACTACAGGTTCGGGTCGACTCTGCTCTTTTGCTAACACATCTGCAAAGAGGCGTTCAGCAACCGCATCATGTCGTGTTGCCGCAGATTGTGGTTGAGTACTTTCAGATTGGACTGATGCTACTTTCTCATTTGAAGCATTTGTCTCTGCATTTTCTGCAACTTTAACTGCGGCTGCTTTATTAGCAGGCTGAGTTGTTAAATCATAATCCGATTCATTCGGTGATACGTTTTTATAAAATAAATCTTGTAAATAACTTGGTGTAGCTTTAAGCGTAATCCATGTTTTGCTCCATTGCACCCCAAATGCAAGAGTAAACAAGACCACTCCGAAAACCAGTAAAAATAAGGTCGCACCATAAATTGTTAGCAATTGAGATAAGCTCTGACCTAACTCGTAACCAATAATTCCCCCAGCTGCATTATCTAAAGTATCAGCAGGCACATTCCAGTGTAAATAAAGTAGGCTAGACACAACCAGAATTAAAAAGAATTGTGCAGCATAACGAAATGGGCGGTTTAAAAAACTACGCGGCCACCACACCTGAATTGCTTCAATGAAAAGGAAAATTGGAATAAGCAAACTTGCCCATCCTAAAAAACCAAACAGCAAATCTGCAATCCATGCACCAGCAATACCACTTGCATTGGATACTTGCTGAGTATCACTGGAAATATGCATCCAGCCCGGGTCAAATGGTGTATATGTTACTGTTGCCAGAAACATATAAATGCCAAAAGAAACCAAGAATAATGTCATCAATAAGCGCTGTGCATAAACACTCGACACCGCAGTCATATACTGTCCTGTAACCCATTTAATTATTGGTTTAGAGATGTGAAGAACTACACTTAGATCTTCAACGAATGAACTTGATATTATGCACCTGTTCTTACAAAAAAGGTGCATGATTCTTTACAGTTGTTGTTAACATGAGCCACTTCTATATTGTTATATAACTTAATTCGATTGACCTGATCAATATTATCCACATTGATTTAGCGCTATTGATCGACAAATTCACGTATAATTTTCAAAATTCTCGAAATAAATAAGGATACCCTCAATGAGTGCTCGTCATTCTCGGTTAATTATTCTCGGTTCTGGTCCTGCTGGTTATAGTGCAGCTGTCTATGCGGCTCGTGCCAACCTTAAACCTACTTTAATTGCAGGTTTACAACTAGGTGGCCAACTTACAACAACAACCGAAGTTGACAACTGGCCGGGCGATCCTGAAGGTTTAACAGGTCCTGCCTTAATGGATCGTATGCAAGCACATGCTGAACGCTTTGGTACAGAACTCGTCTATGACCATATTAACGAAGTGGACTTAAATGTACGTCCTTTTGTTCTTAAAGGTGACATGGAAGAGTACACATGTGATGCATTGATTATTGCAACTGGCGCTACAGCTCAATATCTTGGCTTAGAGTCTGAACAGAAATTTATGGGCCAAGGCGTAAGTGCCTGTGCAACATGTGATGGTTTCTTCTACAAAAATCAAAAAGTGATGGTTGTAGGTGGTGGTAACACTGCAGTTGAAGAAGCGCTTTATTTATCAAATATTGCTGCACATGTAACGCTAGTACACCGCCGTGATAGCTTACGTTCTGAAAAGATTTTGCAAGATCATTTATTTGCCAAAGAAAAAGAAGGCAAAATCAGCATTATCTGGAATCATGAAGTTGAAGAAGTATTGGGTGACAATACTGGCGTAACAAGTGTTCGCCTTAAATCAACTCAAGATGACTCTAAGCAAGACGTAGAGGTTCATGGTCTATTCGTTGCAATCGGTCATAAACCGAACACTGCAATGTTTGATGGTCAATTAAACTTACGTGATGGCTATATTCAAGTGCAAAGCGGCACTTCAGGTAATGCAACAGCAACTTCTGTAGCTGGTGTTTTTGCTGCTGGTGACGTAGCTGACAGTATTTATCGTCAAGCCATTACTTCTGCTGGATCAGGTTGTATGGCGGCACTTGATGCTGAAAAATATTTAGATAATCTCGGTTAATTCAATTAACACAAAAGACATTCAATGCTCTATTGAATGTCTTTTTTAATAGTGTTTTATTTCGTCATATTTTCAAAATGGTCCAAATGCGTAAAACGTCCCGACCTCGTCTGATATTGGTCAATCTGAGGAACTAAGCGTTGAAAGTGCTCAGACTGGACATGTCGATCTAATGCAGCACGATCTACCCATTCTTCAATAAAAACAAAATGTCCTAAATTTTTTATATCATGATATAAATCGTACGCAATACACCCTTCTTCACATCTCGTTTTTTCAACGAGTTCTTGATAAAGCGGCAAAACAAAATCAATTTTTTTAATATCAATAAAATCTTCTGCAATAAGTTTTAGCATTAGGCAAACCTTTCCTTTTCATTCCTTCATGCTAAAGATGAACAATAAAAATTGTCAATGAAGCTCAGTTACGTTAATTTTGAATCATTCTATTTCATTTTATCTTTTATGCAGAACCTTCCACTTTCTCAATTCATTTTCCCTGATCCCATTGAATCTGATCCGGATGGTCATGGTTTAATTTGTATTGGTGCTGATCTCTCCCCTTCTACTCTCTATGAAGCGTACACCCATGGATTATTTCCGTGGTTCAATGAAGATGAGCCAATTTGTTGGTGGAGTCCCGAACCTCGTTGTGTCATCTATCCTCAAAATTATAAGCCAAGCAAGTCACTCCTTAGAAACATGAAAAAATATGACTATGCAATTACGGTTAATCACGCCTTCGAAGAAGTTATTCGCTCATGTTCTCTACCAAGAACTTATGCAGACGAAACATGGATTAGCGAAGATATTATTCAGGGCTACTGTGAGATGTTTAAAGCTGGCTATGGATATAGTGTGGAGGTTTGGGAACAAGATAAACTTGTTGGAGGTTTGTACGGCATTACGATTGGCAAAGGATGCTTCGGTGAGTCAATGTTTAGTAATGAAACTGATGTTTCAAAAATGGCTTTTTATACATTAATGCTGATTGGGCAAGAAAATCAACTACCTTGGGTAGACTGCCAACTTGTAAATAGTCACTTAATTAGCTTGGGAGCTTGTACACTTTCTCGTCAAGAGTACCTTAAATCGTTACAAGATGTAATTATTCACCCCTCTATCAATTGGAAAAAGTATCAAGAACGTGTATTTTCAAGTAAAACAATAGCATTAGATGCAAAATTAATGGAATGATAACAGGAGGGACCAATCATGAAATCATATCACCCGAAGTCCCTTTTAAATGATCTGCAGTATTATATTACTCCACCTCATGATTGCAGCTACCTAGAAAATAAATCGGCGCGCATGGTGTTTTTAGACCCTATTCATCGGATTGATGTGGTCACTCTTTCAGAACTTTCTCGTTTAGGATTTCGTCGTAGCGGTGACTTCGTTTATCGCCCTGAATGCCATTTATGCAGACAATGTTTGTCTTGTCGTGTTCCAGTTGCCGACTTCCAAATGAATGGAATGCAAAAAAAAGCGTGGAAACGAAATCAAGATCTGACTATGACTGTTTTGCCTACTCAGCAAGCAGCACAAATTCATTACGATTTATATGAACGCTATATTAATGAACGCCATGCTGATGGAGATATGTTTCCACCTAGCTTAGATCAGTTTGAAAAGTTTTTAGTACATAGTTGTACAGATAGCTTTTTTCTTGAGCTTTGGAAAGATAACCGTTTAATCAGTGTGTCTACCTGCGATCTAATGGATGATGGACTGTCTGCAGTCTATACTTTCTTTGACCCAGATGAGCACCGAAGATCACTTGGTGTGTACTCTATTCTTAACCAAATCGAATATGTTAAATCGCTTGGTTTAGAATATCTTTATTTAGGCTATTGGGTGCCCCACTCAGCCAAAATGAATTATAAATCGCAATATACCCCTTTAGAACTTCTATTAGATGGACAATGGCGCCGTTTAAACAGATCCTTATCACCAGAAGAAATTCAACAGTTAGGTACCTCTCTGATGACCACATTACCTTCTGAATGGAATAATTTAATTATTAAATGATTTTAATCCTGTCTGTTTGTTAGGTCAGCAACTAGACAGGAGTTTTAAAACAACGATGCAAAATCATCGGTACAGGTTTTTACCATAATTACAGCATGTTCACGCCCACCTTCTTGGCTAGGATAATAATTGCGACGTAGATCTATTTGGTGAAAACCTATTTTCTCATACAGACCTATAGCTGCTTTATTACTTTCACGAACTTCTAAAAATATTTGTACTGGCTGATTTTTTAACTGATCAATTGATGCATTTAATAACTCATACCCGAGACCTTGTCCTTGCATTTTAGGATCAACTGCCATGAGTAATAGATTCGCTTCATCTAGCACTGGCTGCAAAATACAAAACCCAACTACTCTATTTTGTGACTCAATGACTGTACACTGGTAGGAATTCAAAGATTCTACAAATTGCTGTCTTGACCATGGATGTGTTTGCACTGATTTTTCGATTTGTACAACAATTTCAATATCAGTGTTTTGCATAGTACGAATCATGAGTTCCAACACAATCAGAGTTTTAAAGGAATGCGTATTATAAAAACTTCACAAGAAAAAACGAACAAAAAAAAGGACAATTAAATTGTCCTTTTTTTATCGTTCTTTTTAGAGACCTAACTTTTCACGCCAAGTTGCCAGCAATGCTGTAGTGTCAGAATCATTTGGATGAAATTTTGGTCTTAAGAAATCAAGTAACTCTGGAATCTGGCGGGTCATAAAACCTTTACGTCCATACATGAACTTAAGCATGTATTTAGTATCTTTCAATGTTAATTTTCCATCAGTTTTTAATAACTTGGCAGTAAAATGTGTCTGCGTTGCAAAAATTAATGCCATTGCAATGATTAAAGCCGTTGAACGCATAAAATAAGCTTTTGGTCCTTGTCCATACATACTTGTATACACATCAAATGCCACAGCTTTATGCTCATTTTCTTCTACGGCATGCCACATCCACAAATGATACATCGTGTCATCTTGGAACATCGCTTGAATTTCGGGATTTTGTAAAAGTTCAGCTGCAATGGTAGATGTGAAATGCTCTAAAGCACACGTTCCGGTCAGATCAATCATTTCTTTGGTATAACCAAAAGGTTTCATTAATTTGGTCATAACAGCTGTACCCATCTTAATGACAGTACCTGTCTGCTTTTCCATATGACGAACATCATATCCGTAAGCTTGCGCTGAAGCATTAAAAGCAAGATGTTCTTTTGAATGCATTGCTTCTTGACCAATAAAGGCGCTAATTTCTTTTTGAAGAGCAGGATCGGCAAGTTTTGGGTCATTTCGAACAGCACGCGTGCTATTTACAAAGAACTGTTCACCTTCGGGAAAAAGGGCCGATAATGCTGTCATAAAATGGGTTAATCCTGCATCATAATTTGCCCAATAACGAGGGACCTGAGCAAATTCAAAGTCCATACGACGAACAGGGAAACTAGCACCAGCACGATTTGAAATATTTACTTTAGCATTCATCTCAGACTCCTTTTAAGTGAATAGCTAATTCACATATAACTTTATTTATTTTCTTAATATTTATAATCATACGTCTTTCAATGTGCCAATTAAGTGCAGATGAGGACAGAGAAATATCAGATGAGGTCATTAAGCACCCCCATAAAGGTGCATAGATCTGCTAATCATTATTGTTAGTACTTAAAAAAAGAAAAAGGGCTACCAATGAGCCCTTTCAAATCAACATAGATTAAATTACAAACCTAATTTTGCTTTCCATGTTTTCAATAGACCTACTGTATCCAAATCATTTGGATGAAAACCAGGCTTAAAGTAAGCCAGCATTTCTTTAGCCATGCCAGTAATGATACCTTTCGATGGGCTATATGCATATTTATAAATCACAGATAGCTCATCCAAATTTAACTTTTTATCTTGCTTTAATAGACGAAGTACAAAAGAAGACTGAATCAAGAAAATCAAAGTCATCGCAAACACTAGAGAACTCGTACGTAAAGCATAAGCTTTTACGCCTTTACCAAATACACCTTCGTACACATCAAAAGCTACGGCTTTATGCTCATTTTCTTCGATAGCATGCCAATACCACATCGTTGACATGGTTTCATCTGTCATCAACTCTTGAATATGCTTATTGACTAATAATTGTGAAGCAATCGTAGCGGTAAAATGTTCAAGTGCGGTTGTAGCAGTCAGATCAACCATGTCTTTGGTCATACCGAAAGGTTTGACAATTTTTACAAAAGTTTTAATTGCTGTTTGAATTGCCGTGTCAGTAAACTTCTCTAACGTTTCAATGTCATGACCAAACTTTTGAGCAGAGGCATTAAAATTCACATGCTCTTGAGTATGCATTGCTTCTTGCCCAATGAAAGCGCTAATCTCTTTCTGAAGCGCTTCATCATCTTTAATAGATGGGTGATAACGTACTGCACGTACACTATCTATAAAGAATTTCTCACCAGCTGGAAACAAAGCTGACAATGCTGTCATAAAGTGTGTTAGTCCAGCAGAACCATTCATCCAATATTCTGGTACATCATTAAAGTCAAAGTTCATACGACGTACAGGAAAGCTCGCCCCTGCACGATTAGTAATATTCACTTTAGCATTCATACCCAAAGCTCCTTAATAAGTAACCCAAGTTACTCAAACTTTATTGTTCGTTTTCTTGATTCTTATCATACAAATTTAATAAAAAGGATTAAGTGTAAATAAGGACATTGAAATATCAGTTAAGGCCAGCTTTTATAATGATTGTTAGACAATTAAATATAAAAAAAGCGCTCTAAAAAGAGCGCTTTTTTTCACTGAAAGTGATTATGCAGTTACTTTCGCAACAACACCAGCACCTACAGTACGACCACCTTCACGGATCGCAAAACGTAGACCTGGGTCCATTGCGATTGGGTGGATTAATTCTACTGACATTTCAACGTTGTCGCCTGGCATAACCATTTCAACGCCGTCTTGTAATTGGATTGCGCCAGTTACGTCAGTTGTACGGAAGTAGAACTGTGGACGGTAGCCGTTAAGGAATGGAGTATGACGACCACCTTCTTCTTTAGAAAGTACGTATACTTCTGCATCGAATTTAGTGTGCGGCTTGATTGTACCTGGTTTAGCAAGTACTTGACCACGTTGTACGTCTTCACGCTTAGTACCACGAAGTAATACACCACAGTTCTCGCCTGCACGACCTTCGTCAAGCAATTTACGGAACATTTCAACGCCAGTAACTGTAGTTGTTTGAGTATCACGGATACCAACGATTTCAACTGATTCGCCTACTTTCACGATACCAGCTTCTACACGACCAGTTACTACTGTACCACGGCCAGAGATAGAGAATACGTCTTCGATTGGCATTAAGAATGCTTTGTCGATAGCACGTTCTGGTTCTGGAATGTAAGAGTCAAGCGCCTCAACAAGAGCAAGAACTGAAGGCTCACCATATTGACCAGCATCACCTTCCAACGCTTTAAGCGCAGAACCACGGATAACTGGAGTGTCATCACCTGGGAAGTCATAAGTAGAAAGAAGTTCACGAACTTCCATTTCTACTAATTCAAGTAATTCTTCATCATCAACAAGGTCACACTTGTTCAAGAATACGATGATGTAAGGTACACCAACCTGACGAGAAAGAAGGATGTGTTCACGAGTTTGTGGCATTGGACCATCAGTCGCAGCACATACAAGGATCGCGCCGTCCATCTGAGCAGCACCAGTAATCATGTTTTTAACATAATCGGCGTGGCCCGGGCAGTCTACGTGAGCGTAGTGACGGATTGGAGAATCGTATTCTACGTGTGAAGTATTAATTGTAATACCACGTGCTTTTTCTTCAGGTGCTGAGTCGATTTGTGAGTAATCTTTCGCTTCACCGCCGTAAGTTTTTGCACAAATAGTTGCAATCGCAGCAGTTAAAGTTGTTTTACCATGGTCAACGTGACCGATTGTGCCCACGTTTACGTGTGGCTTATTACGTTCAAACTTGGCTTTAGCCATGATGATCTTCCTTTATAAACTGCTCATGCAGGGTCACTGCACGAGCGCTTGGTTTTAACTAAGAATTAGTTTGGGCTTATAGTAATCGAAAGATTACTCGTCGTCACCTTTTTTACCGCCAGTCTGGAACTTAGCGATGATGCCTTCAGCCACGTTACGTGGAGTTTCAGCGTATTTAGCGAATTCCATAGAATAAGTCGCACGACCTTGAGACATAGAACGCATTTGAGTCGCGTAACCAAACATCTCAGCCAATGGAACTTCTGCTTTAATTGCTTTTGTTCCACCAGGAAGATCATCCATACCTTGAACCATACCACGACGACGGTTTAAGTCACCCATGATATCGCCCATGTAGTCTTCTGGAGTTTCTACTTCAACTTTCATGATTGGTTCAAGAAGGATAGGATCAGCTTTCATGAAACCGTCACGGAAAGCGTACGAACCAGCCATTTTGAACGACAATTCATCAGAGTCGACATCATGGTAAGAACCATCGAATAATGTCGCTTTGATACCCACAACAGGGTAACCAGCTAATACACCATTCTTCATACGTTCTTGAATACCTTTGTCAACCGCACCAAAGAATTCTTTAGGTACAGTACCGCCGACAACTTCTTCAGCGAATTGGTATTCTTTACCAGCTTCTTCAACATCCATAGGCTCTAAACGAACATATACATGACCGAATTTACCTTTACCACCTGTTTGACGAACGAACTTACCTTCTTGCTCAACAGTCTTTTTGATTGTTTCGCGATAAGCAACCATTGGTTTACCAATGTTCGCTTCAACACCGAATTCACGCTTCATACGGTCAACGATGATGTCAAGGTGAAGCTCACCCATACCAGCAATAATTGTTTGACCAGATTCTTCGTCTGTACGAACGCGGAACGATGGATCTTCTTTAGCCAAACGACCTAAAGCAATTGACATTTTTTCTTGGTCAGCTTTAGTTTTTGGTTCAACAGCCAATGAAATTACTGGCTCTGGGAATTCCATACGCTCAAGTGTAATGATGTTTTTCTCATCACATAATGTATCACCAGTAGTAACGTCTTTAAGACCTACACACGCTGCGATATCACCTGCACGGATTTCATCAAGATCTTGACGTTCGTTCGCATGCATTTGCACGATACGACCGATACGTTCACGCTTAGATTTAACTGGGTTATAAACCGGATCACCTTGTTTAAGAACACCAGAATAAACACGTACGAATGTTAAGTTACCTACGAACTTGTCGTTCATGATTTTGAACGCTAACGCAGAGAACGGAGCTTCGTCAGATGCTTCACGAGACGCTTTAGTTTCGTCTTTGTCGTCAAGGATACCTTCGATCGCTTTAACTTCTGTAGGTGATGGTAAGAATTCAATTACAGCATCCAACATACGTTGAACACCTTTGTTTTTGAACGCAGAACCACAAAGCATTACTTGAATTTCAGAAGCTAATGTACGAGCACGTAAACCTGCAATGATCTCTTCTTTAGAAAGATCACCTTCTTCAAGGTACTTGTCCATTAATTCTTCAGAAGCTTCAGCCGCAGCTTCAACCATTTTGGTACGCCATTCGTTAGACGTATCAACTAGGTCAGCTGGAATTTCAGCATATTCAAACTTCATACCTTGAGATGCTTCATCCCAGATAATCGCTTTCATTTCGATAAGGTCAACAACACCTGCAAACGTATCTTCTGCACCAATTGGCACAACGATAGGTACAGGATTACCACCTAAACGAGTTTTAACTTGCTCAACAGCACGGAAGAAGTTTGCACCAGTACGGTCCATCTTGTTCACGAATGCTAAACGAGGCACTTTATATTTGTTTGCTTGACGCCATACAGTTTCAGACTGAGGTTGTACGCCACCAACTGCACAGTAAACCATGCACGCACCGTCAAGAACACGCATAGAACGTTCAACTTCGATTGTGAAGTCTACGTGTCCCGGGGTGTCAATTACGTTGATACGGTGTTGTTCGAATTGGTTACCCATACCAGACCAGAAACAAGTTGTCGCAGCCGAGGTAATTGTAATACCGCGCTCTTGCTCTTGTTCCATCCAGTCCATTGTTGCTGCACCATCGTGTACTTCACCAATTTTGTGAGATACACCTGTGTAGAACAAAATACGTTCTGTTGTAGTTGTTTTACCTGCGTCAATGTGCGCAGAAATACCGATGTTACGGTAATTACTAATTGGGGTTTGGCGAGCCATGATGTCTACATTCCTAAATGTTATATTTAAAACAGGACGCATCAATTAAATTGATGCGTACAAATATCCAAGCAGGCAACTTAAATACCCGCAAAGCTCCCACTTTGATAAAGAGCAATGTTGAATCGAGCTGCTGTACGCATGAATATTCTCCTGATTAGGGACTGTTTTATCCGCTTAGAAACGGTAGTGAGAGAAGGCTTTGTTGGCTTCAGCCATACGATGCACGTCTTCACGTTTTTTGATTGCTGCACCTTTACCTTCAGCTGCATCAAGCAACTCACCAGCAAGACGTAAAGCCATCGTTTTTTCAGAACGCTTAGCAGCAGCATCTACTAACCAACGCATTGCTAAGGCAGTACGACGGGATGGGCGTACTTCCATAGGTACTTGATAAGTAGCACCACCAACACGGCGTGCTTTTACTTCAACCATAGGACGAACTTTTTCAAGAGTAGTCTCGAAAAATTCAACTGGGTCTACTTTGTTTTTTTCTTGAACACGTTCTAAAGCACCGTAAACGATACCTTCAGCAACAGATTTTTTACCATCTTGCATTACGTGGTTCATGAATTTAGCGATTGTTTGGCTGCTAAATTTTGGATCTGGAAGGATCTCACGAGCAGCGACTACGCGACGTCTTGGCATTTTAATACACCTAATAATATGACACTTCAGGATAATCCAGCAGTTTGTACAAGTGTCATGTACACGACGCTGGCCTTACTATACGTCGCTTGAATTACAAATCTATGAAGAATTCAAACAAGCGAAACGCTAAAGGGCTTATTGGACTAGTTTCCTAGAATTACTTCTTAGGACGCTTAGTACCGTATTTAGAACGTGATTGATTACGATCTTTAACACCAGCACAGTCTAATGAACCACGAACGGTATGGTAACGTACACCTGGTAAGTCTTTAACACGACCACCACGGATAAGAACAACACTGTGCTCTTGTAGGTTATGACCTTCACCACCGATGTAGCTAGATACTTCAAAACCTGAAGTTAAGCGAACACGGCAAACCTTACGCATAGCTGAGTTAGGTTTTTTAGGTGTAGTTGTATAAACACGTGTACAAACACCACGACGTTGTGGACAAGCCTTCAACGCAGGAACTTTGGATTTTTCAACCAAAGTCGTACGACCCTTACGGATCAACTGATTCGTTGTTGCCATATGGCAATTCTCCCGTTATTAAAAAACCTTAAAAAGAAATACCTCTTTTTAAGGGCACATAATTGTAAGCTAAGATGCAAAAATGGTCAACACGGCAATACTTACCAAATGTTGACCATATCAATCTTTGACAGGATAACTTACAAATTTAAATAGAGTTCAAATTTTATTTTTAAACCTCTTATTTGTAAGCGTATTGTTAAGAGTATTTTTTATCATTCAACTCCTCTTCATCTTCCTCTGGAGCTAAAGCTGGTTTTTGCTCAGTATGCTCATGTTCCTCTACATGTTTATCGGCAAGTTGCTCAATACCCTGATGAACATTTTCCTGAATTTTCTCTTCGCTCTTTTTACTTTCTGTCGGCTTTAAGACAATAGATACTTTTGAAATTACATCATGATTTTCTACTTTATGATGATGCTCAGCGTGAATATTGCCATCTTCACCAACATTTAAAAGACGTGGACTGGCTTTCTGAATGAGTGTAACCGCAGCATAATAAGCCTGTAGCGGAGATAAATGCTCACTTGGATGTTCATTTAAATAATGTCTTGCGGCTCCAAAGATAGCTTGTGCTTTATGACCAACATCTTCTTGTAGTTTCCAGCTATATACTGCGCTTAAAACAGCACCAGCAACTGGGGTAACTTTACCAAAGGCAGAGAGTTTAGGAATACGATTTAACCAACCCCATTTAAACTCTCCATCCTCATCGACTAACCAGTTCTTTAAAGTATCAAAATCAGTAGTTGAACCTAACACTTGCTGAAATTGATGAATATCTTGCGTTTCCAACATATTTCTTAATGTTTTTAAAGCTAACAATAAAGTTTGCTTTTCAGCAATCAGACTAATATCAACTTCTTTAAAGATAAACTCGACAACATCTTGGTCAGTAACTTCTTGAAGGTCAAAACCATGTGATCTTCCTGTCTGATAAATCGTTCTCAAGACCAACACGAGTGAAACAGGAACATCTACAGCAGCGCCAACCACACCGGACACGCCTGTGATTGCCCCTTGTATTGTCGCAATTAATTTATTTTGTTCAATGAGCGCCTGACTTAAGCGTTGAGAACGACCCGTATCCTTAGTTAGTTCAAACAAATCTTTAGCACCCGCTTCTTCCAAGATTTTTTCAGTTAAGGTGCTTTTTGAACTAAAGTCATTCAACCAATCAAATAAATAGCCTGAGACTTTTTGATCCCAATCGGGGGAAAGAAATGTAGCCACACCATTTACTTTTGTAAAATGCCGCCCAAAGACCTGACGAGTGACTTTCGGTAATTGCTCTCGAAGCATTTGTTGAGGACTTTCATATTGCTCAACTTCAAATGGGCTTTTTGTTCTCGATTTACCTTCAACCGTTTTACCAGTTGGGATTGGTTCAATTACCTTACTTACATCACCTGATTGGTTCTGTTGCAAGATACTCAATCCTGTAGAACTGAGCTTTTTAGCCACTCCGAAGACCTGAGAAAACAAATTGTCAGATTGATTATTATTGAATTTTGTCATCAAGTACCTCGATTTTTTAATTTATCTAATTAGACACAAATACTAGGTGGAATGTGGATTTATCTCAACTTGTATGTGTGTATTTTAGTTAACCCTAAATGCAACATACCATGTATTTAGTTATTTTTTTAAATGTAAAATTGTCATAAAGATTTGCCATAAGAAATAAAAATCCTTTCTGCTATCATGTTAACAACGAAAAAACATGAGTCTTGTTTTCTTATAGCTATATTCTCCTATTCATTTTCATAGCTGTTGATCACGATAGACTCTTAATATCACCATAAAGGGACCTGTAGATGAAACGTGTTGTAATCACTGGTATGGGTATTAACTCATGTATCGGTAACTCTTTAGAAGCAGTTACTCATTCACTTCAAAACGGAATCTCCGGGACACGTTTTAACCCAACTTATGCTGAACTCAATTTTAAAAGTCATGTGAGCGCTGCTGCGGAACAAGATTTTGATCATATTGACCGTAAGTTAAAACGCTTTATGGGCGTATGTGCAATGTACGCTTACAATGCTGCTGTAGCTGCTGTTGAACATGCAGGACTTACTGCTGAGCAAATCGGTGGTAATCCACGTTACGGTATCGCAGGCGGTTCAGGTGGTGGTTCAACTGCATCTGTTGTTGAAATGACTGAGCTTTTAGAGACTAAAGGTGCACGTAAAGTAGGACCTTTCTTCGTACCACGCAACATGTCAAACACGATTACTGCAAACGTAGGTGTTGCATTCAAACTACAAGGTATTGCTCATACTATTACGAGTGCTTGTGCAACTTCTGCTGACGCAATTGGTTATGCGTACAACCTTATTCAACTTGGCAAACAAGATCTTATGCTTGCTGGTGGTGGTGAAGAAGATCATTGGTCTCAAAGTTTATTATTTGATGCAATGGGTGCGCTTTGCTCGAAATATAATGAAACTCCAGAAACAGCATCTCGTCCATATTCAGCAGACCGCGACGGTTTCGTTATTGCTGGCGGTGGTGGTTTTGTCGTACTTGAATCACTTGAACACGCTCAAGCACGTGGTGCCAACATTTTAGCTGAAGTGGTTGGTTATGCTGCAAACAGCGATGGCGCAGACATGGTTGCTCCGAGTGGTGAAGGCGCTACACGTTGTGTATTAATGGCACTTGAAGAAGCTAAACAACATGGCGTAGAAAAAATTGACTATGTAAATACACATGGTACATCTACTCCAGCTGGCGACATTACAGAACTTAAAGCAATGGAACGTGCATTTGGCGAAGGCAATGTACCTCCTCTTAGCTCAACCAAATCTATGACAGGTCATAGCTTAGGTGCAGCTGGTGTACAAGAAGCCATTTACTCAGTTCTAATGATGCAAAATGACTTTATTGCACCAAATATTAATGTGACTGAACTAGATGAAGGCGCAAAACCTTTTGATATCGTACTTGAAAAACGTGATGCAAAATTGAATACTGTAATGAGTAACAGTTTTGGCTTTGGCGGTGTTAACGCTTGCCTTATTTTCAAAAAGTGGGATGCATAATCCCACCTAGGATTATCGATGGATGCACCTTCTGATGCTTTTTTGTGGGTAAAAGCATTACATATTATTGCTGTGGTTTGTTGGTTCGCTGCTTTGTTCTACTTACCACGTTTATATGTTTACCATGCCATGAGTGAAGATGCTGCTAGTCATCAACGCTTTGAAATAATGGAACGTAAGTTGTATCGCGGAATTATGTGGCCTTCTATGATTGCCACATTAATTACCGCCCATTTTCTTGTGGAATGGGGCGATGCAACTCGACATTACCATCAGGCAACATGGTTTTATCTTAAAGTTGCTTTAGTCGCTTTATTAGTCATCTACCATTTGGTATGTGGCTACTATCGTAAAAAACTTATCGGAAATGCACACTATAAATCACATAGGTTCTGGCGTTTCTTTAATGAAATGCCAACTTTAATCTTATTTGCTGTAGTGATTTTAGTTGTCGTAAAGCCTCAGTTTTAACTGGGGTTTTTGCTTTTCCGAGCAATTTCTTTAATTTAGACAATAAAAACTCGCAGAGTTATCCTTATATTTAACTTTTTTCAATCAAAAGCATAAAATCAACACTCTCTTAAAGTTATACCCAATGAGTAACTCCGACCCTTTATTTACTAATAAGTAATCTATACTATCCTAAAGAAATAGATGAACTTATTTAATGGCAAAGCTATGCTAACTTTTAATGCCCTTAAACGCTCAACCCAACAACAATTTATACTTCTTACACTTTTTATTTTTCGTCACTTAAAAAACTATCCCATCAGATATCTGACTGCTCAAGAAAAAGTATTAGCACAACTCGTTTTCGGTGACATGCTCAATTGCGAACAACCTAAAATTATTGCTACTCGTTATTTACCTTGGCAATCTCGCGGTATTTTTATGGCGCCAAACGGAAATATTTATGTCAATCCTTCCGATTACAGTGAAAATTACGCACTAGAATCTAAATTTATGCAGGGTATTTTTATTCACGAACTCACTCATGTCATGCAATATCAAAAAGGTATTCATGTACTACTTAAAGGTGCATTGTTGCAATCGGCCTATTATCTTAGCTTTAAAAATTACAATCCCTATAAATACACCTACTCTCCCCACAAGGCGTTTAGCTCTTATAACATTGAGCAACAAGGTGAAATTGCCCGTGACATTTGCTCTGGGAAAATCCCAAATATTATCTGTTCACCTCAGCTTCATTTGTAACTAAATAATCAGTCTTTCTTTGAACGTAACATTTTTTGCTTAATGTAAATGAGAATTCTTATAAATCAGAAATACTTATCTAAACAAGAAAATCACGCTTACTTAATTCAAATTATTGAAAAAAATATAACGCGCTTATTCCAAATTGGCTTGTGATAAGGCAGTATACAAACAATAAAAATAATGAAGCCTGTTTCTATTCTATACAGAAAATCTCGTTATTTTTACGCAGAAAATATGTGATTGGTATATATTATTGATCTTGACATTTTTGTTTACTATTTTAATTGTTTACTATCGTATCATACACATCGTTGAAAAATTATATCTATAAAAATCAACACTGTGTGTATCTATATTCGTTATGATCTAGGATTAGGTTTGAATGAAAAGTTTTAAAGTTGCCCTTGCTCAGTTTTCTCCGCATATTGGCAATATTGACTCAAACACCAAAAAGATGATTGAGCAAGTGAATCAGGCGAAAAAACAAGACGCTGACCTGATTATTTTTCCCGAGCTTTCTGTTATTGGTTATCCAGCTGAAGACTTACTGTTACGTCCAAATTTAAACAAACGTATGCAAAAGGCTTTTGCTCAACTTGCCGAAGTTAAAGATATTGTCATGGTTTTCGGATTTGTGAACCAGACAGAAGATGGTCAACGTTATAATTCTGCTGCTGTCATGAAAGACGGTCAAGTTTTGGGTGTTTTTAACAAACACAATTTACCAAACTATGGCGTCTTTGATGAAAAACGTTATTTCCAAGAAGGTCATCAACATTTGGTGTTTGAATATCTTGGACATAAGTTTGGCGTATTGATCTGTGAAGATATCTGGTCAATTAATACCGTAAAACAGTTAAGCCAATTGAATGTTGATACTGTTCTTGTACTTAATGCATCACCATATGAAGTCGGTAAACCACAACACCGTACACAAACCTTAAGTGAACTTGCAAAACAACTTCACCTGAACATTGTTTATGTTAACCAAGTGGGTGGACAAGACGATTTAATTTTTGATGGCACAAGTTTTGTCAGTAACAAAAATGGTGAAATTGCTTTACAAGCACCGAGCTTTAAAGAAGACCTTTATATTGCTGAATTTGACCATAAAAATAAATCATTTAAAGCCACTGAATCTGCTCCTGCATTAGAAACTTTTGCAGAGATCTATCAAGGCTTAGTCATGGCTACACGTGATTACGTCGAGCGTTCTGGTTTTCCCGGTGTAATTTTAGGTTTATCTGGCGGTATCGACTCCGCCCTTACATTAGCTATTGCTGTTGATGCAATCGGTGCAGAAAAAGTACAAGCCGTAATGATGCCTTATACCTACACTTCTCAAATTAGTGTAGAAGATGCAGCAGAACAAGCTCGTCGTATGGGTGTGACTTTCGGTATTGCGGAAATACATTCAGTTGTAAATAGCTTTATGCAAACCTTGTATCCTTTCTTTGGCAACTCACCAGCAGATGCAACCGAAGAGAATTTACAAGCGCGCGCGCGCGGTACATTACTCATGGGTTTATCAAATAAATTTGGTAATTTAGTACTCGCTACTGGCAATAAGTCTGAGCTTTCAGTTGGCTACTGTACACTTTATGGTGATATGGTTGGTGGTTTTGCTGTTCTAAAAGATGTTTATAAAACGATCGTATTTGAATTGGCAAAATACCGTAATAGCTTAAGTGAAACTCCGGTTATTCCTGAGCGTGTAATTACTCGCCCACCTTCAGCAGAACTTCGCCCAGACCAAAAAGACCAAGATTCTTTACCCCCATATGATGTATTGGATGCCATCCTTTACGCATATATTGAAGAAGATTTAGGTCAGGCAGATATTATTGCCAAAGGTTTTGATAAAGAAGTTGTTGAAAAAGTCATCCGTTTAGTTGATCGTAATGAATACAAACGTCGTCAAGGTGCTATCGGTCCGAGAATTACCTCTCGTGCATTTAGCCGCGAACGACGTTATCCGATTATCAACGGTTGGACAGCGAATGACTGAGCAAAAAAACTCATCAAAAACCACAACACTTGCTCAAGCACTTTTGCTTGAGCAAGTGGAATTTTTCAAAAAACAATTATCTATAGAAAACTCACCTATTTACTTCCGGCAGTTCATTCAACTTTTTATGCAGCATGCCGATGAAATCAAACTTCATGAAGTGGTTGATTTAGAACAATTACAAGCTGTTGTGAAACGCTATGCTTTTGAAATGCAGCTAGGTGCTGGTTTACTTGAGTTTATTGGGGAAATTGCCCAGCGTATTTACTTAACTGCCTTGAAATCTCCAATACAGCTACAAGATCTAGTATCCGATCATCAATTTGAAATGTGGCTCTCCAAATTTTTGGAAATGGAGCATATTCCTCATTATCTCAACCAGTTTTTAAGAACTAGCCCCGCCGTTCAACAACTTTGCCAATATATTGCGACCTCGACCTTAGAACAGAAAATACCAAAATTTCTAAATGCATCTAGAGTAGATGACTATCATTTTGAATGGCAACATAAACTCAAAAAATTCTCTTTTTTACAACAACAACGTCTTGAGCATAAACTTGAAACTTGGATTGCCAGCTTTATTCACGAGCAACTCACAGAGTTAAGTCTTTTGTCGACTGAAGATTTAGAAAGTCTGATACGACATGTCTGGGAAGATCTTAGACATAAAAAAATGTATGAGTTTATGAAACAGTTAACTCCTCTTGATGTTGAAGAGTTCTTTGTTTTAATTTACGAATATTGGAAAGAATTACGCCAGTCACAATTTATGCAAGATCTTATTTTGTATGGCGTAGAAGTTTTTTATGAATTTTACAAAGACGAGAGTTTATTTGAAGTATTAAGTGAGATTGGTTTAACCGAAACCGATTTACAAACTGAAGCTTTACGTTTTTACCCTAAAGTCATGAATGTCTTTAATGAACACGGTATTTTAGAGCCGTTACTTCAAACGATTTTAGCTCCTTTTTATCAAAGCCCAAAAACACTCGATATGATTGAAAAACATTTTAATGAGTAAAAAAAAGACAAAAAGAAACCATGCATGAGCATGGTTTTTAAAATGGTGGCTATGACGAGACTTGAACTTGTGACCCCCGCATTATGAGTGCGGTGCTCTAACCAACTGAGCTACATAGCCGTAAACTGTGTGCGCATTATCTATAGTTCTACAGAACAGGTCAAGAGTCCAAAACTATTAAATTCCACCAAATGAACAAATAAGATTCAGATCACCTTTGTTTGTTCATTTTTTAGCAAATCTATGTTTTAAATAATTGATCGACCAAAGAAATGTATGAAAAATCTAATACTAGTTTTTTACCTTTTGCCCGCAATCTCCAAATCATCATACTCAGCGGTGAAGTCTTTCCTGTATCACCAAGATATTGATCAAAATGTTCTGCTTTACCTTCCAAAATAGCAGTTTCACATGTATCGCATCCCCGTTCACAACATAGGCATTCAATATCAATATTTAATATTTCGATCGCTTATAAAATTGACTAGTTACTTTGTACTTCATTTTCTGATTAGACTTGTCGAATACATCCGTAAAAGCCTTCCCTCCCACCTTCTGGAACTGTTGAAGCAAATTGTTCCCAATGAATGTATTCATCAAGGTAACAATGCTTATTACAACAATTAATCACAGCATCAATTATTGGTTTCAGTCCACATACATAGACATATATTTCTTTAGATTGTAATGAAATCAATTCGCCTAAGTTAAGCACACAACCTTCTGCGTCAACATAGCTGAACACATACTTTGTATCTTTCTGTTTTAGCTCATCTAACAAAGCTGTATGTTCAAGCGCACCGTAAGCTTAATATAACTCGTACTCTGTGCCCCACGTGCTACGAGCTCATCCATTTGAGATAAGAATGGTAATACCCAATACCACCTGCAATTAAGATGCTTATTGCCTTAAGCTAACAGGAATAATTTTTAAATATAAATAAGCTAATAAAAAAAATCAAAAACATCTCATCATTATAAAGTCAGTCTTTACAAACTGTGTTTAATCAAAAAAACAAGCATAAAAAAAGACCACGCAGGAGCGTGGTCTATAAAATGGTGGCTATGACGAGACTTGAACTTGTGACCCCCGCATTATGAGTGCGGTGCTCTAACCAACTGAGCTACATAGCCTTAAACTGTGCGCGCATTATCTTAGTTTCTTTAATGCACGTCAAGAAAAATTTTAAATAAATTAGGTGAAGTGAGCCTATAAGCCGGGTTCTGTCGAGGATGGTCATTCCTCTAGGCGTACAATCACTCATACGCTCAAGCGACCTACCCGAATCCAGTACGGGCCGTACCTCAGGATTCCTATTTGGTCTTGCTTCTGGTGGGGTTTACCATGCCGTGAACTGTTACCAGACACGCGGTGCGCTCTTACCGCACCCTTTCACCCTTACCTCACGAATGAGGCGGTCTACTCTCTGCTGCACTTTCCGTCGGCTTTCACCGCCCAGGCGTTACCTGGCACCCTGCCCTATGAAGCCCGGACTTTCCTCCCCTGCTTCAGTCACGAAGACCTCCACAGCAGCGACCATCCAGCTCACTTCAGGGGCGCATATTAACAAATTTATTTACTAATTGCTCGTGCTTTTTTGAGCAATTAATTTTTTATATTTGTCGAATAGCTGTTCTTCCGTTTCCTCATGCTCTGGATCTTTAGGAATACAATCTACAGGACAAAACAATTGGCATTGCGGTTGGTCATGATGACCAACGCATTCAGTGCACAAGTCTGGATGAATTTCATAAATCACTTCACCCATGAAAATTGCTTCATTCGGGCAAACTGGTTCACAAACATCACAGTTTATGCATTCATCGGTGATATATAACGACACGTTACCAACCTTGTTGATGTTTACGTTCAAAGGCCTCAACCACAGCTTGCGGAACAAACTTGGTTACATCCCCTTTTAAACGAGCAATTTCCCGAATCAATGTCGAAGAAATAAAAGAGTACTGCTCAGATGGTGTTAAAAACACCGCTTCAAAATGTGGGTCAAGTTGACGGTTCATATTGGCAAGTTGAAATTCATATTCAAAATCAGAAACCGCCCTTAAACCACGAAGTACTGCGGTTGCCTTTTGTTCTTTGAAAAAATTAACCAGTAAACCATCGAAGCCTACAAATTCAACATTTGATAGATGGCTTAAAGATGATTGTGCCAGTTCAACTCTTTCTTCTAGACTGAACAAGGGGTTCTTATGATGTCCAATTGCAATTGCTACTACAACCTCATCAAACATTCTTGATGCTCTAGTAACTAAATCAACGTGTCCATTCGTGATGGGGTCAAATGTTCCAGGATAAATTACACGCGTTTTAGACATCCGCTAGTACTCTAATTGTATTGTGAACCTATTTTAGCAAAAGTTATACATGAGGCGAAATATTCATGTGCAGGAAAAACTTCACCTTAGCATCAGTTTACGGCACAATAGGCATAATTGTGGAAGTTTGAATTATGGCGAAAGCAACAGTAGTGAAAAAACACAATGGCGGAACAATCGCACAAAATAAACGTGCCCGTCATGATTATTTTATCGAAGAAAAATTTGAAGCTGGTATGTCACTTCAAGGTTGGGAAGTAAAATCCTTACGTGCTGGGCGTATGACTTTGACGGAAAGTTATGTCATTTTCAAGAATGGCGAAGCATTTTTACTTGGCTCACAAATTCAGCCTTTATTATCGGCTTCGACCCATGTGGTACCTGAAGCAACACGTACCCGTAAGTTATTGCTCTCCCGCCGTCAGCTTGAACACCTGATGGGTGCAGTTAACCAAAAAGGTTACTCTTGCGTTCCTTTGGCATGTTACTGGAAAGGTCATTTAGTCAAACTAGAAATTGCGCTTGTGAAGGGTAAACAACTTCATGACAAACGTGCAACTGAAAAAGACCGTGACTGGCAACGTGATAAAGCTCGTATATTTCATAAGTAATAAAAAAACCTTTAAAGTTAACTTTAAAGGTTTTTTTATGTCACTTTGAATTTAGCAGAATTTTAAATTACCGTAACAGTTTGGTGCAAAAGATTGATTTTTAAGTTGTAAATCTTTCAATGGGAAATTCACAATCGTATTGGGTAATTTAACTTCACCAACTGCTAAGTCTTCACCAAACAAACAATTTAAAAGATTACATCTCACTGGGTTTGCGGTTAAATAACCACTAATTGGACCTACCACCTGCTTTAAAACATCATTAGTTATCTCAATTTGTTTACTTGGCGTAACATTGCCAATATCAATTTCATCATCAAAAGCCATCCACCACCCCCGTTCTGCTGCTGCATCTGCACCTGGCCAAAATATTTGTTGGCCTTGTAAAGAAAGCGAGAAAGGATTGTTTAATTCAATTTTATGAATAAATCCTAAGTTTTGATCAACTGTGAGCGCCGCTCTTAATCCGGTAATGCTACCCGTTACATTTTTTTGTAAATTTAATAGACCAAGTGCTGCATTAATAGAAGCTTTCAGATCTCCAGAGAAATTAAGCTGATCGATATTTGCTACCCCGTTCAGCATGACATTATTCATTCGTGAACCAGAAATCACTTGCCCGTTGATCACAATAGGTGCAGTGGTCTGTTGTAATTGCAAATTATAATCAGACGAGTTAAATCCTAAAGGAATACAAATCCCGATACATGCATTAACAGTCCCATCAATGGTCTTGCCTGTATCTTGATAAGACATATTACGAGCAGCGGTATAAGCTAAACCAGTGGTATCTTTAATTTTCATGTAACCACTTAAGCTATTAATTCCATTTGGTGTTTCTGAATTTTCAAGCCCCATAGTCAGCAGTCCCATAACCTTTTCAGCACTTAAACGAAAACCTTTAATTTCTCTTAAGGCTGCGCTGTCTGGATTTTTAATTGCAAATTCAATAAAGGGATTACTAAAAACAGCAGAAGAAGAAGCTCGCCCATCACTGGTATCACTTAAACCACTTAAACTTAAGTTATCAATATCAATATCACACCCACCTAAACCGTTTACGCCCCCACATCCTAATTGCAACTTATTAACATTGGCATTTAATTCAAGATTTGCCTCTAAACCCAATTTATAAAAGCCAATATTTTGCTGATTCATTGAAGCATCAGCTTGTTTTGGGTCGGTATAGGTAAATGAAAATAATGCCTGAGCTTCAACTTTAGAAAGTTCTGAATCACTGAGTGGAACAAGATTTGCAGATTCTAAATTGGCGTAGCTTAAGGTAGCCCAACTTAGACAAAGAGCTGTTAAAAAAATTTTCATGATTATTCCATTTTTTTATTTATTAAGTTTTGGACATCATTGTCCAAATAAACCATTTGGTAAAAAATAATCAAAAAAGAACAAAAAAAATACAACATTTTTGTAATTAGATTAAAAATTAAATATTTATCTATATAAAATCAAATACTTATTTTAACTTATGCGATAAAGTAATCCAGCAATATATTCACCAAACCATTTAGCTGTATCTAAGTCACCTTGTGGAGGAGTGATCTCAACAGGGGCGTTATCTGATTGTGTCATTAAGCCTAAACAACTCGATAATCGGTTTAAATCTTTTTCACTATGCCCTGTAGTCATTAAAGGCAAACCTGACCAAAGCATGCCATGTTGCATGGCAAAAATATTTAATTGTTGTAATACCGCTAGTTTATCGCCACTCAATCCGCCCGAATTTGCAAAGCCAGCCGCAAGCTTGCCTTGCCATAAGCGCTCCTTCCAACGCTTAGAAGTACTGTCCATAAACTTTTTAAAGTCGGCAGTCATACTTCCCATATAAGTAGGAGATCCGAAAATAATGCCTTGTGATGCATCAAGCGCATCCCAATCAATATGTTCAATATTCATTAGATGTACTTTCACCCCCATCACCTCTGCACCAGCAGCAATAGCGAAAGCTACCTTGGCGGTATGACCATATGGACTGTGGTAGACAATAGAGAGATGTTTTTCAGGCAAAGACATAAGATTAAAATTTTGAGCGATTTTTTCTATTTTATCATTTTATTAGCGCTTGCTAAACCTACATCTATAAATATGAAATACAAGCGTTTCAATACGGTTCACAATCGTAATATTTTCAAACTCAATAAAAACTCTCTTATTCTGTTTAATTACGACAAAATAAGAGAGTGAATTTACTTATGTTTATGAAGCTTATGTAAAAACAAAGGTAGCCATACGTCCAGTCTTCGCATCACGGCGATAAGAAAAATAATCATCGCTCTGTTGATAAGAGCATTGATCTCCACCTAAAACCTGTTTCACACCTAGACTCTGCAAAATAAAACGCGCAATTGCATATAAATCTGCATGAAATTTATTTGGAGCTGCCCCCTCAACAAAAGCTGTTTCTAACTCTGGATATTTATCACAAAAAGCAGCCTTTACTTCAGCCCCAATTTCAAAACAAGGTTGACTAATCGCAGCTCCTAACCATGCCCAAGTTGGAGAGTTCTGCATAGCGGCAACAGTATTTTCAATAATGCCGCCAGCTAAACCACGCCAACCCGCATGCAAGTTTGCGACTTCCGTACCTTCGGCATTTCCTAACACGACAGGTAAACAATCAGCGGTCATCATCATTAAAGCATGGCCTTTGGTTTGAGTGACCAAACCATCACCGATTAATGCCTTAAAAGGAATTTGTTCATTTACTGTATGGCAAATCGTACTATGTGTTTGAGTCATCCATGTCATTTTTTTAACACCGAACTGGGCAAACTCATCTAACAATATCATGCGATGTTGCTGAACACGTTGTGCCTCATCGTTGACATGTAAAGCCAGATTAAAGCCAGACAACTCAAGTTGATCCGTTGGTAATGCCAAAGGATGTTGAACACGTGTCTGGCCTACACATACGCCTTGAGGTAAACCTTGAACAAATTCCATATACGCGTCCTTAATATGCAGCGTTTTCTGAACGTAACACATTCACTAAATGTGTAAAATCTTCAGGCCACGGCGCTTCAAATAGCATTTCTTCACCAGTACGAGGATGTTTTAAGCCCAATTTAGCTGCATGCAACGCTTGGCGTTTAAAACCACGTAAAGTGTCAATGAGTAATTCAGACGCCCCTGCAGGTACACGTACACGGTTCATATAAATCTGATCGCCGATCAGTCCATAACCGATATAACTAAAATGCACACGAATCTGATGAGTTCGACCTGTTTCAAGACGAGCTTGTACACGAGTAAAATCTCTAAAGCGTTCTTTTACATTGTAATGGGTCACTGCATCGCGCCCACCCGGTAAAATCGCCATTTTCACACGGTCAACCGGATGGCGTTTGATAGGTTCATCAATAGTACCGCCAGCAATAATATTTCCATAAACAACTAAGTCGTATACACGGTAAACCGATTTATTTGCCAACTGCTTACTTAAAGAAAATTGTGCCTCAAGGCTCTTAGCAACGACTAACAAACCGCTGGTATCTTTATCAATACGATGCACTAAACCAGCGCGAGAAAGTTCCGACAATTTTGGGAAATGGTAAAGCAAGGCATTCACTAAAGTTCCAGAGCTATTGCCCGCCCCTGGATGCACTACCATGCCGACTGGTTTATTGATGACTAAAATGTCGTCATCTTCATAGACAATATTAAGTGGAATGTTTTCAGGTTGGCTCGTGGTCTGAGCTTCGAGCTCAACTTCGAGTGTAAGCAGTTCTGTCCCTTCACAACGGTGCTTTGGCTTGACAATGTTACCATTCACTAACAGATGGCCATCCTTCAACCATTGTTTAAGCTTTTCACGTGAAAACTCATTCCACACCAAGGCTGCTACCTGATCGATACGTTGTCCCAGATAGCTTTCATCTAGCTGAACTTGCAACGATAAACGTGTTGCAGTTGTATCAGAAGTATGGTTATCTGCATCCTCAGAATCTTCAAGTAAATTGAAGTCGGTTTCAGATAAGTTTGTGTTTGAAGATTGTGCTGAAGTCATTTGATCATTGAGATAAAAGTGGTTTAATAGCGCAATTGTAGCTCATTGCCCAACATAACAGAGGAGTTTTTATGTCGCTACCACGTTATAAAATTACGATGCTTGCCTTATCTTTAGGTTTAGCGTCTGCATTTGTGGGCTGTAGCAGCAATCCAAGTAAAAAAGAAGTGGTCGATAGTGGCCCACAATCTAGTGAACAAGCTTACTTCGAAAAGGCCCAAAAGTCGCTTGACCGTGGTCAATATCTTGATGCGACCAAGTCTTTAGAAGCAATCGATACTTATTATCCGACTGGACAATACGCACAACAAGCACAACTTGAACTTCTCTATTCGAAATTTAAGCAAAAAGATTATGAAGGCGCGATTGCCTTAGCGGAACGTTTTATTCGTTTAAATCCTCAGCATCCAAATGTGGATTATGCTTATTATGTTCGTGCTGTAGCGAATATGGAGCAAAACTACGATAGTTTGATGCGCTATACATCTTTGCAACAATCTCATCGTGATGTGAGCTATTTAAAAGTTGCTTATCAAAATTTTGTTGATTTAATTCGTCGTTTCCCAAGTAGCCAATATTCTGTTGATGCCGCTCAGCGCATGAAATTTATTGGACAAGAACTTGCTGAAAATGAAATGACTGCTGCACGCTTTAACGTTAAACGTAAAGCTTGGATCGCGGCTGCAGAGCGTTCTCAATGGGTAATTGAACACTATCCACAAACACCTCAAGTACCAGAAGCTTTAGCAACTTTGGCATACAGCTATGACAAATTAGGCGATAAAGCAACTTCACAACAATATATTGAAGTTTTAAAACTCAATTATCCTAACTTGGTGAAAAAAGACGGCACAGTTAACATGCGTGCTGCTCGTAAAGAAGGTAACTGGATTAACCGTGCGACCTTAGGTATTTTTGGCCGTGAATCTACTGCCGCAACACCAGAAAGCACAAGTGAATCAGAAGCTCCAAAACGTGGCTTCCTTAATCGTGTTAGCTTCGGTTTAATTGGCAATTCAGATAAAGAAGAAACTGCTGAACCAGAGAAAATACAAGTTGAAGCACCGAAATCAGAACGTAGTTGGACAAACCGTTTAAGCTTTGGTTTATTAGACAAACCTGAGCCACAAGCAGCAGAAAATACAACTGTTGCTCCTGCTGTTAGCTCTACAGATGTATCAACTGATACTCAGCCAGATGATGCAACGCAAGGTACTAGCGACGCTGCTCAATAAGTTACAAATTTTAAAAAGTACCAATAAACAGGCAAGTGATACCACTTGCCTGTTTGTTTTTATAAAATATTAAAATATTTATTGGATAGATCTTGCCTCATCATGTCAGAATATTCTGAATCACTCTCTCATCAGTTTTAATACGGTTATCTGAATTATGGCAATTCCACAACATACGATTGATCAAATTTTAGATCGCACAGATATTGTCGATCTGATTGGTCAGCGTGTGAAACTGAAAAAGACGGGACGTACATATTCCGGCTGTTGCCCTTTTCATCAAGAAAAATCTCCATCGTTCCATGTCTATCGAGACAAGCAGTATTATCACTGCTTTGGCTGTCAGGCCAACGGTAACGCCATCCGTTTTCTGATGGACATTGATAACCGAAACTTTATAGATGTAATGAAAGAGTTATCAAGTAGCGCTGGAGTCGAACTACCCAAAGATAATACCGAAAACAAAAAACTATCTTATACCCGTCAGGTTACCAAGCCACTAGTTGCTAAAGCAAATACGGCGGAGCCCGTGGTTCCTCAGCAACCAATAGATGACAGCTACAACACGCTTGAACCAGTATTTTTTGACGACCCTTTTGCCCAATTTGAACAGCCTTTCAACTTTGAGGAACCTGTTCAAGAAGGTAATTTATATGACTTACTGGAAAATATTGCCCAATTCTATGAACACCAATTACCTAACAGTCAAAAGGCAAAAAACTACTTTAAACAACGTGGCTTAACTAATCAGACTATTCAATTTTGGCGCTTAGGCTATGCACCAGAAGATTGGCAACACCTAGAAAAAGCTTTTCCTTATGACATTGATGGTTTAAAGCAGCTTGGACTTATCCGTTCAAGCGATAATGGTCGTGATTTTGACTTATTACGTGACCGTGTGATTTTCCCGATTCGAGACCCGAAAGGCCGCGTCGTTGGTTTTGGTGGGCGTGCCTTAAATGATGAGATCAAGCCCAAATACATTAACTCACCTGACTCAGAGGTCTTCCATAAAAATCAGCTACTTTACGGGCTTTATGAAGGTAGAAAACTTAAATCTAGCGACTGGTTAATGGTTGAAGGCTATATGGATGTCATTGCACTTCAGCAATATGGCATTACAGGGGCTGTAGCGACTTTAGGCACTGCAAGCAATACAGAACATCTTAATATTTTATTTAAACAAAATAGCCGTATTACCATTGCTTTTGACGGTGATGCTGCAGGTCAAAAAGCAGCACGCAGAACATTAGAAATTGCTTTACCATTACTCAATGATGGTCGCGAACTCAAATTTTTTGTTCTACCGAATGATCATGACCCCGACTCTCTGATCCGTCGTGAAGGGCTTGAAAATTTCCAAAAACTATTACAACAGTCTCCTCTTTTGTCTGATTTTGTCTTTGCTCATTTAACAGGTCAACATGACATTAGTACTCCTGAAGGCAAAAGCTTGGTCATGGGAGAACTTAGAGAACTAACTGAACTATTACCCAAACAGGGTTCTTTCCGTTATTTACTCAATCAATCTTTCCGTGAAAAACTCGGACTAGGTAAACGTTTTACACCACAAATCAGCCATGATGCCTCGCTCTCATTTAACATTCACACTAAAGATGAAGACTTTGCGATCGCAATTTTGATGCATCACCCTTTTCTTTATATTCATTTTGAAGGGTTACGTGCTTATATTCATCAAGATGAATTATTAGCAAAAGTACTGGCAATTTTAAATCGTATTTTTGATGACTTACCGGATGATCAAGAGCTGGCAACTTATTATGTTTTAGGTGCTTGTAGCAGCTATTGCCATGAAATTGCCGATATTATGCAAAGAACCAATATTCAGGCATTAACGCAGGCACCAGAAGTGGCCGACAAGTTAGCCCAAGAATATGCTTTAGGCCTAAAAGAAAGATATTTACGTCAGAAACTTAAATCGCCGATTTCTCTAATTGAATCAAGAAATTTAAGACAACAGCTTAATGAATTAACCAAACAAATTAGTTTAAGACTGTTGTCTTAATGTTTTGACTTACGCTCATGATCAAACACATCCTGTAAATGCTGTTGTAACCATTCAAAATAATCAGGATTTTCGGCCTTGGCAGCTTCGCGTAGCAAGATAGATGTCGGATGCATAAGCTTTTGCGTCAAACGATGCGCGAATTGCTGTAATACTTGCTCAGCATTCTCACCGTGATGCAAAGACTCTAATGCATGCGTCAGCTCTTGTTGGCTAACTTCTTCACTATGTTGGCGATAAGCATGAATTGTGCTGCCCGCCTCTTTAACTTTTTGATGGGTAATAAGCTGGGTAGCTAATTGATTCACCATCACTTCCGCTTCAACAGCTGCCTGACGACGTTGAGCGAGGTTTTCCTCAATCACACTTTGTAAATCATCAACACCATACAAATAGACGCCATCAAGCGCTTCAACTTTAGGATCTATATCACGGGGCACAGCTAAATCAACCATTAACATTTGTTGATAGCGACGTTTCTTTAATGCGGCCTTAACATCAGGATAAGCAATAACTTGATATAAACTACCAGTACAGCTCGACACAACATCAGCACGATACAAATTTTCAGCCAATGCTGAAAAATCAATAATTTCAACTTCAACCTGATGTGAAATCTCTTGAGCTAGTTGATCAGCACGCTCACGGCTACGATTACAAATAATAATTTTAGCGACGCCCATTTCAGCCAAATGTTTAGCAACCAAGCTATTCATTTCACCCGCAGCAACAACCATCACAGTAAGTTTTTCGGGCTTACTAAAAACCTGTAAAGCCAATTGTGCAACTGCATACCCCATCGAAACGGCATGGCTGCCCACCGCAGTTTCGGAACGTACACGTTTAGCTGCATAAAAAGCATATTCAAAAACACTGTTTAATTCAGGAGAGACCGCTTGGGCTTCTTTAGATAATGCCAAAGCGCTTTTAACCTGCCCTAAAATTTGCGGCTCACCTAGCATGAGAGAGTCTAAGCCGCTCGCTACTCGCATTAAATGTGTAATTGCCTGCGTGTTCTCGTAACGATAAACATGATGAATTAAGTGCTTTACATCAATATTATTGGCATCAGCTAACCATTTTAGAAGGCTTTCGGCATTTTCCGCCATGGCATAAACTTCTGTACGGTTACACGTCGAGACGACCACCAAATCCTTTAAGCTTTGGTGATGGCTTTGTTCGGCAAGCAAACGACTTAATCGCTCTGCATTGAAAGCGATTTGTTCGCGGAGTTCGACAGAAGCTGTTTGATGGTTGACACCCAATGCAAAGAAAGACATATCAGATCATCATTTCGCTAAATTTATGCTATTGTGCAACATCGGTGTCATAAAAAGCATTACTTTGGATCAATAAAAATTGCGTCAAATGAATAGCCGTATTAATTTTAACGGTGCTTCGATAAGACAGTATTCTACCACATTCTTATTGTTAGGTAGCATGTCCTCGCATGTCTATGCACGCCCTGTGCAAGAGACCTATGCCGTGCATTCATTTGATCAGGCATTAGAGCAAACTATGGTCGCTGAATTTGCTCTGGCTTATGATGACATTCCTAACGCTTTGCACAATTACACAGTACTCGCAATTAAAAGTAACTCTACTTCAATTAAACAGCGAGCTTTAGATGTTGCGCTTGAATATAATGATTTTCAAGCCGCTTTAAACATTGCTACACATTGGGTAGCTCAAGAACCCAAAGATGTACCTGCTTTATTCTATTTGTCCCATATTGCTTTAAAAACACATGAATACCAGCTTGCCGCTGAAACATTAGATAAAATTTTAAAAATAGATCCTACTGCCGACTTAGAACAAATTTTAGCCAGCATTGCTCCAGAGAATGCTCAAGATCGAGAAGTATTATTAACAGCTTTACGTTCTAGCTCTGAAAAAGACAACCCTTCTATTTTAGCGCTCATCGCCAATTTGGAAGCCCAAAATGGTCAATTAGAATCCGCTCTAACCAACATTAACAAAGCACTACGCCGACGTCCTAAAGTGACGAGCTTTATTTTAATGAAAGCAAACCTACTTATTGCTCTTAGCGATCAAGAAGGTGCGCTTAAATGGTATGCAAAGTCTAGCCGTAAATATAAGAAAAATTTAGATATTCGTTTAGCCGAAATCCGTTATCTTATACAACTTAATCAATCTCAACTGGCTTTAGAAAAGCTTGAAAACGTTATAGAGGCTAATCCCAAAGCTGAAGAAGCATTGTTTATAGCAGGCTTAACCAGCATTGATTTAAAGCAATATGACAAAGCAGAACAATATCTTGTTGACCTACGAAACTCTGCAAAATACCAAAATGAAGCTTATTACTACTTAGCAATTAATGCAGAACGCAAACAACATTATGAATCAGCAAAAGCTTACTATCGCTTAGTTGATGGCAGTTTATACGTTGTTTCAAGACGTAATCTGATTACGATTTATGATAAGCAGGATAATTTACACGATGCATTACGATTTCTAACCCAAGAACGTGTAAATTACCCTCAACATGCAAGTTTCTTATATCAAGCTCAAGCTGAAATTTTAAAGAAAATGGGCAATAAAAAAGCTGCCTTAAATTTATTAGATGAAGCGATAAAGAATTTACCGGATGATCCAGAACTCATTTATGCAGAAGTTTTATTACTTGATCCATATACTGACCGCGATAAACTCGATAAAACATTAAAGCAATTATTACAACTTGAGCCCAACAGCCCAACTTATCTAAATGCATATGCCTATACACTAGCCCTGCAAAACCGTAGGTTAAAAGAAGCACGTCAATATGCAGAGCAAGCCTTAGAATATGCTCCAGAACAAGCCTCAATTCTAGATACGCTTGGCTACATTGCATTTTTACAAAATGATTATGAAGGTGCAGCAGAAGCTTTAGGCAAAGCTTATGAACTCAGCCATAATGTAAATATTGGCGTTCGCTATGCTAAGGCATTGTATATGCAAGGATCATTAACTCAATTTAGCGCTGTGTTACAACAACTGAAACAAAAACATGCCAATGATCCACAATTACAACAGCTTGATGCGTTAATTTTACCTACATCTGCAAAAAAGAGTTAAACATATGAGCAAATTTGCCCAACTGTGCACAGCGATCTGTGGATCAAGTGTATTATTTCTAACCGGTTGTCAGCATTTTACTCAACCTAAACCCGCGGTTACCCAGCAAGTTCAAGATGAAAAACACTTTAATTTACAAGGTAAGATCGGGGTTCGCACGCCACAGCAAACTGGCAGTGCATTTTTCACGTGGGTTCAACAACAAGATAATTTTGATATTGAATTAAGCGGCATTTTAGGTGTAGGAAAAACCCAAATTCAGGGTAAACCCGGTGAGGTGAAGTTAAATAGTGCTAAAACAGGGTTAATTACTGCTGCCTCTCCAGAAGAACTTTTAGAGCGCGCAACTGGTTGGCAAGCACCAATTACTCATTTAACAAGTTGGATATTGGCTAAACCTGCAACTTTAAGTGCTCAAATCAGTAAAGATAATGAAAATCGTGTAAACCAACTCATTGAAGACGGCTGGACAGTTAATTTCAGTTATGATGGTGAACAAACTTTGCCAAACAAACTGGTTTTAAAGCAAGCTCTTGCTGAAGATAAAGAAAACCGTATTACAATGGTCATCCAAAACCGCTAAGTCTAATTATATAAATCTATGATTCGAGTCCCTTCTCCAGCTAAGCTCAACCTGTTTTTACATATTACAGGACGTCGTGAAAATGGTTATCATGAATTACAAACCATTTTCCAACTCATTGATTTATATGACTGGATGGTATTTACACCGACTTTGGATGAACAAATTGAAATTGATGGATTGAGTGAAGTTCGACCTGAAGAAAACCTGATTTATCGGGCTGCTCAAATATTAAGACCGCACGCAAAAAAATTCTGCGGTCTAAACATCAAAATTGAAAAAAATATTCCAATGGGTGCAGGTCTGGGCGGAGGTTCATCCAACGCTGCCACAACCCTGATTGTGTTAAATCAATTATGGAAATGTGGCCTGAATCAAGAACAACTTGCAGACTATGGCGTAAAGCTTGGTGCCGATGTTCCTATTTTTATTTATGGTAAAAATGCGTGGGCTGAAGGTATTGGTGAACATTTATCATTCATAGACTTAGATCAAAAACAGTTCATTATTTTAAAACCTGATTGTTTTATCAGCACTCAATTGCTTTTTTCACAAAAAACATTGACAAGAGACTCTAAGACCACTAAATTTTGCGCCTATCAGTTAGAACCTTCTAATTTTGGAAATAACTTTGAGCCATTGGCCCGACAGTTATACCCTGAAGTAGAAGAAGCAATGCAATATTTAGATCAATTTGGTCAAGCAAAGCTTACAGGTACAGGTGCTTGTGTTTTTATTGAAGTAACGAATGAAATGAATATTGATGAAATTCTTAAACATTCACCATGTAAATCTTACTTGGTAAATAGTTTAAAAGAATCTCCTCTTAATCATTTTAAGGTTACACGTTAGGGGCGTCGCCAAGTGGTAAGGCACCGGGTTTTGATCTCGGCATCCGTTGGTTCGAATCCAGCCGCCCCTGCCAACCTCACCTGTAATGATGATTATATTAGGGGCGTCGCCAAGTGGTAAGGCACCGGGTTTTGATCTCGGCATCCGTTGGTTCGAATCCAGCCGCCCCTGCCATCATATATATCATCGAATTTAGGGGCGTCGCCAAGTGGTAAGGCACCGGGTTTTGATCTCGGCATCCGTTGGTTCGAATCCAGCCGCCCCTGCCATTCTCTTATTTTAAAGACAGGCTTAATTGCTATGCTTTTTGTTGATTCATCTTGACATTGCATTGCAAAAATATTAAAGTTCTGCCGCATTAGGGGCGTCGCCAAGTGGTAAGGCACCGGGTTTTGATCTCGGCATCCGTTGGTTCGAATCCAGCCGCCCCTGCCATCTATTTAATTACATACCAACCGCCAAGGGTGCTTCATGCCCAATCTTGTCGTTTTTAGTGGAAATGCTCATCCACAGTTCGCTCAAAAAGTCGTAAGTCACTTACATATCCCTCTAGGTGCTGCATCAGTCGGTCACTTTTCTGATGGAGAAATTTCAGTAGAAATTACTGAAAATGTTCGTGGTAAAGACGTATTTATCGTTCAGCCTACTTGTGCCCCTACCAATGATAACCTTATGGAAATCTTGGTTATGGCAGATGCTTTGCGTCGTGCAAGTGCTGGTCGTATTACAGCCGTTATCCCGTATTTTGGTTATGCTCGCCAAGACCGTCGCCCACGTTCTGCACGTGTGCCGATTACAGCTAAAGTTGTTGCAGACATGCTTACCACTGTTGGTATTGATCGTGTCGTAATGATTGACTTACATGCTGACCAAATTCAGGGTTTCTTCGATATTCCAGTCGACAACATCTATGGTACTCCTGCTTTGCTTGCTGACTTACGTCAACAATCGCATGATAACCTTATGGTGGTTTCTCCTGACGTTGGTGGCGTAGTACGTGCTCGTGCCGTTGCCAAACAGATGGGTGACATCGATTTAGCAATTATTGATAAACGTCGTCAAAAAGCCAATGAATCGCAAGTTATGCATTTAATTGGTGACGTAAAAGATCGTGATTGCGTTATCGTAGATGACATGGTTGATACTGCCGGTACATTGTGTAAAGCAGCTGATGCGCTTAAGCAATTTGGTGCACGCCGTGTAGTTGCATACGCAACTCACCCTGTACTTTCTGGCAAGGCTATTGAAAACTTACGTAATTCAGTTATTGATGAATTAGTTGTCACTGACACTATTCCTCTTTCTGAAGAAGCATTAACCTTGGGCAAAATCCGTCAGGTTTCTGTTGCTAGCATGGTTGCTGAAACGATTCGTCGTATTAATAACGAAGAATCTATCAGTGCGATGTTCGATAGTTTATAATACCGCAGCTTTTATGAACCCTGGCCTTGGCTGGGGTTTTCTATCACTAAACTGGTCGCAAGTTTAGTCTATTTAACTTTAATGAGGATTTACTCATGTCAAACTTCGTATTAAACGCTCAAGCGCGTGCTGAAGACAAACAAGGGAAAGGTGCGAGCCGCCGCCTTCGTCACGAAGCATTAATTCCAGCTATCATTTATGGTGGCAATGCTGAGCCTGTAGCTATTACTTTAGAACTTCGTCAGCTTGTAAAAGCTTTAGAAAACAATGCTTTCTTTGAAGAAGTTATAGAAATCCAAGTTGGCGACAAAGTTGAAAACGTTAAAATCCAAGCGTTACAACGTCACCCAGCTAAAAACACTCCTATGCACGCTGACTTCAAACGCGCATAAGTGTTGAAAGGCGTAGATTAGTGTCAAATATTTCGCTAATTGTTGGTTTGGGCAATCCTGGTTCAGAATATGCCCAGACCCGCCATAATGCAGGCTTTTGGTTCATTGAACAGCTTGCTAATAAATATGGCATTACTTTAAAAAATGATCCGAAATTTCACGGAATCAGCGGACGTGGTAATATAGAAGGACACGATGTCCGTCTACTTCTACCCACTACATTTATGAACCGTTCTGGACAAAGTGTAGTTCCATTTGCAAAATTTTATCAAATTGCTCCCGAAGCAATTTTGATTGCTCATGATGAACTTGATATGAACCCTGGTGTAATTCGTCTAAAAACAGGCGGAGGACATGGTGGTCATAACGGTTTACGTGACATTGTCCCTCATATTGGTCCAAATTTTCATCGTTTACGTATTGGGATCGGACATCCTGGCTCAAAAGAGCGAGTTTCAGGTCATGTACTTGGGAAAGCGCCAAGTAGTGAACAAAGTCTGATGGATGCAGCAATTGATCATGCCCTTTCTAAAGTGAAATTACTTGTTCAAGGACAAGTTCCGCAGGCCATGAATCAAATTAATGCGTATAAACCAACTTAAATTGTTGAACAATCAAGCTTGCTATCTTGCTTTTTTAGGAGCAAAATGCGCATCAGCCACTTTGCCAACAGCAAAAGCTAAAGATTTCACCATAAGATCTTACTCTTAGGTCTACTCAGGAGACGCTAGCCATGCTATCTCGTTTATTAAAATGCAAAATTCACCGCGCAGTTGTAACCCATGCTGAACTTCACTATGAAGGTTCTTGTGCAATTGATGGCGTATTGATGGACTTAGCTGGTATTCGTGAATATGAAGAAATTCATGTTTGGAATGTAACCAATGGCAAACGCTTCACGACCTATGCGATTCGTGGCGAAGATAACTCTGGAATTATTTCAGTAAATGGTGGCGCTGCACATCAAGCAGATGTCGGTGATTTAGTGATTATTGCTACATTTGGTGATTTTACTGAAGCTGAAGCAAATATTCATAAACCACGTTTAGTCTATGCTAACCCAAATAATACAGTCAACCACACAGCGAATTGTATTCCTGTCCAAGTTGCCTAATTTATTCTTAGAATAAAAAAGCCCGCATTGACGGGCTTTTATAATTTTATAAATCCTTAATAGTTCCTTCCCACCAATTCTTTTGTTGCTTACAATTCAAAGACTGGAGTTCCTCTCCTCGTAAATCAAACAGAATCGCCTCTCCTTTTGGATTTATTTTAAATTCAGCATATTTTGCTTTCTCATAACATTGAGCTAATCCTTCGGCAAATAAGAAACTCCGAGATGCAGGATATAAAGCTTGATATCGGTTTTCAGGATTTTTTAAAATTAAGCTCTGCTCAGCAGATAAATTGTTAGGTTCTAGAATGGTACGGATTACTTTATTGTGTGAATCCAAAATAACTTTGGCGTGAATAGATGCATGATTAAAGATTCTCTGATTTAGATTTTCATTTTCGTTTTCAGCAAGAGGTTTAGGAGTTTGCAAATTTAACTCATAAGCCAGTGCCATATAGTCACCTTGTAAAATTGAACGCGGATCAACTGGCTTAAGCTCAATAAAAATACTTTTACTATGATCCAGATGCCATTCATTTTTCGCTATCAATCCCACAAAAAATAATGTGGTAGCTATAGCCAAAACAAGAGAAAAATATTTCTTCATTATTTTTCTCCTTCAATAAGATTGCGTTGATTTTCTTGGTGGAGCAACCAATATAAAGTCCATAGAACAAGACCAGAAATCAAAATCGATGCACTCTTTGCCAAAAAAGTTATTTGTAAGTTGTAATAAAGCTGCCAAAGTACTAAAACAAATACTGCTAGAGTGACACCATAAACAATATAATCTTTCTTTTTTATCGCCCATGTTAAAATGATAAATAAAATGAAAACTTCAAAATAGCCAAGTGCAATGAGCAATACACCAAAAAGTAAGAATGCGAAAAACACTACTCCATGCAACTGCTTATACAAATAAAAAATACTAAAGCAAAGCAACCAAAGACTAGGTAATAAATAGAAAATCCATATCTCCTGATCTTTCGAACTATCTAAAACTAGTCCCATAAAAGTATCAAAGAAAGAAGCTACCACAACTACCGCAAGCACACATAAATAGACACTACGCTCATATTGAACTATCGATTTAGCCTTCGATAAGAACACAAAACTAAAAACAAAATAGCTGAGCAGGGTTAAATTTAAATAAGTCTGAGTGGAGTTTACTGACCACAATGAATGATCCATTTGTAACAAGTAAATAAATGCTATTCCATAAGTAGCGAGCATTTGAATTAAAATAAAGAACCAATGGGGTTTAAAAAAATAACTTATACAGAGAATAAAAATCTGTGCGATTAGCACCCATAACATCTGATCTGTTTCAGACTCTAGATGAAACAAAAAAGCAGTCTGACCACTTATGAATAAACAATAGGCAAATTGCCGAATGAAGTAGTGTTGAGTTTTTTTCAATAAAATAGAAGCTATACAAACAAAAATAACTCCTATAATTAAAGAAACAGCTTCCCAGAACACGAGAGTGAAAGCAGCAAGGGCCAGTCCAGCAAGCCAAGCTCCAATAGCTAAAGGAATTATATAAAAGCGACTTTGACGAAAAATTTTTATTAAAAAATAACTAATCAGTGCAAACCAGATAAAAATAATGCCTGCAATGAATAAAAAAATGAACTCATTTGAATCTTTAAATAAGTCATTGATCCTATCTACAAGCCATATTGTTGCAGTCACGCCAAGAACAGCCGCCATTAAGCTGGCACATAATTGATCATTTTTTTTGAAGAAATAATAAAAACCGATTATTCCTGAAAAGAAAGCCGAGATCAGATAAGGAATATTTTCACCAGATAAATATTGGATCATTCCAATGATTGAAATGACTGCAAACCAAGCGATAAAGACGAAACGTAAAGCACGATACTTCTTTATACATACCCAAAACTCTATAAGGCTTAATAAATTTAAAGCAAACACATATAAATAAGGAAACTTTTCCAACCAGAAAGTCTGCTTAAAAAATAAAAAAAGTGTAAGTTGGCTAGTAATACAAATTAAAGCAAAAATACCAATATTTGGTCGATATAGCCAAGGTAATAACAGCAATGTCCAAATCAGGAAAAGTAAATAACTGTCTGCTCCAGTTTGATAGACCTGCCCAATTACAGCCAAACTTAAGCCTACCATCAAGCCGCAAATACCATGTAAAGTCTGCCTAACTCCTTCACTTAAATTATCTTTTATACTGATCCATGCTGTCACAAGTAATATAAGTGGTGGGATGGCTAGCTGGATGCTGTCTGGAAGCATTAACCAATTAGCAGCAATTAAATAAAGAATACTGACCGCCATAAATACATAACTAAAAATATGGAGATGCTGAATAAATAAAGTATTCCTAAGGGGATAATCGTCTCTTATCTGCATGAAACACCTATTTTATTTATAATTTTCTATAAAAAACATAGCATTCCATTTCCATATCAACAAGTAAGCTCTTGTTAAAAAGCCTATTTCCATTTGTGAAAATACTTATTCATAAAGAAACTTAGCATTCTACAAAAGCATCTAGCCAATTTTATCAAGCGCGCTATAATAAAACCCATCGCTTCAGGGCGGGGTGTAATTCCCCACCGGTGGTAAAGTTAATTTTTATTGATAGATTAGCAAGCCCACGAGCTTAAATTTTATGATTTGAGCAGATTTGGTGAGACTCCAAAGCCGACGGTATAGTCCGGATGAAAGAAGACGACGAACTGGGATAAATCCATTTTATTTCAGTAACAGCCTGTTTTTACATCAGTCCTGAAATGTTCAACCGTATTTTTACGAGAGCGTTTCATTATGTCTAGCTTAATTCAACCAGAACTTTTTTTCTCAGCCCTCTCTCCTGCTGAACAACGCATTCAACAAGCATTAGAAGATATCCGTCAAGGCAAACCCGTCTTGGTTATGGATGACTTCGATCGTGAAAATGAAGCAGATTTAATTGTCGCAGCTGAAACTCTAACTGTTGAAACCATGGCACGTATGATTCGTGATGGCTCAGGTATTGTATGTTTATGCCTGACAGAAGAGTTAGCAGATCATTTAGAACTTCCCCCAATGGTTTCTCAAAACTCAAGCCAGTTTCATACCGCTTTTACAGTGACCATTGAAGCAGCTCAAGGTGTTACGACTGGTGTTTCGGCTAAAGACCGCGTTACTACCATTCAAACTGCAATCAAAGATGGTGCTGTTCCAAGTGATCTTAACCGTCCGGGCCATGTTTTTCCTTTACGTGCACGTAGTGGTGGAGTATTGACTCGCAGAGGTCATACTGAGGGAACAATTGATCTAGCAAGACTAGCTGGGCTTAAACCTGCTGGTGTGTTATGTGAATTAACCAACCCAGATGGCACGATGGCATCAGGTATTCAAGTTTTGGCATATGCCCAAACTCATCATTTAACCGTGATTACAATTGAAGAACTTGTTCAATACCGCCAACAACACGGTATTTAAATAAAAAAGGTTTGGCTTTAGATAAAAGCCAAACCTTCAAATTAAAATTTACTAATACTTAAGATACTTTCTTTTGTGTTGCCTGATCTTCAACGTATTCCAAAAGTTCAGAAAATTTCGTAATCATTGCTTTAGGGTGTGCTTGCTTAAGTTCCTCTGGTGTTCCGTAACCATAAGTCACAGCGACCGCCTCAATACCATTGTGGCGAGCACCTAAAACATCATATTGACGGTCACCTACCATTAAGCATTCTTCTGAGTTTAATTGCTCACGCTCAAGAATATAATGAATAAGTTCAGCTTTATTGGTACGTTCCCCAGTTAACTCACTACCATAAATATTTACAAAATATTGGCTTAAGTCAAAATGATCTAAGATACGTTTTGCATAAATAGTTGGTTTAGCGGTTGCGACGAATAAACGATACCCATCTTCTTTCAATGCATTAAGTGTTTGCGCAACCGATGGATATACTTCATTTTCAAATAAACCTGTAACTGAAAAACGCTCACGATAAGCAAGTAAAGCTTGTTCAGCCAAAGCATCATCTTGAGTGGCTAATAGTTTTGCTAATGAGGCTTTTAAAGGTGGCCCAATTGTCCAGTCAATATTTAAATCGGCAGCCAATGGAAAGCCCAACTTATCCATTGCATAACGAATTGAAGTATGGATTCCAACTTTTGGGTCTGTTAGTGTTCCATCTAAATCAATCAAAATATGTTTTATAGCCATTCAATCATTAACCCAGTAAAGTATTTAATTCAATTGGTCGAGAGTTTAATCAAACTCTCTTATACTAACGTAAATTTAAATTGAAAAGGAAATAACCGTGCGTCCAACCGTACTTTGTTTCTCGGGTTTAGACCCTTCAGGTGGTGCAGGTTTACAAGCTGATATTGAAGCCATTGGACAAAGTGGTGCTCATGCAGCCATTGCATGTACAGCCCTCACCATACAAAACTCACAACAAGTATTTGGCTTCGAAGCAACCTCAAAAGAACTATTATTAGCTCAAGCAAATGCCGTTGTAGGTGATTTACCAATTAGATGCGTTAAGTCAGGCATGCTTGGCACCACAGATAACATTGCTGCTCTAGCTGAATTTCTTCGTGCCCATCCAGAATATCAATATGTACTCGATCCTGTTTTGGTGGCAAACAGCGGGGGTTCTTTAGGTGATCAAGCCACTCTTGTAAAAGCTTTCGTTGAGCTTATTCCCCTAGCCACTCTTATTACTCCAAATACAGTCGAATTAAGAGCTCTCACGGGTATCGATGACTTAGAACAAGCAACGCAAAAACTATTTGAAATGGGTGCAAAAGCTGTTTTAGTCAAAGGTGGACACGAAGATACACCAGATCATATTAAAAATAGTTTATATATTAATGGTGAACTTGCGGCGAGTAGTAGTTGCCCCCGCTTAGATGGTGAGTATCACGGCTCAGGCTGTTCTTTAGCTAGTTTTATTGCTGGTCGTTTGGCTTTAGGTGATTCTTTAAAAATTGCAGTTCAACATGCTGAAACATGGTTATTTGGTGTTTTAAAGAATGCCGAGACTCCGGTAGCAAATGGGCAAAAAATACCAAAAAGATTCTAGAAAAAGAAAAAGGCGCTAAAAGCGCCTTTTTTATTACCCCCAATTATTGAGGAATACGTAAAACCTGTCCTGGGAAGATTTCATCTGGATCTTTAAGCATTGGTTTGTTTGCTTCAAAGATTTTTTGGTATTGATTTGCATCACCGTAAAATTCTTTAGCAATTTTTGAAAGGTTATCACCAGATTTTACTGTGTAGAATTTACTTTCTGGTTCAGGAGTTGCAACGGTCATTTGATCATCTACTTGTGCAACATGATCAATATTCCCAACAATAAGAATAATTTTCTCTTTATCCGCTTGGCTTTTTACCTGTCCTTTAATGATTGCGGTATCAGTTGCACCGTTATACGTTACAGATAAACCCTCTACCCCTAGGCCTAAACTTTTAATTAATCCTAATAATTTATTTGCGATTTCTTGTGCAGAAGGTTCTGCTGGTGTTGCCGGAGCTGGTTGTGGTTCTGCTGGTGCGGTATTTTTCTTACCAATACCTTTTACAAAATCAAAAAGACCCATCTTTTAGTCCTCATATTATTGTTTATAGTAAAGTCATTAAACTGACCCTTATTGTTATACTTCAAAAAAGATAAGCCTCTGCTATCAATTGAGGTTGATCTTGTAAAAATATGTATCTCTTTTATTTTACTCAAATAAAAAAAGCCACCTTACGGTGGCCTTCTTTTTATTCAGCAATATGCGAATTAACCAAGTTTTTTAGTTACATAGTCAATTGCAGATTGAACTGTAGTGATTTCGTTTGAATCTTCATCAGGGATAGTGATGTCGAAGTCGTTTTCGAAAGACATTACAAGTTCAACTAAATCTAAAGAGTCAGCACCTAAGTCATCCATAAAAGATGCTTCGTTTTTAATCTCTTCAGCTTTAAGACCAAGTTGTTCTGCAACTGCTTGCTTAACGCGTAGTTCGATATCGCTCACAGGAATTCTCCTCATTGCTCGTGGCGTTTGATTTGCCACTAGTTTAATTGAATATAAAAATTTTTAAAAGTTATACATCAGCCCTAGGCCATGTATAAACCACCATTTACATGTAATACCGTACCGGTAATGTAACCTGCTTTATCACTTGCAAGGAAACTCACCGCATTTGCGATATCTTGTGGCTCGCCTAAGCGATTTAAAGCCACTTGATCACTCATTTTTTTGCGAATTTCTTCACTAAGTGCATCTGTCATTTCTGTTGCAATGAAGCCTGGTGCCACACTGTTCACAGTGATTTGGCGGCTACCCATCTCTTTTGCAAGACTACGGCTAAACGCTTCAATACCTGCTTTTGCAGCAGAGTAGTTCGCCTGACCTGGGTTTGCAAAATGTGCAACAACAGAACTAATATTAATAATGCGGCCAAAGCGCGCTTTTGTCATACCTTTAAGCACACGTTTAGATAAACGATATACAGCTTTAAGGTGAATGTTGAGAATGTCATCCCAATCATCTTCTGACATACGTAGCAATAAATTGTCTTTCGTGATACCCGCATTATTAACCAAAATAAGCACAGGGCCATAGTTCTGTTCAATATGAGAAACGACTGCTTCAATCTCATCGAGATTACGCACATCGAGAGCTAAACCTGCACCTTGCTCACCAAAGCTTTCACTTAACTTTTGTGCACCAGATTCAGATGTCGCAGTACCTACAACAAAATAACCGTCTTGAATAAGTTGCTGGGCAATTGCAGCGCCAATGCCCCGACTCGCGCCCGTTACTAATGCAACTTTGCGTTCTTGTGTCATGCAATTTTTCCTTCTGCCACTAAAACAGCATTTAGGGCATCTTCCATTTTACTCTTGCTATCAATAGCAAAAGCTTTTTCTATATTTGGTAAACGCTTCGCGAGATTACTCAATACTGTACCAGGCCCACACTCAACAACGTAGTGAATACCTTGGTCTTGTAAAAACTGCATCGTGTCTGTCCATTGTACAGATTGGTACAATTGAGCAGTTAACGCCTGACGCAATTGAGCAACATCGGTAGCTATTCCCGCGTTGACATTTTGTATTACAGGTATGGTAGGCAGCTCAATGGCAGTTTGTTCCAAAGCTTCTGCAAATTTTTCAGCAGCAGGTTTCATCAATGAACAATGCGAAGGAACCGACACAGGTAAAGCAATTGCCTTAGCAGACTGCTCTTTTGCCAAAGCCATCACTTGTTGTACAGATGCTGTACTTCCAGCAATCACGACTTGCCCTTGTGAATTATAGTTTGCAGCTTCTACTGAACCTTGACCTTCGGCATTCACGATTTGGCAAAGTTCAACCACTTTTTCATCAGCCAAACCAAGGATTGCAGCCATAGCCCCTTCCCCTTGAGGAACAGCACTTTGCATGAGTTTTCCACGCAAATTCACTAGTTTCACTGCATCTGCCAAGCTCATAGATTCTGCAGCAACCAAAGCACTGTATTCACCCAGAGAATGTCCTGCAAGATACTTAGGTGCCAGACCGCCTAAATCAAGCCATACACGCCATAGAGCGATACTGGCAGTTAATAATACAGGTTGGGTATTTTCTGTTTGGTTGAGGCCTTCACCACTTTGCGCAATATGCCACAGATCGAATCCAAGCGCATCTGAAGCTTCAGCAAAGGTTTGCCCAACCCCACTAAACTGTTCTGCTAGTTCAGCAAGCATACCGACTTTTTGTGAACCTTGACCTGGAAACACAAACGCAGTTTTTGTGGCTAAAGCTACTTGTTCAAGACGTTTAGCAGACATAAGAAATCCTTTTTTGGGTTTTCACTCATTTCTGGAGCGGAAATTTAACATGTTATTTATATTTTTATAATTGCGAAAAACAACAAAAAAAGGGAGCTTTCGCTCCCATTTTTTCTATACTTAAGCATCACGCTTAATGCATATCATACAATTATTCAGCATCAGCTGCTTTAGCGAATAATTGACGACCACGGTAGAAACCGTCTTTAGTCACGTGGTGACGACGATGAGTCTCACCAGTTGCTTGGTCTACTGTTAATGCATTCTCGGTTAAAGCGTCATGTGAACGGCGCATGTCACGGCGAGAGCGACTTTTACGGTTTTGCTGAACGGCCATGATGGCTCCTTACAAAGATCGAAAAAATGGATCAGAACAAATTCAGTTGTCTTATCTCACAATTATATCACAAATTATGAGTTAAGTTTACCCTTCAAACCTGCCAAAACATCAAACGGATTATCCCGTTTTTCTTCAACAACATTTTGAATGGTAGGTTGATGTTTATTTTCACAAGCATCATGCTTGGGAGATAAAGGCACCAACAATAACAGTTCATCTTCTAGTAGTGCGAGCAAGTTAATCGAGGCTGGCGTATCATAATCACCTTTCGTCGTAAACTCACTTTCACCTAAAACGATGAAATCAGCATCCTCATCCAAGCGCTCTATCAGTGACTCATCATCCATTAATGCAATATGAAAGTCTAAGACAAGAGGCATTTCAACAGGTTCCAAACAACGTTGGCACTCCATTGGAACTTTCGTGTCCATATGACCATCCATCCACACAATGCGATGATATGCATCCATTGATAGCTTACAGTCTATGTTGATCAATTGGTTATCAATTGATCCAACAGCTTCACGAGCGATACGAGCAAAGCGAGACAGGGGCAGTTGACCTGACCATGTAAAGCCTTGTTCAGCCCATTTAAACGGCTCAATCTGTGCCGGAAAGGTATTTGCTGACATAATTAAGGCGGCAATTCTACAAATTCATCGGTACTCTGTCAAAGATTAAGATACAATTTTGCACTTCTTTAGACAGAACTCGGGGTAAATTAAGCAATGCACCTGTTGCAGCCGCAACCTGAAGTTAACTCTTCATTACTCGTTTGCACCCATTCAACTCATCAGAACACTCTTGTACCTGACATAGTGCAACTCTCACCATGGTCAAGCTCAAAATCAGAGTCTGAGCAAGTCGATTGGCTTATTTTACACTTTAATCACTGGTTTTCCCACCATAATGTGACATTAGTTCGTGGAGATTTTGAACCAGAATATTTCCCGGCAACAAATCAGGGTCCGGCTAAAATCCAATTCGCCCATGGTTTTTTTAATAGCGCCCTTCACGAAATCAGTCATTGGTCGATTGCTGGTGAAAAACGCCGCCTATTACCTGATTTAGGATATTGGTATGCACCCGACGGCCGTACACAAGAACAACAAAGTCTATTTGAACAAGTAGAAATTAAGCCGCAGGCAATTGAATGGTTGTTCTCTCAGTCGTTTGGTAGAAAGTTTAGAGTTTCGCTTGATAACCTGACAGGTGATGGCGGAGATGGAAAAATATTTAAAGATAATGTTTATGCTCAAGTACAACGTTACTTTTTAGGTGAAGCTAAGTTGCCACGTGATGCAGCCGCATTTATTGGCTTTATTTGCCAATGTATACGTTCGGGTACACCATTACAATTAAATGAATTCAAACGTGAACTCCTTGATTAATTGACAAAAAAACTACGTTCACTACTTGTCTAGTTCATTTAAAAAGCCTAATAATTATTTTTAACACTGGCGTGATGGAGTCTCCAAAATATGATGCATTTACATGTACATCCTGAAAACCCACAGCAACGCCTCATTAGCCAAGCGGTTGAACGCATTCGTGCCGGAGATGTTGTGGTCTACCCTACTGATGCTGCCTACGCAATTGGCTGTCAGATCGGTAATAAAAATGCTATGGAACGTATTGCGCAGATTCGCGGTTTAGGGCCGAAGCATCAATATGCCATTATGTGTTGCGACTTATCAGATATTGCAACTTATGCAAAAGTTGATAATGCAACTTATCGTTTATTGAAAGCAAATACCCCAGCCATTACGACTTTCATTTTACCTGCAACCAGTGAAGTTCCTCGTAGGTTGATGCACCCTAAAAAGAAAACCATTGGTTTACGTATTCCAAGCAACCCAATTTGTCAGGCTCTATTAAAAGAACTTGGTGAACCCCTACTCACCAGTACATTAATTTTACCAGGACAAGAAGATCCCCTAGATGATCCATACGATATTGAAAATCAATTAGATAAACGAATTGATGTATTTATTGATGGTGGTTTCGGTACTTTAACAAGCACAAGTATTGTTGATTTATCGGGTGAACATCCTGAAATTATTCGCCGTGGTATTGGCGATGTAAGTGCTTTTGAATAAGCACTTACAATTTTTACCAATAGTTTTAAAAAAAGTATTATCACTCAAAAAAATACTCTTTATTTATTTTGGATTTTTTTTACACTTTAGTCGTTAAGTAATTTATTAAAAGGCACAATTCATTTAGAATGATTTCCACTATCTGCTGTTCTTCTATTTACAGCTCTCTTTGACTTGAATAACAAGTCTCATGCTTTTGAAAATTCGCGTGGCTTATAATCGTAATGAATCAATCACTTCATCAATCCATGGAAGACGCTCCACACATCCGTGTTTTAGATGAGTGGCATGACAAGATTCCTGAAGATCTCTATATACCTCCTGCTGCATTTGAGATTTTGCTCGAACAGTTTGAAGGTCCACTAGATTTTTTAATTTATCTGATTCAAAAAAACGGTTTTGATTTAATTCAAGTCGATATTGCTCCTATAGCAACTCAATATTTAACCTATATGGATAGTATGAAGTCGTTAAATATTGAGCTGACCGCTGATTATATGGTGATGGCAGCTTTATTGGCTGACCTGAAATCTCGTCTACTTTTGCCAAAACCTACGGTTATAAGTATTGAAAAAGATCCTAAACAGGAACTTATTGATCGACTTGAAACCTATCTACGCATTAAGCAAGCGGCTGAGCGTTTAGGTCAAATGCCAATTCTTGAGCGTGATACATTCAGTGCAAATGTAAGCTTAGGTCATATCGCTCCTGTTTATGAAGGCTATGATATTTCAGCATTACATGATGCGTTGTTCTGTGTGTTTAATCGCCCAGAACCCGTTATTCATGTCGTGGCTCAAGAGCCTGTATTACTCGAAGAACGCATTGCATATATTGAAGAGAAATTAGAGTCTGGTGACGTGTTAAGTTTTAAAGAATTACTCAATCCTTTGCAAGGTCGCATGGGAATGGTTGTGACTTTTATGGCTGTTTTAGAGTTAACCCGACAACAGCGAGTTAAAATTATTGCCTCTGGTATTGAAGCTCCTTTAGCAATTCAAGGATCTTCAATATGAGCTTTGAACAAAATAATAGTGATTTGTCATTAGCTGACATTCATCACGAAGTCTTATTACAACTTGAAGCAATTATTTTTGCCAGTGAAGCGCCAGTTTCAATTGCCCGTTTAAAAGAAGCATTTAATAATCAATATAATAAACAACAGCTTCGTCAACTTTTACAACAGCTCGCGCTATTACAACATGGCCGATCTATTGAGTTGATTGAAACAGCGCAAGGGTTTCGCTTTCAGGTAAGATCTAAATATCGTAGTATTATTGCGCAAATATGGCCAGAGCGACCAACAAAACTGTCGCCTTCATTACTAGAAACACTGGCTGTCATTGCTTATCATCAACCGGTTACCCGTGCTGATATTGAACAAATTCGTGGTGTGTCTAATAATAGTCAGATTCTTAGAACACTATTTGACTGGAACTGGATTAAAGAAGCCGGTTTTAGAGATTTACCCGGAAGACCTGCGTTGCTAATTACAACGCCTCAGTTTCTGAATGCTTTTGGTCTAGCTTCGCTAGGCCAATTGCCTCCCCTACAGAACGCCAAGGAAGCCTTTATGGCCCTCGATGCAAATGCACCGAAATCATAAAGAGGTGGACTGTTGATCATTATGTCTAAGGTTGTGCTGTCATGAGTGAAAAATTGCAAAAAGTATTAGCGCGGATCGGATTAGGTTCCCGCCGATATATGGAAGAGGTTATTGCCGCAGGACGCGTGAGTGTGAACGGCCGTGTTGCCCAAGTGGGTGAGCGCATTGAACCAGGCGATGAATTACGCATTGATGGCCGTAAAGTTCAGTTTCAAATTGAAGACGAAATTCGTCGCCGTGTATTGATTTACTATAAACCAGAAGGTGAAATCTGTTCACGTAATGATCCTGAAAAACGCCCAACCGTATTTGATCATTTACCACAAATTGCGAATGACCGCTGGGTAATGGTAGGTCGTCTAGATATTAACAGTACTGGTTTATTATTATTCACAAATGATGGTGAGCTTGCTAACCGCTTAATGCACCCATCAAATGAAATTGAACGTGAATATGCTGTTCGAGTTATGGGTGAAGTAACGCCTAAAATACGCCAAAAAATGGTAACTGGTGTAGAGCTTGAAGATGGTCCAGCTAAATTCGAATCTTTCTCGGAAATTGGTGGTGAAGGTATTAACCGCTGGTACCAAGTAGTGGTGAAAGAAGGTCGTAACCGTGAGGTTCGTCGTATTTTTGAATCACAAGAACTTAAAGTAAGCCGTTTATTGCGTACACGCTACGGTACAGTTATTTTACCACGCGAATTACGTACTGGCCGCTGGATGGAACTCGATAAAACTGATATCGATAACCTAGCAAAATCAGTTGAATTAAAACCACGTCAAGGCACAGGTTTATTTGGTATGGCAAAACGTCGTACTGACCGTATGACCGAAAAACCAATGGCAGCTCGTCGTGGTGGTTTCTTGCGTCAACAACGTCGCGATGATGAAAAAGAAGCTCCTGTGAATACTGGTAACCAACGCAAATCGACTGGTTTTAACCGTGGTTCTAAGAAATTCTAAAATATTAAATAATCCATAAAAAAACCGCTCTTATAAGAGCGGTTTTTTATAGCCTATTTTAAATTAACTCATTTTTGCCAGCTCAATCCACTCAGCTTCAGGGAAATGAATTGCTAAATAGTCTTTCAAATAATTTGAAGTATCTTGAGAAATTAATGGATCTTTTGATTCATCTTTTAAGTTATATACCAAAGCTTGCAATTTCAGCCCACGAGACTTGAGCGCTTCAAGACTAAGTAAAGTGTGGTTAATACTTCCTAGACGACCAGAAGTCACTAAAATAACAGGGAACTGATGCTGAGCCACATAATCAATGGTGAGTAGACTGGTGGTTAAGGGCACCATTAATCCACCAGCTCCTTCGAGTAAAACAATATCAAAACGCTTAGCTAATGTTTGAGTTGCATTTTCAATTTTTTGAAAGTCAATTTCTCTGTTGTCTAGGCGTGTTGCCAGATGAGGCGAAGCAGGATAACTAAAAATTTCCGGCATGGTGAGCTTGTCATGATCTTCTTGAAACCAACCCTGCCCCATAATTTCACGATGCTTTTCAATATCTTCAGAAATATCAGCATTACCCGTCTGAATGAGTTTTTGGGTAATCACTTTTTTACCCTGCTCAGTCCATAATTTTGCTAAAAAGCCTGTCGCGTAGGTCTTACCAATTTCGGTATCAATCCCACTCACAAAATAGATCTGACCACTCATTTACTTCATTCTCCGGGCAATACAATAGATCGGATGATATGTTAAGGAATATCCCTCAGCATGCTTAAACCGATCATAATCTTGATAAAACTGTTGTAAAGTTTGCTTAGTCCAACGATGCTGAGCAGTTGCAGTCACACCTGTTGCTTTTAAATGCTGCAATACAGCTTTAGGCGAATCGAAATAGAGTTGGGCTTCTGACTCAGACAAATGCAGAACTTCAAAACCAGCCTGAGTTAAGGCATTGTTCCAATTTTCAATAGACCAATAACTTAAACCTTGCCCTGTTAATTCTTTAATCTCGGTTAAGTTTCTTGGGCCAAAAGTTGAAAAACATAACCAGCCTTTTTCATTTAAAGCAGTATGACAATGTTGAAGTACGCGAGGTAAATCTTGCATCCATTGTAAAGCCGAACCTGAAACGATCATGTCGAGCTGCTGCGGAAAATCTAAAGCTTCAATATCACCAATTAACCATTTCAAATTTTCTTGATGGTTAAAGTGCTGTTGCACATCTGCATACAAGTCATTCAAAATTAACTCTTCAATCTGAAAAGATGCAGCAATAAGACGAGTTAAATTGCCAGAACCACAACCAATTTCAAAGACACGTGACATCATACTCGGGCAAAACTGCTGGAGTAAAACCGTTAAATTTTGGCAAATTTGTTTTTGAACAATTGCATGTTCTGAATAGCTTTGCCCTGCTTTGGCAAAACGCTGGGCAACCAAGTTTTTATTCAGACTCACAGAAAACTCACCAATTCTTCAAGCTCATGTTGCTGTACCATCGACGTTAAAGAAATACGCAAACGCGAACTATTTTTAGGTACGGTCGGTGGACGCACAGGCATGGCATAAAAACCACTTTGCTGAACCTGCTTTGCCTTATCGATAGCAGCCTGACTTTCTCCCACAATGACTGGAATAATATGGCTGGTCGATGGACTTACATAACCCTTTTGCACAACAGCTTGTTGAAGATATTGGCTAATATTTTTTAAATGTTCACGCTGAGATTGGGCGTGTAATACTTTTTGAAAAACAAAGTTTGCCCATGCCATAACAATCGGCGGTTGAGCAGTACTGAAAATAAGTGGGCGCATTTTATTAATGAGATAATCTTTAATAATTGGGTGACAAATAATGTATCCCCCCACTGCCGCTAGTGCTTTACCTAATGTCCCCACTAAAAAATCGATATCTTGAATGACATTGTATTGTTCAGCACACCCTAAACCCTGTTGACCACGCACACCAATTGAATGTGCTTCATCAACATACAGCATAGTTTTGGCAAAGCGTTTTTTTAGCTGCACTAAAGCGGCTAAATCAGTTTCATCACCGTCCATACTAAAAATACTTTCAGTCACCACAATAATGCGTTCAATATTGTAATCATCATGATATTTCTGAAGAAGTTGTTCTAAGTGCTGCAAATCATTATGGCGATAACGTACATATTGCGCACCCGATAAACGTATACCGTCGATCATGCTCGCATGAACCAGCTTATCAGCCAAAATTAAAGTTTTCCCATCGGCAACAGCTGGCAAAATACCGATATTCATGTGGTAGCCACTATTAAACAATAGTGCCGCCCGACCACCAAATGCTTGGCTTAGGCTATTTTCTAATTGTTCATATTCTTCAAAATTACCCGTTAATAAACGTGATGACGAAGAACTAAAATAGCTACGTTCGACTGGAAAATTTTCTAAAAACTCTTCACGAAGTTTTACATCCGCAGCTAGACCAAGATAATCGTTTGAAGCTAGGTTCAGCATCGTTTTATTTTGAATCGTAATAAAACGCTCATGCTGTACATTTTGAGTAAACTGTCTGAAATTGCCGTGTTGTTTTAGTTCATCTAATTGGATAGCAAAATGATCAAGCAACGACATTTCAATGCACTCCCTGCATGGTTTTAACAACCTCAACCATCTGCTCAAGCAAATAGCTTAATTCCTGACTGGTAATCACATAAGGTGGCATTACATACACCAATTTACCAAAAGGACGAATCCAAATTCCACGATCAACAAACTGTTGCTGCAACGTTTTCATATCAACATTAACCGTGAGTTCAACTACTCCTATTGCACCCAATACTCTTACATCAGCAACATAATCAAGCTGATTGAGTCGTGTTAAGTATTGAGTAAGTTGTTGTTCAATTCTCTCAATATTGGCTTGCCAATCTTGCTCAATTAATAATTGCGTACTTTTTAAGGCAACAGCACAAGCAAGTGGGTTAGCCATAAAGGTTGGACCATGCATAAATACTCCAGCCTCACCCCGACTAATGGTCTCGGCAACATGCTTCGTCGTTAAGGTAGCCGACAATGTCATATATCCGCCTGTTAGCCCTTTACCTATGCACATAATATCAGGCTCAACTTGTGCATGTTCCCACGCAAAGAGCTTACCAGTACGCCCAAAGCCTGTCGCAATTTCGTCAAAAATTAATAACAGATTATATTGTTCACAAAGTGCTTTGGCTTGACGCAAATATTCAGGATGATAAAAACGCATGCCACCTGCACCCTGTACAATCGGCTCGATAATTAAGGCTGCAAGATGCTCATGATTCTGCTGAATCGCTTGTTCTAATTCTGCAATATCTTGTGGATTCCATTCTTCATGAAATTTGGTTTGTGGTGCTGCAACAAAAAGACGATTTGGTAAGCTTGTACCAAAAATCTGATGCATGCCTGTAACTGGATCACACACCGACATCGCATTCCATGTATCCCCATGGTAGCCAGAACGCGTTGTAATAAAATTTGTTTTTTGCGGTTTATCTTGAGCACTCCAAAACTGCACTGCCATTTTCAAAGCAACTTCAACGGCAACAGAACCTGAATCTGCATAGAAAATTTTATCGAGACTTGGCGGGGTAATTTTTAAAAGAATTTTTCCAAGTTCAATTGCAGGGGCATGCGTTAAACCACCAAACATGATGTGAGACATGTTTTGTAATTGATCGGTCACTGCCTGATTCAATTCAGGATGGTTATAACCGTGAATCGCACACCACCAAGATGACATACCATCAATTAAAGTCCTACCATCATCTAACTCAATCGTCGCGCCATACGCACGTTTGACTTTAAATGTTGGTAAAGGTTGGGTCATTGAAGTATAAGGATGCCAAATATGTTCCAAATCAAAATTATCGGTCATCCTATTTACCCTTTTACAGCGTTCAAATCTTTCATTGAACACATGTTAAACCTGTTAAGAATGAAAGAAAATTGCGATATCAATCAAAGCTGATTAACTTTGCTGATGAATTGTTAAAAATTGGCAGATTTCTTCAATTGTTCGTTCTACTTGTAGATATGGAAAAGCATGAGTAGCTTCACTTAATACTTTGTATTTCATCTTTTCTGTCGCGATATGTGCAAAATTTTGCTCAATTTTGCAAGGAATGACACCATCTTGCTCTGCGAATAAATGAAGCTGTGGACCTGAGTAATTTTTTAAGTTATCTACCAAGTTTAGATGCTCTAACATTTCTAACCCTTGTAATAAAAACTCATAAGGGGGTGGATTTGCTATATTTTGCATGTTTAGCCAATCTTTTTTAGCTTGTGCTGATCCTTGAGTAATTAAATAATAAAAGCGCTTTAAAGTGGCTTGTTGGTTTTGCAAAAAAGAAGTTTTAAATTGACTGAACACATCAGCAGGCATTGCAGTCTGCCAATTAGTGTTAGTAACAAAACATGGATTAGAAGCAAGCGTAATCAAAGTTTTAGTTAGACCAGTGCTCTTATAAAAAGAATCAACTAAGTAAGCTGCTAACTGACCTCCTAAAGACCACCCAATTACAGTATCGACATCATTCAATAAATTAAGCTGTTTCTGGAAACTGCTAGTTAAAACATCAAATATATTAATTAGTTGTATATCAAAACCCTTTTGTTGCAAATGCAATTTTAATGATTCCAAAGGTTCAATTCCTACTCCCCACCCTGTAATCAATAAAATTTTATTTTGTAACGTCATATTCTTACCCAAAGCTCATTTAATGCAAATTATATATTAATATTTCAAGAAAATATCTTTTAAAATCAGCCTTAAAATTTAAAATATTGATTTTAAATCACGCATTAAAACCCATTAATATTCTGAAATACATTAATAAATAAGTCCTGCATTATTAATAGGAAACATACAAAAATTTAATTATCTAAACATTGAAGCCAATCAAAAAACAACATACTCCACACTTCGCCTATAAATCCATTATGCAATGTAATTAATGTTAATACTTATGTTTTTTTATTAAAAAAAATGACTCATCAATTAATTTTAATGTTAGAAGATTAATTATTGATCAAAAAATATTGGGAAGGCTAATATGAACAGTCAAAGTACAATATCTGATGGGAGAGAGAAAAACACATATTTTGTTACACCAAGTGATATTATAAATACTTTATCCTTAGATAAAAATTACTGCTTATTTTTAGATATTGATGGAACATTAGCACCATTTCAAATTAATCCTGAGCAGAGTTTTATTCCAAAAACCACATTAGAAATTATAAAAAAAATTATTGAATTAAATATTCCCGTTATTGCTGTAACAGGTCGTGATATAGATACAGCAGGCAAGCTGCTACACCCTATTGAAGTTCCTATCGCGGGCTTACATGGTTTAAATATTTATTTTGGTTCAGATAATTATATTCGACCAGATTTAAGCAGTATTAATTTCAAAAAATTAAAACAAGACATTATAAAATCTTGTGAAAAATATCCTGAACTATTAATTGAAGATAAAGGATATTCTATTGCTTTACATTATCGCAAAAATCCCAACTTAGAAAATCATGCATTTAATATAATGCAGAAAATTAAATCCTTTTACCCCCAATTAAAAATAAATAAGGGAAAATTTGTTGTTGAATTAATTCCTCACCAAGCTGATAAAGGTACAGCAATTCAAACTATATTAAATCATCTTAATTTAACCTCGGTATTACCTATTTTTATAGGAGATGATTTAACAGATGAATCTGGTTTTATTTGTATTAATCAGCAATCTAGCCTCACCATTAAAGTAGGTTCCGGTGAAACACATGCCAAATATAGATTAAAAGATATCAATGACGTCGCTAATTTTCTTTTTTTATTTCAAAACAGAATAAAAAACTTATATGTCAAAAATAGCCGGAATCAGAATGGAGAAAAAATATGTCTAAATTAATCGTATTATCGAACCGAATAAGTATGCCATCTGGTAAGGCTTCAGCAGGTGGCCTTGCTGTAGCTGTACAAGATGCATTGAATGATAGCAATGGTATTTGGTTGGGCTGGAATGGTCAGCAAATTACCGATAGCGAAGCGCCAGAATTTGAACAAGCCTATTCTCAGGGAATTGACTACATTACCTGCCCTCTCACTCATCAACAATACGCGCAATATTACTGTGGTTTTGCAAATAAAGTTCTGTGGCCAGCGATGCATGACCGAGAGGATCTTATTGAATATGATTCGCAAGAATATAATACCTATCAAAAGGTCAATCGATTATTCGCTGAAAAGTTAAAACAGCTGGCTCAGCCTGAAGATATCATCTGGATACATGATTATCATTTTTTTAGTGTAGCCCGTTACTGCCGTGAATTAGGCATGCAAAATAAAATTGGTTTCTTTCTGCATATTCCTTTTGCTAGCCTGAACATATGGCTCAAAATCCCCGTGGCCCGAGAATTAATTCAAGACTTGAGCCAATATGATGTGATTGGTTTACAAACCCAGATTGATCAAAATGCATGCATGCAAACATGTTTAAGTTTACTTGAAGCTCAGAAAATTCACCGTGACAGTATCAGCTACAAAAAACGTCAAATATTAATTAAATCGTACCCAATTGGCGTTCAGCCGGAGCTTATTCAAAAACATGCGCAACAAGATTTGCCAAGCCCTTGTGTGTTTAATTTTGAAGAAATACCTCGTCAAAAAACAATCATTGGGGTTGACCGAATTGATTATTCAAAAGGTTTACTTGAGCGTTTTAATGCATTTGCAACCTTCTTGGAAACTAATCCTGAATATCATGGCTTAGTCCGACATCTGCAAGTTGCAACACCGTCACGTACTGATATTGCAGTTTATCAACGTTTATACGAACGTTTTAAAACCAAGTTGGAATTGATTAATGAAGAGTTTGCGCATGAAGACTGGAGACCTGTAGATTGTTGCTATGATCCAGTTCAACACCATAATCTCATGCATATTTATCGTCACTCTGATATTTGCTGGATTAGTTCACTACGCGATGGTATGAACCTAGTCGCTAAAGAATATATTGCAGCTCAAGATCCGGAGAATCCTGGCGTACTAATTTTATCTAAATATGCGGGTGCTGCGGAGCAGATGTCTCAAGCCTTGATTGTTGATCCGCAAGATAGAGCGGCAATGATAGATACTTTAAAAATGGCTTTAGAGATGTCTAAAGCTGAGCGTATCAATCGTTATCAACAATTGATAGAGGGTTTATCAGCATCTGATCTTACTCATTGGAGAAACGATTTCTTAGATGATTTGGAAAAAACACCAACTTTACTAATGAAACCTCAGCGCTTATTACAAGACAATTATCAATCTATCTATCATGTTTTATAAATCTAAATAAAAGAACATCGAGAAATTAAATTTCTCGATGTTCTTTAGATTGTTTCTATTATTTATAAATTAATTCGCCTTTGCGAGTGTAAAGCGATTAAGTAAAGCAATAATAAATAGTAATACTGCTACACCTGTTAAAACTGTACTTAAACCAGTCCATTCACCAATTAAACCAATTAAAGCTGGTCCACTTAAGGAACCTGTATAAGCAATCGTTGATACTAAAGAAAGTGCCGCTGCTTTAGGCATATCGTTTTGTCGCCCTACGCGAGAAAACATCACTGGCACAATATTGGAACAGCCTAATCCTAAAAGTGCATAGCCTAATACAACCACTTGCCATACAGGTGCGGTCACAATAACAGCCATACCAATTGCTGCACCAATGGCACTATAAGTTACAACATTTTTTTCACCCCATTGCTTTAGCAAGATATGGCCCGTAAAACGCCCAGTCGTCATGCTCAGAGCAAAAAAGGTATAAGCAAGACCAGCAAAGGCTGGGTTAAGTTCATACTTACTTGTTAAATAAATACCACCCCAATCCATTGCAGCACCTTCTGATAAAAAGGCAATAAAACACATCATGCCAATAAGCAGAATAATGCCGTTAGGTCGATAGAGTTTTTTAGGTTTATCGGCTTCTTGATGTGGCTTTTCATCCTGTTCAAAAGACGTTAAACAAGGAGGAATAGCAACTGCACCAATGACGAGCAAAATCATTACAACAGACAAAGTACTCATTAATGGAGAAAGACCTACTGCCAATAATGCAGTTACCAGCATAGCCCCAGTTAAGCCGCCAAGGCTGCACATGCCATGGAAGCTAGACATGAGCGCTCGCAGGCTATGTTTTTCAACAACCACTGCCTGTAAATTGATAGCTACCCCAAGACAGCCTGCTGCCGACCCAAACACAAATAATGCTACAGCCATCATCACAATGCTGTTCCACATCGTTAGGCTAGGTAATAACACCATTAACAGCATCAAGGCCAATGCAATTAATGGCCGACATCCCCAACGCTTGACTAAAGCGCCAGTCGCAGGCATTGCAATCATTGAGCCAATACCCATACACAAGAGCAGCAAACCAAAATCGGCATGATTGAGGTTTAAACGCTGCTGGGCAAAAGGAATCAGTGGTGCCCAAGCTGCGGTCGCAAAACCTAAGCTAAAAAAGCTTAGTCGTGTTGCAAGACGCTGCGTGCTTAAGAGAGTAGCTGTATCTAAAACAGCAGGTTTGGTAAATAACATATTTCGCGAACTCACCATAAAATCATTGGCGATCCATACCAACCGATTTTCCATAGAAAAACCCTTGCCTCATGAAGTTTCTAGGCAAGGGTTTTGTTGGCGAAATTATATCCAATTTCATAAAAAAAACAGGAGGTGTGATACAATTTTTCTGACTTTTTTGTAACTACCAAAGCCTTATATACTAAGGCTTTGAATATATTAAATTTGAGAAAAATACTTTTTTATTTCTATTTTATTAAAGCTAAAAATCAGGCGATAAAAAACCCAGCATCAGCTGGGTTTTTTATTAAATTTGAGATTGAATATAGTTTTGTAAGCCAATCAACTCAATTAAACGTAATTGCTTTTCTAACCAGTAGGTATGGTCTTCTTCAGTATCAGATAATTGTTGACGTAACATATCACGGCTAATGTAATCGCCTTTCTCTTCACAGAGTTTGATACCTGTCGCTAATTTTTCACGAACATGATATTCAAGTGCTAAATCTGCTTTTAAACAAGATACAACGTCTGTACCGACATTAATGTCTTCACGGTGCATGTTTGGTTTAGCACCTAAAAACAATACACGGCGAATGATCGCATCAGCATGAGAAGCTTCTTCTTGCATCTCATGATCAATACGTTCATAAATTTTATTTAAACCCCAATCTTCGTACATACGAGAATGGATTAGATATTGATCACGGGCAGCCAATTCTCCGCCAATGAGCATATTTAAATAGTCTATGACTTCTGGATTGCCACGCATAATAAATCTCCTATCGTATGAGAACTATTATGGGCAATCTTAAAAATGATTGCAAAGCAAAAAATAGTTAAGTTTATGATTTTTATAAAATTAAAATGAGAAACATACGCATTTGCAGTTTAAGTTAATTAAATTTTCTCTGTAAAAAGAAACGCTTGTCCGATTTGTAAGCTCAGACAAGCGTTAAAATATGACATAAACCATCAATTTATAAATTTGTAACTAAAATCAATGGTTCTTATTTCGGTAGGTTTATTCGCTTAAGGTCTGCCCATAGCTCGCCATAAGTGATAAGAAATCAGTCTCATTCATAACGACAATACCAAGTTTTGCTGCTTTTTCTAATTTAGAACCTGCTTTTTCACCAGCAACAACACATTTGGTTTTACTTGACACACTACCGCTCACGCGCGCGCCTAATGCTTGTAGCATTTGAGTCGCCTGATCACGGGTCATTTGCTCTAATGTGCCTGTTAAAACCCAACTCTCGCCATTTAATGGCTGACGTGTTGGTGCAGTCGGCGCATCCCAATGAATTCCTGCTGCAATTAAACGATCTAGCACTTCAATGTTATGAGGCGCCAAGAAAAAGTCAGCAATCCATTCTGCGGTAATATCACCTACATCCGGTGTTTTCTTTAAAGCTTCAACATCGGCAGCTTTTAGGGCTTCTAAAGTTTGGAATGTATTCGCTAACATTCTGGCAGTAGTTTCACCTACCCCACGAACTCCTAAAGCATAAATAAAACGCGCAAGGGTTGTCTTTTTACTGGCTTCGATGGCATCAATCAGATTTTGTACCGACTTCTCGCCCATTTTCTCAATGCCAAGTAAAGTTTCTCGGTGCTCATGTAAATGATAGATATCGGCAACATCTTTAAGCAAATCGAGATGTAATAAAGACTCTACCCAACGATCGCCCAAACCTTCAATATCAAGAGCCTTACGTGACACGAAATGACGAATAGCTTCAATTCGCTGAGCAGCACAGTAAAGACCACCAGAACAACGTGCTAAGGCTTCCCCCTCTGGCATTACAACGGGTGAGGCACAAACAGGACAGCTTTCAGGTAAATGTACAATTTCAGCGTCAGGTGAACGGAACTCTGGCCAAACTTTTTCTACTTTAGGAATAACATCGCCAGTACGGTAAACACTAACCGTATCACCAACACGTACATCAAGACGATGGATTTCACCAATGTTGTGTAGAGTCACATTGGAAACCGTAACACCCCCCACAAATACAGGGTTTAAACGCGCTACAGGAGTTAATGTTCCAGTACGTCCCACTTGCCAATCAATCTGATCAACTGTAGTTAATGCAGCTTGTGCAGGGAATTTATAGGCAGTTGCCCAACGTGGCTCACGACTTAAGAAACCAAGTTGCTGTTGCTGTTTTAAGTCATCGACCTTTACGACCATCCCATCAATTTCAACTTGTAGATCTGGACGTTCTTGCTGAATTTGCTCATAGCGCTGCTGTACTTCTTGAATTGAATTACATAGATATTGACGTTCAGCAATTTCAAATCCAATTTTCGTTAGCCACTGTAGGCTATCATGCATCGTGGTTAAGCCATGATTTGGTTCGCACTGTGCAATGCCATATGCATAAAACGCTAAAGGTCTACCAGCAGCAATATTCGGATCGAGCTGTCTTAAACTACCAGCTGCTGCATTACGCGGGTTCGCAAACGTTTTATCGCCTTTTGCTTCCTGATCGGCATTGAGTTTTTCAAAGCCAGACTTTGGCATGAGCACTTCACCGCGTACTTCAAGCAGTCGTGGAATTTCAAAATGATCCGAATGCAACACTTTAGGCAAGTTACGAATAGTTTTAACGTTCTGTGTAATGTCTTCCCCGGTTTCTCCGTCACCACGTGTAACCCCACGGAGTAACACACCGTTTTCATACCAAAGCGAAATCGCAAGACCATCGAGTTTTAGTTCTACTTCATATTGTACTTTTTGATTGGGCAAACGCTCTTCGACACGGCGTGCAAATGCAAACAAGTCTTCCTGATTAAAAACATTCCCCAAAGAAAGCATAGGAACCACATGGGTCACACTTTGAAATTTAGAGAGTGCTTGTCCACCTACTTTTGTAGTTGGAGAATCTGATTGAATCTGTTCTGGATATTGCTCTTCTAAAGCTTTTAACTGGTGAAATAAATGATCATATTCACTGTCCGAGATTGTCGGCTGATCCATCACATAATATGCATGGTTATGCTTTGCAATCAGTTGAATAAGCTGACGCATCTGTTCGATCACGGAAGTTGTTGCCATTATGTTATTCACCATAAAAAAAGGGTGGAAATTTCTCCACCCTGAACTGCGACTAGATATGTTGCAATTATCGCAACGAATGTAAAAAATTAAAACTAGGCGGTCGCCTGTGCCGGACGATAATCAATCACATGATGACGCCAGTGCTCTTTTAACTGTGGTGTAAATTCAAGATTATTCTCATCATAAACTTTGCCATCAATTTCACGAGCAATTAAACCTGCAATACTCGCCATCATGTCAAAACCAGTTACAGCTTTACTGTTTGGAAGCGCAAGGAAAAATGCCAATCCTTGGACTTGTTCAGTAGATAAGGTTTCAAGATCAAACCCAGCTGGTCCATTGTCCGTCATACGCAATACTGAAAACATAAGTACGCTCGGCTCATCAGTATTTTCATAGCGATGGAAACACGACATTTCGCCATAACGTAAACCGTATTTCAGCAGCACTTTAAGTGCTTTATCGCCAGACAACGCGCGACGCGGGTTCGGATAGACATTTAAAGCAATAATCTGTTCAGCCATCGCTAATGCACTTTCATCATCATAGCGCTGCTGTTCATGTAAATGCACATCCAAAATATTACTCTCGCCTTCAAATTCAGCAATTTCGGCAGTTTCAATATTTGGATTCAAACTCAACTCAGGCTCAGCCTTTTCGCTTTCAGGTTCCAAGCTTTCTTCCGATTTGACAGAAACCGTATCAACCAACTCAACTGAACTATCTGTGTTAATAGTAGAGCTTTTTACAGTTTCTTCAGATTTAATTTCATCTGGAGACGTTTCAACAACTGGTTGAATTTGTTCGGCCGAAATTGATTTATTAGGTTCTACAGCCAAAGTTTCTGTTTGTTTTGTTTCACTGACTTGTGACGCCGCATTTAAAGTCGGTTCTACTCGCTCTGCGCTAGTCGCTGATACACCCTCAGCTTCAGCTTGCTCAAGCTGATCTCTCACATGCCTAGGTATAACTGGCTGATTACTATCAGGATTAATATGCAAATCACTGTCTAATGAGGGTTCAGCATGGTTTGACTTTTTTAAAATCATTTTTAAGCCAATTAGCATAATAATAATGGCGACAACGATGCCAATAATCGTATTGATTTCCATTCTATGACTCCGAAACTAACCCGTATTCTTTTGCCTGTTCTAAATCGACAGTGACTAATTTTGATGTACCCGGTTCAGGCATGGTCACACCCAACAAATCAGTTGCCATGGTCATCGCCAGCTTATTATGTGTAATGTAAATGAATTGTACATGTTCAGAAAGCTCTTTTACCAAATTACAATATCTCTGAACATTCGCATCATCAAGTGGTGCGTCCACTTCATCTAACACACAAAACGGTGCCGGATTCAATCTAAAAATCGCAAATACTAATGCTAAAGCTGTTAAAGCCTTTTCTCCACCGGAAAGTAATGCTAGAGAACTATTTTTCTTACCCGGTGGTCTTGCCATCAGTTTAACACCAGATTGCCAGTCATCTTCAAGACTTAAACTTGCTTCACCACCATTAAAGACCTTTGGAAACAGATTTTGCAACTCTTGATTAATCTGATCAAATGTTGTCATAAACAACTTACGGGTTTCCTGATCAATACTTTTCATCGCATCTTTTAGTTGAGTTACCGTATTTTCCAGATCTTGAATCTGGTGACTCAACTCATCAAACCGCTGGGAAACTTCTTCAAACTCTTGTGAAGCAGCAAGATTAACCGCACCGATTTTTTCAAACTGTTTTTGTACTTTTTCCAGTTTTTGCTGGTGCTCGGTTAAATCGATTTGTAAGCCCTTTTGGAGCTCGGCATTTAGCTCTTTAAGCTGTTCTTGGTAATGTTCACGATCTGACTTAGCTGCTTGCCATGCCAAACGTTTTGCTTCAAGTTGTTCTCTGAGCTGCTCATCTTTTTGTTGATATTGATGACGCTGATCTGTCAGGGTTTGTTGTTTTTCCTGCACACTATTTAATTCAAGCTGCCATTCATTCCAGTTCTTTTGCAACTTTTCAGTTTGAGCAAATTGTTGCTGAAATTCTGACTCAAGATTTGGCAACTCTAACTGAATAGGATCAACAAATTTTTTCGCCTGTTCCATTTGAGCATTAATTTGCTGATATTGGCTCTGCAAGAACGAAATATCTTTTTCAAGCAACTCGATCTGTTGAGTTGTTTGCGTGCTGTTACGACGTAAAATTTCACGTTCTTGTTGTTGCTGGTGCAGGGCTTGTTGTTGCTCTTCTAGCTGCTCGGTTAACTCCTCTACCCTAAATTGCAATGTTTTATAGTCAGGTAAAATGGTTTCAAGCTTGATTGCTAGCGCATGTAAATCAATCTCCAGATCATCTTTTTGCATTGCATCTTCTTCAAGCTGCATGTCTAACTGAGCTAACTGATCTTTTAATTGCTGTTTTTGCAGTAAAAATGCCTGTGCCGCAGTTTGCTGTTTAGCAATTTGCACATCAAGCTGTTGTAAGTCTTTTTGTTTTTGTTTAACAATTTGCTGTTTCTGTTGAACATCAGACTGCAACTGCGCTAGCCCATCTTTTTGCTGAACTAAAACTTGATCTAATGCTTGTAATTCGGGTTGCTGCTTTTCAAGAACTTGCTCAATTTCATCTAAACGAATGCGATGACTGAGGATCCCTTGTGCACTTTGACTCTCGTCATCATACATAAGAGCAATGACCCAATCCTGCCCAACATGATAACCATCTAAAGTCAAAATAGACTGACCATGTTGCAGTTGCTTTTGCTCATTTAAAGCATGGGCCAAATCTTGTGCAATCGCTACATTCGAAAAAATTGATAGCTTTGGAGATTCAATCCAGTCATTTAAACAAGCTAAGTTTTGCTTAAACTGATTTATTTGCTCTGAAGGTTTTAACTGACGGGAAACTCCTTCTTGAAAAGCTTGTTCAGCTTCCAGAATATGAGCTTGCAACCATTTTGCTAAAAACTTTTCAATAATCTGCGCATGCAGTTTTCCCTGCTCTGTTAATTGCAAAGCCTGCATTAAACGTAGAGTATCTTGATGTTGCTTTGGGCTTTGCTTAGCAACAAGCTGGCTTAAATTCTTCTGTTCAGATAACAAAACCTGTATTTCTGTTTTCAGGCTTTGCTGCTGATTTCTGCTTACCTGATGTTGCTGTTGAGATTGCTCTAAACGCTGTGAAAGCTGCTCAATTTCAGTCTCAAGTTTCGCAATTTCCCGACAAAGCTGCTGTTGCAATTGCTCAAGCTCACCCTGCTCATCTTCATGAACATGCGATTGAATCTGACTTGCTTGATGCTGCAACGTTTCTTTTTGTTGCTCAATTCTTAGAACATTTTTGCCTAACTGCTCAATTTGGGCAGACATTTGCATTTTTTGCTGTTGTTGTTTTTCAACCTGAGCTTTTACTTGTTCAAACTGTTGGTGTGCTTGTTTTTGCTGGGATTGTAAATCAGCAAAGTTTTGTTCAGCTTCCGTTGCAGTATGTTCAATTGCAGTTAAGGCTTCAGTTTGTTCATCTAACTGATTATTCAACGTTTCAAGTTGCAATTCAGAAAGTTGTAAACGTTCTTTAGTTTGGAATCTTTGCTGTTCTAACTGAACGAGAGTTGTACTGTTTTGCTGGTATAAACTCTGTTTTTGTTCCAGAGTCATTTTCAGTTCAGATAGTTTTTTTTCAGCTTGCTGCCATTCGTGTTGTAGTGGTGAAGATTGCTGAATGAGTCGCTGAAATAAAGCACTGGTTGCTTCCAAATCATGTTCAATTGTACTTAACTCAGAGCGAACCAATTTAAAAGTTTCGCCCAGTTCATTCATTTGAACTGTATATTCTTCTTGTAAGCGTACGCTTTTATCTGCCTGAAAAGATAAAATTTCAATCTTAAGCGTACGAATCTGACCTTCTAAAGTTTTATATTGAATTGCCGCTTCAGATTGACGTTTAAGCGTCTTAAGCTGCGATTTTAACTCTAGAGCAATATCTTCTAAACGTGAAAGGTTTTGCTCAGTATGCTCAAGATGTTGCAAAGTTTCTCGTCGACGAGCTTGATAGCGTGAAACACCTGCTGCCTCTTCAATAAAGATACGCATTTCTTCAGGCTTGGCATCAACCAGACGGTTAATCATGCCCTGTTCAATCACCGCATAAGAACGTGGCCCTAATCCTGTTCCCAAGAAAATATCGGTAATATCACGACGACGACAACGTGTGCCATTTAAGAAATATTCGGACTTGCCTTCACGGGTGACCTGACGACGAACAGCTAACTCATTATAAGCATTATAGGATCCACCTAACTTGCCATACGTATTATCAAAACGTAGCTCAACACTCGCCACACCAACTGGCTTACGTTTGGAGGTTCCTGTGAAAATAACATCTTGCATGCTACCACCACGCAGTTGACGAGCATTTGATTCACCCATCACCCAACGAATGGCATCAATTACATTTGATTTGCCACAACCATTTGGACCAACCACTGCTGTGCGGTTAGCCTTAAAATTTAAAGTTGTACTATCTGCAAAAGATTTAAAGCCGGAAAGTTTTAAACTGCTTAAACGCATAATGCCCTAACTAGCGGCGTGAGCGTCTTGCCCAGGCCAATTCAATCTGTTTCATTCGTGTCAGCGATTCCAACACAAGGTTACGTAAGTGTCGACAAAAATCTTCCATAAATAAAGCGGCTTGTTGTGATTTTCGGATCAAAATTGCATCAATCACGAGTTTAAATAATGCAAATGCTTCTTGTAGCTCCCGCTTAGATGTATTTAAGGTCAAAAAATAACTACGACGTAATGAAGGCAATAACTCTTTATAGAATTTCATTAGATAAGGATTTCCGACCATATCTTGCTGTTCAGCCAGATATTGGAAAACACCATCATAAAATTTCTCGATATCTCCTGCTTTTACATGCTCAAGAAGTTGTTCTAACAATAACTGTAATTGATCTGCTTCATGTGCCCGCCATGTTTCACTTATTCGCTGAACAATATGCCCCAATAACATCATGTTTGTGTCAAACAGTGCTTTAACCTGCTGTGCAGACATTTCTGAAACAATTGCCCCACGGCGTGGAAATATCTCAATTAAATGAGTACGCTCTAATAATAACAATGCTTCACGAACTGACCCTCGGCTCACGTCAAGCTCTTTAGCAATACGTAGTTCTTGAATACGTTCACCTTCAACCAGCTCGCCACTAATGATCTGTTCGCTAATATATTTGACAATTTGCTCAGAAAGACTTTCTGTCTCTTCGAGATTCATAAATCACCCGCTACTTTTTATATGCATTAATCCATGCTTTTCTTTCGCATCCTTGTTTTTAACTGATCCCATCGATTAAAAACTATGTCATTGTCTGACAATTTCATTGCATTTTAAGCCAACCCATTTTAAAACAACACCAAAATCGGATGAACAAAAGCCCCGAATGTTCTTATATTCTTGAATAAAAAAAGCTCGAATTTCTAAAAATTCAAGCTCTTACATCGTAGTTTTCTTAAGGTTAATATTTTATTCTCTAGTGCATAATGCCTTTATAAATAAAATAACTACCTACCACAACTAACAAACAGGCAAAGCATTTTTTTAACATTTGCGGTGACAATGCATGAGCGACTTTTGCTCCAAACTTGGCTGTAATAAAACTCATAACACTAATGCCGATAAAAGCATAGATGTGCACATAACCAATCGTGTTAGGTACAGAGATGTGTTCTTTAGCACCAAACCACATGAAGCCAATTGCACCCGCAATTGCAATAGGTAAACCACAAGCAGCAGAAGTTGCGACTGCTTTTTGCATAACGATGCCATGACGGTTTAAATACGGTACGGTTAGGCTTCCTCCCCCAATTCCAAAAATTGCAGAGGCAACACCAATTCCGCCACCTGCTATCACTTGCATAGATGCTGAAGGAAGCTGACGTGTTGGATCAACTACAACATGGGCACCTTTAAACATACGATAAGCCATGAAAACAGCAAAAATCCCTATAAGAAGTTGCAAATGTTGACCAGACATCAGATCAGCAATACCAGCACCCAAAAATGAACCAATAATGAGCCCGGGTGCTAAATTACGAAAAACTGGCCAAAGTACAGCTCCTTTTTTATGGTGAGCCGACACCGAACTAAAGGACGTTACAATAATGGTCGCAAGTGATGTTCCTACTGCAATATGCATGATTACCGCAGGGTCATAGTGTAACTGGGTAAAAACGACATAGAGGATTGGTACAATAATTAATCCACCACCAACCCCAAACAATCCGGCAGTAAAACCAGCAATTGCGCCAATGAGTAAATATATGATTAACTCCATAAATGTTTTACCACTCTGCTCATATTCAACATGGATTTAGAGACTCGCCAACTACAACAACTTTTAAGCGCAAAAAACCAGCTTCCAGAAGTGGTTTTATTAAAAGCAACCACAACTTCGACCAATGATGATATTCGTGAAATTGCCCAAAAAGGCATTACAACAGGCTTGGTTTGCAGTGCTCAACAAACTCAAGGGCGAGGTCAACATCAACGGCAATGGATTTCACCTGAAGGAAACATTTATTTAAGCACATTGGTGCAAACTCGAACACCCTTAGATGGTCGCTTAGCACTTGAAGTTGCTCTAAATATTTTGCAAATCCCGCAATTACAGCTTCTAAGCTTACAAGTAAAATGGCCAAATGATTTATATAGTGCGCAAGGTAAATGGGGTGGAATTTTAGTTGAACCCCTTTCGCAACATCAGGCTATAGTAGGTGTGGGCATTAATTTAAAAACGCCACCCGTAACCGACAGTGATCAGCCGATTACCTCTTTAGAAGATCTAGGTCTAGAGCAAAACAGCCGTCTTGAGTTAGTTTCAGAGCTGTATATCGCTATTCAAAATGCAGCTCGCTGGTTCGATCATGGCTGCTACAACTTAGCTGGCCGTTTTAATCATCATGCCGCATGGATTAATCAATTCGTGCAGTTTGAGCATAGCCAAGGACTAGTAGAAGGCCGTTTTGTTGGAATTTCCAATGATGGAGCCGTCATACTTGAAACTCCGGAACCTAAGCAGTTTTATCAAGGTCGCTTAAGACCACAGATCAATCAATAAACAGGTGTTTCTCCATGAAAAGTTTATGGCTCGATATCGGGAACACTCGTTTAAAATACTGGATTACTGAAAATCACAAAACTATTGAACATGCTGCAGAACTGCATTTGCAATCCCCTGCCGATCTACTACTTGGGTTAATTCAACACTTTAAACATCAAGGCCTACATCGAATTGGAGTGTCATCCGTCTTAGATGCCGAGAATAATCAACGTATTCAACAAATTCTAAAATGGCTTGAAATTCCAGTTGTTTTTGCAAAGGTTCATGCTGAATATGCTGAGTTAAAGTGTGGCTATGAGGTACCAAGCCAGCTCGGGATTGACCGTTGGTTACAAGTACTTGCTGTGGCTCAGGCTAATGAAAACTATTGTATTATTGGATGTGGAACAGCTTTAACGATTGATTTAACGCAAGGCAAACAACATTTAGGCGGTTACATTTTACCCAACCTGTATCTGCAACGCGATGCACTTATTCAAAATACAAAAGGCATTAAAATTCCTGACTCAGCTTTTGATAATCTAAACCCAGGCAACAACACCGTCGATGCTGTACATCATGGTATTTTATTAGGCCTTATTAGTACTATCGAAAATATTATGCAGCAATCTCCGAAAAAACTGCTCCTTACCGGTGGAGATGCACAACTATTTGCCAAGTTCTTGAAAAAATATGATCCAGTCGTAGAAACTGACCTTTTGCTCAAAGGATTACAACAATATATTGCTCATTATCCTAAAGACTAAAATGTAGGGCAAAATAAAAGGCGCTTGTTGCGCCTTTTATATTTTATGAGCTTATTTCTTTTGGTCGTTGTTGCCAAAGAGTGGTCCCATTCCGCCGCCACCGCCGCCGCCAAATTGTTTTTGCATATTGCCTAATGAACGCATCATTTTGCTCATACCAGATGGATTCGCAAACTTCTTCATCATTTTAGCCATTTGTGCTTGTTGCTTAATAAGTTTATTCACTTCAGCAACATCCATACCACAACCAGCTGCAATACGTTTTTTACGGCTTGGGTTCATCAAGTCTGGATTACGGCGCTCTTTAACAGTCATTGACTGGATAATAGCTTCCATTTTCTTGACCTGTTTTTCAGGATTTGCTTGCTCAATCGCTTGCTGAATTCCTGCACCGCTCATGCCAGGCAACTTATCTAAGAAGCCCATCATACCGCCCATATTTTTCATTTGCTCAAATTGCATCAGCATATCTTCAAAGTTGAAGCTGCCTCCTTTTTGCAATTTTTTAGCCATTTTTTCGGCTTTTTCTTTGTCGATTTTACGTTCAACTTCCTCGACTAAAGAAAGTACGTCACCCATGCCTAAAATACGTTGAGCAACACGATCTGGATGGAATGGTTCTAAAGCATCAAGCTTCTCACCCATACCCAAGAACTTGATTGGCTTACCCGTAATTGCACGCACAGAAAGCGCTGCACCACCACGTGCATCACCATCAGTTTTAGTGAGAATCACACCTGTAAGTGCCAATGCATCATTAAAGGCTTTAGCTGTGTTCGCAGCATCCTGACCTGTCATGGCATCAACCACAAACAAAGTTTCAGTTGGCTTAACAGCAGCATGTAATTCTTTAATTTCGTCCATCATGTCTGCATCGACATGTAAACGACCTGCGGTATCGACAATCAATACATCAGCAAATTGGATTTTTGCCTGTTCAATTGCACGATTAACGATATCAATTGGCTTTTCAGAAGCATCTGAAGGAATAAAACCAGCACCAACTTCGTTAGAGACAGTTTCTAACTGCTTAATCGCTGCTGGACGGTAAACGTCCGCAGAAACCGTCATTACTTTTTTCTTTTGACGCTCTTTTAAGAAACGTGCCAACTTAGCGGCAGTTGTCGTTTTACCAGCACCTTGTAAACCAGCAAGTAATACAACAACGGGAGGCTTAGCACTTAAATCAAGTGTTTCATTCGCCTCACCCATCATCTTGGTGAGTTCGTCATAGACAATTTTTACAAATGCCTGGCCTGGCGATAACTGAGTCATCACTTCCTGGCCCAATGCCTCTTCCTTAACTTTCGCGATAAATTCACGAGTTACAGGTAACGCGACATCGGCTTCAAGAAGTGCCATACGTACTTCACGTAAGGTATCTTTAATATTGTCTTCGGTCAGCTGCCCTGAGCCAGTAACATTTCTTAAACTCTGTGTGAGTCGTTCTGTTAAGGTATCAAACATTGCAAAATCCGCTTAAAATGGCTAGTTGCAAAAAAATCTTTCTCGAAATAGAAAATTTATGCATAGAATGCTATAGGATACTTTAGTTCGCAGCGAATTTATATCTTATATAGATGAATTAATCCTGAAAAAGGTTTGACATGATTAGCCTCCCCTTGGTTTACACAATTTTGGCACTCATTGCATATACCACTTCTTTCTGGTATCTGTTTATTCGTTTAATGTCAAAACGTGAACCAAACCCATGGTTATTTGCTGTTGTTGCAACTTTGGCACTCCTGTTGCACGGCACAGTTTTATGCCACGCCATGCTGACACCAACCGGAATTAACTACGATGTTTTTAATTTAGTATCTTTTACATCGTGGCTTATGCTGTTGTTAAGTTTAATTTTTAGTATTTTTCGCCCCATTGTACCGTTAAACTTGTTAGGCATTCCTGTAGCAGCTATTGGCCTAATTTTAGGTTTTGCATTCAGCCGACCAGATCAATTTATTGAGCAACACTCTTTAGGCCTTGATGTCCATATCATTCTGTCTTTATCTGCCTATGCAGTTTTACTGATGGCAACCATTCACGCTATTTTGCTGTGGTTCCAAAATCGTGAACTCAAAAAGAAACAAAAAAAACGCTTTTGGGTCAATTTACTCCCATCAATTCAGGCGATGGAGTCTTTGTTATTTGACCTCATCATTACTGGTTTTATTCTATTAACAATTGCACTCGCTTTTGGTTTTTTGACTATCGATAGCTTCTTTGCACAGCATCTCGCTCATAAAACCGTATTTAGTATTATTTCCTGGTTTATCTATGGATCATTATTGATTGGCCATTACAAACTCGGATGGCGAGGACAAAAGGCCATTCGTTTTACGTTAATCGGCTTTGTGCTTTTAGCTATTGGTTTTATTGGTAGTAAATTTGTGCTTGAAATGATTCTGGGTCTCTAAATTAATTAAAATTTCATCGATACTAGACAGCGTTATACATATCCCGTATAACGCTGTTTTCTTTTTGCTCAGGTGACACAGACTGTGAAACTCATACTCGCTCCAATGGAAGGTTTAACTGACCCGATCATGCGGGATACACTCACATCTGTTGGTCATTTCGACTGGTGTGTGACCGAGTTTATTCGAGTTACAGACAGCATTTTGCCAGACCATATTTACTATAGTTTTTGTCCAGAATTAAAAAATGACGGTAAAACGGCGGCTGGGACACCTGTCCATGTCCAGTTCTTAGGGAATAATCCAGATATGCTGGCAGCAAATGCAGCGAAAGTTGTTGAGCTTGGTGCGCCAGCAATCGACCTTAATTTCGGTTGTCCCGCAAAAACTGTAAACCGACACCGAGGCGGTTCAGTTCTTCTTGATGAACCTGATGTTGTACATATGCTGATTAAAGCGGTAAGAGATGCGGTACCTCCTCATATTCCTGTTTCAGCAAAAATGCGTTTAGGTTATCTAGATGAAAATCACACCATGGAAAATGCCCATGCTGTTGAAGATGCTGGTGCAAGTTGGTTGACAGTTCACGCTCGTACTAAAGCAGATGGTTATACGCCGCCTGCTTATTGGGAAAAAATTCTTCCCATTAAAGAAGCATTAAAAATTAATGTAATTGCCAACGGTGAAATCTGGACCAATGCTGATGCTAGAGCCTGTCAGCAACAATCTGGCTGTGAAGATTTAATGATTGGGCGTGGTGCTGTGACTACCCCAGACTTAACACAATGCATTCGTGAAAATATGAATGAGGCATTATTCAGTTGGGAACAACTGGTTGACCTACAAATTCGCTTTTTAAATGGTCAAGCAAAAACAGAAATTGGCATGGTTGGTCGTTATAAACAATGGTTAGGCATGATGACTAAAGCCTACCCACAAGCTAAAAACTTATGGGATCAAGTTAAGCGTATTAAAGCTTTGGATGAAATTGTTCAACAATTAGAACACACCAGATCAGAAAACATTTAACTCAATATAGTTATAAAAAGAGGGCGATTGTTTTTACAACCGCCCTCTTTCATATTTCAGGTTAAGTTATTATTTTTTCTAAAAGCCACTTACTTTCATTTTTAAGTCAGTCACTGACGCCCCAGTAATACCAAAACTCCCCATAGAACCGTTAGGCAAATTATTAAATGTCGTTGTACTTTGGGTTCCCATATTTCCTAAAGTGACATTGTTAAGTGAAGCATCGAACTTACTCGACACGCCGTTATTACCAAAAGTTAATCCAGTTGGATCAACACCTGCATAGAAACCATCAAGCACAAAACCTGTTGAGGTATTTGTGCCTGCAAATTTAAATCCAAATGTAGCACCCGTATTATCGGACACTAAAGTAATTGGACAACCCGCAGCAGCAGAACAAATAGATTGAATTGCCCCTCCAAATTTAACCATAACTGATTGAGCCGCATGACCAAGCTGGATATTTAAACGAGGTTTATTGGTTTGTACAAAGTTAATATCTAGATTCCCAGTAGAACGAATGATTTCTTTTACACCCGTATTTACTGTCGTTCCCGAACTAAAAATTGATTTTGGCGCATAACTCGTTAATGCATAATCGGATGGACTAGATAAAGATGCACTTGGGGCTAAATAAACTGAAAAAGGTAAAAGTCGAATACCGTTTACATCATTGCCCATAGACACAGCTAAATTTAAAAAAGGGTTTCCACCACCCGCATCAGTATCCATTACGATATTAAAAGAAGGATTACTAGATACCGCAGCTTTAATAAACTCTATGCCAGGAACTGGATTCGTAGAATTCCCTGCAATAACAAAGCCAGCCTTACTATTATACGAAGTTGAGGCTATACCGTTTGTATCAATCAGGGCGACTTGATTAAATTGAACTTTATCGGCTTGAATACCTAGTGTTAAGCCATTTTGGCCTGTCGTCGCTGCAAGACTTTGATCATCCAAAGGCTGCATTGCAAAAACACTTGAACTACTGGCAAGTAACAACCAGCACCCTATATTTTTATTCTTCATGTCGCTCTAATCCTTAAGAGACAAACGCTTATTATTTGTTCAGACTATCAGAATAATATTCAAGCATAAAGCAATTATCCCTATAACCCGACGAATGCAAATCCAATCACATTCAAAATAAATTTTTTATAAAAAGTGGCAATGACCGCCACTTTTTTGGTTAGTTAAAAGCACCATTTCTAGGCACAATACTAAAGCTACTATTTAAACGTCCACCAGTAATCGCAAGCTCACCTAAACGTGCACCTGCACCAGTTGATGGAGGATAGAAGTTAATATCTTTAACACGTAATGCACCGTCAATACTCTTATCTGGATTAAAATAAACCGCCGTATTTACGCCAACTTTACCTAAACCACTTGCACTGTCTTTACCAACAACTAAAGCAGTATTAAACGCAAGCTTTCCAGTAATATTATCAAAACCAATTGCAGAACCATCGATCGGATCACTAATTTGAACCGTATTTCCAGTTGCTGTGGCAGGCATGGTGAAATCGCCCAGTACAGTTAGAGCACTACCATCTGCAATTGAACTATTTGGCACGATCGATAAGTTAAGATCTCCGCCTAAACGCAGTTTTAGACCAAATAAGACATCATTATTTCTGGCAAAGTTATCAATTGGTGAGGTACATGAACCAGTAGCTGGACAAGTTTTATATTTTGCCCCAGGTAAATACCCTGCTGCAATTTCAGTTGATAAAGCAAGGAGCATCTCTTTTAAACTAACATTAAGACTGCCATTTTCTAAGCCAATGCTTCCATTGCCTTTGAGGAACATATCGATATTACGTAACCCCATGTAATAATCGGTAGGACTACCTGCATTATTGGCATTTGGAGAACCATCAATTAATAAAATTGAGGTTGTTTTGGTTCCAGTCGCATCACGTCCAGTAGTTCCAGCAGCAATACCAAAACCTAAACGAGATGTCGTTCCAGATGCAGCAACAACATTCTGAACAGGTTTACCATTGGCATCTTTTGTATAGTAATAGGCACTATTTGCAGGGGCATCTAAACCATATACAGCAGCATTAGCATTTAAGTTATAGAAAGGTAATGCCAAGCCCCACTGGTTGTTTGAACCATTGTCTGCAAACTGATTTGCAGGAGCGACATTCGCACTTGTTGTAAAGCGACCGCGTCTTGAAAATGCTTGAAACTCTGCTCCACGCATCGCAAGAATTAAGCTAAACGGATTAGTAACCGTATCACGGTGAATATTATGTTGATAATCAGCAGCTGTCGTTAAAGTACCACTACCTAAACGGATTCCATTTAAGGTTGCGTTGTTTGGCATTAATAAGGTTTTTGTATCTGCAAGATTTAGATAAATATTTCCGCTGTCGAAATAACCGCGTGTCGCTGAGTTAAGACCTGTTAGATTACCAAACTCAAAACCGTAAGCATTAAGACCCGCTCCACCAATTTCTAAAGTGGTTGCTTTGCCATCTGCACCTAGCATTGAATCATTATCTTTGGTGAACTCACCTTTCATACGAAAGGCAACGCCAGATTTACCTAAAATACTATTACTTGAACCTGTACCCGAAGCTGTATTTGCAGTCCCTAACGTGGTTGTATCCGCCGTACCATCTAACCCACGAAGTTGTAGATAACCGTTGACCATTCGGCCACTTGCACCTAAACGAATCAAGCCTTTCGCATTTTGTGGGCTATTATTTGCATCTAAAACATAAGGGTTAGATTTATCTACATTGGAACTAAGCATGACCTCAATATTTAGACCGGAATTGGTTACTTTTCCACTGCTGTCTACATATGTACCTGCGGTTAAACTGGAAGCCGAATCCGCTACGCGGTTAAAATCAACATAGCCATAGGTACTATTGGGAGTTTGCCCTACACTAGCAACGTTAGTTCCAGTATTTGTCTGTAAAACTACACCACGAGTCGGGTCTACAAACATGACCCCTTTACCAACAAAATTAAAGTTAAAGTTTCTTAAAATTAGCTGGTTTAACTGATTCCGAGCATCCAATTGCCCTAGATAAATATTGGCATTATTAATACCAAGCGTCATGCTAGATTGGCTATTTGGACTAAATAAACCATCTTGAGTAGTAATTGCCAAATTTAAAGGAGAAGTTGTTTGAATTGCTAATTGTCCTAAAGTTGGCGAACATGTAGCTGAACTATTACAAACTTTAACGCTATTTACCGTAATAAGAGAAGGGCTACTCTGCATAGAAAAATCTATGCCTGCTTTACCAGTGGTTGTATTACTCCCCACATCTAAACGGTAATTAGTACTTAAAGGCTGGCTAGATGCATTACTTTTTTGGACTTTTACACCACTTGCTTGAGCTCTTAATACCTGATCAGCACTTGTTGGTGTGCCTGCATGGTCATCCCAGTAAGCATTATCAATATTAATTTCATTAAACGTAGTTTGAATCGAGATCCCATCTTGTCCATTGACAGCACTCAAATCAGCATCTGTTAAAGCTTCTAAAGCATAAATTTGTCCACTCACTAACAACATGCTGGTTGTTAATGTATTTAAAATAAACTTTGAGCTGTGATTTTCTTTATTTTTTTTCATCACTTCAGTTCCTTTGAAATCTACATTAACCCTTAACAACGAGGATGGCTACCATCACAGCTAAAGACCATGACTTTTCCTTGAATAGCCAAGTTTCCGTTCATCATTAAGCCCATAAAACCAGTTTCACGCCCATAGTCATAGGCCGATGGAGTTGCTGTAGCAACTTGCTGTGCTGCACTATTAGCAGTCGCAGCATATGTCGGTTTTTTGAAATATGCATAATCATACATATTTGCACTCGACCCTTGGGCTGTAGTTGAACTCGTAAAGTTATCTTGTTCAATTGATAAAGCATTGAAACCAAAGTTACGAATTAAAATGGGCTGTGCTGCACTAAAACTAAGCTGAATGGCGGGCTTAATAATTTCAGTATTGTTTTTATCCAGATACTTTAAATCAGCACCATCTAAACCCATTTTTTGAATATTTAAAGTACCTTGTACGCCTTTAAATACTAGCCAAAGTTTATTACCACTATCACTATTTTCAGCCCAACCACTTGGCTTACTCGCATCTGCTTGTACAAAACGTTTGTTAATCGCCAAACCAATATGACAAAACTCTACGTTCTCACAGACACCGCCACTACCATTGTCAAATACACCGTTACTGGTCTGGTTTAAATTAAGCATTAAAGATAAATCAGCACCAGCTTGGCCATTAATTGCCTGCAAGGCATCATTATCTAAAGTTTGCAGCTCCGCATGAGTAACCGTTGCAAAAAGAGCGAGGATTAAGGTACTTAATTTTTTCATATCATTATCCTCCTCTTATAAGCCTTTAGTTGTCAGTTTCAGATGCTGGATTAATACACCATCAATGACAGCTGAACCCATGTTATTAGTAATGGCTGAGCTAATTTGTGCCCCAGATAATTTATAGGTGTTCAAATCTGCATTTGGCGTAGTCGTGTACCAACGTCCCCCCTCATAACGAGCATCGGGTAAAGGCGTACTAGTAGGCACAGTGTACTGAGCCCCATTCCCCGCATCGGCTAAGGTATAACCAGTATTATTTACTGTTGGATTATAATAAGAGGTACTGTCAATACTCGCCCAGTTAGCGCCTTGAGAATCAAATTTTAAACCTGAGCCCGCATTTCCAGTCCAACCCGTTGCTGTACGGTACTGCCATGTATCATAACAAGTACTTAAGTTCAAAAATCCGCAACTATAACTGCCTGCACGGCGCTCCTGATTTTGCAATTGGTAGAAGTTTTTAGTTTGCGTTATCGCCGCCACAGTGCCTGTAGGTAATTTACCAAAAGAAATACCAACCGCATCTTGTGTGCTGTTACCTTTAAATGCCTCTAAAGTATTATTCGTTGCATTATAAACTGTTGAACCAATTGAGATACTGCTGTGTGTTGCACTAGAACCTTGGTAAGTTTTACCACCTAATGTTACATTCGTACCACATTGGTAAATATTACAAGTTGAACCTAAATAACTCGTATCGGCACCACTATAATCTGTATAAATTTTCTTATAAATTTCTGGTTTATTCGGAATACGAGCAAGTTCTAAACTAAAGTTTTTACCATCTGAGCTTAAAACGAGTGGTTGATATAAAGACCCTAACACAAGGTTAATGTTTGGGTTATAGAGATATAAACCTTCATTCGCATCAAAAGTTGGAGCAAGCCCACCATTAATTGCAGGTGTTACCAAATTACCTTGGGTAGTTCCAGATTCACGCGTACTTAAACGTAAAACATTATTCATAGCGCTATCCGTTGGCGCGGTCCATGAACCCGTTGAAGTAACAGTCGTAGTCTGACTACGAACCCGATATAACCAATCCGCGCTTGGAGAGTTATTACTTGGTGCACCAGTATATTGGGTACTATAGCGATTTACCCACGGCCCTACCGAAGACGTTGGAGTATTTGAAGTAATTGTTGCTCTTAAATTAGAGGCATCACCACTGTTTAAACGAAAAACTCCTGCTAAACCCAAAGTATCGTTATAAAAAGGACTCATTCCACCAGCAGATGTTGCCCCCCCTAATGTTTGGAAAAGCTGTAAACGACTGCCATTTAAGCTAAAGTTATTCCAAACTCCTTGTAAACGAAGACGGTTTGCACGGCTTGTATCGGTACTGGTGCCAATCAAACCATTTGAGTCCCCATAATTAAATTGATCTGCTGCACCATTTATTTTATTTGGGTTACGCACAAAGATATCTGTCCATAAACCTAGTTTCAGCTTATAAGCGTCTATACCTGCAGAATCCTTTGTTCCGACCTCATATAAAGGAGCTTCTAAAGCTAAATAGGTTACTTGGCAAGTTGGATCAGTCGCACCACTACAATTTGTCGCACTAAAGTTCGGTACTGAGTTTTCTGTCGCAACTTTAAAGATCCACGGGTTGACAGCAGTACCCCAACTTGAGATTGCAGCAGCCGCTTCAGTAGAAGCAATACGGGTATTCGTATCATTATCAGATTTGGAAAGCGCTAAACCATAAAGAAAAATATCAGCTTTACCAACCGCACGATCACCCGAATCAATCGAGCCATTTTTATTGGTATCTGCAGCTGTCATACTTAAAGGACCGACAGGCACATAATTGATATAACCTGTATCTTTAGTACGATCGGTTAATATCTGACTTGAGGTTTCATTAGCACCTGCGCCACGAAATACCATATAAGCATTCTGTGGCAAGATCGCAATACCTTCACCAGTAGTTTCACTTAAACCCGCATCAGAAAGTTCTTCGAGTGCCAAACTAGATTGGCTTATACAAAGCCCTATTAAACTTGCCAAAACGGTTTTTTGAAACCTTACCGTATAATTAAGTGTAGTCATCTTGACCTTCCTGTTTTATACGATGCCGTGCACCATATTTATTTTTCTTTAACAATCCTTGATGCCAGGTGAATCTATCCTTTTCACCTTAGACAAAGAGGCACATCTAAAAGATATTGCCAACCTTTCCACATTTCTATTATGCGGAATATTTGCACAAATGCAAAAAAAAGCATGTAAAAAATTACTTTTCCGATGAATGCATACCATCAACTACAACGTTTTTTTAAGATTAACAGAACTTTAAGTTCCCATAGCAGTTAGGAGCAAAACTCTGGTTTTTTAAAACTAAATTCGTCAGATTCATAGGAACATACTGACCAGTTAAATCAATATTTCCTGTATTGATACTCCCCGCCAAACAAGAAATTGCTAAAAAGCCACAGTTGACTGCATTTTCATCTTTTCCTAAATACGCGCTCACTTTACCTAGAGCGGCTTTAACAACATCATCGGTAATCACTACCTGTGACTGCGGAGTTACATCACCAATATCAATCGGGTTCGAAAGTTCTAACCACCACCCCGCTTGAGAAACTGATTTCGCTCCTGTCCATTGTAAATTTTGCCCTTGCAAGGAAAGAGAGGCCGCCGTACCATTTAAATTGACTTTATGGAAATAGCCCAAATCTTCATTTACAGCAACATTTACACCTAAATTGTTAATCACACCTGTTAAATTCCCTGATAAAGGAATCGTTAAACCAAGATCGAGTTTCGCATCTGCTGAAATAGTTCCAGATAAATTAATACCACTTACATTAGCAGTACCTGTCAAATTTGCAGTAGTTATACGTTTGCCTGAGATGACTTGTGAAGGTAAAGTTAGACTACCAGATGCACTACTTAAACCTAGATCATAAGCTGTAGATTTAAAATTAGCCCAAACTAAACCATCAGAACTTCGTGCTCGGCCAGTAATTACTGTCCCCAAATTAGTTTGAGTTAAGCCAGAACCAGGAGAGCGAGCAAAAGTATTTACAGTTCCTCCAGTCGCTTGAGTTACCATATAACCACTAAAAGAGTTAATACCATTTTTTGTAGCAGTATTCTCTGACCCAAAAGTAAGTAAGCCTTGAATAGATTCAGCACTTAGTCTTACTCCAGCTACTTCGCGAGTCGATGCACTATTGGGGTTTTTAATCGCAAACTCAATAAACGGGTTGGTTAGTTTTGCGGAAGAGCTAGCACGACCATCGTTAGTATCTGAAAGACCACTTAGACTTAAGTTATCAATATCAATATCACATGCACCCGCACCATTAGCTCCGCCGCACCCAAGCTGCAATCTTTTAATGTTTGCGTTCAGCTCTAAATCAGCATCTAAGCCCAATTTATAAAAACCTACGTTACTGTTATTGTCACGTAGTTTTTCCAAATTTGCAGAATCCGTAGGCGCAATATAAGACATACTCATTAAAGCTTGGCCACGAGTTGCGGATAGTTCCGAATCTGACATAGGGACTAATGTAGAGGCAGCATACGCTGAAGAAAAGCATAAGCTTCCAAGCGCTATCGCTACATGAAGAGACGTAAACTGTCGCATGGCCGACCTCCGTATCCTTGGGGGCATAATCCTGTTTAATTTCTTTTTATTTGGCCTATCTGAATTTAGTAGATATCTAAGTAATTACTACTAAAAAGACAACCTATATCCAATACATTTACTTTTAAATTCTGTGATGCAGAACAAAAAAACAAATCAATTATTGATCATATTATATTATTTTTTACAAAAGGAAACTGTCATTTATCACTATTCCGATAAACGCACCTCATGTAAATTTTATTCATAAAATTGGGCCACCTAAGCGACCCATTATTTTAAAACTCTTCTTTATCTAAGAAAAATTATGTTTTAGGAAGTGTAACGCCTGTTTGACCTTGGTATTTACCACCACGGTCTTTATAAGATGTTTCACAGACTTCATCACTTTCAAAGAATAGCATTTGTGCTACACCTTCCCCTGCATAAATACGTGCAGGTAAATTAGTGGTGTTTGAAAATTCTAAAGTTACGTGACCTTCCCATTCAGGTTCTAACGGAGTCACATTCACAATGATACCGCAACGAGCATAAGTCGACTTGCCTAAGCATACTGTCAACACATTACGAGGAATACGGAAATATTCAATCGTACGCGCTAGAGCAAATGAGTTTGGCGGAATAATACAAACATCAGACTCAATATCGATAAAACTTTTGTCATCAAAATTCTTTGGGTCGACAATTGCAGAATGTACGTTAGTAAAAACCTTGAATTCACGAGCACAGCGTACATCATAACCATAGCTAGAGACCCCGTATGAGATCAACTTTTCACCATTTTCATCAAAACGGACTTGATTCTCTGCATAAGGTTCAATCATGCCGTGTTTTTCGCTCATCTCGCGAATCCAACGATCAGACTTAATAGCCATGTATTTTCTATCCAAAAGGTAATTTCATTGATTTCGACGTACTTTAACTTAAAAAAGCAATTATGAAAACAACGCAAAGCTACTCAAACAAATAAGAATAGCTCAGCGGTACCTTTAAAGGCTCAGTAAAGCAGAATAGCTAATAGGAATTGAAAAACTGACTAAAACGAGTGAAGCTGTTTTTTGTAAATTCGTCTGATTTAGCCATGCAACTTTCTTGGAAGCTAAAAGTGATCCCAAGAAAATCCAGAATAAGGCAATTGGCGTAATAAGCGCTAAGTAAGCCATCATATGAATCAAATAAATGTGAAAATCACTCCACGCAGCTACTGGAAAAATTGCTGAAGCAAAGAGCAAGGCTTTAGGATTCAATAAGGTTGCACAAAATAATTCACGAGTACGGATCGTAGGCTGATTTAATTCAATCTCCTGATTTGCCGTATGCCATAACTTAATGGCTAAGAAAATAATATAGCAAGCACTCAACAGCTTAAGAATAGGCGGTAGCAATGGCAATGTGGTTGACACTTTCCCAATCAGCATTCCCCATGCAGAAATAGAGATCACATAACCCAAAACTTCTGCTGGAATAAGTTTTACTGACTTCCGTAGTCCTACTTGCACGCCTGAAGAAGCGAGTAAAGTGTTAGTCGGACCAGGTGTAAGTAAAATTGTGGCTACTAAGCCAATAAAAAGCCATGAAATCATTGAATGACCTCATAATATAGTCATCTCAGATTAATAGATATCCTGTCACATGGCAAAAGCTAATTGTAAGACAAAATTTTTTAGATCACTTTTAATTTTTAAATAAAAATATTAAAAACATATACTTATAAAATTACCACAAAAAGTGATAAAGAAAACTTTACGGTCAGTTGTTATGCTTTTCAAATAATTTCGTACTTAAATAACATAAGTATTTTTATTTTAAGTCTATTTTTCCATCAAAAGCCTTTATAATAAAAAATATATAGTGATGGTAAGTTTAAATTTTAAGCTTTTAGTAAGTTTCAATTCATATATTGTTTCTGATTTTTTTATTTAGAGCACCGCGCTCTACTACCTTAATGATTATGGCAAAGCACTTTTTTCAATCTTGGCTTCCCTCACCCGAGAAAGTTTCAAATATGAAATTTCTAAGGATTTTTGGTAAAAAGACCCTGAATCCTGTGCTTTGGTATGTCAATCGAAAATCAATTACCCGAGCTGTTTTTGTCGGAACCTTTTTTGGTTTACTGCCTATCCCTTTTCACAGTGTATTTATTGTGATGGCAGTCTTACTATTTGAAGTAAATCTACCAATTAGCTTAATGCTGGCTTGGCTAAGTAATCCTCTTACTTTAGTTCCTATTCTATATATTGGGTTTTGGTTTGGTGCGCATATTTTTCATGTGCATATGATCAACAAAGAAATGCTGCTGGGTGTATTGCACCAAATTTCCCGCTGGATTACTCATTTCGGCCACGGACACATTGATTTTAGTCTTGCGAAAATTTTGATGACAGGTCTTGTTGTAGAAGCTTTCGTATTTGCTGTCATTTTATATCTATCTACAGAAATTTTCTGGCGTTGGATGGTTATTAAAAACTGGAAAAATAGACATCGCCATAAAAAGCAAGAAGAAGAAGTTTTATAAAGACTCCGATCTTCTTGCTTAGTTTTAAATGATTATTTTGGTAGTTTTGATTTCATATACTCTTCAGCCACATTGAGTACATACTCTTGGCAAGCCTCTCCTGTACCAGGGTCGTAAGCTCCATTATTCGTAATATTATTAGATAAGATTCGAATTCCTAGAAAAGGAACATTAAACTGGCTGGCAATTTGTGCAACAGATGCTGCTTCCATTTCCTCGACTGAAGTCCCATAGCGTTGATGGAAGAATTGAATACGATCAAGCTCATTATTCCAAACGTCTGCTGAGCCAATCGTTCCTTCGACCACTTCACCTTTGTCATAACGGACTTTATGTGCCGCCATTAATAACTCTTGGTCACCTTCAAATTTACGAATTGCGATAGGTTCTGGGTCAGACTCGTCTGTTGGCAAAACATCAAAAGCCTCAACCCATGTGAGTGAATTTGAACCACCACCAACTGGCTGCTTTGGTGTTCTAAATGCACCAATATTGGTTGCGTATTTTCCTAAGACAATATCGTAAACGTGTAGATCTGGGTCGTGCCCGCCTGATGTTCCCTGATTAATAATTGCAATCGGTTTATAACGTTCAATGGCTAAAGCAGTTGCCGCAGCCGAGTTACTCATACCCATACGGGTTTTAGAAATAATCATTGGATAACCATTATAGGTACCCTTCCAGAATGTCCACCCACCAATTTCTTCGACAACCTTATTCTCTAATTTTGAAGCCATTCTTTCCGACTCTACAGGCAAAGCACCCTGAATAATAATCGGCTGTAATTTCTGTTTTTGCTCCTGAACTGTAGGTGTTTGTGAAACAGAAGAGTCGTCATTATTGCATCCGACTAAAAATAAAGCGCTACATAAACTGATTACGCCAAAAGCACATTTAAATTGCATTTTTTTACCCTTTCTTTTTAAAAAGTGTAAAGTAGCAATCTATATGCCAATTTCAAGTTTAGCTTTGTTATTAAGATTCAGTAGTTTAATTTTTTATTTTAACCAGATAATAAAAAACCCGACTTGCAGTCGGGTTTAAATAAATCAGAAGATACGTTTGTCATCACGTGTACGTTGAGGAATTTTTTCAATCTGTTCCCACATCGCTTTAGCAATATCAATGTAACTATCAGCCGCATCATCCATTGCTACAACACTAGGTTTACCCTGATCAGCATGCTCACGGATTTGAGCATTTAGAGGCAAGCGGCCTAACAGTGGAATATGGTACTGTTCAGAGAGCTTATCACCACCGCCAATACCAAAAATTTGCTCCTCATGACCACAGTTAGAGCAAATATGGGTCGACATATTTTCAACGACGCCTAATACAGGAATTCCAACTTTATTAAATAATTCGATACCTTTAGTAGCATCTAATAAGGCAACATTTTGTGGCGTAGTCACAATGATTGAACCAGTAACTGGGATACGCTGTGCAAGCGTGAGTTGAATATCTCCAGTACCAGGTGGCATATCAATCATCAATACATCTAAATCAGGCCAAAGAGTTTGATTAAATAATTGCATTAAAGCACCCGTTGCCTTTGGCCCACGCCATGCAACAGGTGTGTTGTTATCACCAGTTAAATGTCCAATCGATAACACCGCCATGCCATAAGCATCTAAAGGCACAAAATTTTCACTTTCAATAAGAGGAGTTTTGCCAGCATTTCCCAGCATAGTCGGAATACTTGGGCCATAGATATCGGCATCCAACACTCCAACTTTAAGCCCCATTTTTTGCAAGGCAAGTGCTAAATTGACAGTAGTTGTCGATTTACCAACACCACCCTTACCTGACGAAACTAAAATAACATGCTTAATGCGAGGATGAAGTGGAACATCTCTTTGTTGCGGAGCTGCTTTTTGGATAGGTGGATTATTCGGATCTGGTTCTGCTTTAGGTGAAGCATCAAGCACAGGAGGTAAGTTCGAACTTTCTTGTGCAGGGCGCTTTTGCTGAACCACATGCAGGTTTAGTTCTTCAATACCACACTTTTCCAAAGCTCCAGCCAAATCATCATGAATTTGCTGCAAGTGCTCTTTTTCATCAGGAAATGTATTAATGGTGAGTTGTAATACTCGACCTTGAACTTGAAGCTGACTAATGCGCTCTTTTAAAGCATCTTTTGAATGCGGTAGTAAATAATTTTGGAGTACCGTTTGGATTTCATCTTCTTTCACTTCTTGTGCGGGTGAAAAAACAGACTTTAATGAAGAAAGCCAAGACATATTGTTTACTCCAAAAACAGATCATTACAGCTTAATGGAGATAGTGTAACAGTATTGATCCGCACTCGCTCACCTAAGGATGAAGAATTGCTAATTTTCAAGCTTCCATCTTTTAGGTAAGGAGTGCAGATTTTAGTTTAAATAAACTTATTCATCAGAATCATGGTGCTTCAATTTATTTAACTTATCTGTTGCTGTTTTCTTCAACTCATCAAATTTCGCCGTTGCTTGCGTTTTTAACTCATCAAATTTTGTTGCAGCCTCATCTTTTAACTCTACTGCTTTGGCTTTGGCATCATCAAGTTTATGACCTGCTTCCGTACGTAAATGATCGAACTTATCTTGCAAGGTATGCTGAGCATCCTCAAGTTTGCCTTTCAAATCATTTGCTTTATCTTCAACTGCCTCTTTACCAGCAGCTTGTTTATCTTTTACATTTTCCTTTAAATCATCCAAAGCTTTTTCACCTTGAACTTTTGCATCTGCCACTTTGGCCTTTAATTCATCTACTTTATCTTCAACAGCTTCTTTACCAGCCGCTTCTTTAGCTTTTACGTTTTCCTTTAAATCTTCCAAAGCTTTTTCACCTTGTACTTTTGCATCTGCCGCTTTTGCTTTTAACTCATCTAATTTATTTTCAGTAGTCATCGTTGTTATCCTCGTAGTTAATTAAAAAATTACCTGAATAAGTTATTAGTTATACATCGTTATGGCTTATTTTCTGACCGTAACTGCAATTTGAAACAAAGACAATACAGGAAGATTCAAATATTTTTTGATTTGTTTATCTGTTCTAAAGAGAAACGCTCTCTGACCGAAACCCATTTTTATAGAAACCTCTTGCACCAAGCCAAAGATTATTAATCTTTGCTTATCTCCCTGCATCAGTTAAAATCTTCCACCTTATAAATACGAATGAGAGAATGAAATCCGTGCGTAAAATTTTAGTCACTAATGCCCTCCCTTATGCTAATGGTCCAATTCATATGGGTCATTTACTCGGTTACATCCAGGCAGATATCTGGGTTCGTGCCATGCGAGCAATGGGTCATGATGTGACTTATGTATGTGCGGATGATGCTCACGGTACAGCAATTATGCTACGTGCCGAAGCAAATGGTATTAGCCCAGAAGAGCAAATTGCGAATGTTCAAAAAGAACACATCCGTGATTTTGACGGTTTTGGCGTACATTTCGATCATTACGATTCAACTCATAGCGATGCGAACAAAGCCCGCTCAACAGATATCTATATTAAAAACCGTGAAGCTGGAAATATTGCAGTTCGCCCTGTAACTCAATTATTTGACCCAGAAAAAGGCATGTTCTTGTCTGACCGTTTCATTAAAGGTACATGCCCAAAATGTAAGTCAGAAGACCAATACGGCGACTCATGTGAAGTTTGTGGTACGACCTATAATGCAACTGAACTACTTAACCCACGTTCAACTTTAAGTGGTGCAACGCCAGTTGAAAAATCTTCAGATCACTATTTCTTTAAACTACCGAACTTTGCTGAGTATTTACAGAAATGGACCCGTGATGAAGGTCGATTACCTGTTTCGATTGCAAACAAGCTAGATGAATGGTTTGAGTCGGGTTTAACCGATTGGGATATTTCGCGTGATGCACCTTATTTCGGTTTTGAAATTCCTGATGCACCAAATAAATACTTCTATGTTTGGGTAGATGCGCCAATTGGTTATATGTCGAGTTTTGAAAATTACATCAAAACTAAGCGCCCAGATTTAAGTTTTGATGATTTCTGGAAAAAAGACAGTCAAAATGATGTTTACCATTTCATTGGTAAAGATATTGTTTATTTCCATGCATTGTTCTGGCCTGCAATGTTGGATGGTGCAAACTATCGCACTCCAACAGGCTTATTTGTGAACGGTTTCTTGACTGTGAACGGACAAAAAATGTCTAAGTCTCGTGGTACTTTTATTAAAGCAGAGACTTATTTACAGCATTTAAATCCAGAATATTTACGTTACTACTTTGCATCTAAACTTTCAGATAAAGTTGAAGACTCTGATTTAAACCTTGATGATTTTATTCAAAAAGTAAATTCTGACTTAGTCGGTAAAGTCGTCAATATTGCTAGCCGTTGTGCTAAATTTATCAACAGTAACTTTAACAATACTTTATCTGCTGAATGTGCAGAATCTGAATTGGTACAAAGTTTTATTGATGCAGGTGATTCAATCGCTAGCGCATATGAAGCACGTGAATTCTCAATGGCTATTCGTGAAATTATGGCGCTTGCTGATCGTGCAAACCAATATATTGACGAGAAAAAGCCATGGGCACTTGCTAAACAAGAAGGTCAAGAACAACAAGTTCTTGATGTGTGCTCGGTTGGTATCAACTTGTTCCGTCAATTAGCTGTGTACTTAGCTCCAGTTCTTCCAACTTTGGCTGAGCAAGTTCAAGGTTTCTTAAAACTTGAGAGCTTCAATTTCGAGTCACGTAAACAAATTCTTGTAAGTCATGAGATTGCACAGTTCCAACCGCTTATGCAACGTGTTGATCCAAAAGCTGTTGCCGCAATGGTGGATGCATCTAAAGAGTCTTTAGGTACTCCTGCTCCAGAAGCAACTAAAGCAGCGGCGAAAAAGGACAAAGCAGCCGAGAAAAAAGCAGCTCCTGCTCCAGCAGTTGGTGAAGCTGAAATCATTGGGATTGAAGACTTCTTAAAGGTTGACTTACGCGTTGCTCAGGTCGTTGAAGCAGGTACTGTTGAAGGTTCAGATAAATTACTTCAACTTACTTTAGACGTTGGTGAAGCTGAAACACGTAACGTATTCAGTGGTATTCGTAGCCAATATGCACCAGAAGATTTAAAAGGTAAACTGGTCGTTATGGTTGCTAACCTTGCACCACGTAAAATGCGTTTTGGTATTTCAAACGGAATGGTACTTGCTGCTGGAAATGGTGAAGGTATTTTCATTATTTCACCAGATAGCGGTGCAAAACCAGGCGATAAAGTTTCTTAATCTGCCTTCATAAAAAAGCTTCCTAAATTGGAAGCTTTTTTTATTTTTAAAATTCGAGTTCTGAAAAAACATAAATAAGTGAATTTAAATTACGACCACGGCCACCCTTCACAAGGGTTATTAAATAAAACATGGATGTTTCCTAACTCCTCATTTGTTAAATAGCCATTCTTATTTTCATCTAAATAATGAAATAACTCTGTATGCTTGTTTTCGCCTTGAAAACGTTTGTCGGTGGGCCAGTTATAAGGATAAAAATCCTCAACACGTTGAAATTCTTTTAGGCTGTACATTCCATCATGATTTAAATCATATTTTCCCTGAAAAAGCTCCCAATCTAAAGATGCAGGTTCACATGCATTGACCATACTCAAAATACAGTAAGTCGCACATCCTGCAAGTAACTTAATAGTTGGATTGCTCATGATTATTCGCTTGGGTATCGGAAATTTTATAATCCTTTTCATGAACTGGAGTGCCAACAATACTCATGGTCCGCTCATTTGCTGGTGGTTGCTTACTCATCGTTCTCATCTCACATCCTGTAGTTAAGATGAGAAAAACTACAGAAATGCTCACCATTAGTTTTTTCATAACGTGATCCTCATTTCTTTTTGTTTTATTTATTAAGTTACCACTTTTTAAATGTTTAAGTGCTAAAAAAGATATTTCAATTTGTATATATTTTACGCAAAAAATAAAGCCAGACTATAAACAGCTGGCTTTGGATTTTTTAGATATTTTAATTAAAGACTTATCATTTGAAGAAAATTAGCTTTAAACCTAATACACTCACAATACTTCCAGCTACTCGGTCAACGCCAGTTTTTGCTTTTAAGTACATTGTTCTAGGCTTCTCTGAAGATAACAGCATTGCCACACATGAATACCATCCCGCATCGATCATAAAACAAATCACTGGTAATGCGACGTAGTAATAATTTGGGATTTCTTTTGGCAACAAAGCAGTAAATACACTCGCTAGCACGACTGCAATTTTTGGATTACTTAACTGAGTAATCAAACCATATCGATATGCCTGTTTATAGGTCATTTTTGATTTACCATCATTTTCCATGGCAATTGGTTCTTTGGCATGTTTAATAATTTTAAAAGCTAGCCAAAGTAAATAAAGCCCACCACCAATTTTTAAAATTAAATATGCAGAAGGTACAGCTAATAAAACCGCTTGTAATCCCATAACAGCTAATAAGCCAAACAGAGCCGCGCCTGTACCCGTTCCTAAAGCCGTAAACAAACCATGTTTACGTGATTTAGAAATTGAATTTTGTGCCACGTAAATAAAGCTTGGCCCAGGGCTTATTGCTCCAAGCATCAATGCCATCGCAATTGAAAAAAGAGGAATAAGGGACTCAAACATTATATTGACCTAGCATCACGCAATTGCGCGGTATTCTACCAGCTTTTTATGACGCATATAAAAATGCAGAAAATATAAATGATGAAAAGTGAATTTTCATGTTTTTACAATTTATCTCTTCACAACGGACAAAAATGTCCGTTAAATATATAACCTTTAAGACTCCCCAATCTATGACATGAGTAAACGTCAAAAAATTGCTGCCCATAATCGGGATGAATTACTCAATGCAGCCGAAGAATGTTTTCGTATTCATGGCATTAATGTCCCCTTACAAGTTGTGATTGACCACGCTGGTGTAGGACGAGCAACGTTCTATCGTAATTTTTGCGATCGCAAAGCTTTAATTAGCGCACTTTTAGAACGTGCGATTACACAGCTAGAGCAAAAAGCAGCTCACTTTCAACAATTCGAAGATGGTTTATTTCGTTTAATTGAAGGACATATTGGGCAACTTCCCAAGCTCGCAATTTTGCAAGATTTTTGGAGAGTAATTGATCGACAAGACCCAATTATGTTAAAAATCTATGAACGGCGAAATAATGCACTTAATCCACTGATTGAAAAAGCAATAGAACAAAAACTGTGCCGAGCTGATCTAACTGCCGATGACTATGCAATGGTTACTGCAATGTTAGGTTCTTCATTTCAAGGACATGAGCCAGAAGAACAGACTCGCTTAGCAAAACGAGCAATTGAATTACTATTTCATGGTATTCAAATACAAAAAATTCGAGGGATAGAATGAGTAAAACGCCTCGTTATTTAGAAACACCACCCGACTGGACACCAGAAGAGCAACCGACTCTACCTGGTTCACCAGCAGCTATTGCACACTCTGTACCTAAGCGGTTTATTTACTTTTTTATCGGTTTATTTATCGCTCTTTCGGCAAGCTTAAGCAATGGTTTTATTACGGCAAATTTACCTTTAATTCAAGGTGAATACGGTCTTACACCTTCCGAAGCTGCTTGGCTGCCTGCGGCCTATGTCATGGCAAATGTAAGCTCAAACCTGATTTTGTTTAAAGCCAGACAACAATATGGCCTGAGAGTATTTTCAGAAATAGGGCTCGTTATTTTTATTGCAGTTCTTGTTTTGCATATTTTTGTGCACACCTATGAAATGGCACTATTCGCTCGGGTTGTGGCTGGTTTAGCGGGTGCACCACTAAGCTCATTAGGTATGTATTACACCATGCAAGCCTTTAAAAAAGCAGACATGGCAAAAGGAATATATATCGCCTTCGGCTTTCAGCAACTTGGCGTACCCTTGGCTTGGATTATTTCTCCATTTCTTGTGAGTACAGACAGTTGGTCTGTTCTTTACACCTTTGAGCTCGGTTTAGCGCTTTGTTGTTTAGCCATGGTCGTTTCATTGAAATTACCACGTAGCTTAAGAATTTATGTTTTTGAGAAGCAAGATTTCTTCACCTTTGCTTTACTGGCCCCAGGTTTTGCATGTTTATGTATTGTGCTAACGCAAGGTCCAATTTTATGGTGGTTTAATAGCGAATGGCTTGCTTACGTATTAATGGCAGGTTTTAGCTTAGTTGTGCTCGGTTTACTCTACGAACACTATCGTGCCAATCCATTAATTATGACGCGTTGGCTAGGTGCCTCTTCAACTCTACGTTTCATTTTTGGTGCTTTTGCAATTCGACTTTTAATGTCTGAGCAAAGCTATGCTGCTGTTAACTTCCTAAAAACAATGGGAATGGGTCCTGACCAATTTGTTCCACTCTATGTTGTCATATTGGTGGGGATTTTAAGCGGAACACTTTTTAGTGCACTCACTTTTTCACGCGAACGAATTATCTTCCATTTACTTTTTGCAGAGTTTTTGATTCTGGTTGCATGTGGACTAGATTATCACTTAACTAGTGATGTTCGACCGGTGAACTTCTTTGCGAGTCAATTCTTAGTGGGTTTTGCTGGTGGTTTATTTATTGGGCCATTACTTCTCATTGGCTTTGCGCAAACACTGGCTAAAGGTCCCTCTTATGTAGTGACTTTCATCGTACTATTTTCTGCCACCCAAACTTTCGGTGGTCTTGTAGGGTCTTCTTTCTTCTCGACCTATCAACAGCACCGTACACAAAATTATCAGGCAGAGATCATTAAAGATTTAGAACAAGCAGACCCTCTAGTCGCTCAAAGGCTATCTACCTATCAACGCAGTGCATCAATCACCACTACTGACCCAGCATTACAAACAGCTCAATCCATGCGCTCACTTAATCAAGTGGTCACTCGTGAAGCCCAAGTGCGTGCCTACAATGATGTTATTGCTTTAAACGGTATTTTTGCCATCGCCCTACTCTTATGGGGTGGATTTAATATTGCACGTAGTAAATATCTACAACGCAGAGGAATTAGCCGTCCTTAACGGCTTTCGTATTTGATGAAATAGAAATTGAGATTGATATATGTCAGATGATCAAAACAAACCAGAACAAACACCTGCTCAGGCACCTGCCAACGAGCCAACACCTGCACCTGCACCTGCACCTGCACCTGCACCTGCGAGTAAACTCATTCCGACAAAACGCTCAACTTTATTATGGATGCTGGTTGTTCTTATTGTCGGTATTTTAGTGATTTTATGGGCATGGAGAATTGGACCTTTTGCAACGAGTGTTCAGCAAACTGACAATAGTTATGTCAAAGGTAAAACCACAATTTTATCTTCACAAATTAATGGCTACGTTAAAGATGTAGTAGTTAAAGACTTTGACCATGTTAAAAAGGGTCAAGTGCTCATGCATATTGATGCCACAACTTATGATCAAAAAGTAACGCAAGCAGCTTCTGGGGTTGAACAAGCTAAAAATACTTTAGCCAATCAAACTCAATCAATCGCTCAGAAACAAGCTGATATTGTGGCGGCACAAGCTAAAGTAGATCAGGCAAGAGCTCAATACGAACTCTCTTTAGCACAGCTTAGACGCTATCAACAGTTAGGAAATAGTGGTGCAGCCTCTAAGTCTGAGCAAGATAAAGCCGCGGCAGATGCAGAAAATAACCTTGCAGCCCTTAAACAGGCAGAAGCCAATGTATTAGTTGCAAATGAAGCGCTTAAAACAGCACAAGTCGCAGAAGCCGGCTTAGAAGCACAAGTTTCAAGTGCTAAAGCACAGTTAGACCAAGCACAAACCACTAAAGACTATAGTGTTATTGTTGCTCCGATGGATGGCCAACTTGGTGAAGTTAACCCTCGTGTTGGGCAATATGTCGCAGCAGGGTCGCAGTTACTCTACCTCATTCCACAACAAACTTGGGTAATTGCCAACTTTAAAGAAACCCAAATTGCCAATATGAGGATTGGTCAAAAGGCATGGTTTACAGTCGATGCGATGAAACACAAAAAATTTACAGGACATGTTGAGCAAATCTCACCTGCAGCGGGTTCAGAGTTCAGTGTATTAAAGCCAGACAATGCGACAGGAAACTTTACTAAAGTTGTTCAACGGATTGCTGTACGCATTACTATAGACCCAAATCAAGAAGGAATGGAACATTTACGTCCAGGTATGTCAGTAGTTACTTCTGTCGATACAAACTCGTAAACAGCTTTTTAAAGTTCTATTTAAAAAGTTACAATGTGATCAATCATTATTTTCTCAATTTCTAATGTTTGATCACATTGCTCAATCAGTTCCTTATCAACATATTCAACTTCCCTATCCGCTGCATCTCGACATTAAGCGGTTAGATCTAATTCACCCTCAAATCTCGGGGAATAAATTTTTCAAACTAAAATACAATCTACTTGCAGCAAAGCAACAAGAATTATCACGCGTTTTGACTTTTGGTGGAGCTTATTCAAATCACATTGCTGCAACTGCGTATGCAGCTCATCTTTTTGGCTTTAAAAGTATTGGAATTATTCGTGGTGAAGAGTTAGCTGGCAAACCTCTTAACCCTACTTTAGCAAAAGCTCAAAGTTTAGGAATGCATTTACATTTTGTCTCGCGCACTGAATATCGTTTGAAAGATGATGCAAACTATCTTCAACAATTACACAACCAATTTCCTGAAACTTGCATTATTCCTGAAGGCGGTTCTAATGAGCTAGCCGTACAAGGTTGTCAGGAAATTCTCAGCCAAAGTGATTTGCAAAATTATGATGTGATTTGCTGTGCAGTCGGAACTGGTGGGACTATTTCAGGGCTGATTGAACGAAGTGCACTACATCAAAAGGTTCTAGGATTTTCAGCATTAAAAGGTGACTTTCTACAACAAGATATTATGCAGTGGACTAAAAAACAGAATTGGTCACTGACAGATGCCTATTGTTGTGGTGGTTATGCTAAAACCTCACCTGAACTATTAGCATTTATCCAAAATTTTGAAGAGCAATACGCTGTACCCCTTGAACCGATCTATACGGGAAAAATGATGTTTGGTCTCTTTGACCTTCTCAAGAATAATTATTTCCCTGAAGGAACTCGCATTCTGGCAATTCATTCTGGTGGTTTACAGGCTGATATAAGAAACAAGCTAAGCTACTGATTCATTAATTTTTAGGAGATCTTGCTCCTCATACCGATAAATGTCTTTAGCACGAGCAAGTGTCGGCATGATAGTATATGCCCCTTTTTAATTTTCAAGATTAATCGAGAATCTCTTATGTCTAACAGTCATGTCGATGTCATTGTCTTAGGTGCAGGTGCTTCTGGACTCATGTTGGCTGCTCATGCTGCTAAACGCGGGCGCTCGGTTTTAATTTTAGAAAAAGCCAATAAAATTGGTAAAAAGATTTTAATGTCAGGTGGTGGTAAGTGTAACTTTACTAACCTATATGTAGAGCCTGATAACTATATTTCTCATAATCCGCACTTTGTTATTTCTGCCCTGTCACGTTATAGCAACTGGGACTTTATCGGTTTGGTCTGTGATTATAAAATTGCCTATGAAGAACGTAAACACGGGCAATTATTTACGCTAAACGGTGCTAAAGAAATTTTAGAAATGCTGGTGAGTGAGTGTAATAAAACTAAAAATGTGGATATCCAAACCCATTGCGAAGTTGGACAAATTATACCCTTGGAAAAAGGTGGATTTTCACTAAACACTAATCAAGGGCATTACACTTGTGATTCTTTAGTGATTGCTACTGGGGGCTTATCGATTCCAACATTAGGCGGTTCTGGTTTTGGCTATGAACTGGCACAAAAATTTGGACATCAGGTTTTCCCAACTCGTGCAGGTTTAGTTCCATTTACTTTTTCAGATCATATTAAAGACGTCACCACACGCTTAAGTGGTAACGCTTTGGATGTGACGTTAAGCAACTCAAAAAATAGCTTTACTGAAGCCTTATTATTTACCCACCGTGGCTTGAGTGGACCAAGTTCTTTACAGCTTTCGAACTATTGGAATTCAGGAGAAAGTTTTAAAATTGACTTTTTCCCAAGCCAAGATTTAGCGACTTATTTAAAAGATAAAAAGAAAACTCAGCCTAAAGTTTTATTACGTACTCTTCTTAATGAATTTACTGCCAAAAGTATCATCCAAGAGTTACAACAACTCATATGGTCAGAGCAGAGCGAAACAGCGATTGGTAATATCAGTGATGCACAGCTAGATCATATTGCCGAGCAGTTACATGGCTTCGCAGTTAAACCGTCTGGAACAGAAGGTTATCGTACCGCTGAAGTTACTTTAGGCGGAATAGATACAACAGAAGTATCTTCCAAGACTATGGAAAGTAAAAAGCAGAAAGGATTGTTTTTTGTTGGCGAAGTACTCGATGTCACTGGCCATTTAGGAGGTTATAACTTCCAGTGGGCGTGGTCTTCTGCCTATGCTGCTGCCCAATACGTATAAGCTAATTTGAGTTTTTCGAACTATTTGATGCGTTCTGTGAATCTTGCGGCTGAGAAGTAGTCTGTTTCGAGTTTTCTGGCTTACTAAATACAAACTTATAAGCACTCGCTAAAAAACCTACCGTAATTCCGGCAATGACAATTGGTGCTAAAAAACGACCTGGTTTCTTCATCGTATTTTCCTCACTTATTTGTTTTTATAACGGCCAAAAAAGAACGACCACTCAATATAGAGTGGTCGAACTTATCACAAAAATCAAAGATTTTTTGTACTGTTTATCTGAAATTCAGTTTAATTCCCTTAAATTTCATCATTTTCACCTGTAGAGCCAAACGGTTTATTCACTGGGGGTTGTGCTGGATTCACCTGTACAGAATCTGCTGGTTTTGCATCAGATGAAACTGTAGATGGTGTCGTTGGCGCAGATGTAGTTGTGGCTGGAGCCGCACTACTTGTGCTAGAAGGTGGCTGATAAAGAGGATTTGGTTGATTCGCTTCTTTTTTAGCTTTATCTAACAAATCAGTTAAAAGTCGTTCTGCTGGTTGGCGACCACCTAAGCCAAATGCAAGAGCGAAAGCAACTGCAACTGCACCTAGAGTCAAACCGAATGCAAGATTAACAATTGAATCTGCAATACCCATCGCTCTTAAACCAAGCGCAAGTACTAGACCAATAATTAAGACACGAACTAAGCTAGCTAACCAACGCGAGCTATTATATTCACCACGTTGCACCACGTTCGCCACAACATTTGCGAGCCAGAAGCCAATAACCAAAATAACAGCACCTAACAAAATGTTTGCACCGAAATGGATAAACATTGCGATTAGACCACTGATTTGGTCGAAACCAAGACGATCCGCAGCTTCAGAAACCGCAAATAGCATGGTAAAGAATACAATTAACCAGCCAACTGCATTAGAAACTTTGGTTTCACCTAAAAAGCGTTGTACATCTAATTTGGCAGGAATTTCATCAACACCAGTACCTGCAATTAACTCTGCAACCAAACGCCCAACAAAACGAGAAACAATATAAGCAACCAGTAGAATTAAACCAGCAGCAATAATATTTGGAATCGCCTGCAAGATTTCATTCAGCATTGCTGTTGCAGGTTGAGAAATTGTCTCAATACCTAAAGCTTCGAACGCTACAATCAATGTCGTAATAATAATGATGGCAAAAACAAACGAACCTAAAAATTTGCCTACATTAGAGCTTTTGAAAAGACCAATTTTTTCAGCTTGAGCCTGAACACCTAAGCTATTTACTAAACCTTCAACAATACCGCGTACAATTTTTGCCAAGATATAACCAACAAAAACGATAACGCCAGCGATAAAGATATTTGGTAAAAACGCTACGGCGTCATTTACCATATTTTGAACTGGAATCAGTAAGCCTGTTAATCCTAATATTGAAAGAACAATCGGAAGGAAAAGTAACAATACAAGCCAGTAAAGAATCTCACCAATATTTTGGCTAATACCGCCTACGCCCACTTCCGTACTGAGCTTATCGTCAAGCTGAGTTCTAGATAAAACATTGGTCACTCCTGCTCGCACCAGTCGAGCAACAATCCAACCAATAAAACCCACCACCACAGCAGCCACAATATTTGGAATGTAGACAAGTACCTGATTCACCATATTGCTGAATGGGCCACTCACTCCACTAATGTTAAGTACATTTAGAGCCGCAACAACAGCTAAGATTAAGATAAACCAGAATACGACCTTGGAAATTAAGCCTTCAATATTGGGGGCTCGACCAGTGGCTGAGGATAGTTTTGCATTGGTATTTACTTTTTGTAGTAGCTTTTTCACACCTGCTGCTACCAATAAAGCAATTATCCAACCAACTAATAAGATCACTATTGCAGCCAGAATAGGATGAAACTGATCCCAGTAATACATTGCATCAAATTGAGCGCCGCGAGGCCCATCAAAAAAATCATTCATATTGTTATGTCCTCAATTGTTCTGTTCTTTTCAGTGTTATCTCTAGGAAACACCATTCGTTGTAAAAAATGACGATGAATGTGGTCTATCTCACATTATGTTTTGAATATTTTCTAATCAACACACTTCTGCATAAATACAACAAATTGATGCAAAAGGTTGCAAAAAAGCCTTCAGGTTTACACCTAAAGGCTTGATATCAAGATAAACTGATTCGCTTATTACCCTATATAGGTCTTTAAATTCAAATCTGAACTACCCTTAATTACATGTGGTGTGGTCTCATTTTGAAAAGCTCCCTCTTGTTTAGGAGTCTGGTTGTGGTCAGCAACCATATAAACAATAAGCGCAAGAAGAAAAAGCCCAACAATAATTAAAATATAAACTGGCAATCTTCTTTTTTTCGCAGTTTCTTCAGGACTCGTCACATGAGGTGGTTTTGAAAAATCATGCATCTTCTTTCCCCTCTTCTATTATCATTAACTTTATATTCATCATAGCAATTTGCTTTGTTGCATTGTGTGAAAAAGCATTATGCGAAGGTGTCTGTGATTGCAAAACTCTACTTTTAAAATAATAAAAATAGTATAAAATTTGCACACATTAATTTAAGCAATTAAAAATAATTTCCAACTATTCACGAACTTCGTCTATGTCCCATTTGTAATACAATATGTTTTAGCGCTTACTTTTTAGAAAATAGGCTATAATAAGCCCCCATGTTTTAAAGCTACTCTATTTTATGATGTATCGTCAGCAAAACGTAACTCTTGATCTCGACACTGACGTCACACATCAATGTTATATCCACCAGACAAGAGACGAACATCTCATTGGTATTATTGAATTTAATAAACCAAGTTATGAACTCAAATGGGGTGATCTGGAATATTTTCGTCGTCGTACTGAAGAATTTTCAGTTATGCCATTTCCTGACTGCATTAACGCCATGATTGTTGATATTCGTAATATCAATATTTTTCTGGACAATGAAGTTCCGATTTTACCTTGGCGTTTACTTGAAGAAGACTGTCCTGTTCGCTTAGTTGTTCCGCAAGATCGTTTAGAACATTATGCAGGCCTTTTTGAACCTACTTGGCTTTCAAGCGATGTAGACAGTGCAATTTCCGAAATTCGTGAATTTATGGATATGTTTGTCCATTAATAAACATATCCATAAAAATAATTTTAAAGTTCTTTTAATTGTCGTTTGTTACCAGTAATTTTCTACTGCAATATTTCCCTCACCTCGACGATTCATCGTCAAACCACGGCGCTTTAAAGCCTCTTTCGTGTCATCTACCATTTCTGGGTTTCCACAAAGCATGACATGGCTTGTTGCAGGGCTCAGTTCTATACCAGCAACTTTTTCTAATTCACCGTTCTCAATCAAAACTGGTAAACGATCATGTAACTGTGCTGATGGATCACGAGTGATAATTGAAATAAATTTAAAACCGACGTGCCCTTCCCCAAAAGTTTCAGCAATCTCTTGAATACGATCGACATAAGCTAATTCAGCTGCGGTACGGACACTGTAGACCAAATTAATCTTTTGATATTTCGACCATGTATCGAAGTCTTGTAGCATCGATAAAAATGGAGCTAAGCCAGTACCTGTTGCCAATAACCATAAATCATGCGGTAAAGGCTGTTGATAGCGAGCTAAAGTAAGATAACCATATGGTATTTTTTCTAAATAAAGCTCATCTCCTACCTTCAAATGTTGAAGATTGGATGTAAATGCGCCATCAGGTACCACAATCGAGAAAAATTCTAGCGTTTCATCAAATGGAGAAGACACCACCGAATAGGCACGAACAACAAGTTCTTCTCCAACTTTCAGTCCAATACGTGCAAATTGCCCAGCAGTAAATTTAAAATGTGCAGGGCGGGTCATGGTGAAACTGAAAAGAGTTGGGGTCCAGCGGTGTACAGATAAAACTTTTTCTACGCTAAATTTTTCAATTGACATGATTTCAACGTGGCATGAAATAGTGCGCTCATGTTAGCATGACAGCCGAAATAATGAATACTTTTAAACGTTAAGGCTTTTAAACATGCGCATGACATTACGCCAGTTGGCTGTTTTTGTAGCAGTCGCTCAAGAAGGAACTGTCACCAAAGCCAGTGATGCGGTCAGACTGACGCAAAGTGCAGCAAGTATGGCTTTAGCCGATTTAGAGGATGGTCTTGGTGCCCCTCTATTTGATCGTTTAGGTAAACGACTACAACTCAATGATCTTGGTCGCTTTCTATTGCCACAAGCGCTAGAAATATTAGGTCGCTGTGAGGCTTTTGAGCAAGCTGCAAAAGGTGAGTTGCAAAGTATTGATTTACGTATTGGGGCAACTCTAACGATCAGTGATTACCTCATGCCAGATTTAATGGCGAACTTTCTACAGTCTCATCCTAAGGCGCACTTACAATTACAGGTGGGCAATACACGCCAAATGATTGAAGCGGTTAATCAGTTTCAACTTGATTTGGCATTAATTGAAGGCTCGTGTCACCTACCTCAACTTCAATGCATTCACTGGCGAGATGACGAGCTTGCTGTATGCTGCTCCCCTAATCACCCTCTAGCACGTTTAAATCGACCTTTAACAGCACATGATTTTTATCAAGTTGAATGGATTTTACGTGAAGAAGGTTCGGGAACTCGTGAAGTGTTTGATAATGCTATTTTGCAAGACCTACCAGACGCTAATATTCGTCTCACCCTAGGTCACAATGAAGCAATCTTGAAAATCGTTGCAGGTGGTTTAGGAATGTCTTGTATCTCTAAACTCGCTATTGAGCCTTTAATTGAAAAAGAACAATTAGTTATTTTAGAAACGCCATTCTGGCAACTTACTCGCCCACTTTACATGTTGGTACACCGTCAAAAATACCAAGGCCCTGGCCTAAAAGCATTCTTACAATTTTGTGAAGAGCAGGTCTAAGACCTGATCTTCTAGTGCCATCTTGAGTTGTTCTCAGATAACTCACCATTCTTTTCATTTTATTATTTATTACTTAAAACAATTAAGGGAAGTTAACACCTCCCTTAATTTTATATTACTTACTCGTTCCACAAACGATCAAAAATCTTCTTTCCTGGTCCTTAGCTAAACTCTGCACCAAGATAGCCTTCAAAATTGAGAACCCTACTAGCGTCGAAAATGTGATAACAACTCAGTCGTAATCGCTTTATTATGATCGGTGATTTGAGTTTTTTTGGTTTTAGACGGATTAGGATCGATACGTTCAATCTTTATAGCCTTAAATTTCCCCTGATTATCTACAGCGAGAAATTTCACTTTTTCATTTCTTTTCGGTTCCCCTTCTGATGCAGGAAAATCCGAAATATGAAAGAAAATATCTCCTTCAGCCGTTCCAATAAAACCAAATCCTTTGTCAGGATCATATTGTTTAACTTTTCCGGTATAAAACTCTTGCTTCATGATCTTTACCCTACTTTTTCAATACTGTCATTACAGCAGAAAATTAAAAAGAGACTTTCAATCCGCCCTCAAAACTTTACGGTTTGATTAAGTCTCTTTTTATCGTTATTTCAAAAATTAGTCTTTTTGGACACTACCAAAAATTTTATCGCCCGCATCACCTAAACCAGGAACAATATAGCCCTGTTCATTTAAGCCATTATCAATAGATGCTGTATAAATCTGTACATCTGGATGAGCGGCTTCAACTTTAGCAACACCTTCTGGGGCAGCAACTAATACCATAACACGTATATCTTTACAGCCACTTGCCTTTAACACATCAATAGCAGCAACTAATGAATTACCTGTTGCCAACATTGGATCGATAATCATTGCAAGACGATTAGCGACATCTGGAACTAGTTTTTTATAATAAGTACGAACTTCCAATGTTTCTTCATTACGTTCAAGACCTAAAACACTAACCTTTGCACTTGGAATCAGATTAAGTACACCATCTAGCATACCAATTCCTGCACGTAAAATCGGTACAATCGTTATTTTTTTACCAGCAATACGCTGAGTAGTAACAGTTCCGGCCCATCCATTAATTTCACAATCCACAACTGGTAAATCTTTTGTTGCTTCATACGTCAATAACATAGTCACTTCCTGAGCAAGCTCACGGAAATTCTTAGTACTGATGTCAGAACGACGTAACAAACCTAATTTATGACGAATAAGTGGGTGACGAATTTCTTGAATGGCCACAGATGTTACCTAAAAATATAAAAACGTATTTATTATAATCTTTTTTTAATGCCCAATAAAAAAAAGCCTCCAGATTTGGAGGCTTTTTTGTACACTAGGATTATTGTTGTTGTGAAAGCATGAAATGTAATGGAGATAAAATTTCTGCTTTTAATGCCAAATTAATCATTGGATCTGGGTAAACCCCCAAAATAATAACTAATGCAGCAGCAGCCAATACCATTAAACCACCTACTTTTTGACCCCAATGAGCATCTGCATCAATACGAGGAGTTTCTGGTGGTGTCATGTACATTACAACCATCACACGTAAGTAATAGTACAAACCAATACCACTACCCACAATAATCATTGCAGCCAAGAACCAGTGTTGAGTTGTTACAGCAGCCATTACCACTAAGAACTTACCAATGAAGCCCGCTGTTAATGGAATACCAGCCAAAGATAGCATCATGACTGTTAACGTTGCTGTAAGTACTGGACGACGCCAGAACAAACCACGGTAGTCTGCAAGGCTTTGTGCTTCATCTACGTTGTTATATGGGCTAGACATTAACGCTACCGCACCAAAAGCACCGATAGTTGTTAATACATAAGACACCACATATACAGTTACGCTACCCAAGCTCGCATAAGTCATGCTAATTAAAGCAATTAACAAATAACCAAAATGAGCAATAGATGAATAACCAAGAATACGTTTTAAGTTAACTTGACGAACAGCGAGTAAGTTACCAACTAAAATCGACAATACTGCAATGATTGTCAAAATAGTGACTAACGAGTCCACCATAATTGCGCCTGAAGCAAGCATATAGCGCACGAACAAACCAATTGTTGCAACTTTAGCAGCGGTCGCCAAGAAAGTTGCCATTGGCGCTGGTGCACCTGCATATACATCTGGTGTCCATTTATGGAATGGCGCAAGCGATAATTTAAATGCAACAGCAAAGATAATGAGTGCTAAACCTAATAACACCATTGGCTGTTTGATTGCACCAAATAACGCCTGTACAGAATCATAGAATGAAAGCGAACCAGTATATGCATAGATGTATGCCATACCCATCAACAGCATTGCAGAAGCTGTCGCTGAAAGTACAAGATATTTAATACCAGCTTCAAGTGAACTACTACGTTGATAGGTATAAGCAAGTAAGCCATATACAGGAATCGACATTAACTCAAGGCTAATGAAGAACGATGCATAGTGAGAACTTGCAACCATCAACATTGCACCTGCTACTGAAGCAAGTAACAAAAGATATAGTTCTTCGCGGTTATCTTTATAAGTTTCGATGTAAGCATGAGACAAAGTACAACAAGCCAATGCCGCAATCAAAATCATAAATTGATAGAACATGGTAAATGGATCAACCATAAACATGCCCATCACATTTGCCGGTACAAACTTACCGCCAAATACTGCAAATAAAATATAAAGTGCAGCGAGGTTTAGACCAACAACAGAAGTTGTTGCGATTAAATTATGATTACGCTTAATAGAAATTAACAGCATGACGACGATTGTTGTCAAAGCAACAATCATCACCGGAGCTAAAGGCATAAGCGTAGAGAGTGATACTGTGAAGTTCATGATTATTGGATCTCCACATGGTCAAGTTGAGTAGCTGTTTGCTGAACAGTTTCAACGACTTCTTGAACTGGCATATAACTATTGACCAACCACTGCATGCTTGAATGAGACATATCCAAGAATGTTTGTGGGTAGATACCAAGCCAAACGAGACCAATCGCACAAATCATCAAAATACCAACTTCACGAGCAGATAAGTCTTTTAGTGGACTAGTGTAGTGTTGCTTTTGTTCAGGGTTTGGTTCACCAAATAAAGCACGGTGAATCAAGATCAAGCCATATAAGCCTGCAAATACAAGGCTGATAGAAGCAAGAATCGTGAAGACAGGGTATTTATTAAATGAACCCATTAAGATCAGGAATTCACCAATAAAGTTACCCAAACCTGGCACGCCTACAAGAGCAGCTACGAAGAACATCAAGAAAAATGGCAAGTACTGAAGCTGGCCACGAAGACCACCCATTAAACGTAAATCACGTGTATGTAAACGTTCGTAGATCTGACCAGACATAATGAACAATGCAGCTGATGACAAACCATGTGCCAACATCATGATCATTAGACCTTGGAAGGTCAAAATGTTACCTGCGTAGATTGCAAGTAAAATAAAGCCCATGTGTGAAATCGACGTATACGCAAGTAAACGTTTCATGTCAGTTTGCTGGTAAGCACACCATGCGCCGTAGAAAATACCAATCAAACCGAAAATAATCGCAATATCTGCAAACTGAGCAGAAGCTGTCGGAAAGAATGGAATAACAAAACGAAGCAAGCCATAGGCAGCTGTTTTAATCAAGATACCCGCTAAGTCTACAGAACCTGCTGTAGGAGCTTGAGCATGCGCATCCGGCAACCAACCATGTAATGGGAATACTGGTAACTTCACGGCAAAACCAATGAAGAAACAGATCATGAAACCATAAGCTAGGTTCGCAGGTAAGTGGTTGGCTACAGCTAATAAATAGTTGTAATCGAAACCGATCATGCCTGTCATCATGTAGCCATAAACTACAAGACCAAGGATACCGATTAACATCACTAAACCAGCGATCTGCGTGTAAAGGAAGAACTTAGTAGCTGCGTAAACACGTGAACGACCGTTTGAACCTTTATGACCCCATAACGCAATCAGGAAGTAGATTGGTACAAGCATCATCTCCCAGAAGAAGAAGAACAAGAACAGGTCAATCGCTAAGAATACACCGATAACGCCACCTAGACTCCATAAGAGGTTTAAGTGGAAGAAACCAACGTTCTTTTGAATTTCGCCCCATGAACAACCAACAGCAAGTACACCAAGTAACGCTGTTAATAACACCATGAGTAAAGATAAGCCATCCACAGCAAGGTGAATGCCGATACCGAGTGATTGAATCCACGGTAAATAGAACTCAGCAGACCAAGTTGGGATTTTTGAACCCAACTCATAGCTATAAGTTCCACTTTGCCAAAGTGCAAGACCTAAGCCCAAAGTAATGAGCATACCAATTAAGGCAATCCAGCGTGGCAAAGTTTTGTCGAGCTTATCGACTAACCAACAAATAAAACCAGCAATGAACGGAACAAGAATCAGCGCGGGTAAAATTAAATTGTTTTCCATTTTATTTCCCCACTACCTGAATAACGATCAAGATCATCAATAACACCACTACACCGAGTGACATACTTGATGCGTATTCACGCAATGAACCGGTTTGACGTGAGCTTGTAAAACTATTTCCGCCTTTTACAAGTGCAGGAAGAACTAGCCACAAACTGTCAATCGGATCACGGCCAAAGATTTTGGCGAAGAATAAATAAGGTTTAACAAAAACGATGTCATACAATGCATCAAAACCAAAAGCAGTACGGCAAATATGTGCCAGACCTGCACCCAAACTTGTTTGAGCGAATGATTTCACTGCACCATAAGCAAATGTAAATAATGCTATACCAACAACTAGACCAACTAGCGCAATTCCTACTGCTAAATGCTCTGCCCCATGCATGCCTTCTACAAATTGTTCAGCCACATGGAATTCAGGAATTTTTGCAGTATTAAGAATACCAGCTACAGGTGCTTTTAATACGGCACCAACAAAAGTAGACAGTACAGCTAAAATACCCAATGGAGCCCAGTAAGTTGCACCTTTAATTTCATGGTAAGGCGTGTTTTCTTGACCAAAGAATACAACCCAGATTAAACGGAATGTATAAATTGAAGTCAGGAATGCACCTGCTACACCCACCCAATATAAGGTGTGGTATAAAGCAACTGATTGGCCTTGTACCCAAACTTCACCAAGAATCGCATCTTTAGAGAAGAAGCCAATGGTCAAGAATGGAATAGCTGCTAATGCACCGCCACCAATCGCGAAACAAGCAAATAGGAATTTGTTACGTTTGAACAAACCACCCATTTTGAAGATATTTTGCTCGTGGTGGTAAGCAAGAATCACCGCACCAGAAGACAAGAATAATAAAGCTTTGAAGAATGCGTGAGCCAACATGTGGAACAAGCCAGCTTGATAAGCTTCAGCACCTACAGCCATAAACATATAACCGAGCTGACTCATTGTTGAGTAAGCCAAGATACGTTTGATGTCTGTTTGAACCAGTGCAGCAAAACCTGCAACTAACAAAGTCACGGCACCTGTTACCGAAATGAATTGCATCACTTCAGGTGCAAGTTCAAATACGCTGAATAGACGGCAGCATAAATACACACCCGCCGTTACCATTGTTGCAGCGTGGATTAATGCAGAAACAGGTGTTGGACCTGCCATTGCATCTGCCAACCATGTTTGCAATGGAATTTGCGCAGATTTACCAGCAGCACCCAAGAACAACATTAATGCAGTCCAGATGGTAAGTGACGAACTCTTCGTCATTACTTCTGCTGCGTGTTCAACGATGTACTGAGTATTCAATGTACCAAATTGTTGGTAAAGCAAGAATAAAGCAATAAGCAAGAATACGTCACCTACACGGGTAACTGTAAATGCTTTGATCGCAGCCCAACCATTTGCAGGGTTTGCATAATAGAAACCGATAAGCAAATAAGAGCAAAGACCTACGCCTTCCCAACCTAAGAATAACAACGCTAAGTTGTCGCCCAATACAAGCACAAGCATGCTGGCAACAAATAGGTTGAAATAAGAGAAGAAGCGCGCATATCCCTCTTCACCACGCATGTACCATGATGCAAAGATGTGGATTAAGAAACCAACACCTGTAACCATGCCCATCATAAGTAAAGATAAGCCATCTAAATGTAAGCTAATGCCCGGTGCAAAACCGCCAACATTGAACCATGTCCACAGATTTTGAACAAAAACTTGCTGACCACTTGTGGTAAATGCCATTCCAGCAATCAATGCAAATAATGCAGATAAACCTACAGAACCCACACCAATAATTGCTGCAACATTTTCAGAGAGTTTGTCTCGTCCTGCCGCCAATAAAATAAAACCGATTAGCGGAAATAATACTGTTAGATATAAATAACTCATCCGCGCATCTCACTAGCAGCATCCACATCCAAATGATGGAAGCGATGATAGAACTGAAGGACAATCGCAAGACCGATACATGCCTCTGCTGCTGCAAGGGTCAAAATCAGAATGAACATAACTTGTCCATCTGGTTGTGCCCATACGCTACCCGCAAGAACAAATGCCAATGCAGCAGCATTCATCATGACCTCAAGGCTCATTAACATAAATAATAGGTTGCGTCGCACCATTACACCGTAAAAACCGAGTGCAAAAAGGATGGTTGCAACAATCAAACCATGTTCTAAAGGAATCTGGCCCATTATTCTTTTTCCTCTTCTGCACCTGGTTCACGTTTACCTAAGTGGTATGCTGCAACAAGGGCTGCTAGCAATAACATCGCGGCAACTTCAACCAATAGTAAATAGTGAGTAAAGAGTGCTTGACCAACTAATTTTGGTCCAATCACTTGTGCCCCAAGTGGTGCTGAAATCGTGGTGTATTCACCACCAAGCATCCAAACCAAAAGCAAGCCGAGTAAGAAACTCATGAGTGCTGGATATGCCCAAGCATCTGAAGAAAGCCATTTACGTTCTTGTTCTACAGTGTGTTGACCCAAATTTAGCATCATCACCACGAAGACAAACAGAACCATAATTGCTCCGGCATAAACAATGATTTCAAGAGCACCTGCAAAAGGCGCCCCCACGATCATGAAAATACCAGCAACAGCAAGCAATGAAACAATTAGACTAAGTAAAGCGTGTACAGGGTTCGTGTTAGTCACTACACGAACCGTAGAAACGATGGCCACGAGTGCCATCAAATAAAACGGCCACATCATGGTAATAGACTCCGTACATCGATTGGTGCACTTTCTTTTTGCGCCTGACCTTTCTCTTTACCGTTAATTGCCATACCAGCTACACGGTAGAAGTTGTAGTCTGGGTATTTACCCGGACCTGAAATGAGTAAGTTTTCTTTCTCATAAACCAAGTCTTGACGTACATATTCACCAAGTTCGAAATCTGGTGTCATCTGAATCGCAGTTGTTGGACAAGCTTCTTCACACATACCGCAGAAAATACAGCGTGAAAAGTTGATACGGAAAAATTCCGGATACCAACGTCCATCTTCTGTTTCTGCTTTTTGTAATGAGATACAGCCAACCGGACACGCAACCGCACATAGGTTACATGCCACACAACGCTCTTCCCCATCTGGGTCACGCGTCAACACAATACGACCACGAAAGCGTGGCGGCACAATCTGTTCAGCCGGTACTTCTGGATATAAAATCGTGTCACGTTTACGCGTTACATGGCTAAATACCATAAATAACGAACGTACAATCGATCCGAATCCAGCTAGAAATTTATACATTTTGTACTCCCTGCTGTCCTAGGCCTGATTCATCAGAATCACAGCACCAGTCACTAACAAGTTGACCAACGCCAATGGCAAACAAATTTTCCAACCAAAGTTCATGACTTGGTCATAACGTGGGCGCATTAAAGAACCACGAGCCAAAACAAACATCATTACAAAGAATGCTGTTTTAATCACAAACCAGAATACTGGCGGAACAAATGGAATTTCTAAATTGAATGGCGCTAACCAGCCACCGAAGAATAAAGTTACGATCAATGCAGAAATAAGTACCACGTTGACATATTCAGCAACGAAGAACATACCCCATTTCATACCACCATATTCAACATGGTAACCTTCAGCCAATTCTTGTTCTGCTTCGGGTTGGTCAAATGGATGACGGTGAGTTACCGCAACACCAGCAACCACAAAAATCAAGAAACCTAAGAATTGTGGAATGACGAACCAAACATCGCGTTGTGCTTCAACAATTTCACGAAGGTTAAATGAGCCTGCAATTGCAACCACACCCATCAATGAGATACCCAAGAACACTTCATAAGAAATGGTTTGAGCAGCTGAACGTAAACCACCAAGCAATGAGTATTTGTTATTTGAAGCCCAGCCACCAAACAATACTGCATAGACTGCAATACCAGCCATTGCCATAAAGAACAACAAACCGATACTCATGTCGGCAACACCCAGTGAAGGACTCACCGGGATAACCATGAATGAAAGAACCGCTGTTGCCATTGCAACAGCTGGTGCTAAACGGAATGTAAGCTTGTCAGCAAATTTTGGTGTCCAGTCTTCTTTGAACATGATCTTGAGCATGTCGGCAACGATCTGGAACATACCACCAGGACCAACACGGTTTGGACCATAACGGTCTTGCCACAAAGCAAGCAAACGACGTTCAATAAAAGACATCAACGCTGCAACTAAAACAACCACAAGCAAAATCACAACTGCTTGAACTACAGCATAGGCAATTGGCCAGTTCTCAGCCCAAAGTGGCGTTTGACGTATAATTTCTTGATTCATGAATTACACTCCTAAAGCCACTGAAACAGGCTCAGCTAGTGACACCATTGGTGCTAAACCAACTGGGTAACCAATATAACCTGTAGGTAAATATTCAATTACTTGTACAGGCAAGCTCACACTGGTTTCGCCTGCTTTTACTGTAATACGTTGACCTTCTTGAAGGTTCAAACGAGTTGCATCTTGTTCGCCCACTGCAAACATAGCTTCTGGAATACGAGTTTCCATTGCAGGTGTTTTGGTTGTGAATTCACCAGAACCAAAAATATGATGCATTGGCACTAAGCGGAAACTTTCAGGGTTTGCAACTACCGCTACAGGAGCTACATAGCTACGTGCAGGACGTTTTGCCAAGCGATCGAATAAACGAATACCTGAATCACCACCTTTTAAGTGACCACCCACTTCATCTTGGTATTTGTTCCAAGATTGTGGAGAATTCCAGCCCGGAGCCCATGCAAATGGTACTAATGATGATGCTTTTTGAGGACCAACATAACCTTCCATTGAGAATGTTAATGCTGAATCTAGATCCGTAGGCTGTTTAGGTTCATGAACCGATAACGGCGCACGCATTGCTGTACGACCTGAATAACGACGTGGTTCACGTGCAATTTTCAAACCATGTACACGGTAACCTGCATCAGGCGCCACATCTTGAATAGCTTCAAGTACTGGTACATTTTTTACGATGCTTTCAATCACATCATCAAGCAATGTCCAGTCTACGGCTTTACCTTTAATGCCAGTTTCAATGGCATGTAACCAACGCCATGATTCTTTAATTGCGTACTCAGGTTTGTAGTAACTTGGATCGTAAACTTGATAGAAACGCTGTGCACGACCTTCTTGGCTTACAACAGTACCGTCACCTTCGGCAAAACTTGCTGCTGAAAGTACAATATCAGCCTGTTTCACAGTTTCAGTTTCACTATGATCAAGCACAATTACTGTTTCAGCTTTATCAAGTGCAGCCTGCACTTGTACAGCAGGTAAGCGACGGAACAAGTCATTTTCAACAATAACAAGTGTGTCGTAGTCTTGAGCAAATGCTTGTTCAAGGCTTAAGCCACCAAACAATGCCAAGCCCATCGAGTTCACTTCAGGAACCACAAGACTTAAACCAGCTTTAGAACCTAAGTTCTGAGTCAACTCAGCCGCAGCTTCCATAATAGAAGCATCTTGCAAACTTGTACCCGCAATGATTAATGGCTTGTTTGCTGCTTTTAACGTATCAGCAATGGTTTGAGCAAATGCTTTTGCATCGTTATCTAAACCATTCACTGTTTCGCCTTTCACTGCCGCAGCTACTGCAAAACCTAAACGAGCAATGTCATTTGGAGAAGCAACAACTTCACCAGTTGCAACATCGGCAAGACGAGTTTGAGTTGCAGCCAAGATATAGATCGGAGATTTTGCTTCTTGACCAATACGTTGTACAGGCTCAGCTAACCAGTCTGGCGTACGTGTTTTTGCAGCCATTTCACGAGCTTTGTTTTTCGCAGCTTGACGCACTGACAAGGCCATACGTGGTGCAGTTTGAGTCAGGTCTTCACCTAAAATCAGAACAGCATCATAGCTTTCAATCTCACGCATGTTCGGGTTGTAAATACCCTCTGTTTGCATGATAGATGCAGCAAGTTCAACAAGGTTTTGCTCTTTTTGTGCAACACCAGTTGAGTAATTTGCCTGACCTACAAGCTCACGTAATGCATAGTTCGATTCCAAGCTTGCGCGCGGAGAACCGATACCCAAAACTTTTTTGCCTTGAAGCTTCGCAATCGTTTGATCTAAAGCTTGATCGACAGAAACAGTTGCAACAGTTTCACCGTTACGGAACTGAGGCTGACGTGGACGGTCTGCACGGTTTACATAACCTGTGCCAAAACGACCTTTGTCACAAAGGAAGTATTGGTTAACCGAACCATTGAAACGGTTTTCTACGCGACGGATTTCACCATAACGTTCACCCGGAGAAATGTTACAGCCAGAAGAACAGCCTTGACACACGCTTGGTGCATACTGCATGTCCCATTTACGGTTATAACGCTCTGAATGTGTTTTATCAGTGAATACACCTGTTGGACATACTTCAGTCAAGTTACCTGAGAATTCAGACTCTAAAGTACCTGATTCAGGACGACCGAAATACACACGAGATGCATTGGCATATACACCAAAGTCTGTACCGCCCGCATAGTCGTTGTAGTAACGAACACAACGGTAACAAGCAATACAGCGGTTCATTTCATGTGCAATGAATGAGCCGAGTTCTTGGTTGTAATGCGTACGCTTTGTAAAACGGTAGCGACGACGGTCATGACCAGTCATCACAGTCATATCTTGTAAATGACAGTGACCACCCTCTTCACAGACTGGACAGTCGTGCGGGTGATTCGTCATCAAAAATTCAACAATAGATGCACGGAAATCTGTTGCTTCTTTGTCTTCAATCGAGATATAGGTATTGTCAGATGCTGGTGTCATGCACGACATGACCAAACGACCACGCGTATCTTCTGGATTCGCATATTGCGTAACAGCACATTGACGGCAAGAACCAACCGAACCTAAGGATGGATGCCAACAAAAATATGGGATGTCGATGCCCAGACTCAAACATGCTTGTAGCAAGTTTTCCGAGCCGTTGACTTCATACGATTTTCCATCGACATGAATTGTAGCCATAAGTCGAATTCCTTAAGCTTGTTCTACGTTGCTGGTTTGCACGACAGGACGAGTCGTCACTTTCGCTTCAAACTCACCACGGAAATGTTTGAGTGCGCCCATAAGCGGCTCCATCGCACCTGGTGCGTGGGCACAGAAAGTTTTACCAATCCATAATTTACGAGTTAATTCTTGTAAATGATCGATATCTTCTTTCTTACCTTCGCCTACTTCAAGTGCTTTAAGCGCTTTAACAGCCCATGGCAAACCATCACGACATGGTGTACAGAAACCACATGATTCGCGCGCAAAGAACTCTTCTAAGTTACGAGTGAGCGATACCATACATTGAGTTTCGTCAACCACCATTAATAAACATGTTCCCAAACGAGAACCTGCTTTCATAATCGTGTCTGCATCCATTGGTAAATCAATGGTGTCAGCCGGTAAAAAGTCAGTTGAAGCACCGCCCGGTAACCATGCTTTAAGCTTTAAGCCCTCACGCATACCACCCGCATGATCTTCAATCACTTCACGTGCAGTTGTACCAAATGGCAACTCCCAAAGACCTGGGAATTTTACTTTACCTGATGCACCATAAATTTTAGTGCCAGGGTCTTTTGATTTACCTGCTGATAAACCGATATACCACTCTGGACCACGAAGCATAATTGCTGGCAAGTTGTTATAAGTTTCAACGTTGTTCACAATTGTTGGACGGCCCCATGCCCCTGCAACTTGCGGGAATGGCGGCTTGGTACGTGGGTTTGCACGACGGCCTTCGAGCGAGTTAATCAATGCAGTTTCTTCACCACAGATATAACGCCCTGCACCCGTATGTACATGCAGATCAAAATTCCAGCCAGAACCTAAAATGTTTTCGCCTAAATAACCTTTAGCACGAATTTGTTCTAATGCTTCATTTAAGTATTGAGCTGCCTCAATATATTCACCACGGATAAAGATATAACCTTGAGTTGCCTCTAAGGTATAACCCGCGATCAACATACCTTCGATCAATTGATGTGGAAGTTTTTCCATCAACAAACGGTCTTTAAAAGTACCCGGCTCCATTTCGTCGGCATTACAGATCAAATAACGTGGACCACCATCATTTGGTGCCATTAATGACCATTTAATACCCGCTGGGAAACCCGCACCACCACGACCTTTTACAGTTGCAGCTTTAATGACATCTAACACTTCAGCAGGTTTCATGCTTAATGCTTTTTTAAAGCCAGCATAACCTTCAAGTGCTTCGTAATCATCAGCACCACGAACTTCTTCACGTTTACTTAAACGCCAAGTGAGCGGATGAGTTTCTGGATTACCGTCGCCATAAATTGGTTTTGGTTCAGTATTCATACATACTTCTCCAATAACTGTTTAATTGATGTCACTTCGACTAAACCGTGAGTATCTTCATCAATCATTAAAGTTGGGCCTTTGTCGCAGTTGCCTAAACAGCAAATTGGAAGCAGTGTAAAACGACCATCTGGTGTCGTTTGACCATACTGAATTCCTAATTCGCGCTGGAATGCTTCAGCAAGTGTTTCTGCACCCATTAAGAAGCAAGCAATTGAGTCACAAAGCAAAATCACGTGACGACCTACCGGGTGGCGATAGATACGGTTGTAAAATGTTGCAACACCTTCCAAATCAGCAACACTCATCGACAATAACTGTGCGATGGCATTCATTTGAGCGTCATCTACCCAACCATTACGGCGTTGTACACACTTCAATGCATCCAAAGAGGCTGCACGAGGGTATGGATAGTGACCAATGTGATGTTCGATGTCGTGAATTTCTTCCGCAGTCAAAATCCCTTCAACATTCACACGTGGCTTTTTATCAGTCAAAATCATCATTATGTGTTACCTCTTAGCGATCCACGTCAGCCATAACCACGTCAATGGTCGCCAGATAAATGATTAAGTCAGATACCAAACTGCCGTTAATCACTGCAGGCATTTGCTGTAAGTGAGTAAACGTCGGTGTACGAATACGAGTACGATAACTCATCGTCGATTTATCTGAAGTCAAGTAATACGTACTTGCACCTTTAACCACTTCAGTCATAAATGATGACTCGCCCGCTGGCATGACAGGACCCCATGAAACGCTCAAGAAGTGCGTAATTAAGGTTTCAATATCTTGTAATGTCTTATCTTTCGGTGGTGGAACAGCCAATGGATGATCCGCTTTATATGGACCAGAAGGCATGTTATCCAAACACTGTTGAATAATTTTTAACGACTCAGTAATTTCACGGAAGTGAACGAGTACACGTGCATATGCATCGCCTTCATACTCAACTGGCACATCAAAATCGAAGTTTTCATAGCCACTGTATGGACGATATTTACGAACGTCAAAATCGATACCTGTCGCACGTAAACCAGTACCAGTTACACCCCATGCGAGTGCAGACTTGGCATCGTATTGTGCAACGTTACGCGTACGACCAATAAACACAGAGTTTTTCAATGCTGCTGTGTAATACTCGTTTAAGCGTTTAGGCATCCACTCTAGCAATTCTTTAACAAGTTTTTGCCAGTTATTTGGAAGATCGTGCGCTGTACCACCAATACGGAACCATGCTGGATGCATACGGTAACCCGTGATTGCTTCCACAATGTCGTAAACTTTTTGACGGTCTGCGAACATATAGAATACTGGTGTCATACCACCGGCATCCTGAATTGCCGTACCACAGAACAACAAGTGGTTATTAATACGGAACAATTCGTTCAACATGACACGAATGACTTGAGCACGTTCAGGAACTTTGATTCCTGCCATTTGCTCTACAGCCATCACATACGGCATGTTCTGAGCACAACCACCTAAGTAGTCGACACGGTCTGTATAAGGAATGAAAGAATGCCATGTTTGACGTTCAGCCATCTTTTCCACACCACGATGGTGATAACCGATATCAGGAACACAGTCCTTCACTTCTTCGCCATCTAACTGCAATACAACACGGAACGCACCATGTGCAGATGGATGGTTAGGACCCAAGTTCAAGAACATGAAGTCTTCGTCAGCGTTACCACGCTTAAGACCCCAATCTTCTGGCACAAAGCGTAAGTGCTCTTGTTCAAAGTCTTGTTTCGCTTTGTCTTGCATGTACGGCGTATATTCTGTCGCACGTGCTGAATATTCTTTACGTAACGGATGACCTTCCCAATACGTTGGCAACAAGATACGACGGAGCATTGGATGCCCTTCGAAATTGATACCGAACATATCGTAAGCTTCACGTTCATACCAGTTGGCATTTGGCCAGATATTGGTCGCTGTCGGAAGGTTAAGATCATTTTCGTTCAAGGCAACCTTGATACGAATGTCACTATTACGCTCAAGCGATAATAAATGATAGAACACAGTGAAGTCAGATGCTGGTAAACCATCACGATGAACACGTAAACGTTCATCCATCGCCGATAAGTCAAACAACATTACATACGGACGTTCCACTTTACGTAGGAACATAAGGACTTCTTGCACGCGTGCGCGCTCAACCCAGACTGTTGGAAACTCTTCAAAAGTCGCCTGCACGTAAAAGTTCTCACCAAATTTGGTTTTGAGTTCTTCTACGATTGCAAATGCTGGGCGTGAATCAACTGGTGTTGACTCTGGCATAGCAATGTCAGTTTCAGCCATTGGCTTGGCTTCCTATTTAATACAAATTCTGTCAATTTTCTCGATGAACATATCGGTTAGATATGTCAAAGCACCGTCAAAAAATTATTTAATCTCATCCATAGAGCGTAAGTTTTTAACGGCAATACGCTGCGCATTCTTACGGTCACGTTCTGGCATCATCTTTGGCTTATACACTGGCTGAAGATCATCACCGATCACGGCAGAAAGCGGGCGTCGCTCTAATTGAATCTGGTCTTGTAAAAGCATTAAAGCTTGAATTAATGCTTCAGGACGAGGTGGACAACCTGGGACGTACACGTCAACAGGAATAATTTTGTCTACACCCTGTACTACTGAATAGATGTCGTACATACCTCCAGAGTTTGCACAAGCACCCATCGAGATGACCCATTTAGGCTCTAACATCTGTTCATATAGACGCTGAATAACTGGTGCCATTTTTACAAAACAGGTCCCTGCAACAATCATCAAGTCAGCCTGACGAGGTGAAGCACGGATAACCTCTGCGCCGAAACGTGACAAGTCATGCACACCTGTTAAGGTTGTTGCATATTCTACGTAACAACATGAGGTACCAAAGTTAAATGGCCATAAGGAGTTTTTACGCCCCCAGTTTACTGCTGTATGCAAGACATCCTCTAAACGAGTCATGAATACGTTTTTATTCACTTCCTCTTCGAGTGGATCTGTCACGATTTGACGTTCTTGCAATGGGTATTGATCAGCATCCGGATTCGCGCGGGTCAGAGTATATTTCATCCCGACTTACTCCTTTTCAGATGACAATGCAGGTGTAGTTTTTGACTTAACACGACCTGATGATTGAGCTGGAATCTGGCCTGTAGGGTCAGTTACGAGCTCTTCAATAGAGTTAAAGCGTGTAATTTCAGCAATGTTCATTGTTGGTGAACCGATTTTAATCGCCTCACCTGCTGATTTACGGCGATCTGCTGGTGACCAACTTAAAGCACCTACAGAGAAGGCATAAACAAGCGCAATCAATAAATCAACGACAAAGATCACGACAGTGGTATATCCCAACCACCCTACTTCACGCACAGAAGTAGACCATGCATAGAGGTAAAGTGCCTCTAAGTCGAAGACAACAAAGAAAATTGCAACTAAATAGAACTTTGCAGACAGGCGAATGCGAGCGCCACCAGCACTCACGACACCCGATTCAAACTGCTCTTGCTTAGCACGCCCCCACGATTTCCCCCCGAGGAGTAAGGGAACTGTGAGCATAAAGACGCAAAGAAATGTAACGCCGATCACGAAGGCGATAATCGCCCAGTCGTATGGAGTAATGGCACTCATGCGGGGATAACTCCTGGCAGGCCTATTATTTAACAAAGAATGTATGTATTGGCCTTCAAATACACCAAACACAAAATTAATCCCGCCAATTGTACCTGATTTCTAATTTCGCATGCTAGTTGAAGCGTCTTAGTCTTTCGGATGATTTTCTAAACAAAACTATTCTTCTATGGGTTGTAAGGGGGGTTTCACCACGCATAATCGGTTTATTTAATAGTTTTTTTGTTTATGATGATTTTTTTCATTTTTTAATTTTAGAATAATTACACAGTTCATCGACCATTAAGTTTTTATAACTTACTTTTTTATAATATTAGGTTGTTTTTTATTGTATTCAACTTCTCCTCTGAATTATGATGATTGTTTAGTCATGCATAATATTTTATTACTCTTGGATAAGAGTGTTTATCATTAAGGGCAGCTGATGCCAGACTCACTTCGTGAATTTTCATTTCCTTCTTCTTTAAAATTTTTTCTCCTGTTTGGCTTCATTATTACAGTATGTTGTTTTATTGGCATCGCTTCTCGACCTCTGAGTTTTCTGGCGTTCTTTTGGCCGGCCAATTCTGTTTTGCTCGGTTTACTCATTCGCTTTCCAAACACACGTCGGCCAAGCACGTTTGTAGGTGCCTACATAGGTTATGTTATTGCTGACCTATTTCAGGGCACTCCTTTTGCTCTCACACTCGTTTTAACAACATCAAATTTTATTTATGTTGTTACCACCCTCGCACTTTATATTTTTTTTAATCAACATATTAAAGCAGCCTACCGAGGCTATTCCTACCTCTTTTTATTTGGTCTATGTGGGATAGGTAGCATAGCAGGCGCATTGTTTGCAGCAACTTTTGTACCTATGTTTAATACTAAATTTATGCTTGGTAATTTGTGGGATGAATTCGGTTACTGGTTCACTTCAGAACTGCAAAACGCTTTACTTCTTTTGCCGATCATATTAAACCTACCTCAATATAGTCAGGTAAAGCATTATTTTTCGAGAAATCGTGGTTTAGAAGCAATTGACCTTTTACCTTTCTTGGCTGTCATTATTTCTATTGGCGCTAGCTATTATGACTCTGGTCCTGGTTCATTACTTTACCCGATTGCCGCACTCATCTGGTGCGCTATTCGCTACAAACCCATTATTGTTGCACTCATTACGACCTTTACCAGTGCCTATATTATCTATCATGTCTCTGGACATTATCTTTTACTCTATCCGAACGAATATTTAAGCAATACCATTTCCATTCGTATTGGATTAATCATGATGACGATTGCACCTCTTACCGTCTCTAGCATTAGTGTTTTACATTCAGAGTTAATTCAAAAGCTTCAACATGCCATTGCGCATGACGAGCTAACCTCTAGCCTCACCCGACGCCAGTTTTTGCAGTCGGTCAGACTACTTCAAGAAAAGGTATACAAGGAAAATAAAACCTCAGCATTTTTCATGCTTGATGTAGACCATTTCAAACACGTTAATGACAACTACGGCCATCAAATAGGCGACCGCGCCCTACAGACTTGTGTCACCACTATTCAAAATATTTTGCATCCTCATGACTTATTGGGCCGCTTTGGCGGTGAAGAATTTGCAATTTTTATTGCAGATACCACCAAGGAGAGCGCCTTTGATCTTGCAGAGCAAATACGCATTAAAATTAGTCAGCAACCGATTTATATTTATGGGAAATTACCAATTTTCATTCAAGTGAGTATTGGCATAAGTTTATATTCCCCATCTTCTCATCGAGCGATTGAAAATTTATTTAAAGAAGCAGATGACGCTTTATATCAAGCAAAACGCCAAGGGCGTAATCGGGTCTTTATATCTTTATAGGTTTTCATTTAATCATCTAGTGTAATGAATTTTATACAATATCCTATATTTTGCCATGTATGCTAATAACAGATAATAAGGAGAAAAATGCATGACTCTAGAATATACGCATAAACCAAACTACTACTTGTTTGCGCAGTTACTTGTGCGACATATAGAAAGCTATATTCACAAACATCCAGATGCTAACAATGCAATTTTTGACTTGCGAGATGTCTATGAAATATTTAGGCAGGATTTTGCGTCAACCACAACAAACCTAGAAGGTATTTTGCATATTGCGGATGAATATAAAATAGAAACGCTTAATGGAGATCAACCTCTTATTCAAAAATACCAGATCGATGCAAAAAATAATTCATTACTGATCGACTTTAATTCTGATGCGTTGACCAGCTTAAGAAGCGGAAAACCTATTTTGGAACCGGATGCAACTCGATTATAAGCAATGCAATAAAAAAGCACCTTTATGAAGGTGCTTTTTTATTGGCTTTCAAAGGAGGTTGTTTAAAGCGTTTTGCAGGCCATGTCATGATAAAGCGAGCTCCACCTAAGGTAGGACTTTCATCTACTTTAATTTCACCACCGAACCAGTAAGCAATACGGCTGACAATTGACAACCCTAAACCATAGCCACCCGACGCACGAGTACGGCTGTCATCTAAACGAGCAAAGGCTTCAAATACTCTTTGACGATCTTGTTCCGGAATTCCTGCCCCATCATCTTCAACACAAACAAAGGCCATTCCATCGCTATGAACACCACCTGTAATTCGAACTTTGTTATCACAATAACGGACAGCGTTACCTACCAAGTTTTGAACAACCCGATGCAAATAACGACGCTCTGCATCTACTTTCAAATAAACAGGGGGAGCAACAAGTTCAATTTCTTTCTGCGTTTTTAAAGCTTCGGTTTCTACCGCAACCTGATCTAATACATCAAATAGAGCAATTTCAGCAAAATCTAATGAAGGTGTACCCTGCTCTAGTTTTGCATAAGTCATGATTTCATCAATTAAGGTATTGAGCGCTTCAATATCTTTATCAATCATGTCGACCTGATGCATACGATGGTTGTAATCGTCTTCTTCTGCCAACATTTCTGTACCAAAGCGTATACGGGCAACCGGCGTTCTAAGCTCATGAGATACCGCTCTCATCAACTCGCGCTGAGCCTCGATTAAACGCTGAATATGATCAGACATGTTGTTATAACTTGATGCCAAGTTTGCCATTTCATCACTTCCTTCAATAGGAACACGCAATGACAAATCACCAGACTTCATACGGTTTAACGCATAACGTACTTGGCGAATTTTACGTTCTAACGGCAAGATGAGACCGTAAACACCTAAACTCAGTAAGAATAGGCTAAATAAGGTAATTCCCGCTGAAAGCTGTAAAGGCATCCAGTTAAACATCGGAACTGGCCCAAGAACTAGAACTTGTGCAGGATGATTCGGTATTGGAGATACGATCGAAATGGTCGTGCCGCGCATTGTTGCACTATCTTTGTACAACATGACACTTTGGTCTTGGCGTAACCGACCAATTTGCTCGGAATCCAGATTAACATCTTGAATATTGTAGATATTAATCGGATATGAGAAATGTTTTTGAATCTTAGCAAGATATTCTTGTTCTTGCCCCGGATAAAACATTAGATAATCAAGTACAAAAATAGGGAGAGCCTTCATTTGGCGCTCACTAATTTTGTCTACTTTTATCGATAAATAGTGCTGAGGATCATCACGCAAACCAATAATAATATACGCAATACTATTACTGGCATCGTAACGGACAACAGACTTTTGAGCTTCGATCCGTTTTTTCTCGGTACGAGATAACTCAACCTTACTCGCATCAGTGTAATAAATTGGAAGTTCCAATAAATCTGATGCATCTGAAACCCAGTCTATTTTCTGTTGCTTCCCAGGTTGTCGAGCGACTCCCTCACTAATGACATAAGAAATACCATCAGTTAAAGATTCTCGGTATTCTTGTGCCCGTTGATAATTGATGATTTGTACAAGCAAATAACCAAAAACGGCAACCAAAACAACAAGAATTACCAGTCCCGCATATATTCGCAGGAATATGCTGTGTTTAAACACTCGACCAACCTTATAGGAAGTTTATGCAGATCTTATAACCCATTGGTTTCTTTAACGAACAAGTAACCTTTACTACGTACTGTTTTAATACGCTTTGGATTTTCAGGATCATCGCCAATTTTTGGACGAATACGTGAGATACGGACATCGATTGAACGGTCCTGACCATCGTATTCAATACCGCGTAAACGTTCGAAGATATCTTCACGCGATAAGATACGGCCAGCATTTGATGCAAGCAACCATAATAGGTCATATTCTGCGCTAGTGAAATCAACAAGCTCACCATGCAACGTTACTGAACGGCCGCCATTATCAATCACAAGGTCATCAAACTCGATACGTTGTGCAACCTCGTCTTCTACAGTTTTATCTGTACGACGTAATAACGCACGGATACGGGCTAAAAGTACGCGTGGCTGAACTGGTTTAGCGACATAGTCATCCGCTCCCATTTCAAGGCCAAGTACCTGATCCATATCTTCTGTACGTGCAGTCAACATAAGAATCGGTTGATGATAATGTGGACGAACTTCACGGCAAACGGTTAAGCCATCGGCACCCGGCAACATGACATCCAACACCACTAGGTCTGGTTGTTCACTAATAATACGACGAATTGCACGGTTACCATCAGTTTCTACACCAACTTCCAAGCCGTTGCGGATTAAATACTCTTGAGTTAATCGTGCTAAACGCTCGTCGTCTTCAACGATCAGAATCTTTGGTAACTTTTCTTCTTGGCTCATATCATTGCCCCTATAAATCTCATTACATGCATCTTAAAAATCTTGCAGATACATTCGTTTATCATTTGCAATATACACACGTTTACATTGTAAACAAGTAGGCGTTCACCAAACTGATACATGACAACCATGTTTTGTTGCATTTTATTAACCTTTGAATTTTCTCGTGTTTTTAACATTTAGTTATTGTTATTAAATTTCATATTCTATTCATATTTCCAATGTATGAATATTAAACAAATTATTTCTTTAACTACTTTAATTGTATTTAAGTGCTTGTTTTTTGAGTTATCCACAAAGTTATCTATAAGTGTTTTTTAATAGCTTTGCTATGCTATCTCCCATCAAATCATACAGATAAAAAATTACTAAAAAGTCAAGATTGATCTGCTATGAAAAATCCCGTATCTTGTGTTCAAAATAAACTTTAACTACTAAGTCTTGTGTTTATCCCTCAAACATCGTGGCATACTTTTTGCTCGGTTCAAACGGTCTATAAACATAACAAAAGTGACAATGGAGCTATGCTGGCATGAGCGTAATTACTTCGACTCCCGGTCAAATTCAGGTGATCAAACGCACTGGAGATGTTGCTGCATTTGATGCAGAGAAAATTTCTGTTGCGATTGGTAAAGCTTTTCTTGCTGTGGAAGGTCAACAGAGTTCGGATTCAAGCCGTATTCACGACCGTATTACCCAACTAACGGAAATGGTATTAAATACTTTCACTCGCCGTTTACCATCGGGCGGTACGATCCATATTGAAGAAATTCAAGATCAGGTTGAACTTGCTTTAATGCGTACCGGAGAACAGAAAGTTGCCCGCGCTTACGTAATTTACCGCGAACAACGTACGACTGCTCGTCAGCAAACGAACTCAAACCACCATCCTACGTTACAAGTGACCGATGCAAATGGTCAGCTTCAGCCACTTGATTTAAGTGCATTACAAGCAACTGTAGCTAAAGCAGCCGAAGGTTTGGAAGGTATTGACGTTCAGGCTATTGTCGATGAAACCGTTAAAAACTTATATAACGGCGTAAAAGAGACTGATATTGCCACTACGATGATGATGGCAACACGTACTCGTATTGAACAAGAACCAAACTATACTTACGTGACTGCACGTTTGCTTTCTAGTGAATTAGTGAGCACAGGTTTAGCATTCTTAGGCTTACCTACAGATACTCCTGAAAACACTGCACTCGAAGCCTTTTTGAAAAAAGGTGTAGAGCTTGATTTGCTTTCACCAGACTTGCTTGATTTCGATTTAGAGAAACTTGCAGCAGCAATTCAACCAGAACGCTCTAATCAGTTTACCTATTTAGGTTTACAGACTTTATTTGACCGTTACTTCATTCACTCAAACGGCGTTCGCTTCGAATTACCGCAATTATTCTTTATGCGTGTGTCGATGGGTCTTACGTTAAATGAGCAAAATAAAGAAGAACGTGCAATCGAGTTCTATAACTTATTGTCTAGCTTCGACTACATGGCGTCTACGCCTACCTTGTTTAACTCAGGTACATTACGTCCACAGCTTTCTAGTTGTTACTTAACAACGATTGGCGATGACCTTTATGACATTTATGGCGCAATGCGCGACAACGCAATGCTTTCTAAATGGGCTGGCGGTTTAGGTAATGACTGGACACCTGTACGCGCATTGAACTCTTACATTAAGGGTACAAACGGTAAGTCTCAGGGTGTTGTTCCATTCTTGAAAGTTGCGAACGATACAGCTGTTGCGGTAAACCAAGGTGGTAAGCGTAAAGGTGCAGTATGTGCATACTTAGAAACTTGGCACTTAGACATCGAAGAGTTTTTAGAACTTCGTAAAAACACTGGTGATGACCGTCGCCGTACACATGACATGAACACTGCGAACTGGGTTCCAGACTTGTTTATGCAACGTGTATTTGAAGATGGTGAATGGACATTATTTACGCCTTCTGAAACTCCAGACTTGCACGACTTAACTGGTGCTGAATTTGCTGAGCGTTATGCTTACTATGAGTCTGTAGCGAAAGAAACAAACATGCTACACAAGAAAATACGTGCTAAAGACTTATGGCGCAAAATGCTTTCTATGTTGTTCGAAACTGGTCACCCGTGGATTACATTCAAAGATGTATGTAACTTACGTTCGCCACAACAACATGTTGGTGTAGTTCACTCATCTAACTTATGTACTGAAATTACCTTGAATACAAATCAAGACGAAATTGCAGTATGTAACTTGGGCTCGATCAACCTTGTACAACACGTTCAAGGTGGTGTGTTAGACCGTGAGAAGCTAGCTCGCACAATTAAAACAGCAGTACGCATGCTCGATAACGTTATCGACATTAACTACTACGCTGTACCACAAGCGAAAAACTCGAACATGAAACACCGCCCTGTGGGTATGGGTATCATGGGCTTCCAAGATGCTCTATATGAAATGAACATCGCTTACGGTTCAGATGCTGCTATTGATTTTGCTGATGAATCAATGGAAGTGATTAGCTACTACGCAATTGAAACTTCAAGTAACTTGGCTGTTGAACGTGGTGCTTACTCAACATTCAAAGGTTCATTGTGGGATCAAGGTATCCTTCCAATCGACTCTTTAGAAATTGTTGCGAAATCTCGTCCAGAGCGTATGTTCGAAGTTGACCGTACTCAACGTTTAGACTGGGACACTTTACGTACCAAAGTTCAAAAAGACGGTATGCGTAACTCAAATGTGATGGCGATTGCTCCTACCGCAACCATCTCTAACATTTGTGGTGTTTCTCAATCAATTGAGCCAACATTCCAGAACTTATATGTGAAATCTAACTTGTCTGGTGAATTCACTGTCATTAACCCATACCTCGTTCGCGCATTAAAAGAACGTGGTCTTTGGGACACAGTGATGGTTAATGACTTGAAACACTTCGAAGGTTCAGTACAAAAAATTGCTCGTATTCCTGAAGAATTAAAAGCAATCTTTGCTACTGCGTTTGAAGTAGATACACGCTGGATCGTTGATGCTGCATCACGCCGTCAAAAATGGATCGATCAAGCTCAGTCGCTTAACCTTTACATTGCTGGTGCAAACGGTAAGAAACTTGACATCACTTATAAGATGGCATGGTTACGTGGTCTTAAGACGACTTATTACCTCCGAGCTTTAGGTGCAACTTCTGCTGAAAAATCTACAATCAACACAGGTGCTTTAAACGCAGTTAAACCTGCGACTGTTGAAGCGGCTCCGGTTGCTGCCCCTGTTGTAGAAGCGAAAAAGCCTGAAGCAGTTGAAGAAGATGGTTTTACCCAAGCAGCTCCAGTTCCAATGGCTTGTTCAATCGACAATCCTGATTGTGAAGCTTGCCAATAACATTCAATAAAATTGCTCTTTTTCACTAAAGAGCAATTTTACAAGAGGTAAAGATTATGCTTTCTCATCTCAGTCATAACTATATGCTTGGTGTTGGAGTTTTAATCTTTGCCTTTCTTTTCTTTTATATGCCACTGGTTTACGCATTTTTCACAATACGTAAGCAACAGCGTAAGCAAAATAAGTAGTAGAGACCAAAGGCCCAAAATTTGGTCATACCTCAATAAAACTTAATTTTGTTTACACATTAAAAGCGTATAGTAGGGACATCTTCGTTTAAGAGATGTCAAATATAGATATACACAACGAAGAGAGAACAAAAATGTCTATCCTTAGTTGGGACGATTTTGAAGATGATTCGCAAAAACCGGCTGCACCTGAACTCAAGTCTGCGCCCGTCAAATCGGAAAAAACGACTAATTCGCAGAATGTATCTTCTGCGGAGTCATCATCGCAGAGCTTGGCAACTTCACAATCCGCTGGAACCCATTCCGTGCGACCAACAGTTGCCTCCGATACGGTGGCTAGAGCCTCTGCAGCCTTAGAACATTTAGATGTTGCTCCTGGCCTTGAAGAGCTAGAAATGGGCGCGCAACGTGTTCAAGTTGATGACAAAGCCATGATTAACTGTCGTGCGGACTTGAACCAGCTTGTTCCATTTAAATATGAATGGGCTTGGCAGAAGTATCTTGACGGGTGTGCAAACCACTGGATGCCGCAAGAAGTAAACATGAACCTAGACATCGCGCTTTGGAAGTCTGAAAATGGCTTAACTGAAGATGAGCGTACGATTGTTATGCGTTCTTTAGGTTTCTTCTCGACTGCTGACTCTTTGGTTGCAAACAACTTGGTATTGGCAATTTACCGCCACATTACCAACCCTGAATGCCGTCAGTACATTTTGCGTCAAGCATTTGAAGAAGCAATTCACACTCATGCTTACCAATACTGTATCGAATCTTTAGGTATGGACGAAGGCGAAGTCTTCAACATGTACCGTGAAGTTCCATCTGTTGCGCGTAAAGCAGCGTGGGGATTGAAATATACTCAATCTTTAACAGATCCTAATTTCCACACAGGCACACCTGAAAATGACCAACGTTTACTTCGTAACTTGATCGCGTTCTACTGTGTTCTTGAAGGGATCTTCTTCTACTGTGGCTTTACTCAAATTTTGAGTATGGGTCGTCGTAACAAGATGAACGGTGTTGCTGAGCAATTCCAATACATCTTACGTGATGAATCTATGCACTTGAACTTTGGTATCGACATGATTAACCAAATCAAGATTGAGAACCCTCACCTTTGGAGTGCTGAGTTCCAACAAGAAGTGGTTCAAATGATTGTTGAAGGCACAATGCTTGAAATCGAATATGCGCGTGACACGATGCCACGTGGTGTATTGGGTATGAATGCAAGCATGATGGAAGAATATTTGAAATTCATCTGTAACCGCCGTTTATCTCAGTTAGGTTTACCAGAGCAATTTGCTGGTGTAACCAACCCATTTGCATGGATGTCTGAGATGATGGACTTACGTAAAGAGAAGAACTTCTTTGAAACGCGCGTAACTGACTACCAAACTGGTGGTGCGTTAAGCTGGTAAGTTTAAGCATCTGCCAAACAATAAAAACCGCTATTGATAGCGGTTTTTTTTATTTAAAGTATAATTCACTAGCTCAAACAGATCCGACATACAATACAGCTAAAATAAACTTTAAAAATCAATAATATAAATTACAACAATAAAAACCCAGAGTAGTTTTAACTAAACAAAAAATAAGCGTTTTTTTAATATTCAAAAACTAACAACCACAAATCCAAAACATATTATAGACAATAAGAGCTGGAGCATTTACAGGATAAATATCACTATCGAGAGATTTATATAGCCTATCCTTATACTTAATAGTTAGTAACTTTTCTTTTCGATCAACGACCAAACCAACTCTATAAATAAAGTAGAAGGAATCATTATTATTTATTCGTCTAAATACAAATTGTACTGCATCTTCTTTTTGAATTTTTGAATGATCAACCGCTATAAAACCATTACATACAGGACACTTCCATTTATCTAAATCAATACTCATATCTATACTTCAAGTTAACGCATCGTATAAATTAATCGCATAGTCAAGTAATATAACTTTCAATGAATTAAAGTTGGGCTACAAAATACACATAACAATATCAATAGAAAAATAAAAACATCAATATGAATTTAATTTTAAAATAAAAATATTATTTAATAACTATTAAATTAAAAATTAAAACACAATTTAATACATAAAAAATCACTAAAATAATCAAAAAATATTTTAATCAATTATTAATCACAATATAAAAACCCCATATTAACCTTTATAGTTATTTACTGGATTTTTCAAGTATTCTTTGTATTACAGTCCTTGATACAGCAAGATCTTTAGCTAAAGAATATACGCTAAATCCTTTTTTAAATTTATTAATAACTTCCTGTTTTTGTTCGTTTGTTAGTTTTTCGGGTCTACCTACTTTTTTAGATAATCTATGATTCTTTTGTGTAGATTGATCGAGCAAGAAAAGTTTTTCAAAACTAATGCAAATTTCTATAAAATGAATAAAATCATTTCTAATACTTTCTTTCAACTCACAATTAAAATATTCCAAAATAATCAATTTGATTTGTTTTTTTTCAATCAATATAATTGTAGATAATATTTCTTTAAAACTATTCCCTAAACAGTCAATTCCTTTAACAATTAAAAAATCATCCTCTTCTAAAGAATAATTAATCAAATTAAAAAATATAGTCCGTAAAGTTATAGACTTATCAACTGAAGCCAATTCCAGTACTACTCTACTATATGGAACTTTATGATTAAAAGTATTTAACAATGAAATAAAAGATTCTTTTTCTTTGTCTAATTCATCAATATTAGAATTAACCCGCATATAAGCATAAATACGCATGCTCCCCCCCTATCCCTTAGAGTCATGTGAAGTGTATTTCCAAAGTATGTTCAAATCGAAGAGTTTCTTTTAGATACTTTTAGAGCTTCACTTATTGTTTGTTATATAATTAATGTCTTAAATTTATAATTTTATACTAGTATAAATTTTCTTATATTACCACCATCCAAAACAATTAAAATATAATATAAAAAAATATTATATAAACACAAAAAACATTTGCCCGTTAAATCAATCATCAATTTCGGTCTTAAATATCAGTATTATAATCATCAACAAGAACTTAAATATCACTAGACATTAAATCAAATATCCACTTTAAATAAAACATTCAAAATATCATAAACACAGTGACAAAATATTTATAATAATAAACTCATTAATTTCTATAATATATTACCTAAAATTGTTTTAAAACTATGTTTTAAATTTACAATAAATTTAAACACACAATCAAAAATAAAATAAAATAAACATACAAATCATTAAAAATCAAATACCTACATCAAACATCTATAATCTTACAACTAACAACTTATTACTTTGTTATATTTTGTGCATTCAAATTAGTTCAAATAAAAAATAAAACTAGATTTTAATATCAAATTTATATTAAATTCAGGAGTAGCTTAAGTAATTAGTTAATTTAATATACAATATACTAAACCCAAAAAGCCAATAAAATTATTAGGTAACATGATTATGGAAGTTAATAAAAATTTGAAAAAAGTAATTATTTAACTATGTACTTAATTATTATGTTTTAAACACTGTATAGTACACTTTTGTGATTTAGTTCATGTTTTTTTTAAAAAAATAAGATGCTAATATTTGTTTTGTTTTTGTTTAATTTTGGTGTTTTAATATGCGTACATATGCCTATGTTAGAATAGAGCCTAATTTGCAATTTGAATTTTCTAGGTATATCTCTTTTTTTAGTGAGTATGGCTATAAAATCCAAAAGAATAGATTAGTAGTAGAAGAAGTATCTGTTGATAAATCTATTGCTTATAGAGATAAATTTCTTAATTTAATAAGTTACTCTTTAGAAGAAGGTGATATTTTAGTGATAAAAAGCATGGATTGCTTAGGAAATAGCTTTGAAGAAATTTTAGGAATAGTTGATAAAATTGATCAAAAAAAAATCCGGCTGATATGCCTAGATTACTCTAAAAATGAAATTAATGGTGACTTAAAAATTTTCTTTCTTCATTTTTTAAAGTTATCAGCTGAATTTGAGAAATTATTTAAGGCTGACAATAAAAAATTCAAGGATCACAAACCAACAAGAAAAGTTGGTCGTCCAGAAATATTAAATAATGAACAAAAAAATAGAGTAATTGAATTGTTTAAGAAAGGCTACAGCGTATATTCACTCGCTAAAGAATTTGCAGTTACAAGAACAGTAATTCAGAGAATTTTAAACAATGCATCGAAAAGTAATGCATTGTAATTATTAAATATTTTGGATTAAATGATCTATGACATACATATGGAATAATATAAAAAGGAAGAGTTATGAATCATATAGTATTAGTCCTCTAAATGAGCTTAATTAAATTTCAAGCAAAAAAATTAGATAAGCTATTGAAATATAATTTTATTTATTTATTTTTATGCTTGAAATTTAGATACTATTATCAAGAATGGATATAATTAATTCTATTTTAAGTTAGTTTTTCTTATAATTCTTTAAAATTAGTTTTATGTCTTTCATCATGATTACTCTACCTATAAAAACATAATTAGTTAACTCTCAAATAATTCAATAAAAATAATATTTATTATCAATAATTTAAAACACAACACTTTATGTAAAAATATAATTTATATAGATTTACTATTGATTATATTATATTTACATCGTAGAGTTGTTTTCCATGAAATAAAACGACTTAACTTTTAAGAAAAAGTTAATAGTGTAAATTTATTTCAAATATTTTCTTAATAAACTAACCATTTGAAATTTATAAATTTCAGCTTTTAACAAAAGCAACTTTATGCTTTTAAAGCATCTATTATGAAAATTTATTTATTTTAAAATATGATAATATTTAATATGAATGATATTTTTTGGAAGTCCTCAATAGGCTCAGCAACAGGTGATATTTATATTCCGAAAGGAATTGGACCCTTCCCAACTATTATTATTTTTGATACAGGGTTAATAAAAAGTACCAGAACTTATGCCACCTTCTATGCAGAGAAAATGAAAGAAATAGGTTTTTTTACTTTTCTAGTGACATTAAACTTAAACAAAATAAACAAGTATGAAAAAAATGAAATTGGCTTAGCTATAGAATATATTTCAAAACGAAAAGAAGTAAATGGTAATAAGATCTACTTAATAAAAATTGAAAAAAACAAAATAATAGATTCCAATATAAAATTATACAAAAATTATTTTCAGGCTATCGCTTCAATTAATTATTTTAATTTAAACAGCTAAATCTTTAAATAAAAATTATTTGAATGAATTATAATGAGACCAAGCGAGTAAGGCTTAGTCTCACTTTATCTGTTTAATTATCAAAAACCATGACTAACAGATGATTTAGAAACATAAATTGATTTTTTGGGGTTTGCATCTTCTACCCAGCATGACTTAGAAACATTAATCTCTTCACCACTTACTAAAATAATTTTTGTCTGTTTCAGATCACTAATAACATTACTGGCAGCATAATAATGATGTTTATCACAAATTACTGTCTTCTTATGATTACTTGCATATTGAGAGGCTTTATCTTCTGTAACCTCTCCTGTACCAAAGCTAGGGTGGTTTGATTTTTCTGATATTAAATACAATTTATGACTAGCAATAGTATTAATAGAAGCTGGTGAATAAACCGATTGATGACCATATGGCTGATTTACACAACCCGTCAAGATTAGTGTTAATGAAAATACGATTTGAAATAGAAGTAAATTCTTCATTAATTTTAATCCTCATGTTAAATATATAATCATCCATTTATATAAAATCCATCTTAAATTAAAATTTATAGAATTAGGATTATTAATAATAGATATATTATTACAGTAGGTTTAAGTTAAATTCAACTATGCGTTCTTAAATTACAATAAAAGAAACCAATATAATTTTAAATTCTTTATTAATTAAGAAGAGTCCACATCCTGTAAGGCTGTGGACTTAGTGAATATCACTTAAACCTGAAATATGAAGAAAGTTGTATAACAACATCCTCAAGATTATATTCACATGAGAATTATGCTTTATCAATTACAAATTAATTAAGTTCAAAATAAATTTCTACAGGATAAAAATTATCCTTATTTTACATACAATAAGCTCACTCATAACTTAAAAAATGTTTTAAAATTATGTTTTAAATACACTATTTTTTAAGTCACTTTTTTATCAAAAAGTACTATTTTTTTAAAATTTTGAATAACTATACTTCTATAAAAAATAAAAATTACAAGAATAAAACCTATTTCACAATATTATATCTAAAATTAATTAAATATAGGTGATTTATTATTTAAAGGTTTAATAAAATAAATTATAGGCACCAATAATTACAAAGTTAAAAAATCCTTCTCATCAGAATTTAGTTTTATCCCTGATTCTATGATTGTTTTTTTAAGACATTTAATGATTATTGCAGAGTTATAAAAATTATTATATCTATTTAATGGAAGTAATACATTTCGGTCACTTGCTACTAATGATAAATTTGATAAAAAATTTCTCATAAATATGTAGCCAGAGAAAGACTTATCTTTAAAAACTAAGCTACCATCAACATACGTACGCTTTATTATGCTATCTGGTAAATTCAATTGACTGTTATTCTTTTTAGACAAAAAAGCTAATCTATACCACAACTTATTGTAAGGTACTTGGTAAATATCATTTTGTAAACTGCTACTACTTGTTGGTAAAAGAACTCTCCCCTTTGTATCAATGTCATCTTTTCTTAATAATCTTTCTGACCAGTTTGCCATACCTTCAAGATACCAACTTGGTTTTAATGCACTATACCCATATTGATAAAGATGAAATATCTCATGGGCAACAACTGTCCAATAATTACCGGGAAAGTTTTTTAATCTACTATTTAATTTAATCAACAAAGCCTTGTTTCTTTTAGGCCCATCAAAACTGTATACATAGGGTTTATCATAGGCAATACCATTATAATTTAGACTAACTACATGAATATCAATATAATTTACTTCAGAATTATACCTAGGGCTATTGAGAGGATTAACAAAACCTAGATAGTCAAGTGCATCTATAGTTGCATTAGCTTGAATTGCAATGTTTTCTACATAATCTGGAATACTATTTTTATTAGCATCTGTCTGCTCTATCTCATTCAGAGTATAGACCACCCTAATTTTTCCAGATTTATAATATTTTTTCTCTTCTTTTATAGTCATATTTTCTTTGACTCCAGCTAGACATGCTAAGCTAAATGATGAGATCAAAAATAAGAAAATAATCTTTAAAGCATTATTTAAAAATAAGATTTTTCCATAGTTTAAAATTATTTTCATCATTGAATCTCCATACAGATTTAGCACAGTTTTTATGGAATAAACTTATTTTTTCTCTATTACTTAATAATTCTACCGTAGTATTAATAAATTTTTCCGTATCGTTATCCTCAATCAAATAACCATTATAGTCATTAATAATCATTTCACTCGGACCATAATCAATATCAAAAGAAATTACTGGGCAATTATTCTTCAAAGAATCTAATATAGCCATACAAAATCCTTCGGATCCGCTAGTAAACAACATGAGATCTGCATTTTTAAGTATTGAACTTACATCAGAAACGAATTCACGCAGCCGAACAATACCCTCTAGATTATTATTTTTTATAATTTTGTTTAAATTTTCTTTCTCAGGCCCGAAGCCATAAATATCTAAATTTGCTTTAGGAATTTTCTTATGAATTTCACTAAATAATTCAATAAGTAGATCTAAACGTTTTACTTTATCAAACCTTGCCAAACATACACATTGATATTTCTGTGGTGAAGTTAAACTATTTTCAAATGTTGTATTTTTATAAAAATGAGGGATAACTGTATAGTTAGAATAAGAACCAAATCTCTCGCTAAAATCTATTTTTTGTTTCTCCGTTAGAAAAATGAGATGATCTATTTTCTCTAAGTTTTCGATATAACTATTGTAGTGAGCATTAGGTTTTGAATCTTTTTCTCTAGCTTTTGAGTAATGTGCAGCATGAATAACCCCAATCACAGTAGAATTTTCTTTTTTATTCAATAGTATATTTTTTGCAAAAACTATAGCTCTATCAATAATATAAACCTTATGCTCATTCACATTTATTTTAGATAATGTATATTCAAACAATTCAATTTCTGAACTAAACTTTCGTGAAATTATACCCTCCTCTCCATACAGATATAGACTAACTATCTTTCCTTCCTTATTATAATTTCTTGATAGAACAAGATGATTGTTAATATCATAGAAGTCTTCTGTGATAACTAATCTATTACTATCTAAGACTTGTGATGAGCTCAAAACTCCCTTTTCATTAAATTTCAATCTTTTAACTATTTGGCCAGATTCAAAAATATTTATATGGCTTAAAAGTCCTTGCTTATTTTTAACATAATATTTACAGAGTTTATTTTTATCATCAAAGACCTTAATATTTCCTAAACTATCACTTTCAATATTTTTTTCTTCGATGCTAAATTTATAACTCTCTTCAGGTTCAAAATTAATTGAAAATTCATTTTTTTGATAAAAAGAGTATAAATTTAAAAAATTAATATTTTCATTTACTTCTAAATCTAACAAACCACTTAAATATAAATCCTTATAAAGTAGATTAACCATAGGGTTATAAGAAAGAGTACATATATTTACTTTAACTCCATTTCTACTAAATAAATCTGCTCTTTTAATTAGTGCAATTAATAGACCATTCTTTTCCTGCTTAATTGCAGGATAAAGCATATATATACCCTTTTCCTTTAACATTATAATTCTCTTATCTTAAATTGATAGGTAAAAAGTTATTCTTGAAGGGTGGTTTGGCATTTTCTTGTAACCATTCATAATAATCAACCTGAGCTTTTGCTACAGGGTAAGCCATAAATCCAATTCCAGGACCTGCATTGACCTCAAATATAGCAATGTTTCCTTCCTGATCAATGCCTAAATCTAAACCTAGCGAATCTAAGCGCCATGCATATTGCTTTTGGAAAGCGAGAGGAAATTTTTCGAAAATTTTCTTTATACTTTTATTAATTTTCTCAAATGAATTTGGATAATATTGTTCTAAAAACATTTTTTCACGCGTAGTGATTAATGCTCCTTGCATACCATTTGTAATATCAATATTTTTATTGATATTTACATAGGGAAAGAATTTTATTAATTTCCACTTACCCCCAGCCCCTCTACTAATTTGCATGCGAAAAACTGTATTAAGTGAATTGTTTGTAGAACTATTAAAATACTTACTGAGGGAATAACCTTTATTCTTAATATCTTTATCAAAAAAATGTCTAAGTTCATTTTTATTGAACTCATTTCTTTTATCCAACTGCTTTACAATATATTTTTTATCTAAGAATTCTACAGAAAAAATTCCTTTCCCCTGATTACTTGATAAGGGCTTTAATATCACTTTTTTATATTTTTGAACTGCATTCAAAAGATCATCAAATTCTTTACAGTCCTCAACACTTATCAAGAATTCATTGATATCTTCAATTTTTTTTAATTTTAGATCAACATTCTTTTTTGTTCCAATTCTATTTGATGTAAAAGGAATTTTTTCTGCTAGTTTTAGATATATTTCCTTATCCTCAGCCTTAACAGCTAGCCTATTTTGAATTACATGAGGAAAGTTAAATTCTTTTTCTAAAACTTTTCCATTTAGTATAGTCTTGCCTACTACCTTTTCAGTTTCAAAACATACATCTTTTGCTGTAAAAACATAAGCTTCATGACCTCGGCTTTGGGCAACAATAATGAAGATTTCTTCTACATCAGTTAAGTTCTTTGCTGGTTTTAAAATTCCAAATATAGACATTATATTACTCCAATTAAATCATTAATCATTTCTTGATCAATCAATCTACTGTGATCATCTTTTGAATACCCTAGACAAGCAATAAGATATTTATTGCGTATTTTTACTATCTGTACACTATTAAATACATTTGGAAAAAGAGTTCCTGTTTTAATAAATTTTTTCTCATTTGAATCAAAATCAATATTTATATAATTTTTATTCCGCTGAACAACGATACTTTGATGATTATAAAATAAGAAAGATTCTATTTTTTTATTCTTCAATATATTAAGAACTAATTTCAATAAATCATCAACAGTTGTATATTGTTTGTTTTTATATAAGCCATGTGAATTTACGATGTTTGTAAGTTTCATCCCAATTCTACTTATTACTTTTCTTGCATGTTCCTCATAAGAAACATTTGTTTTTTCTTCAATTAATTCCTTTAAGACTTCAGCACTCGTATTACTTGACTTAAATATCATATTCTTAAGCAAGTCATTAATTGTTATAAGATCATTTTCTAACAAGTTATAACCACTTCCAACTATTAAATTATTTTTTTTAATTCTTATAATTTCTCTTAAAGAAATATTTAAATCAAATACTAAAAATAATGTTAATAGCTTTACAACTGAGCCAGGTACAATTTTTATATTTGTATTCTTAGAATAAACTTCAATGCTATGCTCTTCATCAACAATAAAGATTGACAATGATTTAGCCGAAATTCTCTCAAGTTTTTTCATAATTGAATTAAATTCGATTAATCCTATTACTTTAGTATCTATGTTTGTAATAGTGTTCATACTTTACTCCACTATTAACTTTTCCAATTTCATTTTTTCTAAATTACTTTTTTTCAAATCAAATTCAATCAAAAACTGTTGAATATTCTCTATTTCTAGATTTTGAATATCTGAAAATCCATATTCCCACCATTTTGATTTTAATAACCGGTTAATAGTATCTTCATCAAATCTGTATTTTATAATTTTTGCAGGATTGCCACCGACAATTGCATAAGGAGGTACATCTTTTGTAACGACTGAATTTGCTGCAATTACAGCTCCATTTCCAATAGTTATAGTTGGTTTTAACAACGCTCTTGCCCCTATCCAAACATCATGTCCAATATCCAGTACTTTTAATTCAGGATTATTTGGTAACCTTCGTGCATTTTGATCCACCTTATTTATTTCTAAATATTTTTGATAAATTATAAAATTTCGATCATATGTTGTTGCTGATGTTGTAAGCCATTCATGAGGATGCCTTAAACCAAGTACTCTCACTCCTTCTGCTATTGAGCAATACCGACCCACTTTAGTCGTAATTGGCAATAGAGACCAACTATAAGAAAATGCACCCATACTCCAAATATTGTTACCGACTAAAAATGCAGAAAAAGGTTCAATTTCTACTTTTTCTAAAAAATTAATAAAATCTTCATCAAGAAATCTTGAGTTACCATTACGAGTAAAAAATATATTATTTTCACCCATAGTTTCTTTTAGCTCTATATATTGTCTTTTCATATGTCACTCAAAATAATTATAAAAAGCCACTAAACCAGACAAATTATGCTCTTGATCATCTATTCGTACTCTAAAACGATCATGTCTAACAAAGAATGCATTCTTAACTTTATCTGGCCTAGCCATATACATCGCTAATTCTGGATAAAAGAAACCGGTAGAACACTGAAATTCAACTCTATATTTAATTAATTCTTTTAACTCATCAAATTTAGCTTCATTAAACAAATCTAGATAATTATTATCTCGCATATATAAAACCATTTTATATGCTGACATCATCATTTCTAAAAATGTTGCATAAGCAGTTTTTCTATTTTTAATAAACTCCATGTGATTCAGATAGTTATTCATTCCAAATCTAAAATATTTTTCTTCAGGGCATATTTTTGTTAATTCATTTGTACAATAACTTAACCAATGATCATGATATTTATCATATTTTTTAACAATAAAATTATCAAACATTAATTTAACAGTATCTAGTAAATCTTTATTTTTATTAATCTGATATAAACGTAATAGACCTAAGGCAGCTTCACCATCATAATATACAATTCTAAATTTTTCTTTTACACTTAATGAAGGATAATTTAAAATATGACTAGTTTGTCCATGTTCATCAATCATATATTGTATCCCTTTTGCTAGCATTTCAGCATTTTTAAGATACTTATCATTACCAGTTATTTCTTGATATTTAGCAAGCATAAAAATTGCAGTTGCATTTGAACCTAATTTTATTTCTAAATCTTGCTCTCCATCAATCATAAATCCTTTTTCTTCTACAATTTTATAAAATTTCTGGAATGCATACTCCATAGATTTTTCAATTTTATCTAAATATTTTTTATTAAAATCTACTTCCAATGTTTCTAACAATGCATATAAAGATGTACAATGCCTGACTGTATTATAGCTTTTAATCTCCCTATCATAAGCAGGAAAATAACCATAAATAAAGCGACCATCATCCATAATTTGATTATACAAAAATTCGGCATTATTAATAATAAGCTCTTTAATCTCAGCTTTATTAATTTTCGAATTACATCTTATTCCATTTGCTACACCTACAGTCTGCAAATCAATAAACACCCCATTTTCATAAAAAGCAGCTATAGTGTCAAAAACCCACACTTTTTTTATATCATCTAATTCAAAATACTTAGTAATATTTTTATATTTTGCTTTTATCGCATCATTAAGATTCTTTTCATCAAAAAAATTAGGTTTATCAAATGAAATACCTTTTATAATAGCTTTACCATATATTTCTTGTTCTAAAAAACATATATGAAATTTTTCGTCAAAGCTAACACCCTTTCTATAATGATTATTATGCTCCTGATTTAAAACAGAAAAATCAACATCCTCCCAGCTCTCTTCACTGATATTATATGCAAAATCTATTTTAAAAAACTCAGGTACCCCCCTATTTTTAGAGTACAATTTATCTAAAAAAGAATATATTCTTTTTAATACGACATTAATATTTTCATCAAAAGTATTCCATACTTCACAGCGTTTTTTCTCATTTCCAACAGATAAGAAAATACATATATCTCTCTGACTTTCAGAATGGTTTTTTAATTGAATTAATAACCAATCTTTTAATTTTTTTTTGAATTCCTCAAATTTACTATAGGTATTAATTTCCATATTATCACTTTAAAAAATCTTTTAAGTTATTATAACATATCATATTTAATTTAAAAAATTATTTAGAAAAATAAAAAGAGGATCCGTAGATCCTCTTTTTTTAATTAATCAAATTAAAATAATATTTGACTATTTTGCAGTAGTTCATCAATCGTAGTATTAGTATTTTTAAGAGTTAAGATTTCTGTAGAATTATAAGATGTTCCACTTCCATCTCTATCTATACTAATTACTGTATCCGTACCTACTTGAGTAGCAGTTACATATTGACCAATATTTGTATTATTAACAGACTGACCTGATAATAAAGTACTTATATCGATTTTATCTCCTTCTGCTTTATTAAAATCACTCCAGGTATCTGAACCATTTCCACCTGTAGGATCTGTAGCATTAAGAAGCTTAAATATAACTGTATCTGCACCAGTACCAGTTGTATAAACATCATTTCCTGATGTACCAGAAATTAAATCATTTCCAGTACCCGTTTCATAATGTCTACCCAAATTAATTGTTAATGTAGCTACATTACTTTCATCACCATTCGCAGCTATAAGTTTATAATTGAAACTTGTAGTTTGACTTCCGTCTGCTGTGGCATTTGGAGTAAATGTATATGTACCGTTTGCAGCAATATTTAATGTTCCATTACTGTAAACTAAAGTTTGACCAGTAGCTTCAACAAATACACCCGCTGCATTTTCCACGAACAATTTAGTACCCACACCTCCTGTTACATCAGTACCATTACCACTATCACCAGTAATTATGTTACCTGTAGCTGGAGTAAATTCTCCAGAAGCAGTAAATGCATCATAATGCGTCACTGTTGGTTGAACTGAAGTTTGAACTGAAGTTGTATTAGTGCCATTAACAAGGAATGACTCATTACTTTCGGTACTTGTATAAACTACACGCCATTGTGTCGCCACACTACCCGCTGGTATCGAATAACTATTATCAATGATCGTAGCATTTGAACCACCAAGGAATGGATGGCTATAAGTTGTAGTTGGTGAAACATATACAGTTTGCCAGCTACCCCCTACCAATTTTTGTACGCTATAACCGAAGGTATCATTATTGGCGCCAGATGAATCAGTTGTAGTAACTTTGATAGATAAAACAGCTGAGGCATTTTTATCTACAGTAACAACATCTGAAGTATCTGTTCCAGGATTACGTGTATATGTATAACCACCAAATAAGCTACCAGTACGAGTAACCGAAGCCGTCATTGAACCAAGATCTGCCGATTTTGTTTCAACAAAGTTTTTGTAATCTACTTGAGCGCCATTGATATCATTAGTAGCAACTAAATCAACTGTACCATCCAAAGTAGGGTCAGCTGGCCAGTTAATGTCTACTTGAGAACTATCAATTCTGATATTGAGATTAGCTGTTGCTGTATTTCCATCAACATCTTGAATTGTATAAGTAAACGTATCAACTTTACCTACTGAGTTAGGAATTTCCGGATTTCTGATGTATTCATAATTCCCATCCTTATCAATATAGAGATCGCCATAGGCCCCTTCTATTTTTTGGAAACCATTATCAGATTGATTCACTGTTAATGTATTACCAGTCTCAGAAATTACTTGTGTAACGACTAATGGCTGACCTTCAGGATCGACATCCGCTACATCCCCCGGACCTTCAGGAACAATGACGTTACCACTTACAACAACCTCACCATAATCAGTTGCGACGCCACCTGATGGAATGGTTAAAGTTGGGAAGCCTAAACCTGTAAAGTTAAGCCCTTGGTCATTTGTCATGACAATGGCATATTTACCTTCAGGTAAGTCATTAATTGTGGTTCCACCTGTATAGAACCCTACAAGTGCTGCAAAAGCAGTTCCGGCATTTGGAATATGCTCATAAAGCTCATATTCTCCCGTATTCTCATTTAGGCGAAGAACATCCAGACCTAAACTCACAATACCCACACCAGCATATAAACCACTGATATTTACATTAAAGTCCTGCAATGTTCCTTGAGGAACTTCTACTTGCAACGCGTTGTTCGAAGCCCATGTCCAATCCAAAATCAAACCATCATAAGAAGGTAAAACTACAGACGTTTTAGACTGTGTAGGTACGGAACTTGTCGTCGGATCAATATTGGCATCGAGCGTTGCCAAATCATCATTCGCAACCAAGTCCGAGTCACTATCAGAGTCAGAGTCGCTGTCACTGTCAGAATCCGAGTCGCTGTCCGAATCCGAGTCGCTGTCAGAGTCAGAATCGCTGTCGCTATCAGAGTCCGAGTCACTGTCCGAATCAGAATCGCTGTCAGAGTCTGAATCGCTGTCGCTATCAGAGTCCGAGTCGCTGTCAGAGTCCGAATCGCTGTCGCTATCAGAGTCCGAGTCACTGTCAGAATCAGAGTCGCTGTCAGAGTCCGAATCGCTGTCGCTGTCAGAATCAGAGTCCGAGTCACTGTCAGAGTCCGAGTCCGAGTCACTGTCAGAATCCGAGTCACTGTCAGAGTCCGAATCGCTGTCAGAGTCCGAATCGCTGTCGCTGTCGCTGTCAGAGTCCGAATCGCTGTCAGAGTCCGAGTCACTGTCAGAATCCGAGTCGCTGTCGCTATCAGAGTCCGAGTCGCTGTCAGAGTCCGAGTCACTGTCAGAATCCGAGTCGCTGTCAGAGTCAGAGTCGCTGTCAGAGTCAGAATCACTGTCAGAATCCGAGTCACTGTCAGAATCCGAGTCGCTATCCGAATCAGAGTCACTGTCTGAATCCGAGTCGCTGTCGCTATCCGAATCGCTGTCAGAGTCCGAGTCACTATCAGAGTCCGAGTCAGAATCGCTGTCAGAGTCCGAGTCGCTGTCCGAATCAGAGTCGCTATCCGAATCAGAGTCACTGTCTGAATCCGAGTCGCTGTCGCTATCCGAATCAGAGTCGCTGTCAGAGTCCGAGTCGCTGTCCGAATCAGAGTCGCTGTCGCTATCCGAATCCGAGTCGCTGTCAGAGTCCGAGTCGCTGTCAGAGTCCGAGTCGCTGTCGCTATCAGAGTCAGAGTCGCTGTCAGAGTCACTATCCGAATCAGAATCGCTGTCGCTGTCAGAGTCCGAGTCACTGTCTGAATCAGAGTCGCTGTCAGAATCCGAGTCACTGTCAGAGTCCGAATCGCTGTCAGAATCAGAGTCGCTGTCGCTGTCAGAGTCCGAGTCGCTGTCAGAGTCCGAGTCGCTGTCAGAGTCCGAGTCGCTGTCGCTATCAGAGTCCGAGTCGCTGTCAGAGTCACTGTCAGAGTCTGAGTCACTGTCAGAATCAGAGTCGCTGTCAGAATCCGAATCAGAGTCTGAATCGCTGTCGCTGTCAGAGTCCGAATCGCTGTCCGAATCCGAGTCACTGTCAGAATCAGAGTCGCTGTCAGAATCCGAATCAGAGTCTGAATCGCTGTCGCTGTCAGAGTCCGAATCGCTGTCAGAGTCCGAATCGCTGTCAGAATCAGAGTCACTGTCAGAGTCCGAGTCACTGTCAGAGTCTGAATCGCTGTCAGAATCAGAGTCGCTGTCAGAGTCCGAATCGCTGTCAGAGTCTGAATCGCTGTCAGAATCAGAGTCGCTGTCAGAGTCCGAATCGCTGTCAGAATCAGAGTCACTGTCAGAGTCCGAGTCGCTGTCAGAGTCCGAGTCACTGTCAGAGTCCGAATCGCTGTCCGAATCAGAGTCACTGTCAGAGTCCGAGTCACTGTCAGAGTCCGAGTCACTGTCGCTATCAGAGTCTGAATCGCTGTCAGAGTCTGAATCGCTGTCAGAATCTGAATCGCTGTCAGAATCAGAGTCGCTGTCAGAGTCCGAATCGCTGTCAGAATCAGAGTCACTGTCAGAATCAGAGTCACTGTCAGAGTCAGAATCGCTGTCAGAGTCCGAGTCGCTGTCAGAGTCCGAATCGCTGTCAGAATCAGAGTCACTGTCAGAATCCGAGTCACTGTCAGAATCCGAGTCACTGTCAGAATCCGAGTCGCTGTCAGAGTCAGAATCGCTGTCGCTATCCGAGTCAGAATCGCTATCAGAGTCCGAGTCGCTGTCAGAGTCCGAATCGCTGTCGCTATCCGAGTCAGAATCGCTGTCAGAGTCAGAGTCGCTGTCGCTATCAGAGTCAGAGTCGCTGTCAGAGTCACTGTCAGAGTCTGAGTCACTGTCAGAATCAGAGTCGCTGTCAGAATCCGAATCAGAGTCTGAATCGCTGTCGCTGTCAGAGTCCGAATCGCTGTCGCTATCCGAATCGCTGTCGCTATCAGAGTCACTGTCAGAATCAGAGTCGCTGTCAGAATCCGAATCAGAGTCTGAATCGCTGTCGCTGTCAGAGTCCGAATCGCTGTCGCTATCCGAATCGCTGTCGCTATCAGAGTCACTGTCAGAATCAGAGTCGCTGTCAGAATCCGAATCAGAGTCTGAATCGCTGTCGCTGTCAGAGTCCGAATCGCTGTCAGAATCAGAGTCACTGTCAGAGTCCGAGTCGCTGTCAGAGTCCGAGTCGCTGTCAGAGTCCGAATCGCTGTCAGAGTCCGAATCGCTGTCAGAATCAGAGTCACTGTCAGAATCAGAGTCGCTGTCAGAGTCCGAATCGCTGTCAGAGTCTGAATCGCTATCAGAGTCAGAGTCGCTATCAGAGTCAGAGTCGCTGTCAGAGTCAGAGTCGCTGTCAGAGTCCGAATCGCTGTCCGAATCCGAGTCACTGTCAGAATCCGAGTCGCTGTCAGAGTCCGAATCGCTGTCAGAATCAGAGTCACTGTCAGAATCGCTGTCAGAGTCCGAATCGCTGTCAGAGTCCGAGTCGCTGTCAGAGTCAGAATCGCTGTCAGAGTCCGAATCACTGTCGCTGTCAGAGTCCGAGTCGCTATCAGAGTCAGAGTCGCTGTCAGAGTCAGAGTCGCTGTCAGAGTCAGAGTCGCTGTCAGAGTCTGAATCGCTGTCCGAATCCGAGTCACTGTCAGAATCAGAATCGCTGTCCGAATCAGAGTCACTGTCAGAGTCTGAATCGCTGTCCGAATCAGAATCAGAGTCGCTGTCAGAGTCCGAGTCACTGTCAGAGTCAGAGTCGCTGTCAGAGTCCGAGTCGCTGTCAGAGTCCGAATCGCTGTCGCTATCAGAGTCCGAATCGCTGTCAGAGTCCGAGTCGCTGTCAGAGTCCGAGTCGCTGTCGCTATCAGAGTCCGAATCGCTGTCAGAGTCCGAGTCGCTGTCAGAGTCCGAGTCGCTGTCAGAGTCCGAATCGCTGTCAGAGTCCGAGTCGCTGTCAGAGTCAGAGTCTGAGTCTGAGTCACTGTCAGAATCAGAGTCGCTGTCAGAGTCAGAATCGCTGTCGCTATCAGAGTCCGAGTCGCTGTCAGAATCAGAGTCGCTGTCAGAATCAGAGTCGCTGTCGCTATCCGAGTCACTGTCAGAATCAGAATCGCTGTCCGAATCAGAGTCACTGTCTGAATCGCTGTCACTGTCAGAGTCCGAGTCGCTATCAGAATCCGAGTCGCTATCAGAATCCGAATCGCTGTCAGAGTCCGAATCGCTGTCAGAGTCGCTGTCAGAATCAGAGTCGCTATCCGAGTCAGAATCGCTGTCCGAATCAGAGTCGCTGTCAGAGTCCGAATCGCTGTCAGAATCAGAGTCACTGTCAGAGTCCGAATCCGAGTCGCTGTCAGAATCAGAGTCACTGTCAGAGTCCGAATCCGAGTCGCTGTCAGAATCAGAGTCACTGTCAGAGTCCGAATCCGAGTCACTGTCAGAATCCGAGTCACTGTCAGAGTCCGAGTCGCTATCAGAATCAGAGTCACTGTCAGAATCCGAGTCACTGTCAGAGTCCGAGTCGCTATCAGAATCAGAGTCACTGTCAGAGTCCGAGTCGCTGTCAGAGTCCGAATCGCTGTCAGAGTCCGAATCGCTGTCAGAGTCGCTGTCAGAATCAGAGTCGCTATCCGAGTCAGAATCGCTGTCGCTATCCGAGTCACTGTCAGAGTCCGAATCGCTGTCAGAATCAGAGTCGCTGTCAGAGTCCGAATCAGAATCGCTGTCAGAGTCCGAGTCGCTCTCTAAGTTATTATTTTTATCACTGTCATGAGCCCACCACAAAATTCCTGCTGCGGTTAGCGGTACAGATAACCATGCCCATGGAGATGCAGCTCCATCATGATAAAGCAATGGTTCGATACTATCGATATAACTATAGGTGATATGATCTAATAATACCCCATTACTGTCAGTAAACTGTACCCACAGTAATTTATGATTATTATCTTCAAAAACTAAACTATTATCGGTTGAATAATTACTACCGTTAAAGAAATCAATTATTACTATTTGTTCACCATTTTTTAAAGTAATAATTGCATTTCTACCGTCTTGTCTAATTTCAGAAACATCATCTTTATTTACTTTTATTAAAATAACTGATGCTTCGGAAAGAGAGACTGTATCCTTTGCTGTAATTTCTAAGGTTTCATGACTCTCCTTAGAAATTACCCTTATCTCAGACATATTTCTTCCCCTTCGTAGGATTATTTAATTAAACCAATCCAATTTAGAGCTCTTAAATTTTATTAAATAAGAAGAGCCCAAATTAAGGAATAAATTAGATAAAGCAAAGGCCAACCTCAACGCATAAAGTAATTGTAAACATGAATTACATCACAAAAAAAGCAGCAGCAATCAGTTTATTTATTAACCAAATAAAACTTTAAAATAATAAATATTGTTTTTCAAAAACTTACTAACAAATAATAGTCAAAATATGCTTTTAATATTTTTATGTTTTAAAACATAAACAATAAAAACCACACATTTAAAACAAGATCTTATCTTTCTTAATATCTATATAGCTTTTAAATATTTAAAAACTATATAGATATAGATTTATTTCACCTTTCTCTTAAAGCTTCTTTGGCTTTATTGAATGGTTTAAGCAAGTAATCCAGTACTGTTTTTTCACCCGTACGAATATCTACAGTTGCCACCATACCCGGTGTAATTCCGAAAGCTTTACCTTCTTTATTATAAAGCTTGTCTGAATCGGTTCGAATATAAACACGATAATAGAACTGGTCTTGTTTAACTTCATCGCGAATCGTATCTGGTGAAATAACCGTGACCTTACCTTTTAAACCACCATAAATTGAGTAGTCATAGGCAGTAATCTTAACCAGTGCTTCTTGTCCCGGCCGAATAAACGCAATGTCACGCGGTAAAATACGCGCTTCAATGAGCAGCTGTTCATCAATCGGTACAATGGTCATCAACTTGCCATTTTGCGGAATAACGCCGCCATGGGTGGTGACTGCAATTTCTTTCACAACACCACGTACTGGTGCTTTAAACACTGCGCGATCTAAGCTGTCACTACGACCCAGTACGACTTGTTGCTGCGTTTCAATATCAGTATTGGCTTTAGATAACTCTTCACGAGCCTGCACAAAATACTGATTCTGCACATCATTCATTTTATTTTGCAGATCATTTGCTTCACGACGTAAACGTAAAACTTCAACCTCACTTGCCGCGCCTTTAGCAACTAACGGTTCGGTCATTGCCAGTTCTTGTTGGACCAGTTGCAAAGCCTGTCTAAAACCTGCAAGTGTTTGTTCGAGATTAGCTCTGCGGGACGCATATAATGCCGTTTCTTCATGTACAAGTTTTGGTTCTTTCAGCACAATTTCAGGAAAAGCTAATGGTGTGCCGTTCACCTCTGCACGTAAGCGTGCTGAAGTTGCCTGAGCGGAGATGAGTAAAGATCTTGATTCACCGACATTCGATGCCAAACGGGTGGGATCTAATTGCGCAAGAATTTCGCCTTTTTGAACAATATCGCCTTCTTGTACATTCAGCTTGGTTAAAATACCGCCCTCTAAAGACTGGATAACCTGCTCCTTAGACGACGGAACTACTTTACCTGTGCCTGTAGACACTTCTTCAAGTTTAAATACCCATGCCCAGATAAAGAAAATAACTAAACCAACCCCCACAATCCAGATTACTAAGCTGGCACGTGGTAACGGTGGTTCACTATAAGAGACATTCATTGAACGGGTGAGTTCTTGTTCTTGTTGTGGTTCGCTCATGAATTATCCCCTTGCACTTGTTTTTGTTGGGCTGTTGATTGATTAAGGACCTGATCTCTTGGACCATCCATCACGATTTTGCCGTCGTTAACGACAATAATACGGTCCACCAGTTCTAAAACAGCGCGGCGGTGAGTCGCAACCACCAAGGTCCGATGGGCCAGCCATCCTTTTAAATGATCAATCAATTGTTTCTCTGCCACATCATCAATCGCTGCTGTCGGTTCATCGAGTAATAAAATATTAGGTTGGCGAATCAATAGACGGGCCAATAACAAGGCTTGTTTCTGACCACCAGAGAAACCAACCCCACCTTCTAAAATCAGGTGATCGAGTCCTTCTTTTTTCTCTTGAACAAAAGGTAATGCACCCGTCACCACTAAAACCCGAAAAATATCTTCATCTGTTGCAAGCGGTGCACCCAAAGTGAGGTTCTCACGAATCGTACCGTAGAAAAGATGCGCATTCTGGTTGAGTAACCCCATATCACGACGTACATCAGATGGGTCAATTAAAGAAAGATCTAAGCCATCTAAATGCACTGAACCTTGAGTTGGAACTTGCATCCCTGATAAAAGCTGAAGCAATGTCGATTTACCAGCACCATTACGCCCCAGAATTGCAATTTTTTCACCAGCACGAATTTTTAAGTGACGAATTGCAAGGCTCGGACGTGGTTCATCTTCACTATATTGGAACAAGACATTTTTTAATTCATAGTCGCCATTTAAAGCAGCTTTGTGTACCAGATGCGACCGCTCCGGCTGATCGATCGGACGTTGCATAAGCTCATCTAAGCTTTGTTTTGCAACTTTCGCCTGCTGTAAACGCCCCAATACACCAGTAATATGACTAATCGGTGCCAACATTCGTGACGATAAAATTGAACAGGCTACTAACGCACCTGTAGTCATTTCACCATCCATCACCGCAAAACATCCCACCAAAACTACAAATGCGTAGGTCAAGCCTTGAATCTTTTGGGTCCATGCCATTAAAGTACCGACAATTTTACGTTGTTTCATACCGATATCGGCTGAAACTTCATTCATGTGGTTCCACTGGTTCTGAAAACGCGATTCGGCACGCAACAACTTGATATCTTCAATACCCTGCACCGCTTCAACCAGAATGGCATTACGGATTGAAGATTCTCTCATGCCTTCCTGTGCGAGTTGCGCTAGCTTCTTCTGCACCAGAATACCCGGCAAAATCATAAGCGGTACAACCAGCAACATCACCCAAAACAGCTTCCCACCAATAATGGCAAAAATAGTCAAGAACAGGAAAAAGAATGGAAAATCTGCCATCGCAGTAATGGTGGTAGAAGTCACCAGTTCACGAACACCTTCGAGCTCACGAATCTGCGAAATAAAACTACCGGTAGACTTTGAACGATCTTTATTTTTGATTCTTAAGGCATGACCAAATACACGGTCAGAGACAAGTAAATCTGCTCGTTTACCAATAATGTCAGATAGATAAACTCGAGACACACGTAAGATAAACTCAAAAATAGCAGCAATAAGCACACCACCTGCCAGCACCCATAAGGTTGGAACAGACTGTGAAGGCACAACGCGGTCATAGACTTGCATTGAGAAAACAATGGTTGCCAGTGCCAAAATATTGGCAATGAGTGAGGCAAACATGATATCAACGTAGCGCTTCCAGTCTCTTAGAACAATTGACCAGAACCAGCTTGCTTCATAGGGTTTGATATATTCATCAATACGCGCGTCGGGAATAGAGCTTTCAGGACGCAGGATATAGACATTCTTAATGGTATTTTTTAAGACATCTAGGCTTAAATTCTGAGAAAGTCCCTGATCCCCACTAAACTGGATACTGACATTACCTTGGGTATCGGCTTTATCAACAACACCGACCTGTCCGTCATGAAACTCGACCAGAACAGGTAGCCGCCACGGATTAAGTAAATCTAGTGAAAAAGGTACCTTACGTAGGTTTAGCCCAACCTGACGTGTCATTAACTGTAAAACATCATCAAGGTTTTGATTCTGGTTCCAGTCAAGTTGTAAACGGATTCTTTCTTCTGAAGGCTCAATTCGATAATGTTTAGCAATCGTTAAGACCGCCTGTAACCAGGGCTGGTAATTTATTTTTGTCATCATGGTTGTACTTCGAACCCCTGAATTGAAATATTATTTAAGCCATAGGCTTGGCGCGAACGTCCTGTTGCCGAAATGTACTGAACAATACTGTTGTAGATGTCATAACGTGCAGATTCGAGTTCTGAATTGGCACTATGAATGGCCTGCTCTGCATTCAATAAATCGACCAATGAGCGTGTACCAAGTTTGTACTGCTCTTGATAAAGTTCACGTGTACGAACCGTAGTGGCTTGACGATTGGTCAGCACCTGCATTTGGCGTTGTTTATTTTCAATTTGCTCACGGCTAGTTCTGATCTGATCGAGAACATCCATATAGACTGAATTGACCTGAGATTTAGCTGCTTCTTCTGCATAGCTTGCCATTTTGACCTGAGAAGAAACTGCCCCACCTTGATAAAACTGACTGGTGGCTTCAAGCATGACCGAGCTATATAAGCCGTCATCTTTATCATTGTTTGGATTTCTGCCGTTAATGGCCTGACTTAAGGAACCTTTGACGGACAAGGTTGGATAACGTGTTAAACGAGTCTGTTCTTTTTGTGCTTTAGCCACTTCAACCCCAGCTTGAGCCGCGATCATTTTTGGAATGGTATTAAACTCAGGCTCATTATAGAGACCAGACTGCTTTACCAAATCATCAGGAATGACCCATGCCTTATTAAAAACATCTACTCCGATCAGAGTTCTTAAATGTTGCTGGTACTGGCGTAATAAAGATTGTTGAGCAATGAGTGTCGACTGTGCAGATTCTAAATATGTTTGTGCCTGAACTGGGTCAGCCTGACTGCTAATACCGGCATTTGCACGTAAATTGGCAATTTCCTGAATACGCTGAATCCCAGCAATTTGCTGCTCGGCAATTTTATTTAATTGAAGGTAGCGCTGAATATTGACAATCGACTGAGCCACATCGAGTGCAATATCATCAATGCTGACCAGTACATTGGCCTGCTCGACTTGTACTTTGGCTTGCTGAACCGATACACCTGATTTGACTTTGCCAAAATCAAAAAGCATTTGAGTCGCAGATAATGTGAGTAACTGTCTTCCCCGCTCACCACTACTCAAATCGCCTGTGGTAATACCACCTGAAAGCTGTGGATAATAGCCGGCCTTGGCATAATCAATACCCGCATTTTGACCAGCTAAAGTGGAAATGGCTTGAGAAATATTAGGATTTCGTTGAACTGCATATTGAATCGCATCAATTAAACTGACTTGATTATTCCACATGGCAGTAGAGGTCGGTAAATAGCTTCCATCATTTCCTAGCCGTTGAAATTGGCTCTGATCAAACCCTAAATTGCTTAATTTTTGGAAATCGACAGATCGGTAGCTTTCATCGGGCGTGGGTTTAAAGAGTTGAGAAACTTTTTTTGTTAAGCTTTTTCCCGAGTTAACAGACGCGGTCTCTGCCTTTGTAATTGATATTGATACACTAGAAGCAATACAAAAATATAAAAAAAACTTCGTACCTGATTTGATTATAAGTTGGAAATCATTGTGGGAAAAAGGCAATTTACTCATTAGAAGATCTAATCTCTTGAAATATTGTAAAACAATCCAAAACTCAGTAAAAAATTATCAAAAATATTAAATTCCATACTTTAAATAAATAATTTTCAGAATAATTTTCTTTGCAAAAAAATAAAGTAAAAAATGATTAGTTTTCAGCACTAGCAATTAAATATTTAATTTTCTTATAATTTAAATTATAAAATTAAGTTTTAAACATACATATTTAAAACCAATTAAATACCTACAAAAAAACTATAAAACTCAAAAATTAGAATAAATAATTCTCATAAAAAAAACCTACCTCTTGGGGAAGCGGCAGGCTATAAACTTTTAAATATGTACATTCAAAAATATATTATTTATTTAAATTCATCAATAATGATTAATTTAAAATAAAATTAAAACATATGATTAAAAACATATAAAATTAATAAAATATTTTCTATTTATTTTAGGGCACAACACATGTGCTTTAAAAAAATTGCCAATAGAAGCCCTTTTTACATTTACAACTTTATAAAAATATATGATCTTTATGTGAGATCCCAATAACCCAATACAGCTTTTTCAACTCGCTGCTGTAAAGAAAAGAACTTCTTTTAAACTAGCAAGATGTCATAACTTCTTAAATATAATCAATCTTTTCCCGAGTACAAAACTGAGCCAACTAAAACCGCTTGTCCTGCAATGCTGACATGTAATATTGAATCTGTTTTCTCAACTGTCACTAAAACCCGCCCCGGTTTTTGTATTGCGAGGCCTTGATACCCCCAATAGCTAACTTTCTGGTCACATTCGATTAAATCGTGATGAACAAGGTATGCTCCCGCTGGACCATTTGCATTACCCGTTACAGGATCTTCATTAATACCGATTGCAGGTGCGAACATTCGACCATATGTAATAGGTTCTTGCTTACTACCTTCCAAGACAAATGGGAAAAAACCATTGCAACCTATTTCAGCGCTAATAGCTTTCAATTTTTCATTGTTCGGAATTAATCCATCAAGCTTACTTCTGCTCAGCATTGGCACCATCACCTTGGAATGCCCCGTCGTAACCACTTGTATTGGTAAGTCAGCAAAATCACTTTCAATCACACCCAGTGCGCTTGCAAGTTCACTCCGTTGACTCACACTAAAAGGTGGTAAAAACTCTACGCGACCTTGAGTCATTTTCACCAATAATTCTTCAGGACTTCCAAATATTGAAACGGGTAAATGACCTGCCCCCGTTTTTGCGATTAATGGATAGTCTGATTGGTGGCCTGTAGTTGCACGTAAAAAATGAGTAGCAATCGTCGCATGTCCACAGATCGGGACTTCATTTGTAGGCGTAAAATATCGAACATGTATGTCATGGCTTTGATCTTTAGCTGACAAAACAAAGGCTGTTTCTGAATACCCTGCGAATGCAGCAATATCTTGCATCTCTTGAGTTGTAAGATGGTCCGCATCTAGAACAACCCCCGCTCGATTTCCTGTATTTGGTTGGGTGGTAAATGCATCAACCACATAAATATTAGTCATGGCGCAACTCCTTTGTTATTAACATTGTGATCTCAGAAATAGCTCCCGCCATAACCAGAAAATCTTATTTAATTGCAGCGACACATATCACAGCTCTAAAAGGTTTATAGTCGCCTCATATCATGAGTTTTTGAGTCACTGTAGTGGTTGTTTGAATTGTATAAATCTAAACATCAGGGATACTATAGTTTTTATTGCAAACGCATTTTTTAAATATGGAAAGGTATGAACTGGGACGATACTAAAATTTTGTTAGCTATAGGGCGAACTGGCGGGTTGAGCCGCAGTGCAAAATTGCTTGGTATTAGTGTTTCTACCGTACATCGCAGAGCCGCTGAACTGGAGAAAAGTCTCAATGCGATTCTTTTTTCTCGAGATAGTGATGGCTATACACTCACCCACGTTGGAAAACATTTTTTTTCTTTGGCTGAAAAAGCAGAAGAGCATTTAATAGCGATGGAACGCTACAACGATCAAGGACAGCAATCATTGTTCCGCATTGCTTTACCTGAGTTAATTGGGCAACAGTTGCTTCAGTCAAAGCTAACGGCATTACAACTAAAGCATCCAGATTTACAATTAGAAATCTCAACGAGTGTCGTTCCTGTTGATTTTTCTCGACGGGAAGCTGACATTATTCTTCGACTTGTTCGACCTGAAAGTGGGCGTTACATTATTCGGCGACTTGGCCAACTGGAGTACGGACTTTATGGTAGTAAGGATTATCTCGCCAGTTTCACAGAGCATGCTGAAACGGCTAATGATTTACTGAATCATCGTATAATCGGTTGGGACAGAAGCCTTCAATATACGTTCTTAGCCCAATGGATGCGTGAACTCATCCAAGATGCAGCCCCTGCTTTGTCTTTTGATAACATGCACTCGCAACTACGAGCAGTCATTGAAAGACAAGGAGTTACAGCCCTGCCTTGTTTTGTTGCAAAGGCTTCGGGTTTAGTGCCAATACTACCTGAGCAAACTTTAAAACAAGATGTGTGGTTAATGCGTCATTTAGATACTAAGAATAGTGACTATTCAACATTGATTAGTGAGACGATTGAAAAAGAACTACAAGAATATCTGTTGTAATAAAAATTAGCTTTTATTCTAATCTTTAAGTCAAATCCAAATAACCAAATACAGCCTTTTCAACGCGCTGTTGTAAATGATTTAAATCACTTTCCCCTGCTATGCCTGCCGCGTTGATCATCCCTTTACTTAAAGCAATCACATCTTGTGCGGCTGTCTGTGCATGTGAAATGCCAGAACGAATAAACAGATCAGAAATTATAGTTTCAAGCTCGTGTTGAAGTTCACTTTCCTCAATATCTTTTCCAATGAGTTCAGAAGCAAACTCTAGTGTTCGCGCTAATTGTGGACGGCTCAATTGATGTTGCACAGCAGCTTGTATGATGAGTTTTAGTTTTTCTTTTAAATCTGTGGCGTCAGTTTGCTGTATGGCTTCAACAATACGATTTGAAAAATCAACCCGCTCACGCCGAATTAATTCGACAATTAGGGCATCTTTAGATGGAAAGTATTGATATAGGCTACCAATACTTACACCAGCAAGTTCAGCCACGGCATTTGTGTTAAATCCAGCAAAGCCTAATGACTCTAAAATGCGAGCAGCCGCCTCTAAAATAGCTTCAAATGTAGCAACTGAGCGGGCTTGACGCGGGCGTTTGCGTGGGTCTGGAAGTGTTTCTGACATGGGCCGAAATGCGAGTATGTAATGTGAGCAATCACTCATATACTGACTGAGTCATATTGATATGACAAGTAAATGCAGTCTTTTCAGTTGAACTACAACTCGGCCCAGTTATGGAGTGGTTATGTCTAGAACCTATACTTTTTTTATTCATTTAAGAGCATTGCCTGCTTGGTTGGCTTTAGCCCGTGAAAAGCGAGCTGAGTTTAGTACACAAAAGCTTGAACCTATTTTTGAGAAGTACCCAACTGTAAAAGTTCGTTGGTATGACGTTGAAGCGTTTAGCACTAAAGCGAGTGATATTGCTGTGTTTGAGACGGCATCTTTGCAAGATTATTATTTTGTGATTGATGCGATTCGAGACTCTGAGTTTTGTACAGTTCCCTACTTTGAGTTTGTAGAGATTATTCCTGCAATTGAAGATGGGTATATGGAGTATGGGAGTTCTTTATAAAAATTGCGGAAGACCTTTTAGCTTTGCACAGATGCTAACCTTGTTATGAATTTTAAATTCTCTAACAAATTTCTGAAACACCAATAACTAACTACTAAACTAGTGGTGCGTTATACCTGACAAGCTTAAGCATATATTATTTCAACACATGTACTGTAAAAGAGTTGCCAATTGCAGCTTTTTTCTATTTGTTTTAAGAGTTAATTCTAAGCCGCATTTTATATATAAATTAAATTCTTTTTTAGACTATAAAATAGCTTTAAGAAAGTGTTTATTTTTTGATATATTAAGACTTAATAAATTCATACTTATAAATTTATATAAGAGGTATTACATGGTTAATGATTGTGTGTTTTGTAGGGAACTAAATGGTAGTCGTGACACAAATTTCGCCGAACGATATCCAGAAATTAAAAGTAGAGTTATTTTCGAAACAGAATCACTGGCTGCATTCCCCTGCATTGGGCAACTAGTTTGTGGACATTTCCTTATCGTACCCAAGAGTCATGATTGCACGTTAGCACAAACACAGAAAAGACTAAGCAATTTCAATCAAGAGTTATCTCTTATTCTTAGAGAAGTACATTTAATATTAGGATTTGAATTAAATGATAGCCTGATTTTCGAGCATGGAGCATTAGGGCCTAGTGATGGCAGTTGTGGTATTTACCATGCACATCTCCATGTTTTACCATCAACTAGCAAAATTGCTGCTTGCAAACTCTATAATTTTCAGAATAAAGATCCTATAAAAAATCTTGAATCTTTATTAAAAAATATACCTGTTGATAAACCATATATTTTTGCTGGAAATATGAAAGAGGGTTTCTATCATTCACAGCTAGAAGAAGCATTGGCTAGCCAGACCCTTAGAAAAGCTATTGCTAATCAAATTAATAATAGTCAATGGGATTGGCGAAATGCTAATCGGGAAGAATACATGCTTTCGACTCTTAAGCAGGTAGGCTTAGTATGAATACTTTAGTTAATCCCTCCTCTACGCCTTCTATTAATTTTGAATTTAGATTCGACCGTAATCCTGAATTACATTCTGAAAAAGCTAATATTAGAACCTCTTTAGTACAAAGCTTAATTGATACTCAGTTTAGTAGGTATCAAACACCAGTTGAGAAAATAGATTTATATCCTGTGGCACGTGCAGGAAAAAGTGGAAGTGAGGTTTTTTATTTAGATATCTATTTAGAATCAACTAGCCAACCCAAAAGCTTTATAGCTAAATTTCAGGATATCTACCAAACAAATTTTGAAAAAGATTGTGCTCAAATAGCAGAATTTGGATCTTTATGTCCAACAGTAATGTGCACAGAAAATAGAGATAAAGATTTAGGCCTAATCGTATATGCCTTAGCTAAAATAAAAAACCATCAGGAATTCCGAGGATTCTTTTTGGATGAAGATAATGATTCTGAGTTATGTGCTTTAGCTATTAAATCAGTACTTCAAGAAATTAATTTACATGAGAATACAGCTATAAATCTTCATAACTTTGTAGATGATTTTAGCAACTATATTAATCGTAGACACCAACCAATTGGAAAAATGCAATCCATTATTTCCTCAAGTCCAAGCTATCTTCCACTCGCTCAGATAGCTGAACGTATTTATTTAGCTTATCAAAAAATACAAAGTGATTTTAATTTCGAGTTTATCCCCTGCCTAGTCCATGGTGACTTACATGCTCGTAATCTCATGCTCAATGCTAAAAGGCCAGATCAAACTGAATTAATTGATTTTGGCTGGACCCATTATGGTCATCCTGCTAAAGATTTTGTTCTTCTTGAAATAACATTAAGGTATATGTTGCTCTCCGAATTACTCTTGGCCACTAAGAAGCGTCAAAGAAATGATCCATTTCATATACCTTTAAAAATTGTTGATAAACTTGAATTTTTCTTAAGTAAAAACTGTTTTACTTTACCAAGTTATGACGAATTAATTAAAGATATTGATGAACAGAACCTTCTTCATGAATACCAATTGAATGCCATTAAACGCGTCTATCTATGTTTAATCGAAATTCGCAAAGAGGCTGGAAGAGTTTTAATAGAATTTGTTAGTAAAAATAATTCAAAATATTCAGCGGAACAAAACTATTTTGCTAGTTTATTTTTAGTTACATTAGGGCTAAGTGAGTTTCCAGAAATGGAATATATATGGACACTAATTGGCTTAGATAAGATGGGAGCAGCAATATGGCAATATCATTAACTGTTTCAGACTTGGGTGAAATTCAATTATTGAAAGAAATATTTATTCCTGATGTTACTTCGCATACAGATGAAGTAAATGATGATTGCGCTCATTTTCAAGCTAATGGAAACATGCTTTGGTCAATTGATCCTTGCCCCACACCTATGGCCAATTGGTTTGGTAAGGCAACACCAGAAGTATGGGGTTGCTATACAGCTATTATAAACTTATCAGATATAGCAGCTTCTGGTGGAACACCAGTAGGTATGTTGGTGTCTTTAGAAATTCCTGATAATACTCCTGTTGAATTTCTTAAAAGATATCAAAAAGGATTGATGTCTGCCTTAGAAAAAGCAGATGCAAAATTACTAGGAGGTAATCTCAAAAGTACTGTCAAATTTGGAGCAACAGGTACTATTATCGGTAAAACTACTAAAAGACAAGTTACCCGAAAAATAGATCAAAAAGATTGTACGATCTATTTAGTTGGCAAATCTGGTCGTTTTTGGTCCTCTGTAATTGGAAATCATCTTGGGTGGGATAATCTCTCTATAACATTACAAGATGAGTTAAACGAAGCTCTATGTTTCCCCACTCCACAGACAAAAGCTGGACAAGTAATTGGTTCATTGGATTTTGATGTTGCATGTATGGACTGTTCTGATGGTGCAGCAAATGCTCTGTTCCAGCTTGCTCATTTAAACAATCTAGATATAACCGTTCATAACAATATCGAATGGGATCTTAATCCTCAAGTTAGAGAACTTGTATTAAATAAAAATATTAATTTAGATAATATTTTCTATAGTTTTGGTGATTGGCAGTTGACTTGTGTAGTGCCAAATGAAAATAGTGTGATATTTGAAAGTAAGCTCAATGATTTTGTTCTTACAAAAATAGGTCATACTCAATCAGGTATAGGTAAAGTTAAAACTGAAGATGGACGTGTTCTTAATAATAAGAGTCTTAATCAGAACTTTTCTGGTGGATATAACTCAATTAATACGATAGAGGATATGATTAGTAAATTTATGGATATACCAATATTTATTGATGATCATCTGAACTAGCTCACCGAATTCAAATTAAAGTTTAATATTGGCCTCACCTCTTTAATTTTAAGTGTATTAATAAAGTAGAGTCTAAAGACTCTACTTTATTTCAAATAATCCCATCAAAGCTTTCTAAATATTGATACTCTCTTGAGCCTTTTAAAAATGAAGCTTTTAAATTCTCAAAAGCTACTCCCTTAATCTTATCATTCATTTTTTTGATAACATCTTTTAATAAAAACTCATTTTTATACATAGTTTCATTTAAAAAATCCGCAACCTCTTTATATTTAAGCCATAATTCTTGATGAGCTTTACTTACTAAGCTATCAGCATCTATTTCTATTTTTCGTTGTAATCCACAATATATAAGCCAATTATTTAGAATATCTTGTGGATCTAATGTAGGATTAGACTCTAATAATTTACCTATTAGACTCAACAAAACTTCTACTGATAAGTTAGCTATATCTACAGAGTTAAACATATTTATAAATAGACTTATTTTATCGCTAAAGCTTTCTCTTTCTGCAAGAAGCTTATCAAAAACTATTTCAAATCTCGTATCTTCATAATTGTAAATCTCAGCACCCCCTAAATAATAGTTAATTAATTTACTCAATAAATCAAATTTCATACTAAAACCTAAAATCCCAAGTGAAAAGAAATCAACTATTTTTTCGAAAAATGTTTCTTCATTCAAAATATTTTTATAAAAAAGAAAATTCAAAACATTAAAAACATTAGCACACGAAATATACGAATTATGTTTTTCCATTAAAACACTCAAATATAAATCATCAGTTAAAAACACCCCATCTTCATTTTTCGAAACACAATCATAGTTAAAAAAATTGTTATCACTATCGTCAATCAAATGCAATTTTTCTATATTATTTTGAATTGATCTTAAAATAGCACCGGAAATCTGACTATTAGGAGAAACATAGTTATGAGTAGTTAAATTTATTCTCTTAAAAACTGAATCTAAGATTGAAAATTTTGGTAGGGTCTTTAAAAAAATATCTAACACATTCAAATCATTCAAAATTAATAAAGACGTTTCTTCAATTAAAATAATATTAGAACTTTCAACAAGTCTAAAAAAAACTTTAGCTTCAATTTGAGGAGAATGAGTTATTTGATATTCCGTTTCTTCTTCCTTACAACACTTTGACAACATCCAAGTTGTGTAAACATCTCGAGTATTTTGCAAAAACTTTCCACGCATGAAAAATGGTACAGGCAGTTCCCTACTCCTCAATTTTTGCTTATTACTTTCCCATTTTTCTTCTAGTTCTGGAGTGACTCCAGTTAATTTCTTTAAAGAGGCTAAAAAATCTTCAGCACCACTCTCAACATCTACATGGCCTCGTCTTAAAATTGTTGAATCAGGAAAGTTCTCGAAATATCTATTACTTCTTTCTTGGTAACTCTCAAGTTGTGCATCATTTTCAAAAGGCTGATGTAGCATACATAATTGTAAATAGTCACCCTCTTCCTGAACACTATTTTGATCAACTAAATCTCCATATTTTAAAATAGCTATTTTTAATTTATTGATATAATTTGGATTATTTGCATATACCTCAATCAATCTTCTAATTAGATATTTTTTTTCATGCGGTTCTTGGCTTCTAACTAAATTATTTTCCAATATATCTACGACTTCATCTATAAATCCCAATGAAAAACATAAGTTAGTATAAAAATCCTGATTTAATTCTTCTGTATTATCTTCATGAATAGCTTCACGTATTATATTATAAGCATTCCCAACCTTACCTTGATTTTTTAGTGCAGCAGCCTTTACTAATTTCCACTTAGAAATAGCAACACCTTTAATTATATTTTTCTCTGCTAATGTTTCTGCTTCCTTCCATCGACCTGTTGTAAAAAATGCTTGCGCTAAATCTAGATATCTATTTTTTCTAAGTTCTCGTATATTCAATACTTGCTCAGCTAATTCAATTATTTGATTTGCAGATATGGATTCATGAGGATTTAAATATGGTAATAGTTGTTCTGCTATAACTATAGGTTTTCCTAATTTTAAATAAGTTTTATATAAATCTTGAGCAAACTCATTACGTCGACTTTTATCATTATTTGATGCCGTTACAAATTTTTGAATTGCAAGAAATGCCTCACCTTCTGGTAGTTGTTTAACAATATTTTCATATTTTTCAACTAACTCTTTTTTAAACATCGCCTCAGCAATTTCAATACCATTACAAAAAATTGCAGGTATGTTATCTTTTTTTGAGTTGATTAAGAAATTTTCATATTTATCAATAAAATCTAAAGATTGTTTATATTTCTCCAAATATGCGTAAGAAAGAATTTTAATTCCACACTCATCCACATCCAAACTATCTAATTTATCTAGTAACTCTATAGTCTTTTTATAATTTCGCAAATTAAATAGTATACGGATATAAGGTCTTATTATTTCTTTATTACAAGGCCTTTCAATCAATAAAACATCAAAATAATCTGTTAATTCATCTAATCTATTAAAATATCCATACACTAGAGGACTGATATCCATAAGCATTACTACATCACGTGGATAACCTAATTTTTTTGCAGAACTCCACGCCTTTTTTAATAGTTCATAAGATAATTTCATCCCTTCAATATCATAATTTGCAAGCCCATCAAGTGGTAAAATTTCTCCAAATATTCCTATCTGCTGTGAAGCCTTATGAAAATATCTTCGTGCTGCTAAAGAATAAAAATCATATTTTTTTCTTTCATTATCAAAATCTAAGTTAATATTTTTATCTATAATCTCATCTAGCTCTTGATATAGCTCCCCCATAGTGCATATTCCCATTTGAGCAGTTATCTCATTAGGATATTTCTTTTTTAAAAAACTTAAGGCTTCTAATGGTTTTTTAAGTAAAGCAAGAGACTTGGCTTTAATAACACATTTAGCAAAGTTTCCATCATCTAAAGAATTCACTATTTCTTCAAGTTCCACCTCCGATGGCATAGAATCAAGTTTAAATTTAGATTGTAGATATGCTAATTGATAACGTTCCTTCTGCTCCTTTGCATATGATAGTTTATATAGGCTTTCTGCCTCATCAAAAAAACCGTCATAAGAGGAAATATCAGCTTTTTGATAATAGAACTCGGCAAGCTCATGATTAGTGAAACTATCCTTTTTTTCTTCTAACTTATCTAATATTTTTTTTGCATCTATAACACGATTGTTTGTTAAAAAATCAGAACAATTTTTCAAATCTGTAGATACTTCCCCTTTGGGATTATCTATCCAAGGTGCCTCACCCTGTAACTCAATGGACTTTAAGAAAATAGGTTTTTCATCTATAACTTGTGTAATTCGACTTAAAGTTTCGACTACTGGTTTTTCATGTTCACTAATACCCTTTTTAAGCTCATTAAAAGCTAACTTCTCTTGAAATCTACTTGCATAGAAATCATAGATATCTAAATCTTGATCTAAAATATTTGCTTTAGGGATATTTATTGAAATGCTTTTTTGATTTACTAATTTCTCATGATTTTGAGCAAACCAGTTATCATCAAGCCAAAGATAATAGATCGGACATTCATATAATTTTTTTTCATCACAAATATCAACGACAGCTACCATGACTAAGGGTTCCTGACGATGATAATATTCTAATGTACTAGTTTTAAAATCATATGATATTAACGTATTTGCTGAATTGTAAGCAGGAGCTGTAGTGCCTTTAAGTTGTAAATAGAAACTAAACTCAACATGGCCAGTATTATTTTTTAGTTGTATTAGATAATCTATTCCAAAATCTGAATCACCATCTTGCTCTTTATCTATCCAATTATGGGGCATATGGATAGCTAAAACTTTTTTAGCTAAACGACCAATTCTCTGACTTTCACCTTCTCTAGGTAAATTTGTCATAATTATTGCCCCTATCTTGCTATTTTTACTACTAAATTCACTATAGTGACTTTTAAAAAATTAATATAGTTTGAATAATAAAAAACTGAAGACATTCTAATTATTCCTCTAAAAATATTATCATCTCCTCCCCCAAAACCTCTCCAACACTACATCCCGTTCAACCAAACTGTTAGAGCTTAAAACCTGTAGCATCAAGCCATCAATTAGGTTTAAAACCATGTTGGCATCGGGATTAAATGCATTGGTTTCTAAACTAAAGACCAGATCAAAAAGCTCTCGAAGTAGCCATTTTCGATATTCAATAGCCATGCGGTAAGCCGTTGGATAAAGCTGTTTTATTTCAAAAATGGCTTTAAACAAAAGGTGATAAAGGCTATTTACATCGACATGTAAACGGACAATTTCTTTGAGTTTATCGCTTGGTTTTGAGTAGCGCTGTGAGTAGACAATTGCCAGAACTTCTTCTTTCAGTCGGCTTTTTTGAAAGCTTATACACGTTTCTATGAGCTTTTCTTTGGAGTGAAAGTAGTTATAAAGCGTGGCTTTCGGAATTTTAGTTTCTTTGGCAATCAGGTCTACGCCCGTGTTGTGAAATCCATAGATGTTAAATAGATCCACTGCGCTATGAATAACTTTTAATTTTTTTGAAGCCGTTTCTAAAGTTGGCATAGTTTTACCTTTTTAAATTCTTGTTGTTTCTAAATGAGATAAAAAGCCTGTGCCCTTTTTGGGAGAAAAAAAGGCACAGCAAAGCCGTAAGACGGTGCTTAACACATCTCAAATTTTATTGTTGATATAAGTTTTTAGTCGTGACGCGCTAAAGCTTTAAAACGTATTTTCAATTAAACAGTTTTAAAGATGAGCTAAACGATATTGGAATAAAAGGCTTGGCAATGGTTGCCAATAAAATAGAAATGTTGCGCATGAGCGAACTCCTTAGGTAAAAGAAGTCCTACCGCATTACTGTCAAATAATGGTGGCAGAACGAAAGAGGGTTGACAGACTGAACCTAAGAATCAGCACACCCGAGGGTGTCCCCCTTCCGTCCTACCGCAACAAAAGGGGGACGAACGAGTCTACATTAAAAAAAACGAGTTTTTTCAATGTGCTTAGGTTCCGGCCTGTCATAGCCGGCTGGCAATGTAGGCCAGCAGGCAAAGGATAATCTGAGAGTTTAGATGTGTCAATGTAGCTTTTATGACAAGTATTTAAATTTATTATTATTTTTCATTAGATTAACTTAATTATTACTTTAGATATTATATTTAATTGTATTTTTAAATTGAGTGAAGCGATCCATGCTTATTCATTTCTTATTTAAGCTTTTAATATGACTAAACAAGACGCAAAGTGGGTTTAGACAGTTTCCGTCTGCCCCACTTGGTGATAAGCACGATTAAAATAAACCAAACTTTGGTCATGCTGGCTTTGTTTAATCGCAACAATCGGACAAATCAGAATAGTGTGTGTTCCCACTTGTTGAATTTGTTCAATCTCGCAATCGAAACTCACCAAAGCATCGTCCAACACAGGTGAACCTGTTTCTAACTCAATCCATTCGCCATGTTTAAAGCGTTCTTCTGGTGTGAGCTTAGATGAAAATGCTTTTGAAATATGTTCGTGGTGCGCGCCTAAAACATTCACAGTTAAGATTTTGTTATCTAGGAAATGTGCATGTGAGCTTGCAGATTGGTTCATACATACCAATAACGTCGGAGGTGTGTCAGTCACACTACAAACAGCAGAGGCAGTGAATCCAAAACGGCCAGACATGCCTGCCGTAGTCACAACACTAACCGCACTTGTGAGTAAAGACATTGCATTTCTAAAGTCTGTTGCTTGAACCATGACATTATTCCTAAATTGAATCGTACCTTGTCCTGAGTGTTTGCTATACCGCCCAACTCCATCAGGAAGGTACTTTATCGACATGAGTCCTGATTAGAACTACATGTAGTAAGTAAAATGAGGGTTACTTGTTTGATTATCAACTGCCATCAAAAAAGTAACCCTTTATACCACTTATTGGTAAATATTAAGCAGTAAGATCAAAACCAGTAAGTTCTCTGCGAACGATTTCTGCACCTGCCGTTAAAGCATTTAACTTGCCACGTGCCACTTCACGTGAAAGAGGCGCCATACCGCAGTTTGTGCAAGGGTAAAGCTTGTCAGCATCTACAAACTGAAGCGCTTTACGAAGTGTGTTAGCCACTTCTTCTGGTGTTTCAATTTGGTTAGATGCGACATCAATTGCGCCGACCATGACTTTTTTACCACGAATGAGTTCGAGTAAATCAATAGGCACATGTGAATTGTGACATTCTAACGAGATGATATCGATGTTAGATTTTTGCAGTTTCGGGAAAGCTTCTTCGTACTGGCGCCATTCCGAACCTAATGTCTTTTTCCAGTCAGTGTTAGCTTTAATGCCGTAACCATAGCAAATGTGAACCGCAGTTTCACACTTAAGGCCTTCAATTGCACGCTCTAAAGTTGCAACGCCCCAATCATTTACTTCGTCAAAGAAGACATTAAATGCAGGTTCGTCAAACTGAATGATGTCTACACCAGCAGCTTCTAACTCACGCGCTTCTTGGTTCAAAATTTTTGCAAATTCCCAAGCAAGTTTTTCACGGCTCTTGTAGTGACCATCGTAAAGCGTATCAATCATAGTCATTGGGCCAGGTAATGCCCACTTAATTGGTTGATCCGTTTGCTGACGTAAAAATTTAGCATCTTCAACAAACACAGGCTTTTGACGAGACACCGCACCTACTACAGACGGCACGCTTGCATCGTAACGGTCACGAATTCGGACTGTTTCACGCTTCTCAAAATCTACGCCATTTAAGTGTTCGATAAACGTGGTCACAAAGTGTTGGCGGGTTTGTTCACCATCGCTCACAATGTCGATGCCAGCAAGGCGCTGTTCGTGCAACGCTAAACGTAGCGCGTCTTTTTTACCTTCAAGCAGACCTTCATTTTCAAGTTTCCAAGGTGACCAAAGCTTTTCAGGTTCTGCAAGCCAAGACGGTTTAGGTAAGCTGCCAGCAGTTGAAGTTGGTAATAATTTTTTCATGATCAATGACCTATATGTTGATTAATTAGGAGCGTAATTAGCAGACCACTGCTCAAGAATCGCTTGGTATGGTTTGATAAATTGCTCTTCAACAAACTTCCCCTGCTCAATAGCCAAACGGCTACGTTCTTCTCGGTCATACACAATTCGAGTAAGTGAGTAATCTTCATTCTTCAAACTTGGCTGATAAGATTTTCCAGCAACTGAATTTGCATTGTAAATTTCAGGGCGGTAAATCTTTTGGAACGATTCCATGGTGCTGATGGTGCTGATCAACTCAAGGTTGGTGTAATCACTCAGCAAATCACCAGTAAAATAGAACGCCAAAGGTGCAGCACTGTTTTTCGGCATGAAATAGCGAACTTTTAAGCCCATTTTTTGGAAATATTCATCAGTTAATGAATAGTCTTCTTGCTTGTATTCCACACCCAAAACTGGATGTTCATTTTCAGTGCGGTGGTACACTTTAGTGGTTGAAACACTTAAGCAAATCACTGGCGCTTTTTTAAAGTTGGCTCTGTAAGTCTCAGAGTTAATAAAGCTCTTAAACAAATTACCGTGCAATTCGCCAAATTTCTCTGGAGTGCTAAAAGTAGACTGATTTTTATTGTGATCTAACAAAAGCACACTAAAGTCATAGTCACGTACATAAGACGAGAAGTTGTTGCCTACAATGCCTTCAATGCGTTCATTGGTTTTTTTATCAACAATATTGGTTTTCAAGATTTCAATTAAAGGAAGTGCACTGTTTTGGCTTGCAGCATCAACATTCATTTCAACTGAAATGATTTCAAGCTCAACGCCATAGCGATCGCCTTTAGGGTTGTCCCAATGAGCTAAAGCATTAAAACGATTGTCGATCATCTGTAATGTGTTGCGCAGATTCTCTTGACGGCTCATCCCTCTCGCCAAGTTAGCAAAGTTGGTTGTAATACGCGTATTGTCTGCTGGACGATAGTTTTCATCGAAACAAATACTCTTAATCGTAAATGTAAATTCTTTACTCATTTTGATCAGTACCCTAATTTCTGAGATAAACCTAAAAATATTTCGAGCTCTTTTTAAACTTTCCAGCCTTGTCAGATTTGTGCCTTATGGTCTTATCAAAGTGAATTACTGGAGCGCTTCAGAGCATGAATAGATTTATACCGCAATCGAAACATGAATAAAAATGATTTAGTCTCATTCAAAACTGAGTGAAATTCATGTTTAAGGTTTAATAAATAAGTATGACGTTAAATATTTTTCATCTTGGGGAATTTTAGATAGCAGAAATTCAATATACGGCGCTAGCAAACCGCCTTAATTATTTTAAATATTTATTATTATTTTCAATAATTTAAACAATATGACTCCAGAGGGAATGGCTAGACTTAAACTAATTTATGCTGACTCTCATTCATCTCTGTTTTTAGCCATTCTAAAAATATAATCTTTCGCGGGTCTTCTTCAAAAGCGCTATGAGAAAGTAAATAATAGGCTGAACCGTCTTGTACAACTGGTGAAATTTTTTGCAGTAAGTTCCACTCAAGCTCTTTTTCAATCATATAAATTGAGATCACGGTGGCTCCAAGTCCAGCCAAGCAGCCTTCTAAACATAGATAAAAATGTTCGAGTTCAACTTTCGTGTAGCCTTTTAAACTTTGCTTTAACTCAGCAATGCAGCTAACGCTTTTGAAAAAATTTGGTCTAGAAGTCGAGATAAGTACATCTTCGGTTTCAGATGGCTTGGTTGCTTGAATCATTGCAATGTATTCATCGGCAATTTTCTCGCTAAAGATATGCTCTCCCCAATCAAAATCATTTCTGCGAATTGCGATATCAATATTATCTTTTTCACAATCGACCACGCCACCTGCTGTGAGTAATACCACATCAAAATCATGACCGAGCTTTTTAAATTTTGATAACCGCGGAATGAGCCATTTCATGGAAATAGTCGGTTCACACGACAAGACCAGTTGTTTGTTTTCGGTTTTGGGTTGGCTGAGCTCTATTAAACATTCATCGAGTTGACCAAAAACCTGATGGCAACAATTCAATAAAATTTCGCCCTGCTCAGTCATCACGAGTGTTTTATTTTTACGGTCAAACAAAGTCGTATTTAAAGCTTCTTCTAAATTATAAATCTGTTTACTGACCGCACTTTGCGTCACAAATAATTTCTTTGCGGCTAAAGTAACGCTGCCATACTTCGCCACAAAGTAGAAAAATTTTAATGAATTCAGCGATATTCTTTCTATCATTCCAAAAACTCATAGATGTGTAGTCGTTTTTATCGATTTTTATTTCTAGGTTTCTGTTCAAAATAAAAATCATCTTTATTAAACCCCATTTTAGATGATGAAAAACATATTGAATATCGATATCTATCTTCTTAACCGTAAAACCCCAACCTTTCTCGTGACAAGAATAACAGCTTTAAGTAAAACAGCTCTCCTCTCAAATACATTCCAAAAAGTACAGATTAATCCCCTCGTTTTCAGTGAGGGTGCAAGATAATGGCAGAGTTTATTGCGGTTATTTTGATTACGATTTTGGCTGTTATTAGCCCCGGAGCTGACTTCGCGATTGTCACGAAAAATAGTTACCTATATGGCAGAAAAATAGGCGTTTTGACTTCACTCGGAATATCACTTGGTGTGTTGGTACATGTAACCTATACATTAATTGCCGTTGCCTTTGTAATGACTTATACGCCGCAAATTTTGAATATTGTTAAGTATATTGGTGCGCTTTACCTGATCTATATTGGCTATAAAACTTTTACTCAAAAACCTGTTTTAGTCACCGCTGCCTTAACTTCTATAGGTACTTTTCAAGCCATAAAATACGGCTTCTTTACCAATGCATTAAACCCGAAAACCACGCTATTCGTGATTAGTACCTATACTCAAATTGTAAGTTTAACCACGCCTAAAACCGTTCTTTTGGCCTATGGCTTTTTTATGTCATTTGCCCATTTCGTGTGGTTCTCACTTGTAGCTGTGCTGTTTTCATCAATGCTGTTGAGACAAAAAATGTTAGCCAAGCAAGTGCAAATTAATAAGGTGATTGGTTCAATTTTATGTGCATTAGGTGTGATTCTGCTTTTTACTCAGTTTCAGTAGGGCTGGTTATTTTTTAAGAAATTGTAGAGTGGGACTGAGCCCTAGATACAGAACTCAGTCCATTCAAGCGAGCTAAGAATCTATTTGTTAAGTATTCGATTCAGATAAATTATTTACGTTCCAACGATTTGCTCTTTTAAAAGTACCGACATCGTTGAACCGTACGCCCATATCACGCATGACTTTATGGGCAACAGGCGCAGTCATTTGTCGAATGTAGAATGGTTCTTTCACGACAAAGTGGTGAATGGCATGTGTCGAACCAAAGTTAAAGCAAAAGAGTTGGAACGGCATCATCCACCACGGTGTTAACACTTGCGTTTGTTGAATCACATTGCCCAATTCAACATCACCGTAGTAATGCATATTGCTTGTCACAAAGTGCAGGCAGAAGGTACGCAGCACATTTGGCGCAATCCACACCACAGTCAGAATATTAATCACATGCATAACATTTAGGGTTGTAGCTGACCATGCGATCGGTGCATTTACCAAGCTTGAAACCATATCAACTGCGTGGAACCCTAAGAAGATATACCAAAGTGACCAGTGAATAATTCCAAGTGGAAAATAGGCTAAGAACGCACGTTTAAAAATAACTTTTCTAACCGTCCAATTGTTTGCCGCAATAATCCGTAGCAAAACTGCAAAACCATTGTCACCGATGGCGACGAGTCGGCGAATGCTCCATTGCTCTCCATTGGTTAGCGCTCTTTCTTCTAAATCAACTTCAGTGCCTGAGTTTTTATGATGGTTAAAATGCAGCTCACGGCGTTTCCACGGGTTAATGGTACTTGGGCGAGCTAACCAGACTAAGCCCATCATTAAATGATGTGCCCATGGTTTTTTTCTAAAATACATCCAGTGAATAAGGTCGTGTTCTAACTCATGGGTAAGAGATGCAAAAAACGCAATAATTGGAATTGCGAACCAAGCTGAAAGCTGATGATTGATATAGAGTACGGCTGTAGCAATCATTCCAACAAGGGAAACAAATAGAATCATCGCCCCTATTGCATTTTGATGGTTCAAAATGGGATGGCGCTTGCGTAAAGCCACGCCTTCCGCTGTGACCACTTTTTTAATGTGTTCCGTTTTTTCGCTATCGGTCATTCCAGCAGGATTTTTATATATGTAGGTCATCCGTTATTCCTCAGTTTTCTCATGCCCCTACTTTATTTATATCTATGTTTGTACGCTTAGCTCGAAACGCCAATCTATTGGCTAGGGATGCCAAAATAAAAATATTCAAAACAAACAAAAGTTTTTTTAGTTTTGAATCTTTTATACTGTTCACAGGAATATGAGTCACAAGTTATAGGACATAACATGCCACAGACAGCAACGGCACTGGCTAGCTGGGTTAAAGCGATTCAAAAAGCGCTTGAGAAAGCAGGTGTGGATAGCCAACCTTTATTAAAACAAGCAGGTTTAGATGTTCAGGCCCTAAATGATCCAGATGCACGCTATTCATTAAAAAACACAGCAAATTTATGGAAATTAGCCGTTCAAGCGACTCAAGACTCGTGCTTTGGCCTTAAAGTTGCCAGCCAAGTCAATCAAAATACATTTCATGTGTTGGGCCATTCACTCATTACCAGCACCACCCTAAAAGAAATGTTTTTAAGAATTATTCGTTACTTCCGCATAGTGACCGACATTCCTGAACTTGAATTTTATGGAGATGACAAAAATCATTATTTCGTTATTCATGTTCCCGACGAAGTTCAACCCGAATCTATCGATGCTTTTATCTCTGTTTTTATTCGTTCAAGTCGTGCGTTACAGGGTTCTGTTTTTTCGCCCTTACGCATTGAGCTGAGACGCTCAGAACCAGAAGATCTGGAAACTTTTCAGAGTATTTTAAAAGCTCCGATTGTGTTTAATGCACCCAAAGACATGATTGTGTTTGATACGGCAACCATAGAGCAGCCTTTAGATGGTGGGAATCCACACCTTACCCAAGAATATGATGAGATTATTAATCGTTATCTGGCTCGATTCGATAAAGAAAATATATTGGCTCGTGTGAAAGTAAAACTCATTGAAAAATTATCTACAGGTGACTTTCAACAGCAAGACGTTGCGAAAAGTTTAGGCTTAAGTATACGCAGTCTGCAACGCAAACTTTCAGCAGAAAATACCTCTTATAGCGAGTTGCTCGATAACACTCGGCACGAACTCGCGTTGTCGTATATCAAAAATTCAAGCCACAATATTACCGAAATTGCCTATATTCTTGGCTTTACCGATGTGAGTAGTTTTACCCGCGCTTTTCGACGCTGGACAGATTTATCACCACTACACTATCGGGAAAAACATCTGTCTTGTTCTTAAATTTCTAAAAATTTTAGATAAAAAAAAGATGCCTCTATGTGCATCTTTTTTATGAACATCTTATTTTTTATTTAACAGTTCGAGCATAGACACTGTGGTGACTTTAGCCCCGACAGGCAAGGCTTTTAAATCTACAACATAGTTCGGACTATGCGGAATATAAGGCACAGGTTTGCCTTGCTTTACTGCATTTGCAAACACAACCGGATCTGCCACACCAATGAACATAAAGTTAAACGGAATGTCTTTTTGGTCACCTAACAAATGGTGAACATCTTCCGAGCCCATAACCGCAGGATAATCAGTTAGAACATGTTTATCGCCTAGCAAAGCTTTTAGTGGTCCATTTAAACGCGCAGAGAATTCTTTATTATTGACTACAGGCGTACTTGAACCTTTAAAGGTAAAAGTAGGCAATTGGTCTTTACCCATGCCCTGCATTTCGGCAGCACCTTCGCTCATGGATTTAATATTATTTAACATGGTTTCGCGTACTTTTGGGTCAAACCAACGCAAGTTCATTTTGACCAGTGCAGTAGAAGGAATCACGTTATTCGAATTTCCAGCTTGGATCGAGCCAATCGATAAAACTGCTGCTTGTTGAGGGTCGACTGCGTTACCCATAATAGTTTGATATTGAGTTACTGCATTTGCCGCCATACTAATTGGATTTTTGGTTAGCATTGGTAATGAGCCATGCCCACCCACGCCTTTAAATAAAACATCGAGCTGATCGGTTCCCGCCATACGTGGCCCCGGTGCATTAATGACCACTCCAACAGGCGCTGGTGTAGTATGCACTGCAAAGAAATAATCAGGTTTTGGTAAGTTATATTTTGTCCATAAGCCATCGGTCACCATAGCTTTTGCACCTGTGATCGGCTCTTCGGCAGGTTGTGCAACTAAAATAATGGTTCCGCTCCATTCCTTTTTTAAAGCGACTAAGGTTTTTGCCATACTGAGCATCCATGTTACATGCGCATCATGACCACACATATGTGCAACAGGCGTTTCGGTTCCATCGTCGAGTTTTACCCGTACTTTACTTGCATAAGGTAAGCCAGTCGCTTCTTGAACCGTATTGGCATCCATGTCGGCACGGTACATGACCGTTGGCCCAGCCCCATTTTTTAAAATTCCAACCACGCCTGTTTTTGCTATTCCGGTTTTAACATCAAACCCTAATGACTTAAGCTCTTTGGCAACAATGGCAGAGGTACGCGTTTCCATAAATCCCAATTCTGGATGTTCATGAATATCTTTATAAACCTTACTTAACCATTCTGTTTGCCCATCAATAATCGTTAACGCTTTTTGTGAAACTGCTGGCAAAGTTGTTGGACTTGCTTCTGCATGAAGGACCGTTCCATAACCTGAAATCAAAGTCGATAACCCTAAAAATATGCCGTTTTTGATGATTTTATTCATGTAATTAAAACCTTATAAATTAATGATTTAATTTTAAAACTTATATCCTATTTTTAAGCCATAGCTTATAGAGTGATTATCCTTAAACTCACCCACATAATAGTCACTACCTGCCTGTGCGCCAAGCTGAGCTTTTGCATCGCCTAACCAGTAATATTTCACACCACCAGAAATAAAGTATTGCGATGTTGGACTGTATTGGGCTCCGACTCCTAAGTTGTAATATCCCTTGGTTGGGCCACCCGTTGAAACTTTATCGCCTGCTCCCGAGTCCCAGCCCACTGACACAGAACCTAGCCATTTAGGTGAAAAACGTTGCCCTAGTCCTAAATTTAAAGCCCACTGGTCATCATCATAACGAACCAAATTAAACCCTTCCGGACGGCTTGGTGTTGATAATCCCCCAATAACTTTTGAAATTTCACCAAAACGGTAAGGTTGTAGCGCCAAATCACTCCAATTTACCCAGCGCAAGCTCCCAAACAATAAAGTTCCTTGGCGTAAACCTGTTTGAAATTCTAAATTCACTGAGTTTGGAGATTTAAATTTGGTTGTACCAGAGCCTTCGCTATTGGGTAACTCTGAAATAATATGATTTAAATAATTTTTCTTTTGTTCGGTCATCTGCCCGATAGAAATCATATAGTCGAGATGTTGGCTAACTAAATCGCGTCCTTGCTGAGTCGTTAACATATCAATTAACGGCGCATTTTCAGTTGCGTTTACTTTGTGGGTAATGGCTGAACGATAGGTAAGCGAAACTTTAACGGCCTTTTCAGGAATTTGATAAGCCAGTCCAGCTAACCACCCCCAATCGCCCACAGTTTTAGTTTGAAAGTCATAGCCATTATAAAGACTAAATACATTGCCTCTTAAATTGACCTGACTTTTGAAGGTTTGATAAACCGGTCCTGCAAAAATATTCCAGTTTTTATTAGGCTGATATCCGGCAATGAAGCTAAAACTTTGAATATCAAATTCCGATTTTGCATTTCCTGTAGGAACTTGACCAGAAGTAGCCTTTGCAAGGCTTGTAGCCGTAATACCGGGAAGCATAACTGTGTCTTTCGGCGTTGCGACAAAGCCATTTAGTCCTGAATATTCGGTGTCAGCACCAAAAGGCTGATCGTAAAGCAACCCAAATGAATACTGCGGTGCCAACTGTAATTTTAAAGCCGCAGTCGGCCGATAATCTGTATTGGCAATATCGGAGATTGAGTGATGTGAAGGGTTAGTACCAGATTCCACTCCTTTTAAATCAGTATCTGTCACACCTAAACTGGCTTCAAAGTAATTTCCCGGTTGTAAAAATGCTGATACGGATTGGCCCGTTTTATCAAATGCCGCAGCATGTAATGCACTTGTACAAATTGAAGCGATTCCCAATACTAATGTTCTATTTCTTACCACAAAAATCATGGATCCATCCTGGATTTTTTTATTTTGATTGTTCACTTTATTTAGATTTTGAGTGGTGTGCTTAGCCCCAAACGCCAATTCGTTGACTATGGATGCCATATTTAAAAATTATAAGATTGCCTCTCTGAAATGAGATAAGTTCCTTTGAACTCAAGATTAAAGACGACAAAGATTTAAAACTTTCAGATAATTTTTTAAGAAACTTTTGTATTTATTGCTGTTAATATTAAAGCGCATGATAGATTTCCCAATCCTTCATATCTCTATAAATCAAGGATGATGAGCGAATACATTTATTATGGAAATCAAGCAAATAAAATATTTTTTGACGGTGGTTGAAGCAGGCAGTATTGGTAAAGCTGCTCAAAAACTCGATGTCGGTGCGTCAGCAATCAGTCAACAAATTAGTAAGCTAGAGCAAGAGCTAAGCATTCGCCTATTACAGCGTAATGCTTTTGGTGTGACCCCAACTCCCGCAGGCCTCGCCTTTTTAAAACATTCTCAGCTCATTTTACGGCAGATTAACTTTGCGGTAGATGCCGCACATTCAGCACGGCTTTCAGGCCACGTGAGCCTTGGTTTTCCACCCACCATTACCGCGTTGATTGGCATCCCTTTAATGAAATTAATGTCTGAACGCTATCCAGACATTCGCCTAGAAATTGTGGAAACGCTGTCGGGCAACCTGATTCAGTCGATTAATTCACGTCAGCTTGATATTGCCATTATTTTTACCAATGAAATTGACAAGCAATGGTCAATACAACCGTTGGTACGCGAGCAAATGTATTTAATGGCACGAAAAGAAGTGCTCGAAAAATATGGCCTTGCTGAGTGCATCCAAAGCGGCATTATTCGGTCTCAACAAATTGGTGATATTCCTTTAGTCCTACCACGTCAGCGTCATAGCTTAAGAAAACTGCTTGAGCACAAGATTGGACAACTCAATGTCGTCTATGAAATTGATGGCCTGCACTTACTCATGGATAGCCTGATTCACCTCGACCTTGCCAGCGTACGTCCCGGAAGTGCTTGTCTGCAAGAGTACAAACACAAGCTTCAACTACTAAAATTGATTGATCCTGAAGTTGAGCGAATCAATTACTTAGTCAGCCTTGCCGAAGAGGAATTATCACCTGCTGCACTCGCTGCAAAATCGGCAATTAAAGCGTGTGTGAAAGAGTTGATTCAAAACCAAATTTGGCCATGTTCTGAAATTATTTTATAAAGGGTCATTAGTTTTATTAAAGACCTAATTAATTTTGCCCTCTCACTCCCTCCTGCTTTTTAAGATTACATTTTCATCTGAATGATAAGTGAATTTCTGTTTATCGAATTATAGATGTGTAGTTTGAACTGGAAACAAGGCATCACATTTTCTACAAAGGACACCTTTAAATCTCATCTCTAACCCATTTGCTATTTAGGTTTATTGAATGAGTCGATTTAAGGCCCTCTATTGAAGATCGTGAATGTTTCCATTTTGTCAGGCCAAGGAGGTCTCCAATGGATGTCGTGAATAACCGTAGGGCTACTTTTAAAAAAATATTAAATGTAACGAGTGGCAACTTTTTAGAACAGTACGATTTTTTTCTTTTTGGTTTCTATGCCACTTATATCGCAGCAAAATTTTTCCACTCTGAAAATGAATATGTCTCTTTAATGATGACATTTACCGTGTTTGCTGCAGGCTTTCTTATGCGTCCTCTCGGCGCTATTTTCTTAGGCGCTTATGTCGACAGAGTTGGGCGACGTAAAGGTCTTATTGTGACTTTAAGCCTGATGGCAATCGGAACCATCTTAATTACCTTTGTACCGGGTTATGAGACCATTGGTATTCTTGCACCAATTTTGGTAGTGATTGGGCGTCTATTACAAGGCTTCTCGGCAGGTGTTGAATCTGGCGGTGTATCGATTTATCTAGCTGAAATTGCAACAGATAAAAACCGTGGATTTATTACTAGCTGGCAGTCTGGCAGCCAACAAATTGCGGTTGTGTTTGCAGCATTACTTGGCTACTGGCTCAACATGATCTTGACTCATGCTCAAGTAGGCGAATGGGGCTGGCGTATTCCGTTCTTAATTGGTTGTTTGATTATTCCTTTAATCTTCTTGTTCCGCCGTACTTTAGAGGAAACTGAAGACTTTAAAGCTCAAAAAACTCATCCAACAACAAAAGAAATTTTTAGCACACTTGCAAGCAACTGGCGCATCGTACTTGCGGGCATGATGATGAGTGCCATGACCACAACAACGTTCTATTTCATTACGGTTTACACCACAGTGTATGCAAAACGTACTTTAGAAATGTCGGTCACAGATAGCCTTTTAGCGACTGTGTTTGTTGGTTTGTCGAACTTCTTCTGGTTGCCAATGGGTGGCTTACTATCAGACAAAATTGGTCGTCGTCCTGTTTTAGTCGGCATTACGACACTTGCCATCTTTACCACTTACCCAGTTTTAAGCTGGTTGGTGAGTGACATTAGTTTCACCAATCTGATTATTACGCTTGCTTACTTCTCGTTCTTCTTTGGTCTGTACAACGGCACTATGGTCGCAACACTGGCCGAAGTGATGCCAAAGCGTGTACGTACAGTCGGCTTCTCTTTAGCTTTTAGTCTGGCAGCAGCTATTTTTGGTGGCATGACTCCAATTGCATGTACATATCTAGTTGAGCATACAGGTAACGCAAGTACACCAGCATTCTGGCTGATGTTAGCTGCGGTATGTAGCCTGATCTCAAGCTTATATCTATGCCGTGGTTCTCAACAGAAAAATACTGACGCAATTGCTGAACCTGTGAAGGTTAGCGCTTAAAACAACAACTTAACCTGAAATTTTAATGAACAGTACGGCGCATTTGCAGCCGTACTGTGCTCTCCTATCATTAAAGCGAGATACTATGAAAAAGTCCCCTATCTTCATGACCATTTGCCTAGCTGGTGCAGGCTTAGGCTCGACCCTTGCTAACGCAGATACACTCGAAGTGATTAGCTCAGGTGGTTTTTATTCATCTATGGAAAAACTCATTCCAATATTTGAAAAGCAAACTGGCCATAACGTTCATCTCTCGTCTGGTTCATCCATGGGCGCATCACCAACGGCAATCCCAAACCGACTTGATCGCGGTGAACATTTTGATGTGGTGGTGTTGGCTGCTCCTGAACTAAACAAACTCGCAGAAAAGGGTTATGTAGATCCAAATTCGCAAAGTGCTTTAGTCAATTCAAGCATTGGCATGGCTGTTCCCAAAGGGACGCCAAAACCAGACATTAGCTCTGCGGCAAAATTCGAAAAGGTTTTATTAAATGCCAAGCACATCGGCTATTCAGCAAGTGCGAGCGGCACGCATCTTGAAAAAGATGTTTTCCCAAGCTTCCCGCCTGTGGAATACAAAGTGATTTCTAGTAAAGCAGAAAAAGTGGTCGGTGATCGTGTTGCAAAGCGTATTGCTGAAGGTCAGTTTGATATTGGTTTCCAGCAAATTAGCGAAATCAAACCGTTTACTGGCCAATATGGTCAAGTTGATTTAGTGGGTCCAATTCCTGCGCCTTATCAGAAAGTCACCGTGTTTGCGGCTGGCATTGGTAAAAACTCTGAACATGAAAAAGTCGCAAAAGAGCTCATCAAATTTGTGAAGTCACCACAAGCAACACAAATTATTGAAGAACAGGGTCTTGAGCAGGTTAAACAATAAAAGCTCTAAAAGGCAACATCTTGAGGTGATGTTGCCTTTACTCTTTTGGTGGTTTACTCAGCGTAATAGAACAAAATGTATAGCGATAAACCAGTGTAGAATAATCAATAAAGGTCAATGTAGTATTTGCCGTGGAACTCAAACAATTAAAGTATTTTATTGCAGTGATCGAGTCAGGAAGCTTGGGTAAAGCTGCAAAAAATCTCGATATTGGAACGTCTGCATTAAGTCAGCAAATCTCAAAATTAGAAAGCGAGCTTTCTATTCGCCTTTTACAACGCACTGCCCTTGGTACAGTTCCCACCCCTGCGGGTTTAGCTTTTTTTCAACAGGTTCAACTTGCGCTTAGACACCTAGACCATGCCGTAGACTCTGCGCATTCTTCACGTTTAAGTGGACATGTTACCGTCGGTTTTTCACCAAGTGTAGCAGCGGTTATTGGTACGCACTTTTTAAAACTCATGAGAAATCGTTATCCCGACATTAAAGTCCGTTTAATTGAAGGGTTATCGGGTGATCTCAAAGCCTTAGTTAATGCAAGACAGCTCGATGTTGCTATCATCTTTAGTGACGATGTAGACCCGCAGTGGGCCATACAGCCTTTAGTCAAAGAACAGATGTTTTTAATCTCGCCTAAAGAAGTACTGAGCCAGTACCACCTTGAAAGCTGTATCGACACTCAAACCATTACCCATCCACAGCTGAAAGAACTTCCACTGATTTTACCGAGCCAACGACATGGGCTGCGTTTGTTGCTCGAACAAAAAATTCATCAACTTAAAGTGGCCTATGAAATTGATGGGCTACATTTATTAATGGAAAGCATCAGCCAACTCGAAATGGCAACCATCCAACCTGCGGGCGCAGCATTAAACTCTCGTCAAGACTTATGTTTACTGCGCGTTGTAGAACCTGCAATTGAACGGATTAACTATTTAATTAGCTTATCTGAAGAAGAAATCTCGCCTGCCACCTTAGCCACGAAAGTGGTGATTCGTGCCTGTGTCACCAACCTGATTAATGAAAAACGCTGGCCGGGTGCGGAGCTCATAAACACTTAAGCCATTAGTGTTTATTTTTACTAAACACCCATTCAAGCCCAGCCTCTCACTTCACCCTCTCTTTTAAAGCTACATTAGCCCCAGCTGAGAAAGGGAGAAATCCATGCATGATGTGATTGTAATTGGTGGTGGGAATGCCGCACTGTGTGCCGCGCTCACGGCAAAAGAAAGTGGCGCGTCTGTGCTTGTCATAGAAGCAGCACCTAAAGAATGGCGTGGTGGTAACTCACAACACACTCGTAACCTTCGCTGCATGCATGATGCTCCTCAAGATGTATTGGTCGATGCCTACCCCGAAGAAGAATATTGGCAAGACCTACTTAAAGTAACTGCCGGAAAAACCAATGAACACTTAGCTCGTCTGGTCATTCGTAGCACGGCAACCTGCCGTGACTGGATGCGTAAACATGGTGTGAATTTTCAGCCGCCACTCTCGGGTGCTTTGCATGTTGCACGTACCAATGCCTTTTTTATGGGTGGTGGTAAAGCCCTCATTAATGCGTACTACCGTAGTGCTCAAGAACTTGGCATCGAAATTTTATACAACACAAAAATTAAAGATCTAAAGTTAAACCAAGGACATTTTGAAGCCGCAATTGCTGAAGATGGTCGTGTGTTTAAAGCAAAAAGCTGTGTATTGGCCGCAGGTGGTTTTGAATCAAATCTGGAATGGTTAAGAGAAGCATGGGGACAAAATGAAAACGGCGAATGGCCTGCCGATAATTTCATTATTCGCGGAACCCGCTTTAATCAAGGCAACTTACTCAAATTTATGATAGATCAAGGCGCCGATATTATTGGTGACCCATCGCAATCACATTGCGTGGCCGTAGATGCACGAGCACCGTTATATGACGGCGGCATCTGTACCCGTATTGACTGCGTTTCATTGGGTATTGTGGTCAATAATAAAGCCGAGCGTTTTTACGATGAAGGCGAAGACTTCTGGCCAAAACGTTATGCGATTTGGGGCCGTCTTGTTGCCAAACAACCACAGCAAATTGCCTATTCCATTATCGACTCAAAAGCCATTGGTCGCTTTATGCCACCTGTGTTTGCGGGTGTAAAAGCAAATAGCATTCAAGAACTGGCCGAAAAAATCGGGTTAAATGCAAAAACCTTATGCCACACCGTAGAAGAATTTAACCAAGCCTGCATACAAGGCACCTTTAACCACACGGTTTTAGATGACTGCACCACCCAAAATATTGTTCCCAACAAAACCCACTGGGCAGTTCCGCTTGATCGCCCACCGTTCTATGCCTATTCCCTCAAACCCGGCATTACCTTTACCTATTTAGGTTTAAAAGTCGAAGACGATGCTGCTGTACGTTTTAATAATAAAGCCAGTCGCAACCTGTTTGTCGCAGGTGAAATGATGGCAGGTAATGTACTCGGTCAGGGTTATACCGCAGGAGTCGGCATGTCGATCGGCACGACTTTTGGACGCATTGCCGGAAAAAATGCAGCCCACTATGCACTTTCACAAGGAGTTGAACATGAATGCTAGTACTAAAGCCCTAATTCCAGTTGTTCAGCTCTCTGACCATGAACAGGAAGTTCAAAGGGCCTTACAGATTTGTAATGCTTGTCGTTACTGTGAGTCTTTTTGTGCTGTATTTGCGGCGATGACCAAGCGCCTTGAGTTTAATCAAGCCGATATTCATTACCTCGCAAACTTGTGCCATAACTGCGGTGCATGTTTACATGCTTGCCAATATGCCCCGCCGCATGAGTTTGGTGTAAATATTCCACAAGCAATGGCACAAGTACGTTTAGAAACTTACCAAGAGTTTGCGACCCCTCAGCCTTTAGGCCGACTGTATAAGTCTGTCGGGATTCCTTTTGTCTCGGCGTTAACACTTATTTTCTTTTTATGCATGTTAGCTGTGGTGTGGTACAAAGGCACAGACCTATTTGCAGGCTATCAAGGTAATTTCTATGCGATTTTCCCGCATAACTTTTTAGCTCTATTGTTTGGAGCGACCTTTACAGTTGCGATTGTTTTGCTCGGCATTGGAATTAGTAAGTTCTGGCGACAAACATCTAAAGTCATTCATGGCAAAGTTGAAAAACCTGACCTTGTTCAAGCCACTCAAAATGTATTAACGCTTAAATATTTAGATGGTGGTCATGGCAAAGGTTGTAATGAGCAAGATGACCGTTACACACAAATCCGTCGCGTATTCCATCACCTTACGTTTTATGGCTTTATGCTCTGCTTTGCAGCCACAGGTGTAGCAACTTTATATCACTACTTCCTTGACCTACATGCACCTTATCCGTTCTTTAGCTTGCCTGTTATTCTGGGCACTTTAGGTGGGCTTGGCTTAGTGATTGGGCCATCTGGGTTGCTCTATTTAAATCTTAAACGCCATCCATTACATGGTGACCGCGAGCAAAAACCTGTAGATCGAGGCTTTATCTTCCTTCTACTTATCGTTAGCGCTTCGGGGTTAGCACTCATGGCATTTCGCAATACCCCCTACATGGCACTTTTACTGATTTTCCATTTAGCTACGGTCATGACCTTCTTTATTACCATGCCATTTGGAAAGTTCGCGCATGGTTTTTACCGCAGTGCTTCTTTACTCAAATTTGCTATCGAAGAACGTATTTCTAAGAAGTCATAATTTCATTCAAAAGTATTCACTATCTTGGCATAGTGAATACTTTTATTATTTTTCAGCTCAAAACACTTCATGCATTCCCTACTTTTTACTATTTAAAATTCCTAAACCATACATCGGCCACTTGGTGCTCGCTTTAATATTATTAATCAGCATCGCAACAAAAACTAAAGACACTGCGCCGACCAAAACAGGAAAAATTAAGAAACTCCACTCGTAATTTATGCTGCTTGCGGTGAGCAAAATAACCAGAGGATTGGCACCAGCAGGTGGATGAACACACCTAAACACTTGCATAAGTGCAATTGCACAGCCCACTGAAAATGCAATTGTAAAAATAGAAACACCCACAAATTTTAGAAAAAACAAACCCACAAAAGCCGAGATAAGATGCCCAAATATGATATTTCTCGGCTGTGCCAAAGGTGACTGTGACACGGTATAGAGCAGTACACAGGTCGCACCAAACGGCGCCATGATAAAAATATTGTGTGTGAGCTTACTTAACCACAGAAGTATAAAAATACTGACTGTTCCACCAATAAGGCTTCTTAAAATATCAACTTTAGTGGGCGATGGGGCTAGTTTTTCTTTGCCATAAAAGATCGAGAACATGGGTTTTATTCCTCAAACAAAAGTTGCTTTTTAAAAAGCATATAGATAAAATCCAAAATAGTACAGATCTGTACTATTTTATTTTTTGGAAAAGTTTTATGTCAAAATCTGCCTTAAAAATATTAGATACAGCCGAGAAGTTATTTAACGAAAATAGTTTTGTCGGGGTTGGCGTTGACTTGATTCGCGATGAATCCGGTTGTTCCAAAACCACCATGTACACTTACTATAAAAATAAAAATCAACTGGTTCAGTCTGTGCTCGTTGCTCGTGATGAACGATTCAAGCAAAGTCTTTTAAGCTATGTGGGAGATGCAACTGGCTTAGAGGCCATCAATAAAATTCTTGATTGGCACACCAATTGGTTTAAGCAAGATTTTTTTAAAGGCTGTTTATTTGTAAGAGCGGTCGCTGAATCTAACCAAGATGATCAAGACATTATTTCTATTTCTAAAGCCCATAAACAATGGATTAAAGTACTGATTGCGGCAAACTGCAATATACCTAATGGTGAAGCATTATCTGAGCTGATCTATACGGTGATTGAAGGCCTCATTAGCCGCTTTTTAGTCGATGGTTTCGATGAAACACTTGCGATAAACATGAAAAATTCTATTAATCAATTATTTAATATTCATCAACAAAACATGAGAACTTAAAATGGAAGTGGACCATATTTTTATTTGTGTACAATCAGGCGCTCCCGAAGCTGAAACTTTAAAAAAATTTGGTCTAACAGAAGGCTCATCCAATAAACACCCGGGGCAAGGTACAGAAAACAGACGCTTTTTCTTTAAAAATAGCTTTATCGAATTAATCTTTTTAAATAACCCAGAAGAAGCCTCAAGTGATCTCACAAAACCCACCCTGCTGTTTGAGCGACTAAGTACTCAAAATAATATCGCGTCCCCTTTTGGTATTTGTTTTCGACCTAAAAATAAAGATGATAACGGTGCAAAATTTCCTCATTGGGTTTACAAACCGAGCTATTTGCCAGCCAGCTTAGAAGTGAACGTTGCCAAAGATTCTGTTGTGTCTGAACCCATGTGGTTCTTCCTTTCATTTGCTTCACGACCAGACCTTGCTGCGAAAGAAAAACAACAACCTCTTGTGCATAGCAAAGATTTATCAGAAATCACAGCGATTAAGGTTTCTATTCCAAACCTTGAACAGCACCCTACTTCGTTATTGTTCAATACGCTTGATGATTTTGAGGTGACTGATGGATCGGAGCATTTAATGGAAATCAGTTTTGATCATGAACCTCAAGGAATGATTCATGATTTCAGACCAGAGCTGCCACTTATTTTTAAATATTAAAACTCTTATTTTCTAATAAAAAAACTGTGATTTATTTCAAATCACAGTTTTTATTTAAATTGAATAACATTCAAAACAGCAAGAGCTTAAGCAATTTTCCCATCAATAATGCCTTTCTCTTTTAACGTAGCCAGCTCTTTTGCTGTTTTAAATCTCGATAAGATTTGAGCAGTATGTTCACCTAACTCTGGCGGTGCATGATGGTATTCAACCGGGGTATCAGACAACTTCATTGGTGAACCAATCGTTTGAAAATTTTCATTTAAACGATGAGGAATATTCACCACCAAATTACGATGCACAATTTGTGGTTCAGCCAAGGCATCTTCAATTGAGTTGATGACACCCACTGGTACTTTTAAAGCATGAATCATCTCAACCCACTCTTTGACAGTTTTCTGCAAAAAGTGCTCTGACAATAAAGGAATCAGTTCATCTCGATAATTGACGCGGTCTTGATTACGCACAAACTTTTCATTTTCGAGCAGCTCTGGGTAACCAATTGCAATACATAAATCTTTAAACTGCTTGTCGTTACCGCAAGCAATAATAAATTCTTTATCTTTAGCCTTAAAAGTTTGATACGGCACAATACTTGGATGTTGATTACCCATACGCTGTGGGGCTTTACCCGAAGCTAAATAGTTCATTCCCTGATTTGCCAGCGCCGCGACCTGCACATCAAGTAGTGACATATCAATATATTGACCACGGCCCGTATGGGAACGTGCAATCAAAGCAGCTTGAATGGCAATGGTTGAATACAACCCGGTTTGAATATCTACAACAGCCACGCCAACCTTTTGTGCTCCGCCACCTGCCACATCATCAGGTTCACCAGTAATGCTCATTAAGCCTGACATACCCTGAATAATAAAGTCATAACCAGGTTCTTCTGCACGCGGGCCATCTTGTCCAAAACCGGTAATTGAGCAATAAACAAGATTTGGGTTGAGCTCACTTAATGAAGCGTAATCTAGGCCATATTTTGCCAAAGACCCGGTCTTATAGTTTTCAATCACCACATCGGCAGTCTTGGCAATTTCATAAATTAAGGCCTGACCTTCGGGTGTGGTAATGTCTACCGCAACAGAATATTTATTGCGGTTAGTACACTGAAAATAGCCAGATTCACGGGTCATGTTTCCGTCTTGATCGGGCATCCATGGCGGTCCCCACATGCGGGTGTCATCACCTACTCGAGGACGTTCAATTTTAATGACTTCTGCGCCAAGGTCTGCCAAGATTTGTCCACACCATGGTCCTGCAAGCACACGACTTAAATCTAAAACCCGAATTCCTTGTAATGCACCCATAACGCTACCCTTATCTTTTAGAAGGCACTCAAAGTGCCTTCTTGTCATTGTTTATGATTGTTTTTGCGGATCGTACTGACGATCTTTAATAAATAAGCCTGGCAATACACCCGCAACAAAATATGCAGCGCCCATCACAATAAAGGCCATGGTAAACGTACCCCCTGATGCCAAGAAACCAATCGTAGCTGGTGCAATTGCTGCTCCGACTCGACCAATGTTATAAGCACCGCCAATGGCTGTTCCGCGCACATCGGTTGAAAAACTTTCAGCCATATAAGTCGCGTTCACACCGTATGGAATTCCATATAAGAAGCCAAAGGTGATCAATAGATACAAAATATTGTCAGGGGTATTGAAGAAAATAATGATTGGCAAGAACACGGCGCTGGCAATTGTTCCAAACACAAAAACAGCACGGCGGTTAAATTTGTCAGCAAGATAGCCCGCTAAAATTTTGCCTAGAATCATTGCGGTATATGAACCCACCATATAACTGGTTAAGTTTTTAAAGTTCATATGCACTTCTGTTTCTAAATAACTTGGCATCCAGTTGTTAATGCCGTAATAACCAAACTGTAAGAAGAATGCTGTAGTCATCCACAACAAAAACATTTTACGGTGCTTAAAGTTATTAAAAATTTGCTTATAGATACTGCTACTTTTTGGTTTCTCAGTCGCTACAATTTCTTTAGGCTGTCTATTGCCTTGTAAGCTTTCAATTTTGGTGAGCTGCCAAGATTTCGGCTCTGGCACAAATCGTTGTAGGAAAATATTAACAAAAGCAGGCACCACGGTCAGAAAGAACAAAATACGCCAGCCATGATCGGGAATAATTGCACCAGCTAACAGCGTCGCAGCAATATAGCCCACTGTTTGGCCAGTCTGTAACGTGCCCAATACGGTTGTACGGTAAGTTGTCGGCACATATTCAGCCATTAAGGTATTACAGGCCATATAGAGTGCTCCGATTCCTAAAGCACCAATAAAGCGTAAAGCCATAAATTGTTCAAAGCTTTGCGTAAAACCCAATAAACAGGTTGCTACTGAAAAGAAGGTCACTGAGTTAGCAATGGTTCTTACACGACCAAACTTGTCACATGCCCAGCCACCTAAAATACCGCCAACGCCCATACCCGCTAACGACGCACTACCCAATGCACCTGCTTGAAAGGTACTTAAACCAAACTCTGCCTTTAAACTGGTTAAGCTATAAGATAGCAGCATAATATCAATGCCATCGACCACCATCGCAAAATAGGCAAATAGCAACGCCCATTTCCATGTATGAGGTCCGATCTTTTCATATGTTCCAAGGTTACTTGGAAATGTATTTCTTAATTCTTTCGATATTACTTGAACGTCATTGTTCATCATTAGTTCCTCATTTTCCCAAATGAGTCATCGATAGCTTACTTATGTTTTCTGTATGACTTAATCTTCTATACTTTTCATCATCTTACATTTAGTTTTAAGTACACAGAGGCACATCTTCACATGAGTATCCTTACGATGAATCTTGTCATTATCCATAAATTTTTGCGTAAAAATCCCTAAAGGTGCTCTCGAAAGAACACCTCTATCTTTTAAAAATGAATGAGTTAGTTACTAAATGCTGCGATGCCTGTTTGTGCACGGCCTAAAATCAAGGCATGAACGTCATGTGTACCCTCGTAGGTATTCACAACTTCAAGATTAACCAAATGACGGGCCACACCAAACTCATCGCTAATACCGTTTCCACCCATCATGTCACGTGCCATGCGAGCAATATCAAGCGCCTTTCCACAGTTGTTACGCTTAATTAAAGATGTGCCTTCAACTGACGCAATACCTTCATCTTTCATGCGTCCGAAACGTAAAGCTATTTGCAAACCTAATGCAATTTCAGTTTGCATATCAGCCAGTTTCTTTTGAATCAACTGATTTGCAGCCAACGGACGGCCAAACTGTTTACGGTCCATTGTGTATCGATGTGCGGTATGCCAACAGAACTCGGCAGCACCCATTGCGCCCCATGCAATGCCATAGCGGGCACTATTTAAGCAAGTGAACGGACCACGTAATCCTCGAACTTCAGGGAATGCATTTTCTTCAGGCACAAAAACGTTATCCATCACAATTTCACCCGTAATCGATGCACGTAAACCGACCTTGCCATGAATGGCAGGTGCAGATAGCCCTTCCCAGCCCTTTTCTAAAATAAAGCCTCGAATATCACCCACATTACCTTCAGCAGAAACTTCTTTTGCCCACACTACAAACACATCAGCAATTGGGCTATTGGTAATCCACATTTTTGCGCCAGTTAAACGGTAACCACCGTCAACTTTTTTAGCACGTGTAATCATACTGCCCGGGTCTGAGCCATGGTCAGGTTCTGTTAAACCAAAACAGCCAATGTATTCACCAGTGGCAAGTTTAGGTAAGTACTTCTGCTTTTGTTCTTCAGTACCAAATTCATGAATTGGAACCATCACCAATGAGCTTTGTACACTCGCCATAGAGCGATAGCCCGAATCAACATATTCAATTTCACGCGCGACCAAACCGTAACTCACATAGTTCAAACCCGCGCCACCATATTGCTCAGGAATAGTTGGTCCCAGTAAACCGAGCTCTCCCATTTCACGAAAAATAGACGGATCTGTTTTTTCATGACGGAATTGTTCAAGTACACGTGGTTGCAAGCGTTCTTGGCAATAGGCATGAGCCGCATCACGAATCATGCGTTCATCTTCGGTAAGCTGTTGCTCAATTAAAAATGGGTCTTGCCAGTTAAATTGAACTTTTGCTTTTTTTGTTGTCACCATGTGATTCATCGCATCCTCTGCTTGATTTGATCTTCTTTATTTAACTCGATGTTATGCGTGAAAAATGCAGTAATCAAACGATAAATGTTCATGCACATATGCGACTTACGCATATTTAAAATAAGACGCATTAAATTTAGATATTTAATTCGTTGTATTTCATTAAAAATGGCTTATTTTTATACTAAACTCTGCTATCTGCATTTAGGTCATATGCTGTTTTGAAATATGACGACAAATAAAAGGATTTTATTTATGCGAAGAAGTATCCCGTCAATTCAGGGCCTGATTTGCTTTGAAAGTGCAGCAAAACATCTAAGTTATACCTATGCTGCGCAAGAGTTATTTATTACCCAAAGTGCGGTCTCTCGCCAAATTCAGCAGTTAGAAGATTTCTTGGGCGTAGAACTTTTTATACGTACTCGGCATGGCGTCGAGCTAACTATTGCGGGCCAACAATATTTTAAAAGCATTAAACCCTACTTGTTAGGGCTAGAGAAATGTACGGCCGATGTGATTTCTCATAAGGGTTTAGGTGGGACTCTAAAATTAGGTGTGGTTCCCACATTTGCAACGCGCTGGCTGTTACCCAAACTTCATCTTTTAAATCAAAAACACCCTGAAATTACGGTTCACTTAGAAACCAGTACCAAGCCTTTTTTATTTAATGACAATATTTTTGACGCAGCTATTTTTGCAGGTACCCAGCAGCAAATTGACCACTGGCCCGGCATACAAGCGCATTATTTAATGGATGAAGAAATTGTACCTGTGTGCTCACCAAGGCTGATCGAAAAGTATTTTCCAGATGCAGTGATGATCAATGAAAATACTTATGACTTAAGCTGCGAGGATTTACTAAAAATTCCCCTGCTACAACAAACCACTCGGCCTAGCATTTGGCAAGAATGGTTTCTGACTCATCACATGCAACACCCTAAGCCCTTTGATGGACAACGTCATGAGTTATTTTCAATGCTTGCTGTGGCCGCTAGCCATGACATGGGAATGGCCCTAATTCCGCAAATGTTGATTGAGTCGGAACTACAAAAAAAAGAACTTGTTATTGTTTCCAATAAAAAACTAAAAGGCAGCCGCAAGTACTACCTTATTCATTCAAGCCAAGACATCACACCGACCATTCAGAAATTTGTCGACTGGATTCACCACGAATTAGAGCAGCTAAAAAGTAACACAGCTCTATAGCTATTATTGAACATCCAATATTGCGATTTATACTCATAAAAAAAGGTTGTGATTAATGAGATCACAACCTTTTTAATTAACCGTAATTTACTTTGAATTAATGACTCATCAATTGAATATCTGAACCACTACGTTTCGGGTCAATCAAAATTTTGGCATGCTGTTCAGGGTCGCTTAACGCTTCAAATGCACTCGTAACACCCTCTAAACCCACAACACCGGTAATCAGTGGTGAGCAGTTCACTTTACCTTCTGCAATCATATGCAGGGCATCTCGAAACTCAAGCGGTGTATAGCCCAACACAAACTGAATTTCTAACTCTTTATTAATCGCAAGTGCAGGTTCTATTTTGTCACTTTGCATGCACACACCCACCCCGACAATTCGGGAAAACAAAGGTGCACCTTCAATAATTTGCTGTAAAACACCCGGTACGCCCACACACTCAAAAATAACAGGGCGTTTTGGCAAAGCGCCCAACTTATCAATCATGCGCCATCCATGCCACCATGGTAAGCGTGTCGCTTGCAACTTATCAAACAGCCCCATGCCCATATTAATTGCATCAGAAACATTGCCAAGCAAACCAAACTCTTTCCAGTTAGCAAATGGCGATGTTTCTTTAGGGTCAACCACAATATCAGCACCGCATTGTTCGGCAAGTTTACGTCGGTTTGGAGAAAAGTCACTAGCAACTACAGTTTTAACCCCAGCCGCTTTAAGCATTAAAATAACACCTAGCCCGACAGGACCACAGCCAATCACAATAGCAGGTTCACTGGTTTTCACACGGCTACGGCGAACAGCATGCAATGCGACTGCCATAGGTTCAGTCATGGCAGCACTATCTGCATCTAGACCATTGGGTACTTCAAACATCAAGCTTGATTGAGCAAGTACCTGCTCGGCATAACCACCTGAAGCATTTGGAGAAAGCCCTGTAGATAAATAACCATGCTGATCTACATTTAAAAGAGGCATTGCACAAACAAGTGTATCGGCTTTAAATTTATGACGAGTTTTTGGGCCATAATCCAAAACTTTGCCACAAAACTCATGTCCCAGTACAAACGGGTCTGTGGACTTAGCTAAACCATTAAACCCGACACGTGCGGCTAAATCATGCATGTGGTCGCAGTGATGCTGCATATGCAAATCAGAGCCACAAATCCCGCATCGAACCACTTCTAATAACACCTGTCCTTTTGCAGGCGTTAATTTCGGTTGGTTCACCACTTCTAATTTTGCTTGATGACAAAGTACCGACTTCATTTGAACGCTTCCTATTTCTTCTTTTCATTTACTTGCCAGAAATAGATTTCTACAGATAAATTAATCGCCTTATCAGTTTGGTCTTTAGCAAGCCTTCACTCATATTTACAAGTAACAGATGAAATACCAATGACCATTCTTTAGCCAATCTATTTTTAAATAGTCAACAGTAGGTAGGCTCAGCGAGATTAAAAACAATAAAAATCTTAGTGCTTGTATCTTACACAGACTGCGTTATCTTCTTAGGCCAGAACAATGTCATCAAAATTAAAACTTAAACGAATATCTTAAGTTCAAAAAACTCAACTAAACCCCTTTTCACAAAAACATAGCAAATCCAAACTTTTATCAGTGACCCTAAACAGGCATGATGAATTGATACAAACAGATAAGAAGAAACCTATGATTACAAAAACACTTCCCCTTACAGATATACACCGCCACCTCGATGGCAATATCCGTATTCAAACTATTTTAGAATTAGGGCAACAATACCATTTAGATTTGCCTGTCTACGACATTGAATCTTTACGCCCACACGTACAAGTGATGGATAACCAACCAGATTTATTAAGTTTTTTATCGAAGCTGGATTGGGGGGTAAAAGTATTAGCGAGTTTAGATGCCTGCAAACGTATTGCTTTTGAAAACATGCAAGATGCTGCACAACAAGGCCTAGACTATGTAGAACTACGTTTTTCACCGGGTTATATGGGCATGACGCATCAACTACCGCTTGAAGGTGTTGTTGAAGCTGTTATTGCTGGCATAAAAGAAGGGAGTCAGACTTACGGGGTAAAAGCTAATTTAATTGGGATTATGAGTCGTACTTTTGGTCAAGAAGCCTGCGAAAAAGAATTAAATGCTCTACTTGCCCATAAAAATGATATTAAAGCGTTGGATCTCGCTGGAGACGAACTTGGTTTTCCGGGCAATTTATTTATTGATCACTTTAAAAAAGCACGTGATACAGGTTGGCATATTACGGTACATGCAGGTGAAGCTGCGGGTCCAGAAAGTATTTGGCAAGCAATTCAAGAATTAGGTGCTGAACGAATTGGACATGGTGTTAAAGCGGTTCAAGATTTGAAGCTTTTAGACTATTTAGCTAAACATGAGATTGGTATCGAGTCATGTCTCACCTCAAACATTCAAACCAACACAGTACCCTCACTAGCACAACATCCATTAAAGACTTTTTTAGAGCATGGTGTGCTTGCCACTATTAATACGGATGACCCTGCTGTAGAAGGTATTGAGATACAACATGAATATTTAAGTGCTGCCCCATTGGCAGGATTAACCCCTGAACAAATTTATACAGCTCAAGAAAATGGACTTAAAATCGCATTTTTATCAGATCAAGAAAAGGATGAGTTAAGACAAAAATATCAGTAACAGAGAACAGAGAACAGAGAACAGAGAACAGAGAACAGAGAACAGAGAACAGAGAACAGAGAACAGAGAACAGAGAACAGAGAACAGAGAACAGAGAACAGAGAACAGAGAACAGAGAACAGAGAACAGAGAACAGAGAACAGAGAACAGAGAACAGAGAACAGAGAACAGAGAACAGAGAACAGAGGTTATATGTATATAAGGAATACGAGTTCAAATATTGGAGGCGTTTGAATTAAAATTTCGAAATAGAAAACAAAAAAATTCCTTCTATCGATAAGATAAGAAGAAATTCTTTTTAATCTTTGGGATATTTTATAAAGCTTGAACGCTTTTAAATATGGTCGGAGCAGTAGGATTCGAACCTACGACCCCCTGGTCCCAAACCAGGTGCACTACCAGGCTGTGCTATGCTCCGAAATTGGGGTGAATGACGGGATTCGAACCCGCGACAACTGGAATCACAATCCAGGGCTCTACCAACTGAGCTACATCCACCATCAAATAGTTCTATGTACCAAGCTACCGAGTGGCGCGCCTGACAGGATTCGAACCTGTGACCATCCGCTTAGAAGGCGGATGCTCTATCCAACTGAGCTACAGGCGCTTAACCGATGATGCTTATCATGCGATACTTCGCCGATCTTAAAATATTATTTTAAGTGGTCGGAGCAGTAGGATTCGAACCTACGACCCCCTGGTCCCAAACCAGGTGCACTACCAGGCTGTGCTATGCTCCGATCTATCTCAGCTTTTGCTGTATCGCACATCGTGCGGTACGGTGTGCATTCTAGGCGCGACGCCCTCAGACGTCAACACCTATTGTCAAAAAAAGTTAAAAATCCTTATCAAATGTATATTTAACAAGCATTTTGAGTCTTTTTAACGCTTTAACGATGCACTAAAGGCTAACATTCGATCTAAAGGCATTTTGGCACGTTCAGCAAGCGCTGGATCCACGTGTATTTCCTGATCACCCTTTTGTAAAACTTCTAAAATTCCATCGAGTTCATTCATTGCCATCCACGGACAGTGTGCACATGAACGACAAGTTGCACCCTCACCTGCTGTTGGCGCCTCAACTAAAATCTTATTTGGTACAGCTTGCTGCATTTTGTAGAAAATACCACGGTCAGTTGCCACAATGAGTCTTTCATTTGGCAAAGTCTGCGCAGCTTTAATCAATTGAGAAGTACTACCTACCGCATCTGCAATTTCTACAACCGACTCTGGCGATTCTGGATGTACCAATACCGCTGCATCTGGATATAGTGCTTTCATGTTGGCAATGCCACGTGCACGGAATTCTTCATGCACAATACATGCGCCATCCCAAAGCAACATATCAGCACCGGTTTTCTTTTGAATATAACGGCCTAAGTGTTGATCTGGTGCCCAGATAATTTTTTCGCCCAAGCTATCAAGATGTTCAACAATTTCGACCGCACAGCTTGAAGTCACCACCCAGTCTGCTCGTGCTTTAACAGCTGCCGAGGTATTAGCATAGACAACTACGGTGTAGTCAGGGTGCTGATCACAAAAGGCCGTGAACTCATCAACCGGACAACCTAAATCGAGTGAACATGTCGCTTCGAGTGTCGGCATTAAAATGGTTTTTTCAGGAGACAGAATTTTTGCTGTTTCTCCCATAAATTTAACACCTGCCACAACCAGTGTAGAGGCAGCATGATCTCGTCCGAAACGGGCCATTTCTAAAGAGTCAGAAACACATCCACCTGTTTTTTCGGCAAGTTCCTGTACTTCAGGGTCGCAATAGTAGTGTGCAACAAGGACAGCATCACGTTTTTTGAGCTCTGCTTCGATCTGAGCAAACTTTTGTTGTTTTGCTTCTTCACTTAAGCTGTTGTCTTTTGGCTCACCTAAACGGTCTAAATGCGCTTGTACAATGTTTTTTGCATCGTTGGCAATTAAAGTCGCATCACTCATAAAAACGTCTTCTCTATCCTTCATGCTGGCATACCTGCTCGCATATAACGTTACTGCTTAAATGATTACTAACTTGAATCATTTAATATCAAAAGATGGGGCTAATAAAAAAGCCTCTTTGTCGAGGCTTGATTATAACTGATATTTAAGAACGGTAATCAGCATTAATTTTGACATAGTCGTAAGATAAGTCACAGGTATATACCGTGTCTTTGGCCTGACCGCGTCCTAAATCAACTCGAATGGTAATTTCTGTTTGTGCCATAACACGCGCACCCGCCTCTTCGGTATAGTCCTCGGCAGCTCCACCATCCTTACAGATTTGTACGTCATCTAGCCATACCTGAATTTTAGATACGTCTAAGTCTTTAACTCCTGCATAGCCAATCGCAGCTAAAATACGGCCCCAGTTCGGGTCAGATGCAAAAAGTGCGGTTTTTACTAACGGCGAATGAGCAATGCTATAAGCAATATCGCAACATTCTTGTGTGTTGCCACCGCCTTCTACAGCAACAGTAATAAACTTCGTTGCACCTTCGCCGTCACGTACAATTAACTGTGCTAAACGATTCATAACACGAGCCAGTACTTCTAACACCTGAGCGTAGCGTGCATCGTTAATTGAAGTAATTTCAGCTCCACCTGCCTGACCTGTTGCCACAAAAATACAAGAGTCATTGGTTGAGGTATCGCCATCAATCGTAATACGGTTAAATGAATGCTCAACCGTTGTCTTTAATAAGCTTTGTACTAAATCACGGCTAATAGGTGCGTCTGTAGCTACAAAGCTCAGCATGGTTGCCATGTTTGGACGAATCATGCCAGCGCCTTTACTAATACCTGTCATAGTATAAGTAATGCCATCTATCTCGAATTGTTCAGATGCACCTTTTGGTACTGTATCTGTGGTCATAATGCCAGATGCTGCGTCATACCAAGCAGCGTCTTGCAAAGTATTTAACGCAGGTCGAAGTCCAGAGAGTAAACGCTCCATTGGAAGCTGTTCGCCAATCACGCCTGTAGAAAACGGTAAAATCTCTGAGCTGTTTACCCCAGAAATCTCAGCTAATTTTGCGCAAGTATCTTGAGCATTTTTCAAGCCTGTAGGTCCAGTACCTGCATTGGCATTACCCGTATTAATCACTAAATAGCGAGGATTACCTTGGGTAAGATGGGCCTTAGAGACATGAACAGGTGCAGCACAAAATGCATTTTGGGTAAATACACCTGCAACATTTGAACCTTCTGCAAACTCAAAAATGACTAAATCTCGTCGGTTTGGGTAACGTACATATGCTTCTGTTGAGCCAATTTTTACACCTTTTACCACATGCATTTGTGGCATTGTTACGTCACCGACAGCCATTTTTAGAACATCCAGAGTTTGTTATGAATAAGACCAATATTTCAAAAAAGCAATGCAATGAAGCACACTCTTTATGAAATATCATTTTTGACAGCTTAGTAGAAAAGTCTAAAAAAATCGAGCGCAAAACGGCTCATTGTTGCTCTAGCTTTAATAAAATATCTTTCTTATCAAGACCACCAGCAAAACCAACTAATGCCCCACCCGCACCAATTACTCGGTGACAAGGCGCAATAATCGAAATCGGGTTTTTCCCATTTGCAGCGCCCACTGCTCGTACAGCTTTTTCATTACCAATTTGAATTGCGATTTCTTTATAACTTCTTGTTTCCCCATAAGGGATGGTGAGTAACGCAGCCCATACCTGTTTTTGAAATGCGGTTCCTTCGAAATCTAGTGGCAAAGAAAACTCACAGCGCTTGCCTTCAAAATATTCTTCTAATTGTTGCTCAGTCTTTAATAAAACTGGATGTTCGACTTGTTCGACCAGCTCAGCCAGCCGAACACGTTTTGGATTTTCATTTTCCCAGAGTACTGCCACTAAAGCATTTTCATTCGCAACCAGCTTTAATTGCCCAACAGGCGAATTGATATACTTATAAGACAGCAACATAGTTTATTCTCTTAGGACGGCGACGAAATTTTCATTAAAACCAAACCTGACACAATCAGTACAGCGGCAATCATTCGCATAGCTCCAATTGGTTCATTGAGAAAAAATATGCCCACTAAAAATGATCCAATTGCGCCAATTCCTGTCCAAACCGTATAGGCAGTGCCAAGAGGTAAAGTTTTCATTGAAATTGAAAGTAGAACTACACTCAAAATCATAAAAACTACCGTAATAATACTAGGGGTTAAGCGTGTAAAACCTTCGGACATTTTCATAGAATATGCCCAAATGATTTCAAATACACCTGCTAAGATTAAAATAGCCCAAGCCATAACATTCACTAATTTTTATATTGTCAGGTCGTCCCGACATGATTACCCATTATGGGGGAGGTCGTTCCTCCTTTATGTGAGGACTCAGTTTACTTTAAAATAAAAAATGAAGGCAAACCCTATCTAAAGCTAGCCTGTCTTAGAAAATCTTATTGGTTTTTTAACTGTAAAATTTTTCGGGCACTATTTAAAACAAATAAAACAATAATCAGTCCAATAATTAAATCAGGATAAGGAGAACCTGTCATTGCAACCAATATTCCCGCAACAATAACACCTAAGTTTACAATGACATCATTTGCAGAAAAGATATAACTCGCCTTCATGTGTGCCCCACTCTCTTTATGGTCACTCATTAAATAAAGGCAACTAATATTGGCTGCAAGCGCTAATCCACCAATTAAAATCATGAGAATTGAAACAGGTTCACTGCCATATATAAAGCGACGCAGCACATCAATTAACACAATGATGGCTAAGCCGAACTGCAACCAACCAGATAAATGTGCAGCCTTTAATTGAGCATTAAGATTTTTACCTACCACAAATAAGGCAATGCCATAAATTGCAGCATCGGCAAACATATCAAGCGAATCGGCGATTAGCCCTGTCGATGAAGCAATAATGCCTGCCATAAACTCAATGACAAACATGACACCATTAATCAGTAACAACCATTGTAAAACTTGCTTTTGTGCTGCATTCATTGAAGAACTGGCTCTAACCTTTTTAGGTTTTTCAACAGGTTCATAATGTGGCTGCGTTTGTTGTAACTCGGCTCCTAATCCTAGACGCTGTAGGCTTTGGGTAATCATTTCAGCTTGAGCACTGTGATAAATCGCCAAATGGCGTGCTGGTAAGTCAAAATTAAGTTCCTGAATATCGTCAGCGTAAGAGGCTAAAGCCATCCGTACCATTTGCTCTTCGGCTGCACAATCCATGTGAGGAATATGATAATAACTCACCCATTGGCTCTTCTTAGCCCCGAGTTCACTAGGCGTAGAATACTCCTGAGAAGGCATGCTTGAGCACCCGCAGCTAGAACTACTTTTACTTAAATGTATTTGATTCTCTTGTTTTTCTAAAGCCATCTGTGCACCATAACTGACACAAAAAACAATGCCATTAGTATAAACCAATGGCATGTCGTTAAGCTTACTTTTTGTTCTGCAATTAGAATTTTAGTGTTAACCCTGCTCCATAATACCAACCATGTTCAGAGTCGGTTCCAGTTTGCCAAGCAGTTTGTTTTAAGCCTTTTTCATAGCCATAACCGACATCAACAAATGGCATTACCTTTTTATTGATTTCATAACGGGTTTGAAAGCCAGCTTGTAAACTTGATAAACCTGTTTTACTGGCATAGCGAGATTCATCTTGCAAAACAACGTCTGCTTTTAAATAAGGTTTACCAATCAACTTTTGGGTAAAGAGTAAGTCTCTTTCCGTCTCTAAGCTTAGCTTCCATAGCTGGTCCTCGCCTGCATAAAGATATGTATCGGTTTCAAAAAAGTAAGGTGCCATGCCATGTAAACCAACTACACCAGCCCAGCGATCTTGCTTTTGGTCTTCCCGCTGTAAACGCTCGTAATTTACCCCAGCCTGTACATCCCAATAATCAGCTACATTTCGGCTGTAAAGTAATGAAGCGCCGTAATTAGCATCTTCCGACTCAGCTTTTTCAACATGAGCTTTGATGAATAATTTATTTTCATCAGTTCCCACCCAACTTTCTAATTCAGAAGAAAAACTACCTTCCCCTTCTTCATTTTGAGTCCATCCAGTATCAATCGTAGTCGCCTGATAAACCTGTCCACCATGTTCGCGTAAATGATCATGTGTTAAAGGTTCTTGAGCGAAACTAAATACAGATATGCTAGAGAAAACACCGCAACATATCATTTGAGAAAATAACTTAGTGATGTGCATGACTAGCTCCTTTCTCATTTTCAGATTGAACAGGTGCTTGAGATGCTGGTTCTGCCCCATCATTCACTTGAGCCACAATCAACTTATTCATCATCCCTGCACTCATGTGATAGAGCAAATGACAATGAATCGCCCATTCTCCTAATGCATCGGCTGTCAATAACGCAGTAACGGTCTTTCCTGGTGGAACAATAACGGTATGTTTATTTGGCAAGTTTTCAGCTTGTTGACCATTTTCCAATTGCATGAACATGCCATGTAAATGCATTGGGTGAGCCATCATGCTGTCATTCACGAACTTCAAGCGAATACGTTCGCCATATTTAACTTGCAATGGCTCAGCTTCGCTAAATTTCTTGCCATTAATGGTCCAGATATAACGCTCCATGTTTCCGCCTAAACGAATGACTAATTCTCGTTCCGGCGCACGGGTGTCAGGCTGAGGCGTTAAAGACTGCAAATCACTATACTGCAATGCTTTCATACCGGCTGGTGTTGAAGCATTTGCCCAGCCATACACCGGCTCATCTTTTTTAACTGTAGTTTTAGATTGAGCAGGCATCTCATGATTCATATTCATCATAGCGTGATCATGCTCGCTAGATGGCTTTACCTGCATATCGTGTTTCATTTCAGGCATCACTGACATGTCGTGCTTCATTTGCATCATAGAATGATCATGTTCGCCAGATGACATATCTTTCATACCATGGTCCATTTTCATCATTGCATGATCATGATTAGCATGGCTTGTCTCTTTTTTCATTTCTGGCATAGCAGACATGTCATGTTGCATGTTCATCTGATGGCCAGCATGTTCATCACTCGCTCCATCACCATGACTCATGCCCATATCATCCATGGTCAATAAAGATCGCGGACGTGGCTGTGGCATTTGAATTGGACCAACCACCTGAGTATTTTCATCATGCAAAGTACCAATAGCAAAACCACTACGGTCAATTGACTCTGCTTCAATCTGATAGCTTGCCTGTTTAGGTTCAACAATCACATCGTAGGTTTCGGCTGTGCCAATACGAAACTCATCAATTGCAACAGGTTTTACTGGCTGCCCATCTGCACTCACGACTGTCATTTTCAAGTTTGGAATTCTGACATCAAAAAATGACATTGCCGATGCGTTAATAAATCGTAATCGAACCTTATCTCCCGCCTTAAAATCCCCTGTCCAGTTTTGCTGCGGTGTCTTACCGTTGACTAAGAAGGTATAACCCGTCACATCAGACATATCGGTTTTTAACATCCGCATCTGGTTCCACATCGAACGATCTTGCCAAGTTGCTTTTAAGCCTTGAGCTTTAACCTGCTTCCAGACATCAGATACGGTTTCACGGCGATTTTGATAATACTCAGCAGATTTTTTCAAATTCTTCATAATGCTATCGCTAGAAGAGTTATGAAAATCTGAAAGCATCACAACATAATCACGGTCAGTTTTTTCATGTGCTGCAACTGGTGTTCTCCCTTTCGGATAAATCACGAGTGGGCCATATAAACCGTCTTGCTCTTGGCCTTTACTATGGGCGTGATACCAATAGGTGCCGTTTTGTTTCACCTTAAAGCGGTAAACAAAATCTCCGTTTGGAGCAATTCCTTTAAAACCATTGAAACCCGGTACGCCATCCATTAACCCTGGCAGTAACAACCCATGCCAGTGCAAAGACGTATCCTGATTCTTTAATTGGTTATGAACATGAATAACAGCCTCATCTCCTTCCTCAAACTCAAGGAGTGGTGCTGTAAACTTGCCATTTACCGTAATTCGTTTGAGCGGCTGACCGGTAACATTGACCTGTTGTTCATTAATATTAAGGTGATATTCCTTAATTGCCGCGAGGGACCATGGTGAAACCAATAGCCCAAATACAGCGACTAAGCTGCTAATTGTTTTATGAGACATTGCTGTAATCCTTTTTAATTAAAAAATAAGTAAGAAAGGATTAAGCTTTAGGAGGACGTAAAATTTCTTGCCAGTATCCGGCTAAATGCTGAGCCTGATAAATACTGCTAAATTGAGACGATATGGGAACAAATTGTGATTCAAGGTCTGGGACCGCTTGTTGCAGAGCCAGATTCACGATTTGGCAATGTACGGGGTTACAGTCCTTACAATGCTCACCGTGCGAATGAAGAGACTGCGTCATGGTTTGATGACATACAGTCTGATCATCTGCTTGAACATGTACAGAGTGATGAGTCATTTTTTCACTATGACACGGCATCGTGTGAAGATCGTGCTGCATAGGCGTCTGAGCAATAGACACACCACTCCACCCAATGACCAAAGTCATTAGGAACACAAACCAAGCATACTTGCGTAAGTGTTGTAGGGCCATTGTCGTTTATTGCCTTATGCAATTTATATATCTTAGGTGCATTAGCATAACTAAGTTTTAAAAGAGATACAATTTTTCCATCTTAACTGTTTGTTTTAAATTAATTAAACAAATGGTGATTGATGCTGAAGCACTAAATCAATCACTTGCAATGCACCCTCTTGCTCATTACTCACAGTCGTATACGGTGCTACTGCTTTTAAAGCTTCTACTGCATTTTCAACCGCAAACCCATAACCCACTGCTTTAATCATCTGGATATCATTATTATTGTCACCAATTGCAACCACTTGATCAGGTTCAACCTGCCATTTTTCTAATAGAAGCTTCAAACCATGTGCTTTATGCTGGTCAGGAAGAATAAGATCGATAAAGTCAAAACCACTTGAAACGGGAACTAATAATTGATCTGCAACAAAACTTTGCTGCTGAAGATCTTGAAAAATAGCAAAACTTTCGTTTTTCTGAGCAATAAAAGTAATTTTGCACACCAAATCTTTTAATGCATAAAAATCCTCTACAACTATTAGCTTTTCAAAGTATCGAGCGACCTTAGCATAGTCATCGGCTTGCATAGACTTGTGTACATAAGCGCTCTGCTTTCCGCAGATCACCATTTTAGATATATAGGTTGAATCAATTGCTTTTAATGTCTCAATAAATTGTTGCTGACTTAAATGAGCAAAAGCTATTTCTTGCCCTGCATCTAAAACATGTGCGCCATTTTCTGCAATAAAAGCAATTTCATGACTAATTTCTGGAAAGTAGGTAACAAGCTTTGCGAGTTGGTTACCACTGGCAACCACAAAATGAATATTATTTTGTTTGAGTTGTTCGTACTGTTTTAAAAAACGTGCTTTGTTGTACTGCTTCTTAGAATTAAGAAAAGTCCCATCCATATCTACCGCTAAAATTTTTATCGTCATTAATTATCTAGATCTCTTACTAAAATCTTATTAAACCAAATTTAGCTTTATTTTTCATGACACTTTTACAGTTTTACATCTATATATCTATTAAAAGACGTACACACAGTATTATCGTTTTTTGCACAGGTTATTTTTTAGTAAAGCTTAATAAAAAACCAGCTAATAAAATATCCAACCCGCATAAAAAAAGAACGCCAAAACGTTCTTTTTTCACACATTCAGCCTAGAGAATAAGCAGTTGATCTAATTTTGTTTATTTTACCAACATCTTATCCATATGGTTATCAACACAGTTATCCATATAGTTATAAACAAAGTTATCCACAAGCTTCCCCTTGATTAAGCATACTTTTTTAAGCGTCTACACTACCTACTTTCGCAAGTTCTGCACGCATTTGATCAATTACAACTTTATAATCTGGTTGACCAAAAATGGCTGAACCAGCTACAAACATATCTGCACCAGCTTCTGCAATTTCACGAATATTTGCAGGACCAACACCACCGTCTACCTCTAAACGAATATCACGACCACTCGCATCAATAATTTTACGAGCTTCACGCAATTTTTCTAAGGTCATTGGAATGAACTTTTGCCCACCAAAGCCAGGGTTCACACTCATGATTAAAATTTGGTCAACTTTATCAAGCACATAATCTAAATAGTGTAATGGCGTTGCAGGGTTAAATACTAAACCGGCTTTTGCCCCACCTGATTTAATCAGCTGTAATGAACGGTCAATGTGATGAGAGGCTTCTGGGTGAAACGTAATAATATCAGCACCAGCTTCCAGAAAGTCTCCAATAATGCGGTCAACCGGAGACACCATTAAATGCACATCAACAGGCGCTGTAATCCCGTAACTTTTTAAAGCCTTACAAATGCCAGCACCAAAAGTTAAATTTGGAACATAGTGGTTATCCATTACATCAAAATGCACTACATCTGCACCTGCGGCTAACACTTTGTCTACATCTTCGCCTAAACGAGCAAAATCGGCAGATAAAATAGAAGGAGCAATCAAATAAGGCTTGGACATAAGTGGATGACCTGGCTAAGAGTTTAAGGAGAGGCTTAAAATTATAACAAAAAACCGTCTACTTGGCCTGCTCTTCCTTGCTCAAATCGCAACATTTCAAACTTGCAACGTAACGTTGCAACATTAGAATGCTAAGCGCTAAATGAATTTGTTAAGGTACATTAAAGTAATGTGAGGATTGATAATGAAAAGCACAACTCATCTATTAACAAATGATGGTAAACGTATTGCAAAACGTCTAGTTAATCATTGGAAACACAAATTTGAAGTACAAGAGACTGAACAAGATTTCAAAATCTTAATGCCTACAGCAACCATTACGCTTGCACCTGAAACAGAGCAGCTAAACGTTGCTATTGATAGTCAGCTAGATGACCATGACCACTTAGAAAAAGTCGTGCTTGATCATCTAAACCGCATGGCTCAACAAGAATTTCAGGTGGAATGGCAGCATTAATTAGCCATTTACCTTTTCTAACTGGATTGCATGAAACTGTAAATGCTCATCCATAAAGGTTTGAATAAAGTAATAGCCATGATCATAGCCAACATGTTGCCTTAAAGTTAAAGGTTGTCCTGCTTTTAAACATGCTTGCTTAAATTTTTCAGGGTGAAGCTGTTCATAAAATTGGTCATCCAATCCCTGATCAACCAAAATTTCGTCAAATACTGCACCATTTTTTAAGACTAAAGCAGTAGCATCATGAGCAAGCCAGCTTTCTTGGTCATTCCCCAAATAGTGAGTAAAGGCTTTTTCACCCCACGCACATTCAGTTGGTGCACAGATCGGTGCAAAAGCAGATACAGACTTGAACTTCTCAGGATATTTAAACGCCAAAGTTAATGCGCCATGGCCACCCATTGAGTGCCCAAAGATACCGACTTGTTGAGCATTTACAGGAAAGCTTTTCAAAATGAGTGGATATAACTCATCAATCAAATAGCTTTCCATTTGATAATGCTCAGACCAAGGTGTTTGCGTTGCATTAATATAGAAACCTGCGCCTTGCCCTATATCCCAATTATCCCCTGCTGCAACATTTTCTCCACGAGGAGAAGTGTCCGGTGTAATCAGTATTAAACTTAACTGTGCCGCCATATGTTGTGCATGTGCTTTTATGGCAAAGGTTTCTTCAGTACAAGTTAAACCTGCTAAATAAAACAAGGTTGAACAAGCTTTACCTTCTAATGCAGCTGGTGGCAAATACACGCCAAACTTAGCTGGCCCTTTTAATAACCGAGATTCAAATTGGTAAACACGTTGCTCACCTTCAAAGCAGCGGTTTTTTTGCAGGAGTTGCATCGTTTTTGGCCTCTGTTTTTGTTTGAGCAATATCTACACTACCAGTATTTTGCTGAGGAAATAGATACTTTTCCAATTGAGGTAGCATAAGTTCCATATTTTTACCAATCATCCACTGAGGCTCTGAAGGTTCTACACCTTGAGCCACTTCCCATTTGGTTACAGTTTGCTTAGCTGTGTTAAACGAATCTTTCATCGAAGATTGCTCTCGCATAGCCAAATCAAAGAAAGCTCGACCAAAATAAGTATAGTCAGCTTCGTTATTACATCCAAAAGAAGTTTTATCAGCAGCAGATGCAGTAATAATTAAAGTATCAGGAGACTGTAAGGCAGGAATAAAGCTTCCTGAATAACAGGCAGAAATAACAATTACACGCCAGCGAATACCAGATTTATCAAGTGTTTCACGCAACCATTTAGGGTCTACTTGCCCTAGATCTAATGGCGCATTTTCAATTTCGAAGTGATTCTGTTCACCGTGTGAAGTCATATATAGAAATAGTACATCACTATCACGGTTCATTTGCTGACCCATACGGCGTAGGGCTAACTCTATACTGGTTTTAGAGGCAATGGGGATTTCTGTACGGGTGTCTGGATTATTGACCAACATCATCGAACGACCCACAGTAGCAAAGCGTGTATCAAACTGTTCTTTAATCCGGACTACTTCCGATTTAAAAACGTCTTGGTAGCTATCACCTGCCACACCTAAAAAATACCAATGACTTTTTGCCTGCTCACCATATTGGACTTGCTCTAAAGAATCATTCAGCAGCTTACTTTGTGCATAAAAAGCATCTTCAGCAAATGTTGGAGCCGAATCTTCGACCTTCCAAATCGGTTGATCTTTTACAGAAAGTTGCCAGACCACCATCGTCGCAATAGTCGCAACCATGACAAGTGCACGTTCCCACCAAGGCCACTTGAGCTCACGTGAGAAAACCCAAATCACCGCTAAACTTTGCCATACGAACAAAGCCACAAATAGGCTTGGTAAAATTCCGTTATAAATAGCATCTGGAATAAAGTTGAGATAACCGTTAGAACCTAAATACTGAATTAAACATTGAATTAATAAGATATTTGTATCTAGAACCAACCAAAGTAAAGCAGGTACTAGCATTAAGCGAGGTTGGTTGGTGCGCTGTGATAAAAATATACCAACAATTAAGGCAATAAATGGCCAAAGTGCGTAACCAATTAAACCTTGTGAATTGAAATCACCAATTTGACCGGCCACAAGCCAGCTATAAAGAGAGTTAGTACATCCCCCTAAAATTCCCCAGACAATGAGCTGAAGAATAGATGGATGTACAATTTGTAAAGAACGTCTTGATCCCAAAAACAGCCACATTCCGGCAATTTGGTTGCTTTTAAAATCATGCCAAAAGTTAATGGAGGGTTTAAGATCAATCATAAAAGGTTTTCAAAAATTTCGTTTTTGTCAGGCATCTTAAGTGTATGCCTGCTAAGAATTTTAGCAATCATGCTTTTGAACTATATCACATATATTTGTGCATTATTCAAGCAATAAAACCTAACCTTACATAAGCCTACTGAAAATACGCATCAAAACGACAAGCATCTCCTTGCCATTGATGAGCTGGCTCTTGATTTGCCAAGAAAATAGCATGCCGTGGCCGTTTAACCACTACACGTTTAGCAACTTTCTGTGCCAAAACCAGCAAATTATCACCCAAATCCATCTCACCATCTTCGGGTAAAAGTAGATGTAAAAGCTGCATCTGTTTTTTAACTTGAGCTTGTTTTTTGATTGCTTGGTGATTCTGATCACGCTGTGGGAACATCGGATCGAGATAAACCACATCAACCATTGAAGCTGTTTGCTGTAACTGTTGTAAATAACTTGCAGAGTCAGCAAAGATCAGTTGAATCCGATCCATAAACTGAGTTAAAAAGCCATCTTGTTCAGCTTGAGCTTTTGCATCTTCAAGTAAGGTAAATAAAATCGGATGGCGCTCAACCAATTGTATTTGTGCGCCAAGATAAGCCATGAGTAAACTATCGTGCCCTAAACCAGCTGTAGCATCAATTAAGATAGGTTTTTCACCTAACTGACAAGCCCGAGCAATCATTTCTGATTTAAGACTTGCACGTTTTAAACGGGAAATTTCGGCTTTCCAGTCGGGCTGCATTTTCATGCCATTTGCAGATAACCATAGCCCGTTTTCATCTACACAAAGTGCCAAATCAGGATTTAAACGCAAAAAACGTGCATTGAGCTTTTCAACTGGCTGCAAATCGACAGTCACACCTCTAGAACAAAGCACAGCTTGGTAGTGCTGTGCTTTGCCTTGAAAATCTACTTCAAAATATATGTGCATGAGTAGTGCCTTTATTTTGCTTTACCCTGATCTGCTATTTTTTTCCATGCATCATCACGTAAATAAACAGGTAAAGCATGTTCAGCATCAACCCACTGCTTTTGCGCTGCATAAACACGTGCAATAGAAGCAATATCTTGTGCTGTTGCAGTGATTGTTTGATGTTGTGCATCAGCTTGAAGGAGCTTCGCACCCGAACCAATTAAGCAATGCTTTGCATAAGCAGCTGCTTGCTCATAGCCCATTAATTTTTCTTCATCAATACATTGCATAATTCCATGCTCATCTAGAACAAAACTTGCAATATAAACTTCATTCATACGAGCATCGAGAACCGCAGTCACCTGTTCCAAACCTTCAAGTCGGTATGCTGCTTGTGCTAAAGCTTGCAAACTCGAAACGGGAATAACGGGTAAATCTTGTGACCATGCCAAAGCCTGAGTCACAGCTGCATTAATTCGGACACCACTAAAAGAACCCGGCCCACGGCTAAAGGCAATTGCATCCAGACCAACAACCTCAAGACCTGTTTGTTGTAGCCCCTGCTCAATCATCGGCAAAATGGTCTGGGTTTGTGCTTTCGCCCGCGTATCGAGTTGAAAAAACAGTTCTTGGGTTTCATCGACTAATGAGATAGAACACTGCTCATTTGCAGTTTCCAACGCCAGCAATTTCATGCACAACCTTAGTATTAAATCAGATTAAAAACGGGAGTTATGATACCCCACTCGGCTCTGATAGGCGAGTCGTTCTCTGTCTAAATAAAAATGCCAAGATTTAACTTGGCATAAAAAATATTTTGCTAAAAAAGAGTTAAAAGTGAAATTCTTTTAAATCACTATAACTTTTAAAATGTTCAGCATAATGCAATGCACTCAACCGTATTTTTGCCGCACCGTCCTCATCTAAAGTCTTAACAATTTTGCCGGGCGATCCCATCACCACCGAATTATCTGGAATGATTTTCCCTTCCGGAATTAATGCGTTAGCACCAATAATACAATTTTTACCAATCACAGCGCGATTTAAAACTACGGCATTCATACCAATCAAACTATTATCACCAATCGTGCAGCCATGTAGCATGACTTTATGCCCAACGGTGACATATTCACCAATATTTAGCTCAAGCCCAGCATCGGTATGTAAAACTGAATTTTCTTGAATATTAGAGAAATCACCAATTCGAACTACACAGTTATCGGCACGTACTACAGCTCCAAACCAGATGCTGACTTGACGCCCCAACTCTACTTGTCCAATCAACGTTGCTGTTGGTGCAACCCAACCATCCCATGGTTCATATAATGCTTTTGGGTGCTGTCCTTGATAGCTATACATCATAATTTATCAATCCTGATCATTTATTCTTATGAGAAAATTTTGGCATGCCAAATGTTGGTGAGTTGAGTAAAAATGGCCACTCTTTCTGATAACCCAATCCATATTTAAACAGAGCAACTAACATACGAGCAGTTAAACCCCAAATAATTTCATTATCAATCTGTAAACTTGGAAAATATAAAGATTGATGGGCATAACGTACTTCGTAAGGCATGGGTCTTGTATCGATTAACTCTTGCAAAGGCACAAAAAAAATTCGATCAATTTCAGTAGGCTGAGGTATTAAGTTAACCTCTGGAGGAATAAGCCCAACGATCGGTTTTACAGACAACCCGCTTCTTGCACGTTGCATGGGCAAATCGCCGAGCAACTGCACATCAAAAGGATTTAAAGCGGTCTCTTCCTGAGCTTCTCTTAATGCCACCACAATATTACTGGTATCACTAGGATCACGCTTTCCACCCGGAAAAGAAACTTCCCCCGCATGGTTGTTCATATGTATTGAACGGCGTGTAAGCAGTACCTTTGGATTATTTTCATTTGTAATAGCAATCAGTACTGCAGCTTGTGCTTCTTGTATGCGGGTGGAAAAGCGCAATCTTTGCTGTAACTTTTGTGTTAGCAAGTGCTCTTCCATACCATTCACCTATTATTCTGTATCTCTTTGCATCATATCTGAAAAATAAACTTAGGGAATAGAGTTGATGCGTAAGTCTAAAAATTCAGTTATGCTGAGTCATCTCTATACTCGATGATAATTATGAGTTTCTGTGTAGCGTGTGGGCATAAAACCGAACAAAAAATTCCTTTAGGTGATCATAAAGTACGCCGTGTTTGTACTCATTGTGGAAATATTCACTATGAAAACCCCAAAGTAATCTGCGGTGCCTTAGCGTTATGGGAAGACAAAGTATTACTCTGTCGTCGTGCAATTGAACCTCGTTATGGTTTATGGACTTTGCCTGCTGGCTATATGGAATTGTTCGAAACCATGGAGCAAGGTGCAGCACGCGAAACTCGTGAAGAAGCAGAAGCTGAGATAGAAATAGAACAACTCTACTGTATGTACAATATTCCGCGTATTGGTCAAATTTATGTACTTTTCAAAGCACAGCTGAAAGATGGAATTTTTGGTGCAGGTGAAGAAAGTATCGAGAGTCGTCTATTTGAAGAGCATGAAATTCCATGGGGAGAACTAGCCTTCCCTAGCGTTGAACATACACTAAGACATTATTTTGAAGACCGAAAAAAACAAGTTTTCCCAACACATCTTGAAACTTTGGGGACTCGTTTAGACCATACTGGTTAATTAATTAGATAATAAAAAAGACCGCTTTCGCGGTCTTTTTTATTTGTCTCTTATTTTTAAGATTTAGTCTTAATTGCATTACAAGCAGGAATAGACTGATTGGCTAGTTTAATGGACACCGTGCCAGACAGGCGTTGAGCCAAAGCTTTTTCAGCATCTGTTGGTGCTGGGCTAATATCCTTAATATTATTATAAACAGCTTGATAGAAAGCATAGAGATTAATCCAACGCGCAGTCTTGTTCGCATAATCACTTAAATTAATACTATTACTGCTGTTTTGACCTGCTAATAAGTTATAGAGGTTAATTTTGGCTCCATTTACTGAAACTGAATCATTTACATTATCGTCTGGATTAGTATCCTGTCTCACCACAGAGTTAAGTCCCATCAAAATCCCATTAAGATTACCCAGCTGAGGATTTGATAAAATCATACGAACAGTAATAGAACTATCATTATCAGATGACTCTGTTCCACCAGTAGTACCAAGTCGATACTGTTGTACGCCATTACTATCAATTAAGCCGTTGTCTGCTACCGTTGCACATTGACCAGACATATCGGTTGCAGTTGCATTTGGTTTAATATCCGTACGAATATTTCCTTTTTCATCAACGACAATACCTAAATCGATAGGAGCTATCCCAGTAGTATCAAATCTGAATGTTAAAGTCGCATATAATGGGAAGACATAGCGTTGACCAGAACTGACGTTAGCTGCTGTTTTAAAAATTTCTTTGCCAAGATAACTAATCGGATTGGCTTTAATAATATCAAGTGAACCCTTATAGTTTTCTGTGCCTACTGTTTGACGCCATAAACCATAATGCTGAATATTTCCTGTTGTCGAGCGTGTTAGCTGTTTATAAAAACCTTCACTTCCTGCAACAGCATAATCGTTCATAAACTTACCTTGATAGATTTGCAAATCATTATTTGCATTGCTATCAACGCTTAAGCGTAATGGTTGAGTCGATTGAATATCTTTTGAAATTGGGTTCAGCCAACCATTTTGTTGTGGAGCAACGAGCATTTGCATTGGTTTTGCTTTGGTCCACAATAAAACTGGTGGAGCAACACCAGTCACCTTTCCGTCCTTATCTTTGTATAAAGTAGCATCACCGCGCCATTGTAAGCCATAACCCATTGCATAACCTTCACGGTCAGTCAGCATGAACATATTAGCCATCATATGACGTAAATTAGTGGTAGATTTATTAAAGCAATCTGCTAATGCCTGATTACAGCCATAAAAACCGAGTGGTAGCGGTGAACTTACAGGATCTACAATCCCTGCATAAGTCGCTTCATTTGCCTGAAATAATGCAGCATTTGCCAAATTCGTTACTTGAACTACGAGCGCATAAGCTTGTGCATCAGACACTTTGCTTACATCTAACCAAGGTTTTAGAAGAGTTGCATATTGTCCATTCTTCCATTCCGTTGCGGTTATATCTTGTGTCAAACTAGTCAACAGATTTTTCTTATCTTGAGTAAATTGGGTTGGTTGTAAATCACCCACCACATTATCGCCACGTTCAACACCAATACTTTGGAATAACTTAACTAAAGCTATTGCCACTTTAATAGTTGGATCAGCGTTACTCATTGAAGCTGGAGCTTGTCCAGTTAATGCTGTCGCCATATCTAAAACTGTTAAATGTGTTGTTCCATATTTACCTAGTGTATCGAGTTTTATCGTACCTAATGCAATCTTGTGGGTATTACTGCCTTGTAGATAAAGCGTAATTGTTTCATCAGATTTACTGCTACTGATACTACAGGCACCACCAACCGAGTTACCAACCAATTTAGTAATATAATGCTGATTAGGAGATAAGCTACAGTCGAAATTCAAACCAGCTATTGGATAATTTAATTCAAAATTCAGACATGTCTCATCTGTTGCTTTACAATCCAAATTAGTGGTTGGAATCTCACCTCCACCTTGAGTAGGATCTTCATTAATTGTTGAGCCACCACCACCGCAACCATTTAATACAATTGCCAATGTGGATAATGCAAAAGGTAATAAAAAAATTTTACTCATCATCATTCCTATTTATTTTTAACGTAATACCGAAATTTTAATTTGTCCCTGATTAGATAGTTCTTGATCTGGCATATCCACAGCCGAAGATAAAGGGGTCAACATAATATACTGCGTACGGTCTGGCACTTGTAAGACACCTGAAATCGACGCATGTTGTAATATCGTTGCAGGATACGACTTACTTTTAAAACCACTTGCACCCTCTAAAACACAACCTTTTTCGTCCAAGAAAACTGCAAGTGGCCAATAATATACAGGCTTGTCATTGGTTGTAGCATAGGAAGCCACTTGTATATTCTTAATCGAAGAATCTACTTTTATTACTTCGTATTCAAACTTTTCTTTTAGAGGCTTTCTAGGCCATAGCCCAACTTCTTTATTCTGGCTCAATTTCTTAATTGATTTGTTATCACCTTTAATAAAACACAAATCATTTTCAAAAGTATTTGCCAATTCTTGTTGTGAAAGTCGTAAATATGTAGGTGCCAACACAACAGAGGAAACTTGGTCTTCTCGTGACCGATGTAATACATTATCGAGGATAGACTGACCAACCCCTTTTTTTCGCTCAATAGATTCAGTACGGCCTAACCCATCAGGCATAATATAGAAACGTTTTTTACCCTCTAGATTAAACTCTTGATTTTCTAAATATTCATTATTGACATATTCCACTCCATCAATGGTAGTGTACTTCGTCTCATCCTTTTTAGGAGCGGGTACTGATGGAGTAACCATATCCTTCGTCGAGGATGGAACTGGATTTGACTTTACTTTTTCTTCAGCTGTGTGTTTGAGAGCAGAATCCTTGATTATTTTTTCTTTACTACTACCCAAACCAGACTTTTTCTCAATGGCTTCAGGCTTTTCTGTACCTTTTTTTGTCTGTGTTGAAACCTTAGATTGTTTCTTCATCGAAACAGTTGGTGCAGTTGGTGCAGTTGGTGCAGTTGGTGCAGTTGGTGCAGTTGGTGCAGTTGGTGCAGTTGGTGCAGTTGGTGCAGTATTAGACGATTTTGTAGTTACTTTAGGCAATTCTTTTGATTTTAAAGATGTTTTTGGAAAAACTTGCTGCTCAGGACGACTCGTCGTTACCTCTGGATGTGTTAATACTTTAGAAGGCACAACAGCTTGTTCTACCCTTTTACTCGGGACAATCATTGGTCGGCCATCAGGACCAATAATCGTATAGAAACCATCCGCATAAATAGCAGAGTTACTTGCTAATGCAACAAAAAAAATCGCAATAGCAAATCTAGGTCGAGACATCCGTTCGCAATTTAATTTTACCATTTTGTTCTATAATTTAACCCGAGTACTGTAACTTTGGTATTGGTTTTAACATCCAAACCGGCATAAGGGTTTAACAGGATATTATCAACTCCTGTTTTATTAGATAAGGTACTTGTTCCTGCTGGAATATTATCGCGGCTACGTAAGAAACCAACTGAAAGATCCAAATCTGTATCTGCGTCAAACCGATATCCAATACCCAAACCAAATAATTGCGCATTATTAATTGGAATCATGGTATTACGTTTATCATTTGGAATAGCACTAGCACGAGGCTCATAACCAGCACGTAACTTCAAACGATCTGTTGCTGAATACTCCAAACCAATACCCCAGCTCCATGGTGAGGTAAACTTTAAAGGTAAGGCTAGTGAAGCATCTGTCACATCATTTGATAAAAGTTTAGCAACTTTGAGTAAGGTAATCTGTCTATCAAATTCAAATTTAAACTTATCCCATGCTGAATAGTCTGTCCAACCAACATCAAAGTTAACTTGCAAATCAGGAAATATTTTATATTTAATCCCTGCTTGGAAATGTGCTGGATATTCCAGATCCATCGCGGCTAGTCCAGACTCAGAATTTGGCACACTTCCCGGCAAACCGAGAATAGCAGCTAGAACTTGTCCTGTAGCCGAGGAGTTTAAGCCTTTAATTAATTCTTGAGGAGCCTTAGCATTATTAATTAGGTATTTCCCTTTCATACGCATCTTGGCAGCACTTTGATAGACCATACCAAAGCCAAAATCATCCGTTGGTTCCCAAAGTAATCCTAAGTTATAACTTGGGCTTAAAGACTGCTCCATTGAAACTTGTAGTGATCCCATTTTATTAAATGGATTCATACCCTCTTGAGTATTACACAAACCAAATAACAATAGATTGGTAATCATATCGTTATTATCTTTAAAAGGCCCACATACTACGTCATCAACCATACGCAACACCCCAATCATATCATTGGGAAATCGCAAATCGGTTTTCATAGCAAGAGCGTTATAAGACATACCAACAGAGGCACCAATTGATAAATGATCATTTACTTGATAACCAAAAGATGGAGACAAATAAGTAATCCGCTCAACAGCCACCTGCTGCCCCATAAAGTTTCCAGCGTTACCATTTTCAGCGCCAAAACCTGCAATTAAAGGTGCATAAATTGCAGTAGCGTAGGTCACCTTCGAACCTGGAGGCTTATAGGCAATACCTGCTGTAGGAGCAGCTAGTGGATAACCAGCCCCTAGATCAACCATTTTTTTTAGAATCGGCACATATAAGCTGGCATATTCAACATCGCCACGTACAGGTCCCTTAAAATCAGTACAAATATTAGCTGTAACTTCTGGGCCATCATTACAAACAAGAGGGTCATCTGAGTAGCCAAAAACGTTATAACCAGGGGGTGCTGAAAATTCACGCTGAATATCAAAGTTCGCTAGAATTCCTTGCACATCTGTCTGTAACCCATCAATTTTTGCTAAAGCCGCTGGGTTAAAGTGAACTGCACTAATACCAGGTGGATCTGCAGTTACAGCATTCCCCATCGATAATGAACGAATATCAACAGCTAGGTTTTGTCCTAATTGAGCATTGGCAAAGCTAGAAAAACTGGAGATAACAATTGCCGCCGTCAAAGGACATAATTTAGGATATTTCACCTGCATATCTCCTTATTTAGATTTTTTGCCAAAACCTATGAAATCTAGCGGGAAAGACAGACCAAGTGAAACATCTGGCGCATCTTCGGTTAAACCAATACCCACCGTACCATTAACAATTGTTTCAGGTGAAACACGTACCCCTAAAGCAAAAGACAACATTGCACTACTTTGGTCTGGCGACTTATATGATTCGTCTCCATTATTAAATTCAAACTCAGCATCCATGTTAAAGCTTTGTTGATACGACATGGTTAATGACACGTCATAGTTAAATGAGTAAGCAAAACCGAATGAGAAGCCGCCACTAATGCCTGGATCAAAAGAAGTTAAAATCCTTGGCCCCTTAGCCCCGCTACCACGCGCTTGATCTAAACCCGTTTCTTTAAATCCATAATTAGCAGACGCGGAGGCAAATAAAACCACCGGATCGATATATTTACGGGTACTTGCCCCAACCCCAACAGAGTAATAACCTTTACCAGTTGAAAGCTCATCTAAACCAATTTCATAAGGACTATCTCCAGTTTTTGATGAAAGGTTACCGAATAATACTAATGGCAAACGACCTTGCTTTAACGGGAAAGGTTCCCAGCGAGCTCCTAAAGAAATATCACCTAAACCAGCTGCGGTTGTATCTCTAACAATTTCAGACTTTGCAACGAAAGGAACAGTTGCAGATAATGTTAAGTTATCTAATACACCGTATTGCAAAGTAAAACTATTAGTTAAAGTATGGTTCGCATCTTCTTCAATACGTAAACGATTTAATTGAGATGAATTATCTGCTAAAGCTAAATCAATTCTGGTATCACGATAATAGGTATAATCAAGATCGTAATATGCAGAAATCACGCCTCTTTTAATTAAGGAATACTGGCGCTCATTTGAAGTAAACACTTCTTGCAAATTTGTTTCTTGAGTCGCATCACCTTCTTTTTTCTGTAAAGCAGTCGCGGCTTGATTAGCTCCAGTATTTTCGGGTACAACAGGCGCAGATTCAGGATTTGCAACTTCGGTAGTCGGTGCCGAACTTGCTTCTTGAGTTGAACCTGTCGCTGGTGTTACTTCTGATGTTGTACTCGCTTCAGAAACAACTGCAGTATTTGCAGTTGTTTGTGCTTCTGTTTGTGTAACTTGGTCTGCTGCATAGAGGGTGCTTGTAATGGCGCTCATACTTAATGCCAACACACTCATATTCATCCATCGATTATTCATATTTCTTCCCACCCAATGTATTTATTTTACTTAGTTCATATTTGATTATTTACGCTTATAGTAAAGACGCATATAGGTTTCTATCGGCTGATTATAGGTTGCAGAATTTGGGTCTTTATCTAGCACCCGTCTCATGGTAGAAGCTTTATTTGCTAAACGGTCATAATTAAATGTTGGATATTGCACATCCACAAAGGCATAACGGTTAACAGTTGCATCTTCCACATGGCGCATATCTGAATCTTTTAGGGCCAATAAGTCTTTACGTTGAGATTCAGGGACAGAAACAACAAATAATGTATTATTATCCCAAACCTCTTTAAAGCGATTTTCATCAAAGCTGATATTCCCTAATGCAGGGTCAGCAACATAGACTCGTCCATCTTTATAAGCTTTATATACGACAAAATGCTTAAAACCAGCATAAGAAATTGGAACAATCGCGGGCTGTCCAAGATTGACTAAATCTGAAAACTCGCCACGATATCCCCCACTATCCAAACCAATAGCAGTTACAAAGCGCTTCATATCAAGTAGTGAGAAGCTTCGGCGTTCAATAATCCGCTGATATTCACCATACTGTAGCAAGCCGCTCATAGTCTGCTGTTCAGTCAAACTAGTACCTACATAACCATTTAGAAGTGTAGTAAGCGCTGCTGAACCACAGCTATAATCATAGGCTTGCCGAACGATGCCGCGAAACTGGTCTTCTACAGCAGGTTTAATCCTAACTGGTTCAATATGATTACGGCGAAAAGATAAATTACGTGAATCGGCAGTCTCTGTGTAATAAACAGTTCCTGGTGGCTTTTTTTCTATTTCGAAGGCTTCTGTCGCAAAGTAATATATCAATGCTGAGCCCAAAGCAATCTCTAACATAAGCACTTGTTCTAAATGGTGGCACAACTGGCCTTATTCATTTTATTCTTAGAGCAATAGCTCTACATCCCTGTGTGTTGAAGATACCTTTTTTTTTTGTAAAAAACAGCTTTTTTTTAATCTTTTTGATGAATGTATAGTTCTACTTTAATTAAAATGTTAATTAACTCTCATTTTTTAATATCAGTAGTTTTAATATATTTATTATTTATATAATTATTTTATATTAAACAGATATATAAAATAATTTTCATTCAATAAAAAAAGCGCGTATTAAACGCGCTTTTTTTAATTAAAAATTTTAAATTAGTGACCTGAGATTGTAATTGTAGAAGTACCTACATTTAAACCTTGAATTTCAACGTCACCAATTGAAGCAGCTGTACTAGAACCTAAATGTACACCTTGAACATAGACATTCATACCTTGTGCACTATTATTTTGAATTTTCAAGCCAGTTGGTACAACTGAAATATTAGCATCAACATCTAAATCACCAGTTGTGTTACCAGCGCCACGAACCATAACTTTATCCAAGAAGATCTCACCACCACCTGCTGCATCGTTAATACCGAAGTTAGATAGTGTTAAACCGCCTTGTAAGCTTGAATTTACTTTGATCATTGCGCCTTGTGGAGTAGAACCTAATTGTACATTCGCTGAAATCGCGCCTAGAGACAGGTCTAAACCAGAGATAATTTCAGTTGGAGCAGTTTCAGTAATACCACGTACAGCAGTAGTTGTATTTAAAGTACCAGAAGTACCTACACCAATAGAACCAACACTTACATCAACTGCACCAACATTTGCAGCAACATTTAAAAACGCGCCATTTGTACCTGAAGCACCAACGCTATCAATTTTAAGGTCTAACAAATTAGCAGTTTGATCAACCTGTGTAACAGATACACCGCTTACTACAATCGCACCAGCTGTTGCTGCAGCACCTGTAATACCTGTAGCAGGATCTAAACCATCGTTGTCATGAATAAATACTTTATCGATAGAAATACCGCCAGCACCTAAAGCGATACCGATGTTAATACCATCTTGACCTGTAGCAGCACTAAGTGCAGCATCATCCATTGACTGCATTGCCATTGCATTTGCACTGATAGCTAAAGAAGAAACTAAAGCAAGTTTAGTGAACATTTTCATTGAGCACTCTCCCAAGAGCATTTATTTTTTGACTTTAACCACTCTCATTGTCTCAAGTTGCATTTTTCTTTATATAGCAACCGAAACTTCCAATCCTTGAGTAGTTTTGCTTAGCAATTACTAAATTACATCTACGTTACTTTTTGTTCAACTAGTGTTGTGCATTTTTTGCCAACTACCCGACAAACGGTACAATCAATTTACTTCGCTTTTAGCTTCCAAATACAACTTCGATCTCACACAAAAATCGACTATTTTATCAGCGAAAAGCACCTCCCACAGAAGTCTTCTCCCTAACGATTCACAACTTGTAGTAAACTAATATTTCCCTCATTAACTATTCTCTTATTTAAAAATGTCTCAGTTAAAGAAAAAAATCTCATTACATGGTAAAAATGCTGCCGAGATTTTAAAAAAATTACAAGGATTAACTGGGCTAATTTATTTAAATGACAATAACAACCCCATTATTGGTTTTCTTCCTCAACAATACATTCTTATTCAAAATAAAAATAATTTAGTGTTTCAGCGTCAAAATTTTAATGAATATAAAAATATATCAAAATCGAACCAATTATTAGATTTTATTCAACTTAAAGAAAATAACTCAAAAGAGAATAAAGATATTAAATCGACAATAAGTTTTAACGGCGGCTATATTGGTTTTATTAGTTATGATTTTGCTACACATCAATTTATTAATGCTCAGAATCATATACAGCCATCTTTATTCTTAGGCCAATATCGTTCCTTTTTAAAATATATAGATAATGACTGGTATTTTTTTAGCAATGAAGAAAATGCTCTTGATCTCTTCACATACATTGAAAAACAATTAAAGACTACTATTGTCAATAATTCTAAAAATACATTTGAATTAAAAAATTCTATTCAACCAAGATGGTCTAAAGAACAATATTTTAAGGCCTTTTATAAAATACAAGAATATATTAAAGCTGGTGATTGTTATCAAATTAATTTAACCCAAGAATTTAAAGCTAATTTTACAGGATCGTTATTAAATAAAGCAGCAGATTTATGGAATCTTACTAATGCACCATATGCAGGTTATTTAAAATTAGATCAATTTGAGTTATTAAGTTGTTCCCCTGAACTTTTCATTGAGTTCAATCAAAATAAACAAATTAAGACCCGACCGATTAAGGGGACTATGCCTCGATATAAGAATATCGAAAAAGATTTTATTTCTAAACAAACTTTAAAAAACTCGCAAAAAGATCAGGCAGAGAATGTCATGATTGTTGATTTATTACGTAATGATTTGAGCATTTATGCCAATACTGGCTCTGTAAAAACAACAAAACTATTCGAGATTGAAAGTTTTAATCAAGTCCATCATATGGTCAGTGAGATTGTTGCCACGCTTAAAGATGATATTAATCCTATGCAAATGTTGCTCTCTGCTTTACCGGGGGGATCAATTACAGGAGCACCAAAAATTCGGGCAATGCAAATTATTGAAGAATTAGAAGAAGAAGCAAGAGGTGCATATTGCGGGACGTTAGGTTACTTCAATTTTGATGGAACGGGTCGCTGGAATATTCTTATCCGCAGCTTTCAACAATACCAGAATCAGCTCTCTTTATGGGCTGGTGGTGGTATTACTATTGCCTCAAATGCAGAAGCAGAATATCAAGAAAGCCTTGATAAAATCTCTGCTATGCTGAACTTGATGAACAGCACAGCAGATTAAAACTTAAAGAATATCTTGTTTTAACGTTTGCACTAAACGCATATTCTGCTCATCAGTACCCACTGTAATACGCAAAAATTGATTAATGCGAGGCTTATTGAAATAACGCACAATAACACCTTGTTCGCGTAATTGCTGTGCAAGTTGCCCTGCATCATGAGTTAAGTGTGAAGCAAAAATAAAGTTCGCTTTAGAAGGTAAAACTTTAAAGCCCAAAGCAGTTAAGTCATCTACTAGCTTTTCACGACTAGAAATAACTCTCTGAAGTTGTTCTTCAAAATAAGCCTGATCTTCAAAAGAAGCTACCGCGGCTGCAATTGCAAAACGGTCAATAGGATATGAGTTAAAACTATTTTTGACAGCTTCAAGCGCTGCAATTAAATGTGGCTGAGCGATTGCAAAACCAACGCGCAAACCAGCTAATGAACGAGACTTCGAAGTTGTTTGACAAACAACCAAATTCTCATAGCGATTTACAAGACCAACTGCGGATTCTGTTCCAAAATCAACATAAGCTTCATCGATCACCACTACCCGATCTGGATTTGCTTTTAAGATTTGCTCGATATCAGGCAAACCCATTGCAATACTGGTTGGTGCATTAGGGTTTGTAATAACAATCCCGCCATTTGGTTGTATATAGTCCTTAGCTTCTATCTCGAAATTCTCATTAAGTGGAATTTCTTTAGTTTTTGTTCCAAAGAACTGACTATAAACTGGATAAAAACTATAAGTAATATCCGGATAAAGAATAGGTTCGTCTTGAAGAAAAAATGCTTTAAAAATATGAGCAAGTACTTCGTCTGAGCCATTCCCCACAAAAACTTGAGAAATCTCAATATTCTGTTGTTTAGCAATTGCTTGCTTTAAAGCTGTAGCATCTGGGTCTGGATATAAACGTAATGCATCAGCTTGCTGAGTTAAAACAGCTTGAACTGCTTCAACTACTTTTGGTGATGGCGGATATGGATTTTCATTCGTATTAAGTTTCAATAAATTCTGAATTTTAGGCTGTTCACCAGGAACATAAGGCTCTAATTCACGAACTTCTGGACTCCAAAAGCGCATTTGTGCTGTAGATAAAGTCATGGTCTTATCTCAAAAAGGGCTAAAAATCAGCCCTGAGTAATAATTAAAAAACTACAAGTTTTATAAGCTTATTGATAACGATAGCGTGCTGAGCGTGCATGGGCATCTAAATTCTCTTGAACAGCTAATATGTCGGCTGTTTTAGCTAAGGTTTTAACCCCATCTTTCGAGCACATAATCAGGCTCGAACGTTTTTGAAAATCATAAACGCCTAATGGAGAAGAAAAACGAGCAGTTCCAGATGTCGGCAATACATGATTTGGGCCTGCACAATAGTCACCGATTGCTTCAGGTGTATAACGCCCCATGAAAATTGCTCCAGCATGACGAATATCTTCGCTCATCGCTTCGGCATCATCTAAGCACAGCTCTAAATGCTCTGGTGCAACCTGATTAATCAACTCAATTGCTTCTGCACGGTCTTTGACTAATACCAAAGCACCACGATTTTCAATTGAAGTTCGCGCAATATCTGCCTTTGGCAATTCATTTAAATGCTTTTCAATTGCCAACTCTACTGCATTGAGCAAAGCTTCATCTGGAGTTATAAAAATAGCTTGAGCCACTGTGTCATGTTCAGCTTGTGATAAAACATCCATAGCCAACCAATCAGCATTATTCTCACCTTCTGCATATACCAAAATTTCAGAAGGCCCAGCAATCATATCGATGCCGACTTGACCAAATACAGCACGTTTAGCAGCTGCTACAAAACGATTCCCCGGACCAGTAATTTTATCTACAGGTGGAATGGTCTGTGTACCATAAGCCAAAGCTGCTACAGCCTGCGCACCACCAATGGTAAAAACTCGGCTGACTCCAGCAAGATAAGCTGCTGCAAGAACCAATGGATTTAATTCACCATTCGGTGCTGGAACAACCATAATAATTTCAGGTACACCCGCAACATGAGCAGGTACAGCATTCATTAGAACTGAAGATGGATAAGAGGCCAAACCACCAGGCACATAAATACCGACACGGTCTAGAGGCGTAACTTTTTGTCCTAGTGTATTGCCCAAGTCATCTATATAAGTCCAGCTATCTTGTTTCTGAGCTTCATGAAATGTACGAATACGCTTTGCGGCTAACTCTAGAGCATCACGAATCTCGGGGCTTAAATTATCAAAAGCAGTTTTAAGTTGTTCTTGAGATAATTCTAAATCTGAAAATTGATGCGCAGGATGTCGATCGAAGTGTTGAGTAAGCTTTAAAACATGATCATCACCATGCTGACGAACATCAGCAATAATTTGATCTACTGTTTGCACTAAATTAAGATCATTCACGGTTTCAAATGCTAAAAGCTCAGCAAAAACCTGTTTGAAGTTCTGATCTTGAGTCGATAAACGTCGCATCAATTTACCCACAAGGCGAAAAAGAAAAAGTAAGTTTACTCTTTTTCTAAGCGCTTGTGGGCATCATCTGGCTTAACTATCGCAAAAGCATGATGGGAAATTGCTTTTAACGTGATTGAACAGCTTGCTCAAGCTGTGAAATGATTGGATTTAACAAAGTTTGTTTACGTTTAAAACTGGCTTTATTTACAATTAATCGAGAAGATACTTTGCAAATCTCTTCTAAGGGTTCAAGACCATTCGCTCTTAAAGTATTGCCAGTATCAACCACATCTACAATGTAATCACCCAAACCGACCAAAGGTGCTAGCTCCATAGAACCATAGAGCTTAATAACATCAACCTGCTCACCTAAGCTTGCATAATACTGACGTGTAAGATTGACATATTTCGTGGCAATTTTTAAACGACCCTTTGGATGCTCCATGCCTACTTTACCAGCAGTCATTAACTTACATTTAGCAATTTTCAGGTCAAGCAACTCATATACATGCTGAGCGCCATGCTCCATCAATACATCCTTACCTGCTACACCTATATCTGCTGCACCATTTTCTACATAGGTCGGTACATCAGACGCACGTAAAATCAAAATACGTACTTGCTTATGCGTAGTAGGGAAAATGAGCTTACGAGACTTTTCCGGATCTTCGAGCAAATTAATACCCGCTGTAGCCAATAAAGGTAACGTCTCTTTTAAGATACGCCCTTTACTTAATGCCAAGGTCAAACCATGATCAAAATTACCCATCACATCAAAATTAGGATCATCGTTTCTTACATCATTCATTAACTTACTCGCTTAATTTTGGCACCTAAACCTTGAAGCTTCTCTTCGACATGTTCATAACCACGGTCAATATGGTAGATACGATCAATTAAGGTATCACCCTCTGCAACTAAAGCAGCCAGAACTAAAGAGAATGAAGCACGTAAATCTGTTGCCATAACAGGTGCGGCCTGTAAGGTTTCAACTCCGGTTACAACAGCATCGTGACCTTCCACCTGAATATTAGCGCCCATTCGTGACAATTCAGGAACATGCATAAAACGATTTTCAAAGATCGTTTCAGAGATTGTCGCAAATCCACGGCCAATAACATTTACAGCCATCAGTTGTGCTTGCATATCAGTTGGAAACTCTGGATGTGGCAAAGTTCTAAAACTTACAGCTTTAGGACGTTTACCCATCATATCAAGTTCAATCCAGTCATCACCACGAGTGACTTCAGCACCCATTTCTTCAAACTTATCTAGAACAGACTCAAGCAATGCCGGATCCGTATGAGTTGTTTTTATACGTCCACCCGTAATTGCAGCAGCAGCTAAATAAGAACCTGTTTCAATACGATCAGCAACAACAGCATATTCACAGCCATGTAAACTTTCTACGCCAGTTACAATAAGAGTATCTGTATCAAGACCTTCAATCTTTGCGCCCATTTTAATTAACATTTGAGCAAGGTCAGTAATCTCAGGTTCACGTGCTGCATTACGAATAGTTGTAACACCGTCTGCCAATGCTGCTGCCATTAAGATGTTTTCGGTACCGCCAACTGTCACCATATCAAAAACAACTTCACCACCTTTTAAGCGACCATCAACTGAAGCGTGGACATAACCATTTTCAACTTCAATATGTGCACCCAAAGCTTCTAAAGCTTTTAAATGCTGATCCACAGGTCTTGAACCAATCGCACAACCGCCTGGTAAAGAAACTTTAGCATTACCATAACGTGCTAATAATGGTCCTAAAACCAAAATTGAGGCGCGCATTGTTTTTACCAGTTCATAAGGTGCAAACTGATTATCTAAAGTAGAGGTATCTGCTTTTACTGTGTCATTTTCATAGCCAATCGTTACCCCTAATCCACCAATTAGCTTTACCAAAGTATTAACATCTTTAAGATTTGGAACATTGGTTATTGTAATTGGAGAGTCTGCAAGAATAGTTGCAGCAAGTAAGGGTAAAGCCGCATTTTTAGCACCAGAAATGCGCACTTCACCTTCGAGCTTAACACCACCCGTGATTAAAAATTTATCCATTAATATTTAAGCTCCGAAAAGGCTTGCTTTACGCCATTCATCTTTGGTCATTGCACGAATTGTTACCGCGTGAACTTCCCCACTTGCAATATAAGTATTTAATGGTGCATAAACTAACTGTTGACGAGCCACTGTACGCTTACCTTCAAATTGATCATCCACTATACGGAGGTCAAATTTTCCAGCCTGTCCGCTCACCGCCACTTCCGCTACAGGGAAAGCTTCTTTTAAAATTTGAGTGAGCTGTTCACTATTCATTGCAAAGACCTCTGACACAACCTAAGGGGTAAAACGGAGTATTTTACTATAACTTTTTCCAAGAATTCAGTACGTGTTTATATTTTATCAATAAAAAAGAGGCTATCTTTCAAGCCTCTCTTAACTTCACAAAACTTATTAAACAGAAACAGTAACTTGCGAATAAGTACATTGCATTTTTCGATATCTTAATAATTGTCTTTTTAATTTTTCAGTCAATTTTTTAATTGAAGTATACATATCATCAGCAGTTGCCTGAGCAAATAACTCAATCCCCGGCAATCTTACAATAGCCTCTGCAACATGATTTGAACTGCCCTTATGAGAGCGCTTATCAATTTGATGATCTTTTGTTAATTTAATCTGCATACTGTTCACCTGATCTAGGTGTTTCGTTAATTGATTAAATTTTGATTTAATATTTTCTTCTATAGCGGGTGTAATTGCTAAATGATGACCACGAATCGTTATTTGCATAATTCTATCCCTCACCTTTTTTAGGTTATTTAAAGAAGAACCAAAACGATTTAATGCTATCAAAAAGAAACTTAGGACAACTAAACCATTTTAGCTACTCCTCTTGGTGAAATTGAAATTTCATTATTTCGTCATAATGAATCTCTAGAATAGCCATACTTCAAAATTCAGATCAAGACTTTTCTTTCAGACGATGAAGGAATATGTAACGATTCTCGATATTTTGCGACAGTACGTCGCGCTACTTCAATCCCCTCATCTTTTAATAATGTAGCAATCACATTATCTGACAAGGGTTTACGTGGATTTTCATTTGCTACAAGTTTTTTAATCATTGCACGAATTGCAGTAGAAGAAGCCTCTCCTCCGGCAGTAGTACCTACATGGCTAGAGAAAAAATATTTCAACTCAAAAAGGCCGCGTGGGGTAAGCATATACTTATTTGTTGTTACACGAGAAACTGTAGATTCATGCAATTCCACTTCTTCAGCAACATCTCGAAGAACCAAAGGTTTCATTGCTTCAGCACCTATCTCCAAAAAAGCTTTTTGATGTTCAACAATACAAGATGATACTTTTAATAGCGTCTTATGTCTTTCATCAATGCTTTTGATAAAGTTTTTCGCCTCAAGCATCTGATTACGTAAATATAAATTATCTTCACTCTGATCTGCTCTACGAATCATACTGGAGTAAAAACTATTAATTCTTAATTTAGGCAGCACATCTGGATTTAGTTGAACCTGCCAATGTAAATCTTTTTTAGAAACCACCACATCTGGAATTTGATAGTCTGATTCTTCTTTATCAAAGTCCATACCGGGATAGGGTTTTAATGTTTTTAAAAGATTGATTGCAAACTTCAATTGATCTTTCGTTAGACCTGTCTGCTTGAGTAATTTATTTAGATCATTTGCTATTAAAAGCTCATAATATTGCAATAGGCTTTTTGCCTCATTTAAATATTCAACGTCTTTCGATAAAAATTCGAGTTGTATGTTTAAACATTCTGCTAAATTACGCGAACCAATTCCTAATGGATCAAGTCTTTGAATATGTTTTAAAACAACTAAAACTTCATCTTCCTCTATCTCTTCCTCAATATCCATTTCATTCAATAATTGCTGTGATGCTAAAATGATTTCCTCTAATTCAGCATCCAAGAATCCTTTATCATCTAATGCATCAACAATACAGTAAGCAATTAATTGATCTATTTTAGAAAAGTGCAGAAGATTAACTTGTTCTAGAATATGTTCTTTTAAAGATAATTGAACTTGGCGATTATCCTCTCGCTCTTCAAATTCTGGAGTAGCCAAAGCCGTCGATTGATGAGTATAAATATCATCCCACTCTGTATCGACTGGTAAATCATCAGGTAAATGGTTTGCATTTAATTCAGTTGTTAAGTCATCTGAGTCTTTGCTTTTTAATGTAGACAGACTTTCTATTAATGACTCTTCTTCTATTTTTTCAAGTAAAGGATTACTATCTAGTTGGATCTGAATTTCTTGTTCAAGCTCTAAACTAGAAAGTTGTAACAAACGAATCGCCTGCTGCAATTGAGGTGTTAACGATAGAGAATTCGCAACTTTCAATCCAACAGATAATTTCATATATTTTAAATTCCATCAAACAAGCAAAAATCATGCCTATTCAATATTTATAACATATAGTTTCTATTTATTATACATATCAGTTTGAAATTTTCCGAAGAAAAAGTGGTTTTTTTATTAAAAAGTCCTGCTAAAGAATAACCTCTATTTATCGATTAGATATTTTTGTTAATTAATTGATATTTACGCAGGCTTACTGTTTCTAAATTCTTTATTTTCGTCATTTATTTCAGACATAAAAAAACACCCCCAACTGTTAAGTTGAGGGTGTTTGAATAATGAGCTGGCGATGACTTACTCTCACATGGGAAACCCCACACTACCATCAGCGCTAAGAGGTTTCACTTCTGAGTTCGGGAAGGGATCAGGTGGTTCACTCTTGCTATGGTCGCCAGCACAACTGGTATGGATACTTGCATTGGTCTTATTAGTTGCCGATGCGTTTTCCAAATCTTTACAGATGGGCTGATTGAGTCTTACTTTATTTTGTTCATTTTAGCTAAGCGTATAACTAAATCAAGTTGCTTTGCATATTAATGAATCGATTGATGCTTTATATACAACTGCTTGGGTGTTGTATAGTCAAGCCTCACGAGCAATTAGTATTGGTCAGCTTCACATATCACTATGCTTCCACATCCAACCTATCAACGTCCTAGTCTCGAACGGCTCTTTAGAGGACATAAAGTCCTAGGGAAATCTTATCTTGAGGTAGGCTTCCCGCTTAGATGCTTTCAGCGGTTATCCCTTCCGAACATAGCTACCCGGCGATGCGACTGGCGTCACAACCGGTACACCAGAGGTTCGTCCACTCTGGTCCTCTCGTACTAGGAGCAGATCCTCTCAAATTTCCAGCGCCCACGGTAGATAGGGACCGAACTGTCTCACGACGTTCTAAACCCAGCTCGCGTACCTCTTTAAATGGCGAACAGCCATACCCTTGGGACCTGCTTCAGCCCCAGGATGAGATGAGCCGACATCGAGGTGCCAAACACCGCCGTCGATATGAACTCTTGGGCGGTATCAGCCTGTTATCCCCAGAGTACCTTTTATCCGTTGAGCGATGGCCCTTCCATACAGAACCACCGGATCACTAAGACCTACTTTCGTACCTGCTCGACTTGTGGGTCTCGCAGTTAAGCGCGCTTTTGCCTTTATACTCTACGCGTGATTTCCGACCACGCTGAGCGCACCTTCGTACTCCTCCGTTACTCTTTAGGAGGAGACCGCCCCAGTCAAACTACCCACCAGACATGGTCCTCGCCCCGGATTACGGGGCAGAGTTAGAACCTCAACATTACCAGGGTGGTATTTCAAGGACGGCTCCATTGGAACTAGCGTTCCAACTTCAAAGCCTCCCACCTATCCTACACAAGTAAGGTCAAAGTTCAATGTCAAGCTGCAGTAAAGGTTCACGGGGTCTTTCCGTCTAGCCGCGGGTACACTGCATCTTCACAGCGATTTCGATTTCACTGAGCCTCTGCTGGAGACAGCGCCGCCATCATTATGCCATTCGTGCAGGTCGGAACTTACCCGACAAGGAATTTCGCTACCTTAGGACCGTTATAGTTACGGCCGCCGTTTACTGGGGCTTCGATCAAGAGCTTCGCTTACGCTAACCCCATCAATTAACCTTCCAGCACCGGGCAGGCATCACACCCTATACGTCCACTTTCGTGTTTGCAGAGTGCTATGTTTTTAATAAACAGTTGCAGCGGCCTGGTTTCTGTGGCTGTCATCAGCTCAGGAAGCAAGTTCCATCACCAACAACAGCGTACCTTCTCCCGAAGTTACGGTACCATTTTGCCTAGTTCCTTCAGCAGAGTTCTCTCAAGCGCCTTGGTCTACTCGACCTGACCACCTGTGTCGGTTTAGGGTACGATTCCTGTGTAACTGAAGCTTAGAGACTTTTCCTGGAAGCATGGTATCAGCCACTTCGCTGTACAAGTACAGCTTGCTATCAGATCTCAGCATAGAGCACCCCGGATTTGCCTAAGATGCATGCCTACTTCCTTTCACCTGGACAACCAACGCCAGGCTGACTTAACCTTCTCCGTCCTCTCATCGCATTACACAGAAGTATTGGAATATTAACCAATTTCCCATCGACTACGCCTTTCGGCCTCGCCTTAGGGGTCGACTCACCCAGCCCCGATTAACGTTGGACTGGAACCCTTGGTCTTTCGGCGAACGGGTTTTTCACCCGTTTTGTCGTTACTCACGTCAGCATTCGCACTTCTGATACCTCCAGCATACTTCTCAATACACCTTCATCGGCTTACAGAACGCTCCCCTACCACTTGACTTAAAAGTCAAATCCGCAGCTTCGGCACATAGTTTTAGCCCCGTTACATCTTCCGCGCAGGCCGACTCGACTAGTGAGCTATTACGCTTTCTTTAAAGGGTGGCTGCTTCTAAGCCAACCTCCTAGCTGTCTATGCCTTCCCACATCGTTTCCCACTTAACTATGATTTTGGGGCCTTAGCTGGCGGTCTGGATTGTTTTCCTCTTGACTACGGACGTTAGCACCCGCAGTCTGTCTCCCGGATAGTACTCATAGGTATTCGGAGTTTGCATCGGTTTGGTAAGTCGGGATGACCCCCTAGCCGAAACAGTGCTCTACCCCCTATGGTATTCGTCCGAGGCGCTACCTAAATAGCTTTCGGGGAGAACCAGCTATCACCAGGCTTGATTAGCCTTTCACCCCTATCCACAAGTCATCCCCTGGCTTTTCAACGACAGTGGGTTCGGTCCTCCAGTTAGTGTTACCCAACCTTCAACCTGCTCATGGATAGATCGCCTGGTTTCGGGTCTATACCCAGCAACTAAACGCCCTATTAAGACTCGATTTCTCTACGGCTCCCCTATACGGTTAACCTCGCTACTGAATATAAGTCGCTGACCCATTATACAAAAGGTACGCAGTCACCGAACAAGTCGGCTCCCACTGCTTGTATGCATGCGGTTTCAGGATCTATTTCACTCCCCTCACAGGGGTTCTTTTCGCCTTTCCCTCACGGTACTGGTTCACTATCGGTCAGTCAGGAGTATTTAGCCTTGGAGGATGGTCCCCCCATATTCAGACAAGGTTTCACGTGCCTCGCCCTACTCGTCATCATTATGTGTGCCCTTTCGTGTACGGGAATATCACCCTCTACGTTCGCACTTCCCAGAGCGTTCCACTAAAACACACATAACTTAATGGGCTGATCCCCGTTCGCTCGCCGCTACTAAGGGAATCTCAATTGATTTCTTTTCCTAAGGGTACTGAGATGTTTCACTTCCCCTCGTTCGCCTTGCAACACTATGTATTCATGTTGCAATACCTACCTTAAAGTAGGTGGGTTCCCCCATTCAGAAATCTCCGGATCAAAGGATATTTGCCGCCTCCCCGGAGCTTATCGCAGGCTATTACGTCTTTCATCGCCTCTGACTGCCAAGGCATCCACCACATGCACTTAATTACTTGACTATACAACCCCAAACAGTCGTTATTACCTACAAGGAGTAATAAGACATGATCAATGATTTCTCATCAATCTCTTACAGTTTGAAGTACTGTGTATTTAAACACTGTACAGCTTCAATCTAATTCATATACCAAAACGCTTGATTCAGTTAATTTGCTAGTTCTCAATTAATTCCAAGATCAGAATTACTTCTTCTCTTTTCATTATTGAGTGAACAATTTATTTCAGACTCAATTTTGCCAATCTGTTAATGAATAAACATGCCTTCGTCAGGTCATGCTTAATACCGTGATACTTAAATCACAGAAGTTAATAAACTAAGATCTTACAACCTCTATTTACTAATTTCTGTAATCCGAACTTCTCTTAAGTTCTGGTGGAGACTAGGAGAGTCGAACTCCTGACCTCCTGCGTGCAAAGCAGGCGCTCTACCAACTAAGCTAAGTCCCCAGCTTACATCATCAGTTATGTATCTTCTTTTCTATAACTTCAACCAGTCAAAGTCATGGTGGGTCTGACAAGACTTGAACTTGTGACCCCACGCTTATCAAGCGTGTGCTCTAACCAACTGAGCTACAGACCCTCAGATACATCTATGAAGAACAACTTGTTGTGGATTCTTACCAATCGTCAATCTTTCGTTAAGGAGGTGATCCAGCCGCAGGTTCCCCTACGGCTACCTTGTTACGACTTCACCCCAGTCATCGGCCACACCGTGGTAAGCGTCCTCCTTGCGGTTAGACTACCTACTTCTGGTGCAACAAACTCCCATGGTGTGACGGGCGGTGTGTACAAGGCCCGGGAACGTATTCACCGCGGCATTCTGATCCGCGATTACTAGCGATTCCGACTTCATGGAGTCGAGTTGCAGACTCCAATCCGGACTACGATCGGCTTTTTGAGATTAGCATCCTATCGCTAGGTAGCAACCCTTTGTACCGACCATTGTAGCACGTGTGTAGCCCTGGCCGTAAGGGCCATGATGACTTGACGTCGTCCCCGCCTTCCTCCAGTTTGTCACTGGCAGTATCCTTAAAGTTCCCGACATTACTCGCTGGCAAATAAGGAAAAGGGTTGCGCTCGTTGCGGGACTTAACCCAACATCTCACGACACGAGCTGACGACAGCCATGCAGCACCTGTATGTAAGTTCCCGAAGGCACCAATCCATCTCTGGAAAGTTCTTACTATGTCAAGGCCAGGTAAGGTTCTTCGCGTTGCATCGAATTAAACCACATGCTCCACCGCTTGTGCGGGCCCCCGTCAATTCATTTGAGTTTTAGTCTTGCGACCGTACTCCCCAGGCGGTCTACTTATCGCGTTAGCTGCGCCACTAAAGCCTCAAAGGCCCCAACGGCTAGTAGACATCGTTTACGGCATGGACTACCAGGGTATCTAATCCTGTTTGCTCCCCATGCTTTCGCACCTCAGCGTCAGTGTTAGGCCAGATGGCTGCCTTCGCCATCGGTATTCCTCCAGATCTCTACGCATTTCACCGCTACACCTGGAATTCTACCATCCTCTCCCACACTCTAGCTAACCAGTATCGAATGCAATTCCCAAGTTAAGCTCGGGGATTTCACATTTGACTTAATTAGCCGCCTACGCGCGCTTTACGCCCAGTAAATCCGATTAACGCTTGCACCCTCTGTATTACCGCGGCTGCTGGCACAGAGTTAGCCGGTGCTTATTCTGCGAGTAACGTCCACTATCTGAAGGTATTAACTTCAGTAGCCTCCTCCTCGCTTAAAGTGCTTTACAACCATAAGGCCTTCTTCACACACGCGGCATGGCTGGATCAGGCTTGCGCCCATTGTCCAATATTCCCCACTGCTGCCTCCCGTAGGAGTCTGGGCCGTGTCTCAGTCCCAGTGTGGCGGATCATCCTCTCAGACCCGCTACAGATCGTCGCCTTGGTAGGCCTTTACCCCACCAACTAGCTAATCCGACTTAGGCTCATCTATTAGCGCAAGGTCCGAAGATCCCCTGCTTTCTCCCGTAGGACGTATGCGGTATTAGCATTCCTTTCGAAATGTTGTCCCCCACTAATAGGCAGATTCCTAAGCATTACTCACCCGTCCGCCGCTAAGTGATAGTGCAAGCACCATCACTCCGCTCGACTTGCATGTGTTAAGCCTGCCGCCAGCGTTCAATCTGAGCCATGATCAAACTCTTCAGTTAAAAATCATTTTGCACCTTATTAAAGACAAGGTGCCAATTCTGGCTCATCAATTTTCTGACTTAAATTTCGCTCAAATAAACTTCGAGTAATTTAAACCAATCAATCAATGATAATATTTCGATCGATCAATCAGTAAAAATCCACACAAGTTGTTCTTCATAATCTCTTAATGATCTTCTTACTGGTTCGTCACCAGCAAGCTAGGTCGGCTATATTACTCTTAATCTCTTAAAAGTCAACAGGTAATTTCGATATTTTTAAAACTTATTCTCAAAACTAACTTCTCATCAAATTCATTACCTAAAGCAACTCACTCAATTCCAAGTAACTGTTTTTCAACAAGTTTCTATCTGCATCACCGCCGATGGATGTGCATTATAGAGGATTAATAACCCTTTGCAATACCTTTTCTAAATTAATATCACCGTCTGTTTGTTTTTTAGCCTTTTTAGCATTTTATCTATATTATTTGATCAATTTTACATTGATAATAGGTTATCAATTTTGTATTAAAGCATATCTCCATCCAACTGCACATTAAGTATTAGCCTGGCTGGCGGTTAAGGAATTATATGAATTATTCTAATTTAATTTTACTAAGCGTGTTATCTGTAGGTGTTTGTACCTCTATATATGCTCAAGAAAACACGATAAGTGAATCTGCTAATGCTAGTTCATTAGAAGAAACGGGGCCGAATCACCCCCGTTCACAAATTATTAAAGATTTAAAAAATATTAAAGTTAAAGATTTAAAAATTAATGCAAATGCAGCACAACCAGATTTAGTTAAAGATCCTTTGCAGTCATTGAACCGTCCAATTTATTCTTTTAATGATATGTTGGACCGCAATTTCTTGCGTCCTGTTGCTGTTCAATATAGAGAAAAGACTCCAGAAGATGTACGTGGCTCTTATCGCCAGTTCCGTAAAAATCTTGGTGAACCATGGAATGCTGTTAATCAACTTATTCAAGGTCGCCCGAGTCGTGCAGCAAAAACTTTAGGTCGATTTACAATTAATACCTTAACTACTCTTGGTTTGGCAGACCCAGCCAGCCGCTTAGGTTTACCAACTGAGGAAGAGAATTTTGGTGTAACTCTCGGTTACTATGGTGTGCCTTCTGGTCCATTCCTTATGTTACCTTTCTTTGGGCCAAGTACTTTGCGTGATGGTTTTGGCTTGGCAGTAGACGCTCAAGCTCGTCCACAAAAATATGTTATGGATGATCAAGAGGGTCTTTATTGGTCAAGCAATCTATTACAAGCTGTTGATACCCGCGCTCAATATCTGGACTTGGATCAAACTTTACAGGGTGATCAATACGCTATGATTAGAGACTTATATCTCCAACGTAAAGCATTCCAGATTGCAGAGAAAAAGGGCGACTCAGCAGATGTGTCTTTCATTGATGATGACTCAGATGATACACCAGATGAGAATCAAAACCCTTAAAAGATGAAATCGAGGTATTGCTTAGATTGAGAGTTCGGCAATACCTTGATTTTGATGATACATACTCTATGATGAATAAAGTGATCATATAAAAGGACTACCATATCTTCTATGTATTTTATTAAACCGACACGCTCTATTCCTTATTTAGAGCAAGCTTTGGATAAACTACCAGGCTTACAAGTCATTAACATAGATGATTTAGACTTATATGATCCAACCATCATTGCAATTGCAGATGTACAAGATTTCTTAACTTATAAGTGGAATTTACCGACTATTGTAATTGCTTTTGAAAATGAAGGTAGCGCTTTAGCTCATGCATGGGAAGCAGGTGCTCTTGCAGGTTGGGTATGGAATCAATTACCTAACGATTTAAACAAAGCCTTATCAAGAATTGATGCTCAATATAAACGTAATCAAGATAGCCGTGACTTACCTTCGGCTGCTGAATTGCAAAAACGATTGTTACCAAACCCAATCGATTTATTAAATTATGAAGTCGAAACTTTCTTTCAGCCTTCGGCTTATCTTTCCGGAGATTGGTACGACTATTGGAAATTAAATGATAAAGAAGTTTTATTTTATCTTGCCGATGTTTCAGGTCATGGTGTAACGAGTAGTTTGTTAACATCATGGATGGCAGCTTTCCATGGTCGATCTAAAACCCCAAGACAATTAATTAAAAAATTAAACGGGATGTTGGTTCAAGAAAATATTGAAAAGCACATTACGATTGTTGTCGGTATTTTAAATCTTGAAACGCATACTCTTCGTTGGTCAAGTGCTGGGCATTACCCACCTCCTATCATTTTTGAACCCAATCAAGCACCTAAAATTCTAACAACGAGCAGTTTTCCATTAGGTTTAACTGATGAACTCGAAGTTGAAGAGCATGTTTGTACACTAAATCGCCATGCGCGCTTCATTGTTTGCTCTGATGGAGCCCTCGAACCCTTTGATGGTGGTTTGAATGATCAGTTCCAACAATTGGTCCATCATTTGCAAAATCAATCATTTCAAGCACCCGATCATGTGGCCGATGATATTGCCATCTTCAGTCTTTGTCGAATGAATTAATTTACGAATCAATTAATTACATAATATACGACCTAAGGACTCTTGAGTCTGAGATGGCACTATGTGATAATTTTTCTATCCTTCTCTGAAAATGGCATTTATATGTCAACAGGTCATGTTGAATATGCAAGTTTAAATGGAACGCATATTTTCAAACTTATTGGTGAAGTGCGAGCCCATTCTTGTATAAGTCTAGACAAACTTTTAAACAGAATTGAACAGCAAGAGAATGTTGTTGGTGCAATCGTTGATTTAACCCAAACAACATTTATTGATAGTACTGTATTAGGTATCTTAGCTAAGCTAGGTTTAAAGCTGAAACAGACTCATCATATTCAAGCTGTGATGCTATCTACCAATCCAGATATCACAACCTTAGCCAACAGTATGGGGCTAGGGCAGGTTTTTGTCATTTTGAATTATTGTGGTGATCCTAATGTTTGTACGTTAACGTTAACAGATGAACAAATCACTCATAATGCAATGCTAAGAACTGTTCTGGATGCACATAAGACATTGATGAAACTCAATGCAAACAATCAGAATATGTTTGAGCCACTTGTGAAGCAGTTACAGAAAGAACAAGATACGCTTGAACAGGTATCGGATAAGCAAAATGCCTGATTTTCACGATTAAGCCGGATTAGAATATGACCCTTGTTTCTGTTGCTCAAATGAACTCTCAAGATGATATTGAAAATAATTTTCAAGTCATTGAGTCTTTGATTCAACAAAGCAAGGCGCAAAATGCCAGCTTAATTGTTTTCCCTGAAAACTTTGTATGTTTTGCTGCTGGAAAACAACGTGAAACTGCTGAGCAATTTGAATCTATTCAACAAAGGCTTGAGCAACTAGCACATCAATATCAAATCTGGATTGTGGCTGGAACCTTACCATGTCCATTCCGTCCAGATGGATCTACGATTCAAGATGGTCGCGTCCGAACAGTTAGCCTCTGTATCAGCCCTGAGCGTACAGAAGCACGTTATGACAAGATCCATTTATTTGATGTACAAGTTAGTGATGCGGTCGGCGGTTATCAAGAGTCTCGTTTCTTTGAACCAGGAACAGACGTAGTAGTCACATCTACCCCTTTTGGCAATATTGGCTTAATGGTATGTTATGACTTACGTTTTCCAGAGCTTGCTCTAACACTCAGACAAAAAGGTGCTCATCTTCTTACTGCTCCTGCTGCATTTACCTACACAACTGGGCAAATGCATTGGCAACTTCTGCTACAGGCTCGGGCAATGGATAGCCAATGTTATGTTTTAGGTGCAGCACAACAGGGCTGGCATGGTGAAAAACGACAAACCTGGGGACACTCGGGGGCAACAGATAGTCGTGGTCAAATTTTAAGTATGATTGGATATGAAGGGAATGGTTTAATCACTGTACCTTTTGATTTAACAGCACAAGATCTCGTCCGCTCTTCAATGCCTCTAATGACACACCGTAAATTGATTCACTATTAAAAGTTTAATTATTCATGTGGAAATACTTATTTAGCTTTTTTTGCTTGGGGGCAAATATTCATTGTTATGCAGAGTTTGGTACAACGAATCATTTCGTTTCACCAACCGCACAACTCAAATCAGATATTCTTCCCTCTACTCCTAAAGATATTCCTTTGCCTGCATTTGGCCAAAGAATAATTGGATGGGGAACTGGCGCAGAAGGCGCAAGACAACGTTTAGAAAATATTCAACCAGCAGATGTTTCTATGATTAAAAAACAAGGAACAACACTTGAAATGATTACTGCTTGGCAAAATTTTTATGAACAAGAGCAACAACGTAGTGTAAATAATCCTACTGCTAAATATCGTGCACGTTTAATGAAAAAAATTGCAGATCTATGGTAGACAATTTTATCTAAAAGATTTTTATCTTATGGAATAATTGATTTAATTATTCCATTTTTTTATGCCCCTTAATTTACTTTATTCATAACCTATTCTTATGAACATTTAAGAAACTGAATAGAACGCGATATACTACAAAAGCAATATTAGTTTCTTTGAGGAATATATGGACCAAGACTGTAAAAATTTAAAGCTTGAGAATCAACTATGTTTCCTCGTCTATTCAACAAATTTAGCTCTTAATCAGCTCTACCGAAAACTCCTAGCACCTTTGGGTATTACTTATCCTCAATATTTGGTGATGTTAGTTTTATGGGAACAGGATAAAGTTACTGTTTCAGAAATTGGTGCCAAGCTTTTTTTAGAATCATCAACTCTCACCCCTATTTTGAAAAAATTAGAAGCCCTACATTTTCTTCACCGCACTCGCTCAACACAAGATGAACGCCAAGTTATTATTACGTTAAGCGATGAAGGAAAAAAATTAAAAGATCAGGCAATGAATATTCCAGCCGAAGTATTAGATGCAAGTTCATGTGATATGACAACACTACTGGACCTAAAAGATCAACTTACTAAACTCCGTACAAACCTAGTCAAATAAACAGCAATTTTTTCAAAAAATATACTTGTCAAAATAATTAAGTCGTGTACGATATATTTGTATTCAATTTATTTTAGGAATAAAAACGATGTCATTAGAAAAAGTTGTTTATCGCGCAAAAGCTAAAGCAACCGGTGGTCGTGATGGCCGTGCAACCTCATCAGATGGTGTATTAGATGTACAACTTGGTGTGCCTAAAGAAATGGGTGGCGCTGGTGGTGCTGTAACAAATCCTGAGCAATTATTTGCAGCTGGTTATTCAGCATGCTTTTTAGGAGCTCTAAAGTTTGTTGCCAACCGCGATAAATTTAATATTAGCAAAGATGCGTATGTAGAAGGCGAAGTAGGTATTGGTCCAATTCCTACAGGTTTTAGTATTGAAGTAACTTTAAATGTTTACTTGGTTGGCATGGACCGTGAAGAAGCTGAAAAGTTAGTTGCAGCAGCTCATATCGTTTGCCCATATTCAAATGCAACTCGCAATAATATTGATGTGAACTTTAATATTGTGACTGAGTAATTTTTCAAGTTTTAAAAATGCCCGAATATTATCGGGCATTTTTATTGCACGTTACAAATTATGCTTCACTTGCTTCATTGGTTACTCGAAGCACTTCTTCAAGTGTAGTTTTACCTGTAAGTACTTTGCGTAAACCATCATCACGAATAGAGCCAGAGTACTGACGAGCATGGTTTTCTAATTCATATTCAGCCGCATTTCCGTGAATCTGACGGCGCATAGAATCATCAACAGGCACGATTTCATAAATAGCCGTACGCCCATTAAAACCTAAATGTGAACAATGATCACATCCTTGAGCCTGTGGTAACTTCAACATAGACTCACTATGAATATGCTGAAATACCTGTCTTTCGAAAGTATCTGCTTCACGCCATGTCATACAATGTTGACATAAGGTACGAACCAAACGTTGAGCAATCACTCCAATTAAAGAGCTCGATAATAAGAATGGTTCAATCCCCATATCTTTAAGCCGGGTGACCGCACCAATAGCGGTATTGGTGTGCAGTGTAGATAAAACCAAATGACCTGTTAGTGATGCCTGGACTGCAATTTCAGCAGTTTCCAGATCACGAATCTCACCCACCATGACCACATCTGGATCTTGACGCAACATTGCCTTTAGAGCACGAGCAAAAGTCATATCCACTTTAGTATTGACTTGTGTCTGCCCAATACCTTCAAGTTGATACTCAATTGGATCTTCGGCTGTCAAAATGTTACGAGTATTGTCATTTAAATCCGATAAGGCTGCATACAAGGTCGTCGTTTTCCCCGAGCCTGTAGGACCTGTTACCAAAATAATCCCGTGCGGACGATGTACTAACTGAGTTAAACGCTCATAGTCATTTGCCATCAGCCCCAAATGGATCATATTAAGACGACCAGCTTGTTTATCAAGCAAACGCATTACAACCCTTTCACCATGCGATGAAGGTAAAGTCGAAACACGTACATCTACTTCACGTCCAGCAAGACGTAAAGAAATACGCCCATCTTGCGGCACCCGTTTTTCCGCAATATCGAGTTTTGCCATGACTTTAATACGTGAAACCAGCAAAGGCGCCAACTCACGGCGTGGTTGTACAATTTCACGTAATTGGCCATCTACACGTAATCGTACAGATAGTTTCTTTTCAAAAGCTTCAATATGAATATCAGAAGCTCCTACCCGTATTGCTTCTGAAAGTAGCGCATTAATAAGACGGACAATAGGTGCATCATCTTCTTGATCCATCAGATCTTCTGTTTCAGGAACCTGATCGGCCAAGCTTAATAAATCAGGATGATCTTCTAAACCTGCTGCAACTTCTTGTGACTCCCCTGTATCTCGCGCATAACTTGTACTAAGCAGTGCATTAAATTCTTGTTCAGTACATAATTGGTAGTGAGCTGGCTTACCTAGAATTCGTCTTGCTTCCTGCAATGCAATTTTTTCAGTGTTTTGACGTCTAATAATAAATACTTGATCACCGTCATAACGAAATAAAACACCATGACGCTTGGCAAAACTATATGGAACTTGTATTTGTTTCAATATTTGCATCACAATTTATAATGATGAGTAAGATGATTTTGAGTGTACTCTAAGCAGATTACAGCGTGAAGTCTGTTTAACAACTCGGTAGAGGAATTTTACGTCTTGTTTGAAAATAATGAATATCAGCCTCGTCCCCAGAATTCTTTAAAATGGTGGGGCGAACAGCACTTTGAAATTAATCAGGCTAAAGCATGGCAATTTGGTTCAATGCTTTTTCGTCTAACGCGTGGCATAAAGGAATGGCGTATAGAATATTATCGCCCATCTCTTCAGGATGATAATGAGCAAGATTGGCACCCAATCGCAGATCCGAATTTTGCCTTTCCGCATACTGTTCAAGTAGAACGCTACATGTTCCGGAAAACTAGTCCAGAATTTCTACTTATGCCACGTCTGGCAGACCGTTCCGTAGTCATTAAACCCGTTGATCCTATCTACATTCCAGCGGGACAACGCGGGACTCTTTATATTAGTACACCGCTATGGATTGCCGGTTTAGTTGAAAGTCAGCATGAGCCTTTATTTGAAATTCCTCTAATTCAGCCCAAAGATACATGGTTTGGTCCAAATGCCCAGCAAGGCGAAATCTGTTATGCCACTTCCGTAGATGGGCGTACCGATTTGAACCTGTTAACACCCCGTGCGTTTCGTGCTGTTACTCCAATTGATTTTCACAATACCAGTAATCATCAATTGCGTTTTGACCGCATGAATGTACCTGTTACCGCTCTGCCTCTTTTTTACAGTGAAAGTACTGGGCGTTTATGGACTTCTCAAATTAAAGTTTTCTATGAAGGCTCTGATCGTCCCGCACGCATTCGTATTGAAAACCGGACTCCCCCTCTAGCTGGCGAAGTGACCTATGTTCATCCACCACGTTCACCTGGTGGAGCATTATTCAATATGTTTGATTCATTCTTTTAAGAGGTTTATATGGCTGATACAAGTATTCCTAAGGATATCGCTGATAGCCTCACCAGTATATTTACCAATATCAATACCGAGCGTATTAGTGAAATTTTAGTCGGTGTTGTACTGTGCTTTATTGGTTTTGTTCTTGCCCGTATTATTTCAAATACATTTATTAGAACCATTGGCTCACGTTTTAACGCTCATCAACGTTTGGTGTGGCGGCGCGGTATTTTTTATTTTATTTTCTTACTCTTCATTATGACGAGTTTAAAAGAAGCTGGTTTTAAACTCAGTGTATTCCTTGGCGCGGCAGGGATTCTAACCGTAGCACTTGGTTTCGCATCGCAAACGTCTGCCAGTAACTTGATTAGTGGTTTATTTTTAATTGGTGAAGGTTCATTTGAAGTCGGTGATACGATTCAGATTACACTTATTCGTGGAAATACGATTGAAGGTGAAGTCATTTCAATTGATTTGCTTTCTGTAAAATTACTTACACTCGACAATGTTTATATTCGTCTGCCAAACGAACAACTTATTCGCGCGCCTGTACACAACTTATCTAAATATCCAATACGACGTATTCCAATTACACTTGCAATTAACTTCCATGAAGACATCATTAAAGTTCGCGAGGTTCTACTTAACGTAGCAGCACATTATCCGCTTGTGTTAGATGACCCAAAACCTGCTGTTACAGTTACTGCATTCAGAGAATCATCAATTGAACTTTTATTTGCAATGTGGTGTAGACAAGAAAATTCTTTAAAAGTCCGAGATGAGATGCAAGAAAGAATTCGAAATGGATTTTTAGATAATCAGATTGAAATTCCTGTTCCTAAAATGGGTTTGATTGATCGACCACCTACTGTTTTTGCTGAAGATGATATCGATCAATACAGTAATCAAAAAGATTTAAATCGAGAGCCTAAAGCTTAGGCTCTTCATTTTTCTGTACAGCGGATGACGGTGGTAATGGTGCCAAATAAGCAATAATGAGCATTACCCCACCTGCTCCAATAAATGAAATGACTCGAGTTAAAGTCGCACTTTGCGATAGATCAAGCAAAATTAGTTTTAATACGACAATTCCCAAAAGTGCAGCACCCACAAACCATAATTGACGAATCATTCTTCGGCTAGAGAATGTGGTTAAAATGAACGCTAATACGACCCAAAGTAATGTCAAACTTAACTGTACTACGCCATTTGTCCAAATTGCAGCGCTCCATAGTGGTGTCGCCCAGTAATGGTGCAAACCTCTGACCACCACACTACTGAATACTAATAATCCCACTAGAATTGTTATAATTTTAAAAGTCCACTCAAGCGATTTATCTTGATTAAAAGCATGTTGATAGATAATAAAGAGTAGACCTGCGAATACTGTAATTGAAAGGAAATCAGTTAAGTTAAACAAAGGAACAAAATAAAGGTACTCGGCAGAATGGATGTCGACACTCACCACAAGCAACCAAAGTAAACTTAAACACCACACCGGAATTTGATGTAACAAAGCAGTTTTATGGGACTTATACGCCCAGAGTAAATAAACTACGGGTACAAAAGCCAAAGCAACTATTGGCATTTGTGGAAAGATCGCCAACCCCACCGTTGCTAATGTTAACCAGCCTAAACCAGCCCATACTTTTAGATATCCAGACTGACCTGACTGCGGTTGAGCCATAATAAATAAGACACTAAGAGCAATTGCAGCAACAAGGAAAGTGCCCTGTTGCAATATGCTCGGCCATTTAAACATGGTGAATACTTGGCTGGTAAAGACCTCACCAAAAATTAACAACAGTAACAGGCTAACTAAAATTAACTGCAAACTTTGCCATTGCACACGCAATTTATAGTGCACAACTAAACTAAATATTGCTATTAGAGCTATAGCAATCATCAAATACGGACTCAAACCATGATGGTGCCATGCCATTATTTCTACACCTGCTACAGCACCCGCATACATCCCTAAACATAAGAAAATACCGCTAAACATGCTGGCACTAAAATAGTGTTGCTCTTTAGTGTTGTACTGCAACAAATAGAAGGCTGAAATAAATTGGGCAATTGCATAAATGCTTGTACTCAATGTTGGAAATTGTTCATTTGCCCAAAATTGATAAAACAGCGCAATTGAACTTAATAAAACTAAAATTACACCAATATATCGGCTCAACCGGTAGCGTTCAGTTACTCCCCACACAATGAGTGCAGTACCTTGAGCAACCCAACCAATTGCAGTCCAATGTGCCCCTTTCGCAAGTGGAAAGATTAAAGCAAAAAATGCAACGGCAAGAATAAAAAAGCTTTTTGCTAGTACTGAAAGTTGAGGATGACTCTTTTTGATCCAGAAAGTTAATAGTGCATAAGTTCCCGCTAATACTGCGGCGCCAATAGTCAATGCTTGTGTAGACTCATGAACTAAATAGGCATGTAATGTAAAGCCTAATACTGGAACACTAAAAATAAGACCAACATCCAACAAAGGGGGTAAACGAATCCCTTCTTGTTTTTCATGCTCTGAAAGCCGAGCTATATTTTGGCTATAACGTACACTTAACCAAATAAATAATCCTATATGCAGCCATAAAATCCAGTCCAATGTGTCAAATTTTGCTGGCTCTGCATAAAATGCGATTGCAGTACCACCAATAAACATCGTGGCAAAAAAAGCAATCTGATTTAAGATTTTCCAAGGCTGAATAAAATTAACGGCGGCAACCGCAAGATTAATAACAAGGTAATAACTAAATAGAAAAACTACATCAGGGCGATATTGCGGAATAACTAAAGGGGCAGCATAAGCCATGCCGAGTGCTAAAATCGCTAAATAAATCGCCTGTTGCTTTAAACTTAAAAATACAGTGATTGCTAATAAAATAGTAAATAAGATGCTAGCTGTAGTTAAGTTGGCGATTACACCGAAATGATGTGAGAACACAAGCGTTAAGAATACAACTGCCAGACCAACACCCTGCAACGCCACAGCAAAAAGCTGATTTTTCTTTTGTAAGGTATATCCAAATGCCGTTAATACACTTCCAGCAATAGCGATAAATCCAAGTTTCACACCTAAACTCAGCTGCCAGTGTTCACTTGCAAAACGCAGTAATAACACTACCCCAACCATGAGCACAGCAACAGCAACTCTTAAAATTGGATTGCCATGCACCATCCAATCTATTGCTGGTTGCCACCATGCAGTTTGTACAGGAGCTAGATTTTCTTTTTGATCTAAAGTGTTCGTTTCAGGTAGAGCTGGCTTGATCATATTGTTTGGATCAATTGGCTCTAGTACGGGTGTTACAGCATCTGTATTTACAACTTCATTTACATGAACAGTTTGTTTTACTGTCTCGAGGTACAACAGTCGAGTATGAAATGCACTAATCATTTGAATCAGGCACAACAATAAAACTAGTAATGCACCGCCAGCAATCCACATCCAGTGATTCATATAAGCAACTAATGCAACCAAAGTAGCCGCATAAATCACTGTTGTTTGCATACGAATAGAATAAAGAGGAGTTGCTTGATGAGAAAACTGTTGTTCTAAATGTGTCAGACGCTGATGCAGATTCGACAATAACTGAACCAGTATTACGATAAATGCAATAGATAAAACAACAACGGCACTATGAAATTTAAAACCAATTGACATGGCTAAAAACAAAGTCAAAGCGATCAAAACAATGATCATTCCCTGTTTGTCTTTTTTATACATGGCTTAGCAATATGACACCTTCATTACATGTCATCTTACTTTAAGCAAATACAAGCGTATATTTATACATACAAAATACTGCAAAAATCATAAATCTGCATTCATATCCGTTTTCACGTAAAATACCCGTAATTCAGATTAAGGAATTGTTCAATGCCACCATTTGTCTTGGTTGATGGGTCCTATTTTTTATTTCGTGCATATCATGCATTACCACCATTGACGACCTCTACAGGGTTACATACCAATGCAATACGTGGAGCAATTTCTGCGATTCAAAAATTGATGCGTCGTATGCAACCAACGCATATGGCCGTAATTTTTGATACCCCCGAACCAACCTTCCGTCATAAGCTTTCACCGATCTATAAAGGTGACCGCCCGAGCATGCCCGAAGAGTTGTCTCAACAAATTCCATATTTACATGCATTAATTAAAGCCCAAGGTATTCCTTTATATAGTCTCCCTGGCGCAGAAGCAGATGACATTATCGGTACACTTGCTAAACGTGCCGTACTCGAAGGCCATCATGTTCTCATCTCGACTGGAGATAAAGACATGGCTCAATTGGTTAATGATCATGTAAAGTTAGAAGATAGCTTTAAAGATCGCGTAATGGACACCGACGGTGTATTTGAGAAGTTTGGCGTTTGGCCAAATCAGATTATCGACTACTTGACTCTGATGGGTGATGCATCTGACGGTATTATGGGTGTTCCGGGTGTAGGAGCAAAGACAGCTGCTAAGTTACTGACTGAATATGGCACGTTGGACAATATCATTGCCAATGCAGATCAACTTAAAGGCAAGATTAGCCAGAATATCAAAGATAATTTAGACAATATTAAGCTTGATCATCAATTAGCAAGCATTGTGTGCGATCTTCCTTTAGAACTCGATTGGCATGAATTAAAGCTTATCGACCCAAATGTTGATGCTTTGCGTAACCTATATACTGAGCTTGAATTTAGAAATCAGTTACAGTCGCTTGATCATCCAAATAATCCGAACAGCTCTAGTTATAAACAACAAGTTTCACAGGTCGTAGTTCAAGATGAAGTTAAACCGGCTGATTCTATAGAAACTGAAGATCAGGCAAGCTTAACCAGTCAAGATGACCAACTTGGAACCGCCAATTACCACACTGTTTTAACTCAAGAAGCATGGGATCAACTCTGGCAACGCATGCAAAATGCCGATCATTTTGCCATTGATACAGAAACTACGAGTCTTGACTATCGTATTGCCGAGATGGTCGGTTTTTCAATCGCATTTGATGCACAAGATGCCTATTATGTTCCTTTAGCGCATAACTATGAAAATGCTCCACAGCAACTGAACCGTGAGCAAATTCTGGCTCAAATTAAGCCTGTATTAGAAAATGAAGCGGTTAAAAAAATTGGGCATCACCTCAAATATGATGCACACATTTTTGCAAACCACGGCATTGAGCTAAAAGGCTGGTACTTCGATACCATGTTGGCATCTTACGTATTGAATGCGGCAGCGACTCGTCATGGAATGGATGATGTTGCTCGTGTCTACTTAAGTCACTTAACAACGACTTTTGAGCAAATTGCCGGCAAAGGTGCAAAGCAGAAAACATTTAATCAAATTGAGATTGAAGTCGCTGCCCACTATGCAGCAGAAGATGCGCATGTCACCTATCGTTTATATGAAGTACTTTCAAATAAACTTAAGCCATTTCCTGAGCTAGAAAATATTTTATATAACATCGAAATGCCAGTTGCCCGAATTTTATCAGGCATGGAAGAAGATGGCATTCGTTTAGATCATGCATTCCTCGATAACTTAAGTGTTGAATTTGCAAAAACTATGGAAGGTCTTGAAAATCAGGCCATGGAAATTGCAGATGAAACTTTTAATATTGCTTCACCTAAACAAGTAGGCGAAATACTATTTGATAAATTAGGAATCAAAGGTGGTAAAAAAACCGCAACTGGGCAATACAGTACAAGCGAAAGTGTTTTAGAAAAAATTGAGCATCCTTTAGCAGAAATTATTTTAGAACATCGCGGATTGGCAAAGCTAAAAAGCACTTATACGGACCGTTTGGTTGAGCAGTCTCATAATGATACTCATCGTGTACATACGAGCTACCATCAAGCCTTAACAGCGACAGGTCGTCTATCCTCTTCCGATCCTAACTTACAGAATATTCCAATTCGTAGACAAATTGGTCGTCAGATTCGTAAAGCATTCATTGCACCAGAAGGCCGAGTTCTATTGGCTGCCGATTACTCGCAAATTGAACTACGTTTAATGGCACATTTTTCTCAAGATGATGCGTTAGTACATGCGTTCCAGCACGGACAAGATGTTCACCGTCGTACTGCTGCCGAAGTATTGGGTATTGCAATTGAAGATGTGACTAATGACCAGCGTCGTCAAGCCAAAGCAGTAAACTTTGGTCTACTTTATGGTATGTCTGAGTTTGGTTTGATTCGTCAGTTAGGTTTCACACGTCAAGAATCGCAAAACTATATCAAGCAATATTTCCAACGTTATCCTGGTATCTATGAATATATGCAACGCACGCGTCAAGTTGCATCAGAGCAAGGATTTGTTGAAACCATTTTAGGCCGTCGTCTATATACACCAGATATTGATGCACGAAATGTGATGGTACGTAAGGCTGCCGAACGTGCTGCGATCAATGCACCTTTACAAGGTAGTGCAGCTGATATTATTAAACTTGCGATGATTGAAGTAGATAAAATTCTGCCAAAAGATCAGGCAAAATTACTTCTTCAAGTACACGATGAATTAGTTTTTGAAGTAGATCAAAACATTGCCGATGAGCTTTCTAAGCAAATTGCAAATATCATGGAATCAGTTCTAAAAATTTCCGTGCCTTTACTTGTTGAAGTAGGACAAGGTCTAAACTGGGATGATGCTCATTAATTAACAGAAATAAAAAAGGGCTGTGAAATACAGCCCTTTTTTATTGAATCAGCTTAAAGACCAGTTAAAAGAACTTTAGCAACTTCATTCATTAAAATTTCGGCAATATAGAGTGCCAAAAATGCCAAAATTGGAGATAAGTCAATCATTCCCATATTAGGCAATAAACGACGGAATGGTGCGAGTAATGGTTCAGCTAAATCTTGAATCACCTCAATATAAGGTGAACGCGATTGAGTAAACATGACAACCCAACTCAAAATGATTGTTGCGAAAATTAAATAACGGCAGAAACGAATCAAATCCTGAATCATAGTTACAAATGTCAGAATCAGTAAATGAATCGGACTATTTGGCATAGAGCCAGAAAGATACATCACACCGAAAATTTTCAGTAAATACAATGTAATTAAAAGAACCAACGCAGCCAAATTAAATCGGCCTTTTGCGACCGTCGGAAAAATTCGGCCAAAAATATCAACAATCTTAGTCGCTTTTACGGTCGATAAAACCACAGGATTATAAGGACTTACTGCCGCTAATTGCATTAAAAAACGGAAAAAGACCAATAAAATCGCGACATTAATTAAAATTCCAAAAATTAGCGCAGAATTTGCACCCATAGTTGTCTTATCCTATTTAAGCTATTTCGCACTGTCACTCAATTCTTGAGCCAATTCTTGGCTACGCTTCTGTGCAGCAGCCAATGCAGATTGAATATTTTGGGAGATTTGTGCACGGTCAAAAACTTCAAGTGCAGCTTGTGTTGTACCATTTGGCGATGTCACATTCTTACGAAGTTCAGATGGAGTATTTGAACTGGTAATTGCCATTTGAGCTGCACCTAACGCCGTTTGAAGAGTCAAAGCGGTTGCAACTTTTTCATCTAGCCCTAAATTTTTACCCGCACGGATCATACTTTCCATGAGATAGAAAAAATATGCAGGACCTGAGCCAGAAACTGCTGTTACCGCATCAATTTGAGCTTCGGAGTTTACCCAAATTGTTAAGCCTGTGGCTGCTAAAATCTGACTTGTTAATTCACGATCCGAAGTACCCACTACATCATTTGCATAGATACCATGCGCGCCTGTTTGAACCAGAGCTGGTGTATTTGGCATAACTCGCACAATTCGATCGCTATCAATTAAATTTGATATTGTTTGAATTTCAGCACCAGCAATAATTGAAATGACTAATTTATCTGATAACAGACCTTTCAAGGGACGTAAAACAGTCGCCAGAACTTGGGGTTTTACCGCCAGTACGACAACATCAGCATTTTGAATTGCAACCACGTTATCTTGTGTTACGTGGACTTCTTTCTCTTGTAATAATTGACGGATCTGTTCAACAGGATCTGAAACTGTAATACGTGTCGGTGGTAAACCTCTTGAAACCAGCCCGCCAATTAAAGCTTGGGCCATATTACCGCCACCAATAAAACAGATATTACAATTTACTGCACTTGCCATAACCATATTCGCCATTTACCAGATTACAAGAATGAGAAATTAAATCTGGTTGCCATCCTCCTTGCTCACAATACGGAGACTGAGCCAACCAAAATCCTTTCGGTGTAAAAACCCCAAGCATAACATTATCTATGACTAATATTTGAATTGTATGACGAAGCCAAGGCAAAATATGTGCTTCTTGAATTGCTTTTTTTAATGGCCATTGACCAATACGGCCATATAAATGGACTTTCTCCCCACCTTGACGTCGAATTATTCTCAATTTTCCATTTAATAAAGATGAAGCCAAACCGATTTTTTTTTGTTTAATCTGAAAATTTCCTGAAGCGTAATGCACTATTTCTCCCATTTGGAAATGATGCTCCGATTCAGCTTCAACTGGACTTAATGTTTCAGCAAGAAAAGCCTGCTTACTCAATCTATAAAGATGGTGTTGATAACGGACATAGTAAAACTGATTCCAGTGTAATGCAGCTTGTGCATCAGACTTTGAATCAATCACTTCATTTTTTAAGCGCTCGACCATTTCAAATGCAGGTCGATATTGCCCATCACCTTTCATCCAAACTGAAAGCAACTGGCGCTGACGGGCAACCGATAAATCTAAAAGTTTAGTTAAGTCTAAACACTCAGCAGTACCACAATGCTTTAAATCGGCTATCAAAACTTCTTCTAAAATTTCAGAAGCATCTTGCATCAAATAGCTGGTTCGGCTCAGTGCTTGCTGCATTTTAGGAAAGCGGTTTTGTAAGAAAGGCCAAAGTTCCTCACGTGACCACGCCCTATCATAATGAATATCATAATTTGTAGGGTCATTTACATACTCAATTTCAAGTTGAGTAGTCCAATCAGCAATTTGCTCACGAGTTAAATCTAAAAAAGGACGCCAAATTGTCATGTCTGCACGATAATCAATAGATTGCATGGCAGCCAATCCATCAACACCTGCACCCGATAACAACCTCAACATTACTGTTTCGGCCTGATCTTGTTGATGATGAGCAAGTAATAAAATTTCGTTGGGTTGTAAATGCTGTCGATAAGCTTGATAACGTGCTTGACGTGCTTGAGCTTCCAAATTACCTTCGGTAACTTGGACTTTTTGAATAATATAAGGAATATCTAAGCAAATAGCTTGTTTAGCAACGAGTTTCCCCCATTCTGCACTTTGTGATTGCAGTTGATGATCGATATAAATCGCTCGGATCTTTTGAGGAAAAATTTGAGACGTCAAATGTAGTAGCAGCATTGAATCCATGCCGCCACTACATCCAATAAGAAAAGAACTATTTTCTGAAAACAGTTGAGCCTGCTTTAAGACATTATGCCTAAATTTGCGCTGCCAAACTTCATTAAACGTTGATAACGTGCTTCGCATCGTTCATTTGCATCCAGTGGTAGCAATTCATCCAAAGCTTGCTTCAAAACTACTTTTAGGTTTTGCATGACTTGCTCAGGGTCTAAATGTGCCCCTTCGCCTTCATCTACCACATATTCAACAATACCTAGAGATTGTAATTTGTCTGCTGTCAAACCTAAAGCTTCGCTCGCTTGAGCCGCTTTTTCAGCAGTTTTCCATAAAATAGATGCGCAGCCTTCTGGTGAAATCACAGAATAGATACTGTGCGATAACATAATTACTCTGTCCGCAACACCAATACCTAAAGCACCACCAGAACCACCTTCACCCAGTACTGTTGCAACAACAGGAACTTTCAAACGTGAAAGTTGAGCAAGGCTAGTTGCAATTGCTTCGGCTTGTCCACGCTCTTCAGCACCAACACCTGGGTAAGCACCCATAGTATCAATAAACGTGAAAACCGGAAGATTAAAACGCTCAGCCATATCTAATAGGCGTTGAGATTTACGATAACCTTCAGGGTTAGCCATACCGAAGTTATGCTTTAATTTTTCACGGGTACTACGACCACGGTGTTGTCCAATGACCATCACAGGTTGACCGTCAAAACGAGCAAGACCACCTACCATCGCACCATCGTCACCAAACAAACGATCACCATGCAAGGCGTCAAACTCTGTAAAGATTTCACCGACATAATCTAGAAACTGCGGACGTTCAGGATGACGTGCAATTTGAACCGTTGTCCAAGCTTTGGACTGAGTAGATTTTTTCATAGGTCGAATATTATCCCTTTAATCGATAAATTTTTCCGACTGAATATTCAATTCAATGTCCCAATGCTTAAACTGCTCTTGCTCATCATGCAAGTCGGCAACTAACAATGGCCATTGTTTGGCATCACCAGAAACACTAAGCTGCCATTGTTGATCATTTATGATGGTCAGTTCAATGGCAGGAAGCATCTGATCACTTCGACTATGGTTGAGTAAAACTGCTAGGCGAAGCAATAAACTTAAGTAAAGTAATTTATGACCACCAGCCTTCAAAATTTCGTTTTTTACATCATTTCGTAATTTACGACGATGATGAGCAACTAAATGTGAAAGATGATTTTGATCAATTTGCGAGAAACCCGGAATATCAGAATGCTGTAATAAATAAGCACCATGGCGATGGTAACCGCCATGACTAATTGCTAAACCAATTTCATGTAAATAAGCTGACCGACGCAGTAAGTCACTGTCTTCACTCGTTAAATTAAGAGATTTAGCGACACCATCAAATAATTGTTGTGCTGTCTTGACAACACGTTCTGCTTGTTTAGGGTCGGCATTATAACGGCCCATTAGAGCTTGTACACTGCGGTCGCGGATATCTTCATGTTTAAATCGACCTAATAGGTCATACATTACACCTTCGCGTAATGCACCATCAGAATATGCCAAACGATCAATTTCTAGTACTTCAAAAACTGCGTACAAAATTGCCAATCCGGCTGGCAAAACTGCTCGTCGATCCTCTCTTAATCCTTCAAAATCAATTTCAGAAACATTTTTAAACTTAAGTAATTTATCTTTAAGTTTGTATAACCCTTCTCGAGTGACATTTTCTTGTTCATCACTTAAGCCCATATTAACCATAATTTGGCGACAGGCTTTAATCGTTCCACTCGAACCAACGACAGTATCCCACCCTTCCATTTTATAAGTCGTTGCAATAGCAGAAAGCTCTTTACGGGCAGCAACTACGGCCTTATCAAATGATTTCTGAGTAATTTCCCCATCAGAAAAATAGGCTGTTGTATAAGCCACACAACCCATTTGTAATGACTCGGTGTAAATCGGTTCAAACTCTTCACCAATAATGAATTCAGTAGAACCGCCACCAATATCAACAACTAAGCGACGTCCACCATTGGCCATGGTATGCGATACGCCCAAATAGATCAGACGAGCTTCTTCTCGCCCTGCAATAATTTCAATAGGTTTAGGTAAAATTTCTGCAGCTTTTTGAATAAATTCATGACCATTTTTTGCCTGACGCAAGGCATTAGTAGCCACAATTCGTAAACGATTAGGTTGAACAGAACTCAATCTTCCAACAAAACGTGCTAGACATGCCAAACCACGTTGCTGAGCTGCTTCTGTTAAATTTTTATTTTCATCTAAACCAGCTGCAAGCTGTACTTTTTCTGACATCGAAGCAACTTTTTTAACTTCACCGTGATCTACCCGTGCAATTGCAAGGTGAAAGCTGTTCGACCCCATATCTATGGCGGCAAGTAATTCTTCATCAATCAGAAAGTCAGACATTATTGAACTAAACCCATAACAATTCACGCCTAGAGTAATTCACAAGAATGCAATTGAAAAGCCATTTTCATCAACAATTAACTGTCATTTATATTTTTCTATTTATGAGTTGATTGTACAAGTCGATGATGAATATCGTGAGCATCCATTAGACAAATTTAGTTAAGCCTTGAATAATAGCATCAAACCCTTACATTGAACTAAGTAGCTATGTAATACTGATAGAGATAATTTTCTCCTGTAGTAATAGCACTTTTTTCTAAAAATTGGAGCCGTACCATGTCTGCGACTATTGTAAATACAACTGATGATAACTTCCAAGCAGATGTTCTAGACGCTGAAACACCTGTACTTGTTGACTTCTGGGCAGGTTGGTGTGCACCTTGTAAAGCAATTGCACCTGTTCTTGAAGACTTATCAAGTGAATATGCTGGTAAAGTAAAAATTGTTAAAGTTGATGTAACTACTTGCGAAGATATTGCGGTGAAATACAATATCCGTAATATTCCTGCTTTATTACTTTTCAAAAATGGTGAAGTCGTAGCTCAACAAATTGGTGCTGTACCTCGCTCTAAACTTGTTAGCTTTATTGATGAAAATGTTTAAGTCAAAATGCTAAGAATGAAAATACGCTATACTTTTTTATAGCGTATTTTTTTCGGCTATAAATTGACAAATTAACTCAGCTAGCTTATATTACATGCTCAAGAGGCACTGAAGGGAATCATCTTCGTCCGGCTTCTTACAAGACACAAACATAAAGATCGCCACTCGGCAACAGAAATTGTTTTTTCACATTTTTCTTCGAAACAATCAATCAGACTTCTGAATTGTTATTGTGTAAATACAATTGCGATAATCTTTTTTGTATGCGAGCGATTTTTCTTCTTTTTAAACCACACTCTACTCTTTCCTAATTCTGACCCTTATGAATTTAACTGAACTCAAGAAAAAACCAATTGGTGAATTAATTAAAATTGCTGAATTTATGGGCCTGGAAGGTATGGCTCGTAACCGAAAGCAAGATATTATCTTTGCCATTTTGAAACGCCATGCAATGAATGGCGAAGAAATTTTTGGTGATGGCGTTCTTGAAATTCTCTCTGATGGTTTTGGTTTTTTGCGCTCTGCCGCAGGTTCGTATTTAGCAGGTCCGGATGATATTTATGTGAGTCCCTCACAAATCCGACGCTTTAACTTGCGTACAGGCGATACCATCACAGGTACTATTCGCCCTCCAAAAGAAGGTGAGCGTTATTTTGCGTTGCTCAAAGTTAACCAGATTAACTATGACACGCCAGAAAATTCTCGAAATAAAATTCTATTTGAAAACTTAACCCCCCTTTTCCCAACCGAACAATTGGTTATGGAACTAGGTAATGGTACGACAGAAGACTTAACTTCTCGTGTGGTTGACTTAGTTGCGCCAATTGGTAAAGGTCAACGTTCTATTATTGTTGCACCGCCAAAAGCGGGTAAAACAATGTTACTTCAAAATATTGCTCAATCTATTGTTAGAAACAATCCTGAAGTATTCCTGATTGTTCTATTAATTGACGAGCGTCCAGAAGAAGTAACCGAAATGGAACGTACTGTTCGCGGTGAAGTCATTGCTTCAACTTTTGATGAAGCTCCTGCTCGCCACGTACAAGTTGCAGAAATGGTGATTGAAAAAGCAAAACGTCTTGTTGAACATAAAAAAGACGTTGTGATTTTGCTTGACTCTATTACCCGTTTAGCGCGTGCATATAACACTGTCATTCCTTCATCAGGTAAAGTATTAACTGGTGGTGTAGATGCTCACGCATTAGAGCGCCCTAAACGCTTCTTCGGTGCTGCACGTAATATTGAAGAAGGCGGATCTCTTACGATCATCTCAACTGCTTTGATTGAAACAGGCAGTAAAATGGATGACGTAATTTATGAAGAATTCAAAGGTACAGGTAACCAAGAGATTACTCTTGATCGCCGTATTGCTGAAAAACGCGTCTTCCCTGCTATGAATATTAAGAAATCTGGCACCCGTCGTGAAGAGCGTTTAATGGATGATGATAACTTACGTAAAGTATGGATCCTCCGCAAGCTTCTTCATCCTATGGATGAGTTAGCGGCAATGGAATTCTTACTTGATCGCATGAAAGAAACTAAAACAAATGATGATTTCTTCGATCAAATGAAACGTAAAGCTTCAACTTAATCGGTTAATCTTCAATAAAAAGCCACTCTTTTGAGTGGCTTTTTATTTGGTTGACAAGCTTTACACAAAAATACATTTTGCAGTTTTTTATGTAAAATTATTTATAAGATTTTGATAATAAATATTTTTGAATTAAAAAAATTAAGTTTTTTAGTGGTTTACCTCCACCTTTTCCAATGCACTCGGGCTGATTGATTGTTTTTTTCTGTTAAAAAACAGACTGTTTTTCTCTTTTTCATACGTTTTTTTGACAGACGGCAGTAGTATTTCAGCATTTGCAGTGATAGCATAGCGGCAGACCAGTTAGACTGCTCCATGCGTTGTTACCTAGCTACGTTTTAGGAATAATAAAAGCAAAACAGTCCAACTTAGGTTTTTTTAATCTCAAATCTTTTTTGTGAGAGTGATGCCATGTTATTCAAAAAATTTGCTGTTGCTGCTGCTGTAGCTGCTACTTTAGCTTTCGTTGGTTGTTCTAAGAAAGAAGAAGCTCCTGCTGCTGCTGCTTCTGAAGCTGTAGCTGCTGCTTCTGAAGCTACTACTGCTGCTTCTGAAGCTGCTACTGCTGCTTCTTCAGCTGTTGATGCTGCTGCTTCTGCTGCTGCTGCTTCTGCACCTGCTGCTTCTGCTGCACACTAATCTATATACTAGATTAGAAAAAAAGAGGACATTTTGTCCTCTTTTTTTACGCCTAAATTTTAAATTTCTAAGAGCACTTCGCTTAATGTACCTAGATAAATTGACATAACATCGTAGTTAAATAAAGCTGTCTAAATATAAGTAAAAAAAAGCAGATCAATCGATCTGCTCATTTCCAACGCGTTGTCTAAATTTCTGACCCGCTCTGAAGGTCACTACACGGCGAGCAGAAATTGGAATTTCTTCGCCTGTCTTCGGATTACGTCCTGGACGTTCGCGTTTATCTCTTAACTCAAAATTACCGAAACCAGAGAGCTTAACCTGCTCCCCTGCAATAAGTGCTTGGCTAATTTCGTCGAAGAACAACTCGACCATTTGTTTTGCTTCACGGCGATTTAAGCTGGTTAACTCACTTAAATGATCAGCCATGTCTGCTTTAGTTAATGCTGTCATGAGGCCCTCAATGTCGCTTGATAAGTGTTTTCTAACACTTGGATAATATTGTCCATACCAGATTTAATTTCAGCATCTTCAAGCGTACGTGAAGGATGTTGCCACAATAGTGCGAACGCTAATGAGCGCTTACCATCTTCGACACCCTGCCCCGTATACACATCGAATAACCATGTAGAGTCTAAAAGCTCTCCACCAGTTTGTTCGATTAACTGCTGAATATCTCTAACATTTATATTATCAGAGATTAAAAGCGCAATATCACGTCTAACCGAAGGAAAACGTGATAATTCTGTAAAATTAGATACATAAGATTGCAAAACAGCTGTTTGATCGAGTTCAGCAACCCAAGTAGTGCTTAAATCAAGCTCATTTTCTAGAGATGGATGCAAACGGCCCAAATAACCGATTGATTTACCATCTACTAAAATTTCAGCAGATTGCCCTGGGTGCAACCACGCACGTTCTGAACGAACATATTCAACACTTACACGCCCAGCAGCTAAAATCTCTTCTACTTCACCTTTGAAATCAAAGAAATCCATTGGTTGAGGCTTAGCATGCCAAGATTCTGGTGCTTGCGAGCCGACTGCAACAAGAGCCAAGGTAGGAGTCTGTTGCAAGTCTTCAATACTCTTAGCATTTTGATAATCAAAACGCAGTCCGAATTCGAAGAAGCGAACACGACTTTGCTGACGGTTGAGATTATATTGTACGCAAGGAATTAAACTAGAAAGTAAAGTACTACGCATTACAGCCAAATCACTTGAAATTGGATTTGCGAGCATCAATGGCTTAACTTCAGGATTTAATTGCTTTTCAAGTTTGGCATCAGCAAAGCTAAAGCTAATTGCTTCTTGATAACCTAACGTCACGATCGTTTGACGCAACTCCGCGAGTTCAAAACGATCTTGGTGTTTCGCAAATTTAACATCCATGCTTGGTAAGCTAATCTGGATATTGTCATAGCCATCAATACGCGCAACTTCTTCAATTAAGTCTTGATAAATTGCCATATCGTAGCGATGTGATGGTGGAACCACACTCCACTCACTTTCAGCTTTAACTGCTACATTACACCCTAGTCGGGTTAAAGCATCTGCAATGAACTCACCCGCGACTTGATATCCCAACAGCTGGTCTACCTGAGCTTGTTTCAGTTCAATGGCTTCACGTTTTGGAAGTAAGTCAGTTTTTTCAGCTACAGTAATTGGGCCAAATTCACCGCCCGCTAACTCTTGAATAAGCTGCGAAGCACGGTTCATCGCTATTAACGGCAATTCAAAATCCACACCACGTTCATAACGCTGCGAAGAGTCTGTATGTAAACCAAAACGACGAGCACGACCAGCAATAGCAAGTGGAGCGAAGAAAGCACTTTCTAGGAAGATATCGGTAGTGTCATCAGTTACACTTGATGCTAAACCACCCATAATTCCAGCAATTGCTAAAGCTTTTTGGTCATCAGCAATCACCATAATATCTTCTTGCAACTCAACTTCTTGATCATTCAGCAGTTGTAACTTTTCTTGTTGTATTGCTTGACGAACGTGTACAGTCCCTTCGATTTTAGACAAATCGAATGCATGCATTGGTTGACCCAATTCCATTAAAACATAGTTGGTCACATCAACCAAAATACTATGAGTACGAATTCCTGAACGCGATAACGCCTGTTGCATCCATTCGGGAGTAGCAGCTTTTACATTAACGTTTTTAACTACACGCCCTAAATAACGCGGAGCGCCTTCAGTAGTGATAACTACTTTTTTCTCATCAGCAATGGTGGCAGCAACCGTATTAATTACAGGCTCATTCATTTGTAGCTTATTAATAACTGAGATTTCACGGGCAATACCACGAATACTAAAACAGTCACCACGGTTTGGCGTAATACTGATATCAATGACATTGTCGTCAAGTTTGAGGTATTCACGGATATTTACTCCTACTGGAGCATCCGCTGGCAGTTCGAGCAAACCATCGATTTTATCTTCAAGATCAATCTCAGAAGCACCACAAAGCATCCCTTGTGACTCAACTCCACGAAGCTTACCTTTTTTGATTTTAAAATCGCCAGGCAATACAGCCCCAATGGTTGCAACTGGAGCTTTCATTCCAACGCGAACGTTAGGTGCACCACATACAATTTGCAGAGGCTCACCTGAACCAATATTAATAGTTGTTACACGCAGACGGTCTGCATCGGGATGCTGCTCAACAGTTAACACTTCACCGATTACTACACCAGTAAATGGTTTAGCCACAGGTGCTAATTCATCAACTTCAAGACCAAGCATCGTCAACTGATCAGACAATGTATCACTATCAATTGCTGGGTTAACCCATGTACGTAGCCAATTTTCGCTAATCTTCATCTTTATAAACCTTTTTTAATCCTGAAAAACTGTTAGGCAAATTGGCGTAAGAAACGCACATCATTTTGATAGAACATACGCAAGTCATTAATGCCATAACGCAACATTGCAAAACGCTCTACCCCTAAACCAAAAGCAAAGCCTTTGTATTTATCAGGATCAATACCAGCAGCACGTAATACATTTGGATGTACCATGCCACAGCCTAAAACTTCTAACCAACGGCCACGTTCATCCATAATATCTACTTCTGCACTTGGTTCAGTAAACGGGAAATATGATGGACGGAAACGTACCTTTAAATCTTTTTCAAAAAATTCATTAAGCAGATTAATCAATAAACCTTTTAACTCAGCAAAGCTGGTGTTCTCGGCAACGTATAGACCTTCGATCTGATGGAACATAGGTGAATGCGTTTGGTCTGAGTCACAACGATAAACACGCCCAGGACATACAATACGAATTGGCGGTTCACTTGTTTCCATTGTACGAATCTGTACACCAGACGTATGCGTACGCAGTAAATGAGTGGCATCAAAATAGAAAGTATCGTGCATAGCACGCGCTGGATGGTGACCAGGAATATTTAATGCTTCAAAATTGTGATAATCATCTTCAACTTCTGGACCAGTCGCGACTGTAAAACCAGCTTTAGTGAAGAACTGACAAATTCTTTCTTGTACTTGAGTAACAGGATGGACTGTACCAACACGCTGACCGCGGCCCGGCAAAGTAATATCAATCGTTTCACTTGCTAGCTTTTGCTCAAGTGCTGCCTGCTGTAATGCTGCTTGACGTTCTGTTAAAGCAGTATTAATTGTTTCTCGAACAGCATGAATCGCAGCACCTTGTACTTTGCGTTCTTCAGGGTCCATTTTCCCTAATGCTTTCGATTGTTCTGCAAGCTGGCTTTTTTTCCCTGTAAATTGCACACGTACCTGATCAAGTGCAACAAGGTCTTGAGCTGCTGCAATGGCAGCAAGCGCTTCTGTGGTCAGGGCTTCCAGTGACATATTAACTCTCAAAGCAACAAATTAAAAAAATATAATAAAACACTGCATTCTAACAGTTTTTCATCGAATTGATGAAGTTTATCCATCATGAAAAATGTATTAGGCAACAAAAAGATAAAACGTATAAGATAATAGCATCGTCAATGAGATCAACTATTATGGCGCTCAATCAAATTTGGAAACAACAACTTACGCTTGTAACGTATGGTAATGAATACCTCCGCCAGAATTTAAGCTTTAACCAATGGCGACAACATCATATTTTTGACCACCATAGTTTTCAATTTCGTGACTTAGCTTCACAACATTTGCTTGCTCAACACTTTCAAGTTTGGTTAGAAGCTTTAAAGAAACAAGGTACCACTCAGCTTAGCTTACATTTATCAAGCCTTCTAAATGAAGAGCAAAATCCAAACAGCAATGTTGAGCTTTTACCTTATACTCATTTTATTGTGAGCCATGAAAATAATAAGAAATTTGCATGGATTTTCGGCCATGAACTTGCTGAATGGTATAACAATGATAATGAGTTTGAGGCCCCTCCTTCACAAACCTGCGAGCTTCGTTTAGAAACTTTCTGGCGTTTTGAACTAACTGAAAAATTATCAAAAAAAATTGAAGCAGATTTAAAAAATCCGCCATGGCAAGAAATAGCGGACTTTATGGACAGTGAATTATTTCGTAGTAAATATGCAGCAGGTTTTGAAGAACCAGAGTTTCAAAAAGCTTATTTTGATGGTACAAACATTACGAGCCAAGAACCAAAACTTGCTTTAATTCCAGAGAATTATCCTGCAGATTATGCTCACCAGCTTTTATCTCGTACTCAAGCATTAACCAACTATTTAGAACAAAAGAAGCGACTTGCAAATGATCCTTTAGGAGAAGAGCTAGACCAAGAACAACTCATTAATTTAAGAAATTTCACGCAAAAAACTGATGATTTGTTTGCCAAGCTTATTGTTAAGACTGCTAATCACTACCAAACAGCTCAAATAATTCCAGTCGTTAAGGCTTCTCCGTTTGAGCAATCAAATGAAAATCCACAACATTTGAAATCTCACCACCATAAAGGCACTGGTTCAGGCGTTATTAAGCTGATTGTTTTAACGATTATTATTTGTGCCTTGGCCTATTATTTTGGCCTTTAATCAAGATTACAGTTCCCATTGATAAAATAATTCTGTTATTTCGAGGCCGAACTCAGGTAGTTCGGTTTCGCCAATTACTTTGGCTCCCATTTTTTCATAGAAGAAACGGCTTGGATTTTTATTAAAAACTTCTAAACGAATAAAAGCGTAGCCTTGATTTAATGCACATTGATAGAACTTTTGAAATAACTCGCGACCTATACCTTGCCTTTGAATTTCTTCCAAAAGATAAAAGGCAAGAATTTCAGCAATATTATTCTCAGGGCTCAGATAACCATCGAGAAAGCCTTTTACCATTCCATTTTCAGTATAGATAAATAACTTATGATCAGGGCTTTTGGCTATTTCTTTCCACAGTAGCTCCTTATCTAGTACTTTAAGCTCATCCAATATTTCTTGCTTAAGCATACCTGTATAAGTTTCTTTCCAGCACTGTACATGCACTTCTGCAATAGATAATGCATCCTTAAAGGTGGCTATACGAATTTCTCTTTCATTTAATGATTTCAATTCGTTCCCCGCACATCACTACTTTTTAAAGTTAAGTATAAATTTTTTAAAACAAATTTATTGAGCTAAAAGCTGCTCCCGAACATGCATTAAAGCAAAGCCCAACAAATTTAAACCTTGCCATTGAGATGGGTCTTGAATATGTAAATGATCTTGCGCCATACCAATCCCCCAAATTTTATCTACTGGAGATGCTTCAACTAAAATATGGTCTTTCGTTGCTAATAAGAAATTTTTCAATTCAGGATGCTGAGAGAATTTAACAAAGTTTGCCTGCACCACGATATCAAAACGTTTTTCTTGCCATATCTTTTCATCATAATTGCGCACTTTACGACCTAGTTGTTTTGCTTCATTCGGATGCTTAACTTGCAAGATCTGTGCAAAGATTTCTTCATCATTAAATAATTTTGCTTTTTGCGCCATCATATAGTGCTCAGCAGTAAGGTATTTAATACCCTCATCTTTAAATTGCACTGGATACCACTGACTAAAACAACTCTTATCAATAAGATCAGCTTGCTTAGGAGTATGCCCCCAAAAATATAAATATTTAAACTGATCACCTTTTTGCACTTTTTGAATTAAGTCATCTAAAAAATTTTCATCTTTCATAATTTATCTCTGGTTATTATCTTTTTTAAAACAGAACCACTAAAAATAAAAAAGACCGCTAAAAAGCGGCCTTTTTTTGAATCTCTAAGCTTATGCAGCTAATGCGCCTTTAGCTTTTTCAGCTAAAGCAGCAAATGCTACTGCATCATGCATAGCGATGTCAGCTAATACGCGACGGTCGATGATCACTTGAGCTTTTTTCAAGCCATCGATCATACGGCTGTAAGACAAACCGTTTTGACGAGCACCAGCATTGATACGCGCAATCCATAGAGCACGGAATTGACGTTTCTTTTGACGGCGGTCACGATAAGCGTATTGACCAGCTTTGATTACCGCTTGGAACGCTACGCGGTAAACGCGTGAACGAGCACCATAGTAACCTTTAGCGCGAGCAAGAATTTTTTTGTGACGACGATGAGCCACTACACCACGTTTTACACGAGCCATTTATAATCTCCTTAGATGTATGGGCACATACGACGAACTGAGTTCACGTCAGAAACATGAACCATTACACAGCCGCGTAATTGACGGATACGTTTAGCAGATTTTTTGGTCAAAATGTGGCGCTTAAATGCTTGTTTGCGCTTAAAACCGTGTGCAGTCGCCTTGAAGCGTTTAGCAGCACCGCGGCGAGTTTTCATCTTAGGCATAACAACCTCTTTTGAACACCTGTTCGGAACGTTTGCACCATTGCAAAAACGACCTGCAGGTAAGGGAGCCGATATTCTAAAGCATCCCAACTTAAAACAAAAGTAAAATGCTCATTTTTTGATATTAAATTGTCTATTTTATATAAACGTTATTTTCTATAATCAATTATCAAATTACGAGAAAATCCATAAAATCATCCCCTATAATAAGTACAAATGCTTAAATTCAAAAGAATATGAATATACAAAATGATGCTTTCGCTGCATTACGGTATCGGGATTTCTCTATCGTTACGATCAATCAATTTTGCTTAACGCTCGCAATTTTGATTCAAGAAATTATTGTTGCCTACTCATTATATCAAATCACCAAAGATCCACTGACCTTAGGTTTAATCGGACTTGCAGAAGCAATTCCATTTATTGCCCTTTCTCTTTGGGGAGGTTATTTCGCAGATAGGTTTAATAAACAGCTCATTATGAAAATCTGTTTATTTTTCTCAGTTCCTCTGCCCTTGGTTTTATGGTTACTTTTCCATTTACATGGTTTAGAACACATCAGTGTTAACTTCCTTTCTTGGGGAATTTATACAGTCATTTTTGGCTTAGGAACAATCCGAGGTTTCTACAATCCTTCTGCAACATCATTAAAACCATTTTTAATTCCACGCGAACTCTATGCAAATGGTGCGACATGGACAACGATAGGCTGGCAAAGTGGTGTAATTATTGGACCAATGCTTGGTGGTTTTATGCTTGCTTATTTAGGCAGAGAAACCAGCCTATTTAGCGTTGCTGTTTTACTTGGTATTTGCTTTATTTTAATTAACTTATTGCATAAACGTAATTTTCCTAAAATTGAAACTGACAATATTTTAGAAAGCTTAGGAGAAGGTTTCCGTTTTATCTGGAAAACCAAAATTGTTCTTTGGGCGATTTCTCTTGATTTAGCTTCTGTTTTATTTGGTGGCGTTATCGCGTTATTACCCATTTTTGCAGAAGATATATTAAAAGTCGGTCCTGAAGGGCTTGGATATTTGCGAGCTGCTCCATCTATTGGCGCACTCATTACCATGATTGCCTTAACCCGCTTCCCTCCTACTCAACATGCATGGCGTAACATGTTACTTGCTGTAGCAGGTTTTGGAGTATTCACCATTCTATTCGCCTTCTCAAACAATATGTGGTTATCTCTTTTTGCGCTTGCTATGACAGGTGCATGTGACAGTATTTCTGTTGTTGTAAGACAAACCATTTTGCAAATTTTCCCACCAGAAAATATGCGGGGACGCGTAGCCGCTGTAAATGGCATGTTTGTGTCTTCGAGTAATGAATTAGGAGCTTTTGAGTCAGGCTTAGCAGCTAAATATTTGGGAACTATTACAGCGACTATTTTCGGAGGCTGTATGACGCTTGTTGTTGTGACTTTCTGTTGGCTCAAAACTAATGATCTATTTAAAGTGGACATTACCAAAAGCTCAGAAGACTAAATACATATTTATAATTCAAGCATCTTCGGATGCTTTTTTATTTTAAATAAAACCCATTACTAACCAGTAAATAAACAAATAGCGTCCTGCCTTAGCAATAATGACTATACCCAGAAAGCGCCAAAAATTTTCTTTGAATAGTCCAGCAACCAAAGTAATGGGATCACCAATTACGGGAACCCAACTTAACAATAAAGAGTAAAATCCATATTTATGGTAAAAGCTCTGCGCTTGTTGTAAACGCTTTCCAGAAACCGGAAACCACTTACGATGTTTAAATTGTTCTATCTTTAGGCCTAGCCACCAATTAACGCAAGAACCCAAGACATTGCCCAAAGTAGCTATACCAATTAAAAGCAAAGCTGAATATTGCCCCTTTAATAACAAGGTCGCCAATACTGCTTCAGACTGTAGAGGTAGTAATGTCGCAGCGCCAAAAGCACTGATAAAAAGCAAAAAGTAACTCAGCATAATCAATCACACCAAACGACTTTTTGCTTTAAGCATTTACTAAATCCAAGCAAGAAATTAGGCCACTTTAATTGATAGTGCTTTCTGAACTGCGGGGCGTGCTGTTAAACGTACAATATATTCTTGTACGTATGGATAGTCTTCAATCTGAATACCTTGCCATTCATAACGTAAAATCCAAGGTAAAATTGCCATGTCCGCAATAGAGTATTCACCAGCGACAAACTTCTGACCAATGAGTTGTTTGTTAAGTACACTATATAAACGTTTAGTTTCATTAATATAGCGGTCTATCGCATAGGGGATTTTTTCTGGGGCAAAACGATTGAAATGATGATTTTGCCCAAGCATAGGTCCTAAACCACCCATTTGCCACATGAGCCATTGCTCAACCTCAACTCGCTCTTGCTCATCAGTTGGATAAAATAATCCAGTTTTTCTACCTAAATATTGCAAGATAGCGCCCGACTCAAATATAGAAATTGGCTCACCACGGGGTCCATCTTGATCAACAATCGCAGGAATTTTATTATTTGGGGAAATTCTCAAGAAGTCTGGTTGAAATTGATCATTTTCTAAAATATTGATTGGATAAAGAGTGTAATCCAGTCCCATTTCTTCTAAGGCAATTGTGATTTTATGTCCATTGGGAGTTCCCCAATAATATAGATCAATCATTCTATTTTCCTATTCATCATTATCATGACTGCGTCTTGGTTTATATCATGTTTTAAGAAAGACTATGAGATTTCCAACACCAAAAAACACATAAAATTCGAGAATTGAATTTCATAGAAAAATATATTAATTGTCTTAAATGAAACTGAATAGAGAAAAATTAAATCATCTTTTTTATTTGTATTTAGTTATAAAAAAGCACTGCTTTTGCAGTGCTTTTTTTGAGTATTACTTTTTCTTTTTCGGTCCAAGTAACATACCCATTTGACGGCCTTCCATTTTTGGTGCTTGTTCCACAACCCCAAACTCAGCTACATCTACTTCAATTTTTTGCAATTGAGCTAAGCCAAGCTGTTGGTGAGCCATTTCACGACCACGGAAACGTAAAGTAATCTTTACCTTGTTTCCTTCTTCAAGGAATTTCAAAATAGCACGAAGCTTAACTTGATAATCACCAACATCAGTTGCAGGGCGCAGTTTGATTTCCTTCACTTGCACTTGATGCTGTTTTTTCTTCGCATCTTTTTGCTTCTGCTTCAGGTCAAACAAGTGCTTGTTGTAATCCATAATTTTACAAACAGGCGGCTCGGCGTTTGCAACGATCTCAACAAGATCAAGTTCAACCTCTTCAGCAGCACGCAGTGCTTCACTTAATGAAACAATTCCTTTTTGCTCACCTTCAGCACCGACGAGGCGTACTTCTTTTGCACGGATCTCATCATTAATTGCTGGACGGTTGCTTTTTGCACCTTGTTGTTGGTTACGGTCAGGCTGTTTAATCTTTCTTACTCCACAATATACCGGCCACGTTCGGCGACGGCAGACTTCACTAAGTCAATGAATGCATCTACTGACATAGTACCTAAATTTTTTCCTGAGCGGGTACGTACATTCACTGTACCTTCTTCAACTTCTCGATCACCAAGAACTAACAAGTAAGGAATACGCTCTAGAGTACGCTCACGAATCTTAAATCCGATTTTTTCATTTCTCAAGTCAGAAATGGCACGAAGACCATTTTCTTTGAGTTTTGCTACGACTTTCTCACAAGCTTCAGCTTGAGAGTCCGTGATATTCATGACACATGCTTGTAACGGTGACAACCAAGGTGGCATGAAACCAGCGTAGTGTTCAATTAGTATACCAATAAAACGCTCAAAACTGCCAAGAATTGCACGATGCAACATAACAGGCTGATCACGATCATTGTCTTCAGTCACATAAGACGCATCTAAACGTTCTGGTAAGTTGAAGTCACACTGAATAGTACCACATTGCCATACACGTCCGAGACAGTCTTTCAATGAGAATTCAATTTTCGGACCGTAGAATGCGCCTTCACCTGGTTGTAATTCCCATTCTAACCCTGCAGCATCTAAAGCATCTGCTAAAGATTTCTCAGCCATATCCCAAAGTGCATCCTCACCCACACGTTTTTCTGGACGTGTAGAAAGTTTCATTTGCACTTCTTCAAAGCCAAAATCTTTATAAACATCAAGCGTCAGTTTAATAAAATCTGCAACTTCTTGACCGATTTGCTCTTTAGTACAGAAGATATGTGCGTCATCTTGTGTAAAGCCACGTACACGCATAATGCCGTGTAAAGAACCAGATGGTTCATTACGGTGACAAGAACCGAACTCTGCTAAACGAATTGGCAAATCACGGTAAGACTTCAAACCTTGGTTGAAAACTTGCACGTGACATGGGCAGTTCATCGGTTTAACCGCATAATTACGACTTTCAGAATGAGTCGTAAACATGTTGTCTGCGTAGTTCGCTGCATGACCTGATTTTTCCCAAAGCGTAAAGTCTACGATTTGTGGTGTTTTAATCTCAAGGTAACCATTGTCTTGCTGAACTTTACGCATGTATTGTTCAAGAACTTGGTAAATCGTCCAACCGTTTGGATGCCAAAACACCATACCCGGTGCTTCTTCTTGCATATGGAACAAGTCTAGAGCTTTACCAATTTTACGGTGGTCGCGCTTTTCAGCTTCTTCAATACGTTTGATGTATGCAGCAAGCTGTTTCTTATCAGCCCATGCAGTACCATAAATACGTTGAAGCTGTTCGTTCTTCGCATCACCACGCCAGTAAGCGCCAGAGATTTTTGTCAGCTTAAACGATTTTAAAAATTTAGTGTTCGGTACATGTGGACCACGACACATATCTAAATAATCTTGATGGTAGTACAAGCCCATTTGTGTTTCTTCAGGCATGTCTGCAATCAAGCGTAATTTGTATTCTTCGCCACGTGCAGTAAATTCAGCAATGACTTCATCACGTGGTGTCATTTTTTTAACAACATCGTAATCTTGATCGATGAGCTTTTTCATGCGCTCTTCGACAGCTGCCATATCGTCTAATGTAAAAGGACTTGGCATCCAGATGTCGTAGTAAAAACCTTCTTCAATGACTGGACCAATCACCATCTTGGCTTCAGGGAAAAGCTGTTTAACAGCGTGCCCTACAAGATGCGCACAAGAATGGCGAATTATTTCAAGACCTTCTTCATCTTTTGGAGTGATAATTTGTAAGGTCGAATCTTCGGTAATTAAGTCACATGCATCAACTAAGCGATCATTCACACGTCCAGCAACAGTATTTTTTGCTAGACCAGGCCCGATACTTTGGGCAACTTCCATAACAGATACAGCGTGATCAAAATTCTTTTGATCGCCATTTGGCAATGTGATAATTGGCATAAAAAAATCCTTAAGGAGTGATGCCCTATACGAAGGAGCATTTCACCGCGAGATTATGATCGAGGCGAACCTCAAAATATAAAAACGGTGTAAATCAAAATTAAAAAACCTGAAAGATTTTACACTTGTTCAAGCAAAGTGAAAACCTTTGAGCCCATAAAATCATAAATACATTTTGCTTATCAGGTAAACAGCATTAAATGACTTAAAAACATATTGAGATGATTTTTTAAACATGTTCAACACAAGTGGTTTAAGATGAAGAAAATAGCATTTCTGCTCATTTTCTGACTGGAGGGTATTTCCCTTTAAGACTAAAGCATAGATGCTTTGATGAGTATTAAGTCATATTTTCAAAGAATGAATTAAAAATAGAACACGGAGTTGTTTCACATGGCTAGTGCTTATGATGAATTACCACGCACACCCGCAAACTTTGTTGCATTATCACCTCTACGCTACTTAGAGCGTGCAGCTTATATTTATCCAAATCAAGCTTCGATTATTCATGGTAAACGCCAAATTTCATGGAAAGAAACTTACCAACGTTGTTGCCAGTTTGCTTCTCAGCTCAAACAACTCGGAATTGGTAAAAATGATACGGTATCAGTTTTATTGCCTAATGTGCCAGCGATGATCGAAGCACATTTCGCAGTTCCAATGGCCGGGGCTGTGCTCAATACGCTCAATACACGCTTAGATGCAAAAACAATAGCTTTCATGTTAGAACATGCTGAAAGCAAAGTGCTTTTGGTTGACCCTGAATTTGTTAATCTGGCAAGAGAAGCCCTCTCTCTTATTCCCGACCAACACATTATTGTGATTGATGTAGCTGATGATGAATATGAGGGCGAGAATCAGTTTATTGGCTCTTTTGAATATGAAGAATGGATAGCCCAAGGCGACATTAATTTTGTATGGCATTTACCAGATGATGAATGGGATGCAATTAGCTTAAGCTACACTTCAGGCACAACAGGTAATCCTAAAGGCGTTGTTTATCATCATCGGGGCGCTTATTTAAACGCTGCAAGTAACATATTGGCCTGCGGAATGAAACCTCGCGCTGTGTATTTATGGACATTACCTCTCTTTCATTGTAATGGTTGGTGTTTTGCATGGAGTATCGCAGCCAGCGGTGGAACCAATATTTGTTTGCGCAAGGTTGACCCAGAATTAGTCATGCAACTCATTGCAAAACATAAAGTTGATTATTTCTGTGGTGCCCCTATTGTTCTTTCAATGATTATTAACTTACCTAAAGAAAAGCAAACTGACTTTGATCACCATGTTGAAGTGATGGTTGCCGGAGCAGCTCCTCCTGTTGCTATTATTGAAGGTATGCGCAATATGGGGATTAACGTAAACCATGTGTATGGTTTAACTGAAACTTACGGGCCTTCTGCCTTGTGCGCTTCGCAATCAGGATGGAATGAGCTCTCAATTGCCGAACAAGCCCAACTTCATTCCCGTCAAGGCGTGCCCTATCCATTACAAGACAGTATGCGTGTATTAGACCCAGAAACCATGCAACCTGTACCAAACGATGGACAAACCATGGGAGAAATCATGTTCCGTGGCAATATTGTCATGAAAGGATATTTAAAGAATCCCCAAGCAACCCAAGAAGCTTTTGCTGGTGGATGGTTCCATACGGGAGACTTAGCAGTTTGCCATCCCGATGGTTATGCAAAAATTACTGATCGCTCGAAAGACATTATTATTTCAGGTGGAGAAAATATTTCCTCTCTAGAAATAGAGGATGTGTTGTACAAACATCCAGCTGTTTTAACTGCTGCGGTCGTTGCTAAACCCGATGCCCGTTGGCAAGAAGTACCCTGCGCATTTATTGAATTAAAAATGGGTGCTACAGCAACACCTGAAGAAATTATTGCACATTGCCAAAAAGAGTTAGCACGCTTTAAAGTTCCCAAAGATGTGGTCATTACAGAAATTCCAAAAACATCGACCGGAAAATTACAAAAGTTTATTTTGCGTGAATGGGCAAAAAAACGTGCTGAAAATATATAAATAAAAAAAGCGACGCCTTTAGCGTCGCTTTTTTTATTTAAGTGCATTTAGCCTTGATCAGACAATAATGCAATTTGCTGTACATAGTTAACAAATTTAACTTTTGATGCCTCGAGATCTGCTTCACTCGCCTGTTGAGTTTTATCGCGGTTGATTCTCAACACATGCTGACGCAAGGTGTGACGTTCCGATGCATTATAAATTTTACTAAATTCAGTAATTGCAGGATCACCCTGTTCAATCATGCGGTCAACCCAACGCATTAATTGAGCCTGTCTTTTTGCGCCTTGCTGCGGGGTTAAATAAGACAAAATAATAGTCTCATCTTCATTGCGCAATAACTTACCAATACGTTGAAATTGGCGACGACGTGCTTCAAAAGAACTAATGTTCTGCACTTCCATTAAAGCATCAATTAAACGCTCATCAACTGGAAGTTTCTGAATTTGTTTAATAGAAAGTTGTGCGAGTTGCTCACCTAAAGCAGCCATGCGTTGCACTGCTTTTTTCTGTTCGGTTTTGCTTGCACGTCCTTCTAAAGAACCGAAATCTTCTTCAGTATAACGTTGGGAACCACGTGCCACGATTAATCTGCCTCATAAAATTTTGCTGCGAATAACGCCAGTACTTCATTTAATGCCTGTTCTTCGTCGGTACCATCAATGACCAATCGCAAAGTGGTCCCTTTACCTGCACCTAACATCAGCAAAGACATAATATTTTTTGCATCTACCAAATGGTCGCCTTTCCCAATCTGGATCGACGAACGAAACTTTGTAGTGACCTCTATCAGTTTTCCTGATGCACGAGCATGTAAACCGAGTTTATTAATTACATCAACAGTTGTGTCTATCATGACCAGTGCTTCATTTCTCTGTGTAAGACCTGAACAGACCATTCTGCCTCAAGTGCTTGTTTTAGTCTATCTACGATATAAACCGAACGATGTTGACCTCCAGTGCAACCAATAGAAATCGTCATATAGTGACGATGTCCTTCAGCAAATGCTGGAAGCCATTTTTTTAAGAAGTGAAGAATATCATCAAACATTTCGTTTGCTTGTGGACTTGCTTCTAAAAATTGTCTTACTGGCTCATCCAAACCAGAAAAACGTCTTAATTCTAAATCCCAATGCGGATTTGGTAAATGCCGTACATCAAAAACATAATCGGCATCTAAAGGTATGCCATGTTTATATCCAAAGGACTGCAATATGACAATAAGCTTATCTGACTGCCCCAATTTAGACAGTAAAATATGCTTTAAATCATGAACGCTTTTATCCGTTGTATCAATATGAACCGTAGCGCGGAACTGAATTGGAAGCAATAACTGCTTTTCTTCATGAATACATTGCAACAGACTTTTAAAACGGTTGGCTAATGGATGTGGGCGACGCGATGCACTAAAACGCGCAATCAGATCCTGATCTTGCGTAGTAAGGTAAATAACATCAACCGTGCCATGTCTTTGTAATTGCTCAAAAACATGATCGAACTCTTGCATATCTGCCCGAGTACTTCTTACATCCACACCTAAAGCCAATTGCTCCAGATTATTTTCATGATCTAGCTTTGCCACAATTTCAGGCAGCAATGCCAAAGGCAAATTATCAATACAGTAATAGCCCAAATCTTCTAATACTTGAAGGGCTGAAGATTTTCCTGAACCAGACTGTCCTGTCACGATAAGTATACGCTTCATGGCATGGCTGTCCTTTGATCTCTTTATTGGGGTGTAAAGGCAACTTCTAAATTGTCAATCAAACGGGTTGCACCCAGTTTTGCCGCGACAAATAACACAATATCACGATCAAATTGAGTAGCAGGTAACAGATTTGTCTGACGAGCTTCGACATAATCAACAACAAAACCATTATCTGTCAACTGAGTTTTGATATCTTCTACAACTTGTTGCAAATCTTTGCCTTGATGTAACTGCTGTTCAGCCTGCTTCAAACTTTGGTAAATAACCGGAGCCACCTGACGGTGCTCATCGCTTAAATAACCATTTCTTGAGCTAAGTGCCAAGCCATCTGCTGCACGAACAATTGGCACACCAATCACTTCTAAAGGGATATTTAAATCTTGTACAAACTGGCGAATAACTGCTAACTGCTGGTAATCTTTTTGTCCAAAGAAAGCGTAGTTAGGTTGCACAATATTAAAGAGCTTAGTCACAACCAAAGCTACACCATCAAAGTGTCCCGGACGTGAACTACCACATAAAGCATCTGTAATCTGGTTTACACTTATGTTCGTTAAACGCGGTTGTGTACCGTACATTTGCTCAACTGATGGCGCAAAAATAATGTCACAGCCTACATCAGCCAATAGACGACTATCTTGTTCTAAAGTACGAGGATAGTTGTCAAAATCTTCGCCCGGTCCAAATTGAGTCGGATTTACGAAAATGCTCACAACCACAACATCACATAACTTTTTCGCTTCACGAACAAGTGTGAGATGTCCTTCATGTAGATTTCCCATTGTTGGGACAAAACCAATAATTTTACGTGCAGCTCTAGCAGGATTTAAAGAAGCTGCAAGACCTTGTATGGTGGTTTCTGTTTTCATGAATTACAGCTCAACGTGAAAAGTATGTTCTTTAGCAGGGAATGACTGATCAAGTACCGCAGCATGATAAGCTTTAAATGCATCTAAAATAGCAGTTTCACCTGATTGTTCTTTCATAAAGTTACGTACAAAACGCGCAACTCGACCAAAAGTTAAACCTAACATATCTTGTACAACCAATACCTGACCATCAGTTGCATTACCTGCACCAATACCAATTACAGGTGTATTTGGGAATAATTCAGCAATTTCTTGTCCCAACTGAGCAGGTACACATTCAAGTAATAACACCGATGCACCCGCCTCAACTACTGCTGTACAATCAGCAATGAGTTGATCTGCCGCTTCACGTGTTCTAGCTTGTAATTTATAGCCACCAAATACATGTACAGATTGAGGTGTTAAACCTAAATGTACACAAACAGGCACGCCATTACGGGTTAAAACCTGCACGATTTCACTTAACCATGCACCGCCTTCGATTTTCACCATTTGAGCGCCAGCCTGCATGACTGTTCTTGAGTTCTGCAAAGCATCATTTAGGGTTGCATAACTCATGAATGGTAAGTCAGTCATAATCAATGCATGCTGATTACCACGACGAACCGCTGCCGTATGATAAGCCATATCTTCAACGGTTACTGGCAAAGTTGAATCTCGCCCTTGAATTGCCATTCCAAGAGAATCACCAATTAAGATTGTATCAACTTCAGCAAGTTCCATTGCTTTTGCCATGCTTGCATCGTAACAAGTCAGGCAAGAGAACTTGCGTCCTTCGGTTTTAAATTTTCTTAAGTCACTTAGACTAATCATGATGATATCCTCTACAGGAGTTCGCAGAACATAATGAATCGAGAGCTTAAGCCCAAGATTCATCAGCAAGTACAGTCAGTGTCGGCTGCTGTATCAGCTCTAAATCTTTGAGTGGCTGACCATTCAGTTGTAAATCTGCATCTAAATCTAATAAGGGAATTACAACAAAATCTCGTTGTAGAATTCCTATGTGCGGCACAGTTAAGCGCTCATTTTGAATTTTTTCATTGCCATATATAAGCAAATCCAAATCTAAGGTTCGCTCACCCCAACGGCGAAGTCGTACACGACCCGCCTCTTGCTCAAAACGTTGTAAATGATTGAGTAAATCTAAAGGCGCAAGATCCGTATTTAATTCTGCAACTGCATTTAAATAATTTGGCTGGTCTTGAGGCCCCATAGGTGGACTTTGATAAAGTCTAGAAACTTTAACCATTCCTAAGGTTTTAAGCTTGGCAATGGCTTCAGATAAAATTTGACGGGAATCGCCTAAATTACTTCCTAAACCAATATAAGTGGTTATTGTCATTGCGTTGGCCCAAAAACAACTTGGCTTAAATCGCGTTGTACCCGCTTACGTTTTAAAATTGGATGATCGCCCGTCACGCCAGCTTCTGAAGCAGTCGCTTTTTCAACAAATCGGCTTACTGCCTGATCTTGTCTAGTACGTTCTTTTTTCCCACGGCGAGTGCGTGGTTCCGGAATATCAACCAAAGGTTCAATTTCCGTCTCAACTTTATTATTTTCAATAGGCTCAGCAGCAGCTTTACGGCGGTTTCTAGCTTTCTGACGATTATATTGGCTAATAGCAGCTTCTTTTTCATCATTTGACATTTCTTGGTAGGATTCCCACCAGCTTCCCATTCCTTGTGTTGTGTCATCACCTGACTTTTCACGGAGTAATAAGAAGTCAAAACCCGCACGGAAGCGAGCATGCCCTGCCAATGCTTCTATTTGCTGTGGTTTTGGATTGAGCAAACGAGTCTGCATTTCCCAAACTTCACGAATAAAAGTTTCTGCAAAACGAGGAATCACTGTACGTGTTGCTTGGCGTTTTAAGACGTCTAAACCAGCCTGTGCACGCGCTTCGGCTGGCACAATACCTTTAGATAAATAAAATTCACAACGCTCTAAAAACGGCTGCCACAATAAAACTGCATAGAAAAATGCAGGGTTAATTGTTTTACCCACTTGTATACGTTGATCTGTATTCTTTGCTGCTCGTTGAATAAATGGGGTGAGATTAGGCTGAACATCGGCAAAAAGTTGCTTCCAGACACCAAACTCAATCAACATTGGCAGAACACGCGCCAAATGTCCCATTGTGAACAACTTCTGAGATTCATCATATAAACGATGCGGAGAGACATCACGCAATAATTGCGTCATTTCAGCATCAAATATATCGAGAATATTTGAATCAATTTTGAAATTTAACTTGGCTGCAAAGCGTAGAGTTCGCAGCATACGCACAGGGTCTTCTTCAAAACGCTGTGTTGGATCACCCAATAAACGCAAAGTTTTGTTTTTAACATCGTCAATTGCTTTGCAAAAATCGAGCACAATAGCCTTACGCGGTTGGTAATATAAGGTATTGATAGAAAAGTCACGTCGAGCAAAGTCTTGTTCGATGGTACCCCAGTTATTGTCACGTAAAATCATGCCTGAGGCACTCGTAACTGCTTTTTTAGGGGGGGCACGGAATGTTGCAACTTCAATAAGCTCACGCCCTGAATAGACATGTGCCAATTCAAATCGACGGCCAATGATTCGGCAACGTCGGCCAAAAACTTCTTTAATTTGAGCAGGTGTCGCATTGGTGACTGCATCGAAATCTTTAGGATTAAACCCTAGCATTAAATCACGGACACCACCCCCAACAATATAAGCTTCATAGCCAGCTTTAGTCAGGCTATCGATCACATCTAAAATCGAAGAAGGAAGTTGGGCTGTGGACAAACCACATTTTGACGCTCGCAAGGTTTGCAAAAGACGCTGTCTCCTACGTCAGGACGTAAATAACAAGTTGTCGCTAATCATAGCTCTAACGCACACAAAGGGCAATTTGATTCTCTGTAGTTTGCGCATGAAATGACAATTGACAAACACATGATTTATAAACTCAACCGCGTTTTATTCTTTTCAAAAATGGCTGGACCAATGCCCTTTACGTTTTTAAATTCATCAATATTTTTAAAACCACCATTCTTTTGACGGTATTCTACAATCGCCTGAGCCTTTTTCTCACCAATCCCTTTTAGCTTTTGAAGCTCATCAACATTGGCTTGATTCAAGTGCACCTGCCCAGACGAATCAGTCATTGTTGAACTTTTTGAAACATTGGAATGAGAGGAATGCTGCATGCTTAACTTCTGATCATACATCTGCTGTTTAGCTTTCCACTCCTTAAAATTTTGATCGAAAGATTGGGCCTGAATCAGTGTTGATGAAATCAGGCTCCAAAATAAAACAATAAAAATATAATACTTACTCTTCCAAAGATTCATGCTGAGCGGCATGTGTTTTTTCCCCTGATTTTAACTGCTGTTTTGCCTGATCCCACAATTCATCCATTTCAGACAAGGTCATGTCTTCTAATGTTCTTTGCTGTTTTTGCGCTTGATCTTCAATAAAAGCAAAACGGCTTCTAAATTTATGTATTGTTGATAAAAGTGATGTTTCACTTGAAATTGCAAGTTTACGTCCAACATTGACTAATGAAAACAGACAATCTCCAAATTCATCTTGAATTTCATCCATATTTTGATTTTTTAGTGCCTGCTTGAACTCATCCAACTCTTCTTCTAGTTTTGTATAAGCATCTTCTACTGTTTCAAAATCGAACCCAACTTTTGCTACATTTTCTTGAATCTCTTGTGCTTGTAATAGTGCTGGTCCATGCTTTAGTTCATCTAATCGTGATTGCGGCTTGCCTTGTTTTTCTTGTTGTTTAATTTGTTTCCAAAGTTCACTTACTTGTTCTGGCGTTAAGTTATTAAATTGATCTGCCTGAAAAACATGTGGATGACGGCGAATTAACTTTTCGCTTATTGCCTCAACCACATCATTAAAATTAAAAGCGCCTTGTTCACTAAACATTTGCGATTGAAACACGACTTGTAATAACAAATCACCCAGCTCATTTCGAATTTCATCGATATTACCCTGACGGACAGCAGCCTCAACTTCATAGGCTTCTTCAATGGCATATTTCGTAAGAGTCATGGGTGTTTGCGCCTGATCCCACGGACATTTTTCACGTAACTCTTGCATAATTTTAAGCAATTTATCCATGGTAACCCTCAAGTTCAAAAAGTCGGTCAGTAAAACTAGGATCTTAATTTGTTATGATCAAAATCAAAGCGATTAAATCAGTCGCACTATTGTACTGACAAAGAGAAAAAAAGATGAGACACAGTATTCTGATTAGTGGTGCCGCTCAAGGTATTGGGGCAGAAATTGCACGTGTATTTTATCAACAGGGATATAAAGTAGGCATTTATGATATTAATGAGTCGCTTGCTCAAAAACTGGCAAGTGACTTAGGGCCAAATGCATGTGCTGGCTATCTAGATGTAAGTGATTACAGCCAATGGCAACATATATTAAAAGAATTTACCGACTGGGCTGGCGAACTTAACATCTTGGTAAATAACGCCGGTATTTTATATTCTGGTGCATTTGAAACGACTGATATCAAAGCTCATCAAAGAACAATAAATATTAATGTAAACGGTGTCATTAATGGCTGTCATGCTGCGCTCCCCTATTTAAAGCAAGCTTCTTTTGCGCGTGTCATCAATCTTTCATCAGCTTCTGCAATTTATGGGCAAGCAGATTTGATTTCTTATTCAGCCAGTAAATTTGCTGTTCGGGGGATTACTGAAGGCTTAGATGTGGAATGGAAGAGATACGGTATTCGTGTTTTAGATGTGATGCCGCTGTTTGTACAAACTGCAATGGTTAACAATATGGATGCCGGTACTATTCAAAATATGGGAATCGACTTAACACCAAATGATATTGCTCAACAGGTACTTACGCTCGTAGAGAAAAAGGCTCGTTTCTGGACGCCTACTCATACTCCGGTTGGCATAAAAACCAAACTACTTTATCAACTTTCGACTTTAAGCCCACAGTTTTTAAATCGACTCACTAACATTTATTTATCAAGAAAGTAATTCAAAGTAAGAAGGCTGTCATTTGACAGCCTTCTTACTCAATTTAATTAAACACCCTGAATCATGCGTCGCGCGCTAATGATTCCAGGTTGCTGCTCTAAGCGAGCCAACAAACGAGAAAGCTGTGCTAGTCCTTTTACCTCAATTAACAACTTCATATTGGCAATACCATCTGCCTCAGAAATTGTATTGACCTGCCGAATATTGATTTGGTCAGAGAAAATTACTTGAGTTAAGTCTTTAAGCAGACCACGACGATCATATGCTTCAACTACAATCTGAACGCTTTGACCACGTGTTGGCTGCATTTCCCAATCAGCTTCAACAGCACGCTCTGGTTCCTGCTTAATCATCCGCTGATAGTCTGAACAAATGACTTTGTGGATACTAACACCGCGGTTCAAAGTAATATATCCAGCGATTGATTCACCATGCACGGGCTGACAGCACTGAGCAATGTGCAGCTCTACATTGTCTAAACCATCAATTAAAATTCCGTGGGCCGATAACGTATGGCTTGCACGTGGATTTAATGCTGGTTTAAGCACTAGTTCAGGTTCATCCTGATCTAGATGCATTTGGCGATTCACCTGATTGATCAAGGCATGTAAGCTAATATCACCGCTTACCAGACTCACCAAAATGTCATCACCTGTTTTCACGTTAAAATGTGATGAATAATCATTTAGGTCGATACTTTTTGGGTGAATCGCAAGACGAGCTAGTTCTTTATTGAGAAGTTCACGGCCTACTTCAAGATTTTTACTACGATCTTGCTGTCTAAACCAATGACGCAGCTTGTCACGGGCACGAGAGGTTTTAATATAACCTAAAGAATTCACCAACCAATCTCGGTTTGGATCACGATCTTTTTTAGTTAATATCTCAACCTGTTCGCCAGTTTTTAAAGTATAGGTTAATGGTACATAACGCTGGTTAACTCGCGCTGCGTAACACTTGTTCCCTACTTCTGTATGCACATGATAAGCAAAATCTAAAACCGTCGAGCCACGTGGCAATTCCTTAATGTCACCATCACGACTGAAAACATAAATCTTCTCAAAACCTTCAAAATCTTGTAGTTGATCAAAGCCTTCAGTTTCATCTTCGTTTTGATGTACCGTTGTTTCATTACGTTCTTGATAGTGCTCTAGAACAGCACGCAATGAATGCAAACGATGGTTAAAAGAATGGTCGGTATTCTTTGAACCTTCTTTATAGTTAAAGTGCGAACATACACCCAACTCTGCTTCGTCATGCATCTCATGAGTACGAATTTGTACTTCAAGCGATTTATTTTCGGCAATTACAGCAGTATGCAAAGAGCGATAACCATTTGCTTTCGGATTGGTAATATAGTCATCAAACTGATGCGGAATATGACGCCAGATTTGATGTACGATACCCAAAGAGTGGTAACACTCTGGGACACTATTGACCAATACACGTAAGGCACGAATATCATAGAGCTGATCAAAACTCAGGTTTTTGCTTTTCATTTTTCGATAAATCGAATAAATGTGCTTTGCTCGACCTGTAATTTCTGCCTCAATTCCGTAAGACGCCAATTCACTTTTTAAACGGTCAATGACGAACTGAATATAATGTTCACGCTCTAAACGTTTTTCATTCAGTAATGACGCAATTTCTTTATAACGGTCTGGAGCCAAATAGCGAAAAGCTAAATCTTCAAGTTCCCATTTAAGCTGAGCAATACCGAGTCGATGTGCCAATGGTGAATAAATAGTAAGAATTTCACGTGCTACGCGTTCTTGACGTTCACGAGAGGAATTTGCCAGCTCTCGTAAAGAATAGGTACGTTCAGCAAGTTTAATTAAAACAACACGAACATCTTCGGTGACCGAAATCAGCATTTTATAAATGCCACTTAAATGTTCTCGTTGATTATTATTGAAATGGTCTTCTAACCGCTTATTTTTTTCAATGAGTTCCGATAGTTTACCCATTGCCAAAGCGCCTTTGACAAGGTTATAGACCTGATCTCCAAATTTCTTTTTTACTTCTTCTATATCAGTAATGTCTTCACGCACACTACGATAGAGCATGGCTGCCGATAGAGTATCTTCATCTACATGGAGATGTGCCAAAATGTCGGCCATTCCAACGCCAGTAGCGAAAGTATTGGACCTATGATTAACCGTTGATTCTAACTCTTTTTGCAGGGTTTCATTCGCAACCTTTTCAAGCTGTTCAAGCTTCGCCCCATCTAATATTTCACGCACCCGATCCAACCATGAGGCTAAACCGATTTGCGTTTCGGCGGCATGCTCTACAGTCGTTTCCTCGGACAACTCAGTTAGTTGTTCAGGTAACTGTTCACGTACTGTGACCATACCATTCTCCTCAATATGTAACTCATGTTTTTAATCGTTTATCTCTTGAATTTTTTCAAATAGCGCAATGGATTCAACATGTTCTGTATGCGTAAACATGTCCATTACCGCTGCTTTTTTTAACTGGTAGCCATATTGGACCAAAACACCTGCATCCCTTGCCAGTGTAGCTGGATTACATGATACATAAACGATTCTTTTTGCTCCAAAATTTGATACATACTGCATAATTTCATATGCACCAGCACGAGGAGGATCAATCAATAATGCATCAAATCCTTGATTTGCCCAAGAATGATGCGAAAAATCTTTTGTTAAATCTTGTGAAAAGAAGGTTGCCTGCACCAAACTATTGCATTTTGCATTAGCTGTTGCCCGTTGAACCATTTCTTCACTCCCTTCCACACCAACAACCTGCCCACTCTCACCAACACATCGTGCTAACGGGAGCGAGAAATTGCCTAATCCACAAAATAGATCAAGTACTTTTTCACCTGGTTGCAATTGAAGCAATTCACATGCCAATTGAACCATTTGTTCATTTACTGTGGCATTGACCTGAGTAAAATCCAATGGCGAAAAAGCAAAATTTACATTAAACCTCTCTAAGGCATAATGTAAACGTGAAGCGCCTTTTTCATCATCAATACGATGAATACTTTCAGGACCCTTAGGTTGCAAATACAACTGCCATCCTTTGTCTAACGCAAATTGCTTTAATTGGTTGACATCAGAATTGTTTAATTTTTCTACATGACGAACCAATAAAGAAATTTCATGATCACCTTTTGCTAATTCTACATGACCAATGTGTGCTTTGCCTTTTAGACTTTGGAGTAAAAGACGCAATTCAGGCAAGCTATTTGATAGTTTTTCATCCAAAACACTACAGCTATGGATAGAAGTTAAACGATTACTATGATGTTCACGAAACCCCATAATTAAGCGATCTGGCTTCGGCAAATAACGCACACCAATTCGTGCACGACGACGATAATCACTTTGTAAAGATCGAATCGGCTCTAGCCACTGTTCAGGTTGAATACCTGCAAAATGCTGTAAATGTGATTGGAGCACACTTTGCTTTAAACGGATTTGTTCATCAGGATGGATATGCTGCATGCTACAGCCACCGCAAATACCATAATGAGGACAAATTGCATCTATACGATGAGTTGAAGGTTCTCCTAACAACTGCACCATCTCGGCTTCTTCAAGACGCTTCGCTTGATGGGTAATCTGAGCCTTTACAGTTTCTCCGGGCAATGCATAACGAATAAAAACTTTTTTGCCATGCTTATCTGCGGGATGATCAGGATGAGAACCATAATGCGCAATTCCCCGCCCCTCATGAGAAAGTGTTTCAACCTGAAAAATATATTCAAGTTGTTGGGGCTTGCGAGATTTGGCTTGTTGTTTCAAAGGATGAACCTAAAAATCTAAAGGATTAAAATAGTGTGAAGTAAATTCAGTATGTTTCGAAGTAAGTTTCCATACTTCAAGAAAATCTGCTTGCTGAGGAATATTTTTTAAATAATCAATACTAGAGCTTACCCAATCATTATGCTCATCTACAGTTAATTGTCCTTTCAATAACAACCAACGTACATAGACGAACCATGTATTAAGTACATCTCCTTCACAATAGCTGGTCAGTTTTAACCACTGCTGCGTACGGACATATTCCGGTACATGATAACCCGACTCACCGCGCTTACCCGGCAAACCTAAAATGCAGGCAATATCATCAAGTTTTTGGAAATTACGCCCATTAAACATTGCCATCACGTCCATTAAATCAATATGACGATGGTGATAACGGTTTTGGTAATTATTAAAACGCTTCTGGCTATCAATCTCACCTTGGTCAAACAAGCCCGGTGCAGAAAGCCCATGATACATGGCGCGAAATAGAATAACGGGTAAATCAAATTGCGAACCATTCCAACTCACTAAAGTCGGATGACGTTTATCAAAAATTGATAGGAACTTCTGTAAAATCTCAGCTTCAGAATATTGTTCCCGACTAAAAGAAAACAATCTAAAACCCGACTCATCAATCCAAAGGCCAGAAATACAAACAATTTCGTGCAAAGGTAAGCGCTGAAAATCCATGCCTGATTCTTGACGGCGCAGTTTAGTCAACGCTTGCTCTACATCAGCCTCTGGCAAATCAAGATGATATAAATGCGCTCCCGCTTTTAAATCAGTTAAAGTTTCAATATCAAAAACCAAGGTTGGGAAACGCATTATTTCTCTCAATTATGAGTTATCGTCCTGTACTGAAAACAATCCTGTAGACAAGTAGCGGTCGCCACGGTCACAGATAATGCAAACAATAACAGCATCTGGATTTTCTTCTGCAATTTTGATGGATGCCCATACAGCACCACCCGAAGATGTACCCGCACTGATGCCTTCCATACGTGCTAATTTACGCATGGTTTTTTCAGCATCAATTTGTGGAATATCAATAGTACGATCCACACGGCTACTATCAAAAATAGTAGGTAAATATTCTTTTGGCCAACGGCGAATACCCGCAATACTTGATCCATCTGCTGGTTGTAAACCAACAATCTGAATATCTGGGTTTTGTTCTTTTAAATATTTAGAAACACCCATGATGGTACCAGTTGTACCCATTGAGCTTACAAAATGGGTAATTTTCCCATCTGTTTGTTTCCAAATTTCAGGACCTGTCGTTAAATAATGAGCTTCAACATTATCAGGATTACCAAACTGATTTAAAACGTGACCTTTACCTTCTTTTTCCATTTGCAAGGCTAAATCACGTGCACCTTCCATCCCTTGCTGTGGCGTTACTTCAATCAGCTCTGCACCATAAGCCAGCATCGCATCTTTACGCTCCTGACTCATATTGTTCGGCATAATAAGTTTCATTTTATAGCCGCGCATTGCAGCAACCATTGCCAAAGCAATACCCGTGTTCCCACTGGTTGCCTCAATCAAAGTGTCACCTTGCTTAATTTGACCACGTTTTTCTGCCTGCATAATCATGTTATATGCAGGACGGTCTTTTACAGAACCTGCCGGATTATTACCTTCCAATTTTGCTAAAACCGTCGCTTGCGTGTGAGAAGCTAATCGCTGCAAACGAACTAGAGGTGTCTTACCTACATAGTGATCTAACAAAAATTCGTCGGCTAAAAAGTCAGGTTGTGTATTACTCATGATCAACACCTATATCGAGGTGGGCCTATTGTATGAAAAAATGCTCGGTACTGCACCCATTTCAATATGCTTTTTCATGAAAGCGATTAAAGCTCGGTCATTTATAAAATGCCGTCTGTTTTAAAATAAAGCGTGATAAGATGCCGTACAGAGAGATAAATCTGATGTAGCCATGTCTAATTTCAATAAAACCATATCGAAACGCTTACGTCTGAATCATGCATATGGGCAATTGATTGCTCTAATTTTTGTGCCGATTATGATTTTAACAGGGGTCGGTGCTTTTCTGGTTTTAACTGAAACGTCACATTCGGTAAAACAACAACAGCTACATCACGCCTCAGCAATTTTAGCTCGCTACAATCAAATTGCGAAAGATCTATATACGCTGGTCGAACTACAGCCAGATGAATACGATCATGCCCAGCACATCATGCAAAGCATGTTTAGCGAAAAAAATCTGAAACGCGCAGTACTCATCGATAACAATGGACAGACTTATTTAAGTATTGGTTATCGTGATAATCGTTATTGGCCTGGCTTTCCCAGTAGTAATAATTTTTTTGGTCCAATCTCTTATAACCACAACAATATTTATGGACTACAGATTAGTAATAAAGCTGGAAAAGCGCCAGTCTGGTTAGTGATTGAAATGGATAACCAGCCTCTAGAGTTGGCACGTTATCGCATTATGATTGCTCTCGTCATTACTGGATTAATGACCTTACTGCTACTTTTACTATGCTTGAATTTTTATTCTCGTCGCTGGATTGCGCCGATGTATGAAATTCGCATGCAGTTACAACGTCTAAATGCAGATACTTTAGACCAACACCTAGTCATTAATAGTACTGGCGAGCTACGCTTACTACAGCGAGACATCGCAAACGTTGTTAAGCGATTGCACTTTAGCTTTTTAGAATTAAAAGAACACACTGAACAAACAGAAGAAGACTTACGCAGAACATTAGATACCTTAGAAGTCCAAAACATTACCTATCGTCAAGCACGTGACCAAGCGATTTCATCAAATCAGGCAAAGTCAGTTTTCCTTGCAAATATTAGTCATGAGCTTCGAACGCCTCTCAACAGTATTGATGGCTTTATTCATTTATTGCTTCGTCAACAAAATTTAAATAATGAACAAAATCTTTATTTACAAACCATTCGCAAGTCATCTGCCCATTTATTGGCATTAATTAACGATGTATTAGATTTCTCAAAAATTGATGCAGGTAAGCTAGAACTTGAAACAGCGCCATTCGACTTAGAAGAAGCCATTTTTGATGTTATGGATATGCTGTCTCCTTTGGCCGCTCAAAAACATATCGCCATGGCTTTTTACTATGCGGACAACATTCCACAACAAGTTATTGGTGATGCTTTACGCTTCAAGCAAATTCTGACCAACTTAATTTCTAATGCAATCAAGTTCACTCCAGATGGTGAGATTATTGTTCGTGTTCGTATGGAACATGATGATATTGGGCAATGTCTGCTTCATTTTAGTGTTCAAGACAGTGGTATTGGCTTAAGTGGTACAGACCGTAAAAAGTTATTTGAATCATTCTCGCAAGGCGATGCATCAGTTACACGTCAATTTGGCGGTACAGGTTTAGGTCTTGCTATCTCTAAGCAGCTTGTTCATCTCATGCATGGTCAAATTGGCTTTGAGGACAATCAGGAACGTGCGCCAACAGAAAAAGGTTCTACGTTCTGGTTTACCGCACAATTTGTGGTAGATGAAGATTACGAAATCGAACACCCGCATTTTGAGCATTTACAAGTCGTGTCTTATCTTGCTCATCCTGCTACAGCAAGTGTTTTACGTTATTACCTTGAAAACTACCATGTTCCTCACATCGAAACACAATCAATTCTGGACTTGTTTAGTCGTTTAAAACATCTTGATCAGAAAGATAATACATGGCTTATCGTTGACCATAGCGGTGATACAGAAGCATTATTAAAAGAAATCCGTAGCCGTTATCAAGGCAATTTAGCCGTCTATGGTTATCAAATGACGCTTGAGCCAAACATGCTCAGTGAATATCGCGCTCGTCCTCTATATCAACCATTAAGCCGTAGTGGACTCATTCAATTATTAAGCAACCAACCTATTTTTGAAGAAGAACAGCAAGATTTTAATGGTCAGGGTTTACACATTCTGGCAGTGGATGACCATTTACCAAACTTAATTGTTTTAGAAGCTTTGTTGGGTGAATTAAACGTTAAAACAACTAAAGCGTTAAGTGGTCAAGAAGCGCTTAACCTTATTCAAGAACGAATTGACCAAAAACTCAAACCATTTGATTTGGTGTTTATGGATATTCAAATGCCAGTTATGTCGGGCATTGATACCACGCGTGCTATTCGTTCTTTAGAGTCAACGCTCGATGGAGAAATGCAGCTTCCAATTATTGCGTTAACAGCCCATGCCCTTGCCGATGAAAAGCAAAAGCTTCTTAAAGTAGGCATGAATGACTATGTCACCAAGCCAATTCAAATGGAGCAAATCATCCAGATCTTAACGCAATGGACTAAAAACAACTTTACAGCAAAAGCCATAGATAAAGACCACCACGTAGTTGCAGAAGCTTTAGACCCACAAATTTTAAACTGGCAACAAAGTTTGCAACTTGCAGCAAATAAAGAAGACTTAGCACAAGATCTACTCAAAATGTTAGTTGATAGTTTTCCAACTGAGCTAGACGAAATGCAGCAGCTCATTGAGCTGGAAGACTTCCCTCAACTTGAGCATGTTTTACATCGCCTGTATGGTGCCACTCGCTATGTAGGCGCCCCGAAACTCCAGCAAGTTACAGGTGACTTTGAACAATTTATTTCAACGCTACGTAAAGAACGCCGTATAGCAGATGAAGGCTTCATTGAAGAAGTTATACAGCGCTTTGATGAATTAGGTCTTGTGGTTAAAGAGGTAGAAAGTGCTGCTCATCAGATCTTGGTGATACCTGACTAACATATCTACCAAATAGGCATGACTGAGCTGTCATGTTTCCAGATTACAGCCATGTTATGCTCCGTTCATCTATAAAAAAAGAAGCGGGAATCTCATGGCACTCTTACGTATTGAAAAAAATAATGGCATTGCAACGGTATATTTAAACCGTCCAGACAAACGCAATGCGATGAGTTTTGCCTTATTAAAAGAGTTAGTTTCAACTGCAAAAGCAATTAAAAAGGATAGAGATATTCGCTGTGTTATTTTGACAGGCGAAGGAAATGTGTTTAGTGCTGGTATTGATTTATCTGACCTCAACAATCCCAAAAACTCTGCTTTTGCCATTTGGGAACTTGTAAAACCCGGACAAAGTCTTTTTCAAAAAGCATTTCTGACTTGGCAGAATTTACCTGTACCTGTTATTGCGGCATTAGAAGGATATTGTTTCGGCGCTGGTATGCAACTTGCCTTGGCTGCTGACATCCGAATTTCTCATCCAGAAACAAAAATGTCGATTATGGAAAGCCGTTGGGGTTTAGTTCCTGATATGGGACTTACTCGCTCATTAAAAGGTTTAATTAGCGTTGACCTTGCAAAAGAACTCACTTTAACTGCCCGTGTTTTTGATGGGAATTATGCAAAAGAAATTGGTCTTGTAACTCATTTAAGTGACACTCCTTTAGAGAGAGCAAATGAGATTGCATCTGAAATGTTGCAGCGCTCACCTGATGCCCTCACTGCGGCAAAACGTGTACTTGACGCAATGGAACATCAACCAGAAAAATCATTACGTCTAGAAAAAATCTGGCAACTTAAATTATTACTTGGTAAAAATAGCAAACTTGCTCGTAAAAAAGACAAACATCCGGAAGTTAATTTTTTACCACGCCAATATAAATAAGAGCCGAGATTATGAATTTTGATCGCAACACCCCTATTGCTTTTTTAGGCATAGGGCTTATGGGAAGTCGGATGGCAACCCGCCTTATTCAAGCTGGCTTTCAAGTTGCTGTTTGGAATCGAACCACCTCTGCATGTGACGAACTTATTGATATCGGTGCACAAGCTTTAGAACTTTCAGATATTGGTGAATATCCAGTTATTTTAATCTGTCTGGCAGATGACAAAGCAGTACAAGCTGTATTTGAGCAAATTCAGCCTAACTTAAAAGCCAAACAGGTTATTGTTGATTTCTCGAGTTTATCTGTTGCTGCAACGAAAACGCTTGCTCAAGCAGCTGCTACCCATGACGCCACATGGATTGACTCACCTGTATCAGGTGGAACAGCAGGTGCAGAACAAGGCACACTTGTCATTTTTGCAGGCGGTGATGCTCAAACCATTACAGAATTAACTGCTATTTATAATGTTCTATCCCAACGTGTGACTCGCATGGGAGATACAGGAACTGGCCAAGCCACCAAAATTTGTAATCAACTTATTGTTGCAGCCAACAGCGCTCTTATTGCAGAGGCTGTCGCACTTGCAGATCGAGCTGGTGTAGATACAACTTTGCTTGCTCCTGCCTTAGCAGGTGGATTTGCTGACTCTAAACCCTTTCAAATTCTAACTCCCCGCATGGCAACTCATACATTTGAACCAGTTCAGTGGAAAGTTCAAACATTATCTAAGGATCTTAACAACGCAGTAACATTGGCTAACAATGTTAATTTAGACATCCCAGTTGCACAAAAAGCTCTACTACAGCTACAAACTCACCAAAAAAATGGCTTTGCTGAGAAAGATTTAGCTACTATGATTCAATTAATAGAGCAAAAATAAACGGAGTTTGAGTATGGGTCGTCTTGCAGTAAATTTATCCATGATTTTTACCGAAGTTCCTTTAATTGAAAGCTTTGCTCTGGCGCATGCACAGGGCTTTGAATATGTAGAAATTCAATTTCCTTATGAATTGGCTATTTCGGATATTCAAACTCAACTCGAACACTACAACCTTAGCCTCTGCCTAATCAATGTGCCTGCTGGTGATCTTATGCAAGGCGGAAATGGTTTAGCTGGCGTACCCGGTCAAGAAACAGCTTTTCGTGAAGCATTAGAATTAGCGATTAGCTATGCCACCGCTTTAAAAGTTCCCCGTGTTAATATTTTGGCAGGGAAACAGCCTCTAGATGCCGACCTACTTCCTTGTTTGAAAACACTAGCAGCTAATTTAAAACTTGCCTGTAACTTACTTAGTGAACACGGTATAGAACCCGTTTTTGAAATGATTAACGGTACAGATATGCCACGCTTTTTGGTGCAGAACATTGCGCAGGGACAAGAAATGCTAGAAGCGGTCAATCACCCTGCCCTAAAAATGCAATATGACTGCTATCACATGGCGATGATGGGCGAAGATGTACTTGAGGGTTTGCAAGAAAATATTAACTTAATTGGACATATTCAATTTGCTGACTGTCCGGGCCGTCATGAACCAGATACAGCCCAAATCCCTTATGAACAAATTTTTTCTTGGTTAAAGCAAAGCTCTTATCAAAACTATATTGCAGCAGAATATAAGCCTGAAAATACTTCAAATCAGTCATTTACTTGGAAGAAAAAGTATTTTTCGGATGATGTAAATATATAAACTGTTACGACTTCTGATTGAAATTTAGCGCGAAAACCACTATATTAGATAGTGAGTAATTGTCAGGAAAATATACCCTATATGAATTTAGAACCATCGCCCAGCGTGTCTAATTCTCACGATTTCGCAATGAACACCTCAAATAAAGACGTACAGACTTGTCTCAAAGTTGTTCATGACGCTTTAGTTGATGTAAAAGCAAAAGATATTCTCCAGTTAGATGTTAGCTCAATTAGCAATGTCTCTGATGCTATTGTAATTGCAAGTGGTACTTCTACTCGCCATGTCAAAGCACTCGCTGACAATGTTGCAGAAGAAGCTCGAAAAGCCGGTTTCCGCCCGATTGGCGTTGAAGGTGAACGAGATGCAGAATGGATCTTGATTGATCTCGGCTTTGTTGTAGTACATGTGATGCTACCAACAGCTCGTAAATTCTACGATTTAGAAAGCTTATGGCGTACCGCTCCAGAGTCGGTTGCCTAAAATTTTGCTTTTAAAAAAAGCGGCTCTTTTGAGCCGCTTTTTAATTGTTAAAGGTGATATTTTCCATTACACCCCTATACTTTATTATGTATTAGCTTTTTTTCTTTCTTCCCGAATAACTTTGAGTATTTCCTCAGTCATATTCATCTTCATTTTCTTTACAATATCACTTTGTAGCTCAGAAATTAGTTTGAGTTGCTCCTCACTTATATTTTTATAATCCTCACCCGCCATTTTTTTTATATCAGTTACTCCCATCCACTCCTTTTCCTCTTGTCCACATTTATAGAAAGCATCTTTAACAATATCATTTTCATCTTTATTCATTTTTATTTGAGGCTCAACTTGCCTCATCAAACAATTTGCATATTTTTCACTCACCTCCTCAAGAGGCTCTGCCAAAGTTACCGAAGAAAAGAAAAAACTGATAAATGAGATTATGAAAAATATTATTTTTTTGACCACTTAAACCCCTCAAACAACTACTATATATCAATCAAATATTATCATTCTTAGCATCCAGTAAAAGTAAAAGCTAGCTAATATAGTTCTTGAAACTCTCACCATTAAATTAAATAGAAATAATAAATACTTCCATTTTTTTGATTATAGAGATTAAGCAAAAGCCGTTACTCATCACCCATTTTTAAATTTGACATGACAAATTGTCAGATTTGCAGCAATATACAAACTCTTGAAGTCCCCACCAATAAATAGCATAACCGGAGCACAGAAAGTGAGAATATTAATTACGGGCGCCAACACAGGTATTGGTTTCGCCACAGCAGAACAACTCGTTAAACAAGGGCAACATGTTATTTTAGCCTGCCGAAATCCAGAAAAAGCACAAGATGCGCAAAACAAATTACGCTCACTCAATCAAGGACAAGTCGATTTAGTTTCTCTCGATCTAAACAGTCTTGAATTAACTCGAAATGCAGCCGACGAGATTGCAGATCGCTATGGTAGCCTTGATGTACTCATTAACAATGCAGGGTTATTTGCCAAAACCAAACAACTGACTGTCGATGGTTTCGAGCAGCAATTTGGCGTTAATTATTTAGGTCATTTTTTATTAACTCAAAAACTACTTCCTGTTTTACAGCAACCGTCTAATGCACGCATTGTCCACCTTGCATCTATTGCACACTGGGTTGGCTCAATTAAACCCAACAAGTTTCGAGCAGAAGGTTTTTACAACCCCCTGTTCTATTATGGGCAATCGAAGCTTGCAAATTTATTATTCAGCAATGCTTTAGCAGAACAACTAGCAGGTAGTCCAATTACCAATAATGCATTGCATCCAGGTGGTGTCGCTTCTGATATTTATCGTGACTTACCAAAACCAGTTTATGCAGCGATGAAATTAGGCTTAGTTCCAACCTCAGTTCCAGCAAATCTCATTACAGAAATGGCAACTGGAGATGCATGGCAGAATCGTAATGGAGAATATGTCAGTGCGCATATGCCAGACTGGAAATCTTCACACGCAAAAAATCAGAAACTGGCACGTGACCTCTATCAACAGTCAATGGACCTCGTAGAAAAATTTCTTTAAACACACAAGCCAATTAAAAAAAGCCACCCGAGGGTGGCTTTTACAATCCTGTTTGAGGTCAGATTAGTGACCACCACCATTGATTGCTTTAGTCATATCTTCCACAACTTTCTTGGCATCACCAAAGATCATCATTGTTTTTTCGTTATAGAACAAATCGTTGTCCAGACCTGCATAACCTGTTGCCATAGAACGCTTAATCACCATGATCGTACGCGCTTTATGTGCTTCAAGAATCGGCATGCCATAAATTGGTGAAGTTGGATCATCTTTCGCAGCAGGGTTTACTACGTCGTTTGCACCAATTACAAGTACCACATCAGTTGCAGGGAAGTCTGAGTTAATCTCATCCATTTCCAAGATGTCTTCATATGCTACGTCTGCTTCAGCAAGCAATACGTTCATATGACCAGGCATACGACCAGCAACTGGATGGATTGCAAAACGAACGCGAACACCTTGCTCTTTTAGAATTTCACACAATTCTTTTACAGCATTTTGTGCACGACCTTGCGCCATACCATAACCCGGTACAATCACAACGCTGTCTGCATTTGACATCAAGAAGCCAGCATCATCAGCAGAACCTGAACGATGGTTACGCTGAACTTGCTCACCTTTAGCAGCTGTAGCAACTGCCGCGCCACCCATTGCACCACCAAACAATACATTGATGATCGAACGGTTCATTGCTTTACACATGATGTACGACAGAATCGCACCAGATGAACCCACGAGAGAACCCGCAACGATCAACATGTTGTTTTCAAGTGTAAAACCAATACCTGCCGCAGCCCAACCCGAGAATGAGTTAAGAAGCGATACCACTACAGGCATATCACCACCACCAACTGGTGCAATCCATACCCAGCCAAATGCAAGTGCAAGTGCTGTCATTGCCCAGAATGCAGTCATATTGCCAGTGGTAAAGAAGTAGAAACCACAAGCCAACATCGCAATAAAGATAAGCGCTTGAACAGGTTTAACCCATACACCAGAAATCGTTTTCGCCCATTTTTTTGCAGCCAATTTACCGTACGCAAATACAGATGCAGTAAAGGTAATCGCACCAACAAAACAACCTACAAACAATTCAAATAAGTGAACACTGCTCATGTGCACATGTTGCACACCAGCCGCGGTTAAAGCCGCCTCATTTTGAGCAAACAATTCAGTGAGTTGGTTGTTGTGTAAAATTGCAGCAATTGCAATTAGGACAGCAGCCAAACCAACTAACGAGTGCATCAATGCAACAGTTTCAGGCATTTGAGTCATTGGCACAGTACGAGCACGGGCAATACCAACGATTGCACCCAACACCATTGCACCAACAATCATCCAGATAACTGGGTTATTCGCAACAAAGAAGGTCGTAACTACAGCTATCGCCATCGCGATCATACCGTAACGGTTACCTTGAATTGCTGTTTTAGGGCCAGACAAACCACGAAGCGTCAAGATAAAGAGAATTGCGCCTACAAGGTACAACCAATTTGCATTTGCTTGAATAAATTCCATGTCAAAGCCCTCTTATTTCTTTTGCTTAGGCTTGAACATTTCCAACATGCGTGCAGTTACTGCAAAGCCGCCGAAAATATTAATGCTTGCCAAAAATACCGCAATCGCACCCAGTACGCTCACCACATTCACACTTTGAAATGCAACGTTAGCATCTACACCCAAAATAGGCAGACCCACAGTTTGCAACATTGCACCCACTACAATAATAGATGACAACGCATTGGTTACTGCCATAAGTGGTGTATGTAAAGCTGGTGTAACACCCCAAACTACGTAATAACCTACGAAGATGGCAAGGACGAAAATTGTAATAGTTTCAACCATGAGAAATCTCCTTAACCACGCTTAAGCAGTACTTGACCGCCATGAGTGACCAATAGGGCTTTTTGGATTTCGTCTTCTTGATTAATCGCAAAGTTTTTCTCTTTGTCGAATAAAGTTTCTACGAAATTGAATACGTTACGCGCATATAGTGCGGAAGCTTCTGTCGCTACAGTTGCCGGAATATTTGGAACACCCAAAATTTTCACGCCATTTTCTGTAAACACAGTCTCGCCAACTTTAGAGCCTTCAACGTTACCACCAGTTTCAACAGCCATATCTAAAATGACAGAGCCTGGTTTCATCTTGGCAACAGTTTCAGCCTTAATCAGACGCGGTGCATCACGACCTGGCAACAATGCAGTTGTAATCACGATGTCAGCGTTAGAAACAGCCTTGTCAACAATCGCGGCTTGGTCTTTGATGTATTGCTCACCCGGCATCCATCCATAACCATTTTTAGCGGCGTCAGCTGCACGTTGTTGCTCTTCTTCAGACATTGGTACGTCTAACCACTTACCGCCTAAAGATTCAACTTGATCTTTTGCTGTAGGACGCAAATCAGTTGCTTCAACAATTGCACCTAAACGTTTTGCCGTTGCAATTGCCTGAAGACCTGCAACGCCCACGCCCATAATCACAACACGAGCAGGTTTTACAGTACCAGCAGCAGTCATAAGCATTGGGAACATACGTTGATATTCAGCGGCAGCAAGCAAAACTGATTTATAACCAGAAAGGTTTGCCTGAGAAGACAATACGTCCATGTTCTGCGCACGAGAAAGCGTACGAGGAAGCAATTCCAATGCAAAAGCAGAAACTTGCTGATTCGCAAACTGATCTAGCTCGGTATTACGATAAGGATCAAACATTGCTACAACAGCAGTATTTGCTGGAAGTTTTTGAATTTCCCCGCCTTGTGGCGCACGAACTTTCAAAATAATTTGACTACCCGTATAGGCATCATCCGTAATGGTTGCACCGACCTGTTCATAAGCACTGTCAATGTACGCAGCCTTTACACCAGCACCACGTTCAATCACAACGCTATGACCAGCGCTAATCAACTTCTTTACTGTCTCTGGCGTAGCAGCTACACGATTTTCACCGACGACAGTTTCGGTTGGGATTCCGATTTGCATGAGCGTTCCTCAAGCTAATTTCTCATTGTCAAAAACATTGCAACCTGCAATGTTTCCCCCATGTGTATTCTTTGTACAGAATTTGGATTCTAATTGAACTTTTTTAAAATACCACCCAATATTTATTTAATAAATACCCATATTTTGAACTGATGATTCACGATATTTAATTAGAGGTGTAATATAGGAAGCTTTTTCTTTTTTTACAGACAACAGTCTCTCTTATACAGTCTTGTATATGAAAATTTCTTTATCTTCGTTTCAAATCGGGTCTTTTTTTGCTCTTTGCTCTGCTTTTCTATTCAGTACAAAAGCAATCTTTATTAAACAGACTTATGCCCTTTCTCCATTAGTAGACGCTACAGTCCTGATGGCTTTACGCATGTTAAGCGCTTTACCGTTCTTTCTATTAATTTGCTGGTTTAACAGGCATCATAATCAGGGCATAAAAAAGAAGGATTGGCTAATTTTAATTTTTGCCGGTCTATTAGGCTACTACTTTGCCAGCTGGCTCGATTTTATGGGTCTGATGTTTATTAGTGCTTCACTCGAACGAATTATTCTATTTTTATATCCCACACTCACAGTCATTGTCTCAAGCTTCCTATACAAACAAAAATTAGATGCAAAAAGTTTATTTGCCATTTTTCTTAGTTATGGTGGAACTGTATTGGTCATGCTTCAAGAGCACAACAATGCACCAATTCAGGGCAACTTCTGGTTAGGCACAAGTCTCGTGTTTGCGAGTGCTGTGGCTTTTGCAGGCTATTTACTACTGACCCCGCCATTAATTAAAAAATTTGGTTCTTGGAATTTCACAGGTTTAGCTTTAACAGTCGCTTGTATCGGTACATTAACGCACTATGTATTAAGTACTCCTCAGCCTATTCAACTTCTATTACAACTTCCATCTAGTGTAATTTGGTACGGCGTCGGACTTGGCTTTTTGGTCACTGTTTTACCTACCGTTATGCTCATGCAAAGTATTGAGCGACTTGGCGCCTCTCAATCTGCCATGATTGCTTCGATAGGACCGGTTTTAACTATTTTACTCGCGGTTACTTTTTTAAATGAACATCTCAATATGTGGCAATGGGTAGGCTGTATTTTAAATATTGCAGGTGTCATGATAATTACCCTTAGAAAGAAAAGATTAAAATACTAATTTCTCTTGACCTCAACTTAAGTTGAGGTTGGATACTCATCTAAATTTTACTAAACGGTTGAGTCCCATGAATCAAGAAACTTTTAAAATAATAAATCCATCAACTTTATACGACCCTACTCCAAATGCTTATAGTCATGTTGCCGTGGTAGAAAGTTTTAAAAAGATCATTCATATTGCAGGTCAAGGAGGCGAAAACTCAAAAGGTGAATTAAGCCCAAACTTTGAAGAACAAGTTTCCCAAGCTATTGATAATATTCAACATGCTTTAACTGCTGCCAATGCTGAGCTTAGCAACATTGCCGTATTAAGAGTTTTAGTTGTTGACCATTCGGTCGAAAAACATGAAATTTTAATTAAAGTTATGCAAAATTTATGGAAAAATCATCCTTTTCCAGCCTGTACACTCATTCCTGTACCACGCCTTGCATTAGAGCATATGCTCATTGAAGTCGAAGCAACCGCATACACCTAATAAAATCGAGAGAACATCATGTCTACCCCTGAAGATATCAGTCAAAATAAGCCTTTACTTTGGTTGATGGCAGCAGCATGTGGCTTATGTGCAGGTGTGAATTATTATTGCCAGCCTCTTATTCACTCCATTCAACAAGACTTTGCTGTGACTCAAGCACAAGCCGCATTGACCGTTACATTTGCTCAGGTGTCTTATGCCCTCGGATTGCTCTTTATTGTTCCGATGGGTGATATCGTCAATAAAGCCAAGGCTATTCCGTTTTTGATGGTGCTTTGTGCAGTTGGCCTATTTACTTCTGCTTTTGCTGTTAACTTACCCATGCTATGGATCGGTACAATTTTAGCAGGATTGTTTTCGGTTGCAGCTCAAGTGCTTATTCCACTTGCCACAATGACGGTAAAACCTGAAAAAACTGGCGAGATCATTGGTTTTTTAATGAGTGGCCTATTAGTGGGTATTTTACTCTCTACCAGTCTGGCTGGACTATTTTCTAACTTATTCCACTGGAAAGTGGTTTATGTGGTAAGCGGCATATTAATGCTTCTGTTGGCATATACCTTAAAAAGTCGCTTGCCTTATGTTTTACGCATGAAAATGAACTATGGACAGATCTTTGGTTCCATGGGTCAGCTTTTAAAACAAGAGAAAAGACTATTATTAAGAGCGCTTACAGGTGCTTTCGCCTTCGCATCTGTGAGTATTTTATATTCCACCATCGCATTACTCCTCACCTCAGCACATCATTTACCTGATCTGTTTATTGGACTAGTGCCTTTAGTCGGTATCTTTGGTGCCTTATCAACCCGTTATATTGGTAAATATGCCGATCAGGGACGTACCACTCTACTCACATGGATAGGCTGTGGTTTGTTCTTGTTAAGCTGGCTCTGCTTTTATTATGGACAAACTTTGCTTGCGAGTTACATTGCTGGTTTTGCTTTAATTCAGTTAGCACTAGCTCTCGTACACACAAGCAACCAAAGCATTATTTTCCGTTTACGACCAGATGCAAAATCTCGTATTAATGCCATCTATATGACCACTTACTTTATTGGTGGCGCAGGAGGTTCAGCATTAGGAATTTTTGCATGGAACCGTGGCGGATGGACCATGACTTGCCTTGCTGGTATTGGGTTAGTTGTACTTTGTATTTTGTTTAACTTGTTTGATGCTATCTTACAAAAAAAGAAAATGATTTCCCAATAAGGTAACTTGTTATAAATCATCTCCCTATATTCAACACAAGGGTGGTTATAAATTACTCGGCTAAATGCCTCTGTCGATTCAAGCATAAACCTCGTATAATGCTGCCCTTTCATTAATTTAGCGACTTTTGGGCTATTGGTTATGCAATCACTTCAATCGTTACAACCTCGTATTTCTGTCGCACCCATGATGGACTGGACTACAAAGGACTACCGATTCTTTGCGCGCCTGTTTAACCCAAATGTTGTGCTATACACCGAAATGGTGACCACAGGTGCGATTCTTTTTGGTGATGCAAAACGCCATTTAGACTACAGTGCACAAGAGCATCCTATCGTATTACAGTTGGGTGGTTCAAACCCGCAAGAGCTTGCGACCTGTACAAAAATGGCTGAAGACTGGGGTTACGATGAAGTTAACCTCAATGTAGGCTGCCCAAGTGACCGTGTACAGAACAATAAAATCGGTGCTTGCTTAATGGCAGAACCAGATTTGGTTGCTGAATGCATTCACACTATGCAAAAAGCAGTAAACATTCCGGTAACGGTGAAACACCGTATCGGGATTGATGACATGCACTCTTATGAAGAGATGCTTCATTTTGTAGATACAGTTGCAGCAACAGGTTGCACTCATTTTGTAGTGCATGCCCGTATTGCTATTTTGAAAGGCCTGTCACCAAAAGAAAACCGTGAAGTTCCACCTTTACGCTATGAAGATGTCTATCGTTTAAAACAAGAGCGCCCACATCTCACCATTGAAATTAACGGCGGGATTAAAACGTTTGCGGAAACTCAAACACATTTACAGCATGTTGATGGCGTCATGATTGGCCGTGAAGCCTATCATAATCCGTACTTACTCGCGGAAATGGGTCAGCTTTGGAATTTGGAAGCTCCAGATCGATTTGAGATTATGGAACAAATGCTACCTTATATTGAACAGCGTATGGCAGAAGGTGCTCCACTCTCCATCATTACACGTCATATTTTAGGTTTATTCCAGAATTTACCTGGTGCGCGTAAATGGCGTCAGGCGCTAAGTGGCGGAAATGCAAAAACTTTAGGTGATGTTGAACAGGCTATTAGCAACATGCAAGCAGCTTTAATTCGCACTGAAGAATATTTAAAAGAACATCAAGCTTAAGCATGTGATGACTTCTTAAATTGTAAGAAAATGTGGCATTTTAAATCAGGGACTTAGATTTTGAGTATATTCGCAATGACTGAATTAAAATATTCAAATTTAAGCTCTGATTAATTATTTTTAAATAAAAATATCAATAATTTAAGTTAAATTGTTTTTGTGTTTCATTTTAATGAATATCTTTTTATCTCTAAGTAGCAATATCTAGAAAAAAGATACGTTATTACATAACGCAAACAAAACTTTTAAGGTACGCCTATTAGTATCTCTGAACGCCACAGGTAGGTGGTGATTTTTTTAATATGGATATAGATAGTACGGTAGAGATTTCACGATGATTATTTATGACGGACAAGTAGCTGATAATTATATGTATCAGGATTCAAATCAGGCAGCCATTGTTGTATCCCACAGCACTCCAAGTCTCCCTTATCCTTTCACCATGAAACCTAGTAATCATCAAACTGAAACTTCCGATACTCCAGCAATAGATGTTGATAGATTCGTAGCTAAATTAGAAAGTATTACCTCAAGACGCAGCAAAGCCCGTTGTGCACGTAGTATCCGCCTTGCTCTCGAATCTGCTGGTGCAGATATTCGTAATCACCCCATTGCAGCTTCAGACTGGGGAGATACTCTCAAAAAGATTGGCTACAAAGAGATAAATCCATCATTTGATGAGCCACAAGAAGGTGACATCTATATCATTCACAGAACCCGTAACCATGTTTATGGACATATTGCTGGATACACAGGAAGTGAATGGGTCTCTGACTTCAAACAAAATAGTTATGATGTCTACAAAGATGATAGCGTCACTTATACTTACTATCGTTTAGGGCAACCTACCTAAGCATCGGGTTTTTCAATCCTTTTCAAATATGCCAAGCAGTTGATCAGACAGACTTTTTAAATCAGGCTTGGCTTCTTTTTTGCATGATTTTCATATTGTACTTGTCAAAAATGATGATGTAACTTTATGAAAAAAATACTCTTAGGCGGTTACTTACTGACGTCGTTTAGTTTGGCGTATGCCATTCCCGATACAAACGTTATAGAAGTTTTCAAAAAAGTACCAGAAAAAAGGATTTATCAACCACAATATTTATTGAAAGGAACGGCTCCTCAAGCTCGAATCCATGTCATGCGAAAGCAATATTTAAATGGATTACTAGATTGTCCTTCTGTGATTTTTCACGATAAGAAAAAAATTCTATCTCTGCACTCATTTGAAGAAGCAACAATCTTTCTAGAGCCAGATAATTACTATATTCGCTATGCAATTAATAATAGTGGTTGCATCAATTTAGAATTCTATCAACATAAACGCCCTAAAATAGACATTATGTCTCAGGAGCGTCAGTTAGACGGTGATAGCGAATATACATTTCTTATTAGCGAGCACACCGGGCTACAATAATTATTTCAGCATATGGTTAAAGATATCTCCTACTCACGCTTGTAGCAGTTCGTAGATATGTTCAGCATAAGATTGAATCAGATCACTTTGGTCTGTTCTATAAGCTAAAACCACTTCAGAGAAAAGGTTCTTATTTTCCAGCGGAATCAGTTTTACATTTTTGGGTAGTATTTGTTCAAATTCTTGAGGGACAATACTAATACCCAAATTTGCAGCGACTAATTGTAATTGGGTTATCTTACGAGATTGGACTACCGCTGTTTTAGGCAAGAAACCAGCTCCTACACACAAGTTTGAGACTAGATAGCTCAAACCTCCCCGCTTTGGATGTGGAGTTGAAACAAAATATTCATCTACTAAATCTCTTATCTGGATACTTTGTTTTTGTTTAAATTTAGGGTGATCAATATAGACAGCGACAAATAAGGGCTGTTCATATAATTTCAAAATCGTTATTTCTTCAAGGCTATGCAATACTGGTGGTCTTATCAAACCAATATCAATTTCTCCACTCATTAAAGCTAAGATTTGCTGCTCCGATGACAAGGTATTCACCTCAAAATTTATCTGCTTAGCTAAGCTAATTTCTTTTAATATCTGAACCTTTTTATGATCCATGACAATACTGCTTGAGTGAGCAATTTTAATCTGGCGGTTTTTCCCTTCCGAAATACTTTTAGAAAGATCAATAATTTCATTTAAGTAGAGCATGTTATCTTTTATTTTCTTGTAAAAGACCTCTCCCGCTGCCGTAAGCTTTACTTTCTTGTCAGTACGATCAAATAGTTGAAAGTTAATTTCTTCCTCTAATAATTTTATCTGCCTACTCAAAGCTGATTGAGCAATAAAGAGCTTTTCTGAAGCAGCCGTAAAACTGCCTTCTTCAACAATTTTTATAAAATATTGAAATTGTTTTAAAGTGAGCATTCCCATCTCAAAATTAGATCATTAAGCCTATTTTCTATATTAGATTAGATAGATTACCTTCGCTAGAATTTTATCAAGACCATTCACTTGATTAAATTATTCATGAAGTATTTAAAAGGTTTCACCATATTCACTGTCGTTATTCTAATTTTATGGTGCTTTAAATTTTACGATCAGCAGCTTCCAACAAAGCCCAAACACGACACGATAGAGTTATATGACTAAAAAAGAAAAAGGCCTAATCAAACATAAGAGCACGCCTTTTTAATATTTAAACTAAGCTTTCTTTAAATCAAGTTTCTTTAAAACTTCAGCTACTGCAATCATGGCAAAACTTGAAGTCACAACCACCGCTGAACCATAGCCCCCACAGCGTAAACCAGCCGATGGACACACATCTGCACTTGAAAATGGGTTATCAATCGAATAAATACAGGTAATTCCAAATTTCTCTTTTGGCTTTTTACAAATACCACGAGCGCGAAGCTGGCTACGTAACTTTGCCAACATCGGGTCTTGTTCGGTTTTTGATAAATCCGCGACACGAATTTTAAGTGGGTCGAGCTTACCGCCTGCCCCACCCGAAACAATCAAAGGAATTTTGTTAAAACGGCAATGCAGCATTAAAGCCAACTTCGCTTTAACGTCATCAATACAATCTAAGATAATATTGGGTACAGGATTTAAAAGCTCTGTGACATTCTCAGGTGTAAGAAAGTCATCAATAATATTTACTTTAATACGTGGGTTAATCTGGCGACAACGCTCCGCCATGATCTCCACTTTTTCACAGCCTAATGTAGAGGTCATCGCTGGTAGCTGACGGTTCACATTTGATGCCGCGACAACATCCATATCCACTAATGTGATTTCACCAATTCCGGTACGAGCCAAAGCCTCTACAGCCCAACTGCCCACACCACCAATACCAATCACCATCACATGACTTTTTTCATAGTGTTGGAACGATGAATCACCATAAACTTTGGCTACACCTGCAAAACGACGTTCATATTCATCTTGTTGGAGATCGGTCATTGTTTCTCTTTGGGGGATATAAAACACGGTGGCTATTTTACTGCTTTTCAGAAGAAAGTATATTTCATATCAAAGAAAACTTGAGATCGTGATATTTGAATTCACGGTAAGTCTTGTCATTATAAGTCAAATTATATTATTTAAGATTTAAGTCATCATTTACTAGCGTGACAGGCGGCATGCATGCCGCCCAGTTGGGCTGCGGTATAAGGACATACCGTCAGCCCGACAAAGGATTTTTGTTACTTTTTATCCTCTTAAAAAGTAAAGATACGCCTATAAATCCAATATTGGCTAATGCACAGTCATTATAAGGCTGTGCTAAGTTTATCGATTTATGAAGCAATCAAATTTCGAAGTACATAATGCAAAATACCACCGGCCTTAAAGTACTCGACCTCATTTAACGTATCAATTCGGCACAACACATTAAAATGACTCGCTACCCCATCCGGTCTTTTTACATCAACTTCAAGAATTTGATGAGGTTGAATCCCGTCCAGTAAACCACGGATTGATATCACTTCATGACCAGTTAAATTAAGAGATTGACGAGTTTGCCCATCAACAAACTGTAATGGTAATACTCCCATACCAACTAGGTTTGAACGATGGATACGCTCAAAACTCTCTGCAATCACTGCTTTCACACCTAATAAATTTGTTCCTTTTGCAGCCCAGTCCCGTGAAGAACCTGTTCCGTATTCCTTACCTGCAATAATCACAAGAGGTGTGTTTTCTTGTTGGTAAAGCATTGCTGCATCATAAATGGCAAGCTTTTCACCACTTGGAATGTAAATAGTATTACCACCCTCTTCACCACCAAGCATTTCATTTTTAATACGAATGTTGGCGAAAGTTCCTCGCATCATCACTTCATGATTACCACGTCGAGAGCCATAAGAGTTAAAGTCTTTTGGATCGACCCCTTGCTCTTGTAAATACCGCCCCGCAGGACTATCTTTTTTGATATTTCCCGCTGGTGAAATATGGTCGGTTGTGACCGAGTCACCTAAAACAGCCAAAATACGCGCCTGTTCAATATTTTTAATTGGTTTCGGTGGCTCTCCAATTCCTTCAAAGAAAGGAGGATGGCGAATATAAGTCGAGTCATCAGCCCATTCATAGGTTTTGCTCTTTGGAATCTGAATCGCTTGCCAACTCGCATCACCATCAAAGACCGCAGCATATTCTTTATGGAACATCTCTGTATTTACTTTCTGCAAGACAACGTCAATTTCTGCCTGACTTGGCCAGATATCTTTTAAATAGACGGGCTGTCCATCTTTGCCCTCACCAAGAGGCTCTGTTGTCAGGTCGGTACGAATATTCCCAACCAAACCATAAGCCACAACAAGAGGCGGTGAAGCTAACCAATTGGTTTTAACTAATGGATGTACACGTCCTTCAAAATTACGGTTACCAGAAAGTACAGATGCAACATTCAAATCATGACATTGAATTGCATCTTCGACTGGCTCGGGTAATGGGCCTGAGTTACCAATACAGGTTGTACAGCCATACCCCACCAAGTTATAACCCAACTCATCTAAATAAGGCGTAAGCCCAGCAGCCAACAAATAATCAGTCACGACCTTAGAACCAGGTGCCAGAGAGCTTTTCACCCAAGGTTTTCTTTGTAAGCCTTTTTCAATGGCTTTTTTAGCAAGCAAGCCCGCCGCCAACATCACGCTTGGGTTAGAGGTATTGGTACAAGAGGTAATCGCAGAAATAACAACATCCCCATGAGTCAGAGGGTATTCCTGCCCTTCAATCACGCAAGATGGACTTTCATGTTGAATATTTGCTTTTTTTGCCTCTACAGCAGTACCACCACCTTCATTTTCTAGACGTTCTTTTGCTTCTTTTGCTGGTTTTAGTGTTAACTCCATGAGTGCATTAAACGTTTTAGGCACTTCAGATAACAGCACTCGGTCTTGCGGGCGTTTTGGTCCAGCCAAACTTGCTTGTACCGTGGTCATGTCTAAACTTAAAGTATCAGTAAAAACAGGTTCATCACCTGCATTTCGCCATAAACCTTGAGCTTTACTATAGGCTTCAACGAGTTCAATACGGTCTTCATGACGCCCTGTCAGTTTTAGGTATCCTATAGTCACTTCATCTATTGGAAAGAAACCACAGGTTGCACCATATTCTGGTGCCATATTGGCAATTGTTGCACGGTCAGCAAGAGGCAAATCTGCCAAACCATCTCCATAGAACTCTACAAATTTACCCACCACACCTTTTTGGCGAAGCATTTGAGTAATAGTGAGTACCAAGTCTGTTGCTGTAATACCTTCTGGTAATTTTCCTGTAAGTTTAAAACCGATGACTTCAGGAATAAGCATAGAGATGGGTTGGCCCAACATTGCTGCTTCAGCCTCAATACCGCCTACGCCCCAACCTAAAACACCCAAGCCATTAATCATGGTCGTATGTGAGTCTGTTCCCACTAAGGTGTCAGGAAAAGCAAACGTTTTACCTTCATCTTCTCCTAACCACACTGCTTGGGCCAAATATTCTAAATTGACCTGATGGCAAATCCCCGTACCTGGCGGCACTACACTAAAATTATTAAATGCCGACTGTCCCCAACGTAGAAATTGATATCGTTCGCCATTACGCTGCATTTCAATATGTACGTTTTCTTCAAAAGCCTGATCATCCGCAAAATAGTCAACCATCACAGAGTGGTCGATCACCAAATCGACAGGAGATAAGGGGTTAATCTTCTCTGGGTCTCCACCAGCTTGAGCCATGGCTGCTCGCATTGCTGCCAAATCGACTACAGCAGGTACCCCTGTAAAATCCTGCATTAAAACTCGAGCAGGTCGATATTGAATTTCCTGTTCAGAACCTTTAGTTTTTAACCATTCTGCTAAGGCATAGATGTGTTCAGTTTTAACGCTAAGTTGGTCTTCGAACCGTAATAAGTTTTCCAATAATACTTTTAAAGATTTCGGTAGTTTGGCAATATCCCCTAGCATTTTCTCTGCTTGGGCTAAGCTAAAAATCTGATAATTGCTGGAACCTACTGTTAGCGTCTGTAAAGCATTAAAACTATTGATATTGCTATACTTAGCCATTGGGTTATCCTCCCATGTCTGGCAATGTTATTTTTCACGTTTTTACATGTTGTTTTCTTACTTTAAGCTTCTTTTCTAATCGCTGTGTTTTGTTTTAGTTACTATTTCTAATCTTTGATTTTTATTACGATAATTTCAACGCCGAGAGCGAGTTTCCCCAAAGCTGTACGGCCAAATCTGACGCTGATATGTTTAGGTTTTCTGCCAAACTTTGCAAAACATAAGGTAAATTAACTGGGGTATTACGGGTACGCTCCTCAGTTGAGGTTTGGCAACAAAGTGGGGTCATATCGGGACAATCCGTTTCAATCACCAAGTGCTCTGCACCTATAGCCTGCACAACCGTATGAAGTTTTTTTGCGTTCGGGTTAGTAATTTGCCCAGTCACACCAATTTTGAACCCAAGTTTAATTAAGCCTTTCGCTTCTTCCACTCCACCACTAAAAGCATGGGCAATTCCACCCAGTTTAAATTTCTGAGCTTTTAATATTGCGAGTACATCACCATGTGCTTTTCTAATATGAAGAAGCACTGGTTTTTGATATTGGGTTGCAAGCTCTAACTGATCAGCAAAATATTGTTTTTGCTTCGCATAGATATCTGGCTGCTTATGCTCTTTTAAGAAAGTATCTAAACCAATTTCACCTACTGCCACACATTCTTCTTTCTGTAAAATTTGCTCAAGATGAGAAAGATGTTCTGGTTGATGTTGCTCAATATAAAATGGATGTAAGCCGGGTGCTAAATATGAAGTCGGTACATTTTCCCAGCTCTTTAACTGATGATGGGTTTGTAGCAATTCATCAAAACGTGACTGCACAAAACCAATTAATACCAACGCATCAACCCCAGCTTTTTTGGCATTAAGCGCTAACTGTTGCCGATCTTCATCAAAATCGGCAACATCAAAATGCGTATGTGTATCAAACAGACGCATTAGCTTCCACTTTTTGCAACAGGTGCTGAAGCTGGTTGCGACTTAGGCTGCGGCAAATACTCTTTTTTCAAGACTTCCTGTAATTGATCATACGGAATGACTAATCGAGGTAATCCAACCACATATGGTCCAATTTCATATTCACCATATTGAAGGATTAAACCTTGTTCGCCTAATAAGAAATTATCGGATAATTTAAATGGCCAAGCTTGTTCATAATCACCGACATTATCAGCCAGTTTAGAGTCTGTAACCCAAGTCTTAAAGGCTTCATGCGCCAACTTCTCTAACGCTGCTTTTTGCTGTGGACGTAACAAGTCTTCAAGCTTGATCTGCTTTTGTTCTTTTAAATCAAAATTATAATAATGCTGTGCAGCAGAACCATGGGCACCACCCAAATAGCTACTGCTATTTAGTACAACAGTGACCACTTTACCTTGAGCCTGCAAAATCTTAGGTTTAACTAAAAGATTAATTTGATGACTACTACTTAAAGCTTTTAATTCATTATCCAGACCAATAAATGAATTCGCATAACGTTGAACCTGTGCATCAAAGCTATTTTTTTGCTCTACACCCGCAACTGCTGAAGCTTCTGTTTTTTGATCTGGTTGCTTCACTTTAGCATCGGGTTCAGCAATCTCTAAAATTTGATCAAGAGTTTTTAAAATTTGCTGATCTACAATTTTATCAATAAATGGAAAATTACTCTGTAAACGCTCAACTGTAAATTCGGGACAAGTTTTACCATCACAATCAGGTAAAGCAACCTTACTCGGAATTGTTTCACCCTTCAAAGTCAGCTCTACTGGCTTTTGTTCCTCAACTGCTGGTTTCTGCTGTTCTTGAGAATCCTTAGGATCGGCTTTAGGTTGGCATGCCACCAAAAATATAGCCGAAGCAAGCAAAGTTAATCGCAGTGAAACTTTAGAAGATAACATCATATTTTGCCTTTTATTCTAAGGAGATTACGCAGAGCCTTTTCTAAGAAATTAGCGCATATAAATAGAGGTTGCAAATTCTGCTACCATCTTAAAACATTTGTTCATAAACCTCGGGTTGTAATATTTTTTTTGTTTGTTCTGTAGATAAATAAATATCGAGCTGTGGTGCCTCTTTTGTAATTTGGTTTGCCTGATAATGCAGTCCAATGCCTTCACCATCAAAGAACCAATCCGCTTGCCCCCAATATAAAGTTTTTGGTGCTTCTTTTTTTATCTCAACAGTCTGCTTTTTTAACCAGTCTTGATAAGCTACCTGCACCATTTGATGCATAGCTGTTTGCTGATCCTTTTTTAAAACATCTAACAAACTTAAACTTTTATGCAATTTTCGATCGGCCACAAAAAAGTAATAACGATCTTTAATCGTGAGCTCTTCTTGCTTGGTATCAAGCCCCAATTGCAATAAAACATATTGATTACGCTGCGAAGCAATACGTGTATGAAGATGCAATTCATAAGCCCGATTCTTTGAATATTTATCTTGCCATTCATCAGACTTTTTTACATAGGCATTAATCGCCTGCTGCAAGCTTAAGTCTTTTTTCAAATCAATTTGATCTTGGATCACTTTTGTCTGACTTTTGGCGATCCAGTCATTTATCCATGCGTCTTGAGTTTTTATCGTTTGAATATCAACATCAATACAATTTTTCTTCTCACAAAATGGCAAAGCATAATCGGCTTTTACTTCTTGTAAGTTGAGAAATGGCAGTACTTCAGCTTTTTCAATATTTTGAGTTTGGGTACCTGCTAGTTTCGTTTGAGAAGATGATGAAGACTGAGAGCTTTTCCAGACAAAAATAGAAATAGCAGAAATTAATGTTACGACTGCAACCACCAGCGCAATAATTGTCTTTTTACTCAAGTTCATTTCATCATCCTTTTTTATTTTTCAAAACAAAACAGCTTCTATTCGAAGCTGTTTGTCACATTAAAATGATCAGTGTTCACGTGTGTTACGGAACTGAATATCAGGCCAACGCTCTTGCATAATCTGCAAGTTCACTCGGCTTGGAGCAAGATACGTTAAGTGTCCACCACCATCTATAGAAAGTTGGTCATGTGCTTTCTTTTTAAATTCATTCAGAATTTTTTCGTCATCACAGTGAATCCAACGAACTGTATTAACGCTTACAGGCTCATAAACACAGTCAACCTTATATTCTTCTTTCAAACGATAAGCAACCACGTCAAACTGGAGCACACCTACAGCACCCACAATCAAGTCATTGCTGATTTGCGGCATAAATACCTGAGTCGCCCCTTCTTCAGACAACTCTTTCAAACCTTTTTGCAATTGTTTTGACTTTAATGGATCTCTTAAACGCACACGACGGAACATCTCTGGCGCAAAGTGAGGAATACCTGTGAAGTGCAGATTTTCACCACTTGTGAAAGTATCACCAATTTGAATCGTGCCATGGTTATGTAAACCAATAATATCGCCCGGCCACGCTTCTTCTAAATGTTCACGCTCACCAGCAAGGAATGTCAAAGCATCACTAATGCGGACATCTTTACCAAGACGCACGTGGTTCATCTTTAAACCTTTTTCATATTTACCAGAGCAAATACGCATGAAGGCAATACGGTCACGGTGTTTCGGGTCCATGTTGGCTTGAATTTTAAATACAAAACCAGAAAAACCTTCTTCTTTCGCGTCAACCACACGCTCTTGTGTAGGGTGCGCTTTAGGTTCAGGTGCCCAGCCCATGAAAGCATCTAGTACATGGTCAACACCAAAGTTGCCTAATGCCGTACCAAATAGAACCGGAGTTTGTTTACCTTGTAAAAATAATTCGCGGTCTAATGGCTCATTCGCCATTTGTACGAGCTCAAGCGACTCTTCAAAAGATGCCCAAGCCAAATCACCTACTTTTTCACGAATATCAGCATGATCATAGCCATCACGCACTTCAATATCTGTAATGGTTGAACCAAAACCTGCTTTATAGACATACAATTTATTTTCAATAATGTTGTATACACCAGCAAAATCACGGCCCATTCCTAATGGCCATGTAATAGGTACACAGCGGATATTGAGGACATTTTCAATTTCATCAAGTAACTCAAGTGGCTCACGAATCTCACGGTCCATCTTGTTTACGAATGAAATGATAGGCGTGTCACGCATACGACACACTTCCATCAATTTGATGGTACGTTCTTCGACACCTTTTGCACCATCAATCACCATTAACGCAGAGTCAACTGCGGTTAAGGTACGATACGTATCTTCCGAGAAATCTTCATGTCCCGGTGTATCGAGTAAGTTAATGGTATGACCTTTATAAGGGAACTGCATAACAGACGTGGTAATAGAAATTCCACGCTCTTTTTCCATTTCCATCCAGTCAGATGTAGCTGCGCGGTCAGATTTACGGCTTTTTACCATCCCTGCAACCTGAATTGCTTTACCCCATAACAGTAATTTCTCTGTCATGGTGGTTTTACCGGCATCGGGGTGGGAAATGATGGCAAATGTGCGGCGTTGAGCAACCTGTGCCGCTAACTCATCTTTAAAACTCATGAAATACACCTACTGCGGAGATTGCAGTGCCAAAGATCTAAAGTCGATCAAAATAAAAATTGGCGTAATTGTAGCAGATTTATAGAACTGTTTAATGATTGTTGATATGCCATCAGTCACTCATAAGATTTTCGAACATTTTTTGAGAATACAACTTCGCTCATTAGAGATTTTACAATCAAAAAAGCCCATCCGCTTGTGGATGGGCTTTCTTAGGACTTAGCAGAATATCTTAAGCTAGTTTCTTTTCTTCAATAAATTGCACATCGGCAATTTGTACATCCCAGAACTCATTCCATAATGCACAATAATCAATACATAGCTTAGTTAAGCCTTCATAATCATCTTTTGTAATTGCTTGCGCTAAGGCAAACCAGAGGTCATCCTGATGGTCATCATCAGCGGCCTCAGATGTTTCATCGGTAGATACACCATGTACATGGTAATATCCGCCACCTTCAACATCGATATTCACAAATTTGGTCGCTTGACGTAATGGAGGGCTAAAAAGAATAACCTCTTCTTCGGCAACTGCTAACAATGCAACTACATTGATATAACTATCATAAGAAGATTCTAAAAATGAGCGAACCTGATCTGCGGCTTGTGAAGCCTTATAATTACGGCGATCATCTTCCGTTAGACCATAATCATTAAGTAAATCTTCATACAATGGATAATGAGCATATTCAGGATTCCCCAAATAATAATCATCTTTACCTAATCCCGGTCTAAAACCGAATTCATCAAGTACATTTAAACTTAATAATACCCGTGGAAACATTTTAGCTCCAGAATGGAGTTTTGGTTCCAGTTGTTTTGTTTGGAACTGCGCTTGTAATAAAGCATCAGTAAAAATCTGTACAATTGCATGACGATATTCTAAATGAATATGAATTAAAGTATCCTTATCTAGATAACCATGATTTAACATTTCAATTGCAGGATGTTTACAAACTGGTAATTCTGCAATTTTATTTCTTAACTGTTTGAGAAATTTTAAATTTTCTTCCCATTGTTTTGCAGGAATACTATTTTTCATCCCCTGCAATGCTTTTTCTCGTGGATTATTAAAATCTTCAAATTTTTTTGACATAATCATTCTCAATAAAAAGTTTTTTCTTATAGTTAAGTTGGGGATTCCCTTTATTTCAATTTGCATTCAGTTGCTAAAATAAAATCCATATACCCATCCTTAACAACCTGATATTATGTCTATTAACTCAACAAATCAATGGATTAATTAATAATATTTAAAAAAGTAAATTATTGCCAACTAAATACATAAAATATTATTTTTTAAGGTTAACCAAACTATTGAATAAATATAGTTTTTTAAATATTATAAAATAAGTTTTATTTAAGCTTTAACACTTACAATAGCAAAGTTAATCAAAAATATTCGCGACGGTGAACCCGATGACAAAAAGAGAAAATATTATAACAACAGCAACATCCCTTTTTAACCAGAAGAGCTATACATCTGTTGGTGTTGATAAGATTATTGCTGAGTCCAATGTGGCAAAAATGACTTTTTATAAGTACTTTTCTTCTAAAGAAAACTTAATTGAAGAGTGTCTTCATGAAAGAAATTTAGAAATACAATCTTCAATATTAGGAAAAATTAATAATATTAACAGTCCTTTAATTAGACTTAAAAGCATTTTTAACTGGTATATCGACTGGATTAATACAGAGGATTTCAATGGTTGTTTATTTAAAAAAGCCACCATTGAAGTGCTACAACTGTACCCATCTATTAAAGATCAGGTTAATAAATATCGAGAATGGATTTACAAATTGGTTTTCTCAACATTTTTAGAATTAGAAATTAAAGATGCCCATACACTTACCAGTCTTTTCCTTAATATTATTGATGGCATCATTATTGATGGCACAATAAATAAATCAAAAATTAATTCTGAACAAACATGGTCTTATATAATAAAGCTTATTAATTTTGAAGAAACTCAAGCGTGTTCCGCCGCTTAATATATCAATTTAATAGTTTTAGGTGTTTTGTAGAAGAATTAAAATATCATTAAAAAAACGAGTAGAGCATGAATTACAGCTCTACTGATAAAATCTATCTAACTTTTTATTACAACCCTATAAAAGCAAAGCCCCTGCTAGTTTAAACACAGGAGCTGCTCTCATTTGCTTTATTTTAATTTTATAATCTATATAAATTTAATGAGTTTTAATCAGCGGTTTATTAAGAACAACTAAACCTTTACTACTTATAACTATGCACATTTATATATTATTAATCCACCGTGATATTCTTTAAGAAATACTCCAATAACGCATCTCTATCATCCACACTGTTTTCACCTAAAAGCTGAACCATAGCCCCATCCACCACAAATAAAAACATGTGTGCATCTTCTTTTGAGGCCTCTGAGTTCTTTGTTAAAAGCAGTCTATAAATCTCGCTAATGAGCCAGTTTCTGTACTCAACCACTACTTGATAGGCCTTTGGGTAATGCTTTTCAATTTCAAAAATAGCTTTAAATGGCAGATGGTAAAGGCCTTCTAAATCTGCATGTAAGAAGTAAATTTTGCGGAGTTTTTCAATTACGGTTAAGTCTTTCTGAACATAGATGATTGAAAGCACCTCTTGTTTTAAACCATCTTTTTGAAAGGTTAAGCTCATTTCAATGAGCCTTTCTTTTGAGTGAAAGTAATTATAAAAGGTAGCTTTGGGGAGTTTTGCTGCTTCAATAATTCGGTCTACCCCGACTTTGTGAAAACCATAATTATTAAAAAGATATCTTGCAGAATGAAGCACGCTTAAAGCACGAAATGGGAGATCTAAATGTTGCATAGTTTTACCGTTATAAAAATAAGTTCTTGTTGTGTATCAATGAGATAAAACTGCCTAGGCTCTTGTTTTAAGCAAAAAAAGGCATGCAAAGGCCCTCGAAAGACTGCCTCAGCGCATCTCAAGTTTTATTGTTGATATGATTTTTTTGGTCGTGACGAGCTACTGCTTGAAAACCCAAAGGTCATCAAACCGCGCTATAGACTAGTCTGGAGGTATAAAAATAGAATGCATAGCCAACTCCTTTAGATTGGGAGTTCTGCCAAAGCATTAATCTAGAATTATGGTGGCAGAACGAGCAAGGGTTAGCAGACTGATAGTAAGAATCAGCACACCCGAAGGTGTCCCTCACTCGCCCTACCGCAACAAGCGAGGGACGATTGATAACATAAGACTACTCCTCAGAAGGAATAATCTGATGCTCTTACTATGCGGTCTGCTAAAACCGGCTGGCAATGTAGGCCAGCTTGCCAAGGATAATCTGAGAGTTTACAGGTGTCAATGTAGAATTTATGACAAGTTATTAAATTTCTTATTGTTTTTCATTAGATTAACTTAATTATTATTTTAAATATTATATATAATAAAATAATTTAAATTGAAAATTTATTGAGAAATCAGTCATCAGTCGTTTAGAAAGTTGGAGTAGCCTAATCTATCTATTAAGACTAAGCAGAATGAGCACCTTGAGACTCAATGAGCTGATCGACCTGAACAGGCATTCCCAATAAATAACCTTGGAATTGCTGACATCCTAAACGGGTTAAAATCTCAACCTGCTGCTGAGTTTCCACCCCTTCTGCCGTTACGGTTAAACCTAACTTTTTCGCTAAATGAATAATACTTTCTAGAATAACTTCTTCTTTTGAACCCGGTTTTAAATCAACAATAAAGCCACGGTCAATTTTCAATTCATCTACGGGTAAATCTTTTAAATACAAGAAGCTCGAATGCCCTGTTCCAAAATCATCAATGGCAACACGAATTCCCATGTCACGTAACCGCTCACAAGCTCTGATACTCAAGTCTATATGCCGCATTGCAGTTGATTCAGTAATTTCAACAATTAAGTGATGAGGTTGAATTTGATATTTTTTTAATAATGCTTCGAGTGTACTAAATAGCTTTTTATTTTCAAATTGTAGTGCCGATAAGTTCACAGCGACTGGATAAAATGGCGTGTTACTCCGCTCCCACTCCTGAATTTGCAGGCAAGCTTGCTCAAGCGCCCAATATCCCATTGGAATGATCAAACCCGTTTTTTCCGCACCTTCAATGAACATATGCGGAGTAAGTATTCCTAAAGCTGGGTGATTCCAACGGATTAATGCCTCAACCCCACAAACTTCAAGATTGGTATTAAATTTTGGTTGGTAATATAAGATGAACTGTTTTTCTTCTACAGCTTTATAAAGATCATTGATCAGTTTCGACTGACTTCTGGTTTCTTGTTGATGGGTTGAGTAACTAAAGATGGTATACGTATTTCGGCCTTGTTCCTTAGACATGAGCATGGCGGCATCAGCATTCATGAGTAAGTCCTGAACATTCTGTCCATGCTCAGGAAAGAGTGCCACACCCAAACTTGCAGAAATATTAATTTCCTTGCCAGAAATTTGATAGCTTTCCTGAATCAGTTGTAAAACCTTCTCGGCTAAAACAACCGCTTCGTCTGCATTTGTATTTTCTGCAATAAGCAAAAACTCATCACCACCAATTCTAAGCAGCTTACATTTTTCATTGAGTTGCCAATGCAAACGGTTCGCCATTTGAATGAGTAATTGATCACCGATATGATGCCCAAAAGCATCGTTGACCGATTTAAATCGATCTAAATCAATATATAAAAAAGCAATTTTCTGGTCTTTATAGCGATGATCTGAAAGTAATACTTCTGCATAATCAACTAAGTAAAGACGGTTTGGCAGTTTAGTTAAATTATCTTGTATAGAAAGATTAGCTAATTCTTTATTTGCCTTACGCAACTCTAAATTTTGTTGAGTAAGCCGCTGTTCCAACATCGCGACAATAAAACTTGCGACCAGTACCAAACATGTGACCAAGATAATCGTAAATAATAATAGGTCATGTTCAGCCTGATATTGGCTAATAAATTTATCAGTAATATTCGTCGCAATGAGCGCCGTATAGTGCATTCCCATAATACTTAAGGTCATCATAACCGAAAAGGCAATTTTTAAAGTTAAGCGATGACGTTCGGTATCTTTTAATTTATAGGCTAATAAAAATGCCAGCCCTGAACCGCTCATCGCTATTAATACAGAAAATAATAGCAAGAAAGAGGTGTAATCTTTTTTATAGATATTAATATTCCAGCCCAACATACTAATGTAATATGAAGCTGAAATTCCGATTCCCATAATAATAGAACTTAAAATGAGCCGGAATAAAGGTAGCGTAAAACGTGAAGTCAACCACATGGCAATGCACGATAGCAAAGCACTAATGGCAAATGAAACAGTAATTAAAGGAATATTCGAGTTGACTGTTTCAAACAGATGATAAGCTTGTATACCAATAATATGAACAATGCTAATTGCTGATGCGAGTAATAATCCATTGATAAATAAAATTAAAAACTCAAATTTTTTATAGACTTGCTTGAATATTAATTGTTCCATGGAAATCACGAGATAGCAAATGAGGCCAGCTGCAATAAAAGAGCCGACGATCAATGTGCTATCGTAATCAACATGACCCATAGTGGACTTCCATGATTATTCAATACTTTTTTTTATTTTGTTCAACTCATTGCCCAAAATACAATTAAACATGTTAAAGAAATTTTAGTAAATTTGACTTATTCAGTCAGTTATAAACAATAACATTATCTATCTTTTGGTCAAGTATTTTTTACTTTATAAATCAATAGACTAAATAAAAAATAAGCAGCCAATTATATGAAAAATATAGAATTTATTTAATCCAGTCAAGTTACCTCAATGGCTCTTTTTCATATTCAAATAAAAACAGTATAAAAAAAGAACCCTGCTTAATGCAGGGTTCTTTTAAGGCTTTTTTAGAAAAAGAAAATTAGTTCTTTTCTTTGTCTACGATTTTGTTTGCTTGAATCCATGGCATCATTGAACGTAACTTATTACCAGTTACTTCAATACCATGCGCAGCATTTTGACGACGACGAGCAGTCATAGATGGGTAGTTTAATGCACCCTCTTGAATGAACATCTTCGCGTATTCGCCAGATTGAATACGTTTCAATGCATTACGCATTGCTTCACGAGACTGTTCGTTAATTACTTCAGTACCAGTTACATATTCACCATACTCAGCATTGTTAGATACTGAATAGTTCATGTCAGCGATACCGCCTTCGAACATCAAGTCAACGATCAATTTAAGTTCGTGTAAACATTCGAAGTAAGCCATTTCTGGTGCATAACCAGCTTCAACTAAAGTTTCGAAGCCCATTTTCACGAGTTCAACCGCACCACCACAAAGAACTGCTTGCTCACCGAACAAATCAGTTTCAGTTTCTTCACGGAATGAAGTTTCGATAATACCAGTACGGCCGCCACCTACACCTGAAGCATAAGAAAGAGCAACGTTACGTGCATTACCAGAAGCATCTTGGTGAATTGCGATTAAGTCAGGAACACCTGAACCACGTTGGTATTCTGAACGAACTGTGTGACCAGGTGCTTTCGGAGCAACCATGATTACGTCTAAGTCTTTACGTGGAACAACTTGGTTATAAAGAATTGAGAAACCATGAGCAAATGCTAAAGTTGCGCCTTCTTTGATGTTTGGCTCAATCACGTCACGGTAAAGTTGTGATTGGAATTCATCTGGAGTCAAAATCATTACGAGGTCAGCTTGCTTAACAGCAGCAGGAACTTCTGCAACTTTAAGACCAGCATTTTCAGCTTTCTTCCAAGAAGCTGAATCTGCACGTAAACCTACAGTTACGTCTACGCCTGAGTCTTTAAGGTTAAGTGCATGAGCATGACCTTGAGAGCCGTAACCAACAATCGCTACTTTCTTGCCTTGGATGATTGATAAGTCACAGTCTTTATCGTAAAAAATTTGCATTTGTGTTCTCCGCTAAAATACTTTTAAAAAATTAAATGGCTAATACTTTTTCGCCACGGGCGATACCAGATACACCTGAACGAACGACTTCTAGAATAGTGTTTTCTGCAAGCGCATCGATAAAACCATCTAATTTTTCAGTTGTCCCTGCTATTTGAATGGTATAGGTAGTTGGTGTCACGTCTACAATTTGCGCACGGAAAATATCCGCTGTTCGCTTAATTTCAGCACGTGAAGCACCTAAAGCTTTTACTTTAATCAACATCAGTTCACGCTCAATGTGTGAACCTTCTGATAAATCTACTACTTTTACAACTTCAACAAGTTTGTTGAGCTGCTTTGTAATCTGTTCAATCTTATGGTCATCGCCATAAGTAGTTAACGTCAGACGTGATAAAGTTGGATCTTCGGTTGGAGCTACATTCAACGTCTCAATGTTATAGTTACGTTGACTGAATAAACCCACCAAACGAGAAAGCGCACCAGCTTCGTTTTCAACGAGTACAGAAATAATATGTCTCATTATGTACGCTCCCCTTTACCTAACCACATATCCTTCATTGACTGACCTGCGATCAGCATTGGATAAACATGTTCTGTACGATCAACCATGACATTAATGAATACACATTTATCATTAATTGCCATTGCTTCAGCAAGCTTCGACTCTAGTTCATCAGCATGATCAATTTGGATACCAACATGACCATAAGCTTCCATTAACTTGCCAAAATCAGGTAATGATTCAACATATGAGCTTGAGTGACGGCCTTCATAGTTCATATCTTGCCACTGTTTAACCATACCTAAAGCACGGTTATTCAAGCACAAGATCTTCACATTCATACCGTATTGCTTACAAGTTGAAAGCTCCTGAATACACATCTGAATTGAAGCTTCACCAGTAATACAAACTACCTGTTGATCTGGGAAAGCTAACTTGGCTGCCATTGCATAAGGTAAACCTACGCCCATGGTGCCTAATCCGCCTGAGTTAATCCATTGACGTGGACGTTTGTACTTGTAATACAACGCACCAAACATTTGGTGTTGACCCACATCCGAAGTAATGATGGCATCACCATTGGTCGCTTTATATAAAGCTTCAACAACTTGCTGTGGCTTCATTGTGCCATCAGCCAGTGTTTCATACTTCAAGCCATGAACTTTACGCCATTCATTAATTTGATCCCACCATGCAGCAATTGCTTCAGGGTTTGGCTTAGACACATTCAATTGTTTCAATTGCGTCAACATTTCCTGAAGTACAGGCTCAACCGCCCCTACAATCGGAATGTGCGCCATGATCGTTTTTGAAATGCTCGCCGGATCAATATCAATATGAATAACTTTGGCATTCACACAGAATTTTGCAGGGTTATTGGTTACTCGGTCATCAAAACGTGCACCAATTGCAAGAATGACATCAGCATTATGCATCGCCATGTTTGCTTCATAAGTACCGTGCATACCCAACATGCCCACAAACTGTGGATCATCGCCAGGGAAGCCACCAAGACCCATAAGTGTATTTGTCACTGGGTAGCCCAACAAATGAGCCAACTCAGTCAATAATGCAGATGCATTACCTTGAACAACACCGCCACCAGTATAAATTACAGGGCGTTTAGCACTTAAAAGCTCATCAATCGCTTTGCGAATTTGACCAGAATGACCACGTGAAGGCGGCTGATAAGAACGCATCTTCACTTTTTCAGGATATTCGTACGCAAATTTTTCTGCAGGATTTGTCGCATCTTTTGGAATATCGACTACAACTGGGCCAGGACGGCCACTTGAGGCAATATAAAATGCTTTTTTGATAATTGCAGGAATTTCACTTGCGTGACGAACTTGGAAGCTGTGTTTCACGATAGGACGTGAAATACCCACCATATCCGTTTCCTGGAAAGCGTCTTCACCAATAAGATGTGATGCAACCTGGCCAGACAAAATCACCATTGGGATTGAGTCCATATAAGCTGTTGCAATCGGAGTCACAGTATTAGTTGCGCCAGGTCCAGAAGTGACCAGTACTACGCCAGTCTTACCTGTCGCACGCGAGTAAGCATCTGCCATATGACCAGCAGCTTGTTCATGACGTACGAGGTAATGATTAATTTTGTCTTGTTGAAATAGCGCATCATAAATATGTAATACAGCGCCGCCTGGATAACCAAAAACATGTTCAACGCCTTCGTCCGCAAGAGCACGAACGAGCATTTCACCACCAGATAAAAGTTCCAACGTGATTCACCCTAAAATCTTTATCACTATTTATGGAAGGCACAAATAGTGTTTCATTCATTGAATTGTCTGCACTGTTATAGCACACATATTGTCTAGTTTTCGTTGCAATAGAAAAATTTCTGTTTTTCAGCCGTATAAGCTTTTTTAACATTAATAAAGCATGTCTGGATATACATACTTTAAGTAAAATCAATCTCTCGGCTAGAGAGAATGTCTATTACAAAACATGACGGTTATTCGAAGGGTGATCAAATAATCGCATATAAAACTAAAGGAAGCATTTTTGTTGTTTAATTCACTAAAGTCAAGATTAAAGAAAAGGTTTTTCCATAAAAATTTTTAGCTGCTTTTTTTTTAATCTAAAATTAAATCGTAAATTTGGTAGTTCCAATCCCTATTTATTAAAAATAATTATTCTTTTTTATATAAAACCATACATTGTAAATTGCTTATTTATAAACTTTATTTAAATATAGTCAGCTTTTTGGGGAAGATCTGATATGAATTTATCTTATTTAAAAACAAGCTTATATACAGCAGTAACAACAGTAATTTTAATTTGCTCAAGTCAAAGTCAGGCACAGCAATATTATAAATGGATGGATAAAAGTGGCTCTACACATTACACCACGACTCCGCCACCTAAGAGTGCAAAACATTTGAACAAAGTTTCAACTTACGGCAGCCAACCATCCGTAAAAAATTCGACACCCACCTCAGAACAACAATCTCAGGAAAAAACAGATAAAGTAGTGCAAGAAACAGCTAACGTAGTACCGGAAAAAGGTGTACCCGCTGTACCAGTTCCGCCCGCCCCATCCGCAGCAGCACGATAACCAAAATGAGAGTGGTGAATATTTTCACTACTCTTCTATTATTTAAAATAAAGAAGAATAGATTGAGAAATGTTTATTGCTCATATTAAAAGATAAAATCCTGATCTAAAAACTGACATTTCCCCTTATTTTGCGCTATGCTGTGCAGCAATCTTTCATTTCAATTTTCGTTGTATAGCTTACGTCTATGACTATTTCTCACATTGACCCCGAATATCAAGCAAACACGATTGAACCATCAGTTCAACAAGATTGGGAAAATCGTAAAGTCTTTAAAGTTGCCGACACTGTCGAAGGTAAACATCGCTACATCCTGTCAATGTTTCCTTACCCAAGCGGCAAGCTGCATATGGGGCATGTGCGTAACTATACAATTGGCGATGTTATTAGCCGTTTTTACCGTTTAAAAGGTGAAACTGTGCTACAACCTATGGGTTGGGATGCATTCGGTTTACCTGCTGAAAACGCAGCAATTGCCCATAAAGTTGCTCCGGCAAAATGGACATTTGAAAACATTGCCTACATGCGTGACCAATTAAAAAAATTAGGTCTATCCGTAGACTGGGACCGCGAGTTCGCAACTTGTACACCAGAGTATTATCACTGGGAACAATGGTTATTTGTTCAGCTTTATAAAAAAGGCCTGATCTACCGTAAACTTTCAACAGTAAACTGGGATCCGGTTGACCAAACAGTTTTGGCAAACGAACAAGTTGAAAATGGTCGTGGCTGGCGCTCAGGTGCATTGGTTGAAAAACGCGATATTCCAATGTACTACTTCCGTATTACGGATTATGCACAAGAATTATTAGACGATCTTGACACCCTACAAGACGGCTGGCCTCAACAAGTGTTGACCATGCAACGTAACTGGATTGGTCGCTCTACTGGCATGGAAATTACGTTCCCATCTGCCAATACTGAAATTTATGCTGACGGTTTAACTGTTTATACAACTCGTGCTGACACTTTAATGGGTGTGACTTATGTTGCTGTTGCAGCAGAACACCCGCTTGCGCTTAAAGCTGCTGAAACTAACCCTGAATTGGCTGCATTTATTGAAGAATGCCGCATGGGTTCGGTTGCAGAAGCGGACTTGGCAACAGCCGAGAAAAAAGGCATGGCAACAGGCTTGTTTGTAAAACATCCTGTAACTGGTGAAGAGCTTCCTGTCTGGATCGCAAACTACGTATTAATGTCTTATGGTTCTGGCGCTGTTATGGCTGTGCCTGCACATGACGAACGTGATTTTGAGTTTGCTAACAAGTTTAATTTATCAATCAAGCAAGTGATTGATGCTAAAGGCGCTGACGATGCAGACTACTCTGCAACCCAGTGGCAAGAATGGTACGGTTCTAAAGAAGGTAAACTTGTTAACTCTGGCGAGTTTGACGGTTTAGAATTCCAAGCTGCTTTTGATGCATTCCTTGCAAAATTAGAACCACAAAATTTAGCAAATTCTAAAGTTCAATTCCGTTTACGTGACTGGGGTGTATCTCGTCAACGTTACTGGGGTTGTCCAATTCCAATGATTAACTGTGACACTTGTGGTCAAGTCACAGTGCCTGAAGATCAACTTCCTGTTGTATTACCAACAGACGTTGTACCAGATGGTTCAGGCAACCCGCTTAATAAAATGCCTGAATTCTATGAAACTAAATGTCCTTGTTGTGGCGGCGATGCACGTCGTGAAACAGATACTTTAGATACGTTCGTAGAGTCATCTTGGTACTATGCACGTTATGCTTCTCCAGACTTTACTGGTGGTATGGTTAAACCTGAAGCAGCTCAAAACTGGCTTCCTGTGAACCAGTATATTGGTGGTGTTGAGCACGCAATTCTTCACTTACTTTATGCACGTTTCTTCCACAAATTAATGCGTGATGAAGGCGTTGTACAAGGTAATGAACCATTTACCAACTTGTTAACTCAAGGCATGGTGCTTGCAGACACGTTCTACCGTGAAGCAGAAAATGGTAAGAAAACTTGGTTTAACCCAGCTGATATTGAGTTAGAGCGCGATGAAAAAGGTCGTATTCTTTCTGCAAAATATTCAGGTGATGGTCAAGAGGTTGTCATCGGCGGACAAGAAAAAATGTCTAAGTCGAAAAACAACGGTATCGATCCACAAGCGATTATTGATCAATACGGTGCAGATACTGCTCGTGTATTCATGATGTTTGCTGCTCCACCAGATCAATCTTTAGAATGGTCTGATGCAGGTGTTGAAGGTGCAAACCGTTTCTTGAAACGTGTATGGCGTCTTGTAGCAGGCTTCCTTGAAAAAGGAAACTCAACTTCTACAATCGATACTGCAAACTTGTCTAAAGATGCTCAAGATTTACGTCGTAAAACACACGAAACCATTCAAAAGGTAAGTGATGATATTGAACGTCGTCATGCATTCAATACCGCTATTGCTGCTTTAATGGAGTTATTAAATGCGAGCAACAAGTTTGAAGCAAAAGATGACAACGACATTGCGGTAGAACGTGAAGCGATCACTACACTTTTAACTTTGCTCGAACCGTTTGCACCACATTTAAGCCAAACTTTATTGGCTCAATTTGGTACAGATGTTACAGCAGCAACGTTCCCTGAAGTGGATGCTTCTGCGTTAACACGTAATACGCAAACGATTGTTGTACAGGTTAACGGTAAACTTCGCGGTAAACTTGAAGTTTCTGTTGATATTTCTAAAGAAGATCTATTAGCTCAAGCTAAAGCTCTACCAGAAGTTCAACAATTCTTAACCGGACCAACAAAAAAAGAAATTGTGGTTCCAAATAAACTAGTTAACCTCGTGGTTTAATTAAAGTTATTAATGAGAGGATCAAGCATGCACTTAGCCAAACGTTTAGCCGCTGTTGTTTTAACCTTAGGCCTTAGTGCAGGCTTAGTCGGGTGTGGATTTCATTTAAAAGGAACCAACCCGACTGCGACTCCGCTTGTTTATAAAAAGTTAAGCCTTGAGTTACCAGCTAAAACTGATGATTTGGAAACGCAGTTAAAAGTGTATTTGGCTGCCAATGGTGTTCAATTCAGTAATGATAGTGATGCCTATGTACTTCGTGTTTTGGAATACACACCACGTCGTCAGCTTTTAAATGGAAAACTGACAGAAGTATTATTACGCCTAACCGTAACCTTCCAGATTGAAGATCGTCAGGGTAATAAAATTACTGAACCACGCTCATTAACTGCATCTCGTAGTTATCAATATGACTTGGCAACAGTCAACACTGAAAATCAGCAAGAAACTTACTTACAACATATTGTGATTGATGATATTGCACAGCAAATTACTCGTCAGATTTCAGCAAATCGTTTACCAAAAGCTCAGCCTTAATCTGTATTTTTGCCTGCAATGAAAATTGACTATTTACAAGCCTTAAAACGTACTCCGGAAGCTCGGGGTGCGTGGATTTTGCATGGGCAAGAGCCCTTATTAGAACAAAATTTATTAGATGCCTTTCGCAAAAGCTGGCAACAACAAGAAGTTGAAAGACAGCGCTATGATATTAGTAGCGTGAGCGACTGGAAAAATGTCTTTAATGCACTTAATAGCTTATCTTTATTTTCTCAACAGCTTGCTATTGAAGTACATGGCAATATAAAACCTGATGCAAATGGCTTAAAACAACTTAAAAGCTATATACAACATAATGAACATAACCTGTTATTAATTGTTTTACCCAAACAAGATAGTAGCAGCTTAAAATCTGCTTTTTTTCAAGTTGTTGAAGCAAATGGGGTTGTAGTTGCTCTAACGGCAAATTACCCACAAGACCGTCAACGTATTTTAAACGTAGAAGCAGAAAAGCTTGAGATCCAGCTCGACAATGATGCTTGGCAGTGGTTAATGCAACATCATGAGCACAATTTGCTTGCAGCTAAAAATAGTTTGATGCGTGTACGGGATACCTTTCCAGACCAAAAACTGATTTTGATTGAGCATTTATATGCTTGTTTACAAGATCAATCACGCTATACCACCTATGATTTAAGTGATGCGTTATTAGAAGGCAACCTTGGCCAATCTATTAAGATTTTTCAATATTTAATTGCAGCCGGCGAACCAGATAGTCTGATTTTATGGACTTTAAGTAAAGAAATGCGCTTGTTGATGCAATTGTTTGAGCAACCTCATAATGCCCTACAGCTTGGTATATGGAAAACAAAGGTTGGTTTATATCAACAAGCCTTAAGAAGACTAAATCCGCAACAGTTTCTAGGCTGGTCTACCCTTCTATTGCAAATTGATGCAGCAATTAAAGGAATGTCGAACGAAAATGCAGAACATTTAATGCAGCAAGCGATTGCTGAATTATGTGGGAAAACACTATTTATACAATAATTCGGCTGAATCATTTTTCTTCATTCCTGAAATATCATAAAAATTCACGTTTTATCCTCATTTCGCTTTTATACTAAATTAAATTTTAAACTTTTCGACCTCTCGCCATGCCAAAAATAAAGCCAATCAAACTTGTTATTATCATCGTCTGTATAGTCATTATTGCTGTATTAGCCTGGAAGTTTTTCAAGCCAAAACAGCAGCAGCCACAATATATTACTGCCGAGGTAACGCGCGGGGATATTGAAAATAATGTACTTGCAACGGGTACACTTGATGCAACCAAACTGATTAGTGTCGGTGCACAGGTATCTGGTCAGGTTAAAAAGATGTATGTACAACTAGGCGATCAGGTTAAGCAAGGTCAACTTATTGCGCAAATTGATTCAACCACACAAGAAAATAGTTTAAAAACCTCTGATGCGAATATTAAAAATTTAGAAGCACAGCGTCTTCAACAAGTTGCATCTTTGAATGAAAAGCAACTTGAATACCGCCGTCAGCAACAAATGTATGCGCAAGATGCAACACCACGCGCAGATCTAGAATCGGCTGAAGCAAGCTATAAAACAGCTCAAGCACAAATCAAAGCATTAGATGCACAAATCGAATCTGCAAAAGTGACTAGATCTACGGCGCAAACCAATATTGGTTATACACGTATTCTTGCTCCAACTGATGGTACGGTTGTCGCAATTGTGACGGAAGAAGGTCAAACGGTAAACGCAAACCAAAGTGCGCCAACAATTGTCAAAATTGCAAAATTACAAAATATGACGATTAAGGCTCAGGTCAGTGAAGCTGACATTATGAAAGTTGAGAAAGGCCAACAGGTTTACTTCACTACCTTAGGTGAAGACACTAAGCGTTACGCAACCTTGCGTCAAATTGAACCTGCTCCTGATTCAATTTCTAGCGAATCAACGAATACTACCAGTTCAACGACCAGTTCAGCTGTTTACTATAATGCCCTATTCGATGTGCCAAATACCGATGGTAAATTGCGTATTGATATGACTGCTCAAGTTTATATTGTTTTAAACTCAGCTAAAAATGCCCTACTGGTTCCTTCTTCAGCGCTTAGCTCTAAACAATTTTCAGGTCAAAGAAAATCAGGTCAGTCATCTGATAAAGCAAGCTCTACACCTGAAGCAGCTAAAAAATCTCAAGGAAATGGAGCTCGTCTAGAGCGTCTTAACCTAACTGCTGAGCAAAAACAGTTAATTGAACAAGGTAAATTAACTTTAAGCGTTGTACGCATATTACAAGCCGATGGCACAACTAAACCGACTCAGATTTTGGTTGGCATTAACAACCGGGTAAATGCGCAAGTTCTTGCGGGCTTAAAACAAGGTGATCAAGTTGTGATTGCCGATAGTGCAGATACTTCTGCTGCATCAGCAAATAGTAGTAATAACCGTCGCCGTAGTGGCCCAATGGGAATGTAAGCATGACAAAACAAGCTTTGCTTGAAGTCAGCAATCTGGTCCGGGAATTCCCTGCTGGCGAAAGCACAATACAAATTTTAAAAGGGATTGACCTTACCATTTATGAAGGCGAACTGGTTGCCATTGTCGGCCAGTCTGGTTCAGGTAAGTCAACGCTCATGAACATTTTGGGCTGCTTAGACCGCCCTACTAGTGGTAGTTACAAAGTCAGTGGGCAAGAGACTGGTAAGTTAGAGCCAGATCAGCTCGCTCGATTACGCCGTGAATATTTTGGTTTTATTTTCCAGCGCTACCATTTGCTTGGTGATTTATCTGCTGAAGGTAACGTTGAGGTTCCAGCAGTTTATGCAGGTGTTACCCCTTCTGAGCGTAAACAACGCGCAACAGCTCTACTTACCGAATTAGGGTTAGGCACTAAAACACTTAATAGACCAAGTCAGCTTTCTGGTGGTCAGCAACAACGTGTTTCTATTGCCCGTGCCCTCATGAATGGTGGAGATGTCATCCTTGCGGATGAACCAACAGGAGCACTCGACTCACATAGTGGTGTTGAGGTGATGCGTATTTTGCGTGAACTCAACGCCGCAGGTCACACTATTATTTTAGTCACCCACGATATGCAAGTTGCAAAAAATGCAACTCGTATTATCGAGATTAGTGACGGAGAAATTATTAGTGACCGTCCTAATATTCCAGATCAAGCAGCCGAACCGATCAAGTCTGATCCTGATGCCGCTCCTGCTTTACAAGGTAAACAGAAGAAAGGCAAAAGTATTTCTGCATGGCGTTCTACTTTAGACCGTTTATCAGAAGCCTTTCAAATGGCATTACTGTCTATGAACGCCCATCGCATGCGTACTTTTTTAACCATGCTTGGGATCATTATTGGTATTGCATCTGTTGTTACGGTGGTCGCTCTAGGCAAAGGCTCTCAACAACAAATTTTAAGCAATATTAGTAGTCTGGGAACAAATACGATTACGGTGTTTCAGGGCCGTGGTTTTGGTGACAACTCCAAAACTGCAAGCTTTAAGACCTTGGTTCCTGCCGATGCCGATGCGTTAATGACTCAACCTTATGTGAGTGCAGTCAGTCCGATGGTCAGTACATCCAAGACTATGCGCTATCAACAGAATGAAGCAAACGCCACCATTAATGGTGTGAGTAATGATTATTTCGATGTAAAAGGTTTGGTCTTTAAAGATGGGCAAACTTTTGATCAACGTAGTGTGCGTGATCGCTCACAAGATGTGGTGATTGATACCAATACGCAAAAACAATTCTTTGGCGATGGTAGCAATCCAATTGGCCAAGTAGTACTGCTCGGTAGCGTACCAGCGCGCATTATCGGGGTTGTAGAACCGCAAACAAGCGGTATGGGCTCAGATGACACCTTAAACGTGTATATGCCTTATACAACCGTAATGAGCCGTATGCTAGGTCAGTCCAATGTCCGCAATATTGTGGTTCGTATTAATGACAAATATTCAACTACTGCCGCAGAAAATGCGATTGTAAACTTATTAACCCAGCGCCATGGTGCACAAGATATTTTCACTATGAACAGTGACAGTATCCGTCAAACCATCGAGAAAACGACCAGCACAATGACCCTTCTGGTTTCAGCAATTGCCGTAATTTCACTGGTCGTCGGTGGTATTGGGGTAATGAATATTATGCTGGTTTCTGTGACTGAACGTACTCAGGAAATTGGTGTACGTATGGCGGTAGGCGCACGTCAAAGTGATATTTTGCAGCAATTTCTGATTGAAGCAATTTTAGTCTGTTTAATTGGTGGTGTGCTTGGTGTCTTACTGTCACTTGGCCTTGGACAACTTATTAATAAATTTGCTGGCGGTAACTTTAGCGTGGCTTATTCAAGCACTTCTATTATTGCAGCATTTGTGTGTTCAACCCTTATTGGTGTCGTCTTTGGTTTCTTACCAGCCAAGAATGCGGCAAAACTCGATCCAGTTGCAGCACTATCACGAGAATAAGGAAAATTGCATGTCTTTCTCTATGACTAAACTCAGCACAGCACTTCTCCTCACAAGCTCTCTTGTTGGATGTGCTGCTGTGGTAAAAACACCTTATGAAACACCTGCGGTACAAGTTCCGGGTAGTTTTCAGTATGACGCCACAAAAGCAAAAACCATGTCTGCCGATCAATATTCTGACCGTTGGTGGACACTTTTTGGTGATGCACAGCTTAATCAGCTCGTAAGCAATGTATTAGAACGTAACAGTGACTTAGCTGTCGCAGGCATCACCTTAAAACAAGCACGTTTACAAGCTGACCTAACAGCAAATAAACAAGGCTTACGTACAAGCTCTAGTGTTTCAACGGGACATTCTTTTGATTTGAACTCAGGAGATGACAGCGCTAAAGGTCTATCAATGAGTGCTGGCGTAAGCTATGAAATTGATTTGTTTGGTAAGCTTGCTCGCCAAACTGAAGCAAGTAAATGGGAAGCTTTAGCGACAGAACAAGATCTACAAGCCACTGGACAGAGTTTAATTGCAACCACGGCTAAATTATATTGGCAACTCGGTTATTTAAATGAACGTTATGCGACTGCTCAGCAGAGTCTAGCAACCTCACAAAAGCTTTATCAACTGGTACAGATTCAATATAAAGCTGGTGCTGTTTCAGGAGTAGATCTTACTCAAGCAGAACAATCGGTACAAAGCCAAAAAGCGAGCTTAAGTCAGATTGAGCAACAACTGGTTGAAACACGTACTGCCATTGCTGTGCTCTTACATGAACCATTGCAACAATTAAACATTCAAGATCCAAAGCGTTTACCTCGCAATGCACTACCAGCAATTGGTGCAGGCTTACCTGCCGATATTTTATCGCGCCGTCCCGATTTACAAGCCTCTGAGCTTCGTTTGAAAAAGGCGCTCGCGACTAAAGATGCTACTAAGGCGAGCTACTATCCATCGATTAGTTTAACCAGTAGTTTGGGTTCAACAAGTACATCATTGACTGAACTATTACGTAACCCTGCCCTAACTTTAGGTGCTAGTTTAAGCTTACCGTTTTTGCAATATAACGATATGAAAAAAGATATCGCGATTAGCAATCTGGATTATGAAAAAGCAATTATTCAATATCGCCAGACGCTTTATCAAGCTTTTGCTGATGTAGAGAATGCTTTATCAAGTCGTACAGAACTCGATAAACAAGTAGCGTTACAAGAGCGTAATGTTGAACTTGCAGAAAAAACTGAACGTTTAACCGAAGTCCGTTATCGTTATGGTGCTGTCGCATTAAAAACACTTCTTGATGCTCAGCAAACCACACGTACTGCAAGACTAAGCCTTGTTGAAACCAAACAAAGCCAATACAACGCTTATGTCACCCTCATGCAAACTTTAGGTGGTTCACCTGTAAAAGAACTTCCTCAATAACTTGCGCCCAGTAAAAAAGCCGTAGTCCTTCAACTACGGCTTTTTTTATGTCCGAATAAATTTTAAAACTTATTCATCATCCATCATAGATTGGCTCATACCTACAGTATTGAAACCAGCATCTACATATAGAATTTCACCTGTGATACCTGAAGCCCATGGTGAGCAAAGGAATAATGCTGCATTACCTACTTCGTCAATGGTTACGTTGCGTTTTAATGGCGCAACTTTTTCATTAGCATCTAACATTTTACGGAAAGATTTAATACCAGAAGCAGCTAATGTACGGATTGGACCCGCAGAAATCGCGTTTACACGAATACCGTCAACACCTAAGCTTGATGCTAAGTAACGAACACCAGCTTCTAAAGAAGCTTTTGCCATACCCATAACGTTGTAGTTAGGCATAACGCGCTCAGAACCTTGGTAAGTCAAAGTCAATAAACAGCCTTGGCGAGCTTGTAGTAATGGTTTTGCAGCACGTGCCATCGCAATAAAGCTGTATGCACTGATGTCATGAGCAACTTTAAAACCGTCACGGTCAGTCACGTCAGTAAAATCACCATCAAGTGTATGTGCAGGAGCAAAGCCGATAGAGTGAACTACACCATCTAGACCGTCCCAATGTTTTGCAAGTTCTGCAAATGCATTGTCAATTTCGCTATCAACTGCAACATCACATGGGAACACAAGCTTAGAACCGAATTGCTCAGCAAATTCATCCACACGTTTTTTTAATTTTTCGTTTGGATAAGTAAACGCAAGCTCTGCACCTTCACGGTGTAATGCTTGGGCAATACCAAAAGCAATTGATAATTTACTAGCAACGCCTGCAATCAAAAAGCGTTTACCTGCTAAAAGTCCTTGTGTCATGCCGATCTCACTCAAAACAATTTAAAGCATAATGCCAATATTCAACGGTTTTCGAAATTGCATAATGCATCTTTTTTCAAAAATCGCACGAAAAAAAATCGCCCCTCATGAGGAGCGACTTCTAAATAAATATAATTTTAGTCGTCAGATAACAAACCAATCAAACGTAAAAAAGAGATATACATCCAAACTAAAGTTGAGAGTAATGCAATTCCACATAACCACTCCATAAATTTTGGAGCACGGTAAGCTGCGTTGGTTTCAATTAAATCGAAATCTAAAATCAGGTTAAGTGACGCAATCACAGCAATAAATGCAGCAAAGCCAATGCCTAACCAATTACTTTCAAAAATATAAGGAATGCTTGAACCAAAGGCTAAGCGCATGATCATCTGCACGATAAACACAAGAAAAATAGCCAGAGATGCAGATATCACAACTGACTTAAATTTTTCTGTTGCACGTACAATCTGAAATTTATATAAGCCAAACATCACCAATGTTGTCACGAACGTGGCAAGTAATGCTTGTAAAGGCACACCTGGGTACTTCATTTGAAAAGTAAAAGAAATACCGCCTAAAAATGCACCTTCAAATAAAGCATATGGAATTGCTAAGGTTGGTGCAGTTGTCGATTTAAATGTGGCAATCAAAGCTAAAACCAGGCCACCAATTGCACCAACAATAGCACCCGCATAGGCAATACCAACATTTGCAGTAAAAGCTGCGTAAAAAAATAAAGCAATGCCCACAGCCGCTGCAATGACCGTCAACATAACAGATTTTTGAATCGCACCTTGCACAGTCATTGGTTGACTATAGTCACTGACCGTTTCAACACGGGTCAGTATCGGGTTATTACTTTGCATAAATGCTCTCTTTTTATAATAAAAATTTAAAACATCATTTTAAGCAAAATGAATATGAAAGCCAAATCAGGCTCTCGGCATTATTGTAACAATGTCCTTTAAATAATAAAAAAAGGGGCAACAGCCCCTTTCATATTACGTATACAACGTAATCAATCTTTACCATCAGTATTCATAATAAAGAAGTATTCACGGTAATATTTCAACTCAGAAATTGAGTCACGAATATCATCCATTGCCAAATGCGATGCATTCTTTTTCAGACCACTCATAATTTCAGGGCGCCAGCGTTTTGAAAGTTCTTTTACGGTAGACACATCAAGATTACGATAATGGAAATACTGCTCTAGCTCAGGCATAAGACGATGTAAGAAGCGGCGATCCTGACAAATCGAGTTACCGCACATCGGTGAAACTTTTGGGTTGACCCATTTTTTTAGGAATTCTAAAGTCTGTAGCTCAGCATCACGAGCTGTCAATTTGCTACGACGAACTCGCTCAACCAACCCAGATTGTCCATGTTGGCGGGTATTCCACTCATCCATTGCATTTAAAATACGATCAGGTTGATGGATAGCCAAGACCGGACCTTCGGCAAGTACATTTAAATTATCATCTGTAATAATTGTTGCGATTTCAATAATTTGGTCATTATCGGTATCTAAACCGGTCATTTCCAGATCAATCCAAATTAATCGTGTATTTAAAGTACTGCTCATGTATGTACGTTCTAAAATGCCGTAAAAACATCAATAGTAGCAAATTTCTTGCATCTGCGCTGTAATTCTATAGCCGCTTCATGCTATTTTTGCCATCTTCAAACAGTGGTTTTTTTGGGATATGAATGGCTTTAATTCGTAAGCGTCGTTTAACTGAACAGCAGCAACGTCGTATTGAAAAACAGCACAAAACTCGCCAAGAAGAGGCCGATACTTCACAAGATCTGGACGGACTCGTTGTACAACATTATGGCCGCCAACTCGAAGTACAGGCACTCTCTGTACCTGAGCATCACCCAGAAAAACCTCAAGTTGCCGAAGGAGAGCCAGAACCATTCTGGAAACCTATCGAACTCAAAAGCGTATGGCGCTGTCACACTAGAACTAACCTTGAGTTACTTGTGACTGGTGACCGGGTTAAATGGCAGGCTGATCCAAACACAGGTTTAGGCATTATTAATGCCATTCATCCACGCAACTCGTTACTTACCCGTCCAGACCGTTATCATAAGGTTAAACCAGTTGCAGCAAATATCAGTTTGATTGTAATTGTATTTTCTCCCCTTCCTGAGCCAGCTCCGACATTAATCGATCGTTATTTAGTGGCTTGCGCAGACGCTAACATTCCTGCACTTTTAGTCTTAAATAAATCAGATTTACTCACTGAAAATGACCCAATTCTCACGCTATTAGAAGAATATAAAACTTTGGGGTATGAGGTGATGATTTGTCAGTCTAAAAAGGGAGATATCTCTGCTTTATCTGAACGTTTAGATGGCGAAACAGTAGCTTTCGTTGGCCAATCTGGTGTAGGAAAAAGTTCTTTAATTAATGTGCTCATTCCAGAAGCAGAGCAAAAAACAAATATTATTTCTGAAAACTCTGCACTTGGTCAGCACACAACAACCTCTACACGTTTAATGAATTTCGGTAAAAATGGCGCGTTAATCGACTCACCGGGAATTCGTGAATTTGGGCTTTGGCATCTTGATTTAGAAAAAATTCGTATGGGCTTTCCAGAAATTGAAGCACATTTGGGTTCTTGCCAATTCCGTAACTGTACCCATACTCATGAAAAGAACTGTGGGTTAAAACACGCAGTAGAATCTGGTGAAATTTTACCACGGCGCCTAGATAGCTTTTTGCGTTTAAATGATGAGATTCAAGAAGCACAGCAAAAAAACTAATTTTCTGTCCGCTTTGCACTTGAAGTGGTGATTTTGATCACCATCTATATACGCTATACTCTAGGTCAATTTTGTTTTTAATTTTTTTTAGGTGACTTGTGGAACGCTGGTTAGAGTTTATGGGGAATCACCCCATTTTGTTTGGTACGCTCGGAGTCTTGGTCGTGTTGTTCTTCATTTTTGAAGGTCAACGTAACGGTCGTAAAATTTCACCACAGTCGCTTGGTATTTTAGTGAAAGCGAAAAATGCCATACTGATCGACTTGCGCGATAGTAAAGACTTCCGTGAAGGTCATATTAGTGGCAGCCGCAATATTCCTTTCAGCCAAATTGCAAGTCATGCTGATGAATTAAAAGCAAGTGAGCGCCCATTAGTATTTATTTGCAACCTCGGGCAAGTTGCTGGGAGTGCTTTGCAAAAAGTTGCTCACCATGACAGCTATCGTCTTGATGGTGGTATTAGTAACTGGAAAGCACAAGGCTTACCTCTTGTAAAAAGCAAACCAAAAGCTTAAGGAGAATTATTATGACTGCAAATGTCATTGTTTACTCAACTTCTGTATGCCCGTATTGCGTTCGTGCTAAACAGTTACTTGAGCGTAAAGGTATTGCTTACAAAGAAGTAAATCTTTCTGTTGAAGCACCGGAAGTACGTGTTGAATTAATGCAACGCACGAATCATCGTACTGTCCCACAAATTTTTATTAACGATCAGTTTATTGGCGGTTTTGACCAACTTTATGCTTTAGAGCGTGAAGGTAAACTCGACGAATTATTGGCTTAACATCGCATCCATATTAAGGAAAAAACAATGAGCGAAGAACAACAAGTTCAACCACAATTAGCTTTAGAGCGTATTTATACAAAAGATATTTCTTTTGAGGTTCCAGGGGCGCAGGTTTTTACTAAACAATGGCAACCTGAACTCAATATCAATCTTTCTTCTGCTGCAGAAAAAATTGATCCAACTCATTTTGAAGTTTCTTTAAAAGTTGTGGTACAAGCCGATAACGACAACGAAACAGCGTTCATTGTAGATATCACTCAATCAGGTATTTTCTTGATTGATAACATCGAAGAAGATCGCTTACCGTATATTTTAGGCGCTTATTGCCCAAATATTTTATTCCCGTTCTTACGTGAAGCGGTAAATGATTTAGTGACTAAAGGTAGCTTCCCACAGTTACTTCTTACACCAATCAACTTTGATGCAGAGTTCGAAGCGAATATGCAACGTGCTCAAGCTGTTGAAGGTCAAGCTTAATTTTATAGCTTGCTCTAAACTAAAAAAACCGCGTAATTCGCGGTTTTTTTATGTCTGCTATTTCACTTATTAAGAATCAAGTGAATGAAGCTGAATAGTTGGAAACTGAAAACCGCGGCAAGATAATTCTGAGCGCCATGCCACTGTTAGCATCATATTGCCTAAAACAAAATTTTGATAAGCAAATGTCCCGATAAGTGGATGAGAACATATTCCGCCATTGCCTGTAGGATGTGCTTGAGTATTTAAAGTATTTAAATCTAGCCGTATGCCGAGGCCCGAGGCTTTTAGAACAGCTTCTTTAGTCGTCCAAACTTTAAACCAGTATTCTCTGTCTTGCTCTAAGCTTAACCATGTTTCATATTCATCAGGATGAAATGCATGCTGGGCTAAAGCTTCCAAACGAACTTTACGGTCTAGCTCTTCAACATCGACACCGATATCTTTAACATGCAGGCTCATCGCTAGAGCATAATATTGTTGGCTATGAGAGTGATTGAAATTTAAATCGTGACTCAATAAATATGGCTTGCCATGCTCATGCTTTGCAAACGCTAAATCCGTTATTTTGAGTTGTAATTTCTGTGCTATTAGCTCGTTTCTAATGTTATGTATTTGCTGTTTTTTATAATGATTAAATGTACGAAAGTCAGGAAAATCTTGTTTAGATTTTAAAAGAAGCTGGGACAATGTCTGTGTGTAGACTTCAATATTACGCTTAGACATTATCCCGACCTTATTTAAAATTAATTAGAATTTAACCACGTCGCCTTTTAAGGTAACGCCCGCCATCATAGCGCCTTTATAGCAATCATAAGTTGTCGTACTTGTGGTTTCATTAGCTTTAAAATAGCTCACAATATTGATAACCGCGTTTGCACCTTGCGCTTTAGCATTGTTTTGCATTTGGATGAGTGCTGAACGTAAAACCCAATCACAAGACGTTGCTGCTGACTTACCAAAACCATTGGTCTTTTTATTGGTCACCGCATCTTTTTGAATGACTTTACCATCAGACTTTGTACCCTTTAAATAAAACTTTACTGAACCATCTAAAGTGCCATCTGCAACTGCACGGTCTACAGCTTCTTTAAAATTTAACTGATGTACTTCATCTCCAGCCTGAACAGTGGCAGTAAAACCCGCACTTAGCATTGCTACAAATAAAAGTTTTTTATTTAACATTGTTGTGTTCCTTATTGTTTAACACGTTTAAAAATAAGCGAAGTATTAATTCCGCCAAAAGCAAAGTTATTGCTCATAATAATGTCAGCATCCAAAGTTCTTGGCTGCTGAACGATATAATCCAGATCGCCGCACAGGGGATCGACTTCATCTAGATTTAAAGTGGGAATAAAGCGACTACGATTCATCATTTCAATGCTCAGCCAAGCTTCAATAGCTCCACACGCCCCCAGCGTATGTCCAAAGTAGCTTTTTAAAGAGCTGATCGGCTTACGTCCCAAAACTGCTGCTGTCGCCTGACTTTCAGCCACATCACCCTGATCAGTTGAGGTACCATGCGCATTTACATAAGCAATGTCTTTAGCTTCTACAGATGCATCTTTAAGTGCCAATTGCATACAGCGACCCATCATTTCTGACTCGGGGCGAGTGACATGTTGACCATCAGTATTGCTACCGTAGCCAATCACTTCTGCATAGATATGGGCACCTCGAGCTTTGGCATGTTCATATTCTTCTAAAATTAAACAGCCTGCTCCTTCACCAATCACCAATCCATCTCGCTTAGCATCAAATGGTCGTGGTGTTTTTTCTGGTTGGTCATTCATTCCACTGGTCGCGAACAATACATCAAAAACCGCAGCACCTGCTGCACTGAGTTCTTCTGCACCACCGGCAATCATGACCTGTTGTTTGCCATATTTAATCGCTTCATAGGCTTGCCCAATGGCCATAGAACCAGAGGTACATGCACTTGATGTCGGTAAAGTTAAGCCTTTTAGACCAAAATATACGGTCATGTTCACCGCACTTGTATGGGCCATCATGCGGATATAGGTTGTTGCATTGATCTTACTCATGCTCTGATGAAGCAACATGCTTGCAAACTCACCCACGGCCTCTACGCTACCCGCAGAAGAACCAAAGGCAACCCCCGCTTCACCACTAGACAAAATTTCGTGTCCAAGCAAGCCAGCATTTTGCAAAGCAGTTTCGGCACAGACCACAGACATGAGCGCAACACGGCCCATACCACGGGTGACTTTACGGTTAAAATGTTTTGGAACATTAAAAGTTTCAACAGGTCCAGCAAGCTTGGTCCGAAGGTCAACATACTGTTCCCATTCCGGCATGTAACGAATACCACTTTTGGCGGCTTCAAATTGGGCAAAAATCTCATCAGAGGTTTCACCTAAAGAAGTAATCCCTGCCATTCCTGTCACAACAACACGTTTCATCAGATGAGTCCCCCATTCACAGAAATAACCTGTCGGGTCACATAAGAAGCTTCATCTGAACACAAGAATTTCACCACGCTAGCAACCTCATCGACCTGTCCCATGCGTTGTAACGGAATCATTTTAAGTGCATGCTCTTTGACTTCATCTGTCACCATTTCAGTTTCAATCAGGCCGGGCGCTACACAGTTCACAGTAATTTTTCGCTTTGCCAATTCTAGTGCCAAGGCTTTAGTCGCCCCAATCAACCCTGCTTTTGCAGCACTATAGTTGACCTGACCACGATTGCCCATAATGCCAGAAACCGAAGATAACGTGACGATACGACCGCCTTTACGCAAATGGATCATTGGCATAACTAATGGTTTTAATACGTTATAAAAACCATCTAAGGAAGTCGAAATAACTTCATCCCAATCTTGATCGGTTAATGCGGGAAAAGCCCCGTCATGGGTAAGCCCTGCATTCAATACAACGCCATAGAATGCGCCATGCTGCTCTACATCTTGTTCTAAGATTTGCTGAACAGTTTGGCGTTCAGTTACATCAAACATTAAATAATGGCTATTTTGTCCTAGCGCTTGAATCTCTTGTACAACTTGTTCAGCGTCTGCCTGACGCGAACGTGCATGCACAGTTACATCAAAACCAGCCTTTGCAAGTTGTAATGCAATCGCTTTCCCAATTCCTCGACTTGAACCCGTTACTAAAATTCGTCTTGTCACAATGTATTCCTAATTCTTTGTGGTTATTCAAATGGTGTTTCTGTTGGCTCAAATACACTTAACGTTGCCTGAATGCAGTGTTCAGCATATTGGATTTCACAGGAAAATTGCCCAAGTCCTTCATGAAAATATTGTTGTTCTATTTGAATGATCAATCGTGAACCTAAAGCGAAATACGGGATTGGTAAATTTAACTTACGTGTTCCCAATAAAAAACCGACTTTTGGCGCTTGTTTTGACTGCTGACCTTGCCAGCCTGAATAAGCGCTGATGGTTTGTGCCATAATTTCAATACTTGCCCATGTCGGCAAGCCTTCTGCTTCACAAAACATGAGCTCGGGTGTAATCGTGAGTTCTGCTTGTGCTCGCCCTTCTGCAACATCCGTTAAATGGTCAATAAAAACCATAGGCTGCTCATGAGGAATATATTGAATTGCATCAAGTTTCATCAGGGCTTCACTCCAAAAACAAGACTAATATTACTTCCCCCAAAAGCGAAAGAATTACTCATCACATAGCGGATGGGCTGTTTTAGTTCAGCATCTTGCACATAGTTTTGGTCAGCCAAATCCGGATCAATCTCAACATTTTGATGCAATGGCAACCAACTTTGATCTTTTAGAACTTGTTCACAAATAAAAGCTTCTATAGCACCAGCTGCACCGAGGCAATGTCCAGTTTTGTGTTTGGTGCTACTTAAAGCAACTTGATAATCACCAAAAACTTGTCGTACTGCCTTAATTTCCATCGCATCATTTTGTGGAGTTGCTGTGCCGTGCAAGTTGATATAACCAACTTCTTGAGCTGAAATATGAGCCATATCTAATGCGCGTTGCATGGCTAATGCTGCACCTTTGCCTTCAGGATGTGGAGCCGAAATATGCCATGCATCCATCGATTCACCAGCACCCATTAACATTACAGGAGCCGAGGCTTTACTTAATACAAAAAACGCAGCGGCTTCACCAATATTAATACCATCACGTTTCACACCGCAGGGTTGGCAAGTCTGTTCAGATAAACTTTCCAGGCTATTAAATCCATTGAGTGTCAACTGGCACAAGGTATCGACGCCACCCACCAGTACAACATCGGCTAAATCTGCATGAAGTAAACGCTGCCCCGCAGCTAATGCTTTCGCGCTTGAAGAGCAAGCGGTCGAAATAGTATATGCAGGCCCTTTCCATCCTAAGTACTGCTGCAATGCTTTTGCTAAACAGCTCATTTCTTGTGGATAGTGAGATATTGAAAGATCAGTTTTCCCTTTAAAATATTGCTTAAGTAATAATTCATTATCTGCAATACCAGAAGTCGATGTGCCAACGACAATTGCCAAACGTTTATTTTCAAAGGATGCCGTATAGTCTCTTAACGCTGCTTCGATTTCAGATAATGCAGTTAATGCAAAACGTAGATTACGTGAATCTACAAACTGTAAGGTGTCTGGTACATTCGAGCATAATGGATGTGTATATTGCCCCACCCAAACATTACGATCAGCAATTAAATCATCTCGCAGACTTAAGGTTTGCTGTGGCTGTTGTAATGCCTGTTTGATTTGATTAAGTTCGCAACCTAATGCAGATAAACCGACACTTAATTGTATGCCTACTGCCATTGTGGCTGCATTTTCTGAAGGTAAATGTTTCATGGTGTAGGACTTTCTTCTGTCTGCAACGTATTTTCAATCGAACTCAGCGTCATGGTATAAGGGACTTGTTCATTAATCAATTCAATGCTTCCTTGTCCCTGTTTCAGCTGTAACACAGGCTGCTTTTCAATATAGACAACTTGCATGCCAGTTTGTTGTTTCATCTCTACGGCTTGCTGCCCTAAATGCGAAAATTGAGGGTATGTCGCAAACAAAAGGTCACGTACCACAAACTCAAAAGGCAATAAACGCATTTGATCAATACGTTGTTCAACATGAACACGATGTCCATCGAACTGTAACTTAAATAATTGTTGACCTGTCAGGCTCAAAGCCACCATATCCAGTACAGCACCCTTTTGCTGTTGGTATAACAGGAAGCTAAAACTTTGCTGCTTCCACTGAACTTCAACCTGATCTTGCCGTTGATAAGCTTGTGCCTGCCATAGTGGGCTTTGCAGCCCTTTGGCATGAGGCATGACCTGACAACCATTTAAAAATAAAAAGCTACTGAGTAATATCGTTGCCCATTTGCGTTGCATGATTAGCCCTCAAGTGCCTGTTCTTGTGCCAAGCCCTCACGACAATATTCTGCCAAAGTAGTAAGTCTACGTTTGGCATTTTTATGGATTGGATTTTTTTCATCCCACGCATAACCAGCCAGTAATGAAGAAATCATACGGCGAATGCCTTCATTCTGATTTTGTGAGAACACTACATCTTGAAACTCGCCTTCATACCATGACTCAACATAGGCACGAAACACCTGAATACCACGGCGTAATGGTTTTTCATATTCTTGCAACCAGTCTACCTGCTCACCTTGCAAGACACGCTCAACCAAAGGTACAGCTAAGCTGGAAGATTTTAAAGCGATCGTCACACCCGATGAAAAGACAGGATCGAGAAACTCACCGGCATTACCCAATAGTGCATAGTTGTTGCCTGCCAAGTGTTTTACATTCGCTGAGTAACCCACCAAGGTGCGCACTGGTGTATCAAATCTTGCACGGTGCAATACATGTGACAAGCTTGGCTCATCGGCCAAAATACGCTTGAGCATTGCCTCAGGTTCATTATCTTCAGCATTTTCGACCGTGTATTTGTCAAAAAAATCTTGTTCTGCAACCACACCAAAAGAAGCACGTCCATCTGCAAATGGAATAAGCCAATACCATGCGCGATGATCTTTTTCATGCACAGTAATTAAAATTTTATTGCGGTCAAATTCAGGGTCATCTGTAATACCATCTTCAATATGGGTAAACAGTGCACGACGTACTGGAAAGTTTGATGGGCTCTCTAGATCTAATAATTTTGGCAAAATTCGCCCAAAGCCACTAGCGTCCAGTAAAAATTTGGTTTGAATCTGATAACGCTGTTGTTCTTCATCTAACACAGTAAGTACGGGCTGTTCAGATGCAACATTAACATCTAAGACTTCATGTCCGAAGCGTATATCTGCGCCATAAGCTTGAGCTTGCGTTGCAAGCAAATTATCAAAATCTGCACGACGAACTTGCCAAGTGGTCCCCGGCCCATCAGTAAATTTTTCTGTAAAGTTATAAAAACTGCGTTGTTTACCGCGTAAAAAAGCCGCACCATTTTTAAATTGAAAAGCATATTGATCAACATGCTCACGGACCGTTTCTAATAAACCAGCCTCTTCTAAGAACGCCATAGATTGCGGTAACAATGACTCACCAATCGAAAAACGAGGGAAATGCTGTTTTTCAATGACCGTAACGGTATAACCCTTTTTTCGAAGAAGTGCCGCAGCAGAACTACCTGATGGTCCAGCCCCAATAATTACGACGTCAATTTTTTCTATAGTGCTCATAGCACAACTTCCTTTTTAATTTATTCAAATTATGAATGGTCTTGTAAATTCACGATATGTTTTTCATCTGCGGGGGTTAACAAAGTCGCATAGATAAATGAGAAGATAACCCCGAATAAAACAGTTAAACCGAAACAATGAATTGCGTAAGTATGGCTAAACGAAAGTAATCCAAAGCCAAGTAAAGTCGACATCATACATAAAAATAACGCCATTCCAACCACTTGCGGGTGATCATGTCCATGTCGGTAAAAAATTGCATAGTCGACTCCAATCCCGATAATCAGGAAAGTTGCCATAATACTAAACAGATTAATCTCGACACCTAACCATGCCTGCACAGCAAAAGTGCTCAGTAATGCCAAGCTTACTGGCAGGACCAAAGGCACAATCGAACTTAGTCCATAAATAAGCGCCAAACCAACCGCCAGACCAATTAAGGCATAAATCAGAAGATGCTGAGCCTGCACTCGATGTTCAGCAAACATTTGCGACATTGCAGTAATGGGTTGCTGGAAATGTATGTGATCATTCTGAAGCTGCTTCAACACTTCAGGTTGTTTCACCCCCGTCACCATCACTAATCGTTCATTGGCTTGAGGCTGTAAAAAAGCTAAAGGATGATCTTTAAATACCGAAAAATCTAATAGTGGTTGTGTTGCCAGTTGCTGTTGCCACTGTAAAACATCTGTGACATTTAGCCCCATGCTTTGGGCATATTGCTGTAAAGTCGCTGTTGGAATATTTTTTAAAAGTTGTACATTGTTTTGCTGCTCTGCCAATGATGGAACCCATTGTCCCAGAGCTTGAAATGCACTGATTTTTCCTTGTAACTGTAACTGTTGCAATTGTCCAATCAGTTGCTGCTCTTGTTGCTGCATTTCATTTGCAGAGGCTGCTCGTACTACAAAATAATCACTGCTTTGTTGCTGGCCAAATTGTTCACGAACGGCTTGATCCTGCTGTTTCAGACTCACATCCATACCTTGTAAGTTACGGATATCATCGTTACTTTTGAGATAGAAAAGACTCACCGTACCCACTGCTAAAATGGCTGCAATTAAGCCATAACGTATTTTAGCTCGTTGTTGAAACCATAACCGTGCTTGTCCAATCCACGACAGTGCTTTTATTGCTGGCTGAGCATTTAGGGCAGGTAATCGTGGTAATAACAACACACTACTAATCCAAGCCGCAGTTAATCCGACAATTGAAAAGACTGCAATCTGCTTGAACCCAGGAAATGGGGTAAAACTCAAAAAGATGTATGCAACCAATGTGGTCATTAAGCCCATAAACAAGCTTGGCAATAGTGGTTTTAAAATTTGAAAACCGCCAAGCTGTCTATGCTGTGATTGCATCGCCATAAAATAAAATGAAAAATCGACACAAACACCAATAAGACTCGCACCAAACACTAATGTCATCAGATGAATTTCACCAAACATCCAATGCGTGACCGCAAATGCAACAAAGCTTCCGGTCGAAACAGCAATAAATTCGGTTGCCAAAGGTCGCAATGAACGAAAGCCAAACCAAACCAGAAAAATTAAGCCCAATGTAGAGCCAACACCAATAGTTGAGATTTCCTGTTTAGCTGATTGCGTCCCAAAATTTGAAAATAAAATAGTCCCAGTCCAATGAGAATTTAATCCCATTGCCGCTAATTTTTGCTTAGTTTGCTCAATCCAGTTCGATACCTGTTCTTGATAATCAATATTGTATGGGCTTTGTGTTAACTGTAATACGAAAAGCCTAGAAATACCTTGCTCATGGTGAATGGTCGCAAAGCCCTGCTCCATTTCAATATCTTGTTGTGACGGATTCGCCAACTGCATGGCATAACGAGGGAACAATAATAGCGGGTCTTGCTTAAGTGACTCAGCAGTGACAGGCATGCCTGGACTCATCATCTGCATCAGGCTTTGTTCAGTCAGCGCAGCATAATCCTTTTTTTGCAATAAGGCTTGATCTTGAGCACTCAACAACCCTGTTCGATGTTGATACAACTGTTTTGCAAATTGATCAAAATCAAGCTGTGGTTTGAGTGGCTGCCATAGCGCACTTTGTTTAGCTTGCGCGGTTAAAAAATTGGTTGCCTGTTGTATCCCAGCTTCATCTTTAGCATCTACAACCACAAATACTTTATTGTTGAGTTGCTCGTTCATGTACTGCTGAGTACGTGCAAGTTCTGGGTCTTGCTGAACTTTAGGCAATAACGCAAAAATATTGGTTTGAATATGAATATCTTTATTCAACCACGTCACGCCTAACCCCACTGCAATGAGCAGGAGAGCAATTAACCAAAGCGCGGTGAACTTATTTTGCCAGTTGGAAAAGCGCATGCTCAGCAGCCGTTAGAGTCGTCGGTTGAGAAGTCTGGTGACTAAAGCGAATGGTCGTCAAATTATTGGCTTTTTCGGTAATCACAATTTGGTTAACGTACTGTTGCCCTTGCGCATCAACACGCACAAACAGCTTTTTAAACAGGCTACTTTTCGGAGTCAAACTCATACTCCAGCCAGTAGGGCTGTAATTTGCACTTACCACATTAAAGTTTTTTGCCAAGGCCTGTTCATTACCTGACATCAACTGCAAAAATAAAGTTGCTACAGAGCTATAAGGTGATTGATCCACCTGAATTTGGCTAAATGTACGCTGCGTTTTTTGCACTAGCTTGGTTGGGGTAACAATCAAATCTGCTTGTACTGGGCGTTTGATTTGCCATGCCACACCATAAGATTTAGCAAATAATAACGAGCCATTCGACACAAAGGTTTTATTCAACGATGGCAGTTTTTTTTGCTGTTCGAAATCAGCACGAACCGTAGGAGACTGTGACAATTGCTGAAAAATTTGAGTGATCTGTGTTGGCGCTGCATAGACCGCACTTAAACTGCTCATCCAAACAGCAGCACCTAAACCTAAAGTTTTGATGAATTGAGACATCACGTATTCCTCTTCGGTTGAAACTCAGACCACGCATTCAAGCGATCAAACAAAACCTGAGGCGACTGAAAACACATTTCACGAGCTTCAATATTCACCGCCACTTGTGTGGTATAGCCTTTGGTTAAACGTTTCCCAGACTCAGCATCAAAAATCAGATAATCAATTTTCAAACGGTTTTCCCATTCTTTTAAAATTGCTCGCACTCGAATCTTTTGTTCAAACTCAATCCCATATGCATAGCGAACATGGCTTTCAATCACAGGCCATGCATAGCCTGACTCTTTCATCTGCATATAGTTGTAATGAAATTGATCGAGCAATTTACAGCGCGCAATCTCAAAGTATTTTAAATAGTGTCCATGCCAAACCACATTCATGGTATCGACATCATGAAATGGAATTTCAATGATTACATCTGCATGCATTGGCTCACCTTATCCCATAAATTCTGGTTGATTAAACAATTCAAGTTGGTCTAAACGATCAACAATCTGTTGTAATTCGGTTTGTAATGGTCGGTCTTCTTCGACAAATGCAAAGCTTTGTAAGGTCCATTGCATAAATGCCTGCAATGTTGGGCTTAACTGTGCTGTTAAACCTTTTAAATGAATCGCCTGCACACTAGCGCAGCAGAGGGCTGCAACCACTTGTTGGGTTAAGGTGATCACACGGCTCGCATCACGTGCAGCAATGGTTCCCATACTGACTTTGTCTTGGTTATGACACTCGGTTGAGCGTGAAAAAATTGAAGCTGCCAAAGTATTTTTTAAAGCTTCGGCAGTCCACGCCGACACCCCGATTTGTACCGCTTTAAAGCCGTGATTGAGTGGTAAACGTTCAGCCGTTGCACCTGTTAAATTCCGTGGTAAACCATGATTCATTTTATGATCGACCAATTGTGCAATCTGTCTATCCATCAAGTCAGCAATATTGGCAATCATAATTTTTAAGCTATCCATCGCCTGTGCAATATGTCCACCATAAAAGTGACCGCCATGCAACACACGCATCCCTATCGGATCAATCAAGGGATTGTCATTGCTGGAATTCAGTTCATTTTCAATAAACTGACGTAACCATACTTTTGAATCTTCAAATACACCAATAATATGCGGTGCACAGCGCAACGAATAACGATCTTGCAAACGTGGGCTTTGATGTGCTGTTTGTACTTCACTGTTGAGCCAATCACGTAATTGCTTGGCAATTTGCTGCTGTCCCGGATGAGGTTTCTGAGCAAACAGTACTTCATCAAAATGGCTTGGATTACCTTCCAAGGCCAGCACATTTAGAGCTGTAATCAAAGTACTTGCGAGTGCAATCTGCTCTGCTTTTTTATAATTTAAACAAGCAATCGCCGTCATCACGGCAGTGCCGTTCATAAGCGCCAAACCTTCTTTAGGTCTGAGTGTTAATGGTTGCAAGCCTTTTTCGGCATACACTTGAGCAACAGGGGTAATTTGTCCATCAATATAGACATCACGCTCCCCGATTAACGTTCCAGCAATGTAAGACAACGGCGTTAAATCACCGCTTGCCCCCACCGAACCTTCAGATGGAATGACTGGAATCACATTTTCATTGAGTAGCCAAACCAATCGTTCAAGCAATGCCAAAGACACACCTGAATAACCACGAGCCAACGAACATAAACGCGTCACCACTACTGCACGTGCAGTGATCACATCTAGGTTTTCACCTAAACCACAACCATGAAAACGTGAAAGATGCAGTGGTAGTTCATTAACCTGATGTAATGGCACTTCAACTAAACACGAGTCACCATAACCCGTGGTCACACCGTAAATGACACCTTCTTCTTCAAGTAACTGATCGAGAAAATCAGCACCTTTTTGAATTAGGTCACGCCATGAAGATGACTCAGGTAACGCAACCTGACATTCGCCTCTTGCGACCGAAACGACATCTTCAATACTCAGTGGCTGTTCACCTACGGTTAACACACGCATGTTATTTCGTCCAAAAATTATAAAAATTAAACCATTGATAAGGGGCACGTACACAATGCTGTTCTAATACGGCAACATAAGTTTTGGTCAAGGTTTGCATGCTTTCAATACGATTAGCGCGGGGTAAATTTACCTGCTCGGCAATTGAATGAATATGAACTTGAAACTGTTGTTGCACACGGTAGCAAAATACAGCTATGACAGGTACTTTCAGTAAGTTTGCCAAGATCCATGCGCCTTGTGGAAAGGCTGCTGATTCCCCTAAAAAGTCGACATGCTGTACACGATCTGACTGCACAGGTACACGATCCGCAGCAACAATCACCCACTCACCCTGTTGCATTTTGTCTTGTAAAATCATAGCGGTTTCAATACCCAACTCATCGACGGGCAATAAGCAAACATCGGCCTTATCATTCAACTTTTTCAAAAACTCATTAAACTTGGTCGCATGTTTTTGATAAACCAGCACATTAATTTTCTGGGGATGTTCTGACTTAATTGCCCGAAGCAATTCAATATTGCCAAAATGGGAAACCACTATCAGCGCCCCTTTTTGGTAGTGCCGAGAGAAGTTTTCATGCCCAAAAACTTCTAGATTTTGCTCTGAGATATGACCTAGCCAACCTTCAATCTTATCTAAAATACATTCACCAAATTGCATAAAATGCGCATAGCTATTTGCCCAAGTTGGTTGGTGGGTAAAGGGAGACTGCGATCCAGCAAAATGATGCAGTTTTTGTAAATAAAGTAAGGAAGCTTGTCGTGCTGTGGCGGCAAACAGCCAATACCACATAATGACAAAGTACATCACCAACTTGCATAACCAACGTCCACCAAAACGGTAAAACCACAACATAAGCATGAGGGGCAACATGCCTCCTCGCTCTTTAATGTCATTCCATTTTGGAGAAGCTGAATGTGTCATGATTAGTTTTTCAACTTCTGTTTGAGCAATTTTGGCAACCGAATAAGCATACCCATAAACAAAGTTGCATGCGCTTTGCTCAGCCCTAAGTTATCTCGCCAAGCATGAAAATGGGAGATGCCCTGCTCTGGATAAACAACAGGTGTCGGCACATTAATAAATGAGGTATTTTCCCATTTTAAACGCACCAAAATTTCGCTATCAAAACCCATACGTGGTTGAAACTTAGCGCTGTTTAAAACTTTAATAGTGCTCTCGAGTGGATACACTCTAAACCCACACATACTGTCTTTAATTTCAAAAGACAAACTATTAAGCCACACCCAAAAATGGGTAATGTAACGACCATACAACCGTTTTTTAGGAATAGATTCATCAAAGTACGGCTGACCAATCACCATGGCTTTGGGATGTTGCTGGGATTGTTCAATAAATTTAGGAATGTCATCCCAGTGGTGTTGCCCATCGGAATCAAGTTGTAAGGCATGGCTTAAGCCCAATCGATGTGCAGCAAGCAATCCTGTAATCACAGCTTGCCCTTTACCCTTATTTACTTCATGTTCAATTAAATGAATTTGGGAATATTGATCGGCCAATGTCCGTAAAATCTGGCTACAAGCATCATCACTTCCATCATTTACCAATACAATCGGCAAATGAAAGCGATCAAGATAGGCAATCAAATCAGCTAAATAATGGGGATGGTTATAAACTGGGATAACAAAGCCATAGTTGGTCTGCATTTTTAACCCTCTACTTCCATTTGCAAAACGAATAATAAACGCCCAGAAGCCAGAATCTGTTCTGAATTGCGTAGCTCAAAACTCACTTTATGCTCTTTTCGAGAAAGCTTAAGTTGTACAATTGCATAAGGACGGATCAGATTTTGAAATTTCAGCTGTTCATAACCCTGACACCAATTTAAGTCCGACCAAATTGATTTAGCATAATGTTGTAAAAAACCTATTTGCCCGACCCCAGGATAAATAGGTTGTGTTGGGAAATGCCCTTTAAAACAAGCTAACTCTGGTGGAAACTCAAGGCTAAGAATATAGTCATCTGAACTTTGAGACTGCGACAAAACCACAGGTTGTAACATAGGCTTAAATAGAGTCTGCAAATAGCTTTTATTGAGTTTAGACTGCGAATTTTGCGGTAACTGACTTAGGAAACGCCATTGACGTGGAATCGCTATAGTTTCCAAGTGGTCTTTCAACTGTTGTTTTAAATGACCAACAAAAACCGACTTACCTAGTTGCTGTAATTGTTCCCGAGCGTGTTCTTTTAAAACAACAATACATCCCAATATTTGACGATGCTCATGTTCAAGCACCAGTACATGACATTGCTGTACGGCATCTAAAGCTTGAATGCGTTGCTCAATTGCATCTAGGCTCAGGCGCTTTTCTTCGAGTTTTACAATTCGATCTGTACGCTCCATCAGCTTAAAGGTCTGACATGTTGCATCTGTCCATGCTGCGCCATCACCTGTCGTAATCCAGTCATCCTCATAGGCATGATTACTCTTCACCATGAGCTGTTGATCTTCAATACGAATAGCTACATTGCTAAAAGCAGTCCAAGCATCCTCATCTTTAGCACGATGGGCAATACCACCTGTTTCAGAACTTCCCAAAACTTCAATAATCGGACGATTTAATAAAGGACGAACCCCACTTTCCAGTTTGCCACCCGAACTAAAAACCACCTGACATTGTTGTAAAATGACATCTGTGGTCCAGCGTTTTAATAATGCCGGACTTGAAATCAAATAATTGCTTAATTCCAATTTTTCTAATTGTTTTTGAGCCTGTACTACATCTTCAGGAAATGCCATTTGAGGGACATAAAAACTTCGACCCGTCGCAAGTGGTAGCAGTAATTTAAATAGTAAACCATAAATATGCTGATGACTGACCGTAGCGATCGCAATTGCGTGCTCATCGAAATTAAAGCTCTGGCTTAATCCTTGAACTTCATTTAATAATTGTTTTAATGTTCTTGGGATTTTTTTAGGTTCGCCAGTTGAACCTGATGTATAAAAATACAGTTGCGCATGTTCTAAAAAGTCATCATCCAAAATTAAAGATAAAGGAACAACTTTTTCAACATCTTGACGCTTTAAAAAATAAATCTGCTGTGCTGCAAAATCCTGTTCTAATTCGCGTACCCGATTTGGTGGTAAAAGTACCTGTTTTTCCGCTAACAAAGCGGCAAAGAATAAAACCAGAAATTCATAGCTGTCTGCCTCCCATAATGCCCAAGTTAAATTTTCCATTTGAGCAATTGCAGCAGCTTGCAAAGCAACATCCTGCCAAAAATGATTAAAACTGGTCGAATGTAGAGCAGCATCTATACAAAGTGGATGAGCTGAACCGATGAATTTTTGAAAATGACCGTGCATAGTTTTTAATTAATGATTTGAAGAATGTAAACGCTGATGTCGCTTACGCAAAATAAATTCACCAACGAACAAAATGCCCATTAGTACATACGAAATAAAGCCATTATAAATGACCCAAATCTGAGTCGATGTAAAAAGTACGGTGCCTAAAGCAATCAATGCATTACAGAAAAAGAAAATGCACCATACCTTGGTCACCTGTCTGGTCCACTGCACACCAGAAGGAGGTAAATCAGGTTCAACGAGTCGGGCAAAGCGTTCAATCATAGACGGTGGTTTTATCAGTGTCAGTGCAAAAATAACCAATGCACCCAAACTCATGCCAACCGGATATAGCTTTAACCAAGCATGATTATGTGACAGCAAGCTAAGACTGCCACAAACAATGGCAAAACCAGTTAAAGGCCATAATAATGAGTTGCCTTTACTAAAAAGTCTGACCACACCTAGTCCGATGAGTAACACACTCACCCAAACAAATTGACCGTGCGTCAAACTCCAACCCACAATAAAGGGATACAACACAAAAAGTGCTGTAATCATCCCTTTAATCACGAACTTCATTCAGCAGTCATATTCCGAATAACCGTCACAACATCCAGTACAGTTCGCACATTTTTAAAATCTTCAGGTTTTACTTGCTTACCCGTTAACTCTTTAATTTTTACAACTAAATCAACTGCATCAATACTGTCTACATCAAGATCTGAATATAAGTTTGAATCGAGTTGAACAGACTCCGGTTCAATTTCAAACAAATCTTCCATCCATTCGCGGAGTTTAGTTAATACTTGCTCTTGAGATAACATCATCACACTCCTTATGACTTCTGCTGTGCTTCAACTAAAGCAACTAAACTCTGGATTGATTTAAAATGCTGTTTGGTTTCATCCGATTCCGCATTTAAATGAATGTTGTAACGCTTTTTCAAAGCCAGTCCCAACTCCAATGCATCAATCGAGTCTAATCCTAAACCTTCTCCAAATAATGGAGCTTCTGTATCAATATCTGCAATAGTGATATCTTCTAGTGCCAAAACATCAATAATCATTTGCTTTAGTTCATCAGCAAGATTGCTCATTTCACGATAACTCTTCATCAAAAATTTTATAAAAACTACGACTTAACTGACGAACTTGTTTAGGTCCTACTGTTAAATCATCTAACAGATCTGAAACTTGTACAGCATCGAGTACTTTCACTTCGATATGAAATGGTCGAGATGGTACGTGGTACCATTTTTCATTCTTGGTTAATGTCGATGGTGTACAGGTAATAATTACTGGGCGAATTGGTACATTTGCACGAATTGCAATGTTGGCTGCACCGCGCTGAAATTCGTTTAGGGTCATCCCTTTTTCAGTACGCGTTCCTTCCGGAAAAATTAAAAGAGAAGCCGCATTATTTTCTTTCAGACGCGTCACACAGTCTTCAACAAATTGCTGAGAGCCTGCGTTCAAAATATAGCCTGCGCTTTGTACGGGTCCTTTGGTAAAGGGGTTCGACCAAAGAGACTGCTTCACCACACAATTAGCCTGCTGCATCATACCAATTAGTACTACAACATCAATCAAACTCGGATGATTGGCGATGACTAGCTCTTGGCGACTATTCTGTAGCTTTTCCAACCCGTCTACCGAATAAGTCATGATGCCCAGTTTGACCATCATTTCGGTAAAGCCTTTAAAGCTATACTTAATCACATTTTGTGCACGCTGCTGACGCTTTTCAGAGTCAGAGGTTGTGGCATTTAGTACTGGGGCGATAACTGAGGCGATTGCCATACCGCCCAGCCCAAAACTGGCAAAACTAAAACCAGTTGCAGCTACACGCCAGCAATAATTACCCTTTTGTTTGAGATTTTTAAGATTTAGCATTTGTTCCACCCAAATGCAGATATTAACTGGTCAGCATCCTGCCAAAAATGAGCAAAAGCAGGAGCATCTGCTTCATCTGTATGCGTCCACGCAGTAATTTGTAAATTAGGTTGCTCGAGAGTAACGACCGCAGCCATCGCATAGGCAGGAAAATCGACTGCCTCAGCATAAATATTAGGTAATGGCTCATCATATGCAACGACTAATACCCGCTTGATATCAGTCATTGACTTTAAAAGTGCATAAGCCTCAATCAAACTTTCAGTCCATGAACAGCTTAGGCTTGTAGCGGGAGTATCATCCTGACATAAAATAGAATAAAGCCCAGAAATTGCATTATGAACAGACGTTGAAAATTGTGTGGGTGATGGGGTTTGCTCACTTAAAACGTCTTGCAAGATATTCAACGTTTTACACTCGTCACCATATCGTGACACCCAAACAATATAATCGGCTTTACTGCCATCTAATGCACCAAGTGCACTGTTCAAAGCAAGTTTAGCTAATGGAGATAACCGTCTACGCTGCATAGCTGGAATACAGTCAAGGGCTGTATATGAGGGCTGAGCATGTGTAAATGTAAGCTGAGCAAGATGTAATGTTACCATGCTAAAAGTGAACCCTAAGCAGCGTTATTCTGTCGAAATATAAATTATTTTATAAAGATGCTGATTATAGCATTCGTTATGAAATTTACAAAAAATTACGTTTATCATTCACACTTTTTCATAACTCTTGGCACATGCTCATTTATTTGCAATAAAAAACCCAAAGAAGACTTTGGGTTTTTGAACTTTAAAAAGCTTAACGTTTAAACTTTTTCTCAGCTTTTTTGAATTTCTGTACATAACGACGTTTACGTGCCGCAACGCGCTCATCCACTTGTGACTTACGTCCTTCAAATGGGTTTTCCGACGTTTTAAAATCGACACGCACTGGCGTTCCTTCCAGTTTGTAAACTTTGCGGAACACATTCTCAAGGTAACGACGATAATCCGCTGGGGTTTTATCGACCTTATTACCGTGAATTACGATCGTTGGTGGATTTTGTCCACCCATATGCGCATAACGCATTTTAATACGTTTACCACCCACCATTGGCGGTTGATGTGCATCTGTAGCATCATTCAAAATTTGGGTTAATTTCGCAGGTGAAACTTTTAAATGTGATGAGTCATAAGCACGATGGATGGTTGGGTACATTTCCCCTACACCAGTGCCATGCAATGCCGAGATTAAATGGACTTTTGCCCATGGAATAAAGTCAAAACGGCGATCAACATCCAACTTACATTGTTTACGATCGTATTCTGTCATGTTGTCCCATTTGTTAATGGCGATCACCATGGCACGACCAGCTTCAAGTGCGTAACCAATCAAATGTAAATCTTGTTCAACTACGCCTTCACGAGCATCAAGAACCACTACAATCACATGTGCATCTTTAATTGCTTGTAGTGTTTTCACGATTGAGAATTTCTCAATCATTTCTTCAACTTTACCTTTACGACGCACACCCGCTGTATCAATGAGAGTATATTGACGACCATCACGTTCAAATGGGATATAAATCGAATCGCGAGTTGTACCAGGTTGGTCAAATGCCACTACACGATCTTCGCCAAGCAAGCGATTGACTAAGGTAGATTTACCAACATTTGGACGACCAATAATCGCTAAACGTAAACCTGTTGCTTTGTCATGCTCTTCTGGATTTTCATCTTCAGGTACGTCTACCAAGACATCCTCAAGCATTTGCTGTACACCACGTCCATGGCTGGCAGCAACTTGTAATGGTTCACCCATACCAAGTTTGTAAAACTCAACCAACGCAGCTTCTGCATGAACACCATCAACTTTATTGGCAACCAAGTAAACTTTTTTACCCAAAGTACGCAGTTCACGGGCGATTTGTTCGTCCGAAGCCAATAAGCCAGCACGCGCATCAACCACGAAAATAATGATATCTGCTTCATGGATTGCTGTTTTTGACTGCTCAGCCATGTAGTTATCAATACCGCCTTCATTTTCACCAATACCGCCAGTATCAACAACAATGAAAGACTTATTCTGATAAGTCGCATCACCATATTTACGGTCACGAGTCAGGCCCGCGAAGTCGGCTACAAGTGCATCACGACTCTTGGTAATCTGGTTAAATAACGTTGATTTTCCGACATTCGGACGACCAATGAGCGCAATAACGGGTTTCATACAATAACCTTAATTCAAGACCAGCCATATCTCATGGCATGAGCATTAAAAACAGTACAGGAGATATATTTTAAGGTCAGAGATGACCATAATAAAAGACGGGGCTTTGAACTGATTTAATTCAAACACCCCGATATTTTTAACAGCGTAATTTGTTAAGCGGCTATTTTAGCACAAGCGAACGAAATTAACGATTCTGCCAAATACTTAAATCGCCTTTTCTGGTCGAAACATACAGTTGGTTCTCAATAACACGCAATGTATTAACTTCACCACTTGTTTTTGAACGACCAATTAACTTGCCTGTTGCTGGGTCAACAAGATGTAACACACCATCTAAATCACCTACAACAAGATCTTGTCCCAGCACAACTGGATTACTTAAATGACGATTTAATAAACTATCATTTTCCCAGATTTTTTCACCAGATGCTAAATCGTAAGCTGTTAACTTACCATCTGTTGAAGAGACAAATACTTTATTGTCATAAACTTCTGGGCGTTTAATACTGCTCGAATCTTCGCTCCAAACTACACGCTGAGAAGCAAGATCGGTTACAGTCACTTGACCTTGGAAACTAGTCGTTACCATAAACTGTCCAGCTACAGTAGGATCACCTTCGATATCGATTAAACGTTGAATATCAGAACGACCTTCGCTTACTGCAACACGACGTTGGAAACGTGGAATACCACTAATGGTATCAATTGCATAAACATACGCATTCGCAGATGCAATTAATACAGTACGAGGATCAAGGCTCACCGGTGATGCCTGACCACGCAAACTAAATTGTACATTGGGTAATTTATAAGCCCAAACTTGTTGGCCCGAAGTAGCATCATGCGCAAATACAGTACCATCATTAGCAATGGTAATAACACGTCCAGATTGGACCAATGACGGGCTTAACAATGCGCCCGATAACTGTGCAGTCCACTTCTGTTCGCCTGTTGCTTGATCTAGTGCAAAGAGTTGCCCTTTACTATTACCAACAACAACAATTCCTTCAGCAGCTTCAACACCAGAGCTCAAGCCTAATTTGCTGACTTTCTTCTCCCAAATGCGTTGTTTACCACGATATGCAGCTACTTCGCCTTTTGGATCAAGCGTGAAAACCACACCGTCGCTTGCATCAAGTTGCAAACGTAATGGATCAGCCTTATCAGTAGAAGAAACACTACGCGAAAACACTGGCGTTAAGGTCTTTTTCGACTCGGTCAATTTCGGTAGAGGATTAGGTTTAACTTCTTTTACTTTATTACTCGAACATCCCACCAGTACAGCCGATGCGATTGCAATTGCCAAAGGCAGTTTGAATTTATGATTCATTAAGACTCTTCCACCTGTGTTTCCAAAATTGGGCGCTCAATCTGTGGATCTTCAACTAAAACGCCAACACTTTCGAGTTTAATTTGTAAAATTTGTCGCTCTTGTTTACGTTCTAGTAACGAATTCCAAGCTGCCTGATACGCTTTTTTAGCAGAATCAACATCTTTCTTAGCAACAAAGATATCACCACGTAACTCTTCTACCGTTGCTTTAAATGCTGGATCGACGTTACCAGACAAGGTTTTTAGTGCTTCATCATATTTGTTTTGCGCCAATTGTGCATCTGCTAAACGCAATTTTACAACCTGAATCAAACCTTCATCTTTTACTTTTGAATTTTCAACTTTCTTTAATGCTTTTTCAGCAGCAGCATAGTCCTGTTTTTCATAGGCTAATTTTGCCAATACAAACTGGGTCTGTATTGCCTGAACAGAATCGATATCATCTTTTACAATTTTATCTGCCGACGCAGTTACCGAACTTAAGGCGTTTGGATTATCAGCACTCGCATTTGCCTCATCCATTAACTGCTGTACTTTTGCAGTTTCTACTTGGCTAGTTGCCAGATTCTTTTTTTGCCAGTATGTCCACCCGAAAAAGGCAATCAACGCAATGAGAATTCCGCTAATCATGGCAGAACCATATTTTTTGGCGAACGACTTTAAGCTGTCGAATTGTTCTTCATCACTTACGCTCATGTGATTGTCCTTTTCCAGATGTTTCAGTTTATTTTGTAAATTTTTGGATTAAAAATGGTACGAGGTCAGCAATCGCGACTTGTGACTGTTCAGCTGTTGCTAGTTCTTTTACTGCAAGCTGCTGTGCATCCCACTCTCGTTCCCCTAAAATCAAAGCAAAGATTGCTCCAGCCTGATCAGCTTTTTTCATCTGGCTTTTCATGCTGCCTTGCGAACCTGTTTTGATTCGAATACTGCTATTTGCAGCTTCTAACTGGTCACGTAATTGTTCCGCTAAAATCAAAGCTTTAGTTTGATAAGCAGGCTCTGCAACCAAAAAGACCTCACAATCACGAATAACTTCGGCCTGTTCAACTTGCTCAAGTAGAAGCAATAAACGCTCCATACCCATCGCAAAACCAACAGCTGGTACTGATTGATCTGGCTTACCTTTTAACTGGCCAACTAAACCGTCGTAGCGTCCACCGGCACATACTGTACCTTGCGAACCAAGTGCAGTTGTTGTCCATTCAAAAACAGTCTTGTTGTAATAATCCAGACCACGCACTAACTTCTGGTTAATTACAAACTGGATACCAGCAGCAGTCAAATAATCTTGTAACTGCTTAAAATGATCCAAACTATCTTCTTTTAAGAAATCATGCAATTTCGGTGCATTTTCCAGAATTTTCTGGGTAGATTCAATTTTAGAATCTAAAATGCGTAACGGGTTTGTTGTTAAGCGACGCTGAGAATCTTCATCCAACGCATCTTTATGCTCGTTTAAAAAAGCAACCAATGCATTGCGGTATTCAGTACGCTCATCAGCCTCACCTAAAGTATTCAACTCAAGTTGAACCTTATCGGCAACACCCATACGTTTCCATAAACGTGCTGTCAACAAAATCAATTCGGCATCAATATCAGGTGTTGCCACGCCAAAAGTTTCCACGCCAAACTGGTGAAACTGACGGTAACGGCCTTTTTGTGGCTTTTCATAACGGAACATAGGTCCCATATACCACACACGCGGTGTAGCACCACGCAACAAATTATGTTCGAGCATCGCACGAACACAACCTGCCGTACCCTCTGGACGTAAGGTTAACGACTCAGGTGGATTACCTTTATCGAAAAAGGTATACATTTCTTTTTCAACAATATCGGTTGCATCACCAATAGTACGTTTAAACAATCCCGTTTGTTCAATAATCGGCAAACGAATTTGTTGATATCCATAAGCATCCATTAAAGATGCTAAATATTGCTCGAGACGTCTCCACGCTACTGTTTGCGTTGGCAAGACGTCATTAAAACCTTTGATTGCGACAATTGAACTCATGATGAACTACGAATAATTTCTTTAGATTTAGCTTCTTCAAGCTCTTGGACACGTTGACGAACCATAGTTTCGATTTCATCAACCAATTGATCGGTATCGATTAAATGGCTTTTTTCACCATTACGATAAACCAATGAGCGAGGCGCCGCCCCGACAACCCCGATATCGGCTTCTTTTGCTTCACCCGGGCCATTTACCTTACAACCAATCACTGACACATCCATTGGAGTACGAATATCTTCTAAACGCTCCTCCAAAGCTTGCATCACCTGAATAACATTAAATTCTTGACGAGAACAACTCGGACAAGCAATAAAGTTAATCCCGTTAGAGCGTAGGCCAAGCGATTTTAAGATATCAAAACCGATCTTGATTTCATCTTCTGGTTCAGCAGCAAGCGAAATACGCATTGTATCGCCAATGCCTTCCATCAATAATCCGCCAAGGGCAATCGCTGATTTCACAGTACCCGTACGGTAAATCCCCGCTTCGGTAACGCCAAGATGTAATGGATTATCAATTTGCTGAGAAAGCAAGCGGTAAGCATCCATCGTTAAAAATACATTTGAGGCTTTTACGCTAACTTTAAACTCATGAAAATCAAGGCGATCTAAAATATCAATGTGACGTAAAGCTGATTCAAGAAGTGCTTGCCCAGTAGGCTCACCATATTTTTTCTGTAAATCTTTTTCTAAAGAACCACCATTGACGCCAATACGCATTGAAATGCCATGATGACGTGCAGCAGCAACGACTTCACGAACTTTCTGGTCGGACCCGATATTCCCCGGATTAATACGCAAACAGTCTGCACCATAATCTGCAACTGCTAAGGCAATTCTATGGTCAAAATGAATATCGGCAACTAATGGTACTGAAACGCGCTTACGAATTGCGCCAAATGCTTCAGCAGCCTCCATAGATGGGACCGAAACACGCATAATATCAGCACCTGCTTCAGCGCAACGTTCAATCTGAGCAACGGTTGCATCAACATCGCAAGTTTCAGTGTTTGTCATACTTTGCACGCTAATAGGTGCATCGCCACCGACATACACCGACCCAACACGGATTTTACGTGTTGGTCGACGTTTAATTGGGTTCTCTATCATTGTATCGCTCAACTCATGGTATTAGCGGGATAAACGGAATTCAGCTTTACCGTTTACCGTATATGGAGACAATGAAATCTGTTCTTGGTTTAAACTTAATGACACAGCAGTTGCATCATCAAGACGAATCTGAAATGGAGACTCACCATTTAAATTTAAAGTTGATGACTGACGACCTGTCGCCAAAACTTTACCTGTTGCATCAACAATATGAACAGAAGTTGGTCGGTTAAAGTTTAGCACCAATTGATCACCCACTGTTGAGGTGGCATTTCCTTTCATAGGTAAAACTTCAACATTAGATTGATTTACTTTAGGTAAATCAACATCTTCTTTCTTTGAAGTCCATTTTTGAATACCCATAACAATCAATGACACAACAGCAACAACCAAAATTGCAAGCAGTGCACGCTTTAACCACTTCTTATTACGATCACTATTAGAACCTGGGAGTTTACCCATGATTTTAATCGGTGAGTTATTTAAAGCATGGTTTGGTAAAAGCCCGGTATCATTTGCATAAATCTCATCAAAGCGCTGAATAATTGCCGTCGCATCTGTATTTAGATATTTTGCATATGAACGGTAATAACCCTTGATAAAAGTCGCTTCTGGCAATGACTTATAATCATCTTGCTCTAAAGCGGTTAGAGTTTTAACCGGCATGTTTAAATCTGAAGAAACTTGCCCTAACTCTTTATTCTGAGCAACTCGAATTTGACGTAAATACTCACCAGGACGTTGAATATTTCCTAAAGCAGAAGTCGGTAAGCTTGAGCCAGTTGGCTGCTGTGAATTAGGATTTATTTCCATACGGCCTCAGTACTATACTGTAATTGCAAATAACGTTGATATTCTGGACTTTCCGGGAACAAGGCACGTAATTGGTTTACTAACACTTGCATTCCCATTTTATCCGCATTGGCTCGAGCCACTCTTACACCAATCCAAAGTGCTCTTGCACCCTGATTTTTCTGCCCCACTGTACGAACATATTGCTCATACATTTGTGTAGCAGCCGGAATCTGCTGCTGCAAATAAAAAATTTCCGCTAACTCTAACATTGAAATATAAGAGTCGCGGTTAGCAAGGAGTGATTGCTTGAATGTTTTTTCAGCATTCGCAACATCACCCAATTTTAAATAAATACGCCCCAGATTTTCTAACGCCTGATAGCGTTGGTCATAACCTAATGTTGTACCAGCAATACGAAATTGCTCGATCGCATCATTATAGCGTTCCATTTGGTATAAATAAGTACCATAGTTATTATGTGCTTGAGCATTATCTGGTTCAGATGAAATTGCTCGTTTAAAATAATGTTCTGCTTTTTCTAAGTTCGGCTTACTACCTTCTTGCTGTAGTAAAATACCCATCATCATATTTGCCGTTGCATCACGGCTATCTACACTTAAAGCTTGATCAAGAGCTCGCTTTGCCGAATCCAAGTCACCTGAACGGATATGTTCAGCAGCAAGTTGTGTACGCACCTTTACCGCTTTTTCTGGGTCTTTTTTTTGCGTATGCGTTGTCTGGCAACCACTTGCCAAAAGCGCAACTGCAACTCCCATACAAAATACCGTTTTTAACTTTGGAGTACTCAAAGCCTGCCCTCAATTTATCCTTGTGTCCGCAAAATCTCTTGTCGCTGAGTGACTTTTTTCTGCCACTGTTCAGCACGACGAGTTCTATCAGCCACTTGACCGACTAACTGTCCACATGCAGCGTCAATATCATCACCACGTGTTTGACGAATCGTACACACAAATCCAGCATCAGACAAAGTTTTTTGGAACGAGATAATTCGATTTCGGCTTGAGCGACCATATGGCGCATGCGGGAACGGATTAAATGGAATTAAATTAATTTTACTTGGTAAGTTTTTTAATAATTTAATCATTTGCTGTGCATGTTCAGGATGATCATTTACACCCTCCAACATCACATATTCAATGGTCACATGTTTACGTGAACTTTCATTACCATCTTTGGCAATATAACGCTGACATGCTGCAATTAACTGAGCCAATGGATATTTTTTATTAATTGGCACTAATTCGTTACGTAATTCATCGTTTGGTGCATGTAAAGAAATTGCTAAAGCAACATCAATGTCTTTTGCAAGTTGGTCAATTTTCGGTACAACACCTGACGTTGACAAAGTCACACGACGCTTAGACATGCCATAGGCAAAGTCATCAAGCATAATCTGCATTGAGCTTAATACGGCATCATAGTTGAGCAATGGCTCACCCATACCCATCATCACGACATTGGTCACTGAACGCTCGCGCTCGGCAACAGGCACTTCTTCCATATAAGAATAGTTTGCCATCCAGAGTTGTCCAATGATTTCATCTGGCGTTAAATCACGTTGGAAACCTTGTTTACCTGTTGAACAAAATGAACAATCCAATGCACAACCTACTTGTGACGAAATACACAAAGTTTTGCGCAAGCCTGTTTTATCTTCAGCAGGAATTAATACCGTTTCAACCAAAGACCCTGCACCATCACCCACGCGAAAAACCCACTTACGTGTGCCATCTTTTGAATAATGACGGTGAACAACTTCAGGCGCCTTGATTTCACAAATCTTTTCAAGCTTCTCACGTAATTTTCCTGAAATATTGGTCATTTCAGCAAAATCAGTAATGAAATATTGATGCATCCATTTCATGACTTGTCCGGCACGAAACTTTTTCTCACCAATGTCTTCAAAGAATTTTTCTAATTCAGTACGAGACATGCCGAGTAAATTCACTTTATTTTCGGCAGCAGGGATTACCAGCGTGGACGAAGATTGCTGCTGTCCATCAAGATTTTCAGATGAAACGACCTCTGCAGAACTCATGTGTATTTACCTAAACCATGTCAAAAAACTGAAGATATTGTTCAAGAATCAAACAATATTCTCTTGGGAGAATAAAAAAACCAGATAAGTAGTATACCACTTATCTGGTTTGAATGCTTTCGATTAACGAGTGCGTGGGCAGATCTCGTTGTCAGCAAAGAAGTAAGCAATTTCACGCTCTGCAGAAGCAACTGAGTCAGAACCGTGAGCAGCGTTTTCGTCGATGCTTACAGCAAAGTCAGCACGGATAGTGCCAGGAGCTGCTTCTTTAGGGTTTGTAGCGCCTAAGATTTCACGGTGTGCAAGAACTGCATTTTCGCCTTCAAGAACAGATACTACAACTGGACCAGAAGTCATGAATGCAACTAAGTCACCAAAGAAACCACGTTCTTTATGCTCAGCATAGAAACCTTCAGCATCAGCTTGAGAAAGGTGTTTCATTTTAGTCGCAACAATTTTTAAACCCGCTTTTTCAAAACGAGCAAAAATATCACCGATGTGGTTTTTAGACACTGCATCAGGTTTTACGATAGACAAAGTACGTTCAATAGCCATGAGTGGCTCCTTTATTTTAAGATTTAAACTTTAAAAAATTTGCCGCATTATACCGATGTCATAGGCAATAATCAGCTTTGTATGTGTAAAAGTTGCGATTTTTTCTACTGTTTTTAGCGAACTTCGTCTATCCAGGCCATTTGAATCCCTTCTAGCAATCCTTCTGTCGATTTATTCGGGTCATCATTAAAATTTGGTAAAGCACATACCCATGCATGTAAATCGGTAAAACGAATCCATTGCGGATCAACTTCTGGATGTGCTTCTGACAATTCAATGGCAATATCAATCGTATCTGTCCAACGTAAGCCCATAGCGGCTCCTATCTGTTTAATCTGCTAAATCACGAACTGTGTACTTTAGCAAATCCACAAACCTAATCGTTAGCTTAAGCTGATAAAAATTACCGATGCTTATAAAGCGATGTTCAATAAAGGTGCAGCAAAAATAATTAAACTTGCCACAGCAGCACCAATTAAAGCCCCTACAATAACATCACTTGGGTAATGTAGACCAAGCACCATACGAGACAATGCTACGAGAACCATAAAAGGAAACATCGCAGCAAGCAGGACTGGCTGGATATAGCCCAAGACAATCGTGACCATCACGGCATGAAGCGTATGGCCAGATGGAAAGCTGAAATGATCGAGTGGTCTCTCACCGAGCACAATCACCTGATGCACCTGATAAGGACGAGGTCGCGTTGTTTTATGTTTTAAAAATTTATAGATTGCCGTCCCAACAGAACCACCCAGTAATAAGTAGATGATTTGCAGGCTATAGGTGATGCCTTGCATCCACCACACGATTGCCAGCATGAGATACCAAAATGGTCCATCACCCACACGACTGATGATTTTGAAAAAAAGGGCAACACGTTGTGAGTGAGAGAAATTGTTAAGATATAAACAGCCTCTCAAATCTAAATCGAGTATTTTTATTTTTGCATTCTTAAATTTCATGGTCATTCTCCTATTTTAGGATACTTAGGTGAAGTCCACAGAGGGCTCCTTCACTACCTGATAAAATGCCTGCTCCAATTGCTGAACCGGAAGTTGCCAACCGCTTTGCTGTACTTTATGACAGGCTTGTACGCCCATTTCTCTAAGTTGTTGTACTGAAGGAAGCTGATAAATTTGTTGTATAAAGTGGCTTTTTTGTCCAAGTGGGTTTAACCAGCCATTCACACCATGGGTTAAGTATTGATGTGCACATGCATAATCATACGCGATAACTGGCAAACCGCTTGCCATTGCCTCTAAAACTACGTTACCAAACGTTTCAACTTGACTCGCAAATACGAATACATCTGCACTCGCATAGGCAGCCGCCAAATCTTGACCTCTCAGACTTCCGGTAAAGATAACGCCCTTCGCTTCAGGCAATGACTTTAAGCGAGCAAAATCTGGGCCATCTCCCACAATAACTAACTTAGTTTTATGTGGCTGAACAGTTTGTAAGTTGGCATAACTTTCAATCAGCACTTGCACTTCTTTTTCAGGCGACAAACGTCCCACATAAAGCATAACGCGAGTATTCTCATCGGCGTCCCATTGCTTTCGCAAACTTTCAGAACGGTGCTTTGGTGAAAACCTTGTCGTATCTACGCCGCGCCCAACAACAACCAGTGGACACGTAATACCGAAACCTCGTAATGCTTCTTGTGTATCTTTACTCGGCACACAGGTCACTTGAGTATTGTTGTGAAACCAGCACAGGTATTTTTGAATCGGTTTAACTAAAAAAGCCAAATCAAAGAATCGGCTAAAATCTTGAAAGGGTGAATGAAAGCCGCTAGAAACCGGAATAGCTTTTGCTTTTGCGGCCTGCATGGCAGTTAAACCTAAAGGCCCTTCTGTCACAATGTGGACTACATCTGGCACAAACTTTTCAAAAGCTTTCGATACTTTTAAATATTGTGGCCAACCAAACTGTAATGTTGGATATTTTGGAATCGCTTGCGACATGACCAGACATTCTTGCTCTGGTGTAAAGTCATGACATTTTGCTTTTTGTTCTGGGCGAATCAGTAAAATCTTATGCCCCTGCTTTTGTAAGCCTTGGCATAACTGTAATAATGAAAGTGCCACACCATTAATTTCAGGTGGCCATGTTTCGGTAACAATCGCAATTTTTAAACGCGGGCGAACCAACTCATGTAATGAGTGGGTATTAGACAACTGCTGCTTTTGTTTAAAATAGAATTGGAAGCTTTCAGGAAGTTGCTGTTGTTTTAATAGTGCTGTCGCGTATGAGCTTTGCATAGCGCCATCCATCAATGTATTTATTTTCATGCTTAAAGATTAAGCAGTTTTTTTGACACTTTGATGATAAATGCATGACAGTTTACTGACATGAAAAATAAAAAAAAGCACACTGATGACAGTATGCTTTTCTCTTAGAACTTAATAACGCTTAGCGATTTTGCAATTTTGCATAGTCCATGAGTACATTGGCAGCTTCAGTCACAAAAGTTTCTTCTTCTGGCAATGCAGGACGTTGCGATGCTTTCATTTTAGCGCGAGATTCAGCTAGAGCATCTAATGAAGCTTGATAGCTTTCCCAATTTGCAAAAGGCTTTTGTCCACTTGCTGCACGGCGTTCATTTTCTGCATCTAGAGTCTGTTTCTCTAAACCAAGCAATTCTGCACGGCGTTTATCAATATCAAGTACGACTTGCTTTTGCTCACTTGTAACCTTAGCAATCGCAGTACGTTTATTTAAATATTTAAACTGAGGATCGACAGCAACACGTTGTTCAGAAGACTGAGACAACTTCGCGACATATGGCTGAACAGAACCTTCACGCTTAAACGGTGCAGTCGGAATCGTATCCCACTTCAACGCATTCTTCGATTTACGTTCACCAAACTCTTCGTTATAGATATCGACAAGTTTAATGTCTGGCACTACACCTTTATTTTGTGTACTACCACCGGTAATACGGTAGAACTTACGCTGAGTTAAAGTCGCTTGACCGTATGCCAGAGTATCAAGTTGTACCTGAGCTGTACCCTTACCAGTTGTTGTACTACCAATAATAATACCGCGCTCATAGTCTTGGATTGCAGCAGAGTAAATCTCACTAGCTGACGCTGACGCTAAGTTCACCATTACAGCAAGAGGGCCAGTGTAAATTTGTTGACCCCCGTCGTTGTCTTCAAAAACACTTACGTTGCCATTGCCATCACGAATTTGTACCACTGGACCAGACTTAATCACTTGACCCAACATACGTGCAACTTCTTCTAATGAACCACCTGGGTCATTACGTAAGTCAATAATAATACCTTCTACTTTCTTCGCTTTTAAGGCTTCAAAAGCATTTGCAGTATCTTCCGAAACTGAACGGTACTGTTGACCAGCACGACGTGAACGATAGTCAAAATAGAATGATGGAATTTCGATTACGCCCAATACGTGCTTTTTACCATCACGTGTCACTTCAACTGTGCGTGAACGAACACCAGCATCTTCTTCTTGAATGACATCACGCACTAAGGTCACATTACGTGCCTGACTCATTGATGCACCAGCACCAAGAAGTTTTAATGTTACTTTCGTTCCGCGTTTACCACGAATGAGTCCAACAATTTCAGAACTTGACCAACCAACCACATCAATCATTTTCTCGCCTTCTTGGGCGACACCAACGATTCGATCTCCTGATTTCACTTGACCAGACTTACTAGCAGGACCGCCTTCTACAATGGTTTCAATCTTGGTGTAATCTTCATTTCCACGCTCTGGACGAATCGATACACCAATGCCTTCTAGTTGCAAGGTCGTTTGGCGATTCAATTCTATCGCATCAATTGGCGGGTAATAGTTACTATGTGGATCATAGGTCGCCAACATTGCATTTAATGTTTTGTCCAACACATCATCGCTTTTCACACGACTAATTCTTTCAAGCTGACGTGTATAACGTTTAGTTAAGGTCTGAGCTGGCGTTAAATCTTCTGGGCCTGTTAAGTCTTGACCATCAGCAAGTGAAGGGTTTTCTTTAAGCGCTTTTTGTTTAGCCTGCTCTTCTTCACGACTAATGGTTAAGTTGATTAGCTGCGAAACCAGCATTTTACGCCAGTGGTTTTGTTGCTCAGCCGTCGTTTTAAAATACGGTGCTTTTTCACGATCAACTTCAATATAGCTATTTGGCTGTTTTAAATTTTGCTGTTGTTTCAACTCAGCCAACATGAACTCATAAAATTGTTTTAAGCGTTCACGATATTGCTGATGAATAGCAAATGGCCCTGTTAAGTTCCCCGCTTTTAATGAAGCGCCAAAATTTGAACCATATAGTTTTTTATAATTTTGAACTTCAGCGTCTAAAAATAGTGAGTGATCTGGATCAAGGTTATCTAAATACATATCGAGAATACGATTTGATGTTGTCGCATCCAAACGCATATTCAAATAATGTTGGCGATCAACTAAAGTTGCCAGTTGGCGGGCTACCAAAGCCTGCTCTTGCGTTGGCTGGATCGATTGAGAAACCACAGCAGTATTCGTTGCTGCTCTCGCTTCATTCATCGTATGAGAGAAGAATAAACCGCCAGTCGCGATCGCTACTGCACAAGCTATAGTTTGAAGTTTCATAAATTTTTAATACTTCCTTGGGTGTTCCTATCTTACATGCTCTGTTTTCGATATGAACTAAGCAGATTCAAAATCTTAACCAACTAAATTGTTTATACCGTGTAGTTTTATCATATTCTGTACTGACAAAATGTAGCAAAACATTGCAAAATTCGCTTATTGTTTTTCAATCAAAATTCAAATGGAACCAATATGATTGGCGCATTGATGCTGGATATCGCCGGCACAGAACTTACTCAAGAAGATATTGAACTATTACGCGCTCCGCAAGTCGGTGGCATGATTTTATTTGCACGAAATATTGAATCTCCGCAACAAGTGCGTGCTTTAACAGACCACATGCGTCAAATTCGTCCAGATATTTTAATTGCTGTCGACCAAGAAGGTGGTCGAGTTCAGCGCCTAAGATCTGGTTTCACCTTATTACCGGCCATGGGCCGTTTTGGTGAACTTTATATTACCCAACCTCAAAAAGCACTTGAGCTAGCTGAACAGTGTGGTTGGCTCATGGCAACCGAAGTCCTTGCAGTCGGCATCGATTTTAGTTTTGCACCAGTTTTAGACCTTAATGCAATTAGTGACGTCATTGGTGACCGAGGTTTCTCTAAAAATATTGAGGATATCGCACCTCTTGCTGGCGCATTTATGCAAGGCATGAAAAAAGCAGGAATGGCAAATACGGGCAAGCACTTCCCAGGCCATGGTTCAGTGAAAGCAGATTCACATGTTGCAGCAGCAATTGACAGCCGTAGCTATGACGAAATCTATAATCATGACATGCAAAGCTTTATCAAGCTCATGCCTCAGCTTGATGCACTCATGCCAGCACATGTGATTTATGATCAGATTGACCCAAATCCAGCTGGTTTTTCACCTTTCTGGATTCAAGAAGTTCTACGCAACCGTTTGAAGTTTGATGGTGTACTTTTCTCTGACGACTTAACTATGCAAGCTGCATGTGTAGCAGGTGGCGCGGATGCACGTATTCAAGCCGCGCTTTCTGCGGGTTGTGATATGGGGCTTGTGTGTAACGACCGTGATGCGGCATGCACAGCACTAGAAGGTATCGAAAAACTTGCTCTACCAAACCAAGAACGCTTAGAACGTATGCGCGGTCAAATTCCACCAATTCAGATTGGTGAAACCTTATCGCTAGGAGATGAGTGGCAAGCTGTCAAAACAGCCATTGAAGAGTTTAAAAATTCATTCTAAATTATGGATACGTGGAAGCGTCATCTGCAACCTGCGTAGTTCTTAAATAAGTATTGTATTTGCAATATATAAGACAGAGGGATGCATCTAACAGGTTTTGCAGATGACAATGGTTTTGCCTACTTTTGCCAAAACAAAAGTAGGTCGAACCGAAGGTTACTCCCGAAATGAAACATTTACACAGTAAAACTCCGCCGTGATGTACTAGTAAGCTTAAATGACATAATTTCAATACAAGATCTTATAGTCAGGCAATTAAGATCACAGAAAAACAATAAACCGAGTTCAGGACGAATGACACAACAACTTTCTAAACACCGCCATATTTCTTTTACTGCACACTATACCGGCTATATCTGGTACCAAATGGGGATCTCTCACGAAGCACTTGCTACAGCTAAAGGAAAATCACTGGCGTATTTGGTTCACCCAATAGAATCTTGGGCCGAGAAATATGTGGGTGGCAGCATGCGCACTACGCTCAAACAACGCCATACCATGCTTGACCATCATTTAGAGAAGTTAATTCAAGAAAATCCTGATCTACAAGTCCTTGAAATAGCATGTGGCCTGTCCCCTCGTGGATGGTGGTTTAGACAGCATTACCCTTCAATTACCTATCGGGAGCTTGATTTACCCGATATGGCACAAACCAAACAAAATGCACTTCAGCAAATTGAAAAAAATGCGCCTGAAATTTTATCAGTTGATTTATTTACAGAAGCCTTTGCACAAGCATTTGAAGTGTTTGACCCGAACCGCCCATTGGTTGTAATTAGTGAAGGTTTAATTAACTATTTTGATAAAGATTTATTAAAACAACTCATTCAATCGATCGCGCACTACGGTACTGCTTTTAAAACGTTCCACTATTTAACGGATCTGTACCCTGAACCAATTAAAAACAAACTGGCGACCCTGATCTGGAACAGTAGTAAGCTACTTAAATTAATGTCCCGTAGTTCCTTTAGTTTTCATTTTAAAAGTCCTCAAGAAGTGCAGGATTTTTTTAAAGATGCGGGGTTTCAACAAGTCACAGTTGAACAACCACAAATATTTTTTGGGCAAGTTCCTTCCGATGATCATGAGCAACATTTAGGTGATCTTGTCTGGATAATCCACAGCCAAACAAAATAATAAGCATAAAAAATTGGAAGCTCGAAAATTACGAGCTTCCAACTATAAGGAATAGATTAAACAGTTTGTTTTTGACGAGCAATAAAACGACTTAAACGATCAGCAAGTTCAAAACTGCCATGCTTAAATAAAGCTCGAATTCCCTGCTCTGTACTTTCAAAAATTAAACATTCAATTGAAAAAGTACCCTCTTCATCTTCTAAATGCAGTGCTAAATCACGTGGATGTTCATTTACAAAATCCAGCTTCGAAACATCATCCATTTTTAAATACATACCAAAGAATGTGACATCAACGATCGTCACCGGTACCCGTACATCAAACTCTCGGTGAGTAAGTTGAGTTTTTGGCTGTAAAACCCGAACCCGCTCTTCACCACGACGCTCCATCTTCGCTATTTGTTCACGTGTCATAGGAATAATTCCATCCAGATTTTGGATAGATTCCCCTTTCAAGAAAGTGGTGAACAAACTCATAGTTTCTTTACGGCGTTGCAACTGAGGTACATGGTCAGCATTTGCAATAAGTGCAAATTCCATATCTGGACATTGCAAAGCAAAATTTGCATTTTCATGAGGCAAAGTAAAACTATCGTACTGCCCTGCAGCAACGAGAGTTTTACATGCTGGAATTGGCACATCGGTTAAACGCAAAAGACGATTACAGTTAATTTCATAACGCTCTCGCTCTGTGCCTGTAAACTCAGCCATTTGCCTAAAAAATAATTTTTTAGCTGTAGGCGACATGCGGGTCTTATCTAATTTTGCATGATTCACCAAATACAAAATCACAGCTTGCCCAAACTCTTCCATGCGGTTTTCTTGCATGAGCTTAAGAGACTCTTCCAAAATCATTCGCCAACTTTTTCGGGTCTTTTGCATAACACCCATCAAAATCATGCGGTCCATTAATTCTGGACGATGATAAGCAAAGCAAGATGCGATTACTGACCCCAAAGACATTCCCATAACGGAAACTTTCTGTAGTCCAACAATATCCAGCCAGCGTCCCAACATTTTAGATAAATCAGGTAGCTCTAAAGTACCCGCAGATACTCCTGTATCCCGATTGGTAATTTGCTGATTTGCGCCCATAGAAGGTAAATCAATTAAGATTACCGGACCGCTTTCAAACAATTGTTCAACACAATATTTATAAGAATTAAAATTCTGGAAAGCACCGCCCACAATCACAATTGGCGTATTGTGAATCGTTTTTGGATCGGCAATCGCCATATATTCAATCTTCCAGCCGTCAATCCATGTTGTACGAGCAGGTTGTTTAAAACTATCTCTATGGTAGATATCGAAAAAGCCAAAACCGGCATAAGCTTGGTTGATCTCCGAATCCATTTGAATAATGGAATTCATATCCTTGCTTCCTCCTTGCTGTAATTTTTTTATGCTGCAAGAGTTCCTTCTTGAACACGTAATCTTTTATGCACAAAACTTTAAATTTTGTATTAGTTTGTATTGCACAATAACATTCTAAACAATTGTGTGAAATATACGCAATCGCTCAAATGACCGCTCATCTTGTTTAAGTCGCTAATAGTTTGCAAAATATTTAAATGTTTTTTTATGGCGGTCACATTTTTCAAAAAAAGCCATTCATTGTTCCGCATTTGACTGCTACTATCGTAGTCATTGGTAAACGATTAAAAACGGCTATGCAAGATTCAATTGAACAATATATGCAAAAAGTCGGGCAACAAGCACGTGACGCCTCACGCGTCTTAACAAGTGCTTCTACCTCGCTTAAAAATCATGCACTCTCTGCTATTTATACTGCTTTGGAAAATAATCAGGCAGCAATCTTGGCAGCGAATCAAGTGGACATGGATAAAGGTCGTAGCAATCAGCTCGATAGCGCATTGCTTGATCGTCTTGAACTTACGCCCGCACGTTTTAAAGGAATGTTGCAAGGTTTAAAAGATGTGATCGCGCTTGTCGATCCTATTGGGGAAATTACTGATCTTGCATACCGCCCAACAGGTATTCAAATTGGCAAAATGCGCGTACCTCTAGGGGTCGTTGGGATGATTTACGAATCGCGCCCAAATGTCACGCTAGAAGCAGCATCTTTAGCCATCAAATCGGGCAATGCCATTATTTTACGTGGTGGTTCAGAAGCGCTTGAGTCGAATAAAGCAATTGCAGAAGCCATTAAGCATGGCTTAAAAGTAGCAGGTTTACCTGAACATTCAGTGCAAGTAATTGATACGCCTGATCGTGCAGCAGTTGGCCATCTTATTACCATGGCTGAATATGTGGATGTCATTGTTCCACGTGGTGGTAAAAGCTTAATTGAGCGTGTAACGAATGAAGCACGTATTCCTGTTATTAAGCATCTTGATGGTAACTGTCATGTATTTGTCGAAGCACAAGCAGATCTCCACAAAGCCTTACCTATTACATTGAATGCAAAAACTCATCGCTATGGTGTTTGTAATGCGATGGAAACTCTGCTTGTTGATGAAAGAATTGCAGACGTTTTCTTACCACGCATTGCCGAACTTTATGCAGAAAAGCAAGTTGAGCTTCGTGGCTGCCCAGAAACACGCCGAATTTTAGGCCCATCTGTTAAAGCTGCAACGGAAGAAGATTGGTATACCGAATATTTAGGGCCAATTCTTGCAATTAAAGTTGTTAGTGGTTTAGACGAAGCAATTGACCATATCAACAAATATGGTTCACATCACACCGATGCGATTGTGACCGAAAATTATAGTTTGGCACGTCAATTCTTGGCTCGTGTAGATTCGAGTTCAGTGGTTGTCAATGCTTCGACTCGTTTTGCTGATGGCTTTGAATATGGCTTAGGTGCAGAAATTGGTATCTCTACAGATAAAATTCATGCACGTGGTCCGGTTGGTTTAGAAGGTTTAACTTCTCAAAAATGGATTGTGTTAGGTGACGGTCAGATTCGTCAATAATCAATCTATTATTCCAAACAAAAACGCCTGATCAATATCAGGCGTTTTTGTTTATTTTATTATTCAAATTTTACAATCAAAAAAAACCAGCCCGATGGCTGGTTTTTTTAAGCACATACCACTTAGAAAATAAAATCGGTATTCACAAATTTAGAATAGTGCTCAGACACCATAGAGGCCAGCATACCTTTACTGTCATCAGTCTGTTTAGCAGCAATCATAGAACGAATAGAGAATGCACGCAGCGCATCATGCACAGACAGTGTACCTTCCGCAGAATCTTTACGACCACCAAATGGAAACACATCTGGACCACGTTGGCACTGACAATTAATATTCACACGACAAACCTGATTGACCAGCGGGTCAACCAAATGACCAATTTGCTCAGGGTCACTACCAAAAATACTCACCTGCTGACCATGATCAGAAGTAGTGACATATTCCAGCACAGTTTCAATGTCATCATAAACAGAGACAGGTACCACTGGACCAAACTGTTCTTCACGATACAGTCTCATGCCTTCAGTCACTGGATAAACTACGGCTGGATAGAACATAGTTTTGCAGAATTCACCACCTTCTACATTAACCACTTTTGCCCCTTTAGCCACGGCATCTTCAATGACTTCAGTCATGTAGGCCGTACGGTGCATGCCTGGCAGCGGAGTAATAAATACACCTTTTTCCCACGGCATACCCACTTTCAGCTTGGCCAGTTCAGCCGTTAAGCGGTTAACAAATTCATCGGCTATCGAGCGATGTACCATCAGCATTTTGAGCGCAGTACAACGCTGACCATTGAATGACAATGCCCCCAGCAGACACTCTTTCACGGTCAAATCTAAGTCGGCATCCGGCAGAATAATGGCAGCATTCTTCGCATCCAGCCCCAAAATCGCACGTAGCCGGTGAGATTTAGGATGTTGCTTTTTCAAGTAATCGGCCACTTTGCTAGAACCAATCAGCGCCAATACGTTGATTTTTCCAGATGCCAACAGATGCGGCACCACCAGTGAGCCTGGCGCATAGATGGTATTGATCACACCTTTCGGGAATGATTCACGGAATGCTTCCAGCAATGGTTCAAACAACAAGGTACCAAATTGAGGTGGTTTGAAGACGATGGTATTGCCCATTAGCATAGCCGGAATCAGAGTAGCAAAGGTTTCATTCAGCGGGTAGTTGTATGGTCCCATACACAACACTACGCCCAACGGGGTACGACGGATTTGACCAATGGTACCTTCAGCAATCACAAAGCGGGAGTTGGCATTGTCTAGGTCTTTCAGGGCATCAATCGTTTGACGCATATAGGTGACAGTGCGGTCAAATTCTTTCTCAGAGTCAGCCAAGCTCTTGCCAATTTCCCACATGATCAGTTTAACAATCAGGTCTCGCTGCTCCACCATACGCTGAATGAAATTCTGCATACAGGCGATGCGCTCACCAACTTTCATCATTGGCCATTCACCACGACCATTGTTGTAGGCCCGTACTGCCGCTTCTAGCGCTTCGTCGCTTTCCTTCTCACCCATGATTGGATAACTGCCAAGCTCAACTTGCTGCAAACTACCATCAGACTGCTGAGTCCAGATTGGGGACAATGTTTTCTTGGTTGCACCAGCCCACAACTTCAGCTCACCATCTACTAATGAGACACGCTGATGAATCTGGGATGGCAGACGCACGTTCTCAGGAATACTATCTACTACGGGAAATTTCTGCTGCAAATTATTTGAATGACTCATTCTTGTTATCTCCAAGTTTTATATATTTATGTATTTATATATTCGAACCGAGCCCGCTACGATCAGACCTTGTTCCTGTGAATACCAGTACCATTACTGGTATTCACCTTGCTTGAGCCGCACCACAAATCAATCAAGACTTTGCAATGTTTCTAAATGAGGTTAACCCCGACACACACTGTCAGTTACCCCTAGTTTCTGCATGACCTGCACAACTATTTGTTCAGGTGTCAATGCGATATCAATCGTAATTGCCTCATGAACATCAGGCTCTTCTAAAGTATCAAGCTGAGTCTGCAATAAAGAAGGGTCGAAAAAATGGCCCGCTCGCTCAGCAAGACGCTGTTTTAACAACTCATATGACCCTTTTAAATATACAAACTGCACATTCTGGTCATGTCCGCGTAAAATATCTCGGTAGACCCGCTTGAGTGAAGAACAAGTAAACACTGCGGTCTCACCCGCCTGCTGTTTCTCTTCAATAGCTTTACGAATCGCGTGTAACCAAGGCATGCGATCTTCATCCGTTAAAGGAATACCCTGACTCATCTTGCTTTTATTTGCAGTCGAATGCAGTGTATCTCCATCGAGAAACTCACAAGCCAAATGCTCCGACAGCAACTCACCAATCAGTGTTTTGCCTGTTCCACAGACACCCATTGCAATCACAATCATGGATTACTTACCTCTAATTATAAAATAGTGCTAAGAAGTAGCGTGAAAGACAAACCCAACACCGAAATAATGGTTTCTAATACTGACCAAGTTTTGAGTGTCTGCCCTACTGTCATACCAAAATATTCTTTGATTAACCAAAATCCTGCATCATTTACATGGGAGAAAACTAATGAACCTGAACCTGTGGCAAGTACTAAAAGTTCCGGTCTAACGACGACACCAGCTGTAGCTGCAATCGGAGCGACAATACTACAAGCAGTAGCCATAGCGACTGTTGCCGACCCTGTTGCTAAACGAATCAATGCTGCAACTAACCAGCCCAACAATAACGGTGACAAATTTGCCTTCAAGGCTGTAGAAACGATCTCATTAGAAATACCACTGTCACGTAAAATGCCGCCAAAACCACCACCAGCACCGACAATCAACATGATTCCGGCAATAGAAGCCAAACAACCGCCACAGAATTTTTCGATCTGTTCACGGTTAAAGCCCTGCATCGTACCAAAAGTAATAAAGCTGACCAGTACGGCAATAAGCAATGCGATATCAGAAGTACCAATGAAACGTAGTAAGTCGTTTGCGAAAGTTTGTGGTGCAAAGAAAAGATCAGCCCAACTTCCGATTAACATTAATACGACAGGCAACATAATCGTAAATAAGGTAATTCCAAAGCTTGGTAGCTCACGAGTTTCTTTCTTATCTACCTCAACAAATTGCTTAAACAATGGATTGTTCTCAGGCAATTTGACATATTTGTTGATCCATAATGCATACAACGGCCCTGCAACAATCGCCGTTGGTACGCCCACTAATAAGCTGTAGGCAATCGTTTTACCAATATCGGCGTGATATGCCTGTACTGCCAACAATGCTGCTGGATGTGGTGGAATCAAACCATGCACAACGGACAAACCCGCAACCATCGGCAAACCTACCACTAATAACGACTTGCCCGTTCTTTTGGCAATGTTAAAAGCAATTGGAATAAGGAGTACGAAGCCAACTTCGAAAAATACGGGCAGCCCCACAATAAGGGCAATGAACATCATGGCCCAGTGAATATTTTTCTCACCGAACCATTTAATTAAAGTAATTGCTATTCGCTCTGCGCCGCCCGACTCGGCCATCATTTTACCGAGCATTGTTCCGAGTGCGATTACAATCGCAAGGTGACCCAAGGTTTTACCGGTACCGGCTTCATATGACTTAACAATATCACCCATTGGCATGCCAACAGCTAAGGCTAAACCGAGTGAAACAATAATAAGAACTAGAAATGGATAAATTCTGAACTTCGCGATCATGACAACCAATGCAATAATCGCGATTACAGTATAGATAAGCAACATGCCACCCTGAACCGTCTCCATGTGACATTTCTCCTTGGAGTAACTATCTAGGCTAAGCCCAAATAAAGGTCTTCAACCAGGATAATTCCTACTGTTGAGACACTAATTTTTTATATTTAGGTATGACCAGCATCACTACTGGTCATATCGACATAAGCTCTAAAGCACATCAAACGCGCTTCATTTTTTATAAATATTGATTACATTTACAATGTTCTCAACTGACTAGCCAATTGTGCCAAGCGAGTAATTTCCGCCCAATCTTGTGAAGCAACTGCCGCTTTCGGTGTTAACCACGAACCACCAACACACACCACATTCGGTTGCTTCAAGAAATCTGGAGCTGTCTCTACAGTAATGCCACCTGTAGGGCAAAAACGTAGGTTTGGAAATGGACCATAGAATGCTTTTAGCATCTCTACTCCACCCGCTTGCTGAGCTGGAAAGAACTTCACAATCTCATAACCTAATTCAATTGCCTGAATCAGGTCACTTGGCGTCATCACACCCGGCAACAAAGGCAAACCGGCATCTTGCGCAGCCAAATGTAAATCTTTAGTCAAACCCGGTGACACACCAAATTGAGCACCAGCTTTTTTGGCTTGGGCACAATGTTCTGGCTTGGTAATCGTACCTACACCGACCACAATGTCATCAGCCAACTGGCTCGCACGCTCAATAGCAGCAAGGCCAGCAGCGGTACGCAACGTAATTTCCAATACTTTTACGCCACCAGTGTGCAAAGCACGTGATACATGTTCACCTTGTTCGGCAGAATCAAATGCCAGTACCGGAATCACGGGTCCTAATTGAACAACATCTTCAATCTTAATCATTACTTTTCTATTCCTATTATTATTAAAGTCTAAGGTTGAACACTTTCACCAACTAATGCACCAAACACAGAAGCACCATGCTCAGCTGGTGCAGCAGCGGCACGGAACACACCAAATAATTCACGACCAAAGCCGACTTCGTTTTCTGCCTGATGTTCTGGCTGTGCAACAGGGCGTGACTGCCAAACAGCTTCATCTATCTCAACATCGAGTACGCCAGCCTCAGCATCAATCACCAACATATCTCCCGTTTGCACTTTAGCAATCGGACCGTTCAACAAAGCCTCTGGAGATAAATGAATCACTGCTGGAACTTTGCCTGAAGCACCTGACATACGCCCATCAGTTACTAATGCCACATGGAAGCCTTTATCTTGTAAAACACCTAATACAGGGGTTAAACGATGTAGCTCTGGCATACCATTCGCACGCGCGCCTTGGAAGCGAACAACAGCAATGAAATCACGGTGTAACTCACCACGATCAAATGCAGCTTGCACTGCTTCTTGAGAATCAAACACGATTGCAGGTGCTTTAACTTTACGATGTTCTGGAGCAACGGCAGAGATCTTGATCACACCACGTCCTAAACGCCCTTGCATTAAACGCAAGCCACCATCTGGTTGGAATGGCTCATCGAAACTACGCAGAACTTTGTCATCAAGGCTTTGAACCACGCCATCGACCCAAGTGAGCTTACCGTCGATCAGTTTTGGTTCTTTGGTGTAATGGTGTAAACCCTTACCTGCAACGGTAGTTACATCGTTATGCAATAAACCAGCTTCAAGCAAATTACGAATGAGGAAAGCAACCCCGCCCGCAGCCTGAAAATGGTTTACATCAGCTTTACCATTTGGATAGATTTTGGCTAACAATGGAACAACGGCAGACAATTCATCAAAGTCATCCCAGTCAATCAAGATGCCAGCCGCGCGAGCAATCGCAATAAGATGCAAAGTATGGTTAGTTGATCCACCTGTGGCTAATAACGCCACAATGCCGTTTATAATTGCTTTTTCATCAACGACATGACCAATAGGTGTGTAGTTTCCACGCTCAACGGTTAAATCAAGTACACGAATCGCCGCTTCTGCGGTGAGTGCATCACGTAACGGTGTGTGAGGATGAACAAATGCAGCACTTGGAAGGTGTAAACCCATCACTTCCATGAGCATTTGATTACTGTTGGCTGTACCGTAAAACGTACAGGTACCTTGTCCGTGATAGGCTGCTGATTCAGCTTCAAGCAAGGCATCGCGCCCAACTTCACCTGTTGCGAACTGCTGACGGATTTTGGCTTTATCGTCATTAGATAAACCACTTGTCATTGGGCCTGCAGGCACAAAAATGGTAGGTAAATAGCCAAACTGCAAAGCACCAATCAATAATCCTGGCACAATCTTGTCGCAAACACCCAGACATAGTGCTGCGTCAAACATGTTATGAGACAGTGCAATCGCAGTGCTCATTGCAATCGTTTCACGAGAGAACAATGATAGTTCCATGCCAGCATTACCTTGAGTAATACCGTCACACATCGCTGGCACACCGCCAGCAAATTGCGCTACACCACCATTTTCACGAGCGGCTGTTTTAATTAGATCTGGAAATGTTTTATAGGGTGCATGTGCCGAGAGCATTTCGTTATATGAAGATACAATGCCAATATTTGGCTCACGGCCTACTTTAATAATTAATTTTTCATTATCTTCCATGCTGGCAAAACCATGAGCCAGATTGGCACATGAGAGTGCACCACGAGCTGGAAATTTGCCTTGTGCATGTTCAATACGTTGTAAATATGCAGAACGAGTTTTTTGACTACGCGCAATTACGCGCTCGGTAACTTTTGCCAGTATGGGATTCGGCAAGTCCATGCAGGACGCTCCTGTACAACCGGATAAGCCGGAAAATAAAAATAAACCAAATGATATATTTTCTGATCATTTGAAAAAGGATGAATAATATTATTCAGGCGAAAAGCGACATGCAACCCCAGTCAATACTGCTGTAATGGCCTCAGCACAAGCCTTAAAGGCATAGTAAGCTTAGGTTTTAGACCAAAAACCTATTTAAAATCTCGATTATTTATGCTTAAACTTAACTTCAGAAATTATGGTAAAAATATCGTAATATCAATATTATGAAATACATTTAACAACATCTAGATAATAAGCTTTTCATACTATTTTTTAGTTCTAATAAGCCTATGTTTTATTCTTTATAATTCTCATTCCTACTATTAATTCTTAATTTCAATTACGTATATTATTTGTAATATATTTTTCAAATTTAATTAAAGAGACTTCAGCCTTCTTAATAAAGAATCAATACCCAACATTTAAAATAAAATTTGATTCAAGCTTACTTTTCATAAATGTATACAAAAAAATCGTTTGCATCCTTATAAAAAAACAAGGAATACAGTGATTAAGGTTTATAGTGGATAAATATTAGTTACAAATAATTTGATGGTCGATAGTGCTTAAGTCTAATGGGCTAAAGTCTATCTTGGACAGAAAAACAACACATGTTAAAACATGACAACCCGTTCAACCTGTATCTGAAAAATAATACATTTTGAACAGGAAGTTAGGAAAACTATTTTAAATCAGGACGTGGGTATTTCAACGTGGCTACATCAGTATTAGTTATCAATTGCGGCTCTTCATCTATTAAATATGCTCTAGTTTCAGAACGTCGTGAAGATCGTATTTACGGTTTAGCAGAAAACTTGGGAGCTGCTGACGCTCGTATTAAGGGAGTGACAGTTGGTGGTGAACCACTTGAACTTGCTATCCCTTATGCTGACCATGCCAAAGCTTTAGAAACTTTACTTGCACGTCTTGCCAACTATAAACCGCAAGCAATCGGACATCGTGTTGTACACGGCGGTAGTTTAACTAAAGCCGAATTACTCACTCCTGAAATTATTGAACGTATTCGTGCTGCGACGCCTTTAGCTCCGCTTCACAATCCAGCACATTTAATCGGTATTGACGCAACCGTACGCCTATTTCCTGAATTACCTCAAGTTGCAGTCTTCGACACCGCATTCCATCAAACCATGCCACCGCATGCCTACCGTTATGCAATTCCTAAGTTCTTATATACCGAACATAACGTCCGTCGTTATGGCTTCCATGGTACAAGCCATGCCTATGTGTCTGACCGAGCAAGTGAACTTGCAGGCAATCTGAAAAAAGGTGGTTGGTTAACAGCGCATCTAGGAAACGGCAGTTCAACTTGTGCAGTATGGAACGGACAAAGTGTTGATACTTCTATGGGCCTTACTCCACTTGAAGGTGTGGTGATGGGAACTCGTAGTGGTGATGTCGACCCAAGCTTACATAGTTTCCTTGCTAAAAATCTTGGTTGGGATTTGGCTAAAATTGATAAAGTTTTAAATAACGAAAGTGGCTTACTTGGTTTATCGCAATTGTCTAACGACATGCGTACAGTCATTGAAGCAGCAGAAATTGGCAATGAAGATGCTTGCCTTGCAATTGAAGTGTTTAGTTATCGCCTTGCAAAATCACTTGCTGCACTTAGCTGTGGTTTACCAACTTTAGACGGCCTCATTTTCACAGGTGGTATTGGTGAAAACTCGGCATATATTCGTGAAAAAACTTTAGCGTATTTACCTCATTTTGGTTTGCAGCTCGACAAAGATCAAAACAACAACTTAAAACGTGGCACTGAAGGCCGAATCGACAATGGAACAGGTCCACAAATTTGGGTCATTCCAACAGACGAAGAAGGTCGAATTGCCAAAGAAACTCGTCAGGTTGTTGAAGCAGCAGAAAATACCGCATCTGTAGCAAGCCTTGCTTAATCAGATCTTTGTGAAAACTTGATACTCATTTATTTATAGGCTGATATGAATACAATTTTATTGATTCCTACAGGCGAAGGGGTTGGTTTAACCTCGGCCTGCCTAGGCATGATTTACGCACTTGATTGTAACGGGATTAAAGCAGGCTTTTTAAAACCATTTTCTCAAGAAGACCAAGAGCATCTTGACCGCACAACTTCTTTATTTGGTCACTTATTTCAAAGCAAAACAGTTCAATCTATTTCACATGAAAAATTAACTCAGCTTATTGCCGCTGGGGAAGTAGATGAATTACTTGAAGAAGCTGTGAGTCTACATCGCAGTGTGGCAGCAGACCATGATGTCATTATTGTGGAAGGTTTATTACCAAACGGACAAGACCACTTCGCAAGTGAACTCAACGCAAGTCTTGCACAAGCACTTGATGCAGAAGTCGTATTGGTCAGTACAGCAGATATTCAAAACCCGAAAAAAGCCGCAGAAAAAGTAGATGCTCATTTACGCCAGTTTGGTGGTGCAGCATCAAATCGTACTGCTGGTGTACTCTTTATGCGTACCCGTGGATTAACCGAAGAAACAGCACAAATTCCTGTCGCTTTTGATCCATCATTACGCCCAACAGAAGACATCGCAAAATTTACGGCCGAACTGCAAAAATATAATCGTTATTTTGGTTCTAGCGATTTACCAATTATTGGTTTAGTTCCATTTAGTAACACCTTAAGCGTACCGAGAACCCTAGATATTGCGAATGTGATTGATGGGCAATGGGTACATCAAGGTGAAGCTAAAACACGCCGTATTTTGCATTCAAGTTTAATTGCGTCAAGCATTGAATATGAACTAAACAAATTCATTGCAGGCGAACTAATTATTAGTGCGTCTGAGCGTACCGACGTTTTACTTGCAAGTAGTTTGGCGACCAGTAATGGTATTCCACTCGCTGGCTTGGTTCTTACTGAACGTGAAGCACCAGCTCCTGAGCTTTTAGAGTTTTGCCAAAATGCGATCAAGCAAGGCTTACCAATTTTACATACACGTCTCAATACATTAGAAACTGCTCAGCGTTTATCTGACTTTGGTAATGAAATTCCCGTCGATGATACTGAACGTGCAGAACAAGTGACTCGTTTTGTTTCAAGTCATATTGATGTCGAATGGCTTAAGCAGCACAGTAACAATGCAGCTACCCCTCGCCTGTCACCATCGGCTTTTCGTCATGAACTTGTACAAAAATCGATTGCAGCGAAAAAACGAATTGTACTGCCTGAAGGTGATGAACCACGTACCATTCAAGCTGCAGCCATTTGTCAGGCACGTGGCATTGCTGACTGTATTTTACTGGCAAAACCAGAGGCTGTGCAGGATGTTGCAAAAGCCCGTGGTATTGAATTACCAGCCGGATTAGAAATTGTTGATCCAGATAGCATTCGCGACCAATATGTAGCACCAATGGTCGAGCTGCGTAAAGGTAAACTCAACGAGCTTCAGGCAAAGGAACAACTTCAAGACACCGTAGTACTCGGTACAATGATGTTAGCCTTAGACGAAGTAGATGGCCTAGTTTCTGGCGCAGTACACACCACAGCAAATACGGTCCGCCCAGCTTTCCAGCTTATCAAAACAGCGCCAGCTTATTCACTGGTTTCATCTATCTTCTTTATGCTTTTACCAGATGAAGTTTATGTGTACGGCGACTGTGCAATTAACCCAGACCCTACAGCCGAACAACTGGCTGAAATTGCGATTCAGTCTGCTGACTCGGCTAAAGCTTTTGGAATTGACCCACGTATTGCCATGATCAGCTACTCAACTGGAACATCTGGCACAGGCGCTGATGTTGAAAAAGTACAGCAAGCAACTCAAATTGCTCAGCAACGTCGCCCTGATTTACTTATTGATGGTCCACTTCAATATGATGCAGCTTCAGTTGAAAGCGTTGGACGCCAAAAAGCACCAGACTCGCGAGTTGCAGGTCGTGCAAATGTATTTATTTTCCCTGACTTAAATACGGGTAACACGACTTATAAAGCAGTACAACGTGCTGCAAATGTAGTGAGCGTTGGACCAATGTTGCAGGGCCTAAACAAACCTGTAAATGACTTGTCTCGCGGAGCATTGGTAGATGATATCGTGTTTACTATCGCATTAACGGCAATTCAGGCTGAACAGCAAGCTGCTGCTAAATAATTAATAATTTGATCCGCTTCTACCTCTCGCCATTTGATGTCCGCTCAAATGGCTTTTTTTATTTTAATCGTTTCAAAATAAATAATTTCCTATCTCTGACATTTAAATGCGCCCTATATAGTCTTATGCGACTTTCGGTCAAAAGATCAACCAATCTCCCACAAAACTATCTTTTTGTCATATAATTTAGCCCGCTAGCTAACAGCCCGCTCAAGAGATTTTTTGGTATGACAACGATTATCAAACAAGATGACTTGATTACATCAATCAAGGACGCCCTACAGTTTATTTCGTACTATCACCCGCAAGACTTCATCCAAGCGATGAGTCGTGCTTATGATCGCGAAGAAAACCAAGCTGCAAAGGATGCAATTGCACAGATTTTAATTAACTCTCGCATGTGTGCGGAAGGTCATCGTCCAATTTGCCAAGATACTGGTATTGTTAACGTTTTCCTTGAAGTGGGCTTAGATGTTAAATTTGATTTAACAATGAGCTTAGACGATGCAGTAAATGAAGGTGTTCGCCAAGGTTACCTTGAAAATAGCAACGTTCTTCGTGCATCTGTACTTGCTGACCCTGCATTTGGTCGTAAAAACACAAAAGATAATACCCCTGCTGTAATTCACTACAAACTCGTTCCGGGTAACAAAGTAGATATTACTGTTGCTGCTAAAGGTGGCGGTTCAGAAAACAAATCTAAACTTGCGATGCTTAACCCATCTGACTCGATTGTTGATTGGGTACTTAAAACTGTACCAACAATGGGTGCAGGCTGGTGTCCTCCAGGTATGCTCGGTATTGGTATTGGTGGTACTGCTGAAAAAGCCATGATGCTTGCTAAAGAAGCGCTCATGGAAGAAATCAACATGGACGAATTACTTCGCCGTGGACCAGAAAACAAAATCGAAGAACTTCGTATCGAAATCTTTGAAAAAGTAAACGCACTTGGTATTGGTGCTCAAGGTCTTGGCGGTTTAACCACTGTTCTTGATATTAAAATTAAAGATTACCCATGTCACGCTGCTGGTAAACCAGTAGGTATGATTCCTAACTGTGCTGCTACTCGTCATGCTCACTTCCAGCTTGATGGTTCAGGTGTAGCTCATATTCAGGCACCAAAACTTGAAGATTACCCATCTGTAACTTGGGATTCTTCAAAATCTAAACGTGTAAACCTTGATACCATTACTCAAGCAGAAATGGATTCTTGGAAACCAGGTGACACATTACTCCTTAGCGGAACAATGTACACAGGTCGTGATGCTGCGCACAAACGTATGGTTGAAATGATCGACAACGGTGAAGAATTACCAGTTGATCTTAAAGGTAAGTTTATTTACTACGTTGGCCCTGTTGATCCAGTGGGTGACGAAGTTGTTGGTCCTGCTGGTCCTACAACTGCAACACGTATGGATAAATTCACACGTAAAGTACTTGAACATACTGGCTTGTTTGGCATGATCGGTAAAGCTGATCGTGGCCCTACAGCAATTGAAGCGATCAAAGACAACAAAGCAACTTACTTAATGGCAGTTGGCGGTGCAGCTTACCTTGTATCTAAAGCTGTTCGCGAAGCTGAAGTTGTTGCATTTGCAGACTTAGGTATGGAAGCAATCTACAAATTCGTAGTTGAAGATATGCCTGTTTCTGTTGCGGTTGATGTAAACGGTACATCAATTCATGCAATTGCTCCAAAAATCTGGCAAGCAAAAATTGGGAAAATCCCAGTAGTCGACGCTGCGGCAGGCTAATCAAGAAAAGCACCGAATTCGGTGCTTTTTTTATACCTTCTTTTTTATTTTAAACATTGAAAAGAATTGTAACAATTACTTCTTCAATCTGTGCTATTAATAAATGCACTCTCTCTCCATATATTGAATATAGGTCATTTCATGACTATTCGCCCTATTCTTAAAAATCTTTCAATCAGCCTCTGCCTAAGCTGCATTACGACAAGCTTATTTGCCTCTCCTGCTAAGTTAAGTTCAGTTAAAGAACTCATGCAAATGAGCCAAATTGATTACCTGCTTAAAGAATCAATTAATGAATTAACGCCTTACTATGATCAACAGGCAGAACAGATCGTTAGTAATATCACGGGTATCAAAACTTTAGGTCCGAAAGAAAAAGAAGCTGCGAAAAAGCTTGGCTTACTATTGAAAGATTCAAGTAACCAACTGATAAGCAATCCTAAAACAGCACAAGCTTTACAAGATATTTATTTAAAGACATATTCTGAAGAAGAAATTCAAGCAAACCTGAAGTTTTTAAAGACCCCAGAAGGCCAATCAATTACGCGTAAAAACGTGCAAATTATGGGGCAAATTTCAGAATATATGATGGAGTTGGGACAGCAGACCTTTAATGACCCTAAAGCAAGGGATCATATGCAAGAAGAGATGCTTAAAATTATTGCACCGCTTATGAAAGATAAAGAAAAGTCTTAACTTTTCTTTATCTTTTGCAGGCCATTACCAAGTTAAAGGATTCCATAATTTAAAGGGTTTAATCAGATGTACATCTGATTTTTCATCATATTTGGCAGGTTTTAATTCTTGTGGTTTATGTCGAATCTTGCCTGAAGCATCTTCTGCTACAAAGTTGTAGCTTGAAGATTTCAACTCAGTAAAAGCAATTTCTCTACGGCCAATATTATCTTGCATTAACATAAATGGGCCAGTGTGTTCATCTCGGTCCATTTTATTTTCTTCATCATATTTCAAATAATAAGACGTTCCAGCCTCAACAGTTATATCCATATATTTTGGCTCTTGAAAATGAATACCCAATAAAGGGCGGCTCGCAGAAAGACGATAAGTCCCTGCTGGCAATTCAATCCAATAATAATGGTTATGTAGTAGGCTCGGAATTCGCTTGCCATTTACAAACAGGTTGATCGCCGCGATTTCCTGACGATTCCATTTCGTATCTGGTCGATAGAGATAAACAACAGCAGCTTGTGCGTTTTGTGGTTTGATCGGGACAAATGTCTGACCCAATTTTTGATTAACCCAACCACCCACAGCAAAACCACCTACGTGATATTGGTCTAATAGTCCAGGTTCTTTTTCAACATCGACTTTAGGTAGGGTTGCAGTCAATTCACCCGTATTTTTTTCTAAATGAGATGAACTTTGACAGCCCACAAACAGTCCGGCACAGCACAAAGATACGATTAAATAACGCATGGCATCCCTCAAAGCGTTTTGTTTTTGATTTATTTTTTACAACGCAAAACTATGCGTATTTTGTATTTTTAAGATTAACACCACGCACATAAATTGAAAACAAAAAAAGCATGAATCACTCACGCGATTCATGCTTTTTAGATGAATGAAATCTATGCAGACTTCGAATCAATAACCTTTAAATCTGCCTTAGCAACATTTTCATGTGTTACAGCTTCTTTAGGTTGGCGCTCAGCCTTATAAACAGGCTCTGCTTCACCATTGATGACTGCTTCATTAATAATAACTGTCCCAACGTCAGTACGACTTGGTAAATCGTACATGGTTTCAAGCAGTACGTTCTCCATAATAGAACGTAAACCACGTGCACCCGTATTGCGTTCAAGTGCTTTCTTCGCGATAGCACGCAATGCAGAATCTTCAAAGATCAGATCAACATTTTCCATGGTGAAAAGATATTGATACTGGCGAGTTAATGCATTTTTTGGCTCAGTCAAAATTTGCATTAATGCTTCTTCATCCAACTCTTCAAGTGTAGCAATCACTGGTAAACGACCAATGAATTCTGGAATTAAACCAAATTTCACTAAGTCGGTTGGCTCAACCTGACGGAACAATTCAGCAAGTTTTTTGGTTTCATCTTTGTTTTTAACGTCAGCTGTAAAACCAATACCGCCTTTCTCTTGACGCTGCTGTACAATTTTTTCCAAACCAGAAAATGCGCCACCACAAATAAACAAGATATTCGAGGTGTCAATTTGGATAAACTCTTGCTGCGGATGCTTACGTCCACCTTGCGGAGGAATAGAAGCCACTGTACCTTCAATCATTTTTAACAATGCTTGTTGTACACCTTCGCCAGAAACATCACGCGTAATTGACGGGTTTTCAGATTTACGAGTAATCTTGTCAATTTCGTCAATATAGATAATGCCCTTCTGAGCTTTTTCTACATCGTAGTCTGCTTTTTGCAAAAGTTTTTGTACAATATTTTCAACATCTTCACCCACATAACCAGCTTCGGTTAATGTCGTTGCATCTGCCATTGCAAATGGAACATCTAAAAGGCGAGCTAATGTTTGCGCAAGTAAAGTTTTACCCGAACCTGTAGGTCCAATCAGTAGAATGTTACTTTTAGCAATTTCTACTTCTTTAGACACATGGCCATTATGACCAACTTTTAGGCGTTTATAATGGTTATAAACCGCAACAGATAACGTCTTTTTGGCAAGATCTTGACCAATCACATATTGATCAAGCGCAGCACGTATTTCATGTGGTTTTGGCAATGCCTTACTCGCCCAGTCCCCTGCTTCAACCTGTTGGCTGGTTTGTACAAGGTCTAAGCAGACATCCACACATTCATTACAAATATATGCGTCCTCACCTGCAATCAGTTTCCCGACTTCAGACTGCGTTTTACCGCAAAATGAACAATGTTTTTGTCCTTGAGGATGTTCGGACATATTCACTCCACAAATAGAATCTTAAATATTAGGGCAAGATGCACTGCATAAATAACTAAATGGAGATCTTTTTCAACATCTCAAGTTATTTATATAGGAAGCTCCTTATGGACGCTTACTTAACACCTGATCAACCAAACCATATTCTTTAGCAGACTGTGCTGTCATAAAGTTATCACGGTCAGTATCACGAGCAACAGTTTCGTAGTCTTGACCACTGTGCTCTGCCATTAAGCGGTTTAAACGTTCTTTAATAAATAGAATTTCACGCGCATGAATTTCAATATCCGATGCTTGACCGCGGAAACCACCTAATGGTTGATGGATCATGACACGGGCATTTTCTAGACAATAGCGTTTGCCTTTAGCACCAGCATTTAACAAGAATGCACCCATTGAAGCAGCTTGACCCATACAATATGTCACGACATCAGGTTTAATAAACTGCATCGTGTCATAAATAGCCATGCCCGCTGTCACTGAACCACCTGGAGAGTTGATATAAAGGTGGATATCTTTATCAGGGTTTTCAGCTTCTAAAAACAACATTTGGGCAACAATCAGATTTGCCATGTTGTCTTCAACTTCACCTGTTAAGAAAATGACGCGCTCACGTAAAAGTCGTGAATAAATATCAAAAGAACGTTCGCCGCGAGAAGATTGTTCAACCACAACAGGAACTAAAGCATTTTCAATTGTTGGAACATACATACGTTATTTATTCCTAAATTTTTTGTGACTTAACCTATGGCAACAATATGCGGGATAATTTCTCAAATTGCAAAAGGTTCGCACTGAAATATTATATTATTTATACCTAAGTACTTAATGTCGCACTCAAATTAACCACATACTGAAAAACAAAAAAGGCGCATAAAGCGCCTTTTTCTGACTTCTTAAAAGATTAGCCCATACGGCGAGCTTGTTGTTCTTTTAACAAATCATCGTAAGATACAGCTTTGTCAGTCACTTTAGCAGCAGCTAAGATGTGATCAACAACTTGATCTTCTAATACAACTGCTTCGATTTGAGCACGTTGTTGAGCATCATTTTTGAAGTATTCAATCACTTCAGTTGGATCTTCGTAAGAAGAAGCCATGTCGTCAATGTAAGCATCAACGCGAGTTTGATCAACTTCAAGTTTAGCATCAGCTAAAACTTTGCTTACCAATACACCAAGCTTAACAGAACGCTCTGCTTGCTCTTTGAACAATTCGTCAGGAAGCATGCTCTTGTCAAAAGATTGCGCGCCGGCACCACCGAACTGTTGAGTGAACTGTTGAACCATTTGTTGACGTTGACGGTCAATTTCTTGAGCAACCATTGCAGTTGGAACTTCAACTTCGTTCGCAGCAACAAGTGCATCAAAAGCAGCTTGTTTAACTTGGTTACGTAAACCATTGCGAACTTCACGTTCCATATTCTTGCGAACGTCAGCTTTTAACTTCTCAACGCCTTCTTCTTCAGTTACACCAAAGATTTTCAAGAATTCAGCATCAATTTCTGGAAGTTTTGATTTTTCAACTTGCTTCACAGTGATTTTGAACTGAGCTGCTTTACCAGCCAAGTTTTCAGCTTGGTAGTCTTCAGGGAAAGTAATGTCGATTACTTTCTCTTCGCCAGCTTTCATACCAATGATGCCGTCTTCGAAGCCAGGAATCATACGACCTGAACCTAACACAAGTTTAAAGTCTTCAGCAGAACCGCCTTCAAACTTCTCACCATCGATAGTGCCTTCAAAATCAAAAGTCACTTGCATGTCTTTTTTCGCCATGCCCTTGGTAACAGCCCAAGTTTGACGTTGTTTTTGCAAGTTTTCGATCATAGCGTCAACGTCAGCATCTTTAATTTCAGCTGTTTTACGTTCAACTTCTAAACCGTCAAATGCTTGTACTGTAACTTCTGGATAAACTTCTACAGTCGCTTCAAAAACTAAAGCATCTTCTTTATGTTCAACTTTATCAATGTTCGGCATTCCTACCGCATTGATTTTTTCTTGTTGAATTGCTTCAAAAACGCTATCACGAATGATGTCATTTACAACTTCTTGATAAATGCCCGCACCGTATTCGCGACGAACAACGTTTTCAGGTACTTTACCTGGACGGAAGCCGTTGATCTTCACAGTTTTGGCAGTGCGCTTCAAACGAGCTTCAAATTGCTCGTTAATACGGCTCGTCGGTACAGAAACATTTAAACGACGGGCAACGCCCGAAACCGCTTCAGTCGTTACTTGCATGGCTTCCTCGATAAAAATTAGTGAGTAGGAACAGTTTTTTTAAAAGTGCTGTATTATATGACAACTTTCAAGATATACAAAATTAACCGACCACTTCATTTAAATGAAGGTCGTAATTCTCGTAAATTTCACAGTAATTTTATGATTCTTTAAATATTTTTCATAAAGCCTTAAGTAAAACTAATTTTTTAGTTATTCTTCATAAATCTAAAATTACAATCAAAATCAAATTTTAATCGATTTTACAAACAATTACTAAGAATCAGTAGATTAGCTACATAAAAGTACAATTCTGCATTCAGTCATTCACTTTATCTTCACAATTCAATTGGCAAATCCAATTAACACAAACTGTACATATAAATAAGAATTATTATTATTCGCATAACCTTTTAGTTTTAGAGTCCTGAAGTCATGTCTTTGATTAGAACACGTAAAAAAATTGTTTCTTCTGCGATAGCTTCTTCGCTATCAATGATTGCAACAACAGCCATGGCACAAGAAGCAATTTCACAATTACCAACGATTCATACTCAAGCGACTCAAGAAGAATCTTTAAAAGTAGACCAGTCTGCAAACTCTAAACTCGTGGCTCCCCTCAAAGACACACCAAAATCGGTCTCTATTCTTTCTCAAAAATTAATTAAAGATACAAACTCTAATACTCTACTCGAAGCTTTACGCTATGAACCAGGCATTACTTTAGGTGCTGGTGAAGGTGGTACACCATTTACAGATATGCCTTACATTCGTGGCTATAGCGCCCAATCTTCTGTATATGTTGATGGTGTTCGTAATTCTACTTCTCAAAACCGCGATATGTTTGCCATTGAACAAGTTGAAGTCATTAAAGGCTCTTCTTCTGCCCTTGGCGGTGGCGGCGGTGTAGGTGGAAGTATTAACTTAATCCCTAAAGTGGCTCATGAGGGTGACGTTTACCAAGGTAGTGTTCAAGGTGGTACTGACAACTATCGTCATATTCAACTCGATGCCAACAAAGACTTTGGCAACGGAATTGCTGGTCGTGTTGTTGTTATGGGCCATGAAAATGAAAAAGCTGGTGCTAACAATGGTGCTGAATATGCCCGTGCTGGTATTGCCTCAAGTCTTGCATTTGGCCTAGATACAGCTACTCGCGGAACACTTAGCTACTATTATTTACGCAGTAATGATGAACCGGATGCAGGTATTCCTTTTCTTCCTGTTGGTGGAAAGCCAATTGATGTAAAACAAGGGACGTACTATGGCTGGAAAGAACGTGATTTTGATAAACGTGAAAACCACATTGGTACATTTAAATTAGAGCAAGATCTTGCTGATGATTTAACTTTGTCAAATACGATGTCGTATACAAAATCTAAATCAGACTATATCTATACAAATGCAGATGACTCAAAAGGTAATGTAACGAAAAATGGAACCATTGTTCGTCGTGCTTTAAGTCGTATAGTGGATACTGATGCATATAGTGATCAGCTTGCATTAAAAGGAAAATTCAATACTGGCGCACTTAAACACTCTTTTAATACAGGTGCTGAGTGGAGCTATCAAGAATCAAGCCAAGGTGTTTACACTTTTACAGATGGTTCTGGTACAACGTCAACTGTACACAATACAAGTTGCCCTGCGAGCAGTGCTCTTTCAAATGGTTGGTGTACATCAGTAAATAACCCAATGAATGGTGCATTCACAGATAGTTTGGGTAGCATCACAAATCAGTATACAACTCGCAGCCGTACCGTTTCTTTATATGCATTAGATAGCATCGAATTTAATCCCCAATGGCTTTTAAATTTAGGCGTACGTTGGGATAAATTCGAAACTGAGCGTAAATATAATAAAAATATTTATAAAACAGTAGGTGGAGCTAACGGTAATTACTCAAATGACGTAAGCATTGCAGCTGGTCAGAAATTTGAAAACGACAGTGATTATTTCTCTTATCAAGCTGGTCTAGTCTATAAACCAACTGAAAATGGCAGCATTTATGCAAGCTTTGCAACTTCTGCTAACCCTGTTGGTGTAGACCAAGGTGACGGCGCAGATGCACTATCTACATCTTCTCAGCAGGCAAATGATTTAGACCCAGAAAAAGCACGTACCTTCGAAATAGGGACAAAATGGGACCTATTTAATAACCGAGCAAACTTAACTGCTGCAATCTTCCGTACAGAGAAACAAAACACTCGTATTGCCATAGATGCCAACACAAGTACTAATGCTGGTGAAAGTAAAGTTGATGGCTTCGAGGTTGGATTTAACGGTAAAGTAACTGACAAATGGGAAGTTTCAGCTGGCTATAGCTATTTAGACAGCGAACTCACAAAAGCGGCTTACAACGCAGTTGCTCAAGAAGGTAAACCATTACCGTTTGTAGCTAAAAATAGTGCTACTTTATGGTCTACTTATCGAGTACTGCCTAAGCTAACTTTAGGTGCAGGTGCAGAGTATCGTGACAAAGTGTTTACTAATACAAACACGGGGACAACGATGCTTGAAGACAAGTATTTACCAACTTATACCATTTACAACGCGATGGCTAAATACGACGTCAACAAAAACGTAAACTTACAGCTTAATATTAACAATATTTCTGATAAGCGCTATTTCACAAGTGCTCACCCAGCTCACTACGCGTTTGAAGGTGTTGGCCGTAATGCAGTGTTAGCAATTAACTTTAAGTACTAAGTTTAAATTCCATAATTTATTTATGGAATTAATTAAAGTTCATATAAGATAGCCTCATCACGAGGCTATTTTTTATAAATGAAATATCTATTTAAAGGTGTTTGCTGTGATTCATCATATCCCTAATGTTTTAAGCAAAGAGCAAGTTGCCGAGTTTCGTAAACTCATGAAAGAAGCGCATTGGGTGGGAGGGAAAGTTACTGCTGGCACTCTATCGGCTTCAGTTAAAAGAAATCAGCAACTCTCTGAACAAGATCCACTTACACATCATTTAAGTGATATTGTGATTAAAGCAATTTGGCAAAATCCTGTGTTTCAGGCCGCAGCCCTACCTCACAAAATTATTCCACCACTTTTTAATCGTTATGATGAACATGAAAGCTTTGGTTTCCATGTAGATAACTCAATTCGCCTTATCCGTGGCACTTCTGAGCAGCTCCGTACCGATTTATCTTGTACATTATTTTTAAGTGAACCTGATGAATATGAAGGTGGTGATCTGGTTATTGAAGATACTTATGGTTATCACGAAGTCAAATTACCAGCAGGCGATGTAGTACTCTATCCTTCTACTAGCTTACATGAGGTAAGTAGTATTACATCAGGTACTCGATTTGCTTCTTTTTTCTGGGTTCAAAGTCTGGTACGCGATGATAGTAAACGCCATCTTTTATTTAACCTAGATGAAAGTATTCGAGCACTGCGTAAGACACACGGTGATAGCTATTCTGAAGTTATGAAACTCACCAACATTTACCACAACTTAATTCGCATGTGGTCAGAACTGTAACTACATTTATTTTTGCCTTATTGAGATCATGCAATATTTTTTTCCTCAATAAGGTGAAATATCGAAAAATATTTCCTACAAATTAGAAAGTAGCGCAAAATTAGAAAATTATTTTCTAATTTCCGAGATTAAAATTATTATAAGAATTTTGCACAACGTGTAATCATTGTTTAGATGTGATATATCTAAATGATAAACATATTAGCAAACCACCAAACTTATTATTTCACGGTCTAGAGATGAAAACGAATTACTTGTTTGCCCAGCCTACTCAAGCAAGACATCATCTGCAACTCCTGATGCTGCGCCAAGCGCGCGTATAAATATTTTTTCTGCTTTTTAAAGCAGCACTTCGAAGTTACCTTTAATTTTTCTCAATTAGATACCATATATAACCGTAGAGACGTTGCCTTTTAAATATATCCAGAGCAACCGCGCTACGAGACAAGGAGTTTTCTCATGATGTTGGCTGACCCAAGCAAAAAATACCGCCGTATGTACCAACGAGTGGATTTACCAGATCGCCAATGGCCAAATAACGAAATTACAAAAGCGCCAATCTGGATGAGCACCGATTTACGTGACGGTAACCAAGCAATTTTTGAACCAATGGACATGGAACAAAAATTCAAAATGTTCAAAATGCTTGTAAAAATTGGTTTTAAGCATATTGAAATCGGCTTCCCTTCTGCATCTCAAATCGACTTCGATTTTACCCGTATGTTGATCGAAGAAAATCATATTCCTGATGACGTATACATTGAAGTTTTGGTTCAGGCACGTGATCATTTAATTGAACGTACTTTTGAGTCTTTAGCAGGTGCTAAACGTGCGATTGTGCATATTTATAACTCTAATTCTCCAACCTTCCGTCAAAAAGTATTAAATGTAGATGTTAACGGCGCAAAACAATTAGCAATTAATGCGGCTCAAAAAGTTAAAGAATATGCGGCGCAGTATCCTCAAACTGACTGGATTTTCCAGTACAGTCCAGAGTGTTTCTCTGCAACAGAATTAGAAGTCGCTAAAGATGTCTGTGATGCCGTCACAGAAATTTGGGATGCACGTCCTGACCATAAAGTTATTTTAAACTTACCTGCGACTGTAGAAGTGTCTACACCAAATGTTTATGCAGACCAAATTGAATGGATGCATCGTAATTTGGCACGTCGTGATGGCGTGATCATTTCTGTTCACTGTCACAATGACCGTGGCTGTGGTATTGCTGCATCAGAACTTGCAATTATGGCAGGTGCTGACCGTGTTGAAGGTTGTGTGTTTGGTAATGGCGAACGTACAGGTAACGTTGACGTTGCAGCGATTGCATTGAACATGTACACCCAAGGTGTAGCGCCAGAGTTAGATTTCTCTAACATTAATGAAGTGATTGCAACGGTTGAAGAATGTACTGGTTTACCTGTACACCCTCGTCACCCATATGCAGGCGACTTGGTATTTACTGCATTCTCTGGTTCACATCAGGATGCAATCAAAAAAGGCTTTGAGTACCAGAAAAACGAAGAAATCTGGGATATGCCTTACTTGCCAATCGACCCGAAAGACTTGGGCCGCGACTACGATGCAGTTATTCGTGTAAACAGTCAGTCTGGTAAAGGCGGTATCGCTTACTTATTAGAAGCGAACTACAACGTTGTGTTACCTCGTCGTTTGCAAATCGAGTTCAGTCAGGTTGTTCAACAATATGCTGATGATAACGGTACAGAAATTAATGCAAAAGAAATCTGGACCTTATTTAAAGACACGTATGTTGATGTGAAAAACCACCATTACACAGTCAAAAACTACAGATTATCTGACATTAATGGTACTCAAATCATCGAACTTGATGTTGATGTCGAAGGTGAAACACAACAACTTCGCGGTGAAGGTAATGGACCAATCTCTGCATTCTTAAATGCGCTTCAATTACCAATTGACGTATTGAACTATGAAGAACGCAGTATTAGTTCAGGTGCAAATGCGAAAGCGTTAACCTTGATTGAACTTCAAGTCAAAGGTACAGGCAGAGGTTCATTTGGTGCCGGTGTTCATGACAATACAGTCACCTCATCAATTGAAGCAATTATTGCATGTACTAACCGTTTGATTGATCAAGGTGTTTTAAGTACAGATCAGGTTGTTGCCGCTGCTGTTTAATTAAAAAAAAGACTTTGGAAAGGATACCTAGCTTGGTATCCTTTCTTTTTATTCCTGAAAGATTTAAAAGGCGAAATGTTCCCGTGTCTTTTCCAGCTGATTCAGTGGGGTTAGTCACTCCGCAAAAGTTCCAATTTGAAGAACCATTACATCTTGAATGTGACCGTGTTTTGCCACGTTTTGAATTAATGGTCGAAACTTACGGCACTTTAAATGCAGATAAATCAAATGCTATTTTAATCTGTCATGCTCTTTCCGGACATCATCATGCAGCGGGTTATCACCACGAAGATGATAAAAAAGCTGGTTGGTGGGATAGCTGTATTGGCCCGGGTAAAGCAATCGACACGAATAAGTTTTTTGTAGTTTCGCTAAATAATATTGGTGGGTGTAATGGCTCAACTGGCCCAACTTCCCCAAATCCTGAAAATGATAATCGCCCTTATGGACCAGATTTTCCATTAGTAACGGTACGTGACTGGGTAAAAACTCAGGCCATGCTTTCTGACCGGTTGGGAGTAAATATTTGGTATGCCGTTATTGGTGGCTCTTTAGGGGGCATGCAGGCACTACAATGGTCGGTAGACTACCCAGACCGCTTACAAAAATGTGTCATCATTGCCAGTGCGCCAAAGCTTTCAGCACAAAATATTGCCTTTAATGAGGTTGCACGCCAGTCTATCTTGTCTGATCCAGACTTCCATCATGGTCGTTATTTGGAAAATGATAGCTACCCGAAACGCGGCCTGATTTTGGCTCGAATGGTAGGTCATATTACCTATCTCTCTGAAGAAGCCATGAAACAAAAATTTGGCCGTGATTTAAAATCTGGCAAATTTATGTATGGTTTTGATGTCGAGTTTCAGGTCGAAAGTTATCTTCGTTACCAAGGCGAGCAATTTAGCCGTAACTTTGATGCCAATACTTATCTGATCATGACCAAAGCATTGGATTATTTTGATCCATCACGTGAATACAACCACTCGCTAACAGACGCGATGAGTAAAACAAAATGTCAGTTCCTGATTGTTTCTTTTACAACAGACTGGCGTTTTACACCAAGTCGCTCTCAAGAGATTGTTGATGCACTCATTACCAATCATAAGCCAGTAAGTTACCTCGATATTGATGCCGAACAAGGACATGACTCGTTCTTATTCCCGATTCCATTGTATGTAAAAACAATGCGCGCTTTCTTAGGCGGTGAAGAACACTTAAAATCGACGTCACTGGAGGCAAGCTAATGCGTATTGATCAACAACTGGCAGAAAAGTGGATTAAACCAGGCTCAAGCGTACTCGATTTGGGGTGTGGTGATGGTGAATTACTCGCTCATATGAGCCAAAAGCATCAAATTCGTGCTTATGGCTTAGAAATTGATCAAGAAAAGATTGCAATTGCCGTCAGTCGCGGGTTAAATATTATTCAACAAGATTTGAATCTCGGTTTGAGCCGTTTTGCTGACCAGTCTTTTGACTATGTGGTTATGGCACAGGCTTTGCAAGCTGTAGATGCACCGGATGTTTTATTAAGAGACATGGTGCGTGTGGGTAAACAGGCAATTATTACTTTTCCAAACTTTGCGCATTGGAAGACTCGTTCTTTTCTTGCATTAAAAGGTATGATGCCTGTATCGGATGCTCTACCATATATGTGGTATAACACCCCCAATATTCATTTATGTACATTTAAAGATTTCGAAGCACTATGTGTGGAAAATCAGATACAAATTATTAATCGACTCGCCGTCAATGGAAATCAGCAGGGAAGCCTGTTAAGCAAACATGTTCCTAATTTGTTTGGTGAAGTCGCTATTTATCGAGTGAGTGCACTATGAAAAAGACATTATTTAGCACACTATTTGCAGGACTGCTAAGTATGCAGGCTCATGCAGATTATATCGCCCAGCCACAATCGGTTGCGAGTCAGGCTGCACGCTTTTCAACAATGGGGGTTAATGACCTTCAGAAAGCTGCAAAAGCTGGTCAAGCAGGCGCGCAATTTTACCTTGGTACACATTACCAATATGGTAAAGATGTAGAAAAAGATGAAAAGCAAGCTTTCACATGGTTTAAAGCAGCAGCTGATCAAGGTTTATCGCCAGCACAATTAAACGTAGGCCGTATGTATGCCGACGGTATTGGTGTTAGAAAAGATGAGTCAATGGCTCGTAAATACTTCGAGAAAGCGGCAAGCAATGGTGATAACCGTGCAAGCTATAACCTCGCGATGATGGAAGAGCAAAAGAAAAACTACGTAGGTGCTTACCAGTGGTATGAGCTTTCAACTCGTGATGGCATGCTCGACAATAAAGTAATTAGCCTATCAGAAGGTAAGAAAACTGCTCTTGCGGCTAACTTGACTCAAGAACAAATCCGTACAGCACGTGACCGTGCAGATAAATGGATTCAAGCACAATAATAACGGTTCATCCGTAAAAAACCTTACTCGACTAAAACCACCTTGTATGCCCTACAAGGTGGTTTTAGTTTAGATCATGCCATTTTATATTCTATTTGTTTCCCTCTATATCCCCTCTTAAAAAACACGTAACATAACTCACGTTCGATATTAGCTATAAAGTTTGGTTTTATTATGTCTACCCCACATTGGTTTGATCAGGGCAGTTTAGTTCTTGCCAGCAATAACAAAGGTAAAGTCGCTGAGTTTGAAAAACTTTTTGAACAGCTTAAGTTACCTGTAGAAATTATTCCTCAAGGTCGCCTTAATATTTCTGATGCAATTGAAGATGGTTTAAGCTTTATTGAAAATGCCATTATTAAAGCTCGTCATGCCTCTCAAATTTCAGGTAAACCTGCTATGGCTGACGACTCAGGCATTTGCGTTCCTGTATTAGGTGGCGCACCCGGTATTTACTCAGCACGCTATGCTGGAGAACACGGTGATGACGCAGCAAATAATGCCAAGTTACTCAATGATCTTTTACCATTTCGTGAAAATGGTGAAGTGATTGAAGGTATGTTCGTGTGTGTACTTGCTTTAGTGACTCATGCAGAAGATCCTTTACCACAAATTTTCCAAGGCATTTGGCACGGCGAAATTTTAGAAGCTGCTCGTGGTGAAAACGGCTTTGGCTATGACCCACTGTTCTGGTTGCCTGAATTGCAAGTTTCTAGCGCTGAACTGTCTAAAGAAGACAAGAATAAGATTAGTCATCGTGGTCAAGCGATGCAGTTATTTAGAGAGAGTTTGCAGAAGTAAAACTTCATATAAGTTTTAGTTTAACGTTAAAGCCATTTGCTATCGCGCTAGGCGACATGGATGTCGCCACGTCATTTCCTTGCACAGATTCCCAAAGCAGTGCTTCGGAAATCGCTCAGGATGTGTCGTCAGTTCGACAAATGGTTTTGTTACTTTTGACGAAACAAAAGTAAATATTGTCTAGATACAGAAAATAAGTATATAACCACTATTCTAAGGCCATCTTATCTAATCCTCTTCCTTAGAAATAAAGATGTAAAAACACTGCATAAATCGCAATACACACACAACTCACAATCGTCCCTGAAGCAATATAAGCCGCAGATCTTCCTGTTCCTTGGTAATGGGTTTCTAGGGCTACAATGTTGGCAGCTGGTGGCAAACAGAACATTAAAAACATCACACCAATGTGCTGGCTCATATTAGGAATCGGTAGAAATCTATAAGTAAGTCCACAAAGAATAATCCCACATACCACCTTAAAAGCTTGAGCTTTTGTACTGTAAATTAAGTCTTTTACATGAACTCGGGTACGGCGCAGCCACATTCCCAACACACACATCCCAGCAAAAGTCATCACAAACTTGGCAACTTCATAGACCCAGTGTATGGCAGGATGTTCGAGATGCTGGGCACCTAAAAGCCTGAGCACAAGCGCAACGAATATTGAAATACATGGTGGAGAAGTTAAAACCTTTTTTAATATATTGAGCTTACTTTGTGGTGCAGTAGTGACTGCCGTAACAGCCCATGCATTTCCAAAAAGAGACATACCAATATATAGCGCAACAATTGGAGCCGTCGCAGCAGGGCCGAATAGAGCCATGGCAAAAGGAAAGCCGAGCCACCCCATGTTGGTATAACTTGCGCAAAGTGCTAATAATCTGTCTTTAAATAAAGCTAAATAAGCAAAGAAAATAAGAAATGCTGAACCAAAGCTAAAGAGCATTAAACTCAAACTACCCGGCTGATAAAATACCATGTTGTAAATAATAACAACTGGAATAAGTAAGCGGGCAAGCCAAGCGGAAAGAACAGGTTTTATCGTTTCTGAAAGAGAAGTCTGGGCAAGCAGAAGTCCAACAATAAAAGCAAATATTGGGAGTATTAATGCCACGTTTTCTCCTCTCACCCATCAAAACCAGCCTGTTATGCTACACCTTTTCAAAATGAAATGTACTCTCCTTTTCAAGTAATTTAAGCTTCTCTTTTTTAACTCTTTCTAAAGTAAAAAACCAAACACATTCTTTCTAGAACCCATCTTTTTAGATTTTGACTGACGGCCATTGTCTTAAAAATGACATATAAATGTCACATTGTTGTCATAGCAACCTGTTGAGATAAACCAAACTGAAAAGAGGTATAAGATCATGGCCGGTTTATCTATTTGGCACGTTGTTATTTTTGCAATTGTCGTTATTTTATTATTTGGTACATCTAAATTAAAAAATATCGGTAAAGACGTAGGTGGTGCAGTAAAAGACTTTAAAAAATCAGTTCGTGAAGAAGACGAAACTGCTGCTCTTAATACTCCACGTACAATTGATGCCCAAGTCAAAACCCCTGACAGCACATCAGTGAAAAGCTAAAGGTTTTCCACCATGCTTGATGTAGGAATGACAGAGCTACTCTGTTTTGCAATTATTGCAATTTTAGTTTTAGGTCCGGATAAACTTCCAGAAGCCGCACGCTTTGCTGGTCGTTGGTATGTCCGTCTAAAACGTTATATTACCAATTTGCAAAATGAGATTGATCAAGAGTTGCGTCTTTCTGAATTTCGAAAAGAAATGCAAGAAGAACTCAACCGCATTGAAGCACTAGAACGCAAAGTACAACAACAACTTGAAGAAATACAAAAACAGACTACTTCAGACAACTCAGAAAAAGCTGAGGTAGCTGAAACTATATCTCAGTCTACAATGTACTCCCCTGTATCGGGCCATTATGAAGTGCCCTTTCTTGCCAAATTTACACCTTTGGCATCTCAAAGCGATACTTTAGAAACACCCCCCGTTAAATTGAAGATTGCCGTATGAACCAACTGCCTTCAACGACTGTAAATACGCAAGAAAATCTAGACCAAATGCCAATCATGAACCATTTGGTCGTTTTAAGACGTCATTTATTTAGGATTGTCGGGGTAACATTATTTTTATTCTTTTGCTTATTACCCTTTAGAAATAACACTTACCAATTATTATCCGAACCTTTAAGGCTGCAACTTCCCGCATCATCGTCAATGATTGCTACAGATGTGACTGCAACTTTTATGGCACCGTTCAAGCTAAATTTATTTGTCGCGCTCGTGTTGGCAATGCCATTTATTTTGTATGAAATATGGACCTTTGTGCGTCCAGCGTTGTATCAAAAAGAACGTCATTTAGCACTTCCGTTACTTATTGGTAGCATTGTTTTGTTCTATGCGGGCGTTGCTTTTGCATATTACATTACCCTTCCAGCGATTTTACATTTCTTTATTAGTGTATCGCCTGAAACGGTAGCACCTATGACGGATATTAATAGCTACCTAAGCTTTTGCTTAAAGTTATTTTTAGTTTTTGGTGTCACTTTTGAAATTCCAATCGCGACCCTCTTACTTATTTTAATAGGTGTAGTGAATACAAAGAGTCTGGCTGAAAAAAGACGTTTTATTATTGTGGGATGTTTTTTTGTAGCCATGTTCATTACCCCGCCAGATGCAATTTCTATGGTAATGTTAGCCATCCCAATGTGGTTGCTTTTTGAACTTGGATTATTGTTCGGTAAAATTCTTGAGAAAAGAAAAGCTCAATCTGCTGAATAAAAAATTATGTTTCTAAAAAGCCTGAAATTCAAAGTTCAGGCTTTTTTATATAGACCACTTTTTAATCTACAAACCTATAAACTGTCTTCAAAGTGACTTAAAAGTGTAAGAAAAGTGTCATTTCTAGTCCATAGAATCAACTCAACAAATATACTCACAAAAGTTACGGATTTATTATGACAACTGCTTCTAACCACCCAACACGTCGCGATATTTTAAAATGGTTTACGGGGATTCCTTTTCTTCCATTAGGTGCGATGGCTACGGCAGCAACGTTAGCAGGATGTAACGATAGTAATGATGATTCAGACATTACGACTCCATCAAAACCAATTAACTTTAAAAATGCAACGTTCACTTCAATGCCAGCTCCTTCTGCTGTAGCAGAGATGGCAACGACAGCATGTGCATCAAAACTTGCGATTTCATGGGAAGATGGCAGTAAAACTGAATACCAACTTGCTTACAAACCATTCTTTTTAACAGGTACAGAAGTTCCTGATGGTAAAGGCGGAAAGATTATCGCGGGTGGTTATTACGATATTAATAATAAGCCAATTATTGATAAATCAGTTGCGGGTAAAGAGCGTCAGTTTTTCTCTGACTGTCCAGACGGTAGTTCTCTGATTAGCTTCAAACAAGCGACTGGCAAAGATTTCACAGATGCAGACAAGAAAGCATTAGGTGTAACTGGCAACCCTGTATTCCATGTGGTTCAGTTTGAATATTTATCGAAGGACCAAAACGGTGGCGATACATACGGGAAATTATCATCTCCGATTGCAGTGCTTACTTTAGATCAAGACCCGAAAACTGGTCATTTGACTTTAATTAAATATCACAATGTAGACACTTCAAATGCGCATGGTTTATGGATTACTTGTGGTGCAAGTTTGTCACCATGGGGTACTCATCTTTCTAGTGAAGAATATGAACCAGATGCTTTCAACCAAAAATTAGGTCAATCACTTTCAACACTTAAAGCATTCAGTAAAAATGTGTATGGTGATGAAAATGCGGCTAATCCATATAACTACGGTCATTTACCAGAAATTACGGTAAATGCAGATGGTACTGGTCACGTGACAAAGCACTACTGTTTAGGCCGTATTTCGCATGAGCTGGTACAAGTTTTTCCAGACAATCGTACAGTCTTGATGGGCGATGACTATACCAACGGCGGTCTCTTCATGTTCGTTGCAGATAAAGAGAAAGACTTATCTGCGGGTACCCTCTACGTTGCAAAATATACAACAGTGCTTACAGATACAACGACCGGTCAGATCTCATGGATCAAACTTGGTCATGCAACGAGTGTAGAGATTGAAAACCTAATCAAGAGCGGTATTAAAGGAACTGATATTTTTGAATCAGTTCTACAAATTGCTAAATATCCAAGCGATGCAACAACAGCAGAGAAAGATGCTATTGATGCAGGTGACAAAGGTAATCCGGAACAACAAGCTTTAGCAAAAGCTGCGAAAGATCGCTTAAAACTCCAACAAGCTGCTCAAAAAGCAGAATTGGAAGCACAAGGTTTCAAATTTACTTATTTGAGCAAAACTGGTGTTTATCTCAAGCTTAAAGATAACAGCGACAAAACCAAACTTGCTGCTGCGTTCCTTGAAACACACCGCTATGCTGCTTACGTCGGTGCTTCGATGGCATTGACTAAGAACGAAGGTACGACTGTAAATATTGCAGATAAACGAGCATATTCGGCTTTAGCTAACATTGTTGATTCAATGGTTGAAGGCGGTAGTGGCTACCTTGCTGAGCACAACGTAAAATTCCCGAAAATCACAGCTGGTGGTATTTTGGAGCATAAGCTTACAGGCGGCCAAAAAGACAGCTTAAATATCGCAATCAATAGTGAATGGGTACCTAGCCAATCTAGCCTTCTCATTAAAGGTAAAGATATTAGCTTTGACACTTTAGGTAACACTGCTGACCCAGAACAGATCGCTAGCCCTGATAACTTGAAGTTCTCTGAAAAGCTACGTACGTTATTTATTGGTGAAGACTCTGGTAACCATTTGAATAACTTCTTATGGGCTTATAATGTCGACACTAAACAGCTCATTCGTATCTTGTCTACACCAGCAGGTGCAGAATCGACTGGTCTACACGCAGTCGATGAAGTGAATGGTTGGACTTACATCATGAGTAACTTCCAACATCCAGGTGATGAATGGAACCGTTTCTACAAAGAAACTAATGGTGTTCGTACTGGTATCAGTGCAGATTTACTTGCGCAAATTGATACAGCAATTAATACAAACTACAGCAACAAATTTGCAGCAGCAGTTGGCTATATCACTGCCGACCCAATTGCTCCATCTGTTGTGAAGAAATAATTTCTTTCACCAAAATAAAAGAAACCTGCCTTGTGCAGGTTTCTTTTATTTTTGACTAAACAATCAAATATTTCACTAACTTATCATCAAAACGTCAACGCCACGTCATATTCACAACCTAAGCTCATGAAGACTTTTAGAACAATCTCTTTATTTACTTACTTAGGAATTTCCCATGACAGAGCTGACGCCATATCATGAAGATCAAGAATTAGATAACAATACCTCAGACAATATCCACTTTCGTGACATTTTAGAACAACATGTAAGTCGCCGTAGTTTAATTACCAAAGCAGCAAGCGGTGCTGTAGCATTAACTTTAGCCTCTACTTTAACAGGCTGTAATGATAGTAATGATGACTCAGGTTCTAACAACGGTGGAACCCCACCTCTAGACCCAAATAAAAGACCAGAAAAACTAACATTTACACCAGTCGCTAAAAACCACAACGATATCGTGACTGTACCCGAAGGTTATGAAGCCAATGTCATTTACGCTTTAGGTGATTCAATCAACCCTGCTTTTGGTGACTGGGATGATAATAATATTCCATCAGGTCCAAGTTTCCAGTTCCGCTCTGGCGACTGCCATGACGGCATGCATTTCTTTGGTTTAAATACTTCGACAAAAGACTTTGATGAAAGTGTTTCAGCTGAAGGTTTGTTAGTAATGAATCACGAATATATTAATCAGACCTTCCTTCATCCCAAAGGTCCAACAAAAGTTGATGGACGTCGCCCTGAAGATGAAGTGATTCGTGAAACCAATGCACACGGCGTATCTGTCGTTCATATCAAAAAAGATGCAACAACTCAAAAAGTAGAAATTGTTAAAAAATCAATTTTCAACCGACGTATTACAGCATCAACCATTATGGAATTTGCTGGTGCTGCTGCTGGTTCTAGTTTGCTTGCAACTCGTTTCTCGCCTGCTGGACGTCAAACTCGCGGCACACATAATAACTGTGGTAATGGTTATACCCCTTGGGGCACGTATTTAACTACCGAAGAAAACTTTATTGGTTATTTCCAACGTTCTGGTAGCGATGAATATGCACGTACAGATGCAGAAAAAATTGCATTAAAACGTTACGGTTTAGGTGTTAAAAAAGATGAACCTTACCTTTACGAGAAAGATGAAAAAGGTGCGCCTAAAAAAGATAAAGATGGCAACGTCATTTATTTAAAAGATAAAAATGGTGAGTTAATCCCTAACGTTGATGAACAAGGGAGACAAATTTATTTAGGCACAAGTTCGCGTTACGGCTGGGAAACGGCAATTGGTCAAGTTGAATCACAAGACTTATATGACCGTTGGAATGCTGATGTAAAAGCTGCACAGGCAACACAAGACTACCGCAATGGACCTAATACATTCGGCTGGATGGTCGAGATTGATCCATTTGATAACCGCCTAAACCCAGTAAAAAGAACATCGTTAGGTCGTTTTGCACATGAAGATAGTGCTTGCCGTGCCGTTGTAGGTCAACCATTAGCATTTTATATGGGTGATGACTCTCGCGGAGAATACATCTATAAATTTGTCTCTACCGCTGTATGGGATGCCAAAGATGTAAACGGCGGCTATACGGCCGGTGACAAATATATGAACGCGGGTAAATTGTATGTTGCCAAATTTAATAACGATGGTTCAGGCCAATGGATTGAACTTGCCTATGGCAAAAACGGCTTAAATGAAAGCAACACCACCTACCCTTTCAAATCTCAAGCGGACGTTGTTACATTTGCACGTTTAGCTGGTGACTCAGTTGGTGCTACCAAAATGGACCGTCCAGAATGGTGTACTGTTAACCCAGTGAATGGCGAAATCTATGTAACTCTTACCAACAATTCGAACCGCGGTAAAGATTATGCAACTGATGCCGCTAACCCACGTAACTATACCGACCTTAAAGATGGAACAACCACCCAAAAAGGTAATGTGAACGGTCATATTATCCGTTTTAAAGAAAACGATGATAAAACGACTGCTGAAACCTTCAAATGGGATATCTACCTCTTTGGTGCAGAAGCATCTATGGCTTCAAACATTAACCTATCGGGTCTGACAGACAACAATGATTTGTCATCGCCAGATGGTATGTGGTTTGACTCACGCGGTGTGCTTTGGATTCAAACAGACGATGGTGCCTACACCGATGTTACGAACTGTATGATGCTTGCTGCACTACCGGGCCAGATTGGCGATGGTGGTACTGCAACAACCTCAAGTGGTCAACAAACGCTAGTCGGTGCTAAAGTTACAGACTCAACACTACGCCGTTTCTTAGTTGGTCCAAAACAGTGTGAAATTACAGGCATTGCCATGACACCTGACCACAAAGCTATTTTTATTAATGTTCAACATCCTGGTGAAGATTCTAAGAGTTATGCCACACCAGACAGTAACTGGCCTGCAACTCAAAAAGATCCAAGTAATAAAACTGCACGTCCACGTTCAGCAACTGTTGTGATTACCCGTAAAGATGGCGGTGTGATCGCAGGCTAATTCATTTATGCTTATAAAAATGCCGGTCAATTGATCGGCATTTTTATTGCTATCGATTTAAAAGAATCTGCTGCTGTACAATTTGACCGCTGTGCTCACCTTGTTGGGTCTTTTCTAACCAAAGCCATTCATTATTGGTCATTCTTAGAAAGTTCGAACAGCGTGTTCCATACACGGGACTTTGAATAAAGGTAGATGACAATAACTCTTCCATTTCTGCTTGAATGCCAGTATTCGGCAATAATGCCATTGTAACCTTGCGCTCATCTTCCAGAATATCCCACGCTGCGTGTTGCAAAGTTAATTCTTCTGTCTGGTGTTGAAGCATAGGCAAAAACTCTTGCGTAAACCGTGTTCGTAAATGTCTGGTTTTTTCCCAATGATCAGACATCAAGCCATTAGAAACCACATAGACTCCATTAGCTAAAACTTGAGGAGCTTCACCACGGTTACTCATATAGACAGCCTGATCAGCATTGCCCATAAACAAGTTAAAGCCAGCAAAATTTTGTTGTTGCTGTTCTAATTGTTGTGCAAAACGAATCGGCAATAAATCAGATTCTAAAAAAGCCTGAACCAAATGCCCTCGAGAAGTTTCATAAGTTTTTTGGTCTCGCCCATCACGGAAATTGGTCAAAACAGCCCATCGGCCTTGAGGTGTTACCCCCATCCAAGTACCACCCGACTGTAAGTCCTGCCCTGCAATAATTGGCGTATGTTCCCACTGATGCAATAAAGCCGTTGGTCGATGATAAAATTCGTCTCGATTTGACATAAGACACAAGGGCATATCGTCCAGAACATGCCATGCTAAAGCCACAATACACATTAATTCTTGTTCCCTATCTTTACACATTGAATGTACAACATTTTTCACATCATTCCGCTACAATCTGTCAAAACGTAAGATCAAGGAGCAGCAATGCTGACCTATCCTAATATCGATCCGGTCGCAATACACTTAGGACCTCTTCAAGTCCATTGGTATGGACTCATGTATTTATTAGCATTTTTATGTGCTTGGGGACTTGCCTCCTACCGTGCCAAACAGCGTGATGGCTGGACATCGGACATGGTTTCCGATCTGATATTTTACGGTGCTCTAGGTGTCGTTCTGGGCGGTCGTATCGGCTATGTCTTTTTCTATGAATTTGATAAATTCCTTGAAAATCCGATTTGGTTATTTCAAGTCTGGACAGGCGGTATGAGCTTCCATGGCGGCTTTTTAGGCGTCATGATTGCAATGTTATTTTGGTGTAGAAAATACCAAAAAACATGGTTCCAAACCCTCGACTTTATTGCCCCATGTGTACCAACAGGCTTAATGTTTGGACGTATTGGTAACTTCATTGGTGGAGAATTATATGGTCGTGCGGTAACAGACCCCAATTATCCATTTGGTATGATTTTCCCGACAGATCCATTACATCTAGTCCGCCATCCATCACAAATCTATCAAGCACTTTGTGAAGGTTTAATCCTATTTATTATCTTGTGGTGGTTTAGTTCAAAACCACGTCCACGCATGGCCGTTTCAGCCCTATTCTTAATGGGATATGGCGTAGCCCGCTTTGTAATGGAATTCTTCCGTCAGCCTGATGCTGACCAAGGCTTTATTCTATTTGGCTGGATGACCAAAGGACAAATTCTCACAGTTCCAATGTTGCTTATTGGTCTTTGGATGATGTGGTATGCCTACCAAAAGAAAATTTTCGATTGGGGTCCACAAAAGAATAGTTAATATCTAAATTAGAGGAGTTTCGGCTCCTCTTTTCTTTTTTTATGCTACAGTTTTTACTCTCCCAAGATGAAGATATACCATGCTGGAATTCTGGTTTAACACGCAAGTCCCAACATTTAAAAAACTAGTGATTTTAATTATTACGCTGCTTATTTGTATTGCGCTATATCAATACCAACCACTGCCGTTAGATACGATTTTGATGTTTACTGGAACTGGCGTTATTTTTTTAATCTGTCGTTACTTTAAATTTCACTTTGCTCAAAGCAACCCAACTGGTTTACTCTACCGTCTATTTACTTGGATCCCTATTGCCCTTTTGTTTGCTCTTATTTTTGTTAAAGCGATGCCGAACTTGCTGATCTGGGGTGTGCAAGGAATTGCTTTTATGGCACTTGCTGCTTTTATTTTTTCACCTCAATCGCTTTTTAAGAAATAGGTTTGGTTTTCATGTTGGCTTATTGGTACAACGCTCCGCGCCATATCAAACTCATCTTCATTGTTGCCGTTTGTGTGGCAGTTTACGTCGCTAATCAAGTTCAGCCCCTATCTCCTGTTTATACTGTACTCAGCCTTATTTTCGGTTTTGGTTTACATGCTGGACATTACTTAAATAGCAAAATTTCAAATAACAAATCATATAAATCGAGCTTTAGACTTTTAAGCAGCATCTACCCTATTTTTATCGTTGTTATTTTGATGTATCTGCTTCCTGCTCAGGACAAATGGATTCTTGCGATGCAAGCTTTAGGCTTTGTACTGGTTGGCTTTTTTCTTGTTTCGATTTATCAAAATCGTGCCAAGCGATTTGATTAATTACACCCATTGAAATGTCATAGAACCATTTTTAGATTTTCATCTTGAGCTACAACAGGTATCATCTTCAGTGGTTCATGATGAAGCAGCTCTATTGCGTAATTATTTATCGTTGAGCTATCTCCCCCTTTATTTTATGGAATTAATCCGAACTCGAGAGTGTTATGCGTGCATATTTAGACCTACTACAACATATCCTTGATAATGGCGGTGACAAAGGCGACCGTACAGGCACAGGAACCCGTTCTGTATTTGGTCATCAAATGCGTTTTGATCTCTCTAAAGGTTTTCCTTTACTCACCACAAAAAAAGTTCACTTCCGTTCTATTGTGATTGAGTTACTTTGGTTTTTAAAAGGCGATACCAACGTCCAATATCTAAAAGATAATAAAGTATCAATTTGGGATGAATGGGCGACAGCAGAACAAACTGCCCGTTTTGGCCGCCCAGAACATGAACTTGGCCCAGTTTATGGTCATCAATGGCGTAATTTCGGCGCAACCAAAAATGCCGATGGCACTTATAACCAAGATGGTTTTGACCAAATTAAATGGTTAATTAATGAAATTAAAACCAATCCGAATTCACGCCGTTTAATTATTTCTGGTTGGAACCCGAATGAAGCTGGACAAGTAGCCTTACCACCTTGCCACACGCTTTTTCAATTTTTCGTACAAGATAACAAATTGTCATGCCAGCTTTATCAACGTAGTGCAGACGTGTTTTTAGGCGTGCCTTTTAACATTGCCAGTTATGCCTTACTCACCCATATGATTGCTCAAGTGTGCGGTTTAGGAGTCGGTGACTTTGTTTGGACAGGCGGTGATACGCATCTTTATGTCAATCATTTTGAACAAGCACAACTTCAATTGACACGTGAACCTTTACCACTATGCCAATTGAAACTGAATCCAGAAGTAAAAGACTTATTTGATTTCAAATTTGAAGATGTTGAAATTGTAGGGTATGAGTCACATCCTGCAATTAAAGCACCAGTTGCAGTATAACGACGACTCAAATTTCATTAGGTTACGGTTTAGAGAATAAGATTATGGCATGGCAAAATGTAGAAGTTGTTCACGTTGTGGCAATGGACAAAAACCACTGTATTGGTAAAGGCAATGCGTTGCCATGGCATATTTCTGCCGACTTAAAACACTTTAAAGAAATCACACAAGGTGGCGTGGTCGTGATGGGCCGTAAAACCCTTGAGTCTATGGGCCGTGCTCTACCAAACCGTGTAAACTGGGTAATTACCCGTGACATTAACTGGCAATTTGACGGTGTTAAAGTTGCCTATTCAATTGAAGATGCTTTAAACGCAGCATTAGAAGATGTAAAAAATACTGAAAAGCAGGCATTGTTCATCATTGGTGGCGGTGAGATATTTAAGCAAACTTTGTCGATTGCAGACCGTCTTGAACTCACTCATGTTGACTTAGATGTGCAAGGTGATGCACATTATCCAACAATACCGAGTGAATTTCATAAAACTGCGAGTGAACAGCAAGTTGATGAAAAATCAGGAACTTCATTCGAATTTGCCACATATAAAAAATAATTCTATGGATGCCTATGCACAATATCGGAACACGTGAATTTATTACTGCCCTACTTTTGGGGCTATTACATAGTCTATTCACGCTGTTTATTGTGCTCTCCAGCATTTGGATATGTGTAGCGCTCTGGGTCCAACAACCTTTTGGCTGGTTAGGCAGCCGCATACTCATTGGCATCTGGATTGCTTTTGCGCTCAGTATGGCTGGCTTATATGTTGAAGGCCATATTATTAGTCGCCGTACAGACATCCTGATTTATCTTTTGGCATTTGCCTGCTCTCTTGTTTGGTATTTTTCGATTACTGCACGCCAAGACCGCGACTGGAACCCTGAAGTTGCCAATATGCTGAGCTACGAAAAGCATGGCGATGTGATTACCCTGCATAATGTTCGTAACTTCAACTGGCATCCCGATGGTACTTATGATGTGCGGTGGGAAACTCGAACTTTTGACCTTAACCAGTTGAATGGCATAAACATCATTGCCTCTTACTGGATGGGACCACAAATTGCTCATACATTGGTCAGCTTTGAATTTACCAATCAGCAACCTTTAGTCTTCTCAATCGAGATTCGTAAAGAAAAAACCGAAGAATTTTCGGCAATTGGTGGATTTTTTAGGAAATATGAACTTAGTCTAATTGCTTCTGATGAAAAAGATATTGTGTACACGCGCAGTAACATCCGCAAAGAGCAAGTTTATAATTTCCCTATCAACATGCCACGTCGCGAGCAAAAAGCTTTATTTTTAGAATATCTAAAGAAATCAGATGAACTTCGCGCAGAGCCTAAGTGGTACAACACCCTCACCAGTAACTGCACCACCTTAATTTTTGATATGGTTCAAGCCATTAACCCATATCAGCTTCCTAAAGATTATCGTCTAATCGCTTCAGGTTACTTACCTAATTATTTATATGATCTTAAAGCCCTTAATCAAACTATCAGTTTAAAACAGTGGTATCAAATTGCACACATCAACCCACGTACTGAAAATTTTGAACAGCTTTCAGATCAGAGTAGCGAACATTTCTCTCAAATCGTTCGACAAGGTTTACCAAAACCGAAATAAGTAATGCACTTTTCTTTACTTTTTTATACATGCTTTACTTTGTATTTTAAATACATAACCCCTATTGTAATAGGCAGGAAATAGAGGAAAAAACAATGCAACAAGCCTTATTTGGCGGCGGCTGCTTTTGGTGCGTCGAAGCCGTTTTTTTACAAATTCGTGGTGTAGAAAAAGTAACTAGTGGTTATGCGGGTGGGCATACAACTCATCCAACTTATGAGCAAGTCTGCCAAGGAGATACTCAGCATGCTGAGGTGATCTTGGTTGATTTTGATGAAGAGCAAGTAACATACTCCCAGTTACTCGATGTGTTCTTTGCGACTCACGATCCAACGACTTTAAATCGCCAAGGTAATGATATTGGCACGCAATACCGCTCTGTTATTTACTATTATAATGAAGAGCAAAAGCAGGCAGCAGAACATACGATTCAAACTCTAAAAGATGACGAGCTTGATATTGTGACTGAGTTGTCTCCTGTCCCGACATTCTATCCAGCCGAAGAATATCATCAGAATTACTATGCAAAGAATCCTTCACAAGGTTATTGCAACTTTGCGATTCCACCTAAGTTGCTCAAGCTATATAGTAAATTCCAACATCTTATGAAAGATCAATAAATTAGAGCAATAAAAAAGCAACCGATTTGGTTGCTTTTTTATTAGGTAAACTAAATTTTAGTTTTCACTGACAAAGGCAATATCGCTCAGTCCGGCTTCACTTGCGCGAGACATTACCTGTGCAACAGTATCGTACTTCGACTCTTTATCAGCACGAAGTTGAACTGTTGGTTTAACATCACCTTGACCTGCTTCTTGAAAACGTTTTTGAAGCTCATCTAGGCTAATTATTTGAGTATCCCAAGCCACTTCACCATTTGCATTAATACTAATCGTAATTGCTTTTGGTGGTGGATCAATAATTTCAGCAGTTGTTTTAGGAAGCGTTAATGGAATCGATGGGTTGGCAACTGTTGCTGTGACCAAAAAGATGATCATTAACACCAACATAATGTCGATTAGCGGAATGAGGTTCATCTCATTTATGCCACTATCGTGGTCTTCACCCAATTGAAAAGCCATTAAGCTTGACCTCCAACATAACTTTGCTGTGCAGTTTTAACATCAGACTTTACAGTAGAATCTTGCTGCAACATCGTGTCAATTAACAAGCTGTGTGCTTGATCTTGTAAATCATGAGCAAGACCACGGTTAGCACGTACACAGATGTTGTAAGCCAATACCGCAGGAATCGCAACTGCAAGACCAAGGCCCGTCATAATAAGCGCTTCACCTACTGGTGTAGCCACTTGAGCCAAACCTGCTTGTCCACTTTTACCTACGGCAACAAGTGCATGGAAAATACCCCATACCGTACCAAACAAACCAACGAATGGTGCAATTGAAGCAATTGTTCCTAAAACAGAAATACCTTTCTCAGCATTGACTTTTTCAGCAGAAATTTGACGAAGTAGCGCCTGCTCTGCAACCGCTTTACGTTGCTCAAAACTTAATGGTTGTAACTTTGCTTTTAGCGAAGTAATAGCCTGAGAAAGTTGAGCATAAGCTTGTTGCTTTAATTGGCGAGTCCCCATCAAACGTAAGATGAAAACTGTCCAAGTAGCAATCGACATTGCCAATAAGATGAAATACAGGGTTTTACTCACTGCATCTGCATGTTGCCAATAGATTGAAAAGTTCATATGAACTCCTGATTAAGGTTAGCCGTTGGGACTCAAATTCATTTAAGGGGTTAAATCAAAAGGTTGCTCTGCTTTTATTGGGTAAGCAACCCCGTTTTCCATATAAGGTTTAAATTTCGCACCGCGAACAGCACGGACAACTTTGTCATCTAGACTTGAAATACCACTACTTCTGGTCACTCGCACATTAATAATCTTGCCTTTTTCATCGGCTTCAATCAGTACCATGATAGAGCGTGCTTCGCCTTGTAAATCTTTTGAAGAAACTGTTAATCGTGGTGAACGACTCCACTGTACACCCGAACCACCAATCGAAACTCGTTTTGGTGATGGATCTGGAGCAGGTTGAGCTTTAGGCGCTTCTTGTACCACTGGCTTTGGTTTTTCAACGACTTTTTCAGTGACTGTTGTGGTCGTTGTCACCACTTTGGTTTCAACTTTAGGTTCTGTCTTTACCGTTTGTTTTGGTGTCTCAGCCTTTTTCACCTGTTGAATCTTTTCCACTTTTTTAGGTGGAGTCACAGGTTTTTCAACAACTTTAACTTCTTTTACCTCTTTCTTAGGTTCCGGTTTTTTTGGCGGTTCCTTTGGTTTAGGAGGTAAAGGTTTTGGCTGATCTTGAATTTTTACAAAACGTACCTGTAAAGGTTTTTTCTCGATTGGCTTTAATTCAGCAGGCTTAATATGGCTAACTGCCCATAAGACCCCGATATGACCAATTGCAACCGCAATTAGTGCTGTGATGACTTTCTTTTTCATCGGATTGGGAGCGTTTAAGGCTGCGGAAGATTGACTCATAAGAATCTAATTACCTAATGGATGATGATTTCAGCTTTCTATTTATAGAAACGATTTCAAACATCGGATAGAACAATAAAGTGCCACAATAATAAATGAGAAGTGTTTTCATTTGCAACTATTTTTTGAGAAAAACATTTACTCTGTGTCATAGCTTTGTGCCTGCTGAGTGTCTTTGCTTTAGTTTTCTCATAGTTACATGAATAGATACCTCCTGTTCACAATTTGTTTAGTCAAACTTAAATAGTTAGACTAATTACACTATGAACAGATTGAATCCTATCATGAATTCACTCAATAATGATATGTTATATCATTTCAATCACATTTTAGATATAAAAAAACACGCAAGAAGCGTGCTTTTTTAGAATACGTGTTATTTAAAAAACAACCGTCTTATTACCATCAACAATAATACGGTCTTCTAAATGCCACTTCACTGCGCGAGCCAATACATTGCGCTCTACATCTTCACCAAGCTCACGTAATTGCTCAACATTATAGTCATGACTCACACGCTCAACGTCTTGCTCAATAATTGGGCCTTGATCAAGGTCAGCAGTCACATAGTGAGCTGTCGCACCAATCAACTTCACACCTTTTTCATAAGCTTGCTTATATGGATTGGCACCCACAAAAGCTGGCAAGAAAGAATGGTGAATATTGATGATTTTCATTTCCCATTTCGCAACAAAATCTTCGCTTAAAATCTGCATGTAACGTGCAAGAACTAATAAATCATTGCCTTGCATCATTTCATCAATTTGCGCATAAGCTTCAGCTTTATTGTCTTTAGTGACTTTAATTACAGAAAATGGAATACCGAAGTTTTCGACAGATTCACGTAAATCTTCATGATTTGAAATGACATGAGTAATTTCACAAGGTAACGAACCGCGTGCATGACGCCATAACAACTCAAGCAATGCATGGTCAACTTTAGAAACTAAAATACCAACTTTTTTAACATCCCCTACGAAAGCAAGACGCCATTGCATGCTATAACGCTCCGCAACGTTCGCAGCAAAAGTTTGAATTAATGCATCTTTACGCGACTGTAAATGATCAAGTTCAAATTCAACACGCATGAAATAACGTCCGCCCTGAGCTTCCGTCGCATACTGATCAAGCGCGGTAATGTTTGCACCTTGATGATACAAAAAGCTCGATACCGCTTGTACGATCCCTGGCTTGTCTTCACAAGTAATCAGTAAACGGGCTGTATTGGCAGTGGTCATATTCATTTGGTTAATATCACTTAATTGAGATAAATTTTTTAATAGGCCGAGTATTCTAGCGCCCTAAATAAACAAGCACAACTATTCGTCTTTTAAGGACGATAAGCTAGCAAATAGATCTGAAGGTCCAAGAGATTCAAGCAACTGCTCATAAGTTGCTCGGCTTTCACCCATAAGATAAGGGCCTTCAAGGAAAACCATTTGACGTAATGCTTGCCAAACCCATTTTTCTTCTAAATGGTTATTGTCACTAATATGACCAGACATATACAAAAAGTTTGTCCAGTTTGTTAATACAATCCAGAGGTTAATAATAAGTGCTTCAATTTCCGATGGCGTCATTTTCATAAGGCCTGCATCTACAAAGGCTTGATAAATTCTTTGCCCCTGCTGCATGACTTGCCCTGCAAAACGTGGATAAATCTTTTTAAAGTCTTCGTTACTTTCAACTAAATGATAAACATCACGATGAATAAAACGGTAACTCCATAACTGGCCACTTAACACTTGAAAATAGTTGATTTTATCATTAGTTGTTAATGGTCTATCGTCAGGTAAAGAAAGTACTTCCAAAGTCTCGGCCTGATATTGATACATTAATTCCTTAATGATTTCATGCTTATTCCGGAAATGATAATACAAGTTTCCGGGACTGATACCTAACTCCGCAGCAATATGATTGGTTGTAACCGACCGTTCACCTCGCTCGTTAAAAAGCTGCAAACTGATTTGTAAAATCCGGTCTTTTGTCTTCAGAGCTTTAGGTTGAGACATTTTAATAACCTTTAATAATTCAAATGGTTAAGACTTGAACACATAAACTGACTTGACTATTTAGAGTATTTACTCTAAAAAATAAACATATCAATGTATTTGGTAAGTACCGATGAACAGTCAAACAAAAACAAATCCAGAGACTCAGCTTCCTTATGATGTTAAGCATTTACATGACTTGCTTGAACATCAAAAGCTTGCTTATTTACGTCATCCGGTACCCACTGCTAAAGAGCGTATTGATCGTTTAGCTCGTCTTAAAAGAGTCTTGGTAAAATATCAAGATCAGATTGCCGACGCAATTAACCTTGATTATGGCAATCGTGCAGTTATGGAAACAAAAATTGGTGAGTTACTCACCAGTTTGGAACAAATCAAATATTATAGTAAACATCTGACAGCGTGGATGAAACCTTCAAAACGCCATATCAGTGTATTACATCAACCAGCAAAAGGTTGGGTACAATATCAACCTATGGGTGTAATTGGTATTATTACACCATGGAACTACCCATTGCTGCTTTCAGTTGGACCATTAATCTGTGCGCTGGCAGCAGGCAACCATGCCATGATCAAGATTTCTAGTGCCTCTCCAAATTTTGGGCGAGTCCTTGAAAGTGTATTAGCAGAAGCCTTTCCACAAGAATTAGTTGCTGTGGTGAATGGTGGTGGCGTTATTTCAGACGCTTTTAGTCACTTGCCTTTTGACAAAATGATTTTCACAGGCTCAACCTCTGTTGGTAAAACAGTGATGGCAGCCGCAGCTCAAAATCTGGTTCCTGTTATTCTTGAGTTAGGTGGGAAATCTCCTGCACTTGTGCATGCATCTATGGATATGAAAGATGTGGCTCAACGTATTGCTGTAGGTAAATTATGGAATGCAGGACAAACTTGTGTTGCACCTGACCATATTTTCTTACCACGCGGGAAAACTGCTGAGTTCATCGAAAACTTTAAATTGATTGTGGCTGGTATGTACCCACATTTCCGCAATAATCAAGATTACACTTCTATTATTAATGACAAGCAATACAACCGCATTCAGGGCTATCTTGAAAATGCCCGCGATCAAGGTGCTCGTATTGTTGAAATTAACCCTCAAAATGAAATTTTAGATGATGTACGCAAAATTCCACCAACTTTAGTGACTGGAGTCACTACGGCAATGGATATTATGCAAAATGAAATTTTTGGTCCCGTTCTACCAATTTTAGAATATGACCAAATAGAAGAAGTCATCGAATTTATTAATAGTCGTCCACGTCCTTTAGCTATGTATTATTTCGACTATGATCAGGCGCGTGCTGATTATGTTGCACAGCACACCCACTCAGGGCATTTCGGAATCAACATGGTCATTACCCATGTGGCTCAGGATGATTTACCCTTTGGAGGGATTGGGGCATCAGGTATGGGTAAATATCACGGACCAGAGGGCTTTTTTAGCCTTTCTCATGAACGTTCGGTGATGTCAAATCCAAAACTTTATAGTCTTAAATACATTCTTCCACCGTTCAATAAGCCCATTCATCGTTTCATTTCGAAAACCTTGTTGCGCTAACTGATCAAGGCATGATCTGTTATACTAAATCATGCCTCGTTTTTACCAATTCCGCTTGTCTTTTAATCGTATTTTTGGTATAAAACGCCCCTTGAATGAATTCATCCGTTTACATTTAGTATGACTGGCCACAGATTTGCTGTTGGCTGAATCAATGGAGTTACACCATGTCTAAGGTTTGCCAAGTTACCGGCAAGCGTCCAGTCGTTGGTAACAACGTCTCACACGCCAACAACAAAACCAAGCGCCGGTTCGAGCCGAACCTGCACCACCACCGTTTCTGGTTAGAAAGCGAAAAACGTTTTGTACGTCTTCGTTTAACCACTAAAGGTATGCGTATTATTGACAAATTGGGTATCGAAAAGGTTGTTGCAGACCTTCGTGCTCAAGGTCAAAAGATCTAAGGAGTCTGAACAATGCGTGATAAGATTCGTCTCGTTTCTACAGCTGGTACAGGTTATTTCTATACCACGACTAAAAACAAACGTACTATGCCGGAAAAAATGGAAATCAAAAAATTTGATCCAAAAATCCGTCAACACGTGATTTTCAAAGAAGCTAAAATCAAATAATTTTAGCCTCGAAAAAAACGACTTCACAATGAGGTCGTTTTTTTTTGCATTTTTTTTATACCTGGCTTTTTTTTGTTAAACTTTCCACATATTTCGCCTTGGCATTTTTTATGCTTGTCTTTAGCCTAACTCACGTAAAAGGAGTTTTTAGTGCCGCATGACGTAGATTTAATTGTTTTACTTGCTGTTGGTTTCGGTGTTGCCCTCTTCTTTGGTTATCTTGCAGCCCGATTACGACTTCCCCCTCTTATCGGCTATTTAATTGCCGGAATTATTATTAGTCCAAATACACCCGGCATAGAAGCTGATATGCATCTTGCTAACCAGCTTGCAGAACTCGGGGTCATGTTTCTGATGTTTGGTGTAGGAATGCACTTTTCATTAAATGACTTATTGCTCGTTCGCCGTATTGCTGTACCAGGCGCGATTTTACAAATTGCGGTCGCTACCCTATTAGGAGTTGGCGTATCCATGCTATGGGGATGGAGCTTTGGTTCTGCACTCGTTTTTGGCTTAAGTCTGTCATGTGCAAGTACTGTTGTATTATTAAAAGCTTTAGGAGACCGAGGTCTTTTAGATTCAGTCAACGGTAAAATTGCTGTAGGTTGGCTGTTAGTCGAAGATTTAGTCATGGTACTTGTTTTAGTACTCCTTCCAGCTACAGCAGTTTTACTCGGCGGAAAAGCACCAGAAGGTGCAGATGGTAATATCTGGTTAACCCTTGGGCTCACTTTATTAAAAGTAGTTGGCTTTATTGCCTTTATGCTGATTGTAGGTAAACGCGTTGTTCCTATTATTATGCAGTTTGTTGCTCGTTTAGGTTCAAGAGAGTTATTCACCCTCACCGTTGTTGCGGCTGCTGTTTCAATTGCCTACGGGTCTTATGCCATTTTTGGGGTTTCCATGGCATTAGGAGCTTTCTTTGCGGGGATGGTTGTTAAAGAGTCAGACTTTAGCCACCGCGCAGAAGAAGAAACGCTTCCATTACGCGAAATTTTCTCAATTCTGTTTTTTGTCTCTGTGGGAATGCTTTTTGACCCAAGTATTCTTGTAGAACGTCCACTACATATTTTGGCCGTTATCGCCATTATTATGGTGGGGAAAACAATAGCGGCAATGGCTTTGGTTTTATTCTTTCGTTACCCCATCAATACAGCCCTTACAGTTGGCGCGAGTTTGGCCCAAATTGGTGAGTTCTCATTTATTTTAGCAACTCTCGGTGTCTCATTAGGTTTATTAACTTTAGAAGCACAAAACCTAATTCTAGCTGGTGCTTTATTTTCAATTACGCTGAACTCTTTTATATTCTCTGCAATTGAACCAGTACAACGCTGGATTCGTGAGCGCTCTCACTTAGCTCGTCTTCTTGAACGTAGTGGTGACCCATTAGCAATGTTACCTGATGAAGTCGATCAGGCTTACTTACGCGATCAAGTCGTCATTGTGGGGTACGGCGGTGTGGGGCGACGTATCACTGAAAATTTAATTAATGAGAATATTAAGGTCGTTATTGCCGAAGAGAATCGTGAAATCGTAGAAAAGCTACGTCATTCGAATATTGCAGCAGTTAGTGGTGTTGCGACTGAACCAAGTGTTTTAATTCAAGCACATATCATGCATGCAAGACTCTTGGTGATTTCACCTATGGATATTCTAGATATTCACCGTATTGTGGCGATTGCTAAGCAATTAAACCCTCAAATTCAGGTGTTAATTTGCGCAGAAAGTAAAGAAGAAGCGGCTATCATTCGAGATGAGAATATTGGTGAAGTGTTCTATGCTAAAGAGGAAATGGCAAAGAATATGAGCCATCATATAGTAAATCAGATCGAGCTTGCCCATCAGTCAACTATTCATTAACTGATATAAAAAGCGTACTCAAGAGTACGCTTTTTATTAGCTCAAGAATTTAGGCTGTTCGTCTACTACCTCAGCCTGCCACTCATTTACCTGCTTCTCAAGCAGTCCAAACAATGCAGCCTGAATCATATGTTGGGCAACCACAGGTGTTTGTTCACCTAAGATTGCTTTTACTTCATCGCTAAATTGAATTTTGACCAAGGGTTCATTCTCAGAACCGGCATTACGCAAGGCAAGTTCACCACCTTCGAGTTGGACTAATTCCAACACTGCTTCTTGATTTCCAAATAACTCTTTCAATTGCTGTATAGACATATACTTCCTCCATGTTTCAACATGGTGGCAAAGCACCCTTGCACTTTGCATCTCTTGTCTTATTTATATAGGCACATCCACACCAAATTTCAAGCACTAGGGCAGTTTAATTTTAGAACTCGACCATTTCATTACGAAAACCATCAATTAAATGGGTTAATTCTCGATGCCATTCACGCAAAATTTTGACATCAGGCAACCAAGATTGAGGACCTTGAGTTACTTTGATAATCAGGTTAGACGATGTCTCTTCTTCAGGGGTCGGCTCTTTTGGTTCCGGCGCATATTGGCACATACGATAAGCTCGCTTTAACTCAGCAACAAAACCATCTTTTGCCAATTGCTGCAAAACAGAGACTTCAGGAGAAACCTGCCCTTTTGCCGCCATATGTTCCTCAATAGATTTTAAGGTAGGTTGTAAATCATTTAAACGATAATAACGTACCAATTCTTGCAAGAAAGCTAACATTGCACCATGTAGGTGGAATACAGCTGCTTCACGGTGAGCTTGTATCTGCTGCACATGATCGGTCTGTTCAGCCTGTTGACACGCTAAGCGCGCAAAATAGAGCTTCTGATTGGTACGATCGGCATGATAACGAGCAACACGTGACATAACTAAACTTTCCTGTTTTTAAATCGCCATTTCAACGGCTATTCTTAGCTTAACGGCTCCATTGATAAAATCAACGTTATTTATGGTAAATCCAGCTCAACTTGATAAATTTTACGTTTAGCTAAAGTTTTTAATGGCTGCCTTATAGGACGAACATTACTTAAAACCCAAGCAAAATATCCCTCACTCCAAGCAGTTGCACATGCGGGCTCAATTTCATCATTTCGCCAAGCATGAATAGAGTCGATATCAACCAAAGCGACAGCAACTCCCTGTTCTTCAACAGTATCTTTGACCAAAAAATTTTGGTTCTCGACAATTAATAGATCTTTGATTGGCAGTTTTGTAGGTACCCATGAACGCACTTCAAGTGTTTTTATACCTTCAGCGATACGAGTACCATTTGGCGCGACAATCGAAAGAGCTAAAAACTGTCTTTTCACACTGAAGACTTATTCTTCAGCTGCTTTAACGCGAATTCCATTGCCTTTAACTTTAAGCAGGTTTAAGCCTTTAATTGCCTTAATTGCTTCACGTGGGTTAGGCATTTCAACAAAACCAAAACCTTTCGATTTACCTGTGTCTTTATCAGTAACAAGAACACACGTTTCAACTTTACCAAATGCTTTGAATAACTCTAAAATTTCAGTTTCACTCACAGCACGATCTAAATTACGAACTAATATCTTCATTTTCTAACCTTAATTGGCAATAAAAGGGAGCAGCCAATATATTTAAGTAATCACAATGTCTTATACAGTAGTTTAATCCAGATCGATACCAAAACCTAAATTTACTGTTGGGGAACGGTTCCATTGCTTTTTAGCAAATGGCTGAGGTACTTGCCTATGAATCTTTGCCTGAACCAAATGTGCAGGAAGATCATTTAGGAAATAACTTTCGATTTTACGACCTTGCTCATCGTAATTGTTTTCTGACCATGTATTGAGGTTTTGCTTGGTCAAAATTAATTCATTTTCTGCACGTGTTAATGCAACATACAATACGCGGCGCTCTTCTTCGACATCATCAAAATCGCCCTGTGCCCTTGCATAAGGATATTGATTTGGCGATACATGAGGTACATAGCAGACTTTCTGTTCAGCACCTTTAGCTGAATGGATCGTAATTAAAGTGACTAAATCCTGATCAGCTGCTTTTTCAATTTCAGAAACTGAAATAGGTTCAAGAACATACTCTTCAAGGAACTCACCTAACGATGCATGTTTACGCGCAAGTTGCTTGACCAAATCAAAGTCTTTTAAGCGGCGTGACCAATCTTTAGTTTTATAATTTTGCTCTAGCTGTTCACCTAAAGCATCGAGTGCTAAGCCAATACTTGCTTCAACATGCTGTTGTAATACATCTAGCTGTTTTAAAATTAGAATCGCTTGTAAAGGTACTTTGCCATGACGTTCTAGACGATTGCAGCGCTCCTCAACATCAGCAATTCCCATCAGATCTTGAGCGAGCTTACTTGCACCAACATCACCAATACCATCCCACAAGGTTAAAAAACGCATCCACGCCAAATCATCGTGAGGATTGCTCACAATACGTAGCAGGCTAAGTACGTCTTTCACATGAGCAGACTCAAGAAGTTTTACCCCACCAATAAAACGGTAAGGTAATTCAGCAGCAATAAAAGCCCCTTCCAGATATCGTGCACTATAGCCAGAACGCACTAAAATCATATGGTCGTGCCAGCTTGCACCTTGCTGATGTCGCGTTATTAAATCCTGTGCAATCCAATTTGCTTCTTCATACTCATTACCAAACAAATGTAGCTGTGGCTTTTGGCCTTGACCACGATGTGCTTGTAACTGTTTTTGATAATCAATTGGACTGTGTTCCAATAACCAGTTTGATAAATCCAGAATTTCTTGAGTCGAGCGGTAATTTAAATCCAGTGTATGAATGACTGCGTCAGGTATCCGCTCTTTAAAAGAATGGATATTTTCAAAGTCTGCACCGCGAAAACCATAAATCGACTGGGCATCATCGCCAACACAAAACAACTTCACTTTGCCAATTAACGGCTGCAATAAAGCCCATTGTAAAGGGTTGGTATCTTGCATTTCATCAACCAGCAATGCCTGACAAAAGCCTGCCACCCAGTTGGTGAGTGCTTCAGAATTTTGCAAATGGACAGCTACAATTGAGAGAATATCGTCGTAATCCAAAAAATTACGTTCTCTTTTACGCTGCTCATACGTTTTCATCAAATCTGCAATTTGAGTCTTATGCTCATAGGCTTCTGGAAGCTGTTTGATTAATGCTTCAGAAAGTTTTGTTTGAGTATTTCGGGCATAAGAATATAAATCACACAGCTCTGCGGCTTTAGGCAAGACATTATCTTTATCTTTGCCTCTTAATAAACGAAACATGAGCAACTGATCATCACGATCAATAATACTAAATTGATTTAAGCCAAAAGCTTGTGGATTACGGCGCAGTAAATACATACAAAAAGTATGAAAAGTTGAAGCTCTCAGACCCTTTGCCTGTGCTCCGACGTGCTGTTCTACTCTTGCAACAATTTCACTCGCAGCACGTCGAGTAAACGTTAAAATCTGAATTTGGTTCGCTGGCAAGCCTTGATCAATTAAATAGGCTGCACGCGCAACAATCGTTTTAGTCTTGCCACAACCAGCACCCGCCAAAACTAAACAGTTCTGCGCAGACGTTGTTGCTGCTTTTTTTTGCTGAGCATTTAGTTCATTAATTAATTTTGCAAGACTCATAACACATATCGCTAACACACCAAGGCATAGTTTAACAGAGCCCAGCAAAGATGGGTCTGCCCGTCCTAAAAACAAAAAGAGCACTTAAAGTGCTCTTTGAGTCGATATTATTTTTTAAGATACTGTTTCTGAACTAGATGGAAGATGTTTGATGGCTGAAGCTAGGCCAAGGAAATTAATTCCCTGAAATAAGATATCAACAGCAAGGAACATTCCCAGCACCCAAAAAGGTGAATCTTTAGAAACCAAAATTAGAATACCAGTAAATAAGGTGAGCAGTCCTGAAAACAAGGTCCAGCCCCACCCTGTAATGGGCTTAAGTAAAATTGCATTTATAGTACGTATAGCACCCGCAATGATAAGCGCTATAGATAATAGGCTTGTTAAAACCACAGCTGTAGTGACTGGAGTAGAAAAAGCGTAATAGCCTGCCATGAGATAAAGCACACCAAACAGTGCCCATAACCATCGGCTTGCACCTTTAAAAACACTCATAGCTGCGACGAGATGCAAGACACCACCGACCATCATAAGTATTCCAAATAAAAAAACGACAGAAAAAGTCGCAAATGGCAAGGAACTAAATAAAATCAGCCCAAAACCAATAAGTACAAAGCCTAATATCAAATACCATTTACGGTCAGCATGTAACTGATTACGTACCAAATCATTACCTACAGTTTTCATCATGGCTACTCTTATTATCAGGTATTAGAATTTCATCTACCTAATAATAGTGATGCATTTCACATTTTTTGTCTGTATAAAATCTGCATCGTTTTTTAACAATTGATGTGGATAAAGCAGTATTTATCCACAGTTTTATTTCACCCAGCCAATTTCTCGGGCAGTAGGTAAACCTATGATCGTTTCTTGTAAATTATTGGGCATTTTACTACTCTGCTCGAATAAGGCAGTACGGCCTCCCATAATTTCAGCTTGAGTTTGCGGATAAAGAGGAATTTTTTCTGGTTGAGCAAAACCTAGGGGATAAACTGGCTGTCCTGTTTTTAAATCATATTTGTCCTGTGCTCCAAAGCCATGCAATAACTCATGAACGATGACGACTTGATTTTGTGAAGCTTGTGTTTTGGTCGCAAATAAATTAACACTACCAATACGACCCTTTTCTAAAGCAGTCGAGTGAATCAAGACTTTCTGATAATTTGGATCATAATAATTTAAGTAAAGTTTGAGTGATGCTCCACTATCCCCGGGTTGTGTTTGTCGCCATGCATAAAAACGAAACTTTAGACTCCACCACATAACATGCAAGATATTGGCATTTTCAGGAACCTCAGGTGGTCGTTGCTGTAACTGTTGTCCTAAGCGGATTACAAAGTTTCCTGTTTGCCCGCGATAATGCTGTGACCATTCATCTAGATAGTTTTTAATTGCCCAAAAATCTTCGTTTTTCAACTGATGAATATAGCTCTGCGTTGATTGTAAACCATCAGCATTCACTGGATGTAGAACGACTACAACTGTGTGATTCCAATCTTGATTCTGATCTCGCCATGCCTGAACAGCAACAATCAACAAAATAATTAATAAGCATAAGACCCGAATGTTTTTCCACATTCTTATTCCCCGTAAAATTAAAATTTTCTTTTATTGTTTTAGACATAAAAAATGCTAGCTGAGCTAGCATTTTTTATAGTGGGCTTGTTTAACCCTCAACCCATTTACCATCTTGATAAATCAGGCTCCATTTGGTTTGTTTACCCTCTGGTGTTTCCGAGCCTACATATTGTGATTGATTCTTACGACTGAATTTCACAACTGCTGGATTACCTTCTGGATCTACATCGGGTGCTTGCAAAATAAATTGATATTTTGGATCAAGCTGAGCTGCAACACTACGTAACTCAGCAACTTTTGGTGCGCGTGTTTCACGAATTTTCGGGAATTTACTCGCTGCCAAGAATAAACCTGCTGCGCCATCACGTAACACAAAGAAGTCATCATGTTTCGCTGAACGTAGGTGTTCCATCTTGATTGGCTCTACACGTGGAGGTGCAGGTTGGCCGCTCTTCAAGACTTTACGTGTATTGTCACAACTGGTACAAGCGAAATATGGACCAAAACGACCCGTCTTAAGCTGCATTTCACCATCACATTTATCACATGGGATCGTTGGGCCATCATAACCTTTAATCTTGAACTCACCTTCTTCAAGCTCAAAACCATCACAGTCTGGGTTATTACCACATACGTGCAGTTTACGACCACCATCAATCACATAGCTGTCCATGGCTGTGCCACATTTCTCACAGCGATGCTTTGACATCAAGTCTGCTGTTTCTGCACCATCATCATCAGATAGCGCAGCTAACGACTCAACAGGTGTTAAGTTCAGTGTACCTTTACAACGTTCTTTAGGCGGTAGGTTATAGCCAGAACATCCTAAGAATACACCAGTTGTACCCGTACGAATCTGCATTGGACGTGAGCATTCAGGGCAGTGTACTGCTGGTACTTCAACCGGTTGGTTACGGCGCATTCCCTGCTCACCCTGAGCATTAGTTAAACGTTTTTTAAAGTCGCCATAGAAAGCATCCAGCAACTCTTTCCAGTTACGCTCCCCCGTTGCGACTTTATCAAGCTGACCTTCAAGATCTGCCGTAAAGGCATAATTCATCAGGTTATTAAAACTTTCATCAAGACGATCCGTCACAATTTCGCCCATTTTTTCGGCGAAAAGACGACGGTTTTCTAACTTAACGTAACCACGTTCCTGAATGGTAGAAATAATAGCTGCATAGGTCGAAGGACGGCCTATACTACGCTTTTCAAGCTCTTTAACTAAAGATGCTTCAGTAAAACGTGCAGGTGGTTTAGTAAAGTGCTGACTTGGATCTAACTTTTCTAATTTTAAAATTTCGCCTACTTTAATTGCAGGTAAAATAATATCGTCATCTGACTTATTCGCGCCACGTACTTTAGTGAAGCCTTCAAATACAAGCGTACGGCCTTTCGCCTTTAACTCAACATTCGCTGCTTCAACAATCAAAGTAGAAGATAAATATTCTGCTGGTGTCATTTGACACGCAACAAATTGACGCCAGATCAAATCATATAGACGTTGAGCATCACGCTCTACACCCGCAAGCTGATCGCCAGTAAGGGCAACATTTGATGGACGAATCGCCTCATGGGCTTCTTGAGCACCCGCTTTGTTACCATAGCGGTTTGGCTTTGCAGGTATATATTTTTCACCATATTGGCTTTCAATATGTGCACGTACCATGCTTACTGCATCATCACTCAAGAATGTTGAGTCAGTACGCATATAGGTAATAAAACCTGCCTCATACAAACGCTGCGCCAGCATCATGGTTTTCTTTACAGAAAAGCCTAAACGCGTACTTGCAGCTTGCTGTAACGTTGAGGTGATATAAGGTGCACTTGGATTGACCTTAGTCGGTTTATCTTCACGCTGTGCAACTTTATATTCAGCACCTTTTAGAACATCTAATAAAGCATCAGTTTCAGCTTTGTTTTTCAGTTTAAGGGTTTTACCAGCCTGTCTAAATGCTTCAAGACGAATATCATCTTTTTTGGCATGAGTATCTGCAAAAACTTGCCAATATTCTTCTGGAATAAACGCACGAATTTCACGCTCACGCTCTACAACCAGTTTCACTGCTACTGACTGCACACGTCCGGCAGATAAACCACGGGCAATTTTTTCCCAAAGTAATGGCGAAACCATAAAGCCCACTACACGGTCTAAGAAACGGCGTGCTTGCTGAGCATTCACACGATTTAAATCTAGGCGTGTTGGCTGTTTAAATGCTTCTTGAATGGCATTTTTGGTAATTTCGTTAAACACCACGCGGTGATAACGGCTGTCATCACCACCAATAACTTCTCTTAGGTGCCAAGCAATCGCTTCCCCTTCTCTATCCAAGTCCGTTGCGAGATAGATTGCATCGGCATCTTTGGCGAGTTTTTTGAGTTCAGCTACAACATTTTCTTTACCAGGCAGAACTTCGTAATGAGCTTCCCAATCATGTTCAGGATCAACCCCCATACGATTAACTAAAGCCTGACTAGCTTTTTGTTCTTTTTCGACTTCGGTGAGTTTAGTCCGGGCAGCCGGCTTTTTCTCTGTTGATTTACTGCCGCCTGTTGGCAAGTCACGTACGTGACCTACAGAAGACTTTACAATGAATTGCGAACCCAAATATTTATTGATGGTTTTCGCTTTGGCAGGCGACTCCACAATCACTAAGGCACGTTTAGGTGCAGCAGGTGCAGTAGATGCTGTGCTTTGAGATGCAGAGCGCGAGGTATTCGCCATATAAAATGTTATTCCTATACCAATAAATTTAAAAATCAGGCTTTAGCCAAGGCCAACAGATAAGCCTTCATCTCATCTAATTGTGTCGCTCTTAGGTCTGATTCCTCATCCCAATAAAGCCCTACACAGTTTGCCTGCATATCAATAGCATAAATCCCTTTTAATGCAATGGGAGAATCATTAAATTTCTCATCACCCTGAATTACTTTTAACTTGCCGTCTATAACGCGAGCACGCATTAAAGATAAACGGGCATCAGGAATCAATACACTATAATAAGCAACCATGCTGGCACGTTTTTCAGTAGCCATTGGAACATGTGTCCATTCAGGTGCAACAATTACACGTGGATGCAACCCTATTTTACGGGCTTTATCTCGCATAATACCAAGTGCCTTTTCACGTGGGCTCACTCTTAAACCAAAAATGGAGCCTAGTACGAAAAGAACAATGATAACGGTAACCCAAATTCCCATATTGTCCATAGCAAAACCTATTAATCTCTTTTATTAGAGTTGCATAAGCTGACCAGAAAACGCAAGTTACATCATAAAAATAATGCCCGATAAGATCGCAAGGCCCAAAATATCGGTATTTCAAGGTGCAAATTGCCGTGAGATTATTTAAATATGTTTAAGGGTTCTGATCGCTCGCAACCAATGTTAATTTACCGAATTGATCAAGATGGGCATCTCCCCATAGTTTTAAAGCAAACAAAATTTGCTCTAGACTCCGCCCTAAATCAGTTAGAGAGTACTCAACCTTAGGCGGAACTTGAGGATAAACTTCCCGATGGATAATTCCGTCTTGTTCTAACTCACGTAACTGATTTGTCAGCATTCTTTGAGTAATGCTTGGAACACGCTTTCGAATTTCATTAAACCTTAAGGTGCCTTCATTAAATAAATGCCAAAGAATGACGCACTTCCACTTTCCGTCAATCAAACTAATGGCTGCCTCAACTGAACAACCTGGAGAACAATCAAAACTTGAATGCCGTGCTTTTGCCATTTTACAGTATCCTTTTTGACACTATGAGCGTTATTTGTCTGTAGTCACCAAATTTAAGCTTACGTTATGATCAAACTCCCAACAAGAGGAATTATTATTATGAAAGCTGTGGCATATCAAAAAGCAGGTCCCATTACATCACCAGAGGCACTGGTTGACGTCGGACTAGAGACACCTGTTGCAGAAGGTCATGATCTACTTGTCCGTGTCCAAGCGGTCTCTGTGAACCCTGTAGACACAAAAATTCGCAGCAACGTAAGCGCAGATAATAATCAGTGGAAAACTCTTGGTTGGGATGCGGTAGGTATCGTTGAAGCGATTGGAGATCAAGTCTCACAATTTAAAGTCGGAGATGCAGTCTGGTATGCAGGTGCACTCAATCGCCAAGGTAGTAATAGTGAATTACAGTTGGTTGATGAACGCATTGTGGGTCATAAGCCAAAAACCTTAGAACCAAGAGAAGCAGCGGCCCTTCCTTTAACCGCAATCACGGCGTGGGAAATGCTATTTGATCGGTTACAGGTCCCAAAAGTTGCCCCAGAAAATACATCAATATTAGTGATTGGGGGAGCTGGTGGAGTAGGCTCAATCACAATTCAGCTACTCAAACAGTTGACTAATATCACTATTATTTCTACTGCATCACGAACCGAAACTAAAGAATGGGTTAAGCAACTCGGTGCTGATTATGTGTTAGATCATCGTCAACCTTTAACGGCACAAATCAAGCAATTAGGTTTAAATGCACCTTTATATGTGTTCTCGACCACTCAAACAGACCAACATTTATCAGACATCGTAGAGTTGATTGCACCGCAAGGTCATTTTGGCTTAATCGATGATCCGGCACAGTTAGATATTAAACCTTTTAAATCTAAGTCTGTATCAGTGCACTGGGAGTTTATGTTCACTCGTTCTATGTATCAAACCCAAGATATGGTTAAACAAAGTGAATTACTCAGTGAGGTTGCCGAACTTGTTGACGCAGGTAAAATCAAGACAACTGTTTCGCAAGTTTTAAGCCCAATTAATGCTCAAAACCTAAAACTGGCTCACCAACAAATTGAAAGTGGTATGACGAAAGGGAAAATTGTATTGCATGGTTTTTAAGCAAAATTCATAAATATCCCCTAATAAAATGGCAAGTATTGAACTTGCCATTTTATTAATAGTGAGGAGGTTTATTGGTTAATGGGTCAAAAGCGGCAATACCTTCTGATAAATCCGATGATTCCATACGTTGATAAAGAAATTGCATTTGTTTTTTTAAATCAGCTATTTCTTGAGTCTGAATAGCGAGTTGTTGATTTAATTCTTCAACTAAATCATCCAAAAATGTAATTCGCACTTGCAAATCTTCAATGGGTGCGGACAATGACGCTTGATCATCATGATATGGTGGTTTAGTCATTTAAATCCTCATTTGAGATTCTGGAAAACATTATGGCCTATATTACCCTAAGGGATGTCCAACTTGCTTTTGGCGGACCTGCCTTGCTCGATGGCGCGAACTTTAATCTAGAACGTGGCGAACGAGTCTGTTTAATTGGTCGTAATGGTGAAGGTAAGTCTACTTTACTTAAACTGATCGAGGGAAGCCTATTACCAGATTCTGGTGAAGTTTCCATTCAAAATGGTCTAACTGTTTCAATGTTAGCCCAAGACGTTCCCATGGACTCTGGCAAAGTAGCCGACATTGTGGCAGATGGTGCAGGAGAAGCGGCAGAAGTACTCAGAGCTTATCATGAAGCGACAGACGCTTGTATGCTAGGAGATATGGAAGCCTGTGACCGTATGGGCAACCTACAGCATAAGCTAGACCAACTAGACGGTTGGGCACTCGAAAATAAAGTAAATGCTCTTCTAAGCAAAATGGGTCTCGATCCAAATGCCGACTTGGCAGACCTGTCTGGTGGACGTAAACGCCGTGTTTTATTAGCTCGCGCTCTTTTGACACAACCAGATGTATTACTTCTAGACGAACCAACGAACCATTTAGATGTTGAAAGTATTGAATGGTTAGAAAAATTTTTACTAGATCAAAATAATTTAACGCTTCTGTTTATCTCGCATGACCGTTCTTTTGTAGATAGCATTGCAACTCGAATTGTAGAACTCGATCGTGGCATTTTACGAGGCTATGAAGGAAATTATTCACGTTATTTAGAGCTAAAAGCTCAGCAAATGGAAGCCGAAGAAAAACAGAATGCTTTATTTGATAAAAAACTAGCTGAAGAAGAGGCTTGGATTCGCCAAGGTATCAAGGCACGTCGTACGCGTAATGAAGGCCGTGTTCGCGCCCTAAAAGCTTTACGAGAAGAATCTAAAGCACGCCGCTCACAACAAGGCAAAGTGAGTATGGCAACTCAAGATGCAAATCGTTCTGGTAAATTAGTATTCGATATCGAACATTTAAGCGTCGCTTATGATGACAATTTACTCATTAAAGATTTTTCTGCCCTTGTCATGCGCGGTGACCGTATTGGTTTAGTCGGCGATAATGGTGTTGGTAAAACGACATTGATTAAAGCTATTTTAGGTACAATCGAACATGGCGGATCAGTTAAAACAGGCACACAGTTAGAAGTTGCTTATTTTGACCAGTTGCGTAATGCTTTAGACCTTGAAAAAACGGTCATGGCCAACGTTTCAGAAGGCTCTGACTTCGTTGATGTGAATGGCAACCGTCGTCATATCTACAGCTATCTACAAGACTTCTTATTTTCACCTGAACGTGCACGTACTCCAGTAAAAGCACTTTCTGGTGGTGAACGAAATCGTATCTTACTGGCTAAATTGCTGCTCAAACCGTCAAATCTGATTGTAATGGATGAGCCAACCAATGACTTGGATATGGTAACCCTTGAGCTACTTGAAGAAATGTTAGCTGAATACAAAGGCACTTTGCTTCTCATTAGCCATGACCGTGCGTTTATGGATAACGTAGTAACATCGACGTGGGTATTTGATGGTAAAGGTAACATTGCAGAGTACATCGGTGGCTATCAAGACTATTTACAACAGCGTCCAGATGACAAAGTAGTAGATCAGAAATCTGATGTAAAAAAAGCTCAGGCAAAAGCTGAAGCTGAAAAAGCCGCAGCTCAGAACAGTGCTAAAAAAGTCAAACTTAGTTATAAAGATCAGCGTGAACTTGAACAATTACCCGCTGAAATTGAAAACTTAGAAAAGGAGCAAGCAGAACTTTCTGAGAAACTTGCAGATGGTTCATGGTTTGTTAAAGATGCTGACGCAGCAACAAAAGCGAGCCAACGTCTTACAGAAATTGACGAGTTATTACTTGAAAAATTGGAACGTTGGGACGTGCTTGAACAAATGAGCAAAGGAAACTAATCAGCTTTACTTTGCTAAAAAGAACGTAAAAAAAGAGCCTCCTTAAATTAAGGGGGCTCTTTTTTATATTGCGAATATTAAGCTTTTTAAAAATCAAAGCTTATACATCACATAAAGGTAATCGATTATATCGTAGCTATTTTTCGTATTTTAAAAATAGCCTTGTGCTTGAATATAAGACTTCTAAAAATAATTATGTTATACCTAACAACATAATAATATTGGAGTGTTTTCGCATGCTAGAGCTTTCTCAAATTTTGGCATTTGGACTAATTTGTTTGGCGATGGTACTCACTCCTGGTCCCAATATGATTTACCTTATTTCTCGTTCGATTTGCCAAGGAAAAACAGCAGGATTTATCTCTTTAGGTGGGGTAGCTGTAGGCTTTATCTTTTATATGCTTTGCGCATCTTTTGGTATTACGGCGTTAATTGTAGCTGTTCCCTACGCCTATGACACTATTCGTATTGCGGGTGCAATTTATTTACTCTGGCTTGCATGGAAAGCATTACGCCCAAACGCCTCCCCTATTTTTAATGTAAAAGATTTATCAGTAGACTCTCCAGCTAAACTTTTTTTAATGGGTTTTGCTACAAATTTGCTTAATCCTAAAATTGCCATTATGTATTTATCTTTACTGCCACAGTTTATTCACCCACAACAAGGCAGTATTTTATGGCAATCAATCCAACTTGGTACGATCCAAATTTTTGTAAGCGTTTCAGTAAATGCTCTTATTGTACTTTCTGCGGGTAGCATTGCACTTTTTCTACAAGAAAAGCCTCTTTGGGCAAATATACAACGCTGGCTCATGGGAACTGTATTAGCCGGACTCGCTGTTAAAATTCTTTTAGAAAATCGCCGATAACCCAGCCTTCTTATTTCAAAACCTCTTAACACTCAATTGAACAGTGTATTACGACGATAAATTCAGTTCGTGATACACTTTTGCCAGTTTTAATTTTTTGAAATCTTTATATCGTTATGAGCAAAAAGCAGCCCTATACGCCCGGTGAATTTCAATGGTCCTTTTTATTGCCTAAATATTGGGGTGTTTGGATTGCTATTGTCTTTTTAATGCTTTTGGCCATTTTACCTTGGACCATACAATGGCGTCTGGCGCACAGCGTAGCTCATCTGGCTTGGAAATATCTAAAATCACGTCGTAAAACGACTATTCGTAATTTAGAAGTCTGCTTTCCTGAATGGTCTGCCGATAAAGTTCAACAGCAAGCTCAACAAGTTTTTGTCGATATGATGCTTGGCGTGTTTGAAACCTTAAATGCATGGTACAACCCGCGCTGGTTTAAAAACCGAGTCACTATTGAAGGTTTAGAGCACATTACCAATGCCCAGTCTCAAGGCAAAGGTGTTTTATTACTGGGGACTCATAGCACGCTTCTTGATGCAGGCGGCTATCTTTGTGCTCAATATTTTGAACCTGATGTTGTCTATCGCCCTCAAAATAATCCATTACTCGATATGCTTATTTATCGTTGCCGTGCCACCATCTATAAAGCACAAATCGATCATGATGATATGCGTGGTTTAATTCGTCATCTTAAAGATGGCGATGCAATTTGGTATAGCCCAGATCAAGACTTCGGACTCAAACAAGGTGTTATGGCACCTTTCTTTGGTGTACCTGCTGCCACAGTCACTGCACACCGCCGCTTATTAAAAATTTCAAAAGCAGTCGCCGTGCCTTTATATTTTTACCGTCATGGGGACATTAAAAACCCCAAATATCATGTTCTGATTGAACCCGCAGTCGACAATATGCCAAGTGATGATGAAGTCGATGATGCAACACGCGTCAATAAAATTATTGAAAATCAACTTCGAATCGCACCGACTCAATATATGTGGTTCCACCGCAGATTTAAGACACGTCCTGAAGGATATGAAGAAATCTATTAAATAATCTTCTGTAATTACCGCATCATAGTTATAAACATCTAAATAATATCCAGTATGTACTATCGTGCGAAGGCGACAAGGATGTCGCCCGTTGGACTACGACATCATGGATGTGTCGTTAGTCCAACAAATGGTTTTGTTACTTTTGCCAAAACAAAAGTAAGGAGTAAACTCCAAATATTGAATGAATAAACTGCAAGACTCCGCTTTGCTACAACCTAAAGGCAAAAAATAATGAAAGTGATGCAACTTCTCCCAGAACTCAACAGCGGTGGCGTAGAACGCGGCACACTGGAAATTGCACGTGCGCTTGTTGCACAAGGACATCAGTCTTTAGTTGTGTCTAATGGCGGGCGCTTAGTCTCACAGCTCGAAGCTGAAGGTTCTACTCACTTAACGCTACCGATTCATAAAAAATCACTTTCAAGCTTGTGGCAGATCCGGCCTTTACGCCAGCTTATTGAACAGCATCAACCTGACATTGTTCATGTACGCTCTCGTGTACCTGCATGGTTAACTCATTTTGCTTTAAGAAAAATACCTACACATAAACGCCCTCACCTCATTAGCACGGTACATGGCTTCTACTCAGTCAATCGTTATAGCGCAATTATGACTCAAGCCGAGAAAGTTATTGCTGTTTCTGATAGCGTGGTCAAATACATCACTGACCATTATAAAAATTGCCCACCACAAGATATTGTGCGGATTTATCGAGGGATTGACCCAGCTGCTTTCCCGCATAACTATCACCCTCCAGCACAATGGTTTAATCAAGTTTTTAATGATTTTCCTGAGCTCGAAAATAAGTTTTTACTTTGCTTACCTGGCCGTATTACGCGTTTAAAGGGCCATGAAAGTTTAATTGAACTGATGCAACAGCTTCAGTCACAATATCCTCAACTACATGCGGTTGTTGTCGGCGGTGCTGATACAAAAAAACAGGCCTATTTAAATGAACTGCAAAGCACCATTCAAAGTAAAGGTCTCGCAGATAAAATTACCTTTGTAGGACATCGCTCAGATATACGTGAATGGCTCGCTTTTAGCGATATTGTGCTCTCTCTATCCAATCAGGCAGAAACATTTGGCAGAACAGCCTTAGAAGCGCTCTCAGTAGGTACGCCAGTCATTGGCTGGAACCGTGGAGGTGTTGCCGAGATTTTATCTAATGTGTATCCACAAGGTCTTGTTGAAGTAGGAAATGAAAAGATTTTACTGGAAACTGTTGAACAGCATATTGAACAGCCTCAAGTCGTTGCCCCAGTCACCATGTTTAGCTTGAAAGACATGTGTGATCAGACACTGGCACTATATGAATCTATACTGAAATAACCTCATAAAAAAACCCGCGATCAACGCGGGTTTTTACTACAATAACAAGGCAGATTATTTATAAGTTGCCTCATAAGCTGCTGCTTTCTCGCTGTCGTATTGTTTTTCCCATTTACTAATCACAAGTACTGCAAGTGCATTACCTACAACGTTCAATGCGGTACGCGCCATATCCATGATACGGTCAACACCAGCAATAAATGCTAAGCCTTCAAGTGGAATACCAACTGTATGTAACGTAGCTAATAACACCACGAATGATACACCAGGAACACCAGCAATACCTTTAGAAGTAATCATTAAGGTTACAACTAAAAGAACTTGTTGACCAATTGACATGTCAATACCATAAAGCTGTGCAATAAAGATAGCTGCAATACTTTGGTAAAGTGTTGAACCGTCAAGGTTAAATGAATAACCCGTTGGAATTACAAAACTAGAAATTGCTTTTGGTGCACCGTAGTCTTCCATTTTTTGCATAATACGCGGTAGAACAGTTTCCGAGCTCGCTGTTGAGTAAGCTAAGATCAGTTCATCTTTCAATATTTTCATTAGAATAAGGATATTGATACCGAACATTTTTGCAGTGATTCCTAAAACCACAAAAGCAAAGAATAAGATAGCTACGTAAACTAATACCACTAATTTAGCTAATGGAATTAATGATGCGAAACCGAAGTTCGCAACAGTTACAGCGATCAAACCAAACACACCAAATGGTGCATATTTCATAATGATGTGTGTCACACGGAACATTGTTTCTGACACAGCATGAAATACGCTTAACAATGGATCTTTGGTCTTCTCTGGCAATGAAGATAAACCAATACCAAATAACACGGCGAAGAAAATCACTGGCAACATTTCGCCATGTGCCATCGAGTTAATAATATTGGTTGGAATCATTGACAAAACTGTCTGTACCAAACCATGCGATTGAGAACCAACTTCTTCAGCTGTACTCTTATATTGAGAAATATCGGTTTGAACCAGTTGAGACATATCAATGCCTGAACCAGGATGGAAGATATTTGCCGCAACCAAACCAACTAAAATGGCAATCGTGGTAATAATTTCAAAATAGAGAATGGTTTTAAAACCAAGACGCCCTAAACTTTTCGTACTGCCAACACCTGCAATACCTAAAATTAAGGTAGAGAAAACGATTGGAATAACAATCATTTTGATCAGGCTAATAAAGATCTTACCCATTGGCGTAAGAACATTATTCACAATACTATCTTTTATTTCAGGCTGATTATGTAAAACAGCCCCTACAGCTATCCCTAGGACTAAAGCAATTAAAATTTGCCAAGCAAGGCTAAATTTAAAATTCTTCATAAGACAATCCTTATGCACCGCAAAGTATCAAATATGAGAGGGAGAAGACCACTAACTAAGAGTGAAACCTCAATATGTACAATAATTTCCAAACAGAAATTTAAATGCACAAACAAATCACAACTCGCCGATCCGGCGAAATAAACAACAATGCCTGTTGACGATCCAACATGTCAACGATCGGCACATTCTATTGAGATTTGCCAATTAAACAACCCCAATTTATATCTAAATAGATCAAAGCCTATATTTATTCATCAATAATCTATAAAAACAAAAACTTATCAAAAAAAAATTTTTATCTATTTTTCATTTAAAATTGCTCAGATATATAAAGAACTTATGAACTATTACCTATGGTTAAATAGATTTTTAAATTAAGATTAACTTAACAATATTTCTTATATTTGCAATGAACTAAATAGGGTATATATAAAATATTAACCCGAGTTCTGCGTCCTGCAAAACTCGGGTAAATGAGGTTGTGCTTTCAGGTTAATCGTTATTTTTATCGTTTCCGTTCCAACATCTGATCCGTGATGCTATTCCATATCAGCTTAGTGTATCCTTACGTGGGATCGTCCATTCCCGTTTCCGTGTGCCGATGAATGTAGAATAAGGTTTTTGTAACCCTCTGCCTATTCGCCCTAGACTCAAATCTTTGTACGATATTGCTTACATTTAATCTTTATATACTTTTCTCTTTATAAGGCTGTACGATTTCATCAGTCACTATTTTTTCTTCTTTTTCAGCCTTTGCAATTCCTTCTTGTATAGCACTTTGGGCCTCTTCTTCATCGTTTTGAGTTTGTTCCAATTCTTCTTGAATTTGTTCAAATACCCGACCGGTCTGCAAAACGACATATACTGGAAAATGATCCGATCCAATATGTGGCAACCGTTTCATTTTGACCAGACCAAAATCGGTACTATGAAAAATATGGTCTAAAGACCACCGCAATAATGGATAATTGGCATGAAAAGTATTAATAAAATGACGACCAACGCGTGGATCAAGTAATCCGCTAATACGTTGAAATAAACGTGTAGTACGTGACCATGCTACATCGTTTAAATCCCCCATCACAATACAGCTTTCATCTAAGTCTTTAATCTGATCTCCAACAATTAAAAGCTCTGCATCACGTAAAGTCGAATCTTTCGCCTCAGTTGGACTTGGTGGCTTGGGGTGCAGGCAATATAGCTGAACTGGCATGCCTGAACGTAAAGTTACAGTGGTGTGAATTGATGGAATTTCATCACTCAAAATAAATTTAACTTCGGTATTTGATAGAGGTAAGCGACTATAAAGATGCATTCCATATAAGTTATCTAAAGGCACAGGAACACGATGAGGATAATCTTCTTCAATTTCTTTTAAAGCATTTTCCCATGTCTTGTCACTTTCCAATGTAAGCAATAAATCTGGTTTCAATGTATTGATCTGTTCAAGAAGTAAATGATATTTATCATTAGGGGTTAGAACATTCGATACAATTAATGAAATTTGCTTTTGCGGGTCTAATTGAGATGATTTCACCTGTTTAACCTGTTTTTTCCAGAACAAGGTATAAGGCAAAACCATTTTAAGCTGATAGGCGATGGCAGCAATGAGCACAGCAAGCAATATTTCACGCCATAGATTCCATTCGGTAGGCCAAAACAGCATACCTACAAAGGCTAATAGTCCAACAAATAGAATCTGCAAACGGGGGAAATCAGCACCTCGAAACCACCACTCATCACGAGGAATAAGTGACCAGAAACTTAACCAAATCACCAGACCGGCTAGAACTTCGATATAAATCATTGAATTTTCTCTTTTAAGATGATTTGGTTTTTAAAGTTTTTGTCATCTTTATCAATTTTGTATGTAACATAAACAAGATATTCTACTCAATAAACATGGTGTTTTGTTTCTGTAACGCTTGCAGTTGTGGACACTTTTGATACACTCAACTCCCCCTAACAATTTTAACGCACCGAGGCAAAATGACATGAAAGTAGGTCTGGTCGGTTGGCGCGGGATGGTCGGTTCCGTCCTTATGCAACGTATGGTTGAAGAGAATGATTTTGCTCATATTGAGCCATTTTATTTCTCTACCAGTAATGCAGGTGGTGAAGCTCCTTCATTTGGTGGTAAGACTGCCCCAGCACTTATGGAAGCTACAGACATTAATAGTCTGAAGCAAATGGATGTCATTATTACCTGTCAAGGTGGTGACTATACGTCTGAAGTTTTCCCACAGTTAAAAGCAACTGGCTGGAATGGCTACTGGATTGATGCAGCCTCTACTTTACGTATGTCAGATGATGCAATCATCGTTCTTGACCCAGTAAACCTTAACGTTATCAAAGATGGTTTGGCTAACGGCACCAAAACTTTCGTAGGCGGTAACTGTACTGTATCGCTTATGTTGATGGGTTTAGGTTCACTTTTCCAAAACAATTTGGTGGAGTGGATGACTGCTATGACTTATCAAGCAGCATCAGGCGCTGGCGCACAAAACATGCGTGAGCTAATTACTGGTATGGGCTACTTATATAACAATACCAAAACGTTGCTAGATGACCCTAAATCTGCAATTTTGGATATTGACCGTCAAGTTGCCGAGTTACAACGTGGCGAAGGTTTCCCATCTGCTAACTTTGGCGTGCCATTAGCTGGATCGTTGATTCCTTACATTGATAAGCAACTTGAAAGCGGTCAGTCAAAAGAAGAATGGAAAGGTCAGGTTGAAACCAACAAGATCTTGGGTAATTCACAAATTGTTCCTATCGATGGCCACTGTGTCCGTATTGGAGCGATGCGTTGTCATTCTCAAGCATTGACGATCAAGTTGAAAAAAGATGTCCCACTTGATGAAATCGAAGATATGATTCGTACTTCAAACCAATGGGCGAAAGTTGTACCAAACACTCGTGAAGCGTCTATGACTGACCTTACACCTGTTGCTGTAACAGGCACCTTAACTGTACCTGTTGGCCGTTTGCGTAAACTTAACATGGGTAAAGAATATTTAGGCGCATTCACAGTAGGTGATCAGTTACTTTGGGGTGCTGCTGAACCTTTACGTCGTATGTTACGTATCTTAGTAGAATACAAAAGCTCATAATTTGGTCTGAATTATTCAGTCAAAACAAAAAGCCGATCACATTAGATCGGCTTTTTCGTAACTGGTTTGTGAAAAATTTACAATTTATTTACATTTCATTATTGTATAATTTTGAACGACTTTACGACTTATTAGGTCATGGATTGAGATGACTGTTTATAACAAATTAAAAATTGCCATTTTCACCATTATGTCTTCGCCATCTCTTTATGCGATTACATTAGACCCTATACAAATTCAGTCCGCACCCGGCGATTTGTTATATGCAGAAATGAACTTCCAGCAAGCTGATCCCAACTCTACCTTGCAAGTCAGTTTAGCAACGCCAGAAGATTTAAGTGCTTTGGGTGTAACTCATCAACCTCCAGGAAATCTTAATTTTTATACACGCCAAAATGGTCAAGGCTCTGGGGTTATTGTTATTACCTCATCCCGTCCTGTTAATGATTCTGAGCTCAATATTGTTGTAAAAATCAGTGAAGGTTCTGCAACTCGTTTACAGCATATCAAGACTGTAATTAAGCCTTCTACTATAAAAAAGACCGAAAATAACGAAAGTACTTTATCGCCTCAGCTTATTGTGAATGAAAAAGATATTGCTTTAAATCTGCCGGAAAGTACCCGATATACTTCATCTGCTCCTGCCCTAGCTACCACTAACTCGAATAGTGAACAAAACCTGAATATCAAGTCTGGGACTGTCCCAGCGATAAATACAAATTCATCTGCCCCACTTAGCAAAAACTCTTCGGCTCAACAAGTTGTAACAAGCACTATTCCTGATCAGGCAGCAACAAAAAATCAAATTACATCTACTATTAATAAGTCAGATGCAAATAATTCGCCAAAAACACCAGTTAAAAAGTTAGCAGTACAAAAGAAATCTGTTCCATCCAAAAATCTCAGTCAAAATGCTGCAAAGAAACAAACCCTAAGTCCGTCTAGAGGACCAGTAACTTCAGGTAAATATGTAGTACAACACAATGAGTCTCTATGGAGCATTGCTAATCGTATTGCAGCGAAAACCAAACAGCCAGTTGCGAAAGTCATGCACGATATCCAAAAACAAAACCAGCATGCTTTTATCCAAGGTGATGTAAACCGTCTACGTCAGGGAATTGCTCTAAAACTCGCCCATACTCCTGTCTCTAAATCTCAGCAAAATAAATCAAAAACAGAAATAACGCATACTGCAAAATCACCTTCTGGCAAAGCTAAATACCGTTTGCAACAAGCAGAAATGAGTATCGTGGCTGAAAACAGCCAAAATTCTACACATGGAAGTGCTAAAAAGAGCACACAACAAAGTCAAAACAATACTGAGTTAGCAGTAAAAGTTATGACAAAAAGAGAAAAAACCGTTACATTACAAAGGAATGTAACCAAATTAAATCAAACTTTACGGTTAAAAGACCAACGTATTCAACTTTTGAATGCGCGTTTGGCAGAGTTACAACAGCAGTTACAAGCACAGCAAAACACTCACAAGCAAAAACATTAAGTTAAAACCAGAGTTAGCTCGCTTTATATTGCAAATATTTATTTTTTAAGGGGAAAGTAATGTTATATGTGATTCCGTTCATCATATTGCTCGTGGTCGCTTTTATTTTAAAAAAACGCGAGAATAGCCAGAAACAAGAGGCCACCTCCCCTAAAACGGTAAATAAAAAAACCAATAAAAAGGCAAACTCTAAATCGAGTAAAAACTCGCGTGAAAAAAGTAAAGTAAATGTGGTAGAAGAAACTCTTCCACCTATTCCACAAAGCACCCCTGTTCCAGAAGCTGTACGTCAAAAAATCAAACAGCTCATTCAAGAAAAGCAATATTCAGCCGCTGAAGCTCAAGTAAATCAGGCGCTAAAAAAAGATAATACTCAACATGAGCTTTATTTATTATTGCTTGAAGTCCATATTGCACAGAAAGATGAATTTGCCATAACACAACTGATTAGTCATATTCGAAGTCTGGCATTACATGAAATCGCGACTCAAGCTGAAACTAGACAAAAAGAATATGAGTCATCAAGACAACCTGATGCTATCGATTTCCCTCAAGCTCAAACATACGAAGAGCAAAAAAATACACCAGACACAACAGCTCAGTTTGACCAGTTAACAACAAGTTCTTCTGAAGCTTCTTTTGATGACTTGCAGAAAGACTATACACCTGTAAAGCAAGAACCTGCTGTTGAAGTTGAGCCTCTGGAATTTAATTTCTCATTTGAGCAAAAAACAACAGAAGTCGATTCTGCTAAACCTGAAGATAAAATTAACACTGAAACAGCCAGTAAAACAAATGACTTAAATACTTTAGAGTTTTCATTTGATTTAGAGTCTATCCCAAATAAAACAGAAAAGTCTCTTGAGACTAGCTCTGAATTGACTGTTGAAACAATCAAAATTGATACAACCGCTACGCCAGACATTGATCTTGATTTTAGTAATTTTTCAATAGACAAAGACTCTGCTTCACAAAGCAATAACTCTCATGAAATCGACTTAGAAGAAAATATTCAAACTCAACCGTTATCAGTTGAAACCCTTGAGTTTTCTTTAAATCCTATAGAGGCTGAAGATAATCAACCGAATTTAAATGAATCAGAACTTAGCCTTGAAAACAACGATCCACTTGTTCAGGCTTTTCCAGAATTAAAACAGTTAGATGAAAATGAACTCGACTTAAAACTTGCAGAGCAATATATCAGGTTAGGTGCTTACCCAGCAGCGCACGCCTTGTTGGCAAGTAATGAGCGAAAATTCAACACAGAGCAACAACAACGCGCGAAAAATCTACTAAATCGCATAGCTTCTTAAGGCTGATCGTTTTACCATAAGCAGTCAAAGATGACTGCTTTTGTGCCTGAAAAAGATGAAAAAAATAGCCTTATTTTATATGGGTGGTACTTTTGGCTGTGTAGGTGAACCTTTAGCACCTATGCCATATGACCAATTCTTACCTCAACTTGAAAAAGTTATACCACCTCACTTAACGGTCGACTGTTTTGCTGCCCCAAATATTGTAGATAGCAGTGCTTGTACAGCGCCCGACTGGCTACGTCTTATTCAACGCATACAACAACTACAACTTGAAGGCTATCAGCACTTCGTCGTTATTCATGGTACAGATACTCTCAGTTATGCTGCTGCGACTCTAGCTCGTTTTCTAGGACAAAGTTGCCATGTGGTTATTACTGGTAGTCAATATCCTCTCCTTAATATTCAAGGGAATGATACCCGTGAGTTTACTGATGCAATTGATAATTTATATCTTGCATTAGAACAGGTGATTAGCTTACCTGTGGGTGCTTATCTTGCGTTTCATCATCAAGTATTTCATGCTCAAACTGTTTTAAAGACACATACGACTGAACTTGACGCTTTTTCTGGCCTTAAAGCTGAGTCTGAATTTACACCTCAGCAAAACGGGTTAATTCTGCAAGATACGCAAATCGAACGTGCAGCATCTTTTCAAATTTTGAATTGGATGATGCAACCTATTGCGACTACTCAGCTCGTTCAACAATTACGAAATTTACTGCCAGCCCCACCTCAATTTTTAGTATTGCAAGGTTTTGGTACTGGAAATATAGCTGTTAATCAGGAACTACTCGCAACATTAGATGAGCTCTATACACATGGCTGCGTTCCGATTCTTACGACTCAAGTTACGTTTGGTGCTATTGATCAACGCTATGCAATTAGTGAGTGGACGAAAACTGCAAAAATTGTTATTAGTGATGCACACAGTCATGCAGATCTCTATGCAAAAGCACTTCAAATCTATTTAAAATACTCAACCCCAGAACAGTGGCTCAGCCATTGGAACGAAAATTTGCATTAAATAGAGGTAAAGCCATGCAACGTTATGCAGTCGGTATTGAATTTAGCGGAGTTCAATATCGAGGTTGGCAAACACAACAGCCAGGCGTTGCCAGCGTACAAGAAACCATTGAACGTGTGCTTAGCAAAGTCGCAAATGAGCCTATAGCACTTCATGGTGCTGGTCGTACCGATGCAGGAGTACATGCGACAAATATGGTGGCACACTTCGACACGCATGCCATTCGCCCAGAAACAGGGTGGTTAAGAGGGGCAAACAGCCAGCTACCTAAAGATATTTCCATTCAGTGGATTAAACTGATGGATGAAAGTTTTCATGCTCGTTTTAAAGCGACTGCTCGACGTTACCGCTATATTATATATAACACTCCTCATCGCCCTGCACTATTGCATAAACAGGTTACTCACATTTACCAACAGTTAGATGTGAAAAAGATGATTGAAGCTGCTAGTAAATTTGAAGGTACTCATAACTTTGAAAGCTTCCGTGCAGCGGCCTGCCAGTCAAATCAGCCTGTTCGACATGTAAAACATTGCCGTTTATTTGAACATGGACGCTATTTGGTTTTAGATATTCAAGCAGATGGTTTTTTACACCATATGGTTCGCAACATTGTTGGATGTTTACTCGAAATTGGTCAAGGCATGTATGAAGTTGATCATATCGATGCAATGTTTGCTGCACAAGATCGTAAAGCGGCAGGAGTCACCGCCCCACCCGACGGTCTTTATTTTATTCAGTGTAACTATCCTGAGCAGTTTGATTTGCCTCAGCCGCCACTTGGGCCACATTGGCTAAACTTACCTGAGTAAGCTTAGCCTGTTCTATATATACTTATTTAGCGATGCTGTTTACGTTTCCGGTATTCAACAGGTGTCTCATTTGTCCAGCGTTTGAATGCGCGATAGAAAGTACTCGGTTCAGAGAAGCCTGTTAAATACACAATACGTTCAACACTTTCATTGGTATTTGCCAAAAGTTTTTTAGCTAAACGGCAACGATAGTCAGAAAGTATTTGCTGAAAACTGGTATTCGCCTCACTTAGCTGAGTGCGTAAGCGACGTGGGGTAATATTCAACTGAGCAGCAACCGTTTCCAAGGTTGTTTCTCCGCTTTCTAACGTTGAACCAATTGCTCTACGAACTTCACCCACTAAATCATAACGCGCTAATTCCTGTAGTTTTTCAATCGCAAGCTGCTCATGCAATTGCAATAACTCAGGCTCTGCTTGCCAAAGCTGAAAATCTAGAATAGCGGGATCAAAATATAAACGTGTTTCTTTTTGACCTAAACTAACCGGACAGCCATATACGCGGAAATATTCATCCTCAGCTGCTCCTTCGCTGAAGTTAAAATCGATAAAGATTGGATGAAATTGCCCTTCGGTAATAAATTTAAAAAATCTAAGTATCCCTGAAATTGCACATTCAGAGAAATGGCGATTAACAAGATTATCAGCACCGATCTGCTCGCCATTGGTTAAATAACAACGCCCTTCTTCAATCACTAGCTTTGCATCAAAGGCATCACTAATGAGTCGCTGATAAGCCAAAGCCCGCTTTAGGCCTTCACCAAAGGTATCACTACTAATAAATAGATGTTCAATGACCTGACCACGATACAAAGGCAAATGCTCGCCTAAATGCAGACCGATATCTGGATCTTTACTGACTTCCTGAGCGGCAGTCCAAAAGGCATACTGTGCACTTAACGGTGTACGTGCATTCGTATCAACCTGATTTAAAGCAACTCCCGCTTTGGTTAATATTTCTTCTGTTGGCAATCCCGCACGACGAATCGCTTGATAGCCAAAGCGTAATACAACTGATGCATCTGTTAGCTGACCCACGCAGTGCCCTTCCATGTAGATACTTCATTGATATTTAGGGCCGTTGACTTTTACGCAATTAACAGTCCCTAATAACTATGATTTTAGATTAGCGTTGATTGACCAAACTGACAACAGAATTACACTTCTTTTGTGAAAAAAATTACATCTTTTTTTATTAGTCATACTTTAACCAGATGCTTGAGTAGAAGTATGTCTATCTTGTTTTTTTTAAATAAATTGACTATAATTTGCGCCTTTCCAATTTGATCATCAGGTAGGCTATGGCCAATAAAGAGGAACTCATTGAGTTCGAAGGCGTTGTCACCGAAACGCTTCCTAATACGATGTTCCGTGTACGTCTTGAAAACGGTCACGAAGTTATTGCACACATTTCTGGTAAAATGCGTAAACACTATATTCGTATTCTTACTGGCGACAGTGTAAAAGTCGAAATGACTCCATATGACCTCACTAAAGGTCGTATCACGTACCGTGCTCGCTAATTAGTGAATGCAAAAAAGCCACTTCATGATGTGGCTTTTTTATTGCGTTGTTTATTCACTTAAGCGACTGGTTTTACATCCCACCGTTTGGCATTCACGCAATCTTTCTTGCAGCCAATGGTTTCTTTCCTGCGTTGTCTGTAAACGGCATTGCACGTCTACACTATTTCTATTTGAATCTGTACACTCAGCATCACGTTGACGTATCCATGCGAGCTGAGATTTCTTAAGAATATTTTTTTGCGTGGTATTTAACTTTACTCGCAATGCTTGATAATTCTTATTCAGATCCGCATCAGCACTCGCATAGATTTTATTTGTACAGTAAATATCATCATAAGTATTGCGGGCACTATCACAGTTATCTGCATAGACGACAGTCATTCCTAAACTGCATAAAAATGCAAAAGCAATTTTTCTCATCGTATTTTCCCTTCGTTTTCTACAAAATTATTATTAGAACGGTTTGAATGTAAGAATAAGTCTAAAGGTAAGTTCACCTTTCATTTATCATAATCTTCCTTTTTTACTTTACAAGTATTCAAATCCAACCTATTGTTCTTTAATAATAAATATAATTTTTTATTGAGATAAAAATGAATATAGATACCCGATGTAAAATTGGCCTACTTTGTTTGATCATAATGAATGTGAACGGTTGCACTAGCCATCCACGCCAATCTATAGATTTACAAGAGTATTTAAAGAGCTTTCTAGGCAAATCTTCTGCGACCATTCGACAAGACATCAATCTACGTAGTCTTGGTTTTCAAGTCGCTAATGCTCCACAGAAAACACCCAATCAACTCATCTATACGATTTTACGTCCATTAAACATCCCAATCCCGATGGTGACTAATGTCGATATGAGAGGTAACTCTGTCGCTATACAGTCAGGTAATCTGGGTGGCAATTCTTACGATGTGAATTTCAACTGCAAAGTTATTTTTCAGCTTAAAAATGATATTGCCGAATCTATTCAATATGAAGGCAAAGCCTGCTAAAACATAACCATAAAAAAACGCAGCTTAAAGCTGCGTTTTTTAGCGAAGTATTTTTTAAGCAAGCACAGCAACAACTGCTTCGCCCATCTCGGCTGTACCCACTTTTGTCATACCTTCAGACATAATATCTGCTGTACGTAAGCCTTGATCAAGTACTTGACCTACAGCGTCTTCAATTGCTTTTGCAGCAGCTTCTTCACGGAATGTATAACGAAGCATCATTGCAACAGAAAGAATAGTTGCTAATGGATTGGCAACATTTTGGCCAGCAATGTCAGGTGCAGAACCATGACAAGGTTCATACATACCTTTGCCATTTTCATCTAAAGAAGCTGATGGCAACATGCCGATTGAGCCTGTAAGCATTGCCGCTTCATCAGATAAAATATCGCCAAACAAGTTACCTGTTACGATCACGTCAAACTGTTTTGGTGCACGCACAAGCTGCATTGCAGCATTATCCACATACATATGTGAAAGCTGAATGTTTGAATAACTCGCTTGCTGCAAGTCAGTAACTGTTTGCTTCCAAAGTTCTGTTACTTCTAAAACATTCGCTTTATCGACTGAACAGACTTTACCACCACGCAAACCTGCAAGTTCAAAAGCAACTTTTGCAATGCGCTTAATTTCACTTTCAGAATAAACGTCAGTGTTATAGCCTTGTTTTTCGCCGTTTTCGAGTTCACGAATACCACGTGGCTGACCGAAATAGATACCGCCAGTAAGCTCACGAACAATCAGAATATCTAAACCAGCAACAATTTCAGGTTTTAAGCTAGAAGCATCTGCCAATTGCGGATATAAAATCGCTGGGCGTAAGTTAGCAAACAAGTTGAGTTCACTACGAATTTTTAAAAGACCACGTTCAGGACGGATAGAACGCTCAATCGCATCCCATTTTGGTCCGCCTACTGCACCCAGTAAAATTGCATCAGCTTTTTTTGCCTGTTCACTCGTTACAGCTGGATACGGTTCGCCATGTGCATCAATTGCCGCACCACCCAATAGGCCATGTTCCCAAGTCAACGATAAATTAAATTTTTCATTTACTGTATTTAATACTTTTTCTGCTGCCCCAACAATTTCAGGACCAATACCATCACCAGCTAAAATTAAAATCTGTTTAGACATGAACTTTTTCCATTTTCCAAAAACAAGCAGTGTTATGACGACCGCGGTGTTAGTTTTTTCTGTTCAAGGAACTCGCCTAGCCCTGTTGTTACATCAAATGGTCGACAAAAACGGCGAATAACACGCTCATCTTGCTCTAAGTCGACACATAATGGATCTGGTACAGAAACATTCAGCAAACTACCCGAACGGTTAGTTTTGTCTCGGTACATTTTAAATGTATAGCGATGGTTAGCATTAAACTGGTGAATCACATGGATTGTTTCGGCCCGATCTGGAGAAATCGGATAGAAACGGATCACCACTTCATATTGTTTCGCAGGCACAGATAAATATAAACTGTTGGTTTGCCCGAGCACTGAACCGTGCAACCGTACAATTCCTTGATGAATTGCTTGATTACTAATTCGTCGTGTTTGCGCATCCACTACAGTAATATCATTTAGTCGTTCAAATTCACAACTCTTCGCGCCCGAACAATATATTGCTGCATTCTGCCCCAAATTTTCCTGTTCAGCCTGCTTAATACGGACAGTATCCACTACATTGTACGTGCTCTGACAAGCACTGAGTGTTATTGCGCACAGGCTCAACAAAAAGCTATGAGTAACGTTCCTCTTCATTGTTCAAGCCCAATCCTCATCTAGTGCATAATTTTAAGGTGTTTTTATGCTTTAGCATGTTAGCAAGAGTTTGAACACTACGCCATGGCTATGTTTAAAATGTACCAAAAGGTTAATTTAACTCTTGGAATACCCAAGGACGAACCTGTTTAGTTTTTTCTTCATAAGCGCGAATTGCATCCGCATTTTGAAGCGTTAAACCAATATCATCCAAGCCATTTAACAAGCAATGCTTGCGAAATGGGTCAACTTCAAACTTAAAAGCTTCACCTGTTGGGGTACGCACTTCCTGAGCCGCTAAATCAATTGTTAATTGATATCCTTCATTGGCAGCACATTCTTTAAATAACTGATCAACAATTTCTTCTGACAAAATGACAGGTAACATGCCATTTTTGAAACAGTTATTAAAGAAAATATCAGCAAAACTTGGCGCAATAACAGTACGGAAACCGTATTCATTCAATGCCCAAGGTGCATGCTCACGACTTGAACCACAACCAAAGTTAGTACGAGCAATTAAAACATTTGCTCCTTGATAACGTGGTTGATTCAAAACGAAATCCGGATTTTTTGGACGAACTGAATTATCTTGTCCCGGATAGCCTTCATCTAAATAACGAAGTTCATCAAATAAGTTATCGCCAAAACCAGTACGTTTGATTGATTTCAAAAACTGTTTTGGAATAATTAAATCTGTATCAACATTGGCACGATCTAATGGTGCAACGATACCTTGTTCAACTGTATAAGCTTTCATGGTTTGCTCCAGACCGAATTAAAATGAACGAACATCAACAAAGTGACCTGCGATTGCAGCCGCTGCCGCCATTGCTGGGCTCACCAAGTGAGTGCGACCACCATTGCCTTGACGACCTTCAAAGTTACGGTTAGACGTCGATGCACAGTGTTCACCTGGTTGTAATTTATCTGCATTCATTGCTAAACACATTGAACAACCTGGTTCACGCCATTCAAAACCAGCTTCCAAGAAGATTTTATCTAAGCCTTCTTTTTCTGCCTGTTGTTTAACTAAACCTGAACCCGGAACAATCATGGCTTGCTTAATGCTAGATGCCACTTTACGGCCTTTAACCACCTCAGCCGCAGCACGGATATCTTCAATACGAGAGTTAGTACAAGAACCAATAAAAACACGGTCAAGTTGAATATCAGCTAATGCTTGACCTGCGTTTAAGCCCATATATTGATAAGCACGCGTCCAGTCATTACGTTGAACATCATCTTTGGCTTGTTCTAAGGTTGGAACAGCTTCTGTGACCGGAATAACCATCTCAGGTGAAGTTCCCCAAGACACTTGTGGTTCGATCTCTGCACCATTTAATTCAACTACAGCATCAAAGGTAGCATCTTCATCTGAATGCAAAGTGTCCCAGTAAGCAACTGCTTGTTCCCATTGCTCGCCTTTTGGTGCATAGCTACGGCCTTTCACGTATTCAACGGTTTTGTCATCGACAGCAACCATGCCTACACGAGCACCCGCTTCAATCGCCATGTTACATACCGTCATACGTCCTTCAATCGACATATCACGGAACACCTGACCACCAAATTCAATGGCATAACCCGTACCACCTGCGGTACCAATTTTAGCAATAATTGCCAACACCACATCTTTTGGTGTCACACCTTTGCCTAATACGCCATCTACACGGATTAACATATTTTTAGATTTTTTCTGAATCAAACATTGTGTTGCTAACACATGTTCAACTTCAGAAGTTCCAATACCATGTGCCAAACAACCAAAAGCACCGTGTGTTGCTGTATGTGAATCACCACAAACTACGGTCATGCCAGGTAAAGTTAAGCCTTGTTCTGGGCCAACGACATGCACAATACCCTGACGGATATCATTAATATTAAATTCAACAATATTAAAGGCTTTACAATTATCATCTAAAGTTTGAACCTGAATACGAGATGTATCATCTTCAATACCCGCGATGCCTTGCTCACGTTCCTTTTTAGATGTTGGAACGTTATGGTCTGGTGTAGCAACGTTTGCACTTAGACGCCATGGTTGACGACCAGCAAGTTGCAAACCTTCAAATGCTTGTGGACTAGTCACTTCATGCAATAAATGACGGTCAATATAAAGTAAACATGAGCCATCATCACGCTGTGAAACAACGTGGTCATCCCACAATTTGTCATATAAAGTTTTGCCTGCCATGTCGTCTTGCTCCATTGGACTGGGTAATTCTAATCTTTCTTCGATTATAGCCAGAGTTTCACATAAATCTAATTTATCATTTTTATAAATTAGAAAACTTTTTGGAATTAATCATAATCCCTTCTATACACATCAAATTTAATAAATCGTTTTTGTTAATGATTATCATTTGCATAATCAATTTTTAATCTTATACTCTCATCTCTATACTAAAAATATCTAAAGTGGCTAAAGAGAATGATCATGGCTAATATTCAAAAATTCGTTGTAAATAATCAACGTACCTTAAAGAAAACCTTCAGCTATTACATTATGCATATTAGCGTAGCTATGATAGTTGCCTACTTTGTAACAGGTAATATCTGGATGGCTTTAACATTAAGTATGCTTGAACCAACCGTACAAGCTTTTGCTTTTTTCTTTCATGAAAAAGTATGGGCTGCTAAAGACCGCCGCATTTCAGCCTTAGCTGAGAAAGAGACAACGGCTTAGGCGAAGATTAGTGCGGTAATTCATAACTTTCTAACTCGTTTTGCTGCAAGCATGATACGATTTTGGCTTGGCAACTTTAGCCCCTCGATTTTTTATTCCAAGTTGAGTTGTATTATGAATCTTGCAGCCTTTGAAGCTTTTGTAAAAGTTATGGAAACAGGGTCTATCTCTGTGGCAGCAGATCAATTATTTATTACTCAACCTGCTGTAACCAAACGGATTCACAGCTTAGAAGAATATTTTGGTGTCAAACTATTTGAGTCCGCAGGCCGAGGCGTTCAAGCAACACATGCTGCTCATTCATTATTACCCAAAGTTAAAAACTGGCTAAATGAGCTTGGAGATATCCATCACACCCTAAGCCATGAGCAGACACAGATACAAGGCCGTTTAAAAATTGGAACCAGTCACCACATTGGTTTGCATCATTTACCCGCGCCCCTTAAACACTTTGTTCAGCAATTTCCGCAAGTCACTTTAGATGTGCATTTTGTTGACTCAGAGCAAGCGCATGAAAAAGTGCTTGCCGGTGATTTAGAGTTAGCATTTTTAACACTTCCCCCTTCAGGTGATGAGCGCCTTAACTACATTACCATCTGGAATGATCCTTTAGTTTTTGTTGCTGCCCCTTTTCATCCATTGGCACAAAAAAAGAATCTGACCTTACAAGATTTAATTGAATATCCGAGCTTGTTACCCGCTGCACAAACTTACACTGCTCAAATCACTTTAGCCGAGTTTGAAAAACAAGGGCTTAAACCAAAAATCACCATGAGCAATAACCCACTTGAGTCTATTCGTATGCTGGTGTCTATTGGTTTAGGTTGGTCAGTTTTACCAAAAACTCTGTTGAATCAGGATATGCAGCAGCTTGATTTAGATGTAAAAATGAATCGTCAATTAGGCATGGTATGGCATCCTGCGCGCACTCAATCTAGAGCTATGCAGGAACTAATTAAAATGATGCAAGAGTAGTTGAATGATTAGCGACTATATTTTTTAAAAAGGATATAAACCAGGACAGCAAAAGGTAATAGTAAAAATAATACGCCCCAACCAAAGAAAATAGCGGCAAAGATAATACCGAGTAAAGTGCCTGAAAATAATAAAAAAATAATGTAAATAAAGAGTTCACCAATGAGTGTGATGAAACCGTCAATCAGTTGCCCACCAAATTCTTCAAGAAGATTGCCACTACGGGTCTTCTTTTCTTCGGTCTCATTCTGATTATCCATCATATCCTCCACACATCATCACGACCGATTTAAATCGCCCTCACTCTCAATGCAGCAAAGGCGATTTAAATATAAGGCTCTTTTCAAGTTGATAAAAAAACTCTCATTTGATGCGCAGAATTTAAATTATACAAGCTGCAATAGGCTTCGAATTTGTTGCACAATTTGATTTTCATCAAGCATATGATGCGGAATAGTCATCGTTAAGAGTTGATCTGATCGAAAATGACGGTCAACTTCAAGCATAACGTGAGTTTGATTAGGTTCAGCCACGAAAGAAACCTCAACCTCATTAAATCCACTAAACATATGTGAAGAGACAAATTCAAGCTCTTGGTAACAACCAATTGTTGATCTAAAGTTTCGTGCAGTAAGTTGACCTTTTTCTACATCAACTGTTGATAAAATAAAGCTACATCGCTGCATGGCCTGTAAAAACATTTGCATAGCGGGAGTTGGCAGCACCTTTAGATAATCACGATCAGTTGCATCTAATCCCCAATCAACATCCATATGAGTTTGAATCCAAACACGTGTACCATTTCGTCGACAGGCAACTTCGGTAATCGGTGTCTCAAATGGTAATTGAATACTGAAAGGGAAAGAATGAGCTTGATGTGCTGGCAATAAAAAACGAGAATTTACTAACCACTCTTGTAAGACCAAAGGTTGATTAAACTCATGGTCACTAGATTCAACTTCTGCCATTGTCATCAATTTCAAATAAAGACCATTAATCTCTTTATCAGATGATCCCCCCTTGAAGCTAATTTCCCCATGCAGTGTCTCACCTGCTTGCAAGTTTGGATTGTGTAAAACGGTTTCTACCGTTACGCCTTGAAGGCCCAAACCAGACATAATTTTATTAAACATTTTCTCTCTAACCTTTCGAATTATTTCATGTCATCTGTAGCAGCATACTTATTCTTAAAGTGCATCATCTCCAGCGAGCTGAATATTACCCTCTGCAACTTCATTCATAAATTGCTGATAGTCATTTAGATTGCGCTCTGCATACCCCTCTGCATATGTTTGCAATACTTCTACGATCGTACAGCCCTCTCCCAGATATCCCATAAGTACATCAGCATTTCCAGACTTAGCATGGGCATGAGCTAAAGCCAAACCACAACTTTCAGCATACTCATAGAAATACTCATCATCCATATCACTAAGATCAACCGAGATTTTCATATCACGTAACTGACGTACATGAAAATGTTGATTGGGGGTTGAAGAAAATCCAAGGAAGATGTCACTGGCGGCTTGCATAAGTTGCTGGCCGTGTATCACGCGCTCGCCTTCATGTTTTACTTTTTCTACAAATAACGGACTAAGAATCGATGGATTCGCTTCTTTCATTTGTAAAATTAACGGTTCCCGATCTGCGTCCTGAAATAATGCAATCGCGGATCGCGTACCCACACTTCCGACACCAACCACTTTCAAAGCCACATCGGTCCGTTGATAACGATCAAAAAGTACTTGGCGATCATATTTCAAAGAATCACGATATTGCTGAAAGAATACATCAACATCTTTACTGAACGGTTCATCTGCCTTGGGATGCCATAATAACGGCGCATCATCCACAAAATGGCGAGATCCCGTATCTTGATCTTGCTGTGTGAGCTTCGGTAAAACAGAATATGCATTTCTCTTTTGTGCTGAATCAAGATGCTTCGCGCGTTTCTTTCTCAGTTTTCGGCATTCAGTGTTTTCTAATAAGGTACTGGCATCAACTTTTTCATACCAAACTTGTAGAGGCGAAAGTTTCGTATTTTCTAATAAGTGCTGACGATAACTATTCAACATCGTTTTAATTGCTTTTAAACCCACTTTATCTGCAAGATCAATATCACGAGCCGCAATCAAAAAACTGGTTGCTAAACGCTTTAAATCCCATTCAAATGGGGCAACCAAAGTCTCATCAAAATCATTGATTCCAAACAATAGATTACGCTCTGGACTAGCAAACCCACCAAAATTACTTAAATGACAATCACCACAAATCTGTTGAAATAAACCTGAGTTTACCTGCTCCCAAACCTGATCAAACAGCATCAAAGAAGGCATACCACGATAAAACGTAAACGGTGAAACGCTCATTCGTTTTGCACGAATCGGTTTAAGCTGCTCTAAACGCCCTTGATTACTCCAATCATAGATTGTTAAAGCAGTTATACCTTTGGGTCGCTCAGAAAGCTCTGACAGTTGTTCTCGTGGAACTTTTTTACGTTGAGCCTTACCTAATTTGAAGCCTTCGCTTTTATTAAGTAATTTCCCCTGATAGCTATGACGTGTTAAATCAATACTTTCACCATTCCAAAGTTGTTTTGGTAATTTAATTTGTGTTGTTTTTGGCATTATTCCCTCATTTTTAAATTAGAATTTTTTATATTCTTAAACCTTTACCAAGATAAAATTTATTTTTTATTAGACATACTCATATCTACTTTTGGAACAAGATTTATAAAAAACATTCAAAAAATGATTTTTAAATATAATTAATTAAGAGTTGGAAGACCTCAAAGCTTTGCAAGCTACTCTTCCAACTCCACAATCTTAAATCGACCAGTCTTGAATTTCCCAGCTATTTTCTTGAGCCAGCTTTTCAAGGCGATCATCAGGATTTACAGCAATCGCATGGGTTGCATATTCAAGCAAAAAGCGATCGTTGATTGAGTCTGAATATGCCCAAGATTCAGATACGCTGCGTCCAGCCAACCAGTCGTCGAGACGTGCAAGTTTACCTTTTTGATAACATGCCAAGCCCGCAACTTTACCTGTGTATTTCCCATCTGCAACTTCAGCATTCGTTGCCAAAATTTCGGTAATGCCAAATTCACGGAAAATTGGCGCAGTAATAAAATCACTTGTTGCCGTAATCCCCACAATTGTATGTCCAAGGTCCTGATGCTTTTTGATTGCATCAAAACCTTTTGGACGCATTTGTGGACGAATCACTTTTTGCATGAACAATTGGTGAAGCTCAGTTAAGTAGTTATTGTCGTGCTTTGTTAAAAATCCAAAGACAAATTCATTATAAGCATATGGGTCAAGTTGCCCTGCTTTGTAATCTTCATAAAATTTATCATTCATCTGACGATGATGAACCGGATCAACCAAACCTTCATTGACTAAAAATTCACCCCACGAGTGGTCTGAATCCGTATTTAACAAGGTATGGTCTAAATCAAACAACGCCAGTTTCATGAAAATTCTCGTTTAAACTGAAATTTAAGAAAAAAAATGTAAATCTATCTCCGCTAGTCGATAGAAATTCGTTAAGATCGTAGCAATTTAAACATTTTACTTTGATCTTTTCGAGCTGGACATAAAAAAGTGTTTGTCCCCGCGATTAAAGTCAACGATATAGACAATATTTAGGTAGCCAAATGATCGATTCAGAAGGTTTCCGACCGAATGTCGGGATCATTTTGGCAAACGATGATGGACAGGTTTTATGGGCAAAGCGCATTGGTCACAATGCTTGGCAGTTTCCACAAGGAGGCATTCAGTTTGGAGAAACCCCTGAACAGGCACTTTTTCGAGAACTGAGAGAAGAAATCGGCTTATTGCCCGAACATGTCCAGATTATTGCGCAAACCAAAGGATGGCTGCGTTATCGTTTGCCACATAGGTACATTCGGTCAGACTCTGATCCCGTATGTATCGGACAGAAACAAAAATGGTTTTTACTGAAATTAACTGCGCATGCAAGAAATATTCAGTTAGACCTCTCTGACCCACCCGAATTCGATGAATGGCAGTGGGTTAGCTATTGGTATCCTCTTGGACAAGTGGTGAACTTCAAGCGTGATGTTTATCGCAAAGCCATGGTGGAGTTGTGTACACAGTTGCCGATGCAACAATTACCCTAAAAATCATTTATCTAGCAAATGATTTTTATTGAAAGTGCTGTTATAAATACATTCATAGTCTAAAAAAATACTGGAGTATACATCCATGTCAAACATGCAACTCGACACTCTACGGCGCATTGTCCAAGAAGTTAATGCGTCCGTCAGTTTGCATGAATCATTAGACACCATGGTCAATCAGGTTGCTGAGGCCATGAAAGTGGATGTTTGCTCTATTTATTTACTCGATGAACGCAATCAGCGCTATGTATTGATGGCCTCTAAAGGCTTAAATCCAGAATCTGTAGGCCATGTTTCACTGCAACTCGGTGAAGGCTTGGTCGGTCTGGTCGGGCAACGTGAAGAAATAGTTAACCTTGACAATGCCCCAAAACATGAGCGTTTCTTGTATTTACCTGAAACTGGCGAAGAAATTTATAACTCCTTCCTTGGCGTACCTGTCATGTATCGCCGTAAGGTTATGGGTGTTTTGGTTGTACAAAACAAACTTCCTCAAGATTTTAGCGAAGCAGCCGAGTCATTTTTAGTTACTTTGTGTGCCCAGCTTTCCGGTGTTATTGCCCACGCTCACGCAGTTGGAAATATTGACGTATTTCGTAAACCAAGCAATGGACCTGCCTATAAAACCTTTCAAGGTGCTTCAGGTGCAGGCGGTGTTGCTTTAGGTCGCGCTATTATTTTATATCCACCTGCAGATTTAGCTTCAGTACCTGACCGTGAAGCAGAAGATATTAGTCATGAACTTCGACTTTTAGATCAAGCTATTTCATCAGTTCGTTCAGAGATTCGCTCTCTGGATGAAAAAATGCATGATTCATTAATGGCAGAAGAACGCGCTTTATTTAGTGTTTTCTTAAGAATGTTAGATGAAAATGCATTGCCGGCAGAAATTAAAGAACTCATTCGTGACGGGCATTGGGCACAGGGTGCAGTACGTCGTGTGATTGAAAAGCACACTGCCCTGTTTGCACAAATGGAAGATGACTATCTTCGTGAGCGAGTTTCTGATCTTAAAGATTTAGGCCGACGTATTTTAGCCTCTTTGCAAGAAGAAGACTCTAGCCACCGTGAACTCAGTCCAGACAGTATTTTAATTGGTGAAGAAATTAGTACTGCGGCACTAGTCGAACTGCCTGTAGACAATATTGCAGCGATTGTGACCTCAGAAGGTGCAGCAAATTCACACATGGTGATTGTGGCTCGAGCATTAGGAATTCCAACTGTGGTTGGCGTAACTGAACTGCCAGTTAACACACTTGATGATGCAGAAATGATTGTGGATGCCTATCAAGGCCGTATTTTTGTAAATCCTCCACGTCGTTTACGCCAACGTTATAAAGAAATTCAAAAAGAAGATGAGCAGATCGCAAAAGATCTCAAACAATATGAGACAAGAGAAGCGATTACTCCAGATGGAGTGTCTGTTCCACTTTATGTAAACACAGGCCTCATGATTGATGTGGTTCGCGGTGTACAACGCGGAGCTCAAGGTGTGGGTCTATACCGAAGTGAAATTCCATTCATGTTAAGGGAACGTTTCCCGGGTGAAGAAGAACAACGTGCAATCTATCGTCAACAATTGAGTCACTTTGCCAACAAACCTGTGGTGATGCGAACTCTGGATATTGGTGCTGACAAAGACTTACCTTATTTCAGTATCGAAGAAGAAAACTCGGCATTAGGATGGCGTGGTATTCGTTTCACGCTCGATCATCCCGAGATTTTTTCGTCACAAATTCGCGCAATGCTCAAAGCAAGTATTGGTTTAAATAATTTGCATATTTTATTGCCAATGGTGACTACAGTAAGTGAAGTCGAAGAAGTACTTTATTTACTTGAGCGTGACTGGATGGCAGTGCAAGAAGAAGAGCAAGTTAAAATTACCAAGCCAAAAATTGGAATTATGGTTGAGGTACCAAGTGTACTACTACAAATTGATGAGTTTGCTGAACTTGTCGATTTCTTCTCGGTCGGTTCAAATGACTTAACTCAATATTTACTTGCAGTTGACCGTAATAATCCACATGTGGCAAACGTTTACTCGCACTTCCACCCATCCGTTCTACGTGCTTTAACTCGCTTAGTTAAAGAATGTCATGAATACAAAAAACCTATTAGTATTTGTGGTGAAATGGCAGGAGATCCATTATCTGCAATTTTGCTCATGGCGATGGGCTTTAACACCCTTTCAATGAGTTCGAGTAACATTTTGCGAGTACGAAAAGCAATTTGTCATGTACCTATGACAGATGCACAAAAACTACTTGATGATGTCATGAAAATGAATAATCCACTCATTGTGAAAAGCTGGCTTGAGTACTACTTTAAAACTCACGGTTTAGCAGATATGGTCAAATCAAATCGAATCGTAAATGTTTAATATATAAAAAATAAAGGAGAGCAATGCTCTCCTTTATTTATTTTAGATAGCTTCTACAATCACTGAATATAAAAATTTCTTTTCACTCTCAGTTCTACACTACTTTTTAAATTAAACAAAAACACAATCGGTTTTTCAAATCAATACTGACAGTTTAATCCATTTGAAAAATAAGACTTCTACTTCTAGTATATTTAAAGAGCGTTATTAAAAGATCTTACGTTGTTCCAACAATTGAAGAGGTAATTCTATGCATCATTATTTACAGCCTTCAGCTTATTTTTCCTCTTGTTTTTTCACCTTCATACAGTAAATTGGAGGAATAACAATTAAAGGAATCTGATGCATTATTAAATAAAAAATAATGAGCTAACATCTCAGTGAAAAGAATTTTTAAACGGTTTCTCTCACCATTTGTTCACTCATTTCTTTATTTGATAAACATGAGTTTTTAACCCAGAAGTCCAGGAAAATGAGCCCTACTAGTTTATCAAGAGCTCAATAATTATTACCCAGAGAGAATATAGCCATGTCAGACGAATCAAAATGTCCTTTTTCAGGTCATAACTCAAAACCGGAAGTAACGGTCGGTGGTGGTACACCTAGTTTACATTGGTGGCCAAAACAATTACGCGTTGACTTGCTCAATCAACATTCAGAACGCTCTAATCCACTTGGTAAAGATTTTAATTACCGCGAAGAATTTAAAAAAATTGACTACTACGCACTCAAAGCTGATATCAAAAATGTGTTAACCGATTCCCAAGATTGGTGGCCAGCCGATTGGGGAAATTATACAGGCTTATTTATTCGTTTAGCATGGCATGCTGCTGGTACATATCGTATGGGTGATGGCCGTGGTGGCGCTGGTCGCGGCCAACAACGTTTTGCACCATTAAATAGTTGGCCTGACAATGCGAGCTTAGATAAAGCACGCCGCTTGCTATGGCCAGTTAAACAAAAATATGGTCAAAAAATATCGTGGGCAGATTTATTTATTCTTGCGGGTAACATTGCGCTTGAATCTTCTGGCTTCCGCACCTTTGGTTTTGGTGCTGGTCGTGAAGATGTTTGGGAACCAGACAACGATGTAAACTGGGGCGATGAAAAAGAATGGTTAGCTCATCGAAACTCTGAAGCATTGGAAGGCAGCAATCTAGCTGCAACTGAAATGGGTCTAATTTATGTGAACCCTGAAGGTCCACAAGCCAGTGGCGATCCAAAATCGGCTGCACCATTTATTCGTGCGACTTTCGGCAACATGGCAATGGATGATGAAGAAATTGTTGCATTGATTGCTGGCGGTCATACCTTAGGTAAAACTCACGGTGCTGGCTCTGCTGACCATGTTCAGGCTGATCCTGAAGGAGCACCAATTGAACAAATGGGCTTTGGCTGGTCAAATAGCTTTGGCACAGGTGTTGGTAAAGACGCGATCACTTCTGGCTTAGAAGTTATTTGGTCACAAACTCCAACACAATGGAGCAATTACTTCTTTGAAAACCTATTCAAATACGAGTGGGTACAAGAACGTTCACCTGCTGGTGCAATTCAATGGGTAGCAGCAGATGCTGAAGCGATCATCCCAGATCCATTCGACCCATCAATTAAACGTAAGCCAACAATGCTCACTACAGATTTGACCTTACGTTTTGATCCTGAGTTTGAAAAGATCTCTCGTCGCTTTCATAACGACCCACAAGCTTTCGCTAATGCTTTTGCCCGTGCATGGTTTAAATTAACTCACCGCGATATGGGTCCAAAAGCACGTTATTTAGGTCCAGAAATTCCTGCAGAGGACTTAATTTGGCAAGATCCATTACCGACTGCCAGCGCTATACCATCTTCTGCTAGCATTGCTGATGCTAAAGCAAAAATTGTTGCGCTGGGACTATCTGCTGGAGAGTTGGTTTCTCTTGGTTGGGCTTCAGCCTCAACTTTCCGTGGTGGAGACAAACGCGGTGGTGCAAACGGCGCCCGCATTGCTTTATCGCCACAACGTGATTGGGAAGTAAACCAAAAAGCGGTTGAGACTTTAACTAAAATTGAAGAGATCAAAGCATCAACTCAATTGTCATTAGCTGATTTAATTGTTCTTGCAGGTAACGTTGGTGTAGAGCAAGCTGCTCAAGCGGCAGGTTTCAATATTAGCATTCCATTTGCCCCTGGTCGTGTTGATGCTTTACAAAGTCAAACTGATGTTGAATCATTCCAATTACTTCTCGGCCTTGCTGATGGTTTTAGAAATTGGAAAAAAGAGAGAATCAGTGCGCCAACTGAAGCATTATTAATTGATAAAGCACAACAACTGACTTTGACTGCACCAGAGTTAACTGCATTGGTTGGTGGTCTACGTGTACTGGGTACCAACTGGGATGGTTCGCAACACGGCGTATTCACTCATCAAGTTGGTGCACTCAGCACAGACTTCTTTACGAACTTACTCGACATGTCTACGGTATGGGCACCTGTTGATTCGTCAAACGAAGTATTTGAAGGCAAAGACCGTAAAACAGGCGCAGTAAAATTTACTGCAACACGTAATGATTTAGTCTTTGGCTCAAACTCAATCTTGCGTGCCTTAGCAGAAGTTTATGCTCAGGCAGATGGTAAAGAAAAATTTGTTCAAGACTTTGTAGCTGCATGGACTAAAGTCATGAATCTTGACCGTTTTGACTTAGCTTAATTTAAGTCAAAATAATAAAAAGCCAGTTCAATTTGAACTGGCTTTTTAAATTTAAATATAAAATTATCTGGTAGTTACACAGTTAATTTATGCCCTTCACGAATGCAGTAAAAAGGATTAGCAAGCTTCGATGAAGCTTTGATCGCGTGTCCTAAAGCATGTTCCGGATCTTCCCGACCTTCATCAGTCAACTGAAAAGTCCGATAATGAATCGCAACAGAACGGTGGGCCTGTAAATCAAAGTGTGCATGTAGTGCATCTTGTGGATTCATGTGGACATAGCTCATCAAGGCCCGTGGCTCATAAGCACCTATTGGAAGCAAAGCAACACGTGGCGCCCCATAACGTGCATGTATTTGTTTGAAATGCCCTGCATAACCAGTGTCCCCAGCAAAGAAACAGTGACCTGTTTTAGCAACAACCGAAAAGCCTCCCCAGAGTGCTTTATTTTGGTCACGTAGACCACGGCCCGATCCATGCTGTGCAGGTGTATAGATTATTCTTAATTCGTGATAGGGAATTTCTTGCCACCAATCCATCTCAATCACATGAAATTCTTTTGGTAGATAAAAACCATTCCCCAAACCCGTATAAATCGGCATTGCAAATTTTTTATGCAACCAATCGAGTGTAGCCAAATCCATATGGTCATAGTGATTATGGCTGAGTAAAACACCATGAATAGTCGGTAATTGCTCTAACGCAAAACCCGCAGGACATACACGGCGTGGTCCACGCCCATGTAAAGGGCTTGCGTAATCACACCATACTGGGTCAGTAATAAAGTTATAAGGTCCGATCTGAATCAATACTGTAGCATGCCCAACAAACCAAACTTGCCAATCATCCAAATCTGCATGTGGTCGATTTTGAGGTAAAGCCACGGCTGTATTTATACGGGTTTCATATTCACTTTGAATATCAACATTCCATGTATAAGACTCACGAGTGGCTAACCAACGTAATAGCTCTTTTGAGCCTCTAGCCGGCAATTTTGGTTGTTGGTTATAAAAACGTGTATCTGATTCACGCCCTGACTCTGGATGATAAAAAGGAGGTTTTATCCATGTATGCGTCCAACAGGACTGAGTCGGCAATTGATATGTTAATGTCGGCTTGTCTTTCATGGGCTTTTCTATGCTTTAGCATCGGCAGAATGGATGTGTTCAGGTTTCTATCTTAACAATTAAAACAAATTAAGCTATGGCACTTACATTTATTTATCATATAAATATCCCTTTTATTGTGGTCACAACCAACATAAGTTGAATTAGCTTGCCATAAAAAATGCATAGATGTGTTGAGTTTATGCGTCGATAATTACCATTCTTATTAAGAGCACTTGTATAACATAACAATAAGTAAGCTACCGAAAGTAGCCATAGAACTACGGTGCTCCACTACCCTAGTCCTAATTTTTTCGGCCTAAAGAGTCTTCAACATATAGAGAAAAAATATTTAGTAACAATTTCAAATTAATAGTTCTAAGAAAAGTACATTTATAAATTTATTTTATTACTCCCCACTTTTGCATAATATGAGAATTACTCATATTAATATTTAAAACATTTAAATATTTCTTTGATTAAGTAAAGATAATGCATTTAACATCTAACAATTAATATATTTTATGAATTATTAAAACCCAGCTTCCCATATTAAATCCTTAATGAAAATTAAAATTCCATTTATTTTATAAATACCTAAAGTATCTTCACGCTATATCCCTTTATGCTTTATACTTCACATAAATCATAGTAAGACATTTTTTGGATTAGTCTTATGGAACTACGCCACCTCCGATATTTCATTACCGTTGCTGAAGAATTAAATTTTAGTAAAGCCGCTCTTAAACTTTTTACCGCACAACCCTCCCTTAGCCAACAGATTAAAGATTTAGAAGAAGATGTTGGTGTACGACTTTTAAATCGCACTAAACGTAAAGTTGAGCTAACCGAAGAAGGCGTAGTATTTTTAGAACATGCTCGCCTCACCCTTGCTCAAGCTGAAAAAGCAGTTGCTCTGGCAAGGCAGGTTTCTAAGGCTAAACAGCAACTGTTGCGTATCGGTTTTGTCCCCATTGCAGAAATGAAAATTTTCCCTTACGTTCTTCCTAATCTGCGACTACAACACCCCGATCTCATCATTGAATTATCTAACCTAAACAATACTGAACAACTTAAAGCCTTAAAAAAAGGTGAGTTGGACATTACCTTTACCCGAGAAAATACAGATAGTGATGATATCCAAAGCCAATTTGTTTTGACTGAACCCTTGATTTTTTTACTTCCTAAAAATCATCCACTTACACAATATGACCGAATTCCTGTCCATGCCTTACACGGCGTTGATTTTATTATTCCTGCTGCCGAGCAGTCACAAACATTACATAACACTATTCTAGACTTTGCCAAAACTCACAATATTGACCTCAATATTGTTCAAAAAGCAGATAGCATGTTGTTTAATATTAACTCTCTTGGTTCTGGATTAGGTTGTACAATTTTACCTGCCTACGTGGCACCTTTAGGAATCAAAAATACGGTAGTCCGCCCGCTTGATATCGAGTTACCAACACTAGATTTATTCGTAAATTACCGTAAAAACTCACAGTCTTTAGGCGTCCAAAAATTCATTGACCAACTCACTAAAGTATTTCATCTAGATAAAAACTTAACTCACACTTAATCAGAAAAGCTATATTTTATTTTTAAGCAGATGATTAATAAGAACACCTTTATAAAAAGTATAAGTAAATATTATTTTTATTTATTTTATACTTTTTATAAACATTTTAGCCCATGCTTTTGTTCTATTTTACCTACTCAGCAAAAGTAGATACCTCTTAAATATAATTGAAAATCTTGGAATAAAATCTATATAAAACTAGATATTATTTTCACCATTTAATAAAAAATAATATATTTACCATGTAGTAAAAGGAGATTAGGAAAAATGGTTGCAGTATTTCAACATCTTGGACGTAGTGTACGAAACCGCCCTCACTTCTTTATTGCGTTATTCATGGGATTTATCACAGCAATGATTCTGACATGGTTAACTTCATGGCAATGGTCAACGATTTTATTAGTCAGCTGGAATATTTCCGTTAGCATATATTTACTACATGTTTGGCAACTCATGAAAAGTGCTGATCATTCACAAATGCAACAGCAAGCCAAAAAACAAGATGAAAGCAAATGGGTCATTATGCTGATTGTTTTATTGGCCTTAGCCATGTGTTTAGTTGCTATTTTAATCCAACTCTCGCAGCTTCCTTCTGAGAGTTCTGCAAAGCTAGGGCATGTAGCTTTAGCTTTACTCACAATTGTTTCTGCATGGCTTTTTATGCATAGCGTTTTTGCCCTACATTACGCACATGATTTCTATTTGGCTTTATCTAGAAATGAAGAAAATGGCGGTTTAGATTTCCCTGGAACAGAACACCCTACTTATCCTGACTTTTTATACTTTAGTTATATTATTGGTACCTCGGCTCAAACTGCCGATGTGTCAATTACCACCAAACATATGCGGCTTTTAAACCTATTTCACGCCGTGTTGTCATTTGGTTTTAACACCACAATTTTAGCGATTTGTATTAACGTTGCTGCTGGCTTTCTTACCAACTAAAACTTTTGTTTCGAAAATAAAAAAGTCACCCAAATGGGTGACTCTTAATGGTATTGGTTTACACCAATGTACCCATACTGCTTTGCTTTAAGCCTTCGCGTTGTTTGATGGTCTCAACATAACGCGTAATGGCCGGATGGGATTCAATCGCCCCCATTTTTAATTGCCATAAGAGCATTGCTCCAACACTTACATCTGCTGCGGTAAATTGTTCGCCACATACATACGGATTTGCTTCACTCAAGCCTTGCACTAAAGCTTGATAAGCATCGTTATAATCACCATAGCCAACAAACATTTTTTGCTCAGGAGATACCTCTATTCCGAGGGCTTTATCAACGCCTGCAGCTTCCCATGGACCTGCCATCACAAATAACCAGCGATAGTACAAACCACGTTTAGGATCATCTAATGCCGGAGCCAGCCCCTTGTCGAAAAATTTATCAGCCAGATAAGCACAGATTGCGCCTAGCTCATAAATCACGACATCACCATCCACCAATACTGGCACTTTTCCAAAAGGGTTAATTTTTAGATATTCTGGTGATTTCATTTCAGTCTTATATGCAACTTCAATGCGTTCACATTCAACACCTAATTCGACTAAAAGCCAGTCGATCACAACACCACGCGACTCTTTGTTAGTATAAAGTTTAAGGCTCATTTTTATGGCTCCTTGTTTATCGTGGGTCCTAGTCTACAAAACCTCTTTGTCAGTTTTTGTCAGTAGTCTGCGATTCTTGTGCCCACCACTGCTGAAATAGTTGTTGCTTAAATGATGGGTATAATTCTTGGCTTAAACTCAGTTGTTGAATACGATCGAGTCGAAAATGTCGAAAATCCTGCCTGAGTTCACACCACGCGGCCAACACAATTTTGTCATTAAAGTATCCCAAAGCAAAAGGCCACAAGGTTCGAACACTACTTCGTTGCTGCTCATCATGATAATGCATCGAAATTTTGACTTGCTGCCGAATAGCTAAACGTACCTGTTCGACTCGATTTTCATCCACAGGCAGCCATGTATTAAACGCTCTTAAAGTCGTTTGCTGTAATAAATATTGCCGATGTTCAGGTAAAACAGAATTCAATTTAGCTAATACTGATGTAGATGCCGATTGTAACGATTGATCTGGCACACTCTTCAACCAATACAATGCCAAAAAAATAGCTTCGACTTCATTTTCATTGAGCGTCATTGGTGGTAATACAATATCTTCTTTAAGCTGAAAACCTATACCTGCCGATGCTTCAATTTCTACGCCCTGCTCACGTAAACTATCTATATCTCGATATATACTTCGCACACTAATTCCCATACGCTCAGCGAGAACTTGTGCTGTGATTGGATAACGCGCTTCACGAAGTTGTTGTAAAAGGTTTAATAGGCGAATAGAACGACTCATTTTTCTCTTCTTATTGTTTTTTAAATTCAAATAAGGGGGAATAAATCCCCCTCGTACCGCTTTAAATTACACTAAATCTATAGCAGGTAACTGAGCATAACCGTTTAGGAAGCGATGAAGCTCTTGAACATCTTTAGCAATCGTTAAAGGCTTAAATTGCTGTAGCACTTCAATCGAATGAACCCCATAACCAACACCAATTCGTGGCATGTCTAACCGCTGAGCCATCTCAAGGTCATAGCTACTATCACCAACCATTACAGCACGCTCAACACTCACCCCAGTGACTGTTAATATTTCTTGCAACATGAGTGGATCTGGTTTTGATCGAGTTTCATTAGCTGCTCGAGTCACATCAAAAAGATGAGTACTTTGTGTTTTTGCGATTACACGATCCAACCCACGACGGTTTTTACCCGTTGCGACTGCAAGTTTTAAACCTTGAGCTTTTAAGTCATGTAAGAGCTCTGCAATACCATCGAACCATGCATCATTTGTAGAGTTCGCAATATAGTGATCACCATACGCTTTTAAAATTGAATCATGCAACTCAGGTGCTTCTGGGAATAAGGTTTGCATGACTTCAGGCAAGCCTAAACCAATAATACTTTTTGCGGCTTCATCGGTTAAAGGTAATTCATGCTGCTCTGCCGCATGCTGCAAGCTCGCAACAATCTGTCCAACAGAATTATATAAAGTCCCATCCCAGTCAAAAATAACTAATTCGGTTTTTAGACTCATTTTGCCACTCTCAAAGCCTTTAATAACTGGGTCATGTCTTCTGGTAACGGTGCTTCAATCGGTGGATAACCCGGAATATCTAAACGCATCGCATGTAAGCATAGACGACGTGCTTCAGGCCCAGTGTACGCAGTAGTGTGCCCATATTTATCATCGCCAATCAACGGGTGGCCAATGCTTAAACCATGCACACGGATCTGATGAGTACGGCCTGACAAAGGTGATGCATGAATTAATGTTGCATTTTTAAAGCGCTCTGCTACAACCCATTCAGTTTTACTTGGTTTACCATCTTTAGTTACACGTACACGACGCTCGCCATTTGCCAGTTCATATCGCAATAAAGGCGCATCAATCAGTTGTTTATCTAGGCTCACTTGACCTTTAACAATCGCAGCATAGGTCTTACGAATTTTGTGCTCACGCAACATATCTTGTAGTAGTTTTAAAGTGCTACGTTTTTTACTAATCATGACCAGACCTGAAGTATCACGGTCAATACGATGAATAAGTTCTAAATATTTTTTGCCAGTCGCTGCGCGTAATGCCTCAATCAAACCATATGCCATACCACTGCCACCATGGACAGCAATACCTGAAGGCTTATTGACAACTAATAGACCTTCATCTTCATAGACAATACGGCTTAATAAGCTTTGTGCTACATTGTCACTGACAGGAGCGGCTGTTTCATCTTTTTGTTCATAACGAATTGGAGCAACACGAATCTGATCGCCAATCTCAAGTTTAGTCTCAGCTTTAACACGTTTTTTATTTACTCGAACCTGACTTTCACGAATCAAACGATAAATACGACTTTTAGGTACACCTTTTAAACGCGAGAACAGGAAATTATCAATTCGCTGTCCTGCTTGATGTTCATCCACCTCAAACCAAGTGACACTTTGCCATTGCTGTGTAGAATTCATACTAATATTTAAACCTGAAATTTTGCTAAATTTGATTAATAAATGACCGTTTAGCTTAGTTTTTTCACAAGAAATCTAAGCTTAGCCCATAGGCAGATGCTGCAAGGTTTGATATAGTCAGCGCACGGATACCGCCGTAAGTGAACATCTAATAGGGAATTTCCCTGATTGAAACCTCAATCAAAATGATGCTTTCACCATCAGCTCGGATAGGTCCTAAAGAATTATGCCGACGCCGAAGGCTTATTATATCGGCAAAATGACAAACTGTTGCGTTTAATTCAGTTTGTTCAAAAAAATATGTTACCAACTCTAGTTGGTTATGGAACGTAAACTGATACACATCAGACAAATCGCTCCTTAATGTTGCCTTCAGGCTAAAGCGTTGATGCATTGGAACTGCCGAAAGCACCGATACGATGAACATTCCGTATCAAACTTCTAAAAAGAAGTCACTTCGCGCTCAATGACAGTGAAAGTCATTAACCAATGTACCGCTCACCCGCCAGTGAAGCACTAAGGAAGTCCGATTTAAAGGTTGAAGCAGTATTGCCTACATCACAGACGAGAATCGAAGTTCAGGCTAAATGTAGCCGGTAACAGATGACTCAGACCACAAATATTTTGAGATCTGGGAAATGATCCGTCATGTTCGATGTTCGTTCAGAACCTTTAAGTTTGTGCGATATGTTTGTGTGGGTCACTATTAGGTGTCACACCCATGAAACGTATGTTGATTAATGCAACTCACGCAGAAGAAGTCCGCGTTGCACTTATCACTGGTAATCGTCTTTACGATTTTGATTTAGAAAATCGTACCCGAGAACAGAAAAAATCCAATATCTATAAAGGCCATGTAACCCGCGTAGAACCTTCTTTAGAAGCTGTGTTTGTTGAATATGGCGCAGGCCGTCAAGGCTTCTTGTCTATGCGTGAAATTGCGAACAGCTATTTCCAAGCAGACCCACGACAAACTTCAAACATTCGTGAACTCATCACTGAAGGTACTGAATTACTTGTTCAGGTTGAAAAAGAAGAACGTGGTAACAAAGGCGCTGCCCTTTCTACATTCATTTCACTTGCAGGACGTTATTTGGTTCTTATGCCAAACAACCCGAAAGGCGGTGGCATTAGCCGTCAAATTTCAGGTTCTGTACGTGAAGAATTAAAAGAAATTTTAGCTTCTTTAAATTTACCTCGCGGCATGAGTGTTATTGTGCGTACCGCAGGTATTGGCCGTACTCAAGAAGAATTACAGTTAGATTTACAGCATTTGCTCGACCTTTGGGCACAAATCCAAGGCACAGCAAGTTCTGGCCCGTCTCCAATGCTTGTTCACCAAGAAGCTGGTGTAGTGACTCGTGCTATCCGTGATTACTTACGTGATGACGTTGCAGAAATTTTAATTGATAGCGAACAGGCTTATAACGAAGCTTATAACTTTGTTAAAGCAGTAATGCCTCGTCAATTAGACAAACTCAAAACTTATACTTTAAACGAGCCATTGTTTGCTCATTTTGGTATTGAAAGCCAAATTCAAACTGCTTACGAGCGTGAAGTAAAACTTCCTTCTGGTGGTTCAATCGTAATTGACCAGACTGAAGCTTTAGTTTCAATCGACATTAACTCTGCGAAATCGACTCGTGGACATGACGTTGAAGAAACTGCGCTTAATACAAACCTAGAAGCAGCAGAAGAAATTGCTCGCCAACTTCGTCTTCGTGACATTGGCGGTTTAGTTGTGATCGACTTTATTGACATGACTAAAGAACGCAACCAACGCATGGTTGAAGCAAAACTTCGTGAAGCAACACAAAGCGACCGTGCACGCATCCAGTTTGGCCAATTATCTCGTTTTGGCTTAATGGAAATGAGCCGTCAACGTTTACGTCCATCACTTGAAGAAGCAACTGGATATGTTTGCCCACGCTGTCATGGCACAGGTATGGTCCGTGACTTACGCTCACTTTCGCTTTCAATTATGCGTAAAGTAGAAGAAATTGCACTTCGTGAACGTCATGGTGAAGTACAAGTAGAAGTTCCTGTTGAAATTGCAGCGTTCTTACTCAATGAAAAACGCCATAGCCTTGTTTATTTAGAACAAACTTCTAGTGTTCGTGTGACTATTTTACCTCACCCACACTTAGAAACACCTCATTATGAAATTCAGTACAATCCAGATGGATTTGCACCATCTAGCTACGAACGTACTGAAGCAACTCGTTCAAGCGAGAAAGAGTTAGGTTATGAATCTTCTGAATGGCATTTAGAAGAAGCAGATCATGGCCATACTCATGCAGCTCCTGCTGCAAACAACACAGCCGGTCAAAAGAAAGTAAATCAACCAGCTCAACCTTCTGCTGCTCAACCAAGCACTCAAAAAGCAGCGAGCCCTTGTGCATGGTTAGAGAACCTTTTTGTTCAAAAACAAGCTAAAACTGTTGACCAATCTCGTTCGGCACAAAATGCTGCTGCGACAATTGAACAAATGGTGAATACTGGCGCTGTAAGCCGTGGCCAGTTTGGACAAGTCGTAGTACCAGCAGTTGCTGAAGTTGTTTCTGCACCATCTAACAATGCTTATATTTCGCAATCTCCTGCTAAACAGGAAGTTCGTGAGAATGTTGAAAAAGACGAGAAAGTACAACAACGTCCAAACAACAAAAAACGTAAGCACAAAGAGCAACGTGAACAACATCACCATACTCAAGAGCCACAACAACAGCAGCAACAACCACAACAGGTTCATGAAGAAGTTGTACAGTTATCACGTCAAGAACAACGTGAGTTAAAACGTCAACAAAAACGTCCGCACCCTGATCAGCCACATCCACAACATCAAAATGATGGACAACAAACTGAAAATGCCGTGCCGCGTCGTGACCGTAACAATCAACAACGTCCGAACCGTCCAAATCGTCACCGCGATCCAAGCGTATTAAATGAAAATCAAAATGCGCCGACACCAGTAGTTGTTGATGAGAAACAAATTAAGGTTGATTTGATTGATGCTCCAAAGCATGAAGTCATGAATACAGCCTTAGTGATCAATGTTGATCAGGCACAAAGCGAAATTATCGCTTTAACTCCTGAGCAGCCTGTTAAACGTACTGAAATAGCACCTGTTGTTGAAGTCGTTCAAGAGTCAGCTCCAGCACCTGTTGCTGTTGTAGAAGAGGCTGTAACTGCTGAAGCAGAAGAAACTACTCCTCCTTCAGCACACAACAAGAATCAACCGCAAATTCAACGTGCGAGTAATGATCCTCGTATGCGTCGCCGTGAACAACGCAACGCAAAACGTGCTAAAGCTGCGGTACCGTCTATTGCCCCATCGCAAATTCCAACTTTGGCGCAATACACAATTGGTAGCTTGATTCGTCATGTTTATGGTGAAGACTGCACAGTATTGATTGAACAGTTTGGTTTAGTTCCAACGTTTAATCGTGCATTGCTAAAATTTGCAGAACAGTACGCAAGTACTCTAGTAACAGAAGTCGCGTCTGATGCTGAAGACAAGAAGCCTGTTACTCGTGATGCAGAGCTTCCAAGCAACAAACCATCACAAGAAGCAGAGCCTGCGCCTGTACTTGCATTGACGCCACAAAAAGAGTCGACACCACGTGTTGCTAATGATCCACGTGAACGTCGTCGTTTAGCAAAACTTGCTGCTGAACAAGCTTTTGAGCAAGTTAAACAACAACACTCTGCACCAGAAGAAGCTGCTCCTGTAGCTCCGGTTGTTGAAGAAACTGTTGTTGCTCCTGTTGCTGAAACGCAAGCACCTGTTGAGTCAAAACAACAACCGCTTGAGCTTGATCAGGTGACTGAAGTAGCGCAAAGTGAAACAAACGCAGAAGAAGCACCAGCGACAACGGTGGTTGAAGCTCCGGCTGTGAAACAACCGAGAGCAAAAGCCAAAGCAGCCACTGAACAAGCTGTAGCACCCGTAGAAGCTAATGCAGAGGCTGAATCAGAAGATTCTAAGGCAGATCTGGACAAACCAAATCGTCCTCCTCGTCGTCCTCGTGGTCGTCCACCAAAGAAAGCAAATCCTGTAGCTGAGTAAATCATTTGCTCAATTGCAGCTAATTTAAACAAACCTAGTCATTTCGATGACTAGGTTTTTTTTGTTATTTTTAACCAATTAGGTTGATTGCACTAGAAGAAAAGTTTTAAAAGCATGGTGAACCATGAAAAACACTGTACTTTTGCCAACGCAACCTTTTTTGGATTGATCGAAAAATAAATAGGATTGATATGAGCCAGACAACACAGACCGATATCATTACGCTTGGTGATGTTGCAACAAGACTTCCTAGCTTCATCCCCAAAGTACCCCATATCCTGAATGGTCTTAAACAGGCTTACTTAAGAACAGCAAATACACCAACGGGATTAGGTGTAGCTTTTGAAAAAGCTGTTAAACGAAATCCGCAAGGTATTGCGTTATTATTTGAAGATCAAAGTTACTCATATGAAGCTTTAAACGAATGGGCTAACCAGATTTCTCATTACTATCTCTCTCTCGGTGCACGTAAAGGTGACGTGATTGCAGTAATGGTTGAGAACCGTTCTGAACTTATTGCCACTATTGTAGGCTTAGCTAAAATTGGGGTAACTATTGCGCTTGTTAATACCTCTCAAGTAGGTAAAGTCCTCGCTCATAGTATCAATCTTGTCAAACCAATTGCCGTCATTGCAGGTGAAGAAGTTCGCGCAGTAATTGATGAAATTCGTCAGGACCTAAATGTTCCTAAAGACCGTTTCCATTGGTTTGCAGATCAGGCTACACGTCAAGATGCGGGAACAGCACCTCAAGGTTATGCCAATCTTGCAATAGAAATTGATCAATTTCCAAAATTTAACCCATCGACTACGCAGTCGGTTCATGGAAATGATGGCCTGTTTTATATTTATACCTCGGGAACTACAGGCTTACCAAAGGCTGTTATTTTCAAACACAGTCGCTGGACGCTCGCATATGGCACCTATGGTCACATTTTAAACCTTGGTCCAGATGATGTGATGTATGTAACTTTACCGCTTTACCATGCAACGGGTGTCGTAGTTTGCTGGTGTGGGGTGATTGCTGGAAGTTCTACCCTTGCAATCCGACGTAAATATTCAACCAGTGCGTTCTGGAAAGATGTTCAGAAATTTAATGCATCTGCAATTGGATACGTAGGAGAACTTTGCCGCTACCTAATGGACGCCCCTACTACAGAAATTGACCGTGCCCACCGTGTAACCAAAATGATTGGTAATGGCATGCGTCCAAACATCTGGGATAAGTTCAAACAACGTTTTGGTGTCCAAGAAGTTCTTGAGCTTTATGCATCAAGTGAGGGCAATGTCGGGTTTAGTAATATTTTTAACTTTGACAACACAGTGGGCTTCTCTCCTACGCCATACGCGATTATTGAGTTTGATAAAGAGAAAAACGAACCTGTACGCGATAAAAATGGTTGGTGTAAAAAAGTTAAAGCAGGTGAAATCGGTTTGCTCGTTGGTAAAATTACCAGTCGCTCGCCTTTTGACGGCTATACAGACCCAGAAAAGAATAAATCTGTGATTATGAAAGATGTCTTTAAAAAAGGTGATTCATATTTCAACACAGGTGACCTTGTTCGTAATATTGGTTTCCGTCATGCCCAGTTTGTTGACCGTTTAGGAGATACTTTCCGCTGGAAAGGCGAAAATGTATCTACGACTGAAGTTGAGAACATGGTTTGTGAATACGACAAGATCGCTGAAGCAGTGGTCTATGGTGTAGAAATTCCAAATACCAATGGTCGTGCTGGTATGGCAGCAATCACACTTGCTGATGGGGCCGAGTTAAATGAGTCTGATTTAACAGAAATGGTAACGATATTTAAAAAATGCCTACCGGCTTACGCAGTACCCGTGTTTTTACGTGTGCAAGCTAAAGTTGAAACAACAGGTACTTTTAAATATCAAAAGAATAAATTGAAGGAAGATTCGTTTAATCCAGGCAAAACTTCTGAACGTTTACTCGCGTTATTACCTGGTGCGAACAGTTATTGTGACGTCACAACTGAAATTTTTGACAATATTCAGGCATATAAATACCGTTTTTAGTTCATTTTTTAGCTAAACAAGAGGAAATCGTGCTTTTTATAGGCAATCATGCAAATGTTTTTGATTTACCTCTTGTGTTAGTTGAATAACTTGCTAAAATACGCGACATCAAAACGATACGGGTCGTTAGCTCAGTTGGTAGAGCAGCGGACTTTTAATCCGTTGGTCCCGCGTTCGAGTCGCGGACGACCCACCACTTATCTGTTTTGACCTATTTGGGTCGTTAGCTCAGCTGGTAGAGCAGCGGACTTTTAATCCGTTGGTCCCGCGTTCGAATCGCGGACGACCCACCAAATTCTAAAAAGCCTCTCACTGCGAGAGGCTTTTTTTATTGTTATCGTATTTTAGTTTCATGACTAAAAGATGACGATGCATTTCTTATATAGAACATCTTTAACCCATTCCATAAAAATTTCTAACCGTTTAGGAATATAACTTCGGTTCGGATATAAAATATTAAGTGGCAAAGATTGAGCAGTATATGCACTTAGCACTTCAACCAGAGTTCCTTGCTCAATTTTATCCTGAACATCATAGTAAGGTAGTTGAATAATCCCTAAGCCCGCACAAGCCGCAGTAATATAGGCTTCGGTATTATTTACACTTAAAGCACTGTCCATCATCACTGTTCCATCTTGATATAAAAATACGCCTTGTTTTTCCCCTACCGCTCCTGCGTAGTTAATGAGTTTGTGCTGAGATAGATGTTCTAATTGTTCAGGAATACCATAATGTTCCAGATAATCGGGACTTGCACAGTTCACCATAATCAAGTTGCCAACAAACTTCGCGATCAAACTACTGTTGTCTAGCTGCCCCACCCGAACAACGCAATCAATCCCTTTCTCGATCAAGTCAGTAATGTCATCTGAGCTATTCAGTTGTAAATGGATATCTGGATAGCGGCTATAAAAATTGGGAAGTTCAGGAATAATGACTTGGTGCACGATTCGGCTGGGCATTGAAACTTTTAATGTGCCACGGTAATGCTGCTTTTGCGTCTGTATGAGTTGCTCAAGCTGTTCATAGTCAAATAGTAGATTTTGACATTCGGGCAATATCCTTTGCCCATCTTGCGTAAGACTTACTTTACGGGTGGTGCGATGAAATAGCCGAACACCATAGTGAGTTTCCAACTGTTGAATTGCACTCGTCACTGTCGAGCGAGGTAAATCGAGCTGATTTGCCACTTCACTAAAGCTTTGTCGTTTAGCAACTTCTGCAAAAATAAAAAACTGCTGCAACCGATCCATTTAATTGTTCGTATTTTCTGAATAGTTAAACCAAACTAGCATAATTGATCAAAAATTACCGCCAATCTAGACTAAAAATACATTAGAACAAGTCATCATAGGAACAATCATCATGGCAACTCATACTCTTAAAGATAAAGTTGTACTGATTACAGGCGGTGCAAAAAACTTAGGTGGACTCATTAGCCGTAAATTTGCAGAACAAGGTGCAAAAATCGCAATTCACTACAACAGCGCTGAAACTCAAGCTGATGCAGAGCAAACGCTCGCAGATGTAACAGCTTTAGGTGTAGATGCCGTTTTAATTCAGGCAGACTTAACGCATATTGATAATATCGAAAGACTCTTTATCGACACCAAACAGCATTTTGGTGGAATTGATATTGCGATTAATACGGTTGGAAAGGTTTTGAAAAAATCCTTCTTGGAAACCACAGAACAAGAGTTTGATAGCATGAGCGATATCAACTCCAAAATTGCCTATTTCTTTATTCAGTCGGCTGGTCGGCATTTAAATGACGGCGGAAAAATCTGCTCAATCGTTACTTCGCTTCTTGCAGCCTACACTGGGCTGTACTCAACCTATGAAGGCTTAAAAGCGCCTGTTGAGCATTACACCCGAGCTGCATCAAAAGAATTTGGAGACCGTCACATTTCTGTGACTGCTGTTGCACCTGGACCCATGGATACACCGTTCTTTTATGGTCAGGAATCTGCCGAAGCAGTGGCTTATCATAAATCAGCTTCAGCTTTAGGTGGGCTTACTAAAATTGAAGATATTGAGCCATTAGTTCGCTTTTTGGTGACCGATGGTTGGTGGATTACGGGTCAAACTATTTTTGCAAATGGTGGTTATACCACTCGCTAAAATAAAAAAAGCCGCATCTGACGACGCGGCTTTTAGTTTGTTTAATTATAAAAACTCTTCAAGCACTGAGTTTAAAAAAATATGGCCTTGCTCTGTACAGGCTAAACGGGAAACATCATCTACCAGTAGTTTTCTAGCTCGTAGAGAAGTGAGTACATCATTTAGGCCATCCAAGCTTAAACCTGTACGCTGTTCATATAACTCAGCTTTGACACCATCATTTAAACGCAAAGCATTCATCATAAACTCAAATGGTAGCTCTTCTGCCTCAATCTTTTTCATTTGCAAATGTTCAGCAGGAACCTTAGCTAAATAGTCTTTTGGCAAACGCGTCTTTTGGAAACGGTACACACCATCTGGTCGTGTCACTTTGCCATGTGCACCCGCACCAATCGCAAGATAATCGCCAAATTCCCAATAATTTAAGTTGTGTGTTGAAGGCAGCTCTTTACGCCATGCCGAAACTTCATAATTTATAAAACCATTTGCCTTAAGATATGCTTCACCCTGCTCTTGAATATCTTCAAGCATTTCATCTTGCGGTAGAACGGGTTGGGTACGAAAGAAAACGGTATTAGGTTCAATGGTGAGTTGATACCAACTAATATGTGTTGCGCCACTTTCTACAGCTAACTGTAGATCGTAAAGCGCCTGTTCTAGCGTTTGCTCAGGTAAACCATGCATTAAGTCTACATTCACTCGCTTAAAGCCAGCCTGTTTTGCTTGTTGAATCGCTTCAATTGCATTATTTGCAGAATGAATACGTCCAAGCTTTTGCAAATGATTGGTATCAAAGCTCTGGACTCCAATAGACAAACGGTTAATGCCTGCCTCTAAATATCCTGCAAACGGGTCATGCTCTACCGTTCCTGGATTTGCCTCTAAGGTAATTTCACAGCCATCTTCAAACTTAAGCAATGACTTAAGCTCTGCAAATAACCACACATAACCCTGTGCCGAAATCAGTGAAGGTGTTCCACCACCAATAAACACACTGTGAATCGAACGCCCCTGTGCCATCTCTAGTTGAGTTTCAAAGTCGGCTACCAACGCTTTTAAATAGGTTTGCTCGAGTTCTGAAGAAAGTGCACCGTCGGGTACGGCATGCGAGTTAAAGTCACAATATGGACATTTACGCACACACCAAGGCATGTGGATATACAAAGATAAAGGGATAGAAGCAGGGTTTAATACAGCCAAGGAACAGGTCCAATTTACACAATATTTCTATTTTAACATGACTGCATCAATGGGCTTATGAAAACATACCTTAATTGCTTTAGACTGTTTTTAAACATACTTAAATACTGATAAAAATGATGAAATTTTCTAGCCAATTTTTCCTATTTTTGCCCTTAGCTCTGGGAATCGGTATTGCCATGGCTTTTCAAACCGCCATCAATGCACAATTGAGAGAACAATTACACACCCCTTTACAAGCAGCCCTCTTATCCTTTCTTGTAGGAACTATTGTTTTAGCAATCATGGTTTTCTTTCAAAGTGCTGAAAAGCCAACTTTAAGTGAAATATCAAATATTCCATGGATTCTATGGACCGGAGGATTTCTTGGGGTTTATGCAATTAGCATGAGCATTTATACTGCACCTAAACTTGGTTTTTTAACCTTTTCAGGTTTAGTCATTTTTGGGCAAATAGTTATTTCTATGTTACTTGATCATTTTGGTTGGTTGGGCACAGAAAAGACACCTGTTACATGGCAACGGTTTCTTGGTGGAGTCATCATCTTTGTCGGTGTGGTACTCACTTTGCAGCGTTAGCTTCATTTTTATATTTATAAAGAGTACCTTTTGTGTCGAATGTCACATCTTTTCGGTCTGAATTAAAACAACTCTTCCACTTAATGCTACCGATTTTAATTACCCAGTTTGCTCAAGCAGGCTTTGGACTAATTGATACTATTATGGCTGGGCATTTATCTGCAACCGATTTAGCAGCAATTGCTGTAGGGGTCGGTTTATGGGTTCCAATCATGCTCCTGTTCAGCGGCATTATGATTGCAACTACACCCTTGGTAGCCGAAGCAAAAGGCGCAAGAAATACAGAGCAGATCCCTGTCGTTGTTCGTCAGTCATTGTGGGTTGCCGTCATTTTAGGTGTACTTGCAATGCTGATTTTGCAGCTTATGCCGTTTTTCTTGCATGTGTTCGGTGTACCAGAGAGCTTACGACCTAAAGCAAGTCTATTCTTGCATGCAATTGGTTTGGGTATGCCAGCTGTGACCATGTACGCAGCGCTACGTGGCTATTCAGAAGCATTAGGCCATCCACGCCCTGTCACAGCTATTAGCATGTTAGCTTTAGTTGTATTGATCCCTCTTAACATGATTTTTATGCATGGATTAGGACCAATACCTGCATTAGGTAGCGCGGGCTGTGGTTTTGCAACATCCATTTTACAGTGGCTAATGCTGATTACTTTAGCTGGCTATATTTATAAAGCCTCAGCTTATCGAAACACGTCTATTTTTGGCCGATTTGATAAAATTAATATGGCTTGGGTTAAAAGAATTTTACAGCTTGGTCTACCAATCGGTTTAGCTGTGTTCTTTGAGATTAGTATTTTTAGTACAGGTGCATTGGTACTTAGCCCACTTGGTGAAGTGTTTATTGCTGCACATCAAGTGGCAATTTCCGTTACCTCTGTGCTGTTTATGATTCCGCTTTCACTTGCGATTGCCCTGACCATTCGTGTGGGAACGTATTATGGTGAAAAGAACTGGGCTTCAATGTACCAAGTTCAAAAGATTGGTTTGAGCACAGCAATATTTTTTGCCATATTAACCATGACTTTTATTGCTCTAGGCCGTGAACAAATTATCTCGATTTATACTCAAGACTTAACCGTAGCTCCTGTTGCGATGTATTTACTCTGGTTTGCAATGGCATATCAGTTGATGGATGCGTTACAAGTAAGTGCCGCAGGCTGTTTAAGAGGTATGCAAGATACTCAAGCACCGATGTGGATTACCCTCATGGCATATTGGGTGATTGCTTTTCCTATTGGGCTTTATTTAGCTCGCTATACCCATTGGGGCGTAGCTGGTGTGTGGCTAGGCTTAATTATTGGTTTAAGCATTGCCTGTGTCTTATTACTTTCGCGGTTGTACATCAACACCAAACGCTTAAGCCAAACCTAATAAAAAGAGCCGATAAAATATCGGCTCTTTTTCACTATGCAGATTTTGCTCTAGGGCTTGCTCCAATTTGCCAGACAAAAGGCAAATCAGTACGGTTCACTTCCCAATCTCCAATCACTTTTTCTTTATAGATAAGTGGATTATGTGAAGATACCGTTCGGGCATTTCGCCAGAAACGGTCGAGTTGCTTGACCTGACTACTTGCCGATGCGCCTAAAGCATTAAATAATTGGCTGGTTAAATCCAGTACCAAATTAGAAATCACTACTTGCCCTTGTGCGGACTCAAGCTCGGCATCTACATTAAACTGATGTTCTTTCACCTCTAAATCTTTAAAGTGACTCTCATAAGCTTTTTGTAATGCTTCTGCCGTTTTAATAGTAATTGCTTGGCTTGCGTAGGCTTGAGCAGAGGCTTTACCCACCACTTGTAAAACTTGTGGATCGTGACGAACCAGATCACCATTACCATGACTAAAAATACGTTTTCGCTCACGAATTTCTTGGCTAAAAGTTTCTACAGCTGCCTGCGCAATCCCGGTTAAGGTTGCAAGGTGTACCACCTGATAAAAAGCGGTTTGATATTTAAAACGCTGATCAAATGGAATGAGATGTGAAGCTGGCAAATGAACCTGATGTACTTTTAAGGTGCCACTGCCCGTTGTCTTTTGACCAAAACCATCCCAATCATCAATCACACTTACCCCTGTTTCATGGCGATAAATAGCAGCAATTACATGGCGGTCATTCACTTCATCATAAGCAAATAGGTCTATCCAGTCTGCAAAGATACTTCCAGTTGAATAATACTTTTCACCATTCACCACCAAGTTGCCCGAAGCATCTTTAGTTACTCGTGTAACGACATCACCGATCTGTACATTTCCAACTTCGGTCCATGCATTCCCGACTAAATCACCTTGTACAAAACGCTGAAACCAAACTTCCTGTGAATGCTCTTTATGTGCAACTAAGCGGTCTTCAACAAAAGCGAAGTGTCCACGCAAAGCTTGCACAATATTCGAATCTGCTTGCGCCAATTCTGCTAAAAGCTGGAAAAGTTGAGGTAATGACACCCCATCTCCACCATATTTAACAGGTACACGTACCGCACCTAATTTCAGTTCTTTTAACCACTGAATAGGTTCAAAAGGTAAGATTCGTTCTTTTTCTCGTTGAATTGCGCCTTGTGCAATTTTTTCAAAAACTGGACGAAATCTACTCGCTACCTTTTCATAATCAGCGCCTACAGACAGTTCTTCTAATTCAATTTGGGTAATCGTCATCTTTATTCTCCTAATCTTATTTTTTCTTCAATTTAACTCCATGCATGACGGGGCGGATGTACTCCATTGAGGTAGTAGTTACCGACAATGTGATATTTCCAGCGCACCGGATCATGCAAGGTATGGGTACGTGCATTACGCCAATGGCGATCCAGATTAAGCTCAGATAAAGTGGAACGTGTTCCCGATAATTCAAAAAGCTTATTCGCTGCTAAAATCGCAACTTCTGTGGTTAATACTTTTGCTTCGGCAACCAGTAAGGTGGCTTGGTTTACATGTTCTTCGGAAGTGTCGGCAATTGCTTGATCAATCGCATCGCCTGCCAAATCCAATACGGCTTCTGCTGCACGCAGTTTTATTTTTAAATCACCAATGTTCGCAATCGTATAAGGATCATCACTGGCTTTTTCTAGACCAGAATCAACCCATGCGCGGCTATGATTTTTGACATAGTGAATAGTTTCTTCAATTGCACCACGTGCAATACCTGCATCGACAGCAGCTTGAATAAACTGTGAAATTGCTCCCGCTGGTGTTGGTCGCTCGAAAGCCTGATAAATCGGAACTAAGTATTCTTCACGTACTGGAACCTGATTAAGTTCAACAGTGCCACTGGCCGTAGTTCTTTGCCCAAAACCAGACCAGTCATTAATAATATTCACCCCTGACGTTTCCCGAGGAACTAGTGCTGCATAAGGCTGGCCTTGTTCATTCACCGCGACAATCGGAATCCAATGTGCTAGTAAGGCACCAGTTGCAAAGAATTTCTTGCCATTAATTTCATAACCATGCTCAGTCTTTCGTAATGTTGTAGTGAGGTCAGCAACCGTTTTACTATGTTTTTCCGAAAAGGCATTTCCAAAACGAATCCCTCTCAACACTAAATTAAAGAAGAACTGTTGTTGTTCTGGGCCTGCATCAAGACGTAAATGTTCAATAAAAGCCAAATGATTTTGAGGAAGCTGCGCAAGAGAAGGGTCAACACTGGCAATGGTTTTTATGACCTCAGCCAAAGTTCGATATTTGACTTGTGCACCACCAAACTGCTTAGGAACTGTAATGGCCCATAAGCCACTTTGTGAGAACTGTTGAATTTCATTTAAGGGTAAACGGCGCTCTCTGTCTCGCTCGGATGCCTCTTGTGCAAACTCTTGGGCAAGTTGTTTTGCAATCTGGATTGCCTCTTCATCGGAGCGAATAATATGTGCATCTTTCGACTGCTCAAATACAGATAAAGGAACCGCTTGAGATCGTCCATGGGCCGAATTTAAACTTGTCATCGCTTTTGTTATCTCTATATTTATTTAACCTGTCATTCACATTAGCACTAAAAAAATAGAGACTTTATAGATATTAAAGCTTTGTTTATGAAATGGATTTTCACAAGCTTTTCATATTTTTTACTATAAAAATAACATTTTGTTTTTCGAAAATTTTCTTACATGAGATAAACAATTTCGTATAGGCTTTTTAAGCTTTGTCACCTATGATCAAAACTAGGTAATATTATGTTGTAGTCAATGAGGTATCGAAGATATGGCAAAGAATGCAAGTTCACCAGGCAAACGTTTTATGAAACTTGCAGGAATGACCGCGAGCATTGCAACGAAAACCGTTTCTAACTCGATTCGAAACTTGACCGCAGATGAAGAACAAAAGCTGGCTTCAAAAACCAAATTATTTCAGGATATTGGTTTGCAAATTGCCGACACCTTAGGAGAAATGAAAGGTGCCGTCATGAAAGTCGGGCAAATTGCTTCGCAATATAAAGATATCTTCCCACCAGAAGTCGCTAAAGCAATTTCAAAGTTACAACGCCAAGCCCCAGCCATGCCTTTTGCCGCGATTCAACAGCAAATTGAACGAGAGCTTGGAAAACCACTTAATGTGGCTTTTAAATCTTTTGATAGTGAACCTTTTGCTGCTGCATCGATTGGACAAGTTCACAAAGCTACTCTGCCTAGCGGCGAACAAGTCGTGGTTAAAGTGCAATATCCGGGTGTTGATGAAGCCTGTGAAAGTGACTTAAAACAAGTACGTTTAGCCCTTCGCTTAATGGGCGTACTTAAAATTGATAAAAAGCTACAAGATCAGCTTTTTGCAGAAATTCAGGATAGTCTTTCAGCAGAGCTCAATTATGAAATTGAGGCTCAAAATCTTGAGGTCTTTAAAACATTCCATAGCCAGTTAGATGACAAAATTATCATTCCGACTGTTTATAAAGATTACTCTTCAAGACGTATTTTGACCCTAAGTCTCGAACAAGGTGACAGCATTGAAACAGCAAGCTCGTGGCCACTCGAAATTCGAAATACAATTGGAAACCGCCTAATACGTGCTTTAGGCCAAGAAATGTTCTTTTTAAAACGTTTTCACTGCGATCCTCACCCTGGAAATTTCGCTTTCCGCCAAGACGGCAGTGTAATTATTTATGACTACGGCAGTGTTAAAACACTTTCAAATGAAATCGTTCAGCACTTCAAGCGTTTAGTGAATGCAGCTCGCCATGAAAATATTGATCTGATTGAAACAGAGCTACTCGAACTACACTCCCTTGCTGAAAAAGGCAAGTTCCCAAGTGATCTGTATAAGCTATGGATTGAAGTATTATTACGCCCGCTTAATACCACTTATGATTTTGCCGAGAACTCATCACATCATGATGGCATGTTGCTCGTGAAAAAATCTTTGAAATATTGGGATGTCTTTAAACCTTCACCAGATACGCTGATGGTCAATAGAACCATTTCAGGACACTACTGGAACCTGATTCACTTAAAAGTACATGACAATCTCAGTGATTTATTTGAAGAACTAGTCCCGCCATCTAGCTAATTAAATTTTAAGTCAGTGTAACCTTTAGGGGGTACATTGACTTTTTATTTGTTATGTTATAACATTTCTTTAATCAAAAATAATTTAGGACAATCTCTCATGCGTAAAGATATTCATCCTGCTTATCAACAAGTGTTATTTCATGATACCAATGCAGATGTGTACTTCTTAATTGGCAGTACTCTCCAGACGAAACAAACTAAAGAATATCAAGGACAAGTCTATCCTTATGTCACCCTTGATATTTCAAGTGCGTCACACCCTTTCTACACAGGTGAAGTACGTCAAGCAAGTAACGAAGGCCGTGTTGCAACCTTTAATAAACGTTTCGCTCGCTTTAATCGTAAGAGTTAATCTTACGTTAAGGTTTGATCAATACACTTAAATCATTGGAAGCCTAAGACTATCTCCTCCACTTAGGCTTCTTTTTTTATGTCCGTTTTTTTGATCTTTTTATGTTGTGTATAAAAGAGAACTTATCCACAACTTATGTAAAAACTATTCTTATTTTTTCCACAACTCATCATTTTTTTTGTATTCGCCAAGCTTTCAAAGCTTCTATTCGATGCTATGCTTAAACCCTCATTTGATAGGAAGTTTAAGATAATGGCACAAGAGTTACTTGCCCAATTACAAGCAGGCACAGCAAAATTTTCAGACGTTTTAGCTCATATTGAAGCACGCTACCAACATACTCCAACAGCTTTTCAAAATGGCGCACAGCATAACGCTGCTACTGAAAATCAAGGCAGTGCAAAAGTTTTCTCTTTTGCCAAATTACAAGATTTAGACCAAGCACAAACTTTAAGTTTATTTGCAGAACACTATGCATCTGTATTGGCTACCCCAGAGGGAACGGACCATCAAAATATTCGTCAATTTATGCAAAATGGTTGGGATGGTGTGAAGTTTGAAGGTCAGGCTTTAGCTGAAAAATAATAGAAGCGTCGTAATTCTTATTATTAGCACTGCCCTAGGTGGAAGTGATATCCAAATAATGGATTGTATAGGCTAACCTTACTTTTCAAGGATGAAAAGTAACAAAAATCCTTTGTTCCGCTGATGCTACATCCATGTAGCACAGCAAAACGACGGCATCCATGCCGTCTGTCACGATAGTAAATCTCCAATTGTTATTTAAATTATTTGATCAAGCTCTTCTATTTGATACTCGGGAAGTCATCAACAGCCTGACTCAAATCAGCAATATAATGTTTTTGCGACATATTTGATAAGTGTAAACAGATAACAGGTTCTGTTGATGAAAATGGTTTTGCCTACTTTTGCCGAAACAAAAGTAGGTCGAGCCGACGGCTAATCCAGACATAAAACCTTATTGAAAAGACTCCACAGTAAACATTTCAACTGAAACAAATACTCAGTTGCCTGCTACCCAATAATAAGTCGCCAACCCCAAACACGTAAAAATTAACGACCCAATTAAATGGATAGAAATCCCCAAAATTGCCATTCCTAACTTACCACTTTGCAATAAAGTGACGATCTCAATTGAGAACGTTGAAAACGTAGTTAAAGCCCCACAAAAACCAGTAATCACAAAAAGTTTATAATTCGGACTTAAATCACTATGAGCAAAGTAGGCAATCGCAAAACCAATAATAAACCCACCGACCAAGTTAACAGTAACGGTACCTAGTGGAATTTGCGGATAGATCGGATTGAGTTTTAAGCCTAGAAACCAACGTAACCACGCCCCTAGAACGGAGCCTAAAGCAATTGAAATTAGAGAGTAATACATAGAGCCACCCCTTTAGATAGATGCTAAAAGAGTAAAAAAGCATGAAGGTAAATGTGACATCGCATACTCCAAAATAAGCAAAGTACGCAATAACCTACGTACCCAGCGATATAAATACATGAGGGTAACGTAGGCATCATTAGCCAATACGGCGGTTTTTCAAGGGAAGAATGCCATCTCCCTATTTTGATTATATTAGTGCATCTAAAAGTTGATTGAAATATACTTTTTTAAATCATGGACGTTCAGCATACTGCGGCAAATCATCCTGAATACATTCCCACTCTGCTTTTGAAGCAGCAAAAATATGCATCGTTGGTTTTTGATCTAATAGTGTATCAAGAGTACCAATTCTTAAACGATATAGTTCAGGCTGTCCATCACGCGAGCTAATCAGAGGTGAACCACATTCGCTACAGAACCAGCGGTACACGCCTTCTACAGCAAATTTTTTGACTAATTCTTCACCTTGGGTAATTTTAAAATCTGTACTTTTAACAGGAGCATTCGTGGCAAATGCTGTTCCATTGGCTTTTCGGCATCGTTGGCAGTGGCACTGAATAATATCTCCGATATCGCCTTTAATTTCATAGCGAATACCTTGGCATAAACAACTTCCCTGATAGACTGGTGATGCTTGAGACATGTGATCGTAAGTCCTATTATTATTGATCGCTCAAAAATAACACTTTTCACCTATCAAACATAGCGCCAAATGAAGCACTTATCGCTCCAAGAATGAATGCACACCCTCTCCCGCGGCTCGCCCTGTGGCAAAGCATGCTGTAAGTAAATAACCACCTGTAGGTGCATCCCAATCCAGCATTTCACCGCAGCAAAACACCCCTGATATTTCTTTGAGATTTAAACTTTCGGACAGTGCTTCTTGCTTAATGCCTCCCGCACAACTAATTGCTTCTTCAATGGGTCTAAAGCCCTCTAACTTGATTTGAAGCGCTTTGATTTGCTGAGCCATGGCATCTGGTTGGTTCCATAGCGCTTTATCAACCACTTCTCTGATTAAGTTAATCTTGGCTGTGTCTAAGCCTGCTTTACGCCAGATATTGGTTAGAGATTGTTTTTTGCCAGCCTGCAATTTTTTAATTAACTGTGACAACTCTATATCAGGCAATAAATCTAAAAATAGATTTAAGCTTTTCCCTTGTTTTTGTTGTTCTCGTAAGGCACGCCCGAGTTTATAAATGACCCCACTTTCTAAACCATAGTGAGTAATGACAATATCACCCTGTGTAATTTGACTAGGATTGACCCATGCATGGACGCGTTTTAAGGGTTCACCAAAACAACTTTCCATAAAAGTAGACCAAACATGCAACACCCCTGCATTGCTTGGCTGGAAAGGCTCAATATTAGATTGATTAATCCATTGCTGCCATGCACCATCACTACCTAATTGTGACCATGACACAGCCCCACATGCCAATACTACAGCATCATATTGCTGGGTAAAAGTTTCAGTGTTTTGATTATTCTGATTTTGCAAAATCACTGTTGTACCTTGCAAATCAATACAACGATGACGATAAAAGAATTTAACTTGCTGCTCTGCCAAGCGTTTTAGCCAAGCACGCAGTAAAGGCGCTGCTTTCATTTCGACAGGAAAAATACGACCAGAGCTGCCCACATAAGACTCAATTCCAAGACTTTTCATCCAGTCTTGAATCCAGGTTGCATCCCACTTTTCAATCCAAGGTTTTAGCCATTCTGAACGGTCATAACGCTCAATAAACTGTGCCAATGGTTCCGCGTGTGAGATATTTAACCCTGTTTTACCCGCCATAAGAAACTTACGCGCAGCAGATGGCTTTTGCTCATACACATCAATATCATAAGCATATTGGGTTAATACTTCAGCAGCCATAAGACCTGCTGGGCCTGCCCCAATAATGGCAACCCGCTTATTCGCCATGTGTTTGCCCTTGCAGCGGCGCAAAATCATCAAAACGTGTACTATAGCCTTCAGGCTTGGTCATAATGAGTTGCTGACAAAGCTCTCCACGTTCCAAATACTTAATTTCGAAATGAGTACGTGCAGAGGTTTGAGCAATTTTTTCTTTTTGATAAGGCAGCTTCCACACATGAATTAACTGCTGTTCTGCTTCTTCAATATATTCAGGAATATTACTTGCCAATGTAATGGTTCCACCTGTTTGCAGGCGTGAGATTAGGAACTCAAAAAATGGCATATTCAACCAGCGCTGTGCCGGATTATGTGGTTCTGGGTTTGGATAGAGTATAAAGAAATGTTCAACTTGAGCAGGGTGTAAAGCGTGTACAACCCAAGGTAAAGCATCTGCATGTACAGGTACCAAATTATCTCTTGGTTCCAAACCATGCTGTTTTTGCATTGCCAAGAATTTTTCTCGGGTTCGTTCAATTGCATATAACGTATGCTGTGGCTGTTGGCCGCTAAAGAGCAAAGCATGTTTACCCTTGCCAGCACCAATTTCAACACAAATCGGTGTATTTTCAATTGGGGTAAAATCACGAGGCGCTTGCATACGTTGTGCTTGAAATTGACGAATCGGCATAATCACATCAAACTAAATAAAAATCGGCATAAGTCTAACAACTCACCTGACTTTTGCCTAATCTATTTCTCTTCACTTTGAGGATATCGCTATATGCCACGTACATTTCCCTGCCCACGTTGTGGTGGACCAAGTGTTTGGGAAGGTAATGAGTTTCGTCCGTTTTGCTCAGAACGCTGTAAATTAATTGATTTAGGCGCTTGGGCAAACGATGAATATAAATTGCCTACCCAAGATGCTCCTCAGCAAAACAAGGGTAGTCAAAATGAAGATGATTATGAGGATTAACCTGCTTTACCAGCGACAAACGGGTTAAATTGTTTTTCATAGCCAATGGTACTCATCGGACCATGTCCAGAAATAAACTGAGTATCATCTGGCAAACTAAAACATTCACGTTTAATCGATTCAATTAACTGATCATGATTGCCACGCGGAAAGTCTGTTCGTCCAATCGAACCTTTAAACAGAACATCACCCGTCCAAAGTAAGCCATGATTTTTATTATAGAAAACAACATGGCCTGGTGTATGCCCCGGTGCAAAGCGCACTTCAAACTCATCTTCACCAAGTTTTAGCACTTCGCCACCTTCAAGCCATTGATCGACTTTAACGGGCTGCGGAATTGGGAAACCATACCGTGCTGAAACTTCCTGAATCATGTCTAACCAGAACTGATCTTCTTTATGTGGACCAATAACTGGAACGCTCCATTCTTTAGCAAGCTCACCCACCGCTCCAGCATGATCTAAATGCCCATGAGTCAGCCACAGAGCCTTCACTTTTAGACCCAAGGCTTCTACTTCTTTTTTCAACACAGCAGCGTCGCCACCTGCATCAATCAAAACTGCTTCTTTCGTTTCACTGTCCCAAACAAGGGAACAATTTTGGGCAAATGCAGTAACGGGAACAATTTTGACTTGCAGCATAAAAACCTCTGGCTAAAACACAATTAACGGTGGGCTAAGGTATAGGTAAGGGCATCAAGATTAGCCTGAACTAAACCTGCAAGCAAATCAATATGAGCCTGATCGCTATTTAAAGCTGGAATATAAGCATAGCTACCACCGCCTGCTTGTTGAAATAGTTCAGCATTTTGAATCGCTAACTCTTCAAGCGTTTCTAGACAGTCCGCAGAAAAAGCAGGACTTAACACCTGAACAGACTTAACACCTTGCTGCGCCCAATCTTGTAACAGCTGGTCTGTATAAGGTTTCACCCATTCTTGTTTTCCAAAACGTGACTGGAAGCTAATCGCCCATTCATCATCATTTAAATGTAAGGCTTCGGCCACCAGCTTTGCTGTGATGCGACAACGATCTGCGTAAGGGTCACCTTTGTCTGCATATGGCTGTGGAATTCCATGAAATGACATCAATAGTTTTTCAGGTTTACCATGCTGCTCTTGGTAGGCTAAAACACTCTCTGCCAATGCCTGAATAAACATTGGATGCTGATAATAGTCTTTAATAATCGTCAGCCCCGGCAAATTCCGCTGTTTAGGAATCCATTTGGCAAACGCGTCGTATAACGGCGCTGTAGATGTTGCGGAATACTGAGGAAACAAAGGCAATAAAATAACATGCTCTTGTGGGTTAGCCGCTAATTTTTCCAACACTGCATCAATACCCGGATTTCCATAAGTCATTGCAGGTAAAACAGTTAAATCAAACTGTTTATTTTCACGCTCTAAATAAGCCTGCACACGTTGAGTTTGCTCAAACACAATTTCACGCATTGGCGAATCTGCGGACCATACCGAAGCATAGGCATGCGCCACTCTTTTCGGGCGAAAAGGCAAAACAAACAGATTTAAAATAACCCACCAGATCAGTTTCGGTATTTCAATCACGCGTGAATCAGATAAAAACTGTTTTAAAAAACGGCGCACCGCAGGCACAGTCGCCTCATCTGGTGTGCCTAAATTCGCTAAAATGACAGTAACTTTCGGTTTTTGTTCAAACGACATGTGTAAATGCCTTTCAGTTCATCTTATGACACTAATGTAACAGTTTTCATTGTCATATATAAATTGAATCGCTCTAAGCTTTTAATCGAATGCCTCGATGATTCCATTTATAGCTCAGCAATATCTTTTGAGCTTTAGTGGTTAGTTTCCATAGGCCATATGATTGTTCGGTTTGAGTTGGAACAATCCAGCCTTGTGATTGCATTTGATTTTTAATTCGGAACAGTGCCTTATGATTAATCTGTGCACAGGCAACCGCATGCGCACGAGGTAATTCCTGACGAGCATCTTCTAAGCCAGCCTGATTTAAATATTCATTCAGACAAGCTGCAAAATTCTCTTCTGGCATCGCTGTTTCAAAGCGCTTTGCCAGCACGCTTAACAACTGAGACCAAGTCATTTGTCGTTGACGTTTAAGCTCTTTAAAGTTGCCATCCTGAAATGCTCGAATCTGATATTCAAATGCAAAAATATCTTGCGGTGCAACTTCATTTAACTGTGTAGATGGCTCGGTTACTCGCTGCTCTAACTGCGAAATTTTACTTTTTAATAGCTTAATTTCATCTTCTAAGTGATGAGCTTGATGTGTAGGAACCCAGCCTTGTCCCCCATATTGCTCAACCATTAAAGGGATATTTAAACGAACAGCCAACTCCAGTTCACGTGGAGTTTTAAAGTAAAAAATATGCTCTGCTTCGTGTAATAATTTTTTTCTAAATGCGAGAAATTTATCTTTAAGTTGTGGATGTGTTTCTTGTAAATCTATTTCACGGTTTTCAGGCTGTTCATGCATGAACACAATAATAGGTTTAGCCTGACTTAACGCATATTCATATTCTAAAGACAGATAACTCACACCAGAAATCGCTTGTTCCCCATACTGGCTGCCTAAAAGTAGGATTACATAATCACATTCATCAATCTGTCGACGTGCAAGTGTAGTGGTTAAAGGTGTTCGATGTTCTAGTCCCCAAGCAAAGAAACTCATCCCCACCAAGGTTTGAGACAAAACCATTCGCTCTGGCTGCATATCGCGGCCAGACGTTGAAATAAAAATCTGATAGCGTGTATCGAGCATAACAATACCCTTTCGCTCCATGACCTGTACTTGACTTAATATCAGCCAAGATCATGAACCGCCCCAAATAAAATAATAAATCTAAAAAACACTACTTTCTAAACGATGCCAAAAAATTAGTTCAGATTATGAAGTGTCCAAGTTAACTCTTGTGGAATCATATGTTGTAAAACAGGTTGCAGTGCCTCGGCATTATTTCCGCTGACATAACATTCAATACGTGCAACATTCTGACCTATTTGGTCACATAATAACGCATTTTTTATTAAAATACGGGCTGTTTGTCGGGCTACTGCTAATCCCGAATCAACCAGTGTGAATTGGTTATCAAAAAGATGATGAATTGCTTCATTTAAGAAAGGATAATGAGTACAACCGAGCACTAAATAGTCTGCACCTCGCTCAGCGGCAGGCTGTAAAACCTCTTTTAATGCGTTTAAACATGCCTCCCCCATTTGCTGCCCTGCTTCCACACAAGGAACAAGTTCGAGGTTGGTTAAAGTCATCACTTTAACACCCGCTGGAATAGCAAACTTTTCAACAACATCTTTAATGAGTTGTCCTCGAAAAGTAGCAGGTGTCGCCAACACGGCAACCACTTTAGAGCGTGTTTGCAATACGGCTGGTTTTAATGCTGGAACTAACCCAACAATTGGAAAGTGCTCACCATAATGATCGCGTAAATGGTCAAGACTAAATGCTGAAGCGGTATTACAGGCAACCACTGCAATTTTGCAACCCTGACGATATAACCAATCAACAGCACGAGCAGTGAGTTCTCTTATTTCGTCATCAGAACGTGGACCATAAGGAACGTAGGCAGTATCGGCATAATAGACAATACGTTCGTTTGGCAAATATCTGGCAATTTCTGCTGCAACTGACATTCCTCCAATTCCCGAATCAAAAATACCAATTGGAGCATCAGCAGATGCGTTAGGCATAGGTTCTAGATCGGTAAATAGAGGTTGTATGGCTGTCATGGCTGTACTGAAGTGTCGGAAATTTTCACTTCCTAAAGCTTAAACCTCAAGTGCCTAATTGCAAGAGCAAATTACCACTTTTTAACTCTAAAATGGTTTCACCATTCTCTTTTTCAATGAGTGTTCCATAGTTCACTAAATGATAAAAAGACTGACGTTGAATAAGGGCGTTAATTCCAAAACGTACATGCACATAAGGACGCAATTCCCCATCATATTCACGCATAAAAATTGGATGTTCAGCATCGACCAAAATCACATCTTGATTCGTCGTGGTCAGTTGTAAAAATTGATCACCTGAAATTTCAACCTGATCTACCTGATTGACTAATAAAGGTTCATCTTCGACCTCAATTTCAATTTGTTCTACGGGGGTTTTCAGGTAGAATTTACCCTCTTCTTTCCATAGGACTTTGGTAAATAGATCTAATAGGGCTTGGCGCTTAATCAATTGACCTTCGTGCCACCATTCTCCATTGGCTTTAACCGTCAAATCCATTTTGCCGCAATGCTTTGGATGCCACTGCTCTAAAGGTGGAATTGACCTTTTGTGACTTTGCTGTACACCTTTTAAGTATTGTGCAATGTTCATTAAGTTTTTATCATCAGATAACGGTATTTTTCCCATATCCGATGGGGAATTATTTTGATTTACCATAGTTTATGCCTTGCTGACGAAAAAATATGACGACTCAGCCAATTGGCTAGATCATGGTTTAAAACTATACTAGCCAAAACGATAAAAGGCACAATAGCATATTTGCGCCTATGGATTAAAACACTCACGGCAGCACCGAATTTCTGAATATGACGGTTGCCACCTTTAAGTATTGAGGAGTCCTACATGGAACACATCGAACGTGAATCGATGGAGTTTGACGTTGTCATCGTAGGTGCAGGACCTGCAGGTCTATCTGCTGCGATTAAGATCCGTCAATTAGCGATTGAAAATAACTTACCCGATCTTTCTGTTTGTGTAGTTGAAAAAGGCTCTGAAGTAGGTGCGCATATCTTGTCTGGTGCTGTGCTTGAGCCACGTGCCATCAACGAACTTTTCCCGAACTGGAAGGAAGAAGGTGCGCCTTTAAATGTACCTGTAACTGAAGACAAAACTTTCTTCTTGTTATCAGACACCACATCTAAAGAAGTGCCTCACTGGATGGTTCCTAAAACCATGCATAACGATGGCAACTATGTTATTTCTTTAGGTAACGTGGTTCGCTGGTTAGGCCAAAAAGCTGAAGAATTAGAAGTATCTATCTTCCCTGGCTTTGCTGCATCTGAAGTACTTTACCACGAAGACGGTACTGTAAAAGGTATTCAAACTGGTGACATGGGTATTGGTAAAGATGGCGAACCAACGCATAACTTTACACCAGGCTATGAACTTCACGCTAAATACACCCTCTTTGCTGAAGGTTGCCGTGGTCACTTAGGTAAACGCCTGATTGCAAAATATAACCTCGATAAAAATGTTGATCCTCAGCATTACGGTATCGGGATTAAAGAGCTTTGGGAAATCGACCCTGCAAAACATAAACCGGGCTTAGTCATGCACGGTGCAGGTTGGCCATTGGCTGAAACAGCTTCTTCAGGTGGTTGGTGGTTATACCACGCTGAAAACAACCAAGTAACTTTGGGTATGATCGTGGACTTGTCTTATGAAAATCCACACATGTATCCATTTATGGAAATGCAGCGCTGGAAAACTCACCCACTGATTAAGCAGTTTTTAGAAGGTGGGAAGCGTATTTCTTACGGCGCACGTGCCGTAGTGAAAGGCGGTTTCAACTCATTGCCTAAATTGACTTTCCCAGGCGGTTGCTTGATTGGTGATGATGCAGGTTTCTTAAACTTTGCAAAAATCAAAGGCTCACACACTGCCATGAAATCAGGCATGTTATGTGGTGAAGCTGTATTTGAAGCAATTGCTGCTGGTGTAGAAAAAGGCGGTGACCTTGCCATTGCACGTGTTACCGAAGGCGAAGATTTATTCACTAAAGAATTAACGTCATACACTGACAAATTCAACAACAGCTGGTTAAAAGAAGAGCTTTACAACTCTCGTAACTTTGGTCCAGCAATGCATAAATTTGGTCAGTGGATTGGTGGTGCATTTAACTTTATTGATCAGAATGTCTTTAAAGTTCCATTTACTTTGCATGACTTGAAGCAAGACTTCGCTGCATTGAAAACGGTTGATGCAATCAGCTTCAAGCCAAACTATCCAAAACCAGATGGCAAGTTGACTTTTGACCGCTTATCTTCTGTGTTTATTTCAAACACGGTTCATGAAGAAAACCAGCCAGCTCACTTGAAGTTGACTGATGCTTCAATTCCAGTGAATGTGAACTTACCGAAATGGGATGAGCCTGCACAGCGCTACTGCCCAGCTGGTGTTTACGAAATCATGGAAGACAATGATGGCTCTAAACGCTTCCAGATTAACGCAGCGAACTGTGTTCACTGTAAGACCTGTGATATTAAAGACCCATCCCAGAACATCACATGGGTAACGCCTGAAGGTGGTGGTGGTCCAAACTATCCGAACATGTAATACAAAAAAGCCCCGATTATTCGGGGCTTTTTACTGGAATTCGCTTATTGAAAAGGCGGTATTTTTGCTACGTTTAAATTAAGATTCTTTTTATAAAAAATAAATGTGCCTAATAAAAATAGGCCAAGAAAACCAAAGTTTCGCGCTAAATCGAAGTACCAATCCGATTTACCAAAAAATAAATCAATAATTAACATAAGCCCCATAAAGCTTGTATGTAAAATCAGACTCATCTTTATTTTTGGTTCGGGAGCAAAATATGTATTTCTATAACCCAATAGAATTGAGCCAAAAATAACAACAGTAACTAAAATAATGGTAGCAACAGTTTCAGATAACCAAGAAGTTTCTATATGTAATAAACCAGCAATAGAGAAAAACCAAAGAAAAATAAATAAGCTTCGTTTCACAAAATATTCATTCATTTTTATGCTTCATTTTTATGCTTCATTTTTATGCTTCATTTTTATGCTTCATTTATATACATCATTTTATAGATTATATAATGATTCTTATTTGTAAAAAATTATCATTTCAAATTAAATTTGAATTATTAATGGCTTCTAATAGTCTTTATTAGAAGCCTTATTATTCTATTACCCTTTCTTCACTAAGTAATGAAATTCTTTATGACCATTTTCATCTAAGCGCTCTTCTTGCAAAAGCAACTCATGGCCTAAATGCATACAAAATTTAGGAATATCCCACGAGGTCGAGTTGTCTGTTGCGAAGACTTCAACCACATCGCCAGATTTAGATTTTCGGATGGCTTGATGCAACATCATGACAGGTTCAGGACAACGTAAACCACGTGTATTAATTTGGACAGTAGGTGAAATGGATTGTTCCGACATAACAAACTCGAACAAATAGAATTTTCACATTTTAGCATAAACAAATTACTGACCTGTTAACTGTAACTGGCTTTTACATAACAATATGCGTTTTGTCTTTTAGCTGGTTTTATAGATGCATATGCATCTTTTCTTCGGTATGATTCAAAGTATTCATTTGATAGATTGAGTCTTTAGGAAAGATCATGCAAGAGGAACCAAGTCCATCGTGGGGAATGCGAGGCTTACGTAAATGGTTAGGTACAGCACCAGAAACCCGTGATGAATTATTAAAATTAGTCCAAAATTCACGCCGCTTTTTAGAACCAGATACTGTTGCCATGCTTGAAGGTGTTCTTGACCTTCCTGCTACAAAAATTCGTGAAGTCATGACACCACGAACAGCAATGATCAGTTTGCAAGAAGATGATCAGTTACTTGATATTCTTGATGTACTGGTCGAGTCTGCTCACTCACGCTTTCCAGTCTTCTCTTCTGATCAGCCTGATAATGTTGTCGGGATTTTGCTCGCAAAAGATTTATTGCCGTTTCTAACCGAACCGAATACCAAAGTCGATATTCGAGTTCTTATGCGTCAACCCTTATTTGTTCCAGAAAGTGCGCGTTCCGATCAGGTACTACGCATGTTGAAACATACTCAGACTCACATTGCGATTGTGATTGATGAATATGGTTCAACGGCTGGTCTTGTTACGCTCGAAGATATTCTTGAAGAGATCGTTGGCGAAATCGAAGACGAACATGACACTGCTGATGAAGATGCTCAGTACATTGTTCCGGACAATGACCATACGGTAGCAAATGCATGGATGGTGCAAGCACTTACACCAATCGAACATTTCAATACTGTTTTAGATGCTGATTTTTCTGACGATGAAGTAGAAACTGTCGGCGGTTTATTGCTTCAAGAGATTGGTCTGGTAAGTGATTTACAAGGTCAAACTGTTGAGCTTGGAAATTGGTTATTTACAATTGTTGAAGCAGATGCCCGCACTATTCATCTGATTCGAGCTGTACGTCAATGAGAGCATACTTTGAAAAGCTGTTAGATTCTTCGCAACAACAAAAACAGCTTCCTTTAATTTTTCCTTTACTCATTGCTTTATTTTCAGGTGCCGTATTCAGTTTTTCACTGGCACCTTATTATTGGTGGTGGTTGGCAATATTATCTCCTGCCCTACTCTATGCATCATTACATAAACGCTCAGCCAAACAAGCTTTTGCTATTGGCTGGAGTTATGGCTTTGGTTTATGGTTTGTGGGAGCTTTCTGGCTCTACACGTCCATCCATGTATATGGCGATACCAATGCGTTTCTAAGCGTTTGTATGATTGCCATTATGGCCCTTGTGATGGGCCTGTTTACCGCATTTCAGACTTGGGTTTACCGACGTTTCTTCCCTGAAACACCACTGACTTTTGCACCACTCTGGATTGTTTTTGAGTGGGCAAAAACTTGGGTATTTACAGGTTTTCCATGGCTGTTTGTAGGTTATGCTTTTACCGAACGTTTACTCGATGGTTATGCGCCTCTATTCGGTATTTATGCAATTTCCTTCGTCGTCATTGTATTAGCCTGTGCTTTAGTTGAAGTTCTACGTAAGCGTATTTTCTGGGTTATCCCTTCTGCCCTGTTGGTTTTAGGTGCGTGGGGAGCATCATATATACAGTTTGTAAAACCTAAAGCTACCAAGCCGCTTAGTGTTTCACTCATTCAAGGTAACATTCCACAAGATTTAAAATGGCTAACCGAATATCAAGTTAGAACATTAGAAATTTATGCTGGTTTGACTCAATCTGAATGGGGCCGTGACCTCATTGTATGGCCTGAATCTTCAATTCCACTCTTCCAAACCGATATCGAACCGTTTTTGGATGCAATGGATGCACAAGCTAAAAAGAACCACACTGCATGGGTAACCGGAATTCCTTACTGGGATGTTACCAAATCACATGAAGTCGGTAGTCCACTGTATTACAACAGCATTATGGCTTCTGGAAGCGATGCCAGTGGCCTATATAAAAAGCAGCGTCTTGTTCCGTTTGGTGAATATATTCCACTCTCAGGTTTACTCTCTTGGGTACTACCAGCCATGCAAAATGATATTAGCATGAGCGGTTTTTCACGCGGTGAAAGGGACCAGAAACCACTTATGATTAAAGGGCACGCGCTTGCTGCTGCGATTTGTTATGAAGTGGCTTATCCGAACCTTACCCGACGTAATGCACAAGACAGCGACTTTTTAGTGACTGTATCTAATGACGCTTGGTTTACTGGCACTGCTGGACCATTGCAACATTTACAAATGGTACAAATGCGAGCTAAAGAAAATGGCCGCTGGTTTATCCGTGCAACCAATACAGGTGTAACTGCCTTTATTGATCAAAATGGTCATATCACTGAACAAGCACCAATCGATAAAGAGTTTGTCTTGAGAGGCGATTTACCAGTGATGCAAGGTCAAACCCTTTATAACCGTTTAGGTGATTATCCAGTTTTAGGATTTGCAGTATTACTGCTGGTTTTAGGTTGGGTTTATCGTCCACGTAAAGTTGACGTTTCTTTTAAATCCCGCCGCTAACTTACAATAACTTTGTACCCAGAGGCACTTCAAACTCTGGGATACAAAGTGCTACATCACCATCTGCATTGTGAAATCCTGTCACCAAACATTCTGACTGAATAGGTCCAATTTGTTTTTTGGGAAAATTCACTACAGCAACCACCAACTTACCAACTAAATCTTGTGGCTGATAGAGTTTAGTAATCTGCGCACTCGATTTACGCACCCCTAACTCTTCACCAAAATCTACATGCAAAATATAAGCAGGTTTACGTGCCTTTTCGAAAACTTCAGCTTCAATAATTTTACCCACGCGAAGCTCTACTTTTAAAAAATCATTCCACTCGATTTGTTCCATTTACTTTTTCTCATGTTCTTAAACATCTGATTTGAAGCATATAATATGTACAAATAAAGAAATACCCTCTTTTTATTTCCAGTTTGAAAAATTCATGCTAAATTAAATCTGCTGATATAAAAGCCGTAAACGTTTACGTCAATCAACGTGCCAACATACCTCCAACAATGCTTGGAGCTATTTGTTCAAAATATTTTTATATTTTGAATGGCACTGGCGTTTGTTGGTTTACGGAGTCAAAAATGCAAAACTCAAAATCTTTGTTTAGTTTTAAAAAACTTCCAAATCGCTATACATCTATCATTTTACCGTTTCTTCTATCGATCATTATGACGTTTGTGGTTTCAATGATTAGTACATTACGAAGTTTGGGATTAGAAGAATTTTCCATTTATGTATGGATGTCTGCATGGGCTATTTCTTGGTTAATTGCTTTCCCAACGCTACTTTTCATCCTGCCTATCGTTCGTAAAATTACAGCAATGCTAGTACAACAGCCTGCTTAAATTAAAAAAATAAAACGTAGATATTCAGTCTACGTTTTATCTAAAAGTTTGGTTCAAATTATAATTAAAAAGCGATCGATAATTGCAAAGATAAATAAGCAACTAAACTCGATAGAAAGACCATTGGTACATAACGATAGGCTTTAAAAAGCAATTGCTCATATTTAGTGGATATTTGTTTAGCTTGCCAGACACTCGCTTTTAATGCAGTAAAGAAGCTTACCATTAACCATGCACTCACAATACTTAATGCGAAGAAACCAATCATAATTTGGCTACTTCCCTCGGTATTAAGCCATAGCTTTAAAAAAACTTCGGCAATCGGCAATAAACCCAAAATCAACAGGACAGACTTCAGCATTACCCAATGAAACTGAGTCAGTTCATCTACTATGAGAAATGCTTTCATTTAATCTCTCCTTTTAATGTAATAAAGTGCTTTTTATTTATTATGCAAAGCTTTTATTTAAATATATAGCTTATTTTCCTATACATTTTAACTTTCTTGTAACTATTAAATATGGGAATAATTCTTATTATAAGTCTCAAATATGAATATTAACTTTATTTTATATTTTTCAAAAACTTACTATATTTCTGTGATTAAGAAAGATTATCAATTCGTATTTATCGGTTTATCTTTTCAAACGAATTGATAATCTCTATTATATTTTTAATTAAGGTTGGTAATAAATATCTGCATCATTACCTTCACCGCCCTCTTTGCCATCTGCTCCAAATGAGTACAAATCAAAAGCTCGGTTATCTGCACCTGGAATTACATATTGAACATCATTTTTCCAACTATCTTTAGGATAACCACCTTTAACATATCCACCCGGCATCCAGTTTTTTGCTGTAGCAGGCTGATTCACTAAAGCATCTAGTCCACCTTCTTGCATTGTTGGGAAATGACCGTTATCGAGCTTGTACTGATCTAAAGCACCAGCCACACCTTTTAATGTAATTTGGGTGGTATCAATTTTAGCTTTTTCACTACGCCCCATGACATTTGGTACGATGAGCGCTGCTAACACGCCTAAAATTACAATCACGACCATGACTTCAATGAGGGTAAAGCCTGAGTGAGGATTAGCAAAGCGAAGCTTTGCCCGAACGCAAGATGGAGAGCTATGCTCGGAATGGCACGATTGTGCAATTTTTAAAGCTACACTTGAGGTATGTTTATCAGAACACTGCTCAAACTGATTTGAAACCGCAGATTCACTATGTTGTTCCATCGCTGTTTCGCTTTGAATATTTTTTACTTTCATCATTATCTCTAATATCAAAGTTATTAAATCATATTGTTCATATTTACGATTGGCAGCATAACCGCGATTACAATAACCAGTACAATGCTTGCCATTAAAACCAGCATAAGCGGTTCAAGTAATGCCAGTAAGGTTGAAATAAATGTTGTAACCTCACGGTCTTGCATGGTCGATGCTCGTTCTAACATGCGGTCGAGCTCACCTGATGCCTCACCACTTCGAATCATTTGTACCATCATTGGTGGGAAATAACCACTGCGCTCAAGCTGCGTACCCAAGTTACCACCTTCTGTAACACGCTCAGCAGCTTGGGCAATTGAATCACGAATGACCCAGTTATTGGTGACGGCTGCACCAATTTTTAATGCGTCCACCAACGGCACGCCTGAACGGGTCAAAATAGATAAGGTACTGGCAAATCGTGCAGAATTAATACCACGTGACAGTTTACCGAATAATGGCAATTTGAGTGTTAATCGATCAAAAGCATAATGCCCAGCTGTTGTTTTTAAAAACCGTACAAATGCCACAATTCCGACAACTGCAAAAATAATAATAAACACCCATGCATGGCGAATAAAATCGCTGGCTTTCATTAAAGCGACCGTAATCCAAGGCAGTGCATCTTTGTTTTGATCAAAAGTTTTAACAATTTCTGGCACAACAAAAGTCATTAAGCCCATGACAATAGCAAATGACATCAGCATTAAAATGATCGGGTAAATCATGGCGCCCTGAACTTTCTTTTGCATGGCAAAACGGTTTTCGGTGTAATCCGAGAGCTGATCTAAAATCAGATCTAAATGTCCAGAACGTTCACCTGCAGCGACTGTTGCAATATAGAGGTCCGGAAAACGTCCAGATTGCTGCATACCTTGAGCCAATGAGTGTCCTTCCATGACTCGCGAACGAACAGACGATAAAAGATTTTGCACATGCGCTTTTTCACTTTGCTTGCTCACCGCACGTAAAGCTTCTTCTAAAGGAATTGCAGCTGCAACCAAAACAGAAAGTTGTCTGGTCATGAGTGCCAAATCATAGGCACTGAACTTTTTTTGAAATAACCCCTGACTTTGATGCTTATCTTTTTGTTCAACAGGGTCAACGCTAATTGGTGTCCATGCTTTATCGCGTAATTGTTGGCGAATCTGGCGTGCTGAGTCTCCCTCAAGCACTCCTTTTTGCTGCTTCCCTGAAGCATCAATGGCAGTAAATTGATATGCAGGCATGGTAATGTTCTAATTTTCCAAAAATAATAGTCGCTGCTGTTGCATCTATGCTACGCAATCATTCATATTCATTCTATAGCCTGTGTAGAATACCCAAGTCCTCTTCACGACGCTATGCCGTTTTTTAAAATTGACGAAATGAGCCTCTATGACCATAACGCCAAAGCCTGATTCAGTTGTTTATCGTGTGCGTGTTGCCGTACCTGTGCATCTGTACGACACTTTTGACTATACACTCACCGAAGCACAATATGAACGGGCTCAAGTAGGCTCACGCGTCGCTATTTCATTTGGGCGACAAAACCTAATTGGTATCATCACTGAAAAAGTGAATCCACATGAGCCATTTACAGGCAACTTTCAGCTTAAAGCCATTTCTGAACTTTTAGATGAACAACCTATTTTAGATGAACAAGTTTTAAGTTTATTGACATGGTCCGCACAATATTACCAATTTCCAGTTGGCGAGGTCATGCAAACCGCCCTTCCGGCTATACTACGTCAGGGCAAACCGATGGACGTTTTGTTCCATCTCTGGAAAATTACTCCATGCGACAATGTTGAGGCACTGCTTAAACGTTCAGTAAAGCAACAAGATGCTTATCAGATTTTAAAGTTACATCCGGCTGGAACAACAGAGAACATTCTCAATTTAAGTGGCGTAGAAACTGCAACACTTAAAGCGCTAGAAAAGAAAGGTTTGGTTGAATGTACGCTTGAACCACACGACTTTAGCCCTACACCTGTTCAATTGGCACAAATGCCGCTCACGCTAAATGAAGACCAAAAGCAAGCAACCCAACAGGTTATTAAAGCACAGCATCAATACCAAGCATTTTTGCTAGATGGCTTAACGGGGAGCGGTAAAACCGAAGTTTATCTACACATCATGCATGAGGTGCTAAAGCAAGGTAAACAAGTACTGGTTTTGGTGCCAGAAATTGGTTTAACCCCTCAAACCATTTCTCGTTTTAAGTCTCGTTTTAATTGTGATATTGCACTGTTACATTCAGGCTTAAACGACTCCAAACGCTTACAAGCATGGCAACAGGCACAGACTGGAAAAGCATCTATTATTTTAGGGACACGCTCAGCGATCTATACACCGCTGCCACGTTTGGGCTTAATCATTTTAGATGAAGAGCATGACCTGTCTTATAAACAACAAGAAGGCTTCCGTTACCATGCGCGTGATGTCGCACTGTACCGAGGGCACTTACAAAGCTGCCCTGTTATTTTAGGTTCGGCAACACCAAGTATCGATAGTTATTATTTGGTCGAAACTGGCAAGTTAACTTCACTGCAACTCAACAAACGTGCTGGACATGCACTTTTGCCTAAAATGCATTTGATTGATCTTAAAATTGTCAAAAAACAGCATGGAATTAGCCAGCCTCTTATTGAACAAATCAAACATACATTAGCGAGAAAAGAACAGGTTTTAATCTTTTTAAACCGTCGTGGCTATGCACCCGTACTGGTCTGCGAAAGCTGTGGATGGCAAGCCAATTGTCCACATTGTGATGCACATTTTACTCTGCACACCCAACCTTATTCTTATTTACATTGCCATCACTGCGGAACCATTCATCGCTTACCGGATCATTGCCCTGAATGTCAGCAAAAGAGTTTAAAAACTTTAGGTGCAGGAACAGCTAAGGTCGAAGAACACTTACAAGAATTATTTCCTGATCATGACGTAATTCGGGTTGATCGTGATAGTACCAGTCGTGTCGGAAGCTGGCAAAAAATCTATGATCGTATTCATCAAAACAAACCAACAATTTTGCTCGGCACTCAAATGTTGGCAAAAGGTCACCATTTCCCACATGTGACTTTGGTTGCCATTTTAGATATTGATGCAGGGTTACTTAGTGTCGATATCCGTGCACCAGAACGTACTGCGCAATTGATTGTTCAAGTGGCTGGCCGTGCAGGCCGTGGTGAACACAAAGGCCATGTTTATTTACAAACCTTAAGACCCGATCACCCACTCCTAACCACACTCATCGAAAAAGACTATCGCGCGGTTGCCAAACAAACATTGGCTGAACGTAAAGTTGCTTTGCTACCGCCTTATCGCTATGCCGTACTCATACGTGCAGAGTCGAAAGATCGAGACTATACCTTGCATTTTTTAAATGAAGCTGCTGAGCAACTTCGCCAAGTTGCAGGTGAGATTGTTGATATTTGGGGACCAATCCCAGCACCGATGGAACGTAAAGCAGGACGCTATCGTGCACACATGGTGATTTTATCTGCCGACCGCGCTCGTCTACATTTTTACTTAAGACAGTGGTGGTCTCAATTGGTTCATGCACCAAGGCAGCATCAACTCAGGCTATCAATTGATGTTGATCCGCAAGAATTTAATTAGATGATTTGAATATCATGGTGTGAAGACGTCTTTTTCGTTTTACACTTAAAAGAGACTAATACATTCGAGGCAATGGATGTCATTCCTACTGCAAGCAACTATCTTTCTTGGAGCTTCTCTGATTTTAGTCCCTCTTGGCAAACGCCTAGGGATTGCAACAGTTTTAGGTTATTTATTTACAGGAATACTTCTGGGTTCTAGTGTTTTAAATATTGCTCATGACCCTGAAGCAATTATGGAACTTGCCGAATTCGGTGTCATTTTATTGATGTTCCTGATTGGCTTAGAATTAAGACCACAGCGTTTGTGGGAAATGCGTGACTCTATTTTTGTAATGGGAAGTCTGCAAGTTCTTATTAGCGGTGGCATTCTTATGCTGATCGTACTCTTCCTATTTCAACAGCAACTTGCTGTCAGTTTTGTGATTGGTTTTGCGCTGGCACTGTCTTCTACAGCCTTTGTATTACAGCTTCTGACTGAAAAACAGCAACTCAACACGACCTATGGTCAGCAGTCTTTCTCAATTTTATTATTTCAAGATATTGCTGCGATTCCGTTACTTGCAATTATTCCATTACTCGCAGGAACAGAATCAACCCATCATGGAATCGCTTATTTTGCGGCTATCATCGCAACATTCACTGGCCTATTTCTATTTAGTCGTTATGTGATGCGTCCATTTTTCCGTTTTGTTGCCAAAAGTGGAGCAACTGAACTCATTACGGCGGTAGGGTTATTTATTATTCTTGCTGTTGTTTTACTCATGGATACATTAGGAATTAGCACCACATTAGGTGCTTTCCTCACAGGCGTATTATTAGCAGATTCCGAATTTCGTCACGAAGTTGAAGCCAGTATTGCACCCTTTAAAGGCTTACTACTTGGCTTATTCTTTATGACCGTGGGTATGACCACTCAACTGTCACTACTCATTGAAATGCCTTGGCTTATTATTGGTGGAGCAATCGGCTTACTGGTCATCAAAACGCTGATATTGACCGCCATTGCACGCTATAAAAAGTACAGTTGGAATAACAGCCTACTATTAGGAAGTTGTTTAGCTCAAGGCGGTGAGTTTGCTTTCGTCATTTTAAGCTTAGCTAAAAGTGAAAAGATTTTAACTCAAGCTTTATTAGAACCTGTGACTCTTATTGTGACTTTGTCGATGGTACTCACACCAGTGATTTACTGGTTTATGGCATACAAGGTCATTCCACTGTTTAATAAAGAACGCCCGCCTGAGTATGATAAAATTCCTCAGCAAGAAAACCCGATTATCATTGCCGGTTTTGGTCGATTTGGACAAATTATTGCGCGTATTGCCCGCCTGCAACATCTAGGGTTCACTGCAATTGACAACAATCTTCATCAAGTCGACTTTGTCAGACGATATGGTGGATCACTTTATTATGGTGATGTGACCCAACCAGATTTACTGCGCTCTGCGGGCATTGAAAAAGCCAAAGTATTTATTTTAGCGATTGATGATGTTGAAGACTCTATGAATGTAGCACGTCATCTCAGATTAAATTATCCAAACTTAAGGATATTGGCTCGCGCTCGTGACCGCCATCATGTGCATCTTTTAAGAGATGTAGGTGTTGAATATATTTGGCGTGAGACGTATTTATCTTCATTAGGAATGGCTTATCGTGCCTTACGCGAACTCGGGATTTCTGACGAGCAAGCCTATAACAATATCGAAATCTTTCGGGATTATGATGAGAAATTGCTCATACAACAGCAAAGTATTTATACTGATGAACAAAAGATCTTTGAGACGCATCGTAACGCTTTAGCCGAACTTGAACATCTATTTGAAAGTGATGCTCAACAACAGGCTACGTCAAAGCACGATGTGAATTTAAAGCGTCATTTACAGCCAAATCGCATCGACATTACACGAGATCATCTAGAATAACTTGAGATTTCGAAGAATGACTATATTAAGGACTTATTCACATTGCCTAAATAATTGCGACAATGGACACCAAGCTGTCCTTTGTCCTACTTGCGGCTTCGCTGCATTCCCTAAGCTTGCTTAAAACGAAATTGTTATAATCTGCTTAGGGCCCTGGAGAATATTATGTCTGATTTACGCCAACGCTTTTATATAGAGAACTTTCCAGTTCGTGGGGAAGTAGTTCATCTAGAAGAAGCACTACAAACTATCTTAGCTCAACGTGACTATATGCCTGCGGTTAAAATTCTGCTAGGTGAAATGTTGAGTGCGACTGCATTACTTGCAAGTACACTAAAAATCAAAGGCCGTATCAGCTTGCAAATCCAGGCTAGCGGCACCTTTAAGTGGGCAATGGCTGAATGTAATCATTTAGGTGAAGTTCGTGCTTTAGCCGATTATGAAACTGATCCACGCTTCATTGAAGCAACAGACAGCAGCACAGTTCTCGGCGCTTTAGTTAATCCCGTTTTATTTATCAATATTGAACCGGAATTTGGCGAGCGTTATCAAGGTATTGTACCTCTTGATCAGGCAAATTTAGCGGGTTGCCTCATGCAGTATTACGACTTATCTGCACAAATTCCAACTCGAATTGTGCTAGCGAGTACTGCTAAGCGCTCTGGTGGTTTACTCATTCAGCTTTTACCACGTCATGATGACGAAGAGCAAAAGCTGGTTGATGAAGATTTATGGCCACGCTTGACCATGTTGACCGAAACATTAAAAGCTGAAGAGCTCACCAATTTAGATGCAACCGAGATCTTATATCGTTTATATAACGAAGAAGAGGTCCGTTTACCAGAAATTGAAGCACTCAAATTTGGCTGTACATGTTCAAAAGAACGCTGTGCAAATGCGCTGATTCAAATTGGTGTAGACGCTGTTCATGAAACATTAGAAGACCAGAACCCTATTCGTATGGATTGTCAGTTCTGTAACACGCAATATACCTTTACCGCTGAAGAAGCTTTAGCGTTATTTGGTGAGCATTTGAGTTAGTAGTTAAACTTTATAAAAAGGCGGATATACCGCCTTTTTATTTATCCTTATTTTTTTTGATGATCATTTTCAATATCTTATTTTAAATAAGATAATATAAGATTACTTTATAGCCTGATAAATAAGATACTTATATTCCATGAATTATTTTGATTATTTTCTATTTATTTTTAGCGTCATTATTATGATTGCTACCCCCGGCCCTGTCATGATTTTAGTTGCAAGCGCTGGACTTAAAGGTGGATATAGAAAAGCACTTGAAACGATTTTTGGGACCAATTTAGCCTCACTTATTTTAATTTTTATTTCGGTACTCGTTTTAAAGGGAGTACTGAGTGTTAACGATAGTTATCTCAATATTATCCGTATCTTAGGCTGTCTATATATTGGATATTTAGGTTTCACTATTCTTAAAGAAGTCATTCAGGCACCTCATCCCGAAGCAATACAAACAGTTTCGGCACAAAATGGGGGCTTCAAAAAGGGCTTTTTTGTCGGAATCTCCAACCCGAAAGATATTATTTTCTTCTCAGCATTCTTCCCGCAATTTGTTTCTATTACCCCCCAGCTAGATTTCAGCTTAACGATACTCACGCTGACATGGATTGTTTTAGACTTCTTAACTTTATCTCTAGTTTATGTATTTTTCCGCCGTCTTTCTAATAGCCATTTATATCCAAAAATATTAGGACTTTGCGGTTTATTACTTTTACTTATTGCCCTGTATGGCTTATATCAAAGTTTCATCTAAATCATGAAAGGTATAGGTCTCATTTGCCTATACCTTTTTCTATCAATTTCATTTTGGAATAGAACAACTCTTATACAATCTAGCTTATTGAAAACTCTAAAAATCGTTTCATAATGAAATAAACCACACCATCCTGATAAAACATTATGGCTAAAAATTATTATGAAGAATTAGGGGTTACACGCAAAGCCTCTGCTGATGAAATTAAGAAAGCTTATCGAAAATTAGCTCGTAAATATCATCCTGACATCAGCAAAGAAAAAGATGCCGAAGAAAAGATGCAGGCAATTAATGTTGCCTACGACACGTTAAGCAATGCAGAAAAAAAAGCTGAATATGATCAGATGTTAGATCATCCACAAGGTTTTAATAACTTTGGTCAAGGCGCTGCTCAAGGTGGTTTTGATGGAGCACAGTTTTATCGCCAAGGTTTTACAGGTGGTGAACAAGCAGACTTTAGCGGTTTTGAAGATTTATTTGGTCGCTTTGGTGCAGGATTTGGTGGTGGTCAACAGCAACATCAGAGACAACAGCGTAGTTATCGCGGTGAAGATCAACATGCCAGCATAGAGGTCGATCTTGATATTGCCTATCATGGATCAACGCAACAAATTACCCTACAAATTCCGACCGTGAATGCTTATGGCGAACCTGAAGTTCAACGTAAAACCCTTCAAGTCAAAATACCAGAAGGTATGAAAGAAGGTCAGCAAATCCGATTAAGTGGACAAGGACAAAGTGGTATCAATGGCGGTGCTAACGGCGATCTCTATATTGAAATCCAGTATAAAGATACAGACCGCGTTCATGTCGAAGGCAGTGATGTATATTTGACTGTAGATGTAGCTCCGTGGGAAGCAGCGTTAGGTCAAGGTATTGAAGTAAAAACACCAGCTGGATCTTTGCATGTCAATTTACCTCACAATGCAAAACAAGGACAACAGCTACGTTTAAAAGACAAAGGGATACCTAATAAAACACCAGGGCATCTATACTTAATCTTAAATATTGTATTTCCACCTGCACATTCTGAAAAAGAAAAACAAGCCTATCAGCAACTGGCAGAAGCCTTTGCTTCATTCGAACCTCGTTCATCTCATTAGGGAGCAAGATTATGACAACCATTCATTATCGAGAAATTGTATATGACGGCCATACCTTTAGTGCTGAGGTCGTTGATGAACAATCCACATTTGATCTACAACAATTCGCTCAAGCTTGTGGTCAAAGTCCCGACTGGATTATTCAGCTAATTGAATATGATATTTTATCGGTCAATACCGCACCTGAAACCCATCAGTTTATGGGCGAAGATGTCTCTCGTGCACGTAAAGCCTATCGTCTACAACGTGACTTTGATGCAAGTTTGGCGGCAGTTGCAGTGATGTTAGATTTGATTGATGAAGTACAGCAATTAAGGAAAGAGTTAAAGCATTTTCATTAAGATTTTTTGAAGCATAGCTTGAGCTAAAGGTCATCCTTAGCCTGCCCATTATCTAAATAATATTGTTTTTGCAATAAAATTAGTTAGATGCTGGTAGTGAACAGGTTCTAAGGATGACAAATGCCTTTGGTTACTTTGGGCGAAACCAAAGTAACGAATTAGCTATAACTATTTGATATATTAATGAGAAGACTCCGTCGTGCAAAAATAAAAAATTATTTCAACCGAGTAATCTTCTCCACTTCCTTCAAAGTCTGCTTAATCGGTTCATATTCCAAAAACCAAAATAAATTCATCCGATCTTGACGGTGTTGCTGAGCTAATAAATCAATGACGCTTCGTTCACCTCGCCCCACCAAATGCTGCCGATAGAAATAGTACAACAGAAAAATCGTACTAAGCAGCATGACCCCGAGCATAATCCAGAAACCAACTGGCGATTTAAGACCAGGAATAAACTCAAAATTCATTCCATAAATCCCCGTTAAAAGGGTAAGAGGTGCAAAAACGGCGGTAATAATGGCAAGAATCCGCATGTTTTCATTGGTCTGGTTCGCAATGGCTGAAAAATGCAGATCAATTGCGGACTGAATTGCGCTACGCAATCGTAATGTATGTTTTTGAATACGTTCAACATGACTCATCAAATCATTTAAACGCACCAGTAAAATATCTTGTGAATTGTGGATATGCTTGCCAATCACATGGTGGTAATTTTCTACGATTTCATCTCTAAACTCTTGCAAGCTTTCAATTTGCTCCTCGCATAGATTTTCCACTTGCTGAAATGCCATATTCTCATGAAATAGTTGATGCCATTGTTTAAAACGGCGATTACCCTGAAGTAATTGCTGTTGCCAATGCTCGACTCTTCTCGTCAATGGCGAGCGGATATCAAGATAGCCATCAATCATACTGTTTAACAGCCGTAACGATAAATCGATCGGTGAATTTGGTAATTTACGGGTTTTATTTTGCTCTTCTAAAGTTCTACATAAAATGTTATCAAGACGTTGAACATAATTTTCAATCGACTTATTTCCCTGCTCACGCACACTAATCAGCACATCTGGCGTCAAAATAAAGCTAATTGGTGTAGTCGCCAAACCAAAAACACTGTCTTGCGATTCAGCATGTTTAATTTCATCATCAGGCGTAACCAGCTTTTTAAAAATCAGTAAGTCATATTCTTCAAGCGTGTCAAATGCACAAGGATGTTCAATATTCGAGATATCCCGCATATGAAACTCATTAATAACTACGCCTGAAAGCTTTTGAATCTCTTGCTGCCATTCTTCATTATGATTGACCACATCCGTTCTGAGACTATCAATCCAGAAAAACTCTAGAACATGTTCACTATGCTGTTCACGGCTTAAAAAGACATAGCCGTCGCTTTGATGGCGATAAAAGTAATAAACCTGCATACCACAACGATCTGTTTTTGTATTACTTGCATCATGCCATAAAAAAAGTCCGCATCAAGCGGACTTTTTCATGTCACTAGAACAATTATGCTTGTTCAATGTCTTTCATAGTCAATTTAATACGACCACGATTATCAACATCAGCAACTTGTACTTTCACTTCCTGACCTTCTTTAAGAACATCAGTTACGTTCGCAATACGTTCATTTGAAATTTGCGAAATGTGAAGAAGGCCATCAGTACCTGGCATGATGTTTACAAACGCACCGAATTCTACAATACGGATTACTTTACCGTCATAGATCTTACCTGGTTCAACTTCAGCAGTAAGTGCTTGAATTTTTGCAATCGCAGCACGAGCAGCAGCTTTAGTTTCACCAAATACGCGAACTGTACCATTGTCTTCAATATCAATTGCAGCTTTAGTTTCTTCAGTAATGGCACGAATCGTTGCACCACCTTTACCAATAACATCACGGATCTTGTCTGGATTGATGTTAATGACTTCAAATGTCGGTGCATGAGCGCTGATTTCAGGACGAGCACGTGAAATGACTTTATTCATTTCGTTAAGGATGTGCATACGACCAGCAAATGCTTGGTTTAATGCAGCTTCCATAATTTCTTCAGTAATACCTTCAATCTTGATGTCCATTTGAAGTGCCGTAATACCGTTTGCAGAACCTGCTACTTTAAAGTCCATATCACCTAAGTGATCTTCGTCACCTAAGATGTCAGAAAGTACTGCAAAACGCTCACCTTCTTTCACTAAGCCCATTGCGATACCAGCAACTGGTGCTTTAAGTGGAACACCCGCATCCATAAGTGATAATGATGCACCACATACAGAAGCCATTGAAGATGAACCGTTAGATTCAGTAATGTCAGATACAATACGAATAACATATGGGAAGCGGTCAGCAGCAGGAAGAACTGCTTGAACACCACGACGTGCTAAACGGCCATGACCAATTTCACGACGCTTAGGACCAGATTCACGACCTGTTTCACCTACAGAATATGCAGGGAAGTTGTAGTGCAACATGAAATTGTCAGTTTTAGTACCTGACAATGTATCAACCATGAGTGCATCACGAGTATTACCCAAAGTTGTTGTTACCAACGCTTGAGTTTCACCACGTGTAAATAATGCAGAACCGTGAGCACGGTCTAATACACCAACTTGAACGTCGATACCACGAACAGTTTTAGTATCACGGCCATCAATACGTGGTTTACCTGACAAGATGTTGTCACGTACTGTACGGTATTTAAGGTCTTCAAATAATTCGTTTACTTCGTCAGCAATACCAGTTTCGTCATTTTCAGGAACGAACTGAGCTACAGCTTCTGCATAAAGTGCATCAAGTGCTGCATAACGATCTTGTTTAACCGCAATCGTATATGCTTCAGAAATTTTAGCTTCGAAAGCTGCTTTTAATTGCTCAAGAAGAGCTTCGTTTTTGCTTGGAGCAACCCAAGTTGATTCAACTGCACCAGCAGCAGCAGCAAATTCTTTAATTGCTTGAACAGCAATTTGCATTTCGTCATGACCAAAAAGTACAGCACCTAACATTTGGTCTTCTGAAAGTTCTTTCGCTTCAGATTCAACCATTAGTACCGCAGATTCAGTACCCGCAACCACAAGATCAAGATCACTTTCTTTCAATTGTTCGTGGGTTGGGTTAAGAATGTATTCGCCGTTGATTAAACCAACACGTGCGCCTGCAATTGGACCACGGAATGGAACAGCTGCAATTGACATTGCAGCTGAAGCACCGATCATTGCAGCAATGTCAGCATCCATAGTCTTATCAGAAGAAACAACAGTCGCTGTCACTTGGATTTCGTTATAGAAACCTTCTGGGAACAATGGACGAATTGGACGGTCAATAAGACGTGAAATTAAAGTTTCAGCTTCAGACTGACGACCTTCACGTTTACCATAACCACCAGGGATACGACCCGCAGCATATTGTTTTTCTTGATAGTTAACTGTTAAGGGGAAGAAGTCTTGACCCGCTTTTGCTTTAGGTTGAGCAACTACTGCAACTAAAACAGTTACGCCGCCCATTGTAACTAAAACTGTATTTGCTTGACGTGCAACACGACCTGTTTCTAAAACAACAGTGTGTTGACCATATTGGAATTCTTTACGAACGATATTAAACATTGACATGTATTGTATTTTCCTAATTTTATTCTAGTGAGACCCCTAAGGTTTGGCATTCAGACTACACCGATTGGTAGATAAATGACAAAGCTTAGAAGCCATCACACTAGGCCAAAAATTTTAAATAATGTTAAAAGTTAAACGCAAAGAAGGAGCGCACAAGCGCCCCTTCTAAAAATCACTTAATCTAAAATTAAGTGAAACTCTCTTTTCAGCGATAAAGCATTGCGACATGCGAAATAGCGAAAACAAAGTGAAAATCGAATTAACGACGTAAACCTAAAGCACCGATCAAAGCAGTGTAACGACCGTGGTCTTTACCATTTAAATAGTCAAGCAATTTACGACGTTGGTTAACCATACGAATCAAACCACGACGGCTATGATGGTCGTGTTTGTGAGCTTTAAAGTGACCTTGTAAATCATTGATTTGAGCAGTCAATAGAGCTACTTGTACTTCTGGTGAACCAGTGTCATTTTCAGCGCGAGCAAATTTAGCAATGATCTCTGCGCGGTCTGCATTAGTTAAAGCCATTCGATTTCTCCGAGATGCTTAAAAAAAGTAAACGATATGAATCAGTTGAGGCAACTGACTGCCGTGCATCACTACAGCAAGTCGCCTATTTTAAGGTATCTATAGGTGGATTGCAAAATAGTTTTCAGTAACTTGTCATTTTAGACACTGACATGAGCATATTAACGCTGCACACTACCCTTGAATAAAAAGAAATAAGCGCGAGGAACGTGTGAAAATTTTTTCAACCAACACTTGTCCAGTACCGGACAATATTGAGCAAGTTATTCGTCGTAAAGATGAGGTTGCTGCTGAACAGGGTGGAATGACTGAACGCCAGATTCAAAAAATCTGGAACAGTGTAGAAGCATTATATAAAACCGGAAATTATCCACTCATTACTTTTTGTCTACGCAGACAAGGTAAAGTTCTACTGAACAGAAGCATTGGATATGCTCAGGGGAACTCTCCAGCAGGACTTCAAGAAAACGCTCTGATTGCGACTCCAGATACACCTGTTTGCCTGTTTTCAGCATCAAAGATGATCACCGCCATGTTAATTCATCTATTAGATGAAAAAGGCGAAATCAATTTGCTTGATCCTGTGAGCTACTATATTCCGGAATATGGCGTAAATGGTAAACGCCGTGCGACTATCTTTCATTTATTAGCACATCGTGGCGGCATTCCCTATATAGACGGCGATGTCACACCAGAATTACTCTTTGATAAAGATCAAATTTTAAAACGTTTATATGCTGCCAAGCCTGTATCCCCTGCTGGTAACCACCTTGCCTATCATGCTGTTACAGCGGGTTATATTTTAGGAGAAGTGATTGAGCGGGTGACTGGACAAGATTTACGTGAATTTGTGCATCAAACTATCGAAAAACCGATGGGAATGCCTTATTTCAACTATGGTTTAAAACCAGAGTACCGCTCAGAGGTTGCTTTAAATTGTGCAACGGGCCTACACCCTCGCCTTGGTACCGACCACTACCTGAACCATGTGTTAGGTGGAGGGTTGCAACTTGCAGTTGATGTCACTAACGACAATCGTTTTATGGACACAATTTGCCCAGCCGGAAACATCTATACCAGCGCAGAACAAGCTGGACGTTTCTTTGAAATGCTTTTAAGTGGAGGAAGCTATGGCGGTCAGCAAATCTTCAGTGAGAAAACGATTTTCAGGGCAACACTGCCGACTACAGGCGTTAACATTGATCGTACTTTATTAATTCCAATGCGCTATGCTTTAGGACCAATGTTAGGTAGTAACCCTGTAGGTCTTTTTGGTCCAATGACAGGACAAGCTTTTGGCCATTTAGGGTTCTCCAATATTCTATGTTGGGCCGACCCTGAAAGAGATATTAGTGTGTCTCTGTTAACAACGGGCAAATCTGTAGTTGGAACACACCTTCCAGCTTTAGCCAACGTGCTTTATCAGATTTCAACACAATGTCCACGCATCCCTAGAGACCAGCGCCGATCTTTGTTTGGTAGCGACTCACACGAAACTAACTTAGTGTAAAAGCAAATAAAAAACCCAAGCATTTCTGCTTGGGTTTTTTGCGCTGTAGTTTTTGTTTATCGTGTTATTTCTGTTTTTATTATCGTTGGTGAGATGCTAGTCACATCCTTCTTGTTGTTTTAACTCACTTCCAATGTCTTTGTTTCTATTTCCTTATGTGATGTATTGTGACACATCCAATTATGAAGAAAAGTAGTATTTTTCTTATCATCATGTAAGTAAAAACGTACAGGTCTGTATAATATTTAGTAAATAACCATTTTTAACATTTAACGTACAGTTCTGTATAACATATAACTTAACAATTCACAGGAAAAATGGCTGTTTAAAAAACATATTACAGATAAATATATTGATATTATTGATATTAATTTTTAAAAGAAAACATATTAAATAGAGGTCTAAAACAGATCTTTTTTGATAATTTTTTAGAAGTAAATTAAAACGTGAATATAAAAAAGCCCTGTAGTCTCTCCCAAAACTACAAGGCTTAGCGGCTGTAAGTTTCCTCTTTATACACCTACTTCATTGTAAGTTCGCAGTCTCTCGACTTAAGCTATTATTATTGTGCGATTTTGCCCGACATTCCGTGCCAAGCTCGTTGTGTGTTTATAATCTCAAAAACGTGGAGTGTACTCTAGCAGCAAATATCTCGAATCTATGTAAGCTTTTTCTTACAAGGGTAAAAATATTAAGTTTGTCTTAACGAACTAACCGATTAACTTTCTGAACTAAACCACTTTTTCGTGTAGTACGAACTGTAAATGCCTGAACTAAAGCTTCTGGATGAACCAAAAGACTCACTACTTTTTTAGCTCGTGTAATCGCAGTGTAAATAAGCTCTTGGCTTAATAAATTCTTTGCAGCCTGATCAAGAACCACAGCAGTATGTGTAAATTCAGACCCTTGCGACTTATGAATTGTTAAAGCAAATGCACTTTGAATACTTTTAGGTAATCGGTTTGCCGCCACCCACTTATTTAAACTTGGAAAATATACTTCAAATTGCTGTGGCTGGGTTCTATGCTCAAAACATAAACCAATGTCTCCATTTGAAATACCAAGTTGATAGTCGTTATAAGTCATCATCACTGGACGACCTACATACCATCCACCCACTGTAACTATTGATAACTGTTGTTGTAACCAGCGCTGCGCATACTGGTTTAACTGTTGTAAGCCAAATGGGCCATGACGGACCGCCGTTAAAATACGGTAGTCATCGAATGCTCTTACTACGTTTTGAACCTGTTCAATCGAGCGTTCTTCTTTTAAATAATTTTTTAGGCTCTTTACATAGCCTTGGAAACCTAACATGAGTTTCTGATAATAAATTTCGACTTCTGTGTGATTCCCTTCCGGTAAATACTCAAGCTGAACCACATCTGGCATGTCATTTTGTAAAACTATAGGCTTTAATTCAGAAACCTCAACAATATCAATCTCAAACTGCTGCAAAACCACTTCATGATTTTGTTGATAGGTTTGTGCCTGAATAAATTTAGCAACTTGCCCAATCAACGCCCCTTCAGCAAAACGACGACTGGTTTGTAATTGTACTCTGTTGTCGGCTAGTGCCTGTATTTGTTGCAAGTCAGCAAGTACTGCACCTACATCAACGGAAGCAAGCTGATTTGCATCCCCTAATAAAATAATTCGACAAGACTCTGGCACAGCCTCAAATAGAAGAGTGGCTAGATTTAAATCCAGCATGGAGGCCTCATCCACCACTATTACATCGTAAGGAAGCGGTTGTTTTTGATTAAACCGTGGTGTTTGGCTATGCCCCATTCCCAATAAACGATGAATCGTTTGTGTTCCCTGATTTCTGAGCTCTTCACTCATTAATCCGGACTCAAGCAATTTAGGGTCATTAAATGAGTTTTGTAGCGCTTCTTGCATGCGCTGTGCTGCTTTACCCGTTGGAGCAGCCATCGCCACACGAATATGCGGAATTGCTTGGCTAAGCACAGCAATAATACGTGCAAGTGTATAGGTCTTACCTGTACCCGGCCCACCCGTAATAATACTGAGGCTCTGCCGAGCAACCATTTGTAAAGCTGCCTGCTGATGAGGGTCTGTGAGTAAGCTTATATAGTCATCACAAGATACAGGCTGAATTAATTGTTGCTTTAATCGACAAATTTGTTCTGCGAGGCGTTGCTCTAGGTGCCAATATCGGTATAATGCCAACCCCTGCTCATCGTAGACGCATGGTGCAACTTTTGAAGTCGCTTGATCGGCTGATATAGCAAGTTGACCAAGTGCTGCAATTTGCTCTGGACTGACATCGATACAGCTATCACCTTGCAAGCTAGCTTCAATAAGCTGCTGTAAATAAGAAGCGGTATCTGGCACTTGTGATTGCTCAGTAAATGGAGCCTGATTTAAGAAGTTACTCCACGTTGTTAACCAGCTTAAATCGGCTTGTTCAGGGCTATTTAGATTGTCCACACACTTATCCACCTAGTTTTCCACACGCTTGTCCACATGGTTATAGACAGGCTTATCCACATGTCAAGTATTTGTTAATCTTAAAATTACCTAACTTATCAGCATTTTTCATGCGATTTTATCCTCAGCAAAATACCCCAAAATGGCATCAAGACGCAGAATAAACTCAATACTAGGTTGCCAGTAATAATACCCCTGCTCTGCTTCACCATTCATACCACGCAAATAAAGATAAGTCGCCCCACCTAAATGTTGCTCAATTTGGTAATTCTGCATTTTGACTTGCAAATAGCGATGTAATGCCACCAAGTATAGACCTGCCTGTAGCCAGTAACTTGCCAAAGACATGCTTTGTGCAATGTTATCGCTACGATAATCAGCAAGATCATCTCCTAAATAATTACTTTTATAATCGGCAATGTGATAGCGCTGCCCATCAAAATAAACCAAATCGATAGAACCATTGAGATAACGGGCCGAACGTGCTTCAAGTAACTCCGGCATATTCAGGCCATATTCAGCAAAGAGTTGCTGAACACGTGTCATGGCTAAAACCCGATCCGACAATGCCAAATAAAAAGGAAACTCCGACAAATGCTGCTCTGGTTGGAGTTGGTTCAATCGGAAGCCCTGATAAAGTGGCGTTCGTAAAATATCTTGCAACCACTGTGCAACTGACTGATAAAGCAGATTCTCGGCGTCTTCTTCCTCTGGAAAGCTCTCTTTATATGTACTAAGTAAATCTAGCCAGAGACTACTATAGTCATTTTTAAAACGACGACGTATTTCTATGACCCAGTCATCTGAACATTGAAAATCGATATGCTCAAAAATTTCATGCAGGAAATTACCAGCAAGCGTTCCTCGCGGAAAATTATTCTTTATCCAGTCAATCGGCTGAGCACTGATTGTTTCAACAGTGTTGACCAAGTCCAGCTCATCTTCTGCTAATACAGCATTATTGCTCTGACTCGCCAATAAATCTGTGCCAACCTTATGTTTTAAATGCTGCGCCAAGTAACTGAAACTGGTTTTACCACGAGAATAAAAACGTTGTTCAGGAAACCGTTGTGCTTGTAGTTCAATAATACTGGTTTGCTTAGCTAAATGAATTGCTTGAGGCATCTGCTCCAAAACCATTTCATCTGTACAGCAATGGTGCTGAAAAGGCTCATTCCTATTTTTCCAGAAAGCTAAGCCTGAAACTGATTTACCATCAGCATCTTGTAAAACAGCATAGACGCGGTGGCTTGCTCGCGTTAAAGCGACATACCAAAGACGATTCTGTTCAGCGAGCGCTCTTTCTTCGTGTTGTTTAAGTTCAATTTCATTCAAATAAGTCTTATCAGCAATCGCAACTACACGTTGAGTTAACGTCTGGCTTGAGTCTGGCTGGACTACATCTTGGGTCGAAAAATTCAGAGTTTTATTATTTTCTCGAAACGGCTTGTCTGCACCTAATAAGAAAACAATCTTAAATTCCAGTCCTTTTGACTGGTGAATTGTCATGAGCTGAACGCCAGCTTCGCTCGACAATTTACGTTCTAGCTCCCAATCACGGTCAAGAGGAGAACGCAACTGTTTCAGATACCAATGATAAAGGTTTTGTGCCCCTGAGTATTTCTCACTGTGCTGACTCAAAATTTCAGTTAAATGACGCAAGTTCACCACAACCCGTTCATTATCTTTGCTTTGAGCAGCCACCAAATTTTGCCAGATATCAAACTGGCTTAAACATTGTTGCCATGCAACTAAAAAGCCCTGACTAGACCACAGCTCTCTAACGCTATCAAAACCAGTCATGAACAGGCTTAAGCCTTCTGCGGTTTGTTCAAGTTGCAACAGTTGCTTCAAGTCCATGGCAAACAGGCGGCTAATTAAAGCCCGTTTCACTTTTGCCTCATCGTAAGGATGAAGTATTGCTGTCAGTAAAGCACCGACGTCTTGAGCAATCGTGCAATCAAAAACACTTCGTTTCGATGGACGATTAACCCGAACTCCTAAACGCTCTAGTTCATATTGAACTTTATCAAGCCCATCATGATTACGAGACAATACCGCAATATCATCTTCGTTTAAGGTTTGAGTCTGAGAATCTTTTTGAAAATATAAATGACCCTCATGAGAACGGTTGAGTAAATCCCGAATCTTCCATGCAACTTGCTGAGCCTCTGTTTCTTTGTCTTTGAGCATCAACCAGCGTAAAGGATGAGGATTATGATTGTTGTGTTCAATCAGCGCAGGATGAGGCCGAGTACCTGCCCGAATTGGGTCATATTGAACCTGTTCACCAAAATCCATTTGCCGTTGAAATAACGCATCAACAACTTCAACCAGATCAGCTACCGAACGGTGGTTATGAATTAACTTATATTCGCGCCCATGTTTGACTTGAATATCTTTATAGGCATTTAAGAAGGTGAGCATATCCCCACCTCGGAAACCGTAAATTGCCTGTTTCCGGTCACCCACCATAATCATGCAGCCTTTTTGATAACGCTGCGGATGACGCCAAATACTGGCGAGCATGTCGTCTTGATCTTGGTTAGTGTCCTGAAATTCATCGACCAAAATTAAGGGATAGCGCGCCTGAACAAATACTGCAAAACGTTGCCCCTGCTCGCCCTTTAAAGCGTCAGACAGTGTACGGATTTGCTGAGAAAAGGTCGTTTCACCTTTATTTTGTAAAACCTGTGGTAGTCGTTTTTTAACTTCGACACATAAATAGGCTTTTAAATAAATATGAAGCTGGTCGAACTGCTCAGCATAGTTTTTAAGCACGCTAAAGAGTTGCTGGATCTGCTGAACTGTAGGGTGTTGATAGAATCCATCTGAAATTTCGGCCGGACATTTTTTAAAAACTTTCTGATCGGCAATTTGACCTAAAAACTTAAAAACAAGTTCACGCTGTGCTGATAGCGATCCATCAAAAACTAAAATACTGTCGCTTTGCGTTAAAACTTGCAGTATCTGCGGTAAACATTCACTAAATAATTTATTAAAAGCGCCGTTTCGAAATACCGTACCGCTCACATGCTTATAATGTTCGCCATCGAGCTGGTAATACGAGTCTAAAAGGCCTAAGTCAATTTCTGTAGCTAACTGCTTGAGCTGCGCAAATTGTTCAAACTGAATTGTTGGTTTTTCAGGAAGCTTAAAATGAGCCGAACTAAAATTAAGTGAGTCTTCGACGAGTTTGACAAAACTATCTACACTCTTAAGTTCACCTGCCAGATATAAGGCATCAATCACGGTTTGAGGCTGAGACTGTATCCATTCACGTAGTACATCATGAATGAGTTGTCGGCTATAAGTTTTGGCATCATCAGTAATTTGAGCACGTTCAATTTTGCCACTCTCAAAAGCAAACTCACGCAATAGTTTTTGGCTAAAGCTATCGAGTGTTCCAACAAATAGCTCATCGAACTGATCTATAACTAATTTTAAACGCTCACACGCATAGGCAATACGCGTCGCGAAGCTTTTTAAAATGTGTTGGAGTAACAAATCAGGCTCTTGCTCAGCCTGCATAATTAATTCGTGTTCTGTAAAACTACGCTTCGTCTCTAAATAACGATACGTTTCGACCAAACGGGCACGAATACGACTTTTTAGTTCGGCAGCGGCAGCACGCGTAAATGTGGTCGCAATCACTTGTCGAGGCAAGTACTTTTCAAGAAAAATACGAACCATCAAGCTCGATAAAGTATAAGTTTTTCCTGTACCTGCTGAAGCTTCAATTAAGTGTAATCCACTAAAATCAATATCAATAATAGGTTGATAAGACACCTGTACTCTTGAGTTCATGTCTTACTCCGAATGTTGAAATTGAAAAACTGGATGATACAGATCATACGCAAATTCATCGCAAGCATGTTGAAGCAAAGCTTGCGCATCTTGTTCTTGTAAAATAAAGCTCCAATCTTTATGCAGCTTACAAGCTTCATTTTGAGTCATATCCATCGTGGTAAATGACCCTGTTTCATTCCAGTATTTTAACAGCTCAGCATAGCTCTTCTCATCCAGTTTTACTTTTTCAGCCTGATCTGCTGTTTCCCACTGATATGCTTTGGCTTTTTCTAGTGGCTTTAATAATAAGGCAGCTGGTAGAACCAATGGTTGTTGTTGTGCATAACGCCAGATTTTAAACCACGGTTGTAAATATTGCCGAGCCTGTTCAGAGCTCACACCACTACAAATCACGATTTGATCACTAAAAACCACAATGCGGCGCTTTTCAGCTCCTGCACTTCCCTCATTAAGATACGCCAACCAGAGTAGATGTTCTAACCAGACTTTCGCACGTCTTTTTGCCCGAGCGCTTGAAGGCTCCATGCTGATCCAATCCTGAGTTTCAGACTTTGGAACAGTAATATTCATATGAAGCTGTTTAGCAATTCGCCAAACTCGCTGAGTCGTTTGTGTGACTGCTGGCGCGTATTGATGGAGGCGTTCAAGCAGGCACTCTTGTTCAAAAACACCTTGTTGCCATGCACTATATTTGACTTTGCCTACAGGCAATTGATCAAGCAAAGCTTCAGGTTGTGCTTGTTGATCAGATTGCTGTAAAAAATCTCGAATCGCATAACGCCCTAAACCGTCTAGTAACAAGGGTTCATTTTGGTCGAGCAGTCCAACACTTCCTAAGTTTTCGACACCCAAGGTTTTCAAATATAGTCGTGCGGGGAACGTCACATCCTGTATCCATTGCTGGCTATCTAAAACCAACATGTCAGGCGCTTGCAGCGGATAGGTCGTATTCGCCCAAGGTTGACGGTTTCCTGAGACTTGCTGAATTTGTGAAGCAACCTTAAACCAATGATCTTGGTAACGAACACCTCTTTTTTCTACAGTAAAACCTTTCGGATCGAAGGGCTGTAAATGGTGGAGGTGATACAGTTGTTTTAACTGGGATGGAATCTCGATCCCTTCAATAACTACATTTTCAGGTACATCGTCTTCGGCTTTTACAATCAAGGCAAGGTGTTCACGGAACTCTTGAAGAATACTGGAAGGTTCTCTCACCTCGCCATCGTTCACATCAAACCCGTTATAAAACAGCCATAAATTTTCTTGGGCTAATAATAATGCATCTAAAAAAGCGCCCTGATCATCTTCAAGACGAGAGCGGTCTCCTAACTGTTGGCGTAATGCATCCATTAAATCAAATGGAACGTGTGTATCACGGTTTGGGAATTGCCCTGCATCAAGATTTAACATCACTATTAAGCGATAAGGTAGCGGCCGAATATGTCCAATTTGGGCAAAGGTAATCTGCCCAGTCGGTTCCGCTTGTGCACTTTGGCTTTCTAAGGTCCGTTGAATTTCTTCAATAATATAAGGTAGAGGCAACGTAATTTTGCGCAAAGTTCCCGTTTCTGTCTCTGCGTAATAGCTTGCGAGCGTCAACATTCGCTCTTGTTTTTTTACAATTTCCCGAACAGCTTTTAAAGCAGCAACACCCACCTGCTCAAATTCGACAATATCTTTACCCAGTACTTGGAGCCAATATTCAACCGTATAGACTTGCCCCTGTTCATGTAGGGTTAACCAATCACGGCGCTCATTCAAATCTTGATAAATCTGAATGAGTGTACCAATCAACTCAAAATCACCTGGTTGAACTTTGGCATAACTCAGCACCTGATTAAATGTTTCATGTACAGGCACAGCAATGCCTAGAGCCAGTCGTTCTAAAGCAAATTTAAAGCTATATCGATAATCGTCATCACCCTCACACAAACTGCGCTTGAGATGCTCTGCATCAAGCCCTCGTTTAAAGCCTGCATCGGCAAGTAAATTTAAAATTCGCTCAACCTGAACATATTCAAGTTCGTATCGTTGCTGGGTCGCATGCAAGCTTAACCAATCAGCAAAATCATCAAAGCTAAAACGTCCTTGCATCAGCTGAATACGCCCAATCACGGCACGCCAAGCATTAAGTGCATCGAGTGAGGCAACACCTGCAATTTTCACTGGCAAATGCACACCCTGCTCAGTGGCAGCTGCAGGAAATACACTCCGAATTAAAGGCTCTATGTCGGTCAAATTAGGAACTAAAACCAAAATATCATTTGGACGACGCGGCTGCTCATATGTTTGGGCCAACCAACCAATCAATTGCTCTTTTAGTACTTCAAGCTGACGTAAAGTAGAATGGCAAACATGGATCTGAATAGAGTCATCGTCTGGAGCAAGCTCATATTGCTTAGCTTGGGGTTCCACCAAATGCAAAATATCGGATTGAACTTTACCGAGTAAATTTTCAGGGAAATCATCCACAAAAGCATCAACCCATTTACCCTCTTCACCCGTAGATAAATTTGATAATAGCGAAAAGTGGTCGCGGGCTTGTTTACCCAATCTTGTTAAAAGCGGGTGTCTGGACTCACGCGCTTCAGCATTAAAGTTGAGTGTAAATTTATTAAAGAAATCGCTAATTTCAGCATCCGTTGCCTTAGGGTTTTTCGCAATAAAGCGTTCTTTCACCCCTAAGTCATAACGCTGTTTCCAGAGTGGATCGACGCTATCCGCCCAATATTCTTGCGAAGGGTTATAGTGCAAAATTAGCACATCAGTATATTGGCCTAAACGGCGTAAGAACTGTAACTGGCTTGGCGGTAAATCCAATAATGTAAAGATCACCACCTGATGAGGTAATCTTGAAATAGCCCATTTACTGCGATCTGAATGTTCGATCTCTTGCCAAAACAACGCATCAATTTGCTGCATCTGCAAAAAGTCATCATGAAAATGTTGCTGCCACAGCCACCGCTGCCAACGTTCTAGCTCTTGAGTTTGATGCAATGCAAAAGCAGTAACCTCTTCGTCTTTTTGCACAATATATTTTTCAATATCGAGCGCTCGCCCTTGCCCCCAAGCAGCCAACCAGTTCTCTGGACACGTACAACTATTTTCACAACCACGCTGACACTGTCCACGATAAATCATGTAGTTACTAAATAGGTCGGCAACCTGCTCAGCGACCCAATACAGCATTTTTTGTTTTTTTAGTTGTTTATCTATGCCTTGCTCAAGTCGGTCTGCGCTGTCATAAATGCGCTGAACAATAGAATGGAGAGGATGTGAGGTATCTATGCTAATTGCATCAGGTTGTATAAATTCATACAAAGCCTGATGAACCCGCCATTTAAAAATTAAACGTGGGATGTTCGCTTTACGGACCTGTTCTTTATGGGCAGTTAAGACTTGCTGGTAGGCATACCACTGGAAACCTCGTACCCGTTGATGAAACTGGTAATTGGCACTCATGCCTTGCTGTTCTGCAAGTTTCTGTATTAGCCACTGCTCAACCGCAGGACTTGGAACAACAAAATGCTGTGTTTTCAAAACCTGTAAAGGATGCGTTGAAGTTTGCGATGTAGACGCCAATACACCTTGCAACAACACATCAATACGTTGGCTTTGAATAACATGAATCCCCATTTATTTCATATCCTGCTTGCATAATTTATGCACAAAATCATAAACATTCATTACTATACAACTGAATCTGACTATGTCACGTTGGTTTAAACACAGCATAATTTAACTTTAGGTGTCACTTACACTTGGTTTAAATGACGCCATCAAGAAACTTACACAGGTAGACATTATGAAAATTGATAACATTCCTGACTATATTGATCCTAGCCTAAATCTGGAACAAATTCGCGATGAGTGTCATGACCTCATCAAAAAAAGAGCTTACGTCTCAGCAGGAGCGGCAATTGTACCCATTCCTTTTTTAGACGTGGTGATAGATTTGGGAATTTTGTCGTACCTTATTCCAGATATCAATTCCCGTTTTGGCTTAGCACCTGAGCACGTTAGTGTTTACGACCCAAAAACTAAAACAATTCATTGGGATGAATTACGTAAACGCGGTTTTGAATTTTCAGGTTTTGTGGTGGCGCGTACTACTGTTAAAAAGACATTTAATGGCTTTTTGGGCAAAATCGTAACGAAACAGGTGACTAAATTTATACCGCTAGGCGGACAAATTGTAGCAGCAAGTTTAGGCTATTTCATGATGAAAAAAATAGCAGAAACGCATCTGAATGACAGTTACAATCTTGCAAAACGTATTCAGCAAAAAAGCCGTACCACTATTGTAAATTAGTAGATACCTTATGGCTGAGAGCTTAATCTGCTCTCAGCTGTTTTAAAACTGCCTTTAATACTTCTAGACGTGCAGTATATTTATCATCAGTTGCAACAATATTCCAAGGTGCGTATTCAGTACTGGTTCGCTCAAACATATCTGCTGCCGCTTTTAAATAATCGTCCCACTTATCACGATTACGCCAATCCTCTGCGGTAATTTTAAAGCGTTTATGCGGTGTCTCTTCTCTGGCCTTAAAACGTTGCTCTTGTTCATCTTTACTAATTGCCAGCCAAATTTTTACTACAATCGTTTGACTATCAAATAAATCTTTTTCAAAACGATTAATTTCATCATAGGCACGCTGCCACTCTAAAGGCGAAGCAAAACCTTCAACACGTTCAACGAGTACTCGCCCATACCATGTCCGATCAAAGATCGTGATTTTTTCAGCCTCATTAATACGGTTCCAAAAACGCCATAAATAAGGATGACGTGCCTCGTACCGTTCAGGTGCTCCAATACAGTGAATATCATATTCACGCGGGTCTAGATTTTTAACAATTCGTTTAATTGCACCGCCTTTACCAGCAGCATCCATTCCCTCAAAAGCAATCACGACATTGCGTTTATCAAAACGCATTGCATCAGCAATTTTTTTGCTGAGTTTATCGAGCTCTTTTTTATATTCAGCTTTTTCAAGTGGCTCATTAGAAGGTTTTAATAAACTCTCTGGAATTTTAGCTTGTTGCCATTTTCCTTTAACTTCAGTTTCATGGTCAGGAAGTTGACGCATGTGTTGCAAAAGGTATTGAGCAAAAAACTGATCGCGTTGTGTTTCATCTTCGCCATCAATAATGTACCAATCATCGGTAAAACGGCGGCGTAACTTTTGCAAAGTGTCATATTGTTTTTTATTACGCCAGTCTAAGCCGTGGAGCTTATGCCAATGTTGCTCTGACGGGTCAATTTTATCTAAACGTTTTTGCAGTGATTTCCATGAAAGATCGAACCAGACTTTGACCACATCAACATAGTTATTTTTCAAATCTTGTTCGAATGCCCGCATACTTTCAACGTAAGCATCAAATCGCGTCTCATCTAAAGGTTCAGACACATGCGTTGCTGTGACAAGCAAATCGCTATACCAATTGCCAAACATCACCACAATTTGACCTTCGGTAGGAATAAACTCCGAATAAGATTGCCAAAATGCTTCTGTATCTGTCAGCACACGTGGTGCATCTGCTTTTACTCTTAAATATCTTGGATCTAGCCACTCGCGAAGCTGCTTAACCGCCTCGCCTTTTCCAGCCAGTTCAATACCACTCATTAAAATGAGTGTACTTTTAGCATTCGGTTTTCCCCGACTTTCTTTTAGAGCATATTGTGCTTCAATCAAATCGACTGAAAGTTGTTCTTCATCTCGAATTTCAAATTTTGGTTGTTGTTCACTCATAGTCCACAGCTCTAATCATTTATTGTTTAATTTCGATGATCTTTAACTTATGCGGTTAAATGATGAATTGCTATACAAATTATGTCATTGCGACCAAATTCCATCTAAAAATTGACGCATGAATCATTTTTTTTACATCTACTCGCCATAGTACAAGGTTACAATGCCTCTTATGATTTTTTGTAAATAGCCCAATATTAGAGTCTTACATGTCTAAACTCGCTGCTTTTGATGAACTTTTACAACAATATAAAACATTTAATTATCACGACAATCCGGTGCTTGCCCAACGTTTGCAAGATGTACAAACATGGCTAAAAGAGCGGATGAAAGATACACATCACGACTTTTTTAATCTGCCTGAACATAAACTCATGGCACAGTATTTTTTAAATCGTTTATATGGTGGTCCAGAGTTTGATGCCCTTGCAGCACAAATTGACCGTCTATTGAGATATGCACATAAAGCCGAAAAAGTATTGCCTGAGAATGCGATTAAAACTGGAACTAAATCGGTAAGTTTGGCTGTGCTTGCCACTCAGCTTGATGAACAAGTTGCCATGCAACTCCTTGAGGACTATCCGGCTGATACAGTATTAACCGATGAAATCATGCGCTTAACCCTAACCAAACTTGATCAGGCAGAAGCTCGTTATCAGCAACTCGCTCTTCTTGATGATTTAGGTGCAGCATTAGATAAATATATGCGCTCATTTATGATGTTTACGGCCTTTAAAATGTGTAAAGGTATTGCCCAAAAATATCACTTTGAATTGATGTATGATTTTATCCAAGATGGTTTTACTGCGATGAAACCATTAAAATCAGCCGAGACCTTTATCAAGACTTTTACGGAAAAAGAACGCCAGATTATTGAAAATGTACATTCAGGGCATCCGAATCCGTTTAGAGTGTGATAAGGTCGGCACAGAGAAAAAATCAACCTTACGAAGTTGAGATTTTATTCATTATATTTGCATGATGATGCCTGTAAAAATAGACAAAATCTGTCATCATGCAGAACTTATTCCGTTTCACTTGAGTTTGAGTCTAGGAGAGACAATATGTCTAACGAAAACCAAAAGCCAACATCTCCAACTGAGCAGGCACAAAGTTCAGACAAAGTTAGCCCATTCCTAAGCTCACCTTTACCGCAAGGTACCCCTCAAGGGCAACAACAAACTTTACAACAAACCTTAACTGATACACCGGTTAACGGTTCTGTACCGAAATACAATTTACCGCGTGGTGCTGGCAATACTGGCAACGTGGGAGAAACCACACACTTTGGTTTCTCGACTGTTAAAACTGAAGATAAAGCTCAAAAAGTTGCAGAAGTTTTCCATTCGGTTGCAAGCAAATATGACTTGATGAATGACTTGATGTCATTTGGTATTCACCGCCTCTGGAAACGCTTTGCAATTAACATGTCAGGTGTACGCCGTGGTCAACATGTGTTGGACATTGCTGGTGGTACAGGCGACTTAGCAAAAGTATTCAGCCGCGAAGTTGGTCCACAAGGCCATGTCGTTCTTTCAGATATCAATGAGTCAATGCTTAACGTAGGCCGTGACCGTTTGATTGATGCAGGCTGTACCAATGTCGACTTCGTACTTGCCAATGCAGAAACTTTAGAGCCTTTTGCAGATAACAGCTTTGATCTACTCACCATTAGTTTTGGCTTACGTAACGTGACTGATAAAGATGCAGCACTTGCTTCTATGTTCCGTGTGTTAAAGCCAGGCGGTCGTTTGCTTATTCTTGAGTTTTCTAAGCCTGTATTTGAGCCATTCTCAAAACTTTATGACCTCTACTCATTCACTGCTTTACCGATTATGGGTAAATTAGTTGCCAATGATTCAGAGAGTTATAAGTATTTGGCTGAATCAATTCGTATGCATCCAGACCAACGCACCTTAAAAGGTATGATGGAAAATGCTGGCTTCCAAAACTGTGACTATCACAACCTTACTGCTGGTATCGTTGCCGTTCACCGTGGCTTCAAACTGTAAGGGTTAACGATATGTGGTCGATTCTGGCACTCGGTGCAGTCGAACGTATCATTCATCATCTGATCGATCTGGATGCGGTTACTCGCATTCAGCTTAATCAGTTACAGGGCAAAATGTTGCGTGTCGTAATCGACAGTCCGCAACTTTCTGTCGATGTATTCTTTGATCAAGAAAAAGTACGTCTTGAACCTACCGCAACAGGACACAGTGAAAAGCCTTCTATTTTTGAACAACGCCCTTTTGATGAGCAATTCAAAATTTCTGAAGCTACAGCAACTTTGCATGTTAAAGATGCCATTGAGCTGATCAAACTATTGGTCAGCGATCCAGATCAGATTGGCAATATCCCATTACAAGGTGATTATCACCTGTTACAGGATATTCAAAAAATCATGCAACAAGCTGAACCAGATTTAGCTGCGCACTTATCAAGATGGGTGGGTCCTCAACTCGCACACGAAATTGGCAAGATTCAACTTGCACCAAAACATTTAAAACGCTCTCTTCAAAGTCATCTATTTTTTGCTGAAGATGCATTAAAAGAAGATAGCGGTCTATTTGCCCCTCGCTGGGAAATGGATGATTTAACTCAAGCAACGCGCAAGCTTAATCAAGACATTGACCGTCTAGAAGCAAGATTGCAGCAACTCAACGCACAACTACAACCCTCTCAAGACTAGGTAAGACTGTATATGATTCCGCACGTTTCACGTTTACTCGAACTTTGGCGTATTGCAGCGCACTATAGACTCGATACGTTGTTCCCTGCGGATGAATTACCAGTTAAAGCTCAACGTGCATTAAGTGTTATTAAAATGCACCCAGCCGCATGGTCTAGTCGTGAACGTAAAAATCCTTTAAAGCTCAAAGAAGCTTTGGAAGAGATGGGGCCGCTTGCAATTAAGCTTGGGCAATTACTGTCAACCCGACGTGATTTGATTCCACCTGAAATACTCGCTCAATTGGTCTTACTTCAAGATCAGGTAAAACCTTTTGATAGCAATGTTGCCAAACAACGTATTCAAGATTCGTTAAAAGCTGACGTAAATACCTTGTTTGCTCGCTTTGATGACCAGCCATTAGCTGCTGCGTCAATTGCGCAAGTTCATACTGCTGCTTTGCACGATGGCCGTGAAGTCGTTATTAAGGTGACTCGCCCGGACATTCGCAACCAAATTTTGCAAGACTTTGAGATTTTGGCATGGTTAGGCAACACACTAGAAAGCCGCCTTGAAGCTGCTCGTGCGTTGCATCTCACTGAAATTATTCAAGACTACCGCCAGATCATTTTGAACGAGCTGGACTTGAGTATTGAGGCAGATAACACCCGTCGTATGCGCCACTATTTTACTGGCTCAACCATGATGTATGTGCCTGAAGTCTACATGGACACAAAAGATGTCATGGTGGCAGAGCGTATTACAGGTGTTCCTATTTCAGATACGGCGACTTTTGACCGTCTAGGCATGGACCGCGCACAACTTGCAGAAAAAGGATTAACCATTTTCTTCACGCAAGTATTCCGCGATAACTTTTTCCATGCCGATATGCACCCCGGCAATGTCTTTGTAGAAACAATTAACCCAAGCAATCCACGCTTTATTGCGTTGGACTGTGCGATTATGGGTGAGTTATCTAAGCATGACCAGATGACGATTGCCCGCATGTTGCTTGCTGTAATGAACAGCAACTTTATGCAGCTCATTCAAATTGTGCATCAAGCTGGCTGGATTCCACCGGGTACAGACCAAGATGCGTTATCACGTGAAATGCGTCGTACTGTTGGGCCAATGGTATCCAAACCAATGGATCAACTGGATTTTGCTGGCATCTTGATTCAAGTGATGGATATTGCCCGTCGCTTCCATTTAGAGATTCCACCACAACTCATGCTATTGCTAAAGACTTTAGTGCATGTCGAAGGTCTAGGTACCGATCTTTATCCGCAGCTCGACATCTGGAAATTGGCAAAACCCATTTTGACTGAATGGGTCAAAGCCAACATGAACCCAGTCAAAAATATAAAAGAGTTAGGACAGCAACTACCTGACCTGCTTTTAGGTGCTCAAGATTTCCCAAGCTTAATTGTTGATAGTTTAAATGGTTTAAAAAATCAGTCTGCTTGGCAAGACCGTCAGTTACGCGAAATGCAGCAACTTCGTTTGCAAATGGAACATCAACAGCGCCGTAGCTGGATGTTCGGCAGTACTATGCTGATTTTACTAACCATCGCTATTATTAGTCCGTGGTTCGTTTCGGTTATTTTGATTGTGCTGAGTAGCTTATTAGCACTTTGGCGAGTGATGAAATAACATTTAAATCCCTTGCAATCGCAAGGGATTTTTCTATGACAATAATTTAATTTTAAAAAATTTTTCTAGATCAGTGATAAGTTCATTGTTAAATTGAACCTATAAATACTTCAAAAGAATAAACAATGAAAACACCTCATTTTGCCATTATCGGTGCTGGTACAGCAGGTTTAGCAACTGCGATTTTGCTCGCCCGCGAAGGCAATAATGTGACTATTTTTGAACAAGTTGATGAATTATCTCCGGTAGGTGCAGGTCTTTTACTACAGCCTGCAGGGTTAGCCGTATTTGAACATCTTGGTGTAATTGATGAAGCCTTAACACTAGGTGCAAAAGTCACAGGTTTAGAAGGGCAACTTCCTGATAAACGCCTTTTAGTAAATAGTCACTATCATGAAGCTTCAACAAATCTTTATGGTTTAGGTATTCACCGTTCTACTTTATGTCACGTTCTTACTCAAAAACTTTCTCAATATTCAAGTCACATTACTTGGCGTATGAGCCACATAATTGAAAGACTTGAAGAACACCCTAATGAAATTCGGGTCTTTGGCTTTAATCACAACCAAAAGTTTGATGATTGCTTTGATGCGGTCTTAATTGCCAATGGCGCTCGTAGTCAATTGCGACCAAAAGCATGGGTAAAAGTCGATCAAGCTTATCCATGGGGTGCTGCTTGGAGTATCGTGCCTGAATGTTTAGCACTGAATCCCCAAATTCTGCATCAATTTTATGATCGCTCTAAAATCATGATGGGGATTTTACCTACAGGGGCAATCCCTTCTGCACCCGAGCAACGACTTGCGAGTGTATTTTGGAGCCTACCTACTGCACAATTATCTACATTTTTGAAAGACGAGCAGTCAAAACAGACTTGGTTAAACCAAGTTTCAGAGCGCTGGCCTGATGTAGCAGAATGGTTACAACAGATTTTGTACAACAATCAAATTCAACCTAAATGGCTATCTGCCCAATACCGTGATGTGGTGATGACTCAATTTGGACAAGGCCGAATTGGTGTTATTGGTGATGCTGCTCATGCTATGAGCCCTCAACTGGGACAAGGCGCAAATATGGCTTTATTGGATGCTTGGGCTTTTTCTCAATCATTGCAACTTGCCCAAAAGAACCAAAATATTGACTGGTCACTACTCTGGCAGCACTATCATCAACATCGTCGCTCTTCCACCCAGTTTTATCAATTCCTCAGTCGCTTATTAACACCACTTTATCAATCTGACCATTGGTGGGCGGGAGGTGTAAGAGATCTCATTTTCCCTTGGATGTATCAGATCCCTTATTTTCGAAAAGAAATGGCAATCACAGTTTCTGGCTTAAAAACAGGTCTATTTCAACAACTCGATTATCAGAAAATTGCTCAATATTGCGAAAAAGAAAATGTACTTAATTCAAAAAGTGAATCTCTTCCCGACTATTAACCTCACAAAAGAATAGCGAGTTATATATGAAAATCAGCCACCTTGATCATCTCGTTTTAACCGTTGCAGATATTGAAAACACCTGTAATTTCTATCAAACAGTATTAGGGTTTGAGGTCATTACGTTTAAAGGTGATAGAAAAGCCTTAAAGTTTGGGCGTCAAAAAATTAATTTGCATCAACTAGGCAAAGAATTTGAACCAAAGGCATTACATCCAACTTCTGGATCTGCTGATCTGTGTTTTATTTCAGAAACACCAATTTCAGAGGTCGTTACACACCTTAATAAGTTAAATATTCAAATTGAAGAAGGCCCCGTTGAACGTACTGGTGCAATGCACCCTATTCTCTCAGTTTATATACGTGATCCAGATCAAAATTTGATTGAGATTTCCAATATTCTCACTTCAGAAATATCTAAATAACGTACTGACAAGTAATGAGAGTAAGCTGTTTGTTAGCCTGACACAGAGAAAAAGCGTAAAGAATTTTTCCGCAAAGTGACGTTCATGCCGTACACTATACAAGCTATTTTTTAGCATCTGACTTAAATCAATTTATAGTTCATATTTCTTTGGTGATTCCTCATGAATAACACGCAATGGCTCGATGAAGTAAAATTTAACGAACAAGGTCTTATCCCTGCCATTGCTCAACATCATCAAACCGGACGCATTTTGATGGTGGCGTGGATGAACCGTGAAGCACTCGCGCTAACAGCGGAAAAAAATCAGGCTGTTTACTTCTCTCGCTCTCGCCAAAAACTCTGGCACAAGGGTGAAGAATCAGGCCATTTCCAAACAGTTTATGAAATTCGTCTGGACTGCGATGCCGATGTCATTGTGTTACAAATTGAACAGCACGGCGGTATTGCATGTCATACAGGTCGTGAGTCTTGTTTCTACCGTAAACTTACCCCACAAGGTTGGGAAATTGTCGATGCACAGTTAAAAGACCCTACTGCAATTTACGGTGAAAATGCTAAAACAGAAGCTCACGATCATGCCCATACCACTGAACAAGTTGATGTACTTGCTCATTTAGGTCAATTGATGCAAGAGCGGAAGCAAGCGGAAGCAGATACCTCTTATGTTGCCAGCCTCTATAAAAAAGGCATCAATAAAATTTTAGAAAAAGTCGGCGAAGAAAGTGTAGAAACCATTATTGCTGCTAAAGATTTTGCAGTTCAAGATTCAGAAGCTCACTTAAACGATCTCGTTTATGAAACAGCCGATTTATGGTTCCATACTATTGTCATGTTGGGTTATTTCGATCTTAATCCACAACTTATTATTGACGAATTAGCTCGTCGTCAGGGTTTATCTGGTTTAGTTGAAAAAGCTAACCGCAACAAGGTATAAAATCACTCAGTGTCGAATATTGAAAAACCTAAAGCTACCTATGAGCAAGCGATTGCCATAGACAACGCACGTCTTGGGCAATCATTTAAAGTGATTGCCTATGCAGGTACAGGTAAAACTACTACTTTACAAATGATTAGCGATGCCATGCCTGAGCGGCGCGGTATGTATTTGGCATTTAATAAAGCGATTGCTGGTGAAGCCCAAAACAAATTTCATCGCAATGTCGACTGCCGTACTTTTCACTCACTTGCTTTTCGTAGCGTGCCACGTGGCGTAACTGACAAATTACGTCTACCGCGCTTAAGTCCAAGTTTTATTGCTAAAGAATATCGACTAGAGCCGATTACTTTACGACGCATGATGGGTGGGCGTTACGAGAAATATGTCTTAATGCCAAGCCGACTAGCGAGTCTTGTCGCAAATGCGGTAGGTTACTTCTGTTCAACGAGTTCTCAATACCCTGCACCTCGCCATATTCAAGCACCGAATTGGTTACATCCAGATGATATTATCGAATTACAAAAGCATCTTTATCCTGCTGTAGAACGTCGTTGGCTAGAGTCGATTGACTCGAATCATCAAGCCGGAATTGGCCATGATATTTACCTTAAACTTTGGGCATTATCTGAACCGAACATTCCTAGTGATTATGTGTTATTTGATGAAGCACAAGATGCCGACCCTTTAATGCTGGGTATTTTGCTTCGACAAAAAAATACGCAGGTCATTTATGTGGGCGATGCTCATCAGCAAATTTATGCATGGCGTGGCGCAATTAATGCTATGCAGCAATTACCATTACCTGAATCTCGTCTAACCACGTCTTTTCGTTTTGGTGAAACAATTGCTGACGTTGCCAATGCGTTACTGGGTGGCTTAAATGAGACTGTTCCTCTACTTGGCAATCCGAACCAGAAATCAAGTGTAGTTAATAAACCTCACACTAAAATGCGTGACGCAATTTTATGTCGCACTAATGCCCGTGCAATGGAACTTTTGTTGGCAGGTTTAGTTCATGGCGATAAGGTAAGTTTGCAAGCAGACCATCAAAAACTAAACCGTTTTGTAGATGCTGCAAGCCTCTTGAAACAAGGCAAACGTGTCACCGATGTTCCTGAGTTAGCATGGTTCAATTCATGGCATGATGTTCATGAATACTGTGAAACCAATGAAGGTAGTGACATTAAACCTTTGGTTAAATTGGTTGATGATCACGGGACTGACCCATTAAAGAAAGCACTTGCAAAGATTACACCCATTGAGCAAGCTGATTATGTCATCTCTACAGCCCACAAAGCGAAAGGGTTAGAATGGAACCGCGTTCATATTGAAGATGACTATCAATTTAAAATTAATGGCTTAGAACACAAGATTACAGATGAAGAGTTAAGATTACTTTACGTTGCCTGTACTCGTGCTAAAGTAAGTTTAAATATCCATCATCTTTATGATCTGATACAACAATTAAAACTAAGGGCGCCTTTAAGTCTTCGTCAATCGGTTGGTTGAAGCGCTCATACTTAGGTGAGCCTATGAAACTTGAATCGATCCAATTTAAACATATTGCTTTATTTCAAGATCTTAAAATACAGTTTCAATATGAAAAACAGCCTATTACCTTAATTTTAGGTGAACAAGCAACTGGTAAAAGTATGTTACTCAAACATACTTACCATGCTTTAACTTGGTTCCCTGCCCGTCTTAAAGATTTACGTAGCCCTGGTATTGTCATGCCTGATCAAGACATTACTCAGTCGCGCCTACAATCAAGAATCGAAGTGACCATTCAAGTTCCAGCAGAAATTGGTCATTTACCAGAATCTACCTCTGCCCAACAGGTGGATTCTTCTCTGTGTAGCTGGAAACTTTTTAAAACTCTAAATTCAAGTGGTATTGGGATAAGCCAAGTTGAAACGCAGCAACTTGATCAAACTATGGCCCTTTATCAGCAAGTCACAAAAAAAGATCCACTACAAGGATTGCCCTTAGTCGCTTACTACCCAGCCGAGCGATTTGTAAATGATATTAATCTGCTGAATAAAAATTTACCCGGCATTACTCAATCGATTTCAGCCTATGACATTAGCCCACTGCCATTTACAACATTTACCCGTTTTTTTGAATGGCTACGTGAAATTAGCGATATAGAAAATGCTCAAGCTGCACATCTCGTACAACGTATTATTTCTAAACAATCAGATCAGCAAGACCAGACGGAACTATTAAATGAGCTTCAAAAAGAGTTATCAGGGCAGCCTAAACAGCTCACCTCCCCGAATCTCTATGCACTGAAAAATGCATTAAATATTGTTCTGCCTGAACTTAAAGACCTATATTTGCAATATCAACCTCGGCTCCAGCTCATGGTTGACTATGAAGGTCAAACCCTACCGTTTCAGCAGCTTTCCAACACCACAAAAACTTGGATTGCGTTGGTAGGCGATGTAGCCCGTAGACTCTGTTTACTTAATCCCTTAAGTTTAAATCCTTGCCTCGAAGGTGACGGGGTTTTATTGATTGATCAGATTGATGCACAGCTCGACTCCACACATTGCACAGAAATCTTGAATCGGCTTCATCAGGCATTCCCACGCTTACAAATTATTGCAACAGGAAGTCGTGAGGAATTACTTGAACATGCTTCCAACTATCAATGTTTAAAATTAGAAAATGGTAAAGTTAGCCATCTTGATTTAAATACAACCAAGCAACAGCTTGAAAACATCTATACATTGCTACAAAGAAGCGAACCATTAACGCAGTCTATAGAGGCACAACCTCTTAGCTTAATTGATCCAACACCATCTCCAGCACAAATTGGTGTTTTATTTCAGCAAATCCAAAATCTAAATGAGCAACAAAAAAATGAATTGCTCCGCATGATTCATGCTGGCGACACACCAGAAGAAAGCCCTTCTGTTTAAATTTTATGACCCATTTACTCTATTTTTATAGTGAAATTCGGCCTCACACAATATAGAGTTTAAGCAGGATTTTTAGGCTCTAAAATCACTAGATGTTGTTACTACATGTAATAACATCAGATTTTTACTGCTTTTTTAGTGTACAATAAATTTCATTTTGCGTTTTTATTCTTCAAGTTGCGCAATACAACTTGTTTCTCGCTTTATTTTTCTAATTTGGTTGGGCTTTCAGAATACAAGCCTTGGAAATCTCTTTGAATTCCTATCTGTTCTGAAATTAAAATTTCACTTTTAGGTCTCGGCCTAAATCACATATGGATACGAGTGTGCTACCGATAATTATCTTATTACCGTTAATATTAGGCACCACCCTTGTTTCATTGCTTCAACGGTTCTCGCGTGGAGTAACGGCTTTAGGGGCAATCGGAGTCAGTTTAACCAGTTTTGGTTTATTACTGGCTCAAGCAAAAACTGTGCTTGGTGGTGCAAGCATTCAACAGAGCTGGGATTGGTTACCTCAATTAGGAATTAATCTAAGCTTCAGACTCGATGCTCTTGGTTTACTATTTTCTCTACTTATTACCGGTATCGGTACCCTCATTTATATATACGCCTATTACTATCTTGGCCCTAAAAATTCTTTAAGCAAACTATATGCTTTACTCATGCTGTTTATGGCAGCAATGCTGGGTATTTCGCTCTCTAATAATCTTATTATTTTATTAGTCTTTTGGGAGCTCACCAGTATTTCATCTTTTTTATTAGTGGGTTACTGGAGTCATTATGAAGCTGCTCAACGCGGCTCTCGAATGGCACTCACCATTACAGGGATGGGCGGTTTGGCGTTATTGGGTGGATTTGTTCTATTAGGACAAATCACTGGAACCTATGAAATTAATGACATCATGGGTATGAAAGATGCCATTCAAGCCCATTCCCTATTTATTCCAATGTTATTGCTTATTTTGCTTGGTGCATTTACGAAGAGTGCTCAGTTTCCATTTCATTTTTGGTTACCCAATGCAATGGCTGCGCCCACTCCGGTGTCTGCCTACCTACACTCTGCAACCATGGTAAAAGCCGGGATCTTTCTACTTGCCCGCTTATTGCCAATTTTTGTAGGCGCTGCGATCTATCACAATATCGTGACGTTTGTCGGCCTATTTACACTTTGTATGGCCGCATGTTTTGCCATTTTCAAAGAAGACTTAAAAGGGCTACTGGCGTATTCAACAATTAGCCATTTAGGTCTTATTGTCTGTTTGCTAGGTATCGGTTCGCCTTTAGCAGTTGCTGCTGCCATTTTTCATATTATTAACCATGCGACATTTAAAGCAGCTCTGTTTATGCTTGCAGGGATTATTGATCATGAAACTGGTACACGTGATCTTCGAAAACTCAGTGGTATTTGGCAATTACTTCCTTTTACAGCCACATTAACCATGATCACCGCTGCTTCTATGGCAGGGGTACCACTCACCAATGGCTTTATTTCTAAAGAGATGTTCTTTACCGAGCTATTGGCGAATCTTTCAGGTTCAACGGTTATCTTTGCCAGCATTATTGCAACTCTGGCTGGTATCTTTGCAGTAAGTTATTCAATTCGCTTAGTGCATGGTGTGTTTTTTGACGGCCCAATTGGTAAACAAGTTCCAAATAAAAATGCACATGAACCCCCGATCGGCATGCGTTCGCCAGCCATTCTTCTTGCTGTGCTATGTATCTTGGTTGGAATTCTACCTTCTTTATTGGTAGAACCACTGGTCAATAGCGTAACAAGAGCAAGCTTGATGCAACCAGAATTTGTAGGAACTCATCTTGCAATCTGGCACGGATTCAATGCTCCTCTCGTGATGAGTATTATTGCTTTAGTGGGTGGCACACTCTTCTATTTTGCTTTGGCAAAAGATGGCATGATTCGTAAAATTGACCTTGACCCACGTCTTGGCAGATTACAAGGTCGTATTTTATTTGATTTATTTTTAAAACACCTGTTGCTCACCAGCCGAAAAATCAAACAAAAAACTGAAAATGGCTCATTGCAAAGTTACTTGTTCTTGATCATTGCTTTTAGCATCATCATGGTCACCATGCCGCTACTTAATCAAGGGCTCACCACAGGCACACGTGAACTCACTCATGCCCCATGGATTGCCATCGTTCTCTGGCTGACCTTATTCTCGGGTTGCTGGATGATGCTATGGTTCCACCATGAACGTATTAAAGCAGTCCTCATTAGTGGTGCAATTGGTCTGGTTGTAACGATGGTATTTGTCACCATGTCAGCTCCAGATTTGGCATTGACCCAAATTACTGTGGATGTTGTAACCACTGTTCTTTTATTAATGAGTTTGTCTTTACTTCCACAGCTAACGCCTTATGAATCTCTGCGCTCAAGACGTTTAAGAGATGCCGCTTTAGCGATTGTTGGAGGCTTAGGGATAGGCTGGATTACGTGGCTGATTTTAACCCGTGATCATAATTCGATTTCATGGTTCTTTGCCCAACAATCTTTACCACTCGGTGGTGGTTCAAATATTGTAAATGTCATTTTAGTTGACTTCCGTGGTTTCGATACCTTTGGTGAAATTACGGTACTAGGAATTGCGGCTATTGGTTCACTTTGCCTCATGGATGGCATGCGTGTACATGGTACAACCATGACCCAAGGTCTCACCTACCGTTTTAATCCATCTCCGCTCATGTTCCGTATTACAGCCTCTTGGGTATTGCCATTAGCGCTTGTCGTGAGTGTTTATATCTTTATGCGCGGCCATAACTATCCAGGCGGTGGCTTCATTGCAGGTCTAATCACCTCAATGGCGTTAATCATCCAATATATTGCCCTAGGTCAAGACCAAACTGAACAATTACTCAAAGCAAAATCAGGGCGTCTTTACGAAGTCTGGATTGGTTCAGGTTTAACAATTGCTGGGCTTACTGGTGTAGCTGCATGGTTCTGGTTACGCCCATTCCTTACCAGCGCGCACGTGTATGTTGAATTACCAATTTTAGGAAAACTACATTTGGCTTCAGCTGCAAGTTTTGACTTAGGCGTTTATATCACCGTTGTTGGTGCAACGATGTTGCTCATCTCTGTATTGGGAGACTCTCGCCACTCAAGTATGTCTGGTCCTGTAGTACCACATAGGGAGGAATCATCATGATCAGTTTAGAATTCTTATTGGCTTCTGCTATTGGTTTACTTGTTGCCACAGGTATTTATCTGATTTTACGTGCTCGTACTTTCCCTGTCGTGCTTGGGTTAGCTGTAATTGGCTATGCTGTAAACCTATTTTTATTTGCTATGGGCCGATTACAAATCAGCTCACAAGCAATTTTAACTGAAACAACAAAAATAACCGATCCACTTCCTCAAGCGCTGGTATTAACAGCTATTGTGATCGGTTTTGCAACCACCGCTTTTATTGTACAACTGGCGCTGCGTAGCCGTTATGAGTCAGGTAGTGATCATGTTGATGCTAAAGAAGACATCTCTCCAACATACGACCCACGCGAGGATGAGCCGTAATGTTTGATTTTTTATCTTTCTGGCAAGAACATGCGCCTATTTTTAGCATTCTCATCCCGGCATTTACTGCTTTTATATTATTACTGCTCGGCAACCCGGGAGCTGGTGCTTTAAACAATGATTGGCGACAGCCATGGCGTCGTGGCATTAGTCTTGTTTCCGCAATTGCAGGATTAATTACCGCAATTGTTTATCTGAGCTTTGCCAGCACTGGCCAGATTACCATTTACCAACTCAGTGAATGGTCAGCACCGTTTGGCATTGTACTCGTATTAGATCGTCTTTCTGCTTTTATGCTGGTACTGACCTATGCATTAGCAGTGCCGGTTTTATGGTATGCAAGCGACAATTGGGATACCCGTGGTCGCTATTTCCATGCCATGGTTCATTTCTTGTTAATGGGTATCTGCGGAGCATTTTTAACAGGCGATTTATTTAACCTTTTCGTCTTTTTTGAAATTTTGTTGATGGCTTCGTATGTTCTGCTTTTACATGGACAAGGCAAGCCACGCTTTCAGCTAGGTGTTCACTACGTCATTATCAATCTATTAGCCTCTGCCCTATTCTTAATTGGCCTTGGTATGATTTATGGTAGTGTGGGTAGCCTCAACATGGTGGATGTTTCACGTCTTATCCCCACACTCGAAGCAGATCAACATAAATTAGCCGTAGCAGGTGCCTTACTTTTATTTGTAGTGTTTGGCATTAAAGCAGCCATGCTTCCTGTAGGTTTTTGGCTACCAAAAACTTATGCTATTGCAAGTACGCCTGTAGCTGCAATTTTCACCATTATGACCAAGGTCGGTATATATTCGATTTTGCGTGTGAATGGAACTGTATTTGACGATGCGCTTAGTCAAGAAATCTTAAAAAGCTGGTTACTTCCTATTGGTTTAATTACATCACTCTATGGTGTGATTGGAGCAATTGGAGCAGATCGATTACGTCGCTTTGTCGGGTTTATGGTGCTTTCTTCAATTGGCACCTTGCTCACGGCAATTGCCATGTCGAATACACAAGCATGGTCTGGCGCATTATATTACTTAGTGCACAGTACACTGATTGGAGCAGCTTTTTATCTATTTTGTGGATGGATAACCTCACAACGTGGAGATTTTAAAGATCATTTAAAAGTTGCCCCAAGAATCAAACAAGAAAAAGCGGCTATGCTGACTTATTTCTTGATTGCCATGATGCTCGCGGGTTTACCACCTTTTAGTGGTTTCCTTGGAAAAGTATTTATTTTGCAAGCGACAGTTGAAACCAGCTACCAAGGCTGGATTATTGGTGTTGTGCTTGTTGTAAGCCTATTAAGTATTATTGCCCTAACACGTGTTGGTTTTATCTTGTTCTGGCGAGCAACACCTCCTGAACAAGATCCAATCCATCCCGCTTATATTCTTTATCAAGCCTTACCAGAACGAGCACCACCACGTAATGATAAAGTCATCTATGTGTTACTTGTTGGCTTAATGGCTTTTGTCGTATTTGCTGCACCTATTCAGCATTACACATTAAGTACTGCCCAGCAGATCCAAGACCATGCGCTTTACCAACGTACTATTCTTAAAGTAGATCAAAATGGTGAATTTATCAGCGTGCAACCATTTGATCCCGCTTACCTACCAGAAACTAAATATGGGGGTGAAGTTGAAGATCATAATGCTTACCTCATTCCTGATATTATTTCGAAAGATACCTTTAATGGTGAACATATTTCAGAATATAAACATCGACAAATTCAGCAACAGGACAAACTACAAACGCCTACCATTGTTGATGAAAGTCAATTGAAACCTATGGAGCCATAACAATGCAGTTATCTCATTTGCTTGAACGCTGGTTTCCACATCCATTTGTTTCCGTTCTTATCATTTTATTTTGGCTGATGCTGTCACATAGTCTTGATGCCAGTGATCTTTTGACGGCTGTGCTTTTAGGCTTGATCATTCCTCGTTTAGTCAAACCGTTTATTACCCGCACACCACATATTCACTGGAAACCTGCTGTTAAATTATGCTTTGTAGTTCTTTGGGATATTGTGATTTCTAACTTTCGAGTAGCAAAGCTCGTTTTAGGACCTACCAAAAATTTACATCCTAAATGGTATCGTGTGCCACTAGAAACAGAACATGAGCAGGTCAATACCTTACTGGCAATGATCATTACGACAACGCCAGGTACTGTCTCTGCTGGTATTGATCAGGAACGTGGAGATATTTTGGTTCACGCCTTGAGCACGGATGATACCGAATCTGACATTCAAGACATCAAACAACGTTATGAAATTCCACTTATGGAAATTTTTGATGTAAAAAGCGAAACGGAGGCAAGTGTATGACAATCCTACCCTATGCTCTAGGTATTAGCTTAATTGCCATTACAATCTCTATGCTACTTTGTCTTTTCCGAATGGTAATCGGTCCATCAATTGTAGATCGACTTTTAGCACTCGATACTCTTTTCTTAAATGCAACTTGCCTCATTGTTGTGCTAGGCATTTACTGGATGACCACCTCTTTATTTGAAGGAGCGCTACTGGTTGCTATGCTAGGCTTTGTGTCTACAGCAGCTTTAGCTCGTTACTTCACAACCGGTCATGTTGTCGATTAAGGAGAGATCAAAATGCAGTTTGTAATGGAAATTATTGTTTCGGTCTTTCTGGTTTTTGGCGCTTTCTTTATGTTAGTCGGCTCAATTGGTATGGTCCGCTTACCTGACTTATTCATGCGCTTACATGCACCCACAAAATCAAGTACGTTAGGATTAGGCAGCTTCTTGATTGCTTCCATGATCTTTTTTGCTTTTCAAGGCCGTTTTGGTTTTGCCGAGCTACTGATCACACTTTTAGCTTTTATTACCGCACCGGTTTCAGCAAATTTAATTGCTCAAGCTGCGCTACATTTACGTTTGCGCTCGCTTAGTGGAGAAGTTCCTGAAGCAATTGAACGCCCTTTGCCTTGGGATCGTTATAAAATTGGACAGCGTTTCTCGCAAAATAAACCTCCTATGGACCCTCCTAAAGAGTAGGCGAAAAAACCAACCAATAAAAAAGCCACCCAAAGGTGGCTTTTTTATTTTTAATTTATATTACTGTTCGTCATCTGACTCGCGTTTCGGTAAATCATTTACCGCTTTCTCGATCAGACCAAACATATAGTTACCATACGCATTAGTCTTATCATAATGGAAACGCAATCTTGGCGTAATACGTGTCTTGATACGACGGCTCAATTCATGACGCAAGAAACCAGAAGCTTTATTTAATACGTCTAAAGTTTCTTTATTTGCTGCTTCACTTTGCTCATCACCAAGCTCACGTCCCATTACAGTGACATAAACTTCAGCATAACCCATATCTGCACTAACTTTCACCGCAGAGATGGTCACTAGACCACCTAAGCGAGGATCTTTAAGCTCCTGACGGATCAGCTCAGACAACTCACGTTGTACTGAATCCGCCATGCGCTTTAAGCGTTGGCTACCCGCCATTAAAGACTCCGTTTAATCAATTGAACATCATAGACTTCGATCTTATCTTTCACTTTGATGTCTTTATAACCTTTCACCGCAAGACCACATTCCATACCGGCACGAACTTCTTCAACCACTTCTTTATAGCGACGAAGAGATTCAAGCTCACCTTGGAACACAACCACGTCATCACGTAATACGCGAATCGGTTTATTACGATGCAATACACCTTCAAGTACCATACAGCCTGCTGCTGCACCAAACTTACTTGAGTGGAATACTTCACGTACTTCAGCAACACCCAAGATAGTTTCACGATGTTCAGGAGCAAGTTTACCACTCATGGCATCTTTCACATCATCAATCAATTCATAGATGATGCTGTAGTAACGAATATCGATACCATCTTGGTCACTTCTCTGACGAGCAGTCGTATCGGCACGAACGTTAAAGCCCAACAATACAGCTTCTGAAGATTCAGCAAGAATCACATCAGACTCAGTAATCGCACCAACACCCGAACTAATTACACGAACTTTTACTTCATCAGTAGATAATTCATGTAAAGCTGCATTCAATGCTTCTAAAGTACCACGTACGTCAGTTCTTAAAACAACGTTCACTGTAGGAACATCTTTTTTGCCCATTGACGACATGATATTTTCAAGACGCATTGCGCTTTGACGATCAATACGTTTTTGACGTTCACGGTCAGCACGAGCATCAGCAACTTCACGTGCTTTCTTCTCGTCATTTACAACAAGAACTTCATCACCTGCCATTGGAGCATCTGGAAGACCCAGAATTTCTACTGGAATAGATGGTCCTGCTGATTTAATAGGCTTACCATTTTCATCAGACATTGCACGGACACGACCGTATGATGAACCTGCAAGAACAAGGTCACCAATGTTTAATGTACCGTTTTGAACAAGAATAGAAGTTACTGCACCACGGCCTTTATCAACACGCGCTTCAATAACAACACCTTGCGCAGCACCTTCAGCAGATGCTTTTAATTCCATCAATTCTGATTGAATAAGAATTAAATCAAGAAGTTCATCAATTCCTTGTCCACTGTGCGCAGAAACCTTAGCAATCGGAACATCACCACCCCATTCTTCTGGAACGATTTGTTTCGTTGTTAATTCATTTAACACACGGTCTACATCAGCAGATTCTTTATCCATTTTGTTGATTGCAACAATAATTGGAGTACCTGCTGCGCGCGCATGGTCAATTGCTTCTGCAGTTTGTGGCATTACACCGTCATCTGCTGCAACAACCAATACAACGATATCCGTTGCTTTAGCACCACGTGCACGCATTGAAGTAAACGCAGCATGTCCCGGTGTATCAAGGAATGTAATGATTCCTTTGTCTGTTTCAACGTGATATGCACCAATATGCTGGGTAATACCACCTGCTTCGCCTGCCGCTACTTTCGAACGACGGATACGGTCAAGCAATGATGTTTTACCATGGTCAACGTGACCCATAATGGTAACAACTGGCGGACGAGTTGTTTGCTCACCACGTGCTTCTTCAGCCGCTTCAAGCAAGTTATCTTCCGCTTGTGTATCAGAAACTAAAACAGGGTTATGGCCCATTTCTTCAACAACAAGTGCTGCTATATCTTGATCAATAGCTTGTTCTTGATTAACCAACTCACCCATTTTCATAAGTGATTTGATAACTTCACGTACTTTAATCGCCATTTTTTGAGCAAGATCGGCAACAACAATGCTTGAACCGATTTCTACATCATAAACTTGCTTTTTAACTGGCTTTTCAAATCCATGCTTATTTGCTTGGCTTGATTTTAAACCGCGTTTGTTATGGTTAACAAAGCTTTGCTCTTCTTGACCACGACGACCACCTTTTTTACCCGCACGTGGGTTAGTGGTTGCGCCACCGCGTTTAATTTCACGGTCTTCTTGCTTAAATGAATCTTCATAAGCCTGGCCAACTAGACCTGAAGCAAGTGGAGAATCATCAATCACACGAATTGTCGTAGTAGCTTCGTCATTTGAATACTTAGACGCCATTTTGCGCATTTGTTCAAGTGTACGTTGCTGAGCTTCTTCAGCCGCTTTACGACGCGCAGCTTCTTCAGTCGCTTTTAACTGAGCTGTTTGTGCTTCACGCGCTTTCTTTTGCTCTAATGTTTCTGCTGGTTTTGGTGCAGGTTTTACTGTACCACCACCACGTCTTTTCACGACTACAGCAGCTTTAGGAGCTGTCTGTGCAGCGCTATCTTGTTGATGAGCAACACGCATAGCATCTAAAGTTGCTTTTGCTTTTTGCTCTGTTTGAAGACGCGCGTTTTGCTGTGCAGTGTCACGCGTTTGCTGTTCTACACGTGTTTTAGCTTCAGCTTCTGCACGTGCTTTAGCTTCAGCTGCAATTTGTTCAGGGTTTGGTTTAGCAAAAACCTGTTTTTTACGTACTTCTACGTTAATTGTTTTTGCTTTACCTGAAGTACTTGCAACTTTAGCGGTACTGGTTGTTTTACGTTTCAACGCAATTTTTCCTGTGTTACCACTTTCCTGACCATGCACTTTTTTCAAATGATTGACTAAAGTATCCTGTTGTTCAGTGGTAATAATATCGTCTGCTGTACGTTGAGGCAAACCTGCTTCACGAGCCTGTTCTAGGAGCTTCTCAACAGGACGTTCTACACTGAGAGCTAACTCTTTAATCGACTTGTCCGTCATATTTCATCTCCTAGTTAAACCATGATTCGCGAGCTTTCATGATCAATTGACCTGCTTTTTCATGATCAAGACCTTCAATATCAGAGATATCATCAGTAGCCTGATCTGCCAAATCGTCGACAGTAATAATACCGCGCGCGGCAAGCGAGTAAGCGATCTCAGAAGTCATGCCTTCCATAGTTAGAAGGTCTGCGCTCGGTTCTTGAATATTTTCTTGCTGTTTCAAAGCATCAGTAAGTGCTGCTTCTTTTGCACGACTTTGCAATAACTCAACCAATTCAGCATCAAGCTCAATTTCGTCAAAAGTTTCAGCTGGAACATAAGCAATCTCTTCTAAAGAGGTAAAGCCCATTTCCACTAATGCCATTGCTAAATCTTCTTCAATATCGAGACGTGATACAAACATGTCAAGATATTGCTGAGCTTCATTTTGCTGACGAGCACGATACTCTTCTTCAAGCATCATGTCGAGTTTGTAGCCAGTTAAATCAGAAGCTAAGCGAACGTTCTGGCCTTGTGAGCCAATCGCACGAGCCAATTGATCGCTGGTTGCAAAAATAATATCGGCACTTCTTGCATCTTCATCAAGCACGATGCCTGAAACATCAGCTGGTTCTAATGCACTTGCAATGTACTGAGCTGGATCATCAGACCAGACCACTACATCAATACGTTCACCGTTTAACTCTTGTTGTACTGCTTGAATACGCGTACCACGCATACCAATACATGCACCGACAGGGTCAATACGATGGTCATTTGTTTTCACTGCAATTTTAGCACGAACGCCTGGTTGACGTGCCGCTGCTTTAATTTCAATAATTTCTTCAGAAATCTCAGGAATTTCTTTTTTCATTAAAGCAATTAACATTTCAGGCTTAGCGCGTGATAACAACAACTGAGCGCCACGACCTTCACGGTTCACATTGTATAAAATAGCGTTCATACGTTGTTTCGGGCGAAGAATTTCTTTAGGAATCATTTCTTCGCGCGCAAGATAAGCTTCTGCGTTGTCGCCTAAATCGATAATAAAGCCATCTTTGGTTTGTTTTTTCACTTCACCGTAAATCAACTCACCAACTTTAGACTCGTATGCATCAGCAACTAAAGCACGCTCAGCTTCACGAATTTTTTGTACAATAACTTGTTTTGCAATTTGTGCAGCGATACGACCAAACTCAATAGATTCTACTTCGAGTTCACGTACATCACCAATTGACCATTTAGATGGGTCAAGGTCAGAAATCGCATCTTGGCAAGCTGGCATTTCATGATCTTCATCTGCCACAACAGTCCATTGACGGAACGTACTGTAATCACCAGTTTTACGATCAATTTCTACACGAAGCTGAGCTTCTTCAGCATGCGTACCTTCGTAAAATCTTTTCTTCGTTGCGGCAACTAGAGCTTGTTCTAAAGCCTCGAAGATCGCTTCACGACTAACACCTTTTTCATTACTAACCGTTTCAACAACGGTAAGAATTTCGCGGCCCATAAGTCACCTACCGATTTCTTATAAAATTTAAATAAATTTAATCTTGATAGATCAAGTTTGCTTTATCGATATTGTTGCTGTCGATCTCAAGCACGTGCTGCCCATCAACTTCAACCTGAATTTCTTCATTTTCAAGGTCTACTAAGATAAGTTTTGCTTGAAATTTACGACGGTTTTCTACTGCTGCAATCAAACGCAAAGCAATTTGTTGTCCAATGTAGCCTTGTAACTGTTCTAGTTGAAAAAATGGACGATCCCAGCCCGGGGAAGAAACTTCTAATGAATACTCACCTGAAATTGGATCATGAACATCCAGCATTGCGCCGACTTGTTGTGTTACACGCACACAATCTTGTACACCAATACCACGGCCTTGTTCTACTTCGCCATCTTCATCAAGTACAGGCTCAGCATCTTCACTTACCGCTTTGTCGATATAAATACGCAATAATGAACGTTTGCCTTGTGGGAGAAACTCGATTCCCCAAAGGTCGACACCACATGCTTGTACTGCAGGAACAATTAAGTCATGCAATGCTTGGGATTTATTTGATAATTTCATTTACTCTCGTCATTCTCGTGCGATTCAATCGGTTGTTTTAACCGACACAGACCTACTATAGTGAAGCATGACTATTTGACCAATTGATGTCGAAACTACACGATAGCGATACGATAACCAATAAAAAAGGGCGTTAATCGCCCCTGTCTTGCACAGAAAACAATAGTCCACTGTGCAAAAAGGCCCACTTGTTTGTGAGCCTCTTTTAAGAAACTTGGTAGCGGGAGCTGGATTTGAACCAACGACCTTCGGGTTATGAGCCCGACGAGCTACCAGACTGCTCCATCCCGCAACAACGTGCAAAAATTATATACAAATATCAAATAAAGTCAATGTAAACTTACTAGATATTTGCCTGATTAAGTTGCACCTTAATCAAATTGGTAGCGGGAGCTGGATTTGAACCAACGACCTTCGGGTTATGAGCCCGACGAGCTACCAGACTGCTCCATCCCGCAACAAAAACAAACCACACGCATCAACTTTCTGGTTAAAAGCTGGTGCGGAAGGGGGGACTTGAACCCCCACGCCCGAAGGCACTACCACCTCAAGGTAGCGTGTCTACCAATTCCACCACCACCGCAGCTTGTGGGACGCATTCTAGTGCTTCCCACCACAAAAGGAAAGCCCTATTTCGAATTATTGACTCGTTTTTGGTGCAGTTGGCGAAGTTTCAGGCAATGTGCTTGGTGTTGGCGCAGTAGTTTGTACAGTTTTTAGACTATAAGCCTCTGTAGTTTGCTTTTTCGCAAAAACAGCTAGGGTTAAACTAGTCACAAAAAACAAGGCTGTTAACACAGCAGTAAGGCGAGTAAGGAAGTTAGCTGAACCCGATGCACCAAATACAGTGGCTGCTCCGCCGCCGCCAAAAGAGGCACCCGCATCCGCACCTTTACCGTGTTGCACTAGAATCAAGCCAATCATCAGTACCGCTAAAATAATATGTACGATCAGTACAAAAGAGTGCATACCCTATCCTCGTTATTTACTTTGTGCAAAGGCTTCTACGATTTGATAAAAAGATGCTGCATTTAACGAAGCACCTCCAACCAACGCGCCATTAATATCTGGACATGCTGCCAACTCGACTGCATTTTCAGCTTTTACACTACCGCCATATAAAATCGCAATGTCTGGACCCGCTGAGGTAATCTGACTTAAACCTTCACGGATTTTAGCATGCATTGCCTGTGCATCTTGTGGTGAAGCAGTTTTACCTGTACCAATTGCCCAGATTGGCTCATAAGCAATTACAATTTGCTTTTGCCATTGTTCTGCTGTAACTACAGGAGCTATATCACAGATTTGTTGCAATACAACCTGCTCTGCCAAATCTTGTTCACGCTGTTCGAGACTTTCACCCACACAATAAATGACAGTTAAGCCTGCATTTAAAGAATTTTGGAGTTTTGCCTTCAAAATTTCAACGTTATCACCTAATAAATCACGGCGTTCAGAGTGACCCACCAATACAAAATTAATTTGGCTATCTTTTAATAATTCTGCACTGACTTCACCAGTATAGGCGCCTGTACCTGCTACACGCGATACATCTTGTGCAACTGTATATACTGTTCTTGCAGCATCTTGCAATTGTGTTTGTACCATTGCAAGTGCAATAGAAACTGGAGCAACCCCGACATGGCAGCTTTCATCTGCAATTTGGTTTTGTTGCAATAGTTGTTTAAATTCTTCTATAAGTTGTTTGGCATTGGCACGCATTGGGTTCATTTTCCAGTTGCCAACTACCCAAGGCGTAATCGTCGAACCCGACATACGGCTCACCTTTCATCAAAAATGCAGCACATTCTACACGCATTTCTACAAATTTCAGATACTTTTCTTTAACGGCTTTGCTCATATCTTTTCTACTATTTGAAAACAGTAATAAAACTTTATTGAGCCTAAAGCCTTAGCTTTTAAAAATTAATGAATAAAAACTTCGACTGGTTCAAGCTTTGATAAGCGGATCAAGACCAGAGCATCATTTTCTCAGGTAGTAATTTTAGATAACAAAAGTATAATTTTTTATATACCAATTATAAACATATGAGCACAGGTAGGCAGATGTCAGTCATACATACATCTCCAAAATTTTCGGGGTTTTTTCGACGATTAGTCGAAGAAAAACATGTGTCGGCAGCGACCATGCAAACAGCATTAGATGCAGCAAAAAGAGCTAAACAGGATACAGTTTCGTACCTGATTGAAGAGGTTCATCTCTCCCCTTCTTTATTAGCTGAAACAATTTCTATTGAATTTGCTGAACCATATTTTGATCTGGATGTTTACGATACCAGCCAGATTCCTAAAGATTTGGTCGACCAGAAACTGATTTTAAAACATCGGATCTTGCCTCTCGTACAAAGAGGACAGATTTTATATGTTGCAATCAGTAATCCTAGTAACATTGAAGCTATTGATGCTATTCGCTTCAACAGCAAGCTTATGGTTGAACCGGTTATTGTCGAGCACCATAAACTTGAGAAAATTCTGGCGCAGCAATTTACTGAAGAAAGTAGTTTCGAGTTTAGTGATGAAGAGTTTGATCTTGATGTAGATCTTGATACTTCAACCGCCCCAGAAGAGGATGATGACACTCCTCAGGGCGATGAAGCACCTATTGTTAAATATGTTAACAAGTTATTAATAGATGCGATTCGTATGGGGGCTTCAGACTTGCATTTCGAACCCTATGAGAAATCGTATCGGGTCCGTTATCGGGTCGATGGCGTTTTGCGTCAGATTGCAAATCCGCCTTTGCAACTGGCTAACCGTTTGGCTTCACGCTTAAAAGTGATGTCTCAAATGGACATTTCTGAAAAGCGTGTCCCTCAAGATGGTCGTATCAAACTCAAGCTATCGAAATCTAAAGCAATTGATTTTCGTGTGAACTCTCTTCCGACTTTATTTGGTGAAAAGCTAGTTCTACGTATTCTCGATCCATCTAGTGCCATGCTGGGAATTGATGCTCTAGGATATGAAGAAGATCAAAAAGCACTCTTTATGGAAGCATTAGATAAGCCACAAGGTATGCTTTTAATTACTGGTCCTACAGGTTCTGGTAAAACAGTATCCTTATATACAGGCCTCAACATTTTAAATACTGAAAGCTCCAATATTTCTACTGCCGAAGATCCAGTCGAAATTAACCTTGAAGGTATTAATCAGGTTAACGTGAACCCTAAAGTAGGTCTTACTTTTTCGGCTGCGCTTAAATCATTTTTACGTCAGGACCCTGACATTATTATGGTCGGTGAGATTCGTGATTTAGAAACAGCTGAAATCGCGATTAAAGCTGCTCAGACGGGCCATATGGTAATGTCCACACTACATACTAACAGTGCCCCTGAAACACTTACTCGTCTACGCAATATGGGAGTTCCATCTTTTAATATTGCGACATCGGTCAATTTGGTTATTGCTCAACGTTTGGCACGTCGATTATGCCCTCAATGTAAGCTGCCTAGTGACATTCCTAAACAAAGCCTATTAGAAATGGGTTTTACAGAACAAGATCTAACACATCCCGATTTTCAAGTTTTTCAACCGGTCGGTTGTCCTGAATGTCGTGAGGGTTACAAAGGTCGAGTAGGTATTTATGAGGTAATGAAAGTCACACCTGAGATTTCCAAGATTATTATGGAAGATGGCAATGCTTTAGAAATCGCTGCTGCTTCTGAAAAATTGGGGTTTAGTAATCTGCGTCGCTCAGGTTTAAAGAAAGTCATGCAAGGTGTTACTTCTTTACAAGAAGTCAACCGCGTGACCAGTGAATAAAAGACAATTTAAAATAAGGATAATGTCATGACTGTCAAAAAGGCACAATTGATGCCGACTTTTGCTTATGAAGGGGTTGACCGTAAAGGCGTAAAAATTAAGGGGGAACTTCCAGCTAAAAATATGGCTTTAGCTAAAGTCACCCTACGCAAACAAGGTGTAACAGTCCGTAATATTCGGGAAAAGCGTAAAAATATTCTTGAAGGTTTATTTAAGAAAAAAGTATCAACGCTCGATATCACGATTTTCACACGACAACTTGCAACCATGATGAAAGCTGGTGTTCCACTGGTACAAGGCTTTGAAATTGTGGCGGAAGGTTTAGAAAACCCAGCGATGCGCGAGGTGGTGCTCGGTATTAAAGGTGAAGTTGAAGGTGGCGGTACTTTTGCCTCAGCTTTAAGAAAGTATCCTCAGCACTTCGACAAACTGTTTTGTTCTCTTGTAGAGTCTGGCGAACAATCTGGTGCGCTTGAAACCATGCTAGATCGTGTGGCAATTTACAAAGAAAAAAGTGAATTGCTCAAGCAGAAAATCAAGAAAGCCATGAAGTACCCAGCAACGGTTATTGTAGTTGCTGTAGTTGTTACCATTATTTTGATGGTTAAAGTAGTTCCTGTCTTCCAAGACCTGTTTTCTTCCTTTGGCGCAGATTTGCCTGCGTTTACACAAATGGTCGTAAATATGTCGAAATGGATGCAGGAATACTGGTTCATTATGATTATTGTAATTGGTGCAATTATTGCTGCTTTTATGGAAGCTAAAAAGCGCAGTAAAAAATTCCGTGATGGCTTAGACAAACTCACGCTTAAGTTGCCTATCTTTGGTGATCTTGTTTACAAGGCGATTATTGCCCGCTACAGCCGTACTTTAGCAACCACTTTTGCAGCAGGTGTTCCGCTCATTGATGCACTTGAATCAACAGCTGGTGCAACCAATAATGTTATTTATGAACAAGCTGTAATGAAAATTCGTGAAGATGTTGCAACAGGTCAACAACTCCAATTTGCGATGCGCGTTTCAAATCGTTTTCCATCTATGGCTATACAAATGGTCGCAATTGGTGAAGAATCTGGTGCACTAGACAGCATGCTAGATAAAGTTGCCACCTACTATGAAAATGAAGTTGATAATGCCGTTGATGGCTTAACTTCAATGATGGAACCTTTAATTATGGCAATCTTAGGGGTACTTGTAGGCGGTCTGGTTATTGCTATGTATCTTCCAATTTTCCAAATGGGCTCAGTCGTGTAATGCAAGAAATTATTGCTTATTTTATTCAAAACTTAACTGCACTTTATATTGCAGTTGCACTATTGAGCCTGTGTATTGGTAGCTTTTTGAATGTGGTGATTTATCGCACCCCAAAAATGATGGAACAAGATTGGCACCAAGAATGTCAAATGCTACTCGATCCTGAACAACCAATCATTGATCATGAAAAACTGACATTAAGTAAGCCTGCTTCATCATGCCCCCAATGTCACCAGACCATTCGCTGGTATCAAAATATTCCTGTCATAAGTTGGCTGGTTTTAAAAGGTAAATGTGGGCATTGTGAGCACGCAATTAGCATGCGCTACCCAGCCATCGAACTATTAACAATGGCATGTTCACTGGTTGTGGTCATGGTGTTTGGCCCAACCATACAAATGCTTTTTGGACTAGTCCTGACTTGGGTTTTAATTGCTTTAACATTTATTGATTTTGATACTCAGCTGCTACCCGACCGTTTTACCTTACCTTTGGCCGCACTGGGTTTAGGCATTAATACCTTTAGCATCTACACCACACCCACCTCAGCCATTTGGGGTTACTTAATTGGTTTTTTATGCCTGTGGATTGTGTATTACCTATTTAAAGTAATTACCGGCAAAGAAGGCATGGGCTACGGCGACTTTAAGTTGCTTGCGGCATTAGGTGCATGGATGGGGCCATTGATGCTGCCATTAATTGTGCTATTGTCATCTTTACTAGGTGCAATTATTGGCATCATTTTACTAAAATTACGCAATGACAATCAGCCCTTTGCCTTTGGGCCGTATATTGCCATTGCTGGCTGGGTTGCCTTTTTATGGGGTGACCAAATTATGAAAATCTATTTGGGAGGTTAAGATGGCTTTTATTCTGGGAGTCACAGGTGGAATTGGCAGTGGAAAATCTGCTGCAACACAATGGTTTGAATCCCAAGGAATACAAGTCGTCGACGCCGACATCGTTGCTCGCGAAGTGGTTGAAAAAGGCCAACCTGCCCTTCAAAAAATTCAACAAACTTTTGGAGATTGGGTACTTCAACCTGATGGAAGCCTAGATCGTCGCGCCCTACGCGAATATATTTTTCAAAACCCTGAAGCAAGACAAACACTTGAGAAAATTACGCATCCAGCCATTCGCCAATCTATTATTCAGCAGTTGCAAAACCAAAAAAGTCCTTATGTGATTTTAGTTTCACCACTACTTTTTGAAACCAACCAGCATGAATTGGTTAACCACACGTTATTAGTTGATGCTAGTGAACAAACTCAAATTCAGCGTGCAAGCCAACGCGATGGACAAAACCAAGAACAAATCCAGAAAATTATTGCGGCGCAAATGCCACGTGATCGAAAACGTGAACTTGCCAATGACATTGTGTTTAATGACGGATTACTCGAACATTTACATCAACAATTAGAGCCCTTACATCAAAGTTATTTGAAACGTACAGACTAATCTGGCTCATTTTGCTGTCTAATTTTTTGTGCCAAGCTATCTGGTCGAAACCATCGCCAAGGTTGTAAAGCACCGATTCCCATTCCGACCAAGCCCACAACAATCGATGGGCTTAACGCCTCCCCTAACAGAGGTACGGCCAATATGGCTGCAATAAAAGGCGCCAAAGTGACAATGCTTCCAGTTTTAAAAGCACCAAGCCGCTGAATGGCTGCCACATAAGTCAAAGTTGCAATAATGACTACGAACACACCATGAAAAATGCCTTGTATGGCTAAATGAACAGGGCTGACTTCCATGAAATGCTTAGGCAAAAATAAAACATAGATGGGCAAATAAATAATTGCAGACCAAATCGCAACACTTGCCATTGAGTGCCATGCAGACAGTTTCCACTGTTTAAGTAACACAGTGAAAATACCCCACCAAATCGCACTAACAAAAAGGAGTAGATCACCTATTCCAAAAGCAGAAGCATTACCTTGCAGCATCAAAACACTCATGAGACCTAAAGCAGCAATCATGATTGCCAAACTAGCCCATGTATGTTTATCAAAGGGTTGTCTAAATAAAATATATGCTGCAAATGCAGTACAAATTGGAATACAGCCATTTAAGAAAATTGCAGCGTGAGCGGCGGGAGCATAGAGAAATGCGGTGTAGACGGTAAGGCAATAAATGACCCCACCAATCAAGGCCAAAATAACCGCATGCTTACTCCATAAAAAAGCGAGATCTTTTTTATAGATCAGAATAGGCATTAAAATTAAGAAGGCTATAGCGAAGCGCAGTGCGGCAATATCCCAAGCACTGATGTGCCACTGTGCATTTAAACGGGCAAAAAGCGTAAACCCGCCCCAAATGCACATGGTCACCAATACAAAGAAATAACCTTGCTTACGGGGAGACATATCAAGATGACTTAAAAACTAGAAAGGCAGCTAAATTATACTTCAGAACGCTGGCGGCAAGCCTCATAAAGAGCCATACCAGTCGCTACACTGACATTTAGACTTTGTAGATTTCCTGCCATCGGAATATAAACTTTATGATCACACTGCGCCTGTGTAATAGGACGCAAACCGGTATCTTCAGCTCCCATCACAATCACGACTGGGCCAGAAAAATCGCATTTTTGAAGTGGCAACGCACTTTCATCAAGCATAGTGCCAATCACACGCACATGCGTTGTTTCTTTAAGATGAGCCAATGTACGAGCTAAGTTTGTGACTTGAATGAATTTAACTTTCTCGGCCCCACCCGCTGCAACTTTACGAGCAGTTGGCGTTAAACTTGCCGCACGATCACGAGGAACGATGACCGCTTGCACGCCCATCGCAGCGGCAGTACGAATACAAGCCCCTAAGTTATGTGGGTCTGTCACTTGATCTAATGCCAACAACAAGGCATCTGGAGTTTCACTTAAGATTTGATCAAGATCTTGCTCATTTAAGACAGGATGCGGACGAACTGCTGCAACTACGCCTTGATGAAATGGTAGACCTGCAAGTTTTTCAAGACTATCGCGGCTTGCTTTTTGTACACTGATTCCAAAAGGCTCTGCCAATTGCAAAATCTTTTGCAAACGCTGATCATCCCGTCCTTTTAAAGTAAACAGGGTTAGCACACGCTCCGGCTCAAGTTCTAGCAATGACTCCACTGAATGAACGCCATAATAATATTCCTGTTTTGCCATGCATGACCTCTAACAACGTTTGAGCAAAAAAATAAAAATCCTGCAAAGCCAACTTCACAGGATTTCTTTGGGCATAGTGTACCCGATTTGAACAGGAATTTCTTAGCCTTCTAAATGGCACACATAATCGAGGACTTCATCAGTTTCGATTTTGAAAACGCTATTTCCAGGCACGTAAAATGATTGGCCTGCACGGAACAATTCACTTTCATTACTGTCCGCAATTGTTACGCGACATTCACCTGAAATAATTTCCATACGCTCAGGGACATGCGTTTCAAAAGTTAAGGCTTGCTCAGTCGGCAAAATAACACCTAGTGTTTTTTTCGTTCCATCTTCAAATTGCACGGTATGGCTGATACATGCTCCACCAAAATAAACGTTTGATTTTTTGATGACCGTTACATGATCAAATTGGTTTGTACTCATGCACATTCTCCAGATAATGCCATATTTATATAAATTATGATGAATGTAGTTTAATTGTGCCTAAATAACTAATCAATCAGTTTTCATACGGATAGACTTGTAATTTCCACTGCTCGGCCTGAATTTTTTTGGCAAAAGCATGAGGTAAATTAATCTCAATATTTCGACTATTCGACACAATTGCATCGTATCTGCAAACTTCGACCTGATTTTCATCTAGGAGTACCCAACACACTCTTTGTGCTGTTGGATGGGCAACTGCTGTAGCAACTACTGGTGAACCGTCATTCATTCCTACATGAAAATTTTCACTGTCATTTTGCATTAACGCCAGATCATAAGCTGGAAAATCGATAGCATCTGAATCAAATTGCTGGCTATCGTGTATCAGCACACTCTGTTTTAAAGTCGGCCAAATACAATAACGCAAATAATGTTGATCCATCACCCGATTATCCAGATAACGCCCGGTGGCAACATAATCTCTGATATGTGCTTCAATATTATGAAAAATCCCCGTACATCCGCCCCACATTCCAGCCAGAATTAGTTCGGTATGAGAATAGTTATCTCGCATTAAATGAAACCATTTATCACTCTTGAGCCACGCATCTACAGCCGCCTTTTCACGGTACGACACAATCGAGTCAGCATCACGTATAAGAAAACGCTTAATTGTTGGATCATCCATCACAAAAAATCGCCAGAACAGCCCTGATAGTTGTTTTTGGGAGTCCGTCACTGGTACCACTTGCGCACCTTTCTCTTTTAAACGCTGTTGCACAAGCACTGGAACGGTATCATCGACATAAAATCGGCATGTCCACTCTGGATAAACTTGTTTGGCTAACTCAGTATTTAAAATAGAGGTTTCACAATAACGCGGGTTTGCCCCAAACAATGAAAGGGCAATAATATTTTCTTGAGGGTTTGAACTAAACTCTGGAGGCGCATGATTGGGAATAGGCAAAACAGGTTCGTTCTTAGCCAATTCTTTTTTAGTTGTAATTGCCAAGCGTCCAAATTTTATTGTTTCTTCTTTTTTATTTAAATGATGACAAACTTCTGTTAATCCATCATATAAATTTGTATTTACAGCTGAACCACTTACCTGAATCGCTTGCAAATAGTGTTGATAGGCATCGTTATAACGGCGTAAGCGTAGCTCGGTATATGCCAAATCGGATAATGCTCCCGGATGCTTGGGAACTAAATTAACAGCTTGTTTAACATGTTGATAAGCTTTGGCATAATCTCCTTGTGCGGCTGCCTGTTTAAATGCATTAAAATGTTGATTTAAAATTTTATTCATTTCCGCAGGATTGTTTTTTTTATGACGGTTGATCATCCCTATTGGTGGTTTCGGTAAGCTTAATGTTTTTTTCATTGTAAATATCCGCAATCTTGCTGTTCTATAATTTCAGTTAGAATAATAGATCACTTGTAGCAAATTCAAAACTTCTCTATCTTTAACCCATAATTTGGCGCGTTGGATGCGTTTATGCTCACACATTTAACTTTAATTAATTTTGCATTAGCTGATCATTTAGCTATTGATATAGAACAAGGATTTAATGTTCTAACAGGCGAAACAGGTGCCGGAAAATCATTATTACTGGATGCACTTTCTGCCTGTCTAGGGGAACGTACCGATACGAATTATGTCCGTTATGGTTCAGACAAAGCGGATATCACCGCTGTTTTTACCTATCAAAATAATAGCCCTGAAGAAAAATGGCTACAAGAACACGAGCTAGATGATGATTCTGGGGAAATTCATTTACGCCGTGTTATTTTTGCAACTGGACGTAGTAAAGCATGGGTCAATGGCCGCCCTAGCAGTTTATCTGAACTCAAAGAATTGGGCCGTTTGCTCGTTCAACTCTATAGTCAACACAGCCAGCAGCAGCTTCTTGAGCCACCTTATCCAAAGCATTGGCTAGATCGTTATAACAATTTTTATGTTGAAGCGAATGATGTACGTGAAGCCTATAGCTCATGGCAACGTACCATTCGTTTGCACCAAGCAGCCTTAGATGCACAAGCAACCCGTCTACAACGGATTGGTACTTTAGAGCATCAAATCGAGGAACTTGAAGAGGTTGTCCAAACCGACTATAAAGAAATTGAGCAAGAATTTGATCGTCTTAGCCATCATGAACATATCATGCAAGACTGTAGCTACAGCTTAAATGTCTTAGATGAAGCTGAGCAAAATATTACTCAAGAAATGTCTTCGATTATTCGCCGTCTAGAATCTCATGCCGGGCGTAGTGATCAACTTTCTGAAATTTATAACTCTTTGCTCAATGCTCAAAGTGAAATAGATGATGCAACAGCGAACTTGCGTCAATTTATTGATCGTCAGAGCTTTGATCCAGAGCGCATGGAAGAACTCAACTCTAAACTTGAGGTTTTTCATCGTCTGGCACGCAAATACCGGACTCAACCGGAAACACTTAAAGAAGAATATGAAGCTTGGCAACGTGAGCTTGAGCAACTACATCAACTTGAAGACCCAGAAACACTGGCAGAGCAAGTTGAAAAGTCGCATGAGGAATTTTTAGAAAAAGCTCAGCATTTAGACAATATTCGTCGTGAAGCTGCCGCTCCGCTCGCTAAACAATTAACTGAACAAGTGAAACCTTTAGCGTTACCAGAGGCACACTTCGAGTTTAAGTTCGAACCATTAGAACAACCAGGGGCAGAGGGTTTAAGCTTCATTCAACTTTTATTTACTGCGAATAAGGGTATTCCTCCACAACCACTGGCACGAGTGGCATCTGGCGGTGAGCTTTCTCGTATTGCACTCGTGATGCAAGTCATGAATGCTGAGAAAACCGAATCTGAAGTTTTGGTGTTTGATGAAATTGATGTCGGGATTAGTGGCGGCACCGCAGAAGTTGTGGGACGTTTACTTGCCGACTTAGCGCAACATGTCCAGCTTTTATGTATTACTCACCAAGCACAAGTTGCTGCACAATCTGATCAGCATTTATTAGTGAAAAAACAACAAACTGACCCAGCCAGCAGTACAATTATAGAACTTGATGAAAATCAAATCATTTTTGAGTTAGCTCGCATGTCAGGTGGTGTTGAAATTAATGAAACAACCTTGCAGCATGCAAAACAATTACGCCAACTTAAATTTCAGGCTTCTTCAAATTAATAAAGAAAATGAGAGAAAAAGATTGGCGAAATCCGATTAACTCTTGTATGTTGATAAAAAGAACCTATATAGATAAAAGGGTCGAGAGGCCTTCTAGTGACATTTTTTGAGGGAGAACCGCTTAGGTGACCAAACAATACCTGACTCACCGTTGTCTGATTGCCCCGCCAGAAATGGCAGATGACTTTTTTGCAAACACTGTAATTTATCTTGCCCGTCATGATGAGGAAGGTGCTCAAGGCATTATTATTAATCGTCCTTCCGGTATTCAAATTAAAGAATTACTCAATGATCTCGACATTGAAGCTGACAATGTAAATCCACATGCGGTTTTACAAGGTGGTCCTTTACGTCCTGAAGCTGGATTTGTTCTACACACTGGACAACCAACATGGCATTCATCTATTGCTGTAGGTGAAAATGTTTGTATTACCACCAGTAAAGATATTCTCGATGCCATTGCCCATAATGAAGGTGTCGGCCGATACCAGATTGCATTAGGCTATGCAAGCTGGAGCAAAAATCAGTTAGAAGACGAAATTACGCGTGGTGACTGGCTCATTTGTGATGCCGATATGGATCTGATTTTTAACCTGCCTTATGACGATCGTTGGGATGCAGCTTATAAAAAAATTGGTGTAGATCGTGCGTGGCTAGCATCTGAAATCGGACACGCTTAATGACCGAAACACAATCAAAATCGATTATGGCTTTTGACTTTGGCACTCAAAAAATGGGAATGGCGATTGGCCAGTCTTCAATTGAAAGTGCCAACCCTCTCCCTCTATTTGTCATGAAAGATGGTATCCCGAACTGGGATCAACTCTTAAAAATCGTGAAAGAATGGCAACCTGATTTATTTTTGGTTGGCCTTCCCCTAAATATGGACGATAGCGAGTCAGAACTCTCTACACGTGCTCGGAAATTTGCGAGACGTTTACGTCATCAAACCAACATAGAAACGTTGATGGTAGATGAGCGTTTAACGACACGTGAAGCAAGAGAAGAGTTAGGTTTTTACCAAGAACAAGGTCGAGCAAAAAAGCTATCAGCAGATAGTTTTGCAGCTGCACTACTCATTCAGAGTTGGTATCGAAATCCAGTCGGTTTAACACCCTAAGATTTTAAAAAAGAAGGAAGGCTAAAGCCTTCCTTCTTTTTTACTTCTCAACAATATGTACGGTAGCAGTTCGTCCCGAGACAAAAGCAAGCTGATTCTTCGGTGTTTCATCTAACATGATCTTCACGGGTACACGCTGTGCTAAACGAACCCAGCTAAAGGTTGGGTTTACATTGGCAAGAAGCTTAGAGCTACTTGAACGCTCACGATCTTCAATTCCCGATGCAATACCTTGTACATGACCTTTAATTTTTTGGTTATCACCCATTAACTGTACAGTGGCCTGATCACCGACATGAATACGATTTAATTTGGTCTCTTCAAAGTATCCCACGACATACAGCTGTTTACGGTCAAGTAATGCAGCAACCGCTTGGCCTACTTGAACATAGTTACCTGGGCTCATATCAAAGTTAGATAAAGTACCATCCGCTGGTGCAACCACTGCGGCACGATGCATATTAAGCTCAGCCAAATGTAAACTGCTCGTTGCTGCCTCAATCAAGGCCTGCTGTTGCTTAACAGTTGCTTCTGCTTGTTCAATTGCTGCTTGTAGTTGCTCATGCTCGGCATGCGATTGATCACGTGTTGCAAAAACCTGATCTTGTTCTTGTTTTGAAATCGCCCCATCCATTAAGTTTGAATAGCGGCTCGCATTTTTTTCAGCTAAACGAATATTGGTATCTGATTTAATCAGATTTGCTTTTGCTTGAGCTAAGCCTGCTTGTGATTGAGCAAATGCTGCTTTCGCTTTTGCTAAATCAGATTTTGCTTGCTCTACATCTAAAGCTCGGCGAGACACATCAATTTTAAAGAGTACCTGCCCCTTCTTCACACTCTGGTTATCTTGAACCAAAACTTCTGTGACAAGGCCGGCTACATCCGAAGATACTTGAATAACGTCACCACGAACTCGACCATCTCGTGTCCACGGCGCTGCATTATAGTAGTTCCACAAATGCACAATGGTATAGACCGCAACCATTAATGCGACAATCAAAATTACTGGACGGATGACTTTTTTCAAATCCACCTGATTCATTTCACTCACCTAACTCAATCTTTAATTTCGCAATCATCTCTATGCACCAACCCCAACAAAAATTTGATGTATCACCAAGAGCAATAAAAGGTAAAAACACAAATTAAAAATACTAGGTAATGCAATCCAGCCTTGTGCAATCCACTTGTTGGTTAAAACACTTAATCCACGAAAACATATATATGCCAAGAGGGCTTGAACGAGCAAAGAAGGCACGTAAATGCCATAAACATTAAACTCACCCATTTGCTGTGGCTCCTCTAAAGGTACTGTTTTCATTCATTTGATCTGATGAAACATGACACATGCTATAAGCAATATTGTTAAGTGAAATAAGTAATCTTTGTCGCATAGTCATATCGTCAACATTTGAAGCAAGCTGTTTTAGTTCAAATAAAGCTCGATGGATTTTTTCCACTAAAACCACAGTATTGTCTGCATCATTTTCTTTAGCTCTAAACAGTTCATCCAGATTCTGTTGCAGATTTCCGATGTGATGAGCCAGTTCTGAATTTTGAGGGAACTGATTCGCCAGTTCTTGTAATCTACTTAAATCGACAATACTGCTCGACTCAATCAATGCTTGCTGAATTGAGGTTTTAATCTCACTAGATTGCACTACTTTACTGTTAAGAATTCCAATTCGGTCCAGCATACTGCGCAGGTGAACTTTAAAATCAAGACCATAAGGTAAATAGATCGCTTGTCTCATTGCACGATAATGCAAGGCCAAAATACGGCTGGCACTGGTGTCTGGAGACATTGCACGAACAACGTCAATGACAACTAAAGACACCAAGACACCCAAGATCATGGCAAAAGAACCATCAAGATAAGACACTGCATCCATGCTATAAGCATTGTGCAGGTTTAGTCCCATCATGGTATTAATACCCAAAACCATACCCACTGGCATAAGCATCTGGTTAGCCATCATAGAAACTGCAAACAGGAACATAGGTAATAAAACCAGTCCAAGCTCCCAGAATGTAGTGACATGAGGGAAAATACCAAATGCATAAACGAAGACTAAAACTGCTGAAGCGATACTGCCCCAGATAAAAATACGCAAAACTGGAACGGGATTATCTAAGGCCGTTAAAATACAGGCCGTTACTGCGCCCATTTGCGCCATCATAAATCCAGCTTTCCATCCAGAAATAATCCAGCCCCCAGTCACAATAAATGTAATAAGGACTGCACTGATGCCACCTCGGATAGCCACACCATGATCACGGTGTAAACTTGGATATTTAGTGGTCATTGGGGTAATGTTGTCAGGGATTTCTTTATTACCTTGCTGAATTCGCTGCCACAAGACTTTAACCGCTAAAACATTGCTAATGAAATGACGTACATCCATTTTCATAGCTGCGACCAAAACTTGCTGATGTGTAGAAGCCGATTCCATCAAACTTGCAAAATCACATTCAAACTCATCAGGTAACTGCAAAATATTTTCATCAATAATCAGATCTTTTTGCTCCAGAAAATGTACAACATGCGCTGAGAGCTGTTGCAGTTTTTCTGAATGAGTTTCGATAAACCGAAGCTCTTGAAGTTGCTTAATACGTTCAGATAAAGCGACCAGATTAGCAACCACCATTGAGATTTGATGAAGCATTTCCTGCAAGGGTTTGGTCATACCATGCAACTCACCCTTTTCATAACTCAAATGTACTGCCAAAGCATGAATATCGGTGGTGTCACGAGTAATGGTCGCTAAAAGTTGAGTATTGTTCTGCTGCGGATCAGCAATTAATAAATTAGCAAACAGATTTTCTGTATCTTTAAGCGTTTTGATGACGCGCTGCTTAATCGCAGAACCAATGTGCATTGGAAGAATAGTGGCAGAAACCACAGCACTTGAAATCACCCCAATCGAAATCTCTATGACCCGAGCTAAAGCAATATCAAAAATATTGTATTGATCAATATACGTAATCGCATTGAAGACAATCATGGCTGTCGAATAACCCGCCAGCATAAAAGCATAACTGCGTGGAGTCCGGTCAAGTAAAGACACATAAAGCGCAAAACCTACCCACAATGACAACACCACAGTAAACAACCAAGGTGTATTAATTAGATGTGGCGTTAGCGTTAAGGCAATCACAGCCCCACCAATCGTCCCTACCACACGGTAGACGCACTTAGAGGACACCATTCCTGAATAAGGATTGGCAATAATCAGGACCGTACCAATCGACCACATCGGGTTAATCAGATCTAATTCAAATGAAACAAATAACGCCAACATTCCGGCAATAAATGTTTTTATTGCAAAGATCAGATCAAGCCTACTCGGGCGAAACGCCAGTATTTGCTTTAATAACATGAACTCATCTCAAATACAGATTTGAACTGATGAGCATGCCCTTCAATGTTAAATTGCCTTTCTAGAGACAACAAAACTGTGCCATTTGCCTAAAAGCAAATGAGATGAGGAGCATCCTTCAATACAATGATTTTTCCACATCCTGCCTGATTGGCCCAGATGATTTCAATTTGGACGTTATTTAAACGGCCAAACTTTGGAAAGAAGAGGTATCAAGAAATTCGCCTAGAATCGACCAATTTCTCGATTAGATATTTTGTTTGGCAATTTTTTCAAAATAAAGCGATTTAGTCAACTAAAATATCTCTATTTGATAATTTGATATATTTTTTGATAATCATATATGATGTATAAGCCAAGAGAAGTTTTCTCTTTGTCAGAGTAAAATACTCAAATCAGGCATTTATTTTAGAATTGAGACAAATTTTCTTTTTTTCTGTTATAAGAACTCAAACATGACTCTTTGTTAAAGGATACGAACAAGACGCTATGGCAATTTCAAGTTTTGGCAAAATTTTAACCGTACTGGACCTATTTTCAGTTTCGCGTCCAATCATTAATGTCGATATTATTTGCGAAGAGCTTGGCTTGTCTAAACCAACCAGTTACCGTTACCTGAAAGAACTGGTGTCTACTGATCTATTAAAACGCATTAATGGAACGTCTGGCGATTATACCTTAGGCTCAAAAATTGCAGTTCTTGATTATATTTCCCGAACCACTGATCCGTTAGTTCAAATCAGCACACCATTTATGCGAAACATTGTGGAGCGTACCGAACTGTGCTGCTTGCTCACCTATTTAAATGATGACTATTGCATTGACATTCATCATGAAATATTTAAAGACACCGAATTACTGTCATATGGCCGAGGCTGCCCAAGACCTATTTACGTTGGGTCATCTCCAAAAACGATGGTTTCGCATTTAAGTAAACAACGGATGCAGGACTACTATCATCGTTACCAGCAAGAATTAAAACAATCAGGTTTTGCTGAAGATGAACCAAGCTTTATTCAACGTATGCGTAAAATTAAAAAACAAGGGTTCTATTTCTCACAAGGTGAGATTGACCCAAATGTTTCTGGCCTTGCCGTTCCAGTTCGTTTTTCGAACAAAGAGGTACCTTTAGCTTTAACTTTAGTTGCTTCTAAAAATCGTTTTGATTTTTTAAATGTTGAAAAGCTCACCGAAATTTTGCAAGAAAATGCAGCACTTATTGAACAACGTTTTATGGAGTTATCTGAAAAAGGTGAAATTTAAAACCCGACTTTATGATAATTTAACCTTTTCTTACATTTTAATACATTGAATATCTCACAATATTCTCATATTATGATTTTAGCTCTTATTGATGATTCTTTTCATCAGCAGCTCATCAATAGAAGCATCCCCCTCAGAGGAATAAGCTCATGTTGCCATCATGGGCTTTTTTCTTGCCCAATTTTTAATGAAAGTCATGAAAACTGAAACTGCCTGAAAGTAAGATTAATACGCGGCTGTAAAATCTTTGTTGAGCGATTTAAACGATGTTGCCAATGTTGTTGCGTTTCACCACGCATCACGATGAGTTGGCCTGGCTGTAGCCACAATTCAACTTTTTCTTTACTTTGAATGTGTTTAAAAGAAAATTTACGGCTAGCACCAAAACTTAAAGATGCAATCGTTGTGGTTTTTGCTAAAGAAACATCCGAATCACTATGCCAAGCCATACCTTGTGTTCCATCTTCATAAAGGTTTGCTAAGCAGGAATTAAATGTTTCTGAAAGCCGCTGTTCTACCAATTGTTTGAGTTTGGCAAGCCCTCGATCCCAAGGCAAAGAATCACGAATGACACCCGAATATTTATATTGATAATAATTATCTCCATACCATGCCACTTTTCGGGGGGTGATAAAGTGCTTGCCATACAACTTAGCCTCGTCATGTTTCCACGCGAGATGTTGGTAAAGATAGTGAAAATATTGTTCGGCTTCTTCTAGGCTTAAAATACAACCATAGTCCTGAACTTCACCATCATAAGGTAATAAATTTTCACAAGGCTCTGGAGCAAATAAATCCAAGGTCATTCGGTCTCTCCATGTTGCTTTGACATCTCCCAAGCTAACAATGCCAATTTACGCCCCTTTTGCCAATGATATTCTCCGACCATGCCTGTTGCATGTATCACCCGATGACAAGGAATCAAATATGCAATCGGATTTTGTCCAATCGCTGTAGCAACAGCTCTGACAGCCTTAGGCTTTCCAATCTGTTCGGCAATCTCTTGATAAGTCCGCAATTGACCTTCTGGAATGGTCAGTAGCGCTTCCCAGACTTGCAATTGAAATGGAGTTCCAGCCAAATTAAGCGGAAGTTTCTGCTGTAAGTGTTCTGAGAAATCTTGTTCAAACCACTGCGCAATTTGTTGATGCCAAATCGGCGCCTGATTTTTTAATTGAGCTTTAGGGAACTGCTGTTTAATTATTTCTTCGATATGTTCACGAGTATCGATAAAGCGAACAGAACATATCCCTTTATCGCTACTTACAACCAGCAACTCACCAAAGGGACTCGTTTCAATCGAATAATTAAGTGTAACCCCTTCACCTTGCAGTTTATATTCACCAGGCGTCATGCCTTCAAGCTGAATAAACAAATCATGTAAACGACCGGTACCAGACAAACCCGTGTTTAAAGCAGTGTCTAACAAACTGCGTTGCTGCATCAAATAATATTTTGCCTGCTGCAAACTCATATATTGAACAAATTTTTTCGGGCTAATACCCACCCATTCTTGAAACTGACGTTGAATATAACCTGAACTTAAATTCATATGACTCGCAACATCGTCCAGACTGGGTTGCTGGTCCAGATGTTCATATAAATATTCAATTACAGTGGCAATTACAGCAAATTGCCGAGAAGAAAGCATTTGCATGTGTCACCTCCTTAGCACTTATATCTTACATTAAAGTACCTAAAGCTCGGTGACGACCCGATTCTTGCACTATCCGAAAATAAAAAAGCCTTTCATTATAGAAAGGCTTAATCATTCAATCTGAAATTAAGGTTGCTTCAAATAAGGCCAAGCTGCTCTTAGGTAAATAAACATTGACCATAAAGTAAGAATCACAGCGGTATATAACAAGGCATATGCTAGCATTTCTAAAGGCTGCCAATTAAGTAAAAACACACTGATGGCAATCATCTGAAAAGCTGTTTTATATTTGCCTACTGTCGATACAGCCACACTCGTTCTTGCGCCAAGCTCTGCCATCCACTCACGTAAAGCAGAAACTGTAATCTCTCTTGAAATAATGACAATTGCAGCAAAAGCCATTGATATGGTGGGATTCCACTGCACCAAAACAATCAGTGCTGCTGCCACCATAAGCTTATCTGCAACTGGATCTAAAAAACGGCCAAATGCTGAAGTCTGGTTTAAAGTTCGTGCCAAATAGCCATCAAACCAATCGGTAATAGCAGCAAACACAAAAATTGCAGTCAAGATAATATGACGACTCATACTTCCTTCTTGCTCACCAATACCCATTGCAGGCGGCCAATACGCAATCACCAAAAATACAGGAATAAGCGCGATACGCGCCAAAGTTAGGATATTTGGGATATTCAGGATTCGCCCTGTGGTCATAAACACCGCCAATTTAGTCTTCAAGCATCTTGTAACAGACAAAAATACATTCTTCAATATTGTATCTATCTGTAACAGCCACTTTATACGAAATATATGAATCGAGGAAGTAGACTGCTTAGGTAAATACCGTAACAGTTTGCCGTAAAATTGCAATTAAATGATCATTTTGATCCCATAAATGCGCATATTCTGTGGAATAACCTTCACCAGCATATTCAGTTACCACTTTATATTTAAACCAGTCACATAGTTGATGCTGGATCGGATGCACATAGGTAATGTGCCAAGTTAAAGAACTTGCAGGAGCAACTTGTTTAAACATCGGCAATACACCGGGTGGCCAAATATCCATCAAAACAATTAAATCTGGCAAAGTCATTTGACGATTTAGATGCTTTTCTGGAGAAAATCTTGACCATCCTCCAAAGTCAGCATACTGACTTCCTGTAACAGGATAATGACCTTCTGCCCAGCATACATCAAAATGTTGATAGCATTCTGGCATTTGTCTAGCAAAAGGAAGAGGTTGTAAGTCTTCTGGCTGTGCATATACTGGAACAATAGGTTCTTGGCGTACTTCAATATTCGAAGTGCGAGGCACACCAAAGCTTGCGACCAAAATAGTTTGTACAGCACCATCTTGCCATAAACGGGTTTCAAGCGTAGTGACCGACTTTCCTTCCCTTAAAATTTCAATAGTCAATTGGGCAGGTCCTTGCTGTACAGGGCCCACAAAAGTAATACTACAACTTAATAATCTTTTATTTGGGTCGTGAATATTTAAACATGCTTTTTGCATCAACAACCCTGCAACAAAACCACCAAAAACCGTGCGGCCTTGTAACCATCCTTCAGGTATTTCAATCCATTCCTTTTCTTTTATTTCTTCAAATAATCGCAGCAATGACATTCCTTTCCCTAAAACGAAAGTGTTATTAGGAAATATCTTTCATCATTTTGATTGGAATGTGAATGGTCAATCATTTAGTAATTGGCGAGTTATTTTGCCACTCACATTATTCGCATGATTACTCATGGAGAATTTTATAAATTGTTCTGGCCATCATCTCACCAAAGCCAGGCACAAGTGTGAGCTCTTTTTCAGACGCTTTTAAAACACCTTGAATCCCACCAAAATGAGTCAATAAATCTCGACGGCGTTTCGGTCCCAACCCCGGAATTGCTTCTAAAACCGATGTACTACGACGTTTATCACGTTTAGCTCGGTGTTTAGTAATTGCGAAGCGATGGGCTTCATCACGCACCTGTTGAATCAAGTGCAATGCTTTATTGTCTTCTGGTAATTGAATTTTCGTGCCATCAGTAAAATGTAGGGTTTCAAGTCCTGGTTTACGCCCTTCACCTTTAGACACCCCCACCATAAAAGCATCAAGCCCAAGTTCTTGCATGACGTCCATCGCCATGTGAAGTTGACCTTTACCGCCATCAATCAACAACAGATCAGGCAATATGGCTTTTTTATAACGTCGTGTTAAAGCTTGGCGCATGGCAGCGTAATCATCACCACCAGTAATATCTTGAATGGCAAATTGGCGGTAATCACGCTTACGAGCACCACCTTGGTCAAACACCACACATGACGCAATTGGAGCTTCACCCATGGTGTGACTAATATCAAAGCATTCAATACGATCGACTGGTCGTCCAATCACTTGTTCTAACTGATGAAAACGTTCATTGAGTTCTAAATGATTACTCAGCTGTCCCTTAATGGCATGTTGAACGTTCATTTCAGCAAGCTCTAGCCACTCCGCACGAGTTTCTCGCACACTACTCTTAATTTGCACCTTCTTACCAAACTGCTGTGCCAATGCTTCTTCTAACTCCTTACGATCAGGTAATGCAATATTCACAATGAGTTCATTTGGAACTTCATCTGCAACCTGAAAGTAAAAGTTAGCCATAAAGTCACTGAGCATTTGGCCAAGATCATCGCCAAGCATGTCTGGGAAATAACTTTTACCTCCCAACATTCGTCCATTGCGTACATACATAATTTGCACGCAAGTCACGCCAGCCTGATATGCAATTGCCAGAATATCCGCCTCACCTTTAACCTTAAAAACAGCCTGTTGTGCTTGTACTTCACGAAGCAAAGACAATCGGTCGCGGTAAAAAACAGCTTTTTCAAATTCAAGTTCAGCCGCGGCTTGCTCCATTTTGGCAATGAGCTCTTGATTTAACTCTTTGGTGTCGCCTTGCAAAAAGCGAATACTGTTATTAACGTCTTCTTTATAATCTTCGGGTGAAATCAGACCTACACACGGTGCAGAGCAACGCTTGATCTGATATTGCAAACATGGGCGTTTGCGCTGTGAGAAATAGCTATTTTCACACTGACGAACATTAAAAAGTTTTTGCAAAACCAGTAAAGTATCGCGAGCGCTATAGGCGCTTGGATAAGGTCCAAAGAACTTCCCAATTTGATGCTTCCCTTTACCACGACCGCTCGCAAGCCTAGGATAGGGCTTATCCGACGAAACAAAAATATAGACATATGACTTATCGTCCCGCAGCATGATGTTATAAGGCGGACGATGTTGTTTAATTAGGTTTTGTTCTAAAAGTAATGCTTCGGTTTCTGAACGTGTTACCAAAGTTTCAATATTATAAATTCGTGCAACCAAAGCCTGAGTTTTAGGATGCTCAATCGTTTTAACAAAATAACTCGACACCCGATTTTTTAGGTTTTTTGCTTTACCGACATATAACAATTCACCCTCTTTCCCTAGCATTTTATAAACGCCTGGAAGTTGAGTCATATGGGCTAAAATTTTTTCAATATGGGGACGAGCGTTTTGATTCACTATCGGCAGACATGGCTTAATACTGAATAGCTAATGTGATGTTTTAACCGCTACTTTTCAAGTGCTTTACTGTGCCAGAAGCCAAATTTGAAAAGAGATTTGGATATGGCGCGACAGAATATGTCGTATTCGCTTAAGAATCGAGACGATAGTAGCTATATTTCATATCTTTTTCTTTATAGACCGCATAGGTTTTTTGGCGAAAATCCGAGAACCAGCCATTGCCTGTATAACCCGCAATATGACCATATGTGTGGCCACTTGTCCGCTCAATAATATAGATATCACCTTCTTGAGGACGGTTAAAAGCAGGTTTAATTTTCTTATAGCCATTCTTCTCAAGCGTATGCCCCCAATCAGAGGCAGCTACTGGGTGCTTAGACACATCGGCTCCTGCGGCTTGTAAAGCAATACGAATATTTTTGGCACATTTTTCTTTACTATGCTGTGCCGACATGCTTTCAAGCTTACTTGAGAACTTATGCAAATTAATATTTTGATCTTCAGATTGCTGTCTTTTAGCATCAGATTTTTTATGTTTTTCAGACGTCGGAGCTGCTTGTCTTAGCATCACTTTCATTTTTAAATCATCCTGAGAGCTTTCTTCTTTTCTCACTTTGATATGGTGAACATGTGCATGAACTGCGTGATGAGCATGAGCCATTTTAAAACCTACTTCCGCTAACCAGTCTTCGAAAAAACCGCGCCATTGTAGAATCAAAATTGCTTATTGGTTTTTAATAGTTGTAACAAATTGCCAGCACTGTGAAATGAGTCACAAAATCCATTAAGTATTGTATAACATAAAAAAACGCCCTTTTGGGCGTAATAAACAAAACTATTTATCTATAATTACTGGGTCAAAGTCTCCACTTACAAAAACAGAATACTTATCTGTAAGTGGTCAATTGCATTCATTTCAATACGACTGACCAAGCATTTATAAAGAGTTTTAGATTAATTTAAATTATTTAAATAAACCGTTCGCTCTATAGTTTTTTGAGTAAAGCACTGTGTATATTGCATCTCTTGGTTTTGCTGACGCATTTCAGCAGTCCAATAATTCGATTGTTTCTGATAAGTTTCTAAATCTTTTTCAGCAATGTCATCAACACTTTTTTGTGCCAGTACCTTACATTCAACATCGCGTTTTTCAAACCAGTCGGATTGATCTTGTTTAAATTGAGTTTTTTTATCAGCACTCAATTTATCCCAAGTCTGATTTAAGCGTTCTACTTGCTTAGCTTTTTCGGCATCCAATTCTTTTTTACGGACATCCATGGCTTTCTGTGCCAATTCAGTCTGTGCATTATAATTTTCTGCAGATTGCTTATCATCCTCTACACGACTTTTTTCATAACGCTGATTTTCTTCAACATAAGCCGCATATTGCACAGCTTTGGTTGCTATAAAAACTACACCCTCTATGACAATATTTTGATTTGGTAAATTAAACACCAAACCCTCTTTATCTGTTTTAGTAATGTTATAGAAAAAATCACCTTTTAATTGGTCATGTTCAAGGGTCAAAGGTGAATCATTATCCGAAAAATAGTCATTGAGTGTATATATCTCATCACTATTATACTGTTGCTCTTCAAGATATGCTTTTTCCGCACGTTTTTGTAAACCTTTAGGAAATGAAATGACCAATTGGCTTTCACAACTTAATTGTGTATTTTTCTGACTCTCATCTTCTAATGGTAAAGTGCGAATATTTTTAATTTCAAACTTCAATCCTTGATTAATTTTATTAAGGATATCCGCATCAACCTGATATTGACTTTGTCTTAAACTGCGTTCGATTTGTTTCAAATACTCTTTTTTCAATGAGGTTTGAATCTGATTTAAATTTTCAGGGTGTGTACAGCTCCAATCCGAAATTGTCTCAACTTTATCTGTTTTTGATTTTGGCTCTGGCTTAGATTTTCCACATCCAGTCAATATTACTGCTGCACTGAATGTAGTTATTACTAAAGCTTGTTTCATCACCGTATTCATTTATATTCCACGCAAATTTTTAAATTTATCAAGTACAAGAAAGGTATATATTTACCAGTTGCATTATCATCCCAATAATTAATATAAAATTCACCTAAAATTTTAAATAAAAATACTATCCGCTCTAATAATCATCTTTTTAAGTGCGGAAAAATAAATGCAAATTATTTAAATAATCAAAATAAAAAAACGCCCTTTCGGGCGCTTTTATTAAAATACATATGGTCGAACAAAAATCAGGAAGAAAATCCCAAGCATCAGGAACCATTTTAAAAAGTAATATAACTTACGGTTTTTAGCTTTTAATGCTTTAGCTTTAATACGAATTTGGTAAACATAACCAAACGCTTTATTTAAACCACCTGTTTGGTCACCTGTTTCATTCGGTGAACTTGCCGCAGTCATCACACTACGACCAAACCAATGGTTGAAACGTTCCATCCATTTCACTTTCATTGGACGTTCAACATCTGCAAAGAAAATGATACGGTTTTGATCAGTCTTATTTTCAGCATAGTGAATATAAGTTTCATCAAACACTACACTTTGACCATCACGCCAAGAGTATCTTTCACCATCGACATCAATAAAACAACGGTCATCATTTGGTGTAATTAAACCCAAGTGATAACGTAATGAACCAGCATATGGGTCACGGTGTCTTACTAAACGGCTATCAGGTGCAAGTTCAGTAAACATTGCGGCTTTAATCGTCGGTAATGTTTTGAGTAATGCCGTAGTTTTTGGACAAAGCTCGGCAGCCGATGGATGGCTTGACTCATACCATTTTAAATAAAAACGTTTCCAGCCTGTTTTAAAGAATGAGTTAAAACCTAAATCGTTATAAGTACTCGATGCTTTAATCCCACCTTGATCATATAAAGCTTTCGCTTCATCACGAATCATTTCCCAATTGTCATCCAACACTTTTAAATCTTTAAAATGCTGAGTGTCGATATAAGGCTGATTCGGCACCTTTGAAAAGATGTACATTAAAAAGTTAATCGGTGCGAGCAAGGTTGAATGGTCAAAAAATTGACGATAAAACGAGTGACGCACTTTGCCGCGATGTTGGATATACAATGCTGATATCACAAAAATCGCTAATATGATCCACTTAATCATATTGCTACTCTTTTAAAAGATTGGGGCAACTTCACCTTATATTTAAGGTAATAGAAACCGGAGGTTTATTTAATTGGCGCAAATTTTAACAAAATTGACTTATAAAAAGCCAATGTAAAAAAATTAAGTCAAATGATAGAGATCATACTTTAAATAAAAAAAATAAATATACGTTATTTTTCTATAACTTTAAGAGAGTTAAAATTCATGAATGTTCCTAATATTATTTACAGACTAACCTACTAACAATTGACATTTTTGACAAAAAGTTAAGCTTTAAAATTTAATCGTTTTTATATAAAAATTTGATAATTCCAATGCGTTATAAAGAAAAATTTAAATTAAAACAAATGACTTTGGTTTACATCTATCTTTATGATTTCTTTTATGCATTTACTAGAGATGAATTAAATAAAAAATAAGATGACCCTTGCGTCACGGCTTGATACAACTTGTCAGGTTTTTTTTAGATATAGTTATCGTAAGATTAGCGAAGCATAAATGTGTACCGAAGCTGTGCACACGCTTCATAACATCAATTTAGAAGTCCTCCAAAACCAAGGAGATCAGGCATGATCCACGCTGGCAATGCCATTACCGTCCAAATGCTTTCGGACGGAATTGCAGAATTCCGCTTTGACTTACAAGGTGAGTCGGTCAATAAATTTAACCGTGCAACAATTGAAGATTTCCAAGCTGCTATTGCTGCGGTAAAAGCAAATAATGATATTAAAGGCTTAGTTGTTACCTCTGGCAAATCAACATTTATTGTTGGGGCAGACATTACCGAGTTTGGTGAAAACTTCGCTCAAGGTGAAAAAGCGATTGTTGACTGGCTTATGCCTGTTCACGAAATCTTCAATAGCTTTGAAGATTTAGATATTCCAAAAGTTGTTGCTATTAACGGTATGGCGTTAGGCGGCGGTTTTGAAATGTGTTTAGTGTGTGACTATCGAGTGATGTCAGAAGCTGCACAAGTGGGCTTACCAGAAATTAAACTTGGTATCTACCCAGGTTTCGGTGGTAGCGTACGTTTAAGTCGTGTTATCGGTATCGATAACGCTGTTGAATGGATGGCAATGGCTGCTCCTAAAAAACCGGCTGCTGCACTAAAAGATGGTGCTGTAGATGCGGTTGTAGCTGCTGATAAATTACTTGATGCTGCAATGGACTTGGTTAAGCAAGCAATTTCTGGTCGTTTAAACTGGAAAGCAAAACGTCAAGAAAAACTTGATGCTGTAAAATTGAACCCGCTTGAGCAAATGATGGCGTTCAACACAGCAAAAGGTGCAGTACTTGCTAAAGCGAATCCAGCTCAATACCCTGCTCCAAAATTATTACTTGATTCATTACAAGCAGGTGCAAGCCTTGCGCGTGACGAAGCATTAAAAGCTGAAGCTGAAGGTTTTGCGAAAGCAGCGATTACTCCACAAGCTGGTGCATTGATTGGTTTATTCCTCAATGACCAAGTTGTTAAGAAAACTGCTAAGAAACATGAAAAAGGTGCTCATCCTGTAAACCAAGCAGCTGTACTAGGCGCTGGTATCATGGGTGGTGGTATTGCCTATCAAGCTGCAAGCAAAGGCACTCCAATTATCATGAAAGATATTGGTAACCCACAACTTGCACTAGGCATGTCAGAAGCGAATAGCTTGTTAACTAAACAAGTTGAACGTAAGAAAATGAAACCTGCGCAAATGGGTGAAACGCTTGCACGTATCCGTCCTACTTTAAGCTACGATGAGTTTAAAGAAGTCGACATCGTGATCGAAGCGGTTACAGAAAATCCAAAAGTTAAAGAAATCGTTCTTGCAGACACAGAAAAGCATGTTCGTGAAAATACGATTATTGCGTCTAACACGTCTACAATTTCAATCACGCGTTTGGCGAAAGCTTTACAACGTCCTGAAAACTTCGTAGGTATGCACTTCTTCAACCCAGTTCACATGATGCCGCTTGTAGAAGTAATTCGTGGTGAAAAGACTTCTGAAGAAGCAATTGCAACTACTGTTGTTCTTGCTCAAAAAATGGGTAAAACACCAATCGTTGTAAACGACTGCCCAGGGTTCTTGGTTAACCGCGTATTGTTCCCTTACTTTGGTGCATTTGACCTTCTTGTAAAAGACGGTGCAGACTTCCAGCAAGTTGACAATGTGATGTCTAAGTTTGGTTGGCCAATGGGTCCTGCTTACCTCATCGACGTTGTAGGTATCGACACAGGTGTACATGGTGCAGAAGTAATGGCTGAAGGTTTCCCTGACCGTATGAAGCCAGACTACAAAGGTTCAATCCAAGCAATGTACGAAGCTAAACGTCTTGGTCAAAAGAATGACGTTGGTTTCTATAAATACGAACTCGATAAGAAAGGCAAGAAAGCAAAAACTGTTGATCCAACAGCGTATGAAATCATTGCTCCTTTCGTAACGGGTGAAAAACGCGAGTTTGATAACCAAGAAATCATTGACCGCATGATGCTTGCTTTCTGTAACGAAACAGTTCGTTGCTTAGAAGACAACATCGTTGCAACTGCAGCTGAAGCTGATATGGCAATGATTATGGGTGTAGGTTTCCCTCCATTCCGTGGTGGTCCATGTCGTTATATCGACCAAACAGGTGTTGCTGAATACGTTGCGCTTTGCAACAAATATGCGCACTTAGGTAAGGCTTATGAAGCGCCACAAATGTTGCGTGACATGGCTGCTAACAACAAAAAATTCTACGGTTAAGGAGCAACGTGAATGGCTACTTTAAATCCACGTGACGTTGTCATCGTTGATGGCGTACGTTCTGCAATGGGTAAAACCAAAAACGGTATGTTCCGCAATGTACGTGCTGACAGCTTATCTGCTGAATTAGTTCGTGCACTCGTTGCTCGTAACCAGTTTGATACCAATGAAGTTGAAGACTTGATCTGGGGCTGTGTAAACCAGACTCTAGAGCAAGGTATGAACATTGGCCGTAACATCGGCTTATTGGCTGACCTACCAAAAACTGTGGCAGGTCAAACGGTAAACCGTCTTTGTGGTTCATCTATGCAAGCGCTTCATACTGCTGCCGCACAGATTGCAACTAACCAAGGTGATATCTTCATTATTGGTGGTGTAGAGCACATGGGTCACGTAGGTATGATGCACGGCATCGACTTAAACCCAGAAGCATCTAAACACTATGCTAAAGCATCTAACATGATGGGCTTAACAGCTGAAATGTTAGGTCGTATGAATGGTATTAGCCGTGAAGAGCAAGATGCATTTGGTGTTGAATCTCATCGCCGTGCTTGGGCTGCAACACAAGAAGGTCGTTTCAAAAACGAAATCGTTGGTGTTGAAGGTCACGACGCAAATGGCTTTAAAATCCTTTGTGACATCGATGAAGTGATTCGTCCAGACGCAAACCTTGAATCATTCAAAGCATTACGCCCTGTATTCGATCCGAAAGGCGGTACTGTAACTGCGGCTACATCTTCAGCTTTATCTGATGGTGCTTCTGCAATGTTACTTATGTCTGCTGAGCGCGCACAAGCATTAGGTTTAAAACCACGCGCTGTGATTCGCTCTATGGCAGTTGCAGGTTGCGACGCTGCAATCATGGGTTACGGTCCAGTTCCAGCAACTCAAAAAGCGCTTAAACGTGCTGGTTTAACGATGGCTGATATTCAAACTATCGAGTTAAACGAAGCATTTGCTGCTCAAGGCTTATCAGTAATGAAAGGCTTAGGCGTTTATGATAAGCAAGACATCATTAACTTAAATGGTGGTGCGATTGCTTTGGGTCACCCACTAGGCTGTTCTGGTGCTCGTATCACCACTACGTTGTTAAACGTAATGGAACAACAAGATACTCAAATCGGTCTTGCGACCATGTGTATCGGCCTTGGTCAAGGTATTGCAACGATTATCGAACGTGTTTAATTAACACCACGATAAAAAAATCCCCGCTCAATGCGGGGATTTTTTTAATGGCCTTGAAGACCATCTTTAATTTTCTGCTGTAAATCTCTAATATCTTGAATATTCACTTTCATCGTACCCTCACGATAAGCGTCGACATTACTTCGATTAATATTCAAATCTTTTAACATTTCAAAGATACCATTGGTCGGGTCAGAGGACTGTATTCCCCCTGCTACCGCTAAAATATACTCTTGCAAAAACGGAGAAAATTGAGACAAATCTGGCTGGGCCATGACTGGCTGATAATCTACCGTAGTCATGCCTTCAGGGACTAAAGCATTCTGTATATCGTAATGAGTTTTATACTCACGATGTTGCAGAGCCTGACGCACTTTTTTATCTTCTTGAAATGGTACAAACCCCACCTCTTCACGCAGCTCAGATTCAGCCATAACGCGAATTGTAGGTAACGTAGCGACCTCTTCAGCTTGAACAGTCGGCAACCCCATAAAAGCAAATGCAGCAATGAAGGCTGATTGTTTTAGAAAGTTCATAACTTGCTCCAAAAATCACTCACCCTATTCAAATTAAAAAGATGATGATTAAATTAAAAGTATCTATAAATAGGCTACAACAAAGTCGAATTTGATTCAGTAATGCTCAGATAAACGGTAAATATAATTAAATTTTTTAATGTAATAGTACGGTTCTTCTATTTATTAAAACTGCATCCTATAAAGCACTCTATAACTTGAACAAAAGTGTTCAGATTATAGAGTGCGATTTATCTTATAAATTTTATTTGCTCTCTAACATCTCTTTTAAAGAATTCACGACTTGCGGAAATGTCGTATAACCTTCCCGTCCTAAAAAATGACCGCCATTAGGCACTGTAATGTACGGCGCATCAATTTCTTTAGCGAATTGAATGGTCAGTTTAGGCGGAACCAAATCATCGTTATCAGACAAATACACAAGCTTTTTCTTTATGTCATGAAAGTAACTCGTATCGACTTTGCTTTTTGTTATATAAGCATCGAGTGGAGAAAAATCTGAAATAGTTCCAGAAAATCCAGATACTAAAATCATTCCACCCATGTTTTGGTAATCATGTCTTTGCAAAAAGTGCAGTAAAGTAATGACGCCTAAACTGTGTGCAACAAAATAAGTATTTTCATCCACACTAGGGATCTGTTGATCTAAAACTTTCTGCCATGCATCTACATCTGGATGTTCAGAATCTGGAAATGGAATTAAGGTAACAGTCGTATGTTCATCTTCTATTTGATGTTTTAGATCTAAAAACCAGTGATCGTCGATAGAAGCAGAGTAACCATGAAGTACAAATATTTGACGCATGTTGTTCTCCCGAAGTTCAATTATTTTGGCATTTGTAACAAATGACATGAAGCCGAATAACACTAATAAAATGAGTTTTCTAATCATGGAACAAGTACCATTTTGAAAGATACAAACATGCTAAACTATGACATCACTGTTAAGGTCAACCCTATTTTATGAACCTTGCCAAAGTTGCCGAACTCACAAAAGTAAGCCCTCGTATGCTGCGTTATTATGAGAGTTTAGGGCTTATACAGCCTCTTCGAGCGAGTAATAACTATCGAAGTTATACGCAAAAAGATATTGAAAATGTTAAGAAAATTAAAATATTAAATGATGCGGGAATGAATCTAAAAGACATTCAGGCTTTGTTACCTTGTTTTGATTTAGATGAACGCGTATTTACGCTATGTTCAGTAGTTCAAGAAAAGCTGCAAACTGAGCTCATGCACGTGTCCCAGCAGTTAATCAAACTACAAACTTCTCAAAGTTTATTACAATCTTTTTTAAGTAAAGGGAAAGCTGAGAGCACCAATCCATAAATTTTGATGCTCACGTTCAATTTATTCTTTTAAATCTCCCTCTAATGCAGCTACGTTCCTTTTCTTAATTTTTTCAACTTTTGCATTCAGCTTTAAAACATCTTGGTAAAGCTGGTTAAATTTTTTGACTTGAGCATTTTCATGAAAAAGAATCATCTGGTCTTTCTTTTGCCATGGATAGTTTTTTAGAAGTTTAAACATTTGTTCTGCTTTATCTAAAATTTGTAGCTCAATCATAAAAATTGCATGATCTTGATCAGCCTTTTGTTGAGACCCCAATTTCATTTCCAGCAGTTGCCTCATCTCTGCATCCACAGATAATTCCTGAACTTTTGCTAAGAAAGTTTTATGAATTTTTTCATATTGAGTTTGATATTTATCTGAAGCCGTACGAACATCGGCTAACATTTTTTCTGTTTCCACATACTTCTGTTTTTTATCAATATCTAAACGATCAACATTTAAAAAAGTATCCCACTTTGCTGCTTTTAATTCTCTTAAATATTCATTACGTGCATTTATATTTTGAATCCAATAACTTAAGAGAAATTCTGAAATTTGCTTATAGTGACCTGCTAAACGTTTATCGTGAATATCAAGTTGGATGGGTTTAGACCAGTCTTGTGCTTGGTCATAAAGCTGGTTCATTTTTTCAGTCATGACCACATCAAACATTTGGCTACTGTCTTTGGCCTGTTGTTGTTTGATATGTTGATAGGTGAAAAAAATAATACTCGTGATAACAACCAGACTTGCAATTGCAATCAAAACTCGGCGCATACACACCTCCTATTTCCCTTCTTATAGTTTTGCTCTTTATAGTTATGAAATAGAGCTTATATCTTATTTATATGCCATTTATTTCACAATACGCAACACTCTATTCGCTATTCAAAGCTTTAAATCCTTGTGCATCATCCCTATTATGATGGGTAATTAAAATTTATGAGATTCTCCCATGCGTGTTGATGTCTGGTCTGATGTAGTTTGTCCTTTCTGTTATATCGGCAAAAAACGCCTTGAACATGTAGCAGCTGAAGCAGGTATTGAGCTTGAAATTCACTGGCATAGTTTTGAATTAGATCCTGATGCGCCAGCAAAACATGACACATCAAATACAGAACGTTTGGCTAAAAAATACGGCCGTACCTATGAAGAGATGGAAGAAATGGAGCGTAATATTGCGGCCATGGCTACCTCTGAAGGTATTGATTTCCAATGGCAAAAGGCTAACTCTGGCAATAGTTTCAATGCACACCGTATTATTCACCTTGCGCAAAGCAAAGGCTTAGGCAACCAAGCAAAAGAAGCTTTTTTCCATGCTTATATGACCGAAGGTTTAGCAATTGGTGAACGTGAGGTTGTTGAAGAAATCGCTTCTCGTATTGGCCTTGATAATGCCGAAGTTGAATTTGTATTAGATACAAATGAACTATCTGACTTTGTTCGTCATGATGAAAAAATTGCGAAAGAACAGTTAAATGTTACTGGCGTACCATTTTTTGTATTTGACCAAAGAATTGCGCTCGCAGGTGCTCAACCACGTGAAGTCTTTTTAAACGTCTTAGAGCAAGCACAGCTCAAAGCAAATGCTGAAGAAGTTGAACAGGATGATGCGGCTATTTGTAATGATGAATCATGTGATATTCCACAGAAATAAATCAGCACAATTAAAAGTGTGATTAAATCGTATGTTTTATCACCATTTTAGCAATAGAGCGTTCTAAAAAAAGAACTATCTAATTGTTTAAAATCAGTTTATCATTGCCGCTTAGAATATTCGCGCTGTAATGTTCTGTTTTTTATGTGTTTAATGATCGGAATTTGAAGTTTCCTTGATCTATCATCCCCCTTAACTGGGGGATTTTTTTATGTAAAAATAATCGCTACTAGCTTAAACTTTTTAATTTCTTTCAAATATGTAAGAAAAGTTAAATTTACTTAACTTTTGTGTCGTCCTCTTGATTTTATTAGAAAAATAAACAAAAGTGGAAACAACAACAAAACATAAAGATAGATATGAAAACATTTCATGTAATGCCGTACCGGCAGCTTTTTGCACTTTTAACGCTTGGATTCGGTTCAGTATGCATTACTCATGCAGAGACCACCTCTTCTTCCTCAAACCAGCAGGTAGGAGGTTCGTCATCTGGAGTCCAAACTGAAGTCACAACAGATGAAAATCTTCTAGATCAGATTCCGCGCTGGGTAGATGCAACCCCCACCATTTTTCCAGAGCAGTCTAATCAACCTATTGTTCCACCTACCGAACAAACAGAAGATCAGACATGGGTTGATCGTAAACAAAAGAATATTCGCAATTGGGCTGATCGTACTTCTGAAAAAATTGACAACTGGTTTGGTGAAGTCGATCCACAGAAACCTGCGACAGCAACTGTTCGCGTAATGGTCGATAACTATTGGAATGAATACGATAACTTTGAAATTAAGCCCAGAATACGAGGTAGGATTAAGCTACCTACTCTAGAAAAACGTCTAAGCATCGTGTTTGGTGATGACTCTTTAGATAACGAATTTGATAATAGCCCAGCCAATATTAACCAGAACCCGAATCAAGATTCAAATAAGAAGCTAGATGGTAAGCAAACTCGAGATGACAACAGTTCAATCGCATTACGTTGGTCAGATTTCTCGAAAAAATTGCCTTTTGAAACAGATGCTGACTTAGGTATTCGTTCTGGAGATGATATTTACGTTCGTTTAAAAGCATCAAGAGATTGGCAATTACGTAATGATTTTAAATTTTATGCTGAGCAAATTTATCGTTATGGCATAGATAGTGAAAACTACTTACGTACCAACCTTGAACTTACACATGCCAGACCAAACCACCCGATTTTATCGAATCAGTTCAGCTTAACCTATGCCGATGACCAAGACGATGATTTAGAATGGGAAAACCGGACTTTCCGCCAACATAGTTTCTTTGCAAATAATCGTTTTAACTATGGTATTTATACCAGTGGTTATTACAACGACAATGACTTACGTTTAAATAGTTGGGGGCCTTTTGTTTCATGGCGTCAACCCGTTTTACGTGAATGGTTCTTTGTTCAGGGAGATGTAAATTACTTTAATGACCACCGTGAAGATCGCAACCATTTCGTCAGCACATTCTTACGTCTAGAAGCACTTTTTTAAGCCTGCAAACATCACCTTGGAAACTTCATTCAAGGTGATGAATAATAAAACACTTTTAAATAAAAATTTAAGCTTAGCCTCTTAAAATATTATTCTAATTTTTGATTCTTTTTTATTCTGAACGATGAATCAATTCTCTTCTTTTTCATTTCACTACAGATCAACTGTCTTAGTTTGTATTTATAGTCTGGGCGTATTGGCTTTACTTCCGCATACTCATTTTTTTTACAGTTCTATAAAGCACCAACGTTCAAGACGACATTCCTACTCGTCGAACCAACTCAGCAAAGCAAAAAGACTATCTCTGCCATTTTCACTCTCCCCTTGTGAAATAGAGACAAATAATGGTTTACCCGATGTAGCTTTAATTCAAGAACTTATGGCTGTATTTGGAAATGATACATTATGGAAGCGTGCAACCCAGCCTGAACACCCTTATAAAGCCTTGGGTAAGAAAAAGAAGAAGGCTTCATCAAATCAAGCTGCACCAACTAATCCACTCAGTGCAAGCTGGGCCACCATTTCAACCTGGATGCCTTTTGAAAATAATCTTGATCTAGGTTCAAACTCAGAAAATGATGTCTATGTACAATTTTTGGCAAAGAAAAAGTGGAACTTAAGACATAACATTAGTTTGGATACTGAACAGGTCTTTCGTTACGGTTCGACCAGCCGGCACTATACTGAAACCACTCTCAACCTAACGCAGAAAATGCAAGATAACACATTATTTTCTAATAAATTTAATGTAAATAAGAGTGAAAATGAAGATTACAACTGGGGAAATTGGACTTTCCAGCAATATCAATTTTTAAAGGATAATCATCTTACTTACGGTGTCTATAGTGGTGGCATATATACCAAAAATGACATTCGTTTGAACAGTTGGGGACCTTATATTTCATGGCGCCAGCCTGTGTGGCGAAATTGGCTTTTTATGCAAAATGACCTTAATTTTTTTAACCATATTGATGATGATCCGAGACATCAACTTAGCGTTCAAATGAATCTAGAAGCTAATTTTTAGTCAAAAATTACCAAATTGTGGATAACTCTTTCTTTATCCACAAAAAAGCCCCTGAAGGTTCAGAGGCTTTTTTTATAGTGAATTATTTCAGCAATAAGCTATTAATACGTTTTACATAAGCTGCTGGGTCTTCTGGCAAACCGCCTTCAGCAATAACGGCCTGATCGAAAATCACATTTGCCAAATCATCAAAATGTTCTGAACCTTCAAGTTTTTTCACTAATGGATGCTCAGGGTTAATTTCTAAAATTGGTTTGATTTCAGGAACTTCTTGTCCAGCTTGTTTTAACATGCGAATAAGTTGAGGTGATAACTCACCTTCGCTTGTTACTAAACACGCAGGAGAGTCGACCAGACGCGTAGTTACGCGTACTTCTTTGGTTTTCGCTTTCAATGAATCACTTAGCTTATCAACAACAGGTTTGAATTGTTCAGCTGCTTGCTCAAGTGCTTTTTTCTCTTCAGCATCTTGCAAGTCACCTAAATCAACCGCGCCTTTAGAGACATTCTTTAATGGCGTACCTTCAAACTCTTGAACAAAGTTCATTGCCCATTCGTCAACACGCTCTGCCATTAATAAGACTTCTATGCCTTTTTTCTTGAACAACTCAAGCTGTGGCGAGTTTTTCGCTGCCGCTAAACTGTCAGCAGTTACATAATAGATGGCTTTTTGGCCCTCTTTCATACGTGCCTTATAGTCAGCGAAAGAAGTCGTCACTTCATCATTTGTTGAAGTCGCATAACGCAATAATTTTAAAATACGTTCGCGGTTACCAAAGTCTTCGCCCAAGCCTTCTTTAATAACTGAGCCAAACTCACTATAGAAGGTCTTGAATTTTTCTTGGTCTTGTTCATCTTCCGATTTAGCTAAACCATCAAGCACAGTTAATACACGGCGTGCATTACCTTCACGAATCGTTTTTACATCACGACTTTCTTGTAGCAACTCACGGCTTACATTAAGCGGTAAGTCGGCACTATCCACCACACCTTGAACAAAACGTAGATAATTTGGAATTAAATTATCTGCATCATCCATAATGAACACTCGTTTTACATAGAGCTTAATGCCCGCTTTTGCTTCACGAGTAAAAATGTCATGTGGTGCTTTACTTGGAATATAAAGTAATTGGGTATATTCGGTGCTACCTTCAACACGGTTATGCGCCCAAGCCAAAGGCGCTTCAAAGTCATGCGTTAAGTTCTTATAAAACTCTACGTATTGCTCTTCAGTCACTTCACTCTTGTTACGTGTCCATAAAGCACTTGCCGAGTTGATCGCTTCCCACTCGCCAGTTTTGACCATTTGACCGCCTTTAGACTCTTCGCCTTCAGCTGCCTCTTCCTCTTGCCAAACTTCTTTTTGCATTTCAATTGGCAAGCTAATGTGGTCAGAGTATTTATTAACGATCTGCTTAACTTTATAAGATTCTAAATAATCAAGCGCGTCATCACGCAAGTGAAGAATGATGTCAGTACCACGTGAAGCCTTATCAATTTGCTGAACTTCAAACTCGCCTGTACCACCACTAATCCAACGCACCCCTTCAGATGCATCTAGACCTGCACGGCGTGATTCCACTGTAATTTTATCAGCAACAATAAAACCTGAGTAAAAGCCCACACCAAATTGACCAATCAACTGAGCATCTGCTTTTTGATCACCAGTCAATTTTGACATGAAATCTTTAGTACCCGATTTTGCAATCGTACCCAAGTTATCAATCGCTTCTTGTTGGTTTAGACCAATACCATTATCAGAAATTGTTAAAGTTTTATCTTCTTTATTTAAAATGACTCTTACATGTAAATCTGGATCATTTTCATAATATTCAGGATGGTTAATTCCTTCAAAGCGCAACTTATCACATGCATCTGAAGCATTAGAGATAAGCTCGCGTAAGAAAATCTCAGGGTTAGAATAGAGAGAATGCGTCACTAAATGTAAAAGCTGTGCAACTTCCGCTTGGAAACTATAATTTTGTGATGCTTGTTCACTCATAAATCACTCCTTAAATTTTGAAGTCTGTTTGTTCTCGAATGCTTTATGAATGGAGGACTTCTAGAATTTTTCAATCCTGAATATTAAAAATTTTTACTCTAATTAAAATGGACCATGGCTTAGCACTCTATCTTGCAATATTGTGTCTAACTGCTTTTGACGTTGTTGATAAGCTTTAGCAATACAACTTACACCAGCCGCACAAGCATTTCTTTTTTTCAGCCATTGGTATTGAGCATCTTTTTGATTATCACGTCCGCCCATTGGTAAAGCATGCAGAACAATTTGATAGGTTGTTGCCATTTTTACATCTGCATCATTTAAGGAACGGTTTTTACAAATACTTTTTTCCGTTTTCGTTTTTGCAGCATCACACGAGAAACTTGCTGCTTGCAAACTCTGTGTAAAAGCAATACCACTAAAAAGAGCCAAACACATCGCTAATTTGTTATTCATGATTTTATTCCCATGTCTGTAATGAATAAAAATTAGTTTAGAAAAAAATATGCATAAGATGTGTAGAAAACTGTCTGTTTTATGCTTTTTTTAGTGCAAGTAAAACTCATAAAAAAACCTCACATAAAATATATGTGAGGTGCCTGAGTCTAGGTTTATTATTATATTGTTCTATTTATTATTATGCTTAAAATTTATAGCTATAACCTAAAGTGTAAACAAACGGATTAATATCTAAATCAAACTTATAATTAGCAACTGAAGGATCAATTGTTACTTCAGGACTAATATCCATATAACGAACATCTACAAATACTCCCCAGTTTTTAGCATCAGCAGGCTGAAAATTAAAACCAACTTGTCCTGCTACACCAAAATCTTCTTTAACTTTTACCGCTACCCCTTCTTCATCCCAAGGAATAAATGCTGTAGCACCAACACCAATATATGGTGTGAAACGTGTCGAGTTTTTAAAATGGTATTTGGCAGTAATCGTTGGCGGTAACTGTTTAATACGCGCTACCTTGTTTCCATCTAACAAAACATCATGATTAATAGGTGTTGCTAATAATAACTCTGCGGAAAATGGAGATTGGCCAAAAAAGTATTCTACTGATGGCGTAAATGCATATTCATGATCTGCTTTTACCACACCCAAAGGAGTTGTTGTGTCTTCCGAAGGAGCGATAACACTACCACCAAATTTCACTTGCCAGTTACCAGCGAAAGTAAAAGAAGACATCCCCATTAATGCAACAACCAAAACTTTTTTGAACACTTTAATATCTCCAAACTTATTTATATTTATAATAAACACGTATTTTAAAATCATGCAATACTCATTATAAAACTATTTTATTTTTTATTTTTAAATAACTGTTTTAAATAAAATTATATATTAACCAACTATTTTAATTGGTTTTAAAACCAACCTTATTAATCAAGATTATTTTATATTACCAACTATTTTAATATACTTTTTAATTCTGAGTATTTTAATATAATTTATTTTAAATACATCTTTTATTTATTCAATAAAAAACCTTCTTAATTTAAATCTAAAGATCATCATTAAGAAGGTTAATCATTCAATATTTTATAAAAATTTATAAAACCATTGCAGCAATCCAGCCAAAAATTAATAGCGGAATATTAAAATGAATAAATGTAGGTACAACCGTATCCCAAATATGATCATGTTGCCCATCTACACCTAAACCAGCTGTTGGCCCTAAGGTTGAATCAGAAGCTGGTGAACCCGCATCCCCTAATGCTGCTGCTGTCCCAATAAGGGCAATAGTCGCTAATGGTGAAAATCCAAACTGTACGCATAAAGGTACATAAATGACAGCAAGTACAGGTACACTTGAGAAAGATGAACCAATACCAATTGTGACAAATAAACCAATACAAAGCATTAAGAAAGCCGCAAGTGCTCGGTTATCTCCGATAATATCGACTACACCGTTCACTAGCTGATTAATATCTCCCGTATGGGTCATCACTGATGCGAAGCCTGCAGCGGAAATCATAATGAAACCCACCAGGGCCATCATCCGCATGCCTTGTACAAAGACATCATCTGCATCTTGCCACTTAAAAATTCCAGCAGTAGATAGAACAGCAAAACCGACTAAACCGCCCAAAATCATTGAACCGGAATAGAGCTGTGCAGCGAGTGTCAGACCAATTGCAAGCAATGCCATAAAAATGGTTTTCTTGGCAATCACTGGTGCTTGCTCTGCCTCATGCTTTAACTCTTCAGCATCTGCTTTTAAGTCAGCTGTTTCGACTTGAGTAGTTGCACGAAGAGGCTTATCTAAATCAATCGTTGTGGTTGGCGTAATAGCGCGATCGGCATAAATCCTTGGTTTACGGTAGCTAATAAATACAGCAACCAAAGTACCTAAAACCATTCCTAAAACAGGAATAGCCATGCCAATTGACATCATGCCACGCTCTACATGCAAGCCGTACGCTGCACCTACCTTGTTGATATTTCCCATCAAAATTTGTTCAAGGAAAATTGCACCAAACCCAACCGGAAGAAAAATATAAGTTCCGACTAAACCTAGAGTAAGCACACAGGCTGCGGCTCTACGGTCTAACTTTAAATGGTTCATTACCCGTAATAATGGCGGAACGAGTACAGGAATAAAGGCAATATGAACCGGGATAAGGTTCTGAGAGAAAATAGCTGAAATAAGTAAAATACCTAATAGTAGATATTTCACTTTAGTTTGACGGCTTTTTCCCGCTTCCATTCCCAACAAACCAATAAGTTTATGAGCAAGTAAATCAGGTAAACCAGATTTTGAAAGTGCTAGAGCGAATGCTCCTAGCACTGCATAGGCAAGTGCGACTTCAGCACCATCACCAAGACCAGCGTTAAAGGCATCAACGGTTTGAGAAAGGCTTAAACCTGCTACGAGGCCGCCTACAATGGCAGAAACCACTAAAGTCAGTACGACAGAAACGCGCGCCAGTGATAATAAAAACATCACTGCAATCGCAATAACGACAGCATTCATGAATAAATTCAGAGCAAAACAAAAGGCGATATTCTATCAGATTCAGATCTATGAAGCCGAAAATATCGCCGAATTAACTGTTTTATGCAGTCACTCAATCATTAAGCTTGAGCCTTAATAAACTGACGAATATGATCTGCAATTTTCGCAGGCTCACTCAGAATTGCCCAGTGATTTGCCTCAAGCTCTACATATTCAAATTTTTCTACCCATTTTGGCATAGCCTCAGTGATATATTCAGGGCTCACAAAAGTATCATATTTTAAAATAACCGCTTTGACTGGGCACTGTGCATAACGTTGACGTGGGCCAGTTAAACGAGGAATAAAATTGGCACGATATAAATTAATGCCATATTTACCATCAGCACTAATATTATTATTTAAAGGTAAATTACTTTTCCTCTCTAATTGAGTCAGAACTTTCCCCCATTTTTCAGGGCTAAAAAGAGACCACACTGTTGGTGCTAGTAACGGAAGATGAAATGCACCGATATACCAAGATTTGGTTAATATTTTTAAGATTTGACCTGGTGAAGATTTAAATTTATCACGCAAAAATAAAGCGGCATGGTCAAGGCATGGTCCAGAAATTGTTGTATATGACAATAAACGCCCTTTAAACTTAGGCTCTGTTGCCGATTCCCAAGACTGGATAGAGCCCCAATCGTGCGCAGCCATATGAAATTGACGATTTGGCAATAACTCATCAACAACTTCTTGTAAGTCTAGAGATAAACGCTCTAAACGGTAATCACGTATACGTTTTGGTATAGAAGACAAACCCGCCCCACGTACATCATAGGTGACAATGTAGAAGTCATTGATTAAATGTTCAATGATTGATTCCCATACTTCTTGATTGTCAGGATAACCATGTACTAAAACCAACGGTGTATTTTTTTCGTCGCCCCATGTCTTGGCACAAAGCGTTTGTTGGTCACTTGTTGTTACTGTATGAACTTTTGGCTGCATAATCATTTCCTATCTTGTTTTTCAATCGATCATGTCGTTAGTCGGATAGAGCATTGCCATCAATATAAAAAAGATGATACTTATCTAGTATGAATACTGTTTCAATAAAAAAAATTGACTATTATGGCTATTTTAAGAAGACTTCAGAACAATCCTACGATTTCAAAATTTCTATTTAATCACTACCCTCCTTATCGGGGAGCAGGGATTTATATTGAAATCATGAATTTAGAACTTTGTCATGTACGAGTAAAAATGCCTCTGACTTGGAAAAACCAAAATTTGGTTGGAACGCATTTCGGGGGCAGTATTTATTCAATGGTTGATCCATTTTATATGATGATTCTGCTGCATCATCTCGGATCAAAATATATTGTTTGGGATAAAGCTGCTGAAATTAATTTTCTTTCCCCTGGTCGAAGCACTGTCCATGCAGATATTCGAGTAGACTTGGCTGAAATTGAGCAAATTCGTGAACTTGCAGACAACTTCGAACCTGTTTTAAGAACCTATCATTTAAACATTTTTGATGAAACTGGAGTAAGAATTGCTGAAGTTCAAAAAACGCTTTATATCAGACGTAAAAAAGCAAAACCCTTTCAACAATAAAAATAAGCGCTGAATAAGCGCTTATTTTTATTAATGTGCTAAATTTTTATTTTTTCTCTTCAATCGCTGCACCAGCACCACCACCAATCGCACCGCCAATTGCAGCACCAGAGTCACCACCCAATATTGCTTTACCTACCACAGAACCGATACCCGCTCCGATCGCGCTCTTAGTCGTGGTTTGCTTACTACCGCCTTGGGTATTTGAACCAACTCCAGCACCTACGGCTGCACCTAAGCCTGCACCCACACCACCGCCTACATGGTTACCTAAGCCACCACCTAGTGCACCACCTGCTGCTGCTGCACCAATACGTTGGTCAGATGGGCTCATATTTTGACAACCTGTAAACATAAGCGTAGACAGCATCACAGCAGAAACTAATCCAATTGTTTTTTTCATGACCATACTCACTATTATCTGTTCTAATAAAAAGCATAATCCTCTTTTATGAGGAATTTGATCACATTGTGTTATTCGTCTGTCCTAATCGATTGATATTTTGTAAAGCTCTTCCTTTTACACCTATTCTTTGAAATTTTAATTATAAAAAAGGCATAAAAAAGAAGTCTCTAATAAGGATAAAGACTTCTAAGGTTTAAACATTATTAAGGGGACTTTTAGTACTTCCCTTTCTTCTCTTCATAAGCTGCGCCAGCACTACCACCTAGTGCTCCGCCTGCAGCAGCACCAGTATCACCACCAATGATTGCGCCACCTAACACGGCACCCACACCGGCACCAATTGCACTATTACGTACTGTTTTACTGTTGGACCCTTTTGCATTAGCTGCAACACCTGCACCAAGTGCCGCTCCTAAACCTGCACCAATATTACCGCCCACATGTTTTCCTACAGCCCCGCCTGCACCACCGCCAATCGCAGCTGAACCAATACGTTTACTTTCTGGGCTTGCATTTTGACAACCAACAAGCAAAGTTGTTGACATCAAGCCAACACTAACAATCATCATCATTTTTTTCATTAGATTTACTCCAGTCTTCATAAGCATGTAGCCTAATAGGTTTTTGTGGAGGGTTTATCCCGCTTAAGTAATGAAATAATGGCTCTTCAATATGTTTTTGTAATTACCACTTTTAATTGTTATAAATAAAAAAGGCACCCTTAGGTGCCTTTTTTAGTGCCAGTCTAAACTTAGAATTGTTCTGAGTTTAATGCTTGGCTGAATGCTTGGTCTACTTCGCTGAAGTCATTGTGAAGCTCATGTTCAGCAGCTTCTGCTTCTTGACGACGACGTTCTAGGTGGTATGCAAGACCAGTACCAGCTGGAATCAAGCGACCTACTACAACGTTTTCTTTCAAGCCACGTAAATCATCTTCTTTACCTGTTACAGCCGCTTCAGTTAACACACGAGTTGTTTCCTGGAACGATGCAGCAGAGATGAACGAGTCAGTAGAAAGCGATGCTTTAGTGATACCCATCAATAGACGTTCGAACTTCGCAGGGAACTTGTTCTGAGCCAAGACAGCTTGGTTCTCTTGAACAACGCGGATGTAATCCACTTGCTCGCCTTTGATGAAGCTTGTATCGCCACCATCGGTGATATCAACTTTACGCAACATTTGACGTACGATAACTTCAATATGTTTGTCGTTGATTTTTACACCTTGGAGACGGTATACGTCTTGAACTTCGTTCACGATGTAGTTAGTTAATGCAACTTCACCTTTCAAACGTAAGATGTCATGCGGGTTTTGTGGACCATCAGAAACAGTTTCACCACGGTTCACATGCTCGCCTTCGAACACGTTGATTTGACGCCATTTTGGAATCAACTCTTCGTAGATCTCAGAACCATCATCAGGGCTAATTACCAGACGGTTTTTACCCTTAGTCTCTTTACCAAAGCTTACAACACCTGAAACTTCAGCAAGAATTGCATGCTCTTTCGGCTTACGTGCTTCGAACAAGTCAGCTACACGCGGAAGACCACCGGTAATATCACGAGTACGTGATGTTTCTTGTGGTACACGACCAATAACGTCACCCACACCAATCGTTTCGCCATCGCGAACAGTTACGATTGTGTTTTGTGGCAAGAAGTAGAACTGTTCGCCGCCATCTGTTGTATCCAACACGATTGCAGGACGTAAATCTTTACCAGAAGCAGGACGAGCTGTTACAGGTAAGATTTCAACGGTAGTCATACCAGTTGCATCATCAGTTTTTGATGTTGCAGTTACACCATCAGCGATTTGGCTGAAACGTGCTTTACCAGCAACTTCTGTAACAAGTGGATGCGTATGCGGATCCCAAGTCGCCACAATACCGCCAGCTTCTACAGATTCACCATCTTTCAACAAGATGCTTGCACCGTAAGGAAGTTTATAGCGCTCGCGTTCACGACCTAAATCATCGGCAATACCAATTTCACCTGAACGAGAAACTGAAACCAAGTGACCTTTTGCATGTTGTACAGTTTTCACGTTATGGAAACGTACAGTACCTTTGTTACGTACTTGAACACTGTTTGCAGCAGAAGTTCGGCTCGCAGCACCACCAACGTGGAACGTACGCATCGTTAACTGTGTACCTGGTTCACCAATAGACTGTGCTGCCATTACACCTACTGATTCACCTGGGTTAACCAAGTGACCACGTGCAAGGTCACGGCCATAACATCTAGCACATACACCAAAAGCAGATTCACAAGCAATTACTGAACGTACTTTGACTTCATCCACACCCGCTTCTTCAAGATGAGCTGCGATTTTTTCGTCAATTAACGTACCGCGAGGTAATACAACTTCATCATCAGACGCACGACGTACATCTTCAGCAGTTACACGACCTAATACACGGTCACGTAATGGCTCGATAACATCGCCACCTTGAATGAATGGAGTCATCACTAGACCACCCGCTGTACCACAGTCAGGCTCAGTAATTACCAAATCTTGTGCTACGTCTACAAGACGACGTGTCAAGTAACCAGAGTTCGCAGTTTTTAATGCTGTATCGGCCAAACCTTTACGCGCACCGTGTGTTGAAATGAAGTACTGAAGTACTGTCAAACCTTCACGGAAGTTCGCTTTAATCGGCGTTTCGATAATCGAACCGTCCGGTTTTGCCATCAAGCCACGCATACCAGCAAGCTGACGAATCTGTGCCGCACTACCACGGGCACCAGAGTCAGACATCATATAGATGCTGTTGAATGATTTTTGCTTCTCGTCTTCACCTTGTTTGTTTTTCACAACGGTATAAGACAAGTTATCCATCATTGCTTTAGCAACTTGGTCGTTTGTACGCGCCCAGATATCGACAACTTTGTTATAACGCTCACCAGCAGTTACGAAACCTTGTTCGAACTGTTGTTCGATTTCACGAACTTCTGTTTCTGCTTTATCAATAATTGTGTGCTTAGTAGGTGGAATTAACATGTCTTCCATACCTACAGATACACCTGAACGAGTTGCTTGACGGAAGCCCAAGTACATTAATTGGTCAGCAAAGATAACTGTATCTTTCAAACCAAGTTTACGGTAACAAGAGTTGATTAACTTTGAGATATTCTTTTTAGTCATCTCAAGGTTGATCATGTCAAAGCTTAAGCCTTGTGGAACAACTTCCCAAAGCAAACAACGACCTGGTGTTGTCTCAACAATAATAGTGCCGTGTTCACGTTCGCCATCTTCATTGATAACAGTTTGATGCACACGTACTTTAACACGAGCATGAATCGCAACCTGACCAGTTGCAAGTGCACGGTTTACTTCGTGAGTATCAGCAAACACCATGCCTTCGCCTTTAGCATTTACTGCATCACGTGTGATGTAGTAAAGACCCAAGACAACGTCCTGAGAAGGAACGATGATCGGCTCACCATTTGCTGGTGACAAGATGTTGTTTGTTGACATCATCAATGCACGAGCTTCTAACTGTGCTTCAAGTGTCAATGGAACGTGTACCGCCATTTGGTCACCATCGAAGTCGGCGTTAAACGCAGCACAAACGAGTGGGTGAAGACGGATTGCCTTACCTTCAATAAGAATAGGTTCAAATGCTTGAAGACCTAAACGGTGAAGTGTTGGCGCACGGTTCAACATTACTGGATGTTGACGAATTACAGAAGCAAGAACGTCCCAAACTTCTGGAGTCTCACGCTCAACCATTTTCTTCGCAGCTTTAATGGTTGTTGCCTGACCTGAAGCTTGTAGTTTCGCGAAAATGAATGGCTTGAATAATTCAAGTGCCATTTTCTTCGGAAGACCACATTGGTGAAGACGTAAAGTAGGACCTACAGTAATTACCGAACGACCAGAATAGTCAACACGCTTACCAAGTAAGTTCTGACGGAAACGACCTTGTTTACCTTTGATCATATCTGCCAAAGATTTTAATGGACGTTTATTAGAACCGGTAATTGCACGACCACGACGACCATTATCAAGCAATGCATCTACAGACTCTTGTAACATACGTTTTTCGTTACGTACGATGATGTCTGGTGCTGCAAGATCAAGAAGACGCTTCAAACGGTTGTTACGGTTAATGACACGACGATATAAATCGTTCAAGTCAGAAGTCGCGAAACGACCACCTTCAAGTGGAACTAATGGACGTAAATCAGGTGGAAGTACCGGAAGTACATTCATCACCATCCATTCTGGCTTGTTGTTTGAATCGTTGAATGCTTCCATCAATTTCAAACGTTTAGACGCTTTTTTCAACTTCGTTTCAGAAGTTGTTTGAGGAATTTCTTCACGTAAACGTGCGATTTCAGCTTCAAGATCGATATCTTTTAATAAGTCCTGAATCGCTTCTGCACCCATTTTCGCAGTGAATTCATCACCGTGCTCTTCAAGTGCATTGAAGTATTCTTCGTCTGTTAAAAGTTGATACTTTTCAAACGGAGTCATACCAGGATCAGTTACAACGTATGATTCGAAATACAATACGCGTTCGATATCACGAAGCGTCATATCAAGTAATAAACCGATACGAGATGGTAACGATTTTAAGAACCAGATATGTGCAACTGGAGAAGCGAGTTCAATGTGCCCCATACGTTCACGACGAACTTTCGCTGTAGTTACTTCAACGCCACATTTTTCACAAATGACGCCTTTGTATTTCATACGCTTGTATTTACCACACAAGCATTCGTAATCTTTTACTGGACCAAAAATTTTGGCACAGAACAAACCGTCACGTTCTGGTTTGAAAGTACGGTAGTTAATTGTCTCAGGTTTTTTAACTTCACCATGAGACCATGACTTAATCATTTCTGGTGACGCAAGACCAATACGGATACGGTCAAACTCAATTGGTGCATGACCATCTGAGTCCGTTTTCTTACGCATGATATCGAGCAAGTCTTTCAATTTTTTTCTCCGTGTGTCGGGAAGCAACGCTTACCCGACTGGGTCACAAATATTGTTTTTTCCTAAAAAATCGTGAGTCTTACGACTTAGTCACCATTTTTCAGTTCAATGTTGATACCTAAAGAACGGATCTCTTTGGTCAATACGTTGAACGATTCAGGCATACCCGGATCCATATAATGGTTACCATCTACAATATTCTTATAGATGCGTGTACGACCTTCAACGTCATCCGACTTAACAGTTAACATCTCTTGAAGTGTATATGCTGCGCCGTAAGCTTCGAGTGCCCAGACCTCCATCTCACCGAAACGCTGACCACCGAACTGTGCTTTACCACCAAGCGGCTGTTGTGTAACAAGTGAGTAAGAACCAGTTGAACGCGCATGCATTTTGTCATCAACCAAGTGGTTCAATTTGAGCATGTACATGTAACCTACAGTTACAGGACGATCAAACTGTTCACCCGTACGACCATCAAACAATACTGTTTGACCTGTACGCGAAATATCAGCTAATTCAAGTAAGTCTTTAATTTGGCTTTCTTCAGCACCATCAAATACAGGAGTAGCTAAAGGCACACCAGCACGTAAGTTGCCTGAAAGTGCTAAGACTTCAGCATCAGTTAAGCTATCAAGATCTTCTTGCTCGCCGCCGACTTTGTTATAAATCTTGTCTAAGAATTCGCGAAGTTCTAAAACTGTGCGCTGTTCTTTCAACATTTTTTCGATTTTATCACCAAGCCCTTTAGCTGCCATACCCAAGTGAGTCTCAAGAATCTGACCCACGTTCATACGAGATGGTACACCCAATGGGTTCAATACGATATCTACCGGCACACCGTTAGCATCGTGTGGCATGTCTTCAACAGGTAAAATGTTAGATACAACACCTTTGTTACCGTGACGACCAGCCATTTTATCACCAGGCTGAATACGACGTTTAACTGCTAGGTAAACCTTAACAACTTTCAGAACGCCAGTTGTTAACTCATCACCAGTTGAAAGCTTACGTTTCTTCTCTGCAAACTTCTCATCAATTTCTGCGCTCTTCTCTTTCAAGAATACTTGAATTTGAGATAAACGTTCAGCAATTGCTTCGTCTGTAGGTTGGATTTCAAGTAAGTCAACAAGTTCTAAACCAGACAACATATCTGCAACGAGCTTGTCGCCACGTTTAGTCGAACCACCACCGTTAGACTCTTGGCCGTTAAGCAAACGAATTACACGCTCACGAGCTGCTTCTTCAAAGATCTTGTATTCTTCTTTCAAGTCTTTACGGTAAGCGTCAAGCTGTGCTTTTTCAATTGCCATCGCACGGTCATCTTTCTCTAAGCCATCACGAGTGAAGACTTGAACATCGATAACTGTACCTTTAGTACCAGATGGAACACGTAAAGATGAGTCTTTAACGTCAGCTGCTTTCTCACCAAAGATTGCACGAAGCAATTTTTCTTCAGGAGTTAACTGAGTTTCACCTTTAGGCGTTACTTTACCAACAAGGATGTCACCAGCAGTAACTTCCGCACCGATATAAACGATACCTGACTCATCAAGTTTAGAAAGTGCAGCTTCACCTACGTTAGGAATATCAGCAGTAATTTCTTCCGCACCTAACTTAGTATCACGCGCTACACATGATAATTCTTGAATATGAATAGAAGTTAAACGGTCTTCTTGAAGTACACGCTCAGATAATAAGATCGAGTCTTCGTAGTTGTAACCATTCCACGTCATGAACGCTACACGCATGTTTTGACCAAGCGCAAGCTCACCCATATCTGTTGACGGACCGTCTGCCAGAATGTCACCGCGAGCAACTTTGTCGCCCAAATTCACGATAATATTTTGGTTGATACAAGTGTTTTGGTTAGAACGTGTATATTTAATGAGGTTGTAAATATCTACACCAGCCTCACCTGCAATCATTTCATCTTCGTTTACACGAATAACGATACGAGAAGCATCTACATATTCAATCGCACCACCACGGTTTGCGATCACACATACGCCTGAGTCACGTGCAACGTTCGCTTCCATACCTGTACCTACAAGCGGTTTATCCGCACGTAGAGTAGGAACCGCCTGACGTTGCATGTTTGAACCCATCAATGCACGGTTCGCGTCATCGTGTTCAAGGAATGGAATAAGTGATGCAGCTACAGATACAACCTGCTGTGCAGATACATCCATATGCGTCACTTTTTCAGGTGGCATACGTACAAAGTCACCTTGGTGACGAACAGAAACAAAATCTTCTGTTAAGTTACCATCTTTATCTATCGCAGAATCGGCCTGTGCAATAACAGTACCTACTTCTTCAATAGCAGAAAGGTATTCAACAGCATCAGTTACTCGGCCATCTACCACTTTACGGTAAGGTGTTTCCAAGAAACCAAAATCATTCGCTTTTGCATAAACAGAAAGCGAGTTGATCAAACCAATGTTTGGACCTTCCGGCGTTTCAATTGGACATACACGACCATAGTGAGTTTGATGTACGTCACGTACTTCAAAGCCCGCACGTTCACGCGTTAAACCACCAGGCCCAAGCGCTGAAACACGACGTTTATGTGTAATCTCAGATAATGGGTTGTTTTGATCCATAAACTGAGACAATTGGCTCGAACCAAAGAATTCTTTGATTGCAGCTGCAACTGGTTTTGCGTTAATGAGATCTTGCGGAGATAAATTATCTGTTTCTGCTTGGCTTAAACGTTCTTTAACAGCACGTTCAACACGAACCAAACCAACACGGAATTGGTTTTCAGTCATTTCACCAACAGAACGTACACGACGGTTACCTAAGTGATCGATATCATCGACTTCACCTTTACCGTTACGGATTTCAACTAATGTACGTAATACATCGATGATATCTTCGTGCGATAAAATACCTTCTACTTCACGTGACTTCTGGTCAGTACCAACTTCGTATGGGCGACCCAAACGACGGTTGAATTTCATACGACCTACTGGAGATAAGTCATAACGTTCAGAAGAGAAGAATAAGTTATTAAATAAGTTTTCAGCAGCTTCTTTTGTTGGTGGCTCGCCTGGACGCATTACTTTATAGATTTCAACTAATGCTTCTTCACGACCAGATGTTGTGTCAGCACGTAATGAGTCAGCAACAAATGAACCACGGTCAATATCGTTCGTAAACAAGATATTGAACTGTTTAACACCGCCTTCTGCCAGTTTCACCATAACTTCATGGCTTAACAATGTATTTGCAGCAATCACATCACCATTACGTAAAGTAATATCTTCAGCAGTGATACGCTCATACAGGTATTCATCAGGAACTGATAGCTTAGCTAAACCAGAAGCTTCCATTTGACGTACGTGACGTGCATTAATACGTTTACCTTGCTCAACAATGATTTTGCCATCATTGTCTGCAATATCAAATTGCGCCATTTCGCCACGCAGACGATCTGGAACGAGATCAATTTGATAACTACCCATATCAAGATATACAGGCACTTTTTCATAGAACAAATTCAAAATTTGTTCATTGTTATAACCCAATGCACGCAACACAACAGTTGCTAATAATTTACGACGACGGTCAATACGTACATAAACTAAATCTTTTGCATCAAATTCGAAATCTAACCATGAACCACGGTAAGGAATAATACGTGCAGAATAAAGTACTTTACCACTTGAATGTGTTTTGCCTTTATCGTGATCAAAGAACACACCAGGTGAACGGTGTAATTGAGATACGATTACACGCTCAGTACCATTGATCACAAAGGTACCATTGTCTGTCATGAGTGGCATTTCACCCATGTAGACTTCTTGTTCACGTACGTCTTTAATAGATTTAGTTTCGCGATCTTTAATAATCAAACGAATTTTTACGCGCATTGGTGCCGCATAAGTCGAACCACGTAAAATACATTCACGCACATCAAACTCAGGCTTACCAAGGCTATACTCAACAAATTCTAAAGCAGCATTGCCAGAATAACTTTCTATAGGGAAAACTGAACGAAATGCGGCTTGGAGACCGATATCTTCGCGGTTTTTTGGAGATTTGCCACCTTGCAAGAACGTTCTATACGAATCGACCTGGATCGAAAGTAAGTACGGTGCTTCCATTACTTGGGGCAATTTACCAAAATTCTTACGGATCCGTTTCTTTTCGGTATATGAGTATGCCATCTGGAGTCCTCGGAAAGTAAACCAAGCCCGCCTGCAGAACGGGCTCAGAAGGAATTACACAGGCCGATATGGCCACCACTGTTTACAAATGCTGCAATTTTTAGTGGTATTAAAACGCTTAACAATATTTTTTAAAAAGAAAAATATTGGTAAACATTTGAAATTACTATGATTATTCTAAAACACGACAATTATTGTACAGAACAAACAAAAATCGAGCCGATTATTGTAACGCAAAAAGGCTGATGACCCAAGAGCCATCAGCCATTTTATGGAGCCGATTTAAAAACCGACTCCTTTTACAATTACTTAAGTGTAACTGTAGCACCAGCTTCTTCAAGTTTCTTCTTAAGTTCTTCGCCTTCTTCTTTAGAAACGCCTTCTTTAAGAACTTGAGGAGCACCTTCAACTAGGTCTTTAGCTTCTTTAAGACCAAGGCCAGTTGCTTCACGAACTGCTTTAATTACAGCTACTTTGTTAGCACCAAAAGAAGTCAACTCAACGTTGAATTCAGATTGTTCTTCAGCAGCAGCAGCAGCAGGAGCAGCAGCTACAGCTACAGCAGCAGCAGATACGTTGAATTTTTCTTCAAAAGCAGAAATAAGTTCAACAAGTTCAAGAACAGTTTTTTCAGCAACTGCGTTTAGGATTTCTTCGTTTGTTAAAGCCATGAGATTAACTCCAAATGGGTATTGAATGGTGTGGAAGTAGATTTAAGCTTAAGCAGCTTCTGACTCGTTTTTCTCTTGAAGCGCTGTAAGTAAGCGACCCAATTTCGAAATAGGAGCTTGAAGAACAGATGCGAGCATAGTAAGCGCTTTTTCTTGGTTTGGAAGGTTTGCGATAACGCTAACTTCAGCACCTTGATAAAGTTTGCCGTCAAATGCAGCAGCTTTTAATTCAAATGCTTTGTTAGTTTTAGCAAATTCTTCAAACAAGCGTGCAGCTGCACCCATATCGTCTTCAGAAGTTGAGAATGCTAAGATTGTTGGGCCAACAAGGTTGTCATTCAAGATTGCAAATTGCGTATCTTGAAGAGCACGTTTAGCCAAAGTATTACGTACAACACGTGTAGCAACACCTAGTTTACGAGCTTCAACACGAAGAGCAGTTAATTGCTCAACAGTTAAACCTTGATAGTCAGCAACAACGGCAGCGAACGCTGTAGAAGCAGTTTGAGCCACTTCAGCAACGATCTGTTTTTTGCTTTCAATAAGAAGAGCCATTGTAAAACCTCCTAACGGTGATTTATGTACTCAAAAAAGTACACTCCCAATTCGCAAGTCAACAAAGATTTGACTTACACGCGGAGGAGGAATAAATCACACCACCGCGTCTACGCAGGCTGGGCTATTAAGAAGATATTCAAAAGAAGTCTCTTCGCCTGTGGTCTTTGACGCTGATAAATTTACATTTATCAATTCAAAGTCCGCCTGATGAGTGAGGAAACAAAGCATTACTTTGAATGAGTATAAAAAATCTATGATTTTTTATACTCTGCCCTCAATCAGGACTTTAAAATTCTTGACTAAGTTTAAAACTTAGTTAGAAACGTTGCTTACATCAACAGTAAGACCAGGACCCATAGTTGAGCTCAAAGTGATCTTTTTGATGTATACACCTTTAGAAGTTGCAGGTTTTAACTTTTTCAAGTCAGCAACTAAGGTTTCAACGTTTTGACGGATAGCAGCAGCATCAAAGCCTAACTGACCGATCGCAGCATGGATAATACCCGCTTTGTCTACACGGTAACGAGCCTGACCAGATTTAGCATTTTTAACAGCATTCGCTACATCAGGAGTTACAGTACCAACTTTAGGGTTTGGCATTAAACCACGTGGACCAAGGATTGTACCGAGCTTACCAACAACACGCATAGCGTCAGGAGCAGCGATTACAACATCAAAGTTAAGGTTTCCACCTTGGATGCTTTCTGCAAGGTCATCAAAACCTACGATGTCTGCACCAGCTTCTTTAGCAGCTTCTGCTTGCGCGCCTTGAGCAAATACCGCTACACGTACAGTTTTACCAGTACCAGCAGGTAATGTAGTCGCACCACGAACAACCTGATCAGATTTACGCGGGTCTACACCAAGGTTTACAGCTACATCTAAAGATTCTTTGAACTTCGCAGCAGGTAAGCTGTTAAGAACTTGAACAGCTTCTTCCAAAGTGTAAACTTTGTTTGCTTCAACAGCAGCAGCAATGGCTTTTTGACGTTTAGTTAACTTTGCCATGTCTTATAGCTCCACTTCCAAGCCCATAGAACGTGCAGAACCAGCGATGGTACGTACACGTGCGTCTAAATCAGCACCAGTTAAATCTGGTTCTTTAGTAGTCGCAATTTCTTCTAACTGAGCACGAGTCAACTTACCAACTTTAGTTTTGTTTGGTACAGGTGAACCTTTTTGGATACCAGCAGCTTTCTTAAGAAGAATAGAAGCTGGTGGAGTTTTCATGATGAATGTGAACGACTTATCGTTGTACACAGTAATCACTACAGGAATTGGAAGACCTTGTTCAACTTTTTGTGTAGCAGCATTGAATTCTTTACAGAATGCCATGATGTTTACACCACGTTGACCTAATGCAGGACCAATTGGTGGAGATGGATTTGCTTTACCAGCTGGAACTTGCAGCTTGATATAGCCGTCAATCTTCTTAGCCATTTTAAAATACCTCTGGGTACAAACGCCGCTAGGCTCCCCAATGTTTACGCTACACTTTTATTACAACAACAATGCCCGATAAAATCGGGCGTTTTTCAACCAATTAAGATTAAATCGTTTTTTCGACCTGGCGAAATTCGAGTTCAACCTGAGTTGGTCGATTAAATACGTTAATCGTCAACGTTAAACGCGACTTCTCGTATTGAACTTCTTCCACCACACCTTTAAAGTCTGTGAATGGACCGTCAATAACAAGTAATTCTTCACCTGGCTCAAACATCGTCTTAGGACGTGGTGCTTCACCAGTATTACGTACACGCGCAAGAATCGCATCCGCTTCACGCTGAGTGATTGGCGCTGGTTTTTCAGGTGTACCACCGATAAAACCTAGAACCTTTGGACATTCTTTAACGATATGCCAAGTATCATCATTCATTTCCATTTCAACTAACACATAGCCAGGAAAGAATTTACGCTCAGATTTACGTTTCTTACCATCCTTCATTTCTACCACTTCTTCGGTAGGAACAAGGACATCACCAAAGCTATCAGCAACAGCGCTACGCTGGATTCGTTCTGTAAGTGAACGTAACACTTGTTTTTCATAGCCAGAGTAGGCATGAATAATGTACCAACGTTTCATAGCTCTTTTACCCGATAATCAACTTAATTAACCAACCCAAACCATAGTCAAAACACCATAAAACCAATGATGCAACAACTACAACCAATAGAACCTGCCACGATGTAGTGACTGTTTCTTGTTTTGTTGGCCAAGTTACTCGACGCAATTCGACTCGTGCATCTTTTAGCAAACGAACGAAGCCTTTACCTTGATGGGTGGCGTATAATAAACCTAAAGCCACAACGATACAAGCAAAAATTGCCCCAACGCGCACCCAAATATTGTTTGCAGGTGCCCAATGCGCAGGTAAATATTGATTCGCCATAACAGCTAAAACCAATAATGCAATCGCAATCACCCATAGAACAATATCTAGAGGGGAACCAGAACGAACAACTTCAGCAGAATTATTTCTTTGAGGAATTGGCGCGTCGCTCAATGCGTCACGCGATTTATCATTCGACATTTTTGTACTCGTCGTAGAACTCGCGACTTATTATATGAACAACTAAGCCAGCATCAAGCTTTTTATTTGAAAATATGGCAGGCCAGGAGGGACTCGAACCCCCAACATTCGGTTTTGGAGACCGACGCTCTACCAATTGAACTACTGACCTATAATGCAAGTTGAGAGCCAAAGCCCTCAACCTGAGACGTAATCCGTCACTATATTATGCTTATGCAGTTACTTTCGCAACAACACCAGCACCTACAGTACGACCACCTTCACGGATCGCAAAACGTAGACCTGGGTCCATTGCGATTGGGTGGATTAATTCTACTGACATTTCAACGTTGTCACCTGGCATAACCATTTCAACGCCGTCTTGTAATTGGATTGCGCCAGTTACGTCAGTTGTACGGAAGTAGAACTGTGGACGGTAACCGTTAAGGAATGGAGTATGGCGACCACCTTCTTCTTTAGAAAGTACGTATACTTCTGCATCGAATTTAGTGTGTGGCTTGATTGTACCTGGTTTAGCAAGTACTTGACCACGTTGTACGTCTTCACGCTTAGTACCACGAAGTAATACACCACAGTTCTCGCCTGCACGACCTTCGTCAAGCAATTTACGGAACATTTCAACGCCAGTAACTGTAGTTGTTTGAGTATCACGGATACCAACGATTTCAACTGATTCGCCTACTTTCACGATACCAGCTTCTACACGACCAGTTACTACTGTACCACGGCCAGAGATAGAGAATACGTCTTCGATTGGCATTAAGAATGCTTTGTCGATAGCACGTTCTGGTTCTGGAATGTAAGAGTCAAGCGCTTCAACAAGAGCAAGAACTGAAGGCTCACCATATTGACCAGCATCGCCTTCTAACGCTTTAAGCGCAGAACCACGGATAACTGGAGTGTCATCACCTGGGAAGTCATAAGTAGAAAGAAGTTCACGAACTTCCATTTCTACTAATTCAAGTAATTCTTCATCATCAACAAGGTCACACTTGTTTAAGAATACGATGATGTAAGGTACACCAACCTGACGAGAAAGAAGGATGTGTTCACGAGTTTGTGGCATTGGACCATCAGTCGCAGCACATACAAGGATCGCGCCGTCCATCTGAGCAGCACCAGTAATCATGTTTTTAACATAATCGGCGTGGCCCGGGCAGTCTACGTGAGCGTAGTGACGGATTGGAGAATCGTATTCTACGTGTGAAGTATTAATTGTAATACCACGTGCTTTTTCTTCAGGTGCTGAGTCGATTTGTGAGTAATCTTTCGCTTCACCGCCGTAAGTTTTTGCACAAATAGTTGCAATCGCAGCAGTTAAAGTTGTTTTACCATGGTCAACGTGACCGATTGTGCCCACGTTTACGTGTGGCTTATTACGTTCAAACTTAGCCTTAGCCATGTTTATAGTCCTCGTTTACGTCGAACACAATTCTGAGTAAGACCCAGCATCGACATATCGCCTAAAAAATCAAACACCCAATACTTGAAAAGCAGACTAATAAGCCTGCTTTTTAAATCTTTGTAGAAAATCTACTAAACTGTATCTGGAGCTCTTATCGAGATTTGAACTCGAGACCTCTCCCTTACCAAGGGAGTGCTCTACCACTGAGCTATAAGAGCGATTATCCTTCGATGGAGCGGGAGACGAGGGTCGAACTCGCGACATGCAGCTTGGAAGGCTGCCGCTCTACCAACTGAGCTACTCCCGCACGATGCTGGTATACTTAGCACTTCAATCGAAGTTAATGGTGGTGAGAGAAGGATTCGAACCTTCGAAACTTTCGTAGCGGAGTTACAGTCCGCCCCCTTTGACCGCTCGGGAATCTCACCACTTCACACTTATTTCAGTGTTATTCTTCACTTAACAACTCCACACTTTTAGATGGTGCCGGCACACGGATTCGAACTGTGGACCTACTGATTACAAGTCAGTTGCTCTACCAACTGAGCTATGCCGGCGCTTCTTAGTGTTTCGTACGTTTCGTATCGGAACGGTGTGCAGTTTAGCAAAACTTCCAAACGATGCAAGTGGTTTTTTTAAAAAAATCGCTAAAAACTCATAAAATCAATCCGTTTGACGATAATTCAACCGCTTTAATCACTGCGCGAGCTTTTATTTGTGTTTCATTCCATTCTGATTCAGGGTTTGAGTCAGCAACCAGGCCCGCTCCAGCCTGCACATACACTTTTTTATCGCGGATAACACACGTACGGATTGCAATCGACATGTCCATTTCACCATGCCATCCTAAATACCCCACTGCCCCGCCAAAAACGCCTCGCTTAACAGGCTCAACTTCATCAATGATTTCCATTGCACGAATTTTCGGTGCGCCAGATAGAGTACCTGCTGGAAAGGTTGCCTTAAATACATCTAAGGCATCGATATCATCACGAACTTCACCTTGCACATTTGAAACAATGTGCATGACATGCGAATAGCGCTCAATCACCATTTGATCAGTAACTTTGACCTTACCAATTTTAGAAACTCGACCAACATCATTTCGACCAAGGTCAATCAACATTAAATGCTCTGCTATTTCTTTTTCATCAGAAAGTAAATCTTTTTCTAAAGCGATGTCTTCTTCTTTAGTTTTTCCACGCGGTCTTGTACCTGCAAGTGGACGGACTGTCGCAATACCATTTTCCAGACGAGAAAGAATTTCTGGTGATGATCCTACAATATGAAATGGTTTGTTATCTGTAATGGTCTGACCCTGCACCAAAAACAAATAAGGTGAAGGGTTTAAATGACGTAAAGCACGGTAAACTTGCAAAGCCTCACCATCAAAGTCCGAAACCATACGCTGGCCTGGAACAACCTGCATAACATCACCCGCACGGATGTATTCTTTAACCTTTTCTATGGTTTCAAGGAACTTAGCCTTACCTGTAATCGATTCAAAATGAGGCGGTGTATGCGGCTTAGCTTGCAAACTCACTGGTGTAGCTAATAACTGCTCTAATTGATCCAACTTTTGCTGAGCATCTTCATAAGCATGTGCCTGCGTTGTATCAGCATGGACAATTAGAAATAAAGTATCTTTAAGGTTATCGAAAACAATGACTGTCTTTGATAGCATCAACCACAAGTCTGGTAAAGCAATTGGATCAACCGCAGGTACATTCTTTAAGCGTGGCTCAATATAACGAACCGCATCATAGCCCAAATAACCAACTAGCCCGCCAGTAAAACTTGGTAATGCTGGCAGAAGCTCAGCTGGTGGCACTGTAAATTGCTTCTGAAATTCACGAATATATTGAAATGGATCTAGACAATCTTCTTGTGTGATCGAACCATCAGCATGCTGTATAGACAAGATCCCTGCATTACATGAAAAAACTGTCGATTCGCCTAAACCAATCATGGAGTAGCGCGCCCAGTTTTCACCACCTTCAACCGACTCAAATAAATAAGCTTGTTTTTGATCCTTGAAACGAGCAAAAACAGATAAAGGTGTTTCCGTATCTGCCAAACGCTGGCGATAAACTGGAATCGTGTTGTAACCTGATGCCTTAAGTTGTTCAAATTGCGCTAATGTAGTCATGAATTTTTCTCTAATATGGTTTCGATTTAAAACGGTGTTTTTCTAGTTTCGATTTAGACACGCCATCGAAAAACCATACGCTTATTCATGCTGATCTCCATTTCACTCATTAGATAATTAACTCAGCCAAACTATCAACCACTTGCTGAGGTTGGCAATCATAGATATTTTCTCCATGATTATAGCCATAGCTAACCACAATACAATCAATTCCCGCGCGGCGTGCAGCCTCAATATCATTACTTGAATCGCCAATCATTAGCGCGTGCGAAGCAGATATCTTTAAACTTTGCATACAATGTAACAAAGGCAATGGATGTGGTTTTCTCTCTGGCAAGCTATCACCACCCAATACAACTTGAAAATAAGAAGAAAGTTCCAATGCATCAAGTAATCCTTGAGCAAGTTGCACAGGCTTATTGGTAACACATGCCATATGTATATTCAAAGCTTTACAATGCTTTAAAAACTCAGTTACTCCAGGATAAATTTGAGTATTTACGCAAAGCTCCGCACCATATACATCCACAAATTTTTGTAATAAAACTTTATGTTGTTCGGTATCTAATTTTCCAAATATATGAAGCAAAACACTTTCACAAAGTTTTGAAGCTCCTTTACCTACCCATTCTCGTATTTGTGCTTCAGTTACCGATGGCCAACTTAGCGCTTGTAAACTTAAATTCATGGATCGATATAAATCAGCTGCAGAGTCAACTAACGTTCCATCAAGGTCAAATAAAATTAAATCGCGCTTATTTAGTTGTGCAACAGACATCTTCTTATACTCAAAATTAAAAAGGCATGCGTTTAGCATGCCTTGATTGTAAAAGCACCAACGGATTATTTAAAGAACAACCATGCCAATAAAGCTAAGATTACTAAAATAATAATAGTGATCAAACCAACTGAGGCATTCTTCTGTTGCTCTTTTTCTTCAGCAACACGAGAAACAGGCTCATCAAAGGCAACTGGTGTCTGTTGTGGTTGTACATTAACATCTACACCTTCCGGGATCGGTGCAGGTTTTGGAATAGAGATATTCTGCGGCATACCATCGCGACTGACTTCTATTTCAGCAGCACGCTCTGTAAGGCTTGGCATCCCTTGATCGCTTAAATCTTGAGATGGAGCCGTATTTACAGGCTCTACTTCAATTTCAGGCAAATCCTCTATTTCCTGCACAGGCGCTAATACAGAAAATTTAAAGCTAGCAAATTGAACAATATCACCATCATGCAGCTGTTTTTCTTGCTCAATACGAATATCGTTTATGAATGTGCCATTCGATGAATTAAGGTCTTGCACCCATAGCAATTGATCTTTTAAAAGCAATGCAGCGTGGCGACGTGAAATTTCAGCAGCTTGTAACAACACATCAGCATCTTGATGGCGCCCCACCAACATATCACGATCAATACTAATTTCTTGGCCAGTAATTTCGCCAGTAATTGCTTGTAATTTCCAAGTCATGCGTATGTCCTATTTCACTTTTTATCAATCATAACATGCTACTACGGCGCTGTGCTTGGACGCAGTGTCGTTGTTGTTACTGTATTTTTAGTACGATTAATTTCAGGCTCAGGCAACTGTAAGGTTTGCTTTCGAACCGCAGGTTCTACCGCTACGGGTGTGGTTACTGTCGAGCTTTTTCCACCCGATGGAACCTGTTGATAATTTTTTGGCTGAGAGGTAACACTTGGCAGTGTCATCTTTTGATTATAGACATCATCGACCTGCTCAGGCAGTTTGGCAAAATTACCATTTTGATCCATCGCCAATTGCAAGCTGTAAAGCTGATTATAGCGCTGCTGAGACAAACGGCGCACATCATTCGCATCACCCACAATTGTTGGATGAATAAAGACAAGAAGATTACGCTTCGTATTACTTCTGCTGTCTGATCGGAATAACCTACCTAGGTATGGAATACTGCTTAACCCAGGAATACCTTGACGACTAAGCTCAACATCATCAGACACCAAGCCACCTAAAACAACTGTTTGTCCATGCTCAGCCAATACAGCAGTTTTAATAGCACGTTTATTAGTAATTAAATCGGCTGCCTGACCTTTACTGGTCTGAACATTCGAAACTTCTTGCTCAACTTCGAGACGAACCGTACCACCTTCACCGATATGTGGAACAACTTTTAATGTCACCCCGACATCTTTTCGTTCAACAGTTGTGTATGGATTGATACCTGTACTATTCGTAGTGACTGACCCTGTTACAAATGGAACGTTCTGACCTACAACAATATAAGCCTCTTCATTATCCATAGTCACAATGGATGGTGTCGAAAGTAAATTTGATTTGGTGTTAGCTTTGAGGGCTTGAATTAATGCACCATAAGCCTTACGGGAATTCTCAAAATTACCTACAGCAAAAGTTGCACCATTACCTTTATTGGCACCACCAGCAATAGCGGATGCCGCTCCAGCCGAACCACCAGACAAATAACCAGCAGCAATAGAAGATAAACTTGCACCCACATTACTGAAGCTAAGCAAGCCTATTCCACTAGATAGATCACCTAGCGCCCATTGAATTCCGAGTTGATCTGCATCATCTCCTGAAACTTCAATAATGGCAGCTTCAATTAAAACTTGCTGACGGCGAACATCAAGTTGCTGGATAGCAGATTCAATTTCACGCATTAATTGTGGATCAGCCTTAACCACTAACGAGTTTTGGGCATTATCCGCAATGATACTCACACCATTTTGGCTAAAGCTAGAGATACTGTTCTGATTGTTATTATTTGAATTACCATTTAGGTTAATAGATGGGGTAGAAATTGAGCTACCATTTGAACCAGATGTATTTGAGCTGGAATTCTGGTTATTACCCATCAAATTATTAATCGGATTCGATGAGTTAGAAGAATTATTATTACTATTTGACGAAGAAACAGCCTGCCCCGTTACAAGGCCTTGTAAAATCTCTGATAAATTTTTTGCACTTGCATATTTCAGTCGGAAAACTTTTAAGCCGCCTAAACGGTCTGCCGAAGGCACATCCAGCATCTCAATCATGTGGCGAATGCGCTTACGTGTTTCAGGATCACCCTTTACCAAAATACGATTCGTTCGGTTGTCTGCAATAATACGAATACGTGCGCCACTAAAATCTTTCGAAGCCCCCGTTGCACTCATTGCCTCAAGTTGAGTAATGATTTCTTCAGCTTGGCTCGATTGAAGGCTTATTGCCTCAATATCATTTTGCCCCGTACCATCAAGGTTACGAATGATATTTTCAAGTTGATAGATATTCGCAGCTCGGTCAGAAATAATCAGCGCATTAGTGCCTGCTATCGCAGCCATATGTGCAAATTGTGGCATTAAAGGGCGAAGTGCTGGAATTAAGTCATTTGGATTCGTATTTTCAAGCCAAATGACTCGAGTGACAATTTGATCACCACGCAGTCTATTTCTAGAATCGTAAGGAATTCCCGAATTTTTAACATTGCTATCTGGCACCAGTTTAATGGTGTTCCCAGAAGGAATTGCCACAACCCCATTTACATTTAGGACCCCAAGGAACAGATCATAAACTTCATCTTTATTGAGGGGTTTATTCGATATTACTGTGACATTGCCACGCACTCGCGGATCTACTGCAAAGTTTTTTCCCGTGATGTCTGCAACTTCATTAATAAATGCAGTTAAGTCAGCATCACGTAAATTGATCTTCCATGTCTGGGCATAGACGCTGCTGCTCACTGTCGCAATCAATGGGGCTGCTGCAAGTAATGCCCAAAGTGGACGTTGATGATTCAATAAAGCCATAACTTGCGATAATTCCTAACTCTTATGGTGACGTGTTATCACTAAAAATTTTGTTGTATGGTCATCACTTGATCACCACGTTTTATTTCTATTTTTACTTGCCCAGCTCGACGAGCTTGTTCAAGTAACTGCACATCCGTTTGTCCTTGCCCAACCGTTTGACCATTTAAAGAAACAATCCGGTCACCCGGCCTTAAACCTAACTTATTTCGAAGCGCAGTGGGTGTACGTTCTGTAACTTCAAAACCTTCGCTTGAGTTCCCGCTTACGCCCATATCACGTAGATATTGTTCACGGTTCCCTTGCATTTGCTGAATAGCCTGTCCAAGCGCTTCTTGAGTCGTATTAACAGGTGCAGACGGCTGAGTCCCAGTAGCAGCAGGTTGTGAAGCATCTGGCGTCATGGGCTGATATAAACCATTTGGCAGACCTTTAAACTGAAGCTCACGCGTACTTCCATTACCTTGACGCAATATCACATGATCCCAATAAACTTCTGCCAACTGATAAGATGTAGAGCCTATGGTTTCCCCCACCCGATATCGGTCAGCAGTATTATCAAGCTTAATAACCGCTGAGGAAAAACGGTTCGGATAGCCCACCATCACACCCTGCAATTCTAGGTTGACATTTTCCTGAGCTGCATTGGCTGAAGGTTCATTAAAAATCGAAAAAGTACTAATGTTAGGAATTTGCGGCTGCTGTGATCCCAACTCTACCCGATCGAATTGCATCATTTGGGGAGGTGCAATGACCCACCAAAATAATGAAGCCAATTTCCAACACAGCCATAAAATTAAAAAGGCAAATACGACAACACTTAACCGGTCTAATTTTTGCCATTGTAGTTGCTGTAATTTCTCAATCCATACTTTCATTATTAGTTACCCCCTTGTATTAAGGGTTGACGAGAACTAATGACAAAAGTATCTAAACCGGCTTTTCCATCATAAGACGGAATATTCAGTAATAATCTTTGTGTAAGCTGCACATCAAGCATCATATTGGCATCTAATAGAAGATTTGCCATTTTTTGACTGCGTTGATCACGTATATCAATCTGTAATTGACCATTTTGATCCGTTAATTGCCCATTTAAAGAAGGCATATTCATCCGGTCTTGACGGTCACCAATATTATAAATTAAAGCACCACCACCCCAATGCAATTGACCATCAACTGCAGCGAAACCTTGCTCTTTTTTATAATTAAAATCAATATCTTTTAACTGGATACTGTTTACAGGCCATTGCCAGTTCACAATTTGTTTTAATGTTTCAGGCGCAATTTGACCATTCATTGCTCTAACAAGTACTTTTTTACCAACACCATAGGCCATTACCCCAGATAATTGGGTATTTCCACTATGGATATCCACATCAGCAGCGAACCTTAATAAAAACAGGTCAAGAGGTCTAGTTTTCCAATGAATCGAGCCTCTCAAAGTACCGCGCCGCCAATCTGCTTGGCCCTGCCAGATATTTCCACTTACATTGTGTAGAGTTTGATTATTCTTTGAAAATTTAGAAATAAGCCACGTCGCTGGGATCTGTAAAATAATAAAAATTAAAAATGCAATGAGGGCAAATAACCACCACTTCCACTGCTTAGACTTTTTCTTCATTCAGCCTTACCAACATGCAAATTATCGTCCTTATTTTGAGAGTAGCTCCCTAGTCTGACATTATGCATACTTTTTCAACATCGCCAATTCACTTCATATAAAAAAACCAAGCAATCAGGCTTGGCTTCTGTATATAACTATAAGTTGAACGTATGACAAAATCATGAAAACTGGCTAATCAACTTACTAAATGTACATTTGATCTCAACAATTTATTTAAAGATGAATTTAAACACTCAAATTCTTAAATAATATTTATAGCAAAATTTTAAATATTTTCACGCATAAAAAAGCCAGGCAAATTTGCCTGGCTTTTTAGATCAGCAATACGATTAGATTAAGAAATCTTCAAGTTTTGCGCCTTTTTCAATTTCAGCAACTAACCAGCGTGGTTGTTTACCACGGCCAGTCCAAGTCTCTTCAGAATTGTTTTTGTTGCGGTAACGAGGCTCAACAGATTTACGTGTTGTTTTCTTACGTTTTTGAGCACCAAACTCAAGAAGTTGTTCAACACTAAAACCTACATTTTCAGCGATCTCGATAATTTGATTATAAGCATCTTCAATTGCTTGATCTTTTTTACTTACAATTAAAGCTTCAGCTTCTGCTTGTAAACGTTTTAACTCTTCAACAGATAATTCACTGATATCCGGTTTCATTAATAAATACTCCAGTCTTACAGACAATTCAAAATAATACAGACAAAATTTAAAAACATAAAATCAAGACCAATATTATTTATAATCCATTCAATAAGCAATAGTTTGAAAGCCGTGTTCATCAGAATAATCAAAAAAATTACCTTTTAATTACATTATCAATTATAAATGACATATATTTTATTAATATTTATTTAAGATAAATGTATTAAGTCATGTCCAACAGTTTTTTCTAGCTCAATAATTTTTTGTTTTATCTCTTGAGGTATTTCACATTTTCGTTCTGTTAATTTATCTACGCATACCATAACAGCTTCACCCGTAGCTACGACTTGTTGTTGTGTTTCGCTCCATAATATATAAGCCATACGGAATGCACTATTACGGAGCTCTTCCACGCGAACACCGACTTTCAATACATCGGGATAAAAAACAGGCTTTAAGTATTTGCATTGGCTTGAAGCGACAACGGTATATAATTGTGGGGTTAATATATTTATCGCTTCCATATATAAAATACGTGAGCTTTCAATATATCGATAATATTGTACATTATTGACATGACCAAAAGCATCCATATCTCCCCATGCTACTTTCTGTTCATATATTATCGGGTAGACAGACAGTTCTTTCATTTTTGCCTCATATTTTAAATTTTAAAAAATTCGCATCATTTTCAAAGATTAGGTTTAACTGATTGATTAACACTTCATCTTCTTTAAGGGTAGACTTAATACGCAAATAGCTCATTAAAATATTATCTGGATATAATGTTAATAATGTTTCAGCCTCTGCTTGACGTCCGGTTGCCATATAGACATGCCATTTTGCAAAAGTTAAAACTGGCAAATTCATATATTGATTTTCAAGCTCAATAATTTTTTCTTCAACATCAGCATAGTCTGGAACCTGTTTAAGCAACTGTTGCTGAAACCACAGGTAAAACACTTCTGGATCAAACTGCTCTTTTAATAAGTGTAGTGTTAAGGCTGCATGCTGCATGCTCATATCAGGCATACGTGCTAATAGTTTGAGCCATAACAACTTACTGCTATAAGGTCGAGTTTGGATCTCAGACTCTAAATCCAGATAACGTTGTTGCAAGGCATGTAGATCATCGATAGAAGCTTGATCAAACTGCTGAAGAAGCTGCTGCAACCATAAATCACGGTGTTCAGCATCTAATAATCCATACTTCATTGACCGCAAATATACCCATGGATGTTGCAGCGCTAATTGCCCCCATAATGCAGTTAATCTTTGCTGGTAAGCGGTTTCTATTTCCTCAAGCCAAGGCGATAACTGATGCTGGTATAAAAACTCAAGATGAGTTAATGCGCGGTCAGCCTCGTTTTCAGCTAAGAAGATTTCGATTCGCTGTAACTCGGCCAATTCAAATGCCATGGGTGGTGATTGATCTAAAGCAGCCAATGCTTTTGGATAGTCTCCACTTAAAACCAGAAACTTGGCATCAATAATATTTTTTAAAAGTCCTGATTGAGTAAAAACACGTTCAATAAATACACGTTGGTCTTCGGCAGCCTCTAATAACCAGACAATACCTAATTGTTCATAGGGATGAAGGTTTTTAAACTGGAAGATGTTTTCACTTTTTCTTTGTTCACGAGAGGAATAACGTTTAACCCAAAGCCATATGAGTTGAGCAATAAAACTCATCACCACAAAAGCAAGCGTTAACCCCCAGACATTTGTTTGCAACTGCAATTGTCGCCAGTAAATATAGACATACCCCATTCCATAGCCATAACTAAATAAAGCTAAAGCTGCAAAGAGTATTAAGCTAATTACGAAATAAACCGACAGGAGGTGTTTCATATCTCCTCCTTATGAGCCAATTAGACCAAGTGTAGATAATTTAGGAACAGGCACTACCGATAAATGTGCCACTTTAGCAATACGTTTTTTTAACTGCTGACTCGTTGCATCAGGCATTTCATCTAGCTTTTGCATCACAGACTGCAACTCATTTTGGTACTCTGTCATTTTCCCTTCATTGAGTGCCTGTTCAGCAATTAATAATCTTAATTGCACTTCTTTGATCACTACACTTCGATTCATTAAATTAATAGACGGCGTTTCTACTTTTTCTATACGAAACCATTTTTTCCACCAAGACACAGACTCGGATTGATCCATCTCAAGTTTAGGCTGAGCCAAGGCTTGCTGAATATTTTTATCAATCGTTTGTAATAAATCGTCAATCAATTGATGGCGTTGATTTTGGGCCAATGTGAATTGCTGAACTGCCTGTTTATCCTGCTCCAGTGATTGGTTCAAGCTATGTTGCAATGCAGGGGCAATTTCATAGTGTAGAAGAGATTGCTGTAACTGGTTTAATTGATCAACTGCGTAAATCAATTGCTGCTGATCAATTGCAAATTGAATTAAATCTAACTTTTGTTTTATTAAAACTGTAGGGGCAATACCCATCGGCGGGACTTCTAAATTGCCTGCCGGACTCAGTTTATTTCCTGTATTTACAGGTTGATTCTGTAATTGTCGCTGTAAAGCAACCAATTGATCATTTAGATTGGCATAGTGCTGTTCTGATTGAAGCAGACTTTGCTTAAGCTCGGGAACAGTACGAGAAATTTGCCACATATCGTAACTGAGCTTAGCCAACCAAGCCATGCCCAGTAAAATGATGATAGAAACAAGTTTTCTCATACGAATCCTTATAATGCCTGAATGTGATGAATCATCCCCGAAGGCGATAAATTTTCAAGTTGAATAATGTGAAAATGAGCCTGTTGCTGATCGCGATATTCTTTAACAATTTGAAAAAGACGTGGCCCTAAAACCAAATATACGCAATCAGCTTGTACATTATTTTTTGAACAAAGCTCTAACCAATACTTCCAGCTCGCCTCACTCGTAATTAAGACCAGCCATTTGTTTAAATTATAATTTGAATTCTGTGTCAGATGTTTGAATGTGGAATATGAGGCTTCTGGGCACTGCCGATAATATAAAACGAAATTTAAAATCTGAATTCCTTGCTGTTGCAAGGTCTCCATCATAAATTGACGTCCACCTTCTCCTCGCCAAAAAGCGACGCTACCCGCCTGCCTCATATTATGGAGAATAGGGAGATTTAACATCCCCTCAGAGGTTTCAACATCTGGAATATGTGCTTCTATTCCATATTCATTTAGACAATTGGCCGTTGACTGCCCAACAGCAATCCACTGAATATGTTTTAAATCACTGAGCTTTAAACCGCTTTGCAGTAAATACTTCATCCCCACATCAACGGCGGTTGGGCTCACTACAACTATAGCTTGTGCTTTAACTAATTGTTGGTAAAGCTGAAGTAAATGTTCGGAAAAGGGTTTAGCAACGAGTTCTAAAAGAGGTAAAGACTCAACCTGATAACCTTCATTTTGCAAAACTTCTGTTAATTCTGCAGCCCGAGAATCAGGTCGAGTATTAATAAACAACATAGCTTAGTAGAGAGCCTTTAATAGCTCACCAGCGCCCTGATCAAGTAAGTTTCGAGCAAGGTTTTCACCCAATTGCTGAGCATTGCTGGCTTCATCTGTCAGTTCAGCACGTAATAATGTTTGACCATCGGCACTTCCGACACGACCTTCAATATGGATTTGTCCATTTTGTAGTGTGGCATAACCTGCAATTGGTACCTGACAACCGCCTTCAAGATAAGCATTAAAGGCACGCTCAGCACGCACACAAACATCTGTTTCTTGGTGTAATAAAGGTTGAATTAAAGCTAATACTTCGTTGTCAGCTACACGGCATTCCAAACCCAATGCACCTTGACCTACAGCAGGCAAACTAATGTCTGGTGTTAAACAATGACGAATGCGTTCTGACAATCCTAAGCGCTTCAAACCAGCACTGGCCAAAATAATCGCGTCGTATTGACCATCATCTAGCTTCCCTAGACGTGTTCCAACATTTCCACGCAAATCAATAATTTGCAAATCAGGGCGTTGTTTTAAAATCTGAGATTTACGACGTAAACTTGATGTACCAACTTTTGCACCTTGAGGTAGATCAGCAAATTTTTCAAATTGATTTGAAACGAAAGCATCTAATGGATCTTCACGTTCACAAATTACCGCCAAGGTTAAACCTTCTGGCAAAGCCATCGGGACATCTTTCATTGAATGTACGGCTAAATCTGCACGCCCATCTAAAAGTGCTGCTTCTAACTCTTTAACAAACAGCCCTTTCCCACCAATTTTTGCTAAAGGCGTATCTAAGATTTTATCGCCCTGCGTGACAAATTTAACCAACTCCACCGTTAAATCCGGGTGAAGCTCCTGTAATCGGGCACGAATATATTCTGCCTGCCAAAGAGCAAGTGGGCTTTGTCGTGTAGCAATTTTCAAGGTTTTCATAAATTCAAGCATGGGCTGGTCAAACAATACACCCTAAACTTAACTTGATCCCTTAAAATTGCAAGTAAAATCTCGCACGTCCAAGATAACTCTTTTTAAGTTTAGAGCTGATGAATTCGGTCTCTGAGCATAGATAAATGTCGACGACTCACCGAAAGTCGTTCATCTAAACCACGTAATCGAACCTGATATTGCCCCGAACTGACCAACTCCAATCCATCTAAATAGGCAACTGCAACCAACGCATTGCGATGAATACGAATGAATTGATCTGCAAATTCGGTTTCAAGCTCTTTTAATGTTTCATCAATTAATACACTGCCATTTTGATGACGCACCGTGACATATTTCTGATCTGCTAAAAAATAATAAATATTCTCCACAGGAATCAGCTCAACCCCACGATAGGTTTTGGCAGCAATTTGATGTCGCTGTGTTTTTAGATCATGTAAAAAATCATGTTGTGGCAAAGCATTGAGCTGTGCTCGAGTAAGCTGAGTCAGTTGACTAAAAACTTGTTCAAGTTCTTGAGGGTCGATCGGTTTAAGAAGATAAGCTTGAGCCTGAGATTTAAACGCTTCCAATGCATGTTGATCATAGGCTGTACAAAATACAATCGCAGGTCTAGGGCTCAGCTGACTTAACTGTTCTGCACAGACAAGACCATTCATACCTGGCATTTGAATATCAAGTAAAATTACATCCGGTTGATGAAGCCGCGCCTGTTCCAAGGCTTCCTGTCCATGATGAGCGGTTGCTACAACTTCATGTCCCATCTTTGAAACTAAACGTGATAATCGCTCCACTGCAAGTGGTTCGTCATCACAAATCAGCACCTTCATTCATCCTCCTTGTCACCGTTAACTTGATCCATTTTTTTATGGTTAACTCTGACTAACTTATTATTTTGTTTGATATTGATAGCTCATAATGGTGGTATATAAGGTTTCACCTTTATAAACCTGAAATCTAACGGAGTTCCCATAATATGCTTTCAGGCGTTGTTTTACATTTTCAAGCGCGATTCCATGCCCTTTCCGTGAATTTATTGTATCGTCTGTATATGGGTTGGTAATGACTATACTGACCTGATTTTGCAATATTTCAACCAATACCCCGATGGTTGCCTTACCTATCATTGGTTCTACCCCATGAAAAATACTATTCTCTAACAAAGGTTGTAATGTCAATAAAGGAATGGTGACCTGTTTCAGTTGCACAGGTGAAAGCTCGATTTTCCAATCTACTTTTAAACGTTCACCCAAACGCACCTGCTCAATCATTAAATATTGTTTACTTAGCTCGATTTCTTCATGCAGACTGACCAATTTTAATTCTTGGAAGCTCGCTCGAAATAAACGTGACAGACTAATCAACATACCTTCTGCTTTATCTGGGTCTATCGCAATTAAGCTCACCACGTTATTTAAACTATTAAATAAAAAATGAGGATGAATTCGCGCCTGCATGGCCTGAATACGCGCATTTAACTCTGCATATTGTTGATGTAGCCATTGCTCTCTCACATAGAGATAGCGCAAGCAGAAAGCCCCCAGTAATATCCCGTAGCTTAGATATAAAGGCACATTGGTAAAATAAATGCTCCAGTCCTGTGTTAAAGAAGCATGTTTATTTAAAAGACCAAACTGAAAAAAATTACTCATTAAGGTCGTCAAAACAACAATACCTTGCAGCATGACAAAACCGATAGCCAAGGCAAATTCTTGACGTAAGCTGCTAAAAAAATGCTGAAAGCGTTCAACCAAGGCAAAAAACGACAAGATGATCCAATTAATAAAAACGATGTATTGTAAAAGGCGTCCACCGCTTAATGCTTGCCATGACTGAGCTTCAGCCAGTGCCAAAACCAGTGCCAAAATGTTACTTGCGATAATTAATTCGAATAAGTGTTGCCAACGCCCGTTTTTCGTAAAAAAATAGGAGGAATTTTGATTTCGGTATGCTGTAGGAAACAACTTTGTTTGTTGAGCTTCGGCAAGTGATATACTCTTTTTTATTTTACTGAGCCACCATGACCACATCTTCAAATCCCCCTAATTCAGTAACCCCAGACCAAACCTCAGGTATGTGGGGTGGTCGTTTTTCTGAAGCGACGGATGCTTTTGTAGCCGAATTTACCGCCTCTGTTCAGTTTGACCAGCGTTTTTATAAACAAGACATCGCCGGTTCGATTGCGCATGCTACCATGCTTGCGAAAGTTAGCGTACTCACAGAAGCAGAACGCGATGACATTATTGAAGGTTTAAGCACCATTCGCTCAGAAATTGAGGCTGGAACCTTTGAATGGCGCATCGATCTTGAAGATGTTCACATGAACATTGAATCACGTTTGACTCAACGTATTGGTATTACAGGTAAAAAATTACACACCGGTCGTAGCCGTAACGATCAGGTTGCAACCGATATTCGTCTTTACCTACGTGACGAAATTGATGACATTTTAAAATTATTAGAGCGCTTACAAAAAGGCTTGTTAGGCTTAGCTGCCAAAAATGTAAATACGATTATGCCTGGCTTCACCCACCTACAAACTGCACAGCCAGTGACTTTTGGTCATCACCTGTTAGCATGGTTTGAAATGTTAGTGCGTGACTCTGAGCGTCTTCAAGATTGCCGTAAGCGTGTCAACCGTCTGCCACTTGGTTCTGCCGCTCTTGCTGGCACAACATATCCAATTGACCGCGCTTATACAGCAGAACTATTAGGTTTTGAAGCTGTATGTGAAAACTCTCTTGATGCCGTATCTGACCGTGACTTTGCCATTGAGTTTAATGCAGCTGCGTCTTTAATTATGATGCACTTATCACGTATGTCAGAAGAACTGATTCTTTGGACTTCTGCACAGTTCAAATTTGTGAATATTCCTGATCGTTTCTGTACTGGTTCTTCAATCATGCCACAGAAGAAAAATCCGGATGTTCCAGAACTGATCCGTGGTAAATCAGGTCGTGTATTTGGTGACTTAATTAGCTTACTTACGCTCATGAAAGGTCAACCATTGGCGTACAACAAAGACAACCAAGAAGATAAAGAACCTTTATTTGATGCAATCGATACAGTTCGTGGTTCACTCATGGCTTTCGCAGACATGATTCCAGCATTGGTTCCAAATATTGAAATTATGCGTGAAGCTGCACTTCGTGGATTCTCGACCGCAACCGATCTTGCTGACTATTTAGTGAAAAAAGGCGTTGCTTTCCGTGATGCGCATGAAATTGTAGGTAAGGCTGTTGCTTTAGGCGTTGCTGAAGAAAAAGACTTATCTGAGTTAACGCTTGAGCAATTACAACAATTCTCTGACTTAATCACAGCAGATGTGTTTGATAAAGCTCTAACACTAGAAGCTTCAGTAAATGCACGTGATCATATTGGTGGAACTTCACCAAAACAGGTAGAAGCCGCAATTGCTCGTGCCCATACACGTTTAGAACAGTTATACGCTTAAGGATAAAACATGAGTCGACAAGTATTTTGCCGCAAATATCAAAAGGAAATGGAAGGTCTAGACTTCGCTCCATTCCCTGGTGCTAAAGGCCAAGATTTTTTTGAAAATGTTTCTAAACAAGCATGGCAAGAATGGTTACAACACCAAACAACGCTGATTAATGAAAAACGCCTAAATGTGTTTGAACCAGAAGCGAAGAAGTTCCTTGAGGAACAACGTGAGAAGTTTTTCAATAATGATGAAAGCGTAGAAAAAGCTGAAGGCTGGAAACCAGAATAATCGGTTTGTTTTAGCTTACTCATCATTTAAAAGGCGGGTCTATATACATAGACCCGCCTTTTTTTTACGTGAAACTTACACAAGCATAAAAAGCCTTACATAGAGCGAACAGGACTCTACATGACATCAAAAAGCGAAGAACTTAATATCAATTCATAGCAAGAAGAACACGATCCCTGTCGTGTTTATGCACTTGATTTTCTGTCCTGAACTTCCCCCCAAAGTTCGGGACATTTTTTTATCTATTATTTTAAAAAATAAAAAGGCCTTGTTTCAAACAAGGCCTTTAAATATTTCAGCTTAAGATTACTTTTCGTGGACTTTAGCTTCAATTTCTTCAATTTTGGTATGGCGGGCATCAAAGCCTTTTGCCATGTAAATCACTTGCTCAGCAATGTTACGGGCATGGTCACCAATACGCTCTAAAGAACGTAACACCCACATCACATTAATTACACGAGCAATATGACGTGGATCTTCAATCATATAAGTCATTAAAGTACGTGTTGCTGACTGGTATTCACGGTCAATATCTGCATCGGCTAAAAGAACACGTAAAGCTTGATCTGCATCTAAACGCGCAAAAGCATCAAGTGCGTCATGAATCATGACACGAACTTGGTTCCCAATATGACGAGTTTCCATGTAGCCACGCGGAGAACCACCTTCTTCACAGAGGTTTTGCGCAATACGGGCAATTTTTGCCGCTTCATCACCAATACGCTCAAGGTCAGTATTGGCTTTACTCATTGCAATAACCATACGCAAGTCGATCGCTGCCGGATGACGACGTGCCAAAATTAGCGTAAGACCTTCATCAATATCACGTTCATATTGATTCACGGCGTTATCTTTAAATTGAACATCAATCGCTAAATTTGCATCTGTATCAAGCAAGGCATGAATTGCGTTCGCCACCTGTTGTTCGACCAAGCCACCCATGGTCATGAACTTTGTGTTTACATCTTGCAAATCTTCATTAAATTGAGAAGAAATATGATGGCTTAACACCGGATTACTTGGACTCAAGGGAAGCCTCCAACATGATGGCGCAGGAATAAAATGATTGAGCATTAGAACACAGCAATCATTAAGTTTTTATGACAAAATTAAAATTCAGATAAAAGCTTTTTTTGCTCACTGATAGGTTAGCCAGCTGTTTAATTCGACCAGATCTTTTTCGCCTAACTGGCCTACCGCAGCTTTTAACCGAAGTACATTCAATAAGTAGTCATACTGACTATTAAGATAATCCTGTTTTGCCGAAAAAGCATTACGCTGCGCTAATAAAACATCAACCATACTTTTTAAGCCTTCGTTATAACTCGCTTTTGAAGCTTGAGAAACAAGCGAAGATGAATCCATTGCAGCTTTTCGTGCTTCGAGTTTTGCTTGGTCTGTATCTACCTGCATAAAGGCACTTTTCACATCAACATTGGCACGGCGAATAGCTGCATCAAGTTGTGCCTGAGCTTTACTAGCCTCTACAGTCGCCTTTTTAATGGATGTTTTAGTACGCCCACCATTAAATAAATTCCAGTTCATTTCCACACCGACCTGATCAAATTTTCCATCAGTCGAGATGAGTGTCTCTGGTGTCTGTTTGGTATATCCATAACTTGCAACAGCATCAATTTGAGGATAAAGCGCTGCCTTTTCAACACGACGCTGATCTTCACTATATTGTTGCTGTAAACGGGCTTGCTGAATCTTTAAGTTTTTTTGCTGGGCCAAAGAAAGCCAATCATTAAGCTGGGCTGGATACGGTTTTTGAAAACTAAAATCACCACACAATACAGCAAGCTTATCTTGATAAGACCCAATATATTCCGAAAGCTGCTCTTGGGCTAAAAGTAATTGAACATTGGTGGCAATACGATTGGCTCTAGCATTTTGATATTGAGCATTTGCCTCACTCACATCACTACGTGCCACCAAACCCTCTTTGAGTTTGGCATTCATCATATTGAGTTGCTCAAGCAAAGCTTTTTCTTCTTGTAAGTATGCAACACTAAGAGCTTGTTGACGCAGCACATTAAAGTAGGCTTCTGCTACATTTAAAACATGATCTTGTTTTTGCAGCCTTAAAGTGATTTCACTTAAGGCAACCGAAGTTTTAACTTGCTTATAACCTTCCCAAGCATCCATTCGAAACAGTGGCTGACGTGCAGTTAAAGTCGCTTGACGAGTAGTAGACGTATTACTCACCAAGGCATCTGAAAGCCCTTCCTGATCAACTCCAGGAAAGTTAGAACGCTTCACTGTTTGCCGATTACGAGTAATATTTCCTGACAATGTGACCGTTGGTAATAAGGCACCAGTTGCCAAGCCTAAATTAAGTTGATCTGCTTCAAATTGTTGTTGATTGGCTTGCCATGTCGGGTCATTTTGTTTTGCGCGCTCATATACTTCAACTAAATCTAGAGCAAAACTGGAAGATGCAAAACTCCAAAGGCCAACAGCGACCATTAATTTTATTTTCATTGTTCAAATCAACGATAAAACTTGCCTTTAAGACTAAGAAAAATTCCAAGCAAACTCAAGCCATTAAAAGTTTTAGTTTTTTAAGCGTTCTCATTTTTTGACAATATTAAAATACAAATAAAAATCAAAAACATGCCTATCCAACCCAACCATGAAATATGCTCACCAACCAACACGATAGCGAAAAGTGCGGCAACTAAAGGTTCAAATAAAGTTAAGGTCGTCGCTTTGCTGGCATTTACTGTTTTTAGACCAAAACCGAAAAGTAAATAACCTAAAAACATAGGAATCAGCATCATATATCCAGCAACAAGTAAATTGGTTGAACTTTGCAACAACCCTCCACCTGTAACCAGTAAAGTAGGAAGCAAAATAACTGCCCCACCACCCATAATCATGCCCATTGCAGCTTTAGCAGCAACACCCCGATCTATTAACCTTCTAGCAGCCCATGAATAAAGTGAATAAGTTGTAGCCGCGACAAGCCCAAGAAAAATACCGAAGATTTTATTCCATTCATTTGTACCCTCTTGGACCGCATGGTTTTCACCCATGGATAACAAACTTACGCCCATAACACCAAAAATAAAACTTAAGAACCAGATCGTTGACAAAGACTTCCGATCAAAAAATCGTTCTAAAATCGCTGCGATCAGTGGCGCTGAACCAATAGAAACCACAGTGCCAATTGTAATTCCGGCATAATGCATCGAGGAGTAAAAAGCCAAAGGATAAATACCAACTGCCACAACACCTAAAAGCAGTATTAGAAGGTTTTGCCTTATAAATTGTCGGTTTTCCCGAATAGCCCGCGATGCAACCAAAGCTTGCAAAAGACCTCCGCCACCCATAGCCACAGCACCAATGGCGAGTGGTCCAAGTGTTGGTGCAAATGCGGCAGCAGTACCTGTTGTTCCCCATAAAACAGAGGCAACTAAAATTGCAATTGTGCCGCCATAACTACTATTTTTAATGAGGCTAATCATGTTGGCCTTCTCTCTTTAGAAGATCTTCTGCCATTTGTTTTGCTAAGAGGAGTTGACGACTACTTCCTTCCAACCCTGCTCTTGCCATAGAACCTTCTAAAAGAAAGGAAAGCTGTGTAGCCACGTAGCTAACGCGCTGCGAGTCTGGTATTAATTTTTTTAAATGTTCAGCAACAATAGCTTCAACCTCTTCTTTATGCTGCCTTACCGCATTTCGTCCTGCACTATTCGCTGGAAATTCCGCTGCTGCATTAAGCAAACCACATCCTCGAAAGCCTTTTTCATAGGCAAACTCTGCATGGTCTTGATAGGCATCAAACACTGCCAAAATAGCTTCTGTAGCTGATTTTGTTGTCTCTAAACGTTTTTGATAAAGATCAAGCCATTCTTGATGCCGCGCAGCAATGTAGGCATCAACAAGCTCGCCTTTTGAAGAAAAGTTATTGTAAAGAGACATCTTGGCGACATCTGCTTTAGCCGTAACCGAATTAATTCCTGTTGCAGTAATGCCATCGTTATAAAATAAAGTTGCTGCTGCATCGAGAATTTTCTGTCTTGCTGTTTTATCATTCATAGCTTTGTTTTTTAAGTAGACCGATCTACCTAATAATAAAGATTTCTAACAATGATGCAATCTTTTTCCGAGTTATAATTTGAGCAATGTTCACTTCGATAAAAATACAATGATGAAAAAATTTCTAATGATGAGTGTGTGCAGCGCACTAATTTTATCTGGATGCAATAAAACATCGCAGCAAGATCAAGCTGTTTCTAAAGAGCAAAAATCAACTGAACAAAAGCCTGTAAGCAAACAAAACAATAGCTGTATCGAAATCAATGCCGCAATACAGAAGATTAATCAGAACAGTAAAATAGAAGACTTAAATCAAATTAATGAGAAGCTGAAAACATGTGTTCCATCTTTAAAGAATGATGAGCAGCTTAAGCTTATTAACGCCTCAACTACCATGTATCAACGTTTTCTAAAGCAAGACTACACTGACAAAACAGCCAGAGCTTTTGAAGCTTTTGGCTATGCCGTTTTAGAACAAAAACAACGAGACCCTAAAAAAGTCATCCAAAGCCAGAAAAAATTATTCGACCAACTTAGTCCACGTGACCAATACTTACTTCAACATAATGGTGAAGCCTATATTGACCTCCTTTATCAAGGCGAAGGCATGTTTACCTATCGACGTCAGCCAAACTATCTAGTCGATGTTTTTTCTAAAGCCTTAACCGCGGACCAAAAAGAGTTCTTAACTCGTATGGCGAAAGACAATCAGTATATTTTCTATAACGATGGTGCTTTGGCTGTTTCATGGAAAGAACTTACTGAACGAGCGCTGTTTTGGGAAAAATTTATTCAAAAATATCCAAAGAGCCACTTTATTAGTGATGCAAAACTACTATTTAACGAATATCGCTATTTTATTTTCTTTGGCTTAGATAACACCCCTGTTTCAGATGAATATGCACCGAACACATGGTTTGATAAAGATGCCCTTCAGCAAATCCGCTTTCTATCTACACAGAGCCAGTCAAGTTTAGCAAAACCTGCCCAGCAATTTCTTAAGTTTATTGCCACGCCTGTAGAAGAGCGCAATAAGCAATTTAAAATAGATTCAACTGAAAAGAATGGCGATAAAAAATCAAATTATCAGATTACGCATGAACAACTTGAGCAGCTATTAAAATTTGATTCGCCATGGAACACGGAAGTCTATCGCGACTGCCATATGGATGCGGTTTGTATAGATACAAATTGACAATGCCAGCCAACCTAAATCATGTTAGTCTGTAATTCGCTTGACGGAGCGCGAGTAATAGCTCGCTGAGATTGTGTAAATTCCGTGTTATCGCAACACAAGTTTGATCACAAGTACCGTTGAACCTGATCAGGTTAAGACCTGCGTAGGAATCAAGCCATCTGAAAACCTAAGCCTCAAATTTATCTAGTAAAGATAAATCCGCCATCGTTTTTGGTCGTGCTTGATTCGTTGATGTTATTCATAAGGATCATGTAATGAACCAGTTAACGAATCTCTCTTCTGTTGAAATTTCAGCGCAACATGAACAAGATGCAAAAGATTTAACTCGCATCTTACCCGCTTCAAAAAAAGTTTATATTGAAGGCTCTCGCCCTGACATTCAGGTTCCAATGCGGGAAATTTCTCTCACCGATACCCCTACTGGTCTTGGTGGCGAACATAATCCCCCTGTTATGGTCTATGACACTTCAGGTGTTTATACCGACCCAAATGTTCAAATTGATTTAGACAAAGGTTTACCTTCAGTTCGCCAAAACTGGATTGAAGAACGTAACGATACTGACGTACTTTCTGGCTTAACTTCAACGTTTGGTCAGGAACGTTTAAAAGACATTCGTACCGCAGATATTCGCTTTGCCCACATTCAAAACCCACGCCGTGCCAAAGCTGGCAAAAATGTCTCTCAAATGCACTATGCCAAGCAAGGTATTATCACACCTGAAATGGAATATATTGCAATTCGTGAAAATCAGCGCCAGCGCGAAGGTGTTGATATGCGCCAGCATCCGGGCCAAAACTTTGGTGCAAAAAACTTAAAAGAAATTACACCTGAATTTGTACGCCAAGAAGTTGCTGAAGGTCGCGCAATTATTCCTGCAAACATTAACCACCCAGAACTTGAGCCAATGATTATTGGCCGTAACTTCTTGGTTAAAATTAATGCCAACATTGGTAACTCAGCGCTTGGTTCTTCAATTGATGAAGAAGTTGCCAAAATGACATGGGCAACCCGTTGGGGTGCTGACACCATTATGGATTTGTCGACAGGTAAAAATATTCATGAAACACGTGAATGGATTATTCGTAACTCACCTGTTCCAATCGGCACCGTGCCAATTTATCAAGCACTTGAAAAAGTGGATGGTGTTGCAGAGGACCTGACTTGGGAAATCTTTAAAGACACGCTCATCGAACAAGCTGAACAAGGCGTTGACTACTTCACGATTCACGCAGGCGTATTACTTCGCTACGTGCCACTCACCGCAAACCGTTTGACCGGTATTGTGTCTCGTGGTGGTTCAATCATGGCACAGTGGTGTTTAGCACATCATGAAGAAAACTTCTTATACACACATTTCGATGAAATCTGTGAAATCATGAAAGCCTACGATGTTTCGTTCAGTTTAGGCGATGGCCTACGTCCAGGCTGTATCCAAGACGCAAATGACGAAGCACAATTCAGCGAACTTAAAACACTCGGTGAACTCACTCATCGTGCATGGGAACATGATGTTCAAGTCATGATTGAAGGCCCTGGTCACGTACCAATGCACATGATTAAAGAAAACATGGACCTTCAGCTAGAAGTGTGTAAAGAAGCACCATTCTATACGCTCGGACCTTTAACGACCGATATTGCTCCGGGTTACGACCACATTACCTCTGCAATTGGTGCAGCCATGATTGGTTGGTACGGCACAGCGATGCTTTGCTATGTCACACCAAAAGAGCATTTGGGTCTACCAAACAAGAAAGATGTTAAAGACGGGATTATTACCTACAAACTTGCAGCTCACGCGGCCGATCTTGCTAAAGGACATCCGGGTGCACAGGTTCGCGATAATGCCTTGTCAAAAGCACGTTTTGAATTCCGTTGGGATGATCAGTTCAACTTAAGTCTGGACCCTGACACAGCTCGTAGTATGCATGACGAAACCTTACCGAAAGAGGCTCACAAATCTGCACACTTTTGCTCAATGTGCGGACCGAAGTTCTGCTCGATGAAAATCACCCAGAATGTTCGTGACTATGCCAACAACCTCACCAATATTAATACAGAGGTTGAAGAAGGCCTCAAAACCATGAAAGAGGTTTATCAAGAACAAGGACAAAAACTGTATCACAAAGTGTAAATATTCAAAAAAAACACTTGCCTAGCCATGATTCTCAGTTAGGATGAAATAAATAGATTTTATCCTGACTGGCTCATGAGCATTGTTGAACATCCAAGCTATATATCTGAAGATGTCGAAATAACATCCCGTGAATATGTATTCCGCGGTTTTATTCAGGTTGAAAAAGTCAGCCTTCGACATCGTCTATTTAACCAGTCTGAATATACCCCTGTAATACAGCGCGAGCTTATTCATCGCCCTGAGGCTGCAGGCGTTTTACTCTACAACGATCAAAAACAACAGTTCGCATTGATTGAACAGTTTCGTGTTGGTGCTTTAGATGACCCTCACTCCCCATGGCAACTGGAAATAATCGCAGGCGTGTTAGACGGTGATGAAACTCCCGAGAGTTGTATTCGTCGAGAGAGCCTCGAAGAGTCAGGGTGTGCAGTTCAGGATTTACAACATCTATTTAGCTTTTATCCGTCAGCTGGTGCGTGCTCGGAGTTATTTCATCTCTATGTTAGCGAAACCGATTTACCTGCTGAAGGCGGCGTTTTTGGTGTAGATAATGAGGGTGAAAATATTCAATTGCACTTATTTAATTATAGTGAAATCCAGACTCTACTCGACAGCGGACGTTTAAGAAATGCTCCTGTCATTATGGCGTTACAATGGCTGTCTCAACACATCACAACGATAATAAAATCCGACGAGGTAGGACGGTGACTTTTCAAGTCTCAACACTTTCACAAAAAGACCATGTCATTATACAAATTACCGATACTCACCTATTGGAGTATCCGCACTTAGAATTTGTGGGGATGAATCCTGAAGAAACTTTTCATGCAATTATTCAACAGATCCTGAAAAAACATCCTGAAACTGATGCCATTATCCATACTGGAGATCTGGCTCAAGCACCAACGCCTATTACGTACAAACGTTATATTCAATATATGCAAACGTTAGGTCTGCCATTTTTTCAGACACTGGGTAATCATGATAACGTTGACCATTTTCCATTGCATAAAGAAAACCATCAGGAACCTGTTGTGATTGGTTTAGGAAACTGGCGCGTTATTTTATTAAATAGTGCGGTAAAAGGTCAGATTGATGGACATCTGTCACCAGAGCAACTACAAAATTTAGCGACATTACTCAAAGAGTTTTCAGATAACCCTGTTTTATTGGCTTGTCATCATCATCCTTTTGCAATGAAATCCAAATGGATTGATCATCACAAGTTACAAAATTCTAATGCGTTGCTTACAACATTAGCTCCATTTAAAAATGTAAAAGCTTTAGTCTGCGGGCATGTTCACCAAGACTCACTGAACACTTGGCAAGGGATCGAGTTTTTCTCGACCCCATCGACCAGTGTTCAGTTTAAACCGTTTAGTAATGACTTTGCCCTAGACCAAAATGCTCCCGGCTACCGTTACATTCGTCTAAAAAACGATGGTAGTTTTGAAACCGAAGTCTTCCGTCTTGAAAATTTTCAGGGCCTTATAAATACTGATATTTCAGGCTATTAGCTCTATTTTTTATATGCTTATATGCAATTATGACTAGGGTAAACACGTTTTGAAAATATTTACGGGTCGGAATGACTATCATCTTGCAGGAAAAATCTATATGATGACGACCCGATGGTAAAATCCATCGATGGTTTTCTATAAAAACACTTGCATATCACCATATTTTTTGCGTATAGATAATACGTGTATGATGAGGAATGCCCTATTATGGCGAATGACAACCACAACCAAGTTTTGGATGAACATACAGAAGTTGTAGTGGAAGGTGAAAAAGCTTCTGCAAAACGTGCACGTAAAGTGAAACCTAAAACTTCTGATATAGGCACAACTGCAAGTTTATTTGGTATTGCACCTTATCAACCTAAGAAAAATGAAGAGTACATGTCTGAAGGACAGCTCGAGCATTTCCGACAAATTCTGCAAGCATGGAAAGCTGAATTGATGTCTGAAGTTGATCGTACGTTGAATACGATGCAAGACGAATCAACTGCATTGCCAGATGTAAATGACCGTGCTACCCAAGAAGAAGAGTTTGCAATTGAATTGCGTACACGTGACCGTGAACGTAAGTTAATTCGTAAAATCGAACAATCTATGGAAGCCATTAAAAATGAAGACTATGGTTTCTGTGAAACGTGCGGTATCGAAATCGGCTTACGTCGTCTAGAAGCACGTCCAACGGCAACTTTATGTATTGATTGCAAAACTTTGGCAGAAATCAAAGAGAAGCAAAATAACGGTTAATATGACCGAGGTAACTCCTAAAGAGAAACCTAGCTTTGCATATTCAGGTCGGTTTGCGCCATCGCCAACCGGCCCTTTGCATTTTGGATCACTCATTACTGCCGTTGCCAGTTATTGTGATGCAAAGGCCCATCATGGCACATGGCTCGTTCGTGTCGAAGACACAGATATCCCTCGTATTTATCCCGGCAGTGAAGATCATATTCTCACGTCACTGGAAGCCTTCCAGTTCGAATGCGATGCAGAAATCATCTTTCAAAAAAACCGTTTAGACATTTATGAAAGCGTATTAGACCAACTTAAAAAAGAGGGTCTTATCTATGCTTGTCAATGTACACGCAAAATGCTGGGTTCAAATGCAATCTACGCCGGAACTTGCCGCAATCTAAATCTTGATTTTCAAGGACAAGCGATTCGGGTAAAAGTTCAAGATCAACAGATCTGTTTTGATGATCGACTGCAAGGACTTCATTGTTCTAATCTGCAACACGACCTTGGAGACTTTGTTCTTAAACGCCGTGATGGGATTATTAACTATCAACTTGCCGTAGTCGTTGATGATTATCTGCAAGGCATCACCCATGTCGTTCGAGGTGCAGACCTATTAGATAATACTGAACGGCAGATCTGGCTGGGTGAGCTCTTAGGTTACCCTAAACTAAGCTATATGCACCTACCCCTCGCCATGAATGATCAAGGACAGAAGCTCTCTAAGCAAAACCTTGCTCAAGCACTCGATTTGTCAAAAGCTCCTCAATTACTGCAACAAGCGATACAAGCACTGGGACAACCTAGCGTTGATTTAGACCAGCCTAAAGTTATGCTTAAACAGGCGGTAGCACAGTGGAATGTAGATTTAATTCCACATGTAGAGCAGCTGAGCGGAACCTATCTATAAATAAAAAAACCCGATATCAAATCGGGTTTTCTAATACCTAAATACTCAACTAGAAGTTTGATTCTTCCCTTTCTGGGTTAACTTCTTGTGTTGAAGCATCAATCTTTAAGATCAGACTAATCATCGCAGCACACATCATTAAAGATGTACCACCATAACTAATAAATGGCAGAGTCAAACCTTTAGTTGGCATCAACCCCATATTCATGCCCGCATTTACCAAGATCTGGAGCAAGAAAATAATACTAATGCCGTACGCCAAATAACCTGCGCGAAGGTAATGATGTTTCAATGCACGATGACCAATTTTGATACAACATGCTAGCATCGAGAAAGATAATACAATGACAATCGAAATACCAAAGAAACCAAACTCTTCGCCTAACACTGCCAACATAAAGTCAGTATGTGCTTCTGGCAAATAAGACAGCTTTTGTACACTGTGTCCTAAGCCTGTACCAAACCATTCACCACGACCAAAGGCCATTAATGCATTTGATAACTGGTAACCAACCCCTAAAGGATCTGCCCATGGGTCGGTAAACGAAATCAAACGTTGGAAACGGTAAGGCTCAAACAAAATCAAAAACACAATACCGGTTACGATTGCACCAAGCATGATTAAGAACTGTGTTGGCGGTGCGCCAGCTAAAAAGAACACACCGACCATCATCAACACAATTACGATCGTAGCACCCAAGTCAGGCTCAGCAATAATCAAACCGACCGTGATTGCCATAACCCCACTTAAACGCAATAAGCCTTTCCAATGAGTACGAACCTCTTTGGCACGGCGCACAACGTAGTCTGCGGTAAAGATTGCCATCATCACTTTGGCAACCTCGGTTGGCTGTAAAGTAAAGCCACCTATCTTAATCCAACGTGTAGAACCGTTGACTTCTGAACCCACTACTAAAGCAGCAAGCAAAAGAACCATGGTCAACAACCACAACGGGAAAGTATTTTTAAACCACGTATTAAGTGATATCCGATAGGTCAAATAAGCCACCACAGCCGCAGCGACAATCGAAATACCATGACGAATCACATAATGAAACGGGTTTTCATGCATATATTCAGCATAGGGCATCGAAGCAGATGCGACCATCACTGAACCGATACACAATAATGCAACGACACAGAAAATCAGGACATTACGTGGCGTCACTTCCGCTGGCCATTTAGGCAATATCCGTTCATACCAATGATTGATTTTCTGGATTGTGGTCTGAGCTAAGCCTGCCATACAACATTCCTAATCATGTTTTCTTTAAACCAACGAATTGACGCAGGCAACAAACTGCTGACCACGGTCATTATAACTTTTAAACATATCAAAACTTGCACAGGCTGGTGATAACAGCACAACATCTTCAGCTTGTGTTTCACGTTGACACAGCTCTACAGCCTCTTTGAGCGTTGCGGCATGCAAAATTTTGGTTGCACCCTTAATTGCTTGTTCAATAACTGAAGCATCCTCACCAATCAATACCACAACTTTGGCATATTTTTCGATAGAAGAACGTAATGGAGCAAAATCTTGACCTTTGCCCTGCCCACCCAAAATCAAGGCAACCTTACCCTTTTTAACCTCAATTGCAGCGCCTAAACCATCAATTGCTGCAAGTGTAGCACCAACGTTAGTCCCTTTAGAGTCATTGTAATAACGTACATCATGTACAGTTCTCACATACTCACAGCGGTGCTCTAATCCTTTAAACTGTTTTAACGTTTCAAGCATAGATTCCATAGGCAAACCAATTGCTTCACCTAATGCTAAACAAGCTAAAGCATTGGCTACGTTGTGCATGCCTTGAATATATAAATCTGAACTTTTAATTAAACGCTGTAGGCCACGCGCAAGCCAAAGCGTGCCATCGCCATCCCTTAAAACACCATATTGATTTAAGTCTGGAGCATTTAGACCAAAGCTTTGCATTGGTGTTGTATCTGGAACAAGAGGACGACTTAAAGCATCATCACGGTTAAATATGACTTTTTTAACGCCTTGGAAAATACGGTGTTTTGCTTGGTGATAACCCCACATATCGCCGTGACGATCTAAATGGTCTTCACTCATGTTCAGAACCACAGCAACCTCAGCATTTAAATGAGATGTGGTTTCTAACTGAAAACTTGATAGCTCAAGTACAAGCAACTCTGGTTGATCTTTTAGTAAGTCTAGAGCTGGACGTCCAAGGTTTCCACCAACAGCAACTTTCTTACCTGCATCTTTAGCCATTAAGCCAATTAAAGTCGTTACTGTACTTTTCGCATTAGAACCCGTAATCGCCACAATAGGCACTTCGGTCGCACGGCGTAATAATTGAATGTCGCCTACGACTGAAATCCCTTGAGCAATAGCTGCCTGAATTTCTGGTAATTGCGGTGCAAGGCCTGGGCTTAAAATAATTTCTTCTGCTTGTAATAATAATTCTTGGTCAAGTTGACCGAAACTGGTTTTAACGCCAGCTGGAATCTGGTCATAGCCTGGGGGTGTGGGACGAGAATCCGTTACTGCAACTTGGTAGCCTTGTTCATGCAGGAAATTAACAGCAGAAACGCCTGATATTCCCAAGCCTGCGACAACTTTTAATCCACCACGTTGTATTAACATTTTTGCCCCACAATTTATCAATCGACAGAATGGCAAAAATGTTAGCACTTTGCTGTTTTGAATGCTTTTTCAGTTTGAACTTTATTCATCTTTTTTTGTGTCAGTGCGTAAAAAAGCCATCAATATGATGGCTTTTTAGACGAAACAAGAAATACTAAATTTATTGCCATTTAATCGGCTTAATTTCTTGAACTGTATTCGTAGGTTTATCTTCACTTGAGCAACCACAGCCGCCAGCACAGCCAAAGGTCATTTTTGGCTTAAGCCATTTTGCCAAGGTTGTCCAACCCTGCTTTTCACAAAATGAAGAGAGTGTAGAAAAGACTGAATTTGCTGTTTTTGGAAATACTTTCTTAAAAACAACAACAGCACTCCAACTCACTAAAACCGCAATAATCAGATATTGAATCATATACAACCTCCTTTCTTGCCTTAACCCCAATAGTGGGAAGCAATTTGATAGGTAACAAACGATGCCAAATAAGCCAAGCCGAACAGATATGCAGTCATGACAGCAACATGTTTCCATGAACCTGTTTCACGTCGTACCGTTGCCAATGTGGCCAAACAATGTGGAGCATAAATAAACCACACTAAAAGCGATAATCCTGTTGCCAAAGACCAACCCGAGCCATCTGCACTAATCAGATGTGACAAACCTTGAGCTACAGCATCGTCACTCGTTGCAGACAAGGCATAAACTGTACCTAATGCTGCCACTACAACTTCACGAGCTGCCATTGCTGGAATTAAAGCAATACAGATTTGCCAGTTAAAACCAATTGGAGCAAATACAGGTTGGATAAGATGTCCGAGCATACCGGCAAAACTATAATCTATCGCAGGTAATGTTGCCCCTTCTGGTGGCTGTGGGAAAGTACACAAAAACCAGAGCAAAATAGAAAGCGCAAAAATGATTCCGCCGACACGTTTCAAGAAGATCTTCGCGCGATCCAGCAAACCAATTCCCACACTTTTTAAATCGGGGAAACGATAACTCGGCAGCTCTAGCAGTAAAGCATGCTGTGACTTATCTTTTTGCAAAAATTTCATTAAAAATGAAACGCAAAGAGCACTCACAATACCAGCCATATACAGACCGAATAGCACCAGACCTTGTAAGTTGAAAAGCCCCCAGACCATTTTCTCTGGAATAAATGCCGCAATAAGCAAAGCATATACAGGCAATCGTGCCGAACAAGTCATTAAAGGTGCAACCATAATGGTCGTAAAACGATCACGAGGGTCACTAATACTACGGGTTGCCATAATTCCCGGTACTGCACAAGCAAAGCTTGAAAGTAAAGGAATGAAAGCACGCCCACTTAAACCGGCTTGAAACATTAATTTATCAAGCAAAAATGCTGCACGTGGTAAATAACCCGATTCTTCTAATACTAAAATGAAGAAGAACAAGATTAAAATTTGTGGCAAGAACACAACTACGCCACCTGCACCCGCAATAATTCCGTCAACAACCAAACTATGCAGTAGTGGCTGTGTAATCACAGTTCCCACTACTTCACCCAACCAACCAAAGAAGCCTTCAATGCCATCCATAAATGGTGCTGCCCAAGCAAAAACTGCTTGGAACACAATAAACATCATGAGTGCAAGACTAAATAGGCCTAAAACTGGGTGTAAGAAAATTCGATCTAGAAAATCAGTACGCTTATCTCCCTGATCGACATATTGAACAACATCTTTAAAAATCATATCGATTTTTTGATGATGAGTTCCAGTCAAACCACTCAGTTCGGTCTGTGGCACACTGTATTTTTCTTGATCAAGGGCATGTAATAAATTTTCAATACCCGCATTACGAACAGCAACTGTTTCAACGACTGCTACGCCCAAACGTTGAGACAACTTTTGAGTATTAATTTGGATGCCACGACGACGTGCTTCATCCATCATATTCAGTACGAGTAAAATCGGACGGCCAAGCTCGATCATTTCGAGCACTAGCCCTAAATGCAATTTTAAGTTAGTCGCATCGACTACACATAAAAAGGCATCTTGCTGACCTTCTTCGGCAATCTTACCCAAGCAAACATCACGGGTAATAACTTCATCAGGACTGGTTGCATTTAGACTATATGTACCCGGTAAATCGAGTACACGCACTGCACGCCCTGAAGGTAACTGAAAATGACCTACTTTACGCTCGACCGTTACGCCCGCATAGTTTGCGACTTTTTGTCGAGTTCCAGTTAAATGGTTAAAAAGAGAGGTTTTACCACAGTTTGGATTTCCCACAAGGGCAATACGTAACGCATCACTCATGCGGGTACTCCTTCTTCTACTTGAATTTCGATTTTGTCCGCTTCTGCTTTACGCAAAGCGAAACGAGTAAAGCCAATTTGGATCAAGATCGGATCACCACCAAAAATACCCTTGGTAATCACTTCCACTCGTGTGCCTGGCACAAAGCCCAGACTTTCCAAACGAATTGCGACCAAATCTTGCTGCTCGGACTCTACTGATATCCGATTCACTTTGCTGATGGTCGCCGCTTGCTTCACTTTTAAAGCTGATAAACGCACCGCATCCGATCCTAAACCTTTTTTTCTAGTATACATATAAATGAGAATAATTACCAAATAAGGTTAAATTTCACTTCCTATTCAGTTTAATCGACAAACCTTAAAGTTTCTTTTACAGTACAGAGGTTTAGAGGATGTAGTGTATGTTAAATAAAAAACCGCGTATTCCAAGCCCTGTTCAAATTCCAGAACATTTAAGCTTTTTACAAGGTTTTCGTGACTATCTCGTTGCACAGACAGTGAGTCCACATACACGTAATGCTTATTTATCTGACCTCATTCAATGCAGCGAACTCCATAAAAAAAATGCTCTTCCACAATGGTCAAGTGATGATATTGCCGATGTTCTTATCGAACTGACAAAAGCAGGAAAAAGTCCCCGCTCAATTGCACGGTGTTTATCTGCCCTACGTCAGTTTTACAAATTTTTACGTGAACAGAAGTTACGGAGTGACAATCCGGTTGCGACCCACCACTCTCCTAAAATTGGGCGAGCATTACCTAAAGATCTATCTGAAGAAGATGTCGAATCACTAATTCAAGCACCAGATATCAATACAGCACTTGGCTTACGTGACCGAGCAATGTTTGAAGTACTTTATGCATGTGGTTTACGTGTTTCAGAATTACTTAACTTGCGTCTGGAACTCATTAATTTAAAACAAGGCTATTTACGTGTTACAGGTAAAGGCAACAAAGAACGTTTGGTGCCGTTAGGACAATTTGCCTGTGAGTGGGTAGAACGCTATTTGAATAATGCTCGACCTCAACTCTATAAAAGCTCGACTGACTATCTCTTTTTAACCCAACATGGGGGGATTATGAGTCGACAAAACTTTTGGTATGCCATTAAACGCTATGCGCTACAAGCCAATATTCAAGCTGAACTTTCACCTCACACCTTACGCCATGCATTCGCAACGCATCTGCTCAATCACGGCGCAGACTTACGCGTTGTGCAAATGTTACTGGGTCATAGCGATTTATCTACGACTCAAATCTATACACATGTTGCGCAAGTCAGAATGCAACAACTACATGAAAAACATCACCCTAGAGGATGATAAAGCTTTCAAGCTCCACGCAAGTATTTCAGATCAATCGTTTGATTTCGTTCACAAAGGTTAAGAAAGTTTTAACAATACACGTTAGATTTTTTGGTATGCTTAGCAGCTTCTGACTATAAATACTGATGAAATAAGGGTTATCTATGTCTTTTACCCGCTCTCAAATTTTTCTTGCCTGTACTCTGGCATCTAGCCTTTTGTTCAGTGCTTGTTCTAAAGAAAACAAACCACAAAAAGAAGATGCGCTCACAGCGACTGCACCTGCTACAGGGGAAGCTTCAACCATTATCGAGCGTAATGCTAAGCAGCGTTTAATCGAGACTTTGCAAAAACAATTTAAAAATGCAAATATCAGCGCCAAAATTTTAGATATCAAGCCGACTGAAGTTCCTAATTTATATTGGGTAAATCTAGAAGGGATGACATCAGTTTATACAACAAGTGATGGTAAATATTTAATTCAAGGTGATGTTATCCGCTTAGGAGGCAAAGAGCTTCATAATATTGGTGACTCACTTCAAGCATCAGAAAATAAAAAGCATCTTGCCGCTTTAAAAAATGAAGATCTTATTGTCTACCCAGCAAAAGGCAAGGCTAAGCACGTGATCTATGTGTTTACCGATGCAAGCTGTCCTTATTGCCATAAGCTACATGAGCACATACCCGAAATTAATGAAAAGGGTATTGAGATACGCTATATCGCTTGGCCACGCGGCGAACAATTTATGCCAACCATGGAAGCTGTATGGTGTAACGCAGATCGTAAAGCTGCCTTTAATCAAGCAGTACAAGGTATTAACATTCCACCTGCTCAATGTAAAAACCCTGTTCGAGAGCAATATCAACTTGGCTTGAATATGGGTGTAAATGGTACACCTGCTATTTACAATGCTGATGGCGAGTACTTGGGTGGATATCTAACACCAGATGAATTAATTAAACGTCTGGATAAATAACATCCTTTGATGTGATGAATGATTAATCATCTGTCTCTTAAGAAAAGCGCTGCACTTATTGCAGCGCTTTGTTTTTTCACTAATTAATACTTTATCCACCTATGTTTAAAGACTGATCTACTCTTCTTTTCCAAACATCGCACTCTAATTCATTGAACAGGCACTAAAAGCGCTAGAGTCTGGCGTTTTTTTTAGCTATGATCTAGCTTCAACTAAATGATTAAATGATGAATGGAGTGTGACGTGAAACCAGTTCGCCTGGCAATACTCGGTCTAGGAACCGTAGGTGGAGGAGCCCTTAAACTACTACAAGAAAATGCCGCTGAAATTAAACGTCGCACCGGTCGCGAAATTCAAATTACCCACGTTGGAACACGCCGCCCTCGTCCAGATCTCGAATTAGAAGGGATTAAACAAAGCGCAGATTTACTTGATATCGTTCGTCAACCAGATGTTGATATGGTTGTTGAAGTGATGGGTGGTATACACCCTGCTTACGAAGTCATCATGGAAGCGATCAAACACGGCAAACAAGTCGTTACTGCAAATAAAGCCTTACTTGCAGAACATGGCAACGAACTATTTAAAGCAGCTGAAGATAATGCTGTACAAATCGCTTATGAAGCAGCAGTTGCTGGCGGTATTCCAATTATTAAAGTCATCCGTGAAGGTCTTGCTGCAAACCATATTCAATGGTTGGCAGGTATCATTAACGGCACAGGCAACTTTATTCTGACCGAAATGCGTGAGAAAGGTCGTGCATTTGATGATGTATTAAAAGAAGCTCAAGAACTTGGCTATGCAGAAGCAGATCCAACTTTTGACGTTGAAGGTATTGATGCTGCGCACAAACTTACCATTTTAGCGTCTTGTGCGTTTGGTATTCCGCTTCAGTTCGATAAAGTCTATACCGAAGGTATTAGCAAAATTACTGCACAAGATGTGAAATATGCCGAAGATCTCGGTTTCCGCATTAAACACCTAGGAATTGCGCGTCGCGCTGAAAAGGGTATTGAACTACGTGTTCACCCAACACTCATTCCAGATGAGCAGCTTATTGCGAATGTAAATGGTGTTAAAAATGCCGTTTTAGTTCAAGCACATGCCGTAGGTCCAACACTCTATTACGGCGCTGGTGCTGGTGCTGGTCCAACTGCTTCTGCTGTTGTTGCCGATGTAATTGATATTGTCCGTGATATTTCTTATACCGAAGATGGTGCTGGAACTATTCCTCAACTTGCTTTTGAAGCATTAACAAATGTGCCAATTTTAAGCCGTGAAGAAATGACCACAGGTTATTACATCCGCTTAAATGCAGAAGATCAAACTGGCGTACTTGCAGATGTCACTACAATCTTAAGCCGTGCTGGAATTAGTATTGATGCCATCATGCAACAATCCCGTTTAAAAGACCTTATTCCAATCGTGATTCTCACCGATCCAATCGTCGAATCTAAAATGGATGAGGCACTTGCACAAATTCAAGCCTTACCTGCAATTCGTGGCGAAATCGTAAGAATTCGTTTAGAATCGCTCGATAGTTAATCAGGTTGAGGGAAAGATTCCCTCTCCCGCTTCACCTCTAATTGGAACACCATCATGTCTAATGCCAATCGTTATACTGGTCTTGTAGATCGTTATCGTGACCGTTTGCCAGTTTCGGCAACTACTCGTGCTATCTCTTTGGGGGAAGGCAACACCCCACTCATTAAACTAGAGAATATTCCACGTATTATTGGCAAAGATGTTGAAATTTATGTGAAATATGAGGGTTTAAACCCAACTGGTTCATTTAAAGACCGTGGTATGACCATGGCTGTAACCAAAGCGGTTGAAGAAGGCTCTAAAGCGATTATCTGTGCATCTACTGGTAACACTTCTGCTGCTGCTGCCGCTTATGCTGCACGCGCAGGTATCAAAGCGTTTGTTTTGATTCCAGAAGGCAAAATTGCGATGGGTAAAATGGCGCAAGCGATGATGTATGGTGCGATCACTATGCAAATCCGTGGTAACTTCGATGATGGTATGCGTCTTGTAAAAGAAGTTGCTGATCAAGCGCCTGTAACGATTGTAAACTCAATCAACCCTTACCGTTTGCAAGGTCAAAAAACCATTGCTTATGAAATCGTTGAAGCTTTAGGCCGTGCACCTGATTATCACTGCTTACCTGTAGGTAACGCAGGTAACATCACAGCTCACTGGATGGGCTATACTGAAGCAGTAGCAAATCAACCTGCTGATCAGTTTGAACAAGTTATTTATGACGCAGCAACAGATCAGTTTAGTGGTCCAAAACCTGAAGGTTTACCAACAATGGTAGGTTATCAGGCTTCTGGCGCAGCTCCATTCTTACGCGGTGCTCCAGTTGAAAACCCAGAAACAGTTGCAACTGCAATCCGTATTGGTAACCCACAAAGCTGGAACCATGCTAAAGCAGTCGTACGCGACTCTAAAGGTTGGTTTGATGAACTTCAAGACAGCGAAATTTTAGAAGCTCAACGCTTACTTTCTATGTACGAAGGCGTATTTGTTGAGCCAGCATCTGCTGCTTCTATCGGTGGTGCGATTCGCGATATTAAAGCAGGTAAGATTGCTGAAGGTTCTGTCATTGTATGTACAGTAACTGGTAATGGCTTAAAAGACCCAGATACTGCAATCAAACAATGTGCTGATGCAGTCATGTTGTCAATTGATGCAACAATGAGCCAAGTAAAAGATTCGATTTTATCTAATATGTAAAATCTGAGTTTTCAAAAAACGGCTGTTCAACACAGCCGTTTTTTTATGTCTTTTTTATAGCCATAAAAAAACGCTTCTTGATAGAAGCGTTTTTAGAATAATTAAATTAAATACGTTTTGGTAAATTACTTAACCAACTCAATAGGTTAGTTGCATCATTATTACGTGCTTGCGAACTTGGCTCACCAAGCAATACAATCACGGCTGGACGCGAGTTTACAGTCGTATGCATGACAACACAGCGACCTGCTTCATTGATATAACCCGTTTTAGACAAGTTAATATTCCAACCACCATTACGTACTAGAGCATTGGTATTATTAGATTTCAATACGCGATAACCCAAGTTAAAGTCATAAGTTGGTGTGGTTGAGAATTGACGAATTAAGCCATATTGAGATGCCGTACTCGCCAAAATTCCTAAGTCGCGTGCAGAAGATACATTACGTGGATCTAAGCCTGTAGATTCATAATAATGAGTTGCGTTCATACCTAAAGCACGTGCTTTAGAGTTCATTGCAGCAACGAATGCAGGACGCCCCCCCGGATAAGTACGCGCTAAAGCCGCTGCTGCCGGATTTTCAGACTTCATTAAAGCAAACAATAAGACTTCTGCACGGTTCATCTTGTCACCAACACGGAGTGTTGAACTTGAATTTTTACCGTTTGCCCCCGCAAAATCAATTTGCTCAAGCATAATTTCTTCTGACATGTTTAAACGAGCATCTGCCGTTACCACTGCTGTCATTAACTTGGTAATAGATGCAATTGGCACAGAAGCATTCGTATTTTTACTAAACAGTACTTCACCAGTTTGTGCATCCATCACTAACGCAGCGCGAGCACTTACACTCGGCTGAGCATTGTAACCAGAGGTATCGCGGATTTGAGCAAATTTTGGTGCAGATGCCACAACTTTGGGTGCATTACCACCACGTAAAGTTGTAGTTACAGATGTTGACCCTTGTATAGTTGGCTCATCATCTTCATCATTCAAAAGTTGACTAGCGTCAGCTGAAGACCAATTTAAACTTGCACTCCCACCACTCCCTGAGGACGGGTTATTGACGAGTTCTGCAAAGCTTGTTGAACTCAAACTAAGCAAAATAGACATGCTTAGCACATGTATTAAAGACTTTTTAGAATTTTTCACGGCACAATACTCGACTCAGGGTGATACACATTTGCGCTTACTATAATTATGCCTTACATTTGAGGTATAAGGTATAACGCTTTTACCGACACAATTGTGCACAACTATTCGCTCACTATATAAGAATAGGATTGCTAATTTTGTCATTCCATTGCAAGCTAATTTTGCTTTATGTAACAAAAAACTTGTTTTTTGAAAGAAAGGAGGTCTTCTTGATTACAGTTTTAGTTGTGGATGACCATGAACTTGTACGTACAGGCATTTGCCGTATGTTAGAAGATCATGCCGATGTAGAGGTCATTGGACAAGCCGAATCGGGTGAAGAAGCAATTGCTATTGTTCGTCAGAAACATCCTCAAGTTGTGCTACTTGATGTCAACATGCCAGGCATCGGGGGCGTAGAAACCACACGTCGTTTACTACAAACCGCACCAGATACAAAAGTTATTGCTGTAAGTGGCTTATCAGAAGAACCTTACCCTTCTCTTTTGCTTAAAGCAGGAGCTAAAGGCTACATCACGAAAGGTGCTCCAATTACAGAAATGGTTCGAGCAATCAACAAAGTCATGCAAGGTGGTAAATACTTCAGTGCAGATATTGCTGAGCAGTTGGCGAGTTCCTATCTATCAGACACACAACAATCACCTTTTGACGCCCTATCCGAACGAGAAATGCAAGTTGCAATGATGGTTGTAAATTGTATTAGCGCTCAAGAAATTGCGGACAAACTTTTTGTAAGTGTCAAAACGGTAAATACTTACCGCTACCGTATTTTTGAAAAACTCGCCATCGATAGTGATGTTAAACTAACTCATCTTGCGATTCGGTATGGTCTGATCAAACCATAATCACACTATATGCAATTTCCCTTAAACTCATCGTTGTCCAATACGATTTTTCGTTTGGGCACGTGGTATGGTTTATATCGTCTTATTATTGCGGTTAGCCTCAATATTATTTTGGTTTTAACCGATTCTCAAATCGACAATAGTCTACAACAACCCGCTTTATATTCTTACACACTGCTTGGCTATTCCATATTAAGCCTTCTTCAGCTTTTGTGTTTTAAGTTTGTTGCAACTCAGGCAACACGGCAGCTTATTTTATTTTTTGTAGTTGATATTATCTCTCTGAGTTTACTTACATTTTCTGTAGGTGAACCAAACCTTCAACTTAGCTTGCTGTATGTTATTGCTATATTCACCTCGGCAATTTTACTCAGCGCAAGAATGTCTTTACTCATTACATTACTTGCAGTCATTGCGGTTATTTACCAACGTTTTGTCGGTAGTTTATTTGACTACAATAATCTTAATACGATTGGTAATAGTGCCCTTCTAGCCTTCTTATTTTTTGTGGTGCATGGGATCGGGCAAATTGCGGTTCAGCGCTTTAAATTACTTGAGGCGCTTACGTTTCACCAATCAATAGAGCTCTATCAACTACAAAATATTAACCGCTATATTCTGGAACAAATTGAAGAAGGTTATCTTGTTCTAGATGAAAACTATGACATTGTTTTAAGTAATCCGGCTGCCTGCTCTCTGTTAGGGATTCCGCCACAATTTGCCAGTGAAAAATATCCTTTAGCTAAATGGCACTCCGATTTATTTGAAATTCTTAAGTTTGATAACCTACAAGAAGGTGATCGATTTATTTTTGAGTCTCGTCTGTCGGCTTACTCTATTAACATTAAAGTGCAGCATCTTGTGGTGCCGCAACAAGCATTGACGCTACTCATCTTACAAGATGCACAACACATTAATCAGCAAGCTCAACAACTCAAACTGGCTGCTTTAGGGCAACTTTCAGCCAGTATTGCACATGAAATCCGTAATCCTCTGGCAGCAATTGTTCAGGCAAATGAATTACTTAAAGATAGTGATTTAGAGCAGCAAAATACTTTACGCCGTATGATTGGTAAGCAAACAAAACGTATTGATAGTATTGTTCAAGACACCTTAGGACTTGCCAGCAGCGAAAGAACTCATCCAATCCAGATTGAATTAAACGACTTCATAAAGACATTATTAGATGAAGATCTATCGGATGTTAAACATTCTATACAGCTTAAAATCTCTGATTCATCCTTAAAATTATTATTTGACGAGAAACAACTCAGACAAGTGCTGATTAACCTTGTCAGGAATGCCTTACGACATAATGCACCTGATTCACCCCATGTTCTGATCAACATTCACTCACAGACAAATAAAATCTATATTGATGTGATCGATTACGGCGAAGGTGTTTCAAAACGTGATATATCTCAATTATTTAAACCATTTTTTAGTACCGAAATTAATGGAACTGGTTTAGGATTATACTTGTCTCATAGTTTTTGTGAGGCAAACCATGCAAAGCTCACGTATGTAGAGCAAAAACAAGGGGCATGCTTCCGAATGGAATGCCCAATAATATATTGATTTTTTATTAGGTTTTTGGGGAAATGGCAGAACAGCAACCACTAGTTTTGCTTGTAGACGATGAAGAAGATTTGTGCCTTTTAATGCAAATGACTCTTGCGCGAATGGGGATTAAAACACATCTTGCTTATCGGGTTGAACAGGCCAAACAACTCTTTACTCAGTTTCATTATGATGCATGCTTAACCGATTTAAACCTACCCGATGGTAGCGGTTTAGAATTAGTTAAACATGTTTCTCAAACTTATTCTCACACACCAATTGCAGTTCTAACTGCGTACGGCAATATGGATATTGCAATTGCAGCATTAAAGGCGGGAGCTTTTGATTTTGTAAGCAAACCTATTAACCAAATTCATTTAGATCAGTTATTAAAAAAAGCGCTAAATCAGCCAAAACCAGAGCATGAGTTTGGTGAAATAACGTTGGAAAATGACCTATTAATTGGACGTTCTCCACCGATACAAAACCTACGTATTGCTATAAAAAAAATAGCTCGTTCCCAAGCTCCGGTGTTTGTGACAGGCGAGTCTGGTACAGGTAAAGAAGTTGTTGCTAATCTTATTCACCGTTTGAGTAACCGCAGCGAAGGTCCATTTATTGCGATTAACTGTGGAGCAATTCCAACTGAGCTCATGGAAAGTGAACTTTTTGGACATAAAAAAGGCAGTTTTACTGGAGCTACCCAAGACAAACAAGGCCTTATTTTGTCTGCTCATGGCGGCAGCTTATTTTTAGATGAAATTGCCGAATTGCCTTTAAGTATGCAAGTCAAATTACTTCGGGCAGTACAAGAGAAAAAAATTCGTCCAGTAGGTTCCGATCAGGAAATCGATGTTGATTTTCGGGTGATTAGCGCCAGCCACCAAGATTTAGATTTATTAGTTCGACAAGGTAAATTCCGTCAGGATTTATTTTTCCGTATTCATGTTATGGATATCCTGTTACCGCCACTGCGTGAGCGCGGTGGAGATATTTTGTTATTAGCCAATCATTTTATTCAAAAGGTTTGTATGGAATGGGAAATTCCAAGCAAACAATTAACCACTACTGCTGAAACTTATTTATTGCAGCAAGATTTTCCAGGTAATGTTCGTGAATTAAGAAATATGATTGAACGAGCTATTACCTTAAGTGATGATGAATGTATTGATTTAACACACTTAGCACCTCCTCTCAGAGGCAGTAGCGTTAACTCGCAAATCGCGACTAAACAAGTGAATCAAACATCAACAGCGATTACTCAGACTCGGCCAAAATTACCAATGGAAGGTTTAGAACGCTACTTAGAAAATATTGAAAAAGATATTCTACTGAACGCGTTGGACATGACACATTGGAACCGGACCTTAGCAGCTAAAAAGCTTGGAATGACCTTCCGTTCTTTACGCTATCGACTGAAAAAGTTTGGCTTAGATACTGAATTAGGAGAGGAAGTATAAAAGACTATTTTTTCTTTAGAAATAAGTCTGCAACACGATCTAAATATACGTCTTCTTTCATTTCTGGGGGCAAAGGATAGGTCTGATTAGGCTGAATACCTTGCCCTTCAATCATATTGCCATTTGGTGTGTAATAGTGTGAGACTGTCATTTGTAGTGCCGCACCACTTGGCAAAGGAAACAGTTTCTGCACTACTCCTTTCCCATAACTTTTTTCACCGATTACCCAAGCACGCTGGTGTTCTTTCATGGCCGCGGTAAAAACTTCTGCTGCCGATGCAGAACGATGATTAATTAATATACCTAATTTTATATTCTGAAATTCATTGCCGGGCAGAGCCTGAAATTGCTGATTACCTTCCGAACGGCTTTTAGTTGAAACGATAATCCCACTATTTAGAAATAAATCTGCCGACTCGACTGCTGCTGATAACAACCCACCCGGATTGTTTCGTAAATCGATTAAAACGGCTTTTAAACGTGGTGAACTATTTTCTTCAATTAACCGTTTAATTTCATTTGCGGTGTCTTGCTGGAATACTCTAATTTTTAGCACTAAAACCTGATTATGTAGCATTACAGGTTCTATATCGGTTTCTATTTTTTTATTACGAACTAGGTTGATGTTTCCATTTAAATCTTCTGCTTGTACTTGAAGCGTACTTCCGATAGAGCCATAAAGCAGCCCAAGCACCTGATCTTGGTTTAAATTTTTTAAATCTTGATTATCAATCTTGAGAATCGCTTGACCATTTCTCAAACCTAATTTGTATGAGTCTGAACCAGTTTTAAGATCACGAATCATCCATTTATGGACATGCAATTCAGGGCTTAAAGCAAAATCAACCGAGGCGAGATCACCTTCGGTATATTGAATCAATTGACGATATTCTTCTGCCGACAAATAGCGCGAGTAACGATCTAGTCCACTCACCAACCCTTTAATGGCTTGTTGGAATAAGGCATCGTCGGACTTCACGTCAACGTAATTATCTCGAACGATTCCATAGATTTGAACAAACTGCTGAATCGACTCAATCGGTACCTCTGCATAACTATGTTCCGGTTCTTCCGAATCCGAATGCAAAGGTGACAATTTCTCTTTTACAACTGGCGCCGCAAAAGCAAATTGGCTGCAACACAGCAACATACTTACAATAAGTTTTTTATATTTAATGTGTTGCAGCATCCAATCACCTTTGGCTTATGCAGATAATGTAATCAGATTACGCCCTTGCATTTCAGCAGGAACAGGAATCTGCATTAAATTGAGAATAGTCGGTGCTACATCGGCAAGCACACCACCTTCTGCAATTGTTGCTTGTGTTGGGCCAACATAGATAAACGGTACAAGTTCCGTTGTATGTTGAGTGTGAACTTGACCGCTTTCGTAGTCTTGCATTTGTTCCACGTTACCATGGTCGGCAGTAATCAGCATATGGCCTTTCTTTGCCATTACCGCTTCATAAACACGCCCAAGACAAAGATCGACTGCTTCAACTGCTTTAACTGCAGCATCAAAAATACCTGTATGACCTACCATATCACCATTGGCATAGTTCACAACCAATAAATCGTATTCGCCAGAATTAATGGCTTTAACCAATTCATCAGTTACTTCATAAGCACTCATTTCAGGCTTAAGGTCATACGTTGCAACGTTTGGAGATGGAATCAAAATACGCTTTTCACCCGGATATTCATCTTCACGTCCGCCACTAAAGAAGAACGTTACATGAGCATATTTTTCAGTTTCGGCAATACGTAACTGAGTCTTTCCAAGAGAAGATAAATATTCACCCAATGAATTTTTTAATGCTTCTGGCATGTATGCAACTGGTGCATCAATGCTAGCTTGATAACGGGTTAGCATGACAAATTTAGAAAGGTTTGGTACAACTTTGCGTTCGAAGCCAGCAAAGTCTTTTTCTACAAATGCACGAGTAATTTCACGAGCTCGGTCAGCACGGAAATTCATAAATACAACGCTATCGCCGTCTTGTACTTTAGCAACATCACCAATACGAGTCGCTTTTACAAACTCATCGTTTTCATTGGCTGCATAAGCTAACTCTAACCCTTCCATTGCTGTTTGCGCAGTGCGAAGTGCCTCACCTTCAGTCAACAAGCGATAAGCTTGCTCAACACGATCCCAACGGTTATCGCGGTCCATTGCAAAGTAGCGGCCAATCATGGTCGCGATACGGCCTTGACCTTGGTATTGCGCGAATAATGCATCTAATTTTTCTAAAGACGGCTGAGCACTGCGTGGAGGCGTATCACGACCATCAAGGAAAGCATGTAAATAAACTTTTGCACCACGCTTTAATGCAAGCTCACACATCGCCACAATATGGTCTTCATGTGAATGAACGCCACCGTCTGAGAGCAACCCCATAATATGGACAGCACCACCAGCGGCTTTGGCTTTTTCAACAGCATCAATCAACACTTCATGTTTAAAAAAGTCGCCCGTACGAATATCTTTAGTAATACGGGTAAAGTCTTGATACAAAACACGACCAGCACCAAGATTCATATGGCCGACTTCAGAGTTACCCATTTGTCCATCAGGTAAACCAACATCTTCACCAGAACCAGAAATTAGACTATTTGGATGCTTTGCTGTCATTGCCGCCAAATTCGGTGTTTTTGCTGCAAGAAAAGCATTATCTTCAATCGCTTCACGGTGACCAACACCATCCATAATGACCAGAACGTGAGGGATCTTGCCAGCAGTTGCATCCGTCATAATCTATTTCTCTTTTGTCTACAATTTCGTCACAATATCTTACCGAATTTTCGGTCAAGACTCTATTTATTCCTATGGCTTTCACCAATATCTACTATTGATGAAAACCATGAATATCAATTATTACTAGCGAGCGCGGTAAAGCAAATAACTTCCGGCACCAAACATTAATAATATAGGTACAAGTACAAACCAAGCTGGAGATGGGGCATAAACCAAGCTGGCATAACCCAAGAAATCTTGCAAATAATAGAAACTCAAACCAATAAACAATGCGATTACCAAACGGAAACCCATCGATTGTTGGCGTAATGGTCCAAAAATAAATGAACATGCCACGAGAACCAGAGCAATCAACGAAAATGGCGAGGCAACTTTTTGCCAGAAAGCCAATTGATAGGTCTTTGGAACCTGACTATATTCATCCATATAGCGCATAAAGCTAATAAGTTGGCTTGGTGATAAATCCTCAGGATCTAAAGTCACCATGTGCACATATTTAGGCTGTAATGCTAAAGAAAGCGATTGTTCGTCATGGTCAGTCTTGATGGCATTGCCTGTCGCCAAAATATCCATTTGTTGTGCTTTCTTCAAAGCCCATTGACCATCTTTTACAAACTGCCCTTGCTGAGCATTAATCAATGATTGTAAGTAATAGTTCTGGTCAAAATCGACCACTTGAATATCTTTTAAATTGCCCTGAGAGTTAGCATAGTCGATATAGATAAATCGCTGCCCTTCACGTGACCAATAACCTTTCACTTCGCCTAAAGCAGCTACAGAGCGGTGACTTTTAACACTTTCTGCTTTTTCATTGGTATATGGAATAACCCATTCACTTAAAGCAAACGACAAAATAATAAGCAGTAAAGCTGAGCGCATCACCCAACCAACAATACGCCATAAGCTAATACCAGCAGAGCGCATAACAATAAGTTCACTGCTGGTTGCTAGTGACCCTAAACCAATTACAGCACCAATCAAGGCAGAAATAGGCAAAATTTCATATAGATAACGAGGAGCACCCCACAACACATAGATGAGAGCTTGCCATGCGTTATAGTCTGGTTTGAGTTCACCCAACTCGCCCAAGTATGTAAATAAGATCTGTAAAATCGACAAAACAACTGTGGTGCCAAACATTGCAAGCGCAGTGGTTTTCGTCACATATTTGGCGACTATTCGACGTGCTAACATTATAATTTCACTCGCTTGATCTGTTTCTTGATTTTAGGTGCCAACTTCTGTTTACGTGAAAATAAGGCAGCTGCAACGCCATAAACTACCAACACGGCAGGATAAGCCCAAATATCGAGTTCTTCTTTACTAATACGAGTCTTGATTGCAATCATTAATACAATCAGACTGGAAAAAATAAAAACTGCCGGAATAAGACGATAATAACGACCTTGTCTTGGACTCACCTCAGACAATCCCACAGAAAGCATTAAAGCAATAAGAATGGTGAATGGTCCAAACAAACGCCATCCCAACTCACTTCTTATGACTGGATCATTCGTTTTTGAAAAGAGTTTAGTCGTTGATAATGCTTCTACATCCCCACTTTCAAATTTAACATCTTTGTCATTTTCTAAACGTAGACGATAAGACTGAAACTCTGCTTGTGTATATTTTGGTTGTCCCGGAAATATTTCATAACGACGGCCTTGCACCAGATCAACGACATTGGCTGTGTCATTTGCAACTTCTACACGAGTCGCTTCTTTTGCCAAGATCATGACATCTGGCTTATCTTCTTTAGTCGCACGTTGATAAAAGAAAATGTCTTTTAGATTTTTTCGATCTTCAGATAGTGAACCCGCATAAATCGTATAGGGTCCAGAAGAAATAAACTCTCTTGGGCGAACCAAATCGAAACCTGTACGAACAGCTTGGGTGGTGGTTAATTTTTCAAACTCACGCAGTCCCCACGGCGTCATCCAGAGCATAAGCACAGACTGACAAACCATATAAACAAGCGTCATTGGAATGAGTAATCGTGCTAATTGATGACGGCTCACCCCACTACCGTTTAGTACTGCCATTTCATGGTCAACATATAAACGACCAAACACCAACATTAAACCAATGAAAAAACCCAATGGTAAAATGAGTGTTAGAAATTCAGGTAAACGATATCCAATGATGCTAAACAAGATGCTGGCATCTAAACGTCCCTGTGCCGCCACACCAAAGTATTTGATCAGACGACCACCCATCATGATTAAGGTCAATAAGGAAATGACCACCAATGAGGTAGAGACAACTTGCTTGACGAGATAACGCCGAATAATCAAAGTAATACTTCCAAAAGGCTAATCGGGACGACTGCTAGTTTACCCGAATGTTAAAAATATAAAACCGCACATTGCAACGCTATGCTTGAAAGTGTTTCAATGTTTTAATTCATCATAACTTTCTATAGGCAATCACGACAGCCATGAAATTTACAACTTATACAACTTTTCCCGAACAGACATCTAATGAATCTTTGTGGGTTTTAGTTGATTCAGAACAGCTACAAAGCAACGTCAACACATATCAAATCAATAACCTAGAAAGCGTTCTTAGCGCTACCCAATTTAAAGGCAACTTCAACGAAACTCTGCCACTGTTTGGTCAGATTTCAAATCAGCCTCACAGCCAATTACTTGGCTTAGGAAAAACAGCTGAACTTCAGACAGTTAAGCTCGCTAAACTTGCTCAAACTATTATCAAATCGACACAAAATAAATTTAAGCATATCGCAATTGATATTGCTGCGTTACCTGTCGAGCACCATTATTTATTTGCTTTAAGCTTAACTCAAGCAGCTTATGGTTATGATGAGTTTAAATCGAAAAAAAATGAATTTGTGTTACAACAGGTTGATTTAATTAGTTCAACGACTAGCCTAGATGAAAAACAACTGGCTTTAGTACATGCGGTACAGTCTGGTCAGTCTTATGCACGCGACCTTGGCAACCGTCCGGGTAATATTTGTTTCCCTGAATATTTGGCAGAACAGGCTCTAGCTTTAGCGGCAGAATTCCCTGACTTACTTAAAGTCACTGTTTTAAATGAGCAGCAAATGGCTGATTTAGGCATGTATGCTTTTCTTGCAGTAAGCAAAGGATCTGAACGTCCGGGCCGTATCGTAACTCTCGAATATCAAGCACAGATTGATCAAGCTCCGGTTGTTCTCGTTGGTAAAGGCGTAACTTTTGATACAGGTGGTATTTCTCTAAAACCAGGCCTTGGCATGGATGAAATGAAATTCGATATGTGTGGTGCAGCCTCTGTACTGGGTACCATTCGTGCCCTATGCGAAGCAAAACTTCCTATTCATGTAGTAGGTGCAATTGCAGCAGCAGAAAACATGCCTTCTGGTAAAGCAACTCGTCCAGGTGACATTGTGAGCACCATGAGCGGACAAACTGTTGAAATTTTAAATACAGATGCTGAAGGCCGTCTTGTACTGTGTGACACATTGACCTATATCAAACGCTTCAACCCAGCAGTAGTGGTTGATATTGCGACTTTAACAGGTGCCTGTGTAGTCGCTTTAGGTAAAGTACTCAGTGGTTTGTTCTCACCAGATGATGCTTTGGCAGCCGAACTCCAACAAGCGGGCGAGCAATCATTTGACCGTGTATGGCGTATGCCAGTCATTGATGATTATCAAGAGTTACTTGACTCACCATTTGCTGATATTGCAAACATCGGTGGACCATATGGCGGCGCGATTACGGCTGCATGTTTCCTTGAACGCTTTACACGTGAGTATCGTTGGGCTCATTTAGATGTTGCAGGAACAGCGTGGCTTTCTGGTCCAGCTAAAGGCGCAACTGGTCGTCCAGTACCACTCCTCATGCAATTTTTAGCAAATCGTGTAAATACGAATGGCTAAAGTTAGTTTTTATCTGTTTGAAACCAGTGAAGAACGGCAAGTCGATAGTGCTTGCCGTTTATGCCGAAAAATTTTACAGAAGCATCCTAAAATCTGGTGGTATTGCCCAGATGTACAACTACAACAGATGCTTGATGAAAGATTATGGGAATTTGACCCAGTCAGTTTCATTGCGCATGGTGTTGACCAGACTGATGCTGCTGTATGTATTTCGGCTAAACAACCGCTCGAACAAGGCTTGTTAGTATTTAATTTTAACAATCATGCACTTGATCAAGTTGATCATTTTAGCCACATTATAGAAATTGTTGAAAATAATGAAACAGCCAAGCAAATTGGTCGAGAAAAATTTAAAATGTATCGCCGTTTGGGTATAGAACCGCGGACCTTTAAATTATAACGCGCTAAAATGTAAATACTGTTGATCAAGGAGAACCATGGTGGCATTAAATGTCGGGCAAGATTTTAAAAAAAGATGGTTAAATGCGCCTGAAGCTGTCCGTCATACCTATCAACAGGATCTGGCACGTATTTGCGATCTCCTCGAACCCCAAACCCCTATTCAGCTTTGGGTTTTAAATGATGAAAAAGCGCAGTTAGAATCACAGCAAAAAATTGAACAAGCCTACGCAGATCTTAAAGCAGAGCTCATTGAGCAAGCACGTATTCGTCGTCAACTTGCTTTAGAAAAAGCACTTGCTGACAAACGTGCATCAGAAGCTGCTTATGCTGCGGAGTTGCAAGCAGACGAAATTCGTAAGTTTAATGAACAGACTGAAACATTACACATATTACGTAGTCATTTAGAACAAGAGGTTGCGGAGCAAACCGCGCGTTATCAGAAAAATCCTGAAACACCAGCAGTCAATTACTCTGCTGGTGTAAAACTTAGTATTACCGATGATCAAATCTTATCTGAGCTTGAAAGTTTACGTATTCGTTTAGAACTTGAAGCTGAAAGCTTAATTGAACAGTCTGTAACGGCTTTCCGAGCTAAGCTACATTCGGCAGCTCAAGAAGAAATTGAATACATTTTAAAGAATTCTAAGTTTTCTGATGAAAAAATAGAAAAGTAAACCTTTAAATATTTCTTTTGTCATAAAAGTGACACGTATATGTCACAGAATAGACATATAGATTATTCTTATAGATCAATTAATTATAAGAATGAAAAGTAGCTATTCAAGATAATTAATGAGGATAAGAGATGGACATTCTGCATCAGATTTCAAAGCAAGTTGAACAGCTAAATCAGGGTGAGCAATGGACGTTTTCAGCACAAGAATTTTATATGAGTCATAACGACTTTAACTCTTTATCTATCTTACTTACACGTGAGTCTGAAACCCGTGATTTTACAATTACTCGCACTCAGCATAACAAGCCATGGGTCGGCACACACTCGGTTACTCTAACCAAGCATTAAGTTTTCAAAATAAAAAAACCGGAACATGTGTCCGGTTTTTTTATTTTAAGATCTAGCTTTTTATTTTAAAAAGCCATTCTCAGCTAAAAAAGCCATACTAATATTTGACTCTGTTTTTTGTTCAGCTGCTTTGTCACCTAGTAATAAACGCTCGATATAACGCGCTAGAACATCGACTTCAAGGTTTACCTTGCTGCCTACTTGCCATGTTCCAATGTTAGTACGTTCTGCTGTATGCGGAATTAAGTTCAAGCTTAAAATATTTCCGCGTAAGTGGTTAATCGTTAAACTAATACCATCTACGGTCACAGAACCTTTTTCCGCTAAATATTTAGCAAGTTCTGCGGGTGCCGTCACTTCATAATAGATTGAGCGAGCATCTTCACGTACTACAGTAATTTCGCCCACGCCATCAACGTGACCACTTACAATGTGTCCACCAAAGCGTGTTGTGGGTAACATTGCTTTTTCAACATTGACACGTTGCCCAACTTTCCAGTGGCCCAAAGTCGTTCGGTTTAAACTCTCACGAGAAACATCAGCTGCATACCAATTATCGCCCCATTCAATCACTGTGAGGCAAATTCCATTGGTCGCAATTGAGTCACCCAAATGCACATCTGACATATCCAGATCAGTCTGAATACGTAAACGCACATCACCGCCTACGCTTTGCAGGCTTTCAACTTTTCCTAAACTTTCAATAATGCCTGTAAACATGGCTCAATCTCCAAATCTTTTTACACTGCTTAAATTGCAGCGCTTACCAAAGTGCGAGCTGTGTACTATTACCTGAAGTATCTACACCACCTAGCTCGGCGAAGTGGTAAAGCTGGCCTAATAACTGACGTAATGGTGGCCCTGACTTGGCATGAGTATCAGTAATCACAATAAACTCAAGCACGCGTGCACGTTCAGACTGTCGCTGTTTACTTACTCGATAGCGCGGAACATCTTGTGTTAACAAGGTCACTTTGCCCCGCTCCAGATTGGCCATAAGCAAATCTTTCGGCTCGATATTACCATCAGTTGAATAACTGGTCAGAATATAGCGGGCATTGATGGTTGAAAGTAGTTTTTCATACGCATCTTTAGCATATTTAGAAGAGTTATATGGGCTTGGACGCTCTTTACGCCAAGCTCTATCAATTCCGCTCTTATAACCTTTGGTATCTGGTGAAGGTAAATCGACCTGATCCCATAAAGTTAATGCATTTAAAACATGGTAATTACTACTATATGCATGCTGGTTATACGGTGGATCGAGATAGGCAACATCTACTTCAAAACCACTCATTTGATTTGCTAGATGCTGTGAATCTACACACCACATTTCAGCAGCAGGACGTTTACGATCACCAATCTCGCAAAAACGACTCGGTGTTAACCAAAGTAATGACTCAATTCGTTCTAACGCAGTTTGTGTACGTCCGCCCCACCCTTGATGGAAGCTTTTAAATACACCACTGGTGTTACTGACAAAACTGGCTGAATAGAGCAAAGGCGCGAGTAATGCACTCATCTCTACATCATTAATTGCGCCTTGAGATTGCCATGTTGCAATCTGCTGGCGAATCGCATCAATACGCATACCATTACGGCGTTTAAAGAACAAACGGTCACGAGCTGGATCATAAATATCATCATTACGTGGGCAAAGGTTATGTGTTACCCAACCCTTAACTTCAGGTAAGCGATTTAAATAATCGATTGCCTTCTGATACCCGCCTAGCTCTTTAAAAGCAGGTGCATCAATACAAGCTAAAATCGCATGATTTAACGCATGGCTATAAGGTTCCCAGTCATTCGCAATCACTCGGTAACCATTTTGACGCGCCAAACGAGATACTACGCCACTGCCGGCAAAGAAATCGGCAAAAATCGGAGGATTCTTTTTCTTGCTATTCAGCGTCCCTGTAATTTCAAGGGCTTCTAAAATTAGATGGAGCAATCGGCGCTTATTACCCAAGTAAGGAACAAGCTGATGGAAAAGATATTCGTCTGTCGTACGGGCTGCATGACGACGTTTGTGATAAACCGAAGGCTCTGGATTCATACTTTCTCTTGCGTAGGGATTAACCTTAAGCGTATATCTTGATCAAGTTGTGTCACATCAAGAAGTGTAAAACGAAGTTGTTGTGCCATATATTCAAACTCTGCATTGAACATGGCTCTTGCACTTTTCCCCAATAATGTCGGGGCAATATAATTGATCAACTCATCTACCAAACCTTCTTGTAAAAAGGCAGTAGATAATGTTGCACCAGCTTCTACCAATACATCATAAATTTGATATTGCTTAGATAAGGTCTGTAACAGCACTTTTAAAGGCTGAATTTCTAATTGTATCACGCCTAAATCAGCAAGTTCTTGACGATATGGCCCCATCACCATCACAGTTTCAGGGTTTTCTAAAATTTTAGCAGCAAGCGGCAAACGACCTTGGCGGTCTAAAATAATCCGTTTTGGCTGTGCAATTGTCTCAATATCAACACTGCCCAGAGTTCGTACATTAAGCTGACAGTCATCTGCAATCACAGTATCAATCCCTGTAATCACTGCTCCTGATATGGCACGCCAATGCTGTACATCTTGACGCGCAACTGCACCGGTAATCCACTTCGATTCACCAGATGCCATTGCAGTACGTCCATCTAGGCTTGAAGCTACTTTTAAGCGTACATAAGGCATGCCCGTAGACATCGCCTTTAAGAAACCTTGGTTTAATTTTTCTGCCAAATCTTCACAAATGCCAACTTCTACTTCAATTCCGGCATTTTTCAGAATCTGAACACCCTTACCCGCAACAAGTGGGTTTGGATCAGGACATGCCACAACCACCTTTTTAACCTGTGCATTAACCAGTGCTTCAGCACAAGGAGGAGTTCTCCCATAATGTGCACATGGCTCAAGCGTCACATACGCTGTTGCACCTTGAGCCTGCTCAGCTGCCTGACGTAAGGCAAAAACCTCTGCGTGTGGTTGACCTGCTTTAGGATGGAAGCCCTCACCGATTAACTGATCATCTTTGACAATGACACAACCAACATTTGGATTAGGCTTAGTCGAATATAGACCCCGTTTGGCAAGTTCAATAGCTTGCTGCATCCAATATTGATCTTTTTTCAACTCAGACATAAAAATCTCAAATAATTATTGTTCACGTTGCTGCATTTGCTCAATTTGTCGGCGAAAAGCTTCAACATCCTGAAAATCTTGATAAACAGAAGCAAATCGAACATAAGCGACATGGTCGAGTGCAAATAGAGATTGCATGACGACTTCACCAATTGTTCTAGACTTCACGTCCCGCTCACCTAAACGGCGAATCTGTAATTGAATATCACTTAAAACAGTTTCTATCTGTTCTTGAGTGACCGGACGTTTTTGCAATGCATGCATTAACGAACGGCGTAGCTTGGCCTCATCGAAAGGTTCATTCTTTCCATTCGATTTGATCACACGGGGCATCACCACTTCATAGCTTTCAAAAGTGGTAAAACGTTCACCGCAACTTACACACTCACGACGTCGACGAATCTGACAGCCTTCGGCGGCTAAACGTGAATCGATGACTTTACTATCTGCGGCGTTGCAAAATGGACAATGCATAGCGGATTTATAGGGTCGATTACTTTGACCTAGTGTAGCAAAATTTCTACACTTACAGAACCAGCATTCTATAAGACAAAAAACAGTCCTGAGCAAGATCAAAGCATCGCTTTGATCACAGCGTAGGACTGTTCTTTTAAGACAGCAGATATATTACGAATTATTCAATACGTTCGCCATGTTGGCTTAAATCCAGACCCATGCGTTCATCATCAGCGTTAACACGGATACCAATCACAAGATCAATCACTTTAAGAATTACAAAAGTCGCTACACCACTGTAAATCATGGTTGCCAATACACCTTCAACTTGTACCCATAATTGACCAGCGAAGGTTGGAGCTAAGGTAACGTTGGCTGCTTTAATAATTTCATCACTGTAAAATACGCCAGTTAAAATCGCACCGACAATACCACCTACAGCATGTAAACCAAACGCATCCAAAGCATCATCGGCTTTAAGTAAGCGTTTAAGTGCGGTAATACCCCAGAAGCACACTACGCCACCGATAAGGCCCATGACTAAAGCACCGCCTACACCGACGAAACCTGCTGCTGGCGTAATCACAACCAAACCAGCGACAGCACCAGAAGCACCACCTAATACAGACGCTTTACCGCGAATCATACGTTCAACTACTAACCAAGAGAACGCAGCAGCAGCGGCAGCAACTTGAGTCACTAAAATTGCCATGCTTGCACGAGCACCAGCACCTAGAGCACTACCGCCGTTAAAGCCGAACCAACCTACCCAAAGTAAGCTTGCACCCACTACAGTTAAAGTCAGGTTATGCGGAGCCATAGATTCACGGCCAAGGCCAATACGTTTTCCAAGCATGTAAGCCGCAACTAGACCTGCAACACCTGAGTTGATATGTACAACTGTACCACCAGCAAAATCTAATGCGCCTGCTTTAAATAACCAACCATCTGCCGCCCAAACCCAGTGAGTAATTGGTGCATAGACTACGAGTACCCAAACTGCAATAAAAACCATGAAAGCTGAATACTTCATGCGGTCTGCAATAGAACCACTTAGAATTGCAACTGTAATAATGGCAAAGGTCATTTGGAAAATAACAAAGAGACTTTCAGGAATTGTCCCACTCAATGCATCAAACGCGACTCCGTTTAGCATTGCTTTAGACAAATCACCAAAAAATGCACCTGTGCCAGAGAACGCGATTGAATACCCAGCAATCACCCACACTAAACTGACTAAAATTGCAGCGGACAGGCTGAACATCATCGTACTGAGTACATTTTTTTTACGTACCATACCGCCGTAGAATAATGCCAACCCCGGAATGGTCATTAATAGAACCAATGCGGTTGAAACTAAAATCCAAGAGGTATCACCCGTATCAAGAGTAGGTGTTGGTGCTGGAGCTGCCGGAGTTTCAGCAACTGGTGCTTCTGCAGTGGTTGCAGTAGCTTGAGATGTTGATGTAGCCGCAACTTCCGATGTAGGCGTTGTTACAGCATCTTCTGCCCAAACGGCAGTACCACCCAAAAGAGCGCCTGATAGACTCAGCGCCATAAGCATTTTTTTCATTCGTGTCCCCCAACCTCATTTGCGAGTTATTTTCTACTCAGCAAGCTTTGTGCCAATTAGACAGCATCTGGTCCAGTTTCACCCGTACGGATACGGATTACTTGTTCCAGGTTAGTCACAAAAATCTTACCATCGCCAATTTTTCCTGTGCTTGCTACACGTGTAATTGATTCAATTACCGCGTCGACCATTTCATCACTAATCGCAATTTCGATTTTTACTTTAGGTAAGAAATCAACCACATACTCCGCGCCACGGTAGAGTTCTGTATGTCCTTTTTGACGACCAAAACCTTTAACTTCAGTTACGGTAATCCCTTGTACACCAATGTCAGAGAGCGCTTCACGCACATCATCCAATTTAAACGGTTTTACAATTGCAGTTACAAGCTTCATGTTTGTTTCCTTCGGCTTCTTTTCACCAGTAAGGTTTTATGTTCAATTTTCATGCCAATATTTCAAAGGTTGAGGGAAATGAATCTATTGCATGAACTTTCTTTATAACCTATTTAGTGATCAAGATGTAGATGAGCTATTAAAAATAAAATGAATTTTCAGTATGTTTACATGCTGATTTAATGTTCTATTTGTACTAAAAGAATTGAAACCTATATCCCACCTTCAAGCAGTGGTAAACTGTAAACCATAAGGTAATACAACACTTTGGATATTTCATGCTAGAAACTTTATTACAGGCCATTCTGGAACAAATTGATGAGCCTAAAAAAGATTTGGAAAAAAATTTACGTGCATTATTAAATGAAGCAGTCGAAAAGTTAGATCTTGTTTCCAGACAAGAAATTGACCGCCAAAAGACCGCACTGCAATCGGCTAACCAACGTTTAGCAGAGCTACAAAAACAAGTGGAACTATTAGAAGAAACTTTAAAGAATAAAAAATAAGCACCAATGTAGCGCACTTATACTTTACAACGATTAAAAATGAAGCACCATAATGGAACAACAAAATGTCTTTTTCTAAAATTTATACCCGGGGACTTTTGGGTTTACATGCACCTCTTATTGAAGTAGAAGTACATGTGAGTCAAGGCTTACCTTCTCTTACCATTGTAGGCCTAGCCGAAGCGGCAGTAAGAGAAAGTAAAGACCGAGTTCGCTCGGCGATTATTAACAGTGGATTTCAATTTCCGACTAAACGACTAACCATTAATCTTGCACCAGCAGATTTGCCCAAAGATGGTTCACGTCTAGATTTACCAATTGCTTTAGGTATTTTAATTGCCTCTGGTCAGCTCCCAGAAAACTGTGCCGAAGATTTTGAATTTATTGGAGAGTTAGCGCTTGATGGTCATGTAAGGCCAGTGTCAGGTACTTTAACTTTGGCAATGGCGTGTCAACAAGCCAAACATAAAATGCTTTTACCGCTTGATAACAGTCAGGATATTAGTCACTTACCTGACTTTAAATGTTATCCAGTGAGTCACTTAAAAGAAGTCTGTGAACATTTTTTGGGCACAAAGTCTCTATCTTCGGTTGAGCCTACAACCACTTCAAACCAAATGCCTTATAAATTTGACCTTGCAGATGTAAAAGGTCAGCTACGCCCACGTCGTGCACTCGAAATTGCTGCTGCTGGGGGGCACTCCTTACTTTTTAAAGGACCACCTGGCACAGGTAAAACTTTACTCGCCTCAAGGCTTCCTTCAATTTTACCGCCTCTGACTAATCAAGAAACGCTTGAAGTTGCTAGCATTTATTCTATTTCAAATACATCACATACTTTTGGTCAGCGACCATTTCGAGCGCCCCATCATACAGCATCAGCGATTGCACTCGTTGGGGGCGGTTCTCACCCTAAACCGGGCGAAATTACATTATCGCATTTAGGAGTACTTTTTTTAGATGAGCTCCCCGAGTTTGATAGAAAAGTACTCGAAGTCTTACGCCAGCCGCTTGAGTCAAAAGAAATCATTATTTCACGAGCAGCTCGGCAAATTACTTACCCGGCTAACTTCCAACTGATTGCGGCGATGAACCCATGTCCATGCGGCTATGCATTTAATCAAGATAGTCGTTGCCAGTGTTCACCTGAGAGTATTAAGCGCTATCAAAACCGTATATCGGGGCCATTACTTGACCGTATCGATTTACATATTGATGTACCACCGTTAAAGGCCCAAGAGCTACAAGATCCAACGCCTGTTGAAGATTCAAGTAGTGTTCGACAACGTGTGATTTATGCTTATGAACAACAGATTCAAAGACAAAATTGTTTAAATCAAGCGCTTTCGCCGAAACAGCTAGAACAACATGCTGTACTTGATAGTACTTCTCAACGAATGATTGAAATGGCTCAACAACGTTTAAATTTATCGGCCCGCGCTTATCATCGTGTTTTACGAGTAGCGCGGACCATTGCCGATTTAGCTCAAAGTGAAGTGATTCAAAGCTCTCACCTTACAGAAGCATTATCCTATCGAGGAAATAGTTAACAAATGAAAAAAACAGCGGATCGTGAGTCCGCTGTTTTTTAATATTTATATGAGTTGTTAATTAAAGAATTTATTACTGTCTATATAAAAAGGCAAAGAGGACGCTATGAAAATTTTGGCTATATCCGGCAGTGCAAGAGAGGCATCGACAAATACAGCGCTATTACGAGCAATGAAAGATATAGCACCGTCCAGTATTGAATTTTCAGTTTTCGATCAAATTAATACTTTGCCTATCTTTTCTCCGGATGATGAAGGAGAAAAAACGCCTGCTGTAGTAGAAGAATTTATCAAATCTGTTTCTGCCTCAGATGGCATTATCATCTCAAGTCCTGAATATATCCGTTGTATTCCAGGCGGTCTTAAAAATGCAATTGACTGGATGGTTTCCCGCACCGAAATCATAGACAAGCCTATCGTTCTAGTTCATGCATCTAGCCGCGGCGACGATATGCTAGTTTCTTTAAGAAGAGTACTTTCGACAGTGAGTAGCAATTTTTTTGAAGATTTATTTTTACGCTTCTCTCTTCTTAGCAAATCGCCTGAACAAATTGTTGAGATGCTACAAACTGAAGAATATAAGTCACAAATTACACCGTTCCTGCTTAGCTTTGTCTCAGAGATTCAAAAGTATCAAGATCAATTAGAGTAAGCTGATCACCGTGTTTACGAGTAGCACGGACCATTGTCGATTTGGTTCAAAGTGATGTAATTCAACGTCCTCTCCTTACCAAAGTGCTGTCTTATCAGAGATAATCAGCACTAAGATTAGAACAAAGGATTATGAGTCCGCTGTTCTTTTATTAAGAACCTCATTTAACTTCTCGATTAAAGAAGTAATTTCTTTCTCTGATAAAGCTGCAAAGCCAAAACGCATACAACGATTAGAAGAATCATCCTGTCTAAACTTATGCTCTGTATCCATGTTGAGTTCGTCTAATTTTAAGGCCTGCTCTTTAGTAAAAGATTCCTGGAATTTCACCCATAAAGCCATTCCGCCTGCTGGAGGTTGAATCTGAACATCACCTGAAAAAACTCTGCTAAATTCAGTTAAAGCATGGTCACGGCGTAACTGATATATTTTTTTCATTTTACGAATATGTCGTTTGATTTCACCGCGCTGCATTAAATCTGCTAAAGCAAGTTCGGTAATATTATTACCTTGTCGATCGATCAATAAAATATCTTCGGTAATGGATTGAATGACTGATGCAGATGCCACGATGTATCCCAAGCGAATACCGGGTGCAAAGACCTTAGATAATGAGCCAACATGAATGACCAGCTCAGAATGAGGCAAACTCGCTAAGGGTGGCATAGGCCGACTGTCATAGTGGAATTCATGATCATAATCATCTTCAATAATATAAAAACCCCATTTTTTTGAAAGTTCTAAGAGCTGAAGACGGCGACTCATTGGCATCGTGACAGTTGTGGGATATTGATGATGTGGAGTTGTATAAATGGCAGCAACTGAATGTTCTTGTAAAATCCTTTCAAAATCGTCAATGACAATACCTTGTTCATCTAATTTGACAGAAACGACCTGAAACCCATTCGACTGAAACGCTTTAAAAGCAGAGGGATAATACAGCTCTTCAACTACAATCACTCCCTGTCGATTAGGTAGTGCACGGGATGCAAGAAAAATTCCCATCTGGCTGCCACGTACAATACAAATCTCATCTTCCGCAACACTCATAAAACGTTCCATCGACAACATTTTTTGTAAGGCTTGTCTTAACTCAATCATACCTTGGGGGTTTCCATAACCCATGTACTGGTTTTGGGTAATTTTAATCAATGCATGCCGATAGGCTCTTGAAAATAACTCATACGGAATAAGCCTTGGGTCAGGCACGCCATCGTTGTGTGGATATAAAGTAACTTCTTGAATAGTTGGCCTATCATTAACTTTCCGCTCATTTACAGACTCTATTTTGAGCTGCTTTTCCGGCAAAATATCTGCCACAAATGTGCCTTTTCGAGGACGAGTCACAAGCCAGCCTTGAGCCTCTAATTCTTCATATACCGCTTGTACGGTTTTTCTATTAATTCCCAATTCTTTTGACAAGCTACGAGACCCAGGCAACATAGTCCCTTGCACCAAGCGACCACTTAAAATCTCCTGACTAATCAAGTTGGTCAGTTTTAAAAAAACTGTTTTTTCTTCTCTTTCATCGATACGAAAATGTATTTGCCAAGGTCTTAGCATACTTGCCCCATCTGGACCATATAACTTATAAAAACTGGATGTATTGATTCATCCAGTTGTTTTCTATTCTGCCTTCACCTACTTAATTTGGTCAACTGGACTGGAGAAGAGATGAAGACTGCTTCTGTAAACAAACAAGATCTGATGCAACATGCACAGCAAGACATGCAAAAGTGGATTAGCGATTCAGATTTAACTGACCGTCAAAAGCTCGCACTCACTTGTCGTATTTTATTTGATCATGGCCATGATGTTGGTTTAGCGGGCCAAATTACATGTCGTAGTGAAAATAAAGATTCCTTTATTACTCAACGTTTTGGTTTAGGCTTTGATGAAATTACTGCCTCAAACTTGCTTGAGGTTAATCAAGATTTAGAACCAATCAATCAAGAAGGAATGGCAAACCCAGCCAATCGTTTTCATACGTGGATTTATAAAGAACACCCAGAGGTGAACTGCATTATCCACACGCATCCTACCCATGTAGCAGCACTCTCCATGCTTCAGATTCCGCTCATGATTTCTCAAATGGATGTCTGTGCACTCTACGAAGATTGCTCATTTGTAGGCCATTGGCCGGGTGTTCCTGTAGGTAATGAAGAAGGTATTTTGATTTCTTCTGCTTTGGGTAAAAACCGTGCTGTTTTGTTGTCTCATCATGGTCAACTGGTCACAGGAAAAACCATTGAAGAAGCCTGCAACTTGGCTCTTTTAATTGAACGTGCAGCTCAATTGCAACTGCTAGCGATGTCTGCTGGACAAATTCAGCCTATCCCCCACGATTTGGCCACAGAAGCTCATGACTGGGTATCTACCGACAAACGTAACAAAGTGAACTTTGCTTATTACGCACGTAAAGCTTTGAAAAAACATTCCGACTGCATTTAAAAAGAGACTTCTACCATGAAACTAAACGGTATTATTGGCTACCCTGTCACCCCATTTTCTAATGACAACACCATTAACCTTCCTGTTCTAAAGCAAATGTTGGATTTGCTTATTGAAAATGGCTGTGATGCGATTGCACCTCTAGGCAGTACTGGCGAAAGCGCTTATCTTGAATGGGATGAGTGGTGCTTAGTTGCCAAAACTTCAATTGAAAGCATTAATAAACGCTTACCTGTCATTATTGGGATTTCAGAACTCACGACAGATCAAGCCATCAAAAAGGCCCAAATCGCGCAAAGCTATGGTGCAGATGCACTGATGATCATTCCTGTATCGTACTGGAAACTAACAGATCCAGAGATTTTTGAATATTATCAAGCGATTGCTCAAACGACGACTCTACCAATTATGGTGTATAACAACCCTGCAACCAGTGGTGTTGATATGTCTCCAGAGTTAATCGTGCGTATGTTTAATCAGATTCCAAACATTACGATGGTGAAAGAAAGTAGCGGTGATATTCAGCGTATGCATCAAATTTATGAGCTATCAAAAGGAGAACTCCCGTTTTATAACGGCTGTAATCCTCTAGCTTTAGAAGCCTTATGTGCAGGAGCTAGTGGTTGGTGTACAGCAGCGCCTAATCTATTAGGTCAGCTCCCCCAACAACTTATTCAGCATGTGAAAAATAGTAATTTAAATCAGGCTCAAAAAGCATTTTACCAGCAACTTCCTCTACTACGCTTTATCGTAAGCGGTGGTTTACCTAAAACGATTAAAGCAGGTTTGCAGCTAAAAGGTATTTCTGCGGGTACGCCACGTAAACCTCTGATCAAAGCAAATGATGTTGAGCTTAGTCACTTAAAACAGTTACTTGCTCAAATAGAGGACTAATAAAAAAGCGGGCAATAAACCCGCTTTTTTTACCGCATAAACTTAGAATGTTTTAGTTAAACTAAACACTAAGCCTGTGTCATAAGGTTTTTTACCAGCATCAGTCATACCAGAAGTGCTAATGTCTGTACCAACGACGTCTAGCTCAGCGACAATACCCAAAATGTTATAATTCACGCCCACTTTATAATCGATATAGCTATCGTCTTCACCTGGTCCACCCGCAACTACAAGTAAAGAGTCTTTATTTTTGAGTTTGTTATATCCAACTGAAGCAAGTCCAGTGAAGCCTGTGTCTGCAATTGGTGCTGAATAACCTAGGTTAAAGTACCAGAACTCATCAGAGTGACCCCAATAATCATCTGAATAGCTTACGCCCACACTAAGTGCATCACCTTTAAATAAAGAATCAGCAAAAGTTAATTTCCCGTAAAATTCATTAAAGTCAAAACCAGTATCCCCATTGTATGGGTTAGTAAATTTTGAGTCAGAACCAATATAGCCGTAATGAATTACACCTACGTCATAGGTCGGTGCCAGCTTATCTGACAGTTTTAATGTATTTGTATAACCTAAAGAGATATCGGTTTCAGTTGAAACGCCAGGTGTATTAAAGTCAACGCTTGAACCCCACAGCGCGACATAGGCACCTGACTTATGAGAAAAAGTAAAACCACCTTGAATGGCTGGGTTATTTGACGATTGTGTAACACCGCGGAAGCGGTAGTCTGTAGTTGCCGCTACACTACCTGTTGCAGTGATACCATAAAAAGATGGTGCTTCTTCAGCCATAGCCATGGTTGAACCAGCTGCGAAAATACCAAGACCTAAGGTCTTAAGTGCAAATTTCATCATTTTGATCTCCCCCATAATGAATGCACGATTTATGTATATAAAACACATTGTGTTACTTAAGCTTTAGCAATTGCTGTGCCAAGTCCATATTCCCCTTCGCTGCATATCATTAATATTGAAATAAAAATATCTCTACAATAAAAATTCCATTTTATTTTTATAAAAATATATTGATAAAAAACAATATTATAAAATAATACATCTATCCGATTAGAAAAGAGCAACATGAGAAAACACCTTGTCGGAAATAAATTAGCGACGTCAGCAGTATCCATTTACTCAATGTAAAATTTCTATTTAAACTTAAATAAGAAATATAAAAATTACGTAAATTTCTTAAAGCCGAGCTTGTAATGGTCTGTGAATGGGCATTTCTTTTAATTAGATTTCTTCATTTTTTTCTGTTTTGAAACTTATGAACTATTTTGGGTCTTTTTTAAGCAATAATATGAGCAAAAAGAGTAATGCACAAAATTTACGCAGAATATCGCACTAAATTTGATCAAATCAACTAAATTCCATTAGCTTATTATAGTGATCTCTTTTTGCACATCATGCATTAAAAATAATGTTATATAGTAACATTTTAGAGAGCATTGAAAATAAACCGTTAAAAAAATCAACTTAAGAGGAGATTAAAAAGTAAACATATCCACCAAAAAAGAGTAAAAAATGAACACAAGAATCAACTATTTTTTGAGCTTAGAATATAAAATAAATGGTAAAAATCCACTAAAAAATAAATTACTTTTTTTATTTTAAACAATACATTAAGTATAAAAGCTTAATAGTAAATTTAGTAAACAACCAGTAACACATTAATCAATTTCTGCATAGCATATATAAAATAAAATCAACAAAAATATATCTTTTTTATAGATTACTTATACAATTGATTCAAATCCTAGGCCCTGAACAATAACAAGGCACAGGATTTATCGTTTTTATGAGGTTCTTTAAATATGCTAAATGCACAAAAACTTACATTAGCAGTTCTCATTTCTGCGGCAATAATTTCCTCAGCTCAGGCAAGTGAGCAAAGTGAGGCAAAAGGATTTGTTGAAGATGCGAACGGTTCTATTCTCTTCCGTACAGGTTATATTCAACGTGACAAGAAAAATAACGTTGAAGATGACAGTTCATTTGCTCAATCAGCAATCGTTACGCTAGATTCCGGCTTTACCAAAGGTATTGTTGGTTTTGGTGTTGGCGCAGTTGGTGATTTTTCATTCAAAATCGGTGCAAATAACAATAACGGCAATCAAATGATTCCTCGTTACAATGGCGTACGTGAAAATCCGTACGATCAATGGACACGTGGTGGCGGTAGCGTAAAAGCTCGTTTCTCGAATACGACTGTACGTTATGGTACTCAAGTACTTGATTTGCCTGTTCTTGCAAGTAACACTGCACGTATGGTTCCTGAATATTTCACAGGTACATTGTTAACCAGCCATGAAATTAAAGATTTAGAAGTAATTGCTGGTAAATTCACTAAAAACCAATATTCTGACCAAATTGCGACAGACCAAAATGGTTTAGATAGTGCCATTGTTTGGGGTGCAAAATATAAGTTTGATGATCAACTCAACGGTTCTTACTACGGCGTTGATGTAAAAGACAAACTTGATCGCCATTATGTCAATGTGAACTACAAGCAACCTCTTGCTAATGACAGCTCACTTACTTATGACTTCAGTGGTTATCATACTAAATTTGATAAAAATGCTGCACTTTGGTACACAACTGGCCCGGCTGGTGAAGACAAAATCAATAATATTTGGGCGCTTTCGGGAACATATGCGACTGGCCCACATAGTGTGATGTTAGCTTACCAACAAAACAGCGGTAATATTGGCTATAACTATGGTGCGAACCAAGATGGCGGCCAAAGTGTGTATTTGCCAAACTCTTACCTGTCTGACTTCATCGGTAATGATGAAAAATCTGCACAAATCCAATATAGTCTCGACTTTGGTAAGTTAGGTGTATTACCAGGCTTAAACTGGACTACAGCTTATGTATATGGTTGGGATATCAAAACATCTAACGGTGCAGATGACTCAAACGAAAGCGAATTCTTCAACCAAGTGAAATACACGGTTCAAAGTGGTTTTGCTAAAGGTTCAAGCCTACGTTTACGTAATTCGATCTACCGTGCAGACAGCGCTTATAATACAGACTATATGCCTGACACTAATGAATGGCGTATTTTCCTTGATATTCCTGTGAAATTATTCTAATTCATAGATCTATCAAGCATAAAAAAACCTACGTCTGGCAACAGATGTAGGTTTTTTATTAAGCTCAAAATATCAATTGAGAAACTCTGAGCTTATAAATCAAAGCTTATTTAGCAGCTTCAATTGCTTTTAGTACTTCAGCTTTAGCAACATCAGCACCTTCCCAACCACTGATTTTTACCCACTTACCTGGTTCTAAATCTTTATAGTGACTGAAGAAATGCTCAACTTGGCTAATCAACAATGGAGGAAGATCTGTATATTCCTTCACATCTTTGTAAAGTGGAGACAATTTTTCGTGTGGAACAGCGATTAATTTCGCATCGATACCACCGTCATCTTCCATTTTTAATTTGCCCACCGGACGGCAACGAATTACAGAACCAGCAGCAACAGGATGTGGAGTTACAACAAGTACGTCTAACGGGTCGCCATCTTCAGACAAAGTATTTGGAACATAACCATAGTTCGCTGGATAGAACATTGCTGTGCCCATGAAACGGTCTACAAACAATGCATCAGAATCTTTGTCGATTTCATATTTAATTGGTGCTGCATTTGCAGGAATTTCAATGATGACATAGATGTCATTTGGGGCATCTTTACCTGCTGGGATATCGCTGTAACTCATATCAATACTCTTTCGTTATGAAGTCAGATGTAAAATCCACTCGATTATAGCGTGGATATCATCAAAATGATGCCGATTATACAATGCGCACACGCGAAAGTTGATATGAATGATGACAGAATGACACTCAAGTCAGTTTAATCGTGACCACTAATAAGAAGATTGGACACAATATAGATAAGAACCAGACAATCGAGCGTAAAGTTGCCCAATTACTTAAATAGCAGATCCCATAAATAACTCTTAAAATAATATATGCCCAACCTAATCTCAGAATAAAATATTCTGGAACAACCATATATTCGGCCATTAAAATAGCCGTTAAGAATAAAGGTAAGCTTTCAAAACTATTTTGTTGTACGGCATTAGCGCGAGCAGCCAGACCAGTTGTTTTGGCAAAAAAAGCTCTCGGGTTTTGATTATCGGCAGGCTGAAAACCACCTGTAATTTTTGCAATTGCGGTAAATGCATATGGCAGTAAACATGCCACTAAAATAATATAGATAATGCCGCTGATGCCCTGCATAGTGCCATCCATCACTGAAAATACTGTTGATCATGCTATCATAACATTGCGTTTTTACCTGAAATTTTATGCAATCACTTGTCAACACTGATGAATAGGGCCATGTATGCAACAACCTGATCAAAAAGAATTGTTTGAAGTCTTGGATAAGCAAAAACAGAATCAACTTCAGATAGATCGCATATTAAAGATCGTACTCCCTATTGTCGCTTTTTTACTGAGTGTGATTTGTGCAAATTTAAATTGGCAATCTACACTTGGCACCTTTGTTATTTTAACAATTACCTTTATTGCTGTTGGTATTAAACGACTTCCTTTGTGGCACTGGCTCATTGTGATTACGATATATTGCTTAGCAGATAATTATTTAAGTTATGGTCAGCTTGATTTAACTCACCTACGCCTGCAACTCGGCACAATGCTTGTTTTTGTGGGGATGGTTGGAATTGGACGCCCTTATATAGACCGCTGGTTTATAAAAAGTCATAAAATATAAAATAAAAAAAGCGCCCTAAGGCGCTTTTTTATTAACCGATTAAGCTGGTTTACGTAAGTCTTTACGTAAAATTTTGCCTACATTTGATTTTGGTAATTCATCCATAAACTCAACATAACGAGGGCGCTTATAGCCTGTTAAGTTCTCTTTAGCAAAGCTCAAAACTTCTTCAGTCGTTAGGCTTTGATCTTTTTTCACAATAAAGAGTTTTGGCACTTCACCTGATTTTTCATCTGGAACACCAATCGCTGCAACTTCCAATACTTTTGGATGTTTAGCAATAACTTCTTCGATTTCACTTGGGTAAACGTTAAAGCCAGAAACCAAAATCATATCTTTTTTACGATCTACAATTTTTGTATATCCACGGCTATCCATAACACCGATATCGCCCGTACGGAAGAAACCATCTGCTGTCATGACTTTAGCTGTCTCATCAGGACGTTTCCAGTAGCCTTTCATGACTTGTGGTCCACGAATCGAGATTTCGCCTTGCTCACCTAAAGCAACTTCTTTACCGTCATCATCTAAAATGGCAACTTCAGTTAAAGGTAACGGAATACCAATTGTGCCACTAAATTCAGTAGAAGCAGGTGGATTTGCAGTTGCTACTGGTGAGGTTTCTGACAAGCCATAACCTTCAATAATGGTTGTGCCAGTAATTTTCTTCCAAGCTTCTGCTGTAGAAGATAAAACAGCCATACCACCGCCCATCGCCATTTTTAACTTGCTATGGTCAAGTTGTCTGAATTCTTCATTATTGACTAAAGCATTAAACAATGTATTTACTGCTGGGAAGAATGATGGTTGATATTTACGCAGCTCGTTAATAACAGCTGGTAAATCACGAGGGTTCGGAATCAAGATATTTGCCTGACCTTTATACATACCGTACATCGCGCAAACCATGAACGCAAAAATATGATAAAGCGGCAATGCACAAACAATACGATCGCCTTTAGCGCCATCGTTTGCTCCAAATTTACTTTGGAAAATGCCATCACACTGAAGTAAGTTTGCTACAAGATTACGATGAGTAAGCTCTGCACCTTTTGAAACACCTGTCGTACCACCAGTATATTGAAGTACAGCCGTATCACTTAAAGTTAAACTCGGGCGCTTATAATTACTTGAGTTTTCTTTATTTAATGCTGAATTAAACTTAACGTACCCAGGAATATTCCAAGCTGGAATTTGCTTACGTACTTTACGTAATACAAAGTTCACTAGAGTACCTTTAAGTGTACCCAGCATATCTCCTACAGTAGCAATTACAACATGCTTCACTGGAGTTTTACCTAAAATGCTTTGATACACACTAGCGAAGTTTTCAATAATTACGAGTACTTCTGCACCTGAGTCATTTAATTGATGCTCAAGCTCACGTGCCGTATAAAGCGGATTAACATTCACTAATACCAAGCCTGCACGTAACACAGCTAATGCAACTACAGGATACTGCAACACATTCGGCATCATTACTGCAACACGAGTTCCTTTTGCTAACCCCAAATTTTGCAAATAGGTCGCGAACTTACGGCTTGCAAGTTCTAACTCATTAAATGACATCGCCTTATCCATGAAGATAAAGGCATCACGAGAACCAAATTTTTGGAAATTACTCTCAAAAATATCAACAAGTGAGGTATTTTCTGCAGGCAATTCTACTGTTTCTGGAATCCCTGTCTTTTGGTATTCTGCAAACCAAATTTTTTCCATAATGCCATTATCTCCGATTCGTAATCCTTAGTAATAACTGTTATTCAATGCCCCAGCTATTCTTTAGCTTCTTGGTGCCAGAACATATTTAAAACTTATTGGCACATTCATGACACTTTCGAACAAGATTATGAGACAGAAATTTTGACAATTTGACCCTGTCAATTTTTTTTGCATGGAGTACAAATTACGTACTCCAAATTGCTGTCCTTTTAATCATTATTCAATACCAACAAGTTCAGTTCATTGCTTGAACATGTTGCCATATATAGCGTATTTATGTTGCCAGACGCTAGCTTTATCTCTGAATCAACAGTTTATTTGCTTTTTGATATCCACGTGGTAAGAGCTGACCTTTTGAAGCTCGTTTACCTATGTATTTTTGTAGATCATCACCTTTTAATTTTAAATGTTGTTGACCTGCAACCACCTGAATTATTTCATCTAAGTTCAGGGTTGTCATGGATAAAATTTGCTCTTTCGCTTCAAGTTGTATCAACTTATTACCTTTACCCTTATTTAAGTTCGGCAGTTCAGCCAAATCAATAATTAAGAGTCGCCCTGCTGAGCTGAGCACAGCCAAATGTGTCATATTTTGAGCAGATATTAATGGTAAAGCTTTTGATTTTTCAGGCACCGACAAGAATGTTTTACCTGCCTTGGCATTGGTATCTAGCTGTTTGGCTTGAGTTTTAAATCCATAACCTGATGTACTAGCAGCGATAAGTTCAGACGCTTCCTCTTCTAGATAAACCTGAATAAACGACACGCCACTTGCAGGAGCAAGTTTGGAACTTAATGGTTCACCTAAACCTCTTGCTGATGGCAAACTGCTGATAGGTAAAGCATAACTACGCCCTGTCTCATCAAGGAAATAAATCCGTTGATTGGTTTTGCCCACAGCGTGACTTAAATATTGGTCGCCAGCACGGTAGTTTAAATTTTCTGCATCAACATCTGCACCTTTTGCAGCACGAATCCAACCTGCTTCAGATAAAACCACTGTTACTGTTTCTGCTGGTACAAGGTCTTGTTCTTTAATCTGGACAGCTTCAGCACGCGCTACAATTGGAGAACGGCGCTCGTCACCAAACTTTTTCGCGTCTTCTTTTAATTCACCGATAATCAGGTTCTTTAAAGATTCTGGATTTCCTAATTGCTCACGGATAATTGCTGCTTTTGCTGCAAGTTCATCCTGCTCTTGACGGATTTCCATCTCTTCGAGTTTTGCTAAATGACGTAACTTGAGTTCTAAAATTGCTTCTGCCTGTATCTCATCAATCTTAAAGTGTTCCATCAATACAGGTTTAGGCTGATCTTCTTCACGAATAATACGAATAACCGTATCAATATCAAGATAGGCAATTAAAAGACCTGCCAAAATATGCAGGCGCTTTTCAATTCGGTTTAAATGATATTCTAAACGGCGGGTTACCGTTTTTTTACGGATCTCAATCCATTCCAGCAAAATACGACGAATCGATTTAACCTGAGGACGCCCATCTTCACCAATCATGTTTAAATTAACACGATAGCTTGACTCTAAGTCCGTCGTTGCAAATAAGTGGCTCATCACCGCTTCAGCATCAATACGATTTGAACGAAGTACAATCACTAATCGTGTTGGATTTGCATGATCCGATTCATCACGTATATCCACCACCAATGGTAGCTTCTTAGCCTGCATTTGATCGGCAATTTGAGTAATGACCTTAGAACCCGATACCTGATAAGGCAATTCAGTAATCACGATTTCATTTTTTTCGATGGTGTACACCGCTCGCATGCGGTAACTACCACGACCAGTAGTCTGGATTTTGAGTAATTCTTCTGGTGGAGTAATAATTTCAGCTTTTGTTGGTAAATCTGGCGCTGGAATATATTCAGCCAATTTTTCATCTGAAGTTTGCGGATTACGAATTAAGGCAATCGTTCCTTTAATCACTTCACGTAAATTATGTGGCGGAATATCTGTCGCCATACCAACAGCAATCCCCGTTGTGCCGTTGAGGAGAATATTAGGAATACGTGCTGGCAACGTAATGGGTTCTTTTAATGAACCATCAAAGTTATCTTGCCAGTCAGTTGTGCCCTGCCCTAACTCATTTAACAATAACTCACTGTAGGCAGAAAGTTTTGCTTCGGTATAACGCATCGCAGCAAATGACTTAGGATCATCTGGCGCCCCCCAGTTACCTTGTCCTTCAATTAAAGGATAGCGATAACTAAAAGGCTGTGCCATCAATACCATGGCTTCATAACATGCCGAGTCGCCATGAGGATGGTATTTACCGAGTACATCACCGACTGTACGAGCTGATTTTTTTGGCTTACCACTATTTTTCAGCCCTAATTCGCTCATGGCAAATACAATACGGCGCTGTACAGGCTTTAAACCATCACTGATATGTGGCAATGCACGGTCCATGATGACGTACATGGCATAATTCAGGTAAGCCTGTTCAGTAAATTCGGCTACAGAGCGGTTTTCTGTCGCTTGATGCGCAAGGCTGGTCATAGTCAGCTTATCTTCCAAATCAGTCGTTATTTTAAATGAGTCTTATGCTAAGTGGGCTATGTTACAGACACAAGAGGGAGTCTGTCACCTGAGCGTCAAATTATGTCTCATCTCTCTATATTTTTAGTTACTTGCTATAAAGTTAGGCAAAACTAGAGGCCTATCGACTCTAATCTTTTTCCTTGGGTTTCTTCACCCAATATCAAAATTACAGCAGCAACCAAAAGCAAAACAACTGTAAACATCATAAAAACGTGGCTAAATCCGTTCTTAGCCACCATCATATGTGTGACAACGATCGGTGCTAAAATTCCGCCTAAACGCCCCATTGCGGAAGCCCAGCCAGAACCAAAAGCTCGAATATTGGCTGGATATTGCTCTGGCGTATAGGTATATAACACTCCCCATGCTCCTAAATTAAAGAATGACATGAGGCAGCCCCAAAACATAATGCTGTTCACACTGTCGGCTTGTCCAAAGAAATATGCAGACAATGCACAAAAGCCAATAAAAGAAGCCAGTGTAATCTTTCTTCCCAAGCGCTCTACAAACCATGCAGCTGCCAAGTAACCTGGTAGCTGTGCCAAAATCATAAGAAGAACATATTCAAAAGATTTAACAATGTCATAGCCTTGTTTCACCAATAAACTCGGTAACCAAGTAAAAATACCGTAGTAGGAATACACAATCCCAAACCAAATGAGCCAGAGCATTAAACTACGGCGTGCAAAAGGACCACTCCAAAGTTGTTTAAAAGAAACCTTTTGTCGTATAGCTACAGGCATGACTTCAATATGATGAACAATTTGAACACCAGCTTGAGCTTCTAATTTTTGAACTAATGCATGCGCTTCTTCAATACGACCACGATTAATGAGATACGGTATCGACTCAGGGAGTTTTTTCCAAATCACTAAAATATAAATCAGTGGGAGGCCACCCATGAGAAATGCAATATGCCAACCAAACTTAGGAATAATAAAATAAGAAATTAATGCGGCAACTAACCAACCTAAACCCCAAAAACTTTCAAGCAATACAATAAAACGACCACGTACATGTGCGGGTATATATTCACTAACCAGTGTTACCGCAACAGGCAACTGTCCACCCAGACCAACACCAACAATAAAACGAAAAATTAATAACCACTTTAAATCTGGCGCAAAAGCACATAAGGCTGTGGCAATACTATAAATTGCCATGGTAGTGGCAAATATTGTCTTACGGCCAAATCGATCTGCTAAAGCTCCCGAACAAACTGCTCCAATCGCCATTCCCACAAAGCCAATACTCACAATCCAGCCACTTTCGGCTGGAGTTAGCGCCCAGTCTTTGACTAAGGTTGTCATGATAAAAGCAATGATTCCTGTGTCCATCGCATCAAACATCCAACCTAGCCCAACCACCCACAATAATGTGTAGTGAAATTTGCCGATTGGAAGATTTTGTATACGTGAAATCAGGTCCATAGGAAAACTCTACTGGAAAAAGTAAGTGAACAAGACAATCATTTAATTGTTATAGCATGCTCACATAGCATTCTGCATGATTAATGTTCGTCGGTTGAAGAAGCCGACTCTGCATCATCATCTTTATAAATAAATTTAGGCATTTCTAAGCCAAAATAGATGGCAATCAAACGAAGGGTAAAACCGAAAATTAAGGTTGAAATGACGGTTAACTCTAAACTTAACCCTAAATCCTGACATACCCAGTAACAGATGACCGCCACCAAAGAAATACTCGCATAAAGTTCGCGACGGAAAACGAACGGGACATCGTTACATAAAATGTCACGTAAAATACCGCCAGAAACTCCGGTCAATACACCAGCTACAGCTGACACGACAAAACCGTGCCCCATCTGCAAGGCAATCTGGCAACCAATGATGGTAAACCCGATTAAACCTAAAGCATCGAGCACCAAAAAGATGTTATGTAAGTGACGCATCCATTTGGCAATAATGATTGTGACAAATGCAGCGCAACAAGTCAGAACCAAATATTCAGGATGTTTTACCCAAGTTAAAGGATAGTGGCCGAGTAGTACATCACGTACAGAGCCACCACCCAAGGCCGTCACACAGGCAATCAGTACGACACCGAACCAGTCCATACTCCGTCGCCCAGCAGACAATGCACCTGTCATGGCTTCAGCAGTAATCGCAATAATATAAATAACGGTGAGTAACATCGCCCTTTCCCTCAGGCCAAACGGTGGCCGTATTTTAAGGTAAAGTTATATGAATTGTGCACAGCATTGCTTAAATTTTTTTCCAGAGCCACATACACAGGGTTGTTTCATCGTGACATGCATATCTACAGTGGGGTCAAGAAAAAACCATTGTTGTTGCTGATATACAAAATGTGAAACCTCATGGTGAACCTGAGCTTTTTGCCCATCATGATAATGCGCCTTGAACTCAACCTGCGCATGCGTTTTGTCTAATTTTTCTTTGGCATTGACCACCTCCAAACCCAACCATTGATTTTGTTTACTCCAGTCTGCAATAGCCTCTTTATCAAGCGCAGCTTGCTGACCTAAAGCAGTTGTTTGAACAATGTAGTCAATTTGTTGTAATGCAAAAGCACTATAACGCGAACGCATAAGCTGCTCTGCTGTTAGGGCTTTTGCTGTGCCTAAATGTAAAGGCTCACAACATTCGACATAGTTGCCTTTTCCACATGGACAAGTGTGTTGAGTCATTCTGTGTTTCTCAAATAAAAAAATAGCTCAGATTTGAGCTATTTTATGATGTTTCTAGACTTGAAATGTCATTTAATCTTTTGATTCATCTTGTTCGATAGAAACAATATGAACTTTCTCGATTTTATGGCCTTCCATCGTCACCACTTCAAAGCGATAACCATCTGCTTCAACAGTTTCACCATTTTCAGGCAAGCGACCTAAATGAAATAATAAATAACCCGATAAAGTTGAATATTGCTCACTTTCATCAACCAAATCACGACCTAATAACAAAGATACATGGCGAATGTCGGTTGAACCTTCAAGTATTAATGAACCATCTTCCAAGCTCTCAGCAGCCGCATCTAGTTCATCTTCATCTGGGAATTCACCCGCAATTGCTTCTAAGATATCGATTGGTGTTGCAATACCTTCAATTGAACCGTATTCATTTAAAACGATTGCCATTTGTAAAGGCGCTTGACGTAATTGCTCCATCACCATAAGTACTTGAGCATTTTCATGCACAATGACGGGTTCACGTAAATGCTTTTGGAAATCGACTACACCAGTTTCAATAAAGCCATTCAAAACTTTATGAGTGAGTGCAATACCCTCAATATTATCAAGCTCACCACGTGCAACAATCAAACGAGAGTGTGTCATTGACATTAAACGTTCTTTTAAAACTTCCGGTTCGTCGTCTAAATCAATCCATTCAAGTTCAGGTCGTGGAGTCATAACAGACTTTACAGGACGTTCTGATAAACTAAGAACACCTTGCACAAGTACACTATGATAAGCACCATTTTCTTCGTCAAAAACTTCATCTGCAAAAGCTTGTGTAGCCAATACATCTTCTTTATCAGAAGATTGCGTATCTGAGCTAGAACCACTGCTTTTACTTCCTAGCATACGTAAAACCGCAGAGGCAGTGCGATAACGCAAGTCTGTGGTTGTCACTAGCTTTTCCTGATTGCGGCGCATGCTCTGATTGATAATTTCTACCAAAACAGAGAAACCAATTGCAGCATATAAGTAACCCTTTGGAATATGGAAACCAAAACCTTCCACGACTAAAGAGAAACCAATCATCATCAAGAAACCAAGACACAGAATAACGACCGTTGGATGCTTATTGACAAAGTCCATGAGTGGTCTTGATGCCCACAACATGATTCCGACAGCTATTACAACCGCAACCATCATGATTGACAGTTCTTTCACCATACCTACAGCTGTAATCACACTGTCTAATGAGAACACAGCATCAAGCACAACAATCTGGACAATGACCATCCAGAACGCAGCATGAACAGGATTATCTTCTTTATGAAGTTGGTTACCTTCCATGCGTTCATGCAATTCCATGGTGCCTTTAAAGAGCAAGAACACACCACCGAACAACAAAATCAAATCACGGCCAGAAAATGGATGATTAAGAATATGGAAGAGTGGTTCAGTCAGTGTCACGACCCAAGCAATCGAAGCCAAAAGTACTAAACGCATTCCCAAAGCGAGCACAAGACCCACTATACGCGCTTTAGCCCGCTGTTCTGGCGGCAGTTTTTCGGCCAAAATAGCAATGAAAACGAGGTTATCGATCCCCAATACAATTTCAAGAACGATTAAAGTTGCTAAGCCCACCCAAGCAGCGGGATCAGACATCCATTCAAAGATCATCGATCCTGCTCCTGCGCTGACTGGATTTTATCTTTATTTGGCAACACAGCAGGCATGCCCATACAAAGGAGGGAAAATGTTTTTTTAGGACAAGAAATTAAAACGGAGCGACTACAACCACTACCCATATTTGTTCATATGTTGTTAAACGAATTTTTAGTATAGGCAAGATTTAATAGAAATTCATCATTTTTATTTGTTCATGACGGGCATTCACCAAACCCATACAAAACATGAATCTTTCTTATTAATCTGCTTATAAAGTTGTCATATCTTTGGCTTAGTGTAGACAAGAAATATGAACGTGATAAGGTGAAAATAAAGCAATGAATAGCGTATTAACAATGGCAGTAAATGATTCATCGATAACAGCTGTAAAAACAAAACAACCTCTTATTGCATTATATTGTGGTTCACGTGTAGGAAATAATCCAATCTATCGAGAAAAAGCAATTGAGCTCGCTCGCGGAATTGCTGAGCAAGGCTTTGGTTTGGTCTACGGCGGTGCAAGCATTGGCTTAATGGGACAAGTAGCCGACAGCGTACTCGAAAATGGCGGTGAAGCTGTGGGAGTAATCCCTGATTTTATGCTTAACTATGAAGAAGCACACTCAAGATTAACCGAATTACACGTGGTAGAAACCATGCATGAGCGCAAAGCCATGATGGCTGAACGTGCAAGTGCATTTGTTGCATTACCTGGTGGTTTAGGAACATTCGAAGAGATATTAGAAATAGCCACTTGGGGTCAACTCAACCAACATCAAAAACCCATGATTTTATATAACGTAAATGGTTTTTATAATGCATTGATTGCTCAGTTAGATCATGCGGTTCAAGAGGGTTTTCTCCCACTTCAACACCGCGCTAAATTGATTATCTGCGAAGACGTTGATCAAATTTATAACGTGATTAAAAACTTAAAAATGCCAAAAAGATTTGTTGTCTAATTGCCCACCTACTCTCCATAAAAAAGCGGTTCTGCCGCTTTTTTTGTTTTAACTATTTTCACCGTGCCTTCAAAAGCACTTAGATTTAGTAAAGGGTTACTCAACATTGTCTTACTTTTTTTACTTTCAATTTGTTTTACACTAGACCAAAACGTTAACTTTCAAATGTTATGAATGCCACGCCGACTCACCAAGCCCTGCAACCTGAATATCGCTTACTCGTACTTTTGGTTTCCATTGGCTTTTTTATGCAGGCTTTGGACACAACGATTGTAAATACCGCTATTCCTGCAATGGCTCACCATTTAAATGAAGACCCTCTACGCATGCACAGCGTAGTAGTGGCCTATGTTTTATCAGTAGCTGCCTGTATTCCTTTAAGTGGCTGGTTAGCAGACCGCTTTGGTGTTAGAAATATTTTCTTATCGGCAATCGTTATTTTTACTCTGGCTTCTTTAGGTTGTGGTCTTTCTCAAAGTCTCAATGAGCTGTTAGTTTTCCGAGTTATCCAAGGCGTGGGTGGAGCATTATTACTCCCTGTTGGTCGACTATCTCTTTTAAAAATTATTCCCCGAACTCAGTTCTTAGCTGCAATGAGCTTAATGAGTCTTGCAGGTTTACTCGGACCTTTGGCTGGCCCAACTTTAGGCGGCTGGTTAGTTGAAGTTGCAACTTGGCACTGGATTTTTCTCATCAATATTCCTATGGGTATCTTAGGCCTCTTAATGACATTAAAAGTCATGCCTAATTTAAAAGAACCTTCAGTCAAAACATTTGATTTAGGCGGCTTCATCTTATTAGTGGTGGCCATGATTGGATGGTCTTTGGGTATCGAACATCTAGCCTCACCTGAATATTCAAAATGGTTCAGCATTTCGCTATTGGTGGTCGGCATAATCGCAACGCTTTGGTATGCCTATCACTCACATACGCATCAAAATGCGTTGTTCCGTAGCCGACTTTTTAGAAACAAAATTTATGCGATTGGTATTTTAGGTAATTTCTTTGCCCGCTTTGGTGGTAATGCCTTACCTTTTGTTTTACCGCTCATGTTACAGGTCGCTTTTGGCTTTGAACCTTTTATTGCGGGTTTAATGATGATTCCTCTGGTCTTAGGTTCATTATTTTCAAAGCCAATCGTCAGACCGATTATTCAGAAAATTGGCTACCGACGTTTTTTACTCATCAATACAACGCTGGTCGGGCTATGTATCGCGTCTTTTGCCATCATGACAGTCGACACTCCAACTTGGTTTAGAGCCTTACACTTTTTCTTATTTGGTACATTAAATTCATTACAATTTGTTGGAATGAATACTTTAACCTTAAAAGATTTGCCTCAACAAGATGCGAGTAGCGGTAATAGTTTTTTATCGATGATCATGATGCTATCAATGAGTATTGGCGTGGCGCTGGCAGGTACACTCATTAATGTATTTACCAGTTATTATGGTGCCGATCACGTGACAACAGCATTCCATCTCACCTTAATTTGCCTCGGTTGTATCAATGTCATTGCTGCACTTATCTTCTGGCAAATTCCCAAAAATACCCCCGTATAAGCCGTTGCATTTTTAGCGTGGTTTATCACTCTTGAATCACGTTATGATGGCGGCCTAACATCTTTAATGAGTTTTGCATGACCAAACTGGCTAAAACCTTTTTCACAGCACGGCACCACAATACCCTAATGGGAATTGGCTTGGCATGTGTTATGGGAATATTGGCTTATTTTGGTCTGTTCTATCAACAAAAAGCCGTGGCACAAGATTATCCAGTTCAAGGTTTCGATGTCTCTCACCATCAAGGGGACATTGACTGGAAAAAAATATCACCAGAAAAGTTTCAATTCGTTTATTTAAAAGCGACTGAAGGTGGTGATTATAAAGATTCAAAATTTCAAGAAAATTGGCTTAAGGCTCGTGAACATGGGTTTCATGTAGGGGCTTATCACTTTTACCGTCTATGTCGAGATGGTAAGACACAAGCAGATAACTTTATTGCGACTGTGCCTAAAAAATCAGATGCGCTTCCGCCAGTTATTGATCTGGAATACGACAGTAACTGTATTAATACATACACCAAAGAACAATTAATTAAAGAAATTGGCATCATGCATGATCGCTTAAAACAGCATTATGGCAAACAGCCCATCTTTTATATTTCCAGAACTTTTTATAACATTGTCTTAGTTGGAAATTTTTCTGCTACTCCGCTTTGGGTTCGTGATTATGAAGCTAAACCTGAACTCAAAGATAAAAGAAAATGGCTCTTTTGGCAGCATAGTAATCAAGGTAAAATTGAAGGGGTGATAAAGCCAGTAGACTTAAATGTTTATGAGGGGTCAGTCAAAGAATGGCACCAATTTTTACAGCAGCAAGGCATCGTGAAAGCACAATAATATGCGCAAAATCATTCATATCGATATGGATGCCTTTTATGCATCAGTCGAGCTACGGGAACAACCTGAATTAAGGCATTTACCCGTTGTTATTTCATCTCATCATCCGCGAGCTGTGATTGCTGCTGCATCTTACCCTGCCCGTGAGTTTGGTTTACGTTCAGCCATGTCGATGAGTCAGGCAAGAAAACTATGCCCTCAAGTCGTTATTATTGAACCAAATTTTGAAAAATATCGCACAGTTTCAGCTCAAATTCATTCTATCTTTCAGCAATATACCCTACTTATTGAGCCATTATCTTTAGATGAAGCTTATTTGGATGTCACTGAGAATTTAAAACAGATTGCGAGTGCAACTGAAGTTGCCATGCATATTCGAGAAGATATTTTCAGATTAACTGGACTGACTGCATCGGCAGGTGTAGCACCCAATAAGTTTTTAGCAAAAATCGCCTCTGACTGGAATAAACCGAATGGTTTATGCGTAATAAAACCTTCGCAGGTTGCTAATTTCATTCAAGATCTTCCACTTAAAAAAATTCCCGGAGTCGGCAAAGTTACTCAGGAAAAATTACAGCAGCTTCAGTTACATACGCTAGGTGACTTACAGAAAATTGAAGAGGCTATTTTAATTCACCACTTTGGTAAATATGGTCAACAGCTCTATCTATATGCGCAAGGGATTGATCATAGACCTGTTCAAGCTGAAAGAGCTCGCCAACAGATTTCAAAAGAGACTACCTTTGATAGTGATTTTACTTTAGCTCAATGTCAGCCCTATTGGCAGGGATTAGCCGAAAAAGTCTGGCAAAGCTTAGAGAAAAAACAACTCAATGCGCGTGGTGTTAATGTCAAACTTAAACTCAAGAATTTCCAGACTTTACAACATAGTAAAAGCTTTAAAAGACCTATTCAGTCGCTACAAGATTTAATCCAAGTTTTATTTTTATTATTAAATGAAATGCAGATTCCCGAACATTTCCAGTTCCGCTTAATTGGTATAGGGGTTTATCAGTTACAAACTCAATCAGATGACTTTCAACTTAACCTTTGGTGATTGACTACTTTTCACTCAAAAAGAGTGGATTTTGAACAAAATCTATTCCCTTTTGCTCCAAGTTTAGAGTAACCTAATCAGCGCATATTCATTACCCATGTATTTGCAACATGCTTAAAGCAACCTTTACTTTTGGCATACCGTCCTGTGATTGGCGTGACGACCAAATCCGAATATTACAGGGCACAAATGTGCCCTTTTATTATAATTTATTCTTTAATAAAAACATTTATATATTACAGTCCTGTTTGGTCATTTTAATTTTAGTTAATGGCACATTATCTTTATATAAATACTTTAAATTAAGTTGCGCTCCTTTATTTAATAATTCTTTCATTTTTATATTATCGCAAACACCTTTAACAATTTCAGGAACACCATTAACTTCCATTGCTTGTACCCATTCAGCAGGCATATCCGCAGACGTTATATGAATCAGACGATAATTCAACGTTAATTCTTTCCCTTGGGCCTCAACATGTTCTAAATTTGTTTCTCGATCTACTTGCATAGGCAAGTTTTTATTGATCATCTTGGCCCCAAAAGTTAACTGTAGCGGCAAATCATCCTTAATACTTTCTTTACACAAATTCTGAGGGACACTTGTAGAATATTCCTCTGTAATATATAACTGTTTATCCACCCCACGAGAAACCACCATATAGTAATCACGATCTGTAAAACAGTTCTTATTGCTATATCTCGTCGCTGAAATCTTTGCAGAGTTTTGACTCCTCGTCACTTTCACATCACTATAGTTAGATGTATATCCCAGCTTTTGAAGCATTTCTTGATTTTCTAAAAATAGTTCTTTTAGTTTTTTCCCAGACATACTTATGCTTTGTTCAATACCATCCGGTGTGATTTGTTTTTGATTAAGTTTGGCATTGTCTGCATAGAGTTCCATTCCTTTTGGATCACTCTCATTTGACAACTGTTTATATTTTTCAAAGAACAATATATATTCTTGATCAGGATTTATAGCATGCGTTATTGTTGTCATTCCCAATAATCCTCCCAATATAATAATCTCTATTTTTTTTCGCATGATCATGTCCAATATATTATTTTATTCAATGCAGATATTAGCAATTTATAATAAATCTTGTCATTAATTATTCTATTTAAATATAAAATTTACAATTTAATATAGTTCGATCAAGTACAATTCATTTTATTTTTTACTCGGTAATAAATATGACGGTAAAGCGTTTACACGTTACTTCACGCTACTGCGAAGTTGCGATTTCAGGTAATTTAGTACACTTAGCTGGGCAACTCGCAGATGATACAAGCGTAGATGTTACATCACAGACTCAGCAAACTTTAGATAATATTGATCGCTTATTGGCAGAAGCTGGAACCGATAAAACCCACATTCTTTCTGTCATGATTTTTCTAAAAGATATCGAAAAAGATTATGCAGCGATGAATGCTGTTTGGGATGCATGGATTAGTGAAGGACATCCACCAGCGCGTACTTGTGTTGAGTCCAAACTGTATGCGCCAGACGTGCTTGTAGAAATGACGGTTGTTGCCGTACTTCCATAATTTTTATAAATATAAATCGAGATTAAATTGAGCAATATCTCTAGTTATATTGCTCAATTTTTTACTGCTTAAATAATTAATATCAGTATCTTATTAGGGCTTATCAAATTGCTAAGCTTGCTCATACGTGTTATTCAAGATGAGGCACAATTATTTTTAATCTTTATTGCACCGAACTTTTATCCAAATCCAACGTTATCTACTTTTTAAGACTTCACAAAAGCATTTGACATTCTTTCCAGCTGTGGCGTTGCATGTAAAGTTGCCATCTCTGTTTCTGGAGTCAATAAGTCTCTTCTTAGATCATGATAGTCAGGTACCTCACTATAATGCAGCACGCGATAACCAGCGAGTTGCAACAGACGACGTTCATATTGTTGATGCGCTCGGCGTAAACCATTTTCGCCAAGAACAACAACGACTACAACCTGATAATTTTGATCAAGTACAACAAAATCAGCTGCCATATTTTGATATTTTCGACGTGTATGTGCATATTTTGTAGTTAATAGTGCATCAAAGGATACATGTGCCAATACTGTAAATTTAGGCAAAACTGTTTGTAGTCTGGTTAATGTTATTTGCTCATGACTCGTTAATACTGCACGGCGCTTCAAGGCACTATCATGTTGATGCCTTCGTGAAAGACTTTTCACTGCCATCACAACAGCCAAAAATAATAATAAGATCGTAATTAAGTAATACATGGGCCTAATCCTTTAAGTTTTTTATAATGATTTTGCTAGATCACACTTTGTTTTAATTGATAACGACACAGCCGTTCTTTAAAAGGTTCACTTAGTAATTTCACTTGTAGTTATCAAGCTTGGCTTAAATTTAGCCACCCTCACATTATTTATAATCATAGAGTCAACAACAATCAAGTGCAGCTCGTCTGATTTATTAGAATTATCATTTTTCGTTACGCTTTTTGTACTTTAAATCTGCAAAAATCTCACTATACGATTTAAACAGCCACACTAAAAACAAAAAAGGCTCTGTTTAAGAGCCTTTTTTATCATTATCCACGAGCTTTTGATTTTGGTTTACTTTTACCACCAAACGGTCTTTTCTCACCTGTTTCACGAGGAGGCAAACCAGTGTGTTGGGTTAGAACCTGTCCTTTTTGTGGACGTTTTTGCCCTGCTGCTGAGCGAGTCTGCCCCTGACCACGTTTTGCTGAATCTCCCGCCACAGACGAGTTCTTCTTACGCGCAGATTTATATTCACCTTCAGCAGTACCTTGTGGCTGATAGGTCGGAATCAAATGCTGCTTCGAATTACCAATTAAATCGGCACGGCCCATTTCTTTTAAGGCCTCACGAAGTAATGGCCAGTTGTTTGGATCATGGTAACGTAAGAATGCTTTATGCAAACGACGACGTTTCTCACCTTTTACAATATCAACTTTTTCGGTATAGCGAGCTACTTTAGCAAGCGGGTTTTTACCCGAATAGTACATGGTGGTTGCAGTTGCCATTGGCGATGGATAGAACGTTTGTACCTGATCGGCACGGAAACCATTTTTCTTAAGCCAAATTGCAAGGTGCATCATGTCATAATCTGAAGTACCTGGATGCGCAGCAATAAAGTAAGGAATTAAGTATTGCTCTTTTCCTGCTTCTTTACTGAAACGGTCAAACATTTGCTTGAAACGATCATACGTACCAATACCCGGTTTCATCATCTTAGATAAAGGGCCATTTTCGGTATGCTCTGGAGCAATTTTTAAATAACCACCAACATGATGTTGTACCAGTTCTTTTACATATTCCGGATTCAGTACGGCAAGGTCATAACGTAAACCAGAACCAATTAAAATCTTCTTCACACCTTTAATCGCACGCGCTTTACGATAAAGCTGTACTAAAGGTGCATGATCGGTATGCAAGTTTTGACAAACGCCCGGATATACACAAGAAGGTTTACGGCAGTTCTTTTCAATTTCAGGGTCTTTACAGTGCAAACGGTACATGTTTGCTGTTGGACCGCCTAAGTCAGAAATAATGCCTGTGAAGTTTGGTGCCGTGTCACGAATTTTCTCAATCTCACGTAAAATTGAGTCTTCAGAACGGTTTTGAATAATACGTCCTTCATGTTCTGTAATCGAACAGAAAGTACAGCCACCAAAACAGCCACGCATAATGTTGACCGAGAATTTGATCATATCAAATGCAGGAAAACGAGCATCGCCATAAGTTGGATGAGGCAAACGTGCATATGGAAGATCAAACACATAGTCCATTTCCTCAGTGGTTAGAGGAATTGGTGGAGGATTGATCCAGACATCACGTTCACCATGGCGTTGAACCAAAGCACGGGCATTACCCGGATTAGTTTCAAGATGCAAAATACGGTTTGCATGCGCGTAAAGCACGTGATCATTTGACACTTCTTCAAAAGAAGGTAAACGAATGACCGCCAACTCGCGTGGAGGTAACTTATGTTTAATTGCTTTTGACGGTGCCGGCTTTAATTGAACGATTTGAGTGTCGTCATCTAGTTTGTCGCCTTCACGCACAATCGGATTTGCAACAATCTCTTTCTGGAAATCTTGATACTGAGCTAATGAGTTACCTTTTTCTTTTTCAACCTCACAGCCATCAATATCTTCAGTCATGACATATGGGTTAATAATTGGATCAACACGTCCAATCGTATCTACATCATTACTCGCAACTTCAACAAACTTTGCTTTTGATGCTTTGTTATGTTTATTAATAATAAATGCTGTACCACGAACATCTGTAATCTCGTGGATTTTTTCACCTTTAGCCAAACGGTGCATCACATCAATAATGGCACGCTCACCATTACCATACATAAGCAAATCGGCTTTTGAATCCATCAAAATTGAACGACGAACTTTATCTGACCAATAATCGTAGTGTGCAATACGACGTAAACTGCCTTCAATTCCACCTAATAACACAGGTACATCAGGGAATGCTTCACGACAACGCTGGCAATATACCGTTGCTGCACGGTCAGGACGTTTGTTCGGCTCATTGTTTGGAGAGTAAGCATCATCTGAACGAATTTTACGATCTGCCGTATAACGGTTGATCATCGAATCCATATTACCTGCCGTCACACCCCAAGCAATGGTAGGCTTACCTAAAATGCGGAAGCTTTCAACATTGGTCCAGTCTGGCTGTGCAATAATTCCGACACGAAAACCTTGTGCCTCAAGTACACGCCCAATCACACCTGATACAAAAGATGGATGGTCAATATAGGCATCACCACAAACTAAAATGAAGTCACACGCATCCCAGCCAAGTTGATCCATTTCTTCTCGTGACATCGGCAAAAATGGTGCTGGTTCAAAACACGACGCCCAATATTTGTCGTAATCAAACAACGCTTTTGGCGCAGTTTGCATGGTGTAAGCAGTAGACATGGCTTGCGAATCTCGGCTAGCAGATGGAGGAGAGACATCTAAAGATGAAAGCCGATCATTTTAACATGAATTCCATTCATTTTCCCTGTTTATAAAACAAACGAAAACAAGGATATAAAAATTAATTTGATTAAAGTTTATTCAATATTTTATTCTTCTAATAAATGCGGCGGAATAAACTCCACCGCAGTTTTAACGCACTTATTTATAAGACTTAGAACAAAGCTTTGGGTAAGCGGATTTGAATAATCTCATTATCGTCAGCCAATTTTGCATTACGTCCTATAGAGCCTGGGAAGTTATTATCATTTAGAACAGTGAGGGTTGTACCATTTTCAATGATGACATCTTCAATGGTTTCAAATGGGAAGGCAAAAACTTGCTGTGTCCCCACGTCCCCTGCTCTTACTGTGCCATAAAGTAAATTTGGATTGGCAATTTTAATTAAATCGACTAAATCTTCACGACTTACGGGTTGGCCTGACTCATTTAATTTAATACGAATTAATTTTTTATATCCGCCTAAATTATTCTGAGTTGCATCACGCTCAATAATGATACCTTCATTATTATTAAAGAGTTGGAAGTCACCAATATTGGTTGCCTTACTGTTCAATTGGAACCAATAATATTTTCCTGTATAAGCTTTTTTCTTCAGGTCAAATTGAGAAATCAATAGCTGTCTTTCCGTTTCTCGTATTGATTTAAGCGGTTTCTCTACAAGAGGATAGAGATATTGGCCATCTGGTGAAATTGCCATTCCTTCAAAACCACCACTTTGCTGAACTAGAGGCTCTACAAAATTAATTTGCGCTTTATTGAATTGATTTTGAGGAGAGCGAAGTTCTTGCGTCGGATTCAGTGGATTTGGCAGAGCAATTGGAGCATCCAACAACACACCATCTGCAGAGAAATGAAGTAAATAAGGACCAAACTCATCCCCAATCCAATAAGTCCCATCACTAGTACGTTGCATTGACTCTGGGTCAAAATCGGCACCCGTTAATAAACGCTCAGCTGTATCACCATTGACGATACTAAATGGAATTAATTTGTTCGGATCACGCAGTTGGATAAAGCTTTGCACAGTCACTTGACCCGTGCCTTTAGCTTTAGTTTTGAAATCAGGCTTTAGTTTATAAATACGAAGTAAAAAATCTGCTGAATTATCTTGAGTTCCAAAGCCGTTATCGGCCATTGCCATATAACTGCCATCTTCATTTTTTAATGCAGCAGAAAAGCCCTGTACAGGTTGACCTTTAAATGGAGGATAAATTCCATTTGCACCTTTCACATATGCGCCAGAGTCTGGACCAGCAGCGTAGGTTTCTACGGGTAACTTAGCAAAAGAAATTAGGGTCGGTTCGGTAACTTTTTCAGTGGGTGAGGTTTGTTCTTGATCGTTATCATCGTTACATGCCGTCAATCCTAAACTGGCACAGCATAATAATGCGACTAAAGTTTTTTTGCTCATGGTTTTATACAGTCGGTAAAAAATTAAGCAAATTTAATCAAGCTTATATGAAGTTTTTACTTCAAAAAGATGAAATCTTTATGGCGAAAATATGACAAGCTAACTATTCAATACACAGCAAAAATTGAATTTCATTGATAAAAACTGATTAAAGTTTTGTTAGCTGATATTCTCCAGCAATTGCAGCTTTCAAAAAATTCTGGAACGTCGGGCACTCCATATGGTTTTCAGCAGGACACACTGCCGCATGTTGTAATCCCTGACTAATAAAATGTAATCGCTTTGCCATTTGCTCTAATTGTTCAGCTTTATCTTTTAGTTTTTGACGATCAAGATCAGGTTTACCATCTTGTCCAAACATTGTGGCAATTTCATTTAAAGAAAAACCCGCAGCACGCCCTAAAGCAATTAATGCCAGTTGATCAAGCACCTGTTTACCATATTGCCGACGCAAACCTTGACGCCCTATCGACTTAATTAATCCTTTCTCTTCATAAAAACGTAGCGTTGCTGTTGTTACTTTTGCTCTCTTAGCGACTTCACCAATATCCATAATACCCTCTTGACTTCAAGTGAACTTCAACTTGCACAATAAATTTATCACGTTTCATACGTATAAAAGCAAGGTGTAAAAATGAATATCTCCACATTGTTCTTTCAAGCTTTATGCCTCGGTATCGGGGCAACAGTAATTATGGATATCTGGCTGTTAATATTAAATATATTCAAAATTCCAACCTTAAATTTTGCCTTTCTCGGACGCTGGGTTAGTTGGATATTTCAAGGCAAATTCATACATCAATCCATTGCCCAAAGCTCTCAAATTAAGGGTGAATATTTATTGGGTTGGATTGCTCACTATAGTGTTGGGCTGATTTTTGCATTCAGTTTTCTTTTCATTGTCGGCTCCGATTGGCTCATTCATCCTCAGTTTTACTCAGCGCTCCTGTTTGGAGTGGTAACTGTTCTCATCCCTTTTTTTATTATGCAACCTGCGATGGGTAGTGGTTTCGCTTCTTCAAAAACCCCTCATCCATTTTTGAATTGTCTAAAAAGTTTGCTTAACCATAGTGTTTTTGGCTGTGGTTTATATCTCACTGCAAAAATCTTTCAAATTTAAAATAAAGGACAATCTCATGAAAACAGTCGCTATTATTTACTATAGCCGCCAAGGTCATACGCAATTTATTGCACAGCAGATTCAAGTTGGGATATTAAGCCAAAGAAATATTAAAGCAGATCTACTGAGTGTGGAACATCTCATTGGAAACCCTGAAAGACTTATCCAATACGATGGCTTGATTTGGGGATCTCCGACTTACTTAGGCGGAGTGTCCTCGAAATTAAAACAACTCATGGATGCAACTGGTCCACTATGGAAAAAACAGAGCTTTAAAGGAAAACTAGCGGCTGGGTTTACCGTATCATCCCTTCCCTCAGGTGATAAACAATCGACATTAATTTCACTTTTTACCTTCTGTATGCAACATGGCATGTTATGGATCGGTAATCCAATTCTGCCCGAGCAACATCAAGGTGTACCTTATGCTGAAGCAGCTAACCGTCTCGGTTCATGGTCAGGCTTAATGGCTCAGGCTGAACACGGCAGTAGTCCCGATCGGTTTGATGAAGGAGACATTAAAACTGCTCGATTATTTGGAAATAATTTTGCAATGACCTTGAATGCTTATCTTGGAGTGTAAAATTATGACAGCACAAAGGATTTTATTTCCGCTCATTTTGTCTGCAATGATGTCATTTATAATTTCAGGCATTTCAACTTTCAAAGCACTAGGCCCAGTCCAGAATTTCTTTTGATTATGGATGTCCGCATGGGGCATTGCTTGGATATTTGCTTTCCCAAGTGTGCTGATTTGTGCTCCTGTAGCACAGAAACTAGTCGACATCGTATTTAAGAAAGTTGGAAAAGTATATCTGTAAGTTAAAACGTACAAAACTTGCGGTGATTTGCGGATATCCAGCTTTAGTATTTTTTTATAATATATGAAACATAGAGAGACAGGATGTCTCATTGAAGAAGAATAAGAACGCAGGAAGCGGTAGTTGACAGGAGTTAGCTACATAAGCTGAATACGAAGGAACCCCGACAGGATGTCGGGGTTTTTTCATTTTAATCATACAAAATTATCACTATTTTCTTATGCTGAGCAACAGAACTTATATTGATCCATTAGTTACAGCTGAATACCATGATTTCATTTGAAACTTGATTATCGGTTTTATATTTTGCTTACCTCATCTTTATCTAACAATTATTTTAAACCAACTCAAATACACATTTTGAGTCTCAAATTTTTTGCGATTGTTTTAATGACAATAATGACGGGGTGTACGAGCTTAGGCACGAATAGTGGTTCATTTTCATGGCGTTCAAATAAACTCTCGTCTGGTTTACAAAAAGCTTATTCTGTTCCACAAAGCACAGCTAATCGGTTAGCTCCAATTATTATTCAAAGTGCTGATCAATATAATGTGCCGCCTCTTTTACTTGCCGCGGTCATAAGACAAGAATCGAGTTATAATACTAATGCTCTATCACCTACGGGTGCAGTAGGTCTAACTCAAATTATTCCCAGCTATTGGCAACAAACTTGTGCTGGTAATTTGTATGATGAATCTACAAATATTCAATGTGGTGCATATATTTTAAATCATTACTATCAATCAGCAGATAGCTGGTTTAAAGCCACTGCTTATTACAACGTTGGACCTACAGGATATGAGCGAAGTTTCTGGACACGTCACAAAGCTAAGAAATATGCCCGATCTGTTAAACGTCATCAAAAAGCTCTAAAAAGTGCCTTATAAATTAAGGTCAAATAAAAAGCCCATCTGTTGATGGGCTTTTTATACAAGTAATTTTATTCGTCAAATAAACCTTCAAATAGAACAGAAGATAAATAACGCTCTCCACTGTCTGGAAGAATAACAACAATCGTTTTGCCAGCATTTTCAGGACGTTCTGCAATTTTAGCAGCCGCAGCCAAAGCTGCTCCACTTGAAATACCTACTAAAATGCCTTCCTGCATTGCACAATTTCTTGCCCACTGAATTGCTTCTTCACTAGTTATTGGTAAGACTTCATCAACAAGATCTAAATCAAGATTCTTTGGAATAAAGTTCGCACCAATTCCCTGAATTTTATGCGGTGCAGGTGTAACATTCTCACCATTTCTAGTTTGAGTAATAATTGGAGACTCGGCAGGTTCAACGGCTACAGAGTACAAAGTTTTATTTTGAACTTGTTCGAAATAACGAGAAATACCGGTAATTGTGCCACCAGTACCTACACCAGCAACCAAAATATCGACTTGCCCGCCTGTTGCTTGCCAAATTTCAGGGCCAGTTGTATCTACATGAATTTGTGGATTCGCTGGATTTTCAAATTGTTGAGGTAGGAAATAAACATCTGGTTGTTCAGCTGCTAATCGCACAGCTTCATCAACTGCACCTTTCATCCCTTTCGCTGGTTCAGTTAAAACTAAATTGGCACCGAGTGCTTTTAACACTTTTCTACGCTCAAGACTCATGCTTGCAGGCATAGTTAAAGTAATTGGGTAACCCTTAGCCGCTGCAACAAAAGCCAACGCAATCCCCGTGTTACCACTGGTTGGCTCAATAATATGCATGCCTTCTTTTAACACACCACGCTTTTCTGCATCTGCAATAAGTGCCGCCCCAATACGACATTTCACAGAAAATGCAGGATTCCGACTTTCTACTTTTGCTAATACAGTTGCACCAGTTTTAATCAAACGATTGATACGAACTAAAGGTGTATTACCAATTGCTTCTGCATTATTTGAATAAACTGCGATCCCTAAATTATTGGGTGTTGGAAATTGCTGGTCGGTAGACATGTTATATCCTTATTAGATTTGGAATGATTCTGAATCATTATAAACTTCTCTAATAAACAGGAAAGTAGAAAAGCTAAGTAATGCCTAAATTATCAAATTAACAACGTGTCTTGTCATAAATTTATTTTTAACAAAAAATAATTTAAAAATACCTTAAAAATCAAATTATTAGATTAGATAAATTTATTTTCCTATCCACATACCACATTAGAAATAATAGGAAAGCTGGCTAATATTTCACATTATTAAGACTACGCTAATCTTCTGGTCGAACATTAAAGCTAATATTTTATGTAATTAAAACTACCAAAGTTCACCCTCTCTCCAATCGGCACAAATAGTATCATCTTCTAAATTATGGGTTAGTCGCGCCTTCAGCTTAGCGCTCAACGGAAATAACATAATTTGATAATCATCTGTTAGATAAGTGGAAGCATCTTGTTTGATGTATAAATCCCCCCACCATGAAATCCAACCTAATTTTTTATAGAATGCCTCATCTTCAGGCTGTAATGCCGCGAGTTCATAACCTAAAGTAGTTAAAACATCAGTTAAATATTTTAATAATTTAGATGCGAGTCCTTTTCCACGCATTTTGAAATCAGTAGTCACATATTCTATATAAGCAGTTTTTACAGTAATACCATCTTTTAAGGTGAAAATTCGATCTGTCCATAAAGCATGTGACACAATATACTATCATCTAATATGCCTACTATATGAACAGCGCTTTGCATGAAGGTATATTGACTCCAAGGATCTTCATCAAAAGCAGCAAAACACAGCTCAGCAATCTGTTGTCGTTGTTGCTTATTTAGATCTTGGGCCGCGATAATTTTAAACTGCATAAGCAGAAGCTCAATTTTAATTGCTCATATCATAAGCAAAGATCGAAATAATATGCAGTATTTTTAATGAAAACTACTCTAATGGTTATTTCCAGGCATAAAAAAACACCCCTGGCCTATTGGACAGGGGTGTTTAGAATAATGAGCTGGCGATGACTTACTCTCACATGGGAAACCCCACACTACCATCAGCGCTAAGAGGTTTCACTTCTGAGTTCGGGAAGGGATCAGGTGGTTCACTCTTGCTATGGTCGCCAGCACAACTGGTATGGATACTTGCATTGGTCTTATTAGTTGCCGATGCGTTTTCCAAATCTTTACAGATGGGCTGATTGAGTCTTACTTTATTTTGTTCATTTTAGCTAAGCGTATAACTAAATCAAGTTGCTTTGCATATTAATGAATCGATTGATGCTTTATATACAACTGCTTGGGTGTTGTATAGTCAAGCCTCACGAGCAATTAGTATTGGTCAGCTTCACATATCACTATGCTTCCACATCCAACCTATCAACGTCCTAGTCTCGAACGGCTCTTTAGAGGACATAAAGTCCTAGGGAAATCTTATCTTGAGGTAGGCTTCCCGCTTAGATGCTTTCAGCGGTTATCCCTTCCGAACATAGCTACCCGGCGATGCGACTGGCGTCACAACCGGTACACCAGAGGTTCGTCCACTCTGGTCCTCTCGTACTAGGAGCAGATCCTCTCAAATTTCCAGCGCCCACGGTAGATAGGGACCGAACTGTCTCACGACGTTCTAAACCCAGCTCGCGTACCTCTTTAAATGGCGAACAGCCATACCCTTGGGACCTGCTTCAGCCCCAGGATGAGATGAGCCGACATCGAGGTGCCAAACACCGCCGTCGATATGAACTCTTGGGCGGTATCAGCCTGTTATCCCCAGAGTACCTTTTATCCGTTGAGCGATGGCCCTTCCATACAGAACCACCGGATCACTAAGACCTACTTTCGTACCTGCTCGACTTGTGGGTCTCGCAGTTAAGCGCGCTTTTGCCTTTATACTCTACGCGTGATTTCCGACCACGCTGAGCGCACCTTCGTACTCCTCCGTTACTCTTTAGGAGGAGACCGCCCCAGTCAAACTACCCACCAGACATGGTCCTCGCCCCGGATTACGGGGCAGAGTTAGAACCTCAACATTACCAGGGTGGTATTTCAAGGACGGCTCCATTGGAACTAGCGTTCCAACTTCAAAGCCTCCCACCTATCCTACACAAGTAAGGTCAAAGTTCAATGTCAAGCTGCAGTAAAGGTTCACGGGGTCTTTCCGTCTAGCCGCGGGTACACTGCATCTTCACAGCGATTTCGATTTCACTGAGCCTCTGCTGGAGACAGCGCCGCCATCATTATGCCATTCGTGCAGGTCGGAACTTACCCGACAAGGAATTTCGCTACCTTAGGACCGTTATAGTTACGGCCGCCGTTTACTGGGGCTTCGATCAAGAGCTTCGCTTACGCTAACCCCATCAATTAACCTTCCAGCACCGGGCAGGCATCACACCCTATACGTCCACTTTCGTGTTTGCAGAGTGCTATGTTTTTAATAAACAGTTGCAGCGGCCTGGTTTCTGTGGCTGTCATCAGCTCAGGAAGCAAGTTCCATCACCAACAACAGCGTACCTTCTCCCGAAGTTACGGTACCATTTTGCCTAGTTCCTTCAGCAGAGTTCTCTCAAGCGCCTTGGTCTACTCGACCTGACCACCTGTGTCGGTTTAGGGTACGATTCCTGTGTAACTGAAGCTTAGAGACTTTTCCTGGAAGCATGGTATCAGCCACTTCGCTGTACAAGTACAGCTTGCTATCAGATCTCAGCATAGAGCACCCCGGATTTGCCTAAGATGCATGCCTACTTCCTTTCACCTGGACAACCAACGCCAGGCTGACTTAACCTTCTCCGTCCTCTCATCGCATTACACAGAAGTATTGGAATATTAACCAATTTCCCATCGACTACGCCTTTCGGCCTCGCCTTAGGGGTCGACTCACCCAGCCCCGATTAACGTTGGACTGGAACCCTTGGTCTTTCGGCGAACGGGTTTTTCACCCGTTTTGTCGTTACTCACGTCAGCATTCGCACTTCTGATACCTCCAGCATACTTCTCAATACACCTTCATCGGCTTACAGAACGCTCCCCTACCACTTGACTTAAAAGTCAAATCCGCAGCTTCGGCACATAGTTTTAGCCCCGTTACATCTTCCGCGCAGGCCGACTCGACTAGTGAGCTATTACGCTTTCTTTAAAGGGTGGCTGCTTCTAAGCCAACCTCCTAGCTGTCTATGCCTTCCCACATCGTTTCCCACTTAACTATGATTTTGGGGCCTTAGCTGGCGGTCTGGATTGTTTTCCTCTTGACTACGGACGTTAGCACCCGCAGTCTGTCTCCCGGATAGTACTCATAGGTATTCGGAGTTTGCATCGGTTTGGTAAGTCGGGATGACCCCCTAGCCGAAACAGTGCTCTACCCCCTATGGTATTCGTCCGAGGCGCTACCTAAATAGCTTTCGGGGAGAACCAGCTATCACCAGGCTTGATTAGCCTTTCACCCCTATCCACAAGTCATCCCCTGGCTTTTCAACGACAGTGGGTTCGGTCCTCCAGTTAGTGTTACCCAACCTTCAACCTGCTCATGGATAGATCGCCTGGTTTCGGGTCTATACCCAGCAACTAAACGCCCTATTAAGACTCGATTTCTCTACGGCTCCCCTATACGGTTAACCTCGCTACTGAATATAAGTCGCTGACCCATTATACAAAAGGTACGCAGTCACCGAACAAGTCGGCTCCCACTGCTTGTATGCATGCGGTTTCAGGATCTATTTCACTCCCCTCACAGGGGTTCTTTTCGCCTTTCCCTCACGGTACTGGTTCACTATCGGTCAGTCAGGAGTATTTAGCCTTGGAGGATGGTCCCCCCATATTCAGACAAGGTTTCACGTGCCTCGCCCTACTCGTCATCATTATGTGTGCCCTTTCGTGTACGGGAATATCACCCTCTACGTTCGCACTTCCCAGAGCGTTCCACTAAAACACACATAACTTAATGGGCTGATCCCCGTTCGCTCGCCGCTACTAAGGGAATCTCAATTGATTTCTTTTCCTAAGGGTACTGAGATGTTTCACTTCCCCTCGTTCGCCTTGCAACACTATGTATTCATGTTGCAATACCTACCTTAAAGTAGGTGGGTTCCCCCATTCAGAAATCTCCGGATCAAAGGATATTTGCCGCCTCCCCGGAGCTTATCGCAGGCTATTACGTCTTTCATCGCCTCTGACTGCCAAGGCATCCACCACATGCACTTAATTACTTGACTATACAACCCCAAACAGTCGTTATTACCTACAAGGAGTAATAAGACATGATCAATGATTTCTCATCAATCTCTTACAGTTTGAAGTACTGTGTATTTAAACACTGTACAGCTTCAATCTAATTCATATACCAAAACGCTTGATTCAGTTAATTTGCTAGTTCTCAATTAATTCCAAGATCAGAATTACTTCTTCTCTTTTCATTATTGAGTGAACAATTTATTTCAGACTCAATTTTGCCAATCTGTTAATGAATAAACATGCCTTCGTCAGGTCATGCTTAATACCGTGATACTTAAATCACAGAAGTTAATAAACTAAGATCTTACAACCTCTATTTACTAATTTCTGTAATCCGAACTTCTCTTAAGTTCTGGTGGAGACTAGGAGAGTCGAACTCCTGACCTCCTGCGTGCAAAGCAGGCGCTCTACCAACTAAGCTAAGTCCCCAGCTTACATCATCAGTTATGTATCTTCTTTTCTATAACTTCAACCAGTCAAAGTCATGGTGGGTCTGACAAGACTTGAACTTGTGACCCCACGCTTATCAAGCGTGTGCTCTAACCAACTGAGCTACAGACCCTCAGATACATCTATGAAGAACAACTTGTTGTGGATTCTTACCAATCGTCAATCTTTCGTTAAGGAGGTGATCCAGCCGCAGGTTCCCCTACGGCTACCTTGTTACGACTTCACCCCAGTCATCGGCCACACCGTGGTAAGCGTCCTCCTTGCGGTTAGACTACCTACTTCTGGTGCAACAAACTCCCATGGTGTGACGGGCGGTGTGTACAAGGCCCGGGAACGTATTCACCGCGGCATTCTGATCCGCGATTACTAGCGATTCCGACTTCATGGAGTCGAGTTGCAGACTCCAATCCGGACTACGATCGGCTTTTTGAGATTAGCATCCTATCGCTAGGTAGCAACCCTTTGTACCGACCATTGTAGCACGTGTGTAGCCCTGGCCGTAAGGGCCATGATGACTTGACGTCGTCCCCGCCTTCCTCCAGTTTGTCACTGGCAGTATCCTTAAAGTTCCCGACATTACTCGCTGGCAAATAAGGAAAAGGGTTGCGCTCGTTGCGGGACTTAACCCAACATCTCACGACACGAGCTGACGACAGCCATGCAGCACCTGTATGTAAGTTCCCGAAGGCACCAATCCATCTCTGGAAAGTTCTTACTATGTCAAGGCCAGGTAAGGTTCTTCGCGTTGCATCGAATTAAACCACATGCTCCACCGCTTGTGCGGGCCCCCGTCAATTCATTTGAGTTTTAGTCTTGCGACCGTACTCCCCAGGCGGTCTACTTATCGCGTTAGCTGCGCCACTAAAGCCTCAAAGGCCCCAACGGCTAGTAGACATCGTTTACGGCATGGACTACCAGGGTATCTAATCCTGTTTGCTCCCCATGCTTTCGCACCTCAGCGTCAGTGTTAGGCCAGATGGCTGCCTTCGCCATCGGTATTCCTCCAGATCTCTACGCATTTCACCGCTACACCTGGAATTCTACCATCCTCTCCCACACTCTAGCTAACCAGTATCGAATGCAATTCCCAAGTTAAGCTCGGGGATTTCACATTTGACTTAATTAGCCGCCTACGCGCGCTTTACGCCCAGTAAATCCGATTAACGCTTGCACCCTCTGTATTACCGCGGCTGCTGGCACAGAGTTAGCCGGTGCTTATTCTGCGAGTAACGTCCACTATCTGAAGGTATTAACTTCAGTAGCCTCCTCCTCGCTTAAAGTGCTTTACAACCATAAGGCCTTCTTCACACACGCGGCATGGCTGGATCAGGCTTGCGCCCATTGTCCAATATTCCCCACTGCTGCCTCCCGTAGGAGTCTGGGCCGTGTCTCAGTCCCAGTGTGGCGGATCATCCTCTCAGACCCGCTACAGATCGTCGCCTTGGTAGGCCTTTACCCCACCAACTAGCTAATCCGACTTAGGCTCATCTATTAGCGCAAGGTCCGAAGATCCCCTGCTTTCTCCCGTAGGACGTATGCGGTATTAGCATTCCTTTCGAAATGTTGTCCCCCACTAATAGGCAGATTCCTAAGCATTACTCACCCGTCCGCCGCTAAGTGATAGTGCAAGCACCATCACTCCGCTCGACTTGCATGTGTTAAGCCTGCCGCCAGCGTTCAATCTGAGCCATGATCAAACTCTTCAGTTAAAAATCATTTTGCACCTTATTAAAGACAAGGTGCCAATTCTGGCTCATCAATTTTCTGACTTAAATTTCGCTCAAATAAACTTCGAGTAATTTAAACCAATCAATCAATGATAATATTTCGATCGATCAATCAGTAAAAATCCACACAAGTTGTTCTTCATAATCTCTTAATGATCTTCTTACTGGTTCGTCACCAGCAAGCTAGGTCGGCTATATTACTCTTAATCTCTTAAAAGTCAACAGGTAATTTCGATATTTTTAAAACTTATTCTCAAAACTAACTTCTCATCAAATTCATTACCTAAAGCAACTCACTCAATTCCAAGTAACTGTTTTTCAACAAGTTTCTATCTGCATCACCGCCGATGGATGTGCATTATAGAGGATTAAATTCCCTTTGCAAGCGAAAATTAAAAACTTATGACTTGAGCGTTCATTTTTAAAACAATAATCATATTAACCAATTGTTTTATATCAATAATTATTTTGATTATTTATTTTTGACTTAAATAAGCCAATATCATGCTCGATAATTCTTGTTTAAGTTGTTGTTCTGAGATAAGAAAATTGTTCTGACTAACATATCTCATCATTGTAAAAAGCGTACTATTGATGATTACAAAGGATTTATGCTTCACCTGTTCGAAGTCCCATTGATGGGGATTTCTACTAAATGTATATAGTCCAACTTCAAAAAAATGTCTTTCTAAAATCTGAGCAGCTTGCGAATGACTATAGTCATGCCAATGCTTCAGCACCTCTATAAAAAATCCATGATCGGCTTTTAATGCAGCAAATCCTAGTTCAATTGCTAAGGGGATAAGGATATCCAAAGGAATATTTCCTTGCTGCATAACTAATTCTTTGAATTGTTGCCCCAATAGTTCGCTTTTACGGCGCAACAGTTCTTCTATGATTTGATCTTTATTCTCAAAGTATTGGTAAATTGAACCCACACTTACTCCAGATCTCTCTGCAATTTTAGGAGTCGTGGTATGGAGCAATCCATATTGGGCAATACAGTGCTGTGTCGCCTCTAAAATATGGTCAACAATAATTTTTGAACGCTGTTGCTGTGGGGCTTTTCTCATTGGTTTTTTATTCTTTAAATGTGAATTGAATGCGAATAATTATTCATATTAGCCTATTTATTATTCAGTTTAATAAGTAAGTGACAATATGCAAACAAGTAGCCCGACTCGACTTGCCTCTTTTAATGACATGCAAGACAGTAATTTCTTTACTCAGTTTTTAAATGTCTGTTGCGAAAAACCAGCACAGCCAAACTATGCAGAATATATGTCTTTACAACGTGCTCTTTATGAAGGGGACGTTGAAATGGATAAAGTAATTGATTGGGTTATGCAAAATCCCAAAGATCACCGCATGATTTTTGAGAAGATATTATTTCAAGGCCGCCATGACTTATCTGAGCCCCTACCTACTGAGTTAGAAAGTTTCTTTAATTACATTGAACAAAAACCTGAATGGTTAGACCAACACCAAATTGTTGAGGCTATTAAATTTACTCATCGTTTAGGAATAAATAATGGTTTTATTCTTAGAGATTTATCTTTAATGGCGGGATATTTATATCCGGGGTTTAATCAACCTTTAATTTTAACAGGTGCATTAAAGAAACAGGCGGGTACTCGTTTAGCAGAAACCACGAAATGGTGGGTGGATATTACTGAACCTCAGGGCCTCACTCGTTTGAGTTCAGGTTTTACCTCAACCATTTATGTTCGCTTTATTCATGCACTCGTTCGCCGACAATTAAAAAAGTCTGATCGTTGGGATAGCGAAGTTTGGGGAATTCCTCTTAATCAGTTTGATTTAGCAATGACCAATTTAGCGTTTAGCAGTGTGGTTTTACTCGGTATTAGAGCTGTAGGAATATGGCCGACAAAACAGGAAACTAAGAATTTTTTACATTTTTGGCGTTATGTTGGCTGGTTGATGGGTATTGATGAAAAATGGCTTATTCAATCTGAGTCTGAAGGCTGGCGATTACTGTACTGGATGCAGTTTGCTCACCCTCGCTCCGATCACAGCAGTATTGAATTAGGATCGAGCTTATCTAAAGAACCTTTTGAGAGAAAGTATCTGCATTTACGCTCTTTGCAGCAGAAGCTTGCTTACCGACAACATTTAGAACTTACCCAATTTTTTATTGGTAAGAAAAGAATGAAACTACTCGGATTGCCTCAACAATCTGCTTCTTGGTTTGCTTATTATCTAATTTTGCGTAATTCATTACTTTATAGTGGTGCAAAGCTTTCACCAAGAATTGAAAACTTCTTATCCAAATCAGGGCGTAATATACAAAAACTTGGTCTAAGTCTTTATCAGAATCAAGGTAAAGCAAAAACCTTGGCGAGTATGCATCAATAATTTTCCAAGCCTAAAAATAAAAAATGGAAGCCCGTTAACCAGACTTCCATTTTTAAATATTAAAGGCTTATTGAGATGATGAACTGTGCATTTCAGCGTGATTCATTTGCTCGTGTGACTCCATCATCTGCTTATTTTTTTGACTTGGCATGTAATCAGGTTCATTGTTGATTGCCAAGTAAAAAATGATCATAAACAATAAACTCAAGATAGAAGCCACAATAAGTAACTTCCATCCCCACCAAGACTGTTCAGGCGATAATTTATTTGTCATTTGATTTCTCTCGTTAAATTAATATTTTCAGTTCATTTAATTCGTTACAGCTTATTAAAACTTCATGCTCATACGAACCCAGTAGTTTCTTCCGATATTATTGAACTGCTCTTCACTCGCAAATCCAAAGCCTGCACTACCCGCTTTATTTAAGTGTTCGGTGTAGGTTTTATCTAATACGTTGTCGATGCCGACAGATACATCAATATCCTTACGAAGGTTGTAACTTCCGTTTAGAGAAAGAGTTGAAAAACCTTTACTTGGTTTTAAGTCATATCCCACGATGTTACCTTGATGTAGACTCACGCGGTTTTGCTCAGCAACAGCTCGCCACAACAGACCTAAATTATATTTGTCAGCCACATAGCGAATATTTATTCGACCTTCTAAAGGTGAAATTTGAGGTAAAGGTTTGTCATCTGTGGTGTTTTTACCCCATGCATACATCGCACTCAAATCAGCCTGAATATGGTCGGTAAATTGATAGCCAATACCAGCTTCTGCACCTGCAATGGTTGCATCGACATTTTTAGCACCCGCAGTAATATCATGACTCATATCATGCCCACCCATTCCCGTGCTTGGGTGATGGTGATAACTCATTAAAATGTAGTCGTCGACTAAGCCTGCATAGGCAGAAGCCCATGTATTTAAAGCTCCATGTTGTTGCTGAAAGCCCAAATCCAACTGTAGTGTTTTCTCAGGATTCACACCGTTAAAGGTATTGGTTGAGCCAGCATTACCATGTTTAGGCGAAAAAAGTTCCCAATAATCAGGCATACGCTCTACATAGCCTAAACCGATATAGCTTTTTAGGTCATGCTCAGGATGTTGATTTTCCCAGCGGACAAATGCACTTGGTAAAGTCTTTTCAAGTTTAGTATTAAAGCCTTTTGCTTGAGAATCTGCGCGCTCATCTTCAACTGTTACTCGATCTAAACGCACACCTGTAACCAGTTTGTTGAGATCGTTCCATTGATAACCAAGTTCACCAAAAGCACCATATGATTGAAAACGCATATCTTGACGATATGGAACATTCATAGAAGGCATATTTGGCGATGACATGCTACCGCCATGTTTATTAAATTGAGAATCTACACCTGTAATCAGACTCCATTTATTCCATTCAGAGGTCATGGCTAAACGTGAGTTTAATGTACGGCGCGTCACTTGCATGGCCATCGTGTTTGGCATCAGCATAGTCATACCATCATGTGTCATTTCAACTAATGGCGGAGTACGTAAGCTAAAGTTATCCATAATATGGTCGTTATAACTATAGTTCACCTGCCCTTCTATTTTCTTGATGACATTAGTGATGTTTTTCTTTTCAAAACGTAGACCTAAGCTTTCACGCGCAAATTGAGAACCATCCATTGAACGCCCAGCATAAAGCGATTCACCATCAGATTTTCCACCAGTGAGTTCAATCCATGTGTTTTCATCTGGAGTGAAACCAATCGCCACATCAGCATTCCATTTTTCCCATGCTGAAGGTACGGTATTGCCGTCACCATCTTGATAACTATTGGACTCAGAACGATTAGCATTTAAACGGATATATTTTTTCTCATCACCAATTGCCGCTTCAACATTATGGTCAATACGCCCATATGAACCTAACAAAACACTGGCTTGCCCACGATAAGGTTTCTCTGTAGTGAGCTTTTCAGGCTGACGTTCAAAAAGAACAGTCGCTGCTGAACCCGTATTGGCATATTGAACTGTTTGCGGACCTTTAATGACAGAAATACGGTCATAACTTTCTGGTGAAATATAAGAAGTTGGTGCATCCATACGATTTGGACATGCACCTAAGTTTTCGGTTCCATCCGTCAAAATTTTGATGCGTGAGCCAAACATACCTCGGAATGTTACATCGCCATTTGTTCCACCGCTTTGTATTGAGTTAAAACCCATAATACTTTGCAGGTAATCTGCACCATCTGTAGCAGGTACTGGCTGAATCGGTTGCTTTGGATCTGCATGAACAATAAGACCATTTGCATCATTGCCTTGCTGTGCTGTAACAACGATAAGTGCCAATGAATGAAGTGTTTTGGTATCAATATCATTTTTTTCTGAATCAGCAAAAACTAGACCCGAATGAGAAACAGCAAGCATCGCAACCCATAAAGGTTGTAATAAGAATTTAGAATGTGACATTTTTTATACGCTCTAAAACATAAATAAAGTGATATTGAAGTCAATCAAGACCCCAACAAAAAATTGCTTTTATTTATGCAAATAGAGGTGGTGCACGCCCTTGCGGGAGTAGGAAAAGTCGCTGTAGTGCAAAATAAACATGTTTGAATGCTTGTTGATAAGCGACTAAGCGAACTTGTATGCGAACTAAAACTTCTTTTACGCCAAATTCAGGCGGTAAAACCAGATTGGCATAGACGGTACAATATTGACACTGGTGATTTGCATCATGATGGTCATGGTGTTCAGGTACTTGAGCCTGTTCAATATGATGATCATGATGCGAATGCATGGTATGTGACATGGCTTCCGTCTGTGCTTTGGGTTTCAGCAAAGCACGGGTAATAGTTTCACAGACCGGAGCAATTTGATATTGCTTCGGTAATAGCGGCTGTAGAAATACCGCGACCTGTAAAAATACTGCTGCACATGCAAGCAACAGACCACTACGAAAAACCAAAAATCACATCCACACTATATTAATATTTGAAGAATAGAAATTTTTAACGTTTTACTGCAACTTTTTCACGCTCACGTTGACGAACAACTTTTTCGACTTTTTCTCGCGCACGCTGACGTTTAAGTGGCGACAAATAATCCACAAATAATTTGCCATTTAAGTGATCCATTTCATGTTGGATACAAACAGCGAGAAGTCCATCAGCTTCTATCTCAAATGCTTGACCTTCAAGGTTAATTGCCTCAATTTTCACACGTGACGGGCGCTCAACTTTGTCGTATATTTGTGGCACCGATAGGCAGCCTTCTTCGTACTGCTGCTTATCTTCTGTCAGCGGAGTGATTTTGGGGTTAATAAAAACCAAGGGTTCATCTTTAGCTTCAGATAAATCTATAACGATTAACTGAATATGACGATCTACCTGTGAAGCTGCTAAACCAATACCTGGTGCGGCATACATGGTTTCAAGCATATCTGCTGCAAGTTGACGAATTTCATCAGTAACTTCTTCAACAGGCTTAGCAATGGTACGAAGTCGGGGATCAGGAAAACTTAAAATAGGTAATAAGGCCATACTGACGTCCTCACTTATGCCATTGATTGAAAAACCAAATGAAGGAAATACTTCATCGAAAAATTGTGTGTAAGCCGCCTATTATAACGCATCTGCACGCATAATTTTTAGGAATTATCATAATGAAAAAGGTTTTTAACGGCATGGGTGAATTTCATGCTTTGGGGATAAAAAAGCATTTACTTGCTTTCGCACTTTTTACAGGGGTTGCAATGGGTACAGTAGCAGAGGTTCATGCTGCTAGTCCGAACCATAATCCACCCTCTCTAAAAAGTAATGCACCACATGTCTACGTTGTAAAACGAGGAGATACGCTGTGGGATATTTCTGGTCATTTCCTAAGTAAACCTTGGCGCTGGCCAGAAATCTGGGCAAGTAATCAGCACGTCAAAAATCCACACTGGATTTACCCGGGTGACCGCTTATTGTTATGCAGTTTAGCTGGTCGACCATTGATAGGTAAAGATGAGGGAGATGGTTGTGTCGGCATTATTCGTCGCTACACAGGCCAAACAGCAAACTTACAACCTCAAGTTCGTGTGGAGTCACTCAACGATAACGTGCCTGTTATTCCACTTGAGCATATTAAACAGTGGTTAGAACACAGTACTATTTTACCAGCCGATGCAATTGAACATACGCCTTATATTGTTGGCACTGCCGATCAGCGTGTACTTGCGGCAAAGGGCCAAACGATTTATGCACGCGGACAAGGTTTAATTGATGGTCAACGTTATGCTGTCTACCGTGAAGGTGAACCGTACTATTTCATGGATAGTAAGGGTAAAAAACACAGTCTAGGTATTGAACTACAACAGGTTGCGTCAGGTATTGCGATCTCTTCTGAGAAAGACATAACAACACTTGAGCTAACTGATAGCTACAATTCCGAAGTGCGTCGTGGTGATCGGGTCATGCCAGAAGAAGATGCGACTTTACCCACTCTATTTTACCCAGTGGATGCTAAACAAGTGACGGATGGTGGCAAGATCATTCGTGTCATGGGTTCAATTGGTAGAGCAGCCAAAAATAGTGTAGTGACTTTAGACCGCGGTACGGCTCAAGGCATTCAGGTGGGTCAAGTCTTTGATATTACCCAACAAGGTGAAACCATTCGAGACCCTAAAACCAAAGAACCAATACAGTTACCTGGACAGCAAATTGGTAGCCTTATGGTATTTAGAACTTTTGATAAGCTTAGCTATGCATATGTATTAGAAAGTGACTTACCCATTAAAGTAGGTTCAAACATTCAGCCACCTCGTTTTGATGATTAACGCTGGATATACACTTTACAATGCTTACTCAACTTTCTTCACACCATTACCACACCCTTAAAGTGTGGTATTTGGTGCAGCACTCTTTAGTTAGCTTTAAAAAAATTGTCGACTATTTCGGTAGCTGTGAAACGGCTGTCCAACCTGCTGGGTTAGCCCAATGGTCTAATCTCGGTTTACATGCCAATCATTTAAAACGCGTAGATGAATTTCAAACTGCTCAAGGTCAGGCTCATTTTGAAAAACTGGTTCAGCAGATCCAGCAATATACTGACTTTATTTTAACGCCAGATGACTCTGGCTATCCTACGCAATTGCTACCTTACATAGACTATCCACCTATCATTTTTGGAAAAGGCCAAGCTCAAGCTTTGTTGCAACCACAAATTGCGATTGTGGGTAGTCGAAAACCAAGCCCACATGGTCGTCAGGTTGCTTATGATTTTGCCTATTACTTAAGTGAAAAAGGATTTTATGTGAGTAGTGGCTTGGCATATGGCATTGACGAAGCTGCTCACCAAGGAGCTTCAGTACATCAACGAACTATTGCTGTCACCGGAACAGGTCTAGACAGCACCTACCCTGCTCAGAATAAAAAACTTGCAGAACAGATCTTGGCTCAAAACGGCGCCATCATTACTGAGTTTTTACCCGGTACGCCACCATTACAGCAACATTTCCCTCGTAGGAACCGAATTGTTAGTGGTTTGAGTTTAGGAGTACTCGTCGTAGAAGCGACTTTAAAAAGTGGCTCACTGATTACTGCCAACAAAGCTGCTGAGCAAGGTAAAACGGTATTTGCTATTCCTGGCCATATTTACAGTGAGTTTCATCAGGGCTGCCATCAGCTTATTCGTGAAGGCGCAATCTTAGTCGATCATCCTGAACAGATTATTGAGGACCTTGCTCTCCCAACACAGTGGCAGAGTCAACAACAAAGCCAAAGTGAAGCAACTGAAACTGGCGCGCCAGAAATTCCTGAACATTTAATTAAACTGTATCAATCTTTAGACTGGGTCGGTCAAGATACTGATCAGCTTGTCGTGCATCACTCACAACCCGTTGCAGAACTCACCTCTTCACTCATGGAACTAGAACTACTTGGTTTATGTATGCAACAATCAGGGCTGTATTTACGTTGTCGCTCTTAGTATGGGAGCACACAATAGCAATTCTGTCTGATTGAAATGAAGAGTATTACCATGATTACCACCTCAGTTACCGAAGCCGCCGAAAGTTTACATCAAGGTCAAGTCTTGGCGTATCCAACTGAGGCAGTTTGGGGGCTAGGTTGCGACCCTTTTAACGAACAAGCTTTTCAAAAAATTCTAGTGCTGAAACAAAGACCTATTGAGAAGGGGGTCATTTTATTAGCCAGCCATATTAGCCAAGTCGAACACCTGTTGACCTCTTTACCTGAAGCGACTCAACAAGAAATTATTGATTGCTGGACGAATCACCAACCTTCAGAAAGAGCCACAACTTGGCTCTTGCCAGCTGGTGAACATATTCCTTCATGGATTAAAGGTGAACATCCACTTGTCGCTGTTCGAGTCACCACACATCCTTTGTGTGTAGCATTATGCAATGCTTTTCATGGTTTTATTGTCTCGACTAGTGCCAACCCGAGTGGGCAAGAACCGGCTCATTCACTACAAGATGCCTGCCAATACTTTGGTTCACAATTAAACTATCTCAATGGTGACTTAGGCCAAAGTCAGCAGCCAAGTAGAATTATTAATGCTCTCACAGGCGAGATTATCCGCGCCTAATTTCAGACAAAAAAAAAGCTCAGTTATATAGGGATAACTGAGCATAAAAAGGATGGGTATATACCGCATCCAGAGGGTTTGGATATCTCTGCAACGAAAGAGAATCTGCAAAAAGAGCGTCTTTCGTAGTGGTCGCTATTATGTGGCAAGAGACTAAATGAGAGAAATATATAATTTCTCTAAAAAAAGCATGAAAAGTGTAGGGAATTTACGGATTTTTACTTAAAAATTAAAATTATATTAATATTTTTATTGGCTTTTTTAATATTTATATTTCAACCTATTGTTATAAACTATTTATAAATCATATAGAAAAGCTTTAACTAATAAAAAATGGCATATTTTTATTAATTTTTTTCAAAATATGCCATAGTTTTTTTAGTCGTCTTAGTTTTGCTCTTGTATCAGCTCACTCTTTTTAGAACCGACCTTCTTTTGAGCCATAATGATACCAATTAAAATTATTACGCCCCCTAGTGTGTGATAAATGGTCCACTGCTCAGATAACCAGACACTCGCAATAATTGCTGTAAACACAGGAACAAGGTTCATAAAGATACTTGTTCTATTAGGTCCTAATTGCTGAACAGCCAACATCCAAACTAAAGGTGCAATGAGTGAAGCAAATACTCCTGCATAAATAGCACTCGGAGCATTTTGTGCATTTAAAGCATCCAGTCCGAACCAGAAAATTAAAGGAAGGTGAAATATTACAGAAAAACCAATCTGGACATATAAGCTCGTCATGATTGGAAGTGGCAACTGCCATTTTTTAAGAAACACCCCATAAAATGCATAAAAGAACACAGCGATAATCATTAAAGCATCACCAAGATGTCCACCAGAACTTAATAGGTGGCCAATATTTCCTTGGGACATGACATAGAGCAAACCTGCAAAAGACAAAATACTGCCAAAAACTGCAAAGCGATTAGGCACATCTTTTAAAATAGCAAGAGAAACGAAAATGGTAAAGATCGGAATAAATGCATTCACAATTCCCATATTAGTTGCACTGGTATAATGTGCAGCCGTATAAGCAAGCCCTTGATAAAGCACCATTCCAAATGCACTTAATACTGCTAATTTAGGCAAATATTGTTTTAATAAGTGTCGCTGTTTCCAAACTGGTAACAACATAAATGGGGTTAAAATAATAAAGGCGATTAACCACCGATAAAAACTGATACTGACAGGAGAGATATAATCAGAAACATAGCGGGTAACTACAATATTTAAAGACCAAATCAGTACTGCCAAAATGGGGAATATAAACGCCCATTTATGATATTTCATGACCTGACTCATAGTAATACGCCATCTGTAAAAGAGAGTTTATTTTGAAGAATGTCTTAATAAATTGAAATATCGTATTTCCGACATTGATATTGAACTTAGGACATCCTCCTTTTTTTAGAATAATGTCCAAGTCTTCATGGCATGTTCCACAACTTTGTGTAATTGCTCGGTACTCGCCCCATCTCTTGCTTGAATCGTTAACCCTTGAATGACGGTTGCATAAAAGTCTGTCATTTCCTGTAACGGTGCATTTGGAGACAAATCACCCTGCTCTACACCTTGTTGAAGACGTTTGAATAATTTTTCTTTGGTCTTTATTCTTTTATCGAGAAGATTCTGCTGCACATTCTGAGTAGCGTCAGAACAATTCATAGCAGCAACGACGAGCATACAACCAGCAGGCTTATTTGGCTGGACGAGTCTTTTAACGTTATCGTATAGATAAAGTTCAAAAGCGATTTTTGCTGTTTTTGCTTCTAAAAAGATGGTTTCAATAGGACATGCTTCATGAGCCAAATAGTAATCAATACTTTGATAGAAGAGCCCCGCCTTATCTCCAAACGCACTGTATAAGCTTGGTGCTGTAATTTCCAAAGCCTGTGTTAAATCACTGATCGACGTTGCTTCATAGCCATGCTCCCAAAACAGTAACATTGCCTTTTGCAAAACCTGCTGTTCATCAAAGCATTTAGGACGTCCACGCTTTTTTTTCAGCGTGTCTTCAGCAGCGATCAAATTCGTTTCATGCGTATTTGTCATAAAGATCACATCTATTTTTATAACAATCGTTATTAAATTAATTGACGTTCGATTTTTTATCAACTATTTTATTTTCATAATGATCGTTAGTTAATTAATAAATTGCCTTTCTTCACTCCAAATTTAGCCAAGTAAGGATTTCCTATGGACCAATCTTCTATCTCTAAAGCGCGACCCACGACCTCCCCACAGGGAAGCTGGTTTGCCATTTTGGCCGTTGCCATTGCAGCATTTGCATTAGTAACAAGTGAATTTTTACCTGTTGGTGTTTTAAATAGTGTTGCAACAGATTTAAATATTTCTGTAGGTACAGCTGGTCTTATTATTACCGTACCCGGCATTATGGCCGCGATTGCTGCCCCCTTATTACCAGTTTCAGTGAAACAACTTGATCGACGCTATGTTCTCATTTTACTGACAGCAATTATGGTTATTGCCAATACCATTACTGCTTTTGCTGAAAACTTTCATATTTTATTACTCAGTCGCTTAATTTTAGGCATCTCAATTGGCGGGTTCTGGGCCACGGCAATCGCTTTAAGTGGAAAATTAGCTCCCGCTCATCTCCCTATTGCTAAAGCAACTGCTGTTGTAATGGCAGGCGTAACTTTTGCGACAGTTTTGGGTGTTCCTATTGGAACATGGTTAAGTGAATTTTATGGCTGGCGCAGTGCTTTTGGAATTACAGCAGGAATTGGCTTAATTGTTTTAATCTTACAATTAATCTTTTTACCTAAACTTGTTCCAGACTCGCCAATCCATATGAGGGACTTACCAGCATTATTACGCACGCCTAAAGCACGTAGCGGCATGCTTATTGTTCTACTTATCGGACTCGCTCATTTTTGTGCATATAGCTATTTAGCACCTTTCTTCAAAAATATTGCTGGCTTTAATGGTACAACGATTAGTTCATTATTATTGCTCTACGGAATTGCAGGTATTTTCGGAAATGCATTTGCTGGATATAGTGGCAATCTGAATGTCCGTTATACGCTTGCCTTTGTTAGTGCTTGCTTTGCAATTGTATTTTTTGGATTCCCACTTTTTGCCATTCATGAATTTGGTGCTATTGTCTTAACTGCTTTATGGGGCTTCGCATTTGGTGCTTTCCCTACCTCAGCCAATATCTGGATGTTTGTACATGCGCCACATGCAGTTGAAAAAGGTATGCCTCTTTTTGTAGGTATGTTTCAGGTCATGATTGCCACAGGTTCATTATTAGGCGGTTATGTGGTTGATCATTTCAATGAAAATACCTTAATTTATGGTGTATTAAGCTTTGTGGCTTTAGCACTCGTAAGTACATTTACCTTTGCAAAGGGCTTAAATAATCCTAAAGCGACCTGTGAAAATTAAAATATAGTCTGAGTACAAAGATGAACAATGAGGACCAACACTTTTCTTTATTGAACAGTATAGAAGTTCATGAATTTCTATATCAAAAAGAAGATATTGTTCGTCCTCATGCCTCGCTCTGGGGAGATTTTAATTTCAGCTTAAATGGCATTTTAGAAATGCAGGTGGAAGAACAACTATATCTATCTCCCCCTAGCTATGGACTTTGGATTCCACCTCAAACAGTTCATCAATCGACTGATATTGATCACGAAATTCACTATATCTGTATTCGTCTACATCCCCGCCTATGCTCTGTTTTAGGAGATGTCTGTCAGTGTTTTAGTATCCAGCCCTTTTTTCGGACCTTAGTCCTCCAAATTCTGGAACAACAGAAGCAGAATAAAAAACCTGAATATTTAGAACATCTTTTACAAGTCTTATTCGACCAATTACAACAAGCCCCAGCCTATTCGCATTATTTGCCTCAAACGCGACACCCAGTTTTATTGCCTATTTTAGAAAAGCTTTCCGACCCATTACTTTTTGATCACTCTTTACAGCAGTTACTTCAAAATTTCTCTGTAAGTGACCGCCACCTGTTACGTTTGAGTCAACAAGAGCTACAACTCTCTTTATCCGAATGGCGAAATCGAGCCAAAATTGTTTATGCAATTCATCAAATACGACAAGGTACTCCAATTAAACGCTTAGCATATGATTTAGGTTATCAACATAGCTCAAGTTTTATTGAGTTTTTTAAACGTTATACTGGACAAACACCTATTCAAATTAGAAATAACTAGAATTCAGTTTATCTTTTAAAATCTTTTTCTTTTTTTGAACACGAATATTATTGCACTACCCCTCAATAGCAGTTAAAACAAATGCGTTACTTGATATCAACTACAATCTTTAGGAAATACTCATGACACAATCTGTATATCACATTCCAGTAAAAGCTATTTCAGGCGAAACGGTTGACCTTGAACAATATAAGAGCAAGGTTTTACTTATTGTAAATACTGCCTCTAAATGTGGTTTAACTCCACAATACGAAGGCTTAGAAAAGCTTTATCAAGCAAAAAAAGATCAAGGCCTTGAAATTTTAGGTTTTCCAGCAAACAACTTTAAAGAGCAAGAACCAGGTTCAGATGAAGAAATTCAACAATTCTGTTCATTAAATTATGATGTTCACTTCCCTTTATTTTCTAAAGTATCTGTTGTCGGTGAAGATAAGCACCCACTCTATGAAACTTTGACAGCAGCTCAACCAGAACGTACTGGTGAAGGACCTTTCCGTGAGCGTTTAGAAGGCTTAGGTATTCCAACTAATCCAGCTCCAGAAGTTTTATGGAACTTCGAGAAATTCTTAATTAATAAAAATGGCGAAGTAGTGGCTCGTTTTGCTCCAAACCTAACTGCGGATGATGAACAAATCGTTAAAGCAGTTGAAGCAGAGTTAGCAAAATAACGTTAAAAAAACGTAAAAAAGAGCGTTTTCTACGCTCTTTTTTATTATCTGGTCAAAATGTTGTTTGTTTGCAAAAATACAATCTTTCTCCATATTTTATGCCTATAGTACCTATTTGCTTTATTTGATGTTGTTTGTAGTTATGAAAAAAGTTTTACAGGGTGCATTTCTTCCTTTTGTAATTTTTGCCTCAGGCATGCTTTTACTCGGGTGTGATCAGGCACAAGACCATGCTACTGAACAAGAAAATACTGAAATAACTGAACAGGCATCTGATCAAGCTATTGAACGACAAGAGTCAGATATTGCTCCGAGTAAAACCGAATTTAAAAGCGGCAATATTTTTTATATGGTTCGAGATGCTGCTAATTTACAGCTTAAAGCTGGCGATTATGTTGAACAACTTAAAGACACTCAACTTGACGTTGAACAAGCTATCCAAGATAAAAATCAAAATGAATTAAAAACAACTGTTTCAACTTTAAAACAGCAATTAGAAGGTTTAAATCAAGCTCTTCTCACCTTAGATATCAAAAGTCAGGAAATTGAGAATATTCGCCAAAGTTTACTACATGCCAATCAACAAGCTCTAAGCATGCCTTTACTAAATGGAAAATTAGATCAAATCAATTTTGACCAAATTGAAAAACAGCTGAATACCATTCAAATGGATATGGTTAAACTCGCAGCTATGATTATGGCTGGAGATGAAAAACCTGATCCAAAAACTGATTCTTAAGTTATATCCAAATAACAAAAAAGCCACCTTACGGTGGCTTTTTTGATGAACAGTGCACAAATTATAATGCGCGGTTCTTCATCTTACGGATAGTTTCAAGCTGACCTGAAATCTCTGATAGAGATGCCAATGCAGCAGCTGAGTCCAAATCACTCTTTTGGTTCGCAAGCAATTGTTCAGCATTTTTACGTGCTTCTAAAATTGCAGCTTCATCCAAGTTGTCTGCACGGATTGCAGTATCTGCAAGAACCGTTACAACATGAGGTTGAACTTCTAAAACACCGCCAGATACATAGACGATTTCTTCTGTACCATTTTCCAACTGAACACGAATCGGGCCCGGTTGAAGCAAAGTCACAAGTGGTGCGTGTCCTGGCAAAATACCAAGTTCACCACCTGCGCCTTTCGCGATTAACATCGTTACTGCGCCAGAGTAAATAGACTCTTTAACACTTACGACATCACATTGCATAGTCGCCATGAGATGATCTCCTTAAATTAGAGTTTCTCAGCTTTAGCAATCACTTCGTCAATACCACCAACCATATAGAACGCTTGTTCTGGGATGTGATCGTATTCACCAGCTAATAGACCTTTAAAGCCACGAATCGTTTCTTTAAGCGATACTAATTTACCAGGAGCGCCAGTAAACACTTCAGCTACATGGAATGGTTGAGAGAAGAAACGTTGGATTTTACGCGCACGGTAAACAACCAATTTATCTTCTTCAGCTAACTCATCCATACCCAAGATTGCGATGATGTCTTTAAGCTCTTTATAACGTTGCAAAATGTTCTGTACAGAACGTGCAATTTCATAATGCTCTTGACCAACAACTAATGGGTCTAACTGACGTGAAGTTGAGTCAAGTGGATCGATCGCTGGATAGATACCAGAAGATGCGATGTCACGGCTCAATACTACTGTTGCATCTAAGTGAGCAAATGTAGTTGCAGGCGATGGATCTGTTAAGTCATCGGCAGGTACGTATACTGCTTGGATCGATGTGATCGAACCAGATTTAGTAGACGTAATACGCTCTTGAAGAACACCCATTTCTTCTGCAAGTGTAGGCTGGTAACCTACCGCAGATGGCATACGACCTAACAATGCTGATACTTCAGTACCTGCAAGAGTATAACGGTAGATGTTGTCAACGAATAATAATACGTCACGACCTTTACCATTTTCGTCTTTTTGATCACGGAAGTATTCAGCCATAGTCAAACCAGTTAACGCTACGCGTAAACGGTTACCTGGTGGCTCATTCATCTGACCGTAGACCATTGCTACTTTGTCAAGAACGTTAGAATCTTTCATCTCGTGATAGAAGTCGTTACCTTCACGAGTACGCTCACCAACACCAGCAAACACAGATAAACCTGAGTGAGCTTTCGCGATGTTGTTGATCAACTCCATCATGTTAACGGTTTTACCAACACCAGCACCACCGAATAAACCAACTTTACCACCTTTTGCAAACGGGCAAAGTAAGTCAATTACTTTAATACCAGTTTCTAAAAGGTCAGTAGAAGCAGCTTGTTCAGCATAAGAAGGCGCTTGACGGTGAATTGGCAAACGTTCTTCAGTTGCAACTGGACCAGCTTCATCAATTGGGCGGCCCAAAACGTCCATGATACGACCAAGCGTAGCTGGACCTACTGGAACAGAAATCGGTGCATTTGTGCTAGTTACATTAAGGCCACGTTTAAGACCTTCTGTAGAACCCATTGCGATGGTACGAACAACACCATCGCCAAGCTGTTGCTGAACTTCTAATGTAGTTTCAGTACCGTCAACTTGGAGAGCGTCATAGATCTTAGGAACGCTATTGCGCTCAAACTCGACGTCGATAACCGCGCCGATGATCTGAATGATACGACCGCTACTCATTGCTGTCTCCTCAATTCAAACTTAATAATGTTAAACGGCAGCGGCACCGCCAACGATCTCAGAAATTTCCTGAGTAATCGCGGCTTGACGCAGCTTGTTGTAAATGAGTTGTAGGTCTTTAATCAGTTGTCCTGCGTTGTCTGTCGCTGCTTTCATCGCGACCATACGAGCTGACTGCTCACATGCAACGTTTTCAATCACACCTTGATAAACCATAGACTCGATATAGCGAACCAACAAACCATTTAACAATTGTTCTGCTTCTGGTTCGTAGATATAGTCCCAACCATAAGTACGGTTGAGATCATCGCCTTCTTCTGCTGGTGCTAAAGGAACAAGTTGTTCTACTTTAGGCTGCTGAGTCATTGCATTAATGAAGCCATTTGATACGAGGTAGATACGATCTAATTCGCCCTTATCAAATGCATCAAGCATAACTTGGACTGAGCCAGTTAACTGTTCCAAACTCGGCGCATCGCCAAGTTGGGTAGTTGCACCAAGCACTTTACCGCCGTAATTCTTAAAAAACGAAACCGCTTTTTGACCAATTAAAGCAAATTCAACTTCAATTGACTGCTGTTGTTGTGCTTTGACATGCTGCACAACTTTCTTGAACAAGTTAATGTTCAAGCCACCGGCCAAACCACGATCTGAAGACACTACGATATAGCCAACGCGCTTAACAGGGCGGTCAACCATATAACGGTGTTTGTATTCAGGGTTTGCTTGAACCAAGTGAGCAATTACACGGCGCATATTATCGGCATACGGACGGCCCTGAGCCATGCGCTCTTGCGCACGACGCATTTTAGAAGCAGCTACCATTTGCATCGCGCGAGTAATCTTTTGCGTGCTCTTGATACTAGCTACTTTGGCGCGAATTTCTTTTAAATTTGCCATACGCTTAACCTAGTATTCGAAAGCCCTTTCGAGCTTCCGAAGGTTGATCCGTGAACCAAACTTAACTAAAACTAAACTTAGTAAGTTTGAGTCGCTTTAAAGCTTTCAATACCTGCTTTGATTGCTGCTTCGATGTCTTTGTTGTAATCACCAGTTTCATCGATTTGTTTCATCAACGGAGCATATTCTGAGCGGAAGTAAGAAATTAACGCAGCATCAAAGTCTACGATTTTCTTAACTTCTACGTCAGCCATATAGCCTTCGTTAGATGCATAAACAGAAACAGCTTGGTCAGCAATTGAGTAAGGAGCATATTGCTTTTGCTTCATTAACTCAGTTACACGTTGACCATGTTCAAGTTGCTTACGAGTTGCTTCGTCAAGGTCAGAAGCGAACTGAGCAAACGCAGCCAATTCACGGTATTGTGCTAAAGCAGTACGGATACCACCAGACAATTTTTTGATGATCTTAGTTTGAGCAGAACCACCAACACGAGATACAGAGATACCCGCGTTCACAGCAGGACGAATACCTGCGTTGAATAATGATGTTTCTAAGAAGATCTGACCGTCAGTAATCGAAATTACGTTCGTTGGTACGAATGCAGATACGTCACCTGCTTGAGTTTCAATAATTGGCAATGCAGTTAAAGAACCAGTTTTACCAGTTACTGCGCCATTAGTGAATTTCTCAACGTAGTCAGCAGATACACGAGAAGCACGTTCAAGAAGACGTGAGTGAAGATAGAATACGTCACCTGGATACGCTTCACGACCTGGCGGACGACGTAAAAGCAATGAAATTTGACGGTAAGCAACAGCTTGCTTAGACAAATCATCATAAATAATAAGAGCGTCTTCACCGCGGTCACGGAAGTATTCACCCATTGTACAGCCAGAGTACGGAGCTAAGTACTGCATTGCAGCAGGATCAGCAGCCGCAGCAGCGACAACAGTTGTATACGCCATAGCGCCAGTTTCTTCTAGCTTACGTACAACGTTTGCAATTGTTGATTGTTTTTGACCAATCGCAACGTATACACATTTAATGCCAGAATTTTTCTGAGCGATAATCGCATCGATCGCCATCGCTGTTTTACCAGTTTGACGGTCACCAATAATCAACTCACGCTGACCACGACCCACAGGAATCATGGTATCAACTGATTTATAACCAGTTTGAACAGGTTCATCTACAGACTGACGCCAAATTACGCCTGGTGCTACTTTTTCAACAGCATCAGTTAATTTTGCATCAATTGGGCCTTTACCATCAATTGGGTTACCCAAAGCGTCGACAACACGGCCAAGAAGTTCCGGACCAACTGGAACTTCAAGTACACGACCTGTACAACGAGCTTTTTGACCTTCTTGAAGGCTTAAGTAGTTACCTAAGACAACGGCACCCACTGAATCCTGTTCTAGGTTCAGTGCCATACCAAATAAGCCGCCGTCAAATTCGATCATTTCACCGTACATTGCATCAGCAAGACCGTGAATGCGCACGATACCGTCGGATACCATAACAATGGTACCTTCGTTTTTAGCGGTCGCGCTGGTGTCCAGATCGCTGATACGCTGTTTAATGAGCGCACTGATCTCGGATGGATTCAGTTGTTGCATTGCGCTATTCCTCAATCTTTTAATAGTTCAGTCTTCATCATTTGCATTATGCAAGAAGACGAGTACGCATTTTTTCAAGCTTGTTAAGCGCAGAATCATCTATCACTTGATCGCCTGCACGAATCACAACACCTGCAATAAGCTCAGGTTTAACTTCAACTGAAACAGTTACAGTACTGTTAAAACGCTTTTCTAAAGCAGATTTCAACAATTGCTCTTGCTCAGCAGTTAATGGGAAAGCCGATTCAATCACGACATCCACATTGTTGTTATTCTGTGATTTAAGCTGTTCATATTCTGCTTCAATTTCAGGTAACAACATTAAACGATCGTTATCTGCAAGAAGTGTCAAAAAGTTAGACACTGCTTGAGACTGATCTTCACCTAAAACTTTAGCAAAAAGCTTCACTTGCTCCACAGGAGTAAGTTCAGGGCGATTTAAATAAGCGGAAAATGCTTCGTCTTGCACCGCAGCACTGAGCACTTGTAACGCATTCGACCAATTGTCTGTTGCACCTTGCTCAGAAGCATAAGCAAATGCTGCTTTGGCATACGGACGTGCCAACGTCAAGAGTTCAGCCATGATTCGCCTCTCTTAAAGTTTAGCAGCCAGCTGAGACAGCATGGCGTTATGAGCTTCTGCGTCAACTTGCTGGTTCAGGATTTTTTCTGCGCCAGTTACTGCCAAAGCAGCTACTTGTTGACGTAATTCTTCGCGAGCAGAATTGATTTCTTGATCAACAGCTTCTTTAGCCTGTTGACGAATACGCTCACCTTCAGCCGCAGCTTGAGTACGAGATTCTTCGATCAATTGTGCTGCACGACGGTTCGCTTGTTCGATCAATTGAGCCGCTTGTGCTTTAGCTGCATCAAGCTCTTGCTTTACTTGCGATTGTGCATCGGCAAGCTCAGCTTTCGCTTTTTCTGCTGCATTTAAGCCATCAGCAATTTTACGCTGACGCTCACTAATCGCATTGATTAGTGGTGGCCAAACAAACTTCATGCAGAATGCAACAAAGAATGCAAACGCAATCGCTTGACCAATCAATGTGAGGTTGATATTCATTGCAATTCCTCAAATAGTGGATTTAGGAATTAAGATGATTAACCTACAAATGGATTAGCGAAGATGAAGAACAAGCCAATACCAACACCGATCATAGGCACAGCATCAAGAAGACCCGCGATTAAGAACATACGAGTTTGAAGTTGTGGAGCCAATTCTGGTTGACGAGCAACAGCTTCTAGAAAGCGACCACCCAAAAGACCAAAACCAATCGCAGTACCTAAAGCACCGAAAGCGATCAAGATAGCAGATGCAATTGCAACTAGACCTAAAGTGAGTTCCATGAAAAATTCCTCAGAGGTTAGGTTATTACCAAATTAAATTAAAAAAATTCAGCCCAACCATCGTTTGATAGTTAGGCAATACCATTAATGTTTTTCGCTTGCCATGCTCAAGTAAACGATGGTAAGCATCATAAAGATGAATGCCTGCAACGTGATTACAAGAATGTGGAAGATCGCCCAAGGCACAGATAACGCCCATTGAATCCAAAACGGCAATAAAGCAATTAGGATAAAGATCAGCTCACCTGCATACATGTTACCGAATAGTCGGAGAGCTAATGAAATCGGACGAGCAAGGAATGTTACCAATTCCAAAATCAAGTTCACTGGAATAAGCAACGCTTTTGCAACTGGATTACTTGGGTTAAATGGGTTAAGTGCCAACTCGCCAACGAAACCACTAACACCCTTTTCGCGGATGCTGTAGAACAAGATAAGTACAAACACAGATAAAGACATACCTAAAGTAATGTTTGGATCTGTAGATGGAACGATCTTGAAGTAAACGTGGTGAGGGTTCATACCAAATACGTTTGCACCCACAAATGCTGCAACTTGAGGAATCCAGTCAACTGGGAACAAGTCCATTAAGTTCATGAGGAAAATCCACACGAAAATAGTTAATGCAAGCGGAGCGATTAAACGTGATTTGCCATGAAAGGTGTCACGGACACTTGAGTCAACAAACTCAATGATCATTTCAATTGCAGACTGGAATTTAGTTGGAACACCTGCATTTGCAGCTTTCGCAACCATCCAGAATAACAAACAGAAAATAACACCAAGGCCAATTGACCAACCCATTGAATCCAAGTGAATTGCAGTGAACCCCATCGAATGAGCTTCTTCAGCAGTCTCAGCCAATTTCCATGTACCGTCTGGCATTTTGCCATAGGTCATATTGGTCAAGTGATGCTTGATATACTCTGTCGAAGTGAGGGCATGTTCTTCAGCAGCCATAAATCACACCTGGTCAATGTCAATTACTAAAAAGAAGGGTTACGAACATCGGCGTACTGTCGATATCTCGCCACCCTCCAAAAAATCTTCAATTCTTCTTGTTTCTATACCCGTTTTTCTAGACGTGACACCCAAAATGGAGCGACCCACGACATTGCCTGAACGAGAATAAAACCAAACAGCAATGCTAACGGTGATAAAGGTTTAACATTGCTCAAAATCAAAATAAATCCAACGATCATGATTGCAAATTTGCCTAACATGCCCCTATACATGTTAGACAGCACTTGTTTTGATGCTCTCGCACCTGCTGTTCTGAAGGATTGCCACGAGAAATAACTCATAGCAAGCCAGCAAACCAGTGCACCAAGTGCCGCACTTAATGCTGCTGTCATGTCTTTTATGCTCCACGCCACGAGGGCGGAAACAGGGATCATACATGCTTGTAAGAAGACCAAAGCTTTTGCTAATCGTCGGTCAATCAAGCGACTAGTTCGGCTCATTATTTATCCACTCACAGCATAAATGCTTGACAAGTTTAGCTGATGATCGCTTTTAATCGCAGGCATTATAGAGTTACACCCCTGAACATGCAATCTTTTCCCGACTTTAGTCGGGGTTTTTCATGACTGGTGGTGCTGACGCTACAGTCAGCCTTTGTTTATTTTTTATCTTACTTTTGCGTACTTAATACACATTTATCTGTTTTTATAGCCAGTTTCTTCCATGCAGTGACGAAATCATCCTCGTTATTCATGCTCTCGTCTACTGGTTGAAAAGTAATGTTACCTAATTTTTGATACTGACTTTTAGTGGTAAAACTTTCTGCGAGCAAACACATCTGATTTTTCGGTCGATTATCATTAAGATACTTAATTTGAGCTGCAGTTGGTGCAACATGCGGATCATCTGTCAAAGCGCCTGCGAACTTTAAGTTTAACGAGCGCTCTAAATATTGATAGGCATCATGATATGACCAATATGGCTTACCATTACTTGTACTGTCGTAAACTTGTACAGCCTGAAACATCTTACGGGCAAAAATATTGGCATTATTCCAATATTTAGCCTTGTTTTCAGGATGCTGCTGAGAACGTAAAGCAGCAATAAAGAAACCAATTCGGACTGCGTTGTTTGGTTCTAACCACACATGGGTGTCTACTGTATTAGGTAAAGCTACACCGCGTGTACTACGCAGTGGTAGAACAGAAACTATGCCACTATCTAATAAAGCAATCGCTTTCTTATTATTACCTAACAATTTATTTAGAGGTGCTTCATGAGCCTTACCCAACCAGATCACTAAAGATGCATCATTAATTGCTTTACGGTGAGCCGGAGTCAACTGTATGTCATGACCTGTCTGACCTTTAAGCAAAAGCTGAGGTTCTTCAACACCCTGAGTGATTTCTTTTGCAATCAGATAAATCGGGTGTGTAGAAACCACCAAACCCTGACTCCACCCTAACGTACTCAAAAGAGAGAACATACTGAAAACAAAAAAACGGAACATGCTAGACCATCAATTTAAATTAGCTCGAAGCATGTTATAATATAACAAAGTTACAAAAATACCTAAGATTAATCGAATGAAGCATCGCTTCATGCTAATATTCCGTTAAAAATTCGAGGTTATTTCTATGAGTTCCTGCTCGCATGAACATCATGATTCTTTGCATGGTGTGCATGATCACCATAATGTCGCAAACCGTTTAGCTGAAGCAGAAAATTTATGTTCTGCGACTGGCGCACGACTTACGCCTTTGCGCAAAGAAGTTTTGGAACTCATTTTAAACGCTTCGGGTCCAATGGGTGCATATGACTTACTCGCACGTATAAAAAGTCAAACTGATCGCCCCGCTGCTCCTCCAACTGTATATAGAACTTTAGATTTTTTATTAGAAAAAGGTTTGATCCATCGCCTAACTTCTATTAATGCCTATATTCCCTGTTGCCACCCTCGTGAAGGCCATCAAGCAGCATTCTTGATTTGTACCGAATGCCACATGGTTAAAGAAGCATCTTCTCAAGGTTTAACTCACCAGCTTGACCAACTTGCAGCGTCAGATGAGTTCGTGGCTCAACACAGCATTATTGAAATTTCGGGGAAATGCCAACAGTGCCGCACAACTCCTTAAATCCCGTATTAATTCAGCTTGAGCAGGTTTCTGTTCATCGCGATAATCGGGATATTTTAAAAAAAGTTGATTTTGCTCTACATCAAAATGAAATTGTGTCTTTGATTGGTCCCAATGGTGCAGGTAAATCAACACTTATTAAAGCTCTACTCGGTATTCTCCAGCCGAGTAGTGGCCGAGTTATCCATCATAAAAAACTTAAAATGGCTTATGTGCCACAAAAGTTCAATCCTTCACACAGCCTACCTTTGCGTGTTCAGGATTTACTTGATTTAGAAAAATGCAACCCTGCCCTACGTCAGGAAATTATTCAAGACACAGGCATTTCCAAGTTACAACAATCAAAAGTACAACAACTTTCTGGTGGAGAGCGCCAACGGGTACTACTAGCGCGTGCCTTACTTCGCCAGCCAGATATTTTAGTTCTTGATGAACCTATGCAAGGCTTAGATATTCAATCTGAAGCTGAACTTTATGAGTATGTCCGCAGTTTACCGGAACGATATGACTGTGCAATTTTAATTGTTTCCCATGACTTACAATGGGTGATGGAAGGAACACACCGTGTAGTGTGTTTAAATAAACATATTTGCTGTAGTGGACTACCCGAGAACATTCAACAACATCCTGAATATCAGGCTATATTTGGAACTCAACGGGTTTTCTATCAACATCATCATGATCACTGTGCTCACGGTGATGCTGCACACCCCTGCCCTCATAATGACCGCCCTCACATCCACCCAGAACCGGAAGCTTAAGCCATGATGGAATGGTTACAATTATTGTTACCCGCATGGATTATGGGAACCTTACTGGTCTTTTTGACCGCGCCTCTTGGTTGTCTAATGCTTTGGAGACGGATGTCTTTTTTTGCTGACACCATGGCACACGGCACCCTACTTGGGGTCGCTATCGCAGGTGCTTTAAGCCTCCCACTTTGGCTTGGTGTTGCAGGCACTGCCATTTTATTAGTCGCAATTTTATGGGCACTCCATGACAATCGCTTACCCAATGATGCCCTCTTAGCCTTATGTTCAGCGACATTACTCTGTAGCGGTTTATTGTTTATTCAACATGTACCAAGTTTAAGACCAGAGCTATTAAGTTATTTATTTGGTGATTTACTGAGTATTGACTGGCCCGACTTACCGGTTTTCACTTTAGTTATCGCGATATCACTCGTAATTCTTTACCGCTTTTGGCAGCCGCAAATACAGTTTGCAATTGATCCAGACATTGCAGTCAGTGAAGGGGTAAATGCGAACTGGCAACGTCTTATTTTTATGCTTTTATTGGCTTTATTTACTGTCTTAGCTTTGCGTGCTGTAGGTTCTTTACTTATGGGTGCATTACTCGTAATACCTGCTTTAAGCGCTCGCTTACTGGCAAACTCACCAAAGCAAATGGTTATTTGGGCATTCGTGTTAGCCCAGCTTGGTGTGAGTGTCGGCCTATGGTCAAGCGCAGCACTGAATATCTCTACAGGCTTGAGTATTGTTTTATGTATGGCGTTAACTTTTGCCATTATTTTTATAACTCAAAAGCTAAAAAATCAAACACAGGCGGCCTGAATTAGGACGCCTGATGAACTGTACTTAATAATAAAGCCGCACAGCTAAACATAACAGCAAACCCCCTATTCAAATATTTTTGCTGTTTAGGGGAACGAAGTAATCTTAGAACCTTTGATGCCAGCCCTGTATATCCAGCCATGACAATCAAATCAATACTAATCATAGTCACAGTCATAATCAGATACTGTATCCATTGAGGCTTACTCAAATCTAAAAACTGCGGTAAAACAGCTAATAGAAATACAATCGCTTTGGGATTACTAATATTGACCACAAAGCCATTTAGCAATAGCGCAAATACAGATTTATCTCTTTTTTCTTGTTGAATCTCTATATCTTTTACAGGTGCTGTCCATTGCAAATAAGCAAGGTATAACAAATAAATCACACCAAACCATTTCACAAACTGAAAAGCCAAAGGTGTCGTTGCAAATAGAACCCCAACACCCGCTGCCACCACCATAATTTGAAGTAGCAAAGCAATTTGTAAACCGATTGCATTCCAATAACCATGTCTAAAGCCATAGTTTAAGCCACTCGACATTGAAGCAATTGCTCCCGCACCTGGTGAGATACTAATTACCCAACAGGCCAACATATAAGCGAACCAAACTTGCAGAGACATAGTGAAAAATAGACTATAAAAGTGGAATTATACTGTTTTATAAAACTATCTTGATGAGAATTCAAACAATAAAATCAAGAAATAGACTACTAACAGCTCTGCGCATCAGGCACAATAATTAAAACTCATATCAAATTATAATCGAGGAGATTCCTTCCAATGAGTGCTCAATCTGTCATTTTGCCGTTGCCATCAGACCATGCACGCTTTATTGTTCTTCGCTTAAAAGACTTAACTATTGATGAATTAAAAAACCAACTTAGTGCTTTATTTGAAGCACGTGACCGCCTTATTACCCAACATTCAGATGCTCAAATTAAAACAGCAGTTGCTTTTGGTCCTGAATTATGGGAACAGCTATATTCGCAAACTCCTGTAGGTTTTAAGCAGCTTGAGCCTGAACAAGGCGCATTCAATATGCCCGTTGTGCCAGCTGATGTTCTCATTCATATCGCCAGCATGCGCTCTGATATTTGTTTTGCCTTGAGCCAAGCATTTTTTGAAGGTATTCAAGATAAAGTTGAGGTTCTTGATGAGCGTGTATGCTTCCGTTATTTCGATGGCCGAGATATGACTGGCTTCATAGACGGAACCGAAAATCCTCAATTTCCAGACGACCGAGCTGAGACAGCGCTCTTACCAGAAAGCGCTGGGGTATTTGCAGATGGCAGTTTCATTTTCGCGCAGCGCTATGCCCATGATTTAGAAAAGTGGAAAAAATTGAAAGTTGATGCGCAAGAAAATGTTATGGGCCGCACAAAACTTGAATCTATTGAATTAGATGATGACGTTAAACCAGAAAACGCCCATGTTGCCCGTACTGTTGTTGAAGATGATGAAGGCGAAGAAATGGAAATTTTACGTCATAGTCTACCTTATGGAGATGGTAGAGGTGATCAAGGCCTATTTTTTATTGCCTACACCAAAGACTTGACCATTATTGATGCCATGTTAAAGCGCATGTTCGGTACAAGTGGAGATGGTATCCACGACCGTTTATTGCATTTCGTGACCCCACTTGATGGTGCTTATTATTTTGCACCTAGTGAAGAGTTGCTAGAAGAAGTTCTAGGGGACTAAAATAAAAAAGAGGAGCTTAAGCTCCTCTTTTTATATTCTCACTCTTAGAAAGGAATACGCTTATATTTGCGGTATTCAGGTTTCCAGAACGACTGATCAATTTTCTGTTTCAACAAATCATCACTAATCGTTACAGCAACACCATCAGCCATAGCAGCTTTCGCAACTTCGAACGCAATAACTTTAGAAACTTGTTGAATCTCACCCAATGGCGGCAATAAATCAGCTTGCGGATCTTTAAGCAATGGAGAGCAATTTGCTAAAGCACTACTTGATGCCATTAACATATTTTCTGTAACCCGCTTAGCGCCCGATGCCACAACACCTAAACCAATGCCTGGGAAAATGTACGAGTTATTACACTGCGAAATATTGTAAAGTTTGCCGTGATGATTCACAGGAGCAAACGGACTACCTGTTGCAATTAATGCTTTACCTTCAGTCCACTCCACAATATCAGCAGGTACAGCTTCAACACGTGAAGTCGGATTAGATAATGGCATTACAATTGGTCGTTCACAATTTGCTGCCAAAGTCCTAATAATTTCTTCTGTGAACAAGCCTGGCTGACCAGAAACACCAATTAACACTGTAGGCTTAGCATTTTTAACAACATCAAGTAGTGAAATAACTTCTTCGATATTGCCCCACTGATCAACTACCTCAGCTTTTTGTGCCAACTTACGTTGGAAGTCGAGCAAGTTTGGTTGATTCTCAGTGATCAAACCAAAACGGTCTACCATATAAACGCGAGCACGCGCTTCTGCATCGGTTAAACCTTCTGCGATCATTTGTGCAACAATTTGTTCTGCAATACCACAACCTGCCGAACCCGCACCTAAGAAAGCAATTTTTTGATCTTTTAATTGCTTGCCCGCTGCACGACTAGCAGCAATCAAGCTACCGACAGATACCGCTGCTGTTCCTTGAATATCATCGTTAAAACAGCAAATTTTATCGCGATATTTTTCCAAAAGTGGCATCGCATTTTTTTGTGCAAAATCTTCAAACTGAATTAATGCTTTTGGCCAACGACGCTTCACAGCTTCAATCACCATATCTACAAATGCGTAATATTCATCGCCACTAATACGTGGCTGACGCCAACCCATATAGATCGGATCATTTAACAGTTGAGGATTATTGGTACCAACATCAATTGTAATTGGCAATGTATAGGCTGGGCTAATACCACCACAAGCTGTGTAAAGCGAAAGTTTTCCAATAGGAATCCCCATTCCGCCAATACCTTGGTCACCAAGACCTAAAATACGTTCACCATCTGTAATGACGATAACTTTTACATTGTTTTTATTTACGTTTTGCAAAATATCATCAATCACATCACGATCTGGATATGAAATGAAGATACCGCGGTGACGACGATAGATATCAGAGAAACGCTGACATGCCTCACCTACGGTTGGGGTGTAAATAATCGGCATCATTTCTTCGAGATGATTTTCGATTAAATGATAGAACAAGGTTTCGTTGGTATCTTGGATATTACGCAAATAGATATGTCGATTGATATCATCAGTGAAAGCGCAATATTGCTGATAAGAGCGCTGGCTTTGCTCTTCAATAGTTTCAATAATATGGGGGAGTAAACCGTGTAAGTTAAAGTTACTTCTTTCTTCTTCAGTGAAAGCCGAACCTTTATTTAAAAGTGGTAACTCTAAAAGTGTAAAACCTGCATATGGGATATAAAGGGGATGTTTACTTGGGTGTCCTGATATCATTGCCTATCTCATTTTCCAGCTTAGAGTAGAGAAAAACACGTTTTGTATGGTCTCTAAAACTCTTTGTGCGTATAAGCTTAAGCCTAATTCGTTCAAAATAGATATTTTAAACTGTGATGTTAAAATTGAAGACTATTTAGTTAAAACATGTTTAAAAATAATTAATAAATATCAATACTTTAATAATTTTATATTTTTAAAAATTCTTTTATTTATCTAATTTCAAAAGCTTTTAATATATATTTTTACTTACATAGCCATTTTTATAAGAAATAATGGTGGGATTAAAAGCTAATCTACTTTTTAAAACTTCTTAGAAGGCTTGTATTTGTTTGTTTTTAGAATAGTGAAGTGATTCACCCTGCAATATTCATTTAAAAAATAATCCTCAGTAAATTGCACAAAAAGAATTACTGGAATATTAAATCCACTCCCCTAACTCATAGGAAATTTGCTATATTTGACGTTTTTCTGCGACATCTATTTTCGATTGATATGAATACGGCAATACAAGCAGCTCTCGACCATGCAGTGCAAACTCTTCAACAAGAAGGGGTGCTTCCTTCCGACTGGAATAACACAAGCAACTTAACACGCACCAAAGACCGAAGCCATGGCGACTTTGCTTCTAATATTGCCATGATCGGCTCGAAAGCTGCTGGTATGAAACCACGTGATTTAGCTGAGAAAGTTCTAGCTGCATTACCAGAAGTTGCAGATATCAGCAAAGCTGAAATCGCAGGACCTGGTTTTATTAACTTCTTTTTAAATGCAGACCAGCGCTTTGCTATTCTTGACCAGATTCAAGCACAAAAAGAATTTTTTGGTCGCAGTCAGGCAAATGCAGCGAAAAAGATCCAAGTAGAATTCGTTTCTGCAAACCCAACGTCTAGTCTACATGTAGGTCATGGTCGTGGTGCTGCATATGGTATGACTGTTGCCAAATTACTTGAAGCAACAGGTGCTAAAGTTGACCGCGAATACTATGTAAATGATGCTGGCCGTCAAATGGATATTTTGGCGACATCTACTTATTTACGTTATTTAGAATTACTAGGTCAAAACCTTGTATTTCCAAAAAATGCTTATCAAGGCGATTACGTTAAAGAAATAGCACAGACTATTATTGATAAAGATGGCGACGCATATCTTCGTGAAGTGGCTGATGTCTATAAAGATGTGCCAGAAGACGTGCAATATGCAGAAGAACTAGATAGCGACGGCAATAAAGTCGTTTTATCTGGCGACAAAGAAAAACATATTGATGGTCTTATTGCCAACTCTCAACAATTACTGGGTGAAGGCTACCGCGTATTCCATCAAGCTGCTCTTCATGCCATTTTAGATGATATTAAAGATGACCTTGCTGACTTTGGTGTAACGTTCAACCAATGGTTTAGTGAAGCATCTCTTAGCGCAAAAATTGACGAAGCTTTAGAAACACTTGATCAACGTGGCTTCCTTTATGAAAAAGATGGCAACATCTGGTTTAAATCGACTGAATTTGGCGATGAAAAAGACCGTGTTGTTAAACGTCGTAATGGTCAAACGACTTACTTTGCATCAGACATTGCTTACCACTTAAATAAATTACAACGTGGTTATACCGACCTGATTGATATTTGGGGTTCTGATCACCACGGCTATATTTCTCGCGTAAAAGCGGCAATCGATGCAATGGGTTACGACTCTAAAAAATTGACTGTGCTTTTGGTTCAGTTTGTAAGTTTATGGCGTGGCGGAGAGATGGTTCAAATGTCATCTCGTTCAGGTCAGTTCGTGACTTTACGTGACTTGCGTAAAGAAGTGGGCAACGACGCAGCTCGTTTCTACTACGTGATGCGTAAGAGTGAACAACACATTGACTTCGACCTTGACCTTGCTGTGTCACAAAGTAAAGACAATGCTGTGTATTACATTCAATATGCACATGCACGTATTTGCCGTATGTTAGAAAAAGCGTTAAGCACAGGCTTACAATTCGATGTAAATGCTGCACGTACACATGCTACTCGCCTATCTCTTGATGCTGAAACTGAGATTCTTGCTAAACTGGCAGCTTATCCAGATGCAGTGTTGCGTGCTGCAAATGCGTATGAACCACATCAGGTGGGTAACTACTTAAAAGAGTTAGCTGCCTTGTTCCACGCTTGGTACAATGAACATAAAGTATTAGGCGATGATGCTGAGCTTACACAAGCACGTTTATTGCTTTCAATCAATGTACAACAAGTGTTGCATAATGGTTTAGAATTACTTGGTGTATCTGCACCAGACTCTATGTAAAAATTATATTGCATGGCAGTAAAATAAAGGTCATGCAACATATAGTAAGCAGTGGTTTGTAGAGTTAAAATAGCTTATACAAGCCACTGTTTTTAGCATCGTAATACGAGAATCAAACTCGAATTAAAACAATCAAAATACAGAGGAATAATCCACGTGTTTGGCAAAACGCAACGCGGTGTATCTGAAAGACCTAACAAGCCTAAAAAGCCCCTAATTCCCAAATGGTTAGGGACACTTGTCGCTATTTTGGCGGTCTTATGTATCGCTGTAATGCTTATGCTTTGGAAACCTTGGCAACCTGTTCCTGCAAAAAATCAGATTACCTCTGAACATTATCAAGAAGAAGATACGAATAAAGACTATCGTTTCTACGACCTATTACCTCAACAGCAAGTAACTCCTATTCCGGAACAAGCGATTCCTGAAAGCAAAAATCAAGGCACAGCCATGATTGTTGAGGCACCAAGTGCAACTCAACCAGCTGCTTCAGAAAGTGCAGGAATTGATACGAATCCATCAGCCACCGCTCCTCAGCAACCTACTTATATTTTACAGGTTCGCAGCTATAATGACCCAGATCAAGCTGATGCTCGCCGTGCAGAAATCATTTTAAATGGCTTATCTGCAGATGTAGTTAAGAGTACTGAAAATGGGCAAATATGGTACCGTGTTATTTCAGGACCTTATGACACCCAAGATGCTGCATTGGCTGCTCAACAGACTTTACAACACAGCGGCATTGACTCCATCGTGATCAAACGAAAGTAAAGTGAAAATAAAAAGGAACAAATATTTGTTCCTTTTCTTTTAAATATCAGCACAATTGCTTTCATTAGAACCAATTCCCTTTTTTTTCGCTTTTTGAAACGCCACCCTGCGCCGAATACGATGTAAAAAAGCCTGAATATTAGGATATTTCCCTTGCAAGCGTGATTGTAAAGACTCTAGAGGGAAGCTCATTTGAATATCGGCAAATGAAAAATCGCCTGCGAAATATTCATGCTCTGCCAAATAGTTTTCTAAAAAACTAATATGATCTTTCATACGTGGGCGGACAAAATTTGCCTTCACCCCTTCCGTGATTTTTTTTGCTACTGGTTGAATTAACCATGGCACATGCTTATTTACACTATTCATGACCAAAGTCATGACTAAGAGTGGCATGAGTGAGCCTTCTGCATAGTGCATCCAATAAATATACTGCTGTAAATCTTGGGGCTGCGTAGGTTTAAATTGTTGATTCTGATCATAACGTTGCTGTAGATATTCCAAGATCACAGCTGATTCTGCGATGACTTGCTCATCATCTGTCAGAATTGGAGCTTTACCTAAAGGATGAATACATTTCAATGTTTCTGGAGCGGAATAGTTAGGTAAGCGCTGATAATAATGAATATCATAATCTAAGCCTAATTCTTCTAAAGCCCATAAAATTCGAAACGATCGCGAACATTCCAGGTGGTGTAAACTAATCATGTTATTGCCTGCTTTTATTTTTCTTTTTACATAAAAAACAGCATGTGAACATGCTGTTTTATTCCATTTGTGGGATGGATATAAAATCATCCACCTCCACAAAATAGCATTTTTACACTGTAACAAGCACAGTATGAATGTCTAAACTACGTAACAAAGTTTTAGTGACTGGTGTTTTACCACATACCGCTAAGATTTTTTGTTGGAGCTCTTCATCTGGTAAGTCTTTAAAAACAATACGACGTTCTATATGTTCTTCATGCTCTCTATTGGTATGAAAATCAATTTCAACCGAGAACTCACCAAAATCATAACCTTTGTGATTTGCATACATTCTTAAAGTAATGAGTGTACAAGCTGCTAAACTTCCAGTAAGCAAATCATAAGGCGCTGGGCCTTGATCTTGACCTTCTAGCTTTTCAGGCTCATCACAAAAATACTGATGGCGACCACTGGTAATTTCACCCTTCCATTGCTCAGCAAGGGGCTTTGCTTTACTACTTGCGATTACTGCTGTCATTTTGATGCTCTCATTTGATCTGGAAGAACAGGAGCTTCTAAGCGTGCGCCAACATAATCTGGAATTTCACCAAAACGCGCATCATGACTAATCCATTGCTCACGAGCTTCTTTTAAATCATCCATTGTCCGTGCAACAAAGTTCCACCAGAGCAAAATTGGCGTTTCAAACGGTTCACCACCAATTAAAAGAACACGGTTGCCTTTTTTTACTTCAATCTCAATTTCACTTAGTCCAGTATCCAAAACAACCATGTTGTCAGCAGTTAACTCATGTCCATTCACATGGGCAATACCTTCTAATGCCATAAAACCATATTCATAATTAGGATTTAATGGAATACGGGTTTTAGTATCTTCGGTAGCAATTAAATCGACACCCACTAAAGGCGTATGTACCACTACTGGAGAAGTAGTTGCCAGATATTCGCCCACAAGAACAGTAAATTCTAGACCGTCCTTTTCAACAACAGGCAACTCAGGATAATGTTCAAATTTCGGGTCCATATTGCGCTTATGGTCAGGCAAAGCAATCCAGAGCTGAGCAGCGTGCATTTGAGTTTCAGTATCAGGCGCGACTTCTGTATGAGAAATGCCATGACCTGCTGTCATCAAGTTAACTTGCTTAGGACGAATTAATTGTTTTGAACCTAAACTATCGGTATGCATCATGGTCCCTTCAATCATCCAAGTGAAGGTTTGCAAACCAATATGAGGATGAGGGCCAACATCCAGACCGTCTCCCGCAGGAAAAGACACTGGGCCTGCATGATCTAGAAAACACCACGCACCAATCATTCGCTTTTGTCTGCTAGGCAAAGCCCGCTTAATCACTGTCCCCTGTCCAATTTCAGCAGAGCGAATTGGAAATTCCTGAATAAACTGATTGGCAAATTTTTCACAATCCTTTGAATCAGAAATATCGTAATCATTATTATTGCTCATGATATTACTCTCTTTTACCTATGCTTTTGCAATGAGTTGTTATAGTGATCTTAACAATACACTCATTATTCAATATAGTCTTTTAGTAATACACAGGGTGTTATGAATGAGACAATCCATTTTTAATTATAGAAAAATCAAGGCTGCATGAAACATGTTTAAGATGATTGATCTTTAACGATCTGTTTTAGGTTTTTCATGAATTGACCAAATTGTGGGAAAAACTCTTGAAATAGAGGGTGGTCTCGATTTTCCAACATAACTTCACTAAAAAGTTTTAGTCCCACCCCAAAAGATTTTGTAGTTTCATCATCAAAAAAACCTGCTTTTTTTAAGCGCTCCACAATTTCAAAGATATCGTCATGATTACCCGCATAAAACTCAAGACGCTCGGTATATGTAGAGGCCTCTCCTTTTGCATTCTTTAAGTGTTGCACAGTGACATGATATTGATGTTGTTTCATAAATAAATTCTCTATTAAAAATTTAATGACTATGGATGATTTCGACCTGTTTAAGATCGATTTGAAATTGTGTAAATACTGACTGTAAAGATGCTAAAAATTGTTCTTGTTTAGCAGCTGTTAGATCTGTACAACGAATTTGCAATAATTGATTATTCTCGACTGTTGGTAAGTTAAATTTAGCTTCATCTCGTTGTGGCTGACGATTTGAAATTAAACCCGCTCCCGCTAAGTCGTTCACTACCCGATAAACTGTGGCTAAACTTAATTTCTGTTTTTGGGCATATAACTTCTGGTAAATCTGTTTGACAGTTAGATCTTCTGCTTGCTGTTGAATTAAAGACAAAACAGCAAGTCTTGGATGAGTGACTTTTAGGCCCGTTTCTTTGATTTTATGCTGTAGCTCTAACATTTCTATTTCCAACTTATAATCGCCCAATCGAAACCGCAGCTTGATCAATTTTTTCAGCAATTTGATAAATCTGCTCTTGCTGCAAACTCGCCGAGTTCAACTTCAAACGTAAGGCTGTTTTTAGGTTTTCCATCGCACGGTGAATTTCAATTAATTCATCATTACTGTGAATTTCACGTCTAAGTCGTAATTTTTCTAATAGCTCAGTCAGCTTGTCTTGTTGTTCGGCTAAGTAAGCTTTACCAAATTCTGTGATTTGATATTGCTTACGTTCTACGTCTAACAAAGTAATGAAATTCATTTCTTCCAGACTAGTTAAAGTTGGGTAAATGGTACCTGCACTTGGTGTATAGCCATCGCCCACCAAATCACTTATTTCTTTAATAATTTCATAGCCATGCTTTGGACTTTGCTGAATGAGATAAAGTACTAAAAGTTTCATTCTGCCCGCTTCAAAAAGTCTCCCCCGTCGCCCTGAACGGTGATGACCACCATGATGTTCGTGGTGTTCAGCATGATGATGTTCTGATTGTTGTTTCATCAGTAAAGATTCCCTAATATGCTTAATTTATATTTATTAAGATATATCTTAATATATCTTTTATCAACTATAAGTAATAAGTTCAGATCTATTGTTTTGATATATATTAAAATTAATTTTAAACCTATAAAAGTTAAGCAATAAAAAAGAGTGCTTATGCACTCTTAAAAACTATTCTTGTCAAACCAATCTTGGTTTATTTATCTCATTTAAAATTCATTCGCCAAAAGCTAAATTTGGCACCCAGCTTTAAACCACTTCATTAAGGAATCACTAATTTTACTCATATCATTAGGATCCATACTGCCCTGATCTACTACAAAAACACCTGTCCCTAGAAATGGTATAAGAATAGATATTCCACCACTATCATCACCAATAGCCAAATAGTCTCCTGCATATTTTTGAACTTCAAAAGTTTGATTTCTTTCAAAAACTTCATCAGAAGAATAAATAACTACTCCTCTTTCAAATAAAAAACCATCCGAAAATTCTAATAACTGAAAATATATGTCAGGTAGTTGTCTATGGAAATCATTTTCAATTTTGGTTCTTAGTTCATTTAATAGTGGCATAACCTTTAGACCTTAAAATTAGTTAAAAACCAATTCACAAAATAAAATTATAAAATATTATATTCAGTCTTCTATGTACAATCCCTTGAGCTAATACACTTCACTGAAATCCTTAAGTAATAAAAAAGGACGCTAATGCGTCCTTTTCTTTACCAACAAGCAGAGAAAAATTATTCCCATTCAATTGTTGCTGGTGGCTTAGATGACACGTCGTATACAACACGTGATACATCTTTAATTTCATTCATAATACGCGTTGAGATTTTATCAACCAATTCGTATGGTAAATGTGCAAAACGAGCTGTCATAAAGTCAACTGTTTCAACTGCGCGAAGTGCAATAACCCATGCATAACGACGGCCATCACCTACGACACCAACAGACTTAACTGGCTGGAACACAGCAAATGCTTGAGCTGTTTTGTCATACCAACCGCTGTCGCGAAGCTCTTGCATAAAGATGTCATCAGCAAGACGAAGAATATCTGCATATTCTTTTTTCACTTCACCCAAAATACGAACACCTAGACCTGGTCCTGGGAATGGGTGACGGTAAATCATGCTGTGTGGCAAACCAAGTGTTGTACCTAATTTACGTACTTCATCTTTAAACAAGTCACGTAAAGGCTCAACCAATTCAAATTCTAAATCGTCTGGTAAACCACCCACGTTGTGGTGAGATTTAATAACATGTGCTTTACCTTGTTTGCTTGCAGCAGATTCGATCACATCTGGGTAAATCGTACCTTGTGCCAAGAATTTCACGCCATCAAGTTTACGTGCTTCTTCAGCAAAAACTTCAATAAACTCACGACCAATGATTTTACGTTTTTTCTCTGGATCAACTTCACCAGCTAATGCAGTTAAGAAACGTTCTTCAGCATCTGCACGAATTACACGGATACCCATGTTTTCAGCAAACATTTGCATTACTTGGTCGCCTTCGTTCAAACGAAGTAAACCGTTATCAACAAATACACATGTTAACTGGTCGCCAATTGCTTTGTGTAAAAGCGCAGCAACTACAGATGAGTCAACACCACCAGAAAGACCTAAAAGAACTTTTTCATCACCAATTTGCTTACGTAACTGCTCTACACGTAAATCAATGATGTGTTCAGGTGTCCAAAGGCCACCACATCCACAAATTTTATGAACAAAATTTGCAAGTAATTCTTCACCTTTTGCCGTGTGCGTTACTTCTGGGTGGAATTGCACACCATAGAAATGGCGTGTTTCGTCACTTACAGCAGCAACTGGACAACTTGGCGTGCTTGCAGTAATGCTAAAACCTTCTGGAATCTGGCTCACTTTGTCACCATGACTCATCCAGACATGAAGTTGGTCTTCACGGTCTTGTAGGTTGCCAATCAGTTGGTCACGTTTAACGATATCAACTTCGGCATAACCAAACTCATGTACAGTACCCGGCTCAACTTTACCGCCTAACTGTTCAGACATGGTTTGCAAACCATAGCAAATACCCAATACTGGAACACCCAACTCAAACACCACTTGCGGTGCACGTGGGCTGCCTTCTTCATGCACACTCTCAGGTCCACCTGACAAAATAATGCCATTTGGCTTAAAAGCGCGAATGTCTTCTTCAGACATATCAAAAGCATACATTTCAGAGTAAACACCGGCTTCACGTACACGACGTGCAATGAGCTGGCTATATTGAGAGCCGAAATCCAGAATCAGGATACGATCTTCAGTAATTTGAGTATTGGTAGTCATGACAAACCACTAAATGGCAAAAGAATTAAGCGCGCCATTTTAACATTTTTCACGCTTCGGCGCACCGCAAATCATCATATATCTTATTTTTTTCATTTTTGAATCATTTCTATAGCTAGATTCTGTCACAGAAATCAATATTTACTTATATTTATCAATAATCTGAGTTAATCTTAAAAACTTCATACGTATTGATAAATTCATCACATTCTATGCAGCATCACCATGAATTTGATGTTAAGATGACCCGATAAAACAGGCATTACCATGGAAAGGTAAATACCATAAGCGATATTTGTCTGTGTTTAAACAATTATCCATTTTTATGGCTTGTTGCCCCCTATCAAAATCAATAGAAATCCAAGGAACAACAATGCTTCAAACTATGATTGCAGATTTCCAGCAACATTTTTGGTTGTATATCTCTATTCCTTTTATGAGTGGTTTAATTGGCTACATCACCAAGGTGATTGCCATTCAGATGATGTTTTCGCCACTTGAATTTAAAGGCATTAAACCATTTCTAGGTTGGCAAGGCATCGTGCCACGCAAAGCCGAGAAAATGGCAACAATCGCTGTTGAACTGATGACAGCCAAGCTCATTAAACCTGAAGAAATTTTTGCCCGCCTAGATCCTAAACGTATTGCTAAAGAAATAGAAAAACCATTGCTGGCCGCAGCTGAAGATATTACCCGTGATGTTGCGCAAGAATATCAGCCTGGGTTATGGGAAGGCATGCCAGAGTTTGCGCGTCAAAGACTGATTCGTCGTGTGCAATCAAAAGCACCCGAGATTGTTGAACATATCATGGGTGAAGTACAACGTGATGTGAACCGATATTTTGATATTAAACATCTGGTTATTAGCAACTTGCTTAAAGACAAACGCCTACTCAACAACATTTTTAAACGAGTAGGAAAACAAGAATTTAAATTTTTCAGTAATGTCGGATTTTTCTTCGGTTTTGGTATTGGTGTGATCCAAATGTTTTGCTGGATCGTCACGCAAGGGAAATACCCGTGGATGCTTCCAATGTTTGGCGGCTTTGTTGGTTTTTTCAGTGACTGGATTGCACTGCAAATGATGTTTAGACCTCTTTATCCTAAAAAAATATTTGGTTATACATGGCAAGGTTTATTTATCAAACGTCAAAATGAAGTTGCAGCCGACTATGCTGCGCTCATTTCTAAACAGCTTCTGACTTCACGTCATATGATGGAAGAATTATTTTCTGGTACACATTCTGATCGTGTTATTGATCTGGTTAACCGTCATGTAAAACAAGAAATTGATATGCAAGCAGGCGTCATTCGCCCGTTGGTCGTATATGCAATTGGCGGAGAAAAATATCAGGATATGAAATCGCAAGTTGCTGAACGCATTCTGCAACGACTTCCAGAGACTATGAAATACGTAGAGTCTTATGCAGAAGATGCTATGAATATTCGCAGTACTTTAATTGAACGCATGCAGAAATTAACACCATCTGAATTTGAAGGCATGTTACGCCCTGCGTTCAAAGAAGATGAATGGGCCTTGATTGCCGTAGGTGCAGTACTTGGTTTTGTTGTTGGGGAATTACAAATCCAGTTTATGCTCTAATTTTTAAATCATAGAAATAAAAAACCGGATGAATTGTTCATCCGGTTTTTATTTTGTCTTGAATATTATTTCTCGATTGCATGATCCAGACTAATACGACCAGCACCATGAAGCATCAAGAAGAATAAGCCACCCGCCATTGCAAGGTTTTTCATAAAGTGAATGCCATTATTGTATTGCGCCGCTGCATCAGCACCGCCTTGGTGGAATAAAAAAGCAGTAAGAATACTAAAGATCCCAAGCCCAAAAGCTGCAAAGCGTGCTTGAAAACCAAATAACAAGGCTAAACCACCACCGAATTCAACCAAGATAACTAAAGGAAGAATTCCAGCTGGAACCCCCATTGCTTCCATATATCCAGCAGTTGCTGCATAACCGGTAATTTTCCCCCAACCAGCAATAAGGAAGATATAGGCAATAAGAAGACGCGCAATAAGGCTAATGAAACTATCTGCGCCCGATTGCGTTACGATATTTTTGACCACTACATTTGGATTAAACATATTGCCACCTTTATTTAAATGCTTATTTATTGATGAGCTCATTCTAGGTTTGGGACATTGATAATTAAATACTCAAAATCCATATATATCGTTGCATAAATGAGATGATCAATTTGTATTTTTTTGATGTTTTATACTGACTTTCTATAGGCTCACTGCTAGGATTTGAGCACGGTTTACCACTTGCTCTTATCATGGAACTTCTTGATTTTATTCTACACGTTGATCAACATCTCGCCGAATTTATTATAAATTATGGGACGTGGATTTATGGCATTCTATTTTTAATTATTTTTGTTGAAACCGGTTTAGTGGTTATGCCGTTCTTGCCGGGAGATAGTTTGCTATTTGCAGCTGGTGCTTTAGCTGCATCTACAGGTGCGATGGATCCATGGGTACTGGGCATTCTACTCTTCATTGCCGCTGTTTTAGGTGACACGGTCAACTACCATATTGGACGTTTCATTGGTCCACGTGTGTTTGAAATGAATTCTCGATTCATCAATAAACAGCACTTAGTTAAAACTCAAGAATTCTTTGCTCGCCATGGTGGCAAAACCATTATCTTTGCTCGTTTCATACCATTTGCTCGTACCTTTGCACCTTTTGTTGCTGGGGCTGGTAGCATGAACTATAAGTTTTTCCTAACTTATAACATTATTGGCGCATTCTGTTGGGTCGCTTCTTTTGTAACTTTAGGCTACTTATTTGGAAATATGCCAATCGTTAAAGATAATTTTACCCATCTTATTTTTGGCATCATTATTATTAGCGTTTTACCAGGCATCATCGCATTTATACGAGAAAAACTAAAAAATCGAAAAGCCAACGTTTGAGATTAATTTAGAAAAACCGGAATACTACTGGAAGCATACATAAAATAAGTAACATGGCTGATCCTTTATATAAATGATCGGCTTTTATTTTTTTGATTGGACCCGTTAACAATGCCCGTCCAAAAATCATCCAGAAACTTGCAGCCGGAATTAGGATCAATGAAAAAATACCAAACACTATGAGAAAATTTTCAGGCGAATTCCATGCTTCAGCAGGAAAGATCCCTGCTGCAAACAACAAAGCTTTAGGATTTTTTAAGGTAGATAAGAATAATTGACGAGGGCGAATATTACGGTGACTTTGACTGAATTGTTGTAAGTGGGTGTTCTTCCATAAGTGAAAAGCAAGCCAGAATACATAAAATACACTCGTAATATGCAAAATGAGCAGCAGTGCTGGCCAGATTGGAGCAGCTAAATGAATAAATACAGCCCAAAAGCTAATCCCGTAGGCATAGCCTAACCATTCCATTGGAATAAGCCAGAATGCTTTAGATAAACCTTGAGAATGAGCAGCGGTTGCAAGTAAAGCATTTGTCGGACCCGGAATGAGCAAAACAGCCAACATTGCCAATACAAAAAACCAACTCTCAATCATAAAATTTCCACAACATCCAAGATGGGGCCACCTTAAACGAAATAGGCAAAATATAGCAAGTTGATGAGGTCTTTTGATTATAGAAAATACAAGATTTATGAAGCTCGAAAATTTAAAATGTATTGATTTATATTCATTTTATTATGAAACATTTTGCTAAACTTTATTCATCACAATATGCCTTAATTAGCATATTGTGATGCAAAATTGACTATTAATTCGTCTTTTTCCGAACAATAATTGGACAGTTTTTAAATTGAGCAGCCTGAACTATTGCTTCTTGCTGACCTAAAACACGTGAAAGTTCAGTATTTTTGGTTGAAGAAGATTGTCCCATATTGACAGAGATGGATGGACCGAATCCCCAACCGCCTCGTCCCCAGCCACCACCGAGTCCAAGTCCAACACCCATACCAGTACTTTTCGGAGTTTGTACTCCATTATCGATATATTGTTGAATACGGTTATATTCACTTTGTAGCTGTTGGCAGCCCAAAGATTGATATTGTGTCGGAGACACGTAAGTCGGTTTTACCGTCGTCGCACAAGCGCCTAGTAATAAAGTGGCTGCCACCAAAGGCGCAATATATAAGCCTTTCATCATTTTTCTCTTATCGTTTTGGCTCAATTTCACCAAACAATGTCTCATAAGCTTGAGTCAATTTATGTTCTGGTGCCAAATGAGCCAAAGGTAAATTTTTCTGATGCGATTCTTTCATTAAAACCGAAGGCGGTAACATGCTATTAAGTACAGGCAACCCTTCATCTTTCAACTGCTGAACCACTTCCCGAGGTAATTTTGCTTGAGCTTGAAATTGGTTGACGACAATTCCTTCAATTTCCAAGCGATCATTATGATCATCTTGCGTTTCGAGAACATTTTCAATCAATGTTTGTAACGCGCGCTTTGAAAAGACATCGCAATCGAAGGGAATTAAGACTTTATCTGCTGCTATCAGTGCCGACAAAGTAAAAAAGTTAAATGCAGGTGGTGTATCTATATAGATACGATCATATCGTCCAATTAAGTTTTGAATTGAATCACGTAATTTATAAATTTTATGTTTACTTTCAAGTGCATGCTCAAGGGCACCAAGTGTTGGGCTGGCAGGAAGCACGTCTAATTTTGCAAAAGGAGTTGAGTGTACAAAGCTATCAATATCTTTATTTCGCGGGGCTTTTAAAATCGAACCTAATGCATTACCGATTAAACCCTTTTGTTGATTGTTTCCCAACACATCATCAAAGAAATTTTCGATATTTGGTTCTATAATTGATTTTTCAGCAGAATAAGTTGCGTCATCCCCTAAAAGGTACTGACTAGAGTTGGCTTGAGGATCAAGATCAATGACCAATGTCCTTAAGCCATGTTTGGCACTAATTGCGGCCAAATTTACAGTAATACTTGATTTCCCTACACCGCCTTTTTGGTTAAACACCACACGAGTTAACATGTTTCCCTCTGCATATTTTTTTACTGTACGCAGTTTAACCTAGAGCTTAAGCAAAAAGGCAAAGAATGTAGAACAATTAAGCAAAAACAGGCTTCACAATCACTAAAATAATAATAGCAATAAATGCGATAGCGCTAATCATTAAACCGGCCCTACGTTGCGCTAATAAAAGAGTGTCATCTTTTTTAAAGGCTTTCATAAGGGAAGATAACAAGACTAAAAATAGAATAATTTTAGCGTAAAACCACGGCTGTACCTGAAAGTCTTTCATGACCAATAAAATTGCGCCAGTAATAAAAACTACGGTAAATGATAGATGTTGTAAGGCAACTAATATTTTACGTCCCGTCGGATTTGGTTGTTCGCCTTGCACACCCACAAACAAAGTCGAAGCGCGTAATACAAAAACCATAAGGGCGGCAGCCACCGCGGTCATGTGAATAATTTTAGTCAGTAAATGTGCATCCATGAAATTAACCCTTAGCTTTTAGGTGCATGTGCACATTCTGGGCTAGCAGGTGCCTGACCTTGCCACTCACTTGGTAAATAAGCATGAATTGCTAAAGCATGAATTTGCCCTGGATTCATTAAGTCTGAAGCTAACGCATAAACTTTTTGATGACGTTGAACCAAACGCAATCCATTAAATTCATCGCTCACTACAATCACTTTAAAATGTGATTCTTTACCCGGGAAATAACCACCGTGTCCGGCAGACTCATTGATGACTTCCAAATGGCTGGGTGCAAGGGTCTGTAACCGTTCAATCAATTGTTGTTCAAGGCTCATGGCTTTTCCTTTTACGATTATTCGTATATTTGAACCTAGTATACCCTGTCTGCACACAAACAAAAGTTGCTCTTGTACGCTTTGGCTTCAAACAAAATGTCTATTTATTCGGCAACTTAACGAGAAAAATACATCTAATTACCCATTTCTGTTTTTATTTTATGCAATCAGCATATTTATTTGCATAAAGTTGTTGACCCATGTTTCGCTTAATGTATTATAAGCGGCACGCGGGAATAGCTCAGTTGGTAGAGCATAACCTTGCCAAGGTTGGGGTCGCGAGTTCGAGTCTCGTTTCCCGCTCCAAATTGGTTTTTTTTGAGAAAGTTTTCGTAAAAACTGCTTATATATGCGGGAATAGCTCAGTTGGTAGAGCATAACCTTGCCAAGGTTGGGGTCGCGAGTTCGAGTCTCGTTTCCCGCTCCAAATTTAAAAAGCCCTAGTCGAAAGACTGGGGCTTTTTTCTTTTGATGTCTTTATATATTTATACTTTTAAAATCACCAATTGTAGGGATTTAATCTAGTTATATTTGCAAGGTGTTGGGGTTATCCGATGCATAGATATAAACGGTAATAATTGAAAACAATCCAGATTAAAGCATTCTATATTGTGGCTCTGCTGTAAGCATATGGAAAAGATGAAGTTAGAATCATAGATATAGCTTTCAAAATAATACTTTTCTGTCTTTTGAGCATTATTGGTTGAGTCGAGAAACTGTATATATTCAGAAGACACATGAAAGTTTAGCATCTTTAAATGACGACTCATTCCATCGCCAGTACATTTAATATAAGCCTCTTTTAAAGTCCAAATTTGAAAAAACCGCTGATATACACTGAATGGATCAATAAGTTCATTCCCCTTAATCCATTCAATTTCACTCGGTGCTAACACACTATCGACACGCATCCAATCGAACTCACGATCTACTCGTTCAATATCAACTCCTATTTCCCCTTCTTCAGTCATAGCAAGGATAATAACGTCCGCTGAGTGAGTAAGATTAAAATACACAGCCTTGCTGCCTTGTACAAAAGGCTTGCCGTTGGGATGTAATTGAATATTAACTTCATGGGGTGAGATGCCTAGCTTATCCGCCAAGACAGACTTCACTAATGCGCGAGAGATCAAGAAAAGGCGAGCCGCCTTAGGATGATATTGATCATATCTCAGCTTCTCTGCCTCGTTGAGAAAGCCGAGATAATGACTCAATACCAAATGGTCTTGTGGTACCCGTGAAACTGGGCAGACATAAACCTGCACTTGTGCACGATCAAACATTAGGAAGCGGTAGTGCTAATGTATTTCGTCAGAACTGGCGCGAGGTAGTCATATACCGCATCTACATGTGTGACGTGTGGATTATGGCCTGCACCAGCTATGATATGTACAGGGATATCAGGATTTATTGTAGTAACAATTGGGTCCTTCTCTCCTACAATGATTTCAACTTTAGATCCAAGCTCATTTAACAAAGCTGTTTGAGTTGCACGCTGCTGCGGCAAACTAATGCGGTGCATATACTCACTAATATGCTTGGCTACCGACACTCGACGTAATGAATCCATCGCATAACCAACAGACGGATTTTGTTGCCCATCTGGATGCAAGTCTTTAGCAATCACATCTTTTGGTATAAAACGAAAAATAAGGTTAGAGAGGGTTTGTATCCGAAACATTTTAGCGGCCTGCGCCTGAACAAAATAAGGCGATACGAGGATAAGGCGCGCAACTTTATCTGGATATTTCTTTGCAAGATTCAACGCAAAAAGACATCCTAACGAATGCGCAATAACAACACTATTTGGCGCTAAAAGCTTTGCAGCAGTGTCGACAAACTGACGGTTATTATCTTCCATCATCTCATAACTACCTGAACGCCCAAGTCCCGGCAAGTCCATCATAGCCACCTGATCATGTGTGATTTTATTGATGATTGGAGACCAGCATGCACTATCAAATGGAATCCCATGTAAAAATAATGCAGATGATTTTTCTGATTTAACTGGCTGTTTAGTATAAATTTCTGTCCAATATCGATTCTGATAGCCAAAACCACTAGGTGTAGGTACTTGCATGCGACCAAAACGTGTAAGAACCAAGCGATCAATCCAACGAGAGTAATAGGGACTGATATTGATTAGGTCCGCGATGCCCATTTTCGCGGCCTGCGCCTCTGCCCCAGCGACATGATAGTGCTCGGTAGAAATGAAAGCGAGTTGCTCTTTAGAACCACCAAGCAATACCTCAGGTAATTTCTCCAATAGAACTTTGGGTACCTGTAAATGTGGTGCGCTGACGCCTAAGTGCTCGGCAGCTAGGTGAACCAAGCTATGAAACTTTGGTGTCGCTGGATCAAGCAACATATACTCCTGAGCAATGGTCTCAGGGTAAGACATCGTTCGGATGAGAAAGCTCACGATATACTGCATATTGCACAATGGCAGGAATGTATCACGCCCACCTGGCAATGCCATCAGACGTCCCTGATACAGCTTATCAATCATGTCAGCGACACCTATATACTGCATATCGCCATAAGTATAAAAACCATCAATGACTGTCGCTGGATTTATTGCAGTCCATGGTACATTTAAACGCTTACAGGCCTCAATGAAAGCTTGATAACCCAAAATTTTCGAAGCCTCATAGCCACCATGTTTGCAATACAACTCATCAGCCGACTCTTGCGGTGGAGCAGCCACACGATATCCGCCAATCCAGATAAATCGCTCAAGCTGCTTCAATGTTGCAGCCCATTCAATCAAAGCGAGTCCTGATTTAATGTTCGTACGCTCTGCTTCAGCTTTGCTAATGCCCCAATTAAATGAAGCAGCAAGATGATAGACAACATGGATCTTTGCCTGAGCATCCGCTAGCAGAGAGTCCAGCTTAAAGTCACGGCTTAAATCATATTCAACAAACGAAATAGAGGGATCAACTAACCCTTGCGTTGCAATGAAACCTAACAGCTTATCTTTCTTGGTTGCGGCATTACGCAGCGCAGCAATCACCTGATGGCCTTCGCGCAGAAGTTCAACGATCAGTCTGCTGCCAATAAAACCTGCTGCACCTGTTACTAATATGGTCTTCCGTGAAAAATTATCTTTTTTTGCGTTATTTAAATTATCCATAAATCACCTTATTAGGGACTGGGCACTCCAGCATTGTTTTGGAGCGAATTATCTTAAAAATTATATCGAATCTGGGCATACACCAGACTGTTATCTCTAAATTGTCCTAACACCGTATCATTTTTGCCCCAGAAGCGATCTCCACCTGCATTCAACTGCCAGTGATCATTGAGACTGTAATTAATACGTACTCTCAACAATTCATTAGGCTCTGGTGCAAAATAGAATCCCGTTACTTCCAGCTTTAGATTATCGTTCAGCAAGTTAAGTGCATAGCGCAGCATAGCTCCATACTGATCCTGCTCATATTGGTCACTGATTGTTTGCTGATAACGGTAAACTTCTCTCAATGATGGATTTGTTAGACTGTCGGCAGATCTAAAGTCCTCCGTATGTTTGTACACGCCTACTAAACTCAGCGTGGAGTTCTTTAATGACAATTCCGGTCCCATGACCACAGTTAAATTATTTTTCTTATGTGAAAGATCTTCGCTGCCATCCGAGTCTGTCTTTGTATACGCAGCTTCACCTCGCCACACGAGATCGTTATGGTTATAACTAAAATCAAATCCATAGACAGACATAGGATTATTTTTCAGTTGCAATGTTGCCTCCCCTGTTGGAGATGCTGAAAGAACTGACAGATCGGGCATATGGTCCAAACCTGAGAAATACGATGCCCCAACATCTAGACCATCTACGGAATAATCCCAACGCATTGCAAACGCAGGACGACTCTTACGGTCTATGTCATACTGAACACCAGCAATCTGACGCAATGGAATCACATCTGAACGACTACGCGGATACCAGAATGCCGTCCATTTATTGGTTCCAGACTCAGGAATATACGTTAATTTGAGAGCATCATTTCCAAGACGTTGATCTGTCTCATCTGGCACTAGACGCGTATAGTCACGGGGCGATAGATTATCCGTTGGATTAATCCCGTCAGCTCTCCCCCAGACTACAATCTGACGACCAACGTCGAGATAAAACGTCTGATCCCAGTTATAAGAGGCATATAACTCACGTAAGTTGCGATTCACCTTACTTACCTGATCTGGGTTTACAGTATGGTCCGTTTCGTCTCCAATATTTATGTCGTAATGGATCTTAAACTCAGGGTTAAACTTGAGCGTACCATTGGACCAGAAACTTGCTTGCCCAATGTTTTTTAACGAGCTTAGATCACGATCCGATGACCACACATCGAATCTAGCCGAGTTCTGGCTCACAAAACTAATTTCGCTGTCATCTGCATAAGCATGTTGCAGTAGCATAAAGCTACTGCAACATGCCAATACCCAATAGGTACCTTGCGTCATTTTTCAAGGCTCTGCGGTGAGAAAATCTTATCAGATAAGGTTTTTTCTGCGACAAAATCACTGACGATAACTTGTGTCATATGCTGAGTTTGCAGATTCTTTGCCATAGATTTCATGGCCTGCCATCTTGGTTTCACTTTGCCGTAAGGACGGATATCCGTGAACTCAATATGTTTTAACGGCTTACCTGCAGTATCCCAAATGTCGATGGTTGCTGTAACGAAGTTGTCTTTGAGTATGCACATGCGACGTTTGCTATAACCAAAGTCACTTTTCACAGTATTATTAATTGGCGTTGCTTCAATCGTGTAGCAATCTTTGCCATTAAATTTACCATCTGCCAGTTTCGTATACTTCCAATCACTTAACTTATAGCCAAGTACATCACCATAACTAAAGTCTGTACCGATAAAAGCATCGCCTTTATTTGCCGATGCAAGACGGCGCACTTTTTTCAAGGCAGGCAAATAGACAAACATGCTATCACTGCCTTTTGAGTTCTCAATCAACAGCGTCGTGGTTCCCTGTACATCTGCAGGCGAGATGAATTCGGTCAAACGCATATTGTTCTGAGTATTTCCAGCAAGCTTAGTCATATTTTTAGTCAAACGTACGCGTTGCTCGCCGCTTTTAGACGTCAGCACAAATTTGGCACTAGCACTTGAAGACAAGAACTTAGAGGCATCATCACTACGGTTAACAATGTCTTGAACTTCATCTGCATAAGATGTTTTAGGCATTGACATGGTGAGTGCAGTACCCAACAAAAGACTTGTCACAACAGTTTGTGCAACGGTAATGTTCTTTTTATTTGAGGGAAAGATAAAACGAGGTTTCAAGATTAGAATCATTGTAGGTACCATAATTAAGGTTGCAAATACACTGAAAAGCATCGCAATCACAATAAACATCGCTAGCCATTGATGGACGTGGAAGCCCTGCGACAAGGACAGCACACCGTAACCACCAGCAACCGCAGTCGCGACAAAAAGAGAGGCCTTACCAGCAGTACTTAAGGTTTTACGAATAGCGTCTTTGATATCGCCCCCTTCTTCGCGCAAGATTTCACGCAAGCGATAGAGGAAGTAAATGGCATAATCTGCACCAATACCAACAGCCATGGCGGAGATAAGGGAGTTCGGAATATTGAGCGGAATGTTGAGCCAGCCCATCACACCAAAGATCGCAAGAATCGAGAATAGAAGTGGAGTCAGGACAATTAGTCCCGCAGAGAGAGAACGGAAAACTAGCGCTGAGATAAAGAATACGGCAAATGAAATCTGTAGAATATTCATGAGCTTGCCGTGAACCATTGTTTCAGTCAAAGCAATGGTCTGAGTCACATCACCACCAAAACTTACAACAGCCTTATCGCCCAATTGACCCGCCATATACGTTTTGAGCGACTCAAGAATTTCTTTGATACGATGATTACTACCCGTTTTCAGCAGAATCGTGATCTTGGCATAGCGCTGAGTCGTATCAATGTAAGATTCAAAATCAGTCGGTTCACCAGACATTGAATACAACAGCAGATATTGAGCAACAACATCTTTGGTTGCTGGAACCTGAAATGCCTGTGGCTGATCGGCATTCATTGCCTGATTCATTCTCTTGATATAGTCCACGATAGAGATGGTTTTACCGACCTCTGGAATTGAATTCGCGAACTTCTCTGTATTATCAATCGCTTTTAGGATTTCTGGGTTTTCAATACCATCACGAACTTTAGTATCGACCATGATGTAGAGACTGTTTGTGCCACCAAGAGACTGATTTAAAAATCTGTCATCTTGCTGCATCGGTAAGTCGCGCGAGAAGAAGTTTCGGCTATCGTTATCCACCACAATACGGCTTGTGCCAATAGCAAGAAAAACACCCAGTACTGCAATCACAGTCATTAGCATCATGCGCGGACGAACTGACAAAATGACATCGCCAATGCGTTTTGGAATCCAGTCCCAAATCGGCAAACCTTTACGTGCGACCTTGGTCACCGAAGGCGGTGGTAGCATCGAGCGAAGTACAGGAATAAAAGTCATCTCAATGATCAGCGTACTGATGATCCCGATTCCTGTAAAAATACCGAATGAACGGATGGTCGGAATATTAAAGGTCAACAGCGAGAAGAATCCAGCCGCTGCAATTCCGCCAGCCAATATCATAACCGGACCAACACGAACCATAGACTGCACCACGGCTTCGCTATTCGCAGCTTTAGGTTCCATACCTTGGGCAGTCAGTCGATCAAAGTCTTCATAGTATCGCTTGAGCAACTGCACGGCGTGCCCTGCCGCAATGGCCAGAATCAGAATAGGCGTAGGAGAGTTAAAGATATCCATTGGCTGTTTGAACAGACCCATCATACCCATACCCCATGCCACAGCCAGTAAAGCTGTAACTAGTGGAAGGATCAAACCCTGCTTACTGCGGAATGCTTCGAAGTGCAATAACCCAATGACCAGTATGGCAATCGGGAATAATATATTGATCCGTTTAGAGTAATCCTCGGCTTTATCCAAATAAACAGGATTACCGCCCACACTAATGGTCATATCCTTAGACTGTTCAGCCGCTACGATCTTGTTGATCGGACCCATCATCTTTTGGAAGCCCTCTGGACTTTCTTCAAGCTCAAGCAAAATAGCAGCAGTTTTCTGATCTTTAGATACGACCGAATTCATGTAGATGGGATTCAGTGCCAGCAGTTTTTTCAGCTGATCGACATCACTCTCGGTCACAGAGCTATTCGGCAGTAGTTTCTTGGCATCAAATCCATCCGAATTGGCGGTGATCCCTTTGGCCTGACGCGCGGCCAGACTCATCAGAGTAGATCGAACCACGCCCGGAGCATTATCAACTTCTTCGGTAATACGTTTAACTTTTTCTAACACTTGCGGCTGATAAATATCACCCTGCTTCGGTGTAATACCAATCACGACCATATACTTGGAGCCGAATTTCTTTTCTATCAGCTTGGTCGAGGTGATATAAGGATGTCCTTTGGGCGCAAGCGCATCTGGGTCAATAATAATTTTCACGCCAGATGCGAGATATGCCAGTGCAATCGTCAAGAGCATCACCACCGTCAGCACAATACGGCGATGTTTGAGAATCCAACGCGCATATTGTTCCATCACCTGATGAGTCTTGTGACGTGGTTTCTTGGTCTCGTGCGTCTGCTTACCAACCGACTCATAGGCTTCGCCCTTCTGAGCCAATGCTTCAAGATTAGCAACGTCTTTCTTGAACTGAGCGAGGACCATTTTTTTTAGCAGCGCTGGAGGCAATACACCAAAAAAGCTACCTGGCTCTGCCTCAAACACCCATTCAATCCATGTACCTTCTGGATGTGGTTTGAAACGGTAAGTACCTGTGTAGTGGAAAGGTCCTTCCACTACTTTAAACGCATACAATTCGTTAGGTACTAGATGGGTAATTTCACCTTTAAAGGACATCTCACGACCAATAAAGCTAAAACCGATTTCGTACTTGCTGCCCACACGCGGAGTATTGTCTAGCAGTTCAGAATGCTTACACGACAATTGCCAGCCGGCATCATTGGCCGGGTTTGCAAGATAGTTGAAAACCTTGTCAATCTCGGCCGGTATGAGGAAAGCATGTTCTATGGTCACCATAGTGGTTCTACCTTCTTGTATTTCTTATGCGGGAATTGGATACATCTGATCAATTGTCTGGGCAACAGCCACGACATTCTCAGCGTACATAATTGATGAATGGTCACCAGGCAGATCCACCTGTGTAAATGTGTCTTTAACCAGTTGGTCCCAGCCTAGACTTTCGCCAAAATCTTCCAGCTCATCTTTGGCCTTAACCAAGAGGATCGGAAAATCTTCAGGCTCTGGGAAATAGGTCTGGAGTGCGATGCCATTCGCCAAATAGGTATCAAAGTAAAGTCGGAAATCTGAGGGGTCTGCATCTAGAGGTAGAACATTGATGGCCTTAGCTTCTTTAAGCACATGATCAAACATGTGATCTGGACTCAATTCACGCAAGTATTGCGCTGGTATCGTCAACTTCTTGCCATAAGGCGCAGCCAGATCACGGGCAAACCAAGATAAAAGCATCGCATCATCAGCATCTTCAGGCACATTCTCTGTAATTGGAGCTCGGGTATCGATCATGACAATCCCTGTGACCTGCTGCCCCATTTGACGCAACTGATGACTGATCTCGTATGCAATCGCACCGCCAAAGCACCAGCCACCGAGGAAATAAGGTCCCTCAGGCTGCGTCTTTTGCATTTCAGCAATATAGAGCGTCGCCATATCTTCAATTGCCACTTCTGCAGCATCTGCTTCAATCAGTCCCGGAGACTGAATAGCGCGCAAGGTACGATTCGGATTGAGATGACGCGAAAGCTCCATATAACAGAAGGTACTGCCACCAATTGGATGGAACAGCCACAGCGGTTGCTCGTAAGTTCCACGGCGCAGTTCAATTACGATGGAAGGCTTAATTTCTTTATTTTCACGAATGATCTCGCCCAGACTCGCCACAGTGGAATATTGCGCCAGCAAAGCAACTGATAGTTCGGTACCAAATGCTTTTTTGAGGTGATTAACAAGCTTCACAGCCAGTAACGAATGTCCACCCAAGTCAAAGAAGTCATCATGTATACCAACCCGTTTAACCGACAAAATCTGCTCAAAGGTAGTACAGAGTTCAATTTCAATCGGATCACGTGGTGCAACATAATCATTGCTTTGCTCAAACACAGGCTCAGGAAACGCTTTACGATCTAGCTTATTGTTAGCTGTCATTGGAAACTGGTCCAATGTAATAAACGTATTTGGCACCATGTAAGCTGGTAGATGGATTTGCATCGTCTTTTTCAGATTAGCAATGTCAATCTCATGTCCGATTAAATAGGCCACCAGTTTCTGATCATTGCTGGTAGTCGTCTTAACCAGTACGACTGCGTCTGTGATACCGTCGATCTGTTTGAGAACATTCTCGATTTCGCCTAGTTCAATACGGAATCCACGAATCTTGACTTGGAAATCTAGACGTCCATGATGAGTTAAATGTCCATCCGTACGCAGACAGACTTTATCTCCGGTGCGATAGAGTCGACTGGCATTTGGTAGAGATGGCAAAGTTCTAAATTGCGCATCTGTCAGCTCAGGTCGATGCCAGTAATCAACTGCCAGACCATCACCTCCAATCCAAAGCTCTCCCATAACGCCTGGCGGGACTAAACGCTGCTGTTCATCAAGGACATAAAGCTGGGTGTTCGCCAGTGGTTCGCCTAAATCAATAAATTTTGCATCAGTGATACGAGCCGCACTTGACCATACCGTAGTTTCGGTCGGACCATAGACATTCCAGAGACAGCCAACTTTACCCAGCAGTTTTTCTGCCAAAATAGTATCTAGCGCTTCGCCTCCACAGAGTGCAGTCAACCCCGCATTGCCAATCCACTCACTATCTAAAAGCATTTTCCAAGAGGCCGGTGTTGCCTGCAAGACATTGATAGACTTAGCATTTAAATAATCCACCAATTGATTACCATCTTGTGATACCTCTCGTGGGCAAACATGCACAACACCGCCGTACATCAGCGGAATGAGTAACTCAAGAATTGAAATATCAAACGCATAAGTGGTGATTGCTAACAACTGAGTTTCAGTCGTTACTTGCAATCTATCATTCATGGATAGCAAGAAATTGATGATTGAAGGATGCCCAATACGCACGCCTTTAGGCTTACCTGTCGAGCCTGAGGTGTACATCACATAAGCGGTCTCACCAAAGGCAAGCGTTTCGCGTACTTGCTCAAGGGGCACAACACCAGCTTGATTGATATCCAAACGCGGTACAGAAACGTTAAGAGCATCCATCAACTCGGTTTGAGTCAAGATGACTTTAGGTTCAGCATCTTCGATGATGTTATGTAGACGTTCACTTGGGAAATTCGGATCTAGTGGTACATAGGCTGCCCCTGCCGCCCAGATCCCGAGAATTGCAGCTGGTAATAATGCCGTGCGTTCTAACATCAGACCTACACGATCGCCACGAGTAACGCCATGTACACGCAAATATTCAGCGATACCAGCGATATGCTGACCTAACTCACGATAGCTAACCGCATGATCCTTCGAGGTCAGAGCATGATGATCACCACGCTCATCGATCTGCTTTAGAATCATTCCCAATAGATCATGTTGAGGATAATCAGTAGCCTGTCCACGTAGGGCATCGAACTGGATACCATCCTTATAATCAGGTGCGATATCTAATTCAACGATCTTACGTTCAGGATGAGCCACCATTTCTGATAGTACAGCTTGCAGCAGTTGCACCATATTATCGGCAGACTGTGCAGAAAATAGCTCGGAGTTGTATTTCAGTACGCCAACGAGTTCGCCTTGATATTCACCGCCCATTTCCAGCGTAAGATCCAATTGACCTTCTTGCTGGCGAACCGGAAAACTTCCTAACGTCAGGTCTTGACCAACCAAAGTCGCTGGGGTCTGGATTGGCAAGAGTAGTTCTTTAAACTCATCCATGCCACCTAGACGTTCCCAGAACATTCCCACCTGCGCCAATGGATTAATACTGCCATCACGCTTTGGTGAAACAGCCTCAACCACTCTGGAAAAGGCAACTTTTTGATGCTTGAGACTTTGTCTTAATTGTTCCTGCACTTGCTGTGTAAACTGACGTAAAGTCTGATCAGCATCGATGTCCATGTGAATAGCAATCGTATTGACAAACTGCCCCAGTGCATTGCGCAGCGAGCGTTCAAGTCGACCAGCTACTGGTGTGGCAATAACGAGATCATTTTCATTCGATAGTTTGTGTAGCAGGATATAAAAGCCAGATAGTACGAGTCCAAACAGCGTGATCTCATAATCTTTCGCCAAGTTCACAAGACCAGACGACACTGACTCAGGCACACGGAAAACCAGTGAGCTGCCTTTATGTTGCTGCACAGCAGGACGTGGATAATCAAGCGGAATGCTATGCACGTGTGGTGCATGTTGCAACGCATTTTTCCAGAAGAGTAGACTCTCATCAGCATCATCGGTCACGGTGCTCTGCTGCTTATCTGCATACTGTGCAAACTCGATTCCGTTCACTGTATCCGACTCTGTAACTAGTCCAAAACGTTTGCAAACATCACGCAACAAGAGACCAATCGACCAGAAGTCCATTAAGGCATGATGAATCACAACCGCAATCACATAGTGATTTTGACCGCGCTCATAGCAATGAATACGCCATAGCGGTGGCTGGGTCAAATCAAAGGGCTGCGTCGTATCCTGCTCGACTAATTGCGTCAAATCAGATGCATCGACATGGCGGGCATCCGACACGATAATATTAGGATAGATACGATCCCAGATAAGTTGCTCAATACCCTGATCATTGGCAGGCATGCTTACACGCAGCAGCGGATAATCATGCATTACCGCCTCTAGAATCTCCATCGGCTTGTTGCCTAATGGTTGGTTAACCTTCACATCAAAGGCCACCACCATATTGTAGGCACTGCAAGTCGACTCAAGCCGCTGGATATACCAGATGCCGAGCTGTTCTGCAGAAATCGCATGGCGCGATAGAATTGCAGGTTCCAGTCGTACAAGGTTGTTCACGAAGCAACTCCCTGCTCCAACTGAGAAACGATATATTCAGCCAACGCATTAATTGTTGGGTAATCCCATAGTAGTGTCGGCTCAAGTTCCAGTTGTGTTAGTTCCTCTAGATCCCCAGACACCGACAAAGCGACGATAGAATCAAGACCGTAACTGGTAAATTTTTTCTGTGGATCAAGAGTCTGGGGCTCTACGCGCATTTCTTTGGCTACTAGCGTGCGAATGATTTCGCTCCAGTAAGCTTTATCTTTATTCATGGGGTAATATCCTCTTTAACTGGTTTGGCATCACGCGGTGCCAGTGCAAAATCGATGACAGATAACATATGGTTGTTTGAAATTCGGTCTAGCAGATCTGCCAATGTGCTTTCACGCAGTGATTTCATTGGAGGGGACGTCTGCCCTTCAGCAGCATTTAGGAAAATAATCAGCCATGCACCATCCTGCAAAGCAGGTCTTAGGCCACGACGGTTAAAGACCCAAAAACCCAGCACAGCAATGCGGGCAAACAGCTCGGCATAGTCGCGGGCTAAGCTGAAACGTAATGTTTCGAACTCTTTAGCCGCATCTGAACTTGAGAAATAATCTTGAATTTTTTGATCTAGCGTGCGCTGCTCGATAAGAAGCTGATCAGCGCGCTCACGTAGCGTGGACAGGGTCTCAGCAGCCAGCCCTACTGTAGCGTCAGCATCGTTGAGCATCTCGATGATCGTTCCCAGTGACTCCATCACCAAGTCACCATCTCGGTTGAAAATCTCAAGCTCGCGGAAATCAATAGCGTCGGTTTCCATCTGCAAGTCATACAACTGGCGATAGCGTGCTTTAGCTTCGGCTTGGTCGAGATGGTCGGCTTTTTTTCTACGCCCTTTATTGGCAGATTTGAGTTGAAAACTTAAGCTGTCTAGACAGACGGTACTACTGCCGTCAAATACACTAACGATCAGATGATCTCTGAAAGCTTTCTGGTACATTCCATCAGCATATGCATTTCTTAAGAAAAAACGCGACCCAAGCACTGAGGAAGTAATTTTGGCCAGTGACTCTACATATTCAGGTACTAGTACCTTGATGATAGGTGACCATGTGCTGAACTGATTGATACAGACATGTAACCCGCGCGCACCAACGAGTGATAACACCTCAGCTGCTAATAGATAGGCATAAGCTGTAGCAAGTTGCTCACGCACCAACGGAATGTTAATGACTTTTTTGTTATACAACTCGCGTTCGATAGCAAACTCGGTCGCGATGCGTAGCATCGTATCACCCGCACCTAGAGAGAAGCTGCTGCAATATGCACGCGTCACCTGTAGCGTCTTGAGTCCAAGCTCCAATCCCTGACCTTCTTCACCGATCAGGGCATCTTTGTGAATTTCAGCATTATTAAAGCCAATACCGCTAATATCTAGCCCACGCATACCCACCGTCGGCAAGCGGTTCAGGCTGTAGGTTCCTTTAGAAGCCATATGACGCTTATCAAGCCAGAATGCACTCAGGCTACGGGGTCCACGATCATCTGATGTTTTAGCAATCAGACTTAAAGAGTCACCTAGAGTCGCACGATTGATCGACCACTTTTCGCCATTTAAGACGTACTTGCTCTCGGAAGCTTGTGCAGTTACTTCACTGGATAACAGATCGGCTCCATGCGCTTTCTCGCTATAAGCAAGCGCTGGTGCAGCACCACTCAAAATCCGACTAGCGATGTTTTCGCATTGATTAGGATTACCGCCGATCCATACGATCACAGACCAAGCATTAGTACTATAGGTCGAATTAATTGTTAGATCACGTCGTGCCAGCACGCGATGCAGATATAGCAACTCTTCACCAATTTCCATGCGACCTCCAAGCTCTGAAGGTACATAAAAACGGTTCATGCCTACGGCATTCAGAAAATCAACGGCACGCTGAGGGTATTGCTCCTTCTCATCACGCTCGATGGCCGCGGACCAAGAAAAATCATTATTAGTATCATGTACGGAGCCTAAAATTTGCTCCAGACGAGCAGCAGATTGAAACTGCCGCAAATTGGACGTAAGTGACATGAGTTTTTGCTCAAATGATTAAAGGGTAAGGATTAAAACAAAGCACTTTTCAGTCGATTAAAAATGAGCGCGCGCACTTCTCGTTCCTTGATCATTGAATTGAGTAGATTGGAGCTATAACGAATCAGTTGCCCCCGCTGCTCACGATCACGGATGACTTCTAAGCCATTCTTGACATAGTTTCGGGCCATCACCGTTCTACGGTTTGGATGGGTTAGGCAGATCAGTTGACCGCGCTCGATCTGCTCTTTAATTTTTCTTCTTCTAATTTTGCCGCTGGTGGTCTTATTTATCCGACCTTGATGCAGTAAATAGACACCTTCTACAGGCAAGCCGATATCAGCCGCCACTTGCTCTTTAACCTGAGTTCTGATGGTTTCAAAATTAAGGGTCTTGTCTATCGACTTCTTCTTGATCTCAAGTACAACCGTGACACCGTCAGAATTACCGAAATTCACTGCTGCGACACAACCCTTACGGACAGCAGGATGCGCTACTTCGACGGAGCACTCGATATCTTGCGGGTAATAGTTTTTGCCACGGATGATGATCACATCCTTAAGGCGACCAGTCACATATAGGTCTCCGTTTTTGATAAAGCCCATATCACCAGTTCTTAAGTAATGCACTTGACTAGGCTTACCTGCTTTATCGAGGATGGTTGCAGCAAAGGTTTCCTGATTGACCTCAGGCTTCTGCCAGTAACCCGCAGTAACACTCTCACCTGCTAACCAGATTTCACCGACTTCATCAGCCCCCACCTCTTTGTGGGTATGCGGATTGACGATACGGCAATCAATGTGTGCTGAGATCTTGCCACAGCTCACCACTTGCACAGCTGTCTGATCTTGGCTGGTCTGCACCAAATTGGCATTCAACTTTTCACGGTCTATCGAGATAGCATTGAGAGGACCAGTTACACCACTGACTAAGAGCGTAACTTCTGCCAAGCCATAGCACGGCAAGAAAGTATCTAGTCTCAATTGCGACTGAGTATTGAACTTCTCCATGAAATGCTGCATGACGTTGGCCTTGATCGGCTCGGCACCGTTAAACAGCACACGCACACGGCTCAGATCAAGCGATGCAGCCTTATCATCCGAGATGCGGTGTAGGCACAATTCATAGGCAAAGTTTGGCCCACCACTAATCGTGACCCCTTTCTCGCTGATGAATTGCAGCCACTTAAGAGGTTTACGAATAAAATCCAGCGGTGACATCACATAGCAAGTCAGACCTACATACACGGTCTGTAAAACCGAGCCGATCAATCCCATATCGTGATAGACAGGTAACCATGTAAGACCGATATCATCGGCTTGTGTACCAAAAGCTTCAGCAATCATGACTTCATTTGCCATGATGTTTTTATGGGTGACGATTACCCCTTTAGGCCAACCAGTTGACCCTGAAGTGTATTGAAGGAAGCAGATATCATCTTCAGCAATATGTGGAAAATCCTTTTCCACCAAATCATGCTGCAATTCAGCATCAACAGCATGCAATATTAAACTTTCATTTTGGGCTTTTAATGTGATCAGACCTGATAGCTCAAGAATCTTTTTGGTTGTGAGTACTATCTTTGGCTCACAATCATTCATAATATTCAAAATATTAGAAAAACCGTTGCGATTAAAAGGCAAGCTGACAGGTACTGCGATAATTTTAGCTTTCAGACAAGCAAAGAACGATACGATAAAGTCCAGTCCAGGCTCGAACAGCAATACGGCACGATCGCCACTGTCTACAAGATTCATTAATATTTGAGCTTGATATTGAACCCGCTCGTTCAGATCTGCATACGTCAGAGATTGAATACCACCAGATTGGCGTCCCAAATATTCAAAAGCAATCTTGCCTCCATTTAAATTTGCGTGGGATTCCAAAGTTGCAATGATATTATCCGTAGCCATTACAGCCATAACTTAACTCCAATTATTTATAATTCACCCTTAAAACTCGCTAATTCAGAAATTACATGTCTAGCTGGGGCTTTTAATAAAAAATGAATATACTTTTTTTGTTTAAAATATAAATTCACATTATATTTTATGTGCGGGTGTTTTTTATTACACCTGTAAGGGTTTACAGGTTGGCCTGTATTTATTGAAAATTAAGACACTAGATCTCTTTCATAAATTATTTTTATTCAGTCAATTTTGTGAAATCTGGAAATTAAATTAAAACTCAAATTCAATTTTTTGCATCTATTCCAATAATATTTAACAAGGTTTCTAAAGGTTTTTAACCTACCAACTTACACCCAGTCCGTATTTTTATTTTGTTGCTCTCTTGATTGTAGATCTTGTATTCAAGATCTAATTTACTGTGTGCTTTCTCTTTTTCAGAGCAATAAAAGATTCAGGTAAAATCCTCTAATAGCCTTTATTTACAAGGATAAAACTCATAAAGGAATCTGCTTTAAATTGTATTTAAATAGCTCGAAATCATGTACAGCACCGTGACTAATATATAAACTTAGAATCGATATATTTCATCCATAGACAATACAAAAAATACGAATATTTATTTTTTAGCAAGGATATTAATCAAGAAAATATTTAATATTAAAATAATAGAAAAATTAAAAACACTTTATTAGTTAAAATTTAAAAAATACAGCCCCCACAGTAAATAAGTTTTCCTAAAAAATTAATTTTAATTAAAATTTTATTAAATTAAAAATACCTTTCAAATAATTAATTTTATTTTAAGCACATATCTAATAATAGTTTATTTTATTAAAATCCAATATTAACTTTTCATATTTTTTATATTTAGATTCTTACAAAATTCCTAACATCACAGCCCGAATAGCTGCTGAAATTTTATTATTCACATTTAGCTTCTGCATTGAATTTCCAAGATGAAAATTTACTGTTCTTTCAGTTACCCCGAGAATCTGGGCAATCTCTGCTGACGTTTTTCCTTCCGCAGTCCAACGTAGAACCTCTTTTTCCCGGTTCGTTAAATAAAGATTAAACTGAGCAAATTCTGCATCATTCACAATTTTAGCAATGCTGGAATGCACTGTCTGAGACAACCAATACATATTTGTATATTGAGCTTTCTGCTCTTTTTCTGATAATTGGTCAGCGGATCTTGCAAGTGTTAACATCCCCCTTGTACCAATAAAGTCACGGCTTGACTGTGCCCAACCAATATTTAAACCATAAGAACGCGCCTCCTCCCAAAAATCTTTTTGAGCTTGTGTGTTCGCAGATTGGCTCGACCAGACAAGAGGTTGAAGTGACAACATACAATGCTGTACGGTTGGATCTACCACCACATATTGCTGTTTAACATAACGCTTCTGCCATGCTTCTGGATAATTATTCAACATAATCGTTTTTGGTTCAGCAATAGATAATGGCGACTGCATACCATAAGCACAATAATCAAATCCAAGCTTTAAAGCTGTAGATTTGACTACCTCAAATAGCTGATATTCATTTTTTACCATCAGAGATGCTGATAGTAGATCTTCTTGCCAATTTTCCATTTACTCTCATTAAACCTCATGCATAAATCATTTTTATTTAGTTGCATATAGTGAATTCATAATCCAATTAACAACATTTTTGAGCCTGAGAGGGTGGTAAATTCTTCGGATAAACTGATTTCAGAAAGCTTTTTAAGGTTGTTATATTGCATATGCGAATTATGCTTGAAAGCCTCAAATTTACAGGATGCATTTTATTCCAAAAATGAGTATTTTTTATTTTTAGAAGAAGCCTATTATTTCTCCTTACTTGTATATTTCTATTAATTTAACTAAAGAATAACGTCTACCAGTGATACTAGCAGTATAAGTTTTTTATTTATTATTTGATGAAACGCATAATAATGATAATGATTTCGAAAATATGGTTTTAATAATAGGATAGATATTATCTACAATACATATGAAAAACTTAAACTATTGATAGCCTTGAAACAAGCAACTCTCATATTCAAGCTATAGATGGGTCAATCTCTGCATAAGTAAAACTCACTGCCCGAAGTACTTTCTAAAGAACAGCTTAACGTTGTGTATCAGCAGATTACGGCTAACCTGTAAAACTTAACAGTATTTTGTTGGCAATAATTTATGTTATTTATCTATAGAACTGTAATTCAAGTCACTTGAATAGGTAGCATGGTCACAATCCCCCCTGATTTCTCAATCTCAACAGATGGTTTTATTCGGATGAATGAAAACCAGCTTATGCATTACCCCCTCCAACACCTCCTATCTATTGTTGAAACTACACAAATTGAAGACTCTCAAATTCTATATTGTGGCTTTACTGAATGGGCAACATCACGGAGCCCAGCTTTAAGTACCGGATGGGACTGGGAATTTATTGAGAACAATGGAATTGCTAGCTTAAAACGAATTGGGCTACCTCGAAGCAATATCATGATTGTTGATTTATCTGGTACAGATATTGGATTTGATGTTACTGAAACATTAATCGAAAAAAAAATAGATTCTTTATTTTGGGAACAGTTCATTTATGCTCAAATCAATACAATGCAAACAAAGACTAAATTAAGTCCAAATTTCTCGTAGAAACCTGTAAATTCTTACAGTTACCACCTTTTCAGCTGTCGAGTAAAGTCGCCTGAAAAATAAGTGGAAGCACTTGTAATGAATGTTATTGCTGGATTCCAAAACAATTTTTCAGAAGTCCTATATACCAAATTTAAAAGTTACCGCTACAAGGTATTTGTTGAACATTTGGGTTGGGAGTTGAACTGTCCAAATAATGAAGAACTAGATCAATTTGATAAAATCGATACAGCTTATGTCGTCGCTCAAGATAGAGAATCCAATATTATTGGCTGTGCCAGACTACTACCAACGACTCAACCCTATTTACTGGGTGAAATATTTCCTCAATTAATGAATGGAATACCTATTCCTTGCTCACCAGAAATTTGGGAATTATCAAGATTTTCAGCCGTAGATTTCTCGAATCCACCTTCCTCTGCTAGTCAAGCAGTGTCATCCCCAGTCTCTGTTGCAATTTTGCAAGAAGCGATCAACTTTGCAAGAGAACAAGGCGCAAAACAACTCATTACGACTTCACCTCTTGGTGTAGAGCGGTTATTACGTGCCGCGGGTTTTCGCGCCCATCGTGCAGGACCGCCAATGGTTATCGACGGATATGCTATGTTTGCATGCTTAATTGAAGTGTAGTTTGTTAAATCAAAGTCTAAAAATATTGATGACATTATAAAATTATAAAGATTAGGGTCATGAGTTCGAGTCTCGTTTCCCTCGCTAAAATTTAAAAGCCCTAATCCAACGATTAGGGCTTTTTTCTATTTAAAGCATCAAACTTAATATTAAGAATGCTCAGTAATCTTGGTTTTCAAATTTAATTCTGATTTCTTATGATAAGCCTCGTCAGTTTTAGTCTGCCAATCACGTGGCATAAATGAAGTCGATATAATCGCAACGATAGCCATAGAACCAATATAAATCATAATTAAGTAAGGATTACCCTGCCCGATACTTAAAAGTTTCGTCGCAATTAGCGGTGCTAAACCACCACCGAGCACTCCAGCTAGCTGTACCGAAATTGAGATTCCGCTATAACGAATTTCTGCCGGAAATTGACGTGCAAAAAGCTGAGCCTGTGGTGCATACATAATCGGGAAAACCACACCAATCGCTAAAACAATTGCCGTCCATACCAATACCGGATCTTTAGTGTTGAGCATGGTAAAGAATGGATAGCAATAAAGTGCCAATACGCATAACCCAAACATAAACATATTGCGTTGGCCGACTTTATCTGAAAAATGTCCACATAACGGCGTCATAAAGAGAATGACCACAGCACCGCAAATGGTGGCAAATAAAATGTCCTGACGTGGAATCCCAAGTTGGGCAGTGGTGTAAGCCAACGTAAAGGTTGAAGCAATATAGAACCATGCGTTCTCGGCAGCACGCGCAAAAATAATGGTGATGAGCTGCTTCGGATGATTTTTAAAAACTTGTAAGGCAGGAACTTTAACTTCTTCGGACTGCTGTTTTACTTTTTCAAAGTCTGGTGACTCTGGTACTTTCACTCGAATGTACCAGCCTACAGCCAGTAAAATAATGCTGGCAAGAAATGGTAAACGCCAACCCCAGCTAAACAGTGCTTCTTCAGGTAATAATGACACCAGTCCTAGAGCAATTGAGGCTAGCATTAAGCCACCACCCGTACTGGCTTGAGGCAAGCTTCCCCAAAATCCTTTACCACCTTCGGGTGCATGTTCAACGGCCATAAGCACTGCACCACCCCATTCACCGCCCATTGCCATACCTTGAATAAATCGCAAGATGACTAAACCGATTGCAGCCCAGTAACCAATTGACTCGTAAGTCGGTAATAATCCAATGAGAACTGTCGGAATCCCCATTAACATTAGCGTTAGCAGCAACATCGATTTACGACCAATTTTGTCACCAAAATGACCAAAGACTAAGCCACCTAATGGCCGTCCAATAAACCCAACGGCATAGGTGGCAAATGCAGCCAGTACGCCTGTAAGTGCGTCCAGATTTGGGAAAAATAATTTATTAAAGATGAGAGCTGCTGCTGCGCCATAAATAAAGAAGTCATACCACTCAATAGTAGTACCGACCATGCTAGAGATGCCTGCTAATCGATGTGACGACTTTTTAGAATGTGAACCGTTTCCTTGTATTGTTTGCATCGCAATTTCCTTTCTTAGATTTTCTTGTTTTGTCTTTTTTATGCTTATGACCAGCCCTGACCATAAGCATTTTCAGGTCTCGCTTTATCTCCTTAAGCTTTTTTTTATAATGGGGGCTTAGCTTAGCTTTTCTAAAATTTGCTCTAGCTCCGCATTACGTTCTTGCCACTGTGGTTGTTTATCTTTATCGACAATGAGCGCACGAACACCTTCAATAAAGTCACCATGCTCAAACCAGATATCCTGTAAATCACGTTCAAGTTGCATACATTGCGGCAAAGAAAGCCCACGGCCTAAATGTTGCAGTTTCAAACTCGTTTGTTTGGCAAGAAATGAACGTTGCTGCAAAATGCTGAGCATCTTGCTAGTCCAAGTCTTTAAGCTTTCATCTTGTTCATTTTCAAGACTTTGTTCAATTTCATCTAAATGCTGAAAACCGAAATGTTTACGAATACCTTCCGCCAATTGTTTTAATTCACTTTCGGCAGGACGAGTAATAAATCGGGTAATGATCTGCTCAATTCCTTCTTTACTTAAACTTGGCTTATCAACAAGTGCTTCTTGCAATGTTTGTAACTGCTCGCTTGGCACATGGTAGTCAATTAAATCGAGATAGAGTGCATCGCTACTGCTGATCTGCTCACCCGTAATTGCCATATAAACGCCGATATCATCAAGTCGAGACAGGAAGTGTGTTGCTCCAACGTCTGGGAAAAAACCAATCGCTGTTTCAGGCATAGCAAATCTGGACTTTTCACTGCTCACGACAATATGACAAGCCTGAGCTAAACCAAAACCACCACCTAACACATAGCCATCAAGCACAACGATGACTGGCTTTTCATATTCACGCAGCGTGGTCAGCATTTTATATTCGGCACTAAAATAGCCTTTATAGTCAGCCGTGCCATTTTTATAACTGTCGTAAAGATAGCGGATATCTCCACCTGCACAGAAGGCTTTCGGGCTATTTGACTTAATTAACACTGCCTGAACAGCAACATCATTTCGCCACAGTTCCAATTGGGCACCAATGCCTTCAATCATATCTAACGACAATGCATTGAGGTGAGTCACACGGTCTAAGGTAATAACGCCCAACTTACCTTGTTGCTCAATCATTAAGTGATTTTCTGTATTCATTTTATTGATCTCTTATTGATTTTTAAAATTTGGCTGACGTTTTTCAACGAAAGCCTGCATTCCTTCTTTTTGGTCAGATGTCGCAAAAATTGAATGGAACATACGTCGCTCAAAACGTAAACCTTCAGTGAGATTCACTTCATAAGCTCGGTTAATGGTTTCTTTGAGCATCATGTTTGCAGTTAAAGATCGTGCTGCAATTTTTTCTGCGGCTTGCAGGGTTTGTTCAAGTAATTCTTCTTTACTAAAAACACGTGCAACCAGCCCACTTTGCTCTGCCTCTACTGCGCCCATTTGTCGCGCGGTAAAGCACATTTCCATTGCTTTGGCTTTACCAATCGCATGAGTTAAGCGCTGTGTACCACCAATACCCGGAATTACGCCTAAAGTAACTTCGGGTAAGCCAAACTTGGCGTTATCGGCACAATAGATAAAATCACACATGAGTGCCAATTCACAGCCGCCGCCCAACGCATAACCACTGACTGCTGCAATTAAAGGTTTACGGCGCTGTGCGATACGATCTGCAAGATGAAAAAAGTCATCAAAATAAATATCTGGAAATGCCAAATCAGCCATTTCTTTAATGTCTGCACCAGCGGCAAAAGCTTTTTCTGAGCCCGCTAATACCATACAGCCAATTTCACGATCTTTTTCGAGCTGATCTAATGCCTGATTAATCTCACTAATTAATTCACTATTTAAGGCATTGAGCGCTTGAGGGCGATTTAATGTAATCAGTCCAACCCCATTACGCTTTTCTAATAAAATACTTTGCCACTGCATGATTTATTCCTTGTGCTGGTTTTATAGACTACGTGCGATCACTAAACGTTGAATATCACTCGTACCTTCGTAAATTTGGCAAATACGAGCATCACGATAAATGCGTTCAATCGGGAAGTCTTTGAGATAGCCATAGCCACCAAACACCTGTAAGGCGCTCGAACACACACGCTCCGTCATTTCCGAAGCAAATAGCTTGGCCATTGAGGCTTCATTTAGACACGGTTGGCCTGCTTCTTTTAAACGTGCAGCGTAGTGAACCAGTTGTCTGGCAGCTTCAATTTCGGTTGCCATGCTAGCAAGGCGAAAAGCGATAGCTTGATGCTCAAAAATCGGTTTGCCAAAAGTAATACGTTCTTTAGCATAGCGCGTTGCTTCTTCGAGTGCTGCACGTGCCAAACCTACTGCCTGTGCAGCAATACCGATACGACCACCCTCTAAATTGGCAAGTGCAATTTTTAAACCTTCGCCTTCTTTACCCAGCATAAGGCTCTTGTGAATGCGTACATCTGTCAGAGCAATCTGGCACGTATCGGATGCATGCAAGCCTAGTTTTTCTTCAACACGAATCACTTCATAGCCTGGTGTCTCGCGTGGGACTAAAAAGGCACTAATCCCTTTTTTACCCGCGCTCGGGTCGGTTACTGCAAACACAATAATCACGCCAGCATTGTTGCCAGAGGTAATAAACTGCTTGGCTCCATTTAAAATGTAATCATCGCCATCTTTAACCGCACGAGTTTTAAGTGCTGCTGCATCTGACCCAGTATGTGGTTCAGTTAGGGCAAAAGCACCGATCATTTCACCTTGCGCTAAAGGTTTTAAAAACCGCTCTTTTTGCTCATCGGTACCAAATTTCAAAATAGGCACACAGCCGACCGAGTTATGTACACTCATAATGGTCGAAGTTGCGCCATCGGCTGCAGCGACTTCTTCGAGTGCCAATACATAGGCTAAATTGCCCGTGTCTGAACCACCCCATTGTTCTGAAACAAGCATGCCCATAAAACCAAGTTGCCCCATTTGAGCCAAGGTTTCCTTTGGGAATGTCCCATCTCGATCCCAATCACTGGCATTGGGCTTGATTTGTTCTTGGGCGAAACTTTTCGCCATATCACGAATGAGTAATTGTTCTTCGGTAAATTGCATTGTTATTTCCTTTACCCTGCTTTAGCTTGTTGTTTAGCAATTTCTTGATTACGCAATAAAAAGCGCTGAATTTTGCCACTTGGAGTTTTAGGCAATTCACTCACAAATTCAACTAAACGTGGGTACGCATGTGCAGAAAGTCGTCTTTTAACAAATTGGCTGAGTTGTTCAGCAAGTGCATCTGAAGGTTGAGCGTCCGCAGCTAAAATCACGAATGCTTTAACGACTTCGGTACGATCTGGGTCAGGCACACCAATCACTGCTGCTTCAATGACAGCATCATGTTCGAGTAAGGCACTTTCCACATCAAAAGGTCCAATGCGATAACCCGATGTGGTGATTACATCATCACTGCGCCCTACAAAGCTCATACTGCCATCGGCATGTAACTCGGCAGTGTCGCCTGTTAAATAGTAATGACCCACAAAAGGCGATTTTCGGCTTTCTTTATAGCCACCGAACCACATCATTGGAGACTGGCTAATATCTACAGCTAAAATTCCCGGTGTGTCTGGCGGAAGTTCTTCACCTTGTTCATTGACAATCGCAACACGGTAGCCCGGACTTGGGAAACCTGCTGAACCGGCATGAATTTCATGTTTTAAACCATGATGATTACACACCACCATACCCACTTCGGTTTGTCCGTAATGGTCATAAATCGGAGCATCAAGCACTTGTTTAAACCAGCGAATCACTTCTGGGTTAAGCGGCTCACCTGCACTGCTAACGACACGGAATAGTCCTTTTAACGGCGCCATTTGTGCTGGATCAGCTGCCATCATCATACGGTAGGCCGTCGGTGCACCTGCTAAATTGTTAATTTTATAATCTTTCACAATTTGACATAGGCTATCTGTGCTGAAACCACCTTCATAAAACAAAGTAGCGTGGCCCAAAAATAACGGCCCAGTAATCGCATAGTACAGACCATAAGCCCAACCCGGATCGGCAATATTCCAAAACGAATCTTCTTCGGTTAAACCAATGGCGTCTTGCATATATCGCCCAAAAGCAATGAGTGCTTTTAATGGTACTTCCAATGGTTTGGCTGGCCCTGTAGTCCCTGAAGTAAACATCAATAAAAATGGATCTTGAATGTTACGCATGACCAGATCACATTGATCGGACTGCTGATTCACTTCATTCCAAAAGTTAAAATCATCTGCTTTGAGCGGAGTACCTTGTACATCGGCAACCGTTACAATTGGAGGGCAATTCTCAATTTCATCAAGCTTGCTGCGGTTACCCACATCGGTCACCACCAACTTGCTTTGTGCAAGCTGAATACGGTGCTCAATCGCCTTTGGGCCAAACGCAGTAAATAGTGGCTGGTAAACAGCGCCAATTCGCCAAGCTGCAAAAATAGTCACGATCAGTTCAGGTGTTCTTGGTAATAAACCTGAAATACGGTCGCCTGCTTTCACACCTTGTGATTTTAAAAAGTTGGCAAATTGACTCGACCATTCTTTTAGTTCACGGAAGGTGTATTGCTCTTTTCGGCCGTCTTTTCCTTGCCAATACAGCGCAATTTTGTCGCCATCTGCGTGTCTATCACAGCATTCATAACAAGCATTTAAGGCATCAAGTGAACCTGATAACATTTTTTTTGCAGTACTTTCCAAATCGAAAGTCTGTGCAGCATTTTGATAATCCATCATATCTTTTCCCTCAGTCCGGATTTGTTGTTATTCACGACAGGGTTTAATTGAGTTAAAGCCATCCTTTGGCTTTGCCGTTATGCCTCTTGTGGCAGGTATTGCTGAATAATGCTCGAAAAATCGAGATTAGCATTACCACGCATGCACATTTGCTGATAGAGCTGCTGCACCATACCACCGAGTAAAATTGGCTGTTTAACCTGGCCTGCGGCCTCGACAGCAAGACCTAAATCTTTCAGCATGAGCTGTGTGGCGAAACCATCTTGATAACCGCGAGATGCAGGTGCATTTTCATTAATATGTGGCCATGGGTTGCACACATCCGAACTCCAGCAACGACCACTTGAGCTATTAATGACGCCTGCCAATGCTTGCGGGTCAATGCCTAGCTTCACACCAAGTGCCATACCTTCGGCAACGGCAGCCATTGAAATACCCAAGATGAGGTTATTGCAGATTTTGGCAATTTGCCCTGCACCGACCTCACCACAATGAACAATATTTTTGCCCATGTGGCTGAGCACAGGTTTCACTTCGTTAAAGGTTTGCTCATCGGCACCCACCATAAAGGTTAGGGTCCCCGCTTGAGCACCAATGGTCCCACCAGAGACTGGCGCATCACAGATTTTAATATTTTTGCTATGTGCAACAGCAGCAATATCTTTAATGGTTTGCGGATCAATAGTACTGCTATCAATGCATAAGCTACCTGCTTTTAGCACTTCCAAGACACCATTTTCACCTAAGTAAACTTCTTTAACATGTTTTGCAGCAGGTAACATGCTAATGACCACATCTGCTTGTTTCGCGGCTGCCTGTGGGCTGTCACATACCACGCCACCCGCCTCGGCGAAGTGCTGAATAGCAACTTCACTGAGGTCATAACCATAAACTTTGATTCCGGCTTTAAGTAGGTTATGGGCCATTCTGCCGCCCATATTTCCTAGACCGATAAAGGCGATATTCATCCGTGATCCCCTTAACGTAAACTAATGGTTGTGTTTACTGCACCAACCTCATGGCTGTCTTCAAACCAGCGACTGGTAATGGTTTTGGTTTGGGTGTAGAACTGTACAGCCTGTTTGCCATATGGTCCCAAATCACCAAGTTTTGAGCCTCTTGAACCCGTAAAACTAAAGAAAGGCACTGGCACAGGAATTGGAATATTGATACCCACTTGACCAATATCAATGAGGTTTTGGAAAGTACGCGCAATCGCACCGCTTTGCGTAAATAAGCCGACACCGTTACCAAATGGGTTGGCATTGATTAAAGCAATCGCTTCCTCAAGTGTGTCTACGCAAATAATTGAAAGTACAGGTCCAAAGACTTCTTCTTTATAAATACGCATGTCGGTATTTACGCCACTAAAAATCGTCGCGCCTACAAAGTTGCCTGATTCATAGCCTTGAACTTGAACATCGCGACCATCGAGCAGCAACTCTGCACCTTGCTCAACTCCACTATTAATTAAATCAAGCACACGCGCTTTGGCACGTTTTGAAATGACAGGGCCAATATCGGTATTAGGCTCATGCCCTGCATTCACTTTTAATGTTTTCGCTTTTTCAACTAACTCTTGAATCCACTGTTTACTTTCACCCACCATGACTGCAACCGACAATGCCATACAGCGTTGCCCAGCAGCACCAAATGCTGCGCCCACCAAGGCATTTAAGGTCTGTTCTTTATTGGCATCTGGCATGACAGCCACATGGTTTTTTGCACCCATCATCGACTGCACACGTTTGCCATGTTGCCCAGCAAGGTTATAAACATGCGTTCCAACCGCAGTTGAGCCAACAAATGAAATGGCTTTAATGTCTTTATGCATACATAGACGATCAACAACTTCTTTACCACCATGCACAACGTTGAGCACACCTGCTGGAATACCTGCTTGAATCGCAAGTTCAACCAGCATCATGGTCGATAACGGGTCTTGTTCTGATGGTTTTAAAACGAAGGTGTTGCCACAAACGATTGCCATTGGGAACATCCACAACGGAATCATGGCTGGAAAGTTAAACGGCGTAATGCCGGCACACACCCCCAAAGGTTGCTGCAAGGTATACGTGTCTACACCACGTGCCACACCCTCGACATATTCACCCATTTGTAAGGTGCCGATTGAACAAGCATGTTCAACCACTTCTAAACCACGTTGAATATCACCTTCAGCATCTGCCAAGGTTTTGCCTTGTTCAGCCGTCAGTACTTGCGCAATGTCCTTCATGTTCGCACGAATCAAATCTTGCAGTTTAAGCATGATGCGCATACGTGCTTGAATTGGGGTTTGGCGCCAAGACGCGAAAGCATCTTGTGCAGCTTGAATAGCAGCATCGACTTCTTGAACCGTTGCAAATGGCACACGACCAATCACTTCCTGAGTTGCAGGGTTAACAATGTCTTGCCATTCCTGTGTTTTAGATTCGATAAAGTTTCCGTTAATGAGTAACTTAGCGGTTTCCAATTCGATTTTTTGGATTGTGTTCATAACCTCTCCGTAGGCCATATTTTTATTGTGTTCAATTATTAGAAAATACTTTTTGATCGTATTTTCTTTATTTCAGTTTCAATTGAGACTAACAAAGAAATCTTTGACCACCAACGGAAATTCATGCACGATTGATGTGCAAATATGCACAGGGATTACAATAAAAATGAAAGTGGATTGGGATCATCTACATTTTTTTCTGGTTTTAGCACGCACTAAAACCCTAACTAATGCTGCGCGTATTATTGGGGTAGAGCATAGTACGGTGGCTAGACGGATTCAGGCGCTAGAACTTGCTTTAGGTACAACGCTCTTTAAGCGTGAAGCGACTGGTTATGAACTGACACTCGAAGGTATGGCACTTGTTCCTCGAGTTGAACAAATGGAACAAGCTTTCTTACAAATTGAAAAACCACATCAACCTTTACAAGGCCGTGTGCGAATTGGCACACCTGAAGGCTTTGGTACCGCATTTTTAGCCCGCTTACTGGCTGAGTTCTCCATCCAGTATCCACTGCTTACCATCGACCTGATTCCAGTGCCGAAAATGATTAAGCTCTCACACCGTGAAGCAGATATTGTGGTGTCAATTGACCGCCCCACTTCTGGGCCATATATCATTACGCGCTTGTCTGACTATTGTTTAAAGATTTATGGTAGCCAAAACTATCTAGCTCAGAATCCACCTATTCGTGGTTTAGAAGATTTAACCCAACATCGCTTTGTGAATTATATTGATGATCTGGTCTATAGCCCCGAGCTGTACTGTTTAGAACGATTGCCCTTAAAGCTTAATGCCAACTTCCGTAGTAGCAGTATTTTGGCCCAACAAATTGCAGTAAGTGCTGGTGCAGGGCTTGCAATTTTGCCCAAGTTTTTGGCCGATGATAAACCTGAACTTGACGTCGTTTTAGAACAACAAGTTCGCTTTACCCATACCTTCTGGATGCTGACTTTTGTTGATTTACAACATGAACCGCGCATCAAATTAGTTTGGGATTATCTACGTAAGCAAGCCGATAAATATCAACATTTATTGGTTGATTAAAGAGTCTAAATAAAAAAGCCAATCATGATTGATTGGCTTTTTTGAAATTATTAATCATTAATCAAAAGTTTCTTGGCCTAGATTTTTCATGCGCGGTTTATAAAACACATGATAGCTAACGCCTAAAACAACTAGCCATAATGGACTAACATATACCGCTTTTAATGTATCTGGCTCTAGTGCCAAAATCACTAAAGTGAACAAGAAAAATGCAATGACAACATACGCCATCAACACCCCGCCCGGCATTTTAAAGGTCGATTTAGCATGTAACTCTGGACTCAACTTACGGTAACGTAAATAGCACGCCATGATCAGAAGCCATACGCTAATAAAGAGAATCACACAGAGTGAGCTTGCCAAAGTAAATGCTTCCATGGTGTTTGGAACAAAGTACTGCAACACTGCCCCACCCATAATGAAAATACATGAGAAGATTAAACCATTTGAAGGTACAGCACGTTTTGATAAACGCCCCAATGCACTTGGCGCCTGACCATCTTTCGATAAACCGAACAGCATACGACTGGTTGAAAACACACCGCTGTTCATAGAGGACATCACCGAAGACAGCACAACTAAGTTCATAATGATGGCAGAAACTGGAATACCTGCATTTAAAAACAACTCAACAAACGGGCTTTTATCTGCGCGAATGTGATCCCATGGTGTCACTGACATCACGACAAAGAGTGCTAACACATAGAATAAAATAATACGAATTGGAATCGCGTTAATCGCTTTCGGTAGATTTTTCTCTGGATCTTTCGTTTCAGCAGCCGTTGTACCAATCAGTTCAACGCCAATAAAGGCAAACACGGCAATCTGGAAACCTGCCAAAAATCCGCTTACGCCTTTTGGAAATATGCCGCCATGCGACCACACATTACTTACACTCACAACCTCGCCATGTGGAGCTTGAAAATGAGTGAGGATCATGTAACCACCGACTCCAACCAGGCCAATAATGGCCAAGATCTTAATGAGTGCGAACCAGAATTCAACTTCACCAAACAACTTCACCGTAAGAAGGTTAAGGCCTAAAATGAATAGTACACAGCCTGCACTAATCATGGCCTGTTGCATTGGTGAGAAACTGGCGCCTTCGGGCAGCCAGAAACTTAAATAGTTAATGACGGCAGAAAGATCGGCTATACCCACTAACACCCAGCCTAACCAATAGGTCCAGCCTATATAGTAGCCAGCCCATGGGCCGATTAAGTCATATGCCATATCAACAAAAGATTTGTAATGTAAGTTGGCAAGCAGTAGTTCGCCCAATGCACGCATCAGAAAAAAGAACATGCCACCAATTAACATGTAAATCACAAGAATTGAAGGACCAGCGAGGGAGATGGTTTTGCCCGAGCCCATAAATAAGCCGGTTCCAATTGCACCGCCAATTGCAATCATTTGTAGATGGCGATTATTTAATTTCCGTTGTAAATGATCAGGGGAGCTTGCCTCATCTGAATGATGAACCATTGTCATATTAGAAGTCCTTTTTATATTTTGCTTAACTTAAATCAGCAACCTATAGGGAGAAAAACGAACCGTATATCGTGGGTTGCTGAGTCTATACCTCAGGACAAGATGTTCAAGTATATTTTTCCTTAATTGATAAATCGTTTGTCCTGTTTTTTTTAAGTCACATTATTTATGTAATGCCTTCACGGCAATTTTAATTAACATATCTGGATTCTCCAGATTAGCCGGAGTGTAGCATGCGATAATGCTATATGTACTTTTCCAATACCCTCAAAATCGCACCATCGACTCAAAAATAAACAATATTATTCCGATAAAAAATCGAAAGAAAATAAAAAAAGCCAATCATGATTGATTGGCTTTTTATTAAAACTTAATGATCGTTGACGAGTTCACGTCCTAGCTTTTTCATGCGAGGTTTATACAGTACATGATAGGTGACGCCTAAAATAACCAACCATACTGGACTGACATATAGTGCTTTTAAAGTATCTGGCTCTAATGCCAAGATCACCAAAGTGAAAAGCATAAATGCCAGAACTATATAGCTCATCCAAATACCGCCCGGCATTTTAAAAGTTGATTTTTCATGTAACTCTGGACGTAATTTACGATAGCGTAAATAGCACACCATGATAAGACTCCACACACTGATGAATAGAATCACACAGAGTGAACTTGCCAAGGTAAATGCTTCCATGGTGTTTGGAACAAAGTACTGCAACACCGCTCCGCCCATAATGAAAATACAAGAGAAAATCAAACCATTTGAAGGTACTGCACGTTTTGATAAACGACCAAATGCACCCGGTGCCTGACCATCTTTTGATAAACCGAACAGCATACGACTGGTTGAAAACACACCGCTGTTCATTGAAGACATCACCGAAGATAGCACCACCAAGTTCATGATGATGGCAGAAACCGGAATACCCGCATTTAAGAATAACTCAACAAACGGGCTTTTATCTGCGCGAATGTGATCCCATGGTGTTACTGACATCACAATAAAGAGCGCTAATACATAGAACAAAATAATACGTATCGGAATCGCGTTAATTGCTTTTGGTAAATTCTTCTCTGGATCTTTCGTTTCAGCAGCCGTTGTACCTACAAGTTCAACCCCGACAAAAGCAAACACGGCAATCTGGAATCCGGCCAAGAAGCCTTCAGTGCCTTTCGGGAATAAACCACCATGCGACCAAACATTACTGATGCTTGCTACAGCACCTTGAGGAGCTTGGAAATGGCTGAAAATCATGTAACCACCCACTCCAATCAGGCCAATAATGGCCAAGATCTTAATGAGTGCAAACCAGAATTCAATTTCACCAAATAAACGTACTGTCAGAAGATTAAGTCCCATCACAAACAATACACAGCCTGCGCTAATCATGGCTTGCTGAGTTGGAGAAAAGCTCGCGCCATCGGGCAGCCAGAAACCTAAATAGTTGATTACCGCTGAAAGGTCCGCAATACCCACCAGCACCCAACCTAACCAATAGGTCCAGCCCAAATAATAACCCGCCCATGGACCAATCAAGTCATGAGCCATATCGACAAAAGATTTGTAATGCAGATTTGCAAGGAGCAACTCGCCCATTGCACGCATCAAGAAAAAGAACATTCCTCCAATAATCATATAGATCAAAAGAATTGAAGGACCTGCGAGGGAGATGGTTTTACCCGAGCCCATAAATAGACCGGTTCCAATTGCACCGCCAATTGCAATCAGTTGTAAATGACGGTTAGACAGTTTTCGTTGCAGATGATCAGGAGAATTTTCTGTATCTGAATGACGAGCCGTTGTCATATTAAAATTCCTTTTTGAATTCCTTTGTTAAGATCAGCAACCTATGGCGAAAATCGAACCGTATACCATAGGTCACTGAATCTGTTCACCAAAAAATGACTGGTTAAACCGTATCTATCTTCCTTCTGTTAGATACATCATCATTTTTGGAGTAAAAACGAATTACTTTTGTGCTGCCGTCACGGCAATTTCAATGAGCCAATCTGGATTGACCAAATCGGCCTGAATTGTGGCACGCGATGGAGCAACACACCCTTTTAACCAATCAACCCAAATTGCATTTACGGTTGAAAAGTCAGAAAGATTTTTTAAATAGAGCTGCGCAGAGAGCAAGCGAGATTTATCAGTATCGGCAAGCGCCAAAAGTTCATCAATCGTTGCAAGAATTTCACGAGTTTGGCCTGCCACGTCTTGCTCGGTATTTTTAGGTACCTGACCTGACAGATAAACTACTTTGTTAAAAACAGTCACGGCGCTCATGACTTCATTGGTTTTGATCTTTTGTATATCTGAATTGGACATTCGGATTTCCTTATACCTGATTAATAAATTGAACACGGGCGGTGACGGCACACATCAGTTCATACCCCACCGTACCGGATGAAACTGCAACATCATCAATAGGCAAAATAACGCCTGTACTTGATTGCCCCCAGAGCACTACTTCGCTGCCGACTTTGGCATTTTCAATACCCGTTAAATCGACTGCCAACATATCCATGCTGACGCGACCGACTGTACGAGTGCGAACAGAGTCCACTAAAACTGGAGTACCTGTCGGTGAAATACGCTGATAACCATCGGCATAGCCACAAGCTACAATCCCAATCGTCATGGGCTGCTCTGCGACAAAGTTTGAGCCATAACCTACGCTTTCATTCGCATCTACATGCTGAACGGAAATAATTTCACTACGTAAACTCATGGTCGGTTGTAGACCCCAATCGACAATATTATGCGTTGGATAGTCTGGTGAGCTGCCATAGAGCATGATGCCGCTACGTGCATAATCTGATTTGAGCTGGTCTTGATAGCGCAGAATTGCCGCACTATTACTTACCGATCTTTCACCCGGTAAATCTTTAATAATTTCTTCAAATGCAGAGATTTGATAATCAATACCTTGCTGACCAAAACGATCGCCATCTGCATCTGAAAAATGCATCATGTGCGTAATCTTGGAGACGTTTGCAAAGTTATTTAAACGTTCCCATGCCTGAACATAGTGCTGTGGTTTAAAACCAAGACGGTTCATGCCACTGTTCATTTTTAGGCAAACATCAAATTGTGCCGGATAAGGATGCTTTTGAACCCACTCAATTTGCGCTTCACTATGAATAGTGAAACTGAGTTGATACTGCACACAATCAAATAAATCTTGTGGAGAGAAAATCCCTTCGAGCAACAAAATTGGACCTGTCCAACCTAGAGCACGAATTCGTTTTGCTTCATCAAGATCAAGTAAGGCAAAGCCATCTGCTGCTTTAAATGCTTCATAGACACGTTCAATTCCATGTCCATAAGCATTGGCTTTTACAACGGCAAAGACCTTACTGTTTGGCATAGCCTTGCGTACCACTGCCAAGTTGTTTTGTAAGGCTTGACGGTGGATGACTGCGGTAATAGGACGAGGCATGATTTATTTCCTAAAGTCCGTTACGCAGCATGCGCATGAGAATAGCGCTGAATTGAAAGACCATCAGTACTGATTTCAGTCTTATGATTCAAGACGATGTCGCTGATTAATTTTCCTGAACCACATGCCATTGTCCAACCTAAAGTACCGTGACCTGTATTCAAGAACAGATTTTTAAAGCGAGTCGCACCAATAATTGGGGTACTGTCAGGTGTCATTGGACGTAAACCAGTCCAGAAAGATGCCTGTGCCATATCACCGCCCGGGAACAAGTCCTGAGTCACCATTTGCAAGGTTGCACGGCGGTCGTCGTTAAGACCTAAATTGAAACCACTTAACTCAGCCATTCCACCTACACGAATACGTTGGTCAAAACGGGTAATCGCAATTTTGTAAGTTTCATCAAGCACGGTAGATTGTGGAGCAAAAGCTGGATCAACAATTGGAATCGTCAACGAGTAACCTTTCACAGGATATACAGGTAACTGTAAATCGAGTGGTTTCAAGAAATCACGTGAATAACTACCAAACGCTAAAACATAACGATCTGCGGTTAAAACTTTACCATTGACCTGAACGCCCTTAATTTCATCGCCTTCAACAATCAATTTTTCTACGTTCTGGTTGAACTGGAAGTTAACACCCAACTCTTTGGCAATTTGAGCTAAAGCATTAGTAAATAAATAACAGTCGCCTGTCTCGTCATTTGGTAAATGCAAACCGCCAACCAGTTTATCTTGCGTATTTGCCAAAGCAGGCTCTACACGACCAAGCTCATTGCCATTTAATAATTCGTAACTTACGCCACACTCTTGTAGCACGCTAATGTCGCGTTGAACCGCTTCCATTTGCGCTTCTTTACGGAATAACTGCAAAGTGCCTTTCGCACGGTTTTCGTAATTAATACCTGTATCTTTTCTGAGTTCACGTAAACAGTCACGGCTGTATTCAGCCACACGCATCATACGTTCTTTGTTAACAGCATAACTTTGTGGATTACAGTTCTTCAGCATTTGTGCCATCCACTGTAACTGCCACATACTGCCATCTAAATTAATAGCAAGCGGTGCGTGGTGTTGGAACATCCACTTCACAGCTTTAAAAGGAATTCCTGGTGCTGCCCAAGGGGTTGAATAACCTGGCGAAATTTGACCTGCATTACCAAAACTTGTTTCTTCAGCAGGACCTGACTGTCGATCAAGAACAGTGACCTCAGCTCCTTGTTGAGCTAGATAATAGGCACTTGCCACTCCGATAACGCCGCTACCTAATACAATTACGCGCATTTCTATTCCCTCACGCACACCAGTTTATTTCACTAGTATATTTCCGCCTCAATAGTTTATTTCACTGTTTTTAAGGCTATAATCTAGGTAAATTTATGTTTTTATCACAAGAATTTTAAAAAAAGAGGAAATATCTATGCGCCCCCTAGATCGTATAGATCGCATGATTCTGGATATTTTGCAGCGTGAAGGACGAATTGCGATTAGTGAGTTGGCATCGAGAGTCAACCTGTCGACCACCCCCTGTTCAGAGCGTGTCAAACGACTTGAACGCGATGGCATCATCATGGGTTACTTCGCACGACTAAACCCAGCCTATGTGGACCGCAACTTGCTCGTCTTTTTAGAAATTAAGTTATCTGCCAAATCAGGCGATGTATTTGATCAGGTTGCCAGAGACTTAGTCGAGATTCCTGAAGTACTCGAATGTCACCTCATTTCAGGTGAGTTTGACTATCTTGTAAAAGCTCGCTTAAAGGAAATGAGCGCCTACCGCCGCTTATTAGGAGATCTGTTAAAGAAACTCCCCGCTTCGGCATCTTCACATAGTTATGTGGTCATGGAAGAAGTCAAAGAAACTCTATATCTAGATGTGAGTAAGTAAAGCGAAGCCCGATTGAACTCGCTTTACCCACTTTTTGAAACTTAGAAATATTTTAAAATCGAAATATGTTTATTTTGATGCTTAAACTTCGAGAACCACTTAACCGCTGGATAAAGTGCAACAGACAACATAATGGTGATTAACCACAACATCCACACATGGTTAACCGATAAATAATTGCCATGGTTGGCTCCCCACATACTTATTGCAAATACATACATCAGTTTCAACACATATAAATGTAGTAAATAAAAGAACATAGGAACCGAACCAAACACTACCAATGGTTTTAAAAATGAATATTGCTGCATACGTTCAAAAGCAACCAACACAATTAAACCGATTCCAACATTCAGCAAAATAAACAGCAAAGACGGTGGATACTTGGTGAGGTTAAAAAAGCTCATTAAAGTGAGTTGTAATGACTCAAAATGTTGCCAAGGCTGGTCACCATAGATATTGATAAAACGCAGTAAAACGAATAATCCAATACTTGCCAGACCGATACTCAATAAATAGTGGCTTCTTTGTTTTGCAGTATATTTTGAACTAAAGAATTGGCCTAAAACATAACCCAGCAAAATAACACCAATCCAAGGTAAAACAGGATAGCTTGTTCTGAGCTTTATACCTGCAAACTCAATCCAGCCACGCTCGTGTAAAACGAACCATACATTCTGTAAAAAACCATTTGTAAAATGCACAGAATCTAATAAGTTGTGCCCCAAAATAATCACTAAAGCTACACCAGTAAGAACAGGTAAAGGCAAACTCACACAACCAGCCAACACCACCATGCTAATACCGATTGCCCAAATCACTTGTAAATAAATGACTTCTGGTGGAAAAGTTGCTGTCCAAGCAAAGTTCACCAATGTCAGCTCTAACACAATTAAAAATAGACCACGCTTCAATAAAAACGCACGGGTTTGCTGTAAATCTTGTTTTTTTGAATGAAATAAAAAAGCCGAAACACCTGTTAAAAGAACAAAAACCGGAGCACAAATATGTGCCAATAACCGACTACCAAATAATGCAGGTTCAGTCACTGTGACATCCATTGGATCTATGACTTGCTTATGCAAATAGAAAGTTTCTCTCACATGGTCGAGCAACATAATCAAGATGACCAAACCACGTAAGGCATCAATCGACTGTAAACGCTCAATATTTTTTTCTAAAGACATAGCGATAATCAATAAAATAATGTAACGTTATACTATTACATTTAATCCCTTTTGTCTTTCATGGCTGCTCATTTATGCAACACAAATTAGGTTTGTTGTCTTCCTTAGGTCTATCGTTTATATCGACACTCAGTTGGGGAGAAGAAACGTCAACGGTACTGGCAACCATACGCGTTCAGGCTGAAGCTACCCAAGAAGATGTAAGTCAAAATAGTTCAGCGACTAAATTTTCTCATGATGTTTTAGATGTACCTTTTAATCGTGCTTTTGTTTCTAAGCAGGTGATGGAACAACAAGACGTTCAGCGCATTGATGATGCATTAACCTTAGTCAGTGGGGTTTTCCATCAGAATAATTATGGTGGTGGTTTTTGGGATAATTACTCTTTCCGAGGTTTTAGTGGTGATCCAAACTTAGGGACTACCATGATCCGTAATGGTTTGAGTGTAAACCGAGGGATTAGTGCTCCCAAAGACATCGTAAACATTGACTCTTTAGAATTTTTAAAAGGACCAATGGCTGCCCTCTACGGACGTGGAGAAACAGGTGGTTTGCTCAACCTCAATAGCAAAAAGCCACAGTGGGAACGTGAAAGTGAAATTAACTTACGCGCCAATAGCCAAGAACAATATCGAATTAGTCTAGAACACACTGCGCCGATTAACGATGAACTGGCCTATCGTTTAGCAGTGGCTCACGAAGATAATCAAAGCTTCCGTGATCATGTCAGCAGTGAACGTTGGTTCTTTTCGCCGCAGCTCACATGGAAAATTTCAGACCAGACTCAACTCGACTTTGATAGTGAATTTACAGAGCACAAAGGAACCTTTGACCGTGGGGTAAGCACCGTTAATCACCAGTTTGTGATGGACCCGAAAACCTTTACAGGCGAGCCTGACGATGGTGACATGAAGGTAAAAGATTACTTTTACCAGCTACGTCTTAGCCATGAATTTAACTCTGACTGGAAACTGAATAGTGCCGTCAGTTATAAAGATGCTCAAATGATCGGCTTTTCGACCGAACCACGACGCATACAAGCTGATGGTCGTACTTTAGAACGTCAACGCCGCTATCGTGATTATCAAAGTGAAGACGTGCTGGCTCAGACAGAATTACTTGGCAAAATTGATACCTCTTGGGCTCGACATGAAATTTTACTTTCAACTGAACTTGGTCAACTCGATTATCAACAATATCAACTTCGTCGTAACCACAGCTCAGGCATGCCAAATACAATTGATATTTACCAACCTGAATATGGAAAATATTTACCAGATTTAGCACCGTTCACCAACACTAAAGAACAGCAACGTTACTTTGCTCTTAATGTACAAGATCAAATCTTTTTTAATGATCAATGGAGTGTGCTTTTCGGCAACCGTTTTGATCAGGTCGAACAAGACTTTAAAAATCACCTGACTCAGACCGAAAGTAACCAGACCCTTCATCAAAATAGTCCGCGTTTCGGAGTAAATTTTAAAGCCTCTGACCAATGGGCTTTTTATACGAACTATGGTCGTTCATTTGCGATGAATAGCGGTATGAACCGAAATGGACAAACCTTTGCCCCTGAAAAAGGTGAAAGCTATGAGGTCGGCACAAAATATAAAATAAATGACCAAAGTGTACTTAGTCTCGCTCTATTTAAAATGAAAAAACAGAATGTGCTGACTACAGATCCAATCGACAATGCATTCCAAACAGCCGCTGGTGAAGTTAGCAGTAAAGGGATTGAATTTGACTTAAATAGCCAGATCAATGATCGATGGCTCGTCAATGCCAACTATAGTTATACCGATGCTCAAATTGAAAAAAACCAAGACCTAGCTAAAGGTGCACGTCTGAGTAATGTGCCGAAACACCAAGGTTCAATCAGCACCAATTATGAGTTTCTGCAAGAAGGCACGAAAAAGGCAGGTGTAGGTGCCAACCTCACCTATGTCGGTGAGCGCAGTGGTCATAACCTAGATAACGGCTTTAATTTGCCGAGTTATACACTGGTGAATTTAAATGGTTACTATGCCCCATCTGACCGCTTACGTTATCAGCTCAATGTGAATAACCTGTTTGATAAAACTTACTATGTCTCAAGCTATAGTGATTTGTGGGTTCAACCGGGTGAACCACTGAACGCTTCAATTTCGGCACAGTGGAAATTTTAATTCATCTATAAAATAAAAAAGCCCGAATCATTTTCGGGCTTTTCATTAAAACATACCATTTTCATTGACGAGTGGGTCGGGCTGTACTTGGCCAATATCCCAAAACTCAGCAATTTTTCCATTTTCGAAACGACAAATATGAACCACTGCCAAAGTGGTTAATCCGTTCATTTGCATTTCAAGTTTAGAATGCACAGCAACCAAATCACCATCTTCAATCACATGTTGAACGTCAAAGACTTTGTTTGGTGTTTCAGCCGCGCTTTCACGCATTCCTTCCTTCAAAGAAGTCGCATCACCCGCATAATAAGGGTTGTGATGCTTGAAGTTTGGAGCAGTATAATTGCTGTAGGCTTCATCGACTTCACCAGCAGCGGCAAGCTCTAAAAACCGTACAGCAATTTGTTTTTGAGATAAGTTCATGTTATCTCCTACCCGTTATTTTAGACCTTACTGCAACAGGTCATCTTCTTCATCTTCATCCTCATCAAAGACATAGGCCATGCAGCCCCATCCATCATATTCGCCCTGAAATTTTTCAGCGATGCTGGTAAACCATTGTTCCAAATCAACAATATCTGAATACTCTGGTTCCATGTTAACAAAGACCGTAATCACCCATTCATTTGGCTCAACAGAATCATCTTGAAAGAGTGAAACCTTTTGTTCTTGGTACAGTAAATAGAGTGAACATTGCTCTGCATTTTTCTGATCTTGAAAAGCAATAGAAAATTCAATTTCATGTAGATCGGTTAAATCATCCCCGTCTTCGGCCATTTGCCAAAGTACATTGCCGTTATCGTCATCTGGAAATTGTTCGTAATCACGAGTCATAATATGATCCCTTGTTGTTGTTGCCGTATTAATATTATTCGGCATTAAGAATACCCGACTTTTATTGCAGTTTGGGTATATATTCCGTTCCCAATTGCATCAAATTAATTTTTTTAATTATATAAATTTTAAAAAGGCACCTGCGATTCAATCACCACATCGGTTCCATTTAATGGATGCTGGAAAGCCAAATATGCGGCATGTAACGCCATACGGTTTAAGTGAAATTGTTTAGGTTCAGGGTGGTATAACTTGTCACCCATAATCGGATGTCCAATATGCATCATGTGTACACGTAGCTGATGTGAACGCCCTGTCACCGGCTCTAGTAATACCCGGCTTTGATCTATTTTTGCATCATAGATGAGAGGCTGAAATAAGGTTTTGGCATGCTTACCCAACTCAAAATGCACGATTTGTCTCGGGCGATTTTCCCAGTCGGTAATGAGTGGAACCTCTACGCTTCCCTCTTGATTTACTCGCCCTTGTACCAAGGCAATATAATGCTTTTTGACCGTTCTAGCCTGAAACATTTTACTTACCGCGACTTCTGCATCACGGTGTTTAGCAAACATAAGCAAACCCGAAGTTGCCATATCTAAACGATGAGTCACTTTAGCTAAAGGGAACTTTTCAAGCACCCGTAAATAGGCACTATCATGATGTTCAGGCAACCTCCCCATAACCGACAATAAGCCCGCTGGCTTATCAACCACGACCAAATCGTCATCTTCAAATAGGATTGAAAGAGGGTCTTGTGGTGGAGCATAAACAAAGTTGTCGTTTAAAGGCATTGTCGTAGAAGCAGCAAGGGAGCATGGCGGCAGATCATAAAGAAATTTCCGATTTACCGCAAAATATTCTATACAGCTCATTATGTTCCACGTGAAACTCAGATTCAGTTTTTACCGTTTTTTATTCATTTCAGATAAAAGATCGAGCTGAATTTCTTGAATATGTGCAAGTCTTTCCCATTGATGCGATAAAAGATGATCCATTTTTTCATGTAAATGTCTAATTTCAAGCTCAGCTTTTAAATTAATTTGATAGTCATGTTGAGCACGTAACCGATCTTTTACCTCTTGTCGATTTTGACTCATCATAATGACAGGTGCCTGAATTGCAGCTAAACAGGACAATACCAGATTAAGCAGAATAAATGGATAAGGATCAACAGGATGTACAACCATCACTACGGTATTTAAAATAATCCAAGCCACTAAAAATAGTCCAAAACAAGTTAAAAAGACCCAACTTCCACCAAAAGAGGCTATTTTATCTGCTAGTTTTTCACCCAAAGTCCAATTCTGATCGAACTCTGTCTCTGTATTTCGACTAATCAGCTCATGCCGTTGCATACTGCCAATCACTTCATTTTCTAAAGTTGTTAACTCGCCTTTTTCTGAACGTAATAGTGATTGCACATATTTAATACGGTAGTCTGCCAAATCAGCACGACAAATAAAGGTTGAAAAAGACCAATCCGGATAATCTTTCAAGATTTCTTCACCAATGACATCTCGAATGACTTCACCCGAAACCAGATCTTTTAAGGGAAAACTCTTTCCACAAACGGCGCATTGGCGACACTGGTTTTTATTGTCCATTTTATTCAGCTCGCAATTATAATAATAAGGATATTATATAAACGATTTCAACGGATAACATCGTAAATAAAAATAGTGCTCTAACCCAATATCTGTAAAGTGGCTGGTACTATTTTTCGGTGGGCAGGAATCACTGGCACCATGTAGAGTCGTCCAAGCAAATTTTTAATATGCACTACTGTGGTTATGGTCAGTACTTGAGTCTTTTCATTCTTATAAATAGATAAAGTCACATTTAAATGTTTATCGTCATCGCCAACCACTAACTCATTTTCGGTACGTTGCAATAAGGTAAAAATTCCGATCCGATCACCAACTACATATTCATTTTCTTTTTTATGCGCATCAATTTGCTTAAAACTTCCTAAATCTTTAAGCCCAATCTTTGAAGTAATTTTATTACGCAAATTCATGCTCCACTCTATCCACTGCGGAGTATGCTGAAACAATTTAATAAGCTGCCCAAATACATTCAGGTCTGGTTGGCCAAGCACAATACTCCACGAATCGTGGAAGTAAGCATTGTTCAATTGAGATGAGATTTGGCTGTCATGCGGCAAGGCAGAAAGATAAGGCTTATTCATAAATTATATTCTTGTAAAGTATCGTTTTTATTATAGAGAATTTTTTAGGGTGTCAAGGGAAAACATCTATGGTTTACTTCAACAATTATAACTTTGTAAGTTAGAACCTTATGCCTATAAACTTTTGATCTATAGCGTCCTAAGCCGAATCGAGACCTTTTGGGTGAGTACACACTAACGTTATACGTTTTGGTGCATGCTACTCTTTTCGATCCCTATCACACCCTTGAGATATAGTTTAGCCAGCACCCTGCGGGATTGTTTTTCTAAGAACAGCTAATTTTAAATATTTTTGGGAATTTTTACGCCATTAAGCAAATTAAAAAGAATTTATTACCATTTCAGTATAATTAGTTAAATTTAAATTCCACTTTATTTGTATTTTACGGTTTATTTTACCAAGTCATTAACTATTTTTTATAGCATTGCATCAAAATATAAAAATTAAATCACCCTTCACTTCTTCAGTCATGAAGGGCAAAAATCTTTTTATGAAGAAATAAAACCATGCTTACGAGCACTGTAAACAGTGCATAACGCGATGAGAGCAAAAACCAACATAATCCATGGAAAAGAAGCTGCGCCAAAACTTTCAAGTAACCCACCGCCAACCATTCCACCGAATGCGATAGCAAGGTTAAACATAGTGACCAACATGGACTGTGCGACATCTGCTTCGTGTCCCGCAGTATTTGCCAAAGCTGTTTGTAATAAGGTCGGAGCCCCACCAAAAGTTACTCCCCATAACACTACACCCGCCAGTACGACAAAACTTGAAGAACTATAAACACCTAAGAGCGCTGTTGCGATTGCAAAGATAAATAAGCTTAAAAGCGTTATTTTTCTTAATGATCGATCGATAAACACACCTGTAATCAAGATGCCTACAATTGAAGAAATACCGAATACAAAAAGTATCGTCTCGACTTTGTATGCCTGCCCTGTCGAAGCCAAGAAAGGCGAAATATAAGTATAAAGAATGCTATGGGCTAATATCCAAAGGAATACGACTGCTAAAACAGCTCTAATGCCGGGCATTAAAAGAACTTTTAAAATGGGCAACCTTTTTTGTGCTGACTGTCCCACAAAATCAGGAATACCAAAACGTATCCAGACAAATAAAATCAATGCCAATAAAGACATTATCCAAAATACGCCACGCCACTCAAACAGCGTTCCCAACCATGCACCCAAAGGAACACCAATAGACAAAGCAATCGGTTGCCCAACCCCAGCAATTGCTAAAGCTCGGCCTTGATACGATGCTGGGACCATGCGCCTTACATAACCCACTAAAAGCCCCCAAATAACGCCCGCCGCCCGCCATACCTGCAATGAAACGAGCAATCAAAGTCAAAATATAATCATTTGATAAGGCAGTAATCGCATTAAATAAAAGTAACCCTGCAATCGCACTGAGTAACAAGGGTCTCCGATTCCAACTACGAGTAAGACTAATCAGAGGTATTGCCGCTAAAACTGAGCCCAAAGCATACACTGCTATAAGCTGCCCTGCGTATGCCTCTGAAATATTTAGCCCTTGGCTGATTTGGGGCAAAAGCCCTGCTGGCATGGTTTCTGTCATGATGGTCAGAAAACCTCCAACTGTAAAAGCCAATAGTTTCCAAATCGGTAATTGAGCAGAGAACTCTTCACTTAACTGATGAGATGTTTCATCACTCTTAATATTCATAAGGGTTTACTCTCAAATTCTTTTTCAGCGGACTGACCATGCTCTGCATAGCTATACGCTTGTTTTACAACGTTAGGATAGGAAGACATTTATTCTCCATGTAAATTAAAAATCATTATTATGGAATGATCATTCCAATTTAAGTTAAATAAAAACCTTAACTATCCAGCTCAACAATAGTTAAGGTTTAAATGAGTTTTATAAAACGTTTAAAGCAATCTCGACCACATCCATTAAGCATTGTTTTCTTTCTTCAACAGGACTGCCTTTGCCTAAAACACGTAAACCTTGCATAGTATTTAGAAAGAAACTTGCCAATGCACGTGGGTTTTGGGTAGAAGCAATTTCGCCAGATTGTTGAGCTTTAATTAATAAACTCTCTAAAGCATGCTGTATTTTCTGTAGATTACTTACAACAAATTGAGCGACATCTTCATCATGGCCAGCCAGTTCCAAACACGCATTTGCAACGAGACAGCCTTTGTGTTCTGAATCATTCAGCTCATCTTCAACCACATTTATCAGTAATTGCCGAATAAGGGCTTTCGGTGAACCTGAACCAGACAACAGCTTCACATTGTTAAGTGTGGTTAAAAGTTCATAGCGTTGTAATGCTTGTTGATATAACCCCTGTTTACTCTGAAAGGTACTGTAAAGGCTACTTCGAGATAATCCCGTACCTTCAACTAAGTCTTGAACCGAAGTCGCTGCATATCCATGGCGCCAAAAAACATGCATGGCTGCATCAGCAATTTCATCAGTTTCAAATTCTTTTGTTCGCATAAGCAGACTTAATAGGAACGATCGTTCCAATTAATTTATAATAGGAGGATAGAGAAGTCAAACTACAAAAATTATTTCATCAATCGTTGTCCCATCTGGATCATTCAAACCAAACTTACTCATTACTGCTTTTAAGATTTTTTGTTTTGCTCTTTTCAGTATTATTTTTTATAGATAACTTTTTCGCTTGAATACATTATAAAAACATATTATAAACTATTTCTAACCAAATAATTGGTTTTTGGAACTTTATAATGAACAACAATATTATAATCTTTGGTTATGGAACAGGTATTTCTAAAGCCGTAGCACATAAATTTGGTAAAGAAGGCTATAAAATCGGGTTAGTGGCACGAAATGCCGAAAAACTCGAAAAAGCCATTTTAGAGCTTAGATCGCATGGTATTGAAGCTTACGCTTTTACATGTGATTTAGCGGTTCTTGAAAACATACCAAATCTTATTAAACGTATTAAAGATCAATTAGGAGAGATTAAAAATATTCATTGGAATGCTTTCCATGATATTGAAGGCAACATATTAGAAACCCCTCCACTGGAGCTCACCAAAAGCTTTCATATTCGTGTTTCGAGCTATATTGCTACGGTACAAGCTTGCCTACGTGATTTAGAAAAAAATCATGGTAGCATTTTATCGACAAATGGAATTTTCGCGTTCGATGCGGTCGGAATAGATTTAGTTGCCAAAGAATATTCATCATTAGCAATTACTGCTGCCGCCCAATATAAAACCACCAACTTACTTGCTCATAGTCTAGCTGACTCAAATGTTTACGTGAGCCAAGTCATTGTGAATGGCTTTGTTGATGGGACATCAGGCGCTCAAGATAAAACGTACACAGTACATCCCGAAACCATTGCAGAGCAGTTCTGGTACTTACACCAACGTAAACAAGAAACCGTTTCTCTTTGTGGAGAAGCAATTCAAGCGGCTTAAAATTATTTCTTATGACCGAAGAAGCGTAATAAATTACGCTTCTTACAGTTTATTGCACATAAGGCCAAATATCTGGGTCTATATAGCTTTCATCTATATGGTAACCCTCTTTTTTCATATTATTTTCTTCAGTTTTACGGGCTTTCTTATTATTGGCAACTTCAGTTTCAAATGCTTGCTTTAACTGCTCTGAATTCATCTTATCTGTATCAGAGATAGCATTTCGCCCTGCATATTTAAAGTTTTCAAAGCTGTACCTCACCATATACTGTTCTTTTTTATCATCTTTATAAGTCTGTCGAAGACTAATACCCAACTCCACATCCCCATTATACAAATTAAATACCAACCTATTTGTTTTCGAAAGAACATCCTGCCATTCTTTAAAACTTAAGATATAAGTTGGATCTATAACCTCACCCATAGTTTCAGTCATATGCTTTAGATTATCTTGTTTATCAATTCGAGCACTAAAAGGTAAAAAATACTGCTTCCATTGTTTGTCATTAATCTGATGCACTAATTTAGTATAAGCAGTATAGGCTTCTTGGCTCGTGGTATATTCATTTGGATGCAAGCTAGCATTAATGTCCATGATTTGAATACCATCATTGCTTCGTCGAGCTACTTGTGTACCTAGCACACTGATTACATTTTCAATTTCTAAATTACTCTTTTCAGTAATCACACGTACTCGACCTAGTTTTGGTGGAGTCCAATCTAATGATAAAAAATTCATCCCTGCAGGCTGACGATCAACTGGAGTAGTACTATTTTTACTAAAATCCTGCATGCCCTGTTCACCAAAATGAAGGGTTATCACATCTTGATTTTGGTTCTTTAGACTATAATCGGTTGGTTTACATGCAATTAAAAATAGGCATGTAGAGATGCAGATAAATAAAGATAAATAGTTCTTCATAATAAGTCTCCAGCCCTATTTATCAACAAACCTTCCTATCATTCCTACTCGAATGTATTTTAAAGTCATTTTTGCTATTTCCCCATCCAATACCAAAACACTTCTCCCCAATCCAACTCAGAAAGGATTGGTAGAATTTCACCTTGTTTAAAATACTGTAGTTCGTCTGGTTGTGCTGGTGTTTGCCAATAGCCAGTTTGTGGGCATAACTCTCCACCTTTCACTTTAAGTTTTTCTTCTAATGGTAAATTGCTAACCTTATTGATCCGTTTCCCATCCGGCCAATGGCTATCTTCATCAAAACGAGCAATCCATTGTGGAGAGTTCTCTATATCAAATCTTGGGTTTGGATCATCGTCCCATGCATCTAAAGTCGTTAATTTTAAATCATTACAACGAATTGGTTTAATAAGCTCATTTGCCATCACCAATAAATCTGGAATACCCTCTTCAACTGGATAAAGTGATAATTCTCCAAGTCGAATCCACAGACTAAATTTTTCAGGGTTAGTTACATCTGGAAGTTTTGTAATCTCAATCCGTGGATCATTAAGTTTTAAACGAATTTGTTCTTCACTGAGCCCTAATTTTTCTATCCAATAATGTGAAAGTAAAAAACACCATGTTGGAGTTCGTAACCCAGCTCCAAGAACAGGTAAATATTCAAAACCATCTTCATCATAATGAGAATGAAATGCCATTGCAGCTGGATGATCAATATCTAATCCATAAAAGTAATCGGTAAATATTCTTTCTGCTGTTTCAAATTCTGGAGAAATTGATGATAGTTGGGTACTATTTCCAATTTCATATCCACTATATGATTGAATTGGATTAAATTCTTTCAAGCATCTTTCAACAAATTCTTCCCACTTATTTTTATTATTTTTATACCATTTACTACTAAATGTAATTTTTAAATAAGAGTAGGCGCTAGCCTGTGATAACATCGCCGAATATGCCCATTGTGCACTTTGTAGATTTGAGTCAGCACTTGATGCCCCAATAAAATAAAATAAATCTGAGTCTAAGGTTTTAGTCACGTCAGTGATTATATCTTTCTTATTTGGTTTCTTTTTAACAATTTTCTTCCAATGGCTATCTTTATTTCGATAGAATAAGTTTAGTGGTTTATCAATTATTTCTTCTTCAAAAACATTACAAACAGATAAAATTTTATCTGCAATTAAAAGCACCTCATCATCACTATTTAAAATATAGAATGTTATAAATGGGCAAATACCAAACTCTTCCCCTTCATAACCATAGATATAATCACTATTCTGACTAAATTCAGATAAAAAATTTTTAATTTCATTTTCAGATAAAAATAATTCCGATGTACTCATTTTTTCCCAGTACCTCCTTTAGTTTTACTTTGTGCTGGTTTCTTCTCTTCTAGCATTCCAGCATCCTCAGGATATCGGAACAATGATAGCTTAAACCCTTCATTGGCAGTAACTTTGCTAGTAAATTTGGCTTTTGCGCATTGTAGCTTCAAGTCATTATATGCTTGGAATTGACTATCTTTAATCACATCATTTTGAAATTTAATTTCAACCAGTGCAAAAATATTAGTCAAAGTTAAAGGTTCACCACGATATTCAGGAATAATAATATCTGCTCCTATTATTCCTTTTCCTTTGTATGGCATTGGCCAAAATGGATTTAATTCTGAACCGACTCTTTTAATACGTGTCTGACCATCTAATTGAGGGGCTAAATATTTCTTAGTTTTTATATCATAACCAAAACATACTTCTGATTTTAAAGGACTACGCCACTTTAGAAGCTCATCCATAAACTCAAACATGAAGTTTACGGCAAGCTGCTTTAATCTAACAATAATATATTCGTCGACACTTGCTCCGGCTAATTCTTGAGCCGTCATTTTTAATAACTTTGCAACAATATCCACTTTACTTTTAGGAATAACATCTTTTAATTTTTTACCTTTTTGTTTTCTTAACTGGATCATCGGCAAATGATCTGCTTTCTCACATATTTGGCTAATAATAGGTCTAAAAGGAATTTTCTGCTTTATTGCCGCAGTAATTACATTACTTTTTACCTGTGGTCTTCCAGAGGCCGACTTTGTAGTATTAGTTTGTTTATCACCTGTAGTCAAAGTCGTTAATAATACTTTTTCACGTTGCCGATCAATCTTATCAGTAATCTCCTTATCAAGATTTTTCATTATTTTCTTGATTTCTTCTTTTGCCTTTTTAATATTATCTTGATAGTTTTTGACCTCATCATAAGCATTTGCTGCTGTACGATATAATTCATATGCCGTTATTGCATATCCAGCTAGTTCAATTATTCCAATCACTACAGGAAGCATAATTATTTTCCTACTGAACTAATTTTCTTAGCCATCTGTTCTAACTTAGCATCCCAGTTCTCAGTAATACGCTCACTTTCTCTCATTAGAGACTTATAACCTACGATCCTTTCTCTACTCTCTGTCACTAATTGTTCAGTAAAACCTTGATTATCAGTAATACCTTGCTTTATTAAATTATTTTTTGAATCATGGATAAAATATTTATATCCTTGGAAATTTCTCCCATCAGCCTTAAACAATTGATATTGAGCAGAATAAGGAGATTGAGCAAATTCTAATTTAGGCAACGCCGGAACATTAGCATTCGCACTCCCGCCTCCCATAAACAAATGCTGCCCAGCCTTCACTTCAAACTTACCGCCTGTAGTCATAAAAATGCCCGAACTGGTAATTTTGACTTGAGAGCCGCCTGCGGTGAGCACAATTTCTTTGGCTGCGGTCGCTTCAATTTTGTCTTCTGCTGAAATAATCTGAACCGCTTTACGGGCAATTAAATCTGCGCCATCACCTTGCGCTTGTATCTCAACTTTGCCTTTGCCTGCATATAGTCTTGCGCCTTCTTGAGCTGCAAAAAGGCTGATTTTATTTTGGGCATGTACAATCAAGTTCTTTTGGGTAGACAGATTAATGCTGTCTCCGGCAGTTTGGTTTAGCTGCCCATCTGCGCTTAAGTGAATGTCTTCGTTACTGCTCAGCGCGATGCTATTTGGGCTCGCCAACAGCATAATCGCATCTTTGAAAGTTTTGGCTTTTGCATTGTCTTGCTGCTCAAGTTTTTCAATAAAGGATTTTAGGTTTTCTAAATTTTCTAAAGGGTCAGTTTGTTGATTTTTGGCAACTTCACTGAGTGCCTTGGCATTGCTAAGGCCACCTTCAATTTGTTGTTTGGCCTCATTTGCATCAAGGTGTACGCCTTGAGCTTGATCCTGTTTATGGGTACTAACGAGTAAACCACTGCCAGCTCGAACTGCCCCCCACTGGTCTGTTCTGAGTTCGAAACCTTCACCTCGACCATCACTTTCCGCCTTGTCTTTTGGATGGCTTAAGTTACCCAAGTTGAGCTGGCTTGCAGCATGGCTACTTTGTAGCTGGGCACTGATTTGTCCCGTGGTGTCATCAAAACGTAGCTGGTTAAAGCCCTTACCATCGACTTCTTCTGAGCGGATACCGCTGAGTTTTTTGGTGTCGGGGAGTTGACCTTTCTGGTCAAACTGGGTCGGGTGACGTTCGGCTTCATGAATACGGCCCACCACAAATGGGCGGTCAACATTACCGTCAAAGAAATCAATGACCACGATTTCACCGACACGTGGCAAGAAGCGTGCGCCATAACCTGCACCCGCCCATGGGGTGAGTACATCTACCCAAGCCGAGTCGGTGTCATTGTCGTTACTTCCAGCTCCACCGTCATGACTATGGTCGTCATTTCGGGTAAACAAGAAACGGACTTTAATGCGTCCCCACTGGTCGACATGGATGCTTTCGCCTTCCAACCCCACCACTCTAGCGCGCTGCGGATAAGCGGCTGGTCGGTGTTCTAGCGGACTATATTCAGGCACAGCTTTAATGTTGCGTCGAACGACATTCAGCTCAGCAAAGTGACGCTGCTCAGGATTTTGCGTGTCGAGTTGGGCAGCTTTGAGCTTGTCTTTTGGCAACAGACGCTCGAGTTGCTGTTGTAATTCTTTCGGTAAATTATTCTGGTTATAGTAGTGCTTGCTTAAGATTAAAAACTCTTTGTCAGCACTGTCGTGGCGCTCAAGTTCTGGGTGATCATTCAGTTCAAACCAGTAACCCACTTGTGCATCGCGGACATTGCCTGAAACGGTAAACTGTTTAGAGCTCAGGTGGTGGTAAGCATTGATGTGCTGATTGAACTGTTCAATCTGACTATTGCCTGAGGCGGTGGCTTGGTCTTCACCGTTTAAGTCCTGCATCCACGCGGGGCTGACATGCCATGCATCTTCAAGATTTAAGCTCGCATTGTCATAGTGTTCGCTGTGTTTTTGCGTACCTTGTACGCTGCCACTCCCTTCTTCTTGTTGGAGGGCATCGGCTTGCCAGCGTTGCACATGAACCGATGTCGGCTGTAAACGGCGTTCTGACTTAACTTGCGTAATGGTATCGAACTGTTCTGTAGCACTGCTGCGCTGGTAACGTAGGCTACGGCGTTCAAGAGCTTGATAATTTTGGTTATCGTCAATTAAGCGTAGCACTTGTGGCTGAATGGACGCATTCGGATCAGCGACCAAAAGCTGTGATTCATCGACTAGCCAGTTAATGCCTTCGCTACGCCACAAACGGGTTAAAAAGTCATAATCGCTTTCGTTAGACTGCATCACAAACGGACGCACATCGTAGTCTTTGCTTAACCCTGCCGTGTCGAGCGTTAAGCTTGAGGCAAATAATGGGCTTTTACCTTGCCATTCTTTAAACAGAATTTCGCTAATATCGCGCACGCTTTTGTTCATAAACACGCGGCTATTACGGCGTTTATGCCAGAGTGCAGTTGGGTCTTTTAAGGTGAGGTTATAAATGGTGAGTGAGCCATCACTTTTGCCTTCGCTTGCTTCGGTAATAATGCCTGTGGTTCTAAAGAACTGGCCCATGTCAGTGACTTGATCAATAGCAACCTGACAGCCGATAAATTGTTTTAACGCAATATGGGCGTTTGTCGACAGACATAGTAATTCAGCAACGCTGCCCTGATTAAGCGTATGTTCGCCTTCAACGCGTTGTAAGAAGACTTGCTGATTTAAAGACTGATTTGAGAATTGGATATGAACAGCGCGATTTTGTGAAACAAGGCCTAAACGCTCCAATATACTCGACACACTCATCTGCATTTTTATTATCAATCAAACTTATATTTAGGCCGCATTTTAATTAAAAAAAGACTAACCTGTCTATCTATACTCATTTTCAAAATGTAACTGGTCTAAATATGCTGTTTTAGGTTAACTTCTTATTAAATAGATATTTAAACCGTAAAATTAGATCATTTTAAATTTCTATAAACCACTCAGATATATTCAACATTTTTCTTTTATATTCAAATAGATATTAAAGAAAATAAATATTCAAATTAATAAAGTTCAGGATGAGATATGAAAATAAAAAAGTCTGCTTTTTATATATTTACCGTGATTTTCTCACTTCATTCTTCAGCATTTGCTGAACCGAGTGTCGCCGATATTCAATATCGTGCAGAACAAGGGCAACCCGTTGCTCAATATCATTTGGGCATGATGCTTTTAAGCGGTGAACAAGGCGTTGTTAAAAATTATGAACAAGCGTTTAAATGGCTAACTGCGGCTGATCAAAATGGAAGCGTGGGCGCAAAATATAGTTTAGGCATGATGTATTACACAGGCACGGGCGTAGAAAAAGATGCCAAGCGCGCTTTTGATTATTTTAATAAGGCTGCGGCCAAAGGCCATGCTAAAGCGCAATATAACTTAGGAGTGTTATATGACAGGGGCGAAGGAATTGCGCAAAATTATGGGCAGGCGTTTGAATGGTTTAGTCGTGCTGCCGAGCAAGGCTATCCACCCGCGGAATATAATTTAGCTCAGCTATATAAAAAAGGTCACGGCGTCACCCAAAGTGATGAGCAGGCGCTTAACTGGTACACCAAAGCGGCCGAGCATGACGAAAGTGATGCCCAGTACAACTTGGCCCAGATGTATTTAAATGGTGAAAGCACGCCGAAAAACTTAGAAATGGCAAAGAAATGGTTCCAGCAAGCTGCCAATACAGGCGATGTAGATGCGAAAGAAATGCTTAAAAGTTTAGAATAAAGGTAGTCACCTATAATATTTTTATTTATAAGATGATGAATTTCTATTGTTAATAACATTGCATGCACAACTTATTTTATTCTTTATTTTTTCTAATTAAATATAAACATTAACTCTATTATTTTAAAAATATATTTAGTTTTATTATTAAATCAAAAATATTTTAAATATTAAATTGACGTAATTAAAATCACCGATTATTATTTCGTTGCTGGCCTACATTGCCAGTCGGTTATGACAGACCGCGAATAACAAAGTCGATATGCAAAATTCTTATTTTGTGTGTCGGGAACTCGTTCGCCCCCTTTTTCTCTATGGTAGGGCGGAAGGGGGACACCTTTGTGTGTGCTGGTTCCTTTGTTTCCAGTCTGTCAACCCTCTTTCGTTCTACCACCATAATCAATTGACGGTGATCTGGTGGTAGGACTCCATTTTTTAAGGAGTTGACCATGACACTTTTCAAATTTATTCCCTCTCCAATTTAATCATTTTATTTATTTAAAATTTGGGTTTCCTGTACTCTATTTTTTAAATTTATAAATTCTTTTTATTTTAAAACTTAAATTATTTTATTTTCCTATATTTACAGGAGGGTTAATTATTATCTAAAAATTTATTTAAAACCTTAAAACTAATTATATTTTATTCGACTCATAGATATAAATCATTATGAGAATAATATGAAAATTTATAAACCTATTTTGGCTTTAAGTTTCATTCTAGGTATTTCGGGTTGTAACCTACACACTCAGCAGGATTTTGAAAAAATTTGCCTGTCGGGTGGGCACAGCAAAACCAGTTGTGAATGTATTTACCAGCGACTTGAACAAGCCTACTCCCCTAAGCTGATGCAGCGCCTAGAACATGTCAGTTTGCAAAGTCCTGTTCTCCCACAGGACTTTGCCCCTACTTTTTTTAGCGTCATGCAGCGGTGTGACAAAAGTAGTATGGGTTAAGCGTTTGGCTTAGCCCCTTTATCTCTGTGTTGCAATGGTTTCTTACTTTAAATCAGCGCAAAAAATTAAAGTCTGTTGTGGCACAGAGGCCTAAGTTGTTTGATTAGTTGAGCTGATATTTAGATTTAATAAATTCAAATAATTCTTTAAAAAGAGGGTGCCATTCTTCTGTTGGAGGACTCAAAAAAGAGTGCCAGAAAAAATCGAAAGTTAATCCATTATCGTCTTCACAAAAATGTGACCAAGTGTCGTGTAAAGCGTCATGTGTAGTACATACAAAAACATGCCAATCAGGCCCTGCCTCTGAAGGAATATGTTTACCTAGGTATGAATGAATTTGAGCATTCTTTATTCCAGATTCTTCATAAAGCTCGCGCAAAGCGGCATGTTCTAACTTTTCTTGATGTTCCACTGTACCTTTAACGATTTGAATTCCTGCTAACGGATGTCTAAATACTAAAATTTCCAAGTTATTATTACTTTCCCTGAATACCACAGGAACAACTTTTTCTATTAAAGACATGATCATTTTCTTCTTTAAATTTAAGTGGATATTATAGAGCTTAGTTAGAGTTCGAATACGTTATTGATGATGTAAATCTTAAGTCCATATAAAGCATTTAACTTTCTTGTACGTTTTAACCTACAAACTTTTAGGGATTTTGCGGATTGGCTACCCTCTGCTTTTTCCCTAATATGAACTCATACAGGAACAGGATGTTCCGGAACAAAAAACAATAATAATAAGTTCATGCACTAGGAGCGTGAGATACGACAGGAGTCATATCTAGCAACCAAATACGAAAAAGCTCGACAGGATGTCGGGCTTTTTTTATGGTCATTTAAAAACAACCTAAAAGAAAATTCTTATATTTTTTTATTCACAACATACCTTTGAACTACTTGCTCGACAGTAATTTCAGAATGAAGACGGCCATTGTTTGCTTGAATGGTTTTTGCAGAAGCTAAATTAGATTTATAACAATGTATATGTAATTCTGTTAGGCCTAACTTCCATGCCTCCTGAATTGTAAGCTCTAATAATCTCGAGCCAAAATTCTGTCCACGTTTAGAGGGACGGATACCTAAACCAATATGCCCACCACAATATTGAATCTGTTCATTGAGTTTAGGTCGTAAGTTAGATGCACCAATAATTTCATTACCCTCTACTAACCAATATGTAATATTGGCAACATGTCCTTCCTGTAAGGATTCCCCTTTTTCATACTCTCTCAGTTTATTCAAAAACGAATCAAAATTTGTATGATCAAAATCCATTGTCAAAGGATAACGTTCTTCATCAGCTAATTCATTGATATAGTTTTTATAACTCTCTTTAAATCTTAAATCAGGTTTAACCAACATAACGATCATTTATGCATTACTCCCGAAGAAACTGTTCTTTTTATAACCACAACTTAAAAATAACATATTGTTATCAATAGCAACTCTATTTCTTCTCACCCTCCTAAATCGTTATGTATATAAGTAAGCTCACCGCTATTCACTCACCTATTGGAACTACAAAATCCCCTACGCCACTTTTCAATGTACGTTTTAACCTACAAACTTTTAGGGATTTTGCGGATTGGCGACACCCCTCTTTTTTCCTATGATGAATTCATACAGGAACAGGATGTTCCGGAACATAAAACAACAATAATAGGTTCATGCACTAGGAGCGTGAGATACGACAGGAGTCATATCTAGCAACCAAATACGAAAAAGCCCGACAGGATGTCGGGCTTTTTTTATTGTCATTTAAAAATGATATTTACACTAATCTATAATGGGCTATGTGCCTGTTCTTGCTTTTTATGACGTATCCAACGGACTGCCAAAATAACAGCAATAAGCACCACAACCGCAACAAGCGCGGGAACTAGCAAAGCTGAAACCGAAAGTAAGATTGCTCCAATCCACTCTCCTGTAGCGACTACAAAATTCCCCAAGCCACCTGTGGTTGCAGTTGAAACACCGCGTGCAGCAACGGTACTCATTTGCACCACACCTGCCGTGCCACCGCCCACAATAATCGCTGCCGCCCAACCCGCGAACTGAGACATTTCTCCGCTGCTGACTGCCATTGTCGCTAACGTACCCGCGATCATGGCCGCAGGGGTCGCGACTGTGTCTAAGGCATTATCGACCCATGGAATATAATAAGCGGCAACTTCACACACCGTTGCCACAGCTAAAGCCAAGCAAACCGATGGCATAGCCAACCACTCGAAACCTTTTGATGGCTCAAACCACCCCATCATGGTTGCAATGCTCATCACCAATAGCGGCACAAACACCCGAAAACCGCAGGCAGCGCTCAGACCCACGCCAATACATAAACCCAATATTGTTTCCATAACGGTTTCCTTTTTCATGCCCATCACGGGTCTTGTTATGTAAGTCTTATTTTTAAATTAACAAAAAGCCCCATCGGGTGACAGGGCTTTTTGTTAAATGCGAACGCAAATATTATTTCATTCTTAACGTTTAAACTCAGTGCAATAGCATTTCGTGCACGGCGGTAAACGATCTGTATTAATTTCTAGAAACACTCTCTGGCCACATTGAGCGCAGAAATAGAAGCCTGTTCCGGGTTTTTCGCCAGCTGTTACCATGATTGCATTCCTATAATCGTATAGATATTAAACAGGAATATAACCCAGTTAGAGTGATTGTCAATTGTCCATTTCGCCCGATGATGATGGCATAAATGCAAAAAATGTTATTTGTGCGATTTATCTTACAAACTTTTAGGGATTTTGCGGATTGGCTGCACCCTACTTTTTACCTATGATGAGTTCATACAGGAACAGGATGTTCCGGAACATAAAACAACAATAATAGGTTCATGCACTAGGAGCGTGAGATACGACAGGAGTCATATCTAGCAACCAAATACGAAAAAGCCCGACAGGATGTCGGGCTTTTTTTATTCTTAATGTACAGCATCGTTTGTTGTTTGAATTTTTAGGTATAAATATCCCGTTGAAAGCTTTTCTAATTTAATAATTTCGTTTTGAATATTTTTTCTTCAACTTTAAGAAGTCTTTCTTTGCCTATAGAATTTTAAAAGCTTAATTTAGTGTAATTTTAAATATATCCTTTTCAAAGATTACTCAACTAAGTTATATCATTTATTAATTTTCCTTAAAGATTTTGGGAGTAAAATATCAATTTCAGAATCAGAAAAAGTTAACTCCTCACACTCCTTCAGAGCTTTTGTCGCTTTACTATACGCTTTACTAAATGTCCTCGGTGTTCCTTTATAAATTTCAAACAATTCCTTTTGATATAAATCACGTCTTTCAATAATTTGTTCAATTGAAATACTATTAGACTGAATATCTGTTAATAATGATAAATAGTTTTCGCGAATGTTCCAGATTTGAATTGCAGCATCACTATGTTTTTGAGCTAATGCTCCCAAATCATAATTCTTAACAAAAGTATTCAATAGCGTAAGAAGAAAAGAAAATATCGCAGCGACAATAGCTAACCCAGAACTATCTCCAAATACAGAAGCTAATATTCCAGTTGTAACTAATCCTGAAATAAGTATTTGAGTTATTTTTAAAAAATTTTGTCTAAAACTTAGTATATCTGCACATTTTTCATGTGTTTTATGTGTCCAAACCGTTCTACCAAAGCACTCACGAATTTGTTCTTCAAGTATATTACGCTGGGAACTTGTTTCCATAAATTTCACGCCATGTTTGATTAGCTGTATAAGGCATTTTTTTATCCTCATATTCCAACGCTTTTAATGCAAGATCATAACATTTAGAAGCTTTATACTCAAAATTACCACTTCGCCATACATACTGTTTACTTCCAGGCGCAAGCCAATAATATTGTTCTGGGTTCTGATCTTTTAAATATTTGAAAAAATCTCTAGTCATCCAATCATAATATAAATATGAATTATTACTGTAAGACCATTGCTCCATAAATCTATAAGCTAAAGTATCAAGTAAGATTCCACTAATCGGCACATTCCATTGATCTTTCCATGCTCTCGCCATTCGGCATAATCTTTTTAAATTTTTATTAGAATCAATATTCAATTGATTTAAAGCATTTTTCTCTTCACGTGGCTTTGTTACTTTCCAACTCCCTCCACCATTTGTATCAGGATATGTATAATTAATACCATCACTATTTAAAAAAGCGGGAACTATTTCAAAACAAATACCATCTGCGAAATTTAATTTTACTACTTGCCCATCTCCTCTAACATATGTACTAGAGTAAGTTTTTTTTATAGAGTCTTTTACAGCTTGGATTAATGCTGATTGACCATTTCCTATATAGTTACTATATCTAGAATACATTTCGAAAGGGAGTTCAATGATCAAATCAATATCACTTGTATGAATATCAGTTCCTCTTCCATAAGATCCTACATATAAACTATGTCTGATTCCTGATTCTATCCCCCAAAAATCCAAGTTGATCCTTTTAGTAATCTGCTCGACTCTATATTTAATATTAAATACAGTAGTCTCACTCATTCTCAAATTATTACAAAATGATGTAAATTTATCGCTAATACTCATTATATTATCACCCCCAATTTAATAAGCCCCCTCAATGATTGGGGGCTTATTAATCTTTTTCAATAAATATCAAAATAATTTTTAACTTCTACACCACCCTTCCCTCTAAAAATTCTAAAGACATTTCTTCCTGTATCTAACAGGCAATAATACATTCAATCACCCGAGGTGTGAGATACGACAGGATGTCGGGCTTTTTTTATTGATCAACTTCTTTAAAGAAAATACATTCGAATCAAATTTGCCGCAATAAGCATAAGAATAATGGCTGTTAAACCTGTCAATAAATTGAGTAGTATTTTAGCGATATTTGATAAGTTTGATTTATAGATCTTAACATTTATACCATAAGCACTTGCTCCAAGAGCTCCGCCAATAGCACCTCCAACCAACATAAGTACGAGTGGCCAGCCACATAATAGATGTGCTTTAACTGGTAACTTCCTCTCAGCTTGATTATCTAATTTATTTGTTGTTTCCAATTTTTGATCCTTTTTTATATGGATATTTTTCTAAAAAAACCTATTTTAAATACAATTTTTTATGAGGCCATCAACTCTTTTTACACAATATATAGTAAAAACCCCATCATTAAGATAGGGCTTTTTTTGAACAATATCAATAATGTTTAACTAAAGTATCAAGCCACTTGGCCTTCTAAAAAGTCTTGCGCAAAACGCTGTAATACACCCCCCGCTTCATATACAGAAACTTCTTCTTCTGTATCTAAACGGCAAGTCACAGGCACTTCAAGAATCTCTTCTTTACCATCCGCTGTGGCGCGTTCAATCACTAACGTTAAAGTCGAACGCGGCGAAATATTACCAATTACGCTATAAAGCTCAGTACCATCTAGTTTTAAAGTCTTGCGGTTTACACCCGGTTTAAACTCAAGTGGTAACACACCCATACCCACCAAATTCGTACGGTGAATACGCTCAAAACCTTCTGCCACAATTGCTTCAACACCTGCGAGGCGTACACCTTTTGCAGCCCAATCACGGCTTGAACCCTGACCGTAGTCAGCACCCGCAACAATGATTAACGGCTGTTTACGGTTCATGTAGGTTTCAATCGCTTCCCACATACGCATCACTTCGCCTTCTGGCTCTACACGCGCTTTTGAACCTTGCTTGATCGTACCATCTGAACGGACCACCATTTCGTTATACAGTTTCGGGTTCGCAAATGTTGCACGTTGTGCAGTCAAATGGTCACCACGGTGCGTTGCATATGAGTTGAAGTCTTCTTCTGGTAGACCCATTTTATGAAGATATTCACCCGCAGCCGAGTCCATCAAAATCGCGTTTGAAGGCGACAAGTGGTCAGTGGTGATGTTGTCACCCAAAATTGCAAGCGGACGCATGTTCGCTAAAGTACGTGGTGCAGCCAACGCCCCTTCCCAATATGGTGGACGGCGGATGTAAGTACTTTGTGGACGCCAGTCATAAAGCGGACTTTCGGCCTCTACGGTTACGCCTAAGTCAAACATTGGAATGTAGACTTTACGGAACTGTTCAGGCTTCACAGCTTCTTTAACTAACGCATCAATTTCAGCATCAGATGGCCAAATGTCTTTGAGATAAATCGGGTTACCGTCTTTATCGTGACCCAAAGCATCTTTTTCGATGTCAAAACGAATCGTACCTGCAATTGCATATGCCACAACAAGTGGTGGAGATGCCAAGAACGCTTGTTTTGCGTATGGATGGATACGGCCATCGAAGTTACGGTTACCAGAGAGTACTGCTGTTGCGTACAAGTCACGATCAATAATTTCTTGTTGAATGACTGGATCTAACGCGCCCGACATACCGTTACAAGTCGTACAAGCGTAAGCCACAATACCAAAACCAAGTTGCTCTAAATCTTTTAGAACACCTGCTTCTTCAAGGTAAAGTGCAGCCGCTTTTGAACCTGGTGCAAATGATGATTTCACCCAAGGTTTACGAACCAAACCTAGTTCATTTGCCTTACGTGCCAACAAACCTGCCGCCACGGTGTTACGTGGGTTAGAAGTGTTGGTACATGAGGTAATTGCAGCAATAATGATTGCGCCATCTGGCATTAAACCATCAGAACGGTTTTCAACAACACCTGCAATACCTTTTTCTTTGAGGTCCGCAGTTGAAACACGTGCATGTGGGTTTGATGGGCCAGCAATGTTACGTGTTACTTTTGATAGATCAAAACGTAGTACGCGTGGGTACTCTGCTTTGGTCATGTCAGATGCCCAAAGACCGATTTCTTTTGCGTACTGTTCAACCAATGCCACTTGAGCATCTTCACGGCCAGTTAGGCGTAAGTAGTCAATCGTGTTTTGGTCGATGTAGAACATTGCAGCAGTCGCGCCATATTCTGGTGTCATGTTCGAAATGGTTGCACGGTCACCCACAGACATGCTGTCAGCACCTTCACCAAAGAACTCAAGGTAAGCACCGACTACACGCTCTTTACGCAAGAACTCAGTTAGAGCAAGTACGATATCTGTTGCAGTAATGCCAGCCTGACGCTGACCTACAAACTCAACACCAATAATGTCTGGCAGACGCATCCAAGATGCACGGCCTAACATTACGTTTTCAGCTTCTAAGCCACCGACACCTACAGAAATTACGCCCAAAGCATCTGTATGTGGTGTATGTGAGTCAGTACCTACGCAAGTGTCTGGGAATGCTACGCCATCACGCGCCTGAATGACCGGAGACATTTTCTCTAGGTTAATCTGGTGCATAATGCCGTTCCCCGCAGGGATCACATCGACATTTTTAAATGCAGTTTTGGTCCACTCAATAAAGTGGAAACGGTCTTCGTTACGACGGTCTTCAACAGCACGGTTTTTTTCAAAAGCGTCTGGGTCAGCACCGCCATATTCCACCGCTAACGAGTGGTCGACAATGAGCTGAGTCGGCACAACAGGATTGACTTTAGATGGGTCACCGCCTTTGTCAGCAATCGCATCACGCAAGCCTGCAAGGTCAACCAATGCAGTTTGACCTAAGATGTCATGACACACCACGCGCGCAGGGTACCAAGGAAAATCTAAATCCTGACGGCGCTCAATTAACTGCGTTAAATAGGCAGTTAAGTTCTCGGCATCGGCACGGCGTACCAATTGCTCTGCAAGTACTTTTGAAGTATAAGGCAGTTTTTCGTATGCGCCTGGCTGAATATCTTCAACGGCTTGACGCACGTCGTAATATTCAAGCTGGGTACCTGCCAGCGGTTTACGGTATTTTGTGTTCATTAACCACGCTCCGCCAATGGTTTAAATTTGAGGTTTTCAGGGCCTGTATAGTTCGCGCTTGGACGAATGATTTTGCCGTCTTGGCGTTGTTCAATCACGTGCGCTGACCAACCTGCTGTACGTGCGATCACGAATAATGGTGTGAACATTGCTGTTGGAACGCCCATTAAGTGATAGCTCACAGCACTGAACCAGTCGAGGTTCGGGAACATGTTTTTCGCATCTTTCATCACTGCTTCTAAGCGTTCAGCGATTAAATACATCTTGGTATTCTCTTGTGCTTGTGCCAAGTCATGTGCCACTTTTTTGATGACTTCGTTACGTGGATCAGAGATTGTATAGACAGGGTGACCAAAACCGATCACAACTTCTTTCTTCTCAACACGGCTACGGATGTCTGCTTCTGCTTCGTCTGCGTTGTCGTAACGTTGTTGAATTACGAATGCAACTTCGTTTGCACCACCATGTTTAGGTCCGCGAAGCGCACCAATACCGCCTGTAATTGCCGAATACATGTCAGAACCTGTACCTGCAACCACACGTGACGTAAATGTTGATGCGTTGAATTCGTGCTCAGCATACAAAATGAGTGATGTATGCATTGCTTCAATCCATTCTTCAGATGGTTTTTCGCCATGAAGTAAATGTAAGAAATGCGCTGCAATTGAGTCGTCATCAGTTTCAACCTCAATGCGACGACCGTTATTGCTGAAGTGATACCAATACAACAACATTGAACCTAGGCTTGCCATTAATTTATCAGCAATGTCTTTTGCGCCAGCTTCGTTGTGGTCTTCGTGTTCTGGAGTTAAACACCCTAGAACTGAAACACCAGTACGCATCACATCCATCGGGTGTGCAGACGGTGGTAATTGCTCAAGTGCAGTCTTAAGTGCTGCTGGTAAGCCACGAAGTGCTTTTAATTTTGCTTTATATGCTTTGAGTTCAGCTTTGTTTGGTAGTTTGCCATGTACGAGCAAGTGAGCAACTTCTTCAAACTGGCTACCGACCGCAAGGTCAAGAATGTCATAGCCACGGTAGTGCAAGTCGTTACCACTACGTCCTACAGTACAAAGTGCTGTGTTGCCTGCAACTTGTCCGCTCAGTGCAACTGATTTTTTTGGTTTGAAGCCTGTTGTTGTTTCATTTGAGCTCATAGAATCATCCTTTATATCAACCTGAATTTGTTGTTTGTTCAATTTTTAGTTGGGTAAAAACGCGACAGCGTCTTGCCGAGTTCTCATCCAATTTTCTGATTAACCTGCGGTTCGCCTTACTTTTCACGGATGAAAAGTAAGCAAAAATCCTTGTTGGTCTGACGATATATCCATATATCGCAGTCCAACATAGCGGCATCCATGCCGCCTTCACGATAGCCAAGACCATCGTATCCCTTTCTTTTAAAAGAGGACTTGTTTATTTCTTTTTAGCAAATGCGTTGTCTAAATAGTCTTCAAACGCATAGTAATTAATGCGTTCATATAACTCTTTACGCGTTTGCATAATATCAACCACGTTCTTTTGAGTGCCTTCTTTACGTAAGGTTTCATACACAGTTTCGGCTGCTTTGTTCATCGCACGGAAAGCAGAAAGCGGATAAAGCGCAAGGCTTACATCGGCAGATGCTAACTCTTCAGTAGTAAACAGTGGTGTAGAACCAAACTCTGTGATGTTTGCTAAAATCGGGGCACCTGTTGTCTGAGCAAATTGCTTGTACATATCAAGCTCAGTAATCGCTTCTGGGAACAACATATCTGCACCCGCTTCAATGTAGGCACCCGCACGGTCAATTGCAGCTTGTAAACCATCTACTGCCAATGCATCGGTACGCGCCATAATTACGAAGCTGTCATCACCACGCGCATCGACCGCAGCTTTAATACGGTCAACCATTTCTTCTTGAGTCACAATGGCTTTGTTCGGACGGTGACCACAACGTTTTGCGCCCACTTGATCTTCAATGTGCATTGCCGCGGCACCAAACTTGATAAGTGCTTTTGTAGTCCGTGCAATGTTAAATGCAGAAGCACCAAAACCTGTGTCAGCATCGACCAATAATGGAAGATCACATACATCGGTAATACGGCGTACATCTGTCAACACATCATCAAGGTTACTGATTCCCAAATCAGGCAAGCCTAAAGAACCAGCGGCTACACCACCACCTGATAAGTAAATCGCTTTATAACCTGCACGTTTTGCCAAAAGTGCATGATTGGCGTTGATGGTTCCAACCACTTGTAATGGCTTTTCTTGGGCTACGGCATCGCGAAATAGCTGACCTGCGGATTGTTTAGCCATTGTTATGTTCTCCTTGTGCTTGTAGCAGTGTTTGCTCAATAATTTTGTAAGAAGCATTGATATGTCGATGCATCAGCAGCTCGGCAAGTTCACCATCGCCTTCTGCAATTGCATCTAAAATACGGATATGTTCGTCCCAAGCTTTGCTCGGTCGATCGGGTGTGTTTGAAAATTGAATTCGGTACATACGGATGAGGTGATAAAGCTCATCACACAACATTTTTTCTAAGGTTTTATTGCCACTACTTTTAATAATGCAGTAGTGAAAATCATCCTGCCCTTCTTGCAAGTAATATCCTTTACCTGCTTTAAAGTTTTCATCTTCAGCATGCATACGTAATACATCGCGTAGCGCCAAGATTTGTTTTTTATCAATATGCTGTGCAGCAAGTTTGCAAGCCAAACCTTCTAAAGACGCACGAATCTGGTAAAGCTCTTTAAACTGTTGCAGTGAAAGCGAAACCACGCGTGCGCCCACATGTGCAGTGCGCTCAACGAGTTTTTGACCTTCAAGGCGATGAATCGCTTCACGTAAAGGCCCACGACTAATGCCATAAGTCCGTGCCAGTTCAGGTTCAGAGATTTTACTACCTGCCGGAATTTGACCCAAAACAATAGCCGTCTGTATTTGTTTAAATACATTCTCGGTCAGTGTTCTACCCTGACTTTGTAGAGGCTCTGGTGCGAAGGTCAAATCTTGCATATTGTCGACAATTTTTAATCAATTATGGCTTTTATAGCGGTATGAATGAAAAAAATCAAGGTGATTGTTGACACTTTAGAGAACGCACTAGGTCAATTTTTATAGATTAACCTCTTATTTCACCTTATATTTAGACTATTACGCTACTTACCTGTTAATACTTATAAAACAAAGATTTAATATCAATTTATCTATAGTTTTATGGTTCTTTCTCAAGTGTCTTTTGGGCGCTAAACTTTTGTTTCAAACTTTAGTCTACAACCCTTCTATGACAGTAAGATTGTAGACAATCTGTTTGAATGAAATCATGAGTTATAAATTAGTATCTATTTACCGTAATTTCTTTTAAATCTTTTTTATCGTTTCTTCCGGAAAATATCGATATTAGTGAAATTATCTGGTGCTTCACAGTAGCTTTATTGGTACATTATTGAGCATCGACATAGATGTAATGTATTTTTCGAAACAGAAAAAACTTAACTCTATGCATATTGTTGAATGAAAGGACTTTTTTGATGTTTCAACATATCCCCCCATACGCAGGCGATCCAATTCTCTCTTTAATGGAACAGTTCAATGCTGATACTCGTTCTGAAAAAGTAAACTTGAGTATTGGTCTTTACTATAACGAAGACAGTATTGTTCCTCAGTTAGAGACCATTATTGAGGCGCAAAAGCGTATTGAGCCTAAGAACGGTAAAACCAAACTTTATTTGCCAATGGAAGGCTTCAAACCTTACCGTGAAGCAATTCAAGCACTTTTATTTGGTGCAAACAGCCCAGCAGTTAAAGCGGGCCGTGCTGTAACCATCCAAACGCTTGGTGGTTCAGGCGCATTGAAAGTTGGTGCTGACTTCTTAAAAACTTATTTCCCAAATTCAGATGTTTGGGTAAGCCAACCAACTTGGGATAACCACGTTGCGATTTTCAATGGCGCTGGCATCAAGACTCATTTCTACCCATATTTCGATAACGAAACTCGTGGTGTAGATTTTGACGGTATGTTGTCTACACTTAAAACTTTGCCTGAGCAAAGCATTGTGTTATTGCACCCTTGCTGCCATAACCCAACTGGTGCTGACTTAAATCCAGCGCAATGGGATCAAGTGATTGCAGTATTAAAAGATCGTAACCTTATTCCATTCCTAGACATCGCTTACCAAGGTTTTGGCGATGGTATGGAAGAAGATGCGTATGCAATCCGTGCTTTAGACCAAGCGGGTCTAAACTTTATTGTGAGCAACTCGTTCTCTAAAATCTTCTCTTTATATGGCGAGCGTGTTGGCGGCTTAACTTTCGTATGTGACGATGCAGAAGCAGCTCAGTGCACATTCGGTCAGTTAAAAGCGACTGTACGCCGTATTTACTCTAGCCCTCCTACAACAGGTGCATGGTTAGTTGATGAAGTGTTAAATGACGCTGAACTTAACCAACAATGGCAAGGTGAAGTAAAAGAGATGCGTGAGCGTATTATTAAAATGCGTAGCATCTTGAAAGATGAACTCACTAAAGCATTACCAGACCGTGACTTTAGCTACCTTGTAAACCAAAAAGGTATGTTCAGCTACACAGGTCTAACTGCTGAGCAAGTTGATATCTTGCGTGAAGAATATGCAATCTACTTAGTACGTAGTGGTCGTATTTGTGTAGCAGGTTTAAACATGAACAATGTTTACACTGTTGCTAAAGCAGTTGCAGAAGTGCTTGCTAAATCAACAGAAGCTGCATAAGACATTTATTAAAAAAGGCGCTTCGGCGCCTTTTTTTATGTCTCGATATTAAGATTTAGCTTTGCCCCAATACTTAAGTTTTGAGGTGTGCCCAATACCCACATTAAAGCTATTGGTTGGGTCTAGTTTTTGGTAAAAATTCGCTAAAGCAGGTTTGGCAATATAGAGGTGCCCGACATTATGCTCTGCCGGATATTCAGCACGGCGCGCATCCAGCAACTTCCACATTTGATGTTCCATTTCTAACGGATCATTGCCCTTTTTAAGAATATAGTCTTGATGGAAAACATGACAAAAGAAATGCCCGTAATAGAGTTTATGGATAATATTTTTTTCCATCTCGGCTGGCAATTGCTCTACCCATTCTCTGTCATTACGACGTAACGCAATATCAAGCGCAACAATATCTTCAACTTCACTACGGTGTGTATCGCGATAACGAATTGCCGCCCCTGCAATCGCAAAGCGGTGTAAGAATGCTTTTCGACCTTCTTCTTCACTACATACGAAATAGCTACCTGACTGATGCACTGCAAAATATTCTTTTAAAAACTGCTCGGTCTGAGCTTTTGAATTATTTTCAACACGCAGCACTAAATGGTGCTCATAAAGGTCTCGATATTCCGTCATACGCTTTGGCAAGTGGCTCGGTAAAAAGAACGTAATGGCCTGTAAAATATGATCAGTTAAGCCTTTAATTTTAAATCTTTCTAAAAAACCATCGACTTTATCTTTCATCGCAAAAGCTTTTGGAACATTCGCTGTTCCGAATTTCTCAATAAACAAGAACGTGTCTTTTCCGTACTTTTCACCAATCAAGTAAGCATCTCGGTGAATATACTCACCTGCAATCGGTAGGCTTGGCAGTGAAGTAAGTAAATAACGGCGAATAGCAGTTAAATCGTCTGCATCATTACTACCAATATAAAAGACATTACTCTCTACTTTTTCATACGTATCAAGGCGTACAGCAAAAACACAGACCTTACCCGCCGAACCTGAGGCTTCAAATAAACGTGATGGGTCAGCATTAAAACGTGCTGGTGAATCTTCATCGACTTGAGTCACATCGTGTGCGTAGCGATGGTCCGAGGCCTGCTTTTCACCATCATTCAAAATATCTACGGCTTGATATTGCTGCTTCTCTAAACGAGTCAAAATTTCTTCGGGTGTCGAGCCTAGATTCACACCCAAATGATTCACCAGTTCTAATTGACCAGTAGCATTCACCTGAGCATATAACGCTAGTTCCGTATACGCAGGCCCACGGCGTACCAACGCACCGCCAGAGTTGTTACAGACACCACCGAGTACTGATGCGCCAATACATGATGAGCCAATCACCGAATGCGGTTCACGGTCATATCCTTTTAAAATTTGCTCTAAATTGTCTAAAGTCGCACCCGGTAAACAAATTACTTGCTTACCATCATGAATGACTTGAATGCCCTTTAATCGGCGAGTACTCATGACCAAAACCGGACGATCATAGTCATCACCATACGGAGTTGAACCACCTGTGAGTCCTGTATTGGCCGCCTGCATAATCACAATACAATCTGCATCAATTGCAGCTTGTAGCACGTGCCATTGCTCTAGCAATGTCCCCGGCACCACCACAGCTAGTACTTTCCCCTCACCAAAACGACGACCTTGGCGGTACTGGCGTGTGCTTTGATCGTCGGTCAAAACATGTGAGCGCCCTACAATACTCTGTAAACGTTCAATCACTGCTTGAGGAGAAAATGTTTGCATGATGGTTTCCTTTTGGTCATCCATTTATCAAATTAGACCAATACGACGGAGTCTTACCGTTTGTAATTTATAATTTAATTAGCTTATTCTCTAATTCGAATCAGCCCTATATTTACTATCTCGGTTGGCGGCATGGATGCCGCCTGTTGAGCAACAGTACAAAGACGTACTGTTTGCTCAACAAAAGGTTTTTGGTTACTTTTGACCTTTCAAAAGTGACAAATGCCTATACGCAAAACATTAGCAAATCACCAAATTTTAAGGCTGTGCTTACTGCTTCACTTAAAAAGTTATTTCTTAAAAACCTTGCTTCATCGCCTGTACTAAACAATCCGCATTAATCTCCTGAATCGACTTAGCACCCGTGAGCGTCATCGCAACACGCATTTCCTTATCAATCAAATCAAGCAAGTTCGACACGCCTTGCCCACCTGCTGCTGCCAAGGCATACACAAACGCACGACCAAGTAAAACAGTATCAGCACCGAGCGCCAACATACGCACCACATCTAAACCATTACGAATGCCTGAGTCAGCCAAAATCGCCAAATCACCTTTAACTGCATCAGCAATTGCAGGCAATGCACGAGCAGATGACATCACACCATCTAACTGACGACCACCATGATTCGACACTACAATTCCATCAGCACCAAAACGCACAGCATCTTTAGCATCTTCAGAGTCTAAAATGCCTTTAATCACCATTGGGCCATCCCAAAACTCACGAATCCACTCAAGGTCTTTCCATGAAATCGATGGGTCAAAGTTCGAACCCAACCAACCAATATAATCTTCAAGTCCAGTTGGTTTACCTAAATATTTAGAGATATTACCCAAGTCATGCGGACGTCCCATTAAGCCGACATTCCATGACCAATGCGGATGGAACATGGACTGCATATAACGGCGCATCGCAGCATTTGGCCCACTCATTCCCGAATGTGCATCACGGTAACGTGCACCTGGCACAGGCATATCTACAGTAAACACCAGTGTTGAACAACCTGCCGCTTTTGCACGCTCCAAAGCATTACGCATAAAACCACGGTCACGCAATACATAGAGCTGGAACCACATTGGACGATTAATTGCAGGTGCAACTTCTTCAATCGGACAAACCGAAACCGTTGAAAGTGTAAATGGAATACCCTTTTTATCGGCTGCCATCGCGGCCTGAACTTCACCGCGGCGCGCATACATGCCTGTTAAACCGACAGGAGCCAATGCAACCGGCATCGACAATGTTTCATTAAACAGTTTTGTTTCAAGGCTTAATGCTGACATGTCATTGAGCACACGTTGACGCAATGCAATTTCTGACAAATCTTGTACGTTACGCTTTAAGGTATGTTCCGAATACGCTCCACCATCAATGTAATGAAATAAAAACGGGGGTAAGCGACGCTGTGCCGCAGCACGATAATCATTGCCAGAAGAAATAATCATTTTGAATCAACTCTATTTAAACGGTTTGCACGTTTCTGACGAGCTTCGTCTTCATTCAGAGAACGCACATGATTAATCACAAATTCAATATGACCGCAGACAGCTTGGCGTGCGGCCTCGGGATCTTTACGATCGATCGCATCCATGACCTGAAAATGCTGTTCACTCAGCAAGTCACTATTTATTGGATCGTTATAAACTTTTTTACGTCCCAACAAGACGTTGTATTGCAGTAAATCAAAGAGACTACGCATCATTTGAATCAGCACCACATTGTGCGATGCTTCTGCAATCGCCAAGTGGAATTCAGCATCCGCCACCGCAGCCTGTGCTGAGTCACCCGCATTTTGATGGCGACTAATTTCATTAAAATAATGATGAATTTTGGCACGGTCTTCAGGCGTTGAACGTAATGCGGCATACCACGCAGTACCGCCCTCAAGTAATAACCGCGCCTCTTGTACATCAAAACGGTACAGCGGATCTTCTTCAATCAAGTTACTAATCGGGTTCACAATGAGTTGCTGTGGCCACTGTTCAGGTAACTGCTGAATATAAGTTCCATCACCCCGACGGCTAGTGAGTACACCTTGACTATTGAGCTGTTGAATTGCTTCACGCAAAGAAGGACGAGAAACCCCTAAGCTTATTGCAAGCTGGCGCTCGGCAGGCAAACGGTCACCTTTTCTCATGTGACGCTCTTCAATTAATGCCTGCAATTTCATGACCACTTGATCGGAGATTCTCATCGCGTTTCCTTCACTTGAGTTATGGAATCATCCACGGAACCAGATAAGCCTGAACCGTAATAATGATGCCAACAAAGACAGTGAATATGATGCTATGTTTTACCGTGAAACGGAACAAGTCAGATTCTTTTCCAACCAAGCCTACCGCTGCACACGCAATTGCAATCGACTGTGGAGAAATCATCTTCCCTGTCACACCACCACTGGTATTCGCTGCTACAAGCAATACTTCCGGAATACCAATCTGCTGAGCAGTAGTTGCTTGTAATGCGGAGAACAAAGCATTTGAAGATGTATCTGAACCCGTAAGGAACACACCAAGCCAGCCCAAAAATGGTGAGAAGAAAGTAAAAGCATGACCCGTATGCGATAGAGCCAAAGCTAAAGTTGCAGATAAACCTGAATAGTTCGCAATAAAAGCAAAAGACAACACCATACCAATTGAATAAATTGGTGTTTTTAACTCATTTAGCGTTTCACCAAAGGTCGTTACTGCCTCACTCGCTTTCATTTTCAAGAAAATAGCAGTGATGATTGCAGCAATAAAAATTGCAGTACCTGTCGCAGAGAACCAGTCAAACTTATAAATCGCTTCATATGGTTTCATCTCTGAGACAATCGGTGGCATTTTTTCGACTAATTTATGTAAGTACGGCACTTCAAGTTTAAAAATTAAATGTTCCAGTACCCCATCTTTTGCAAATAATGCTTTAAACGGCTTAACACTCCAGATGGTTACCATCACTGTTAAGATTGCAAATGGAGACCACGCCTTAGCAATTTTCCCAATGCTATAACGCTGAATTGTTGTAGGTTGCTGAGTTAGCGTTTGACCAGCTTCAGGTTCAAAACGGAAAATATGTTTTGGTTTCCAAAAACGAAATAACACAGTCAGGCTGACCAATGAAGCAATTGCCGCTGTAATGTCTGGTAACTCTGGGCCAATGAAGTTAGATGTAAGATATTGGGCAATCGCAAAAGCACCACCACCGACTAACACCGCAGGCCAAGTTTCTTTAACACCACGCCAGCCATCCATAATCGCCATAATCCAGAACAGCACAATCAGCGTTAAAAACGGCAACTGACGTCCAACCATCTGGCTAATTTCCATGGTATCTACACCAGAAACCTGCCCCGCCACAATAATTGGAATACCCATCGCACCAAATGCAACTGGCGCAGTATTCACAATCAAACATAAGCCGGCAGCGTAAAGTGGTTTAAAACCCAAACCAACGAGTAGTGCAGCGGTAATTGCGACAGGAGCACCAAAACCGGCAGCCCCTTCAAGGAACGTACCAAAAGCAAAGCCAACCAGTAACATTTGTAGGCGCTGATCTTCGGTAATTGACAAAATGCTTGAGCGAATCACCTCAAACTGGCCTGTTTTTACCGAAATTTTATATAGAAAGACTGCCCCAATAATAATCCATGAAATTGGCCATAGACCGTAGAAGAAACCATAAATAATGGATGCAAAGGCCATTTGACCCGGCATTTGATAGAAAAAGAGAGCGATCAACAATGCAATAATGACTGTGCCTGTACCCGCAATACTGCCTTTTAAACGAAAAACCGCCAAGGCTAAAAAGAAGAAAATAATCGGGATTAATGCAACCGCACTGGACAGCCAAATATTATTTAAAGGGTCATAAAGTTGTTGCCACATATTGAGCATTGTCATCTCCTTGAAATGCTGGGGCGAATTTTTTGTACCTTAAAATTTTAAACATTCAGCACAATTGGTATGACCAATTAAAATTTACGTGCAAATGTTATTACTTGAACCACAGATCGCATCATAAACATGAGCATTAGCAAACTCAAGCATTAAATAATCACCATAATTGGTATGACCAATAGTACCAAGTAAAATCAAGCTATTTCTAATTCATAAATTTACTTATTAGACTAAAGTCGTAAAAATACTTTCTTATAAAATTAAATATAAACTACAGAAATGAAGCGTAGAACTTGAATATAAAAACTATAAACATAACCATTAATTGATAAATGTATAATAATACTCAAAACTCAAATCATTTGTATTGAACTGAATAATGACTACTTTAACGTGTTTTAAAGCCTATGATATCCGAGGTAAACTCGGCACCGAATTGAATGAAGAAATCGCCTATAAAATTGGCCGCGCTTACGGACAAATCTATAAACCAAAGACTGTAGTTGTAGGTTGTGATATTCGTCTAAGCAGTGAGTCTTTAAAACAAGCGACCATTCGCGGCCTAAATGATGCTGGTGTGAATGTGCTTGACTTAGGCATGACGGGTACTGAAGAGGTCTATTTCGCCGCTTTTCATTTAGATGTACAAGGTGGTATTGAAGTTACCGCTAGTCATAACCCAATGGACTATAACGGTATGAAACTGGTACGAGAAAATGCTCGTCCAATTAGTGCAGATACGGGTTTAAAAGAAATTCAGGCTTTAGCAGAAACCAATAACTTTGAAGAAGTTAGACAAAAAGGTACAACTCAAAGCTATAACATCTTGCCTGAATTTGTCGAACATTTAGTCACTTATATTGACCCAGCAAAAATTCGCCCATTAAAACTGGTCGTAAATGCTGGTAATGGTGCGGCTGGCCACGTCATTGATGCCATTGAAGAAAAATTCAAAGCGCTCAATATTCCTGTCGAATTTATCAAAATTCACCATGAAGCAGACGGTACTTTCCCAAATGGGATTCCTAACCCAATTTTAATTGAAAACCGTGACAGTACCCGAAATGCTGTACTTGAACATCAAGCAGATATGGGTATTGCTTGGGACGGCGACTTTGACCGCTGCTTCTTGTTTGATGAAAAGGGTCAGTTCATTGAGGGCTACTATATTGTTGGCCTATTGGCTCAAGCTTTCTTGATTAAACAACCTGGCGAAAAAATTGTTCATGACCCACGTTTAGTGTGGAATACTTTTGATATTGTCGATGAATACAAAGGCATTGCCGTACAGTCAAAATCTGGTCATGCCTTCATTAAAGATGTCATGCATGAACACAATGCCGTATACGGCGGCGAAATGAGCGCTCATCACTACTTCCGTGACTTTGCTTATTGCGACAGCGGCATGATCCCGTGGTTACTCACCGTTGCCCTACTCTCGGAAACTGGACAATCTCTTTCAACCCTAGTTGAAAATATGATTACCAAATTTCCTTGCAGCGGTGAAATCAACTTTAAAGTGGCTGATACACAGATTACTATTCAAAAGATTTTCGATTTCTATGCCGATCAAAATCCACAAATTGACCGTACCGATGGTGTAAGTTTGGACTTTGGCGCATGGCGCTTTAACGTCCGGGCTTCAAATACTGAACCGTTATTACGTCTCAATATTGAAAGCCGTGCAGATCGCCAAGCTCAGCCAATGCAACATTATGTAGATGAGCTGACTGGGTTAATTCAGAGCTAATCAAAAATAAAAAAAAGGAGCAATTTGCTCCTTTTTTATTGTTATTCATTTAGCTATAACCATTAGGATTTTGCTTCTGCCAATTCCAGCTATCAGCAAGCATATCTTCCAAGCTATAGCAGGGCTTCCATCCTAGTTCTGTTTTAGCCCGAGAAGCATCGGCATAGAAACTGGCCAAGTCCCCTGCTCTACGATCCGCAAACTCTGTCACAATCTCGACATGGTTGACCTGTTCAAAAGTCTCTTTAACTTGAAGTACGGAAATCGGTTGTCCCGTCCCAATATTCCAAGCTCTACACCCTGTATTACTTAGACGATTCAGCACAGCCAATTCATGCGCTTTAGCCAAATCCACTACATGAATGAAGTCTCTTTCACAGGTACCATCTTGAGTTGGATAATCTTTACCAAAAATGGAAAGCTTATCACGGCGGCCAACGGCAACCTGAGTTACATAAGGCATTAGATTATTTGGAATACCTTGAGGGTCTTCCCCAATACGCCCGCTTTTATGCGCACCAACTGGATTAAAATAACGTAGCAGAGCAATAGACCAACGCTGATCAGCCTCTGCCAATTTCTGCAACATCTGCTCAATCACTAATTTGGTATAGCCATAATTATTATTGGGCATAGTAAGTGGCATATCTTCCTGATAAGGCGATGGATTAAACTCACCGTATACAGTCGCAGACGAGCTAAAGACCAAGCGATAAACACCTGCCTTTTCCATTGACTTAACCAGTTGAATACTGCCTGCAATATTATTATCAAAATAAATGAGCGGTTTTTCCTGGCTTTCACCAACCGCTTTTAAACCTGCGAAATGAATAACTGCATCAATTGCATAGCTCTGAAATACACTGTCTAACTCATTTGCATTGCGTATATCACCCTCTACAAAAGTTAAACTTTTTTGGGTGATCTCTTGAACTCTCGTTAATGATTCTTTTGAGCTGTTTGAAAGATTATCAAATACAATAACTTCATGATCAGCTTGTAAAAGCTCAACACATGTATGTGAACCAATATAGCCTGCACCACCAGTGACTAGAATTTTAGCCATCTACTTTTCCTAACAATATTTTAATTAATCCGCGTGTTGAGGCATCAAGTTTTGAAAAATCATTTTGAACGCCACTTAAAATTGGGAGTAATTGATCAGCAATCTGTTTACCCTTTTCAACCCCCCACTGATCAAACGGATTAATGTTCCAAATTACAGATTGAACAAAAACTTTATGTTCATATAAAGCAATTAGCATTCCTAAACTGTAGGGATTAAGTTCTTTTAATAATAAGGTAGAACTCGGCTGATTACCTTCATATTGCTTATAAATTGGCAGATTTTCTAATTCAGTTGAGTCCAAGGCTTCATTACCAAAAGCCAATAAACGCGATTGCGCCAAGCAATTAGAAAGAGCAAGATGATGTTGCTCAACTAAGGCCTCAGCATTTTCTGCATAGGTAAAATGATCTGCATTATAACGTTGGATTGGTGCAATAAAGTCACAGCTTACTGCTTGTGTACCTTGGTGTAAGAGTTGGTAAAATGCATGTTGAGCATTGGGTCCAACTTCGCCCCATATAATTGGGCAGGTATCTAATTCAACCTTGTGACCATTACGCTGTACGGACTTACCATTCGACTCCATTTCAAGCTGTTGCAAGTACGCAGCAAAATATTTTAAACGCCCGTCATAGGGTAATACTGCATGGGTCTGAATATTTAAAAAATTATTATTCCAGATTCCTAATAATGCCATTAAAACCGGAATATTCTGATCAAAACTCGTATTTTGAAAATGCTCATCGACTGCGTGAGCTCCAGCTAAAAGTTGCTCGAACCCTTCAATACCAATCGTCAAAGCAATAGGTAAACCAATACAAGACCACAGTGAGTAACGACCACCTACCCAATCCCACAGCAATAATTGATTTTCAGGTGCAATCCCCCATTCAGACATTTTGTCCGCTTTTGTGGATACACCAATAAAATGGCTCTTTAATACGTAAGCATGTTTTCCTAACGTCTTTTCTAACCACTGACGCACTGTTTGAGCATTTGATAAGGTATCAATCGTGCCAAAAGACTTTGAGGAAATAATAAATAAAGTTGTTTCAGGACGAAGTTGGTGGAGTAATTCTGATAACTGGCTACCATCCATAGTCGACACAAAGTGAACATTTAAAGGCTTAGCCGTTTTCACCTTGAAATCAGACAACGCATGAGTCACCATTTGTGGTCCTAAATCAGAACCACCTACCCCAATATTAACAACGTCTTGAATCACCTCACCAGTTGAGCCACGATATTGTCCTGCATGGATTTTTTCCACTAAGGCATACATACGTTGTAACTGGCTATGAACTTGTTCTGTTAAATCTGGAAACTTTGAATAGTCAACCGGTAAACGCAGTGCCCAGTGCATTGCTTCACGTTGCTCAGTACAGTTAATTTTATTTTGTGAAAAAAGGCGATTAATCCATTCGGTTAAGTTTTTAGTATTCGCAAGAGCTACTAATTGTCCCAAAATATCTTTGGTTAAGCGGTGCTTACTATAATCAAAAAATAATTGATCAAATTTAACAGAATAATTTTGAAAACGATCTGGCTCTAAAGCAAATAACTCTTTTATATGTAATTTTGAGTTTTTTTCACCTAAAGTTTGAAGATGGGCTAGAGGTGAGACTAATTCTTTTGAAAATTGCTCAATTGATTTACTCATAAGCGACCTACTCCTTCATAAGCAAAACCTTTCGCCTTTACATAAGCAGGATCATAAATATTACGCCCATCTAAAATTAAAGGATGCTTCATTAACTGTTGTAGTTGCTTAAAGTCAGGACTCCAATATTGCTTCCATGCAGTGACTAGACATAATGCATGAGCATCTTGCACCGCCTCATATTGATCAGTACATAAAATTAAATCTTCACGATGCCCATAAATTGCAGCTATTTCATCCAAAGCTTGAGGGTCATGCAGACGCACTATTACACCTTGTGCCCATAATGCAGCTAATAAAATATGAATCGGTGAATTATGTATATTTGAAGTGTTCTCTTTAAAGGATGCACCCCAAATCGCAACCGTTTTGCCATTTAGACTACAGTGATAATAATTCCATAACTTACGAAATAAAATTTCTTTCTGCTGCTCATTAATAGCCCAAACTTGTTCCAAAAGGCGACTTTTTGTTCCAGTTTTAGACACAGTGCTCGAAAGTGTTAAAATATCATGCGAAAAATTCTCACCGCCAAATCCTACACCTGGCGATAAATATGCAGCACCAATACGTGTGTCAGCAGCTATACCATGCTTTACATTCGCAATATCAATACCTAACTTTTCGGCAACCATAGCCAAGTCATTCATATAACTAATGCGGGTAGCCAACATGCCTGAAATACTAAGTTTGGTGAACTCAGCATCTAAAATTGGCATAAATAAATATTGATAACTAAATTGGAAAAAAGGACGCAATAACTCCTGCATAGTTTCACTTGCATCTCTAGATTCCACACCGATAATGACATGTTTTACATTCAATACACTATTAATAGCATTACCTTCCTGAATCACATCAGGAAAGTAAACCCACTCATCTTTTGGCAAATGCTGTTTTAATTTCTCTGTACCGTGCAAACCAAAAGTAGAACCATTAATCATTAACCGTGGATGAGTAATTGGTCTTTCACTCAACTTTTCAACCGTTTTTAATGCAAGTTCAATTTGTGTTGGGCTAAAACAGAATAAATAAACTTCAATATCTAAAGGAATCTCAGAAAAAGGGCTCTCTTTTAAGAAACCCGCTTTTCGCTGCTTATTTAAATAATTATTTACGTCTTGATCTTGATACGAAAGTACAGAAATATTTTCTTCACAGGTGACACTTGTACACCAGTAAATTTGATTACCATATTCAGCTAATAATGCTGCCATCACGCCGGCATGTAACGTTGTTCCAAATACTGCGATTTTCATTGCACACCTGATTTTTTCGTATTTTATAGATTTCTCTTCCCTTTACAGGAAGAGAATATACTGCTCAGCTACTATATTCAGTAGTTTTTACAAACACTTAAGCAGAACTACAAAACTTTATAATTTAAGTTCTTGAATCAGCTGTTTAAATTCCAATCCTAACTTAGGGTGTTCTAGACCATAATGTAATACAGCTTTTAAATATCCAAGCTTACTACCACAGTCAAAAGTTTGGCCTTGCATCCGATAGGCTTCAACAGTATCAGTTTCTTGAAGCATCGCAATAGCATCAGTTAACTGAATTTCATTACCCGCACCTTTGGGTGTATTTTCCAAAAGCTGCATAATCTTAGCAGGTAAAATATAACGCCCCACCACGGATAAATTAGAAGGCGCAGAACCTATAGCAGGCTTTTCGATAATTCCCTGCATAGCAATACTTTCACCCTCATTCGGGCTCTGCTTCACATCAACAATTCCATATTGATCTACAAGATGGTCTGGCACTGCCTCAACCATGATTTGAGCAGCTTGACTTGATTCATAGCGAGCAATCATACGCGATAGATCATTTTTCCCTGAGTTATCTTGAACCAATACATCTGGCAATAACACAGCAAAATCATTTTGCCCAACAATACTTTTCGCACATAAAACAGCATGCCCCAAACCCAAAGGTTGAGGCTGCCTTACACTTACCACACTCACATGAGATGGAATAATCTGAGTAATTTCTTCAAGTAAATCGAACTTCTTCTTTTGCTCTAGAGTCGTTTCTAGTTCAAAGTTTCGATCAAAATAATTTTCAATTGATGCCTTAGATGAATGAGTTACCAAAATAATTTGCTCAATTCCAGCCTCTACAGCTTCACGCACTACATATTCAATTGCAGGACGATCTACCACTGTGACCATTTCTTTGGGAATTGACTTACTTGCTGGTAAAAAACGTGTACCTAATCCAGCTACAGGTAAAACTGCCTTTTTAATCACAGATTCACTCTCTAATTAACCATAATATCTTTACTACGTTTATAACCATCAACATAGTGTTCGAGTTGACAAAGAGCCCAATCAATATCTTTTTGAACAGCAGTCATATTATTAACCCGCTCAAAAACTTCTTGAATCTCTGTAAGAGGATAAAACTTCTCAAATGATCGAAGAATTCTACTGTGCTCGGTATATTCAGTATTTTCTTGATCGATTAATAATTCTTCATAAAGTTTTTCTCCTGGGCGTAATCCACTATAGTGAATTGCGATATCCCCTTGTGCTGAGTCTTGTTCACGCACAGTTAAACCACTTAAAGAAATCATTTGTCGAGCTAAATCCTGAATACGGACAGGTTCACCCATATCAAGTAAAAAGACATCTCCACCTTTACCTAGAGCACCAGCTTGAATAACTAACTGAGATGCTTCAGGAATGGTCATGAAGTAGCGCGTTACATCTGGATGGGTCACAGTAATAGGACCACCTTTTGCAATCTGATTTTTAAATAAGGGAACTACAGAGCCTGAAGACCCTAATACATTACCAAAACGTACAATACTAATTTGAGTTTGCTTTTGAGCTTCAGCCATTGCCTGACAATAAAGCTCGGCCATACGTTTTGATGCACCCATAACATTGGTTGGACGTACTGCTTTATCGGTCGAGATTAGAACGAATGTCTCAACACCCTTTTTCACAGCTGCATTTAAACTATTCGCTGTTCCAATCGCATTGTTCTTGAGGCCAGCAATAGGGTTACATTCTACTAAAGGTACATGTTTATAGGCAGCAGCATGATAAACAGTCTGTACACTATACTGCTCAATAATACGCTCTAATTTTTGTTGATCCTGAACAGTACCTAAAATTGGAACAATTTCACATTGAGCGCTTAGACGTAATTCTCTATCTATGCTGTAAAGAGCAAATTCCGTAATTTCATAAATTATCAACATTTTAGGTTGATTTTTAATAATTTGTCGACATAACTCCGAGCCAATAGAACCACCAGCACCTGTTACCATTACGATTTTATTATGAATATTTTTTGCAAGTAGATGATCTACAGGTGGTACTGGGTCACGTCCCAATAAATCAACAATGTCTACTTCACGAATATCAGCAACCTTTAGTTCACCATCAACCAGCTGAGTAAGGCCTGGAAGTTCCGTAATTTTAAGATGTGCAGGTTCTAACTGTTGAATAATTTCACTTTTACGTACGCGACCTACTGAAGGTAATGCTAATAAAATTTCATCAGTTTTATATTTTTCAAAACGTTGTAAAGCTTTTTCTAGAGACAATACTTTTAAACCACCAACCATATGGTCTTGTAAAGATGGATTGTCATCAATAAAAAAAGCGGGCAAGTGGTTACCAGAACGATAAAGCACAGCTGCAATTTGCTGACCAGCATCACCTGCACCATAAATTGCTATACGCTTTCTCTCTTCCCCTGTAAGTAAGGCAGCCTTTACAATAAAACGGATAAATGCACGGCTACACCAAACCCAACTAAACATTAAGAAACCAAACATCAATGGAATCGAAGTTGGAACAAAAGCTGCTGAGAATGCATTGAGGCTATATAAAACAACTACCATCAGTGCAACAGCAATCGCTAATTTTGCAATAAAGGCTTCGTTAAAAGTACGGACAATAAAGCGATACACCCCTGTTACCATTAAACTTAAAATAGCAACGATAGTAACGATTGCTACTCCATAGTTAATACCTGGAATAACTTCAGCACCTAAGTCAAATAAACGAAGGGCGTAACAAAACCATAAAATAACAGGAAAAGCAAAAAGGTCTACAAGAACCAAAAAACATTGTTTGGCGAGTCTTGGCGCAGACGCAAACTGATAAATAATCTTTTTCACAATACTCTTCTAATCGTTTTAGTAACCGTGCGGTAGTTATACTCATTTCTGATATAACTAGAAATAAATTTTACGCATCGGTTACATAACTTAAAATCAGATCATAATTCAAAAGAAAGCTATGTGAATAGCTTCATGTTTCTTATGATTGTAAAGCTTTATTAACTGCATTAATTGCAATAATTGTTTTTTCTATACTGTCTTGGCTCAAGGTCGGATGCACCAAAAACATCAAACTTGTTTCACCTAATTGCTGTGCATTTTCCAAACGTTTTTCTGGACGCCATGGTGTACCATCAAATGCATGTTCTAAGTAAACTTCTGAGCAAGAGCCACTAAAGCAAGGTACACCTTGATCATTAATTTCTTGCATGATTCGATCACGTGTCCAACCCTCTGGTAACGCCTCTAAATTCACTTGTACATAACACTTATAATATGCATGAACATAATCATCTGAAGGGATATGAACGTTAAAGTAAGGAGACTTTTCAAACGCCTTTAAAATATTTTCTGCATTTTCAGTACGCTTTTGTGTCCATTCATTCATACGTGTTAACTGAATTCGACCAATAACTGCTTGCATTTCCATCATGCGCCAGTTTGTACCAAATGAGTCATGTAACCAGCGGAAACCTGGAGGATGCTGTTTATTATAAATACTATCGTAGCTTTTACCATGGTCTTTATATGACCACATTTTTTTCCAAAGTGTCTCATCATTTGTGGTGACCATACCGCCCTCACCACCAGTTGTCATAATTTTATCTTGGCAAAAAGACCAAGCAGAAATATGACCGATTGACCCTGCAGCTTTACCTTTATATTTTGCACCATGAGCCTGCGCGCAATCTTCAATAACATAAATGCCACGCTCGGCAGCAAGTTGCATAATCGGATCCATATCGCACATCCAACCAGCCAAATGCACACAAATAATCGCTTTAGTATTTGGTGTAATTACGGCTTCAATCGTACGTCGTGAAATATTCTGAGAATCTAGCTCTACATCTGCGAAAACAGGATTAGCGCCTGCTGTTACAATAGAGCTTGCTGAAGCGAGAAAAGTTCGAGAAGTTACGATAACATCGTCACCTGCACCAATGTCTAAAGCTTTTAATGCAACATCCAGCGCAACGGTCCCATTTGCTAAAGCTACCGCATATTTTGTACCAGAAAACTCGGCAAATTCTTTTTCAAAAATTCTACATTCTTGGCCAGTCCAATAATTTACTTTATTTGATAGTAATACATTTTTGACTGCGTCAGCTTCTTCTGTAGTAAAACTTGGCCATGGTTCAAATGCAGTGTTTAACATTCTGATTTCCTAATAAAAAATTTTTACTTTCTTTCTAAAATTCTTGCAGGGTTGCCTACAACTGTTACACCCGCAGGTACACTTTTAGTTACTACAGCGCCCATACCAACAACAGCACCTTTACCAATTACTAAAGGTTTTTCTGGTGTGCCTTGTTTTATTACAGCTCCTGTACCAATGTAGGCATGATCTTCAATATGAATGTTACCATTACATTTAGCACCAGGTGCGAATGTAACATAATCTCCAATTACACAGTCATGAGCCACATAACTATAAATATTAGCGTGAAAAAACTTTCCAATTTTTATATTAGAAGTTAAGCAAGTAAATGGGCAAAGTAAGCTTCCTTCCCCTATCTCAACTTCATCAAGAATAACTGTGTTTGTCGCCTGAACCGCTAAATGCTGTATACCATCTTTTTCTAAAAGGCTAACTAACTTCTCACGAACAACGCTATTTGCTATGGCAATTGTTACGGCTTTATGGTCAGTTGGTTTACTAATAAAGTCGATATAGGATATTACTGGGTATCCATTTAAAGTCGCTCCAGCTTGACCATCGTCAATAAAAGCGAATTGTTCTTTACTTAATGTTGGGAACTGCTGACGCACTAAAGGCATAACTTCCTTACCAAAACCACTAGCGCCATAAACACCAATAATCATTGTCATTTTTTCTCTATTTCCTTCTCTTCTGAACCTGTGAATTTACTCATCGTTGCTTCACCTGCCTCATTAATATCATCTTTAGCGATTACTTTTTTAACGGTTTGTAACATAATTTTAAAATCTAACCAAAGCGACCTATTTTCAACATACCATGTATCAAGCTTAAACTTTTCTTCCCAGCCAATAGCATTACGCCCATTGACTTGAGCATGGCCAGTCATTCCTGGACGTACCTCATGTCGCTTTGCTTGTTCTTTATTGTAAAGCGGTAAGTACTCCATCAATAAAGGTCGTGGACCAACAATACTCATATCACCTTTTATTACATTCCAAAGCTCAGGCATTTCATCAAGGCTTGTAGAACGTAACATTTTACCAAAGGAGGTTAAGCGTTCACTATCTGGTAAAGGATTACCCTGAATATCTATTGCATCTTTCATCGTTCGAAATTTAATCATTTCAAATGGTTTACCATTTAGGCCTGGACGAACTTGGCGGAACAATACTGGCGAGCCTAAGTTTTTTTTCACCTTATATGCAACATATAAATACAATGGTGAAAGTAGAATAAGAGCAATAGAAGCAATAGTAATATCTAGTAATCGTTTCATAAGTTATCCTTAAAAACAATATTCTCGAGTTTTTCTGCAATCATGGCATATTCTAGGTTTTGTAATACGAACTGTTTACCATTGGCGCCTAGCTGTTGCCGCTGCTCTTTAGTAAGTGCGTATAATTTTTGCACTGCCCCTACGATTGCTTGAGGATCTTCTGCTTCAATCGTAATTCCCGCTTGTGCTTGCTGAACAATATCACCCTTACCAGAAAAGGCATGAATAATTGGTTTGCCTGCATATAGGTATTCGGGTAATTTATTGGGCGCTATACCAAAACGATAAAGTGAATTTTTCTGCCAACCTATATAACAAACATCAAATTGCTCTAGCATTGACTGAATTTGCTTCTTTGGAATCGCATCAATAAAAGTAATATTCTGTAAGCCCAAAGTATTAACTTTTTGTATTAAATTATCTTTTTCCTTTCCTGAACCCACAAGAACAAAATGTAAATGTGGATTATTTGATAACATCTGTGCTGCTTCAATAAGATCATCTATAGCATTAGCAACACCAATTGTTCCTGTGTAACCAATGATAAATTTATTTTGAGGTAATTGAGTAACCGTTTCTGTACTTAAAGGCTCCTTCTGCGAAACCTCCTCTAAAGATACGCCATTCGGTATCCAATGAAACTTACTACTGTCTAAACCTCGACTTTGCATATGTTCAATAGCATTATATAAATTTGAAAATACGTAATCAGCTTTTCTATAAGCCCTGTCTTCAATCCACTGCATAAATTTTATAAATGGATGGCTTGGAGAATGGCCTCCTAACTCCATTAATGTTAAAGGCCAAATATCCCGTACTTCAAAAATAAAAGGGACCTTAAATTTATTAGCTAAATAATTAGCCCCCAAATACCCAATAAGTGATGGTGATGAGTATAAAATTACATCTGGTTTTGCTGGAATTACATCTGCCATCTTGCGTAACAGCCAAGAAAACTTAAACCAGTTTAATACACGCTGTTTGCTATGAGCTTCTTGATAGTCTGGTAAATTCACCCATACAAATGAGAAATTAGGAATAATTTCCTCAACGAGATACTGTTCCTCAAATTTCTTGGGATTACGAAGCAAATGACTATAACGCCCGGCAATAACATAAACTTGATGACCCTTTTTAGCTAACTCTTGCGCCAAATAGTAATGTCGACCACCCATTGCTGTTTCAGGGGTTGAACTATATTGGTTAATAAACCAAAATGTTTTTTTATTTTCCATCATTTCAAATATCCAAAATACTTGAATAGAAATTCAAAAGTTTATTTTCTTCAATGCTCCAATTATACTTTTCTAAAACTGCAGCTCGTCCCTGTTCTCCCATGACTCTAGCCTTATCAGGATTATTTATAAAATAATCTATAGCCTTAGCAATTTCATGAGGTTTTAAAGGATCAACACAAACCCCACACTGCGCGTCATTTACAATAGAGCGCCATAAAGGAAATTCTGAAGCAATTACTGGTATTCCTGCACACATATATTCAAACATTTTTACAGGCAATGAATCTAAATAGCTTCGTGTTGGATGTAAAACAACTAAGCCCGCAACAGATGAAGCTAGGGTATTTTTTATTTCATTTCGACCCACATAGCCTAGAAAGTCAACTTTTTCCCATCCTTCCATTTCCATTACAGATTGCTCTAAGTTTTTATCTGAAAAATCCCCAGCAAGTACCAGTTTTGCTTCACTTTGTGTTGAATTAATTGCCTGAACCATCTCAACAATCCCACGCACATCTGCTAAGCCACCGATATAACAAACTTGATTTCCTTTTAAAGTATCTGTAGGTATCGAGCTAAACTCTTCTAATTTAGGGTAATTATTGATATCAATTGTATTTTTATTAATTTTAAGAAATTTATCCCGAATAAAAGGTGTAGCTGCCACAACACCATCTAATTTCGCACAAGCATATTTTTCATAAGCTTTAACTAAAAAAGCGATGATCTTTTTAGATATAGGATTCAAATAATGTTTCGACATAATCTGATTAGGTAAATCTTCATGTGCATCAAAAAAAACTTTTTTTCCCATTTTTTTTAGTTTTAAACCTATTGGAATAAGTTCTGGATCATGGAGATGATAGATCTCTGCATCTAAACTAAGTGCTTTTTCAAATATAGCTTTAGGTGCATTAAGCATGCGATTTTTACGCCCGGTGAACTTACCCACATCTAGAATTTTGACCTGATTATTTACTTCATTACCTTTTCCATCAGCCACCACTAAATAAGTATCATATCTTTTTGCCAGTGAGCAGCATTGTTTTACAAAAATTCGCGTATCATAACGAGGATGAGCTGAAGTTAAATGCACAATATGTGACATATTATTTACCTAATATTTTTAACTGGTCGAGAAAATAAATATGCTATCGATAAAAGGAAGAAGAAAGAAAGTGGTTTAAATGGGTTGTCTAATTCAACCTCAAAAAACTGATGGATTAAGATAGCGACAACACAAGAAGAAAATATTAAAATAGTCTTATCGCTTCTATAAAAAACAATTCTTTCCACTAATTTTTTCAAGAAAAATAAAACAACTAAAATAAAGCTAGAAACACCTAATATACCTAATGACACTAAGAAAAATAGATATAGATTATGGGTACTATAAACATGCCCACCGCTAATAAATTGGTAATTACCTAAACCAACCCCAAAAAACAAGTTCTGATTAAACTTATCTAAAGCATCAGCCCAAATAACATCTCTGTATGATAATCCCGCAGAATCTAATTTAGCAACGAACATCTCACCATATTGAGAAATGAAGATCAAAGCCAAAATTAATAAAGCAAATAAAGCTAAAATAGATACTTTCAAGTAAATCTTCACATTAGAAAAGATATAAAAAAATATACTACCAATTAGAACAGAAAATATAGCCGCTCTAGCCAATGTTAAAAACAATAAAATCAAAATAAAAAATAACATTAAAGCACTTAGAATTTTCAATATTTTTTTATTACAACTAATAAAAAAATTAAGAAATGAAAAAAAACCAATCAATAATATAGAGGCAAAAGAATTTTGATTTAAATATATTCCATTTATTGCTAAGAGACGATCTCTAGAATAAACATCAGCATAATAATCTAAAGTACTTGCATCAGAACCATAAAATTCAAACTCAACAATTCCTAAACTAGATAATGCAGAAAAAATAGAAATTACCCCAATAGATAGTACTATTGGCGACAATATTTTTTCTATACTAAATCTAGAAACAATATAATTTAATATAAAAAAAATAATTGGATAAAAAATTATTATTAATATAAACCTAACAAGGTTCGGACTATTATTAATATTAAAAAATTGACTAAGAAAAATTGGAAAAATAAACAACAAAGTTAATACTAAATCTTTGTAGTTTAAAAAATTATTTCTAATTAATGCTAAGAACAGCAAAATAGTTAATAATATATTTAACCCAACAAAACCATAATATATCGAAGTAGGAATAACATCAACTGTAGAAAAAAAGATACAAAAAACCAAAGAAAAATATAACTTGTATATAAAATGATTTAAATTGAAATTTTCTATATTAATCATACACTATATACTCAAAAGATAACAGGAATTAGAGAGCAGCATAAACTTAAAAAAGAAACTATATAAGTTTTACTTAAATTACAATTAACCCAAATATAATTTGAAAAAATAGTTCGCATAATAAAAAAAACATAAAATGATATTGCCCCTGCAACAGATGCGCCAACTGCACCAAACTTAGGAATTAGAAAAAAACTTAAGCTTATATGGACAACTATAGCCGAAATACAACTCCATAGAGTATATTTTGTTTTTTTCATCAAGTTTATACCTATACCTGTAACTTCAGACAATGTATATAATAACGGTGCTATTGCACAAAGAGGAACAATTAAATGTATATCAGCATAATTTGAAGGTAAAATTTTAACAATAATTTTTGAAGCAAAAACTAAAAAAATTATTACCATTAATATACAAATTGAGATCTTATATGAAACTGCTCTAACTTTATCAGGAATAGAATTATCATAAATATTTGAATCATTAACCCACTTATAAACAAGAGGTGACCAAATTGTATTAAATACACCAGAAAATATCGCAACCCCACTTGCAATACTAATTGCCATGGCATATAAACCTAGCTGTTTAAGATCAGAGAAAATTTTCAAATAGAATCTATCTGCTAATTTCAATCCCCAAATTACAGCCCCAGTTAAAATTAATGGCAAACCAAAACTATAGTATTTTTTAATACTATAAATATCAATTTTACTTTTTATCGATTTTTTAAAATTATTTCGATTTATCCATAAAAAATAAATAAAAACAATAAAAACAGATAAAAATTGCGACCAAAGTATATTTTCAAACTTCGCTGGACCCATTTTAAAAAAAACAATTATCAACAATAAAAATATAATTTTAGGTAATAACTGACTTAATGAGAATAGCAAGGCTTGTTCTTGTACCCGTTGTATAGCGCTTAGCATTTTTATTGAGAGACTAAAAAAACAGGTTAGAATAGTTAATATGTAAAGCTGAATAGAATATTCATCATATAAAAATAATATTATCTCCTCACGAAAAAAAACGAATGTAAATAATATAAAAATTAAAGAGGGTAGCAATGCTCCTAAATAAATATTTTTAAGAAGAGACTCCTTTATATCTGAATCATAATATTCACGTATAAATGCTTGATCCAATCCTAAACATAAAACCAATGAATACAAAATAACAACAGATTGAAATATAGAAAATTTAGCTACATCAGCAACATTATAAAGCCATGCTATCAAAGGGATTGTGATTAAAGAAATAAGTGCTGCGCCTAATGGACCAACACTATAACGCATAATCTTTTGCTTAATATTCATACAACAAATTTCTGATAAATATATTTTAACTTCATGGTAACTGCTTCCTCACTATATTGCTCATAACAGCTTCTTCTGATTTTATTTTTATCATATTTACTACTTAACATAGTTACCATAGCTTCAGCTAATTCAGCTATATTATTCTTTTCGACCAATAAACCATTTTCTTCCTCCAGAATATCCTCTGGTCCTCCACATTTAGTAGATATAACGGGAAGCCCACTGGCTAAGCTCTCAATAATAACAACTCCGAAGGTTTCAAAATTACTTGATAGTATAAAGCAATCACTTTTATTCATTGCCTCCGCAATAAAATATCTATCTTTTAAACCTAAAAAATTTATATTAGTGAGCATATTGTCTTTAACATACTTTTCTAATGCGCTTTTTTCTTCACCCTCACCAATTAAATCCAATTCAATATTGATGAATCCTTGCTGAATCAATTTATGATATGCTTTAACGATATTAATTTGTCTTTTATTTTCATTCATAAAAGCAACATTAAGAAATTTGAATCTATTATTATTTGACTTTCTTTCTTCTAAACTTTTTTCAAAAAAAATTGGATTAACAATATTAGGTATAATGTCCCACTTACCACTAGTCTCAAATTTACTCATAAAGAATTTTGCCATTTGACTTGAAACAGCAATATTACATGAGCTATTATTTAAGATCTCTTTAGTTACTTGTAATTGATAGGGTGTATATAAATCTCTTATATAACCACTACTATGCTCTGTAACAATATAATTAATCTGATATTTAGTTTTTATGTATTGTGCAATTTCTCCCATATATAAACAAGAATGCACATGTATAATATCTGGTTTACCATATTTTTCTATATATTTTTCAACCCCTTGTTTACCAAATATTGTATTCAAAGTATTTATTAAAAAGGGTACTTTGGGAAACCACAACATAGTTTTGAACCTAATAGTATTAATCCCACTATCATCTTCATAAAAAAAACCATGTTTATAGCTAAAAATTGTTTTCCAATTTTTTAGTGATCTAAATTCATTCGTAACTACTCCTACTTGGTTTCCTGCTTTCAATAGAGCTAAAGCCTGATCTCTAAAAAAACATCCTCTAATATCTTCTTGATACGCAGGATACCATGAGGGAAGAATCAAAATATGCAAAAAAATTCTCCAATATTACTTTACAATAGAAATAATCTTTGCAGGTATACCGGCTATTATTAGGTTACTGTCAAATGATTTTGTAACAACTGAATTAGCACCAACAATTATATTATCTCCTAATATTACTCCTTCGCGAATAAAAACATTATCACCAATCCAACAATTATTTCCTATTTTGATATCTTTTTCGACATGATTAATACCCCCTAGACTATTATTGGTAGGCTTTTCCTTTGAATGAGTAATAGCTTTTATTGATACGTTATATCCAATGGCACAACCATCTCCGATAATAATCTTCGAATTATGTCCACTTGATAAGTGCGCTCCATTCAAATATGTTTTTTCACCAATGAATAAATTATTTACAGGTAAATTTAAAATACACTTAGTCCCGATACTAGCACTAGAGGCAATACCTTTAAATTTTGATACATTGTATAAATGTGTTTTCTTAACAGCCCAATTGACAATCTTTGTAATTAACCGCGCAAAAAGTATACTCATATTATACCTTCTATTTTTTGCACGATAATTTTTTGTGATCCTTGTTCTAAATATGGATGCATTGGTAAGCTCACTACTCTTTCAGCAATCGCATCACCTACAGGCAACTTCACACTTACATCGGCCACAGCAGGTTGTTTATTCAAAGGGATTGGGTAATGCACAGCTGTTGGAATACCTTGAGCTTTTAATTTCTCTTGTATTTCTGCACGGTTATCAACCTGAATCGTATATTGTGCCCATGCACTCGTATTATGCGATTCAAGATGTGGTGTTGTGTGAATACCTGCCTGATTAAATAACTGATTATAAACTTCAGCTACTTTTTGACGTGCTTGCATCTCATCATCCAAAATTTCTAATTTTGGTAATAAAATTGCTGCCTGAATCGTATCTAAACGACTGTTAACACCCACACGGATATGGTGGTAACGTTTATCTTGACCATGTCGTGCAATTTGACGAATCACTTTAGCAAGCTCATCATCATTGGTAAAAATAGCACCGCCATCACCATAGCAACCCAATGGCTTACTTGGGAAAAAGCTGGTACAAGCAACGGTACTTAAGTTACAGCTTTTACGACCTTTATAAGTTGCACCAAAACTTTGCGCAGCGTCTTCAATCACAGGAATACCATACTTTGTAGCAATCGCATTGATTGCATCAAAGTCTGCACACTGGCCATATAAACTTACAGGAATAATAGCCTTGGTCCGAGGGGTAATTGCTGCTTCTAATTTTTCAACGTCTAAATTATAAGTCTTCGGATTTACGTCCACATAGACCGGCTTTGCGCCCAATAAAGCCACTGTTTCCGCTGTCGCAATATAAGTAAAGCCTGGTGTAATGACTTCATCACCTGGTCCAATACCAAATGCCATTTGTGCAATTTGTAAGGCATCTGTCCCATTGGCACAAGTAATGCAGTGTTTAGCCCCCACATAGGCAGCAAGTTTTTCTTCCAACTCAATTACTTCTGGGCCTAAAATGTACTGACCATGTGTCAATACATTTTGAATGCCAGCATCAATTTTATCTTTAATTCGATGTTGCTGTGTTTTTAAATCAATAAAGTCAATCATATTAACCCTGCTTTGTCAGTGTCGTTCCATCTAGTTTATAAACTGCTTCTGTATGAGAACAGGTTACCTGAGCTTGTCCCTGCAAAGGAAGATCAAGCTGCTCACCAAACTCACTCATCCAGCCAATTTGTTTAGCTGGCACCCCGACCATTAGTGCATAAGCAGGTACATCTTTATTCACTACAGCACCAGCACCAACAAAAGCATATGCTCCAATAGTGACACCACAGACAATCGTACAATTTGCCCCTAATGTGGCTCCCTTTTTCACCAGCGTGTCACGATATTGATCTTTACGCTCAATTAAAGAACGAGGGTTATACACATTGGTAAAGACCATGCTTGGGCCACAAAATACACCCTCTTCCAAAAACACATTATCGTAAACCGATACATTATTTTGGACTTTACAATGGTCACCAATCACGACTCGGTTACCAACAAAGACATTTTGACCTAAAGACACGCCTTTACCGATTTTGGCACCACCACAGACATGAACGAAATGCCAAACACGTGAGTCTTCACCAATTTGTGCGCCATCATCGACTATGGCAGTTTCATGTTGATAAAAGCTCATGCTTTTTTCACCTTTGCCAATAATGGATGTGGGTTTTCTGGGTTTTCAACAATTGGAGAAACACGGATCACTTCAACGGTTTCAATTGCTGCACGGTTCTCTTCAACACCATAACCTTTACCTTCTAATACACGTTGATAGCTTTGTGTATGTAAATCGGTAAAGCCACCTGAAAACTCAAGCTCTTCATTTTCAATGGTAATACTACGATAGGTCAGTTTTTCACCTTGTACCGCATTTTCTGGAAGGTTATTTGCATCAATTGACAAGAACCAACGTACACGCGCACGTTCGTACTCCAAATAACCCGAAGCAGTTTTCTCATCACGGAAATGCACTTCATTTTTAACGATTTTGCCGAAAATAAAATGCAACATGTCGTAAAAATGCACACCGATATTGGTTGCTACACCACCTGATTTATTGTCTACCCCTTTCCATGATTTTAGATACCATTTACCACGAGAAGTTAAATAAGTAAGGTCAACATCAAATACTTTATCAGCCGGCGCAGCTTGAACCTTGTCACGCAGTGCGATAATAGATGGGTGCAAACGTAATTGTAAAATTGAGTTTACCTTGCCACCATATTGCTTTTCATATTCAGATAACATATTTAAGTCTTCTGAATTCAGCACCAATGGTTTCTCACAAATGACTTCAATGCCATTTTTCAAAGCATATTTCATATGTGGTGCATGTAGATAGTTTGGTGAGCAAATCGCTACATAATCCAGCTTTTCACCTTTTAGCTTTTGGTCTTCTACATAGGCTTCAAATTCTTCAAACTCGGTAAAAAACTCTGCTTCAGGGAAATGACTATCCATAATTCCCACAGAGTCATTTACATCCATAGCAACAGCTAAAGTATTACCTGTTTCTTTAATAGCTTTAAGGTGGCGTGGTGCGATATATCCAGCCGCACCAATAAGTGCAAATTTTTTCATGATTAAAACTTCAATTTAATAATAAGATAAAATTAGAGACGGAATACGGTAAAGCCAGCATCTGCCATTTCAGTGCGATCAAAAAGGCTCTTAACATCTGCCAACACTGGTTTTTCACATTTCATATAACTACGCAATTCACTTGCTGAAAGTGAACGGAATTCATTGTGACCTACCGCAATAATAACGCTATCTACAGGGTTTTGAGCGTCAACTTTCCCAAGCTCAATACCATACTCATGTCTAACTTCGTCTGCATCGGCCCATGGGTCAGCCACTACAACTTGCGCACCCCAGAACTCTAACTCTTTAATAAGATCTGCTACTTTACTATTACGAATATCAGGACAGTTTTCTTTAAAAGTCACTCCGAGTACACCAACTTTTGCACGAGGGACATCAATACCGTTTTGAAGCATCAGTTTAATCGTGTTACGAGCAACATAACGGGCCATATTGTCGTTGATACGACGACCAGCAAGAATCACTTGTGGATGATAGCCAACTTCTTCTGCTTTATGAGTCAAATAGTAAGGATCAACACCGATACAATGCCCACCGACTAAACCTGGACGGAACGGTAAGAAGTTCCATTTACTACCAGCTGCTTCTAAAACATCTAAAGTATCGATACCAATACGATCAAAAATAACAGAAAGCTCATTTACTAAAGCAATATTTAAATCACGTTGCGTGTTTTCAATAACTTTGGCAGCCTCTGCAACTTTAATACTAGTTGCTTTGTGAGTACCAGCAGTAATAATGCTTGCATATACGGCATCTACAGTATTTGCAACTTCGGGAGTGCTACCACTCGTAATCTTTTTAATTTTAGTCAATGTATTAACTTTATCGCCAGGGTTAATACGTTCAGGACTATAACCAGCAAAAAAATCTTCGTTAAATTTTAGCCCAGACACTTTTTCTAAGATAGGAATACAAACTTCTTCTGTAGCACCTGGATATACTGTAGATTCATATACAACAATATCGCCTTTCTTTAAAGCTTGCCCTACAGTTTCACTCGCTTTTCTTAAAGGGGTTAAATCTGGTCGGTTAACCTGATCAACAGGTGTTGGAACAGTTACAATAAAAAAATTACTTTGTTCTAAGTCATCTAAATTTGCACTAAAACTTAAGTGTTGTGATTGTTGCAGCTCTTCAGGTGTAACTTCTAGAGTATGGTCTTGACCACTTTTTAATTCATCAATACGTTTTTGATTAATATCAAATCCAATTACCGGCCCTTTTTTCCCAAACTCAACCGCCAATGGCAAGCCTACATAACCTAAACCTATAATCGCTATTCTTAAATCGGCAAGTTGCATAAAAGTTAGCCTTATTCCTTACAAATTGTATATATTAAATAATGATACATATGACCAAATATCGTCGTGCGTAACTATATCAGTTTTTTTTTATTAACCGTAATTCAATTGTATAAAAGTGTTTACAGATCTTAGGTTCTTTTTAGATAACCTAATTTATCTTTTCATCAAATTTCTATTTCCAGAGAGGTTAACTAATGATGTGGTAAAGTGTACTGATATAAATTAAACATACAAAGCTCTACGTTTTTTTCTATGTTTTTTATTTTTTTTTCAGCTAGAATCGGACCATCTCTGTCTAACCTAAGCATTTAATGCTATACGATTAATGATACAGACAGTATCAATTAAAGATAAATACACAAAGGGTTGCTTGTGAAGTATTGTCAGTTTTTTTCTGTTCTTACCTTAAGTTTAAGTGCTGCCAGCTGTGCGGTCACTTCCGGTTTACAAACTTACGATATTCCAAATGAAGGCGTTTATAGAACCGACCTTGGAACTACGGTTAACGTTGTTAAAATTTCTCAAGAAACACTACCAGCAATACAACCAGCTCAGGTCGACTATCAACGCGACTATGCAGCCCTATTTAAAAATCAACAACCCATTTACCACTTAAGCCCAGGGGATGTACTCTCAATTCAGCTATGGGCTTATCCTGAAATTACGCCCCCTGTAAACAACGTTAATAATGAGCAATCTGTTCAGGCAAATGGTTATCCAATTGACCAGAGTGGTTACATTCAATTTCCGTTAGTAGGCCGCTATAAGGCTTCCGGTAAAACTCTGGCTCAAGTTAACCGTGAGTTACGTGGTCAATTAGCCCGATTTTTAAAAAATCCAGATGTAACTGTAAGAGTATTATCCTATGAAGGTCAGCGCTTTTCCGTCCAAGGCAGTGTCATAAAAGGCGGACAGTTTTATTTAAGTGACCAGCCTGTAAGTGTATATACAGCTTTAGGACTTGCTGGTGGCGTGAGTGATAGAGGCGATAATACTTACATTCAGCTTATTCGTAATGGTCGAACCTATAATTTAAATACGATCGATTTAGAAAAAGCGGGTTATTCATTACATAAACTACTAGTTCAACCGAACGATACAATTTATGTCAGCAGCCGCGAAAACCAGAAAATTTATGTAATGGGTGAATCAGGTAAAAACCAAGCCTTAGCAATGCGTGATCAAGGGATGACACTAACTGATGCATTAGGTGAAAGCTTAGGAATTAACCCAATTTCGGCGAGTGCAAGCCGCATTTATGTAGTACGCACTAACCCTAATGACCATACAACAGAAATTTATCATTTAAATTTAATGAGCATTGGTGACTTTGGCTTAGCCAATCAATTTAAACTACGTAGTAATGATATTGTCTATGTAGATGCGACCGGCTTGACTCGCTGGCAACGTGTGGTTAACCAGATTATTCCTTTCTCAAATGCTTTATATAACATAGACCGTTTGGGGCAATAATTGTTATGCAATTTAAAAACATTTTAGTGGTCTGTATTGGAAATATCTGTCGTAGCCCTATGGCAGAATATTTTTTAAAACAACAATATCCTCAATTAAATATTGAATCTGCAGGCATTTCAGGGCTTGTAGGCCATCAAGCAGACAACAAAGCACAACTTTGTATGCAACGTCTAGGCATCGATATGCAGCCTCATATTGCAAGAAAGTTAAATGCGGAACATATTAAAAAAGCTGACCTTATTTTGGTCATGAGTCACAACCAGCAAAAACATATTGAGCAAACTTGGCCCTTTGCAAAAGGTAAAACTTATCGCTTGGGTCATTGGCAGAATAGAAATGTGCCAGATCCTTATCAGCACGACCAAGCTATTTTTGATGAAACCTGTCAGCTCATTCAACAGTGCATTGCTGACTGGAAACCTTATATTTAACGCCAAGATTTTAAGCTTATGAACCAAAATACGAATACCGAAGATACAATTGATTTAAAAGAATTGTTTTTTTCACTCATTGCGCAGTGGAAGCTTATCGCTCTATGCGTTATTTTAAGTCTTGTATGTGCTCTACTCTACTTACGTGTCACCCCAAATACTTATTCTGTTGATGCACTAGTTCAAGTAGAAGACAGCAAGGGAGCTTCTGCTGCACTATTAGGCGATCTGTCCAATATGATTGAGCAGAAGTCACCGGCTCAAGCTGAAATCGAAATTTTAAAGTCTCGTTTAGTTTTAGGTTCTGTCATTAAAGAACTACATCTAAATATACAGATTTCCAGTACAGAAAATACTCTTAGTCATCGCTTATTGAGCGATACTGAATATAAAACTGAATATAATAAAAAATCCGTCATCTTTAAGGATGGTCTAAAAAGTTTTGAAATTCGTACACTAGAAATTCCAGCGTATTATCTAGATAAAACCTTACATCTTAACTTTGATAAACAATCTTTACGTTTAACTGACCCAGCAACTGAAGAAGTAGTATTAAATGTCCCTTTAAATCAGTTAAACCAAGTTGCAGGGCCGTATGGTTCTTGGAAAATTGCAATATTCACAAAAGATCAGTTTGATACAACTTATAATATCAGGAACTTATCTTTACCTGCTGCAGTGAATACAATAAGCTCAAATTACTCCGTTGCAGAACAAGGGAAGCTTACCGGAGTATTAGGCTTAAACTATCAAGGACAAGACAAAGAGCATATTACTAAAGTTTTAAATGCAATTTTAGCAACTTATAGCGCACAAAATATTGAACGTCGTTCTGCAGAATCTGCTCAAACCTTAAAATTCTTAGATGAACAGCTACCAGATCTAAAAAAACAACTTGATGATGCTGAACGTCAATTTAACAAATTCCGTCAGCAATATAACACTGTTGATGTGAATAAAGAGTCCGAACTATATTTAACTCAAAGTATTACTTTAGAAACTAAAAAAGCGGAGTTTGAACAAAAACAAGCTGAAATGGCTGCAAAATATACTGCTGAACATCCAGCAATGCGCGAAATTAATGGACAACTCACTGCCATTAATAAACAAATCGGTGATTTAAATAGCACATTAAAACAACTACCAGATGTACAACGTCAATATCTACAGTTGTACCGTGAAGTTGAAGTAAAGACTCAGCTTTATACAGCACTACTTAACTCTTACCAGCAGCTTCGTATTGCAAAAGCAGGTGAAATTGGTAATGTACGTATTGTTGATACTGCTGTTGAACCAGTTGAACCAATTAAACCTAAAAAGTTACTAGTCCTTATCTTATCTTTATTCTTAGGCGGTTTTATTGGTACTTTAATTGCCCTATTACGTAATATGCTACGTACAGGTATTAAAGATTCTAGTCAAATTGAAAATGAGTTAGATTTACCAGTCTATGCAACCGTGCCACGTTCACCAATTCAAGAAAGTCGTATTAAGATTTTAAAGAAAAAGAAGAGCATTCCTATTCTTGCGGTTAAAAATAGTGATGATATTGCAATTGAGAGCTTGCGGAGTATCCGTACAGCAATCCACTTTGCATTAGCAAATGCAAAAAATAATATTATTATGATTGCGGGACCATCTCCAGAAGTGGGTAAATCCTTTATTTCGACCAACCTTGCAACCATTTTTGCGCAAGGAGATAAACGAGTCTTACTGATTGATGCAGATATGCGCCGTGGTTATATGCATAAATACTTCGATGTTGATGTGAAACCGGGTCTTTCTGAATTACTAAGTGGGCAAGCTGATCTACAAAAAGTATTACACAAAACTCCTGTGGCTAATCTTGATATCATTACGCGTGGTAAGAGCCCAACAAATCCTTCAGAAATTTTAAGCTCGAACCAGTTTAAAGAGTTACTTGAGCAGCTACAAAGCCAATATGACCACATCATTATTGATACGCCGCCAGTACTGGCAGTAACCGATGGTATTATCATTTCGCAATACACAGGTGTGAACTTAATTGTTGCTCGTTATGCTAAGTCACAAATGAAAGAGCTTGAATTAACACTTAATCGCTTTGAACAAGCGGGTGTTAAAGTCAATGGCTTTATTCTCAATGACATTCAACGTGCTAGTGCGGGTTATGGTTATGGTTATAACTATGCCTATGCTTACAAAGCACAGAAAGAAGATTAAACGTAAAATGAGAATGAAAACCGGATCATTTGATCCGGTTTTTTTATTTAAGATTTTTTTAAGTATATCCCTACTAAAACTAACTAAAATATATAAAAAACCACTCGTTTTTTTTCTTAAACATTCTATGCTTAAGCATGCTAAGATCGAAAGCAGCCTTTTTAGACTCAAATGATTATTTTTGGAACCTTTTATGAGTAAAGCCTTACCCATTGCTGTCGCTGTAGTTTTAGGCGGTGCTGCACTTGTACCAGTATATTATGCAAGCCAACATCCGACCACAGAAGTCGGAAGCAAGGCAAATAAAAATGCCTCTCCAATTGAAAAAATCAGTTATGTCCTTGGATACGAAGTTGCACAGCAAACTCCACCTGAGCTAGATACAAAAGCATTTGTGAAAGGGATTCATGATGCTCGCAGCAAGCAGCCAAGTGCCTATACTCAAGAAGAGTTAAAAGCTGCTGTAGCTGCTTATGAAAAAGAATTGCAGCAAAAAATGCAACAACAAGATAAACCAGAGCAAGCTGCTGGTACTACTCCTGAGTCTGCAAATGCGCAGTTCCTTGTAGAAAATAAAACAAAAGCTGGCGTAAAAACTACGGCGTCTGGCTTGCAATATATCATTACTAAAGAAGGCACAGGTAAACAACCCACTGCGCAATCTATCGTTAAAGTACATTACGAAGGCCGTTTAATTAATGGTCAGGTTTTTGATAGTTCCTACAAACGTGGTGAGCCAGTTGAGTTTCCACTCAATCAGGTTATTCCTGGCTGGACTGAGGGGCTTCAGCTCATGAAAGAAGGTGGTAAAGCGACGTTCTTTATTCCATCAAATCTTGCTTATGGTGCTCAAGAACTTCCTGGCATTCCAGCAAACAGTACACTGATTTTTGATGTAGAACTCATTTCAGTGAAATAAAAATATTCAGGAGAGTAGAACATTACTCTCCTTTTTTTTGGAAAACGGCATGAAAAAAATTGGTCTAATTATTGCAACATCAACAATGAGTTTATCTGTTTTTGCTGCAACTCCTATAACGAATAAAAGCCCAGCAAAAGAACAATTTAGCTATAGTTATGGCTATTTGATGGGTCGTAATAATACTGATGCATTAACAGATCTAAATCTTGATATTTTTTACCAAGGTCTTCAAGAAGGCGCACAAAGTAAAACAGCACGCCTAACTGATGAAGAAATGGCAAAAGCGATTAATGACTATAAGAAAACCTTAGAAGCCAAACAATTAGTTGAATTTCAAAAAACAGGCCAACAGAATGCCCAAGCAGGTACAGCATTTCTTGCTGACAATGCAAAAAAATCTGGTGTAACCACGACTAAATCTGGTCTTCAATACCAAGTATTAAAAGAAGGTAATGGTCAAAAACCGAAAGCTACATCTCGTGTTAAAGTGAATTACGAAGGTCGTTTACTCGACGGGACGGTATTTGATAGTTCTATTGCCCGTAATCATCCTGTCGAGTTTCAGCTCAGTCAAGTGATTGCAGGTTGGACAGAAGGTCTGCAAACCATGAAAGAAGGCGGAAAGACTCGTTTCTTTATTCCTGCGAATCTTGCTTATGGTGAGGTCGGGGCTGGTGATACGATTGGCCCAAATAGCACTTTAATTTTTGATATTGAATTAATAAAAATCCAATAGCCTTTATGCTAAGTATTAATTTAAATTGATACTTAGCATAAAATAACTTAAAAGTTTGAGGAAAGAAATGAATTATAAATATACAAACATTCATTGAAACTTTTACGATCTATAATTTTTTTTTGCTCTATTATTTTTTTCATTGTCATATCACACTCATCTTCAGAAATATTTTCTCTTATTTGATGATAATAATTAGTATAAGTTTGCTTTATATCTTGGCTTGATAAAAACACCCACCACCCCATACCAAAAGAGTAGGTTAACTCATATGGTCCATAGCCTTTCCCTTTCCCTAAGCTAGGGTATTCCCACCGAAATATACCATTTCTTCCATCCATATAATTTGTTAAATAAATATGGTTATTCCTAATAACTAAAACTTTTTCAAAGAACTGTTTATTTAAACCCTTCCTATATTTTTCAATCGTTAATTTATCGTTTTTATCTAATCCAGCATTTTCTAAAGACAAAAGTAATTTAGGCATTCTAAAAAAATGAGAGCTATCTGTTACCATTTGTGTTAAAGGTTTTTTACTCTTAATAATATCTTTTCTACTATAACCAGCATATGCATAATCATTATAATTATCCCAAATGCCCATATCAAATAACCACCCGCCCTCTTTAGTAAAACTACTTCTACGCTTAAAGACCTCTAATGCAATTTGGACAATATCATTTAAGTCTTTATCATTTGGATATTTCTTTTTAAGATTGGCTGCAACACCGAATAAAAATAATTCTTCATCTATTATTCCCACTCTATAGTCATGACTATTTATTGATGCATTTAACTTCCAATTTACTCTTTCTCTCATATTCTTAAAATTATTAACACCGCCCCATTGCCAGGCAGTAGATTTTAACCAAAATTTTTTTACATTGCCTAATAAATACTCATTTAGTCTTTCATTTTTATAATTTGAGAGAACTGCATATTCACTTAAAAAGTAGTAGTATTGCCATGTAGTTAATCTTTCTTTATGTATATTTAAATCAATAGTATCTACACCTTGATCTAAAAATTTATTTATATGAACATCAAAATCCTTTTCTAGAGGAGTTAAGTTATTTTTATATATATAATGCATTGGTACCATTAAAAAATGAGAAGAATTATATCTTTCTTTTTTATCCCAAGTAGGTATAGATAAATATGCCTTTATACTTAAATAATTATTCAATTCATTATCAGCAACTACTTTTCCTTGTATCGAAATTAATAAAACAAATAAAATTAATTTATATAAATAACTCACACTTAAATTCCTATATTATATAAAATATTATTTTAATTAAATTGCTATAAAATTTTGAATTAATAGCAATCAAATAATTTTGTATCAATGTTTTAAATCTCTAGGACGAAAACCTGTAACGACGAGAGCAACCAGATAAGCGACTACGCCGACTACACACAATCCAACCACTTCGGCAACACGTAACCACTGTGAAAGTTCACCGTTGTACCAATTTAACGCAAACCAAAGTGCTGCAATCATGGCAAGGTTAGCCAAACCATATTGAAGTCCTAATTTTTTCCAATGCGAATCAAATCGGAAAATATTACGTTTATGTAAATAGAAGTAGAGTAGACCCGCATTTACTAAAGCCGAGCCTGAAGATGCCAAAGCAAGTGCCATATGCTCTGCCTGCCAATCAATCAGCTTAAAGAAACCAATAAATACAACGTTTAAAATAGCATTCGCTGCGACTGACATTAAACCGACACGTACTGGTGTTTTAGTATCTTGCTGTGCATAAAAACCAGGTGCAAAGACTTTAATCAGCATAAACGAAATCACGCCTGCACTCATACATTGCAGTGCTAGGGCTGTCATTTGTGTATCACGTAGGTCAAACTCGCCACGCTGGAATAATGCCTGAATAATCGGTGTAGAAAGCATAAATAAGGCAATACTTGCTGGTAAGCCAACTAATACAATAATTTTTGCAGCCCAGTCGATCATACCGCGGAACTTTGCTTGATCTTGTTCTGCATGACGGGCAGAAAGTGAAGGTAAAATCACAGTACCAATCGCAACGCCAATTAAACCTAACGGCAATTCAGTCATACGCTCTGCACTATAGAGCCAAGACACTGAACCATCTTGCATGAAAGAGGCCCAAATCGTATTTAATAAGAGGTTAATCTGGGTAACAGATACCCCAAATAATGCTGGCAGCATTAATTTTAAAATACGTTCTACACCTTCGTGTTTAAAATCAACTTTAGGTGGAATCAGCAGATTTTTACGCCATAATTCTGGAATCTGCAAAGCTAACTGCAACACCCCTGCCACAACCACTGACCAACCTAATGCTTTGATCGGTTCAGCCATATACGGCGTAAGCCACCATGCGCCGGCAATCATCGCGACATTCAGCAAAACTGGTGAAAAAGCTGGTGAAGCAAACGATCCATAACTATTTAAAATACTGCTGGCAAAAGCAGTCAGCGACATAAACAATAAATAAGGGATGGTCAGACGGAACATACTAACGGCTAAATCGAACTTTTCAGGATCGCTATGGAAACCGGGTGCGTACATATAAATGATAGCAGGGGCTAGAACCATAGCCACAAAAGTGAGTAGGGTCATGACTGTTAACAAGCAGCCAAATACCCGACTAATTAAGATCTGCACTTCAGCGTGTGCTCGGCCTGTTTTATATTCAGTTAATACCGGAATAAAAGCCTGAGAAAAGGCACCTTCGGCAAACAATCGTCGAAAGAAGTTGGGAATACGAAAAGCGACGACGAAGGTATCGAAATCTTTACCCGCACCAAACACGTTGAGCAATACGACGTCACGCACTAACCCTAACACTCGTGACAACATCGTCATTGCACTGACAATAAAAGTCGATCGCCATAATGCCATCGTACTCACCTACAGCTATATTCGAAAGACGCTATTGTAATGAAACTAGAAAATCTTTTCGTTGTGAAATGATGAACAAACTCAAGTTTTTTTCTGACCCAACAATTGTCTAAAGTGCTGCCATTTAAAATAAGGTCCCGGATCAGTTTTTCGGCCGGGCGCAACATCTGAATGTCCTGCAATATGATTTTTAATTTCAGGATAAACCTGACGAATGGCAGTAACGACGTCGGTTAATACTTCGTATTGTACTTCTTCAAAGGGCAAACCATCACTCCCTTCAAGCTCTATACCAATTGAATAATCATTGCATTCTACTTTGGCTAAATAACTCGAACGCCCGGCGTGCCATGCCCGATCATTAAAATTAACAAACTGTAGCACTTCCCCACTACGTAAAATCAGCAAATGCGTAGAAACCTGCATCCCTTCAATGGTCTGGAAATAAGGATGAACTGACCAATCTAACTTATTTTGAAAAAACTGCTCAATATACCCACCTCCAAATTGAGACGGCGGCAAGCTAATATTATGAACTACAATCATTTGAATTTCGGTACCAGTCGGACGCTGGTTAAAATTTGGAGAAGGGATTTGTCTCGCCCCTTTTAATTGTCCATCTATAACTTCATACGGTGTGATTTGCTTCATTGAGATGCCAATAAATTGCTTGCCAATTGCTTTAGTTTAAAACAGTTATCTACTTTTCAAAGTAGTAAATGCGATTGTTTATCGCGATTAATCTGATAAAACAGCTTATTTTTAAAGTTGACGGTGCTAATATATCGCAAGTTTTAGGGTCATCTACAAAATGGAAACCGTATGAGCATACCTCAGTCTTTGCTTGAACAATCAATTCAAATCAATATTCAACAAGCATTACAAGAAGATATTGGGGACGGTGACATTACCGCTATGCTCACACCTGAAGATGAACAGGCAACAGCAACCATTATCAGCCGTGAAGATATGGTTTTAGCTGGACAGCCTTGGGTCAATGCACTCATCTCAGCTTATGACAATACGGTTCAGGTGACTTGGTTAAAACAAGAAGGTCAGCGTGTTGCTGCAAACGAAGCATTTTTAAAACTGGCAGGTTCTGCACGTAGCTTACTTACTGTAGAGCGCCCTGCTTTAAACTTTATTCAAACTTTATCTGCGGTTGCGACAAAAACAGCCGAATATGTTCAACAGCTCGAAGGTTTAAATACAAAACTCCTCGATACACGCAAAACCTTGCCAGGCTTACGCATTGCACAAAAATATGCTGTAGCTATCGGTGGTGGTCAAAACCATCGTCTAGGTTTATTTGATGCATTCTTAATTAAAGAAAACCATATTATGGCAGCAGGTGGTATTGCTCAGGCAATTGCCAAAGCCCATCAAATTGCACCCGGCAAGCCTGTTGAAGTCGAAGTTGAAACTTGGGATGAGTTAAATCAAGCACTCGAAGCTGGGGCAGATATTGTCATGCTTGATAACTTCAGCCAACAACAAATGATTGATGCCGTAAAACATGTTGCAGGCCGTTGTAAGTTAGAGGCATCAGGTAATATCACCATTGAAAACTTACGCGAAGTTGCCACCACTGGTGTTGACTACATTTCTATGGGTGTGCTGACTAAAGACGTTAGAGCTGTTGATTTATCAATGCGTTTTAATGCTTAAATAAAGTCCACATCGTTATTCGTATTTTTTTGCGACTTAGTCATGTCTGCTGCTTGTGTTTTTTGCCATGCTGACTGAGTCGCTTGCGCCCCATTATCACGTGGGTCGGCAGCCATTAAAACAAAAGTTACGACAGCTAATAATACGATAAAACCTTGTAGCATAAATTTTCCCCATTACTTTAAAAAAATCAGGGTTCCAAGGTAAAAGATAAATATGACGAGGCTTAGGAGATTCTGTTACAAAAGGTAAGTCTTTATTTTTATTATTCATCTGTACAACAGTCTCTCCCCCCAAATACAATTTTATATCAACAGCCTAAACCCTGTATTTACTATTGTGACAGGGATATCTTGTTTCTCTCTATCAACCTACGCGACGGAGTCTTACCGTCTAGAATTTTTTGCCAACAGCTAATTCTGTTACTTTGGTTTTGCCCAAAGTAACCAAAGGCATTGTCATCTGCAAAACCTGCCCACTTTCATCCTCTATCCTATTTTGTTGCAAAATAAGATCCTTATAGATTATAGACAGGTTGCAGATGACTTTTAGCACCAGCTAATGAGGAATAAATTCCAATACCCTCATTAAGGAAAATAACTTACCAACTTAAGACTCTAAATAACCCATATACGGATCAGAAATTGAATCTTCTTGAGTTTCTATACGACCCGCAAAACGGCGGCTGAAAGTAGCATCATCAGCTAATGTCACAGTGAAGTCATACCAGCCACCAAATTCAGACATATCCCAAACCAGTTCTTTTTCAGAACGATCTGTTTCTATATTCCATGTCTTGTTTGCAAGATAAGCATTTGCCTTGACAGTTAGCTTGACTGACTTACTACCATCATGACGAACTTTTAAATATAAATTCGCATCACACTCTTCTACACACACTCTAATTTCTGGCAATGCTTGGGTCTGGTTAGCTTGGCTTAAATTACCTTTAAACGCACGATGGAAACCATTTGGCCCAAGTACCCATAAATCGTACTGCCCATTTGTAGCATTCCAGACATCATCTAACTGTTTACCCGCTTCAACCATATAACGGCGTGGAATCGCTGTAAGATCTAATCGGTTATACACATGGAAAACCGCTGCCTGTTTACCTGTATTTGAGAACATCAATTTTACAGTCTTTTGTGTTGCATCGACTTTAGCACTGGTATGCAAAATATAAGGTAAAGCACGTGAAGGTCTAATGCCCATTTCCTGCTGTGCAAATTGTTGTTGGCTTGGAACTGGAACTTGTGGCAATAAAGCTTGAGCCACACGAATAGCATCTGCTTCTGCTTTTGTTTTCTTACCGACTAGCTCATTTACAGGCAAAAGGTTCGGTGTTTTAAAATCAAAAGCTGTAGTTAAATCGCCACACACGGCACGGCGGTATGGACTAATATTTGGTTCTTGCACACCAAAACGCTTTTCTAAGAACTGTAAAATAGAAGTATGGTCAAAGACTTGTGAATTCACCCATCCCCCACGACTCCATGGTGAAATCACATACATTGGAACGCGTACACCCGGTCCATAAACACGTCCATCTATTGCAGGTTGAGATTTTGCTGTAGCGACTGCTGGATGATTAAAGTACTCATAAGACACTTGTTGGTCACTTAGAGTCGTTTTCCCCTGAATTACGCCCTTTTCATCTTTAGATGGTGCACTTGGTGAAGGAATATGGTCAAAGAAACCATCATTCTCATCAAAGTTCACTAATAAAACCGTCTGACTCCAAACTTGAGGGTTTTCAGTTAAAGCATTTAATACTTCCTGAATATACCAAGCACCCTGTACAGGACTAGATGGCCCGGGATGTTCACTGTAGGTCGCAGGAGCAACCAACCAGCTTACTTGCGGTAATTTACCTTGAGCGATATCTGCTTTAAAACTCCCTAAAAAACCACCGTCTGGCATAGTGTTAGCAATACCCTTATAAAGCGGCTGTGTTGCATCGATTTTTTCATCATATGCAGGGCAAACAAGAACATCATTACTTACAGGTTGCCCTGACTGCTCATTCGCACGGCGATACTGTTTGAAACCGGCTAGAGGATTGTCGGTAAAGTTATCCGGCATATTCTGGTAGATTTTCCATGTGACACCAGCCTGTTGTAAGCGCTCAGGATAAGTCGTCCATTCATAACCCTCATTTGAAGGACCAATACCATCAAACTCATTTACGACACTGGCAACACCTGCACCTGTAGGGCCATTCGTTCCAGTCCAGATAAATTTACGGTTTGGATTGGTACCTGCATGCATCGCACAGTGGTAAGCGTCACAAATGGTAAAAGCATTGGCTAATGCAAACTGATATTCCACCTCCTGTTTTTTGTAGTACCCCATCGACTGCGGCTTTTTATGCGCCACCCAATCACTCATGCGACCATTGTCCCAAGCGGCTTGACCATCCGACCATGAATGAGGCGTACCTGAAACGCGCTGTGCATTTCCTAAGCGGCTATCCAAATGATAAGGCAATATTTTATTTTTCTTAGCATCATATTGTTCCCAAACCTTTCGGTCTTCGGTCATTGGAATAGTAAAGCGGTCTCCAAAACCACGCACGCCTTTGAGTGTTCCGAAATAATTATCGAAAGAGCGGTTTTCTTGAGTCAAAATCACGATGTGTTTAACATCTTGAATAGTTCCAGTTTCAACTTTGGCATCAATAGCTAAGGCTTTTTGAATACTAAGCGGAAAACTCGCTAAAGCAGCTGTCCCAAACATGGTTTTTGTAGAATTTAAAAGAAATTCGCGACGATTCATTAGTTCTATCCTGAGTTCTTATTATGGTGCACAGTGCATTTTGCAATTACTGGTTGGCGGTGTTGTTGGCGATGAATTATCTGAGTCGTTATCATCGTTACAAGCACTGAGCATAAGTGCTAAAGATGTAATTAATAGAAGTGAAAATTTTCGCATCATTTTTTTCCAAACGGTTTAAATGCGAACTACTAATAACGTGTAAAGGTGACAGCCAAGTGATGTTTTTATGTCGATTTGATGAAGGCATAAAAAAACGCATCCGAAGATGCGTTTTTTTAGAAAGTGTAAAATTACCAGCCTAAAGCTTCTTGTTGCTTTTTAACTAGCTCGGCAATTCCTTTTTCAGCCATTTCTAACATGGCATTGCTTTGTGCGCGAGTAAACGGTTTGTCTTCAGCAGTACCCTGAATTTCAATGAATTCACCTGCTTGTGTCATTACTACATTTAAGTCAGTTTGACAGTTCGAATCTTCTTCATAACAAAGATCAAGTAACACTTCGTCTTGATAAATACCAACAGAAATTGCAGCAACTAATCCTTTAAGCGGATCATGCTTAATTTTCTTTTGAGACAATAAAACATTCATAGCATCAACCAATGCTACAGCCGCACCAGTAATTGATGCAGTACGTGTACCACCATCTGCCTGAATCACATCACAGTCGATGGTAATCGTGTTTTCGCCAAGCTTTTTCAAATCGACCATAGCACGTAAGCTACGACCAATCAGGCGTTGGATTTCCTGTGTCCGGCCCGACTGTTTACCACGCGCTGCTTCACGGTCACAACGTGAGTGTGTTGAGCGCGGTAACATGCCATATTCAGCAGTGACCCAGCCCTGTCCTTTTCCTTTTAAAAACCGTGGAACCGAATTATCGATACTTGCAGTACAAAGGACTTTGGTGTGACCAAACTCAACCAGAACTGAACCTTCTGCGTAACGGGTATAGTTACGTGTGATTTTTACTTCACGTAACTGGTCTAATTCACGTTGGTCAATACGCATAATCCTTCCTAACTTCTCTTAAATACAAATCTGGGCATAGTATAGCAAAGGATTTTGACAGGTTGAGTTTATTCCCTACTTTCAAATGTAAGTCTGCACTTTTAATGACTCAAAAATAAAAATAGCCCCTTAAAAGGAGCTATTTGGAATACCTTAAACAATGCTCTGTCTTTATTAAGCAACTTTGCCAAACATGCCTTTCACCGCCTCAACAAAGGTCCGCTTGGTCGCCACTAAACGATCAACCACATTGTCAGGCAAAGAGTGAACAGCCAGACGTTTATACACACTCAAAATTTGAGATCCAAAGGGCGCTGTATTGTACTGTTGACCGAACTCTGCACAGACTTCACGTACTTTAGGTGCCATCTCTTGATAGCGGTTGGCAGGTACATCAGGAAACAAGTGATGTTCGATTTGATGACTCAAGTTACCACTCAAGAAATGCATGATTTTACCGCCAGTAAAGTTTGCTGAACCACGAATCTGACGCAAGTACCACTCTGCTTTAGTTTCATTATCAATATTGTCGGTGATAATTTCAGAGTCTTCTGTGAAATGACCACAATAAATCACGGTCGATGCCCAGTAGTTACGGATCAAGTTAGCAAAAAAGTTACCAGCCAATACTGGCAAGAACATTGGTCCTGCAATTAGTGGGAATAGCACATAATCTTTACCAAACTGACGTACCATTTTTTTACGTAGATTTTTAGATTCTACATACACTTCTTTCCAAGTTTTGGTGCCATCAAACAACACCTTTTCCATCTCTAGACGTTGCAAAGCCAGTAGCCATTCAAAACCCGTTGACAATACAAAACCCATTGGCACGTTGAATAAAAAACGAGGTTCCCATTTTTGCTCACGGCTCATGCGCATTACACCATAACCGCTAATATCATGATCCATGCCAAACACATTGGTATAGGTATGATGCTTATAGTTATGAGTATATTTCCAGTCTTCACCCGTACACACCGTATCCCAGTCATAGGTTGCACCGTTAAGCGTTGGATCATTTAACCAGTCAAACTGACCATGCATCACATTATGACCGAGCTCCATGTTTTCAACGATTTTAGATACGCCTAACATAGCCGTACCCAACAACCATACTGGTGGAATCCAACCACCAAACATCAACATGCCACGTGATGCAATTTCGGTGTAGCGTACAAAATTACGTACTTTGTAAATATATTTTGAATCTTTTTCACCGAGATCTTTCATCACTTCAAGACGAATTTCTTCAATGCGGCGACCAAAAGCTTCTGTTTGCTCTGGGGTTAAATGTGCCGATTTTGATGTTGCTTTAATTTCCACTGCCATATTCATAAGGGTATCCTCAAATCTCTTTTATGTTTGTTTTTATAGATCAATCGTGACTGGGCTAAGGGCTTGGTTCACGCATAACTTAATTGCACGATTTGGTTGATCGTCAATTTCACCTGTTAATATATTTTGGGTGACACCACTGACTTTGGTACACGTACATTGGTTGCATACACCCATACGACAACCATGCTGTGGACGTAAGCCAGCTTGCTCTGCACTGCTTAATAACGTTGTCGTGGCAAGAAAGTTTTGTTGCGAACGACGGAATATGATGGGTTGTGCTTCATTAGATTGTTCGATTTGAACAGGCATGAAAAACTCTTGATGGAAGTTTTCCAACACATCATGTTGCTTATAAATATCTTGTGCCTGGCGCATCATGCCGTGATGACCACATGCATACATTTGTAGGTCTTTAAAGTTCGGGACCAGTTTCGTCAACAATTTCGCATCTAAATGCTGCTTTTGCTCAGCGGTATTAAAAAAATGATATTGAAGCTCTGGATGCTTTTCTGCCAACGCTTTTAATTCATCATGGAAAATTTCTGCGCGATTAAAGTAAATGACATGAATCTGTTCGAGCTGCTGTTTCAAAGCTTGCTGTAAAAGTGAATAAATTGCAGTAATGCCACTACCTGACGCAATTAAAATCGCAGGTTGCTGGCCTTGGTGCAAAGTAAAATCACCTTGTGGCTGTGAAATCTCAATGCATTCTCCAACATGTAATAGTTGAGCTGCACTAGACACTAAGCCCTGTACTTTGATACCTAAAGAGATTTCACCTTCATTCGTTACTTCAATAATTGAATAACTACGCTGGTGGTAAACCCCATCTATAAGTAGGGTCAATAAAATACTTTGTCCAGCACATACCTGATCGAATTTAAAATTACGATTCGGTTTGAGCTTAATGAGTACCATATCGGTATGTAGAGACTGAACTGCGGTAACTTCTGCAAGTACCCGTTTCCAAGCCCAGCTCACGTTAATTTTCTGCAAAACAAAATCAACGAAATCTTCTCGAACCCAATGTGGCTGATAATTAAGTGTTGCGTTCATACGTTCCTCTTTTGTATCTGGCTATTTATTTGAGTGAACACATGTTCGTATAGTGAACATATGTACACTATATTTATAACTGTTCACTCAGTCAACACTTGTTCACTATTTTTTTTATGAAAGTTTGCTCTTTTTTGTTAGACTCTGGCTCACGGTTTAAATAGGCTCTTTTAATGTCGATACGGGATGAACGAAAACAGCAAAGTCGTCAGGCACTCCTCGATGCAGCCTTGCATCTAAGCACGTCTGGGCGTTCGTTCAGTAGTATCAGTTTGCGTGAAGTTGCACGTGAAGTTGGTTTGGTACCGACAGCGTTCTATCGTCATTTTCAAGACATGGATGAACTTGGTAAAGAACTGGTTGATCAAGTCGCGTTACATTTAAAAAGTGTTTTACATCAATTGGGTCAAAGTTATTTACAACATAAATCGACCAAAACTCAGACCAGCATTGAGCTATTTGTTCAGGCGGTAAATCATAGCCCTAAGCAGTGGCAATTTATGATTTCCGAGCGTTGGGGAGGTTCAGAAACGGTTCGTGCAGCAATTGCCCGAGAAATCGAATTTCTGATTGAAGATTTAACAACCGATCTCACCAAACTCGAAAATTTTAAACATATTCAACATCCTCAAGACTTAAATGTCTTGTCTACTATTTTGACCAACATGTCATTTACATGGGCAATGACGTGGCTCAACCTATCTAAACAATATCAAGACGAGCAGCTCAAACAGCAACAAACTGCCTTTATCGAAAATGCCTCTACACAAGTTCGCTTACTCTTTAGAGGGATTGCAAACTGGGAACGGTAAAAGCGGCAAATGACAAAAAACAGGTTATGTGGTAATACGTAAAGAGAGAAAGAAAAAGGCTAAAAATTTCGAGAAAAGTCTTTTTCTTTTTACAGGAAGTAAATTATTAGTTAGGCCAAACTGGTGTGGGAATACCTATGAATCTTGATCGTCATACACAGTTTTTGATGCGCAAAGAAAAAATTCTGAGCGTGGCAGAAAAATTGTTACTAGAAAACAATCAGGAAATTACTCTAGATGAGTTAGTGGCCGAGCTAGATATTGCGAAAGGCACACTTTATAAGCATTTTAGAAGCAAAAATGAGCTTCTACTTGAGTTAATTATTCAAAATGAAAAGCAAATTTTAGAAATTTCTAAAAAATATAATACAGATTTCAAAGAATATGCTCCTCATTACATGCTTCACCATTTGCTTACGCCTGGAAAAACGATTCTATTGCATCAACTTGAAGAAAATCTGACGATGACAGAGTCTAAGTTGAAGCATCTTTTCGAAGAACTTTATGAAATCCGCCAACAACGCATTTTAGCTATTAAAGATATTACGGAAAATTATTTAAAATCATTAAATTATGATATGTCGATTCGTGATTATTTGTCTTACATCTGGTCACTGACTTATGGCGCATCATTACTTTTAAATTCTACGTATTACCAGCGTTCTATTGGTTCTCGCCAAAAATTAATTAATTTATATATTAATCAGGCCTTATCGCTACCAACCCAAACAGTTAATTTTGATGTTTTAAATTTTCAAATTGAAGATGAAAACCCAAAAAATTAATTGAAATATTTCGTGATAATTAACAAAAAATTAAACATCGATATAAATTTTAAGTGAATAAAAATGGGCTTCAGATGAAGCCCATTTTTGAAGTAAAGCCTAAACAACTTATTTGGCTTTACGTTCTTTCTCAATTAAATAATTAAGAACTTGAGTGACTTTACCATCTTCACCCTGCACAACATATTTACCATTAACTACAACTGCAGGTACGCCTGTTAATTGGTACTGTTGAGCAAGTTTATTTGATTCAGCAACTTTTGCAGTCACAGCAAATGAGTTGTAAGTGCTATTAAATTTCTGTTCAGGCACGCCATAACGTGTGAAGAACTTAGCCGCAGAAGCCTGATCAAAAATTTGTTGACCGTTCACCTGAATCGCATGGAATAATGGTAAATGCGTGCGTTTACGTACACCTAATGCCTCAGATGTATAATATGTACGCGCCCCTTGTTCCCACATTTTATTCATTGCAGCTGGTGTACGTACAAAACGCACATCTTTAGGAATCTGTTTTAACCACGTTTGCATATGCGGTTCAAGTTTAAAACAGTGTGGACAACCATACCAAAAGAACTCTCGAACTTCGATTTTCCCCGGAACTTCCACTTTGCCTGGATTGGCGATCACGGTGTAGTCTTTACCAGCAACAAAATCTGCTGCCATTGCACTACCCGATACGGCCATAATTGCTGCACTCAAACCACCCAAAACCAATTTTTTCATTGCTACAGCTTTTCCTCTAAGTTGTTATGCATTAGCTTATGCCCTAAATATAAAACAAATATGCTAAATTCGTTTTGCTTCTGTGAAGTTTTTTATTGGGTTTATCGCTTTTTTCCCAATAATCGCTACACTAACGGCGAACTACATCCAAAAAGATAACTCAAGTTTAGAGGTAGCACCATGTCGCAATTGAATGTTGATTTACAAGAAATCGCAAAGTTTGAAGCACTTGCTGCCAAATGGTGGGATCAACATTCTGAATTTCGCCCACTTCATCAAATTAATCCACTACGTTTAAATTGGATTGATGAACGCGTAGGCGGACTTGCTGGTAAAAAAGTACTGGATGTCGGCTGTGGTGGCGGTATTTTGGCCGAGAGCATGGCACGTCGTGGAGCAGATGTACTTGGTATTGATATGGGTGAAGCACCGCTAGCTGTTGGCCGTTTGCATGCGCAGCAAGACAATGTTCAAAATATTGAATATCGCCAAATTCCTGTAGAAGAATTAGCACAAGAACAAGCAGGTCAATACGATGTGGTGACTTGCATGGAAATGATGGAACACGTTCCAGATCCAGCATCTATTGTAAGAGCTTGTCAGGCTTTGGTTAAACCGGGTGGTCATGTGTTCTTTTCAACCATTAACCGTAACCCAAAATCTTATTTATTTGCCATTATTGGTGCAGAATACGTACTACGCATGTTGCCAAAAGGTACACATGATTATCATAAATTTATTCGCCCATCTGAAATGGCACATGACATTCGTAATGCAGGCCTTACTTTAAAAGAAATGACTGGACTGCACTACAACCCACTGACCAAACATTACTGGTTAGCGCCAAATGTCGACGTTAATTATATGGTTCACACAATAAACACAGGTGCATGATGAAAGCTGTTTTATTTGATTTAGACGGTACTCTTATCGATACAGCTGCCGACTTCATTCGTATTATTCAACAAATGTGCCGTGATGAAAGACGTCCGATTGTCGATGCTGACCTAATTCGTACTCAGGTTTCTGAAGGTGCGCGTGCGATGGTTAAATTGGTCTATCCAGAGCTGGATGTGACCAATCCAATTTTCTTGGCGCATCGACAAAACTTTTTAGATCTGTACGGCAATAATATTGTGGTCGATACAGACCTATTTGAAGGCATGTATCCGCTTCTAGAAGCGTTAGAAGCTAAAGAAATTCCGTGGGGTATTGTGACCAATAAACCACGTGGTTTAAGTGAATCTCTTTTAGCAAAGTTAAATCTGACCGAACGTTGTGCAGTTTTAGTGTGTCCTGAAGATGTCAGTAAAACCAAGCCCGATCCAGAACCAATGTACTTGGCGGCTAAACAGTTAAATATCCCAGCAAATGAAATTATTTATGTGGGTGACCATCCACGTGATATTGATGCTGGTCGATATGCCAATATGTATACTATTTTGGCTGCATATGGCTATTTACCAATCGAACATCGTGATGATCTCGCCGCATGGCAGGCCGATTCGATTGTAAATACGGTGACAGAATTACACGATATGTTACGTCAAAAGCTTCCTGCTCTACAGGAAAATCAGCGTATGATAAGTTAACATAAGAGTTTTATAGGCTTTTTTAACAGTTATTCGTTTTATCAATATAAAAAGAAGGAGGTTTACCAATGAAATATTCAGAATACCAACCTCGTCCAGATCTACTCAAAGATCGAATCATTTTAATTACCGGCGCTGGCGATGGAATTGGGCGAGCTGCAGCTCTGACTTATGCCCTACATGGCGCAACCGTTGTACTGCATGGTAGAACCTTAAATAAACTAGAAGTTATTTATGATGAAATTGAAAGTCTAGGTGCACCGCAACCAGCAATTTTACCATTACAGCTTTCGAGCGCTTCTGACCGTGATTATGACTTTTTAGTCGATACTCTTGAGAAACAGTTTGGACGCCTAGACGGTATTTTGCATAATGCGGGTATTTTAGGTGAGCGCGTAGAGCTAGCACATTATCCAACTGAAACTTGGGATGATGTCATGGCGGTTAATTTGCGCGCGCCTTTTGCTTTGACTCAAGCGCTATTACCACTTTTGCAGAAATCAGAAAATGCCTCTGTCGTCTTTACCAGTTCTGGTGTAGGCCGTGAAGCACGTGCTTTATGGGGTGCATATTCTGTCTCAAAAATTGCAATTGAAGCGGTGAGCAAAATTTTTGCAGCGGAAAATATTTATCCAAATATCCGCTTTAACTGCATTAACCCAGGCGCGACACGTACCGCAATGCGTGCTAAAGCCTATCCACAAGAAGATCCGAAAACACTACCTACACCAGAGTCGATCTTGCCTGCTTATCTCTATTTAATGGGTGAAGACAGCTTGGCGCTCAATGGTCAAAGTATCGATGCACAGGATTAAAAAGTTAAAGATGAAAAGCTAAATAAAATTACAGCCGATCATCAAATCTGGCTTGCCTATACCTGAAAAGATATATACAAGCCTTTTTTATTATTGATAAAAACTCTTGATCTATCCGTAATTTTAATTGAACCATTAAATGATCTTCACAGTTTCTCTGCATTTTGCGCGTAGAGTATTCAACATGAGAGACATCAGATGTAAACGAGGATGCATCATGAAAAAGTTGTTCACAATCTTAACCCTTTCCATAGCCGTACTCACCACAAGTATGGCGAGCTTTGCTGATCCTCCTTTTGACCGAGGCCATGGCCCCAAAGGTCCTAAAGGTGGAGGACCACGCGGTGAATGGAACGATCGTGGGCCAGGATTTGGACGTGATCATGATGAAGATCGTGTCCGTGACGAACGCCGTATGCGCGAAGAACGTGGTTTTGAACGGCTTAAACAACATCGCTGGCAGCCTGGCTATGTCATGCCACAGCACTATCGTGGTAATGGCTACAAAGTCGATTATAAAGACAATGACCTGCCAAGACCTGGCCGCAACCAACAATGGTATAAAATCAATAATGACTATATTTTAGTCGACACTGATTCTAATAGTATTGTTAGTATTCGTGGTTTTTAACGCGATAGAACCTCGCTATCGCTGAGCAACAAGGATAAAGCCGTATGGTTTTATCCTTTTTTTATTATTTATATATCTTAAAAATAAAAAGATTTTTTATATTCTTACACTTCGTATTTTCTTAATTTCTTCTTATTTCATCGTTAGTTTTCACATTTATTCTTCGTAGCCTCCACGATTTATCTGTAATTGTTCACTAATCTTTAGTTATTGAAATTTAATTCATGATTCGAGGTTTACAATGAAAAAACTAACAACAGCAATTGTTCTTTCACTCAGTGGTTTAGTTGCAACAACAGCAATGGCAGCACCTAACGATCATAATCATCATGGCAACTACCAAAACCATGAAGTAAAAACAATTAAAGTGATTAAAAAAGATGACCATCGCAATGTATGGCGTGCAGGTCAGGTTGTACCCCGTGAATATCAACACTCACGTTACGTGATTGACTACCGTCAACATCAAAAATTAACTAAACCAGGTCGCTACCAGAAATGGTACAAAGTGAACGGAAATTATGTTCTTGTGAATGAACAAAGCCACAAAATCATTAGAGTTGTTCACTAATTCTAAAATTCTTTAAACACCCAAACTCTGATTTGGGTGTTTTTTTATCTAAAACATGCGACTTTAATCTTTTTTGTTTAGAATCATCTCTATATCTTTTTGCTGTTGATTCGAGATCGGTATGCCAAGCAAGTCTTTAGAAAAGTCGCATAATAACACCCAGCATTATGTACACTGGTTTCGACACTCAGCGCCCTACATTAATGCTCACCGCGATAAAACATTCGTATTGATGTTTGGTGGTGAAGCAGTCCGTCATCCTAATTTCGAACATATCATTCATGATATTGCTTTATTACACTCTCTTGGTATCCGTTTAATCTTAGTTCATGGCGCACGTCCACAAATTAATCAAAATCTTAAAGAGAAAGGAATTGAAACCCCTTTTTATGACAACTGCCGCATTACTACACGTGAATCTTTAAGCTGTGTCATGAGTGCCGTAGGTTCCATTCGCCTAGAAATTGAAGCATTGCTTTCTATGGGCTTAGCCAACTCTCCAATGTACGGCGCTCGAATAGATGTAATATCGGGTAATTTTGTGACTGCTAAACCTTATGGCATTCGTGATGGAATGGATTTCCAGCTCACAGGTGAAGTTCGCTCTATTGATACCGATGCGATTGATCGACACCTCGATAATCATAATATTGTGCTACTGGGACCAACAGGTTATTCCACTACAGGCGAAGTATTTAACTTAAGAGCAGAAGAAGTTGCGACCAAAACTGCAACTTATTTAAAAGCAGATAAACTCATTTTTCTTGGGGAGCAACAAGGGCTTCTTAATGAGGATGAACAAATATTACGTGAGTTAAGCCCACATCAACTCGACTACTATATTCAACAATACCAAACTGTTAGTCCGACGCTCACTTTACATTTGCAACAAGCCAAAAAAGCGTCTTTATCTGGCGTACATCGCGTACATCTTATTTCATATGCCTATGATGGCGCCCTTCTTCAAGAGTTATTTACTCGAGATGGTATAGGTACCATGATTACCGATGCACATTATGAAGAAGTTCGCACAGCCCATATTCAAGATGTGGGTGGTTTAATGAATTTATTACGCCCTTTAGAAGAAGAAGGCATCTTGGTTTATCGTTCACGAGAACGTTTAGAGCAAGAAATCAGCCAGTTTGCTGTCATTGAACGCGACGGTATGATTCTAGCGTGTGCTGCACTTTATCCAATTCCGACTGAATTTAACGAAACTCGTTCTGCAGAAATTGCCTGTGTTGCCGTACATCCAAGTTATCGTAAATCAAACCGTGGTAGCCAAATTCTGCAATTCCTTGAAGAAAAAGCCAAAGAACAAGGTATTCGTCAATTATTCGTTTTAACAACGCGTACCGCTCACTGGTTTTTAGAACATGGTTTCCATCAAGTCAGTGTTGATGACTTACCGAATGCCCGTCAAGCGCTCTATAACTACCAAAGGAATTCTTTAGTCTTTAAAAAGCTGCTCCCTTAGCCTTTGCTCTTTTTAAGATATTCTTATTTCAGATAAGCTTAGTTAAAAAAGTACATCCATAAATGCTATTAATTTATGGTTGTACTTTTTTTTAAATCTCTATTTTTAATGTTTTAATATTTTTTATTTTATTTACATCAACTTATTCACAATTCATTAAACATATTTCTTTTAGATAAATCATTTTTTTGCATAAGTTTATAGCCTATTGTGTTTAGCTTTTTTTTGCATAATTAAAGACCGAATACTTATTTTTTCTGAAATAAAAATCCCTTTAGGGTATCTGCTCATCCAATTATTTTTTCTTTTCTCTTTCGGGGAGCACGAAACCTCATGGCACTTTTCAACACCACTTCATGGGCAAAATATTCAGTCATCGCGGCCAGCCTAGCAGGAGTGATGATGTTAAGTGGTTGTGCTAAAAAAGAGGAACAGGCCACCACAACTCTAAATATTGGCTATCAAAAATATGGCATCCTTCCTATTTTAAAGGCCCGTGGTGACCTAGAAAAAGTACTAAAAGAACAAGGCGTGCAAGTAAAATGGGTTGAGTTTCCTGCTGGACCTCAATTGCTTGAAGGTTTAAATGTAGGGAGTGTTTCACTTGGTGAAGCAGGTGAAGCTCCCCCAATCTTTGCTCAAGCAGCCAATCCAAATTTAGTGTATATCGCAAACCAACCTGCTGCGCCAAAAGCAGAAGCACTATTGGTACAAAAAGACTCTCCAATCCACTCTATTCAAGATTTAAAAGGCAAACGTGTTGCTCTTAATAAAGGCTCGAATGTTCATTACCTGTTATTGAAAGTTCTAGAAGCCAATAACTTAAGCTTAAGTGATATTCAACCTGTTTATTTACCACCATCAGACGCACGTGCTGCCTTTGAAAAAGGTGCGGTAGATGCATGGGTGATTTGGGACCCGTTCTTTGCAGCGGCTGAACATCAAATTCAGGCACGAGTTTTAGCAACAGGTGAAAATTTGGTAAGCAATCATCAGTTCTATTTAGCTGACCGTAAGTTTGCAGAAAATAATCCGAAAGTTCTCAACACAGTTGTGCAAACCCTTAACCAGACAACTGAATGGGTCAGCACACATCAAGATGAAGCTGCCAAGCTACTCGAAAAACCTACAGCACTTGAGTTTGATGTACTCAAAACCTCCATTTCACGTATGGGTTTTGGAGTTCAGCCAATATCAGACAAGGTGGCACAAGAACAACAACAAGTAGCTGATGCCTTTTATGCGCAAAAGCTCATTCCAAACAAACTCACCATTCAAGACGCCATTTTAAAACTGAAATAAACCCAGCTTAGGCACGGCTTAAATAATCATATAAATGCTGTGCCTTGCCTCAAGGGGAACAAGGATATCAATATGCAACATCAGTCATTTTTCAATAAAAGTCAGTGGGTCCAGTTAGCTAAACGTATTAGCGCAGTCACTGTATTAGGTTTAACAATTGCAGCGCCAGCTTGGGCAATTGATCCAACTGTGAAAGAACTTCGTATTGGTTTTCAAAAAAGCTCGATTAACTTTGCGATTGCCAAACAGCAAAAATTATTTGAACAAGAATTTCCAAATGCCAAAATTACTTGGAATGAGTTCCCTGCTGGCCCACAAATTTTAGAAGCTTTAGCTGTCGGTTCACTTGATGTTGGAGTCACTGGAGATACCCCACCAGTCTACGCACAAGCAGCTGGCAAGCCTTTATATTACATTGCTTATGAAGCGGCTAAACCGCTGGCATCGGCAATTTTAGTTCCAAAAAACTCACAACTGAAACAGCTTAAAGACCTGAAAGGCAAACGTATTGCGCTGCAAAAAGGTTCCAGCTCTCATTACTTGCTTGTACAAGCCGTACGTAAAGCAGGCCTAAACTGGAGCGATATTACTCCAATTTGGCTTACTCCTGCCGATGCTCGTGCTGCATTCCAAAAAGGTGCCGTTGATGCATGGGCAATTTGGGACCCTTACTTTGCTTCAGCACAACTAGAAGACCAAGCCCGTGTTCTTGCATCAGGTAAAGGTTTAAGCCCGAATTATACCTTTTACTTAGCGGCTCCAGATTTTGTTAAACAACATTCTAAGGCTGTTTCAGGACTCATAAAACAAATCAATCAAGCCGACAAATGGGTTCAAAGCCATCAAGCAGAAACGGCAAGTGCCATTGGCCAAAGCACAGGCCTTAAGCCTGCGACCAGTGACTTATTCATTAAACGTCGTCCACGCCCATCATCGGCAGCGCCACTCAACAGCAAAGTTATTGCCGAGCAACAACAGCTCGCAGACATTTTTACCCAACAAGGCATCATTCCAAAACCAATCAGCATCAAACAAGCTGTTTGGATTGCCAAGTAATTTCAATAGACATATAGGTAATGCACATGAAAATTTTCTGGTTTATTCCTACCCACGGTGATAGTCGCTATTTAGGTACAAGTAAAGGCGCTCGTCAGGTTGACCATGCCTATATGAAGCAAATTGCTGTGGCGGTAGATAATTTGGGTTATGAAGGCGTACTTATTCCAACGGGCCGTTCATGTGAAGATCCTTGGATTACGGCGGCTAGCCTAATTGATGCAACACAACACCTTAAGTTTTTAGTCGCGTTACGTCCGGGTGTAACTACACCAGCTTTGGCAGCACGTATGGCTGCAACATTTGACCGTTTGTCGAATGGTCGTGTGTTACTTAACTTGGTAACTGGGGGTGATGAAGCTGAACTACGCGGTGATGGCTTATATGAAGATCACTCAACGCGTTATCAAACAGCAAACGAATATGTAAAAATCTGGCGTGAAATTTTGACACGCTCACATACGGGTGAAGCATTTACCTTTCACGGCGAACGTTTACAAGTTGATGATGCAAAACTGCTTTACCCACCTGTTCAAAAGCCTTATCCACCACTTTGGTTTGGCGGTTCTTCAGATGTCGCTGTAGACTTGGCCGCTGAGCAAGTCGATACATACCTCACTTGGGGTGAACCACCAGCAGCAGTCAAACAAAAGATCGAACATGTTCGTGCCAAAGCTGAGGCTAAAGGCCGTAAATTAACTTATGGCATTCGCTTACATGTTATTGTTCGCGAAACTAACGAACAAGCATGGGCAGCAGCTAACGAGCTTATCCAGTATCTTGATGATGCGACCATTGCTGCTGCACAGAAAAAATTTGCACAAATGGACTCTGTCGGCCAGCAACGTATGGCAGCTCTCCACGGCGGTAACCGAGACAAGCTTGAAGTGTCTCCAAATCTCTGGGCAGGTATTGGCTTAGTCCGTGGCGGTGCGGGTACAGCACTTGTAGGTGACCCTGAAACAGTCGCTGCTCGTATTCAGGAATATGCTGACTTAGGTATCGATACCTTTATTTTCTCAGGCTATCCACATCTTGAAGAGTCAATCCGTTTTGCAGAATTAGTATTCCCTCTATTACCAATCGAAACCCGAGCGAAACTTGCTCAGCCAAATTTAACTGGTCCATTCGGTGAAATTATTGCTAACAACTATGTTCCCGACGAGAAGAAGCAAAATAGTTCCGTCAAGGAGCCTGCATGAGTAAAGATGAAAGTATTGTTTCACGTGGAACAAAACAAATCGGGCAGCATTTGCTGCCTTGGATTTTCCCGATCATCCTATTGATTGTCTGGCAAATTGCATCGAGTTCTGGTCTTTTAGAAAGCCGTATTTTGCCAGCACCCACGGCAGTCATTTCCGCTTTTTGGCACTTACTCGTTAGCGGAGAATTATGGCATCACGTTAAGGTCAGTGCAGGTCGCGCTTTGCTTGGGCTTTTAATTGGGGGTGGTCTAGGTTTGCTATTGGGTTTACTTAATGGGTCTTCTCGATTTGCTTCTACCCTACTCGATACAACCTTGCAAATGATTCGTAACATCCCAGCATTAGCACTTATTCCACTCGTCATCTTGTGGTTCGGTATTGATGAAACAGCAAAATTATTTTTAGTCGCAGTGGGTGTTTTTTTCCCAATTTATATCAATACCTATCACGGTATTCGGTCAGTCGACCCTCAACTGATCGAAATGGGTAAAAGCTACGGACTTTCTCGCTGGCAACTTTACAAAGAAATTATTCTTCCAGGTGCGATGCCTTCTATTTTAGTCGGTTTACGTTTTGCTTTAGGTTTGGTTTGGGTGCTGCTCATTGTTGCAGAAACCATTTCTGCTCAAGCTGGTATTGGCTATATGACCATGAATGCACGTGAGTTTTTACAAACAGATGTGGTATTGGTCGGTATTCTTCTTTACGCCTTACTAGGCAAACTGGCAGATGTCTTAGCACAGATTTTAGAACGCTATTTACTACGTTGGCACTCTGGATATCAGAAATAAGGGAGCTTAAAACATGACAAATCTGAATTTAAATATTAATCAGAATGACGTGCAGCTCATTCCTGAAGAGCCAACAGAATCACAAGAGCCTACGTTAGGCGCAGAGATTCTGATTGAGCAGCTGTATAAATTTTATGGTGAGGTTAAGGTTCTTGAAGATCTTGACTTACACATCCAACCTGGTGAATTTTTAGCAATTGTTGGTCGAAGTGGTTGTGGTAAAAGCACGTTACTACGTTTAATTGCCCAACTTGAAAAAGCCAGTTTTGGAGAAATTAAATTTAAGTCTGCTCGCCATTTGCGTGAAGGCATTACCAATGATGATATTCGAGTTATGTTCCAAGATCCTCGTTTACTTCCTTGGAGAAATATTCTTCAAAATGTTCAACTTGGACTACCAAAATCGCAACATGCTTTAGCTGAAGAGTTACTAGAAAAAGTTGGTTTAAAAGAAAAATCTGGACAATGGCCCTCACAGCTCTCTGGCGGCCAGCGACAACGTACAGCTTTAGCACGCGCACTATCGCATACGCCACGCATTTTGTTGTTAGATGAACCTTTGGGTGCATTAGATGCCCTCACCCGTCTTGAAATGCAAAGCCTCATCGAACGCTTGTGGAAAGAACAAGGTTTTACTGCCATTTTAGTGACACATGATGTAAGTGAAGCAGTGCAATTAGCTGACCGTATTATCTTATTAGATAAAGGTCAGATTGCTCAAAGTTTCCAAGTTAATTTGCCACGCCCGCGTAAAAAGAGCATTAGTTTTGCCCAACTTGAGCAACAAGTACTCGATGCTGTTTTGGCAACTTAAGTTTGCAATGAGTAATAAGAACCGTTCAACCGAAAAATGCCCAATTTACGAGCAATAAAGCTGCTGTTTTATTGCTCTTTTTTAGGGCGAAATTTTAAAAATATTTTTAAGAATAACAATAAACTAGTTAAATTCTTTATTTTTTGCACAATAGTATATCTATTACGCAAATAACTAGCCGTTTTTTGATTAAAAAAGCAAGACACCTGTGCACAAATCAAACAATTTCCCTTACAATGGGAATATTATTTTTTTAATTATGCAGCAGATGGAACAAAAAAAGAGTACCCAAAAGCGCAATCAGCTTCTTGCTGCCGCCCTTGACGTATTTTCGGTCTATGGGTTCACTGGCGCAAGTCTGGATGAAATTGCCCAACTCGCCGACATGCATAAGTCGAATATTTTCTATTACTACGAAAATAAAGAGTCTTTATATGTAGAAGTGCTCACAACTGTTTTACAAAAATGGTTGGCTCCCTTACAAACATTAGAATCTGAATTAGAACCAGCCGAAGCCTTATCTCACTATTTAATACAAAAAATCGAACTGTCTCGTAGCCAACCGAAAGCATCTAGATTGTTTGCATTAGAAATAATTCAAGGCGCTCCGCATATTTTACCTATTCTCAAAGGACCATTAAAAAAACTATTTAAGCGTAAAGCTAAAGTCATTCAGACTTGGCAAGAAGAAGGAAAGATTTCACCAGATATCGATCCAGAATTATTAATTTTAAACATTTGGGGCCTTACGCAAAACTATGCAGATTTTGCAACCCAAATGGAAATGGTGACTGGAAAAACTCTTCGTAACCGAAGCATGTTCCAACGCTCAATTGAGCACACAGTCCACCTGATGCTCTACGGCGTATTGCCTCGTTAAAACCAAAAAAAGATCGGCAAACTTGCCGATCTTTTTTTAGAAATGATTTTGATAAAGGGCTAAAAGTTTTTGGGCGCCTAATAATAAATTTTCTTCCCAATCCAGATGTGCAGTGTCATCTGCTCCATCAGTAATATACTTCACCGAAATCAAGCGAACTCCTAACTTATGGCAGACTTTGGCTAAAGCATAGCCTTCCATATCAACCACATCGCAAGCTACCTTTGGCTGGCCTGTTTCAAATGAATCGCCAGTACCACAAATCCCCTTTGGCAAATTAGCAAAATGTGGTTGAAGGTGAATTTCAGCGGGTAAATGCGTATCTAAAGGCGTTACACCTATCTCAAACCCTAACGGTGAAACATCCATATCCCGTTGTACAAAAGTCTTCACCTCGACCAAATCATGTCGATTAAATGCAGAACTACCAGCTGTACCTAGGTTTATTAAAGTTTTACACCCTGTTTTTTGAATAACCTCAAATGCTTTAAAGGCAGCATTAATCTTGCCAATACCACTGTAATGGACTTCAACACCTGCCTGTTCAAATAAACCTTTAGATTCATTAGGAAGTGCCATAATTAAAGCAATATCAGTGTTCATTCAAAAAGCTCAAATCAAAATTAAATAAAATTAGAAAATAAGTATAAATCAGGTGCAAAAGCTTTTTGCACCTTTTCATGATCACTGCATTTTTTGTTGTAAGGCGATTAAGCATGGAGAGAAGAACAATTGACCACTATATGCTCCTGCTAGCGTTTTCTTCATTACAACGCCCCACATCGCCAATAACAAAATACTCAATGCCACAGCAACGTATTGTAAAAAGACAATTTCAACCTGATGTCCTAAATTAAATAGCGCCAGAATAAATACACCTAATGGAAAGGTTAACCCCCACCAACCTAAATTGAATGGAATACCTGTCTTGGCATGACGAAGCGTTGTTAAGATTGCTAGACCAAGCCACCATAACCCGAAACCTAAAAGCACCAGACTGCCCACGATTCCTAAAGCTGGAAAGACATTCGCGAATTGGTCAAATCCTACATTTGGCGCCACTCTTTGTGCCTGTTGCCCTAGCAACAATAATCCTAAAGCACCTGTACCAATTGGGCCTAAAGAGAGCCAGCTAGAAATCGCGACTTCTTTTTCAGGTAATTGATGCAAAGCCATACGCAACATTAAAATTGTCAAAATAGCGAATGCCGGTAAAACAGAGATTCCCCAAAGCACATAACCAGCCAGTAGTAAATGAAAGCTATGCAGATCTGCTGGTAAATGAGCTACTAACATGCCCGCAGAGCTTGCAGCCACCTCACATGCAACTACAGGTAAAAGCCAGATTGCAGTCATGGTATGTAGTTGATGGTTCTGACGGCTAAACATGCAAAACGGTACAATCCACGCAATTGCTAGAGCTAAAAAGACATCGATGTACAATAAAGCTTGGGCAATATGGATTGACACTTCACCATAAAGCCCAACACCAAAGCTTAAGAATCCATTTAGTATGGTAGCTAACCCCATCGGAATAGCACCTAAAAACAAGCTCATATTAGGATGCTTAAATATTTGCTTCGCTTCATGAGGGAAAAGCAACCACCGTAATAAATAGAGACCTGAAAAAACACTAAATAGGACAATATTAAATTGCCATAACAAAGTGGCTAGCATGAATAAAAATGATTGAGCAAAAGGAAGCTGAATTAAAATCATACTTACCACACCAGTACCCATAGTCGCTGTAAACCAATTTGGGGTAAAATGTCGTATAACATCTTTGCTTTGATTTAATTGGTAAAAGGGTTTTTTCATCTTAATTCTCTAATCAAAGAGTGGATGAAAATATAGTAGAGCAAATAATTAATAAGAAAAACTGATTTATTTTTATTTAATTCATCAGCATTTTAAATATAAAGAATATTCATATTGAAAAATAACTGAGTAAAAACACAACAACAAGACGAATCTGTGAGATTATGGCAATATATAGCCCTTGCAAAAATAGCCATATTTTAAGTTCATGAAACTGCTTCGTCTTAATGCGTTATCGCCCAATTTTCAGTTACCACCAACAGCGGTAACTATTGGTAATTTTGATGGTGTCCATTTAGGTCACCAAGCGATGATTGCTCAACTCAAAAAAATTGCTGCAGCACAAGGCTTAAAAACATTGGTCATGATTTTTGAGCCACAACCTCTTGAGTTCTTTCAAGGTTACGATGCCCCTCCTCGTATTAATTCATTACGGGAAAAAGTCGAATACCTAGCCGAACTTGGAATAGATTACATTGCGGTTGCTAAATTTGATCAGCACTTCCGTAGCATGAGTGCTACTGAATTTGCCGATTTATTAAAAGACAAATTAAACGCACAGGCTTTGGTTTTAGGTGATGATTTCCATTTCGGCAAAGACCGCCAAGGCAATAGCGAATTTTTAAAAGATTACGGATTTGGGGTCACCAACTTACATACCATTGAACTCGAAGGTGAGCGTGTAAGTTCAACTCGTATTCGTCAGGTACTTCAGGCAGGAAATCTTGCCTTAGCCGCTAAATTATTAGGCCGTCCATACAGTATTACTGGACGTGTTCAATATGGCGACCAGATTGGACGAACTCTCGATTTTCCAACCATTAACGTTCGCCTCAACCGCCATAAACCTTGTTTAAATGGCATTTATGGGGTTGAAGTCATTTGCGAAACAACGTCATTAACTCAAAAAGTACTTCAGGACACACCTGAAAAATCAGGAATTGCCGGATATCATGAAAACAGCCTATATGGCGCGGGTCATGTCGGTACACGTCCAGCCATTCAGCAAGAACATCCAGAGTGGAGATTAGAAGTACATTTCCCTGATGTTTCTGCTAATCTGTATGGCTTATTTATGCGGGTGACTTTTCTTCACTATCTTCATGGTGAATTGAACTACCCTTCGCTTGAAGCACTTAAGGCAGGAATTGATAATGACGTGCATCAGTTACGACAATATCGTAACGACACGACACAATTTCCTTTTTAATTCGAATTTTGATTGTAAAACATGTCGGCTCCCAAGCTGATTAAACTGGATGAAAACTTGCATGAGCGATAAGCAAACTCCTGAGAATGCAGTGGACTACAAAGCCACGCTAAACCTGCCGGATACTCAATTTGCAATGAAAGCAAATTTGGCAGTACGTGAAGTGAAATGGTTAGAAGAGTGGTATACCGACAACATTTATCAGCAGATTCGTGCATCGCGTATTGGCAAGAAAAAATATATTTTGCATGATGGCCCTCCATATGCGAACGGTACAATTCACTTAGGCCATGCGGTCAACAAAGTACTCAAAGACGTTATTGTAAAAAGCCGTACTCTGTCAGGTTTCGATGCGCCTTATGTACCGGGCTGGGACTGTCATGGTTTGCCAATCGAGCTAAAAGTTGAAGAAAAAGTAGGTAAAGTTGGCGAAAAAGTTGACGCGGCTACTTTCCGTAAACTTTGTCGTGAATACGCACTAAAACAAATTGATTTACAGCGTAATGACTTTAAGCGTCTAGGTATTTTAGGCGACTGGGATAATCCTTATCTCACCATGAACTATAAACAAGAAGCCGATATCGTTCGTGCTTTAGGTTTAATTCAAAAAAATGGTCATATCCAGCCGGGCTTAAAGCCAGTGAACTGGTGTATGGACTGTGGTTCTGCGCTTGCTGAAGCTGAAGTTGAATACGAAGATAAAAAATCTGATGCAATTGATGTTGGTTTTGGCGTTGTCGATCTAAAAGATTTAAGTGCTCGTTTAAATGTAGACGTTCAAGATCCAACAGATATCGTGATCTGGACCACTACACCGTGGACATTACCTGCGAACCAAGCCGTTGCTTTGCACGCAGAAATTGAATATCAATTGGTACAAGTGACTACTGAGCGTGGTAAGCAAAACTTCATTCTTGCTAAAGACCTTGTTGCTTCAGCGATTGAACGCTATAAACTTGAAAATCCAGTAGTTTTAGCAGACTTTACTGGTAGCAAACTTGAAAACCTTACATTACAACACCCGCTACTCACTGATCGTCAAGTTCCAGTGATTTTAGGTGAACACGTTATCGCAACAAGCGGTACAGGTGCAGTACATACAGCTCCTGGCCATGGTGCAGACGACTATAAAGTAGGTCTTCAATATAACCTTACAGTAGATAATCCAGTGGGTGGTAATGGTGTTTATTTACCAACTGCCCCTATCTATGCTGGTGAGCACATCTATAAAGCCAATCCAAAGATTATCGAAGCTTTGGGTGCTGTAGGCCGTTTATGGGCGCATCAACCAATCAAACACAGTTATCCGCACTGCTGGCGTCATAAAACCCCTATTATTTTCCGTGCAACCCCGCAATGGTTTATTAGCATGGATCAAAAGGGCTTACGTGAAGGCGCCATTAATGCAATTGAAAACGATATCGAGTTTGTACCGAACTGGGGTAAAAACCGTATCGAATCAATGATTGAAGGACGTCCGGACTGGTGTATCTCACGTCAACGTACTTGGGGTGTGCCAATTCCATTCTTCGTTCATAAAGATACGAACGAATTACACCCGCGTACACCTGAATTAATCGAAGAAGTTGCTAAACTTATCGAACAAGAAGGTATCGAAGCATGGTTCAAACGTGACGCGAAAGACTTCATTGGTGAAGATGCTGAACAATATAACGCTATTCGCGATACCCTCGATGTATGGTTCGATTCTGGCACAACGCATTACGCTGTACTTGAACAACGTGAAGATCTAGAAAGTCCTGCCGATTTATATTTAGAAGGTTCAGACCAGCACCGTGGTTGGTTCCAGTCTTCTTTATTAACTTCTATGGCAATTCACAATCGTGCACCATACAAAGCATTGTTAACACATGGCTTTACGGTTGATGAAAATGGTCGTAAGTTATCGAAATCTTTAGGCAACTATATTCCACTTGAAGAAATCATCAAACAACTTGGCGCTGATGGTTTACGTTTGTATGTGGCTTCTAGTGACTATCGCTATGAAATCGCGGCATCTAAAGAAATCTTTAGCCGTGTAAGTGATAGCTACCGTCGTATTCGTAATACATTACGTTTCTTGCTTGCTAACTTAAATGGTTTCAAACCAAGCACAGATGCTTTGGCAGTAGATGACCTCATCGCTCTCGACCAATACATCTTGCAGCGTGCGAATGAAGTACAACAAACGATTATCACTGCCTATGAAGAAATGAACTTCCATGTGGTGTGTAGTGCGTTAACAAGCTTCTGTATTAATGACTTAGGTGGTTTCTACCTCGATATTATCAAAGATCGTCAGTACACCACTAAAGCGGATTCTCAGGCACGTCGTTCTGCACAAACAGCGCTTTACCATATTGTCCAAGCATTTATCCGTTGGATGAGCCCAATCTTAAGCTTTACCGCTCAAGAAGCATGGCCACTCATTCCAGAACAAACTGAAAAGTATGTATTTACTTCAGAATGGTATGAGCTACCGGTTTCATCAAAAGCAAACTTGCTTTCTGAAGAAGATTGGCAAACATTGATTAGCGTAAAATCTGCAGTAAATAAACAGATTGAAGCAGCACGTAACGCTAAACTTGTCGGCAGTAATCTTTCAGCCAAAGTTGAACTTTGGGCAAATGAATCATTACAAACAGTTTTAAACCAACTGGCTGATGAACTCCGTTTTGTTCTTATTACTTCAGAAGTAGTAGTACATCCATTTGCTGAACAAGGTGAAGCAACTGAAATGGAAGGCTTACGTGTACAAATATCTGCAGCTGAAGGTGAAAAATGCGCACGTTGCTGGCATGTCCTTCCAGATGTAAATACACATGCCGATCATCCTGGTTTATGTGGTCGTTGTATTGTGAACGTCACTGGTCGTGGCGAAGTGAGAAAATATGCCTAATTCACAAGCTAAAAAAGGCTTATTCCAGTTTTATCCACACAACCTAATTTGGCTTGGACTTTCTGTCCTTGCCATTGTGTTGGATCAATGGACAAAATGGATTGCAAGTACACATCTGAACTACGCGGATCCAGTACCTGTGCTTCCATTTTTAAACTGGACACTATTACATAACTATGGTGCAGCCTTTAGCTTTTTATCTGATGCAGGAGGATGGCAACGCTATTTCTTCACATCTTTAGCAGGCTTAGTTTCAATCCTTTTCGTATTTTGGTTGCTTCGTATGCCTAAAAAAATGGTGGTGCTACCTGTAGCCATCGCTTTAATTTTAGGTGGAGCATTAGGCAATTTAATTGACCGTATTACTTTGGGCTATGTGGTCGATTTCATTCATGTTTATTACCAAAATCACCACTTTCCAGCTTTTAATATTGCGGACAGTGCCATTACCCTAGGTACCATCTTACTACTCATCGATACATTCTTCCTTGAGAAGCAACGTAACCAAAATTCGGATGCATAATATGACCGAAATTATCCAACCTAACGAAGAAATTCGTATTACAGACGGCTCTAAAGTCGATCTACATTTTTCTGTTGCTATTGAAAATGGCGTAGAAATCGATAATACCCGTAACCGTGAAGAACCAGTTACTCTTACTATTGGCGATGGCAACCTTTTACCTGGTTTTGAGAAAGCATTATTTGGTTTACGTGCAGGCGACCGTCGTACGGTACATCTTCCACCTGAAGATGCATTTGGACCATGGAATCCAGAAAACATTCAAACTTTCGATACGGTTAAGTTTGAACAACGCCCGATTCCTGGCCATATGATTGAGTTTGAAGATAAGGCAAAAACAACCTTATTCGGTGTAGTGAAGTCAGTGAATGACGACATTACAGAAATTGATTTTAATCACCCGTTAGCTGGGAAAAACATTACCTTTGAAGTAGAAATATTCAAGGTAACTCCCGAAGGCCAACAGGGCATTAAACTCATATAAATAAAAAGCCCTCTTAATGAGGGCTTTTTATTATTCAATTTTTTATTGATGACATAAGAATCCTTACAAATTCTATATTCTCTCCCACCTATATAATGAATTAACTTATAAAGATAAAAATTCTTAGGAAACATACATGCTGGTCTATATTATCGTAGGAAGTGTTCGTGAAGGACGTACAGCAATTAAAGTTGCCAATTGGCTAGAAACCACAATTCCAACATTGGGTCTAAACGATTTCCAAACAGAAGTCGTCGATTTAAAAGAATGGGATTTACCTCTTTTTTCAGGCTCTCACCCACCCGCTACCGGAATTTATGATCAACCTAAACAACAAGAATGGGCAAACAAAATTGCTCAAGCAGATGCTTTTATCTTTATTAGCCCAGAATACAACCATGGTTACAGTCCAGCCTTAAAAAATGCTCTCGACTATGTTGGTAAAGAATGGAGCGATAAACCTGCTGCATTTATTGGATATGGTTCAACTAATGGCTCTCGCTCTATTAGCCAAATACGTCAAGTCACCTCAAGTTTAAGTATTGTTGACCCGAATGCTGTGATAGAGATACGAGATATATTTAAACGTAATAAAGATGAAAAATTCGAAGCAAATGAATTTGAAGTAAAAGGACTTCAATCAATTGTTGAGAAACTACAGAAATATCATTTAGCTTAAAACCAAAAGGCCTCTAATTAAATAAAAGAGGCCTTTATTTACAGTTTCATAAACTCTTTAAGTAATGCACTATATCTATATTACTAGCCATTTCTGCAAGCCGTAGTGCTGTGTATTCACTCTTATAATCGACATGAGCTCCCTTTTCGACTAATAGTTTAACCACCTCTAGATGATCATTCTCGGCAGCTGCTTGTAAAGCACTATAGCCTTCATCATCTGCCTGATTAGGATCTTGTCCTTCTAAAAGTAATTGCTCTACCTGATCTAGATCACCTAAAGAAGCCCAATAGACCAATTCGGGAAGAGAGAGTTCTTCATCGTCTTCAGGTATTGAAGAGAAGGAATTAATTTTCACGTAAACACCTAAAAATAACAAACTTCATCGTTATTATATTCATAGAACACGACTAGTGTACAAATCTGATTTTGAACCTAAATTTCATTGCCTTTAATTTCTTTGGCTCCTATCTACTCTAGAAAAAGGTCTTCGCACTGCTTTAAAACACGCTCGTAGACAGTTATAAATGGATTTTATCGATTAGATATTTTTGTTAATTAATTGATATTTACGCAGGCTTACTGTTTCTAAATTCTTTATTTTCGTCATTTATTTCAGACATAAAAAAACACCCCCAACTGTTAAGTTGAGGGTGTTTGAATAATGAGCTGGCGATGACTTACTCTCACATGGGAAACCCCACACTACCATCAGCGCTAAGAGGTTTCACTTCTGAGTTCGGGAAGGGATCAGGTGGTTCACTCTTGCTATGGTCGCCAGCACAACTGGTATGGATACTTGCATTGGTCTTATTAGTTGCCGATGCGTTTTCCAAATCTTTACAGATGGGCTGATTGAGTCTTACTTTATTTTGTTCATTTTAGCTAAGCGTATAACTAAATCAAGTTGCTTTGCATATTAATGAATCGATTGATGCTTTATATACAACTGCTTGGGTGTTGTATAGTCAAGCCTCACGAGCAATTAGTATTGGTCAGCTTCACATATCACTATGCTTCCACATCCAACCTATCAACGTCCTAGTCTCGAACGGCTCTTTAGAGGACATAAAGTCCTAGGGAAATCTTATCTTGAGGTAGGCTTCCCGCTTAGATGCTTTCAGCGGTTATCCCTTCCGAACATAGCTACCCGGCGATGCGACTGGCGTCACAACCGGTACACCAGAGGTTCGTCCACTCTGGTCCTCTCGTACTAGGAGCAGATCCTCTCAAATTTCCAGCGCCCACGGTAGATAGGGACCGAACTGTCTCACGACGTTCTAAACCCAGCTCGCGTACCTCTTTAAATGGCGAACAGCCATACCCTTGGGACCTGCTTCAGCCCCAGGATGAGATGAGCCGACATCGAGGTGCCAAACACCGCCGTCGATATGAACTCTTGGGCGGTATCAGCCTGTTATCCCCAGAGTACCTTTTATCCGTTGAGCGATGGCCCTTCCATACAGAACCACCGGATCACTAAGACCTACTTTCGTACCTGCTCGACTTGTGGGTCTCGCAGTTAAGCGCGCTTTTGCCTTTATACTCTACGCGTGATTTCCGACCACGCTGAGCGCACCTTCGTACTCCTCCGTTACTCTTTAGGAGGAGACCGCCCCAGTCAAACTACCCACCAGACATGGTCCTCGCCCCGGATTACGGGGCAGAGTTAGAACCTCAACATTACCAGGGTGGTATTTCAAGGACGGCTCCATTGGAACTAGCGTTCCAACTTCAAAGCCTCCCACCTATCCTACACAAGTAAGGTCAAAGTTCAATGTCAAGCTGCAGTAAAGGTTCACGGGGTCTTTCCGTCTAGCCGCGGGTACACTGCATCTTCACAGCGATTTCGATTTCACTGAGCCTCTGCTGGAGACAGCGCCGCCATCATTATGCCATTCGTGCAGGTCGGAACTTACCCGACAAGGAATTTCGCTACCTTAGGACCGTTATAGTTACGGCCGCCGTTTACTGGGGCTTCGATCAAGAGCTTCGCTTACGCTAACCCCATCAATTAACCTTCCAGCACCGGGCAGGCATCACACCCTATACGTCCACTTTCGTGTTTGCAGAGTGCTATGTTTTTAATAAACAGTTGCAGCGGCCTGGTTTCTGTGGCTGTCATCAGCTCAGGAAGCAAGTTCCATCACCAACAACAGCGTACCTTCTCCCGAAGTTACGGTACCATTTTGCCTAGTTCCTTCAGCAGAGTTCTCTCAAGCGCCTTGGTCTACTCGACCTGACCACCTGTGTCGGTTTAGGGTACGATTCCTGTGTAACTGAAGCTTAGAGACTTTTCCTGGAAGCATGGTATCAGCCACTTCGCTGTACAAGTACAGCTTGCTATCAGATCTCAGCATAGAGCACCCCGGATTTGCCTAAGATGCATGCCTACTTCCTTTCACCTGGACAACCAACGCCAGGCTGACTTAACCTTCTCCGTCCTCTCATCGCATTACACAGAAGTATTGGAATATTAACCAATTTCCCATCGACTACGCCTTTCGGCCTCGCCTTAGGGGTCGACTCACCCAGCCCCGATTAACGTTGGACTGGAACCCTTGGTCTTTCGGCGAACGGGTTTTTCACCCGTTTTGTCGTTACTCACGTCAGCATTCGCACTTCTGATACCTCCAGCATACTTCTCAATACACCTTCATCGGCTTACAGAACGCTCCCCTACCACTTGACTTAAAAGTCAAATCCGCAGCTTCGGCACATAGTTTTAGCCCCGTTACATCTTCCGCGCAGGCCGACTCGACTAGTGAGCTATTACGCTTTCTTTAAAGGGTGGCTGCTTCTAAGCCAACCTCCTAGCTGTCTATGCCTTCCCACATCGTTTCCCACTTAACTATGATTTTGGGGCCTTAGCTGGCGGTCTGGATTGTTTTCCTCTTGACTACGGACGTTAGCACCCGCAGTCTGTCTCCCGGATAGTACTCATAGGTATTCGGAGTTTGCATCGGTTTGGTAAGTCGGGATGACCCCCTAGCCGAAACAGTGCTCTACCCCCTATGGTATTCGTCCGAGGCGCTACCTAAATAGCTTTCGGGGAGAACCAGCTATCACCAGGCTTGATTAGCCTTTCACCCCTATCCACAAGTCATCCCCTGGCTTTTCAACGACAGTGGGTTCGGTCCTCCAGTTAGTGTTACCCAACCTTCAACCTGCTCATGGATAGATCGCCTGGTTTCGGGTCTATACCCAGCAACTAAACGCCCTATTAAGACTCGATTTCTCTACGGCTCCCCTATACGGTTAACCTCGCTACTGAATATAAGTCGCTGACCCATTATACAAAAGGTACGCAGTCACCGAACAAGTCGGCTCCCACTGCTTGTATGCATGCGGTTTCAGGATCTATTTCACTCCCCTCACAGGGGTTCTTTTCGCCTTTCCCTCACGGTACTGGTTCACTATCGGTCAGTCAGGAGTATTTAGCCTTGGAGGATGGTCCCCCCATATTCAGACAAGGTTTCACGTGCCTCGCCCTACTCGTCATCATTATGTGTGCCCTTTCGTGTACGGGAATATCACCCTCTACGTTCGCACTTCCCAGAGCGTTCCACTAAAACACACATAACTTAATGGGCTGATCCCCGTTCGCTCGCCGCTACTAAGGGAATCTCAATTGATTTCTTTTCCTAAGGGTACTGAGATGTTTCACTTCCCCTCGTTCGCCTTGCAACACTATGTATTCATGTTGCAATACCTACCTTAAAGTAGGTGGGTTCCCCCATTCAGAAATCTCCGGATCAAAGGATATTTGCCGCCTCCCCGGAGCTTATCGCAGGCTATTACGTCTTTCATCGCCTCTGACTGCCAAGGCATCCACCACATGCACTTAATTACTTGACTATACAACCCCAAACAGTCGTTATTACCTACAAGGAGTAATAAGACATGATCAATGATTTCTCATCAATCTCTTACAGTTTGAAGTACTGTGTATTTAAACACTGTACAGCTTCAATCTAATTCATATACCAAAACGCTTGATTCAGTTAATTTGCTAGTTCTCAATTAATTCCAAGATCAGAATTACTTCTTCTCTTTTCATTATTGAGTGAACAATTTATTTCAGACTCAATTTTGCCAATCTGTTAATGAATAAACATGCCTTCGTCAGGTCATGCTTAATACCGTGATACTTAAATCACAGAAGTTAATAAACTAAGATCTTACAACCTCTATTTACTAATTTCTGTAATCCGAACTTCTCTTAAGTTCTGGTGGAGACTAGGAGAGTCGAACTCCTGACCTCCTGCGTGCAAAGCAGGCGCTCTACCAACTAAGCTAAGTCCCCAGCTTACATCATCAGTTATGTATCTTCTTTTCTATAACTTCAACCAGTCAAAGTCATGGTGGGTCTGACAAGACTTGAACTTGTGACCCCACGCTTATCAAGCGTGTGCTCTAACCAACTGAGCTACAGACCCTCAGATACATCTATGAAGAACAACTTGTTGTGGATTCTTACCAATCGTCAATCTTTCGTTAAGGAGGTGATCCAGCCGCAGGTTCCCCTACGGCTACCTTGTTACGACTTCACCCCAGTCATCGGCCACACCGTGGTAAGCGTCCTCCTTGCGGTTAGACTACCTACTTCTGGTGCAACAAACTCCCATGGTGTGACGGGCGGTGTGTACAAGGCCCGGGAACGTATTCACCGCGGCATTCTGATCCGCGATTACTAGCGATTCCGACTTCATGGAGTCGAGTTGCAGACTCCAATCCGGACTACGATCGGCTTTTTGAGATTAGCATCCTATCGCTAGGTAGCAACCCTTTGTACCGACCATTGTAGCACGTGTGTAGCCCTGGCCGTAAGGGCCATGATGACTTGACGTCGTCCCCGCCTTCCTCCAGTTTGTCACTGGCAGTATCCTTAAAGTTCCCGACATTACTCGCTGGCAAATAAGGAAAAGGGTTGCGCTCGTTGCGGGACTTAACCCAACATCTCACGACACGAGCTGACGACAGCCATGCAGCACCTGTATGTAAGTTCCCGAAGGCACCAATCCATCTCTGGAAAGTTCTTACTATGTCAAGGCCAGGTAAGGTTCTTCGCGTTGCATCGAATTAAACCACATGCTCCACCGCTTGTGCGGGCCCCCGTCAATTCATTTGAGTTTTAGTCTTGCGACCGTACTCCCCAGGCGGTCTACTTATCGCGTTAGCTGCGCCACTAAAGCCTCAAAGGCCCCAACGGCTAGTAGACATCGTTTACGGCATGGACTACCAGGGTATCTAATCCTGTTTGCTCCCCATGCTTTCGCACCTCAGCGTCAGTGTTAGGCCAGATGGCTGCCTTCGCCATCGGTATTCCTCCAGATCTCTACGCATTTCACCGCTACACCTGGAATTCTACCATCCTCTCCCACACTCTAGCTAACCAGTATCGAATGCAATTCCCAAGTTAAGCTCGGGGATTTCACATTTGACTTAATTAGCCGCCTACGCGCGCTTTACGCCCAGTAAATCCGATTAACGCTTGCACCCTCTGTATTACCGCGGCTGCTGGCACAGAGTTAGCCGGTGCTTATTCTGCGAGTAACGTCCACTATCTGAAGGTATTAACTTCAGTAGCCTCCTCCTCGCTTAAAGTGCTTTACAACCATAAGGCCTTCTTCACACACGCGGCATGGCTGGATCAGGCTTGCGCCCATTGTCCAATATTCCCCACTGCTGCCTCCCGTAGGAGTCTGGGCCGTGTCTCAGTCCCAGTGTGGCGGATCATCCTCTCAGACCCGCTACAGATCGTCGCCTTGGTAGGCCTTTACCCCACCAACTAGCTAATCCGACTTAGGCTCATCTATTAGCGCAAGGTCCGAAGATCCCCTGCTTTCTCCCGTAGGACGTATGCGGTATTAGCATTCCTTTCGAAATGTTGTCCCCCACTAATAGGCAGATTCCTAAGCATTACTCACCCGTCCGCCGCTAAGTGATAGTGCAAGCACCATCACTCCGCTCGACTTGCATGTGTTAAGCCTGCCGCCAGCGTTCAATCTGAGCCATGATCAAACTCTTCAGTTAAAAATCATTTTGCACCTTATTAAAGACAAGGTGCCAATTCTGGCTCATCAATTTTCTGACTTAAATTTCGCTCAAATAAACTTCGAGTAATTTAAACCAATCAATCAATGATAATATTTCGATCGATCAATCAGTAAAAATCCACACAAGTTGTTCTTCATAATCTCTTAATGATCTTTCTGCTCTTCGTCAGAGACAGAATTCAACGCAATACTAAGCTTTTCATCTTAACCCTGTAAGCTAAGATATTCTCATGTATCGCGTCGGGATGAGTGCATTATAGGGGAAAAAAAATGGTACGCAAGCACTTTTCTAAATATATGTGTTTGATCGATTCTTTTTCACCCAATCGAAATCAAAAAAAGTAAAAACAACGGTTTAAATTATTGATAATAAACAACAAATATTAAAATCTTTTATTTTCATTCTTTCTTGATTTTCACTTCTATTATCTTAATAGGTTGTTTAGGGACGTTCTGATGCATTCCATCAGTGATTGTCGGTACTTTTACAATACGGTCAACCACATCCATTCCTTTAATCACTTTTCCGAAAACTGCATAACCAGCATTACCAGCAGAGCGATTTAGAAAACTATTATCTGCGACATTAATAAAGAACTGACTAGTAGCAGAGTCAGGATTTGCGGTACGAGCCATTGCTAAGGTTCCGCGTGTGTTAGCAATCCCATTTCCAGCTTCGTTTTTGATTGGTGCTCGAGTGGTCTTTTCCTGCATATTTGCAGTAAGCCCACCGCCCTGTACCATGAAACCAGGAATTACGCGGTGGAATATCGTATCTTTATAAAAGTTCGACTTTATATAGCTTTTAAAATTCTTGACACTGCTTGGAGCTTTCTCATCATAAAGCTGTATTTCAATGTTGCCTAAATTTGTTTGCATTTCAACTAAAGTGTCAGCCCAGACTGAATGACTGCTTAAACCCAAGCAACATAGCATTAATAATTTTTTCATATCTTCCTACAGTAAAATGCAAAACTTAATAAAGGTTAAATTTAATCGTCTATATAAAAGAATTCTAGTGAGTATTTATTATCTTTTATTTAAAGCCTTATATTTTAGATTTGAGTATGAGTCCACGTTCCACGTGAAACATGGACCAAACTTTTATTTAGCTATTTTTATCCCAAAATTTTCTAAAGTTTTTACTGAACTCAATGGTGTTACGTTTGGCCTTTTTAGAAATAGGCGTCAGATTTATAAATCCATGTGTTTGATCTGAGTATTCTTCATAATGCATTTTGACGCCATTTTGGCGTAGCTTATAGCTATAGATTTTCCCTTCATCATGTAATACGTCATGCCCAGCAGTAATCACAAAAGCCGGAGGATTCTTCTTCAAGTTGCCATAGGTTGGAGAAATAATTGGATCATCTAGTTCTACGTTATGCTGGTTTGCATAGTATTGAGTGACATTATCGATATCTTTATCTGTCAAAACCAATCCTTCGTTATAGGCATAGAAGGATGGATGTCGGCTCTTGAAATCGACCGCAGGGTAAATAAGAAGTTGGGCCTGTGGAGCATAAGGCTTATTTACTGATCGTTGAGCCACGACTGTACTAATGTTTCCACCTGCACTATCACCAGCTACCGCAATTCGACCTTTTAATATTTTTAATTGTCTACGATTTTGATATACCCAAGCCAAAGCATCTTCACAAGATTGGATTAAATGTTGAGGAGAAACCTCTGGCGCAAGAGGATAATCGATACTGAGTACTTGTACTTTTGCATATTTTGCCAATATACGACACGCCTCATCATGAGTATCTAATCCACCCACAACAAATCCCCCTCCGTGATAAAAAACAAGAAGAGGCAATTTTTTATTAGATGCCGGGTGGTAGTGTCTCGCGAAAACGGTTCCACTTTGAAGAGGTAAACGAATATCTTCTACTGAATCAATCTCTGTTGATTTCTGACGTATGGCTAACATTTGCGTATCAAACTGTCGTCTAGATTCAATTGGATCTGGACCAATAAAACCGATACGCCCCTGCTTAATTTGTACAGCCATCAGACATTTAGTAAATGAGTCCAGATCTGGATATTGGTAAGAATACCCAAGAATTTTGGCAAGTGATTCTTGAGCTAATCGAGGTAACTTATCAAGAGCTCGAGCAGCGGGCCCTTGGCCCTTATCTAGCAATGTTTGAATTTTTTGATTAAATGCTGTCATGCCTATCTCCATGAATTCCTCTTATCCTTCATATTTTCTACAGAATTCTGTTGCTGTTTGACTATATTCGCATACAACTCATGTAATCAAGATACAAAGGTAAAAACTAAATTACGCTAATCTGATTTAAAGCAAATGTCATTAACAAATCTGTCGTTTCAAGCAGGAGTTTTTTGCCAATTATTGTTAACAGACAAAAAGAGGTAAGATTATGTCAACAAAACTAGTTGTTACTTTATTAGCAACCAGTCTATTAACGGTAGGCTGTGTTGCTTATACGGATGACCCTTCTTATCGTGGTGGCTATGGTTATCATGATACTAATCGCTATGATCGCAATGATGGACGTCGATATAATGATTGGGAACGGAAGCGTTGGGAAGAGCGTAAAAGAGTATATGAACAACAACGTAGAGACGCTCGCAAACAGGACCGAAACCGTCATGAGTGGGATAAAAGACGCCATGACGAGGATAAAAAACACCGTGATGACGATAAAAGACGTCACCAATGGGATAAAAAACGAGTAGAAGATCGAGATCATAATCGTCGAGATTCTCGTCATGATGACTAAATTCGTTACTATATAAAAAGCCCCAATAAGTTAAGTCTTTTGGGGCTTTTTTGAGAATTCTAAATTCTCTTAATTATAGAATAATGAGTAGCAGCTCATTTCATATATAAATCGGCATCTTGAATATATGTATTCTATAATCTTTTAACTGTTCTTATTACTAAGAATTACTGAGCTGTTGCAGAACCTGAAACAGAACCAGAAGCACCAGCATCAACTTGACCTGGTTGTGCTTGACCAGAAACACCAGCATCTACACCTACATCTGCTTGTACGCCAGATGGGCTAGCACTTGTTTGAGCAGAACCTGATGCGTTTAAACCAGCTTCAGATGCACAACCAACAGCTGTAAAAGCAACACCAGCAAGTACTACAGAGATAAGACCTAATTTTTTCATAATCGCTTTCCTTTCATTACGACAAACACTTAAATGCAAAGATCATCTTTGCGCTGCCTATAATTCACAATTTTTTTTTCTGGCGTGCGTATCATTGGTTGTCTTTTGTAGTAATAGAAGTACAAATTGTGCAATTTTTTATTAAATTCTCTTCCTTAGCTTCATCTCTACCTTTTATATAAAAGTAGCAACTTAAGCTTTTGTTTAATTTTATCAATTTTTAATTTTTATCTTAGTCTTTTTCTCTGCTCAAAAAAATTCTCTTTATAGAAACACTATATAAGGTGCGTAGAATGTTACAGAGGTTTTTTTGATTAAAAATTCCTTTTCCCATTAAAAAAGCCGGGTATAGACCACGGCTTTTTTTAAAATTGATTATATTCCGATTTAAATTAAGGCCATTGCATCTCGCCTTTTACAACTTTTGCACCTAGCTCTAGGCTATCCACACTTTTTAATGTTGGATATTGTTTCTGCATGAGCTGGCTCAGCTCACCCGCATTTTTACTTACTTTGGCCGCTTTCTCATAGCTCTTGAGATAGTCGATCGAAAAGTTAACTGCATCCAAACCTTGAGGAGCTCCTTCAACCATATGGGCAGGAACCACCGTTTGAGGTTGAAGTGCTTTAATGCTTTCTAGAGTTTGAATCACTTCATTGCGGTCTTTAAATTTTGGTGTATCTGCCATCCATAAATGAATACCTGAAGATACAGGGATACCACCTACTACTGCTTTTGAAGAAGGAATCCATAAATAAGTGAGTTCTTTCTTACCTTTAATTTCGATTGACTCATTCTCTAGCTTTAAAGTTTTAGCAGTATAAGCTTGAGGCATAATAATTTGGCTAGGTGCATTTGCACCCATTTGTGGTCCCCAATATTTCACTTTCAGCGCTTGAGTATCTTGAATATGTTTAACAGTTTCCGGAGTTGCAATGATTTGTACATTTGGGAAGTACTGTTTAAATACATCTAAGCCAAAGTAATAGTCCGGATCACCATAACTTACGAAAATTGTCTTTAGCGTTTTACCGCTATCGAGAATATCGGCAGCAATACGTAATGCTTCAGATTTTGAGAATTGCGCATTGACCAATAGAACTTCTTTATCACCTTCAATTAAAGTAGAAGTCACACCAAAATGTTCTGGTTTAGCCAGAAAACTTTGGATTTTTAGATCTTGTGCAAAAGCTGTGGAAGCCATCGTCAAAGCTGTAGCAGTTGCTAGAGCCGAAGCAGTTAATTTAAAAAATTTCATTATGTATTCTCCAATTTCATAAGGAATACTTTAAATTGCAATTTCTGTAAGGTAAATGCACTAAACTAAGATAAACTGTTGCATAAATTGTAATAATGATAAAGCATATGGACACATTAAAAGCCATACAAGTCTTTGTTTCTATTGCTCAGCATGGCAATTTAACCAAGGCCGCAGAACATCTTAATTATTCCCGTGCCATGGTTTCTCGCTATCTTGAACACCTAGAGCATACATTCTCAACTCGCCTATTTCAGCGGAATACTCGAAAAATATCTCTCACTCCAGCAGGTGAAAAAGCCCTCCTCTACTGCGAAAATATTTTGCAACAACAACAACTTCTACAAGAGCTAGCAGCACCCGAACAACATAACGGTACGATTCGTTTTACTTGTGGTTTATTTTTATTTCAATTAGGTGTTGGGGAATGTATTCGTCAATTTAAAAAGCAACATCCACATATTCAATTTGATGTATATCTTACTGAAAATACAATTGACTTGATTGACGCACAAGTCGATTTAGCTTTGCGTATAACGCAAAAAGTTGCAGATGGATTAATTGCGAGACCAGTCTGCCAGATCGAATCGGTATTTTGTGCTCATCCAGATTATTTAAAACAGCACAGCCCCCTCTCTCACCCAAGACAACTTATTCAATATGAATGTTTAGCTCACCATAGCCAGCATCAATACTGGACACTTTTTGATGAAGATCAACAACCACAGAATTATCCTTTAAACGTTACCTTTAAAAGTAATGATGTAAATGCTGTTTATGATATGTGTCTACATGCTCAGGGTGTAGCTATGTTGCCTTCACTATTAGTTAAAAAAGATTTAAAAGAAAAACGACTAGTTCCTTTATTTAAAAACTTTTCAGCGCCAGAGCTAAGTCTGTCAGTGGTATATGCATCTAGGCAGCATTTACCCAAAATAACTCAGGAATTTATTGCTTTTATGATCGAAAATTTAGATTTTTACTTAAAACCGCAAAATTAAAAGCTTTAAATTGTCGTGTACGCTTGAATTTTTAGGCAGTGCCCATACTTCATACCTATTAATGAATTACAGCATATGCATGGCAGTTCAGGTTTTACACAGTAAATACTGATGCCAAAAAGGACTGTACATGTTTAAAAACCCATTTAAACGGAGATCATCAATGGCTAATGAGCAAAATGAGCAAGCTCAAGACATTCAACACGAGCAAGCAGAGCAATCTAATGAGCAAACTCAGGCTGAAGGTGGAGAGCAAGCAAACGACGTTACCGTTGAATCTTTACAAGCGCAAATCACTAAATTAGAAGAAAGCCTTAAACTTGAAAAAGCACGTACAGCGAATGCTGTTTACGAAGCACAAAAAAGTGTAGAGCGTATTCAACGTGAGTCTGAGAAGCATAAGGAAACTGTGCTTGAAAAATTTGCAAAAGAATTGCTGGATTCTGTAGACAATCTAGAGCGTGCGATTCAAGCAGCGGGTGATGAAGAAACTCCTGTACTTGAGGGCATTAAGTTAACCTTGAAGTCACTATTAACCACGCTGGAAAAATTTGGTGTTGTAGAAGCTGACACTCAAAATGGTTTCAACGCAGAGTTACATCAAGCAGTGGGCATTGCCCCAGACGCTAAAGCGAATGAAATCGGTACCGTTTTACAAAAAGGCTATACCTTAAATGGTCGCTTATTGCGCCCTGCTATGGTTATGGTTGGTCAATAAATAAAAAATTGAGAGTTTTTAGATTTTTTTTCGCTAAAACGCTTGAAAAAAATAGATTCACTCTCATATCGGATAACAAGCAAAAACATTGCAAAAGAATTTTTGAGGAAAACGTCACATGGCAAAAATTATTGGTATTGACTTAGGTACTACCAACTCATGCGTTGCTGTACTTGAAGGCGATAAAGTAAAAGTAATCGAAAACGCTGAAGGCACACGTACAACTCCATCGATCATTGCTTATAAAGATGGCGAGATCTTAGTGGGTCAAAGTGCTAAGCGTCAGGCAGTAACTAACCCGAAAAATACATTATTCGCTATTAAGCGTTTAATTGGTCGTCGTTATGAAGATCAAGCGGTACAAAAAGACATCGGCCTTGTACCTTATAAAATCATCAAAGCTGACAATGGTGATGCTTGGGTAGAAGTAAACGATAAAAAATTAGCGCCTCAACAGATCTCTGCTGAAATCTTGAAAAAGATGAAAAAAACTGCAGAAGACTATTTAGGTGAAACAGTTACAGAAGCAGTTATTACTGTTCCTGCTTACTTTAACGATGCTCAACGTCAAGCAACTAAAGATGCGGGTAAAATCGCTGGTTTAGACGTTAAACGTATCATTAACGAACCAACTGCTGCTGCACTTGCGTTCGGTATGGACAAAAAAGAAGGCGATCGTAAAATTGCGGTTTACGACTTAGGTGGTGGTACTTTTGACGTATCGATCATTGAAATCGCAGACCTTGATGGCGACCAACAAATCGAAGTGTTATCAACCAATGGTGATACTTTCCTTGGTGGTGAAGACTTTGATAACGCGTTAATTGAATTCTTGGTTGAAGAATTTAAGAAAGAACAAAGTGTGAACTTGAAAAATGACCCACTTGCGTTACAACGTTTGAAAGAAGCTGCTGAAAAAGCAAAAATCGAGCTTTCTTCATCAAATGCAACTGAAATCAACCTTCCATACATCACTGCTGATGCAACTGGTCCTAAACACTTAGTGATCAATGTAACACGTGCAAAACTTGAAGGTTTAGTTGCTGATTTAGTTGCTCGTACAATTGAACCTTGCCGTATCGCGCTTAAAGATGCTGGTCTTTCGACTTCTGACATCTCTGACGTGATCTTGGTTGGTGGTCAGTCTCGTATGCCACTTGTACAACAAAAAGTACAAGAATTCTTTGGTAAAGAGCCACGTAAAGACGTAAACCCTGATGAAGCAGTTGCAATTGGTGCTGCGATTCAAGGTGCGGTATTGTCTGGTGACAAAACTGACGTTCTTTTATTAGACGTAACACCATTAACTTTAGGTATTGAAACAATGGGGGGTGTATTAACACCAATCATTGAGAAAAACACGACGATTCCTGCGAAGAAATCACAAGTGTTCTCTACTGCTGCTGACAACCAGCCTGCTGTAGACATTTCTGTTTACCAAGGTGAACGTAAGATGGCTCAACAAAACAAATTGTTGGGTAACTTCCAATTAGGCGACATTCCACCTGCTCCACGTGGTGTGCCACAAATTGAAGTATCTTTCGACATCAATGCTGATGGTATCTTGAAAGTATCTGCTAAAGATAAGAGCACTGGTAAAGAGCAATCAATCCAGATTAAAGCAAACTCAGGTTTGTCTGATGCTGAAATCGAAGCAATGATTAAAGATGCTGAAGCGAATGCTGAAGAAGATCGTAAGTTTGAAGAACTTGCAAAAGCTCGTAACGAAGCTGATGCATTAATTTCAAGCTCAAACAAAGCTGTAAAAGATCTTGGTGATAAAGTTACTGAAGATGAAAAAACAGCTGTAAGTACTGCGGTTTCTGAACTTGAATTAGCAACAAAAGAAAATGATGTTGAAGATATCAAAGCTAAAACTGAAGCTTTACAAAACATCTTAATGCCTATCACTCAACGTGCTTATGAACAAGCACAACAAGCTGGTGGTGCAGAAGGCTTTGATCCAAATGCATTCCAAGGTGGCGATGCAGGTCAACAAAAAGCTGACGATGGCGTTGTAGATGCAGAGTTTACTGAAGTTAAAGATGACAAAAAATAATTTGTTTCTTTAATAAAAAACCGCGCTTAGGCGCGGTTTTTTATTGGTTACAAAAAATAACAATAGCTTTTTAAAGGAGATTTTTAATTATCTTAATGTCAAAAAGATCAATGATAAAAACTAATCTATTAATTATAAAAAAGATTTTATAAACGAAAAGACATTGTTACTTATTACATTAATTATTCCATTATTGCCAAGTATAAAAACATCTTTTTAAATTTTTATAGCCAGATCACAAATTCCCCCACTCTCCTGCATTTTTTATCATTTTGACGAAATTAATTAAGTAGCTAACAATAAGATTTATTTATATTTTTTTATTTTGCCATGAAAAAATTTCTATGGTGGGGACTTAGCTTGTGTTTATGCATAGGCTTACAAACGACGATCTTTGCTCAAAGTAATCTACCAATTGGTTCATCTAATCAGCCTTTAAAGTATCGAATTGCTTTTATTGACCCACGGTTTCAACTCACTAAAGAGCAACTTATTGAAGTAAGCCAACAAGCTGCTGAAATCTGGCACAAAGAGACGGGAAAAACCTATTTTTCTTATGATTCAGAAGCGCAGTTAACAATTAACTTAATTTATGATGATCATCAAATTATTAAAAGTGAACAACAAGAAAATTTAAATGCTCTTTTACAAAAGCAGGAACAATGGCGCATTAAAAATGAAGAGATTATTTTAAACAAACAAGAAATTGATCAGCTATCATCTGATTTGAACAAAAAAAAGATCAGACTAAAAGCTGAATTTGAACACTATCAACGAGACGTAACATACTTTAATCAAGGGGAACATCGATACTATCTTGCCGATGAATTAAAAGAGCGACAAAATCAACTACAGCAAATATCTGGAAATTTGCAAAATGAATCAAATAATTTAAATTTTAGAATTCAAATGCTTAACATAAAAATTAAAGAACTAAATCAAGAGCAAAGCGATTTAACAACTTTAATGACACAATTTAAACTAGAACAAAAAGCCAGTATTCAGACCTTTCATAAAGGCTTATTCAGTCAAAACCATATTCAAATTTACGGTTATGCTTCTTTAAATGATTTACGTTTGACCCTTGCTCATGAGTTTGGCCATGCTTTAGGACTAAAACATACCACTGATCCCAAATCTTTAATGTACCCCCGTTTAAAAGAGCAAGATATTCATAATTTCAAATTAACAGATTCAGATTTAGAGTTATTAGGCTCAATTTATAGTTCAATTAAGGAAAATCATTAAAGTTAAATGATTAAAAAAACTAAATAAAACTAAACATATTAAATTTTATCTAAAAAATAATTTTGCATTTGGTAAAAACTAATGAGACTAAAGTCTCATTTATTTATCTTAATTGTATGTTTTTTGATTGATTTTTCACTTTATATTCTTATAATACGTTTTTTTTAAAATCTCCCCCTCTTCTATTATGCGTTTAACATCTTTGTTACTAGGCGTAGCCTTTGCTTTTTCTAATTTTCAGGCTAATGCTAATCTTGCCACTCCAGCTCATACTCAAATTCAGCAAAAAGCGGGGCAGCACCTGACTTATAAAATTGCTGAAATTGATCCACGTTTTGGTTTGAGCCAAGATCAATTGATTCAGATTAGCCAACAAGCTGCAGATATTTGGAAACAAGGCACTGGGCAGGATTATTTTACTTATGATCCAAATGCAAAGTTAGAAATTCGTCTAGTTTACGATAATGGTCAAAGTCGTTCTGAACAGCGTCAAAAAATTGCAGGTCAGTTCCAGCAAGAACAGCAACGTGTAATTGATGAACAGCAACAAATTAAGCAATTGAAGCAAACCCTTGGTCAAACTCAATCTGAACTTGAAAATAAAAAGCAGATTTTGAATGGCAAATTGAAAAATCTTGACCAGCAAATGATGCAACTTAACCAAGGCAAATTAGCACCTGAATATAGTGCTAAATCTTTGGCTAAAACCCAGAAAGATTTGCAAAAGCAAACTGTTGCTTTAAAGAAAGAAATTGCTGCATATAATGAGCAAGCTAAAGATTTAAATGTCAAAGTCACTCATTTTAATCAGATTAATAATGAGTTTAATAATTCATTAAATGAATTTAAGCAGAATGCTCAAGCAGATGTCTTTAAAAAAGGTATCTACAACGGCAAACAAATTGTGATTTATGAGTTCAAGTCTATTGATGATTTACGTTTGACGATTGCTCATGAGTTAGGACATGCACTTGGTTTAAAACACAGTGATCAGCCAAATGCATTGATGTACTCAGTTCGTAAAGATGGTGACAGAAAAATCACTGGCCTTACCGATGCTGATCGTGATCTATTGAGCGCTTTACCTCAATAATTAAGAACTTGATATAAAATGATGTATCTATTTCTAGATAGATACATCGAAATTCATATCAAAGTCATGTTATTGTGGTCATAAGAGCTAACGAAAATAGAATGGAGATCAAGATGAGTTACTATCATATCCTGATTGAAGTAAATGATCATATCAGCACAATTGAACAAACACGCGATATTGAACTGTTTGATATTATTGAAATCAAACCGTATCTTCATTCTATTCTAATTCCCTTTTTCAATGAGCATGAAATCGAGCTTGAAGATGAAAATATTGATTATAAAGATATTTTGCATCTTGAAGTGAAACAGACTCTGCTACCGATTGAACATTTAATTGAAGAAGAACAAAAGCAATTACCAAGTGATACAGATGTTACTATCACTGCGTATGAAATCTTTAATGATCGAGATTTAAGCCAAGATGTCACTTCAGTTATTTTTGATATATTAGAAGCGGTTAAATTAGATTAGCAATCTTATACAAATACTTATAAAAAAGGTCTGCATGTGCAGACCTTTTTATTATTTTCAGTTTATTGCATCATTTTTTGGGCTTGTTCTTGACGGAATGCGTGTAAGATTTGTTGCCCTGCTCGTCCGGTTGGATTTAAACCTAAACGAGTTTGCTCTTGACGAATAGCTACACGGGTTTTATCCCCAATAAGACCATCAACCGCGCCAATATCGTAGCCACGATTAATCAAAAACTGTTGGATTTCACGACGTTCTGCACGTGAAGTTCCTGGATCATCAGTTGGCCAAGATGTCGCAAAAGGACGAGCGCCTTTTAAACGATCAGATAGATGAGCAATTGCAAGGCCATAACTTTCCGCAGCGTTATAACTATAGATAGCATCAAAATTCTTAAACACTAAGAATACTGGACCATTTACACCTGCTGGTGCCATTAAACCTGCCGAAGTACTGCTAGATAAAGCCCCTTGAACAAGTGGAGAGCCGTCAATTCGAGTAACACCTCGCGCACTCCAGCTACTTAAAGCTTTCTTTGAGCGTCGCCCTTCTCCATCAATTGACATACCTTGGGGAACTTTTACTTCGAAACCCCATGGCATTCCTGCTTGCCAACCCGCTTTATTTAAGAAATTAGCCGTTGAAGCCAATGCATCAACTGTACTAGACACCAAATCGCGACGACCATCTCCATCAAAATCAACCGCTAAACGTTCATAGGTCGATGGCATAAATTGCGTATGTCCAAATGCCCCAGCCCATGAACCTTTCAGTTGATCTTCGGTTAAGTCACCACGCTGTAAAATACGCATTGTGGCAAAAAATTCAGTACGGAAATAACTTTGTCGGCGACCTTCACAACTTAAAGTTCCGAGTGCTTGTAATAAAGGATATTTTCCAGAAATATCACCAAAATTACTTTCAACACCCCACACTGCCACAATTGTTTCTGGTGGTACGCCGTAGGTTTGAGAAGCACGATTTAAAACATCGCGATATTGCGCCAACTTTTGTTTTCCAAGCTCAACACGCTCTTCATCGACCAAGCCAGAAAGATAATCCCAAATTGGTGTCGAAAATTCTGGTTGATAATTTAACTTATCAATAACCGAATAATCTGGAGTTAAGTTTTGAGTGTAACGATCATAGGTTGTACCAGAGACTCCAGCAGCAATCGCTTGAGAGCGTAAATTTGCCAAACAACTTTGGAAATTATTATTAGGCGTATAATTTTCGTTAGTCACTGCCGGAACAGTGGCACTGCTAGATATTGCAGAACCATTAATTACGAGCTCTGCTTGAGCCTGAGTCATTGCTAAAAATACAGAGCCAACAATACAAGAAAAACGTCGCATATTATCCCAGTTTCAATTTTTGAATTTAAATTTTTAAGTACCATACCATTATGAGTCTAAAATTTCAGAGAGAAAACGTAAATTTGAATTCATAATCTCTTCTTTAAATTCATTTCCAGTGTTTTAAATTCAAATTTTTCACTTTATTTTGAATTTAAAACTTCAACCAGTGTACATCTCCAGTTTTGAATTCAAAATAATAGCGCATAGTTTAAATTCAAAAACCTTATTTTAAATTTAAACTATAAAACATGTGTTTCTGTGGATAAACTTATCCACAGTCGAGAAAAACAGTACTATTTATTGATTCCATTCTATATTTCATCATTCTTTATGACACGGCAAATCCAATCAACCGAACAATCTGTATTTTTAAATTCAAAAACCACCCCCATGTTTTAAATTCAAACTTGCCACGTTATTTTGAATTTAAAAATGCTTCAACAAACATCATTAGTTTTGAATTCAAAAGATATAGCCTCCACCATCTGTTATAAATCAAACTCTCTTGTGGATAACTAACTTTAAATTCGAAACAGTGTAGAAAACTTGTTTTCCCTTTTTTAAATTTAAAAAAACCACCAATATTTAAATTCAAAAATCCCTATAAAAAGTTATCCACAAACTCCAAATACTCATGATTTATTATTTTTTAAATTTAAAAGATAAAAAAAGCGATCCGAAGATCGCTTTTTTGCAAAATCAAAAGTATTTAGAGGGTCATATCTGCTGTTAGGGCGAGTGGTTCTGGCAAAATTTTCGCCAATTGACGGCATAAGGTCGTCAATTCATTGCTATCCACAGGCATTAAAGTGATATGGCCTAACTTACGGCCAGCACGTTCTGACTTGTTATAAAGATGTAGATGAGCACCATTTAAGGCAAGTACATCTTCAGTTTTAGGATACTGACCAATAATATTGATCATGACCGTTGGACGAACAACGTCTGTTGAACCTAATGGAAGACCTGCAACAGCTCGAATATGGTTTTCAAACTGAGAACAGACAGCGCCTTCAATTGACCAGTGACCTGAGTTATGCACACGTGGTGCCATCTCATTTGCACACAAACCTTGTTCTGTCACAAATAGCTCTAAAGTCAGCACACCAACATAATTGAGGTGATTCAGCAAACGCGTAATGTAGTCTTGAGCAACAGGCTGTAAAGCTTCACTATTCGGTGCTGGAACAATTGAATGCGATAAAATGCCATTATGGTGGTGATTTTCAGCCAATGGCCAAGTTTTTACTTCACCATTTTGGCCGCGCACCGCAATAATTGAAACTTCGCGAGAGAATTTAACAAAGCTTTCGGCGACTAGACTTTTTGCAGGACCAAGTTCAACCCAAGCGGTGTCAATCTGGTCTTCTGAACGAAGTACAAACTGACCTTTACCGTCATATCCGCCAGTTGCTGTCTTAAGCACAATCGGTAAACCAAGCTCAGCAACAGCTTTTTTCAAGCTTTCCAAACTATCTACAGCACGATACGGCGCAACAGGAATAGAAAGTTCATCAAACAATGCTTTTTCTGACAAGCGATTTTGCGCAGTTGCTAAAGCAACACGGGGAGGGTGCAATGCTTTGGTTTGTGTTAAAACATCAACATCTTCAACTGGTGTATTTTCAAACTCAAGACTGAAAACATCAGCACTTTCAATAAACTGCTTTAAACCTTGCTCATCTTGGCTAGAAAAGACTTGGCCTAAAACACCTGCTGGACAATCTGTATTTGCTTCAAAAAAAGTACACTGAATATTTAATGGTAACGCCGCTTGAGCCATCATTCGACCCAGTTGCCCACCACCAAAAATACCGATAGTTTTATCCATCTCAGCCTCTTACACCTGACCCGGAATATTTTTGCTTGCAACTTTATCAGTTTGCGCAGCGCGGAAATCAGCAACATTTTTTGCGATTTCAGGACGAGTTAAACCTAAGATTTGTGCCGCCATAATTGCAGCATTCGTCGCACCAGCTGGACCAATCGCTAAAGTACCTACTGCGATACCAGCTGGCATTTGTACGATTGAAAGCAAAGAATCTACGCCATTTAAAATTGATGATTTCACTGGCACACCCAAAACAGGTAAATCAGTTTTTGCGGCACACATTCCAGGTAAATGCGCTGCACCACCGGCACCAGCAATAATCACTTGAATACCACGATCACGCGCAGTTTCTGCATATTCAAATAAACGATCTGGAGTACGATGAGCAGATACCACTTCCGCTTCAAATGGGACACCAAGCTGTTTAAGCATATTGGCTGTGTTTTCGAGAGTTGCCCAATCAGATTGAGAACCCATAATAATTCCAACGAGAGGTTGAGCGTCTTGTGCTGCGGCCGCATTCATTGCTAATGTTCCAGAGACAAAAGTAAAAGAAGATAAATCTCGACGAGAGCCAAGTTTTAAATGGTTCGGAAGCCCATTATTATAGACTGATTTTTCATCTCACGAAAATTTAACTGACCAGCTCTGCGAATATTTTTAATATCATCAAAAAATGTCATGGTTTAACAGTGACACATTCTCAAATTTTATTAATATAGCGCGCTTAATGAAATCAATGCTTTTGACTATGAAGACCCAACGCCAAGAGATCAATAATTTTCTAAAATTCTAAAAAAAGCGTGTAAACACCCAGCAAGATAATCAGGTATTTGGAAAAGTAATAGCTTGTATAGAATCAATTATTCAATACAAGCTATTGCAAACTATTGGCTTCTAAATACGAAATAAACACAACCAAATAGACATAACATCGCCCACAAGTAATCTAGTTTAAATGGTTGTTTAAATAAGAAAATCATAAAGGGTACAAACACAATCAACGTAACCACTTCCTGCGTGATCTTCATTTCACCGAGTAACCAACCTTGTGCACTTAGCATACGAGTAGCAGGAATCATAAAACTATATTCAAGCAGGGCAATAATCCAACCGAATAAAATCGCTTGCCAGAGTGGAGCATGGTGCAAAAATTTGAGGTGCCCATACCATGCAAGCGTCATAAAGCAGTTAGAAATAATTAATAGCGTAAAAGCTAAAACCGTTGGGCTCAAAGGCACATCCCTCATCATCACGATGATTTAAGTATTATTAAAGATATAAAACATTATAAAAGATAAAACTGTAATTCAGCTTAAATACAAAAAATAAAGCTGTACTTTTATAAGGGCCTCAAACACATAGAACAACAACGATTTTTGACTATCTTTTCCCGTTTAGCCTTGCTATCGTTGCTGCCAAATTTATCAATAATGAACGCGCAGACACTTGACGTGCTGTGTATAGAAGCAGTGGAGAAGGCGAGCAATGCATCTGCATATCTTGGGTATTTGTGGCACTTTTATGGGCTCTTTAGCACTTTTAGCTCGTGATTTAGGGCATAAGGTAACCGGTTCCGATTTAAACGTTTACCCGCCAATGTCTACCCAGTTAGAAAACGCAGGTATTACCCTCATGCAAGGCTATGATCGTAGTCATTTGCAGCCTCATCCAGATTTAGTCATTGTCGGAAATGCCATGAAACGTGGTATTGATGCTGTGGAATATATGCTTAACGAAGGTCTGCCATATATTTCTGGTCCACAGTTCCTTGCTGACCACATTTTACAAGGTAAACATGTACTTGGTGTAGCTGGTACTCACGGTAAAACCACGACTACAACCATGCTGGCTTGGGTACTTGATCAGGCGGGTTTAAACCCAGGCTTTTTAATTGGCGGCGTTCCACTGGGCTTTAGTGAAAGCGCTCGTTTAGGTGGTGGCAAATACTTCTGCGTTGAAGCCGATGAATATGACTCAGCTTTCTTTGATAAGCGTTCTAAGTTTGTTCACTATCACCCGAAAACGGCGATTTTAAACAACCTTGAATTTGACCACGCCGATATTTTTGATGACTTAGCGGCTATTCAAAAGCAGTTCCATCATCTTGTTCGTACCATTCCAAGTGAAGGCCGTATTATTGCACCAATTGCTGAAACTCATATTGATGAAGTACTTGAAATGGGCTGCTGGACACCAGTAATTCGTACAAGTTTAGAAGCGAATGAAAAGGCTGCTTTATCTGCTGAATTAATTTCAATTGATGGCAGCCATTTTAAAGTATTAGAAAATGGCAATGCCGTTGGTGAAGTTAAATGGACCATGACAGGGCAACATAGCGTAGCGAATGCTTTAGCAACCATTGCAGCCGCTCAGCATGTAGGTGTGGCGCTTGAACAAGCTTGTGAAGCTTTGTCTAACTTTGGTGGCGTTAAACGTCGTATGGAGTTACTCGGCACAGTCAATGGCATTGAGGTTTATGATGACTTTGCTCACCATCCAACTGCAATTGACACGACTTTAGATGGCGCACGTAAACGCTTAGGCGAACGCCGTTTATGGGCCATTATCGAACCACGTTCAAACACCATGCGTATGGGAAGCCATAAAGATGGCTTGGCACACTCAGCACGCTTAGCAGATGACGTTATCTGGTATCAGCCAGAAGGTTTAGATTGGGATTTAAACCCCGTGATTGAAGCTGCGTCTAACCATGCTCAAGTTAGCCGTTCACTTGATGAAATTATTGAACGTATTGTCAATGAAGCAGGTGAGGGTGATGCAGTTGTGATTATGTCTAATGGTGGCTTTGGCGGATTACATCAAAAATTAATGAATGCATTAAAAGCAAAAGCTGCTTAACTTTTGCTTTTAATTATTCAATAAAAAAACGGGTTTCAATTTGAAACCCGTTTTTTTATTCAGCCATTTTAAACTTTCTCTGGTTCTATATTGGCTATAAATTTATTAGAAACCATTAAACGTAAACTATAGACAATACCCATCGCAAAAACGCTATATCCCACGTTATTACAAATAAACGGAATACATAAAATGATGAGGGCCGTAATAGGGTAAAACCATTTGCTGATTCCCTCTAAACATTCAAATTCATATAGCACCCAAATACAGGTGGTATAGAGCACTACACTCACCGCAACGACTATTCCCATATATAAATCGGAAATATGGGCATGATGAGTAGTGACATCCACTGCCGCTGCAAGCGCAGCACCCACTGTAGCAATACTCACAAAAACAAAGTAATGACCATATCCCCATACAAACGGGCGCACACCTTTCAAATGGTGATGCTGTTCACTACGGTCAAAATAAGCCCACCACATCGCGAACATAAGCATCAATCCACCGATCATTAAAAAAACGGCAGGAATATTAATAGATTGAGCCGTCAGCGCATCGCGGATTGCATTAAAGCTACCAATAATTGATTCACCCAACACAATAATCGTAAGCAGGGCATAACGCTCTACAATATGATGTGGATGCCACGGCGTAGGTGAATATTTTTCTGCATAGTAGGGAACAAATAGCTCCATAGCAGCTAAAAATAAAAATAAAGGGGCCGAAAGTACATGGGTAAAATTGGCAGCCAACCAACCAATCTGTACCAGTACAATCCCTATTGCATAGCGATAAGCCGTAATACGTCGAGCAGGATCATATTTTGCTGCACGCAACCACTGGGTAACTAATGCCATTCGCATGATCACATAACCGATGATCATTACATCAAAATCCTGACTATGAAATACATCAGGAATGCCTGCTGCCATCACCAATGAACCTGCAATTTGCACAAAGGTGAGGCATCGATACAACGCATCGTCGTTATCGTAAGCCGAAGCAAACCATGAAAAATTCATCCATGCCCACCACAGGGCAAAAAATACCATCAAGTAGCTTGGTAACGCATGCCATAGATGATTTTCAATAATGGCGTGGTGTAACTGCTGACCTGCTGTTGCAATCGCGACCACAAAAATTAAATCGAACAATAATTCGAGGGGAGTCGCTGCTCTATGCGGCTGTTCTGGATCTCTTGGAGATAAAGGCCTCAAACTTAATTTTTTCTGTTTTTCTTGAGTAGTCATAAAATAACGTTCTCGAATAAAATGCCAACACGTTAGCACTTTAATATCAACGTCCAGATCGCGCATTAAAAATTATCGTTCTAAGCTGTTTAATCTTTACTCACAAACAAACTATATTTCATTTTTGTGACAATTCTTTATCAAGACATTAAGCTTAATTCTTTATCATAGCTCACGTTTTTGTTCTCGTTTGGAATATGAATGTCTTTAGAAACACTCAACCTTGGCTTATTCCATGTTATTAATGGGGCTCAGGATGCGAGTCAATTTATCATTCGTCTTGCTATCTTTTTTGCTAATGATCTCCTCTATATTCTTTTATTCATCCTTACATTTTTATGGTTCTATGGCGACCAATATTTAAAAAATAGGGTTGTTAAATCTGTCTTTTTGACCTGCGTGTCGCTTTTAGTAGGTTATGTTATTTCTCTGTTTTACCATCACGCAAGACCGTTTGTGATGGGTATTGGTACTACTTTTATCGAACATGCACCAACGGCATCTTTTCCAAGTAATCATATGCTGATTTTCAGCACCATAGCTTTGTCTTATTTATTTGCTCAGCGCAAACTGATTGGAATAATTCTTCTATCCTTGTCATTTGTCGTGGCATGGTCGCGTATTTATCTTGGTGTGCATTTCCCTTTAGATATGTTGGGCGCTTTTATTGTAGCGCTATTGGTAAATACAGCCGGATATTACTTCTGGAATGCCTACGGCACGCGCTTAACCGCATTCTTTATTCACCTTTACCAGATCATATGTAAACCGCTTTTAGATCGAGGTTTAATTAAATAACCTCTAGAGCCCTTTTAGTGTTAAAAACCACGAAATTAAGTTCAGTTGCGTAATTCTAAAAAATCTGCCATTCTATGCGCAGTTGGATATGTTTTATCCAAAACAGAATTTAGTTTGACAAGGGGAGTAGCCTCCTCCAAACATAACAGCAATGTTATGTGTCAGATATCGTCAATACACTTTTATTAAAAAGTCGGTATCTGAGCATCATGAAATTCATGATGTAGGCAAGACCTTGATCATGTTGGTACAGATGTTTAATTCATCTGGCAACGGGTCAAGGTTTTTTTATGCCCAATTGCCGGATGTGGAGGTTTTATGGAATCGATCGGCAATTTATGGCTGTATGTAGCATTCTTTGGCATTGTCATTGTCATGCTCCTGATAGACTTTTTAGGCTTTAAGCAAAAGCAAGGTCAGGATGTTTCAATTAAGCAAGCTGCTTACTGGAGCGTGGCGTGGGTGAGTGTCGCAGCGTTATTTGGTGGTGGTTTATGGCTGTATCTACAGCAAACTGCTGGTGTGACCTTAGCAAATCAAAAAACCATGGAATACTTTGCTGGTTACTTGCTTGAAAAGTCGCTCGCAATTGACAACGTTTTCGTCTGGTTAATGATTTTCGCAGCGTTTGCTATTCCTGCTGCATTACAACGTAAAATCCTGCTCTACGGCGTATTAGGCGCAATCGTACTACGTACTCTCTTTATCTTTATTGGTGCATGGTTCGTTCAAGAGTTTTCTTGGGTGCTTTATATCTTCGGTGCATTCTTGGTATACACAGGCTTTAAGTTCTTAAAAGGTCAAGAAGAAGAAACCAATATTGAAGATATCAAAGTTTTAAAATGGCTACGTAAGCACATGCGTATTACTCCGCAGCTTGAAGGTGACAAATTCTTTGTCCGTCAAAATGGTTTATTGTGGGCAACGCCGTTATTTCTAGTTTTGATTTTGGTTGAAGCTTCAGACGTGATTTTCGCGGTAGATTCTATTCCTGCTATTTTCGCGGTAACGAGCGATCCGTTTATTGTTTTAACGGCGAACTTAATGGCAATTTTAGGTTTACGCGCAATGTTCTTCTTGCTTGCTGGCGCTGCGACCAAATTGCATTACTTGCCATACGGCTTAGGCATCATTTTATTGTTCATTGGTGCAAAAATGTTGTTGCTTGATGTATTCCACATGCCAATCTGGATCTCGTTAAGCTTTATCGTATTGGTGTTAGCAATTACTGCTTATCTATCCTTACGACACAACAAAAAGCAGTTACAGTCTTAATTCATCAAAACAAGGCATCTACAAGCGAGATGCCTTGTGCTTTAAATTTTAAAAATAAGCTGTACTTTAAAAAAACAGATTAATATTATATGCCAACTTAAACTTTATCTTTCCTAATCAGAAACATAATAGACAATATCTATTCGACATTGTATGTCGAACATACTTATTAAAATGTGTGGGGCTCATGCGTTCTAAAAAAATTAATCTTGTCGTGGTGCCTTTATTGCTCACGGCATGTAGCCATAATGATGGTCCTTTAGTACAAGATGTATATAACAACCAATATGACTGTGCTCGCGACTGGAATACTGAAACTTGTGAAGAAGAAAATAGCTCAAGTGGACATAGTTCTGGTTCAGGCCATTATTTAGGACCTGCGTATTATCGAAATAATCGGGAAGTTTCTTTTCGCGGCAATACCTTACATCCTTATAGCAACTTGAGTGCTGGCCGCCCCATGATTTCAACCACGGCGAAAAGCTCGTCTTTTTCATCGCCAATTCGAGGTGGTTTTGGCCGTAGCGGTTTTTCTTTCGGCGGCTAAGTCATTCAGGCATTAACATAAGATGAAAAGAAAAATCTTTACTCCACGCCCAGACTGGCAAGTGGAGCATCAAAATATTGGTTTTGATTATTTTAATTTACCTTCTCTCGACGGCTCAATTTACTGGTCTGAAGGGATTGCTTACGAGTTTACCCTTAAGCAGATTGAACAACTTGAAGACGCAGCAAATGAACTGCATCAGATGTGTTTATCTGTAGTAGGAGAACTCATTCAACGGGGTGACTATCCTGCTTATTTTCAAATTCCTGAAGTAGCCTTAAGCCATATTGAAAGCTCATGGAAACAAAATGCACCAATGCTCTATGGTCGCTTTGATTTCGCCTACGATGGGCGGAATATCAAAATGCTGGAATACAACGCCGATACACCTACCGGCTTACTAGAAGCATCTGTAGCGCAGTGGCTGTGGATAGAACAAGTCTCAGGCATTGCGAACCGAGACCAGTTTAATAGCATTCATGAAGACCTGATTAAACGCTGGAAGACGATTTTACCACGCGGTAGTCATGTGCATTTTGCTGCCTGTCAGGAAGCGGGACGAGAAGATTGGGGCAATTTAGAGTATTTGATGGATACAGCTTACCAAGCTCATCTACAAGTTTCTGAACTCTCTATGGAAAATATTGGCTGGAACGGACAAAATTTTGTTGATCTTAATAATCGCCCCATTCAAAACCTGTTCAAGCTCTATCCATGGGAATGGATTTGGGAAGAAGCATTTTCTAAATATATCCACCCACAAACCCAGTGGATTGAACCTTGTTGGAAAATGCTACTTTCAAATAAAGCAATTCTGGTTGAGCTTTGGAAAAGTTATCCCAACCATCCTTTATTGGTCGAAACCCATACTTATGACCCACAGCGAACATTGGCTGGCAAATGGGTGAAAAAACCGATTTTGGCAAGGGAAGGGGCTAATATTCGGGTTTTACAAGATGGCCATGACCAAGGTGCAGCTTCTGGTAGTTTCTATTTTGATGACTATGACAAATACGGTTATGTCGTACAAAAATGGGTAGACACCCCATTATTTTCAGGACAACTCCCTACACTCGGATTATGGATGGTTGGACATCAATGTGCAGGTATGTCTATTCGTGAAGATTGCTACGACATTATCGGTAATGATGCTCATTTTGCAGCGCACTACTTTGTAGAGTAATCAACCCCATTAAATATATGTAAAAGAGCTCTTAAATAGAGCTTTTTTAATGTGTCTCATTTGCTCTCATAGAGTGCATTTTAGGTTCATCTTGAAAAAAAAAACTTAAGCTTCCAAAGCTAAATTAGAACAAATATTCAAAAATATAGTCGTTCAAGCTTATGTATTTTAAAAATTTTATTCACTTTTCTTATATTAAAAAATCATATTGGCAAGCTCTTTGCATCTATTAAAAAGAAAAAGCCTAGATTTTAAGGGCTCGTGAGAGCCCTAATTTTTTTAAGGAGTAATGCCATGAATGCTATCCCAACTTTAACGCCACTTGCTATGCCATGTAACAGCAGTTTTGATGCAAAAGATTGGGAAATTTTATCTGCTCACTGGTATCCAGTTGCTCGTATTCAAGACGTCTCTACTGCACCCCAGCGAGTGACACTATTAGACGTGAATATGGCACTGTATAAAACAGAAAGTGGCGAAATTCATCTGGTCCGAGACATTTGCCCACATCGTGGTGTGCCTTTAACCAAAGGTTGGGTGGATGGTGAGGAGATTGTGTGTCCTTATCATGGTCTACGCTATAACACCGAAGGGAAATGTACCCAAATACCAGCTCAACCCGAACTAACCAAAATCTCTGATCGTTTTTCTCTGACCAAATTTCCGATTGTTCAACGTTATGGCTTGGTTTGGACCAGTATTCATGGTCGTGATGTTGCTCACGCCAATATTCCTATATTGGATACTTGGGACCAGACAGAGCATCAAGCGATTTTGCCACCTTTTGTCGATATTGGCGGCTCTAGCGGACGTCAACTTGAAGGTTTTATCGATGTCGCTCATTTTGCGTGGGTGCATCACAATGCCTTTGCTAATCGAGAGAACCCAGTCGTCCCCAAATATCATACTGAACGCACCAGCTACGGCCTAAAAACAGTCTATATCAGTAATGTCAGTAACTATCCACATGAGCTAAAACATCTCGAACCAGAAGGCTTTTTATGGAAGCGCACCTTTGATGTCTATCCGCCTTTTTCAGCCGTGCTTACGGTCGATTTTCCAGAAGGCGGTGTTTTAAAAATCTTGAACGCCTGTTGTCCTATCTCAAATAATAAAACTCGTTTATTTGTTCCATTAACACGTAACTTTGATCAAACAGGCGATTTAGAAAACGTATATGCATTTAATGCTCAAATTTTTGCTGAAGACCAAGACATGGTCGAATCACAAAAACCAGAAGAACTACCGCTAGATTTAATGATGGAAGCTCATTTTGAAGCCGACCGTTCATCAACGACTTATCGTCGGATCTTGGCTGAATGGGGACTAAGTAAACGTTATACCGTTTAAATCTTGGTTAACTGGGGTACAATCAACCGAAAAAAGTGAAAATATAAAGGCTTTCCATGTCATTGATCGCAAATACCACCGTTGTGCGTGGTCGTTTTTTAGATATTCAGCAAACTGTCTCTGAGCCAACTGATATTCCAAATCAAGTACGTTATTTGGAAGATGGTGTATTGATTAGTGAACATGGAAAAATCAAATGGTTTGGTTCATGGGATGAAGCTCAACAGCATCTTCCTGCTGGGGTGGAGGTTCAACATTACCCAGAACAATTGATTGTACCCGGCTTTATTGATACCCATATCCACTTCCCGCAAACCGAAATGGTTGGAGCATACGGCGAACAACTTTTAAGCTGGCTCAATACCTATACATTTCCAACTGAAATCCAGTTTCAGGACAAAGCATATGCAAGTGAAATTGCCCAGTTCTTTGTTCAAGAACTCTTAAAACACGGTACAACCACCGCTCTCGTTTTCTGTACAGTTCACCCTGAGTCTGTTGATGCTTTATTTGAAGCCGCAGAACACGTTCAGATGCGTTTAATTGCCGGTAAGGTTCTCATGGACCGTCATGCACCCGAAGCGCTGTGTGACACGCCAAAAACGGCTTACAGCGACACAAAAGCACTCATTGAAAAATGGCATGGCAAGGGTCGTGCACTTTATGCCATTACGCCACGTTTTGCGCCAACTTCTACACCTGAGCAATTAGAAAGAGCAGGGCAGTTAAAGCAAGAATTTCCTGATGTTTATGTACATACGCATTTAAGTGAAAACAAAGATGAAATTGCTTGGGTGAAATCTTTATTCCCAGAACAAACAGGTTACTTAGATGTTTATCAACATTATGGCCTGACTGGTAAACGTTCTGTGTTTGCTCACTGTGTTCACCTCGAAGACGAAGAATGGCAATGTATGCATGACACGCAATCAGCTATCGCATTTTGTCCAACTTCAAACCTGTTCTTAGGTAGTGGTTTATTTCCATTGAAAAAAACGTGGGAAAAACAAGTCAAGGTAGGCTTGGGTACAGATATCGGCGCAGGTACATCATTTAGTTTGCTGCAAACAGTTAACGAGGCTTATAAGGTTCAACAGTTACAAGGCGATAAACTTTCAGCTTTTGAAGCGCTCTATCATGCAACTCTAGGTGGAGCAAAAGCGCTTGATCTGCAAGATCAACTAGGAAACTTCAACATCGGTAAAGAAGCAGATTTTGTTGTCTTGAATCTTAAGCCAACAGCATTACAGCAACTTCGCCAGTCGAAATCTAAGTCTGTTGAAGATTCACTGTTTGCATTATTCACGTTAGGTGATGACAGAAATATTGAGGCGACTTATATTTATGGAAAACGTGCTTATCAAAAAGAAACAGCCTAAACAAAATCGTGCTGTTAAGTTTTTGTTATTATTTGGAATATGCGCACTAGCATTAAAGCGTGATCGACATATTGCTCAAAATGACAAAATTTCTGGCTCATCAAAGGGTGCATGAAAAGTCATTTTGCTTTAAAATTTTACCATTAACTCAGATTTTAGAGGTGTTGCAGGTCAACACCTTTTTTATTTTTTCTTTTATATCTTGTAGGAATCTGACATGACTGTTGCAATGAGCATCATGATTTCAACCGAAGAAATTCAAGCAAAAGTCAAAGAGCTCGGCGAGCAAATTAACGCTCACTATGCAAATAGTGACAAAGAGTTGGTCCTGATTGGACTACTGCGTGGTTCTGTTATTTTCATGGCAGACTTATGCCGCACGATTACCAAACCGCATGAACTCGACTTTATGACAGTGTCTAGCTACGGCGGCGGTACAACTTCAAGTCGAGATGTTAAAATCTTAAAAGATCTTGATGGTGAAATACGCGGTAAAGATGTGTTGGTAGTTGAAGATATTATCGACTCTGGTAATACCTTAAGCAAAGTTATGGAAATGCTGCAAACTCGAAATCCAAATTCAATTCAATTGTGCACATTGGTGAGTAAACCATCTCGCCGTGAAATTGATCTTGAAGTTAAATTTTTAGGTTTTGAAGTTGAAGATAAGTTTATTGTTGGTTACGGCTTAGACTACGACCAAAAATATCGCCACTTACCATTTATTGGTGAAATTGGTTTATAAATTTCAAAAAATAGCACTGAAAGGTGCTATTTTTTTTATATAACGTTTTAGTTTTGAACAAAAAAGACACAAAAATTCGCAATCTGCTACAGACAAACTAGCTGGCTCTGAAGCACGATAGAATATGAAGCAAAATCATTAACTTCACCAAAAAAACAACTGGAGAACAAAATATGTGGTCACTTATTGTTGCTATTGTAGTTGGTTTCTTTGCTGGTTTAATCGCTCGTGCTTTACATCCTGGCGATGATAAAGCAGGTTTTATCGTAACAACCCTCATCGGCATTGCAGGTTCGCTTCTAGCTACCTATGGCGGACGATTACTGGGGCTTTACGGAGAAAATTCAGCGGCGGGCTTTATCGCATCTGTTATTGGCGCAGTGGTTATTCTCTTTATTTACAATTTAATTGCACGAAAAAGTTAATTAATTTTAGGCAATAAAAAAGCACCTAATGGTGCTTTTTTTAATTTATTTTATAAACCTAACTCTTTCCAAACGGCTTGAATTTCTTCTGCAGAACGAGCACCTACCAGTTTAAAACCATTTGCAAAAATTAGGGTAGGGGTGCCATTAAAACCTAATTTCTTTCCAAGCTCTAAATTACGGTCAATTGGATTAGCACAGCTCGCAACTGTTGGTCTAACGCCTTGCTGAATCAGTTTTTTCCATGAATAGGATTGATTCGGCGCACACCAAACCTGCCTAGAAACCACAATAGACTGGGGCTTTAAAGGATAAATAAACGTATAAATTGTCACATCTTTCAGCTTATCGAGTTCAGGTTCAAGCTGTTTACAATAAGGACAGTTTGGATCAGAAAATACTGCTAAAACATGCTGTCCATTACCTTTAACGGTTTTAATTGCATCTTTTAAAGGAAGCTGTTTCCAGTCAATTGAGTTCTGTCCTAGAACTAGATCTTTAGTCAAATTCTTCTGATCTTTTAACCGAATCATAGAACCAACAAACATATGCTGACCATCTTCGCCAACATAGATGATTTGTTGATCCAGATTAGCACTATATAAACCTTGCATTTCGGTTTTCTGAATATTGCTAATTTTTAAATTAGGATATTGTTTTTTAATATTTTCTCTGACCGAGTCCACATTAGCGAAACTCAAACTCGCCGTTAAGCTAAATAATGCCAATATTCCTAATTTTTTAAGCATAAAAACAACTCATAGGTAAGAGAGAAGTTTATTCTAATCAGTTCAGATGATTAAAACAGAACTGATTACCGAGTCATAACCAAAATCCCACTCAGTTATGCCAATGTTTCACGTGGAACATAAACAGGTTTTAAATCGTTAATTTCTACCGAAATATGCACAATTTCATCATGAATCGATAAAGCATGACGGATCTGGTCTGCTGTTAAGGAAATATCATCAGTTTCGAGCGCCAAAATACAAGAAAACTTGCCTTTTGCGACTTTCCAGACATGAATATCTGTAATTTCGATGTGTTTAGGAAATTCAGCAATCACTTCACGAATTTCTTCAACTACAGGATGGTTCATTTCTGCATCAAGAAGGGTTTTACCAGTCTCTTTGATTAACCCAAGAGACCATTTTGCAACCAAAATAGCACCTAAAATTCCTAGAAGTGCATCTAAAAAGTCCCAGCCGAAATACTTCCCAGCAAAAAGCGCAATAATTGCAAAAACGGAGGTCACAGCATCTGCAACCACATGTAAAAATGCAGCTTTTTGGTTTAAATCGTGGTGGTGATCCCCATGCTCGTGATGGTGATGGTGATGGTGATGGTGATGGTGATGGTGATGGTGATGGTGATGGTGATGGTGACCATCATCATGAAGTAACCACGCACAAATCAAGTTAACCAACAAACCTAAAATTGCAATTGGAATGGCTTCATTATAAAAAATCTCAACCGGATTAAATAAACGCTGAACCGACTGAAATGCCATAAAAATAGCTACAACCATAAGCAAAATTGCGCTGCTATAACCCGCTAAAATCTCGATTTTCCAGGTTCCAAAGCTAAAACGGTGATCTTTGGAATAATGACGGGCCGCACGATAGGCAAAGTAGGCTAAACCAAGTGCCAACATGTGCGAACTCATATGCCAACCATCAGCTAATAATGCCATTGAGTTAAAGAACCACCCACCAAATACTTCTAACACCATCATGGATGCCGTTAAAATGGTTGCAATCAAAATACGTTTTTGTGCAAGTGGATTTCCTTCATCAAACTGATGTTGATGATGACGTGATACACTATGATCCTGCATAAAATTTAAACCCAATATACTCCCTACCAGTATATTGAATTATACAAGAGAACACAGATGAGTCACATTGGTCAGGATAAAAAAATACTTAATCGTGTAAAACGCCTAAAAGGGCAAATTAACAGTATCGAGCATGCCGTTGAACAGTCGGATCTTTCATGCATAGAAATACTGCAACAAGTTGCCGCAATTAAAGGTGCGATAAACGGTTTGATGAGTGAATTGATGGAACAGCACTTACATCACCATGTGCTCAAAGAAGCACAAGTTGATCAGAATGAATTAGATGAGTTTTTAAAGGTTCTAAAAAGATATGGTTAACGAGGTTACTGAATGACACACTCCTGTGCATCATTCAGAATTTTTTTAATTATTTTCCAATACAAAATGAACCAAAGATTTTGCCTAACAGGTCATCGGCGCTAAAGTCACCTGTAATTTCACCTAAAGCATTCTGAGCAAGACGTAATGATTCAGCAACAAGTTCACCTGCATTAAATACAACAAGTTGCTCATGTGCCTCTGATAGATAGAGCTGTGTGCGCTTCATTGCGTCTAAATGACGCGTTCTCGCAATAAAGGTGTCTTCCTCAGGATGAAAGCCTGCATGCGCTGTAATCGCCTCTACGAGGCCTTGAACACCCATCTCTTGTTTTGCAGAAACGGTAATATGACGGAATCCTTGAAAATCACTTATTTCAGCTAACTGACCAGTTAAATCGCATTTATTACCAATTAACATTAAACGACGCGGCTCAATATGTTCAGCAAAATATTCTTGAGCGAGTTTTAATGGATCATCGCCTTGATTTAAGTCATAAACCAGCAATAACAAATCGGCTTGTTCAATTTCTTTAATTGCTCTGCGAATCCCTTCTTTTTCAACGATATCACCCGTTTCACGAAGGCCCGCAGTGTCTGTTAAGGTGATTGGTAGGCCATTTAAGCTAATTTTTTCATGCAAAACATCACGAGTTGTACCGGCAATATCGGTCACAATTGCACGCTCAACACCAGCAAGCGCATTCAACAAGCTCGATTTACCCGCATTTGGTTTACCGGCAATAACGACTTGTAAACCTTCACGTAATAATTGACCTTGACGTGCAGATGTTTGAACGGCATGTACCGACTGCTGAACATCTTCAAGTAAAGCTAAAATTTTACCATCTGCCAAGAAATCGATTTCTTCTTCAGGAAAATCAATTGCGGCTTCCACATGTAACCGTAAATGGATTAGTTTTTCTAAAACGGTATTAATTTTGGTCGAAAAAGCGCCTTGCAAAGAGCGAACAGCAGAACGTGCGGCAGCTTGCGATGTCGCATCAATCAAATCGGCAATGGCTTCTGCTTGAACTAAATCCATCTTGCCATTTTCAAAAGCTCGCATGGAAAATTCACCAGCTTTTGCAGCGATTGCACCAAGCTCAAATAGACGACCAAGCAAGGCATTTTGAATGACTGGACCGCCATGCCCTTGTAGCTCTACAACATCTTCACCTGTAAACGAATAAGGATTTGGAAAACATAGGACAATCCCTTCATCCATAATGCTTCCATCAGCATCATAAAACTTACGAAAACCAGCTATACGTGCTTCAGGCAAGTTTTTTTGTGTCAGGTTTTGAGCAATTTCATAAGCCTTAGGTCCCGATAGGCGAATCACGCCCACACCACCACGCCCGGGTGGCGTTGCAATTGCGGCAATCGTGGTTTGACTTTGCATATTATTCACCTAAAAACCTAAAATCCAGCCAAAGAAAAATCCGCCTAAGATTACCATCTTAAGCGGATTTATTCAGCAAAAGTTCAACGATTAAGATGCTGATTCAGTCTTACTTAAACGACTTTTCTCAACGCTCTTATTAATAAACGACTGCTGTAAAATAGTAATACTGTTGTTCACAATCCAGTACAACACGAGACCTGCAGGGAAGAACAGCATAAATACCGTGAACATAATCGGCATAATGCGGAACACTTTTGCCTGCATTGGGTCAGCGGGTTGTGGGTTCAACATTTGCTGTGCAAACATGGTAGCACCCATGATTAACGGCAAGATGAACCAAGGATCCATTGCTGACAAGTCTTGAATCCAGCCTAACCATGGTGCATGACGTAATTCCACACTTTCCATGAGTACCCAGTACAAGGCAAGGAAAATTGGCATTTGTAGCAACAATGGTAAACAACCTGAAAGCGGATTCACTTGTTCACGTTTGTATAAAGCCATCATTTCTTGCGAGAAGCGCATACGGTCTTCACCGAACTCTTCTTTCATGCGTTGCATTTCTGGTGCAATCACACGCATTTTCGCCATAGAACGATAACTTTTTGAAGATAAAGGCCACAAAATCATCTTCACCATAACGGTAAGTAAGATGATTGACCATCCCCAGTTGCCCACAATGCTATGGAAGAATTGAAGACCTAAGAACAATAACTTGGCAATCGGCCATAACCAGCCATAATCAACGGTCTGATTCAAACCAACCGCTAAATCTTTTAATTCAGCTTGAACTTTAGGACCTGAATAAAGTTTTGCGTCCACTTCCATTGAAGTTCCTGCTGGAACATTAATCACTGGTGAGGTAAAACCAATGATATTCATATGATCAGCAGATTGACGAGATTCAAGTTTAGCTACATAAGGCTGACCATTCGCTTGAGTCAGTTTAAGATTCCCAGGAATCCAAGCACTTACAAAATAATGCTGAACAATCGCAACCCATCCACCTTTCGCTTCAGTGCTTACTTTTTCTTCTGAGAAATTAGCAAACTTCAGCTTATTGTAATGTGACTCAGGCGTCCCCCAAGCTCCACCTAAGAAAGTTCCTAGAGTGAAAATACCTTGAGAAGATTTACCAGGATCGTCAGAGTTATCACGCTTTAATTGTCCAAACATCTGACCTTGCCAGCTTTGTTGGCTACGGTTAATAACTTGATGTCTTACAACAATTGGATATTGCCCTTGGGTAAAGGTAAAAGTTTTAATAATTTCAACGCCTTCCGGTGTTTTAAATACCATTGGAACGTTTAAAACTTTTTCAGATTGACCCTTTTGATCCTGCACACCCTTAGCATCAGCCAAAGTATATGATGTTTTTTCAACAGCATATAATGGACGACCACCACGACTACTATCTGGTCCATTCAAACCAATTAAGCCAGATTGAGCAACATAAGTACGCTTAGAATCATTTTCAAGCATAACAAATGGCTGATCGCTGTCTTTGCTTTTGTCGTGTGAGAGTAATTCAATACGAACAATATCACCACCTTTTGGATTGATCCAAATATGGTAAAGGTCAGTTTGTACTGAAATAAGCTGTTGATTCACAGGTGCAGTTGCATCTGTGGTTTGTGACTGCGCAATATTTGCTTGTGGCACATCGGAAGCCACTGTTGCATTTTTAGCATTTGGCAAATCAGCAGATACTTCATGTGAACTTACAGCCGCCGCTTGTTTTTGCGGTGCAGTTGCAGCATTTCCATAATCTTTTTGCCAAGCCAAAATGAGCAAATATGCGGTGACAAACATGGCCCCGAGAATTGCAAACCTGGCCCATTGTTGCATATCTATTACCCCAAATGGTTAGAGAGATTTTGCTTCAGTAAACGATCACGAAAGGGTACAGCAACATGATGCGTTTGAGAATCTATTTGATGAAACGAAATAAAACGAATTGCTTTTGGCGGTACCGGATCATATCCAGATCCTCCCCACGGATGACAACGACAAATCCGTTTAGAAGATAGCCAAACGCCTTTTATCGCACCATGAGTTTGCAATGCTTCTATCGCATATTGGGAACAAGTCGGGATATAACGACAACGGGGTCCAAGAAGCGGACTAATCGCAATTTGATACAGTCGAATCAACCAACGTAGAAAACGAACCATTGGCTATCTCTTAATTCTGCGAGGTTGTGCCAACTTTAGAATGTTTTTTTGCTAAGCGCTGTAATTTTTGCCAAGCAAAATCTAATTGTTGATATAGCTCAGCATTCGTAATCGTTTCTATACCAACTTTTGGCATTACCACAATATCTATGTCTGATCCAAAATTCGGCTGATGTAGACGAAAGCTCTCACGAGCAAGACGTTTTATTCGATTTCTTTCATGTGCACGGCGCACTTTTTTCTTAGCAACAACGATACCCAAACGGCTATTAGGCTGTTCGGTTAATTTTGCAAGAAATAAAAAATGGGGTTGATGCACTTTAAAAAGCGCACCATCGAATACACTTTTATAATCTGCAGCACAGCGTATTCGCACATCTGTGCTAAAATTGTAAAGTGTCATCACACCCAAGTCTGGTCAGCGTAACAGTAATTAAACAGTTAAGCTATGACGACCTTTTGCACGACGACGAGCTAATACTTGACGACCAGCTTTAGTTGCCATACGAGCGCGGAAGCCATGAACGCGTTTACGCTTTAATTCAGATGGCTGGAAAGTACGTTTCATATCGAAACTCCCAAAAATGATCTTTCTATAAAGGTCCGCGATTTTATTGCGCAATGTTTACGCTGTCAATGAAAAACCAAGAAAGTTTTGTATTTAACCCAAATTTTTTAATCTCTCTACTTCTTTTTTATGATTTTCATAATTCAGTGCAATATATAGTTTTTAAAGTTATGCACAAAGTAATTGTCTATTTTTATTAGAGCTTTTATTATATACACACCTTATATACATACTTATCAACAAAACAAGATATCATCTCGGCTTTGATTTGCTGCATTTGAATTTAAATTCATATTTTGTAGTTATCCACAAAAGATCACACCCCTATTAAATAAATTCAAATTTTAAAATTTATATTTATTCTTATTAGGAGCTACTTTTTCTGTGGATTTCGCACTTTTAAATTTAAAAAACATGTATTTGGGTTGTTGATAACTCTGTTTCTATTATATTTATGGATTGTGGATAAGTTTATGTGATAATTTATCCACAGGTTGTGCAAAAAGTTATACACAAGTGGTTTTGAATTTAAATTTATTCACAAGAGATTTCTTTTTAGGCAAAATCAGTCGAATTCGTCATGACAGATGTGGATAACTTGGTTAGAATGGCGACCCCTTCTTATCAGGAAGGGTTAATCTTTAGATTATTTGAATTTAAAAATGCAGAAATAGGGGATACACATGCTTTGGACAGACTGCTTAACTCGCTTGCGACAAGAGCTCTCTGATAACGTCTTTGCGATGTGGATTCGCCCATTAGTTGCTGAAGAAGTAGAAGGAATACTACGTCTCTATGCTCCTAACCCTTATTGGACGCGTTACATTCAAGAGAACCATTTAGAATTAATTTCTATATTGGCTGAGCAGTTGTCAGAAGGGCGTGTCCGTCAGGTTGAGATTTTAGTTGATTCTCGTCCTGGGAGTATTTTGTCATCTGCTGAACAACCAGCAACCACTACGGCTGCTTTGCAATCTGCGCCACCACAAAGTATTAAAGTAAAAAAAGAGCCCGAGTCTGTTTCTAGTCCTCATACCAATAGTGTGGTCAACCCTAAAACAGCGAAGAAGAAGCTACTCAATCCTCAGTTTACTTTTTCTTTATTTGTTGAAGGCCGTTCGAACCAGATGGCTGCTGAAACATGTAGAAAAGTATTAACTCAATTAGGTGCTTCACAGCATAACCCTTTGTTTTTATATGGTCCCACAGGGCTAGGTAAGACTCACTTAATGCAGGCAGTTGGCAATGCTTTACTACAAGCCAAACCTAACGCCCGTGTGATGTATATGACTTCTGAGAGTTTTGTTCAGGATTTTGTGAGTTCTTTACAAAAAGGCAAAGTAGAAGAGTTTAAGAAAAACTGCCGTTCTTTAGATTTATTATTGGTCGATGATATTCATCTCTTAGCAGGTAAAGAGGCAAGTCTGGTTGAATTCTTCTATACATTTAATGCCTTACTTGATGAATCTAAACAAATTATTTTAACTTCAGACCGTTATCCAAAAGAGTTAACAGAGTTAGATCCGCGTTTGGTTTCCCGTTTTTCTTGGGGACTTTCAGTAGGTGTTGAACCACCAGATATTGAAACTCGTATCGAAATTTTATTAAAGAAAGCTGAAAATAGTGGCGTTGATTTACCTCGAAATTGTGCATTATTTATTGCACAACAAGTTGTTGCGAACGTGCGTGAACTTGAAGGGGCACTTAATAAAGTCGTTGCAATTTCCCGTTTTAAAGGTGCACCAATCGATCTTGATGTCGTTCGTGAGTCTTTGAAAGATGTATTAGCGATCCGTGCACGAACAATTAGTGTAGAAAATATCCAGCGTGTGGTTAGTGAATATTTCCGTATCCCATTAAAAGAATTAGTAGGGCCGAAACGTACACGAATTTATGCTCGACCACGTCAGTTGGCAATGGGACTTGCTCGTGAGTTGACCGGTGATAGTTTTCCAGAAATTGGAATGGCTTTCGGTGGACGCGATCACAGTACTGTGATGCATGCTTGTGAAAAAGTAGCCAGTCTGCGTGGAGAAGATCCAATTTTTGACGAAGATTATAAAAATCTACTGCGTCTACTTCAGAGTTAATGAAATAATAAGACCTTGTTGCAAAGTCTACGCAAGTGCAGCATAGTACACAGCTAAAAAATGAAATATTTGCTCCAAGTTGCTAGAGGAATGAATCGTGCGTTTGAAAATCGCTAAAGAAAGTTTACTCAATGTTTTATCGCATGTTGTCGGTGCGGTAGAACGTCGTCATACATTGAATATTCTTTCAAACGTCAAAATTCAGACTAATGCTCAGGCGCTCACCATTACTGGTTCTGATCTAGAAGTCGAGCTGGTTGCGAGCACTGTTTTATCAGAAGGGGCATGCCTTGAAGCAGGGGAAACAACAGTCCCTGCTCGTAAGTTAATGGAAATTTGTAAATCATTGCCTACAGCTGCATTAATTGATTTACAAATTACTGAAGATCAAAGATGTATCTTAAAGTCTGGTAATAGCCGTTTCGTATTAGGGACTTTACCTGCAGAAGATTATCCATTATTGACGACTGAAAATAGTCAGGGTACTCAAGTACAAGTAACCCAACGTGAGTTAAAGCGTTTATTTGAAAAAACTGCTTTTGCGATGGCTGTACAAGATGTACGTTTCTATTTAACAGGTACTTTATTGGAAATTGATGAAAATCAATTACGTGCAGTAACAACAGATGGTCACCGTTTAGCACTTTGTGAAATTACAGCTTCTTCTACATCAGCTCAATTGGTTCAGGCCATTGTACCTCGTAAAGCTGTTGGTGAATTACAGCGTTTACTAAGTATTGAAGATGAACAATTAACATTGTTGATTGGTCGTGAATTGTTAAATGTAACCATCAATACACCAAGTCGTGATAAAGAACAAGGCAATATTACTGTTCGTTTTACTACAAAATTGATTGATGGAAAATTCCCTGATTATCGTCGTGTAATTCCACGTGGTGGCGATAAACATGTATTAATTAGCCACGATGTATTTAAGCAATCATTACAACGTGTCGCAATTTTGAGTAATGAAAAATTGCGTGGTGTTTTCTTGAATTTTAATCAGGATTCTTTACAGCTTCGTGCGAATAACCCTGAGCAAGATGAGGCTATTGAAGATTTAGCTATTCAATATCAAAATATACCGCTCGAAATGTCATTTAATGCGCAATATTTACTTGAAGTATTGGGTGTACTTGATGGCGATGACGTAAATATGAGTATGAGTGAGGCGAATCAGTCTGTTTTGGTTCAAGACCCAGCACATACTGATCAAACTTATGTAGTTATGCCGATGCGTGTATAGTCTGGCTATCTAATATGCATCTTACGCGCTTAAATATTGAACGTGTGCGTAATTTAAAAACGGTTGCACTCCAAGGGTTGCAACCGTTTAATATATTTTATGGCGCTAATGGTTCAGGAAAAACCTCAATTCTGGAAGCAATTCATTTGCTTGCAACAGGGAGGTCGTTCCGCACTCATATTCCTAAAAATTATATTCAGTATGCTGCCGAAGATGCAATTGTCTTTGCACAGTCTAGTACTGAGAAAATTGGCATGCAAAAGTTGGCCTCTGGTGAGCAGTTGATGAAGGTCAATGGCGACACCGTAGCTACCCAAGGCCAACTTGCTAAATTACTTCCTTTGCAGCACCTTGATCCACAAAGTACAGATATTATTGACCATGGAGCAAAACCACGACGCCAACTTTTGGATTGGCTGATGTTCCACGTGGAACCTGAGTTTTATTTTGCATGGCAATACTACTCGCGTGCATTAAAACAGCGAAATACTTTACTTAAAACCCGAAGGAATTTGTCTTTGGCTGATTTAGAGCCGTGGAACAAAATGCTGAGTGACTATGGCGAAATTTTGCACTCTCAGCGCTTGGGTATTGTGGAACAATGGAATGTTTTTTTTCAAAATGATTTGAGGCAATTACTTCCTGATCTTGAAATTGAACTGGAATACAGTCCAGGTTTTCATACGGAGCAGGGACTCATGCAAGACCTGCTTAATCAACACCAAAAAGACATCGAACGACGTTATACCGAATATGGTCCACATCGCGCAGATTTGCGCTTAAAAACCCCTTATGGACATGCTGATGTGGTTTTATCAAGAGGTCAGAAAAAACTGCTGATTATTGCCTTAAAACTGTCACAAATTGCAATGTTGCATGCGAGTAATAAGGAAACTGTGGTATTATTAGATGATCTGACAGCAGAATTAGACTTAACCGCACAACAACGTTTAATTGAACGATTAAGCCAACTTGGTAGCCAGGTTTTTATGACAACTTTAGATCATGCATCGGTAAAAAAACATTTACATGATTTGTCTATTTCATATCAATTATTCAATGTTGAATCCGGTCAAGTTAGTCTTGCTTCACCATAATTTTTTGATGTTACCCATCTTTGAATAAACCTATATTTGCTAGGGAGAAACCATGAGTTCAGAGTCTCAATCAGCCTCTCAAACAGAACAAACCAATGAAAAGGCTTATGATTCCTCTAGTATTAAAGTATTACGTGGATTAGATGCAGTTCGTAAACGTCCGGGTATGTATATTGGGGATACAGACGACGGTACCGGTTTACACCATATGGTATTTGAAGTAGTCGATAACGCAATCGATGAAGCTTTAGCTGGGCATTGTGATGAAATTATTGTCACTATTCATGAAGATGAATCAGTGAGTGTTTCTGATAATGGTCGTGGTATTCCAACCGATATTCACCCTGAAGAAGGTGTTTCTGCAGCGGAAGTAATTCTTACCATTCTGCACGCAGGCGGTAAGTTCGATGACAACAGTTATAAGGTTTCAGGTGGTTTACACGGTGTAGGTGTTTCTGTTGTAAATGCACTTTCGAGTAAATTACATTTAATGATTTCTCGTGCTGGTCAAGTGCATGAGCAAGAATATCAACACGGTGATCCGCAATATCCATTACGTGTGATTGGTGAGACGGATAAGAGTGGTACAACAGTACGTTTTTGGCCAAGTGAATTAACATTTACCCAAACCATTTTTAACGTAGAAATTCTAGCACGCCGTTTACGTGAGCTTTCATTCTTAAACGCGGGCGTACGTATTGTATTACGCGATGAACGTATTAACCTTGAACATGTATATGACTACGAAGGTGGATTATCTGAGTTTGTAAAATACATTAACGAAGGTAAAACTCATCTAAATGAGATTTTCCATTTTACTGCGGATACAGATAGCGGTATTGGTGTAGAAGTAGCCTTGCAGTGGAATGAAAGTTATCAAGAAAACGTTCGTTGCTTTACCAATAACATTCCTCAAAAAGATGGTGGTAGCCATTTGGCTGGTTTCCGTGCAGCTTTGACGCGTGGTTTAAACCAATATCTTGAAAATGAAAATATTCTCAAGAAAGAAAAAGTCAATGTAACGGGCGACGATGCACGTGAAGGTTTAACCGCTATTATTTCGGTAAAAGTACCTGATCCAAAATTCTCATCTCAAACTAAAGAAAAACTGGTATCGAGTGAAGTAAAACCTGCTGTTGAGCAAGCAATGAACAAAGAGTTCTCTGCTTACTTACTCGAAAATCCGCAAGCTGCAAAGTCAATTGCTGGTAAGATTATTGATGCTGCACGTGCGCGTGATGCTGCACGTAAAGCGCGTGAAATGACGCGTCGTAAGAGCGCACTTGATATTGCTGGTTTACCAGGCAAATTGGCAGATTGTCAGGAAAAAGATCCAGCACTTTCTGAATTATATCTTGTCGAGGGTGACTCTGCTGGTGGTAGTGCCAAGCAAGGCCGTAACCGTAAAATGCAGGCTATTTTGCCGTTGAAAGGTAAAATCCTGAACGTTGAACGTGCACGCTTTGACAAAATGATTTCTAGTCAGGAAGTGGGTACTTTAATTACTGCTCTCGGCTGTGGTATTGGCCGTGAAGAATATAATCCTGACAAACTACGCTATCATAAAATCATTATCATGACCGATGCCGACGTTGATGGTTCGCATATTCGAACCTTGTTGTTAACGTTCTTCTTCCGTCAAATGCCAGAATTGGTTGAGCGTGGGTATATCTATATTGCACAGCCACCTTTATACAAATTGAAAAAAGGTAAGCAGGAACAATACATCAAAGATAATGATGCATTGGAAAATTATTTAATTTCAAATGCGATTGATGAGCTATCTTTGCATACCAATGCTGAAGCACCATCAATTACAGGTGAAGCACTTGCTAAAGTCATTCAGGATTATCAAGTTTCGCAAAAGAGCTTACAGCGCTTAACGTTACGTTACCCAGCTAGCTTACTAGATGCTTTACTTGAAATAGAGGCATTCAAGAGCGATCAAAACCATGATGAAGCTTATGTACAACAATGGGCTGATCAAGTAAAAGACATCATTACAAGATTACAGCCAAGTTTACGTCCAGAAATTACACTAGAGTCATTTGAGCGTGAAAATGCTCAGGGTGAAAAATCTGCGCATTATTGGCCGCGTATTACTGTATATGTTCATAACCTTCCACATGCATATTTGCTTGATGCAGGTTTATTGAACTCAGCTGAGTATGCTCGTTTGCTGAAAAACTCGAAGAGTTGGTTCAGTTTGCTTGAAGATGGTGCTTATTTACAAAAAGGTGATCGCCGTATTCAAGTGGCTAACTTCCATCAAGTTTGGCAGCATATTTTGCAAGATTCGCGCCGCGGTATGATGATCCAACGCTATAAAGGTCTTGGTGAGATGAATGCTGAGCAGCTTTGGGAAACGACAATGGACCCTGAAAACCGTCATATGTTACAGGTAACCATTGACGATGCGATTGAAGCAGATCGTATGTTCTCTTGCTTAATGGGTGATGATGTGGAACCACGTCGTGCATTCATTGAAGAGAATGCTTTAAATGCAGATATTGATGCTTAATTCAACACGATTCTAAATCAGTCTAGGGAGAGAGGATGATGGGTCAGAAATTGTTAGCTAGCTTGTTAATCTCATGTGTTTTTTTAGGAAGCTCTGCTGTTTGGGCGGCTGATTTAGAAACGAATATGAAAACTTTAGCTAAGAGTACTAAAGCATTTGCTGAAGCGAAAGATGCTGCTAATGCGAAACAACAGCTTGTTGTAATGCGTGAAGCAGCAGTTTCTTCTAAGCAATATTTGCCGCATAAACTCGAAGGTTTACCTTCAGGAAATGTGCAGGTAAAAGAGTACCAAGCTGGTTTAGATCAGCTTGTTGCTGAGATTGACAAGGTAACTGCATTGGTTGAGCACGGACAGTTAGATCAAGCAAAAAGTGAAGCAATGAATTTAGTCAAAATTCGAAATGAAAATCATAAAAAATTTAGATAATCTTTTTTATGATGATTTAATAAAAGGCTTTGTTTAATTTTAGACAAAGTCTTTTGTTTTATAAGAAAAATAAATTTGTAAACTGCTATTCTCTTGGATACTCATTTATTACAAGAGAATATAATTTTGAAAAACACACAAAAACTTTTATACATTGTAATCTTATTTTTTAATTGCTTATTTCAACTGCATGCTGCCACAGCACCCACTTTTTACGGAAAATTAGTATTTCATCGTTATAGTGATTATGACGCATGGGACAGTAAGCTTTATCTTTATAATTTCACAACGCAGCAAACCACATTACTGGGCACAAACTGGAAAATTGACCACATGATGAATGGTCATTTTTCTCCAGATGGAAAATGGCTCACTTTTATGGGAGTTAATTCTGGACAGCATTATGGTGATGCATGGGATGTTTATGCTTGGAGAGTTGGGAGCACGGAATTACCAATCAATTTAACCCAAGGGAATAACAAGCGGGATGAAGATCCTAAATTTATAGATAATCAGCGTATTATTTTTAAGCAAAATGGCGATTTAAAAATCGTTAAAATGACTGATCGCACGATTACTTCTGTCACTCAAAATGGTTGGGATATCGAAGAATCGATGCCTTATCCAATGGTCAATACTACGCAAATCTTATATGCCAAAGGTGCAAGTAGTAATTCTAGAATTTTTAGTATTGATCAGTCGGGTGCATATGATACACAGCTAACTAATATTGCTTCATATTATCCAGTATGGTGGAAGGGAAGCCAGTTTTTATATGTGCGTTGGTATAGCCCAACAAATGCCCATGATCAGATCTATGTTTATGATACGGCCACCAAACAAACCACCCGTTTGCCTTTTAATAGTACAGTCGTAAATACATCAGATCCGGCACCTTTAGACCAGCGGTATATGGTGGTTTCTCTAGCGGGGCAAACAGGAAGCCGTGGCGGTTATGATTTATATATTGCAGACAGCCTATCAAGCAATGTTTGGCCTTTGCCAATCAATACCAATTTGAATGAATTAGGGGCTTTTTATACCCCTTATTAATTAATAAAAAAGCCGATTAAGAAATCGGCTTTTTTATTTTGAAAAATAGATTAATCAAAAGAGGCTTCCATCTCTTCTAATTCCATCATAAGTTCTAAAAGCTGTTCTTCATATTGCTCAAGTTTAGCTTTCAGCTCAGTCTGTTCATTCATAAGCTTGAGTAGATCATCCTTACGTGCTGCATCATATAAAGATGTATCTGCTAAAGACTCTTCAATTTTGGCAAGTTGTGGTTGAAGTTTCTCAATTTGAGACTCAATTTTTTCGATATTTTTACGAATAGGTCTGGTTTGTTCACGACGGCGAGCTGCTTCTTTACGCTGTGCTTCTTTATCGACTTTAGTGAGAGTAGGAGCGGCAGAGGAAGAATTATTCTGTGCTACAGCAGTCTGAGCATTGATGAGTTGCTGACGTGCTTCACGTAGCCATTTTGCATAATCCTGTAAATCACCTTCGAATTCGGTACATTTACCGCCGTGTACCAAAAGAAGCTCGTCACAGACACTTGCAATGAGTTGACGTTCGTGGGAAACCAATACGACAGCGCCTTCAAAATCTTGTAATGCCATGCTCAATGCATGACGCATATCAAGATCTAAATGGTTCGTCGGTTCATCCAGAATCAAAACATTTGGACGCTGCCATACAATCAGTGCGAGGGCCAAACGAGCGCGCTCTCCACCAGAAAAGGTTTCACATGGCGTATCCATGCGTTCACCACTAAAGCCAAAACTACCTAAAAAAGAACGTAAAGTCGCTTCACTAATTTGTTTACCTGCTAAACGGGCAATTTGTAACATTGGAGTAGCATGGCCATCTAAAGCATCCATTTGGTGCTGTGCAAAGTAACCAATATTAAGTAACTCTGACGCCTTGCGTTCACCAGCTAAGAGCGGTAAATCACCCACTAAGCTCTTAATTAAGGTTGATTTACCTGCGCCGTTCATACCAAGTAAACCAATACGAGAGGTTGGTGTAATTTGTAATCTGATTTTTTCGGCGATTTGTTTATCGCCATAACCAATGCTGGCATTGTCTAAAGTCAGTAACGGCGAACTCATTTTGGTTGGTTCACGGAAACTAAAAGTAAACGGTGTATCAATATGTGCTGGAGCGAGCTCTTGCATGCGCTCAAGTTGTTTAATTCGACTTTGTGCCTGACGAGCTTTAGTCGCTTTTGCTTTAAAACGGTCAATAAATTTTTGTAGGTGAGCACGTGTTTCTTGTTGCTTCTCAAAAGCTTGTTGCTGCTGAGCAAGACGTTCACTACGCGTGGTTTCAAATGTAGAGTAATTTCCGGTGTAAAGGGTGAGCTCCTGATTTTCAATATGCAGAATATGATCTGTAATCGCATCTAAAAAGTCGCGGTCATGCGAAATTAAAATGAGTGTACCTTCATAAGCTTTAAGCCAATCTTCTAACCACAAAATTGCATCTAAGTCTAAGTGGTTTGTTGGCTCGTCGAGTAATAATAAATCTGAACGGCTCATTAGGGTACGCGCCAAATTTAAACGCATACGCCATCCACCTGAGAAACTCTCAACGTTTAAACGCAATTGATTTTCTAGAAAACCAAGACCAGCCATAAGCTGAGCTGCTTTAGATGGTGCTGAATAACCATGAATTTCATCAAAACGGCCATGCAATTTAGCTAATTCAAAGTCACTCAGTTGATCTGGTTGAGCAAGCTTATTTTGAATATCCCAAAACTCTTCATCACCTGAGAGAACAAAATCAATTGCAGGCATGTCTAGTGCTTTTATTTCTTGCGCCATATGCGCCATGATCCAGCCTGAAGGACGAGTAAGTGAACCTTCATCTGCACCTAAGCTACCTAGTAACGCTGCAAATAAGGTTGATTTACCTGCACCATTGACCCCAGTCAGACCAATTTTCCAACCTGGGTGTAATTGCATAGACGCTTTTTGAAATAGAATACGTCCACCGCGGCGTAAAGAAACTTGGTCAAATTGAATCATCTTATTGTATCGAGGTGAGTGAGGAATGTCGTATTTTAAAGAGAACTGCCGATGAAAACAAAACTTTCCGGATTTTAGTTAGAAGCAGACAATAATTGTATACACCGGAATATTCTAGGTTCAGCTATTCATCCGAAATGTCTTCAATATTGAACAAGATAGAACACTTTTTTAAAAAAATGACTAAAATAAAAACAGTTTAAAGTTTGGTTGATTAATGAGCTACTAATAAAACTAGACTAGGAAAAGTCAAATGAAAAAAAGATTGGGGATAATTAGTGCGGTATTTTGCTGTGCTATGGGAACAGCACATGCGGGACAAAATGTGTGTGTATTTGATTTATTAGGAAAGTCAGGGGAATCTTATAAAATGATGGAAGAGTGGGCGCTTGCAGCAAAGGACTGGCAAGCTGATATCACCTTAATTCCATTTCAAGATGAAGCTCTGGTGGACCGTAGGCTTCGTGAAGGCAAATGTGATGCTGCTTATATGACCTCCATGCGAGCACGAAATTACAATAAATTCGCAGGTTCTATCGATGCGATTGGTGGGGTAACCAGTAATGCGATTGCCCAGAAAGCGATTAGCTACGTTTTAGATAAGCGTAATAAACATCGCATGGTGACTGCTCAGAATGGAGCAAATTATGAGGTTGTCGGTATTGTTCAGATTGGATTGGCATATTTATTTGTAAGAGATAAAAACCTGAATTCAATTGAAAAAGTTCGCGGTAAAAAATTCGCTATTTTGCATTATGACCTTGCTCAAAAAATTATGGTAGAAAGCGTAGGTGCGCAGCCTATTCCTTCTGAAATTAATGATTTTGTGAAAAAGTTTAATAGTGGACAAGTCGATGCAATTGCTGCGCCTGCTTATGCTTATAAACCACTAGAGATTGGCAAAGGTATTGGCACCAAAGGGGCCATGTTTAATTTTCCAGTGGTGAATGTTACTGGAGATTTAATTGCGAGAACTGATAAGTTCCCTACAGATTTTGGCATAAAATCACGTGATTGGTTTATACAAAAATTACCTCAAAACTTTGCCATGATAAAGCGGTTAGAAATGGGTGTACCATCAAAAATTAGAATGAATTTTTCAGCAGAAGATAAAACCAAATATCAAAAACTTTTACGAGATGGACGTCTCAACTTAACCAAACAAGGTGTATATGATACGACCATGATGAGTGTACTTAAGCGTGCTCGCTGTACAGTTGAACGCACAAATTTTGAATGTACGCTTAATGGAGAGTAGATTATTTTTTCATCACAAAAACCCTACATATATTTCCATACTGAATATGGGTATGAAAATTGTGAATATAAAAAGTAACTTACGGAAACGTAGAGATTTTTATCACTAATAAATAATTTAAATTGAACAAACAATGGTTCAATTAGATAAAAAAATTGAGTAAATGCTCTATTTTTTTCTAAAAAACATGATTAATATCTGTCTTTGAAAGGAAACTTCAAACAAAAAATCTGTTCCGTGGAAGGATGAAGAAAATGAAAAAAATCGTACTTGCTATGGCTGCCGCTTCTGTTGTTGGTTTTTCTGCTTCAGCGCAAGCAGCGAGTACCGTGTGTGTATTCGACCTCTTAGGAAAAGCAGGCGACTCATATAAAATGATGGAAGAATGGGCTCTAGCTGCAAAAGGCTGGGGTACTGAAATTAACTTAGTACCTCGTCAGGACGAGGCTGTTGCTGATAATGATTTTAAAGCGGGCAAATGTGATGCTGTAGCAATGACAGCAATGCGTGCACGCCAATATAACAAATTCGCAGGATCTATCGACTCACTTGGCGGTGTTCCAAACAACCAAATCGCTCAACGTGCAATTACCTATGTATTAGATGCGCGTAATGCAGCAAAAATGACCACCAATATGGGCGGTAAAAAATACGAAGTTGCTGGTATTTCTCCGTTAGGTTCAGCGTTCATTTTCGTACGTGACAAAAACATCAACTCTGTTGAAAAAGCTGCGGGTAAAAAATTCGCTGTACTAGGTTATGACGATGCACAAAAAATTATGGTGCAGCGTGTAGGCGCTCAAGCAGTTCTTTCTGATATTTCAAACTTTGCTGCGAAATTTAATAATGGTCAAGTAGATATGGTAGGTGCGCCTGCTTATGCTTACAAACCATTAGAATTAAATAAAGGTTTGGGTGCAAACGGTGTAATGTGGAACTTCCCTGTATTACACGTTACAGCTGATCTAGTATTACGTTCTGATAAATTCCCAGCTGGTTTTGGTCAAAAATCTCGTGACTGGTTTGTTAAACAGTTGCCTAAGAACTTTGCAATGATCAACCGTTTAGAAGCTCAGATTCCTGGCAAATACAAAATGAATTTAAGTGCAGAAGACAAACTTAAATATCAAAAAATGTTGCGTGATGGCCGTATGGACTTAACTAAACGTGGTGTTTACGATGCAGGTATGATGTCTGTATTGAAAAAAGCACGTTGTTCTGTAGACAAGGCTAACTTCGAATGTTCAATGCCTGGTGAATAATCCTCATTATTTTCAGAAAGCCTAGACTTAGTTCTAGGCTTTTTGTTTTGTATATGCTGTCAATTCTGCCATTGTGGATAACTAGAAAGACGTTAAGCTAAATTTAGATAAAAACTTCATAAGGAAACATGAAGGTATAAAAATGGATCAAGGACTTCTGTGATTAAAATAATTGCTAATAGATAGACGACTATCTATTTTTGATGGAAATAAAATCATAAAAGCAAAATGGATCCGTAAAAATATCTTCAACATGATTTTTTATATGAAGCCTATCCGACTCATACCATATTGGTGTGAAATTTCTTGGTATCGAAAAACAAAAAACTCCACAAGGAAAGGAAAAAGAATATGCAATTTTCCAAAATGCTATTACTTGCGATGGGACTGACCACAGTTTCTTTTGCAGCTCAGGCTAAACAAACAGTATGTGTTTTTGACTTCGTTGGTAAAAATGGTGATGTCTATGCGCTGATGAAGGATTATCAACTTGCAGCAAAAAACTGGGGAGCTGATATCGAACTGAAAGTAAACCAGAATGAAGCCGTTATTGCTGAAGATTTTAAAGCAGGCAAATGTGATGGCATCAGTGTGTCAGGGATGCGTGGTCGTCAATTTAACTCCTTTACAGGGTCATTGGATGCAATTGGTGCCATTCCTGACCTCAAGCTTGCTGTAAAAGTAATGCAAGGTTTAGCGAGTCCGACTTTTAGTAAATATATGGTTAACGGCCGCTATGAGGTTGTAGGTGTTATTCCAGTAGGAGATGCCTATCTTTTAGTAAATGATCGCAGCATCAATACAGTAGCAAAAGCTGCAGGTAAAAAAATTGCAGTTCTTGACTATGATGAAGCGCAAAAAATTATGGTTCAGCAGGTAGGCGCGCAGGCTGTTAGTGCCGATATAACAAATTTCGGTGCTAAATTTAATAACCATCAAGTTGATATTATTGGTGCACCTGCGGCGGCCTTTAAACCTTTGGAACTACAAAAAGGTTTAGGAACAAAAGGGGCGATCGTGAACTATCCGATCTTACAGGTGACAGGAAATATTATTATCCGTCCTGATAAGTTCCCAGCAGGTTTTGGTCAGAAATCTAGAGAGTGGGTTTCGGGTCAGTTACCACGTGCCTTTACCATTTTAGGTAAAATGAAAGCTGATATTCCACAAAAATACTGGATGGATGTTCCACCAGCAGATAAACCGGGTTATCAAAAGCTCATGCGTGAGTCACGAATTAGCCTTACACAACGTGGTGTGTATGATAAACGTATGATGAAACTATTATGGCAATTCCGCTGTAAGCAAGATGCTAAAAACTTCGAATGTGGCCTGCAAGACGAGAATTACAAATAATCTTGATAAAAATACTCAAGATTCGCTTTAAACTTCGAAGACAGACCCTATATTGATTATGCTATACTCAATATAGGGTCTTTTTTATTTTGAAAGGCACAGCAAAATCCGAGGAACAATCATCATGAATGCCCAAGCTCTAGTTTTGACAGATAATGCTGCCAATAAGGTACGCCAACTCCGTGATAGTGAAGGGAATGACGATCTCATGTTACGTGTATATGTAACGGGAGGCGGGTGTTCAGGGTTTTCATATGGCTTTAATTTTGCTGAAAGCGTAAATGAAGATGATGCAGAATTTGTTAATGGCGATGTAAAAATGCTTGTTGATTCACTCAGCTATCAGTATTTAATTGGCTCAGTGGTTGACTATGTAGAAGGCCTTGAAGGTTCACGTTTTATCATTCAAAATCCGAATGCAACAACAACATGTGGTTGTGGTTCTTCATTCTCGATTTAAAAAGAATTTTAAAATTTAAAAACCTCTCTATTTTGAGAGGTTTTTTTATTGATCAGATCATTACTTTTCACGGATAGATTCTAAAAAGTATTGCACAAGCTCAGGTGCATTCTGATATGGAATCCAATGCGAGGCATCCATAAAAACTGCACGATAACTATTTTTAAAATAACTTGAGTTTAACTTGGCACTTTTTTCTGTAACGGCAATATCATGTTTACCCCAAATAAAAAGAGTAGGGACATCTATTGCTTTAAACGGATTTTGAGGTTTATCCCAAAAAAAGCCACGATACCAATTCAACGCCGTACCTAATCTATTTTCCTTTATAAACTCGGTCTCGAATGTTTCAATTTGCTGCTCATTCATGCCAGATGACTGAAGAAATTTACGACCTAATTTAGGCATCTTTTTAAATAGAACTTCAGGAAGAAGAGGCAACTGAAAAATTGCAAAATAATAAGATTTAAAAAGTTGTTTGCTGCTTAAGCAGGCTTTTAAAAAAGCAGCTTGATGTGGTACAGAAACTAAAGTGAGATGTTGAATATATTGTGGATACTTCATTGCAACGCCCGAAGCGATTGCTGATCCCCAGTCGTGCCCTATTAAATAGACTGGTTGACCGAGTTGCTTAATAAAAATTGCAACGTCTTCTACCAGTTCACTCAGTGAATATTGAAATCGGCTTTGAGGTCTAGCATTTAAACTATAACCGCGTTGATGAATTGCAAGTGTTCTAAATTGATGCTGATGCAATAATTCCGAGGTTTGCTCCCAACTATGAGCAGTTTCGGGAAAACCATGCAATAAAACAACAAGTGGGCCATCAATAGGGCCTGAATCAATCACATCGAATGTCCAGTCGCCACGCGTGTACTGATGGATACGTTTGGTCAGATCCATGATGACAGTGCCTCAAATTATTTTTGTTGGCACTTATCATGAGTTTTTATACTGATTTAAATAACAGCATTTCGGGTCAGTAAATGTGTTATGAGGTCGAATCTGACCAATCAAATCGATATGTAGCTTTATACGGCCGTGATCGTACCTAGAATTCTGAAATCCGAAGCACCTGTTACTGCTGGTAAATTACCACTTAAACCGTTTACAAAACGCATTGCTAACCATGCAAATGCTGTAGCCTCGACCCAAGTAGGAGAGAGTCCTAAAACATCTGTAGGTTGAACTGACCAATTATGCTTACGTAAACGCCAACGTAATTGCTCTAATAAATAAGAGTTATAAGCACCACCACCACAAACATATACTTCACCTGTTTCCATCTCTGAGCGATAAATCGCCTTTTGAATGGCACGTACAGTAAGCTTTAATAAGGTTGCTTGGACGTTTTCAGGTGTATCTTCCAACTCATCATAAGTTAAATCGTTTCTCCAATCGATTAACTGATCATCCAACCAGTCAATATTGAAATCTTCACGTCCCGTACTTTTCGGTGGTTCTTTAGAAAAATATTCATGTGCATGAAGGCGATCGAGTAAAGAGCGGATAGGGTGCCCATAAGCTGCCCAATCACCATTTTCATCATATGGGTGACCAGTATGACGATGACACCACGCATCCATCAAAATATTTGCAGGACCCGTATCAAAACCAAATACGCCGTCTGCATTGTTGGCAGGCAGCATACTCACATTAGCAATACCACCCAAATTTAAAATCACACGATGAATACTTGGATGTTGAAATAATGCCTGATGGAAAGCAGGCACTAATGGTGCACCTTGACCACCTGCTGCCATATCTCTACGACGAAAATCTGAAACAACCAGAATTTGAGTGATTTCGGTAATGATATTGGGATCGCCAATTTGTAGCGTAAACCCATGTTCTGGACGGTGACGAATTGTCTGCCCATGCGAACCAATCGCTTTGATTTGACTACGATCTAATTGATGTTTTTCAATGAGAGTATTAATCCCGTGACCAATCATTTGGGCCAGAGCAACATCAGCTTTACCCATGCGGTCAATTTCATTGTCATCAGGTAAAGTTAATGCCATAAGCTCATCACGTAACTCGGGTTCAAATGGAACTGTAAGAGTGGCATGAAGCTGTAGTGGCTCAAATGAAGCCGCAACAATATCCACACCATCCATACTAGTGCCAGTCATTACGCCGATATAGATTGCGCTCATATGCAACTTCCCCTGCAAGACGCTGAAAAAATGTTAGTATATCGCACAAATTGAATAACTGATGTGTTTAGGTTTTGTGATGTCAAATTTCTTGCCCGCCGAAGAACAGCTTGCCCTCATCCAACGAGGCACGCACGAAATTATTTCAGAAGAAGATTTACTGAAAAAGCTCAAAGAGAACCGTCCTCTTAAAATTAAAGCTGGTTTTGACCCTACAGCACCAGATTTACATTTAGGACATACTGTTCTTATTAATAAATTAAAAACGTTCCAAGATTTGGGTCATGAAGTGACCTTCTTGATTGGTGACTATACTGCCATGATTGGCGACCCAACTGGTAAAAGTGCAACTCGTCCGCCGTTGTCACGCGAACAAGTAGAAGCCAATGCTAAAACTTATCAAGAACAAGTTTTCAAAATATTAGATCCGAATAAAACAAAAGTACGTTTTAACTCAGAATGGTTTAATCAAAAGTCTGCTGCTGACCTTATTCAGTTGGCAAGCCAACAAACCGTATCTCGTATGTTAGAGCGTGATGACTTTACAAAGCGTTATAGCAACCATCAGCCAATTGCGATCCACGAGTTTTTATATCCTTTAGTTCAAGGCTATGACTCTATTGCACTTGAAGCTGACGTAGAGTTAGGTGGTACAGACCAGACTTTTAACCTTCTCATGGGTCGTACTTTACAAAGTCGTTATGGCCAAGAATCACAAGTGTGTATCACTGTTCCGATTCTAGAAGGTTTAGATGGCGTAAATAAAATGTCTAAATCTTTAGGTAACTATATTGGTGTATTTGATACACCAGGGGCAATGTACCAAAAAGTTTTATCAATGCCTGATTCTTTAATTGAACGCTATTTCGATTTACTCAGCTTTAAATCTCTAGATGAGATCAAAACTTTATTAGATGAAATTACTGCTGGTCGTAATCCGCAAGAAGTAAAACGTATTCTTGCACTTGAACTAGTTGAACGTTTCCATGATGCAGAAGCTGCAGCTAATGCACATAAAAGTGCTGGTAACCTTATTACAGAAGGTGAAGTACCCGAAGACACCCCAGAGGTGACTATTTCACGTGGTGAGTTTGGTGGAGAAATCTTTATTGCTACGATTCTACGTTTAGCTGGCCTAAATCCGAATGCAGCAGCTGCAAAAGATGCTGTAGCTCGCGGAGCAGTAAAAGTTGACTGGAATGCTGTTGATGCAAGTTTCTCTGTAAAAGAAAACGGTACTTTCATTATTCAGTCAGGTAAGAAAGCAATTGCTCGTGTAACTTTCACTGACTAAGAAAGTTGTGTAGTGATAAAAAGCAGGAGTAATCCTGCTTTTTTATTTAAGGATCATAAAAACAATTCAGCGTTCCACGTGGAACAATCTAAAGATCAGTAATTCAGTAATAATAAAAGAAGTAAATTAAAAATAAGAAGAAATATAGAGCGGGGTAGAGTATTTGCTCTATTATTTCTTTGGAATCTTTGGAATCTTTGGAATCTTTGGAATCTTTGGAATCTTTGGAATCTTTGGAATCTTTGGAATCTTTGGAATCTTTGGAATCTTTGGAATCTTTGGAATCTTTGGAATCTTTGGAATCTTTGGAATCTTTGGAATCTTTGGAATCTTTGGAATCTTTGGAATCTTTGGAATCTTTGGAATCTTTGGAATCTTTGGAATCTTTGGAATCTTTGGAATCTTTGGAATCTTTGGATTAGAAGAAGCTATATTTAGAAGAAGCTATATTTAGAAGAAGCTATATATGCCTCTAAGCTCTATAGAAGACATATAAAACTCACGATAACCTACATTTCTGAATATAAGAATTAAGAAAAAGTAGTAAAAATGCCTAAAAAAAAGTCACATACATCACTTTTTTCGTAAAATAGTAGAAAAAATCGGCACTCAATAGAAAAAGACTGAAATACCCCTTGCCAAGAGAATTTAATCATCTATAATGCACATCCATCGGCGGTGATGCAGATAGAAACTTGTTGAAAAACAGTTACTTGGAATTGAGTGAGTTGCTTTAGGTAATGAATTTGATGAGAAGTTAGTTTTGAGAATAAGTTTTAAAAATATCGAAATTACCTGTTGACTTTTAAGAGATTAAGAGTAATATAGCCGACCTAGCTTGCTGGTGACGAACCAGTAAGAAGATCATTAAGAGATTATGAAGAACAACTTGTGTGGATTTTTACTGATTGATCGATCGAAATATTATCATTGATTGATTGGTTTAAATTACTCGAAGTTTATTTGAGCGAAATTTAAGTCAGAAAATTGATGAGCCAGAATTGGCACCTTGTCTTTAATAAGGTGCAAAATGATTTTTAACTGAAGAGTTTGATCATGGCTCAGATTGAACGCTGGCGGCAGGCTTAACACATGCAAGTCGAGCGGAGTGATGGTGCTTGCACTATCACTTAGCGGCGGACGGGTGAGTAATGCTTAGGAATCTGCCTATTAGTGGGGGACAACATTTCGAAAGGAATGCTAATACCGCATACGTCCTACGGGAGAAAGCAGGGGATCTTCGGACCTTGCGCTAATAGATGAGCCTAAGTCGGATTAGCTAGTTGGTGGGGTAAAGGCCTACCAAGGCGACGATCTGTAGCGGGTCTGAGAGGATGATCCGCCACACTGGGACTGAGACACGGCCCAGACTCCTACGGGAGGCAGCAGTGGGGAATATTGGACAATGGGCGCAAGCCTGATCCAGCCATGCCGCGTGTGTGAAGAAGGCCTTATGGTTGTAAAGCACTTTAAGCGAGGAGGAGGCTACTGAAGTTAATACCTTCAGATAGTGGACGTTACTCGCAGAATAAGCACCGGCTAACTCTGTGCCAGCAGCCGCGGTAATACAGAGGGTGCAAGCGTTAATCGGATTTACTGGGCGTAAAGCGCGCGTAGGCGGCTAATTAAGTCAAATGTGAAATCCCCGAGCTTAACTTGGGAATTGCATTCGATACTGGTTAGCTAGAGTGTGGGAGAGGATGGTAGAATTCCAGGTGTAGCGGTGAAATGCGTAGAGATCTGGAGGAATACCGATGGCGAAGGCAGCCATCTGGCCTAACACTGACGCTGAGGTGCGAAAGCATGGGGAGCAAACAGGATTAGATACCCTGGTAGTCCATGCCGTAAACGATGTCTACTAGCCGTTGGGGCCTTTGAGGCTTTAGTGGCGCAGCTAACGCGATAAGTAGACCGCCTGGGGAGTACGGTCGCAAGACTAAAACTCAAATGAATTGACGGGGGCCCGCACAAGCGGTGGAGCATGTGGTTTAATTCGATGCAACGCGAAGAACCTTACCTGGCCTTGACATAGTAAGAACTTTCCAGAGATGGATTGGTGCCTTCGGGAACTTACATACAGGTGCTGCATGGCTGTCGTCAGCTCGTGTCGTGAGATGTTGGGTTAAGTCCCGCAACGAGCGCAACCCTTTTCCTTATTTGCCAGCGAGTAATGTCGGGAACTTTAAGGATACTGCCAGTGACAAACTGGAGGAAGGCGGGGACGACGTCAAGTCATCATGGCCCTTACGGCCAGGGCTACACACGTGCTACAATGGTCGGTACAAAGGGTTGCTACCTAGCGATAGGATGCTAATCTCAAAAAGCCGATCGTAGTCCGGATTGGAGTCTGCAACTCGACTCCATGAAGTCGGAATCGCTAGTAATCGCGGATCAGAATGCCGCGGTGAATACGTTCCCGGGCCTTGTACACACCGCCCGTCACACCATGGGAGTTTGTTGCACCAGAAGTAGGTAGTCTAACCGCAAGGAGGACGCTTACCACGGTGTGGCCGATGACTGGGGTGAAGTCGTAACAAGGTAGCCGTAGGGGAACCTGCGGCTGGATCACCTCCTTAACGAAAGATTGACGATTGGTAAGAATCCACAACAAGTTGTTCTTCATAGATGTATCTGAGGGTCTGTAGCTCAGTTGGTTAGAGCACACGCTTGATAAGCGTGGGGTCACAAGTTCAAGTCTTGTCAGACCCACCATGACTTTGACTGGTTGAAGTTATAGAAAAGAAGATACATAACTGATGATGTAAGCTGGGGACTTAGCTTAGTTGGTAGAGCGCCTGCTTTGCACGCAGGAGGTCAGGAGTTCGACTCTCCTAGTCTCCACCAGAACTTAAGAGAAGTTCGGATTACAGAAATTAGTAAATAGAGGTTGTAAGATCTTAGTTTATTAACTTCTGTGATTTAAGTATCACGGTATTAAGCATGACCTGACGAAGGCATGTTTATTCATTAACAGATTGGCAAAATTGAGTCTGAAATAAATTGTTCACTCAATAATGAAAAGAGAAGAAGTAATTCTGATCTTGGAATTAATTGAGAACTAGCAAATTAACTGAATCAAGCGTTTTGGTATATGAATTAGATTGAAGCTGTACAGTGTTTAAATACACAGTACTTCAAACTGTAAGAGATTGATGAGAAATCATTGATCATGTCTTATTACTCCTTGTAGGTAATAACGACTGTTTGGGGTTGTATAGTCAAGTAATTAAGTGCATGTGGTGGATGCCTTGGCAGTCAGAGGCGATGAAAGACGTAATAGCCTGCGATAAGCTCCGGGGAGGCGGCAAATATCCTTTGATCCGGAGATTTCTGAATGGGGGAACCCACCTACTTTAAGGTAGGTATTGCAACATGAATACATAGTGTTGCAAGGCGAACGAGGGGAAGTGAAACATCTCAGTACCCTTAGGAAAAGAAATCAATTGAGATTCCCTTAGTAGCGGCGAGCGAACGGGGATCAGCCCATTAAGTTATGTGTGTTTTAGTGGAACGCTCTGGGAAGTGCGAACGTAGAGGGTGATATTCCCGTACACGAAAGGGCACACATAATGATGACGAGTAGGGCGAGGCACGTGAAACCTTGTCTGAATATGGGGGGACCATCCTCCAAGGCTAAATACTCCTGACTGACCGATAGTGAACCAGTACCGTGAGGGAAAGGCGAAAAGAACCCCTGTGAGGGGAGTGAAATAGATCCTGAAACCGCATGCATACAAGCAGTGGGAGCCGACTTGTTCGGTGACTGCGTACCTTTTGTATAATGGGTCAGCGACTTATATTCAGTAGCGAGGTTAACCGTATAGGGGAGCCGTAGAGAAATCGAGTCTTAATAGGGCGTTTAGTTGCTGGGTATAGACCCGAAACCAGGCGATCTATCCATGAGCAGGTTGAAGGTTGGGTAACACTAACTGGAGGACCGAACCCACTGTCGTTGAAAAGCCAGGGGATGACTTGTGGATAGGGGTGAAAGGCTAATCAAGCCTGGTGATAGCTGGTTCTCCCCGAAAGCTATTTAGGTAGCGCCTCGGACGAATACCATAGGGGGTAGAGCACTGTTTCGGCTAGGGGGTCATCCCGACTTACCAAACCGATGCAAACTCCGAATACCTATGAGTACTATCCGGGAGACAGACTGCGGGTGCTAACGTCCGTAGTCAAGAGGAAAACAATCCAGACCGCCAGCTAAGGCCCCAAAATCATAGTTAAGTGGGAAACGATGTGGGAAGGCATAGACAGCTAGGAGGTTGGCTTAGAAGCAGCCACCCTTTAAAGAAAGCGTAATAGCTCACTAGTCGAGTCGGCCTGCGCGGAAGATGTAACGGGGCTAAAACTATGTGCCGAAGCTGCGGATTTGACTTTTAAGTCAAGTGGTAGGGGAGCGTTCTGTAAGCCGATGAAGGTGTATTGAGAAGTATGCTGGAGGTATCAGAAGTGCGAATGCTGACGTGAGTAACGACAAAACGGGTGAAAAACCCGTTCGCCGAAAGACCAAGGGTTCCAGTCCAACGTTAATCGGGGCTGGGTGAGTCGACCCCTAAGGCGAGGCCGAAAGGCGTAGTCGATGGGAAATTGGTTAATATTCCAATACTTCTGTGTAATGCGATGAGAGGACGGAGAAGGTTAAGTCAGCCTGGCGTTGGTTGTCCAGGTGAAAGGAAGTAGGCATGCATCTTAGGCAAATCCGGGGTGCTCTATGCTGAGATCTGATAGCAAGCTGTACTTGTACAGCGAAGTGGCTGATACCATGCTTCCAGGAAAAGTCTCTAAGCTTCAGTTACACAGGAATCGTACCCTAAACCGACACAGGTGGTCAGGTCGAGTAGACCAAGGCGCTTGAGAGAACTCTGCTGAAGGAACTAGGCAAAATGGTACCGTAACTTCGGGAGAAGGTACGCTGTTGTTGGTGATGGAACTTGCTTCCTGAGCTGATGACAGCCACAGAAACCAGGCCGCTGCAACTGTTTATTAAAAACATAGCACTCTGCAAACACGAAAGTGGACGTATAGGGTGTGATGCCTGCCCGGTGCTGGAAGGTTAATTGATGGGGTTAGCGTAAGCGAAGCTCTTGATCGAAGCCCCAGTAAACGGCGGCCGTAACTATAACGGTCCTAAGGTAGCGAAATTCCTTGTCGGGTAAGTTCCGACCTGCACGAATGGCATAATGATGGCGGCGCTGTCTCCAGCAGAGGCTCAGTGAAATCGAAATCGCTGTGAAGATGCAGTGTACCCGCGGCTAGACGGAAAGACCCCGTGAACCTTTACTGCAGCTTGACATTGAACTTTGACCTTACTTGTGTAGGATAGGTGGGAGGCTTTGAAGTTGGAACGCTAGTTCCAATGGAGCCGTCCTTGAAATACCACCCTGGTAATGTTGAGGTTCTAACTCTGCCCCGTAATCCGGGGCGAGGACCATGTCTGGTGGGTAGTTTGACTGGGGCGGTCTCCTCCTAAAGAGTAACGGAGGAGTACGAAGGTGCGCTCAGCGTGGTCGGAAATCACGCGTAGAGTATAAAGGCAAAAGCGCGCTTAACTGCGAGACCCACAAGTCGAGCAGGTACGAAAGTAGGTCTTAGTGATCCGGTGGTTCTGTATGGAAGGGCCATCGCTCAACGGATAAAAGGTACTCTGGGGATAACAGGCTGATACCGCCCAAGAGTTCATATCGACGGCGGTGTTTGGCACCTCGATGTCGGCTCATCTCATCCTGGGGCTGAAGCAGGTCCCAAGGGTATGGCTGTTCGCCATTTAAAGAGGTACGCGAGCTGGGTTTAGAACGTCGTGAGACAGTTCGGTCCCTATCTACCGTGGGCGCTGGAAATTTGAGAGGATCTGCTCCTAGTACGAGAGGACCAGAGTGGACGAACCTCTGGTGTACCGGTTGTGACGCCAGTCGCATCGCCGGGTAGCTATGTTCGGAAGGGATAACCGCTGAAAGCATCTAAGCGGGAAGCCTACCTCAAGATAAGATTTCCCTAGGACTTTATGTCCTCTAAAGAGCCGTTCGAGACTAGGACGTTGATAGGTTGGATGTGGAAGCATAGTGATATGTGAAGCTGACCAATACTAATTGCTCGTGAGGCTTGACTATACAACACCCAAGCAGTTGTATATAAAGCATCAATCGATTCATTAATATGCAAAGCAACTTGATTTAGTTATACGCTTAGCTAAAATGAACAAAATAAAGTAAGACTCAATCAGCCCATCTGTAAAGATTTGGAAAACGCATCGGCAACTAATAAGACCAATGCAAGTATCCATACCAGTTGTGCTGGCGACCATAGCAAGAGTGAACCACCTGATCCCTTCCCGAACTCAGAAGTGAAACCTCTTAGCGCTGATGGTAGTGTGGGGTTTCCCATGTGAGAGTAAGTCATCGCCAGCTCATTATTCAAACACCCTCAACTTAACAGTTGGGGGTGTTTTTTTATGTCTGAAATAAATGACGAAAATAAAGAATCAATGCAATAAAAAAGAACCCTATGAGAGAGCTGTGCTATAAATAATAAGAAAATTATCTATTTAAGCATAAATAATAAGAGAGAAGTACATATGAAAATCTATGGTGATGTGGGTTCGGGTAATTGCTATAAAATCAAACTCTTACTTTCCTTGTTAAATATTAATCATAGATGGATTCATATTGATATTTTAAAAAAAGATACACAAACCCAAGAGTTTTTATCCCTAAACCCTAATGGAAAAATACCTGTATTAGTTCTGGAAGATGGTCGTGTTTTAAGTGAATCGAATGCTATTTTAGGTTACTTAGCTGAGGGAACAAAATTTATTCCTATAGATCTTTTTATTAAAGCAAAAATGTACCAATGGATGTTCTTTGAACAATATAGCCATGAACCTTTTATTGCAGTTGCACGTTTTATTAATAAATATTTAGGCTTACCAGAAGATAGAAAAACCGAATATTATAATTTACAGCCAAAAGGGCATAAAGCATTATCTATTATGGATAAAGTATTAGCAGAACACGACTATCTTACAGGACCACAACTCACTATTGCTGATATTGCGCTATATGCTTATACACATGTGGCTGATGAAGGTGGCTTCGATTTAAAGTTATACCCAAATATTCAAGCATGGTGTCAGAGAATTCAAGAATATCCCAGATATGTGAGTATGATTGAATAAAAAAGAACTCTTATAGAGCCCTTTTTTATATAAAAGAAATTTCGAGCTTGTTCTGGTTTAGAAATGTGCTTCTAAGCCTACATAGGGACCTTTAAACTCAAATTTAAGGTCATTATTATCGTAGTCATCTAAATCAATATTGAGTATGCGATAGCCTGCTGTTAAACCAAGATCAATGAGTAAGTTATCTGCAAATTTATATTTTACTTCTGCTAATGCATCTGTAATTCGTGCATCATCAAAGTTTGTATACGTTGCTTCACCTTTAGCACTTAAGCCTGTAAATGGAAGTTTTACTTCACCTGATAAATAAGCAATAGGATATGTTTTATCAATATCTACACGCTTACCTGTATACGCAGTGATATCACCATTTAGTACAGTTGCACCAAGTCCGGCATCTACACTGACAATATTATCTAGTAATTCGTAATAGAGTATAAAATCGCTATGATCTAAATCAACTTTATAGTTGGCTTGACCTAAAGTTTCTGATTTAGTTTGAGTATCTAAATTTACATAACGAATTTTTGCATTTGGAATAAATGGGATTGGGTGTTCTACTGACAATGAGAGTTGAGCACTACCTTTTTGATCTAGATCCTGATCATCAGGGAATTGAGAAGATATATTAGCTTTACCATCATAAAACCAGTAGCCCACTTCTCCTTTGACTCCAACAAAGTCTGCTTGAGCAAAGCCACTTAAGCCCATCCCGAGCGCTAATAAAGACATTTTTAATATTTTCATTTTAACATCCGAATAAAAGAAATCTTCGAGCGCATGATATAGACATCTTGCTACAGATGCATTGATAAAAAATAAGCCTATCGAGTATATATCTATAAGATTTTTTGAGACTGAATAAAAATCCATGTATTTCAAATAACTAATATTTATTTATTAATTTTGATGTCACTAAGCGTATAAAAATTTTAGTATAAATTTTGTCATCTAACAGTAAGGTGACATTTAAATCTTAATTGAAAACTGAAGAGTTAAGAATAAATTACTGGATAAGTCGAGTAATTGAAGAACTCTTTCAATGAATTGGAATAAAATATCATTGAACAATAAAGTCAGCCCCTAAGCTTTAGGACGTAAAGATAAGCTGAAAAATAACCAATTGTGAAAAAAACTTGGAAAATTCGTAAAATTTCTGATGGAAATTACAGTAAAAAGAAATAAAAACAGGTATTGTTCAGCTATATAGGAGCAAAAAATGGACAAAAATCTTTAAGGAAGAATTTTCTATTTTTGCTTGTTTGTTAAGGGAATAAAAATACTCAAAAGGTTCTTTTTATTTTCTACAAACACAAAAGTATTTTTTGGTTCTTTTTTTGCATGCGGAATAACAATCAACAATAGCAGTAAAAATAAGTAATCTTTTAACATTAGGTGTTTTATGGCAGATTCTCGTGAAAACTGGACGTCACGATCTGGTTTTATTATTGCAGCCGTTGGTTCGGCTGTAGGCTTAGGTAATATTTGGCGCTTTCCATACGTTGCTTATGAAAATGGTGGTGGTGCGTTTCTTATTCCCTATCTATTGGCACTCATTACTGCTGGTTTACCGTTACTATTTTTAGATTATGCGGTAGGACATCGTAGTACTGGTTCGCCTCCAAAAGCATATCGTGCTTTATTTAAAGGCGGAGAAACTTTAGGGTGGTGGCAGGTTTGTGTCTGCATCATCATCGGTTTGTATTATGCAAGCGTCCTGACGTGGGCAGGTAGTTACGTTTACTTCTCTATTGGTCAAATGTGGGGAAGTGATCCAGAAGGTTTCTTCTTTAATACTTACCTACAAACCTCAAAAGCGACTGGTTTTGATTTACAGTTTGTAAGTCATTTATTCTGGCCGATTGTTGGAATTTGGGCACTTACTTTAATTATTCTTTATGGTGGCGTGAAAAAGGGTGTGGAATTATCTAATAAGATTTTCATGCCATTATTATTCGTTCTATTCACTATTTTGGTGATTCAGTCATTGCGTTTGCCGGGTGCAGTTCAAGGTTTGAATGCATTCTTCACGCCAAACTGGTCAGCAATGATGGATTATAAAGTTTGGTTAGCCGCTTATGGTCATACCTTCTTCTCACTATCTGTTGGTTTCGGGATCATGGTGACGTATGCATCATATTTGAAACCAAAAACTAATTTAACAGGTTCTGGCTTAATCGTTGGTTTTGCAAATGCATCAACAGAGATTCTAGCGGGTATTGGTATTTTTGCAGCGCTTGGCTTTATGGCACATGCTGCTGGTACTGAAGTTAAAGATGTGGTGAGTGGCGGGATTGGATTGGCATTTATTGCATTCCCTAAAATTATTTCAAGTTTAGGTACAGGTGCCGATTTATTTGGTCTCTTATTCTTCTCTTCACTTTTCGTCGCAGGTATTTCTTCGATGGTCAGTATTTTGGAAGTGCCTATTGCAGCAATGCAAGATAAGTTGAAATGGGGCCGTAAAAAAGCTGTAACTATTATTGGTGGTGGTAGTGCGCTCGTATCAATTATTCTATTCTCAAGTGTAAATGCAATTAAACTGGTTGATATTGTCGATCACTTTATTAATAACATCGGGATTATTGGTGGCGCATTAATATCAATTATTAGCGTAGCTTGGTTTAAACGTTCAGCGCTTAAAGAACTTAGTGACCATATAAATCGTATCTCAACCATTCAAGTTGGTAAGGGATGGGATTTCACTTTAACAGTCATCACCTCTTTAATCTTGTTAACTACACTCTGTTTGACTGTTTTTAATTTGATCAAAAATGGCTATGATACTTATAGTATGAGCTTACAAGGTGTATTCGGCTGGGGCAGTGTGATTTTCTGTGCGGTCGTTGCAATCGTGTTAAGCAAAATGAAAGATCGCTAGGAGGATAAAATAATGAATACTTCGGCAATCGTGATGATGGTAATTTCGATGGTGTTTTTATGGGGTGGATTGATTTTATCCATTCTACATTTGTCGAAACATCCTGAAGAGTTAGATGATGTTTTAGAAGATGTAAAAGATCAGCACACGCTTTGATGCTGATTAAGTAAAAAAGCAGGCTCGAAGCCTGCTTTTTTTTATACAATTTTTTGAATTTTACAATAATAAAATCCATCGCCAGATTGTGCTTGCGGCAGTAATTGGCGGCCATGAATTTGCTCAATACCCCAATCTGCTTCAATTTTAATTTCTTTCGCATCATTATGTTCTGCAAAGAAATCTATCATTTGCTGTTCATTCTCAGCTTTTAAAACTGAACATGTGATGTAGAGCAGTGTACCGCCAGCTTTGAGCTGTTGCCACATGTGCTGCAAGATCTGCTTTTGTAGCTCAATCGTTTGGCCTATATCGCTAGATTGGCGTAAAAGGCGTATGTCAGGATGACGTCGAATGACCCCTGTTGCAGAGCAAGGCGCATCTAGCACAATACAATCTACAGGCTGCGCTGGAACCCATTGGGTTGCATCTGCTGCCAAAATTTCAGTATGAGTTTGATCGAGTGCTAAACGGTTTAAATTTTCAGTCACACGGACTAAACGATTAGAATCCTGGTCAATGGCAATGAGCTTAGCCGGTTTAAACTTTTCGAGTAAATGAGCCGTTTTTCCACCGGGTGCTGCACAGGCATCAATCACTGTTTTATTATTTAAATCTGGCAATAATTCTGCACAAAGCTGAGCGTGTTCGTCTTGTACAGAAAACCAGCCTTGTTCAAAACCAGGTAGCTGCGTAATTTGAACAGATTGTTCAAGGACGATGCCTGCTTCAGACAAAATACATGCACGTGCTTTAATTTCTGAACTTTGTAATTTTGCTAAATAAGCGTCTCGACCAATGTGGCGTTGATTAACCCTTAAGGTTAAAGGTGCGACTTGCTTTAATGATTGGCATAGAGACTCGGTTTGTTCACCCCAATCTTTTTTCACACGCTTATAAAGCCAACTTGGTAAGCCATGCGCATGTTGTAAACCTTGTTGAAATTCATCAGTTTCACGCGTCGCTCGGCGCAAAATAGCATTCACAATGCCGCTGAGTGCTGGGAACCCAAGTTGTTTAGTGGCGTCTACTGTTTCAGATATGGCAGCATGTGCGGCAATACGCGTGCATAAAACTTGATAAAGGCCGACGTAAAGACAGGTTTCAACAGTTTCATTGTTTAACGGTTTGCTGAGTAAAGGTAGGCTAATTGATTTAAGCGCAAACCATTGACGCAATGTACCCAGAACAAGTTCATGAAATAGTGCACGGTCACGTTCTGCAACTTGATTTAGCTGTGTATTTAAAATACTAGCGAGTGATTGGCCTTGCTGAACTTTTAATAACGTCTGGACGACTTGAGCACGTAAGTTAAATCGTGACGAATTTGATGAAACCTGACTCATGGCAGAATTTGTCCTACGTGAAGTTTTTGAGTTTGGGCAATTTGTTGAGCATTCATTGCTTTGCCGCCTGGCCATTGCACACTGGTCAGACAAATAAAGGAATCTTGCCCACAAGCAACATGTACGCCTTGCTTATCAATCGCGATAATTTCACCAGCTTGGGCATTCGCTTTGTTTTGACTAGAAATTGTTGAGCTCCAAACACGCAGAGCATTATTTTCATCTAACTGAACGAAAGCAACAGGCCAAGGGTTGAATGCACGAATATTTCGGTCAAGTTGAATAGCATCAGTTGACCAGTCAATACGAGCTTCTGATTTCACGAGCTTGTGTGCATAGACAGTTAGGCTTTCATCCTGAACTTCACGTTCTGCCAAATATTTTTGTAATGTTGCTTCTGACTCGAGTACTGCACAAATTGCTTCTGCACCTTGAACAGCCAATTTGTCATGCAAGCTGGCAGAGGTCTCTTCGGCGCTGATTGGGCAGTAGGTTTTATACATCATATCGCCTGTATCTAAACCAGCAGCCATCTGCATAATCGTAATTCCTGTTTCATCATCACCTGTTGCGATTGCGCGCTGAATTGGTGCTGCACCGCGCCATCGTGGTAATAATGAGCCGTGAATGTTTAAACAACCATATTTAGGTGTATCGAGCACAGCTTGTGGAAGAATCAAACCATAGGCAGCAACTACCATCACATCAGCACCTAAAGCAGCGAGTTCTTGTTGAGCTGCCAAGCCTTCTTCAGTTGAAGCTTTAAAGTGAAGCGGTTGATAAACAGGAATATTATGTTCAAGGGCAAGCTGTTTTACAGGAGATGGCGTTAATTTTTGTCCGCGACCAGCTTTACGGTCTGGTTGAGTATAAACCGCGATAATTTCATGGGAAGTTTTTAATAAAGCCGCCAATGCTGTTGCAGCAAATTCGGGGGTGCCAGCAAAAATAATTTTCACAAATGCAATCCAAAAAGAGTTTGTGGGTAGTATACGTGAAAAACGTTTGAAGCCCTAAACTCATGGCTATTGAGAGATTTGGTTTTTAAATAGTGAACAAAAAATTATTGAAAAACTTTTATTGATAAAAAAAGGTTATGAAAAAATAAAAAATTATTCATGTAAGTTTTGCTAAATATTGACTGACTATTACTGTTCTTGGCTTTCCGAATATTATTTGCTTCTATAGAATGGAGAATGATCAAATTATGATGATGAGTCAATATTCCGACTGATCTAACGCTATATCAGTATCATTCAGCCAGAGTGGGAGAAATTTCGCTCAAGCACAACTTGTTGGAAACACTAATGCCTGACTATCGTTCAAAAACATCGACACACGGAAGAAATATGGCTGGCGCACGTGGCTTATGGCGTGCAACAGGAATGAAAGATGAGGATTTCGGCAAACCGATTATTGCGGTGGTCAATTCATTTACTCAATTTGTTCCGGGCCATGTACATCTTAAAGATCTAGGGCAGCTTGTTGCAGCAGAAATTCAGGCATCAGGTGGTGTTGCTAAAGAGTTCAATACGATTGCAGTAGACGACGGGATCGCAATGGGGCATGACGGCATGCTTTATTCTTTACCATCACGTGATTTGATTGCTGACTCAGTAGAGTACATGGTGAATGCGCATTGTGCTGATGCTATGGTCTGTATTTCTAACTGTGACAAGATTACTCCGGGAATGCTCATGGCTGCGATGCGCTTGAATATTCCTGTTGTTTTTGTGTCTGGTGGACCAATGGAAGCAGGTAAGGTCAAATTCCGCGGTAATGAAAAAGCGATTGACCTTGTTGATGCAATGGTTGTTGCAGCTGATGAAAGTTATACAGACGAAGAAGTTGAAGAATTTGAACGTTCAGCATGTCCAACCTGTGGTTCATGTTCAGGTATGTTCACTGCAAACTCAATGAACTGTTTAACCGAAGCGTTAGGTTTATCTTTACCGGGTAATGGTTCGATTGTCGCGACACATGCTAATCGTAAAAAATTATTCTTAAAAGCAGGTCAACTTATTGTTGAATTGGCTAAGCGCTATTACGAACAAGAAGATGCAAGCATTTTACCTCGTTCAATTGCAACAAAGGCTGCATTTAAAAATGCCATGACGCTTGATATTGCAATGGGTGGTTCAACCAATACCGTTCTACACTTATTAGCTGCGGCAAGTGAAGCGGAAGTTGACTTTACCATGGACGATATTGACGAACTATCACGTCGAGTGCCTGTATTGTCTAAAGTAGCGCCTGCAAAACAAGATGTTCATATGGAAGATGTACACCGTGCAGGTGGAATCATGGCCATTTTAGGTGAACTTGATCGTGCGAAGTTACTTGATGTATCACTACCAACTGTACATGAGAAAACTTTAAAAGATGCATTAGATAAGTGGGATATTATTCGTACTGAAGATGCAGACGTATATGAGTTCTATCGCTCATCTCCGGGTGGTGTACCAACACAAGTTGCATTCTCTCAAAATCGTTACTATGCAACTTTAGATGGCGATCGTGAAAAAGGCGTTATCCGCAATGCAGAACATGCATTCTCTAAAGATGGTGGTTTAGCTGTGCTATACGGCAACATCGCTCTTGACGGATGTATTGTAAAAACTGCGGGTGTAGATGAATCTATCCTAAAATTTACTGGCACAGCGCGCGTATTTGAGAGTCAAGATGCTGCTGTAGACGCAATTTTGGGTCATGACATTAAAGCTGGCGATGTCGTTGTGATTCGTTATGAAGGTCCACGTGGTGGTCCGGGTATGCAAGAAATGCTTTACCCAACCAGCTATCTTAAATCAAAAGGTTTAGGAAAAGACTGTGCATTAGTTACAGATGGTCGTTTCTCTGGTGGTTCATCAGGTCTTTCGATTGGACATGTTTCGCCAGAAGCTGCTGAAGGCGGTGCCATTGGTTTGGTTGAAGATGGCGATACCATTGAAATTGATATTCCAAACCGTACCATTCACTTGAACGTTGATGATGCGACTATGGCGCACCGTCGTACAGTTCAAGAAGCGAAAGGCTGGCATCCAAAAGAAGAACGTAAACGTAAGGTATCAAAAGCATTAAAAGTTTATGCAATGCATACAACAAGTGCAGCGAAAGGAGCTGTACGCGTTCTATAAAATATTCAATTTTAATAATTGAGTAGAAATTATGCACTCTTCAACACGATGAATTATTATCTGTTGAGGGTGCATTTTTTTCGCCTGATGAAAAAAATAGGCTTGTAGATTAGGGTGTTGCAAGTCATTCTATGGGTTTGTCATAAAATGATGATAAAATCTTCACCGATGCAGGAACACGTGCAATAACGTGATATTTATTCTGCGAAGCAGAGCCCGTTAGTATTTTGTATATTAAGCTTCTGCTGCACTTTGTACTGCGATCAAAGCAGTTTTTTGGTCTAGCTTAGGATTTTATTTTTTAGAGGCACTATTCATGTCACTGCTACGCCGTTGGTTTGACCCTATCCGATCGAGTTGGTTTTACCAAAAACCCTCTCGTCAAGCGGTGTTACCCACGGAAAATGGTTTAAGTATTTATTTACGACTTGATGATGTGTATAGCTATTTGGCTGTTCAGCAATTGTCTCAGCTCGATGAGATTTTAAGTGATGAACTTAAGCCTTTAAAAATTATTATTTCCCATACGGCTTCTGAACCTCCAAATGGTATGTCACATGAAGAGTGGCAAAATTATTGTCTGAATGATGCGAAAATTTTAGCCAAGCAACACCGTTTTGCTTTTGATGAATTTCCAGAAATCCCAAGCCAAGAATCTTTAAAACAAGCTGCTGTCATATTAAAAAGAACCCCATTACAAGGTCAGAATTTCTTACATTTACTAGAAGATATTTTTCACATGCTTTGGCAGCAACAATATGGAAAGCTGCGTACTTTACATGCCATGGCAGTTAAACATCAGCTTCCTCAACATTTTTCAGAACGTATTTTTACGGATGAACCTGTACCGGCGGCGTACTTTGAATTTGGTGGACGTAAGTATCATGCAGTAGATGATCTATTACGTTTAACCCGTCGTCTAAAACAGCAAAAGTTATTGACTGGTAATCCGATCTTTTTAATTAATCATATCGAATGGCGTGAACATTTGATTAATGATGCGGAGGCACTTACCGAAATTCAGACACTTCGTCCTGAACTCGATATATATATTGCCTTAGAAGATCCAATGAGTTGGCTGTTACTTGCTTATATTAAGGAAGAGCTGGCCGATTATTATGACATTCAATTAAAAGTTTACCCTTTAAGCTATCAAGGCCGAGATTGGTTTGACTGGAGTTTAGCAACCCGTGTTTCTAAACGAACAGATGTAGCTTTTACTCCTTTTTGCCGTCCTACAGAAGAAAGTACGCTTGAGATGGCAAAGCTTTTCTATAGCGTGCCTGAAAATCAGCAAATCGATACGGTTTTTACGATTTTGCAGGCTGTTTGGACAAAAGGCAAAGATTTATCTTTCAAAAAGCATTTCCAAGAATTACAGCAACAGTTGGGAATTGAGCAGTTAACCGAACAGGATGTGCCAGCTGTTCTGGCGCAAAATGACGCATTTTGCAGAGATAAGCATCAGCCTGATTTACCAGTTTTAGAGTTGCGTATTGATGGGCAAAGCTATGTATTTAATAGTTTGTATCGTGTTTGGATGATTGAAAGTATTTTTAGCAATGTATTAGAAGAAAAATATAAAACTGCCTCAACTTTTAATTGAGGCCTTCTCCTAAAAACAAGAATAGGGCAAAGCCTGTTTTTTCCGTAGCATAGCCTTGTAGGGAATCGGAGATAAACAGTGACATTTCTAGCAATTATTATGGTGGTTTTTGCCTTTGCTGGCATGATTAAAGGCATGATCGGCTTAGGGTTGCCCGCGGTATCGATGGGCCTACTCACCATCGCAATGAGTCCTTTTCAAGCAGCATCTCTTCTGATTGTTCCTTCAATGGTGACCAATGTCTGGCAGCTTTTCGCTGAAGGACATGTTTGGGCTTTTATTCGCCGTTTCTGGACTTTACTTGTAGGCATTGTGGTGGGCTCAATATGGAGCTTTCTACCCACCTTGAGCCAAAGTCATGGGCATAGTAGTGAGATTTTATTAGGCTGTATGCTGGCTTTATATGGACTCTATGGTCTATGTGTGAAGAAGCTCCCGCACTTAGGCAAGCATGAACGTTGGCTATCGCCCATCATTGGTTATATTGGTGGGGCAGTGACGGTAGCAACAGGTGTAATTATTATTCCAGTAGTGCCTTACTTGCAGTCGTTGCATTTAAAACGTGATGAGTTGGTACAGGCTTTGGGGCTGACTTTTACCGTGTCTACCATTTGCCTTGCAGTCTTTTTACACCACAATCCTATGTCAGGAATAAAGCTAGACTATCGTTTATCTTTTGCGGCTTTATTCGCTGCATTAGTTGGAATGTGGTTAGGTAAAAAAATCCGTTATCGACTCAATGAGCAGAAATTTCGCCGTATTTTTTTCATTGGTTTAGTGTCATTAGGGATTTATATGGTTTTGCACTAAGCCAAGTGTTTAAGGGCGATGTTGCAGTAAAAAATCAGAAAACTGTTGATAGCTTTGAGGGAGCTGATTGAAATTTTGTGTTGCTAAAAGCAATTTACGGTTTGCCCACGCCCCTAGCAGTTGAATGGAATGAAAATCATAGTCCGATTGCAAACGCTGTGCAGCGCGGGCGGGCATAATTGCAATTCCAACACCTTTCGCCACAACCTCAGCAATTGCTCCAAAATTAGGTAAACGTAAACGATACTGTATGTTAAAGCCTAATAGCTTAGCTTGAGTTTCGATAGACTGTTGCAAAGAGTGGTGGGGTTTAAGACCAATAAAACCATAGCTTAGAGCATCTACCAAATTCAGCTCTTGGTATTGAGCTAACTCATGCGTAGCGGGGCAAATCAGAACTAACGGATCACTAGCAAATTCCTTAGTTTGCAAATGTCGGGTATCAAAAAAACTTGAGACGAGTCCTAAATTGGCAATTCCCTGCGTTAATGCATCTACAATTTCAGAGCTTTCGGCTTCATGTAAATCGATATTCATTTCGGGATGCAGTACAAGATATTGCGGTAAGAGAGGCGGTAGATATTCACTTTGAGCAGAAGAGTTACACCACAGCGTTAATGCCTCTGTGGTAGGGTGCCTAAAACGCTGCATTTCTTGTTCGAGTTGATCTTTTTGTGCTAAAAGCTGACGACCATGTTCTACAAAAGCATGACCAGCTGTAGTGAGCTCTACGCCTGTAGTTTGGCGAATAAATAATGGTGTTTCAAAATACTGTTCGAGTTTTTTGATACGCTCGCTGGCAGCTTGAAGTGAAATCGCGGAACGATCTGCACCTTTAGTTAGGCTACCTGTAGAGACAATATGGAGAACCAGTTGTAAATCAAAAAAATCAAAACGCATGACAGGGAACGTATTGAAGGGTAAGAGATCATCATACTAAAAAGTGATCAAGAAAGGTCGATGAAAAATAATAATAAAAAAGGCAGCTGATGCTGCCTTTTGGAACTTACGTTTTATCTTTTAAACTAAATAACCAGTTCAAAATAATGGCTGCAAACGTTGCTGTACCAATGCCACCTAAATTGAAGTTACCAAACATCAATTCAAAGTTTCCGGCACCTAAAATAATCGTCACAGAAGCAACAATCAGGTTTTTATTGTTAGAAAAATCGACTTTATTTTCAATCCAGATTTTTGCACCAGCAATGGTAATTAAACCAAATACGACAATAGATGCACCTGTTAAAACAGCATTTGGGATGGTACTAATCACTGCACCAAATTTTGGAGATAAACCCAAGAAAATAGCGAAGACACCAGCAATAACAAAAACAATGGTTGAGTACACACGAGTGACTGCCATGACTCCAATGTTTTCGCCATAAGTAGTCATACCTGGTGCGCCAACGCTACCAGAGAGTGTTGTGGCCAAACCATCTGCGACAAATGCTTTACCCAATTGTGGAGTCAGGTTTTCACCAGTCATGGCACCTACAGCTTTAATATGCCCTAGGTTTTCTGCTACTAAAATAAGAGCAACCGGAGCAATAATGAGCATAGCTCTGGTGTCAAAAGTAGGGTGTGAAAAACTTGGGATACCGAACCATGCAGCTTGAGAGATCTGGCTAAAATCGATTGGTTTACCTAAACCTAGCCCATTGGTGGTGATGGCATAAATCACATAGGCCAAGATTAAACCGACCAATAAAAGTAGACGTTGCAATAAGCCGCGGGTAAAGACCGCAATACTTCCCATACAAAGTACGGTAATAAGTGCCATCCACATTTCAAATGGTTGTCCTGCAACGCCTTTAATCGTAACAGGTGCGAGGTTTAGACCAATAATCATCACAATCGCGCCAGTAACGACCGGCGGCATAAGTTTTTCAATCCAGCGTGTACCGGTGAGCATCACAATAAAACCGATGAGGGCATAAAATACACCACACGCAACGATTCCACCTAAAGCCATAGACAGATTTGGATTTGCACCTGAACCTGTAATATGCCCAGTCGCTGCTGCAACGACCCCAATAAAAGCAAAACTTGATCCTAAGTAACTTGGAACGCGACCACCTGTAATTAAGAAGAACAGGATGGTACAGATGCCAGACATTAAAATAGCAAGATTTGGATTAAAACCCATGAGTAATGGTGCTAAAACAGTTGCTCCAAACATGGCAAACGCATGTTGGATACCTAAAATAGCACTTTGAACCGGAGGGAGATATTCATTGGTAGAGACTGGCCGATGGTCAATATCACCTTGGTAAGGCTGCCATTTTGGAAACCAATTGGACATAAAATAAACTCGTTATTCTTTAATTGGTGCAATGATACTCTTTCTTGAGAATGCATTTAATCTCTAGAGAGAAGTATGTCAGTGAAAATTAATTATTTTTTAACGATTGGTATAATTTTTTAAATTCTAAATGTACGTATTTAGTTATTTTTTTCTCATAAAAATTAATTTTATGATTTTTAAAAAATATTTAAAAAAATAGAAAATCGGGGAAAATTTAATAAAACTGGGAAACTTTGTAAGTAAAAAGCAGTGCATCGGTAATGCACTGCTTTGTTAAACAATCGGTAAAATCAGCTTAGCCAGTGTTACGTAAACCAGCAGCAATACCTGCAATACTCACCATTAGCGCATGATCAACAGGGGTGTTTTCTGCTTGACGCTCAGCGAGATAATCACGACGGCGTTTCATCAGTTCAGCCTGTAAAAGGTGTAAAGGTAGTAAATAAGGTTTGCGAACTTGCATAGACTGATCAAGAACTTCGTTATTACTCAGAAGTTTTGATTCATCTTTTAAAGCAAGTAGGGTTTCAACAGCATCTTTTAATCGCTGACGTAATTGGTTGCCGAGTACTTTTAAATCTTCATCTTCAGTCAGATGTGATTCGTAATAGAGCGCAATGTTGGCATCGGCTTTTGATAATACCATTTCCAGCATATCGATGAGTGTCTGGAAATAAGGCCATTGCTGGAGCATTTCATCAAGGGTTGCTTTTTGCTGATCCGCAATCACTTCATTAATTGCTGCCCCAGTGCCTAACCATGCAGGTAACATTAAACGGATTTGTGTCCATGCAAACACCCATGGAATCGCACGTAAAGACTCAATACCACCACTCACCTTACGTTTTGCCGGACGCGAACCTAGTGGCAACATTTGTAACTCAAGCTCAGGGGTGACAGTACGTAAATATTTTACGAAGTGTGGGTTTTCACGCACTGTTTGACGATAGACCTTAACAGAATGATCTGTCATACGGTTCATGAGTTCACGCCACTCAGCTTTAGGTTCCGGTGGTGGTAGTAAGGTCGCTTCAAGTGTTGCTGCGGTATAGATTTCAAGGTTTTGCATGGCAATCCCTTCTAAACCGAATTTGAAGCGGATCATTTCACCTTGTTCTGTAACTCGGATTGCACCAGAGATCGAACCCGGTGGTTGTGAAAATAGTGCCTGTTGAGTTGGAGCACCACCACGACTAATTGAACCACCACGACCGTGGAACAGAGTCAACTGTACACCGTGTGTTTGAGCAATTGCAGTCAGCTCTTCTTGAGCACGATATTGTGCCCAGTTGGCAGACATAAATCCTGCATCTTTCGCAGAGTCAGAATAGCCAATCATCACTTCGTGTTTACCCTGAATGTGCTGTTTATACCAATGCATATTGAACAGCGTATTTATGGTAGTTGCAGCGCCATCTAAGTCCTTTAAAGTTTCAAATAGAGGAACTACTCGTAAAGGATGTTGAATACCTGCTTCTTTTTGCAATAACAATACAGCTAAAACATCGCTTGGATATTCAGCCATAGAAATAATATAAGCTCCTAAAGATTCAGGCGGTTGGTCTGCCAAAGTACGCATGGTTGCAAATACTTCTTGAACATCTGGGTGTCCAATCAAACTGCCTTCAGGTTCATTAATATATTTCGGTAAAAGTGGACGTTTGCTTTGTAATTCCTGAATCAGGAAGTTTTGGCGTGCTTGTTCAGTCCACGATTCAAAATTACCTAAACCTAAGTATTCGGTAATTGCTGAAATTGCTTGGCGGTGACGACCTGATTCTTGGCGAATGTCGAGTTTAAGTAGTTCAATACCAAAACAGTTCACACGGTAGATAAAGTCGAGTAGTTGACCATTCGCAATTTCAGGTAGGTTACTGTCGATTAAAGAGCGATAGCACAATAATAACGGTTGTAAGAGCTCATCTTTACTTTTAATCACATTCGTATCGTCTGCTTCGAGTCCTTGCAAACGTTGAGCTAACCAGTGGCGAGTGGCTTTTAAACGCTCTCGTGTTGCACGTAAATACTCACGATAAGGTTCCGCATGTTGGTTACCAATCGCTTGAACCATTTCTTCAGAGCAGGTTTGAATTGAGAGTTCCCAACGCAAGTTTTCGATATCTCTTAAATAGAGATCGGCAGCTTGCCAGCGCGATAACCACAGCACTTCTTGTGTAATTTGATGGGTAACATTTGGGTTACCATCACGGTCTCCACCCATCCAAGATGCAAAACGCACTGGTGCAATGTTGAGTGGTAGGTTTTGTTGGCAATTTTCTTGAACTAGCTCATTTAATTCACGAATAAATTTAGGTACAGCATTCCAAAGCGTTTGCTCAATCGTCGCAAAGCCCCATTTTGCTTCATCAACAGGAGTCGGACGGTGCTGACGAATTTCATCTGTTTGCCATGCCGAACTAATTTGTTGCTTTAGGTTCGCAAGTGCACTTTGACGCTCACGTGGAGTGAGTTTTTGTTGATCAAGCTGAGACAAGCACGCATTGATATCATCATATTTCTGAATGAGTGTACGACGACTGACTTCAGTTGGATGTGCCGTAAGTACCAGCTCAATATCAAGATCACAAACTTGTTGGAATAGTTTTTCTGTTGAAATACTTTTATCTTTGAATTTTTGAAATAGGTGAACAAGTGGATTCGGAGAGTTGGCATCCGAATCGAATTCTGCTTGTCTACGGCTACGGACCACATGATATTGCTCGGCAATATTGGCAAAATTTAGGAAATGAGAAAAAGCTCGGGTAAGGGGAAGTAGTTCATCGTCGGGTAGATTTAAAAATAATTGTTCTAGTTGCTTTTGGGCTTCAGCTTGGCCATCACGTGCACCTTTAGCAAGGGCACGAATTTGCTCGATCTGATTAAACAGCTCTTGTCCTGCATGTTGCTTTAGGGTTTCACCTAATAAATTACCAAGTAAGCGGACATCCTCGCGCAGTGGCGCATCGATTTGCTGAACCATGCTATTTTCTCCTGTTCTTATCCTTATCGAATATAGCGTGATTAGCAAACATTCCAAGCTTTGAGCGTAAGAAAATGTGAATTTTTGCTTAAAAAATAACATTTAATTTGCATGCGATGCTGTTAACGATGAAATGCACTCAGTACAACTTTTGGCAATGGTACTTTGGTTTAAGTCCGATATTTGAGCAGGAATAAAGCAATTGCATCTTGAATAATTTGCTCAAGCTCATGAACATTTGGTACAGCAATGATCCCAAGTAAAACCTTCTGGTGGCGTACGCCAAGCAATAAGGACATAAGAAGCTCGGTTTGATAAGTAGGATTATCGGTTTGAATAAAACCTAATTGAGCCGCTTTTTGCAAAAACTCAGCTAATTGATTTTGCAGTCGGGTATGAGATGCATCAAAAAACTGTAGGGCGAGTGGACTTTGTTCTGCTGCAAGTTCAAATAAAACGTGTTCAAGTTTAAGTGCTTCAGGTGAGTAAATAATTTGCAAGGCGCGTGAACACACAATAAAGAGTGCTTGATAAAAGTCTGCCGATGCATCTAATTCAAATTGTTTAGTACACAGTGTCTCTTCACAGGTTTCTGTAATCGCACAGATAAACAGGTTGGCTTTATCTTGAAAGTGATTATAAACCGTGAGCTTAGTGACTCCTGCTTCCTGTGCAATCTGGTTCATGCTGGTACCGTGATAACCAGATTTCAAAAAAATGGCTTTTGCTGCTTGCAGAACACGAGCACGTTTTTCTAGATCTTTGGGGCGACCACTTTGATTAACTGTTTGCACGAAACCCTCTAATAAAAATTTAAAAAAATAGCGATTTATAAGTTTTTCTTTAATTAATATACCCATGGGTATATTAATTAAAAAACAAACAATTTATGATGCAAACATATTGTGCCTTAAAAAATCAGTTTGAATAAGAGCGATAAGATATGAATCTGTTAAAACCTCTCATCATGAGTATGGTGATTGTTTGTACGGTCACATTAATGGGGTGTAGTAAAGAAGCCCCAAAAACAGAAGAAATACCCTATGTGATGGTGGCTCAACCTTTGACCACACTCAATGAACAAAAGAGCTATGCGGGAGATGTTCAGGCCAGACAACAAACAGCTTTAGCATTTCGGGTCGGTGGGCAGGTTACAGCACGTTATGTGGACGTTGGTGATCGAGTTAAGGTTGGACAAGTTTTAGCAAAACTTGACGTGGCAGATGCTCAGCTACAGTTAAATGCTGCTAAAGCCCAACTGGACAATGCTCAGGCCGCAGCAAAAACGGCATCAGATGAACTTAAGCGTTTTCAGCAATTACTACCAATTAATGCGGTTAGCCGTTCGCAATACGATACGGTGAAAAATCAATATGATTCGGCACAAGCAGCGTTACAACAAGCTCGTTCTAACTATGAAGTTTCTGCTAATCAGACAGGATATAACCAACTCGTTTCTAATAAAAATGGGGTGATTACTGCGCGAAATATCGAAATTGGACAAGTGGTTGCAGCGGGCCAAGCCGCTTATCAACTGGCAATTGATGGAGAGCGTGAAGTTGTCATTGGCGTACCAGAACAAGCAGTTGCCGAGATCAAGGTTGGCCAAGCAGCTTGGGTCACTTTATGGTCTAAACCGAATGACCGATTTTCTGGTTATGTACGCGAAGTTTCCCCAGCGGCTGATCAGTCTCGTACATTTACGGTCAAGGTTGCACTCAAAGAAGGTCAATCTGTTATTCAGCTTGGACAAAGTGCACGCGTATTTTTTAGCTCGACTCAAACCAATGTGATGAGTGTGCCACTTTCGAGTGTCTCAGCAACAGATAATCAACCTTATGTATGGGTTGTTAATGCGAATCAGACATTGCGTAAAGTACCTGTAACGATTGGTGCATATGGCAAAGATAGTGTGCCGGTATTATCTGGTTTGGCCCCAAATGATTGGGTTGTGATTGGCGGCGTACATTTGCTACGTGATAAACAGAAGATTCACCCGATTGACCGTGAAAACCGTGGGGTGAAAATTCAGGGAGCAACCCAGCCATGAAATTCAATCTCTCGGAATGGGCATTAAATAATAAAGGCATCGTCCTTTATTTTATGCTGTTGCTTGGCATTATCGGTGCGATCTCTTATTCAAAATTATCACAAAGTGAAGACCCACCCTTTACCTTTAAGGTAATGGTGGTACAGACCTACTGGCCTGGGGCGACTGCCAAAGAAGTTTCTACTTTAGTTACGGACCGTATCGAAAAGGAACTCATGACAACAGGGCAGTATGACAAGATTATGGCTTACTCCCGTCCAGGTGAGTCGTTGGTCACTTTTGTGGCGAAGGATTCACTGACTTCTGACAAGATTCCTGATGTTTGGTACAACGTTCGTAAGAAGGTCAATGATATACGCCATGAACTGCCAAACGGTGTACAAGGTCCATTTTTCAATGACGAATTTGGAGATACTTACGGCAATATTTATGTACTGACAGGCAAAGACTTTGACTATGCACTTCTTAAGGAATATGCCGATCGTTTGCAATTACAGCTTCAACGCGTCAAGGATGTCAGTAAGGTCGAATTAATTGGTCTGCAAGATCAAAAAATCTGGATTGAGATTTCTAACACCAAAGCGGTACAGCTTGGTATCCCAGTGACAGCGATTCAAGATGCCTTACAAAAGCAAAATAGTATGGCAAGTGCAGGTTTTTTTGAAACAGGCACAGACCGCATTCAGATTCGGGTAAGTGGTCATTTACAAAACATTGATGAAATTAAGAAAATGCCTTTACTGGTAGGTGATAAAACCATTCAACTCGGAGATGTCGCTGATGTCTACCGTGGTTTTAGTCAACCTGCTCAGCCACGTATGCGTTTCATGGGTGAAAATGGTATTGGTATTGCTCTATCGATGCGTAAGGGCGGTGACATTATTGCCTTAGGCAAAAATCTCGATACAGAATTTGCCCAACTACAAAAAACTTTGCCTTTAGGCATGAAGCTCCAAAAAGTTTCTGACCAACCTGTAGCAGTGCAGCGCAGTATTCATGAGTTTATAAAGGTACTCGCTGAAGCAGTTATTATTGTCTTGTTAGTGAGTTTTTTCTCTTTAGGTTTCCGTACAGGATTGGTTGTCGCTTTTTCTATTCCTTTAGTTTTAGCAATGACCTTTGCGGGTATGAGTCTATTCGATGTCGGCCTGCATAAGATTTCACTGGGTGCCTTGATTCTGGCGCTAGGTTTGCTAGTCGATGACGCCATTATTGCTGTCGAGATGATGGCAATTAAGATGGAGCAGGGTTATAGCCGGATTAAAGCCGCCGGATTTGCGTGGAAAACAACAGCATTTCCGATGCTCACCGGAACACTGATTACCGCCGCTGGTTTCTTACCGATCGCGACAGCTCAGTCTGGTACAGGTGAATACACTCGCTCTATCTTTCAGGTGGTGACGATTGCCTTATTAGTATCTTGGGTTGCAGCAGTTTTATTCGTACCTTATTTAGGTGAAAAGCTATTACCAGATTTTACCAAAACAGGTCATCAGGCCCCTTGGTATGTCCGTTTATGGGCGAGATTAACCAAAAAACCGCAACCGCAAACTGTGGTCATTTCACAGGACCATCATTACGATCCTTATCAATCTAGCTTCTATTTACGTTTTAGGAAGATGGTCGAATTTTGTGTGACTTACCGTAAAACCGTAATTGCGACGACGGTGGGTATTTTTGTGCTATCTGTGCTGATGTTTAAGATCGTTCCTCAGCAGTTTTTCCCACCTTCGAACCGTGCCGAGATTTTAGTTGATTTAAAACTTGAAGAAGGCGCTTCTTTAACAGCGACAGAACAAGCTGTGAAAAAGGTTGAAAAGTTTCTGTCTAAACAAAAAGGTATTGATAACTATGTGGCCTATGTCGGTACAGGATCACCACGTTTTTATTTACCCTTAGACCAGCAATTACCGCAAGCCAGCTTTGCGCAGTTTGTAGTTCTCGCATCATCACTTGATGATCGTGATGAAATTCGTCGCTCGTTAGAAACACAAATTAAGCAATTACTTCCGCAAGTTCGTACTCGCGTGTCATTACTGGAAAATGGCCCACCTGTTGGTTATCCGTTGCAATATCGTGTGTCGGGTGAAGATCAAAATCTGGTACGTCAAGAGGCACAGAAAGTCGCTAAACTGATGAGCGAAAACCCGAATACGACCAATGTACATTTAGATTGGGGTGAGCCGAGTAAGATTATTTCAATTCAAATTGACCAAGATCGTGCTCGACAAATGGGTGTCTCTAGTGTGGATTTAGCGAACTTCATTAATGCATCAATTACAGGCAGTGCGATTGAGCAATATCGTGAAAAGCGTGAACTCATTGAAATCCGTTTACGTGGCGATCAGAGCGAGCGAGTTGAAGTGGCCTCATTGGCAAGTTTAGCTGTCCCAACGACCAATGGAACGACTGTGCCTTTAGCCCAAATTGCTAAAATTGAGTATAAATTTGAAGATGGCTTAATCTGGCATCGTAACCGCTTACCAACCATTACCGTTCGCGCAGATATCCGAACTCAATTACAACCAGCTACAGTGGTTGGTGAGTTAGCTGAATCAATGGATAAGTTACGTGCTGAATTACCAAGTGGCTATCTTGTTGAAGTTGGTGGAACCGTAGAAGAGTCTGCACGTGGGCAAAATTCTGTTAATGCGGGTATGCCACTGTTTTTAGCGGTTGTCATGACATTACTGATGATTCAGCTTAAGAGCTTATCTCGCGCGACCATTGTGTTGTTAACAGCTCCGCTGGGTTTAATTGGTGTGGTTTTATTCTTACTGTTATTTAACAAACCATTTGGCTTTGTGGCCATGTTAGGCACGATTGCACTCTCTGGCATGATCATGCGTAACTCGCTTATCTTGATTGATCAAATTGAACAAGACAGGCAAGCAGGTCATTCAACATGGGAAGCGATTATTGAGGCTACTGTACGTCGATTCCGTCCGATTATTTTGACTGCTTTGGCCGCGGTTCTGGCGATGATTCCACTTTCACGGAGTATTTTCTTTGGTCCGATGGCAGTTGCGATCATGGGTGGATTGATTGTTGCCACCTTACTGACATTATTTTTCTTGCCTGCGCTCTATGCAGCATGGTTTAAGGTGAAAAAAACCGCATAAAATACATAATTTTTTTGTGAATAAAGGTGCGAAATATTGAAAACTCCAATATAGTAGCACCTGTCTTTACACAAAAAATACAGGATTATTTCGCTGCATAAAAAATAGGCAAATGCAGTGAATTGAGGTGAAATACAGATGGGGCAAGACCATATCGAACAGCATCGCCGTTATATTGTAATTTCTTATGCGTTCATGTTTCTTGCATTGTTTACGGTTATTTTTGCAGCCTTTGCTTATTTGGTTGCTCGTAAAGTAGCGGCTGTAGATAATGCGGAAGTTTGGATTCATGCGCATGCACTATGGATTATGCGAAACGGGATTCTATTTCTTTGTATGGCAATTTTTGCTGCGGTCTGGTTTATTCCGCTCTTCTTTTTTGCATGGGATAGTAATCTTTGGGTAACTGCCTCTACGGTTGCTGGTGTGGTATTTAGCGCAATTGCGTGGTTATTTCTATTAAATGCATGGTTAAAAGGCTTGTCTAAATATTTAAAAAATAAGGCAGTTTTTTAATATATCTATTTTTTAAACATTTTCCCCTTGTAAATTCGGCTAAAGCCCCCCATTTAGTCGGCAATAGAGTATTGATAAAATTCCGTGAGGAGCACCGCCAAAAATGGCTAAACGTGATTATTATGAGGTTTTAGGCGTTTCAAAAACCGCAAGTGATGATGAGATCAAAAAAGCCTACCGTAAATTGGCGATGAAATATCATCCTGATAGAAACCCTGACAATGCCGAAGCTGAAGAGAAATTTAAAGAAGCTGCTGAAGCTTATGAAGTTTTATCGGACAGCGAAAAGCGTAGCATGTACGATCGCATGGGTCATAATGCGTTCGAAGGTGGCTTTGGCGGCGGTGGTGGCGGCTTTGGCGGATTTAGTGCAGAAGATATTTTTAGCCAGTTCGGTGATATCTTCGGTGGTGCATTCGGTGGTGGTGGACGTCAACAGCGTCAACGTCGCGGATCAGATTTACGCTATGTAATGGAACTTACCCTTGAAGAAGCTGTAAAAGGGGTGAAAAAAACCATTACCTTTACTGCTCCTGCACCATGTGATGTGTGTGATGGTAAAGGTTCAAAAAATCCAAAAGATGTTGAAACTTGTAAAACTTGTCATGGTTCAGGACAAGTGCGTATGCAGCAAGGTTTCTTCTCTGTACAACAAACATGTGGTACTTGTCGTGGCCAAGGTAAAATTATTAAAAACCCTTGTCAGGCATGTCATGGTTCTGGTGTAGCTGATCGTCAGCAAACGTTGGAAGTTACAATTCCAGCGGGTGTAGATAATGGTGACCGCGTACGTTTGAGTGGCAAAGGCGAAGCAATTCGTGATGGCCAATCAGGTGATTTGTACGTTGAAGTGGTTGTTCGTGAACACGAAATTTTCCAACGTGATGGTGCCGACCTTTATATGGATGTACCTGTTAGCATTGCTGATGCTGCACTTGGTAAAGAAATTGAAATTCCAACTTTGGAAGGTCGTGTTAGCTTGAAGATTCCCGAGGGAACTCAAACAGGCAAATTATTCCGTTTACGCGGCAAAGGCGTTCGTCCAGTACGTAGCAGCATGGTGGGTGATTTACTCTGCCGTATTGTGATAGAAACACCGGTGAACTTGAATGCTCGTCAACGTGAATTACTTAAAGAGTTGCAAGCTTCTTTTGATGGCGAAGACAGTGCTTCTTCACCAAAGAAAAAATCATTCTTTGATCGTTTGTTCGATTAATGCTTGATTAGATAAGAAATTAAAAAGAAGGCGGATATTGATAAAATATCCGCCTTTTTATTGCGCTGATTCATTTTATTATTTTTATTCTGCTTAAAAGAAAATTACGTGTGCTTACTCTGTAGGGTGAGCAACATCAATGTCGTCAACACTTACAGTAGGTTCACTAGCAGCAAGAGTAGGCGCATTTTCGATCACTGGTGCGGCTACTGCTTCTGCCTGTACAGCTACTTTAGGCGTTTCTGCTGTTGTTTCGCCAATAATCGGGTCAATATCTTCAACTTTAACGTCGGTATTGGCATCGGTTACTACGCTAATTTGAGCTGTAGGCGTTGCTGTTTGAGTATTTACGTTAGTCGTAATGCGTGCTTTAGATAAGCTTTCTAATGTGTCTCCTGGCTGGATTGCAGGCTCTGCAAATGCCACTGAACTCATAATCCCCATCATCGCTGTGAAGCCAATAATTCTCGAATGCATGCTGAACTCCTTATAGTCATCTTTTTTTCATTCGTGGCTGAGTAGTGTGCCGATCAATTCTTTAACTTTTGTGAAAACAGATTAAATTTCAGCTGATCTTAAAAAATAATTTTTACTTTTTATCGTGAGCAAAGAGTTTTGATATAGTAGACAAATTACGTAAAACAGAAGATTGAGAAGGATTATGTCAGCAGCTCCACGCATTGGTGTTTTAGGTGCAGGCGGTCGTATGGGCCGTACGCTTATTCAAGCAGTTCAACAGGCAGGCTATCAATTGGCTGCTGCGGTAGAGCGTCCCGAAAGTAGTTTGGTCGGCACTGACGCAGGTGAGCTTGCTGGTATTGGTTCAGTGGGTGTGAAGGTTTCAGGAAGTTTGGCAGATGTTCTGAAAGACTGCGATGTAATTATTGATTTTACCGCACCAGTTGCGACTGCTCAGCATTTGAAGCTTTGCCGTGAAGCTGGGGTTGCCATGGTTATTGGCACAACAGGTATGTCAGATGAGCAAAAAGCTGAGTTAGACGAAGTTGCCACTCATACACCTGTGGTTTACGCTGCGAACTATTCAGTTGGTGTAAATGTATCAATCAAGTTACTTGAGCTTGCAGCAAAAGTATTTGGCGATACAGTAGATATTGAAGTGATTGAAGCTCACCACCGTCATAAAGTAGATGCGCCATCAGGTACAGCGTTAATGATGGGTGAAGCAATTGCAGATACTTTAGGCCGTAACTTAAAAGAAGTTGCTGTTTATGGGCGTGAAGGACATACAGGCCCACGTGACCGTCAAACGATTGGTTTTGAAACCATTCGTGGTGGTGATATTGTTGGCGAACACACTGTTATGTTCATTGGTGAAGGTGAGCGCGTTGAAGTGACTCATAAAGCAACTAACCGTATGAACTTTGCTGCTGGTGCAGTGCGAGCTGCGGCATGGGTTGTGGGCCGTGAAGCGCGTAAATATGACATGAAAGATGTTTTAGGATTGAACGACGTACAGGTTTAAAAACCTGTACGTATTCCATGTGTAGCGAGAAAAAAAAGATAGAGCAGAACATGAATAAAAAACAAATTGCCCTGACCACTCTTCTTTGTTTAAGTAGCCTCTGGACGGGGGCTGCTTCTACAGAAAAAGCTAAATTAAGCTTAGACCGCAATAATATTAAAGTCTGGACCTATCAGAAGACTGATAATCCAGTCTTTCAATATAAAGCAGAAACGACATTTGATGTGCCACTCGAACGCGCTGTCGCCGTGATTTTAGATGTGAATCGTGCCGATCAGTGGGTGCCTTATATGGGCAAAGTTGAAATGTTGTCTCAAGATGAGAAAAAAGGTGAGTTCACACTGTATATGGTGTTAGATTTTCCATTTCCCTTGAAAGATCGTGATGTCGTTGTAAAAGGAAAAATGAGCAAGGCCGCAAATGGCGTTGTGACAATTAAAAATACTGCAATTAGCGGAAATTATCCGATACAACCCGATGTGGTGCGCTTAACACGCTATGAAGGGGACTGGACATTCCAAAAACTTGCAAATAATAAGGTGAAAGTAACCACCAGTGGTTATGCTGATCCTGCTGGTGCAATTCCATTAAGTTTTGTGAATATGTTTGTTCAACAGCAACCTTACCAGATGTTGCTTAAAATGAAGCGCGAAGTGACCAGTCCGATTTATGAACAACCGAAATTACCAGATATTTTAAAATAAATAACTTAAAAAAAAGCGCCTGAAATCAGGCGCTTTTTTTTTATTAATCTGAACACTGCTGTAACGCTTGGGCAGGGCTGCTTTCGCGTTTGATTTGGAATAAAACCAATAACAAAGCTAACCCAGCCAGCAGTGCACCAGCAAATGATACTGCGCTATAACCCCAACCTAAATCGAGTACTAATGCGCCTGCTGCTGCTCCTACTGCGTTACCTAGGTTAAATGCACCAATATTCACTGAAGAGGCAAGGCCTGGTGCTTCGTGCGCGACGGACATTACACGCATTTGTAATGGAGGCACTAAAGCAAAGGTTGCTGCACCCCAGATCACTAAAGCAATGGCTGCCCCAATCTGACTTTGTGCAAGGATAGGGAAAGTCACCATCATGATAATCAACAGAACCAAGAAACCAATCAGGGTTTTGTTGATGGACAAATCTGCAAAACGTCCACCTAAATGGTTACCAATCGAGAAACCGACACCAATCAACATCAGCATAAAAGTAATGAAGGTCGGTGAAGCATGGGTAAACTCAGTCAAACTTGGCGCAATATAGGTATAGAGCGTAAACATTGCACCCGCACCGAGTACAGTGGTGAGCAACGCAAGTATTACAGGAGTGCGCGTTAACACTTTCAACTCAGCTTTCACATTTGGTTTTTTGGCAACCATACCTTGTGGGAGAGCTTTCCATAAAGCGAGCATGGTAATAACCCCAAGTAACGAAATAGCAAGGAAAGACATACGCCAGCCAATGTTTTGCCCAACCCATGTTGCCAAAGGCACACCACCAATATTGGCAATAGTTAGGCCCATAAACATGGTTGCTACAGCACTGGCCTGTTTATGTGCGGGCACAATGCTTGCTGCTACAACTGAACCTATCCCGAAGAACGCACCGTGGTTCAAGCTTGTGATGAGACGAGCACCTAATAAGCTCATATAGCTTGGTGAAAATGCTGCAATTAGGTTACCTACCGTAAAGATCGCCATCAGAAAGATAAGCGCATTACGTCGTGCAAAACCACCGAACCACAGGGTCATGAACGGGGCACCTAGCATTACGCCAAGTGCATAGCCCGTAATTAACATTCCGGCTGTTGGAATTGAAATCCCTAAATCATTAGCGATATTCGGCAACAATCCCATTGGTGAGAATTCAGTGGTGCCAATGGCAAAGGCACCAATCGCCAATGCCAATAATGAGAACGCCGTATTTGATTGAGTGTTCATGAGTTTAGTCCCAAACTGGTGCCCATGGCTCTGGGCTAACTTCACGACTGTTACGATCAAGTTCGGCAATCATTTGCATTTCAGCTGAAGTTAACTCGATATCCTGTGCTTTTAAATTGCTCATCAGGTTTTCACGTTTAGTCGAAGATGGAATGACTGCAAAACCACGTTGCAATGCCCATGCCAGTGCAATTTGCGCTGTTGTTGCTTGATGAGCTGCTGCAATTTCAGCTAAAACAGGGTCTTGAAGCACTTTGCCGTACGCAAGCGTCATATATGAAGTGACATCAATATTCTTCTCTTGTAAGAAGTTCACAAGTTTGTGGTTTTGAAGATAAGGGCTTAGCTCAATCTGATTAGTTGCAATATGCTCAGCTCCAATTGTATCAATTGCTTGTTGGGTAAGCGCAATATTGAAGTTTGAGATACCAATTTGTTTGGTTAAGCCTTGTTGTTTTGCCTCAAGTAAAAGCTGCATGATTTCAGGAATCGAAACACCTAAGTCTGGTGCTGGCCAGTGAATCAAAGTTAAATCGACATGGTCAGTACGAAGCTTTTGTAAGCTTTCTTTTAAGCTTGGAATAAATTTATCTTGAGGAAAATTATCTACCCAGATTTTTGTGGTTAAAAATAAGTCCTGACGTGATACACCGCTTTCGGCGATGGCTTGACCAATCGCTGCTTCATTATCATAAATTTGAGCAGTATCAATTGCACGGTAACCTACATCTAAAGCATTTTTAACTGAATCAATCACCGCTTGTTCTTTTAGACGGAAAGTTCCTAGACCAAAACGTGGGATATTCATGTGTTCACCTGAATTTAAATAATTGTTTAACTTGAGGTGCATTTTGCTCGGATTATTGTTGCGAAAAAATAGATGAATAAGCAAAATATCTTTGATGATTAGTCAATAATAGAATAAGCCATGAAATCAACAATTGAAGAACTTGTTGCCTTTATCACAATTATTGATACAGGTTCATTTGTAGCCGCAGCAGAACATTTAAAACAGACACCTTCAGGGGTAAGCCGTTCTTTAACACGCTTGGAAGCTAAGTTAGATGTCACCTTGTTAGAGCGAACGACACGTAAGTTAAAACTGACTCAAGAAGGGCAACAGTTTCTGGTAAAGGCCCGTAAAATCTTAAATGAGCTTAATGCAGCTGAAGAAGAACTACAAAAATCTGATCAGGGTACGGCAGGACTCATTCGTATTGATTCGGCTACTCCGTTTGTTTTACACGTGATTGCACCATTAATGCATAAGTTTCGTGAGTGCTATCCAGATATTGAAATTGAGCTAAATAGTAATGATCAGGTGATTGACTTGCTGCAACATAAAACTGATGTGGCATTTCGATTTGGGGAACTCAATGATTCGAGCCTACATGCCAAACTGGTGTGTAAAAGTCGTTTATATATTGTGGCAAGTCCAGAATATTTGGCGATTAAGGGCACTCCAACACAACCTGAAGAACTCGAACAACATGATCTGATTGGTTTTACCAGACCTGCCTATATTAATAGCTGGCCGATTAAAGTAGGTGATGAATATTTCTTTGCTCAATCGAAAATTAAAGCATCGAGTGGAGAGACGGTACGTCAACTCACCATTAGAGGTCATGGCATTGCACGGCTATCTGAATTTGAAGTTTGGAAAGATATTGAAGAAGGGCGATTGATTGCATTATTTGAAGATCAAATTGAACATCAATATCAAAGCATCCATGCTGTGTATTATCAACAAGAGCATCTACCAAAACGAATCCGTTTATTCATTGAGTTTTTGGCAGAACAGTTAAAAGATGGTTTTAAAAACGCTCTCTAAAAGTAGCATAGCCATCAGTTGGAAAATGAACCTCTAGAAGTGGAGTGGTTTGTCCTTCTGATGAATGCTGGGCCAGAAAATAGCTTTTTTGCTGTTGGCGGCAACTAAAATATAATTTGGAATAGGTCGAGTTCACCATCACAACTTCATTTGAGCTATTACGCTTATATTGATAATGAGAAATCGTACTGGCCTCATCATCAGTACGCTGCTCCAATTTGTAGTCTTGTTGATTGGTCATTTTTAAATAACCCTCAATCAGACTTTGGCAAACTGTATGTCTGTGCTGCTCATTTTTTGGTTGTGGTTGGCAACCTGCTAAAACAATAGTAAATAACAATATAGCTTTTAATTTCATGATCTTGCTGCTCTTTGAGTTGATTTATATAGCGTAAAGGTGTTCTATAAACCAGTACAGATACAGAAATTTTTAAAAAAGCAGCACAGAATGACTTTTCAATATCAGGTTCTTGCCAATCAATTAGCACATCGTATTTATCAAGATGAGCTCAAGCCCCATCAGAAGCTGATTTCTTTACGAGATTTTGCTCGTCAGCACACTATTAGCTTAAGCACGGCAAAAAGTTGTTATGAGTTACTTGAGGCAAGGGGACTCATTTATGTAAAGCCGAAATCAGGTTATTTCGTGGTTGCTCGTGCCCAATCGAGTCCTATTCCTGATAGCCCAGATTTTTTATCGTTACCTCGGCAAGTCTCAAATCTAGAGTTACATAACCAAATTCAAGAAGCTGCCTTACAGAGTCATCTCGTACCGTTGGGTTCGATCCAGTTGACACCACATTTTATTCCAGTAGAAGGCTTACGTCGTTCTATTCAACGGGCTTTAAAAAATTGTCAGCCACAAGACTTTCTCTACTGTAATAAACAAGGACATGAGCAATTAAGAAAAGCGCTTTCTGATCATTGGCGTGAAGATGGCATTTTCATTGCAGCAGAAGATATTTTCATTACCAATGGTTGCATCCCTGCTTTGTCGTTAGTGATTCAGCATCTAACAGAAGTAGGCGATAGTATTTTGATTCCGACGCCTACTTTTAATGGGCAGCTACAGCTTTTAGCCAGTTTAAAACGACAAATTATTGAAATTCCAGCGCATCATCGTGGTATTGATCTTGAACGTTTAGAATCATTGATGCAGCAGGGTTTGGCAAAAGTTTGCCTGATGACAGCCAACTATCAAAATCCTTTAGGTTATTGTTTAAGTAATACAGAAAAACAAAAGATTGCTGAATTAGCTGCAAAGTATCAGTGCTTTATTATTGAAGACGATATTTTTGGTGAATGTGGTTACAGTAATGAACGCCCGCTACCGATTCGCTATTGGGACCGTGAAGGCTATGTCATTTGGTGTGGGTCGGTTTCTAAGTCACTATCGAGCGCATATCGGGTAGGGTGGTTTTGTTTAAGTTCAAAGCTACAGCATTTAAGACTAGAGCTACTGGCAAGCAATATTGGAGTAAATACACCGCTACAATTAGGTTTGGCCGATTTTATTTATAGCCGTGGTTATCGAGAGCATTTAGAGCAGCTACGACCAAATCTAATGCGGCAAGTTGAGCAATATCGCAGTTGTATTTTAAGAGCCTTTGACGGCCTTCCAATCGCATTGAGTCAGCCAGAAGGAGGCTATGCACTCTGGATACAGTTACCTAAGGGCGTCGATACCTTAGCGCTGTATTACACTGCGAAAGCTCAAGGAATTACTGTAGTTCCCGGTCATGTTTTTGGTGAAGATGAACGCTATCGGCATTTCATTCGTTTAAACGCGGGTCATGAATTAACAGCAGACGTCCGCCAAGCAATTAGTGACTTGGCGGAATGGTCGCGACAACAGATGAAAACAGTAAGTTAGTTTTATTCTGCAAAGTCTGCTTTGAGCACAATACGGTAACGTGCCTGACCTGAGTGTAAACGTTCAATTGCTTCATTAAGCTTTGACATTGGAAACAGCTCAATTTGAGGGGCAATTTTTTTGCGTGCAGCAAACTTTAAAAGTTGACGCAGTGCAGCAGGTGAACCTGTAGGTGAGCCTGTCACTGACTTGGCACCGTCAATAAGCGATCCGACCGAAACAGGAACAGGTTCAAGGGTAAGTCCCAAGAAGTGCAAAGAACCGTTTGGTGCTAGCGTAGAAATGAAAGCACGCCAATTTAAGGTCACATTCACGGTACTGAGCAATAAATCAAATTTACCTTTTTGTGCTTTTACCGCGTCTGTGTCACGGCTATTCACCACATGATCGGCGCCCATTGCTTTGAGCTCTTCAGTTTTATCCGGATTAGAACTAAATGCCGTGATTTCACAACCCCAAGCTTTAAGTAGCTTAATGGCCATATGACCTAAACCGCCAATCCCAATCACACCTACATGGTGTGTTGCCTGAATTTTGTGTTTGAGTAGCGGATCAAAAACGGTAATTCCGCCACAAAGTAAAGGACCTGCGCTTTCTGGGTCTAAATCATCGGGAAGGGGAATAATCCACTGCCAGCCTGCACGTACTTTATCGGCAAAACCACCAGCATGCCCGACGATTGTTGCTACATTTTCACCCGTACAAAGTACTTGCTGACCACCAATACATTCATCACATGCTTGGCAGCTCTCCGCTGTCCAGCCAATACCGACACGTTGCCCGATTTTTAGACCTTTGGCTTCTGAGCCTAAAGCAACAATTCGTCCAATAATTTCATGGCCTGCAACAACAGGGTATACAGTTGAACGCCATTCATTGTTTAGAACAGAAATATCAGAATGGCATAAACCACAGTATTCAACTTTTACTTCAACCTGATGCGGTTGTAATTCACCTGCATCAAATTGGTAAGGAACCAGTTTTTCACCTGCCTGCATAGCGGCATAAGCTTGAATTATATTATTGCTCATCGGAAACTCCTTAAGCGGATTTGAACCGTTATGGTGGGTTATGAAGCTTTAAATTGACAATTGTTTTCATGATCATTGACCATGCCTACTGCTTGCATAAAAGCATAACAGGTGGTTGGGCCAACGAATTTGAAGCCATTCTTTTTGAGTGTTTTGGAAAGTTTTACGCTGAGTTCGGTTTGTGCTGGTGCCTGACGATAATCTACAACATCGTTTTGTTGTGGGACCGCATCTACAAATTGCCAAAGCCATGTAGTGACATCACCGACTTGTGCTTTGAGTGCTTGCCAAGCAATTGCATTATCACGAATTGCTTTAAGTTTGCCTAAGTGGCGAATTAAACCCGCATCGGATAATTTTAGTTCTAAAAAGTCATCTGTGAATGAGGCAATATCTGAAATAGAATGTTGAAAAAAGTGTTGACGGTAACTCTCTCTTTTTTTCAGTACGGTAATCCAAGATAAGCCAGCTTGCTGACCTTCTAGACAAAGCATTTCAAATAATCGTGCTTCATCATGTTCTGGTTTACCCCATTCTTCATCATGATAGGCAATATAGAGGGGATCATTGGAACACCATCCGCAGCGTTGAGTTTTCATGATGATGCTCCTTATATTTATCTTAGAATTTTAAAGTTTAAATAACACCCATTCATTTGGGCGAGTATCCCAATAATACAGTTCAGCTTGAGTTAAGTCTTCAAACTTTAGCCAAAAGTCTTTGCCCACTTTATCTGAAAAACCGGTACTGATTAGCAGGGCATCATCGCTGATTTCCATGATCCAGCCTTGATAGCTATTGCCATTTAAAATGATCTTTTGCTGATTGCCTGACTCGGCAAACTCTACTAAGCGATTGATCAGCGCTTCCGACATACAATGTTCCTAGCGTAAATAAGAATAAGGGTTAATAGCACCACGTCCTTTACCATCTAGATAAAGACCATAATGTAAATGAGGTGAAGTATAACGTGCATTGCCCGTGTTGCCGACATAGCCGATCAGGTCACCTTTTTTGATATAGTCACCGACATTCAGGCCACGTTTGTGACCATCAAGGTGAGCATAATAATGCCATGTTCCTGCTGGACCTAAAATCCAGATGACTTTACCACCCAGATTGTTATTGCGAAGATCTGCCACAAGCCCTTCGGTTGTACTGTACACTTTGGTTCCACGTGGAGCCAAAATATCAATTCCTTCATGACTACGGCCCTGACTGCGTGCAGCTCCCCACGTATCTTTTAACTCATCTCGGTCGACACCTTTCACAGGCACAGGAAGTCGATTTGCAAGTTGCATACTTTTAAGCTTGCTGACTTGATTGGGTGATAGTGGGGCTGGTTTTTTAGGTACACTAGCACAGGCAGCCAATAGAATAATTAAAAAGCCAAGTGAGAAATGAGAAACAAAACGTCGCACAAAATACTCCCTGTCACTGCCATATCAAAATTATTTTACTCAATATGTCATGAACGGCTTGTCGAGATCAATTTTTTCATTGCTGTTGGAACGCCCTTGGCAACCGCTTGTTCTGGACTGAGCCATTGTCCTTCGAGTTCAATCGCCAGATGTTCTTTTTGATCAGGTTCCACGTGGAACGTATGAGCATTAAGTAACCATGTAAAATGAGTGAAACTATGACTGATCTGAAAGGTTTGCGTTTGAGGTTGCAATTTAAATTGCTGACTTAAGCTAAGACGTTCGTGTTCAATTTCTAAAATGGGTAAACAGAATAAACCACCCCATAAACCATGAGATTGTCGTTGTTGCCAGAACCATTCATCTTCACACTGAATGATAAGAACATCTGCTGTTCTAACGGGTGGTGTTTTTTTAGGTTTTTTAAATGGGAGTTCTTGTTCTAGGCCTTGTTGGTAAGCTTGGCAGTGAGCTTGCATTGGGCAATATAAACAAAGAGGCTTTTTAGGCGTACAGATGGTTGCACCCAAGTCCATAATGGCCTGAGTGTAATCATGGTTACGCTGGGTTGGGCAAAGCGCTTCAGCTAGTTTCCACATTTCACGTTCATGTTGGGGTTTGCTTAAATCATCCTCAATAGCAAAAAAACGGGCTAAGACACGTTTCACGTTGCCATCCATAATGACGCCATACTGACGTAAACCCAAAGACATGAGCGCACCTGCTGTAGAGCGGCCAATGCCGGGTAATGCAATCCATTCTTCTAACGTTTCAGGAAACCTACCCTGCTGAGTTACAAGACCCGCGGCCTTGTGCAAATTGCGGGCACGAGCGTAATAACCGAGACCTGCCCAATAAGGTGCTACATCATCCCAAGTTGCATGACCTAATGTCTCTACGGTTGGGAAGCGCTCCATAAAGCGGTCGAAATATTGCAGAACTGTTTTAACTTGAGTCTGCTGCAACATAATTTCAGAAACCCAAACTTTGTATGGATCATCTGCGACTTGCCACGGCAAATCATGACGACCATGTTGATCGAACCAGTTTAAGAGGGCATCAGAAAAAGAAAAGTCGGGCATGAACAGCTAAAGATGAAAAGTGAGGGCTAAATTATAGCTGAAATTTAGATGAAATTTTGTTTAAAGCAGGCGAACAGCAAGAGTATGTTAAAACAGAGATGACCTTAAAAAGTGTGATCTCTGTTTCAATAATAAAAAGGATTAACCCTTTTGTACTCCCCAACGCTGATCAAGTTTCAACGGCTGGTTTTTGTAGTACGGAATGACATGAATATGGAAATGATCTGAATTTTGTCCGAACACTTCACCATCATTGAAGCTAATATGGAAACCGTCTGGTTGATGGCGAAGCTGTGTTTCGTGGCGTGCAATTTCAAGAAGTGTAAGCAAGCCTTGATGCTCTTTAGAAGTGATGTCAAAAAAAGAACGAACATGGCGTAGTGGTGTTACCACACAGTGGCCTTTAGACAACGGATTAGAATCAGGTAAAATTACAGCAAATTCATTCTTATCAATGATGTCATATTCATCAAATTCGCAATACGGACATTTCTTGTCAGTCATTGTTGTATCCTCTCATGTTATTCCATTAAACCCCGAGTGCGGGAAATAAGACTAGGCTTTGCTCTAGCTCAACGGGAGTATAGTTATTGAAGTGTGGTTTAAAAAATACAGTAAAAATATTGCAAAGTCATAAACATTTAAGGGAGCAAATGCAAATAAACAATTTGCTCCAAATTCGCTTCTTTTATTTTAAAGTACGTTCTAATAAAGCGTACATTTTAGCAAGGCCTTGTTTTTCCGCTTCGCTATTGTAGCCAAGGTCTACACCGTTCGCTTTAGCTCTTTCATCTGCAAGCGGGTTACTAAAGCCATGTTTAGCACCTTCTAAAACCACTACCTCATGTTTCACCTCAGCAGCTTGCATCTCTTTTTCAAAATTAGCAACATCTTCTAAGGTGACCATACTGTCTAATTCACCATGAAGAACTAAAATTTCACCTTGAATGTTGCCTTTTTGAGCAGGGGCTTTCGGTGTTAGCGTGCCATGGAAGGTTGCAACTGCTTTGAGTAGAGCACCTGAGCGAGCAAGGTCCAATACCACTTTCCCGCCATAACAAAAGCCAACAGCTGCAAGTTTTTCACCGTTTACTTCTGGTTGGGCTGCAAGAGTTTGAAGTCCAGCATTTGCACGAGTAGTGACGGTGTCTAATTCTTCAAATGTCTGCATCATCCATTCATAGGCTTGAGCTGCAGTAGTTGTGACTTTTTTATCACCGTACATGTCAATTGCAAGCGCAGCATAACCATGTTCAGCAAGCTCACGCGCACGTTGTTCGGTATATTCGTTACGTCCCCACCATTCAGGAGCAACAATCACACCCGCAACAGGTGTTTCACTATCTGGAGCAGCAAAGTAACCAATTAAATGGCTGCCATCTGGTGCAGTATATTGAATTTCACGGGTTTTAATTGCTGTACTCATAACCTTAATCCTGAAATTTAAAGAGATTTAAACACGCTTGATTAAAGCATAAAAAAATAAAGTAATATAAATAACTATGTAAGAATCTACATCAAAAGAAAAAGTTAGAAAGTTTATTGCAATAAAAAAAGAAGGAAACTGGTTCCTTCTTTTTTATATATGGTCATGATTAAATTAAGTCCTGCCTCGCGAAATGAACCCAATTACAGCAAGAATTACAGCTATAACTAATAAAATCACGGCAAAGTCTTTAGATAACCCTGCAACACCACCAAACCCTAATAGACTGGCTATGAGTGCAATCACTGCAAAAATTATTGCCCAACGGAACATATGCTGTCCTCCTACTTATTTTTCATTGTCCTTTAACTATATAGGGTGTTTTTTACACTGAATGTGTCGTTTATGTGGTTGAAATGTATATTAAACAATCATTTTGTGATGCTAAAAATAAAGCTTCTTTTCTTAAGATAGGGCACTTCAATGTTATACTGATGCATTGCTTTATCTGTTCAGCCGTTGAAAACTTATGTCTACCGAGACCTCACTTCGTCCATTGTTTTGGAAAAACTATCCGCTAGAGCAACTGACTCAAATTGAGTGGGAAGCTTTGTGTGATGGGTGTGGTTTATGCTGTCTGGTAAAGCTAGAAGATGAAGATACGCATGAAGTCGCGTACACCAAAGTGGCTTGTAAGCTGCTCGATTGCAGTACGGGTCGTTGCTCGGACTATTCTAATCGTCAGCAACAAGTGCCTGACTGCTTACAATTAACGGTAGAGTCTTTAAAAACAATTCACTGGTTGCCATCAAGCTGTGCATATAAACGCTTGAATGAAGGTAAAAATTTACCCTCTTGGCACTATTTAAATACGGGTTCTCGACAGAGCGTGATGAATGCGAAAAAGTCGGTTGCAGGACGTTGTATTTCTGAAGTTGATGTTCATGAAGATGATCTTGAAGATTATGTTGTACGTTGGGTACGTTAAACAGATCTGCATGGTATTTCTAATTACAGCGTATAATAACGTAACACTTTTAGCGTAAATTTTTTTGCTCATCTCCGTTATATAACAATAAAGACAAAATGAGATAAAAATGATGAGACGACTAGCAGCCCCCTTATTATGTAGTAGCTTTTTTTTCTTAATGGCTTGTGGCTCTAATAATACCAATTCAAAAAACCTTGAAAAAACAACCTCTGCTAAAACAGAACAGTCTAATTCAGTCAAACAATCTTATCAGGTTGAAACTGTTGCACATTTTGATGAACCTTGGGCAATAACAAGTTTGCCAGATCAGCGTTTATTAGTGACGGAACGTTTAGGTAAATTAAAAATTTTTAATCCTAAAAATAAACAAATGCTGGATGTTTCAGGAATACCTACAGTGAGTTATGGCGGGCAAGGCGGTTTAGGTGATGTAGCTTTACATCCGAACTTTGCGAAGAATCACTGGATTTACCTAAGTTATGCAATAAAAGGGCAAGGTGGGTATGGAGCAGTCATTTCACGTGCGAAATTAGATTTATCCAACCCCAATCAACCAAAACTTACAGATGTGAAGCAGATTTGGCAGCAAGTACCCAAAGTTTCAGGACAAGGCCATTATGGGCATCGCATGGTTTTCGGGGCCGATGGAAAACTTTGGGTGAGTTCAGGTGAACGACAAAAGTTTGACCCTGCCCAAAACATGAAAAGTAACTTGGGTAAAATCTTACGTTTAAATGATGACGGCTCAGCATCGGTAGGTAACCCTTTTTATCAGCAAGGCGGGGTAACTGCTGAAATATGGTCGCTTGGGCACCGTAATCCGTTAGGCATAGCGTTTGACCCTCAAGGGCAGCTCTGGGTCGTTGAAATGGGCCCGAAAGGTGGTGATGAGCTTAATATCATCACAAAAGGCGAAAATTATGGTTATCCAATCGTTTCAAATGGAGACCATTATTCGGGCCAACCTATTCCAGATCATCATACTCGCCCGGAATTTAAAGCACCTGAAATTGACTGGACTCCTGTAATCTCTCCATCGAGCTTGATCATTTATCGCGGACAACAATTTCCTGCATGGCAAAATAAGGCTTTAATTGGAGGGTTATCTTCCGAAGCGATTATTGTTGTGGATTTACAGCATAAACCTGTGAAAGAAGTGCAAAGACTAGATATGAAGCAACGTATTCGTGGTTTGCATGAAGCACAAGATGGTTCGATTTGGATCATTGAAGATGGTTCAAAGGCGCGCTTACTTAAGCTGACTAAGAAAGCATCTTAAGGCGATAAAACCGCCTGTAAATAAAGGCCGTGTCTCATAGATTAAAATTGTAGATTTCTGTGAGACACAATAGACTATAGATAAAAGACGATAAAGCTATTTGAAATGTCAGACACCCATATTCCACTTCCCGAACGCCTACGCCCGAGAGACTTGTCTGAAATTATTGGGCAAGATCATTTATTAGGTGAGAATGCACCACTGCGTCAAATGATTGATCAGGGTCATTTACCTTCTATTATTTTTTGGGGACCGCCGGGAGTTGGTAAAACCACAATTGCTTTGCTGTTAGCTCAGGCGATAGACCGCCCATTTGTGAGCTTATCTGCGCTGAATACGGGTGTAAAAGAATTACGTGAAGTCATTGCAGAAAGTGGTGATTTACTAACACCTGTGGTTTTTATTGATGAAATTCATCGTTTTAATAAATCGCAGCAAGATGCTTTATTGGGTGCAGTTGAAAAAGGTAAAATTACCTTAGTTGGAGCGACTACCGAAAACCCGTCTTTTGAGGTGAATAGTGCGCTTTTATCACGCTGTCAGGTTTATACCTTAAACAGTCTAGACAGTGAAGCGATCCAGACTCTCATTAATAATGCACTTCAAGCCGATAACTTTTTAAAAGAACGCTATATTCATATTGAAGAATATGATGCTCTCATTCAATTCGCTGCAGGTGATGCTCGTAAAGCGCTTAATTTACTTGACCTGATTGCCAGCACATTTGAACCAGAGATTGAAAATACCATTACCAATGCGGTTGTGGTGAAAGTAGCGCAGCAAAATATTGCACGATATGACAAATCTGGCGAACAGCATTACGATTTAGTTTCTGCCTTCATTAAATCGATTCGTGGCAGTGATCCAGATGCAACCCTGTATTGGATGGCACGTATGCTCAAAGGCGGAGAAGATCCGGTTTTTATTGCTAGACGTATGCTCATTGCAGCCTCGGAAGACATTGGAAACTCTAACCCAAATGCATTATTACTTGCAGGTGAGTGCTTCCGTTCAGTACAAGCGGTAGGAATGCCTGAGGCTCGAATTATTCTGGGCCAAACGGCGGTCTATTTAGCAACGAGTGCAAAAAGTAATAGTACTTATTTAGCGATTAATAAGGCCTTGGAACTTGCTGATAAGACTGCAAATTTACCTGTGCCTTTACACTTAAGAAATGCGCCAACCAAGCTCATGAAACAACAGGGTTATGGAATTAATTATCTCTATCCTCACGATTACCCAGAACACTTTGTGCTGCAAGACTATTTGCCGCCTGAGTTAAAGGGGACCAAACTCTATGAGTCTGCGAGAAACAAGCGTGAAGTTGAAGGTGAGCGCTTGCAACAACGTAGATGGCAGCAAGAACAGTAATAATCTATTCGTTGCATCAAGCTACACCTAACGATGATCATGCTGTTCCAGTTCTTCAGTCACCTGACCATAAATCAGTAGCGTGAACACGCCTGTACCACCAATAATATTGCCAATGGTGGTTGGGATCAGGAAGGTAAACAGATATTCATTAATGGATGCCTCTCCTTGCCAGACGAGATAGGACATTTCGGTAGAGCCGACTACTACATGGGTAAAGTCACCTAGTCCTATCAGATAAGTCATGAAAAAGATGAGCAGGAACTTATTGCTGACTGAAGGTAACATCCAGACCAATGCTGCAATTAACAGCCCTGACATAATACCTTTGAGTATATTCTGGGTTGCGGAAAAGGAAGCAACATGATGGGCTAGCTCATCGAGTGCTTGGTCAATACCGGGAGTAAACAGGTGAGTAGTTAGGAAAAATAAACTCGCTAAACCTGTTCCAATCACATTGCATAAAATCACAATCCCCCATAAGCGGCCTACTGCTCGTAATTTATCAAAGGTAAAGGGCTTGAATAAAGGTACAACTGTGGTGATGGTATTCTCGGTAAAAAGCTGCATGTGACCCAAAATTGCGATCAGGAACCCAATGGTATAACCGATATTGGTGATTAAATCGGTCCAGATCGCATCAGTCGGGAGATAAGAAGCAATAATCGCTTTAAATACAAATGAAAAACTAATGACCAAACCTGCGGCAATCCCTGAAAAGATCAGTGCAGCTGTTGGACGATCCAGTTCCTCGGCACCATCACGACGGATAATTTCATAGACCAGACGGGGCGACAGCTTCTCATGTTCTTCAACCGCTATTTTTTCTCGCCAGCTTAAGGTTTGATCGACTTTTTCTTCCTCTATTTTATGATCCATCAGGTTTACTCCTCACTGAATAAATATTTTATATTTCTAATTTTTATTTATTGTTAAGGCAGTGTTCAGGATAAATCCAGTCTATTCCTAACAGCTTTGTGTGTCTTTTTATAAATCGAATGATGCTGCGTAGCAAAGAAGCAAAAATAATGCATGAACAAGAGCAATCAGCCCAGATACAAAAGAAGATTGAGAGCACTTTGTGCTACAAGATTATTTGCCGCCTGAATTAAAGGGAAGCTATAAGCCTGCAAGAAATAAGCATGAGGTGGAAGGTGGGCGCTTGCAGCAAATTATGCAGCCATACTAGCTAAAGGTGTAGGCTCTTAAGGTGCGAATAAGCGCCATATAATCGCCTTGAGAAGCCTTGGAAATTACTGATTCAACTTCTGCCTGAGTCCAGCCTTGTTTTAAGGCTGAGCTGCTAAAGTTCGTTAATAACACCAAAGGATTTTCACCAAAATGGATTGGATGATTCATTAATCTCTTTTCAAGCTTAGATATTTCCATAGGTCTACCCTGGTTTTAAATTTAATTATTGTGAAGTGCTTAATGTTTTTTTAGATTTTAGTGTTTAAATTTAGGTTTGTGCAAGTGCTAATTTATTTTAATAGACAAATCTGTCTACATTATTTATTTTCTAAAGTACCTAATGTAAAAAACCGGGCTAAGACCCGGTTTTTCATGAAGTTTGAACGATTAGAGAGCAGATAAATCTACGCCTAAACGAGCAGCAACTTCTTCATAAGCTTCAACAACACCGCCTAAACCTTGACGGAAACGGTCTTTGTCGAGTTTCTTCTTAGAGTCTTTATCCCATAGACGGCAACCGTCTGGAGAGAACTCATCGCCAAGCACGATACGGTCATGGAAAACACCGAATTCAAGCTTGAAGTCCACCAAAATCATGTTGCCTTCAGCAAATAATGCTTTTAATACATCGTTTACTTGGTAAGTTAACACTTTCATTTGCTCTAATTGTTCAGCAGTCGCCCAACCTAAAGCAATTGCTTGAGATTCGTTAACCATTGGGTCGCCTAGACCGTCGTCTTTATAGAACAATTCAAATGTAGGAGGAGTTAACTCTTTACCTTCTTCTACACCTAAACGACGGCATAGAGAACCAGCTGCGTAGTTACGAATTACACATTCAACAGGAATCATTTGAAGTTTTTTAACAAGCACTTCAGTTGGAGAAAGCAATTTTTCAAAATGCGTTTCAATACCCGCAGCAGCAAGTTTTTCCATAATGAAGGCGTTAAAAAGGTTGTTCACCTTGCCTTTACGATCTAGCTGTTCGATTTTTTCGCCGTTGAACGCAGAGGCATCATCACGAAAGACTAAAATCAGATGGTCGGCATTGTCTGTTTCATATACAGATTTTGCTTTACCAGTATAGAGCAAGGTTTGTTTTAACATGAGGGAACCTTTTTAAAAAAAATGCCTAGTAAACGACTAGGCTGGCCAATTTTGGTAAATCTGGTTTAACACTTCAGCAGCCACATCTGGGCTTGCAAAAGAGTTGTCTACATTAAATAGAGCAAGAGTATGACTTGAACCAACACCAGTGAGTTTAAGCACATAAGTATTGTCATTTACTTTAATCGTCGCCTGATTACTGCCTTGAGCGATGATGTTGTAATTTAAAGTGCTTAATGTTGCTTTGGTGTATTGCCAGATCTCGGTTGTATTCCCATCAATTTTTAACAATGGGTTTTTATTACCGTCGGTCACAAGCTGAGGGCGTCCAAGCGCAGTCGTCGTTTGAGCAGATGCATCTGCTGTTGCATTGCCATTCTGTGTTTGTTCCGGACGTGGCAATGCAAAACGGTTACCACGCTGGTTTTCAAACTTCGGCGCGTGCTCAATAGCGAGCTGGTCAACAGTTGGTGCAGGATACAAAGGTGTCGCTGGTCGTACAGTTGCATCTGCAGGATACTCAAGCGGGGCAAGTTGCTTGGCATTTTTATAATCTAAAGAGTGATTATTAATTGCGAAGCGACCACAACCAACTAAACTTAAGGCTGAAACTGCAAGGACTAAACCAAGACGTAATTGCATCATAAATTGCTCTTATTAAATAATTCCCGCATCGTTTAGGGCATTGCGGAGAGGTTCGCGATATTGCTCAGCGAGAGGAGTGAGTGGTAAACGAATACCAGTATCAATCAGTCCCATCTCATGTAGTGCCCATTTCACAGGAATTGGGTTTGATTCGCAAAATAGAATATTGTGTAAATTTGCAATCTTATTGTTAATCGTCTTCGCTTGTTGTTCATCTTTGGCAATCGCAACAGCACATACTTCGCTCATGGCTTTAGGTGCAACATTTGCTGTAACAGAGATATTGCCGTCTGCACCAAGAAGCATAAGTTCCCATGCAGTTTCATCATCACCTGAATACACAGCCATCTTGCCGTCTAAAGCGTCAATTAAAGCTTTACCACGAGGTACGTCACCTGTTGCGTCTTTAATACCGACAATATTAGGGATCTCTGCTAAACGTACAGCTGTATCGTTTGCAAGATCTACACCCGTACGGCCAGGTACGTTATAAAGAATAAGTGGTAATTCTACGGCTTCAGCAATCGCTTTATAGTGTTGGTAGAGGCCTTCTTGAGTTGGCTTATTATAATATGGCGTAACAAGTAAGGCTGCATCTGCGCCAAGATCTTTAGCAGCTTTAGTTAATTCGATTGCTTCACGGGTTGAGTTTGCACCAGTACCGGCAATAATTGGAATACGTTTATTGGCTACACGAATAATTTCTTTAATAACCTGTGTGTGCTCTTCCATGCTCAATGTTGAGGCTTCGCCGGTAGTACCGACGGCTACAATACTGTTTGTACCTTGTTCTATGTGCCACTCAACCAGCTTCTCAAGACCCTTCCAATCTACACCACCATCTTTCAACATTGGTGTGACGATTGCGACGATTGAGCCTTGAATGGTCTGTGCTTGCTGAGTCATTTTTAAAAATATCCTATTTATCCATCCGAATCTGAGGTAAGAAAAACAAAATGTGGGATGGTTGCAGTATTTTGATTGTCCAGTTCTAACAATAACAGATTGTTGAATGACAATTATGCAAATTATGACTGATCAGACGCATAAGAACAATACGCCTAACGGATAATCGCTATGTAAACTTGAGGAAAAGATAGGATGTATTTGTATTGCAGGGGTGAGAAGGGTTCGTAAATATAACAATACAGCTTGATTCAACTGAGCCTTACTTAATATCTGCTTTTTTTATGGCAAGATAGAATGCAATTTTCCCTGTTGGGATTGAAGATGACATGAAAATGAATAAACAACCACAAAATGCGGCTTTAATCGTAGTTGATGTACAAAATGGTTTTACACCGGGTGGAAATTTAGCAGTTGCTGACGCCGACACAATTATTCCAACGATTAACCAACTTGCTGATTGTTTTGAAAATGTTGTTCTGACGCAAGACTGGCACCCAGATAATCATATATCTTTTGCACAAAATCATTCGGGCAAGCAGCCTTTTGAAACCATTGAACTCGCCTATGGACCTCAGGTACTTTGGCCTAAACATTGTGTACAAGGCACCAAAGATGCCGATTTCCATCCTGATTTAAATATTCCGAAAGCTCAACTCATTATTCGAAAAGGCTTTCATGCTCATATTGATAGCTACTCGGCTTTTATGGAAGCAGATCAGTCTACAATGACTGGTTTAACGGGTTACTTAAAAGAGCGTGGCATTGATACGGTGTATGTGGTTGGAATTGCGACCGACTTTTGTGTGGCATGGACTGCTTTAGATGCAATCAAACAAGGTTTTAAAACTTTAGTGGTTGAGGATGCTTGTAAAGGTATTGATTTAAATGGTTCGTTAGAACAGGCATGGCAAACCATGCAGCAACAAGGGGTTGTCCGTATTCAGTCTACAAATCTGTTGAGTGAGCGCTAAGTCTATTGCTCTAGTATTTTAATTTTTAGGGAACGAAAGTATGTCAGCATTACTGCGCTTTACCCAATTTATTCAAAAAACTTTTGCCCTATGGGTGATTGTTTTTGCAGCATTGGCGCTATGGCAGCCTGAGTTTTTTGTCTGGCTGAAAGCTTATATTCCATGGATTCTGGGCATTATTATGCTTGGTATGGGAATGACCATGACCGTAGACGACTTTAAAGGTGTACTACAAAGTCCTAAGGCGGTGTTGATTGGGGTAGTGGCACAGTTTGTGGTCATGCCGGGTTTAGCATTTGTCTTATGTAAATTATTTCAGCTCCCTCCTGAAATCGCGGTTGGAGTCATTTTAGTGGGGTGTTGCCCGGGTGGAACGGCTTCGAATGTCATTACCTATATGGCTAAAGGCAATGTGGCTTTATCGGTGGCCTGCACTTCAGTTTCAACACTTTTAGCTCCCGTGTTAACTCCGGCAATTTTCTATCTGCTTGCCAGCCAATGGTTAAAAATTGATGCAGCTTCTATGTTCGTTTCAATTTTACAGGTAGTACTGCTTCCTATTGTCGTTGGTCTGATTTTAAGAACATGGCTCAAGCGACAGGTCGAGTCCTATATTCAAGTCATGCCGTTAGTTTCAGTGATTGCAATTGTAGCAATTGTGGCAGCCATTATTGGGGGCAGTAAAGCGGCTATTCTACAGTCGGGTTTACTCATTTTAGCCGTAGTGATCTTACATAATGGGCTTGGATATTTGTTAGGGTTTGCAGCAGCGCGTTTCTTTAAATTACCGTATGCGGACAGTAAAGCAATTGCTGTTGAGGTAGGTATGCAAAACTCAGGTTTAGGTGTTGCTCTTGCAGCAGTACACTTTGCTGCATCTCCGATTACAGCAGTACCAAGTGCGATTTTTAGCCTTTGGCACAATATTTCTGGGCCTGCACTTGCGACTTATTGGGCAAGTAGACACAAAAAATAATAACTGTAGAAAAACATGAATTAGAAAATAAGACCAAACGAATAGTTTGGTCTTTTCATTTAAAACAAATTTGATGGGAGCTGAATTTAGAACTGGTATGTCTTTTGCTTTGGATTGATGCACTAAAAATAACGTGAATATGAATATAACTCGCAAAGAAAAATAAGGCATTTCCTAAATGAATCAGATTTTTAAACTATTTATTCCCATGCTCTCAAGCAATTTAATTCTAGTTTTAAGTGGATTGATTGATATTGCTTATGTAGGGCATTTTAGTAATGACCATGTAGCCGCATTATCAGTGACCTTATCTTTATATACAGTGATTTATGTCATTGGTATGGGGATTCTGCAAGGTGTGATGCTCAAGCTCTCGGAAGCTTATGGTTGTCATGATATACCACGTATTCGTCAGATTTTTATTCAAGGCATCTGGCTGATGTTAGGTTCGGCATTGATTAGTATTGGCCTGCTTTACTTGTTCCGTGATTTACCAAAATTGTTTGGTGCATCTGAACATGTCATTTCAATTACTAAAAACTGTATTTGGGTTTTGGTATTTATTTTACCTGCGCATTTACTCATGCGTTTATTTACAGCTTTGTCTCAGGTCACTGAAAATGCGCACAAGGTTTTACTATCAGATAGCATTTTCTTCATTCTTAAAATTATTTTGTCCTATCTTTTAATTTATGGTGTCGCTTTATTTTCAATTCCGCCCCTCGGTGCGATAGGGGCTTTGTTAGCCACTCTCATTGTAAGGTGGTTTATGCTGGCTGTGTATTACCTATTTTTTCTGGAGAAAAGATACATCTTTATGGAACATCCAGAACTGTCACCTGAAGATAGCCGACAAAGTCTGCGGATGATTTTAAAAATAGGGATACCGACAGCAATCATGGCGTTGATTGACGTCGTTGCATTTTGTTCGGTTGCTATTTTGATTTTGCCTTTAGGGAGCGTGGTGTCAGCAGCACATCAAATTGTCGCGAGCACTGGAGGGTTCATGTTTATTATCCCTTCCTCCATTGCCGCGGCTTATAGCATTTTGGTATCGCGATCTATGGGCAGCGGGCAAATGGAAGAAGCAGAAAAAATCGCCCGACAAAGTATATGGGTGATTATGGTAGTCAGCGGCAGTCTATCTCTGTGTTTATGGTTAGAGCGGGACTTGATTGTCACGTTATATTCAGATGATTTGGCTGTACAGATTTTAGGTGCATCACTGTTGTTAATTGTATGTATGTCTCACTTTCTAGATGGCATAATGACGTTATTAACCTCTTTGCTACGTTGTTGGGATGTTTCGATTTTACCGATGCTGATTTTCTTGGTTGTGGTGTTATGTTTCGGATTGGGCGGTGGTTGGTGGATGGCCTATAAAGGGCTGCATTGGCAGAATATCTCTATTTCTGCGATGGGAATTTATGGTTTTTGGTGGATGGCAGCCATAAGTTATTTAGTGGCTTGTCTATTGAGTGCCATCTGTTTCCGTTTTAGAAAACAATTAAGAGGGTTTTGATCGAGTAGATCCACACAACCTTAAAGCGGATGGGTCGCTAACCAATCTTCAATTTCATTTTCAGAAATTACTTTAAAACCATGGCGCTGTAACAGTGCTGTGGTAATCCCAGTTCCAACAATTTTTTCGCCTTGAAAAGTCCCGTTATAAATTTTTTGACTACCACAAGAAGGGCTATTTTCTTTTAAGACGACACAGCTTGCTTTTATGTGCTGTGCAATTTCTAGAGTGCGGTAAGCACCTTTTAAATATAACGTTGTTACATCTAAACCAGATGAATCGGTAATTTTTGCTTTGCCATCAAGCACATCTTGTCCTGTTCCCCCAACAATTTCTGCGGGTAAACGCGGAGTGGTAAAACCACCTAATAACTCTGGACAAAGAGCATGAGCTTTTTTATTGAGTAACAGCTGCTTAAGTAAAATATTTAGGCAAGATTTACCGTCATAACGAACAGGTTCGCCAATTAAACATGCGCTGACTAGAAGCATAGTTTTCCAAACTCAAAGCAGGTGAGATTTTTGAAGATTAAGAATCATAAACAGAATATGGAATATGACAATTCATTTTAAAAACACACAAATTAAAAGATTACTAAAATTATGCAATTCATAATTAAGTTATGTATTGCATAATTTAATTGTTTTTAGTAGCATCTGTTTTAAGGTAAATGGCCATTGGAGATCCAACAAGGATGTTGGTCTCCATAAATCTATAAATGATTTTAGGAAAAGACGATTTTTAAGGGTTTAGTGAAAAATCTCAATCGTACTTTTAGATAAGAAAGGACAGTGTGTATGGAAAATAAACACCAAATGGAACGGGAATTAATTATCAAAAGCTTCACGCTCTTCATATCTTCGTTTTAGTGATTCGTTTTTTTCTCATAGGATGCGTTGGGTAAGGCATTTTGACGGTTCAAAGACCTACCCAATAAATACGTATTCTATAGAGAAAGGAGCTGAATTGATCAGCAATAGAGATAAACGGAACAGGTAATCACCAGAGGGAAACTAGATGGATATTTTAGAGAACCCATTAGAATTATGCGGTTTTGCATTTATTGAGTTTGTTTCAAAAGAAAATGAATTAGATCCAGTTTTTGAAACAATCGGCTTTTCAAAAGTAGCCAAGCATAAATCGAAAGAAGCGTACTTATGGCGTCAAGGAAATATCAATATTATCCTGAATTATCAGCCAGAATCTTATGCTTCATTCTTCTTTAATGAACATGGTCCATCTGCTTGTGCGATGGGCTTTAAAACACGTGATGCAGCAAAAGCTTTCCAGAAAGCAGTAGAGCTTGGTGCTGAACCGATGTATTCAAAAGTTGGGCCAATGGAGCTCAACATTCCAGCAATTAAAGGTATTGGTGGCATGCCAATCTTTTTAGTTGACCGCGATATTTATGAAAACGATTTTACTTTCTATGATGATGCCCAAAGACACCCAGTAGGTGCAGGTTTAAACGAAATTGACCATTTAACTCATAATGTCTACAAAGGCCGTATGGAGTATTGGGCAAACTTCTATGAAAAAATCTTTAACTTCCAAGAAATTCGCTACTTTGATATTAAAGGCGAATATACAGGCTTAACGTCTAAAGCATTAACAGCGCCAGACGGCATGATCCGTATTCCATTAAACGAAGATTCGGACAAAGGAAACGGTCAAATTGCAGAGTTCCTGTCTGACTTTAATGGCGAAGGGATTCAGCATATCGCGTTTATTTGTGATGACTTAATTTCGACTTGGGATAAGTTAAAGGGCCTCGGTCTGAAATTTATGACACCGCCACCAAATACGTATTATGAAATGCTACCAGAGCGTTTACCTGAGCATGGTGAGCCGACTGACGAGTTAAAACAGCGTGGTATTTTGCTAGACGGCAATACCAAAGATGGTCAGAAGAAACTGTTATTGCAAATTTTCTCTGAAAACATGATTGGTCCAGTCTTCTTTGAATTTATTCAACGTAAAGATGATGATGGTTTTGGTGAAGGTAACTTCAAGGCATTATTTGAGTCAATTGAACGTGACCAGATTCGCCGTGGTGTTCTAGAAACTAAATAAGCTGAGCTTTGTTTCTGATCTAAAAAAACCAAGAGTTTGATCTCTTGGTTTTTTATGGCTGTTAATTAGCGACTTTTAATATATTGATTAATGAGCTTCACTTCACTTTTTAAGATTTCAATCGTTTTACTGTGAGGGTCGACTGGTAAAAACATTTCACTATCCAGCGCGACAATACAAAACTCGATGCTCTGATTTGAATTAAACACAGGTAAACCCACTGCATTAATTCCTGTTAGTAAATCACCTTTCGCTGCCGACATTTCTTGTTGGCGAATCGTTTCTTTAAGCTCTGTAAACGCTCGCCAGTTTTGTGGCGCAATATTAAGACCAAGTTCTTGATGCTTTTGCCACTCTGTTTCCATTAATGGACGAACAAAATGCTCTGGAAGATAAGAAGCAAATAAACGTCCAGCAGCAGAATTGACTAAAGGCATAATTGAACCGACTTTAGTGACAATCGAAATAGGATGGTTTGATTCAATCGATTGAACAACTACAGGGCCTTTAGGCGACCATTTACTGATTTGTATGCCGCAACCAATTTTGTTTTGTAGGTCGTAAATTAAATGCTGTACCAGCTGTAGTGTGTCGCTATGTTGAACACAGTTTAGACCTAAGCGCCATGCCTGATCACCTAAAGCATATTGCCCATCATCAAGCTGTTTTGCATATTCCATGCGAATAAGACTAACGAGATAGCGGTGTACCTTCGCAGGATGCATTTCTAGCTTGCTAGAGAGATCTTTGAGAATAATAGGTTGATTGTGCTCTAAAAGGGCATTTAGTACAGATAAACCGACTTCAAGTGATTGAACCCCCCCAGATACTTTTTCTTCAATCATTTAAATACCCTTAATAAAGTTACTACAGTTGTTAAACAGTTATGTTCAAAACATAAATTGAAATTGGTGCGTTTTACATCATGCCTGAGCCCAGTGAGAAATAGAAATCACCTTTTTCTATTAGCGAAATTGGCATGTTTAATAATCAACAATTTTCTAAAATCACCATGCTCTCATTTATAGCGCGATTTTCTAGAAATTTAGCAGTTTTAAATAATATAAATCGGCATTGATATAGAGCTGTTTTTTACAATTCTAATCAATGCCGACTTTTTAGATCGATCTTTTAAAATTAGGTTCCTAACTCTTCTTCATGCAAGAAATGTGTGTGGTGAGGAGCGCGTTTAGTTTTGCTCCATTGCTCAAGCATTTCTGCTTTCATTTCTTCAGTAATTTTTGCAATTTTTTCTTCAGCGCGCACATCGTTATAGGTAAGTTCTAAACGGTGGCCATTTGGGTCAAAGAAGTAAATTGAGTGGAAAATACCATGATTGGTTACGCCCAAAACTTTCACACCATTTTCTTCTAAATGTTGCTTGGCAGCCATCAGCGCATTTACATCTTCGACTTCAAAAGCAATATGCTGTACCCATTGAGGCGTATTTTCGTCTCGGCCCATTTCTGGTTGAGTCGGCAATTCAAAAAATGCCAAAACGTTGCCTTGACCTGCATCTAAGAATAAATGCATATATGGGTCAAAAGCTTTAGTTGAAGGTACATGGTCTTCAGCAAAAGCTAAAATGAAGTCCATGTTGAGCATTTTTTTATACCACTCAACGGTCTCTTTCGCATCCTTACAACGATATGCAACGTGATGTATTTTTTTAATGGCAAATGTCATATTAAAACTCCTTTTTACTATTCCCAATCTGGTTGTTGTTCTGGCGCCGCGTTATAAAAGGCTGGGATAGACAAACAATGGTGATAAATCGATTCAATTTTTGGAAACGCAGATAAATCAATCTTGAAGCGTTTCGCGTTGTAAACCTGTGGAATCAGACAGCAATCGGCAATTGTTACTTCGTGTCCAAAGCAAAATTGGCCATTTGAATTTTGTAGTTGCTGTTCCAGATTTTGAAAACCTTCAAGAATCCAGTGTTGATACCAATAATTTTTTTGCTCATCTGAAACATTTAACTCATTTTTTAAATATTTCAGAATGCGCAGGTTATTTAATGGGTGCATATCACAGGCAATAGCTTGTGCAAAAGCACGGACTTTGGCACGTTCTTGTACATCTCTTGGGAGTAATTTGGTTTCTGGATATTGTTCATCCAGATATTCCAAAATACTTAACGATTGAGACAAGGTTAAATCGCCGTCAATTAAAGTCGGGACCAGAGCACTAGGGTTTAACTTTAAATAGTCTTCGCTTTGCTGTTCGTTTTTTACTAGATGTACGGGAACAGTTTCATAAGCTAAACCTTTAAGGTTGAGACCAATCCGTACTCTGTAGGCTGCAGAGCTACGAAAGTAACTATACAGCTTCATAGTCAGGCTCCGAAGTTTCTGCAAAATCGAACGTTAATGCAGGAAGAACTGTATTTTTCACTTCACCAAAGCCGACACGGATTCCATTTTTCTCACAGTGGCCTTTCATAATGAGCGTATCGCCGTCTTGCAAGAAACCACGAGTTTCGCCATTCGCAAGTGTTAAAGGCTTGGTGGTGTTCCATGTAAGCTCAAGCAAGCTACCATACGAATCTGGTGTAGAACCGGAAATTGTTCCTGAACCCATTAAGTCACCAACCTGAACATTACAACCAGCAATGGTATGGTGGGTGAGCTGTTGAGACATAGACCAATACATATATTTAAAATTGGTTTTACAGATCACGTCAGTTTGTGTCGATTTCGGCGTTTGAATTTCAACACTCAAATTAATGTCGTAACTATTCGCGATATTTTCTTGTAAATAAGCTAAAGGTTTCGGTTCTTGTTTCGGACCTTCAACTTTGAATGGTTCAAGTGCTTCAAGCGTCACGACCCAAGGTGAAATCGAACTGGCAAAAGTTTTAGCGTTAAAAGGGCCGAGTGGAACATATTCCCATTGCTGGATATCGCGTGCTGACCAGTCATTGAGTAATACCATTCCAAAAATATGGTCCCAAGCATCTTCAATAGCGATAGGCTGACCGAGCTGCGTTGGTTTACCCACAATAAACGCCGTTTCAAGTTCAAAATCGAGTTTACGTGTTGCTGAGAAAACTGGGCGTTCTTCATTTGGAAGTTTAATTTGTCCAGATGGGCGCACGACTTGAGTGCCACTGACCACAACAGAGCTAGCACGACCGTTATAACCAACAGGTAATTCGGTCCAGTTTGGAAGCAAGGCATTTTTTGGGTCGCGGAACATACAACCCACATTGGTCGCATGTTCTTTAGAAGAATAGAAATCGGTGTAACCAGGTACTTGAACAGGTAAATACAAAGTAACGCTGTCTTGCTTAACCAAAACTTCTTGGCGCAATACTTCATTTTGTTGAAGCGTTAAATTATCAGTCGAGAGAAGAGACTGTAGTGTCTTGCGAACTTTTGACCAGTTGGCTTTGCCAGACTCGATAAATTTATTCAGTGTAGGCTGGTTAAAGTAGGTGTCGTGGCTTGAAAGTTGTAAAAGACCATGCTTTTCAAGAGCAGCGAGATCAATGACCCAATCACCAATAGCTACACCGACTTGGCGTTCGCTTTCGCTAGTTCTGCTAAAAATACCATAAGGCAAATTATGAATAGTGAAATCTGATTGAGGTGAAACTTCAATAAAAGAATTTAGGTTTTGTTCCATTTTCGCGTCCTTGTCTTTATCTCGGGTCTTATACAAATAAAAGTTCGGTCTAGGACTGAGCTACTCAATAAGTTTTTTAACCTTTATGTAGATCATTTTTGTCTTATGAATTTGATATAGACCGAGCACAACCAATTGCTTCATGTCTCTATAATACTGAATTCATCAAATTACGCAATACATAATTTAATTACACATTTCATAATAATTGTCATTTCTTGTATTTTCTGTTTTCATTCGCGTTCTTGAGAAAAGTCACGCAATTATTTTTTCATGAATCTCTATGAAAGTTTGATTAATTTATGATATACGTAATTTATTGGAAAAAAATTACGTGACAAGGATGAGAATAATCATATGTCAGCACAAGAGCAAGGAAACCTGAAACACGGTTTGAGTAATCGGCACATCCAACTTATTGCATTGGGTGGGGCGATTGGCACAGGGCTTTTTCTTGGTATATCACAATCGATTAAATTAGCAGGTCCATCGGTCATCCTTGGCTATGCAATTGCAGGATTTATTGCTTTTTTAATGATGCGTCAGCTTGGTGAGATGGTGGTTGAAGAGCCAGTAAGTGGGTCTTTTAGTCATTTTGCCTACAAATACTGGGGACCATTTGCTGGGTTCATGTCTGGATGGAATTACTGGGTACTGAATGTCCTCGTTTGTATGGCAGAATTGAGTGCAATTGGTCTTTATATTCAATATTGGTGGCCGCAAATTCCAACGTGGGCATCTGCTTTAACCTTCTTTGTCTTAATCAACGGCATTAATTTGCTGCATGTTAAGTTTTTTGGCGAAATGGAATTCTGGTTTTCTATTGTCAAAATCTTGGCAATTCTGGCAATGATTGGGTTTGGTTCATATTTACTAGCAACTGGTACAGCCGGTCCGCAAGCCAGTATCAGCAACCTTTGGGCACTCGGTGGCTTTTTCCCATTTGGTGTTGAAGGCTTAGTGATGGCAATGGCGGTCATTATTTTTGCTTTTGGTGGGATCGAACTTTTTGGTATTACTGCGGCTGAAGCACGTGATCCGGATAAAACCTTACCTAAAGCCGTGAATCAAATTATCTACCGTATTTTGATTTTCTATATTGCGACACTTTTGGTTTTATTCTCGCTATTCCCATGGAACCAGATGGCTGAAGGCGGTAGTCCATTTGTGATGGTCTTTGCTTCTTTAGACAGCCAAGGCATTGCAACGTTGCTGAACTTTGTGATTTTGACTGCTGCGGTTTCAGTTTATAACGGTACGAGTTATTGCAGTAGCCGTATGCTATTGGGTCTTGCACAACAAGGTAATGCACCAAAAGCATTTGCACACATTAATAAACGCGGTATTCCAACCAATGCAGTGATTCTTTCTGCTGCGGTGACTATTTTATGTGTGCTGTTAAATTACATTTTCCCTGAAAAAGCATTTGGTTTGCTCATGATGTTGGTTGTCGCAGCGATTGTGATTAACTGGGTTGTAATTTCATGGACACATTTAAAATTCCGTAAATACAAGCAAAGCCAAGGTCAAACTACAAAGTTTCCAAGCTTTATGTATCCATTTAGCAACTATCTTTGCATCGTGTTTATGTTGGGCATTTTAGTTGTAATGTCTTTAACACCAGACATGCGTATTGCAGTCATGATGATTCCCGGATGGATTCTATGTTTAATGGTGGCTTATCAATTTAAACGTCGTAAGCTGAAAGCAGAGCAACCTGTGCCTGCACTTGAAGCTGATTTGTAAGATTGATTTAACCATAAAAGGACGTATTTCATACGTCCTTTTTTATTTTTAAAATTTAGCAACAGAAAGTAAAAGATTTTATTATTGTTATAATATAACATTTCTTGAATTTAATGATGAGCATCTTTCCCACTATTGGTGAAGATAGAGCATATTTATGAAGCGTTATTTAGGTTTACTTTTATTATCTCTCACAGCGTGTAGTACCCAAACACCCAAGCCAACGATTCTTTTGCAACCGCAGTCCATGCTGCCTCAACCTTCAAAGTCAGTCGGCAAAATAAAGCCACAACCTGAGGATTATATTGCATGGTTAGCAACAGGGGAACATCGACAATCTGTACAGGCTTACAAGCAATTTCTGCAAAAAAATGGCCTTGCTACTTTAATTCCAGACCATGAGTTATTACGTTCAGCCCGAGATTGGCAAAAATGTGGAGTTGAACCCTATGCGGTGCCTCCACGCGAGATTTGGTCCAATATCGTTCCGACACTCAGCATCTTAAAAGCATTGGTTAACGATGGGGTAATAAACGATTTTGAAGTAACATCGGTTTATCGAGCTTTATCTCTAAACCGCTGTGCTGGTGGTGCGGATGCTTCTCGACATGTCTTTAATGCAGCGCTGGATTTTCGAATTGGGCCAGAACAGCCTAGTGACTTAGACCAGTTCAATATTCAACAAAGCAAAACCAAAATTTGTCAGTTCTGGGCAACCAAAGGGCAAGCACTCAAGATGGGATTGGGGGTGTATGCCTCGGGACAAATTCATATTGATAGCCAAGGTTTTAGAGCGTGGGGGCCTGATCACCACTATAAAACGTCAATGTGTCAGGGTTTTTAAAAGCAAATTTTTCAAAGACTAAGTGAATTGGCTTAAATAAAACTGGAATAAAAACTTGATCAATAGTTATGTTATAACATAACATTAATGTGGTTTAGAGTAGAAACACCTGCCATCTGACCATATTTAATGGTTAGTCATGATTAGTTTTAAATATTATTCAACGAGAACAAGCCATGCGAACTGCAATCGCCAACTCATTTGCCAAACTTCCTGTCACTGTTTTATCTGGCTTTTTGGGGGCAGGAAAGACCACATTACTTAACCATATTTTAAATAATCGCGAAGGTCGCCGTATTGCCGTGATTGTGAATGATATGTCTGAGGTGAATATTGATGCGGCTTTAGTACGTGAAGGTGGGGCGGAGCTTTCAAGAACAGATGAAAAGCTGGTTGAAATGAGTAATGGCTGTATTTGTTGTACGCTACGAGAAGATTTACTGGTTGAAGTTAGACGTTTAGCCGATGAAGGGCGATTTGACCAATTGGTGATTGAGTCAACAGGTATTTCAGAACCGTTGCCAGTCGCAGAAACTTTTACCTTTGAAGATGAAAATGGAAATTCTTTAAATGAGTTTGCTCGCCTAGACACCATGGTCACGGTAGTCGATGCTTTTAACTTTTTCAAAGATTACAGCTCTTTGGACTCACTTCAAGAACGCGGAGAGTCGCTAGGCGAACAAGATGAACGAACTGTGGTGGATCTTCTTATCGATCAGATCGAGTTTTGTGATGTGATTATATTGAACAAAATTGATTTGATTGACCAAGCTCAGCAAGAGCAGCTCACCGCAATTCTAAAGACATTAAACCCGCGTGCTCGAATTGAAATTGCTCAATTTGGAAAGATTGCTTTAGATAAAATTTTAAATACACAGTTATTTGATTTTGATGAGGCAGCACAAGCGCCGGGATGGTTAAAAGAATTGCGTGGCGAACATACGTCAGAGACCGAAGAGTATGGAATCAGAAGCTTTGTTTACCGTGCCCGCCGACCTTTTCATCCAGAGCGTTTTTATGATTTGGTACAGGCTGAATGGCCGGGAGTTATTCGTTCCAAAGGCTTTTTCTGGTTGGCTGCTGAACCGACATTGGCTTATTCATGGTCACAAGCGGGTGCGATGGCTCGGCACGGCTTAGCAGGCTATTGGTGGGCTGCCGTTGCAGAAGAAGACTGGCCAAGTGATTTAGACAGCATTGAACAAATTAAAAAGGTTTGGGATGCAAAAACAGGTGATGCAAGGCAAGAGCTGGTTCTCATTGGTATGCAAATGGATGAGCAAGCTTTAATAGAAAGATTAGACCATTGTTTATTAAATGATGAAGAAATGGCGTTAGGTCCACAAGCTTGGCAGAGCTGGTCTAATCCTTTTAAACAAGATGATGAAACCATGTTGATTGCCTAATTAAATAAGCCCCTATTTAAAAGGGGCTTATTTTTATGATTTATCTTTGATAAATAGCTTACGAATGTAGCTGTTAAGCGGTGTCGAATAATATTTTTCAATTACTGCGCTAATGATGAAAGTCACAATGAGATAGGCAATTAAAAGCATAATTTTGATGCTAGAGTCAGTTTGAGCTGGAATAAAAGCAACCTTCATGAGACCCAGCACAACCAGATGAAACAAATAGGTTTCATAACTTCTTTGCCCCAACCAGACCATGATTTTTGTAAATAGACTATGCGCTTGCGTTCCCGTAGGATGCTGAAAACACAAAATGAGTATGCCTGTGGCAAAAGCAAATAAACTAATACCCCATGTACTGACTTCTTTAATTGGCGCATATAAATATAGAGTGGCCATGCTTAAAATAATCAACCAAGAAAGAGGTTTTTTATAGGTCCAATTTGGTCGATATGTATGAGAAAATATCGCAGTTAAGCAACCAATGGCTATGCCGTCAAAACTCGAAAAATAATGATATAAATAGGCACCGCTTTCTTCTCCAAAATGTAGAGATCTAAAATAAGGTCCGTATAAAATTACTCCAATAAGCACGGCAATAAATACCTTATTACTACGCGTGAGCAGGCACAATAATGGAAACACAAAGTAGAAAACTTCTTCTACAGAGAGTGACCACAACACGCCCAAAGCGTAGTTTACCCAACCAAATTTAATAATCAGGATATTCATCCAGAAGGTTAAAGCTGCAAAAATGGTTAAGGGATATGAGACCTCAATGCCATTGGGAGCTTGGTTTACAAAGGGTTTTAAGTCAAATGACCAAAGTAAACTTACGCCTAAAATGAGTAAAACCAGACACGGTAAAATGCGGGCTGCTCGTCGGATATAAAAATGTTTGAGGTTAATTGCTGAGAATTGTTTGTCTCTTTTTAAAGTGTGATGGGTAATTAAAAAACCCGAAATCACAAAAAACATGGTCACGCCATAATTTCCGTTTCTTGCGATTAAGGTACTAAATGCTTCACCTAAAAAATTAAAACCTAACCATGTATCTTTAAGTTTATAGGGAATATTAAAATGGTGTAAAAGAACCAAAAGGATAGAAATTCCTCGGAGAATATCTATTTTATAATTACGCATTCGATGTGCTTCCAGTTTTATTAATATACTGTGTGGCAGAAGAATACTATCGATCAGTTATTTTAAATAAAATTTTTAAGCATCATTTCGTAAACCTAAAAGGATCATACTTTTTTATCTTTGAATGGAGCAAAGGCATAGCACAAATAATTATTAAATAAATATTGATAAAACCTTTATATATTTGAATTTATCTACATAAAACTTTAAATTAGCTCTTGTTGAGCTATGTTTATTTTTTAAACTTTTTAAAATCTATTTAATTCATTAATTAACATATTGTATGTGGTTGTATATACATAGCATGTCAACTAAAATATGATTTTGCCTGCTGCCTTTTTGAGTATTTGTTATGCCCAGAACATCAAAACAAGAACATGCTGAGCTTTCGATTGAAGCTGATAGTCCAGTTCCTTTATATCAACGCGTAAAACAGCTGATTTCACAAAAGATTTATGAAGGATCTTGGGCTGTAAATAAAAAAATTCCTTCTGAAAGCGAGTTGGTCAATCAACTTGGTTGCAGTCGCATGACAGTAAATCGCGCTTTACGCGAATTAACGACTGAGGGTTTATTGGTACGTATACAGGGTGTTGGTTCTTTCGTTGCTGAAGGGCAAGGCCGAACTGCACTTTTTCAAATTAATAATATTGCCGAAGAGATTGTTGCACGAAACCATAAGCACCATGCTGAAGTTTTAATTTTAGAACAAATTTATGCAAATGCAGAGCAAAGTGTATTAATGCAGACTCGTGAAGGGCAAAAGCTGTTTCATTCAATTATTGTGCATTATGAAAATGATGTGCCAGTTCAAGTCGAAGATCGTTTGGTTGATGCAGCACTCATTCCAGATTATTTAGAACAAGATTTTAAAACCATTACTCCAAATGCATACTTAATGGCAAAAGCACCTGTGACAGAAGGCGAGCACATTGTTGAAGCCGTTTTGGCATCTCCGCAAGAGTGTAAGTGGTTAAAAATCACTAAAACTGAACCATGTTTACTCATTCGCCGTCGTACATGGTCAAACAAACAACTTATTTCTAGTGCCCGTCTGACTTATCCCGGCAGTCGTTATTATCTCGAAGGCAAATTTACGCAATGATTGAAGTACTCAAGGCAGACCAATATACAAAAATGCTTTGGAAAAATGGTGCAGGCTATACTTTGGAAATTGCGCGAAGCCTAGGTGATCTTGATTTCGATTGGCGAATTTCGATGGCAGATGTGACAACTTCTGGACCATTTTCCTCATTTCCGAATAAGCAGCGAATTATTACTGTACTTGATGGGAAAGGTATTGAATTACATGTCGATGATCTGCCTGCTAGATCGTTAAAGCTGGGCGATATTTTTGCTTTTCATGGTGAAAGTCAGGTGCATAGTGAACTGGTTAACGGTGCAATCCGAGACTTAAATTTAATTTATGATCCTGCAAAATTTCATGCCCGCTTTCAGAGAGTAGACGGTAGAGAAGCACAGACTTTTTTAAGCTCGGCAGACCTGATTTTCATTTTTAATAGTGGTTCTGACACTGAAGTAGCGATTGAGGATAAAACCTTTGTACTCACTGCTAATGAGACTTTAAAAATTAAGAAAACCACTGCAATTAACTCAGTTTATTTCCCTCAAAATTGGGCAAAAAATTGTTATGTTATTGAGTTAATTCAACGTTAAAACTAAATAAGTTATTTTTTAAAAGCACATATCTAGTGAAAGGATATGTGCTTTTTTTATGCGGTTTGTAAAAATAAATTATTTTAATTCATGTGCTTATTAAGTTTTTGCAAAAAAATATGAGCAAGCCTCTTCACGCCGTAAAATATTTGTGTAGTATATGGATGTATATACAAGTTAATACATTACTATACAAATGCAGAAACAAGTGATGTTCTGCTGATGTAAGCTCAAAGGAAGGAGTCCGCCTGTGACAACAACAACGACAACAAAATTTCGTGATGTAGAAATTCGTGCGCCACGCGGCACTGAATTGACGGCTAAAAGTTGGTTAACTGAAGCGCCATTACGTATGTTGATGAATAACCTTGATCCGGACGTTGCAGAAAACCCAAAAGAGTTGGTTGTATACGGTGGTATTGGCCGTGCAGCACGAAACTGGGAATGTTTCGACAAAATTGTAGATACTTTAAAAAATCTTGAAACTGATGAAACTTTATTAGTTCAATCGGGCAAGCCAGTGGGTGTATTTAAAACTCATAAAGATGCACCACGCGTTTTAATTGCAAACTCAAACCTTGTACCACACTGGGCAAACTGGGAACACTTTAACGAGTTAGATGCAAAAGCACTCGCAATGTACGGTCAAATGACAGCAGGTTCATGGATCTACATTGGTAGCCAAGGCATTGTGCAAGGTACTTACGAAACTTTCGTTGAAGCAGGTCGTCAGCATTACAACGGTGATTTAAACGGTCGTTGGGTATTAACTGCTGGTTTAGGTGGTATGGGTGGTGCTCAGCCTTTAGCTGCAACGCTTGCAGGGGCTTGTTCTTTAAACATTGAATGCCAACAAGCAAGTATCGATTTCCGTTTACGTACGCGTTATGTAGATGAACAAGCAACTGATTTAGATGACGCTTTAGCGCGTATTGATCGTTACACGAAAGAAGGCAAGGTCATTTCAATTGCACTTCATGGTAACGCCGCTGAAATTTTACCTGAGCTTGTGCGCCGCGGTGTACGTCCAGACATGGTAACAGACCAAACAAGTGCACACGATCCACTCAATGGTTACTTACCAGTAGGCTGGACTTGGGATGAATACCGTGAACGTGCGAAAACAGAACCAGAAGCTGTTGTAAAAGCTGCAAAACAGTCAATGGCAAAGCACGTACAAGCAATGCTCGATTTCCAAAAAATGGGTGTTCCAACTTTTGACTATGGTAATAACATCCGTCAAATGGCGAAAGAAGAAGGCGTAGAAAACGCTTTTGATTTCCCTGGCTTCGTTCCTGCATATATCCGTCCATTGTTCTGTCGTGGTATTGGTCCATTCCGCTGGGCAGCGCTTTCTGGTGATCCAGAAGACATTTATAAAACAGATGCCAAAGTTAAAGAGTTAATTCCGGATGATGAACATTTACATCACTGGTTAGACATGGCACGTGAACGCATTAGCTTCCAAGGTTTACCAGCGCGTATTTGCTGGGTGGGTTTAGGCTTACGTGCAAAACTTGGTTTAGCTTTTAACGAAATGGTTCGTAGTGGTGAATTATCAGCACCAGTCGTGATTGGTCGTGACCACTTAGACTCAGGCTCAGTTGCGAGTCCAAACCGTGAAACTGAAGCAATGCAAGATGGATCAGACGCGGTATCAGACTGGCCTTTATTAAATGCATTGTTAAATACAGCAGGCGGAGCAACTTGGGTGTCTTTACATCACGGTGGTGGTGTAGGTATGGGCTTCTCTCAACACTCAGGCGTTGTGATTGTGTGTGATGGTACAGATGACGCTGCTGCACGTATTGCTCGCGTACTGACCAATGACCCTGCAACAGGTGTTATGCGTCATGCCGATGCAGGTTATGAAATTGCGATTAACTGTGCGAAAGAGCAAGGCTTAAACTTGCCAATGATCACGCAATAAAAACACATGGAAGAACTGGCGGTGCTTTTTGCAATTGTGAAAAGCACCGTCTCAGCAGAATATAGTGCCAAAAATTAGGAAGCCAACATGGAATTATTGATCCAACCGGGAAAATTAACCTTAGCTGATTTACGTCAAGCTTACCTCAACCCGATTAAAGTTAAATTAGATGACAGTGCTTCAGCTGCAATCAACGCAAGCGTGGCTTGTGTAGAACAGATTGTAAATGAAGGGCGTACAGCTTACGGCATTAACACAGGTTTTGGTTTACTTGCTTCAACCAAGATTGCTCCTGAAGATTTAGAACAATTACAGCGTTCATTGGTTCTTTCGCATGCAGCAGGTGTAGGTGAGCCACTTGATGATGCAATGGTTCGTTTAATTATTCTATTGAAAGCAAATAGCTTGGCACGTGGTTTCTCAGGTATTCGCCGTAAAGTCATTGATGCATTGTTGGCTTTAATTAATGCAGAAGTTTATCCGCATATTCCTCTTAAAGGCTCAGTAGGTGCTTCAGGTGACTTGGCACCACTTGCGCATATGTCATTGATTTTGCTTGGTGAAAGTAAAGCGCGTTATAAAGGTGAATGGATACCAGCAGTGGAAGCTTTAAAAATTGCAGGCTTAGAGCCAATTTCTTTAGCAGCTAAAGAAGGCTTGGCACTTCTAAACGGTACACAAGTTTCGACCGCTTATGCTTTACGTGGTTTGTTTGAAGCTGAAGATTTATTTGCTGCTGCAACTGTATGCGGTGGTTTAAGCGTCGAAGCAATGCTTGGTTCACGTTCACCGTTCGATGCACGTATTCATGAAGTACGTGGTCAACGTGGTCAAATTGATGTGGCTGCGGCTTATCGTGACCTCTTAACAGAATCAAGTGAAATTGCACATTCACATGAAGACTGTAGCAAAGTTCAAGATCCGTATTCATTGCGTTGTCAGCCACAGGTGATGGGTGCATGTCTAACTCAAATCCGTCAGGCTGCTGAAGTTTTAGCAATTGAAGCAAACGCAGTGTCTGATAACCCTCTTGTTTTTGCAGCAGAAGGTGATGTGATTTCAGGTGGTAACTTCCATGCAGAACCTGTAGCAATGGCGGCAGATAATCTGGCATTGGCAATTGCAGAAATTGGTTCACTTTCAGAACGTCGTATTTCGATGATGATGGACCGCCACATGTCACAGCTTCCACCGTTCTTGGTTGCAAATGGTGGCGTTAACTCAGGTTTCATGATTGCTCAAGTTACAGCAGCAGCGCTTGCGAGTGACAACAAAGCACTAGCACATCCGGCGAGTGTTGATAGCTTACCGACTTCAGCGAATCAGGAAGACCATGTTTCGATGGCACCTAATGCGGGTAAACGACTTTGGCCAATGGCGGATAACGTTCGCGGCATTCTAGCTGTTGAATGGTTAGGCGCTTGTCAGGGTTTAGATTTCCGTGAAGGCCTAAAAAGCTCGCCTAAACTTGAACAAGCCCGTAAAATCTTGCGCGCTCAAGTGCCGTACTACAGCGAAGACCGTTTCTTTGCTCCTGATATTGAACAGGCAAGTGAATTACTGTCGAGTGGTTGTCTAAACGAGTTAATTATTCCAAACCTACTCCCTAGTCTATCTGAAGTGTGATTAATAAAACGGTCACATGGAGTGGCCGAATCTAACTAAATATCCTCAAGGATTGGAGATTATAATGTCACAAAACTCCACACTACAGCGGGGGTTGAACACCCGTCACATTCGTTTCTTGGCATTGGGCTCAGCAATTGGAACTGGGCTTTTCTATGGTTCGGCAACTGCCATTAAAATGGCTGGGCCTTCAGTATTACTAGCGTATATCGTTGCAGGGATTGCAATTTATATTGTTATGCGCGCACTGGGTGAAATGGCTGTCCATAACCCTGTATCTGGTTCATTTAGTCACTACGCATCACAGTACATTAGTCCACTGGCAGGTTTTACCACAGGTTGGACTTATGTTTTTGAAATGGTGATTGTTGCACTTGCCGATGTCACTGCTTTTGGTATTTATATGGGATTCTGGTATCCCGATGTGCCGAGGTGGATCTGGATTTTATCGTTAATTATGTTCTTGGGTGCCATTAACTTAATTCACGTTAAAGTTTTTGGTGAGCTCGAATTCTGGTTATCCATTATCAAAGTTACTGCCATTATTGCCATGATTCTAGGTGGTTTAGGGCTTATGTTCTATGGCTTCCAGGCTGATCATAGCAATTTCGTACCGGGCATTTCAAACCTATGGATTTATGACGGTTTTATGCCGCATGGTATTGCCGGTTTGGTGGCATGTTTATCTGTAGTTGTATTTGCCTTTGGTGGTATTGAGATTATTGGCATTACAGCTGGTGAGTCTCAAGATCCGAAAACCACTTTGCCAAAAGCAATTAATGCTGTTCCGGTTCGTATTTTACTTTTTTATGTACTTACCATTTTTGTACTCATGTCGATTTTCCCATGGAACCAAATTGGTAGCCAAGGTAGTCCATTTGTCCAGATTTTTGAAAATTTAGGCATTAAATCAGCAGCAAATATTTTAAATATTGTCGTGATTACAGCGGCTGTTTCAGCAATTAACAGTGATGTATTCGGCGCAGGTCGTATGCTTTATGGTATGGCAAACCGTGGTCAAGCACCTCGAGTTTTCCAGAAATTGTCACGTAATGGTGTGCCATGGATGACTGTTGTGGTAATGGCTGGTGTGCTATTGACGGGTGTGGTACTGAACTACCTGATTCCTGAAAATGTATTCATGATCATTGCATCAATTGCGACTTTTGCAACTGTATGGGTTTGGCTCATGATTTTGCTTTCGCAAGTTGCGATGCGCCGTAAATTATCTACTGCTGAAATTAAAGCACTTGATTTCCCTGTATGGGGCTGGCCATATGCACCTGCATTCGCGATTGGTTTTATGGTGTTCATTTTAGTCATGATGGGTTATTTCCCTGATTCACGTCCTGCAATTTATGTAGGTATAACATGGCTTGTACTCTTAACTATTGCTTATCGTATATGGGTAAAACCAGAGCAAAATCTGGGAAAGGAAAATAATCCTATCCAACAAAATGTTGAGATAGAAAGCTAACAAATGAACTGCCCAGTGGTTTAACTATTGGGCAGTTTTGAGGAAAGGCTCATGAAAAAACTTTGGCAAAATTGCCACATTGCGACCATGCAAAATGGGCAATACTCCTACATTGAAGATGCAGCAATTGTCACAGAAGGGCATCTCATTCAGTGGATTGGAAAACAACAACAACTTCCTACCGACACATATTCTGAAACAGTTGATTTAAATGGCGCTTGGGTAATCCCAGGGTTTATTGACTGCCATACGCATAGTGTATTTGGTGGCAACCGTAGTGTTGAGTTTGAAAAACGTTTACAAGGTGTGAGCTATGCTGAAATTGCAGCAAGCGGCGGTGGCATTGCAAGTACAGTGCGTGCAACGCGTGAAGCAAGCGAAGAACAATTATTAAATTCGGCACTTAAGCGCATTCGCTGTATGCAGCAAGATGGTGTAACCACCATCGAGATTAAATCTGGTTACGGGCTCAACTACGAAAATGAACGCAAAATGTTGCGCGTGATCCGTCAAATTGGTGAAGTTTTACCAATGACGGTAAAAAGTACTTGTTTAGCAGCACATGCGTTACCACCAGAATACAAAGATCAAAGCGACGCTTATATCGAGCATATCTGTACAGAAATGCTGCCTAAACTGCATGCTGAAGGTTTAGTCGATGCTGTTGATGCTTTCTGTGAGCATTTAGCATTTTCACCTGTTCAGGTCGAACGTGTTTTTAAAACAGCACAGTCTTTAAATTTACCAGTTAAGCTTCATGCTGAACAGCTTTCATCGCTAGGCGGTTCAAGCTTGGCAGCGCGGTATCATGCTTTGTCGGCTGACCATTTAGAATACATGACCGAAGATGATGTCAAAGCAATGGCAGAGTCGGGTACGGTTGCTGTGCTGTTACCGGGCGCTTTTTATTTATTGCGTGAAACACAATACCCACCGGTTGAAAGTCTAATTAAACATGGTGTGCGTATTGCGCTATCGAGTGATTTAAACCCGGGTACATCTCCGGCACTTTCTTTACGTTTAATGCTCAACATGGGCAGTACGTTGTTCCGCTTAACGCCTGAACAAGCGTTAGCTGGTGTCACCATTCATGCTGCACAAGCGCTCGGTTTAGAGCAAACGCATGGCAGTTTAGAGCAGGGTAAAGTTGCTGACTTTGTCGCTTGGGATATTGAACATCCATCTGAAATTGTTTACTGGCTTGGCGGAGATTTGCCTAAGCGAGTGATTCAGCATGGACAAGAAGTTATTTTTTAAACGGTATGACCATGAATCACACATTTAAATGGCAAGGCCGCCATGATGGCGAAGGCGAAGCACACCAACGCATTCATCATATTATCAACAAGACCCAACACGCAGACTTTGCGTTGATTGGTTTTAGCTCTGATGAAGGCGTGAAACGTAATAAAGGTCGCGTCGGTGCGGCAGATGCTCCAGATGCAATCCGTAACCAGCTTGCCAATTTACCTATTCATCGTCCAGTGAGCATTGTCGATTTAGGTACGGTAACTTGTGAATATGGCAATTTGGAACAAGCTCAAACTGAGTTGGCAGAGCAAGTCGCAAATAGCCTAAAAAATGGTTTAAAACCGATTGTACTTGGCGGCGGGCATGAAGTTGCATTTGGCAGCTTTAGCGGTTTATTCCAATATGTACAAGCACATGCACCTGAACAAAAAATAGGTATTATTAATTTCGATGCCCATTTTGATTTGCGTGAAGCAGAGCATGCAACCTCTGGTACACCTTTCTTACAGGCAGCTCGACTTTCAGAACAAAACCAAAAACAATTTAATTATTTATGTATTGGGGTCGCGAATCATGCCAATACTAAAGTTTTGTTTGATACAGCCGATGCTCTAAATTGCTCATATTTGCGCGATCATGAGGTTAATATTTTTAACCTACCTAATGTTCTTGCAGCAGTTGATGCTTTTATTAAAAAAGTAGACTGTTTGTACGTTACGATTGATTTAGATGTCTTCGCGGCCGCGGTTGCACCCGGAGTAAGTGCACCTGCTGTAAAAGGAATTGATTTAGCCACTTTTGAAGCAATTTTTAAGCATATTCAAGAGACTGGCAAAATCAAACTTTTAGATATTGCTGAGTGCAATCCAAAGTTTGACTTAGACAACCGAACTGCAAAACTAGCTGCCTATATTGTTTATCAATATTTGTTTTCTTGAGAAACAATTTTTAATGTAGAAATGAAAAAGTGCACTGAGATCGCTCATGTGCTCTTTTTTTTGACTTTCTGGTAAATTAAAGTCAGATAGAGAATATAGATAGCAACTATAAATAATTTAATTAAAAAGAAAATTAATTTATAAAATCATTGAGTTAAAAAATACTCGATTTTTACACCATTTTATATGCTGCTTGGCACGTAATTTGTTTTGTCTATATTTTAAACTTGGTTACACATGTCTGGATAATTAAATGAAAAACAGAACCTTACATTTTGCTTGTATCAGTGTTTTATTTTGGATGTCTCATTCTTCTGATGCTGCAACCCCCGAAATTAATACGAATACTATTGAAAAGTCACAATCTAAACAAAAGAGTGATGTCTCTGTTCGGGTGAAAGCTTTAAACCAGCTTTTACAAGAACAGTGGGAATATACTTTAAAAAATAATCCTGAAACTGCAACTACTTTAGGAGATTTACGCTACAACAATCGTTGGACCGAGTTTTCAAAAAATCAGATCGAGAAAGATAAAAAAAGTACGCAAAATTTTTTAAATCGTTTTGAAGCAATTGATAGCACAGGTTTTTCTACAACTGATCAGTTAAATAAAGATTTAATGATTTATCAGTTGAAAGAGACACTTAAAAGTTATGATTTGAAATTGTATGAGATGCCTTTCAATCAAATGTGGGGACTACATTTACAATTTCCGGGATTTATTAGTTCGATTCCATTTAATAATACTAAGCAATATCAAGACTATATTGCTCGTTTAAAACAAATCCCTCTTATTCTTGATCAAGGTGTTCAGTTAGCGAAACAAGGACAAAAAGATGGCTTGATGCCACCGAAGTATTTACTTGAGAAGGTGGCAAAGCAGATTGATAGCATTGCAACTCCCGCAGGGAAGGACAGTGTTTTTGCTTCTCCATTAAAGAAATTTCCAAACAACATTTCGAAAGCAGAACAAGAGCGTTTAAGCCGTGAAATGCTACAGGCCATAGATCAGTATGTTCGGCCTGCTTATCAAAAACTCGGGACGTTTATTCAGAAAGATTACTTACCTTATGGACGACAACACGAGGGTATATGGAGCTTGCCAAAAGGTGATGAGCTCTATCGCTTTTATGTAGAAAATAATACGACCACCTCGGAAAGCCCTGAAAATATTCATCAGCTCGGATTAAAAGAAGTTGCCCGTATTGAAGGGGAAATGCTTAAAATTGCAAAAGCACAAGGTTTCAACGATTTAAAAAGTTTCCAACAATCCTTAAAAACAAATCCAGCTGTTTTCCCCAAATCTCGTGAAGAAATTTTAGAGATTTATCGTGGATACATTGCCCAAATGCAACCAGAGCTGCCGAAGCTATTTGGTCTATTACCCAAAAATAAAGTTGAAGTTTTACCTGTAGAGCAATATCGAGAAAAAGAAGCGGCAGGTGCTGAGTATCATCAAGGAACACCTGATGGTTCACGACCTGGACAAGTGTATGTGAATACAGGGGACTTCTCTGAACGTTCAAAAATATCCATGGAAGCGACTGCTTACCATGAGGCAATTCCCGGGCATCATATGCAGATTGATATTGCCCAAAACCTGCCAAATTTGCCGATGTTCCGAAAGCAACCCAACCACACCGCCTATATTGAAGGATGGGCACTTTATGCAGAGCAGTTGGGTAAAGATGTTGGTTTCTATAAAGACCCGCTTTCAGACTATGGAAGACTATCGAGTGAGTTGTTCCGTGCTTGTCGTTTAGTGGTTGACACAGGTGTACATTATAAAAAGTGGACCCGTCAGCAAATGATTGATTTTATGCGTGAACACTCAGCTTTAGATGAACCAGATATTCAGGCAGAGGCAGACCGCTATATTGCTGTTCCTGCACAAGCATTAGCTTACAAGATGGGACAACTAAAAATCTTAGAGCTACGAGAGTTAGCGAAGCATGAGCTTGGAGATCGTTTTGATATCAAAGCATTCCATGACATGATCTTAAATGCAGGCACTTTGCCTTTAAATATATTGGATGCACGTATTAAGAATTGGATTAAGGAACAAAAAGCGGCAGCTTAAAACAAAATTCGAAATTTAGGTCAGGTCCTCGTTGGGCCTGATGTAAAAACCGATAGAAAACAGAATATAATAATGAAAAATATAGTTTCTTTTTGAATTTTAAATTGGAAAAATAATGAACCAGAAGAATAACCCGATTGGAATGATTGATTCTGGTTTAGGCGGACTGTCTCTATTTAAGTACATTCGGCAGGCCCTTCCGAATGAAGATATTATTTACTTTGCTGACTCGAAATATGTTCCTTATGGCGACAAAGAAAGCGACTGGATTGTTTCAAGAACCACTCATTTAATTTCAAATTTAGTGGATCATGGCAAATGCAAAGCGATCGTGATTGCTTGTAACACCATGACTGCGGTAGCGATTGAAACCATTAGAGCGCAAATTAATGTGCCACTGATTGCGATAGAACCAGCGGTAAAACCTGCGGTGGCAATCACACAAAGCAAGCACATTGCTGTCTTGGCAACTGCAACGACGGTTAAGGGAAAGAATCTCAAGAATTTAATCGAAACTTATGCACAAAATATCAAAGTGTCTTTAGTACCTTGTATTGGTTTAGCCGAAAAAATTGAAACGGGCAAAGCACATACAGCGGAAGTTAAAGATTATTTAAAAAATATTTTGGCGCCGTTAGTCGAGCAAAAAGTCGATACGGTTATTTTGGGATGCACCCACTATCCATTTGTTTCAGATACGATTCAAGAAATTGTAGGTGGTGATATTCAAATTATTGAGCCTTCTGAAGCTGTAACAGCGCAATTAATTCGGCAGCTAAATCACTACAGTTTAAGTTCTGAAAGTTCAAATGAGGGAAATCATATTATTTGGACCAGTTCAGACCCGTTGGAAGTTGCAGATGTTACTTTTTCTTTGTTAGGTAAACATTTACCAGTAAAAGCTGTAGAAAAATAAGCTCTAGAAAAGATGGTAAGAGGATTTTCTCTTACCATCTTTGTACTAGCTCAAATTAAGCTCTTTTAAGTTCCCAGCGCTGTCTCGGGTCATTAGAGCGTTGACTAATGCTTACAGATGAACCCCAAAGATGTGTCAGTACTGCATTTGGTTGGCCTTCTACAAAGATATAACCATCTTCAAATGCCCAACTAGTTTGGTACTGGCGACCTGCTCCTTGCAAGAAAATATCACCACTATGCCAATGAACTGCTTGCGTCTCTTTATCATTTATACTTTTTAATGCTGTTTGCAGTTGTTCAAAAGACTCATTTGACTTTAAACCTGTCTGTAAAATCTTCTTGGCAGTATTCATATTTTTCTCATCAATATGTAAATCTAGAGTTTTTCTAAGCTCTAGAATAATTTTTACTGCTTCTTTTTGAGGGTCTTCTACATCTTCAAGCTCTGTCCATACTTTTTCTCGTAGTGCCTCAAGCTGCTCTTTTTTAAGTTTTTTTAGAAGCTCATTAATATTGTAACGGCGTAAATACAACCGGAACACTGAATCTGATTGCCAATCTTTTTGATCCAAGACATCTAATTGGACAGAGGCAAAAATGATCTTATAGAGTTGTTCGTTATCGTGAGCGAAAGGGTTCTCAGGCAAATCTTTAAATTCAGGAAGATCTAAACCTAGCCAAGGAGCGGAAGCAAGTTTATAGAACTTTTGCTCAATACTACGAATTGATGCATGAGCGAGGACTGGATTTAAATATTCATCAAATTTTTTATCGTCGAGCTTACCTACAAGCTCCGATTTAATAGTTTCTTCGCCGTTAATATGGATAAAATCACTTAATAAATCAGTAATATCAAGGCCATCATTAGTTCTTAAGTGGGCTAGTGTTTCTTCATCTTGCTTTGGTAAAAGACTAATAAAATTTTCTAAGTCTTTGTCATGCAGTTTAAATCCAATTACTTTTGTTTTAACGTAAGCACCGAGCACCCAACTAGATCTGATATCTTTAACTTTGTTGAATAGCTTATTCTCTCGCCCACTGCGATATTCGTGGCTGTCAAAATACCAAAGCTCTTCTTCTATGTTTTTAACTTTGTCATGTACCGTAAATAGTCGGTCATTTGTATGAGAATACGGTAACTTACCCGTTTCACCACGTGCAGTTACGGCATCTTGCATACCATGTGTCTGGCCACCATGCAGACTTGAAATACATGCACCTGTTTCTTTGTTAACGATTCTAAAGTTTCCAGTTGGGAATCCGTTAGCCATGATAAGTTGCTCCTTATAATTAGAAAGTGTTTTGTAATAGTCGAAATTTATAGTTATTAGGCAAATTTCGAAGCGTGATTTATACCATAACTTTTCATGTATAAATCCAAGTGTTTTTTGTTGGTTTTTGTATATAACATATTGATTTAGATGTACTTATTAGAATTTCTTAATAAAAGCCCGAGTCTATCTTTTAGAACTTTATGAATGCAATAAAAAAGTCCAATATGTATTTCAAAGACATATCAGGCTTTTTAATAGATGAGTTATCAAAGTTATGACTGCTTTGATAATGATATATTTTTAAGCTACTTAACGGTTACTGATTTCGCCAAGTTTGGTTACTGGTCAACGTCTGTACTATTCAATGCAGCAACGTGTTGATCACCTTTTTCTTTGTTAGGGTTAGGTCAACATCCACCCATAAAAGCTTAGAAAAATAAGCTCTCGAAAGGGTGGTAAGAGGTGTTCGCTTATCAACTTATGGGGCAGGGGCTTTCTATAAAATTTTTTAATACCTAGATATTCTTTATCTTAGACGTATTTATATAAACTATTAAATTAAAATTAATGATTAATCTATTTTATTAACTAAATATATATAACCAAAGTTTATATTTTAAATTTAATTAAAAGCCATAAATGTAATAAAGAGAATAAAATTATTATATTTAAATTTTTTCATTAAAATAAATTGACGTTCTTTATTATACCGATTAATATTTCGTTGCTGGCCTACATTGCCAGACGGTTTTGACAGACCGTACTTAGCAAATGGGTTATACTTCCTTAGTATTTCCCATGTGGAACCTTTGTGCCCCCTTTTTCTCTATGGTAGGGCGGAAGGGGGACGCGTTCGCGCGTGCTGGTCGCTAAGTCTAGTCTGTCAACCCCTTTCCGTTCTACCACCATAAATTAATTCGCAGTGATCTGGTGGTAGGACTCCATTTTTTAAGGAGTTGGCCATGCCACTATTCAAACTCATTTTCTCTCTCATTTAACTATTTTATTTATTTAAAATTTGGGTTTTCTATTGCCTAATTTTTTAAATTTATAAATTATTTTTATTTTAAAATCTTAATTATTTTATTTTCCTGTGTATATGGGAGGGATAATTATTATTTAAAAAAATATTTTAATATTTAGGCGAATAATGTTTTTATTTTATTTACAGATATAAATAATCATGAGAATAATATGAAACTTCATAAATTTATATTAATTTTAAACCTTATGGTAGGTGCTTACAGCATTACAAATGCTGATGCCAATGCTCAGCAGGAATTTGAAAGAATTTGTTTGTCAGGTGAACACATGCAAGCCAGTTGCAATTGTATTTGCCAACAGCTTGAACAGATTTATTCACCTCAAACTGTGCAACGTTTAAAGCACACCAGTTTGCAAAGTCCTGATCTCCCACAGGACTTTGCCCCTAATTTGTTCAGCATCATTCGACGCTGTGACAAAAATGAAATGGGCTAAGTATTTCGCTTAGCTCCTTTATCTCTGTGTCGCAATGATCTCTCAAACTTTAAATCAGCGCAAAAGTAAAAAGTCCTTTGTGACACGGGGACCTAGGGGGAGTTCTCTACTATCAAACTACATTTTCTTTCACGCGCAAGCGTCTGTGTAGCCGTATGAACGCAATAAAAAAGCCCGATAGGCAATTAATGCATATCGGGCTTTCTAATCAACAGAAGCGATCTACACCATTTATGGCATGGATAGCGTGTCTGTTAATTGATTATTCTACAGTGACTGACTTAGCCAAATTACGTGGTTGGTCAACGTCTGTACCACGTAAAACAGCAACGTGATAAGACAATAACTGAACTGGTACGCTATAAACAATAGGAGCTAACCATTCGTTTACTGCTGGAATATGTACAACGTGTTGACGGTCTTTTTCATTGATTCCGCTATTTTCATCAGCGAAAACAAATAATTCACCACCACGTGCTTGAACTTCTTCCATATTTGATTTGAGCTTATCAAGCATTTCATCATTTGGCGCAAGAATCACGATTGGCATTTCATTATCAACGAGTGCTAATGGACCGTGTTTTAACTCACCAGCTGCATAGCCTTCTGCATGAATATATGAAATTTCTTTGAGCTTTAATGCGCCTTCCAATGCGATTGGATAATTCGTACCACGACCTAAGAATAAGCAGTGATTTTTTTCTACGAATAATTCAGACAAACGCAAAATTTCTGGGTCATTTTTGAGGGTATCAAGAATAACTTTCGGGCTGTGCCATAGCTCACGTGTAATTTCTTCAAGAATAGCAGGGCTAATACGTTGTTTCACTTGACCAATTTTCAAGATTAACAACATAAGCGCAGCGAGCTGAGTCGTGAACGCTTTAGTTGAAGCAACACCAATCTCAGGACCAGCAAGCGTCAATAAGTGATGATCAGTTTCACGAACCATTGAAGACGTCGCAACGTTACAGATGGTTAAAGTCTGAATATCGATATTGTTTGCTTTCGCACGTTTTTGAGTTTCGCGTAGCGCCGCTAATGTATCGGCTGTTTCACCTGACTGTGAAATACAAATATAAAGTGTATTTTCAACAATCACAGGTGTGCGATAGCGGAATTCACTCGCGATTTCAACTTGGCAAGGCACGCCAATCAGTTGTTCAAACCAATATTTCGCAATCATTCCTGAGTGGTAACTTGTACCACAAGCGATGATTTGTACGCTTTGAATTTTATTGAAATCTGCTTCAGCATTTTTCAAGAAATCATCACGTAAGTTATTGCCATCAAGTGCTTGAGAAATCGTTTGCTTGATTGCTTCTGGCTGCTCATAAATTTCTTTGAGCATGTAGTGCTTGTATTCGCCTTTTGATGCGCTACTTACGGTTGCATCAAGCTCTCGCACTGGACGCTCAACGCGCTCGCCATTTGCAAATACTTCAATTGAAGTACGTGTAAGACGCGCAATATCACCTTCTTCTAGGTACATAAAGCGGTTCGTCACAGGTAAAAGTGCGAGTTGGTCAGAACTGATAAAGTTTTCACCAATACCTACGCCAATCACTAAAGGTGAACCTTCACGTACAGTAATCAGTTCATCTGGATAATCGCTGTGGATAATACCTAGCGCGTAAGCACCTTTAAGCTGAGGTACAACAGTTTCAACAGCATCTAAAAGGCTATCTGTGCTTTTTAGAGCTTCAGCAACTAAGTGTGCAACAACTTCAGTATCTGTTTGAGAGGTAAAAACATAACCTAAAGCTTGTAGGTCATCTTTTAACTCTTGATAGTTCTCAATGATACCGTTGTGTACTACAGCAACCTTACCAGACATATGCGGGTGAGCATTGTTTTCAGTTGGCTTACCATGGGTTGCCCAACGTGTATGCGCAATGCCGATAGCCCCTGTAAGTTGGTGTTCAGCAACTGCATCTGCAAGATTGATGACCTTACCTACACGGCGCTCACGTAAAATTTGTTGATTATTTAGTAAAGCAACACCCGCAGAATCATAACCGCGGTATTCAAGACGTTTTAAACCTTCAATTAAAATCTCGGTTACACAACGCTCTGCAACGCCTCCGACGATACCACACATACTTCAATCCTCTTATTTTTTAACCTTTTGGGGACGTTGATAATTTGCTTTTGAAATTTGTTGTGCACGTTCAAAGGAGAGACTTTGTTCGGCTACATCTTTCGTAATCACAGAACCCGCACCAACTGTTGCGCCATTTCCAATGGTCACCGGAGCAACCAGCGAGCTATTAGAACCGATAAAAACGGCATCGCCAATAGTGGTTTTGTGTTTATTTGCACCGTCATAATTGCAGGTAATTGTTCCTGCCCCAATATTTGATTCAGCACCGATTTCGGCATCACCTAAATAGGTGAAATGGTTAGCTTTACTACCTAGTCCAATCGATGTGTTTTTAACTTCAACAAAGTTGCCAATATGCACTTCATTTGCCAATTTAGCCCCTGGGCGTAAGCGTGCAAATGGTCCAATTTGAGCATTTTCGCCTACAACTGCGCCATCAAAAACGCTATAGGCTTGAACTTTAGTGCCTGCTGCAATTTTGGTGTTCTTTAAAATACAGCCAGCGCCGATTTCTACAAAATCACCAAGCTCACATTCACCTTCAATAATAACATTGATGTCAATACGAACATCTTGTCCAACTTTTACAGAGCCACGTAAATCAAAGCGTGCAGGGTCAAAGAACATTACGCCTTGCTGCATTAGCTTTTTGACTTGTTCTTGCTGGAACTGGCGTTCTAAAGCTGCAAGTTGTAAGCGGTCATTCACACCTTCAACTTCAAAAGCAAGCTCTGGTTCAACAGAGGCAACTTCTAAGCCATCTGCAATTGCCATTGCAACGATGTCAGTTAGGTAATATTCACCCTGTGCATTTTCATTTGAAAGTTTAGGCAACCACTCATGAAGTTTTGCGTTGCTAACACAGTAAATGCCTGTATTAAATTCTTTAATTTGGCGTTGTGCTTCATTTGCATCTTTATGTTCAACAATGGCTTGAATTTTGCCATCTTGACGTACAATACGGCCATAACCTGTTGCATCATCTACAGTGAGCGTAACCAAGCCAATTCCTGTCTGGGTCGATGCATCTAATAATTTTTGTAGCGTATTTGCATTAATACATGGTACATCGCCTGATAAAATCAGCGAAACACCCTCTTTAGGGAGTACAGGTAAGGTCATTTGTACGGCATGACCTGTACCAAGTTGTTCAGCTTGCTCAACCCATTGAACATTTTCTTGGGCAAATGTTTGTTGTACGCGGTCACCACCATGACCATAAATCGTAATAATATTTTTAGCTTGTAATTGTTTTGCCGTTTGAATGACATGCCCTAATAGTGGGCGACCCGCTAAAGGTTGTAATACTTTAGGAAGCTGAGAACGCATACGCGTTCCTTTACCAGCAGCAAGAATAATGACGGTAGTTGACATGTATAACTCTAATGATTAAGTCAAATGGATAATAATTAGTGTACAAAGAGCAGCCCATACACCGGCAATAATATCGTCAAGCATAATACCAAAACCACCATGCACCTGACGATCAATAACACGGATAGGCCAAGGTTTCCAAACATCGAAAATTCGAAATAATATAAAGCCGACGATCACCCACATCCAGTTCATTTGTTGTAAGTAAATGAGAGGAAGAAAGGTAATAGATTGCCCTGCAAATTCATCCCACACAATTCGACCATCATCGTGTACATTTATTACTTTTGCAGTTTGACCACAGATATAAATCCCGACCAAGGACATGATAATCATCGCGATTAAGCTTAAGTTAAATCCAAGCGATAACCAGATCGGAACGAAGAGTAGGGCAAAGGCAGAGCCAAAAGTACCAGGGGCTTTAGGTGCGAGACCAGATCCGAAACCAACTCCACAGAAAACGATGCAGCGGTTGAACCAAGACATGTCTTTAAAATGAATCGGCGGCTTATGCAAAGTGTTGGTATCCATGAATTTGCAATGGGTAATCTGAACCCAAATGCTCAAAAGTTAGTTGTGTTTGCTCAACGATCTGTCCGATCATTGTAATCTTAATGTCTAGTTGTTTTTGCAAAAGTTTTTCATAATTTTGCGGTGTTATTGTAAAACATAATTCGTAGTCATCACCACCAGCTAGCGCATATTGCCAGCGCTGCTGTTCTGGTAGTTTTTCTAGCGTTGAATCAATCGGTAACTTTTCTAAAAGTAATCGAGCACCGACCTTTGAAGCTTTTAAAATATGGCCTAAATCTTGGGCTAATCCATCAGAAATATCAATCATGCTAGAAGCAAGACCCTTCAACTGTTGTCCTAGCTGACAACGTGGTGTTGGGTAGTCTAGTCGTTGTTGTAAGGGATGACCTAGGTGTTGTAAACCATAGGCTGCATCTCCAACTTGACCGCTCACACAAACATAGTCACCGACTTTTGCGCCCGAACGTAACACAGCTTGTCCGGTTTCAATCCAGCCCATGGCTGTGACGGTAATGGTGAGATGTGGACCTTGGGTCGTATCTCCACCAATGAGAGCAACACCAAATTGATTACAGCAGTCATAGATTCCCTGACTGAATCCTTCCAGCCATTCATGGTCAATGGTAGGTAAGCTTAACGCAAGTAAAATACTATGAGGTTTAGCACCCATGGCAGCAATATCTGAAAGATTGACAGCCACACTTTTCCAGCCAATTGCATGGGGAGAGGTATCAAGAGGGAAGTGACGACCAGCAACTAGTGTATCTGCACAGATCACCAATTGTTGATTTTGGGGAGGGGTGATTAAGGCTGAGTCATCTCCAATACCTAAGGTGACATCTGTATAAGATTGTCTGTTAAAGTATTGGTCAATAATAGAAAACTCAGCCATATCAACTTCAAACCTATTAGTTTGCTTGTTGTTTTTCAGCACTACGTAGTGTTGAACTTAAACGATCTAAAACGCCATTAATGTATTTATGGCTATCTGCTCCACCAAAGTGTTTGGCGAGTTCAATGGCTTCATCAAGAACTACACGATAAGGTACTTCTAAATGATCACGTAACTCGTAAGCACCTAAACGTAAGGTTGCGAGCTCAACACCATCAAGTGCATCAAGTTCACGGTCAAGTACCGGAATTAACAATGCATCAAGATCTTCGCGCTGTGCAATCACTTGCGTTAATAGTTCGTGATAGTAGTTTAAGTCTACCTTGTGCATCGCATTTTCAGCACGGGTACGTGCTTCAATTTCATGTACAGGATTGTGACTCATTTGCCACTCATAAATACCTTGTACAGCAAAACGACGTGCTTTGCGTTTTGCTGCATAAGCGGCTTGCAGTGTTTGAGACATGCTTTAAATTGCCTTTAATAAATTAACCATTTCAATTGCAGTTAAAGCAGCTTCGCTACCTTTGTTTCCTGCTTTTGTACCTGAACGTTCGATGGCTTGCTCGATGCTATCAGTAGTTAATACACCATTGATGACAGGCAAGCTGCTTTCTAACGCGACTACACCTAAACCTTTTGCACATTCACCAGCAACGAAGTCAAAGTGTGGTGTGCTACCACGAATAACTGCGCCAAGTGCGATGATTGCATCAAACTGATTTGATGTAGCTAATTTTTTAGCAACAATCGGGAGTTCCCATGCGCCAGGAGCATGAATAACAGTAATGTTATCTTCATTTACACCATGACGTTTTAATGTGTCGATTGCACCATCCAATAAGTGTTCAACAACAAAACTGTTGAAACGACCCACTAAAATCGCATAACGACCTTCGCTTGCGAGATGTAATAAACCTTCAATACGGCGAATTGCCATAGCAACCTCGATTATTTCGTTGTGATTTGATCAGCAGTGACATATTCCACTACTTCTAAATTAAAGCCAGATAAAGCATTGAAACGTAATGGTGAGCTAAGAAGCTTCATTTTTTCAACACCTAAGTCACGCAAAATTTGAGCGCCTACACCAATGGTTTGATATTGATGTGAAAGTGCTGCATTGGATTTCACCGGTTTTGGCTTATTTAAATCATCCAACGCTGGTCCCAAGTCTTGCAAATGATCTTGCCCGATCCAGACTAAAACACCGCGATCACTCGCTGCAATTGTCTGTAGTGCACGGTCTAGATTCCATGCAGGTTCACCATCAGCCTTATTTAGCTTAAGCAAATCGCGAATTGGACTGAAACCATGTACACGTACTGTTGTAACACCTTCTTTTGGCTCGCCTTTGACTAAAGCCAAATGGATGTCCGGATTACCAATCTCACGATAACGATAGAGTTCAAATGAACCATATTCTGTTTGAATGGTTTTTTGATCCAGACGTTCAACCGTTTGCTCATTGGTCATACGGTAGTGAATCAAGTCCGCAATTGTACCAATTTTTAAGCCATGCTTCTCGGCAAAAATTTCTAAATCTGCACGGCGCGCCATTGTGCCATCTTCATTGATGATTTCACAAATGACAGAAGCTGGTTCAAGACCTGCTAAGCGTGTTAAATCACAGCCCGCTTCAGTATGACCTGCACGATGTAGAACACCGCCTGGTTGTGCCATTAATGGGAAAATATGGCCCGGTTGTACAATATCACTTGGCTTTGCATGCGCTGCGACAGCAGCTTGAATTGTATGTGCACGCTCTGCTGCTGAAATACCAGTCGTAATACCTTCAGCGGCTTCGATTGATAAGGTAAAGTTTGTACTATGCTGAGCACCGTTTTGGTCAACCATCAACGGAAGGTTTAACTGCTTACAGCGCTCACGGCTTAACGTTAGGCAAACTAGACCACGTGCATGGGTAATCATGAAGTTAATATCTTCAGGACGAACATGCGTTGCTGCAATGACAAGATCACCTTCATTTTCGCGATCTTCGTCATCCATCAAGATAACCATTTTGCCTGCACGAATATCGGCGACAAGATCTTCAACACGACTCAGCGGCATTCGCTTTCACCTTTTTTTGTCGTAAGACAATTTCTATTTAATAAATTTTGCATAGTTTACGCTGTTTAGAGAATTTTGCCTATGATTCTGATTTATCCAACTTTGCAACGAGATAGAATAGATCCAGCTTTATTTATACAAATAAATCATAAGAAAATGGAATAATTTAAAATAAAAACGATGAATTTAAATAAAAAAACCTAGCCAAAAGGCTAGGTTCTGATATGCGCACTTACTTTTTATGAAGCTGCACTGCTTGGACTATCATTTTGTGGGATTGATTTTTTTCCCATCAAAATTTCAGTCCGGATATTTTGAGCAAGTTCAGCACACTCTGCATTCATGCCATTGATCATAAAGGCATGGCGAGTCATGACATTACTTGGGTTCGGCATCGCAACAAGTTGATAGCTGTCTTGAATTGCCTTGAGTTGATCATTCTCAAGATATAAAGCAGATTCTTTCGCATGGAGATGCTGTGCTAAACGTTGAGCAGCTTCTTTCGCATCAATTTGCATCGCTTCTACGGCATTACAAGTTGCACTACGCGTTTGCAAAGCAAAGCGTTTATCTTCGCGGTAACGTTTATATAAAACGTCAGAGAGTAATTGGAATACGGTTCCCACCATAAGCAGACACTCTACAGCGTGAGTATGCGAAGTTGAAATCGCAAGTGTAGCGCCGTCAGCATTAAACTCATTTACAACTTCAATGTCCGATAGCTTTAATTGATAATGCTTAACGCACAACTCAATACTCTTGTTTAAAAAGAGCTGACAGAGTTTAAAGTACGGGACAGATACTGACTGGTTAACACTGCTTAATAACTGTTTAGGATCATAAAACTGAATATTGAGTGCCAACATATGTTGGTCATTAGAATCTGTAGTTTTCTCAGGCTGAGGACGAACTGCTGGTTTACCTTTGGCTTGCTGTTGAGCTTGGGCAACCAACGTCACCGTATTTTGTTTTTCGAGTGCAAGCGCCTGAGTTAACTGCTGAATTTCATGTTTCAAGCGGTTCTCTTCGTTAATACGTGCTAAATATTCGCTACGGGTCGGACGAGCAATGGCACGATAGGCAAGCCACAATAAAATATGCAAAAACAGAGAAGCTAAGATTGCCAGCCATTGAGTGCGGAGAATTTCCCCAATACTTGGCTGAATAAGCGTAATCTCGATAGAACCCACTTTCTTTTCATTTTGCAGCGCATCGCGAGCAAAAATCTCACCTTGGCGAGTTTTCGAAATTCCGCTCGTTGCCAACACTTGTTTATTGGCATCAAGAATGCGAATAGACGCAACGCTTGGATTGGTCGCATAGCGATTGGCAATCAGAGCTAAAGATACCGTATTGGCAGGTTCTAGCTCGGATAAGCTGTCTGCAACGAGCTGACTGGTCATGAGCTGACCTTGACTCGCACGGTTTTCATTGAGCTGGTGTGTCGTTGCAATCACCAATAAAAAGGTATGCAATGCAAAACTAACGATCAGTAGGCTAGCAAATAGCCCTTGTCTAGGCGCAATCAAGTTAAACTTCCAAGGCAATTATATTGAAATTCGATTATGATTCTTACAATAGTTGTCACTCAGACTAGAGTCAATTCATGCGAGAAATCATTCTTATATCCTTTTTAGGACCAGACCAACCAAACCAGTTTACCCGATTAATGCAAGTACTATCCGTACATTCATTGCAAATACTGGATGTAGGTCAGGCTGTTATTCATAATCAACTCACATTGGGCATTGTAGTCGCGTCAGATAATGAAACTGCGACCGCATTGGCAATGAAAGAAATTCTGATTTTAGCACATGATATTGGCTTAACAGTGCGCTTTAAACCAATCACAGGCGCAGAATACGATCAATGGGTAGGTGAAGGCGGTCGTACTCGTTATATCGTCACGGCTTTGGCACCTGAACTCACTGCTGCACACTTACAAGCAGTTACACAAATTGTGTCTAGCCAAGGCTTTAACATTGAAACTGTTACCCGTTTATCAGGCCGTGTCGACTTTGAAAAGGATAGCGCATTTCCACGTCGTGCATGTGTACAGTTTGGTTTAAGTAGTGGTCCAACTTTAGACGCACAAGCCATGCGTGCAGCATGTTTACGTCTTTCAAGCGAATTAAATATTGATGTTGCTGTTCAAGAAGACAACGCTTATCGACGTAACCGTCGTTTAGTTTGTTTTGATATGGACTCAACATTAATTGAACAAGAAGTTATTGACGAGTTGGCGATTGAAGCAGGGGTAGGCGCACAAGTTGCTGAAATCACTGAAAGAGCGATGCAAGGCGAACTTGATTTCCAGCAAAGCTTCCGTGCTCGTGTTGCATTATTAAAAGGGCTTGATGCTGCTGTTTTACCTAAAATTGCAGAGCGTTTAACCATTACTGAAGGTGCAGAACGCCTCATTTCAACATTGAAGGCGCTCGGCTATAAAACAGCAATTTTATCTGGTGGATTCCAATATTTTGCTGAATATCTACAAGGTAAACTTGGTATTGATGAAGTTCATGCCAACATTTTAGATGTGCAAGATGGCTTTGTAACGGGTGAGGTTAAAGGTGCGATTGTTGATGGCGCGCGTAAAGCTGAGCTATTACGCGAACTTGCGAATAAAATGGGCATTTCTTTAGAGCAAGCTATGGCGGTAGGAGATGGTGCAAACGATCTACCTATGCTTGCCATTGCAGGGCTCGGTGTGGCTTACCGTGCTAAACCATTAGTTCGCCAAAATGCAAATCAGGCTATTTCAAGTGTTGGTTTGGATGGTGTGCTGTATTTGTTGGGCATGCATGACAAAGATTTAAACCGTGCTTAACCTATAGGCTTGAGCTTTAAGCGCTACTTCAGAGTAGCGCTTTTTTTATGCAGAATAGTTATAAAATCAAGGGTGTTATGCTCAAATCGTGCACAGAAAAAAGGCAATAAAAAAATCTGAAAAAAACTTATTTTGGTCCTTAAAAACAGCATATTTTTTTGTAATGACACGCCAGAATTGATGCCATATAGGGAATCGAACTTTTTGAATTTTACAAAAATGTAATGACAAAAGAATGTTGCGACAAAGTGTGTCGCATTAAGAAATAACGGGTCTTTTTTTCTAAAAAAAAACATCCATAATGCATCCTAAGCTTCAACACAAATTATGAATTAAAGTTGTTTTTGGAATGAGGTCGGGTTTTTAAGACCGAATCTTTTTAGACGTTTTCATTAAGACGGAGGTTTCTATGGTAACAGCGAATTTTGCCGCTATCGCCGGATTCAGCTTGATCGCTGTCGCGCTTGTTGCTGTTTTCTTTTCTCCTTACCGTCGTTGGCTTGGTTTTATGCTTGCAGGGATGTTCTTTTGGGGGCTATTGGAAGTGGTCCGTTTTGGAGTTCAAGTCACTTTTGAAATGCCAGTCACATATAGTTATTTAACTGCACTAAGTCTAGCGATGGTAATGGTTACATTTATTTTGTTACGTGAGGATAAACAGGCACAAAAGGCTTTGGCAAATCGCCAATATATAGAACACACGCCAGTATATGAAGATGATCAGCAGCAATGTTCTAGCCGATAATTAAATTGTTATCTAACGGTAAAGAGGTATGCACAGCATGCCTTTTTTATTTACGAAACGTGATTTTTATTATACAAAGCATTTATTAAAAAATAGCCAGTTATGCTACGATACATGGGTCTGTTGACGTTTCATCTAGATTGCGTTGCCAGCTAAAAATTATCAGTTAATGCACAAAACACAGGCAATGGTATGTCCTTACTGAGTTTTGCTCTAAAGTTTTCATAAAAATACAATAGGCGTGAATGTTCATGAAACTTTCTTCTATACCTGTAGTCAAATTACCTCTCGTTGATGTCAGTACAGACCCGTTAGATTTATTGGTAGCAGGTTTAGTGCTGCGTATGAAGCAATTGGCACGTACTAGCCCTAAGTTTATTGAATTGATTCATGACCGCGCATTCCGTATTCAGATCGGTACGGATTTAGGTGTTGCACGTCAGATCATTATTAATAATGGACAGATTGACACTGTTGCAGGCGCACCTGAAAAAGCTGATTTTATCTTGCAGTTTGCAGATAGCGAACAGGGTGTAAAAACTTTGATTAAAGGTGACCCAACCGCATTTATGACAGGTATGCAAAACGGCAGCATTAAAATGGAAGGTGACTTCAGCCTATTGGTTTGGTTTAACCAAGTGGCTAGACTCATTCCACCTAAGTTGCCAAAACCAGTTAAAGATAAAGTACGTCAGGCACGTGCTTTTATTAAAGAGAAAACTGGTCGTTAATCACCAGATATAAAAAAACTCCCGTTCGGGAGTTTTTTTATATCTACGCTTCGACTTCCAAGTTAAATGTAACTGGACCATCATTAATTAAATGAACTTTCATATCGGCTGCAAAAATGCCAGTTTGAACTTTTTCAAATTGTGAATGTGTATATTCAACCAGCTGTTCATATAACGCTTTGGCATCTGCTGGCGGCATGGCTGGACCAAAATCTGGACGTAAACCTTTTTGGGTTTGAGCCATAAGGGTAAATTGTGAAACAAGCAGGATTCCACCATTTGCTTGAGAGACATTCCAGCCCATTTTGCCCTGTTCGTCATCAAAGATACGATATTTCAAAATCTTATCAATAAGCTTTTGGCCAATCGCTAAAGTGTCATCTCGGCCGATGCCTAAAAAAACCAATAAGCCTTGCTGGATTTCACCGGTAGTCTCACCGTCAACCACCACTTTAGCTTCAAGAACTCGTTGTATTAAAGCACGCATAGTTAAAGCAAATTTCTGCAATTGATTGAATTGGCGTAGTTTAGCAGAAATTAAATTAAATGATTTTTAAAAGGAAATTTCACGGAGCTGCAACAATGGTCTAAAAGCTCGCAATTCATTTATAAAAATATGCTTTAATGCTAAGAAGCAAGCGAATAATCACTGACTATGTCTCCAATTATCCATTCTTTACTAGATACAGACTTGTACAAATTTACGATGTTACAGGTGGTTTTGCATAAGTTTCCGCAAACTCATAGCGTCTATCATTTCCGCTGTAGAAATTTAGAAGATACTGTCTATCCACTAGTAGATATTTTGGATGATTTAAATCAGCAACTCGACTATTTATGTAGCCTTAAATATAAAGAAGACGAGCTTCAATATTTGCGTAAATTACGCTTTATCAAAAGTGACTTTGTTGATTATTTAGAACTATTTCAACTGAAAAGACGTTTTATTCGGGCTAGCATCGATGCGGAAGGTCGTTTGGATATTCATATTGAAGGTCCGATGGTCCAAGCCATGATGTTTGAAATTTTTGTATTGGCAATTGTAAATGAACTTTATTTTAGCCGTATTAAAAACGATGAAGTATGGGCCGAGGGTGAACGCCGTTTACAAGCCAAGCTTGAATTGGTTCAGCAATATGAAAAAACTCAAAAATCGAATGACCCGCCATTTTTAGTCTCTGATTTTGGTACACGTCGCCGTTATAGCTTCGTATGGCAAAAGCATGTTGTGGCAGCTTTTCATAAAACCGTGCCAAATGTATTCCGTGGTACAAGTAATGTGTTACTTGCTAAAGAGTTAAACATTACGCCAATTGGAACTATGGCCCACGAATTTTTACAGGCTTTTCAGGCACTTGATGTCCGTCTGCGTGACTTTCAAAAAGCTGCTTTAGAAACGTGGGTACAAGAATACCGTGGAGACTTAGGAATAGCCCTAACCGATGTAGTGGGCATGGATGCTTTTCTAAGAGATTTTGATCTGTATTTCGCCAAACTATTTGATGGCTTACGTCATGACAGTGGTGATCCATATGAATGGGGTGATAAGGCCTATGCGCACTACCGTAAATTAAAAATTGATACCAAAACCAAGATGCTGACTTTTAGTGATGGCCTTAATTTGCCAAAAGCATGGGAATTGCATCAATACTTTAAAGACCGTTTTCAGGTCAGTTTTGGTATTGGAACTAATTTGACCAATGACATGGGACAAAAACCACTCAATATTGTGTTGAAACTAGTTGAATGCAATGGTCAGTCGGTTGCGAAAATTTCTGATAGTCCCGGTAAAACCATGACTGATAACGATACTTTCTTGGCTTATTTACGTCAGGTTTTTGAAATCGAAGAACTTGAAGAAGTCGTTTAAGTAAAAAAGTAGTCTCACTATTTTGTATTTTTAAAAGTAAGAATGCTGATATCTGATTTTCTGCTAAAGAGTAGCAGAAAATCAGAGTTTGATAGATATATGCTTATGCTAATATGAAATTAAGCTGGTATAAAAAGAAACCATGACGATGACACTCCCGGATTTTAAACTCGATTTATTAATAGAAGCAGAAGAATTAGTGCCTTATTTAGGCAATGAATATATTCGCATTGTAGATTTGAGCCGTGCTTCTGTTTATGAGCAACTCCATATCCCTCATGCCATTCACTTAAAGCCTAAATGGTTAGTGGCTCAACAAGAAGAAGCCACTGGCATTTTGCCAGATGAAGCGGGTTTACAAGCACTGATTGAAAAACTGAACATTTCGCCAAATCATCATGTGGTGGTCTATGATGACGAAGGTGGGGCATGGGCTGGGCGTTTAATCTGGAATTTGCATTGCTTAGGATTTACGCGCACTAGTTTAATTAATGGCGGTATTCATGCGTGGTTAGGAGCGGGATTGCCAACCACTGCCGACATTGAAGAACTTCCTCAGGTTGATAATTTAATCCAGATTGATTTATCGCATGCTGCTCAGTTCCGAGTGAATTACGAAGAATTACGCAAACAAGTCGAACAAGAAAATGTTCAATTATGGGATTGCCGGACGAGTGATGAATATAGTGGTGTCCGTTTAGCAGCGCGACGCGGCGGTCACATTCCAAATGCCCTCCATTTTGAATGGAGTACTGCACTTAATCGTCAAAATCATCTAAAATTGCATCCGCTTGAACGCACGCGGCAGCGCCTTGAACAACTAGGGTTTGATTTAGAACAACCCGTAGTTGTGTACTGCCAGTCACATCACCGTTCCGGTTTAGCCTATATTTTGGCTAGACTTTTGGGCTGGGAAGCAAAAGCCTATGATGGTGCGTGGAGTGAATGGGGCAATCGCCTCGATAGTCCTATTATTACTGGAGAATCACCGTCGTGAGTTTCACATCTCGATTAAAAAAAGAATTATTTATTAAGGCACAAAATCTTGTTCCGCAGCATCAGCTGAGTCGTGTGGTAGGTAAAGTTGCTGCGAGTGAAAATCCAGTTGTAAAAACTGCTGTTATTCAAGCTTTTAAAACTAAATATGGGATTGATTTATCGATTGCTGAACAAAGCAATGCACTGAAATATAAATCTTTTAATGACTTTTTTACTCGTGCTTTGAAAGATGGCGTGCGTCTGGTTGACGAAAATGCAGATAGCATTGTGTCACCTGCTGATGGTGCTATTTCTCAGATTGGTAAAATTACAGCGGGTGAAGTATTTCAAGCAAAAGGCCAAAGCTTCTCTGTAGAGAAATTAATTGGCGACCCACAACTTGCTCAGCCATTTCAAGAAGGTGAGTTCGCGACAGTCTATCTATCTCCACGCGATTACCACCGTGTACATATGCCGTTTGCAGGTACATTAACTGAAACTTTGTATGTACCGGGTGAGCTATTTTCGGTAAATCAGGTGACTGCTGAAAATGTACCGGGACTATTTGCCCGTAATGAACGCATGGTGTGTTTGTTTGATACTGAACTTGGCCGTATGGCTGTTGTTTTAGTAGGTGCCATGATTGTTGCAGGCATTGAAACTGTGGCGACAGGTAAAGTGAAACCTTCAGGTCGTATCGAATTACAACATCATCAGTTGAAGCTGGAAAAAGGTGCCGAACTTGGACGTTTTTATTTAGGTTCTACGGCAGTTATTTTATTTGAAAAAGATAAGATCGAATGGGAACAACGTTTTAAAGCTGAGTCTGTAGTTGTAATGGGCGAGCGTATGGGACATACAGTTTAATTCGTAAATAAGATTTAAAAAAAGGGAGCTCATGCTCTCTTTTTTATTTAAAGATTTCATATATTAACTATATTATGATTTGATCACAGATGATCTCATAAATAACTTTTTGTCTAATAATAACCATTCAATAGGAAATAAAATGTATTCAAGTTCTATTATTCCCTTATATTTTGCCTCAGCTCTAACATTTTGTGCTGCATTCCTTCATTTCATTTGTGTATTCTGGGGAGCAAATGGTTTCCGGTTCTTAGGGGCAGGGAAAACTATTGTTCAAATGGTAGAAAGAGGACATTGGTATCCTAATTTTACAGCTATAGCTGTCGGTTTAATCCTGACCGTATGTTCTATTTATACTTTTCTTGCAGCAAAGGGAATACAGATATTACCTTTTACAAAACTTATTCTCTCGCTTGTCGCAGTTATATTTCTTATCCGTGGTTTTGCTTTTCCATGGCTAAAATCAAAATTTTTGGGAAATAGTGATTTATTTTGGTATGTCAGCTCTGCCTTCTGTTTAATATTAGGAACTTTATACGCCGTAGGAGTATATTTAATTTGAAATGAATATATTTTAGGTTAAGTAGAATTAATATTTTAAAAAATAAAAAGGGAGCTTAGCCCCCTTTTAAATTATTTAGTCCAACCATATTTTTTGAAAATAGTATTGCCTTGTTGAGACGATAAAAACTCTACAAACCGTTTAGCTTCAGCATCTTTTAAACTATGTTTGGTTAAGGCAACACCTGTATCGCGATAGACAACTAGTTCTTTCTCTATAGGTACAATTTGTCCAATATCAGGGTTACTGATTCCCCAAATATTAAAGACTAACCAAGCATCGTAGCTACTATTTTCTTCCCAATTTTTCTTGGCAATACCTGTGTTGACTGCATAGGTGGCAATATTTTTTCGGAAAGATTTGGTTAATTGAATATTTCCAGTTCTACCCGCAATATCTTCCCACATACCGACTTGACCTGCCCCATGCGTAACTAAAACCTTAATGTTGGATTTAGCGAGGTCTTTAAATCCTTTAATATTTTTAGGGTTTCCTTTGCGTACTAAAATAGCGGCAGGACGTAAATACAAAGGTTCTACCGAGTCTTTTATAATTTGTTCAGAAAAAGCATTTTCGAAATCAGACATCATGGCTTCGGAGCCGCTATATATAATATCGGCATCTAATTTAGCTTGGTCAGACCATTGAGAAGTAGGACCAGATGTCACATGGACAGCTATTCCAGTTTTATTGGTGAACTGTTTAGCTGCTTCTTTCATAGCGGGTGCTGGTCCACCCGGGCCATATATATTAATGTCTGCCATAGTATTGATCGGTATATAACAGAGAGTTAAGGAAATTAGATATGGTATAAATTTATATTGTTTTAACATTTTCATAGCTATAGTAATTAAGAAAATATCAGCATATATTTTTTACTATTTAAATTGGATTAATTTTTGCAACGATATTTATAATACCTTTTTTAAAAATATATTTTAATTAAATTTTAAGTGGTTATATATAAATGTAATTTAGTTTGAATTGAATATAAATATAGATAGTTTTATGGTAGTTTAGATTTTATAAATTGATTATTTAGATAGATATAATGTAAATAATAGAGGAGTAATCCCTTGATTAGAAAAAGTAATTCTTTTTTTAAAATTTTATTTAGCAGTGCTTGTTTAGTGACTGGTGCTGCTATGGCTGCTCCAATTACAGATTTGAATAAGCAAATTGTGAGCGAAAAACCGGGTTCAATATTGTCTCTCGAACAGCAAGCTGTGACGGATTTATTTCCTCATGCAGATCAACGCTTGTTGGTAAATTATCGTAGTCGAGGTATTCAGGGTGAACCTATTGTTGCATCGGCTTTTATTTTATTACCCAAAGGCACCCCTCCAAAAAATGGCTGGCCTATCCTCGCTTGGGCACATGGTACGACTGGAGTCGCCGATACTTGTGCACCTTCAGGTGATTATGTGGGTGGGCCAGTTCATTCATATCAAGAAGTTGCTTCTAAAGCTTTAGATGGTTGGCTTGCACGTGGCTATGCAGTTGTTGCACCTGATTATCAAGGCTTAGGTACTTTAGGGGCACATCCTTATATGAATGCAAAGAGCCAGCTACATACAGTGGTCGATGCAGTGCGTGCATTACATTTGCTTAAGCCCAAGAGTTTTAATAAACAGTGGTTGGTGATGGGGCACAGTCAAGGTGGAGCTGCGGCAATTGCAGTGTCTGCCTATGGTCAAAAAGATGCGCCCGAACTAGATTTAAAAGGGGCAATTGCTCTTGCGCCAGGCGGCTATCAATATGAAGGTATTGCAGAATATGTGCAGAGTCATCCAAACCCAGAACCTAGCGTAGCTGCTTTCTTCCCGATTGTGCTATTAGGAGCACAAGCAGCAGAGCCGAGCATAGTTCCTGAAAATTTAGTAAGCCCTGAAATGAACACTGTGCTGACCCAAGCGCGCAGCCGCTGTTTATCTGAACTTCAAACTGATTTAAAGAAATCTCCTTCTAGCATATTTCGACCTGACGCTGATTTAAAACCTCTCTTGGCTTATCTAAAACAACAGTCCATTGAAAATATGGTGCCTACCGTACCGTTAATGATTGTTCAGGGTTCTAAAGATCATTTAGTCGATCCGGGAGGGACATATGCCTATTATCAACAGCTATGTAAATTAAAAAAACCAACGGTATATCAAACGATTGATGGTGGAGATCATCGCGATGCACTGCGTCAGAGTAATACTTTTGCTACTAGCTTTTTAAATGTAATAGAGAAAAACCAAAGTAAGTCCTATTGCTCGACTTCTAAGTAAATTGGTTTAAATGCTAAAAAAGCCGACTTTTCATGAGTCGGCTTTTTATATTTGAAGGGAGATAACTTTAAGCCATGTTATATAGTCTTTCTTTAGGAAAAACCACTGTAAAAGTTGAACCTTCATTTTCTTTAGACTGGACATCTAAATAAGCGCCATGTTGCATTAATACATGCTTCACAATGGCCAAACCTAAACCTGTACCGCCTGTTTGACGACTACGGTCGCTGTCAACACGATAGAAGCGTTCAGTTAGACGTGGTAAATGTTTGGGGTTAATCCCGATACCTGTGTCTTGTACACTAAAGTAAGCATGTTCACCGTCGTCATGCCAGCCAATGGTAATGGTTCCACCTTTTGGCGTGTATTTGATGGCATTGGTAATTAAGTTACTAAATGCACTGGCGATTTCCATGTCAGAACCAATCAGGTCACAGTGACTATCAATACGTAAATTGAGTGTATGCCCATAATCGGCATTGTAGGCCTGAGCATCATCAAACAGTTGATTCATTAAACTCGGCATTTCAATAATCTGATTTTTTGCAATTTTCTTGTTATTTTCTAAATTCGATAACAGCAGTAAATCATTCACCAAAGCGTTCATACGTTTGGTTTGTGACTGCATCTGATCAAACGCACGTTTCCAGCGTGGACTAATATCTTCTTGATCGGTAAATGTCTCGATATAACCACTCAGTACAGTTAATGGTGTACGAAGTTCATGAGAAATATTATCTACGAAGTCTTTACGCATTTGCTCAAGGTTGTGCATACGAGTAACGTCGTAAGCCACCAATAAACGGCTTTCTCCACCAAATCGTGTGAGCTTGACCTGCACATATCGGTCATCGTCAAAACTCGACTGTAGTTTAATACCGTCGGGTGCCTGATCAATATTGTTAAAATATTCAATAAAGGTCGGCTGGCGTAAAATCGTTAATAGGTTTCGACCACGGTCGAGAGGGCTGATACCCAACAAACGTTCAGCAGCAGGGTTCCACCATTCAATTTTATGTTGGTCATCAATGAGGACAACAGCTTCGGCAAGCGCCACTAAAGAAGACTGAGCGCGATCAATTAAACCGACCATTTCTGCTTGAACGATTCGTTCCTGACGCTGGGCACGGTAAACATTAAACAATAACGCTCCCCAAATCCCGTTTAGATTTGGAGGAACGTCATAAGGTTTATTTGCAATCCAGTCATTGACCAGATAAAGCGAACGCAACTGGAGTGTAAAAAACACCACAAAGGCGATAAAAATACAGCTCCAGAAATACCCAATACCGAAACCGACTAAACCGGCAATAATTATAAAAAATAATAAAAGCCGTAAATCTTGTTTGGCAAACGTCCATAAACTACTGTAGCGGGAAAGCTTTTGTTCACGTACCTGTTCGGGGACGGGGTAGGGTTCATACATAAATCTTGGTTAACCTGCGGCTAAATCTGCACGTGTTGAGAAGCGGTAGCCAGTTCCACGTACGGTCTGAACAAATCGGTCAACACCAAAAGGTTCTAAAACTTTACGCAAACGACGGATGTGCACATCGATAGTTCGATCTTCGATATATACATTACCGCCCCAGACCTGATCGAGCAACTGGGCACGTGTATATGCACGCTCTGGATGGGTCATAAAAAACGCAAGTAAGCGATATTCAGTTGGGCCCATATCTAAAATGCTGTCGCCAAAGCTGACACGTTGGCTAACAGGATCAAGAATTAAACCATTGGCGTCAATCATTTTTTCGCCACTTAATGCATTTGCACGACGCAGAACCGCTTTAATACGTGAAACCAGTTCACGTGTTGAGAAAGGCTTCGTCATGTAATCATCTGCGCCAGCATCAAGACCTTGTACTTTGTGGTCTTCTTCTCCGCGAGCGGTAAGCATAATTACTGGAATTTCTGCTAAGTTCTCATCACGTTTTAAGCGGCGACATAAATCGACACCACTTACGCCTCCAGGTAACATCCAATCGAGCAAGATAAGCGCCGGACGTTGGTCGACGATAATTTGATGAGCCTGTTTGGCATCTTCTGCCTGCAAACATTGAAAGCCTGCCATGTCCAAAGAAGTATGGATCATTTCACGAATAGGAAGCTCATCATCGACAATTAAAATATAGTCATCTTTCACAGCGCAATATCCTATAGATTTAACGGTGAACCGTTTTGTAGTTATGACAGGCTTATTACAAAGATTAATTATGACAATTTCATTGCAGAAAAGTCTATAAAATTGAATTTAGCAATAATTTGTGACAAAAGTAAGGCAAAGGTGTGACCGAATGATGACATGAAAGCTTAAATATTCTTAAAATCATTCAATAAGTTATCACCTTTAAAGCTTAACTGATTTTGCACATTTTAGAGTGTCAAAAAACTTTAATATTATTTTGAAACCTTGGCCAATAAAGATAAGAAAACAATACGGCATGCGGTTAAAACCTGTTCAAGAGACTGCTCAAAGCCTCCCATGACCCATCGAATTGCAATTTGAGTGACATATCCATTTAATCCAGTTGCGATTAAAGAGAGCTCATTTTCGTTGTGTTGGATTTGCGGCATGGTCAACATAACAAAGGCCTGAATCATACGGTCAAACTGTGCAAGAGTTTCTTGAATGGTGGCCTGATTATGTAATTCTTGTACCAAAACTGCGTCAACATAGACAATGCGAGCTAATCTTGGGTCGTCTTTTAATGTCGTCAGCAGTGCCCTTAACCCAGCATCGACCATTTTTTCTGGATCTGGTGTCGCTTTAATGACAGCTTGCATCAGGTTTTGCTGTAATTCTTCAATCATTTTTAAAAAGATGGTTTGAAATAAATCTTCACTCTTCTTAAATGATTCATAAAAATAGCGTTCTGTGAGTTTTGCCTCTTGGCAGACATCCTTAACCGTCACGGAAAAAAAGCCGAGTGTTCCATAAGTCGCAATGCCAGCTTCAATCAGTTTTTCTCGGCGTGCCTCTTTACGTTCAGATAGAGATAACCCTTTGAACTGACGTTCTTTACTCACAGTTTTTGTTTTCTTTTTACTGGTTGAGTCGTTTGTCGCCATAAATAAATTGTTTCCTAAAGAATGGTTTCCTAATTTATAGGTTTTAGCCAAATATGCTCACTATCATAAAGCCCTCAGCACAATTGTGCCATTCTATCTGAAATTACAGTGTACTATATTGACAATGGATATTGTCAAAATTATATTAAAGATGTCTAAGCTGCACATGCAATGAACCGATTGTGCAAATATCGAAAAACAAAGGATGGACAATGAAAAATTTTAAAAACAAAGTCGCTGCAATTACGGGCGCAGGTTCTGGCATTGGGCAACAACTCGCAATTCTTTTGGCAAAACAGGGCTGCCATCTTTCGTTGAGTGATATTAATGAGAAGGGATTACAGCAAACCGTTGAGCTTTTAAAACCGTATAGCACGATTACTGTGACGACCAAAAAGCTTGATGTTTCTGACCGTGAAGCAGTAAAGCAATGGGCACAAGAAACAGTTCAAGATCATGGCTCTGTTAACCTGATTTTCAACAATGCTGGTGTAGCCCTAGGTTCAACTGTTGAAGGGGCGACCTACGAAGATTTAGAGTGGATCGTTGGGATTAACTTCTGGGGTGTGGTGTACGGTACCAAAGAGTTCTTACCGTTCATTAAGCAAACTCAAGATGGCCATATTATTAATATTTCAAGCCTATTCGGTTTAACAGCTCAACCAACTCAATCTGGTTATAACGCGACTAAATTTGCTGTGCGTGGTTTTACCGAGTCATTGCGTCAAGAGTTAGATATTGAAAAAAGTGGCGTAAGCTCTTTGTGTGTGCATCCAGGTGGAATCCGTACCAATATTGCTAAATCTGCAAAAATGAGTGATAGCTTGAATAGTTTGGGTATGGACCCGACTAAATCGATTCAAAATTTTGACAAGTTATTACGTACTCCACCTGAAGAGGCGGCTCGTCAAATTTTACAAGCAGTCTTAAAAGATAAACGTCGTTTATTGATTGGTAGTGATGCAAAAATTCTTGATGCATTCCAGCGTTTATTCCCGACTGGATATCAACGTGCTTCTACCATTGTGACAAAGTTGATGAAATAATTTTAAATTCAAAAAAAGCCATCAATTGATGGCTTTTTTTATAAGAATTAATTGGTTCTAAATAAGAACTTTGATCTTCTTTTTCTTCCAGATGAATTGGTAATAGAGCCCTTGAATAATACATAAACTGACAAATGCCAAGGCATAGGCAACCCAAATCCCTTTAAGCCCCCACATTGAGCTAAACCAGTAAGCACATGGAATCTCAATAAACAAAATAGCAGAAATATTAATGAGCATCGGGACAGTCACAGTTCCACTAGCACGCATGATAGATGCAAAAATGGCACCCGCACCAAAGAATAAAATTGCCCAAAGTATAATAAATAAAAGTTGCTGGCCCAATACCACCACGGTTGGGTCGGTAATGAATAAAGCCATTAAATATTTTGAAAATAGATAGCCAAGTGCAATTAAGGTACCCGTAAATAAAAAGTTCATGCCTAAGGCAGTACGAGTCACACGAGATAACAAGTCAGATTTACCTGCACCAATTGCTTGGGCTGCAAAAATTGAAGCCGCAATTGAAATAGAGATTGCAGGGAACTGAATGTAATTGAGCACCTGATTTACCGCACCATATGCTGCTGTCGCATGTGAACCATAATGGTTAACCAATCCAACAATAACTAAGCCAGCCATTGAGGTGGTAATCATTTGAATGCCGGTTGGGACGCCTAAGCGCAAAATGATTTTGCTCAGTTCTGGATTGTGACGGATATGTTGCAAAAGCTGACGATTCGGTCTAAGTGGATGCTTTTTCTTGTTTAAGTAGATGGCAAGAAAAATCAAAATAGCCACATAACCCGTGATCGTTGCAATTGCTGGAGCAATAATTCCCAGAGCTGGTAAGCCAAAATAACCTTTAAGCAATATCGGGGTAATCACTAAGCCAATTACACTGGTTAAAGCCAATGCAAGTAAAGGTGTAGTACTGTCGCCTACACCACGTAAAATTGAGGTATAAATAATATAAACAAACAGAAGTGGGCTACCCGCCAGCATCCACTGCACATAAGGCAAAGCAAGATGCATTACCTTGGGGTCAGTGCCTAATAGTTCTAAAATATCGTGAGCAAAAAACACACCAATGATCGCGGTAATTACTCCACCAATCAGTGTCATAAAGAGGGTGGAACCCACCACACTTTGGACTTTTTCAATATTTTGCGCGCCCCATGCTTGCCCTACTAAAACAGTCGTACCTGTTGAAATGCCGATAATAAAAGCGAGTAGCAAAAATAAAATAGGGAAAAAAACAGAGACGGCAGCAATCGCATCTACCCCCATCATTTGACCAACAAAGATGGTGTTAATCGTTCCGGACAAGTTCTGTAAAATATTGGTTGCAATCAGTGGTAGCAAGAAAACAAAAAATGTTTTCCATAGATTTTGCTGATGAATTAAAGACTGTCTTGGTGGCATGCATTCTCCATCGCCCATCTCTTTGATGAGCGGGGCAGATATCCAACTTAGCATAGTTAGAGCAAATCGCTTGTAGTGTTTTTACTATGCTAAGTGGCTAAATTTATTAACATTGATTCAGAATTTCTCCTGCTTTTTGCAATGTCTCATCATTTTTAGCAAAGCAGAAACGAATCAAACGTAAAGACTCTGGCGCTTGCTTGTAGAAAACCGAAACAGGAATAGCCACAATCTTATGTTGTTCTGCTAGAAACTGGCACATTTCAACATCGTTTAAGTCGGGTCTAATTTGACTGTAATCGAGATTTTGGAAATAAGTACCTTGAGACGGTTTTAGCAAGAAACGGCTATGGTGAATCGCCTGATTAAAATGATCTCGCTTAGTTTGGTAGAACTGTGGAAGCTCTTGAATATGTTCTGGATGTTGCTCCATATATTGCGCTAGAGCAATCTGACAAGGTGTCGTGCCACAGAAATTTGCATATTGGTAAATTTGGCGGAATAAACGCATTAACTCAGGTGAAGCGACACAGTAGCCTGTTTTCCAGCCTGTTACATGAAAGGTTTTTCCAAAAGAGCCAATCACAAAACTACGCTCTCTGAGCTCTGGAAAATGCAATGCGCTGAAGTGTTGTTGACCATCAAAGACCAAGTGTTCATAGACTTCATCAGATAAAATCACAATATTTTTATCTTGAATCAGTTCAATGAGTTCTAACCAATCCTGTTTATCCCAGATTGTGCCTGTTGGATTATGGGGAGTATTCACCACAATCATTCGAGTTTTGTCATTAATCAAATCTTTAACTTGTTGCCAGTTCACCTTAAAGTCAGGAGCTTCAAGTGCAATGTGAACTGCTTTACCACCTGCTAATTGTACTGAAGGACCGTAGCTGTCGTAACTTGGGTCAAAAATAATGACCTCATCACCCGCATTAATGCATGCTTGTATGGCACAGAAAATTGCAATGGTTGCGCCGGGCGTAATGGTAATTTGCGTTATAGGATCTAGTTGAAGCTGGTCGCGTTGCTGAAATTGTAAAGCAAGCTGTTCACGTAAAGCGAGAATACCATCGCCAGGTGGATATTGATTATGCCCGGCCAAAGTCGCCTGAGATAAGGCTTCCAGTAAGGCTGGTGGGGCCGGAAAATCTGGAAAACCTTGTGACAGGTTGAGTGCACCTAGTCGATGAGCCATTGCCGTCATGGTGCTAAAAATCGTCACGCCTTGAGTGGCCAATTTTGACTGTAGCTGTAGCATATTGTTCTCTGATTAAAAATATTTAAAGTTATAAAATTGATTCAATCACTGCCCGAATTACACCGAGTGTTAAACCAATAAATGCCCCGACTACAACGCCGTTCACACGGATCATATGTAAGTCGCCACCGACTTCATTTTCAATTTTCCCGATCATTTCGCGCGAATCCCATTCATGAATGCGCTCGCTGACATAGCGTATGATTTTATGGCTATATTGGTCTGTAAAATTCAGCGCAAGGCCTGTCATTTCTTTGTTTAACACTTCACGTACTTTGGCATTTTGAACAAGATTTTCACCCAGTTGCTGAATAGCAGCCCGAAGGTTCATTGCAATACCTGAGTCTTTTTTCATTAAATCTTCTTTAATGGCATCACACAAAATGGTGACAGCACCACTGATGAAATTTAGGACTTGAGGGCTGTCTAAAAGGGCATCTTTACCGCTGTTTAGGCGTTGGCTGGCAGCACTGTCTGGTTTTGCCAGCTCTAGCATGAGCGAGTGGGCAATGGTTTCAATTTCCTGTCGCCAAGGATGTTCATGGTCTGCCAGCATCGATTCTACTTTTTCAACGAGTGAATCGATGGTGCGTTGTTGAACATCAATACCAATCCAGCTTGCACCTTTTGCAAGGGACCAGACACCCAGCGCTTTAAACATTTTTCGGGTTAATTCACGGGTTTTATCTGGGTTTTGTACCACCCACTCATGGGCGATATCGAGACCACGCTGTAAAACGTCTTGGTGGAAGTCATTTTCTAATACCGCGCGAAGCATTTCACTTGCGAGTTTATTGACTTCGGTATTACGCACCCACTGCACACTATTGTTTTGCACAAAATTGGCAATTTGATCTTGGCTAACAAACTCAAAAATTTTCGGAACGGTTTGCTGAATGAGCTGGACCACTTGCGTATTGTTTTGTGGACTTGCTAACCATTGACCAATTGCGAGGCTTAAGTCAGTTTTTTCTAAGCTTCGTTCTACCACTTGAGGTGAAAGAAAATTTTCCTGTACAAAACGGCCCATTGACTCTGCAATGCGTGCTTTGTTGCGTGGAATAATCTCGGTGTGGTCCCTTAAAAATTTAGGAATCGGTAATTTACCAAATGGGTTCCGAAATAGAACCGTAATCGCGTACCAGTCGGCTAAGCCACCTACCACGCCGGCTTCAGCCCCTAACATCAAAATATGAATAAAACCTGTGTACTCTGGCAGAAAACGGTCGGCTACCATCAGTGCAACCCACAGCACAACGACAATAATAAGCGCTAGAGTGGCAAAATATTTGCTACGTTTAAGACTGGGCACGTGGTGGACTTCTTCTGCCATGTTCATAAATTTATCCTATTCATTTTTGTTTTACTGGAGGCTCAGGCGGGGGCAACAGCTCTCCTGTCGGACTCAATCCATATTTTTGTCCGATTGATTTCAAGATCAAGGTTGCATCAAAAGCATCCTGAGGAGCCTGCTTCTGATCCCGATAACATTCAATAGTATACGACACTTGAACAGGATCGATATTGACCACTTGTGGGTAATCATAGAACGGATCATGCCAGAAACCCGGGTAACGACGACCGTAACCATATGGGTAAAAACTTGGAGCAGATGGGTAAACCACGGCTTGACGTGGCGGTTTCTGGCTCTGATTACTTGGGTCATTTTGCACTTTAAAAAAGCGGAAGCCTTTTTGTACCGTCGTTTGTGCTGATTTTACCAAAGTGATTTCTTCAGCTGCGCCATAACTCATATTCGGGTCTGCTTGAAAACTAATCCGAAAAGTTTGGGCATTTAAAGGATATGCTGAAAACTGACCAAGCTGATCAAAGGTTCTTGGTTTACTTGGCGTTGTTGCACAAGCAGTTAGAGTTAAGGCAGTGCCTAAGGCTAAACAAAGAGAGAGATATTTCATGATGAACTCCCAGCTAAGCATTAAAAAATAAATGACTCAGCGTTAAAAATTAAGAAGTTTTAAAAACTACTGTTTGGTTCTAATAAAAATTCGGTTTCCTCTGGAGTGGAGGCACGTCCAAGAATCGCATTGCGATGAGGATAACGACCAAAGCGATCGATAATCACTTTATGCTTTTTCTCAAAGCTTAAGTTAATTTCATTGCCGAGGCGTTGAAATAGTTTCAAGGCAAATTCATGGATCAATTTTGATTCACTATGCATAAACGGCATATATAAAAAAGAGCGTTGCTCTGGATTAAGCTGTGCATCTAATTGCAAGCTAATTGCTTCTTGTGACAAAGCTAAAGCAAGGCTGTCGTAAGCAAAAGATTGTGGTTGATCACGATAAATGTTGCGAGAAAACTGGTCTAGTACAATAATCTCTGCCAGACGGCCTTCAGCCGTTTTTCGCCAAGACCAGAGTTCTGCTTGAGTTGCCTGTCGATGAACGTCAGAAAAATTTTCACAAATCTTTTTGTCAAAATCATCACTTTTTGCAAACCAAAGTGAACGGTGTTCAGGTGAAAACCAGAAGTTTAAAATGTCTTGATCGTTCATGATATTGACAACTCTTTAGCAATTATTCTTCAATAAAATCACAATTCTTTCGTGTCTTAAATAACAAGATTGTGATAAAAATTGCCAAACTGGAATGATGTGATTATATAAATAGCCGTATCATCTCACGATTTTGTATATAGTGATCTTTAATAAGCGAGCAAATGCATGAGTCAACCCACTACACCATCTCAATCAGTTATTCCTGCTTGGGTGGATTCGTCGCTACTACAAGGCATGTTACGTGGAATAGAGCGTGAAAGCCTACGTATGCAAAGTAATGGGTTCTTATCGCAAGAGTTACATCCAAAAGCATTAGGTTCAGCTTTAACACATCCGCAAATCACGACTGATTATTCAGAAGCATTGATGGAGTTTATTACTTCTCCAAAGCCAACCATTGGTGAAGCTTTACATGAGCTCACAGATATCCATGCGGTTGTGCATCGTCATTTAGAAAATGGTGAAAAACTCTGGCCGCTGTCTATGCCATGTATGTTAGATGACAATGAAGAGCGTATTCGTCTAGCGCAATATGGCACATCTAATATTGGTCGTTTTAAAACACTATATCGCCGTGGGTTAGGAATACGTTATGGTCGTCGTATGCAGACGATTTCAGGTGTGCATTACAATTTATCTTTTCCAGATACGCTTTTTGCTGAGTTGCAGGCTCATGAAACTGACGAACAATTAAAATCATTAAGTTTGCAGGATTATCGTAGCCATCGTTATTTTGGTCTTATTCGTAATTTTATCCGTTTAACGCCACTGGTTATGTTTTTGGTGGGTGCAAGCCCAACGGTATGTCGTTGTTTCTTGACTGGACATAAACATCAGTTATTGCCTTTAATCAAAGGTTCATACTATTTACCGTATGCTACAGCTTTACGTATGGGGCGATTGGGTTATCAAAACTCAGCCCAAAAAAGCTTAGGTATTCATTACAACAATTTAACTGGTTATTTGGATGGTTTACAAAAAGCCGTTCATTCTCCTTACCCACCATTTAGCCGTTTAGGGTTAAATGATGCCGCTGGTGAGCCGTTGCAAATTAATGATCATGTTTTGCAGATCGAGAATGAATATTACAGTCTCGTACGTCCAAAACAGGTGCCTCAAGCAGGTGAAACGCCGTCTCAAGCCTTGAAAAATCGAGGAGTGGGTTATGTTGAACTACGTGCTGTTGATGTAAACCCATATTCGTCAATTGGCGTTGATGAAACGACGGCTGGCTTCCTTGAAGTCTTAGCACTTTATTGCTTGTTAAGTGATAGCCCAGAGCTGTTAGGCCCTGAGCAAGATTTGATTGAAAAGAACCAGACTGAAGTGGTGAATCGTGGCCGAGCGCCGAATGCAACCATTACAGATTTAAACGGGTCTTATCACATCGAAGATTGGGCACGTTTGTATATTGCTCAGATGCAAGGTTGTGCGCAGTTACTCGATCAGACCTATGCAACAGAGCTGTATGGTTCTGCATTAGCGATCATGCAAGCACGAATTGATGAAGTTGATGAGACTTTATCTGCCCATGTCATTGACGATACGTTAAAGCATGGTGGAACTTGGAGTTTTGGTAGCCACATGGCCCAGTTACATGCTGAAAGTTATGAACAGCATGAGCTTAGTGTGGAAACCTTGAAACATTTTGAGCAATTGGCTGCACAATCTTTACAGCAGCAAGAACAACTTGAGCAAGATACTCAGGTCAGTTTTGACCAATATCTTGAACAATATCGATAATAAAATGAGGTTTTACATGCGATTAAGTTACCGTTTGGTGAGTGGACTACTTGTTTTAGCAAGTATTGTCGGCATGTCTTTTGCGTTGTATCTGGAACATGTAAAAGGTTTAGAGCCATGTCCGCTCTGTATTTTTCAACGTGTTGGCTTAATGGCAATGGGCCTTGTGGCACTGATTGCATTTTTGCATAACCCTGTTTCTAACGCGGTTAAACGCTTTTACGCATTTTTGGCTGGCATCGCAATTTTATGGTCAGTGGGTGTAGCAGGGCGTCATGTCTGGCTACAACATTTACCACCTGATCAAGTACCAAGCTGTGGTCCGGGTTTAAACTATTTAGTTGATGCCTTACCAATGAAAACAGTTTTGCAAGAAGTATTGTCAGGTTCAGGTGAATGTGCAGCAATTGACTGGACCTTTTTAGGCCAGTCTTTACCAGTCTGGTCATTGGTCTATTTCATTTTGCTATTACTCGTATGTTTATGGCAATTGTTCCGCTTCTATCCAGTGTTTAAGACTGCTAAAAAAAGAGTTTAAATAGATTAAAAAAAGCCCAACATGAAGTTGGGCTTTTTTATTGTTTTAAAATTAATCAAAATATAAAAAAATGAATTGAAAAAAAGCATAATATTGTAGACAGATAGTTCTGTTTTTTATAAAGTGCAGCCGTTTTATATCCTTATGATTATAAAAAATGTTTTTTAATATCTTTAATGTTTTGGAAAAAATAGGATTAAGCGCACAGAAACGTGCGATCCATGTGCAATTTTCTAATGAATTGCTCAATCACCAAGTTTTTTTACAACGTATAGAAGGCCAACATCAGCTAAATGGGGGAATTGAAGCTGAGTTAATTTGCCTTTCGACGAGTGCCCAAATTGCATTGAAGCAGTTTATAGGTGTTCAGGTTGCCGTTGATCAGGTTACAGATTCTGGCCAATTGTTTCGAACTACAGGAATTGTGACTGAAGCCAGTTATGGCCAAAGTGATGGCGCTTTAACGCTTTATAAATTGACCTTAAAAGACGCGACAAATTTATGGCACAAACGCCGTAATAGTCGTGTTTTTATGAATAAAAGTATCGTAGAAATTACCGAAGTTCTATTCAAAGAATGGCAAGAAAAAAGTCCACTTTTTGCGACGAGTTTAAGTCTAGACCTGAGTGGGTTAAGCCAGAGTTATGATACTCGCCCATTTATCATGCAGCATAATGAATCCGACTATGACTTTCTTACGCGTTTATGGCGAAGTGAAGGTGTTAGTTGGCTAATTGATGAATCCGAACTTTTCGTTCCCCATTTTACTGCTCCGGTACAGGCCCAAAAGCTTAGATTAATTGATGATAATAACCAGTACCAAGCTTTAGCACGCCGTAGCATTCGCTATCACCGAAGTAGCGCGACAGAATATCAAGATAGTATTACGGGTTTTGTTGCGGTGCGGAGTCTGCAACCGACTGCGGTACATGTACAACGCTGGCAACCCGATGCCTTAGCACAAGAAGAAGGCGCTGGTTCCGTCATTACTACACATACACATTCAGATAACTTTGATTCGGCGAGTTTAAGCCTTGAGCAAGCATGGCACATGAGTCCTGCTTGGATGCAAGATTTAAAAGGTGAGGATCAAGCTACTGCTTCAACTAGTAATCAGCTAGAGAAACTGAATCAGCAGTTTAATGACATGTATGCGAGTCAGGCCAAATACTTTAAGGCTTATAGCAGTGTCCGCGATAGCCAAGTCGGCTATTGGTTTAATCTTCGAGAGCATCCTGAAATTGATCAACATGAAGGGGTTGATCAAGAGTTCCTGATTATCGCTAAAAATTTCTATAACCAAAACAATTTACCAAAAGATCTACATCAGCAAGTTAGTCAGTTGCTCACCCAAAGTCGATGGGACAAACATGGTTATGACGATATTGAGCGTCAAGGTAATGAGCTGACTTTAATTCGCCGTCAAATCAAAACGACACCTGAATATAATCCAGAACAGCATCGTCCGATTGCCTACCCACAAAGAGCGAAAGTTGTGGGGCCAGAGGGAGAGACTATTCATGTCGATGAATGGGGGCGCATTAAGGTACGTTTTCTATTTACCCGTAGTGATGATCATGGCCATGATGGTGGGGCAGGCAGCAATGACAATGATACCGACTCGGCTTGGGTCGATGTACTGACTCCGTGGGCGGGTGAAGGCTATGGAGCACGCTTCTTACCGCGTATTGGTGAAGTAGTGGTCATTGACTTCTTTGATGGTAATATTGATCGTCCATTTGTGACGGGACGAATCCATGAAGCGCAGCGTTCACCAACCAAGTTTGATGTGAAAGGACAGCTTCCCGATACTAAAAAACTGAGTGGTATTCGTAGTCAGGAAGTTAGTGGCAGTGGTTTTAACCAATTACGATTTGATGATACAACTGGGCAAATCAGTACCCAACTACAAAGTAGTCATGCAGCGACGCAACTGAACTTAGGTAACTTAAGCCATCCGAAAGAACAAGCAACTAGTCAAGGTCGTGGTGAGGGGTTTGAGCTTAGAACAGATGCTTGGGGAGCTGTGCGTGCGGGCAAAGGCATGCTTATTAGTACTTATGCGCAAGAGCAGGCGATTGCAGATCATTTGGAAGCTGCACAAGCACAATCCTTACTTTCACAAGGCTATGAAAGCATGAAAATGCTCAGTGAAGTTGCAGCCAAGCAACAAACTGATGCTTTGAACGTGATTAACCGGTTACCCAAATTCATCCAGTCCCTTGAGCTAAAAACCACAGGGCAGGCATTAAATAGCACGGTAAATCTATTTAAAGAAGGGATTAATAATGACCCTATTCATGCGTTAAAAGATTGTGGTGGTTTTATTGAAGATATTGGTGCACTAGGTGGCGATGCAAAAGGAGTTGTAGATGAATTTAATACTTTCTTTAGCGATGCTAAAGATTCGGTAGAGAATTTAAAAGCCTTTATTGAAAATGTTGAAGAACATGGTGCAGACATCGTTAAAGGCAAACTCGCAAGCATTAAAGATCGAATTCATCAAAATCCATTTGAAAGTCTTAAAGAGGTCAGCAAAGTCTTAGCCAATGTCGAGACTAAAGACTTTGATTTGATGAGTGTATGCGGAACTTTTAGTAAAGGTAGCAAATTGGAAGTGACACCTTCTAAAGCATTGGGTTCTTTACAAGGCTTTATGGAGGGTTATACCCAAGGTTTAGAAAGTAGCTCGGATGCGAAACAGCAAGAACAAGGCAAAATCTTTAGACAAGCCCTTATGTTATTAGCATCGCCAAATGGTATTGCTCTAACAACACCTGAAAATATTATTCTGCAAGCTTCGCAAGATATTGCCGAAAGTGCTAGTGGTTCAATTAATTTAAGCGCGCAGAAAAATATTATTGGGCACGCACAAGACAAAATTAGTTTGTTTGCTGCTCAAAAGGGTTTGCGTGCTTATGCAGCAAAAGGAAAGCTCGAACTACAAGCACAAGACGATGCTATAGAAGCGATTGCGAGAAAAGTGATTAAAATCATTTCGACAGAGGATAAAATCGAGCTTAGTAGTGCGAAAGAAATTGATATTAAAGCGGGAGGTAGCCAGCTTATTGTGAATGGAAATGGGGTGTTCATAAAAACAGGTGGTAAGTTCGAAAGTAAAGCTGGACAGCATATTTTTTTAGGCGGCGAAAATATTTCTATACCCAAATATGATTTACCAAAGATAGAAAAAAATAGATTTAGTTTGAGATTTGCTCCTTTTGGTAATGATATTAACTTTGATTTAATGGGATTCATTAATCAACCTTACAAAATTATTAATAAAGAAAGCGGAGAAATACTTTCAAGCGGGATTATCACTGGAAAAAAATTGCCACGAGTTTTTAGTGATAGTGAAGATGAGGTTGAATTGTCGATTAGTGAGGAATCATGGAAACTCGATGTTCAAGCATTGTCTCCTAGTGAAGAAAAAAACTTTGAAGATGAGGTTGAAGATGTAGAAAATTTATATTGCGAATTTGATGATGATAATACTGAACATGGTTTTCTTGACTCAGATTTAATAAATTCAATAATAAATAAGTAGGAATTAAGTATGGCAAAATTTATTAAAGCTTCACATGATAGACCGACATTAACTGTTCAATATATTGGAGATGATGGAAAAATTTTATTAAGAACAGGAGGGACAATTGCGTGGAGATTTAATAATCCAGGAAATGTAAGACCAAAAAATAACGGAATGTATCCAGGTCAAATTGGTACTGGGAATACGAAAAGTGGAAACTTTGCTATTTTTGAAAGCTATGAAGTAGGTAGGCGTGAAAAAAAAGCTTTACTCAGACGTAAATATAATAATTATTCATTAAAAGATGCTTTATATATTTACGCACCACCTGAAGAAAATGATACGGAAGCATATATTGCTTATTTAGTAAAACATACAGGATTTACGCGTTCAACTGTATTATCATCATTAGATGATAAAGGAATTGAAAAATTAATGGATGCTATGGAGCGTAAGGAGGGTTACTATAATACAAATACACAGCCACCCCGTTCTGATAAATGGATTAGTACCACTACCGTAAATGTTAGTAATGGCTCTAGTCCATTAGCTGACCAAAAAATTATAGTTAGTCATAATGATAAAAAGAAAGAATATGTCACCAATAAAAATGGAAATTTGCCACCAATTCCCCATGCTAAACAAGGGGATAAAATATTTTTTAGTACTATAGTAGATGGTTGTGAAAAATTAATTGGAGAGGTTGCGACTTCCGCTGAATCTCAAGTGGTTAGCTTGGTTAATAATGCAGCCCGTTTTACTAGTAAATTAATGCCTCAAAATGGTTCTTTTAGTGCAAAAAAAGATGATATACCACGAATTGAGTATATTGTTGTCAATGGAGATGTGCTATCAAAAATAGCAAAGCGTTTTCGTGTTACCGCACAACAAATACAACAATGGAATAATATAAAAAATGCGAATGAAATTTATGCAGGACAAACACTTGCGATAGGGTATTTTGCAAAAAAAAGTAATGAGCAACAAAAAGGTAAAAATAGAAATAGTTCTGTAGGTATTTATAAAGTTAAGTCTGGTGATACAATTTCTAAGATTTGTAAATTGAAAGGTATCTCAATTGAAAGCTTTATGAAAGTAAATCCAAAAATTAAAGAAAGAGATACGATTTTAGCTGGTCAAATAGTTACAATACCAACATCTATTTCTAGTACTCATACTAAACCAAAAAGTACAATAACAAAGCAAGCCTCTCATACTACTTCTAATTTAAGTAGTAATATTCAAAATGTTACAAGAAGTAAGTCAGGAACAGGAGAGGGACTAGCGATTTTACCTGTAAGTAATCGAGAAGCTCCTTGGATGCCCATTGTAATTCGTGAGTTAAAGCAATGGTATGGTAAAAGAGAGGGGGTGATTACCAAGCAAGATAACTATCATATATTGACAGGTAGTCAAATCAATACGTTAGTTGGTTCAAAACAAGCGTGGTGTGCATCGTTTGCAAATTATTGTTTACGAGAAGCAAAATATGCAAAATCATCTCAGCCAGCGAGTGCATTAAGCTTTCGCCGTGATACAAAAAATTTTGTTAAAATTACAAAGCCTATTTTTGGCGCATTGGCTACTATCCCCACTTCTTCTGGAGCTAATCCAGAAGCTAGCTCTGGTTTAGGCCATGTTGGTTTTGTTTATTGTTTAGATAAAACAGCTGGACGATTTCTCATAATAGGTGGAAATCAGGATGATCAAATCACAATTGCAAGTAAATCCATATCAGCTTATCGATTCTACATACCAAAAGCTTATCAAGATTTTGCAAAATCTCAAGTTTTGGAAAAGAAAATGTCGGTTGATGATCTATATGGAGCTCTTGGGCTAAAAGCAGTGCGTACAGGAAATGCTACGAGGTAGAATTAGGATATATTTATGAAATTTAGCGTTATTTGCGTATTATCTTCTCTATTTTTGTTAAGTGGTTGTTCACAATCAGAAACTCACAGTATGAACTTAAATGAAGAATCTAAGCAAAAAAAAGAAACTCATGATGCAAGTGTCAGTTCACCTATCTTGTATATGAAAAATGCAGAATCCTCCGGCCAAGAAATTACAACAAAAGAGCAGGCAGAGTTTTATCGGATTTTGTTGAAGAAGTTAGATAGAAACAGATTTTTAGTTCAGGATTTTTATATTACAGGGAAAAAACAAACAGATCCCTATATCTTAACTGATGGTAAATTGGATTACGTTTATAATGAGCAAGCCGATACATCATATTATTCAAGAGAAGGTTCAAGAGTTGTATGGTATGAATCTGGAGATAAAGCAGCGGAGACGGAATACCAGGAACATAAAGAAAATGGGTTATGGCGTGTTTGGTATGAAAATGGGAATTTAAAGGAAGAAACAAATTATAAAGCAGGTAAAATAAATGGAATCACTAAAACTTGGAATGAAGATGGGCAATTAACAGGGGAGTGTAGTTACAAAAATGGTTTAGAGGATGGCCGATGCTATGAAAAATATACAATGAACCCTCAAGCTTTTATTTATGATGGCACTTATAAAAAAGGAGTTAAAGTGGGTGAGTGGAAAGAGTGGGATGAGGACGGTAAATTGGTAAAAGTAGAGAACCATGATGATTAATCTAAAACTAAACGCATTTTTTTTTGTTCTAGTAGCAAACGTCATATTTTTATCGCAAGCAATTGCGAGTGAGAATTCTACAACTCTAAGCGGTTATATACTCAATAAAAAAAGTATAGATGAGCAAAATAAAATACATCCTTATGATGTAGTTTTATTACCTGCCGCTCAAGATTTTTATTTAAAAGAAGAAGATGAGGAATATAAAAAGATAAAAGAGATCCAATTGAACTATTTAGATAAAAAATATAAAATTGAATATAAAAAGCCAGCAAAAATAATCTGTAAAAATTTATATTCAGCTGATTCAATGTTTCATTATACTAATTTAATTTGTGTGGTTGATAAAATAAGTTATATAAAGTAGTAGCTTGGTATAGTTTTGATGAAAATAATACCATTTTCTTTTAAATAGTGAAGATAAATGGTATTTAATTAATTTTGTATTTTTATTATATTTAAATTGTAATTTGGTTATAATAGTTTGACTTGATTATTTATAAATTAATTAAATGAAATTTTTTTGTTTATTATTGATGGCTCTTTCTGCTAACACATTTGCAAATACAGATAAGTGGTATGGTACTATCATTATTATAGTTCAGAAGAACTACCAGGTGGTAATGTTGCGACGATAGAATCTGTTTTAACACTAACACCCAAAAAGTGTGAATATTCTATTACTGGTTTTCAGGTTGATAAATCTTATATATGCAAAGTGAAAGAGAAAAATAACGAGCTATATTTCTTTAAAGTTCAAAGTGGTGAAAAGTTAGGAAAAGTAGTCTTTAAGAAAGGAAAATACTATCTTTATTCTGATGAAGTTTTAGATAGTAAAGACAACTTATTTTTTAAAGATAAATAATAGTTATAAAACTCTTTTTTAAAATATTTCAGACTCTATAAAAAGCCCAACTTAAGTTGGGCTTTTTTTTACGTCTCTACAATTCCTTCTAAATCTTCAAGCGTATAGTTCGGCATATCAATAATATGGGTTTGAATACCTTCTTGCACATAATCATTAACGTTAGGATATAACCAGCGCGTAATCTGTTCCGCGACACTCGAGTGATACTGAATTTCAAAGTGATTTAAACCATAAAACACGGCTTTATGTGAGTCTGGAACTTTAAGCTGAAAACGTGGATTAGGATGTTCACCCAGCGCGCTTTTTACACTCACCAAGTAGTCACCAATCACAGTCAGCGCTTTATTGCGTACTTTTTCAAACTCGAGTGTTCCTGCCACTAAAAAAGTATTGATATGGGAAGGAAGTGGGGCCGGAGCACGGTTATCATCCATCATACCAATTCGGGCATCCATATATTCCCAATCATCATCACGAACACTACCGTGGCGTAAGTCTAAAATACCGTTACTGCGAATATTAACCAGTTGACCAAGTAAGCCTACAAAAGGGAACGCGCCAAGTTTATCTTGTATGGTAAAACCAAAGCGCTCCAAGACGGCACCATGATGTGGGGAACCAATACACACCAGATTCTCGACTATATGAATCCATTGGTACATATTTTGTTTGCCATAAAATAATGCACTGCGAGAAACCAGCCCACCCATACTGTGGCCAATCACATCAATGCTGGTAATTCTTGGATTATTTTTTACGAGATCTTCTAATAAGTTTGAGAAGCTGCGACCATTGGCCGAAATACGTCGACCTGTATTGTAATTTAAATATAGCATGGTGTTATGGTCACGCTGAGCTAACAGACGTTCCCCAATACCACCATAATGGGCATTTGACCAAGTCAGATGATTCATACACAAACCATGAACCATAATTACAATACGGCCTGCAAGCTCACCTTGCTGTATAGCTCCGTAGTGATCGTATAGCACTATCGGTAGGGCAAGTGGACTATGTTGTTTAAGTAGGTAATCCCCAAAAACACCATTCAAAATTCCCACCAAAAAATGTAGGCTTGGGGTGAGTGGTTTTTCGTGAAGTGTTGGATATTTTTCAATAATGCGACGCAAACCGGGTGCTAAAAAATAACGACCATATTTTTGTAAAGCGCCATAAGAAAATTGATATGCCTTTTGCACAAATGGTCGTTTTTGAAAGTTTTTAGCGTTTTGTGTGCTAATACCAAAAGCATTTTTTAAGACTTCAATATTAATAACTTGTATTAATTCATGTACACCATTTAAGCTGGTGCTGAACAGTTGAGCTAAACCTTCGAGTACATCTGCCTGACTAGGTGGCGTACGATCCCATTTACAATAAGTTTCATGTAGTGGTGTTAAGCTCGGCATATCTTTTCCCCATATACGTTATAACCGACGTTTTAAGCTGTACTTTTTATCAACGGCAGTAAACGTTTCCATCTTAGTAGTTTAAATAACACATTTTTTTAAAATACTGATGAATGGTTAGTTGAGTGGTTTTTCTTGTCTAACAATTGTGCTTTTCTATACAAACTGAGAACAAAATTGTGAAATTTGTCTCAATTTAGAGGGAAATATATGAATATTATCTACCTCCATGGTTTTAATAGTAGCTCTCTTTCGATTAAAGGATTGAGCTTAAGGCAGTATTGTAGCGAATTAGGGATTAATGTGCATTTGCCAAACCTCAATAAATCTCCAGATCAGGTGGTTGAGCAAGTTTCAGAGCTTATTGAAAGTCTGGATAATGTTGCACTTGTAGGTAGTAGTTTAGGTGGTTTTTTTGCGACATACTTTGTCGCGAAATATAATATTCCGGCTGTACTGATTAATCCGGCTATGCAACCATGGAAGTTGTTTGATGAGTTGTTTCAAGTTGAAAGCATGCCCTATGTGGTGAATGATCAATGGTCGATTGACCATGTTCAGCTACGCCAGTTGCAGCAACTGGAACTGAAACAGCCTGAAAATGCCGACAAAATACTCGTCTTGTTGCAACAAGGCGATGAAATTTTGGATTATCGTCAAGCACAACGCTATTATAGTGCTGCAACGCCATCCTCATTGATTTTGACGGATGCTCATGGCAATCATGCTATGGAAGATTTTGAAGAAAAATTACCGTTAGTGATCGAATTCTTTGCGCACACCATCAAATAAGGAAAACGTACAACGTGACACAATATACGGCTCAATCGCTTGAAGTCCTTTCCGGTTTAGACCCTGTTCGTCGTCGTCCAGGGATGTATACCGATACGACTCGACCTAACCATTTAGCTCAGGAAGTTATTGATAATGCTGTTGATGAAGCATTAGCGGGTCATGCCGACAAAATATGTGTCATGGTTTATAAAGATGGTTCATTGTCTGTTGAAGATAATGGCCGTGGTATGCCGGTCGATATTCACCCTGAATATGGTCAATCTGGTATCGAAATCATTCTGACCAAGCTCCATGCTGGCGGTAAATTCAGTACCGATAACTACCAGTTTTCTGGTGGTTTACATGGTGTGGGAATTTCAGTTGTAAACGCTTTATCAACACGTGTTGAGGTCGAAGTACAACGTCAGGGCAACCTTTACCAAATGGCATTTGAGCAAGGGGAGCCTGTTGCACCTTTAGCTGTGCTAGAGGGTAAGGCACCAAAACGAGCGACAGGTACAACGGTACATTTTTGGCCTGAAACTAAATATTTTGATAGTCCGAAATTTGCTTTAAAAGCCCTTAAACATAATTTAAAAGCCAAAGCTGTTTTAGCCGCAGGCTTAAAAATTATTTATATTGATCAAATTAACGATGAAAAGATTGAATGGCAATTTGAAAATGGCCTCGTCGATTATTTGATGGATGAATTGCAAGATCGTGAAATCTTGCCAAATCCGGCTTTTGTAAGTAGTGGACAAGCTGATCGTGCGGCGTGTGAATTTGCAATTTGTTGGAATGTAGAAGGCGGCGAGCAGGTTCAAGAAAGTTATGTGAACCTGATTCCAACTGCACAAGGCGGAACTCATGTGAACGGTTTACGTTCAGGGGTAACAGAAGCATTACGTGAGTTCTGTGAGCTGCGTAACTTATTGCCACGTAACCTCAAACTATCAGCAGAAGATGTCTGGGATGGCGTGAACTATATTTTGTCACTCAAGTTCCAAGAACCACAATTTTCAGGGCAAACCAAAGAGCGTCTTTCTAGTCGAGAGGCATCTAATATTGTTTTAAATATTGCTAAAGATGCTTTTTCACTTTGGCTCAATCAACATGCTGAAATTGCCATGCAACTGGCAGAAATGGCGATTTCTAAAGCGGGTCGTCGTTTAAAAGCAGCGAAAAAGGTCGAGCGTAAAAAGATTGTTTCAGGGCCTGCATTGCCAGGTAAATTGGCTGACTGTGTTGGGCAAACGCGTGAAGACACTGAGCTATTTATTGTCGAGGGTGACTCGGCAGGTGGTAGTGCTAAGCAAGCGCGAGATAAAAACTTTCAGGCCATCATGCCAATTCGTGGAAAAATTTTAAATACGTGGGAAGTTTCTTCAGATGAAGTTTTGGCTTCTCAAGAAGTTCACGATATTGCGATCGCAATTGGGGTAGACCCAGGTAGCGATGATTTATCCGAGCTACGTTATGGCAAAGTTTGTATTTTGGCCGATGCGGACTCAGATGGTTTACACATTGCCACATTGCTATGTGCGCTATTCGTTAAACACTTTCCGACATTGGTTGAAGAAGGCCATTTGTTTGTCGCAATGCCACCATTGTTCCGTATCGACATTGGCAAAGATGTCTACTATGCCTTAGATGATGATGAGCTTGAAGTCATCTTGAAAAATGTGAAAGGCAATCGTAATCCGCAAATTACCCGATTCAAAGGATTGGGTGAAATGAATGCGATTCAGCTACGTGAAACGACTATGGATCCAAATACTCGTCGTTTAGTGCAGCTCGACCTTGATGATGCTCATTTTACAGCAGGTTTACTCGATAAATTACTTGCCAAAAAGCGTTCAGCGGATCGTAAGCAGTGGCTTGAGCAGAAAGGTAATCTCGCCGATATCACCGTTTAAAATAGAATTAAAAAAATCCCCGCTTAATAGGCGGGGATTTTTATGTAAACCTAGATTATTAGAAATCACCACAACGATTGCTGCCATTAAACTAGAATAGACAGATCTGTATATTTTATTTTAGACCGTAATTTTTATAGCGTGTGGAAATTGAAAAACATCACAATTCGCTCCGCCTCCAATTCGATCTACGACTGCAAAATCACTCGGTGCTTCAAAGGTAAGCAAAGGATGATGCCATGTACCTGCCCGATAATTTATACTTTGCTTTCCATTTGAAACAAATGCACATAACTTTGAAATATCGGGGGTATTCTCGTCCAAAGAAGGTGCCACAATAATTAAAAACTTTTGTTGTTGTAAGGGAATAAATGCCTGAGAGCCTTTCGGATGACGCTCTAGCATCGAAATTTCTAAAGGTAAAACGCTGGTCTTAATATTACGAAAAATACTAATTCCTGCTTTTGCTTCACCTTCAATTTCTGTTTCAACGAGCGCGTGGTAGCGCTCGGTGTGCGCATCATTTATATGAAAAAAGTTATGCCCGTCACAACAAATAACTTCTCCGAAGGGATGAAAGTTCTCAATGGTTAAGGGCTGAATATGGACATTATTCATGATCATGACTTGGCAATTTTCCCCCATAAACGGACACGGCTAATGCCACCATCTGGAATCATGTTGATACGAATATGCGAGATTTTTTCATGTTGTAAAATCTCATTCACATATTCATGAATATGATCCATTTGCATAGGTTGGGCTTCAAGTAAGTAAGACCAAAACATACTCTGTGGAATCAATTGTGCATCGGTTGCATTTTCAAGGTAAACCGCTTGAATAGATACTTGGGCAGGGAAATTACCTTTAAAGTGAGCTGTATCAATTTCAAGCTTATCAATTTTCCCGCCTTTACCCAGAGCAAGAATACACCAATCATAACCCGGTGCTCGGCGGCGTTTGGTTTCCCATCCATCACCCATGTTGACGCCACGACCGGGATTAATCAAATTGCGCGGATGTCCAAAATGGGCATCACTATAGGCAACTACGCGGCCACCATTTTCGAGGGCTAATAAATCGAGTGTTTGCTCGTTATCAGTCACCTGAATATGAACATCCCCATAAACACGTAAACGGGCAATACCACCATCTGGGAAAATATTGAGGCGTATATGGGTGAAAAGTGCATCATTATTGACCATAAAAATATGATGCTGGCTTGGGCCGAGTTCAGTATTTCCTAAAATACTTTCCCATTTTGCCCCTGTTAGGTCCCCATTTGGTGCATAACAAGCTTCTAATGATGCAGAAGCGGGATAATTTCCTGTAAAAAAGCTGGTATCGATATCAAGCGCACTGATTTTTCCACTTACACCTAGTTTTACAATGCACCAGTCATAGCCCGCATGACGCTTACGACGCGTTTCCCAACCGTCCATCCATTTGCCGTTATCATCGAATTTATCTTCAACAAAAATAGGTGCATCAAATTGCAGCATACGCTTTGCTTCTGCAAAGAAATCATCTGAACACTCAATGACTTGTGCACCAATTCGGGAATCTGCCAAATTGGTTTTCATATTCAAAATTTCAGGAAGTTCAAAAGCTGGAGCGTGCAATGTTGCCATAATGGAGTATCCGTATTTCTTGTTAAAAACATGATTTTTCATTTAAAACTGCCCTAACACTGAGCGTGCTAAGACGAGTTTTATACTTAAATATATAAGCATGGTGCATGCCAGTTTTGTGGAAAAGCTAAATAAATTTTGAACGATGGCATGTTTTTAGCATAAGCACCCTATAGGTGAATATCTATAGGAGAGTGTTATGAATGTGGTGATTATTGGTGCGGGAATGGGAGGTTTAACCACAGGCATTGCATTAAAGAAATTTGGTCATCAAGTTCGCATTTTTGAGCAAACTGAAAAAATTCTTCCTGTTGGTGCTGCAATTTCGCTGTGGTCAAATGGTGTGAAATGTCTGAACTATCTGGGATTAACAGAGAAAATCGCCAAACTTGGTGGACAAATGGACGATTTGGCTTATGTAGATGGTTTAACTGGAGATGTGATGACACAATTCAGTTTACTGCCATTAATTGAAGAAGTAGGGCAAAGACCTTATCCGGTTGCCCGTGCAGATTTACAAAATATGCTGATGGATGAGTTTGGTCGAGATCAAATTTATTTAGGCAAAAAAATGGTCAGCCTTGAAGATAAGGCTGATTATGTTGAAGTGCATTTTGCTGATGGTAGCTCTACACAAGCCGATTTAGTAATTGGAGCTGACGGTACCCACTCACTTACACGGGCCTATGTGTTGGGCCAGCAAGTACAGCGCCGTTATGCGGGTTATGTGAATTGGAATGGTTTGGTTGAAATATCTGAAGATTTAGCTCCAGCACAGCAATGGACAACTTATGTGGGCGAAGGTAAGCGTGCTTCTCTGATGCCGGTTGCGGATGGCAAATTCTATTTCTTTTTAGATGTGCCTTTACCAGTAGGTTTAGAAAATAATCGAGATGAATATAAAAAACTTTTAAAACAATATTTTGCTGATTGGTGTTTACCAGTACAGCAGCTCATTGAACGTTTAGACCCGCAAAAGACCAATCGGGTAGAAATACATGATATTGAGCCGTTTACCCAGTTTTATAAAGGTCGCGTGGTGATTTTAGGTGATGCTGCGCACAGCACCACACCTGATATTGGACAAGGTGGCTGCCAAGCCATGGAAGATGCGATTTATTTAGCGCGTTCTTTGCAAATTAATACTTTAGGTGTCGAAGACGCTTTACGTCGCTATCAAAACAAGCGCAACGAACGTGCAAATGAGATGGTACTTCGTGCGCGCAAACGCTGCGATGTGACCCATATGAAAGATGAAAGCGTTACACAAGCGTGGTATGCAGAATTACGCCGTGAACAAGGTGGACATATTATGCAGGGGATTATTAGTAATATTGTGGGTAATCCACTCGATTAAAACAAAAACAGCAAGGAATTCTCCTTGCTGTTTTATCTTCTAAATCATGTTCTTAGAAGTGGTATTTAACCAATGCACTGACGTTGTTTTCGTCTCGGCCTTGCAGACCAAATTTGTTATTCCACACTGAGTGCTCAATACCTAGGTATAGACGTGTGTCTGGAGAAATGTGTTTACCTACATTCCATTTCCATTGGGTGGTCCAGTTCAACTCGCTGGCATGGTCGCCTTCAGCAGTTGACCAGTCAAGGAAACCGTCTACCAAGAAATCTTCAGAGCCTAATTTTAATGGAATACCATAAACGAATGTCATTTGGTAATCGTCGTCAGTGTTCTCATTATTTGCACGGTAGAAGTTTAAATTCGCATATTGGAAATATGGGATATTTAAATCGACAGCAAAACCATAAAGGAAATTATCGAAGTTGTTGCCGTCTTCACTATTGCCTTCCCAAGTGGTACTAATTAACACATCTTTGATTGGGCCATACGCCAGTTTTTTACCTGATATTTCACCTAAGCTTAAACGTGGTGATAACTCGAAGTAAGTACTCTTGTGGTCATTTTCACCACGCATACGGTCCATAAAGAAAAATACATCAGCGTATTTAACTTTCGCTGCATATTCCAAAGTAAGGGTGGTTTCTTTGTCATCTACAACTTCATAGTTTTCACCATAAAGTCCAGTCACGCTAAAATCTTGCCAGATTGGTTTTGCCTGAACCATGGCAGTTGCAGATAACAAGGCACAAGTCGCCGCAAGTTGCTTTAATTGCATTTAAATGATCTCCCCCCAAATAAAGCACGCTAAGGATACAGTGTCTTAAGCAAAAATGAAGCCAAATTTGATCAACGGTTAAAAAAAGGCCCACCGAAGTGGGGCGCTAAAAACTAAATCTTTAATGTGTATTTCTGGTATTTATTGTTTGGCTTAAATGAGGGGTACGCGAGCTGCGAAATGTAGGTAAATGATTAAATAACAAATTCAACAAGATAGCAAAGATACAAGTTGAACTAATGCCAGAATGGAACAAAGTTTGTACCCAAACTGGGAAATGAGCATAAAACTCATGGTTAATAATTGGAATCATACCTGCCGATAAAGCGGTCGCGACAATAATTAAATTTTTCTGATCGTTATAATCTATTTTTGCCAAAGTGCGAATTCCACTGGCTGCAACTGATCCAAATAAGACCAAACCTGCACCACCAAGTACGGGCATTGGAATCGCGGCAATCAAACGACCCATAATAGGGAGTAGCCCCAAAATAATCAGAATGACACCACCTGCTGCTACTACAAAGCGACTTTTTATACCTGTAATCGCAACCAGTCCAACATTTTGGGCAAAAGCGCTTTGCATGAACGAACCAAAGATAGGCGCAAAAGCACTTGAAAACATATCCGCACGGACACCATTGGCGATACGTTTAGCATCTACTTCAGTTCCTACAATGTCTCCGACAGCAATAATATCGGCTGTGGTTTCCGTCATAATGACTAAAGTCACAATCAACATCGACAAGATTGCGCTTAACTCGAAAGTCGGTAAGCCAAATGCAAATAAGTGTGGAAATTGCAGCCATGCGCCTGAGCTTACCTGACTAAAATCACCAAAACCCATGAAGTAGGCGAGGGCAGTACCAGCAACAATAGCCAATAAAATCGATAAGCGACGAATGCTTGCCTGCGGCAGCATATTTAAAACAATCACAATGCCTAAGGTCAGCAAGGCCAAAGAGATATTTTCTACACTTCCCCAGTCGGGTGCTTTATTGTTACCACCCATCATCCAGCGAATCGCGACAGGTAACAAAGATAAACCAATAATTGTGATGACGCATCCCGTTACAACAGGTGGGAAAAAACGGATAATTTTAGAAAAATAAGGCGCAAGACATAGGCCAATCAGAGATGCGGCAATGACCGCACCGTATACAGCAGGTAAGCCACCGCCTGTGGTGATAATTGCGACCATGGTTGCAACACCTGCAAAAGATACGCCCTGAACTAAAGGTAATTTTGCACCTAGATATTTGGTTCCGATTGTTTGTATGAGTGTTGCCAATCCACCAACAAATAGAGCCGCAGCGATTAACATTCCGACTTGTGCTGAGCTTAATCCAGCCGCTGCTCCAATAATAAGGGGCGGTGCAACAATGCCACCGTACATGGTAAGCACGTGCTGTAACCCGTAAGCAAAACTTTTGGATATTCCTAAATATTCATGCTCTGGAGAAATCGCATTCTTTTGCCGATGATTCATATTTTTCTCCTCGTTATATTTGAGTTAGCTACCGCGATAAGTGGAGTAAGCAAACGGGCTAATCAGTAAGGGAATGTGGTAATGCTGATTAATGTCTTCTATAAAAAATTGAATACAAACACGTGGGAAAAAAGTTTTAATTTGCTGCGATGAAAAATAAGGAGCGATTTCGAACTCAAGTTGATACGCCCCTTCAATTAAGGTTTTTATTCCAAAATCACTCACACGCCCATCTTGGTTCGTGGTTGCTGTAGCAATCAGTTCATGGGTTGCTGCATGAAATAACTTCACTTCTACGTGTGCAGCTGGTTTGCCTAAATTCGTATCTAAAATATGAGTGCTGATCATGCTTGTATTTCCTGAGATAGACGTAATAGAGCAATCGCTGCGAGTTGCTCATGTACAATTATTTTTTCTATAGCTAAGTCATGTTGTAAACGTTCATGTAGCTTTTTTAAAATCTCTTCGCTACTGAGTCCTGCCGCTTTAATTAAAAAAATAAAGCCAAACTTTTGTTCATAATCGAGATTGCCTTGTAGCAGAGCTTGCTGCGTTTTTTCATCTAAAGAAATGCCGGCTTGTTCTTGATTTGAAAAATGTTGCTCTTTTGCATTGAGTTGCTTTTTTGCCTGCCGTTCACCAATTTTTGGGTGAGTTGCTAATGCTGCTTCTATCTCTTGCCATGACCACATTTGACTTAAATTTTCTGCATATTCCAAAAGAGATGCTTTTGTTGAATAGGGGCATTCTGAGATGATTTTTTCGGCCCATGTTGGAATTTGGACACAGTTTTTTAACAAAGTCTTGAGTTGTTCGGGTGGGGCTTGATTAAACTCGGCTAAAAACACTGTTATTCCTAAACTCATTGTTGTGGTATAGAGTTTTAGCAATAACAGTGCCAATAGCTGTTAATCAACAGTTTAAGAATTTAAAAATTTAAAAATCAATTATTCAGTTATGTGATTTTTATACCAATGTTCAGCAATATCCTGACGACGGCATACCCAGACACGATCGTGCATTTGAATATAGTCGAGAAATTTCTGTAATGCTTTGAAACGGCCCGGATGCCCTAAAATACGGCAATGCATTCCAATTGACATCATTTTTGGTGCAGTTTCACCTTCCGCATACAGCACATCAAAGCTATCTTTTAAATATTGAAAAAACTGTTCTGAATTATTAAATCCACCTGGTGAACAGAACTTCATGTCGTTACATTCTAAAGTATAAGGAATAATTAAATGGGGTCGGGATGCACCCGCAGCATCGGTAAGTGTGGTCCAAAAAGGCAGGTCATCACCATAATAATCAGAGTCATATTGTATTTGTGGGAACTCTGCAAGTAACTGACGAGTATTGGGGCTGTCACGTCCGGTGTACCAACCTATCACCTTATTTTCAAACAAGTTTTCTAAAACAGATAGGGCCTGTTCAATGTGCTGTTTTTCTACTTCAATATCGGTATCTTGATAGTGAAGCCAGCGGTAGCCATGAGAAACTACATCATAATCAGCTTGCTTAATGGCTTCTACAATATAAGGGTTGCGGGCAAGCGCCATTGCAACTCCAAAAATGGTCATTGGAAGCTTGCGCCGTTCAAACTCACTATGAATGCGCCAAAATCCAGCACGTGAACCATATTCGTACATAGAGTCCATCGACATATGTTTAGCTGGGTAGCTTGCAGCACCAATAATCTCTGATAAAAACTGTTCCGAACCCTCATCGCCGTGCTCAATATGTTTTTCGCCACCTTCTTCATAATTAAGCACAAATTGCACAGCAACCTTGGCATTATTAGGCCATTTAACCTGTGGAGGCTGTCCGTGATAACCGATTAAATCACGTGAATAAGGAGACTTTTGAATTTGCTCAATGAGCTCGGCGCCAGATAGATAAGATTCGGTCACGATTGCTCTCCTTTTGTTCAATTTTTCATAAATATTTAAAAAATCAGCTTGCATATTTTTATAGATGGACTGATATTGAAGATATGAAGATCTTCAAAATAAATTAAAAGCAGTACGTTTAAGTCAGGAGATAACAAACCATTACACCATCAAAATGTACAATTGAAGTCAGTTCATGCATGCTTAAAACATGCCAACATAAAAAAGTTTTGCATAGAAAAGATCCACAGTAAGAAAGAGAGGATGGTATTTATGAATATAGAAATCCGCACAGATAAAAACATCCATAATAGCGAACGTTTAATTACTTATGTACGTGCAGAACTTACTCAAGAATTCCAACGTCATAGCGAACGTATTACGCATTTCTCGGTTCATTTTAGTGATGAAAATGGGGACAAAAGTGGTGACAAAGATATCCACTGTATGATTGAAGCACGTCCTTCAGGTTTGAAACCAGTTGCAGTGCACCATAAAGCAGGAAATATTGATGCTTCAATTCATGGTGCAATTGAAAAATTAAAACGTAGCCTCGAACATACTTTTGAGAAAAAAGAACACCCGAGAGGTGGGCAACCAGAATTCATTGATGATGAAGTTTAATTGAAAACGGTAAAAAGCCCTTCGGGGCTTTTTTTATATCTGATGAAAATAAAACTATTCACAACATTAGGTTTGCATTGCAATGCAATCAACCTCTAAAATCTGGAGAAGAGATTAGGCATAATAGCCCTAATATATTTTTGAGAGATGGTCATGTTAACCACCCAGCAGCAAGCTTTAATTAAAGCCATAGAAGAATTAGAACTCGCGCAAGTGCAAAAATTACTTGCTGAAGGACTTGATCCGAACTTTATTGATCCGGAACAGGGACCACCTGTATCAATTATCTGTGACGGAATTTTTAAATGGTGGGAAAATGTATCGGAAGCTTATGAAGCAGGTACACCATTATCAAAAGAAGAAAAGCAACAAGCGTTACAGGTTTACCTTGAGATTCTCGAAGCTTTGATTCAGGCTAAAGCCAATGTACATCTTTGGGATGCAGAAGAGTTTTACGGTCCGTTATGGGATGCTGCAAGCTCGGCATGTGCACCAGCTGTTCAACGTTTACTCGATGAAAACGTTGATCCAAACTCGCGTGATGAAGAAGGACTCACCATTTTATCTTCAATCAGTCAGTTGTTCTTTGATTGTGAATTTGATGAAATAGATTGGTCAGAATCGCTTGAAGAAGAGCGTGAAACATTAGAATTATTGCGCCGTCATGGGGCTAAAATGACAAAAGAATTAACTACTTGATTGGATATTAAAATGAAAATAGTACAAATTTTAACTTTTGCCCTTACTACTGTTGCTGCAGGAAGTACTTTTGCCGCAGAGTTCTCGTTTGACCGCCCAGGGGCAGGAATGGGGACGGGTATTACTCCTGTAGGCAATTTGGCTTGGGAGCAAGGTTTACCAAGCGTAACCTATACTGAAGCGACTGTTGATGGTGTTAAAGAAAAGACCGTAACCTTAAATCAAGATATGTTGTTCCGTACAGGTTTAGGTCGTGACTTAGAATTACAGTTAGGATGGCAGGGTCCAGCGTGGACTCAGACTAAACGTGCTGGCAAAAAAAATGATACTTCGGGCTTTGGTGACGTAAGCATCGGTTTAAAAAAAGCGATTGATTTAAAAGATGACAGATTGTCTATGGCAGTGTTGGCTGAGGCGATCATTGCAACCGGAAATGATGAATTTACGGCACATGACGACATTTATAGTCTTACCTCTGCAGTAGCTTACCAATATAGTGATTTAGTAGGTACTTCAATTACTATGCGCTATGAAGTGCAAAATAGTGATTGGGCAGTGACAGCAGTACCAACCATTGACTATAAAATCGCAGGTAAGCTCTCAGGTTATTCAGAGTTCATTTACCGTAAAGCTGAAAGCCAAGACTATGAATATGGTCTAGGTACAGGTCTAGTTTATGCGGTAAATAATCGTACCCAGCTTGATGCAAGCATAGGCGTCGATTTAAATGGTCAAGATAAGAGCTACAACGGTGGCTTAGGCGTGTCATTCTTGTTCTAATCGAAGCAATTTAAATTTATGTTAATGAAAAAGCTTATTCATCAGGGAATTCTTTATTTTCTAGCAGTTGCTGTATGTGTGTTTAGCCAGTTGGTTTTTGCACAAGATAAGCTACTGTCACCCGAACAAGCTTTTTCATTTTCGGTTGAATCTTCTGAGCCGCATACTGCGAGTTTATCTTGGCAGATTCAGCCAAATTACTATCTATATCAGCATAAATTTACCGTACAACAAGGTACTCAACCTTTAGCTTTAAAGTTACCTAAAGCTATTGCTCAATTTGATGAAAATTATGGGCAAAGTCAGGTTTACTACCATCAAGTTAATTTCCAAATTAAGACTAAGCCTTCAGAGCACTATAGTGTGACTTGGCAGGGCTGTGCCAAAGACCGTATTTGTTACCCGCCGCAAACCATTGAGTTTCAAACCGATGCAGATGGCTTAGTCGGTGTGCAGAACCAAGCAGGAACAGCGCCAAAACGATTGTTGGATTTAGCAAATACGCAACCAGATACCTTTTCAGATTCAGAATCTTTAGAAAAAGAGCAGAGTACACAGACGGCTGTTGATACAACTACACCACAAATTGCACAAGATCAGATCTGGTCAGCGAAGTTAATTGAACACTCACTTTGGTATGGGATTTTATTATTTTTAGGTTTAGGCATGCTGCTCGCATTTACGCCATGTTCTTTACCGATGCTTCCTATTTTAACTTCGTTGATTATTCGAGAGCATAAAGGCTTAAAAGCTTGGGTCATTGCACTTACCTTTGTGTGTAGCATGGCATTGGTTTATGCAGGTTTAGGTTTAATTGCTTCTTCAGCAGGCTTAAATTTCCAACGCTGGCTACAACAGCCTGCTACTTTAATTGCTTTTAGTTTGCTGTTTATTGTATTTGCGCTGAATCTATTTGGCTTGTTTGAGCTTCGTTTGCCGCAAACATGGTTAAACCGACTTGATCGCATTCAGTCTATGCAACAAGGCGGCACTTTGATTGGTGCTGGCGTCATGGGTGTGGTTTCTGCACTCTTGGTGGGTCCTTGTATGACTGCACCACTCGCTGGAACTTTATTATTTATTTCTCAAACACAAAACCAATGGCAAGGAGCTTTGCTTCTGTTTTGTCTGGGATTTGGGATGGGGATTCCTTTATTGCTTGCGAGCATATTAGGTGCAAAATTTTTACCTAAAGCTGGCGACTGGATGCATCAGATTAAAGTGATTTTTGCTTTCCTGATGTTGGGTTTAAGCCTTTACTTTATTCGTCCTTTATTGCCTGATTGGGGTATGCAAGTACTTAGTCTAGCATTAGGACTCGCTTTTATCGCTTATGCTGTTTATCAGTTTTTCTGGAAAAAAGGGCAGCTACAATGGCTCTATGCGATTTTATTGTTAATCGTTACACCTTTTGTAGCTTATAACCAATATCAACATATTCATAATCGAAATTTGCAAAGTTCTGACCATATGGCTGAGTGGCATGTTGCGACTACAGCTACAGATTTTCAAAAGATTTTAGCGGCTGCTCCTACTGATCAGGCTATTGTGGTTGATGTCTATGCAGACTGGTGTGTTGCCTGCCAACCTATTGAACACCGTATTTTAAAAGCACCCGAGGTGCAGTCTGCTCTTGCACCATATTATTTAATTAAGCTTGATTTGAGCCATTATGACCAGTCACATGAAGCTTTACTCAAACAATGGAATATTTTAGGACCGCCAACCTATTTATTCTTAAGCCCAGAGCAAAAAGAAATTCGTTCTTTACGTTTAACTGGTGCATTTAGTCAGCAAGAACTTTTGCAACAACTCGCGAACTTGGCAAAGTTAAAAAAATCATAGTGTATTAATAGCCTCAGTCTGATGAAATGTACGCACCTGATTTCGTCCTGAAGCTTTTACAGAGTAAAGCGCTTGGTCTGCTTGTCTAATTACAAGATAAGGGTCTTGTGCAAAAGCTGAACTGCTTATTCCAAAACTCGCGCTAATATGAATAGGATTATTTTGAGTGCTAAAAACTGGCATTTCTTCTAAAGCATAGCGGCAGCGCTCAGCAATTTTTTCTGCTTGAATAATATCGGTATGGGGAAGTAATAAAATAAACTCCTCTCCACCAAATCGACCAATAATATCTTCACTACGCACGTTGTTTGATAGGCATTGGGCAATTTCAATTAAAACCTGATCGCCTTGATGATGCCCGTAAATATCATTAATTTTTTTAAAGTGATCAATATCAAGAAGTACAACTGCATAATCAAATTGCTGTTGGTGTAGTGACTCTAAATGCGTGTTTAAACTACGTCTATTTAATACATTGGTTAATGGGTCGAGTTGGCTTAGGCGTTGAATATAAGTTTCGCGCTGACGCCATTGGGTGAGTAATATCTCAAATAAAATAAAACAGGCCAATAAAATGGGCATAATAAAAAATGCCATGCTTCCTAACCAAAAGGGGTTAGTTTGAGCACGTTGCATAGCAATAAGATTAAATAATGGTGCATAAGGCAAAGTGCCTCTCATACTTAAATAAGTACATACCGTTAAAATAATGGTCGCAGGTACAAGAGCGCTATAAACAATTTTTCGTTCGAATAATACGAGTCCTACACCAATGGTACCGACATAACCTACCATGGTGGCGGGGCTAATACTGCCAATTAAATATCCATCGTGGCATAGCATGAGCGTAAAAAATTGAACACTAATCAAGGGGATAATGTTTTGTGCCCACTCATGATTTTTGTAGCGATAGCAGGGAATAATCAGTAAGACTAATAAAAATAAGGTAAATAGATTTAACCAGATTTGAGATTCAACTAAAGGTAAATGTGCCCATTGCCAAACACTTGGCGTAATTAAAATATAGCCTTTCCATAAAATCCAACTGAAATTCATTGCAGAGGCAAGTGTAAGCATCAGGGCGCTTTTTTGTAATGGCGTCCAGTTGATGATGTGATTATTGTGGATGAAATCGATTATTACATGTTTTATTTTATGTATGGGATGAGTGATTAAACGATTTTTCATAATATGTAAGGGCTCCTAAATATAGATGCCTCTTTGTTAGACCATCCTAAAATTGGATTGTTTAAATAATTTATATTTTAAACATAACATGATTTTCATTTTATATATGATGACTTTTTATAAAGAAAATGATGTGAAAAGTTTTATTCACTGTTCACATCATTTATAGATAAATTAAGTTTTATCTAATTCATGAGCAAATTCAGCAATATCTGACAATGCTTGTTTAGCCTCATCAAACCATGCGTTAAACATCTGGAAGTTATGCCACATGCCTGTATAAAGTTTAAATTGAACTTTAACACCTGCATCTTCAGCTTTTTCTCTAAAACGCTTGGCATCATCTAACAAGATTTCTTTAGAACCTACCTGAACTAAGGTTGGGGGTAGGCCATGCAGATCATCAAAAATTGGTGAAACACGTGGGTCATCGGCTGCAATCTGATTGCCAATATAATGCTGGATCCCTGTTTGTAGGGCTTCAAGCGAAAGCAGGGCATCATGTTTTTGGTTAAATCTTAATGATTCGCTTGTCAGCGTTAAATCTAAAAAAGGCGACAATAAAATTAGACCACTCGGCATGAGCTCCGGTTGTTCTTTCAAGCGTAAGCAAAGTGCTAATGCTAAATTGGCTCCGCACGAATCACCCGATAAAATAATATCCTTTGGCTGAACACCTTGTACCACTAAAGATTGATAGATGTCATATAGAGCTTCGGTTGCCTCAGGGTGTGGGTGTTCCGGTGCCAGAGGATAATCCACATGAATAACTTGCATTTGGGTGCGGGCGGCCAAATCTGTCATAAAAGCATGGTGTGTTTTTACACTTCCAAGAAAAAAAGCACCGCCGTGAATGTGAAAAATCAGTTGAGTAGCATGATCTTGCGGTTTGATTTCTTCACCTTTAATGCCTGCCAGCCGAATCGGGCGAACAGAGACATTTTTTTGTCGTGGAAAAGCACGACACATTTGGTCTAAAACGGGACGTAAGGCAGTAGCTGGCAAATTTAGCTGACTTGGCTTGCGAATTGTTGTTTTAAGAAAAGTTTCTGTAAAGTAATATTTCCAAACATTTGATATATTCATATAGCATCCATTTTTATGCTAGTTTCTTGTTTTCTTGTAAATTTTATTTTGCAAGATTACAAGGTTACACGAAACAGTCACATTCAAAAATTGCAATATCTTTGCGACTTCTGAATACTAAAATCTTGAAAGACCCAAGGATATTACAAAAATGAAAAAGATTGCTTTAGCTTTAGGACTCATTGGTATGGCTGCATTTGCCAATGCGGCTGATACACTCAATGGAACGGTATGGAAAACAATTGATGATCAGACCAATAAGCCAAAAGCCGTAGTTAAATTTACGGAACAGAAGGATGGAACCTTAACTGCAACCATTCAAAACATTTTGACACCGGGCGAAGAAAACGCTTGTACAAAATGTGAAGGGCCGTATAAAAACAAACCACTTAAAGGTGTCACCATTGTACATAATTTAAAAAATGTAGGTGGCAACAGTTATGAAAACGGTACGATTTTAGATCCTAAATCTGGCAAAACTTACAAATTGAAAGGTGAGTTAACAGATGGCGGTAAGAAGCTTAAATTGCGTGGCTATATCGGTGTTTCTGCACTTGGTCGTAACCAAACATGGATTCGCGCTAACTAAAAGTTTTAATAAAAAACGAGCCAAATGGCTCGTTTTTTTTATGCTTGGATATTTTGATAGGTTGCTTCATCAAAACCGACGATAAAACCTTGAGAGGTTTGTAAAACTGGTCTTTTAATTAAACTTGGTTGAGCAATAAGTGCTTCAATAAGATGGTCTTCACTGCTTAATGCACGTGTTTGTTCTTCTTCTGATAGCTTACGCCAAGTGGTTCCTTTTTTGTTTAGAACCGTGTCTTGCCCAATTTCTTTTAACCAAATTTTTAGGGTATCTGCATCAATCCCTTGTTTTTTATAATCATGAAAATCATAGTTAAGCCCTTTAGCTTGTAAGGCATCAAATGCTTTTTTCATTGAATTACAGTTTTTGATTCCATAAATTTTTAACATTTTATCGGACCATGTCAAAAAGAGAGAGCACACAGCCTAACCCAAAAAGCATTTGAGCACTACTTTATACAGATACTTTTAAAACAAATGAAAAATTATGATTAATCGAAAGAGAAATGTCATGTTATTGTCATAAGACAAGGCGATAATGAGCTTAATAAGAAGAAGTTAAAACTAAAAGAACTTAGCGCAAAAAATAAGAGATTGAAAAGAGAAAACCCGCATTTAATCATCCTGATCATGCGGGTCTCATTTCAACGTCCAATGTCACATCCTTGCAAATAAACTTATCATAAGTTTATTTTATCTTCCTACGGCGTCCTATCCTTTTGCGTCATCCTGACTGCTTCCCTGTGCCGTGGGGCTATAATGCCGTTAAAGCTGTGTAAGAAAAATACTCAAAAACGACATATGCTGTAAGCGAAAACGACAAGGTAAGTGAACAATTGTTCACTTATTCTTGAATTTTATAGTCGATAATAACTGGTGCATGGTCACTAAACCATTGATCTTTAAAGACCCATGCATTGGTTGTGCGTGTTTTCCAGTCTGGTGAGCAGGCTTGATAGTCAATACGCCACCCTACATTTTTTGCACGAGCTTGGCCGCGATTTGACCACCATGAATAAAGTTCTGCTTCTGTGCGAACTACTCGGAATGTATCAACATAACCAAGTTCATCATAAATATGGTCAAGCCAGGCACGTTCATGCGGTAAACAGCCAGATGATTTTTGATTACCCGACCAGTTTTTAATATCAATGCGTTTATGAACAATGTTGTAGTCACCACAAATGATGACCGACTTATTTTCATCACGCCATTGCTTCAAGATTTTTGCGTATTCACCTAAAAATAAATCTTTACGTGCTTGCGCTTCTTCACCACTTGAGCCTGAAGGTAAGTATAATGACGCAATATGTACCGGATGTGACAAACCTAAATCGAATTCGGCAGAAATAAAGCGACCTTGACTGTCAGCCAACTCAAACCCTAAACCATCTTTAACAGAGACAAAGGGTAAGCGGCTATATATGGCAGTTCCTGCGTAACCTGCACGTTCTGCTGGAAAGAGATGGGTATGCCATCCTTCGGGTCTAAATTTTTCAGTCCATTGTTCATGGGTAATGCGGCTTTCCTGCATGCATACGACATCGGCATCTGATTGTTCTAACCATTCAAGTAAGCCTTTCGTCACCGAAGAACGCAAGCCATTTACGTTAATGGAAACGACTCGAAGAATTTTTACATCACTTGGATACTGATCCTTTGGTATCATGCGAAAATTTAACCTCAATTGTGAATTTGGAGCACCTCATGACAACGCCTGTGTCATTTAACCCGCAAGCATTTATCGAACTCGCATTATCACGCGGTGTGCTTAAATTTGGTGAGTTTACTTTAAAATCTGGACGTGTGAGTCCTTATTTTTTTAATGCAGGCCTACTCAACGATGGTGAAGCTTTATCTCTTTTAGCACAAGGCTATGCCGATAAATTAACACAATGCCAAAATGTTGATGTTATTTTTGGACCAGCTTACAAAGGCATTCCGTTTGTAGCAGCGACTGCTGTTGCCTTGTCGCAAGTACATAACAAAAGTGTGCCATGGGGCTTTAACCGTAAAGAAGCAAAAGATCATGGTGAAGGTGGTGTTTTAGTTGGTGCTGCGGTTGAAGGTAAAAAAGTCTGGATTATTGATGACGTAATTACCGCAGGTACAGCAATTCGTGAAGTCGTAACAATTTTGAAAAATGCGGGCGCGACCATTGCAGGTGTTTTAGTTGCGCTAGATCGTCAAGAACGTGGTCAAGGTGAACTTTCTGCAATTCAAGAAGTTCAAAAAGAATTAGAAATTCCTGTGCACGCGCTGATCACCATGAAAGATTTAATGGATTATTTAGATGCGAAAGGCGAAAAAGAAGCGCTAGCAAACATGCAAGCTTATCGCGAAAAATACGGTATCTAAAAAGAAAAAGGCATACCTCTAAATAGGGGTATGCCAGTTTAATATTTTATTTAGAATTGATAATTCAAACGCAATAACACATTACGTGGCGTGCCTGGCATGCTGTCTGAACGCCAGTACTCTTTATTAGTTAAATTATTCACCGCAAGTGTGACATTCCATGGATCTGCACTATAGCCAATCGCCGCATCGACACGGTTAAAGCCTTCCATTTTTACTTGATTATTAATATTTGGGTAATAAGAGCCCACATAGGTCACGCCCACCTCGGTATACCACTGTTCGGTTGGTAAATAGCGAATAAATAAATTACCAGTGTTCTTAGATGTGTTGGCTAAAGAGTTGCCTTCTTGTTCAGGCTTTTGTTTGTCTTCTTTTACTTTCGCATCTGTGTAGCCATAACCACCGCGGACAAAGACATTATCAAGTACGCGACCAATAAAACTAAATTCAACACCACGAGATTGATGCTGACCAGCAGTTGCCCATACCTCTGGTTCACTATCAGGATTCGGTTTATAGCGAATATTATTTTTACGAATATCAAAAACAGAAAATTGAGTATTTAAACGATTATCTAACCATTCGCTTTTTACCCCAACTTCATATTGCTCATTATATTGAGGCTCTTTGTCCATTTTTTCGACATCGGTGCCGCCTGTAACTTGATTAACACCCATTTGCCCGCCAAACGGTGCAAAGCTCTTAGAGTAAGACGTGTAAAAGCTATGTTCAGGAAGCGGTTGCCATACCAAGCCAACATTTGGGCTAACAGTACTGTTTTTTACATTGCGATGTGCATTAGTGAGTTTATTGGTGGTTGAAAAGTCAAAGTAATCATAACGTAAGCCCAACATGAGTTTAAGTTGGTCATTTAGACCAATTAAATCCTGAATGAATACACCATAAGTTGTGCCTTCATTGTAGTTATGCTGACTAATTAAGAGTGGGCCATTGCCACGACTTGATTCTCGTTCACCTGTGAATGGATTGACGTAACCATAAATGGCTGAACCATTTTGAGTCTTATTGGCTAGGCGTGGTTCTCGTTGTTCATAGGTCCAGTCAGTACCTAGCATAATTTGGTGTTCAAGTTGGCCTGTTTTGAACTTACCTTTAATATCAAATGTATTCGTCGTTGTTTTATTGCTGGTTTGTTGCCAGTAGTAAATCTGGTTGATGTAGCCTTTTTTAGTGGTGCATGTTTCACCTTTCAAATTTTTTCCATCTAGCCCACAATAAGTTCCAAAATAAAAGTGGTCAAAGTTCTGTTCTGCTTGTCGGTAACTCGCTGCCCAGTGAAAGTTCCAATCAGGCGCATATTGATAATTCACATCGGTGCGGAGCACCTGCAAAATATCATCAACATAATCTCCGTCTTGGGCAAATCCTGTTTTGATCGAAGTTCCCTCAGGTAAGTTGTCTTGTGTTGGCCCGCGATCAGGTACACGACCTAATTTGTCATACGTATATTGTGTGGTCCAAGTAAGCGTTCCATCATCATTTTTATACGTAAAACTTGGTGAAAACATCTCAATTTTATTTTCAATACCAGAGCGGAAGCTACCTGACTCGCCATATTCTCCCGTAAGGCGTACTGCTAAATTGTCATTAATGACTTGGTTGATGTCAGCAGTGGTTCCATAGTTATCGTATGAGCCTGCATAAGCGCCAACTGAACTTTTAGAGTCGAAATTGGCGAATTTACTCACCATATTCACAACCCCACCACCAGCACTACGACCATATAGAACAGAGGCGGGGCCTTTTAAAATTTCAATACGTTCAATATTGGCAGTACTACGGCGTACTTGACCACTTTCACGTATACCATCACGGTAAATATCGCCTGTATCAGCACCAAAACCACGAATGGTAATGCCATCACCACGCATATCGTAATTGGTAGATACCCCAGGTGTGCCTTGCAGCATAACGCTTAAATCATTTGATCCATAAATTTTATATTTCTGAACATCAATGGTATCAACGGTTTGAGGGATATCTTTTTTGTCTAAGCCATTACGTGTGACATTGGCTTTGTCATAATCGATATAGCTTTTGATTGGGTCGAGTTCACTCATCGCCTCAATTTTTATGGTGGGCATGGTCGCTGCAACTTTCGAGGATGAGTTACTAGAGTCTTCAGCGTATACACCTTGGATATTCAAGATCATTAAACTGAGTAAGCTGAGCGGGAACAAACGCTTAATTTGGGGAGATGATGTAGAAATTCTTAACATAAAATAAAATCAATTAACAAAAATAAAAGTATAAATGATAATTATAATCATTTATTTGTTTAGAATAAAAGAACTATTGTCTTTAAAATTTATGAGATTGCTTTTTTAAGTCTTTATTTTGAAAGGCTGTAGTGACTACTCAAGCTAACAAGGAGGGGTATTGATTAGCTTGAGTTATTAATTTGGATTAAGAAGATGTTTTTAGAGATGAAAGTAAATATTTAATTTAAGCATTATTTTTGAGAACATCTAAAATATCCATTTCTGGATCATAATTTTCGTCAATTGTTTTGCAAATTGCTTGTCCAACAATTACATGCGTGCCATTAAAGGTCATGCTGGGTGCTTCATATAATTCCCAGCCGTGATTTAGTGCTTTAGTGACTCGTGCACAAAAAGCAGAGTCATCAGGGCCGGTTAAATAGCGATAAAGTTTCATCTTTAGCCTTTAAAAATAATATTTTATGGTCATAGTTTAACTGAATTTACTTGAGTTCTAGTTAATGGAATAACAGATAACGATTTACTGAAATTAAGAAAAACGAGTGAAAAATCTCAGCTATACTCATGCTAATTTAAATTTTATGAAGAGCTTGAGCATGCGTGTACTTGTCGTCATGGATCCGATTGAAACCGTAAATCTTAAAAAGGATTCAACCATGGCAATGTTGTGGGCGGCGAGCCGTCGTGGACATGAATTGGGTTATGCATTACAACAAGATTTATATATCGATCAAGGTAAGGCTTACGGTCTAATCTCGCCATTAAAAGTATTTGAAGATTACAATCATTATTACGAGTTGGGTGAAAAGAAAAAAGAATCTATCGCGGCTTATGATGTGGTGTTGATGCGTAAAGACCCACCGTTTGATATGAATTTTGTCTATACGACTTACGTGCTTGAGCAAGCTGAACGCGAAGGTTCATGGATTATCAATAAGCCTCAGTCACTGCGTGATTGCAATGAAAAGCTATTTGCAACGCAATTCCCAGAACTGCAAGTACCTACACTTGTAACATCACAGCAAAGTTTAATTCGTGAATTTCTTAAAGAACATGGCGATGTCATTGTGAAACCACTTGACGGTATGGGCGGTACGGGAATTTTCCGCTTATATCAAGATGGTGTAAACATTGGTTCAACGTTGGAAATGCTTACAGAGTTAGGTACTCGTCCAATTATGGCTCAACGTTATATTCCTGAAATCGTAGAAGGGGATAAGCGTATTTTGATGGTAAATGGTGAACCTATTCCTTACTGTCTCGCTCGTATTCCACAAAATGGTGAAGTGCGTGGTAACTTAGCGGCAGGTGGCTTAGGTCAAGCGCGTCCGCTGACTGAAAACGATAAACTGATCGCAGCTAAAATTGGCCCTTTCTTGCGCGAAAAAGGTTTGATTTTTGTTGGTTTAGATGTGATTGGCAATTATGTCACTGAAATTAATGTCACTAGCCCAACATGTATTCGTGAAATTGATGCTCAATTTGGTACATCAATTGCCGATGATCTATTTGATGTATTAGAAGCTGGTCGTACGGCTTAATTATTTATTTCAGGTGATTTTCAGCGGTATTTATGGGAAATCACCTGAAAATATATGAATTAATAAAATCACAATATGAAATACGCTAGTGCTTTGTAGGCATATTTTCAAAAAAGCACATCTTTCTGTTATAAACGAGTGAAATTAGCTTTTCGTTAATGAAGCTTTAGGATTAAAATAAACGGCTACAAAAATAGATGACAATTTCCATTGTTTTTTGAGTTGAAGAATTAGACCGTGACCGATTCACAGCAAAGCAAACCCAAACATGTCATGATGATGGCTGCCGGTACAGGTGGACATGTTTTTCCAGCCCTCGCCGTAGCCAAACAACTTCAACAACAACGTTGTCAGGTTTCATGGTTAGCCACGCCAACAGGTATGGAAAATCGTTTATTAAAAGATCAAAATATTCCAATTTATCAAATTGATATTCAAGGTGTTCGTGGGAACGGTGTGATCCGTAAACTTGCCGCGCCTTTTAAAATTTTAAAAGCGACTTTAAGCGCAATGCGCTATATGAAACAGCTTAAAGTTGATGCAGTTGCAGGCTTTGGTGGTTATGTTGCGGGGCCTGGTGGTTTAGCAGCACGATTGTTAGGTATTCCAGTACTTATTCACGAGCAAAATGCGGTTGCTGGTTTTACCAATGCACAGTTAGCGCGCGTTGCTAAAGTCGTGTGTGAGGCATTTCCAAATACTTTTCCTGTTAGCGACAAAGTTGTCACAACCGGAAATCCGGTACGTCGTGAAATCACCGATATTTTAAGCTCTAAGTGGCGTTACGATGCACGTGAGCAAGCGGGACAACCTTTAAATATTTTAATTGTTGGCGGTTCTTTAGGTGCAAAAGCGCTTAATGAACATTTACCGCCAGCGCTCAAAAAAATACAAGTTCCACTCAATATTTTTCATCAAAGTGGTCAACAACAAGTTGAAGCAACTCAAGCACTTTATGCAGATGCGCCAGCCAACTTAAAGGTGCAGGTTTTGCCGTTTATTGAAGATATGGCAAAGGCTTATAGTGAAGCTGATTTAATTATTTGCCGAGCTGGAGCATTAACGGTGACGGAAGTTGCAACAGCAGGCGTTGCTGCGGTTTTTGTACCACTTCCGATAGCAGTTGATGATCACCAAACTGCAAATGCCAAATTTCTGGCTGATATCGGCGCTGCAAAAATTTGCCAGCAATCGACTATGACACCAGATGTTTTAAATGAATTGTTCACTTCGCTGATGAACCGCCAATTACTTACAGAAATGGCAGTGAAAGCGCGTCAACATGCCCAACCCAATGCGACTCAGCATGTGGTTGATCTTATCCAAAAAATGTAATCGGATTTACTATGTCTCCATCAACAGCTGCGAACCAAGCAAAAAAACTGATTAAAGTGCCTGAAATGCGCCGTATCAAACACATTCATTTTGTGGGGATCGGTGGTGCTGGGATGTGTGGCATTGCAGAGGTATTGGGTAACCAAGGTTATAAAATTTCTGGTTCAGACATTAAAGCATCTAAAACTACAGAACAATTAGAGCAAAATGGCATCAAGGTTTATATCGGCCATCAAGCGGAAAATATTAAAAATGCCAATGTGCTTGTAGTTTCTACAGCGATTGATCCAGAAAATCCAGAAATCAAAGCAGCGATTGAACAACGTACTCCAATTGTACGCCGTGCAGAGATGCTAGGTGAGCTTATGCGTTACCGTCATGGTATTGCTGTAGCTGGTACGCATGGTAAAACCACTACTACAAGTCTTTTAACCACTATGTTGGCTGAAGAAAACCTAGATCCAACCTATGTCATTGGTGGTTTACTTAATAGCACCGGTGTAAATGCTGCACTTGGTGAAAGTCGTTTTATCGTGGCTGAAGCTGATGAGTCAGATGCGTCTTTCCTTTATTTACAACCTATGGCAGCGATTGTAACGAATATCGATGCTGACCATATGGATACCTATGAAGGTAGCTTTGATAAATTAAAAGATACGTTCGTACAGTTCCTTCATAACTTACCATTTTATGGTTTGGCTGTAGTTTGTGGTGATGACGCCAACATTCGTGAAATTATGCCGCGTGTAGGCCGCCCAGTTATTACTTATGGTTTTAACGAAGACAACGACATTCGCGCAATTGATGTTGAACAAGATGGTATGCGTTCACACTTCACCGTGTTACGTAAAAGTCGTGAGCCGCTACGTTTAACGATTAATCAACCAGGCATGCATAATATTTTGAATGCTTTGGCTGCTATTGGTGTTGCGACTGATGAAGGTGTTTCTGATGACGCAATTAGCCGTGCTTTAGCAGGCTTTAGCGGTGTTGGTCGTCGCTTCCAAGTACAAGGCGAATTCGAACTTGCCGATGGTAACGTTAAGTTGGTTGATGACTACGGCCACCATCCGAAAGAAGTAGAAGCGACTATTAAAGCTGCTCGTCAGAGCCATCCAGATCGTCGTTTGGTTATGCTATTCCAGCCGCACCGTTATTCTCGTACCCGTGATTGTTTTGATGATTTTATCGAAGTGCTTTCTCAAGTCGATCAATTATTATTACTGGAAGTTTATCCTGCCGGTGAGAAGCCTATTGTAGGTGCAGACAGCCGTACTTTGGCGCGTAGTATTCGTTTACGTGGACAGGTGGAGCCGATTTTGGTCGATCCGGTTGAAGGTAATTTGCAAAACATCATGCAAAATGTGTTACAACCAAATGACTTGTTATTAACGCAGGGTGCGGGTAACGTTGGAGCAATTTCAGTAGAACTTGCACAACACCATTTGTATGTGAAATAAACAAAAATATTGAATTATCGGGTTAAGGATTTAAACGTGTCAAATGCTACAAAATTCGGCAAAGTTGCCGTGCTATTTGGTGGGAAATCGGCTGAGCGTGCTGTGTCTTTAGATAGTGGTCAGGCAGTTCTGGATGCTTTATTGCGTTCAGGTGTTCAGGCTGAAGCATTTGATCCACAAGACCGCAGTGTGACTGAACTTGTAAATTATGATCGTGCATTTATTGTATTGCATGGTCGTGGCGGTGAAGATGGCCAGATTCAAGGCGTACTTGAATGGTTAAATCTGCCTTATACAGGAACTGGTGTGCAAGGTTCTGCTATTGGTATGGATAAAGTCAAAACCAAGCAAATCTGGCAAGGTAGCGATTTACCTACAGCGCCATATCGCATTATTACTAAAGAGACAGATTTAGATGCGGTTATTGCTGAGTTGGGCTTGCCTGTCATTATCAAACCTGTACATGAAGGCTCAAGCGTGGGCATGAGTAAGGTTGAGAAAGCAGAAGACTTTGCTGCTGCAATTGAAAAGGCGACTCAGCACGATGCTGTTGTGATGGCAGAAAAGTGGATTACTGGTCGTGAATTCACAATCTCATTCTTAAATGGACAGCCTTTACCGGTTATTCGTTTACAACCACCAGCAGATGTTGCTTTCTACGACTATGAAGCAAAATATGAACGTAATGATGTTGAGTACGGCATTCCTTGTGGTCTAAGCGAAGCGGAAGAGAAAAGCCTACAAGCGTTATGTTTACGTGCTTTTCAAGCAGTTGGTGCAGAAGGCTGGGGTCGTATTGATGCGATGCAGGATGAGCAGGGTAATTTCTGGCTTTTAGAAGTAAACACTGTGCCAGGTATGACCAGCCACTCTTTAGTTCCAAAAGCTGCTCAAGCTGTTGGCTATAGTTTTGATGAATTGTGTGTTGCCATTCTTGAGCAAACATTGGAAGGTACGGCTTAAATATGGCACAACTTCCGGCTTCCATGCGCCGTAAACGTGCGGCCATCACCTCTATTCATGATAAACCGCCTACACGTAAGCAGAAGCTTGCAAATGCTGGTGGATGGGTGCTGTTGGTTATTGCTTTTGTAGTGCTGGCAGTCGGAATTTATGGGCTATATAAAGTTATTACAGATGCAAAAGTTGCAAAGCTAGAGGTTGTAGGGTCGACGTCTTCAGTTGAAACACAACAAGTGATGCAGCATGTTGCTCCAATTATAAAAGCGAATTATTTCACATCTGATTTAGAGCAGATTCGTGATAAAACATTAGAAATTTCGTGGGTAGACCGAGTTGTTGTATCTCGTGCCTGGCCCAATGGTATTCGTGTTCGTGTCATGCCTCGCCATGCCATCGCCCGTTGGGGAACAGGTCGCTTGTTAAGCGATGGAGGCGATGTATTTAGTGAGGCAGAGCAGATAATTCATCCTGAGCTTCCGTTACTACATGGTCCGGTAAGCCAGTCGAAAATGATGATGCGACGCTATAATGAAATCAATCAATTATTCCATCCCGCCAATTTGCGCCTAAAAGAGTTATATCTGACGGAGCGAATGACTTGGTTTATGCAGTTTGACACAGGTTTACGAATTATCGTTGACCAAGATCAAACAATGAATAAGTTGCAACGTTTAAGTCATCTGGCACAATCTGACTTAAAACCGGTGTGGTCGAAAATCTCAGCCATTGATTTGCGATATCGTAATGGATTATCTATTCAATGGAAGAACGCAACACCACCTAAAATTGTGAATGGTCAGTTTGTTGTAACGATTGATGACACAAGCATTGCAGGTGGAACAAAAGCAAAGCCATAATACGTGGCTTTAAAATAGGCAATTTGCCTGGTATTAAACAACAAAGAAATGGTATGAGTGATGAATGAAGCTGTTCCCTCAGTTGTTGCGATTGACATTGGGACGCATAAAGTTTCAGTTTTGATTGGAAAAATTCATGCGCCGGATAACATTCAAGTTATCGGTATGGCAACTGCTCGCAATCGAGGCATGAATAAAGGAAAAATCGTCAGCCTCGATAAAGTCATCGCTGCGATTAAAAATGCTGTTGCTGAAGCGGAAAATATGGCCGAATGTCGCATTCATAGCGCATGGGTATCGATTCCGAGTACCGAGTTGCAAAGTTTTTATGCCTCTGGTCGCACACCAGTCGCTAATCCAGCACATGTTATTACAACAAATGAAGTCGTGCGCGCGTTAGAATTGGCAAAAGCAAGTCATGTGACTTCTGATTACTATTTAGCAAGTGCAGTGCCGTTAGGCTTTGAATTGGGTGATTCTGCTGAATGGGTGCAGAATCCAATTAACATGACTGCCCATAGTATGACCGGACATTATCAGTTAATGATGATGCCTATAGCGACTATGCAAAACCTTGATCGCGCCATGAAAGGTGCAAATATCGGGGTTGAAAAAATGGTGGTATCTTGCTTGGCAACCGCCGAGGCAAGTTTGCTTAAAGATGAAAAAGAATATGGTGTTTGTCTGGTCGATGTTGGCGCAGGCATTACCAATCTTGCGGTTTATCTAGATGGACGTTTGGCTCTGGCACGTACATTGCAGCGCGGTGGTGAACACGTTACGCGTGATATTGCTGCTGTATTGCAAACCACGACAGAAGAAGCTGAACGCATTAAAATTCTGTATGGTTGTGTCGATTTAAGTGCTGTTAAGCCAGATCACATGATTCAGGTAGAAGGAATTGATGGCCCTCAAACCATTAGTCGAATTGAGTTGTCAGAAATTATTATTGCCCGTTATGAAGAGATCTTTAGCCAGATTCGCGATGAACTCGAACACAGCGGTGCAATTCATGGTTTATACCATGGTGTAGTACTGACAGGTGATGCTTGTCAAATCGAAGGTATGGTGAGTTTAGCTCGCCGTATGTTGGGGGTATCTGCACATTTGGGCAATCCACCGTTACAGGTTTATGCTGATGATCAGCATCAAGCCGCGTTACGTCGTTCGATGTATGCAACAGCAGCTGGTTTGCTCATGTTTAGCCAAAGTGAGTTGCAAGAAGCTGTTGAAGAGCCTGAAGAGGCAAATGACCGTTCGGTATGGGAACGAATGGTAAATGGCTGGAATGCGTTTAATAGCAAGCTAAAAGCCATTTTTTAGGATGTATGGATTTATTGGTAGAATTGTTAGGAAGTTGTAAGAGAAAACCACTGTACTTGACAAGGTTTGTATTGCACAGCATTCTTAAAATTAGTTATTTTTGAAAATCAAGGCAGTATACGGGCTGAAGTGACTGCCATAATGTATTAGGAACCCTAAAGGTCATGGCCTCATTTGAATTTATAGAAGATGAACTAAACGATGGCAACGGTCAAGCCCGTTTCACTGTATTTGGTGTAGGTGGTGGTGGCGGTAATGCCGTTCAACATATGGTGCAGTCTGATATTCAAGGTGTTAAATTCGTTTGTGCCAATACAGACAAACAAGCACTGGACTGTATGAATGCACCTTTCAAAATTCAGTTAGGCGAGCAAAGTACACGTGGTTTAGGTGCTGGCGCTAACCCTGAAGTAGGGCAAGTTGCAGCAGAAGAAAGCCGTGAAATCATTCGTCACCATCTTGAAGGTACGGATATGGTATTCGTTACCGCTGGTATGGGTGGTGGTACGGGTACAGGTGCGGCACCTGTCGTGGCTGAAGTTGCCAAAGAAATGGGTATTTTGACTGTTGGTGTTGTGACAACCCCATTTAACTTTGAAGGCCGTCGCCGTTTAAAGTCTGCTGAACGTGGTATTGAAGCGCTTGAAGCACATGTTGACTCATTGATTATTATCCCTAACCAGCGCTTACTCAGTGTATATGGCGATATTTCAATGAAAGATGCTTATAAAAAAGCTGATGATGTATTGTTAAACGCTGTACGTAGTATCTTTGACCTTGTTGTAAACCGTGGTCATATTAACCTTGACTTCGCCGATTTGAAAACTGCAATGAGTACACGTGGCTATGCCATGATGGGTGCTGGTTTAGGTCGTGGCGAAGATCGTGCACGTCAAGCAGCTGAACAGGCTATTCGTAGTCCATTGCTTGATAACGTAAATATTATTAATGCTAAAGGTGTGTTGATTAACATTACTGGTGGTGATGATATTACTTTACGCGAAACTGAAATCATTACTGATGTTGTGAACCAGATTGTTGACCTTGATGAAGGTGAAATTTTCTACGGTACAGTATTTGATCCAGATGCGCGTGATGAATTACGTGTAACAGTAATTGCAACTGGTTTAACACGTAATGCAGCAGATGCGGAACCGAGAAAACGCAATACGGTAAGTCATGCATCGACTCAATCAGCTCAATCTGTTGATGAAGATGATGTTCCTGCTATTAATAAGCGTCAAAATGCAGACAATGAAGTGAGTAGTACTGCAAGTTCTTCTCCGCGTTCTTCTCCGATGAGCATTCAAGATTACTTGAAAAATCAGCAACGTAAGTAAAATATTATTAAATTTAAAAAAAGGCAGTGTTTAATCACTGCCTTTTTTTATTTTTGATCAATGACTAAATATGCTAACGTATAGCGGTTTTAAAAAAGAAGTTACAAAGCATGGTGAAACAACGTACTCTCAATCGTGTGGTAAAAGCGAGTGGAATAGGTCTTCATAGCGGTCAAAAAGTGATGATCAATTTCATTCCACATACCGTGGATGGAGGTATTGTATTTCGTCGTATCGATTTAGATCCACCTGTGGAAATCCATGCGAATGCTTTGCTGATTCAAGAAGCTTTCATGTGCTCCAATTTAGTAATTGGAGATATAAAAGTTGGAACGATTGAGCACGTGATGAGCGCAATTGCAGGTTTGGGAATTGATAACCTTATTGTTGAGGTATCTGCGTCCGAAGTTCCGATTATGGATGGAAGTGCTGGCCCATTTATTTACCTGTTAATGCAAGGTGGATTGCGTGAGCTGGATGCGCCGAAAAAATTTATAAGAATATTAAAACCAGTTGAAGCATTAATAGATGATAAAAAAGCAATTTTTAGCCCGCATAATGGTTTTCAGTTAAATTTTACGATTGATTTTGACCATCCGGCATTTGCTAAAGAATATCAATCTGCGACTATCGACTTTTCTACTGAAACTTTTGTGTATGAAGTGAGTGAAGCTCGTACTTTTGGTTTTATGAAAGATCTGGATTATCTCAAAGCAAATAACTTAGCTTTAGGTGCAAGTTTAGATAATGCGATTGGTGTAGATGATACGGGCGTTGTTAACGAAGAAGGCTTACGTTTCGCTGATGAATTTGTGAGACATAAGATTTTAGATGCAGTAGGTGATTTGTATTTGCTTGGTCATCAAATTATTGCCAAGTTTGATGGCTATAAATCGGGACATGCTTTAAATAATCAGTTGTTACGCAATGTTCAAAGTGATCCGAGTAATTATGAAATTGTAACATTTAATGACGAGAATGAATGTCCGATTCCATATGTGAGTGTGACATAAGTCATTGTCTTTATTTGGTCATGTTATAATGTAACATTTTAAAGTGTGAATTTTGTCACATAAATATGGCTGAACTTTTCATTAAATATAGAGCCCGTCATTTTTTATTGCTTGCCAAACGTAGTAAAGCTTGGCTAAGCTTAGGGTCGCTCACAAAGTCGGCTGCACTACGTAACATTTCTTGTGTTTCCGGGGGAATGGGTTTAGATGGCTCAGATGAGGGTGGATTTGGAATGTTTTTATTTCTCAAGCGAACCTGAATTCTTTGTAGGTCTTTTAACCCTTCAAGTTGAGATAATTTAGATACATATTGGTTCTGTAAATAACTGAGTTGACTAATCATCGCCTGATTTTCACCAGTAATGATCAAAGAACCATTTTGATAACACACGACCTGCCATTGTTCCGGTTGGGGCAATAAGGGTTGGATAATTTTCGTAAGTCTTTGCCATTGCGCGACTTGCGTTGTTAGAAACGTAAGGTTTCCTGTTTTTATGTGTTTTCCGGATTGTTGAAAAACGTTATCGGGTTTAGACATGGGTCATTCTCGGATAGATTTTTGTCTTCATCTTAAGCGTTCATTTCAATCGATATCAAGGAAGAGATCATAAGGAACTTAAGTAAGAACAGTTTCAAGAGGTTTTTATGCACACGCGTCGTATTTTATTAGCGTTTTCACTTGCCGCTTCGGCAGCATCAGTTGCTTTTGCAGATTATCAAACAATTAACCAATCTACTGATTCAGATCGATTGGAACAACTATCAAAAACATTATCTCAAGGTTCATATACTCATCCAGATGATTTAGATCTTCCAGCGAGTGCGAAAGTTTCAGTGACCTTACGCCAAAAAACGGTTGAGCTCAACAATGAGTCACTCGCTAAAAAATATGGCAATACGACAGCTAAGAACTCTTTCAATACCTCTTCTTCAAATGCTTATTCGTGGTTAGTTTCTCATCCTCTTCCTGATACAGTACGTGTTTCTTCCAACTTTGGTGGCCGTACGATGAGCGGTCGTGCCGAACATCATGGCGGATTGGATATGGCTGCTCCAAGTGGTACGCCAATTTATGCTACAGGCCCAGGTATTGTAACTAAATCTGGTTGGGGCACTGGCTATGGTCAATATGTTGAAATTAACCATGGTAATGGCTATTTAACACGCTATGCGCATGCTTCGCGTTTAATGGTACGTGTAGGTGAACAAGTTTCGGCAGGTGAACATATTGCCAATGTAGGTTGTACTGGTCGCTGTACTGGTCCACATTTGCACTATGAAGTAGTAAAAGATGGTCAACGTAAGAACCCAACAACTTACTTAGCGATGCTTCCTTAAAAGCATAGTGAAAAAGGTTAAGGTTATTGAATTTATGAATCTGAAATTAACTTAAACCTTTTTTAACGTAAAGATTGTATAAAAAAACGCCATTATTGGCGTTTTTTTGTTATTTTGTTTAATGCTCGGTCAATGACTATTCATTCAGAAAATAATAGGCCCCCCTCACATTCACCCGTGGCAATAACTAGAGAGGGGTAAAACGTGGTAAAAATACAAAGTAGATTAAAGAACAAGGAACAGGTGAATTATGGCGTTTTACGGTGACTCCGATGCACAAGAAACCCAAGAGTGGCAAGATGCATTCGATTCAGTTTTACAACATATGGGAACTGAGCGCGCGGCATTCTTATTGGAAAAACTTTACCAACAAGCAATTGCCAAGCATGTTCCCATTCAACGTCTCAATACACCTTACTTAAATACAATTTCTGTTGAAGAACAACCTGCAATGCCAGGCGACCAAGATATGGAACGCCGTATTCGTGCATTGATTCGTTGGAATGCCTTAGCAATGGTACTTCGTGCGAATAAAACAGGTGATGATTTAGGTGGACACTTGGCGAGCTTCGCATCAAGTGCAACATTATATGACGTAGGTTTTAACCATTTCTTCCGCGCAAACAGCGATAACTTTGGCGGAGATATGATTTATTACCAAGGACATTGTGCTCCTGGTATTTATGCTCGTTCATTCCTTGAAGGGCGTTTGACTGAAGAACAGTTAAGTAATTTCCGCCGTGAAGTTGGCGGTAATGGTTTACCAAGCTATCCACATCCATATTTAATGCCGGACTATTGGCAATTCCCAACTGTATCAATGGGTCTTGGTCCAATCATGTCGATTTATCAAGCGCACATTCAAAAATATTTGATGAATCGCGGCTTGATCAAAGAAGAAAATCGTAAAGTCTGGGCTTATCTTGGTGATGGTGAAATGGATGAGCCAGAAAGTACTGGTGCAATTTCACTTGCTGGTCGTGAAAAGCTTGATAACCTCATTTGGGTGGTTAACTGTAACTTACAGCGTCTAGATGGCCCTGTACGTGGTAACGGTAAAATCATTCAAGAATTAGAATCTTTATTCCGTGGCGCAGGCTGGCGTGTCATTAAAGTGGTATGGGGGCGTCATTGGGATCCTCTACTTGCAAAAGACAGCACCGGCGCTTTAAAAGCGGTAATGGGCGAAACAGTTGATGGTGAGTACCAGCGCTATCAAGTGAAAGGTGGTGCATATACACGTGAGAAATTCTTTGGCAAGTACCCAGAAGCTGCGGAACTTGTAAAAGATTTAAGCGATGAAGACATCGATAATCTTAACCGTGGTGGTCATGACCCGTACAAAGTTTTTGCTGCCTATGCAGAAGCAATGACAGCCAAAGGTCAGCCAACAGTTATTCTTGCGAAAACTGTTAAAGGTTATGGTTTGTCTGAAGAAATTGAAGCGGTGAACAAAACTCACCAAATCAAAAAAATGCAGATTGATTCTTTGAAATATGTACGTGACCGTTTCAACCTGCCATTTACAGATGATAAGTTAGAAGAGCTTCCATTCTACCGCCCAAGTGAAAACTCTCCAGAAATGAAGTATATGAAGGCGCGTCGTGAGGCTTTAGGTGGCTATTTACCTGCACGTCGTAAAGAGAGTGAAATTTTAGCGATTCCTGAATTATCTGTATTTGATGCAGTATTAAAAGGTTCTGCAGGCAAAGAACAATCAACTACCATGGTGATGGTGCGTTTAATTGCTTCTTTACTTAAAGAAAAAGCAATTAAAGACCGCGTAGTGCCAATCGTTCCAGATGAAGCGCGTACTTTTGGTCTAGAAGGTATGTTCCGTCAGCTTGGTATTTATGCCGCTCACGGTCAAAAATATACTCCAGAAGACCAAGAACAGTTAATGCATTACCGTGAAGCAAGTGACGGTCACATGCTTCAAGAAGGGATTAACGAAGCTGGTGCGATGAGCGCATGGGCTGCGTTGGCAACAAGTTATTCAACGAATAACTTGCCAATGATTCCAATGTACATGTACTACTCAATGTTTGGTTTCCAACGTATTGGTGACATCGCATGGGCTGCGGGTGATGCGCAGGCACAAGGTTTCTTGTTAGGTGCTACTGCTGGTCGTACCACATTGAACGGTGAAGGTTTACAGCACCAAGATGGTCATTCACATATCTTGGCGAACACGATTCCTAACTGTGTATCTTACGATCCATGTTTTGGTTATGAGTTAGCTGTAATCGTACATGATGGTTTACAACGTATGTATGTGAACCAAGAGCGTGTGTTCTATTACCTAACTGTAATGAACGAAAACTACGAGCATCCTGCAATGCCTGAAGGCGCTGAGGAAGGCATTAAACGTGGTATGTACTTGTTCGAAAAAGATGAAAAAGCAACTGTTCAATTACTTGGTTCAGGTGTAATTCTTCGTGAAGTGATCAAAGCTGCGAAAATCTTACGTGATGAATACCAAATCCATTCAAACGTTTGGAGTGTAACAAGCTTCAATGAGTTGTCTCGTGATGGTATGGCATGTGAAGAATACAACCGTCTACACCCACTTACTGAAGAAGTGAAAGAGTCTTGGGTATCTAAACAATTACGCGGTACAGAAGGTATTGTTGTTTCAGCAACAGATCATATGCGTGCGTATAGCGAACAAATCCGTGCCTATCTTCCAGATGGCCGCCCATTTGTTGCGTTGGGTACAGATGGTTATGGTCGCTCAGATACACGTGCTAACTTGCGTAGTTTCTTTGGTGTTGATGCTGCACATATCGTTGTTGCTACTTTGAAAAAATTAGCTGACGAAGGTGAAGTAGATGCACGTTTAGTTAAAGATGCAATTTCTAACTTTGAGTTAGATACTGATCGTCCAGTGGCATGGGCTCCACAAGCACATCCAGAAGTTCAAGCAGTTGCTGAATACCATGAAGCGCAAACAGGTGAGGGGAACTAAGCATGCAAATTAAGACCCCTGATATTGGCGTAGATAAAGCAGTTGTTGCTGAAATTTTGGTAAAAGTTGGCGATAGCATTGCTGAAAATGACAGCCTTGTTTTGCTTGAGTCAGATAAAGCCTCTGTTGAAGTGCCTAGCACTTCAGCAGGTGTAGTGAAAAGCATCTTAATCAAAGAAGGCGATAGCGTAACTGAAGGTACGGTATTGTTTGAACTTGAAGCTGAGGGTGCTGCACCTGTAGCTCAAGCAGAAGAAGTTGCAAAACCTGCACCAGCAGCTGAAAAAGAAGCACCTGCTACAGCTCCACAAGTTGCTGCACAACCAGCAGCTGCAACCACTAGCCAAGTGGTTGAAGTTCAAGTTCCAGATATTGGTGTTGAAAAAGCACTAGTTGGTGAAATTTTAGTAAAAGTTGGCGAGCAAATCGATGTTGAGCAAAGCATCGTTGTTGTTGAATCTGACAAAGCAACTGTAGAAGTACCAAGCAGTGTTGCTGGTACTGTAGAAAGCATTCAAGTTAAAGAAGGCGATACAGTTAAAGAAGGTGTTGTGCTCATTAAAGTGAAAACAACATCTGCATCAAGTGCGCCAGTTGAAGCTCCTGCTTCTACAGCAGCCCCAGCGGCAGCGCCTGCGCCAGTTCAACAAGAAACTGTAGCTGCGGCGGCTACTCAATCTGGTCCAGTTGATATTAACGTTCCTGATTTGGGCGTAGATAAAGCAGTTGTTGCTGAAATCTTAGTACAAGTTGGCGATAAAGTTGATGTAGACCAAAGCCTTGTTGTTGTTGAGTCTGATAAAGCAACTGTAGAAGTTCCAAGTACTGTTGCTGGCGTTGTGAAAGCGATTCACTTGCAAGCAGGTCAACAAGTTTCACAAGGTATTTTGCTTGCAACAATTGAAGCGGAAGGCCAAGCACCTGCGGCAGCTCCAGCGCCAAAAGCAGAAGTAGCGGCTCCGGCAACACAAGCTTCAGCACCTAAAGCGGCAGCTCCAGCTGCTACTCAGTCAGCACCTGTGGCTGCTTCTGGTACTGATAAGTTAACGAAAGAGCAAGAAGCTGAAAACGCTAAAGTTTATGCTGGCCCTGCTGTTCGTAAGCTTGCTCGTGAACTTGGTGTGGTTTTATCACAAGTTAAAACTTCTGGTGAACATGGTCGTGTGATTAAAGAAGATATCTTTGCTTATGTGAAGACTCGTTTAACTGCACCACAAGCGGCTCCAGTAGCTGCGGCTGCACCAGCAGTTTCTGGTTTGCCAAAGCTTCCTGACTTCACTGCATTTGGTGGCGTGGAAGAAAAAGTACTGACGCGTTTGCAGCAAGTATCAATTCCGCAATTGTCATTGAACAATTTTATTCCGCAAGTCACCCAGTTTGATTTGGCTGATATTACTGAGTTAGAAGATTGGCGTAATGAACTGAAAGGCAACTTCAAAAAAGAAGGTGTCAGCCTGACGATTATGGCATTCATTATTAAAGCGGTTGCGTATTTGTTGAAAGAAGAGCGTGAGTTTGCAGGTCATCTATCTGATGACGGTAAATCAGTGCTCTTGCGCAATGAAATCCATATGGGAATTGCGGTAGCAACACCTGATGGTTTAACTGTGCCAGTACTTCGTAACCCAGACCAAAAATCAATTAAGCAAATTGCAGTTGAATTGGGTGTGTTAGGTCAAAAAGCACGTGATAAGAAATTAACACCGAAAGACTTGCAAGGTGCGAATTTCACCATTTCAAGTTTAGGCGCAATAGGTGGTACAGCATTTACACCACTTGTGAACTGGCCGCAAGTTGCGATTTTGGGTATTTCACCTGCAACGATGCAACCGGTTTGGAATGGTAAAGACTTTGACCCACGCTTAATGTTGCCGTTGTCATTGTCTTATGACCACCGTGTAATTAATGGTGCAGATGCTGCTCGATTTACCAATAAACTTACGAAACTTCTTAAAGATATTCGTACTTTATTAATCTAATATTTTGAAATGAATCATTAAAACCTCGCTTCGGCGGGGTTTTTATTTTGATATTTAATTTAATTGGTTTTAGATTAATCTAAAGACGAAGAAGGAAGTGTCGAGAGAGGAGAAATTTCTCGTTATTAGGTAAAGGAGAAATAATAAATGGTGGGTTTTTTAAAAATCATGTCGCCGATTCTGTTGGTTGTATTTTTACTGATGGGGCTGTGGGTTAGTGTTTTGCACTTTCCTTGGGAGTGGATGACTTACGTTGCAATGGGCTTAGAGGTATTTGTGGCAACGCTTATTTTGCCATTTGAATTTCAATCACAGCATGTAGCAGGCATTAACAATTTTGGGTTTATTAACTTAAGTATTTTTTTAGCCTTACTATTGGGCTTAGGTCGGTTGTTGGTGTGGGCATGGATAAAATTTTTTGTTTGAAAAATAGAACTGCTCGAATATAATAAGCACATACTTCATTGGGGAGTAGCCGCTATTCATTTCTGAATGAATAGGTGATGATCAACATAATTGTTCAACAGAACATGGTCATCATAGCTTAAACGTCTCATCGTTTCCGAGTTGGCAAGACCTTTGATTTACCACTCTGCAGATATTTGGCTAGCAGGAGCGGTAGGTCATGGGCATTTATGCTAGCCAGAGAAACGACATGCAAGAATTTCTGATTTCTACCTCAATTGTTGCCCTAGCTGAAATGGGCGATAAAACTCAATTACTCGCCCTTTTACTGTCTGCACGTTTCCGTAAGCCAATCCCTATTCTCATTGCGATTCTTTTAGCAACTTTAATTAACCATGGTATCTCTGCTGTGCTTGGACAGTGGATTACGACGGTCTTGAGCCCCGAAATATTAGTTTGGGTTCTTGCGGGTGGTTTTATTGGTATGGCGTTCTGGATGCTTATTCCAGATAAGTTAGATGATGAAACAGATAGCATTAATAGATGGCAAAAATTTGGTGTTTTTGGCGCAACCTTTATCTTGTTTTTCTTGGCTGAAATTGGCGATAAAACGCAGATTGCAACAGTGGCCTTAGCTGCTCGTTACGACAGTATTTTCTGGGTTATGCTGGGTACAACGTTAGGTATGATGATTGCCAATGCACCAGCTGTATTTATTGGTAATAAATTAGCTGAACGTTTATCTATCTCGCTCATTCATAAAATTGGTGCAGCTATTTTCTTAACTGTAGGTGTCTCTACTTTAGTGCAGCATTACTTCTTCTAAAGCATTTAAAGCTGCTAAAAAACGCACTCATTATGAGTGCGTTTTTTTTAGGTCGTTTTAGTAGTCAAATTTCACTGTAAAGTTAATTTGGCGTGGGTTGCCCAGAGTTACCATATTTTCATTCAGTGCTCCGGCATAGTAATCTTTATTAAATAGATTACGGATAGCAAGTTGAGCGCCCCAATGCCCAGCGTCATAGCCAGCTTCAGTGTCAAAGACTGTATACCCTGGAATATGAACATCTAACTTATCCATGGTTTTATAAGTTTCTCCACGGAACCCGCCGCCTACATACCAACCAAGTTTTGATGCCGGGTCAAATTTATAGCGTGCTGATAAGCTGTAAGCATGTTCTGGAATATTATCAAGAGGCTTTCCAACATTGTTAATATTTGCATCTTTACTAATTTCGGCATCAGCCGTGTAGGTATAAGTTGCGGTCAGCTTTAAACCATCAAGAATATCTGCATTTAGTTCAGTCTCAATCCCACGGGTTAATTGTTCACCGCGCTGGATTTTGAAAGTAGTATCAGTAGGGTCGTTGACCAAAACATTTTGACGTTTTAAATCATACCAAGCGATACTACCTTGTACGCGCTGATCAGGGCTTTGTAATTTCATTCCCACTTCAATCTGTTTACCCTTTTCAGGATCAAAAGTATTTCCAGCAGAGTCTGAGCCACTTGTTGGGAAGAAAGAGGTTGCATAGCTGATATAAGGTGCAACTACATCGTTGATTGCATATAACAATGAGGCATTGCCTGTAAAAGCCTCTTCCGATTTTTTAGTATTGGTATTTTTAACTAAATCTACAGTTTGGGTTTGAGCCCAATCTTGACGGCCTGCAAGATTTAGAACGAGTTGGTCATTAATCTGAATACGGTCGCGTAAATATAAGCCCATATATTTTAGGCGGTTTATATCATGATTCGTGACTTTTTCAGGGCAAGTAACTGTTGTGCCGTATTCTGGTGAATAGAGATTCAAATTTGTGGCAGTACAGCGATTATTTAGATAATCATTTTTATCTTGCAGACCATCTAGTCCGATTGTTATCTGGTGAGCCATATCTGCAATCTGAAATGTCTTTTGGACACTATTGTCGATTGAGAAACTTAGATTGCTGACATCCTGATAGCGTGCTTGACGCTTAAGGGTTGTATAGTTCTTATCGGTCCAACTGCTATAAAACACAGCAGGGCCAATCATTTCGGTTTTTTGAATTGCAAAGTTTTGCTTAAACTCCCAGCCATTATTAAAAGCATGCCTAAAGTTATAACTTGTACGGAATACGTCGGCATCATAAGCTCCGTAGCTCGGTTCACCAATAAATAAGTCTTTAGGTAAGCTTCCATTAGGATTATCTTTTAAGGTACCAATGACGGGTAAACCTTGCTGACGAATATATTCGCGGTGCTGGTAACTTGCGATGACAGAAAGGTCCGTGTTATCTCCTAAATCGAAGTTATAAGAAGGCGAGATGTAGTAATTTTTAAAATACACATAATCTGTCGGGTCATCTTGGTCAGAAATACGGCCATTTAAACGGAAAGCACCTTTTTCACTATTATTGGGGCTATAGTTTAAATCGAATGTGCCTTCTTTAAGGTTGTAACTACCATAAGTCATGCTAGCACGAGCAAAACTTTCTGCTTGAGGGCGTTTAGTGACTAAATTAACAATACCACCTGGCTGGACCAATCCAAAATTAACAGAAGCTGGACCTTTTAATATTTGTACTTGGTCAAGTCCTGACATTTCGGCACCTACAAAAGTATTTTGTTGGGCTTGTCGTAAACCATCTATGAAAATTTGATCAGAAGATGTTTGTCCACGAATAATAAAATCATCCCAACCCCGACGACCAAGTTGCCCAGCAGAAATACCAGCTACACCATTTACTGCTTCTGCTAGAGTTCTTGCTTGTTTTTGGTCAAGCTGCTCACGAGTCACTACCGAAACCGACTGCGCAGTTTTAAATAAGGGTGCATCTGATTTTAAAACCGATGCAGCTTTCGTTGCGACATAGGGAGAGGTAGTTTCTTTTTGTGCCTGAATAGAAATTGTGGGTAGCACACTGGTCGAATTTTGTTGTTCTGCTGTTTCATCAGCATGACTTGCTGTCATCGAACTAAAAATAGCAACTGCTAACAATGTTTTGGAGCTTGAAAAATAAGGTGCTTGGTTCATGGGAGGCCTAGACAGCGCAAAAGACAAAAACTGATAATGAGAATTATTTTAATTTATTGTGAGTTAATTTTAAATAACATTATGATTCATTTATAAAATAAGAAAAGCAAAAGCTATTTTAAAATATTATGAGAAAAATAAAGCAATTCATTGCAAGAGTTATCGAATCCCTTTATTTTAGTATGGATATAAAAATATCTAATATTTAAAGTTTTTTTGGGGAATTATATGGGGTTTGAAAAAACAACATCGCAGATATTATTTGATAATGGCGTACATAAATGTATTAGTTTTACCAGTTTGGTCAAAGGGGAAGGCATACAAGCCAATCAATTTTTAATTATTGATCATGAACGAGCTGCGGTGATCGACCCAGGTGGCGATTTGACCTATGTCCCGTTGACCATGGAGCTTAATAAATATACGCGATTGAAAAATCTGGATTATGTGATGGCTTCTCATCAGGATCCAGATATTATTACTTCAATGCCGCGCTGGTTGGTCTATACCGATGCCAAAGTGGTCGCTTCTAAATTATGGGCACGATTTTTACCGCACCTAAATTCTGCATTCATGAGTGAACGCATGAAAGGGAATTGGGAAGATCGCCTTATTGAACTACCAGATCGTGGTCAAGTGATTCAATTAGGGGAGTCAAAGCTTGTGGTGGTTCCAGCCCATTTTCTACATTCGGTGGGTAATTTTCAGTTCTATGATCCAGTCGCTAAAATTTTATTTTCTGGTGATATGGGGGCCTCGATTGTTGAGGATGCTAGTCAACCTTTGAAAGATTTCGATACGCATGTTCTGAAAATGAAAGCTTTTCACCAACGCTATATGTGTTCAAATAAGGTCATCCGTTTATGGGTCAACATGGTCCGTCAGATGGATATTGAAATGATTGTTCCACAGCATGGCAGCCCATTTATTGGTAAAGAAATGATTAATCAGTTTTTAGACTGGATTGAAATTTTACCTTGTGGTGTTGATTTAATGTCAGAACAAATTTTTAGTTGCCCTGCATAAATTTAAATATTATTTCTAATAATTAACCCAGATGAAGTTCTGGGTTATAAAAAGATAAGAGCTAAAAAATAGAGCTAAAAGTATAATTAAGTGGGAATTATTTAGAGCAGGCCAATATCTATTGCTGAAAAAGGCAAAGATAATATGAAAATTGCATTGAAATTTGTTTATAATAGCTCACGGAATTTACCAGTGAGATTGTTATGCTGACCATCGTTCAAGAAGCGCTAACCTTCGATGATGTCTTATTACTTCCTGCCTACTCTACTGTTCTCCCAAAAGATGTCTCTCTAAAGACACGTTTAACTCGCGGCATTCATTTAAATATCCCATTAGTTTCTGCTGCAATGGATACAGTGACTGAGTCACGTATGGCGATTGCAATGTCACAAAATGGCGGTATCGGGATTTTGCACAAAAACATGGATATTGCTGCTCAAGCTGCAGAAGTACGCCGTGTAAAGAAATTCGAAGCGGGTATGGTGAAAGACCCTATCACTGTAACGCCTGAAACTACAGTACGTGAACTGATTGCAATTACCACTGCTAATAACATTAGCGGCGTACCTGTTGTTAAAGACGGCAAGGTTGTTGGTATTGTGACAGGCCGTGATACGCGTTTTGAAACCAATTTAGAACAACCAGTTAGCAACATCATGACAGGCCAAGATCGTTTGGTGACTGTACGTGAAGGTGAGTCTAAAGAAAATATTCAAGCATTATTGCAAAAACACCGTATTGAAAAAGTCTTGGTCGTTGGCGAGAGCAACGAACTTAAAGGCTTAATTACAGTGACTGACTTCCGTAAAGCTGAGAGTTATCCAAACAGTTGTAAAGATGATCTTGGTCGTTTACGTGTTGGTGCTGCGGTAGGTACAGGTGCTGATACACCAAGTCGTGTAGAAGCATTGGTTGAAGCTGGTGTTGACGTAATTGTTGTTGATACAGCACATGGTCATTCAGCTGGTGTAATTGAACGCGTACGTTGGGTGAAACAAAACTTCCCTCAAGTACAAGTAATTGGCGGAAACATCGCAACTGGTGATGCTGCATTAGCATTATTAGATGCAGGTGCAGATGCAGTCAAAGTCGGTATTGGTCCTGGTTCTATCTGTACGACACGTATTGTGGCAGGTATTGGTATGCCACAAATTTCTGCGATTGACAGCGTTGCTAATGCACTGAAAGATCAAATTCCTTTAATTGCAGATGGCGGTATCCGCTTCTCTGGCGATATGGCAAAAGCGATCGGTGCGGGCGCAAGTACAATCATGGTTGGTTCACTTTTAGCTGGTACTGAAGAAGCGCCTGGCGAAGTTGAGTTTTTCCAAGGTCGTTACTACAAAGCATATCGCGGTATGGGTTCATTAGGTGCAATGGCGGGAGCAACCGGTTCGGCTGACCGTTATTTCCAAGACTCAAAAGCGGGTGCTGAGAAGTTAGTACCAGAAGGCATTGAAGGCCGTGTTCCATATAAAGGCCCAATGGGTAACATCGTTCATCAAATGATGGGTGGTTTACGTTCATCGATGGGTTATACAGGTTCATCGGTGATTGAAGATCTTCGCCAAAATGCGAAATTTGTGAAAATTACTTCAGCAGGTATGTCTGAGTCACATGTTCATGATGTAACGATTACTAAAGAAGCTCCAAACTATCGTGTTGGTTAGATTTTGGTAACCAAAACAATGAAGAAAGCCGTCATTACACTGACGGCTTTTTGTTTTTGGTGTAAAGTAAATCTAACGAAAAGAAATATGGCGGAATTGCCATATATGAAGTGAGCCACCGCTGAAGTGGCGTAAGAATGAGATAAGCTATGAGTTATTTTGGAACGGATGGTATTCGTGGAAAATTTGGGCAAATGCCTATTACTCCAGAGTTTGCTTTAAAACTCGGTTTTGCTGCAGGGAAGGTATTAAAACGAACGAGTCCAAAAAATAAACCGCTCGTTGTATTAGGAAAAGACACACGTTTATCTGGTTATATTTTAGAATCTGCTTTACAGGCAGGCTTAAACGCTGCTGGCGTATATGTTCATCTACTTGGTCCATTACCAACACCAGCAATTGCACACCTTACTCGTGCTTTGCATGCACATGCAGGTATTGTTATTTCTGCATCACATAATCCATATTATGATAATGGGATTAAATTCTTCTCAAGTGAAGGCAAAAAATTACCTGATTCATTACAAGAAGAAATTAACCTTGAATTAGAAAAAGACTTATTCATTGAGGACACTGCAAACTTAGGTAAAAGTGTTCGTGTAAATGATGCAAACGGTCGTTATATCGAATTTTGTAAATCTACTTTCCCTTACCACTTTGATTTAAATAATTTAAAGATTGTGTTGGACTGTGCTCATGGTGCTGCATATAGCGTTGGCCCTTCAGTTTTTCGTGAGCTAGGGGCAAAAGTTGTTGCTTTATATAATGAACCAGATGGCTTAAATATTAATGAAAGCTGTGGTTCAACACATCCTGAACACTTACAAAAAGCAGTGGTTGAGCACCAAGCAGATTTAGGGATTGCCTTTGATGGCGATGCTGACCGTGTTGTGATGGTTGATAAGTTTGGTAACTTAATTGATGGTGACCATATCTTATATATCTTGGCGACTCAGGCGCAAAATAAGCCAGCTGGTATTGTTGGTACTGTCATGAGTAATATGGCACTTGAAGTTGCACTTGAAAAAGCAAATGTTAATTTTGTTCGTGCAAAAGTCGGTGACCGCTATGTATTACAGGCTTTAGAAGAAAATGGTTGGGTGACAGGTGGCGAACCTTCTGGTCATATTCTCACTTTAGATAAGAGTACGACTGGTGATGCCATTATCGCTGCACTTCAAGTTTTAACTGTGATGGTTGAGCAAAATAAGGCTCTTCATGAATTGGTTCAAGACTTTAAACTATTCCCACAAGTTCTTTTAAATGTACGTTTAGAACAAATGCTTGATCCATATTCTATTCCAGCATTGGTTACTGAATTTGATAAAGCAGAAGCACAACTCAAAGGCCGTGGACGTATCTTGATTCGTAAGTCAGGAACAGAGCCTGTGATTCGGGTCATGGTTGAAGGTGACGATGAGCAAGAAGTGAATGCTTTAGCTCAGCATTTAGCAGATTCAGTTCGTTCACAAGCACAAGTCGCATAAGGTGCATGACATGAGTGATGTCATCAAAGATTTAAGCGAATTACGCTTGAGCTATGAGCAAGGCGAGTTGTATGAGGGGCAGGTTGAATCAAACCCTCATCAGCAGTTTCTTGGTTGGTTTAACCATGCTCTAGCTGCTAATTTGCATGAACCCTATGCTATGTCGTTAGCAACAGCCGGTGCTAATGGCAGACCACATGTTCGAACAGTTTTGTTGCGTGGTGCTACAGACGCTGGCTATGATTTTTATACTAACTATGACAGTCAGAAAGGTATAGATTTGGCAGAAAATCCATATGCCGAATTATTATTTTACTGGCCGAGTCTAGAGCGTCAGGTGAGAGTCGGTGGTCATGTAGTAAAAATTTCTGAACAGGAATCTACAGATTACTATCGTAAACGACCACGTGATAGCCAGATTGCAGCGCATATCAGTACTCCACAAAGTGGCAAAATTGAAAGCCGAGAGCAGTTACAGCAGCGCTTTCAAGACTTACAACAGCAAGTCGAAAGTCGTGAAGTGCTTGATAAGCCAGAGTTCTGGGGAGGCTATCGTCTGCAACCGGATTATTATGAATTCTGGCAAGGGCGACCAAATCGTTTACATGACCGCTTGAGTTATGAAAAAATCGACGGTCAATGGATGCTGCACCGGCTGATGCCTTAAATGACAAAAATACAAATCAAACAAAGACCTTTATTGACACGCCCTGAACAGTTTCAGGGCGTGCCGCCGTTTATTGCCGAGATTTTGGCAAGACGTGGAGTTCAATCTGAACAGGAATTAGAACTCAAACTTAAGAATTTACTTGCTCCAGAGCTCAAAGGTCTAGAAACCGCTGTAGCATTAATGAACCAAGCCATTGATGAGCAGAAAAAGATTGTTATTGTCGGGGACTATGATGCCGATGGAGCAACCAGCACCGCGTTAATGGTATTGGTGCTTCGCGATATGGGGGCACAAGTCGATTATTTGGTTCCCGATCGGTTTAAGTACGGTTATGGGCTTACGCCTGCAATTGCAGAGCTTGCTCATCAAACTTATCATCCAGATCTATTAATTACTGTCGATAATGGAATTTCCAGCCATGCAGGTGTAGAAACTGCTCAGGCCTTGGATATGCAGGTCATTATTACCGACCACCATTTAACAACTAAAGAAACACCTCCAGCACAAGCAGTTGTTAACCCAAATCAGTTAGGTTGTGATTTTCCAAGTAAAGCACTTGCAGGAGTTGGCGTTGCATTTTATGTGCTGGCGAATTTGGCAAGTTTACGTAACAAGCAAGGCAAAAGTACAAGTAAAGTCACTCAATATCTAGATTTAGTGGCTTTGGGAACTTATGCCGATGTTGCTGTATTAGATTATAACAACCGTATATTGGTAGATGCAGGCGTAAAGCGAATCCACCAACACCAATGCCGAGTTGGGATTTTAGCGCTATTGGATATTGCTGGTAGAGAGGCGAGTTCATTACGTGCACAAGATCTAGGGTTTGTTATAGGACCCCGTATTAATGCTGCTGGACGTATGGAAAGCATGCGTATTGGGATTGAATGTTTACTTGCAGAGAATATGGAAACTGCCTATCCAATTGCTCAGCAATTAAATCAATTAAATATAGAGCGGCGCCAGATAGAAGGGGAGATGAAGCAACAAGCTTTGTCTGCTTTAGATAGTTTGCAACTTTCAAAAGAAGATATTCCACAAGCCCTTGTACTCTTTGAAGAGAGTTGGCATCAAGGTGTGATTGGTATTGTAGCAGGGCGTTTAAAAGAACAGTTCCATCGACCAACCATTGTTTTTGCACCAGATGAAGATGGTATCCATATTAAAGGCTCTGCGCGTTCAATTGATGGCGTGCATATTCGAGATACAATTGAACAAGTTGCTGAACAACATCCAGAATTGGTGAGTCATTTTGGTGGACATGCGGCAGCGGCTGGCTTAACGATTCGAAAAGAAAACTTTGATGCTTTTAAAACTGTTTTTACTGGCTGTGTTGCAGCCATGGAGGAATCTCTATTCCAAGCAACACTATGGACGGATGGAGAGTTACCAGCTTCTGCTTTGCAACTAGATACATTGGACTGGATAGAGCAGCTTGGACCATGGGGGCAAAAATTCCCTTTTCCTCAGTTTGAAGGGAACTTTAAGGTAGTCGATTATCGCTGGCTTAAAGAAACACATCTAAAACTTAGATTAGCCCTAGATCAATATACGTTTGATGCGATTGCATTTAATGCAGCTGGTCGTTTTGAATTTAATCCTATGCGAGATGAAGTTCATTTAGTATATGAAATGGATCGTAATGCATTTAATGGCAATGTAAATTTGCAATTGCGTATTGTGCATTTAAACCAATAAAAAAATCCGCTCATTAGAGCGGATTTTTTTATGTGCTTTTAAGCGATATTAGAAGCGGTATCCTGCACGAACACCATAAGTGTTATCGTTGTCACCGAAACCAATACGACCTTCAAGACTTACTTGTTGATTTAAGAATTTTTTAGCATTAATACCAAATTCATCTTTATCAGTTAAGTCGTTATTGTAGTAATCCACACCAAGACTTAAAGTTTTATCGATGTAGTAGTCACCACGAACTTTATATTCGTCAAGGTCACCAAACGCACCAAACGCTTCAAGGTTTACGTCATGTTGACCTACTTGAGTTACGTATTTAGCACGAACTGTTGGATCAGCGCCGTCTTTACCGTCTTTTTCGTCGTAACCTTTAACACCTAGAGCAAGTAATAAACCAGGAGCTGGTAAATAACCTACTTCAGCAGCATAAGTCGTAACTTTACTATCAATATTGGTGTTGTCGATTTCACGTTCACTTCGACCTACATCACCGCTAAGGTAGAAATCTGAGTTAGGAACGTAGTATTCAACACCTACGCCATACTGAGTGTCTTTTGTGCCACTGTTATCGCCATAGTTGATAAGAGCGTTAACATTACTTGCACGGCTTAAGAAAGCTGCTTCAGCAAGTGGAGCGTTACGAGTTTGAACAGGATTAAAGTAATAAGTCCCGTCAACACCGAATTTGCTTACACTGCTGCCGTCATCTGGATCAAGATAATTGTAAGAACCACCAACTTCAGCTTGGTAAGCGTTTGCTGCGCCACTTACTGCCAGTGCAGATAAAAGAGCTGATGCAATTGCTAGTTTTTTCATGGAATCTCTCCCCTCTAAAAAGCGATTTTATAAATGTTTTGTTACAACTTTTAGTCTAGACCAAAATGCTTATGCGTCAATCTTGCTCAAGTAACCATACTGTAACTATGTGTTTTTTCTGTAAACCTGATCTATTTAAATTATTGATTATTAAATAAAAGTTAATAATGTTTTATTTTATTAAAATTGAGGAGATTTTGTGTAGATCATAAAAATTGCTGTAAAAGTACCCAATTTTGTATGAGGATGTTACTGGTTAAACTTAAAATGAACTGAAGAACGCTCAGATAAATCTATCCAAGCGTTTATATCTTTAATTAATAAATTCTTATGAATTAGAAACGGAATGTTCCATTAATACCAAAAGAATCAGCATCCTCAACAGTCGTATAAGTTAAACCTACTGCTACTTGAGGTGTGAAGAATTTCTGTGCACGGACGCTAAAAATTGCATCAGAATCTTCTGCTGTTGAATCTGCAAAAGATGCTCCAATACTTAAAGTAGGATCAAGATAAAGATCTGCACCTAAGCGATATGTTGTTTCGTCACCAATATAAGTTTGTCCTTCAAAATTAGTATAAAAACCTGAAATTTGAGTAACGTATTTGGCACGTAAAGTTACGGCTGTATCCTCATCTTCACCAGTTACAGCTGTAGCATTGGTGACTGAAGTAATAAAGCCATATTTAGCTGCTTGTATTGGATCAAAACTTTCAGACAAATCTTTTACACCAGCAGCCAATAATAAGCCATCGGTTGGTAAGAAACCGACCTCTACAGCATAGCCGTTACCACTATCATCAACCGAACCAAAATCATTTGCAGTGACTTCGGTTTTTGTACGGTTAAATGCTCCTGATAAATAGAGTGGGGTATTTGGAATAAAGTATTCACCTGTAATGCCTACAGAACTAAATTCGAGTTTTCCAGAATCTTCATCATCTTCTAGTTTGCTATATGCATATCCTAGTCCAATATTTGAAGATTTATTTAAAAAAGCAGCTTCAGCTAAAGGGAAAGTTTTTGCTTCTACTGGATTAAAATAATATTTGCCGTTAATACCGAAGCTATTATTTTCTCCCCCATCCATATCTGTAAATTCGTACATTGTACCAACTTCAGTTTGATAGGCATTTGCATTGAAAGCACATGTAGCAGTAAGGATTGCGAATAAAATATTTGATTTTTTCATGAGAAAAACTCTAGTAATGAATTTTATAAAGTTATTAAGATTTTAAGTTGTTAATTTTAATATGTTTTTATAATATTAATCAATATTATTATATTTATTTATCACGATTAAAATAATAAAAAACAATAAGTTTTAGTCCTTTTGTTTGAGAATGACAAGCTATGCTAAAATAATCGACTGTTTATCTGCTTTTATGGGAACACTCGCGTGGAAATTAATCCTTATCTAAACCAATTGAAAGACTTAACTGATCGTAGCCAAACACTACGGGGGTATCTTTGACTACGATCTGAAAAAAGAACGTTTAGAAGAAGTTTTACGTGAGTTAGAAGACCCTGCAATTTGGAATGATCAAAGCCGTGCCCAGGCAATGGCGAAAGAAAAGGGCGAACTAGAAAACGTTATTAATGTATTAGATGGTTTATCAACACAACTTGAAGATGCAAAAGCAATGCTAGATTTGGCCGTAGAAGCCGATGATGAAAGCCTGCTTGAAGATGTTCAGTCTGAGCTTGGCGCTGCCGAAGATGAACTGGCTAAACTTGAATTCCGTCGTATGTTTAGCAACCCGATGGACCCGAACCCTTGCTATGTCGAGATTCAATCAGGTTCAGGCGGTACAGAAGCGCAAGACTGGGCGTCTATGCTATTACGTATGTATATGCGCTGGATTGAACGTCATGGCTTTAAAGCAGAACTTATGGAAGTGTCTGATGGCGATGTAGCAGGTATTAAATCTGCAACGATTCGTGTTGAAGGTGAATATGCCTACGGTTGGTTGCGCACTGAATCAGGTGTACACCGTTTAGTTCGTAAATCACCATTTGACAGTGGTAACCGCCGTCATACCTCATTCTCTGCGGTGTTTATTTCACCAGAAGTTGATGACAATATTGAAATTGATATTAATCCTTCTGATGTTCGTACAGATACTTACCGTGCATCGGGTGCTGGTGGTCAGCATATTAACAAAACCGATTCGGCAGTTCGTTTGACTCACACTCCAACAGGTATTGTGGTGGCGTGTCAGAACCAACGTTCACAACATGCTAACCGTGACCATGCATGGAAACAGTTACGTGCGAAACTGTATGAGTTGGAAATGCAAAAACGTAATGAAGCGGCTCAAGCCTTAGAAGACTCAAAGTCTGATATTGGTTGGGGAAGCCAGATTCGTTCGTATGTATTAGATGATTCGCGTATTAAAGACTTACGTACGGGTGTTGAAAACTCTAATACGGGTGCTGTTCTTGATGGTGACCTTGATCGCTTTATTGAGGCGAGCTTAAAACAAGGTTTATAAGAGTCTGCTGAACTTTTAGTTTAAATACAGTTCATCTATGAATATGTAGAACTCTTGGATTTTTAGCGATTAAAACGGCAAAGCAGTTCAGCCTTCAAATGTTAATCGAAAAAATGCGATATGAATATCGGAAAAAATAGATATGAATATCGCAAAAATGCGATATGATGTTTTCGAAATGCTGAATAAAGCTTTGTTCGTTTAAAAGACGTGTTGAGCCTATGGATATTGATGCAATTAGCAAAGCCCTTTCCAATCCGCTACGTCGGCAAATTTTGCAATGGTTGAAAGAACCTGCGCATTATTTACCGGTGGAAGAGTGCGGTGGTAGTTTTGAGAAGGGTGTTTGTGCAGGTCATATTGAACGATTGGGCAAAGTAGCGCAGTCTACAATGTCGAATCATTTGTCTGTTTTACAACAGGCGGGCCTAATTCAGGTCCAAAAATATGGTCAATGGTCTTATTTTTCACGTAACGAAGCTTTGATTCAGCAATATATCGAACATTTAAAACAAACACTTTAACTCTTTAAATTAAAGTGTAAGTCGAGGCGACTATGGCTGAACTCAATACTCCTTTAACGGTTGGTGATTTTGAAATTAAAAATCGATTGGTAATGGCTCCATTAACACGTGCGCGTAGTGGTGAAAGCCGAGTACCGAATGATTTAATGGTTGAATATTATCAACAGCGTGCAAATGCTGGTCTTATTTTGACTGAAGCAACAGTGATTGGTTCAAAAACTGTGGGTTATGCAGAAACTCCAGGATTATGGTCACAAGAGCAGGCACAGGCTTGGAATAAAATTATTGAGGCAGTTCATGCTCAAGGTTCAAAAATTGTAGCTCAACTATGGCATGTGGGGCGTATTTCGCATCCTGAGCTTTTAGATGGCGATATTCCTGTTGCACCAAGTGCGATTCAACCTGCGGGTGAAGTGAGTTTATTACGCCCTAAACGTCCATATGTAACGCCACGCGCGCTTTCAATTGAAGAAATTAAAGAAGTTGTAGCTCAATATAAACATTCAGCAGAATTGGCTAAAGCAGCTGGTTTTGATGGTGTTGAGTTACACGCGGCAAATGGTTATTTAATTGACCAGTTCCTTCAAAGTAACACCAACCAACGTAATGATGAGTATGGTGGTCCAGTTGAAAACCGCGCACGTTTATTATTAGAAGTGATTGATGCGTTTATTGAAGTGTGGGGCGCTGGCCGAGTTGGTGTTCATATTGCACCGCGTGGTGATTCGCATGATATCGGTGATGAAAATCCGTTAGCGACATTTGGTTATGTCGTTGAGCAGTTGAATCAACGTAATGTTGCTTTCATTTTCTCTCGTGAATATGAAGGTGCTGACAGCATTAGTCCGCAACTTCGTGAAAAATTTAACGGTGTATGGATTGCTAATGAAAATCTAACACCAGAGTCGGCAAAACGTATTTTGCGTGATGGTGAAGCTGACGCAGTATCTTTTGGTAAAGCATATATTGCCAACCCAGATCTTTTACAGCGTTTAGAGCAGGACTTGCCTTTAAATGAACTTCAACCAACGACTTTATATGCTAAAGGCGCTGAAGGTTATACAGACTATCCAACGCTAGAAGCTTCGTAATTTTTTTGAAATGATTGTTTACTGACCTAGTTTATTTATGAACTCAGTAAATCGCTTTTCTTGTAATGGTAGAGTTTAGGTATCGAAACTCTGCCATTTTTTCTATCTATGTTATATTTTCCCCAGTTTTTAAATTTTGACTATTTGAGGCAAACCGCTTGGCGACCCCTTTTTGGTACAACACCGCACTTCATTTATTAAAACCCTTTTACCGCTGGCGGATAAAAAAACGTGCAGAAAGCCAGGAATTATATAATCAGGAATGTCTTGAAAGATTTGGGCCGTTTGAATCTCCGAAGAATGTGAGAGCAATCTGGTTCCATGCTGTCTCGGTTGGAGAAACTAACGCTGCTCAGCCCTTAATCGAGCATTATCTTAAACTTGGACAACCTGTTTTAGTGACCAATACCACTAAAACGGGGCAGGCACGTGCCAAATCATTATTTTTAAAAGCTCCTTATTTAGACTTGTTTCAAGCAGTTTATTTGCCTGTTGACCAGAAGCATCTTTTAAAACAATTTTTTGAGTTGTATCAGCCAAAACTTTTAGCATTGGTTGAGACTGAGCTTTGGCCAAATTTAATTGATCAGGCCAAACAGCAGCATGTTCCATGTTTATTGTTAAATGCGCGGTTATCAGAAAAATCAGCGAAGGGTTATAACCGAGTTGCAGGTCTAACAGCAGGAATGCTGGAAAAAATTGACTGGGTGTTGGCACAAGATAATGCGACTCGTCAGCGTTATGTAGAACTTGGCTTAGATCAACAAAAAAGTCAGGTGGTTGGAAATATTAAGTTTGATATTCACGCACCAGAAGCATTTGTAAATCAGGCTGCAAAGCTACACCAGTTATGGTATTTGGGGCAACGCAAAGTCCTGACAATTGCCAGTACACATGCACCCGAAGAACAACAAATTTTGCAGGCACTTAAGCCTTATTTAAAGTCAGATCCAGATTTAGTTTGTATTGTTGTACCTCGACATCCTGAACGTTTCGATGAAGTATTTGAAATTTGCCAAAACTTAGATTTAATTACTCATCGTAGAAGTTTGAACCAAAGTATTCATACCAGTACACAGGTTTATCTAGCCGATAGCATGGGTGAACTTTGGTTATGGTATGCCTTAAGTCAGGTGTGTTTTGTCGGTGGTTCTTTAAATGAGCCGGGTGGCGGGCACAATATTTTAGAGCCTATGGTTTTAAATGTTCCAACAGTAATTGGACCTCGTTATTTTAACTTCCAAACCATTGTTGATGAATTCATTGATGAAAATGGTGTATTGATTGCTCAAAATGCAGAGCAGGTTGTGGCAATCTGGATGGCTTGTTTAGCTGAACCTGATCAGACCCAACAAGTGGTAGAGCAAGCGCATAAAGTCTTACAACGTAATCAAGGCTCATTGCAAAAACATATTGGAGTAATTAACCGGTATTTGGCCGATAAACCATGAATATCGTTTTATTAGAACCAAAAGGTGCTCAGTCAGAAATATGGTCGATTCATTCAAAGCGCCAATTACAGCATTTACGTGAACATCTTGATATTACAGTCGGCCAAAATCTGAAAGTTGGTATCCGTAACGGCGCACGTTATATCACGGAAATTGTTTCGATTAACGAGCAAGAAGTCTGTCTTCGGCCTATCAGTGAAGAAGCTGTACCTGCAAAAATTCCGGTTCATTTAATTGTGGCATTACCCAGACCTAAAGTTTTACGCCGTTTAATGATGGATAGTGTGACTTTAGGTGTTGAAAAAATTAGTCTGATTCATAGTTATCGGGTCGATAAAAGTTACTGGCAGACTCCCTTTTTACAGCAAATCGACAATTACATTACTTTGGGACTTGAGCAAGCAGGGGACACGATTGTTCCTGAAATTCAAATGTATAAACGCTTTAAGCCTTTTGTTGAAGATGTCTTACCTACATTTGTTTCAGCAGAGTGTCCTGCTTATGTGGCCCATCCATATGCAGAGCAAAGTATGCCAATTAATATTGATCACGCCTGTAGCATTGTGGTCGGACCCGAAGGTGGTTTTATCCCCTATGAGGTTGATTTGCTCACAAAAAACGGCTGCCAAGCAGTGAGCTTAGGCAACCGTATTTTAAGAACTGAAACGTCTATTTCTTATATTTTAGGACGCTTATTCGCAGCTTAAGCATTTGGCTTAACAGTTTCTTCAGTTGGTTGATCACCACGATACACTTTTACTTCTTGTACCGGATATGGAATTGAGATGTTGTTTTCATCAAACGCATCTACAACCATTTCCTGAATTTCACTAATCGAAGCAGAGGTGGTTGTTTCCGTTGTGTCTACCCACCAACGAACTGTGAGATTGACAGAGAAATCTGCAAGAGCCGTTACATTGACCGAAAAAGCAGGTTGGCTAAGCACATTACGGCTGTTGTCGAGTAATTTTAGAATGACAGCTTTTGCCTTTTGGACATCGTCTTCATAGCCGATTCCGACTACAAATTCACAGCGGCGACGTTGATATGCAGTGTTTACAGTTACTGCACTGGTGTAAACAGTCGCGTTAGGAATAACAATACGACGGCCATCAGGTGAACGTAAAAAGGTCGCACGGATTTGAATATCTTCTACGGTTCCTTCCATGTTGTTGACAATAATGTCATCGCCAATACGGAAAGGTTCGCTGAGTAAAATTAAAATACCAGAGAGTAAGTTCTGAAAGATATCTTTAAATGCGAAACCAATTGCGACAGAACCAATCCCTAGAGCACTCATTAATTGGCCCGGTGTAAACCCTGGAATCGAGATAACTAAAGCAATTAAGAAACCAAAAAATAAAATTGCTGTACTGCCTACACGGTTTAAGACCAAGACTAGGTTTTGACGCGTGTAAGAGCGGTTTTCTAAGGTTTTACGAACAAAGAACTTAAATAATTTGGTTAGAAGCCAAAAAATAATAAAAACGATAATCGCAATACAAATATAAGGTACACGTTCCCAGAAGCTATCCACAATTTTATCGATTGTAGTATAGGCATCATGATACTTTTCAGTATGTGCTAAAACCGTTTGAGTGGTTTTAGTACCCGCCTCTTGCAAAAGTTCGCCTGTATTTTTTGCGACATCTGTTAAGGATTTTTGTTCATCAGCCACGACAAGTCTCAATTAAAAAATTTATGAAAGCGATTTTCAGCTTTCATCATAGTAGGAGATAAAATGTGCGCCTACTATAATGAGTTCATCTGAATAATAAAGTGTTTTTTAATTAAAAGTATTCCGTTCCTTTTTGTAAGATTTGTGTCGGCGTTTCTAGGGTATCGGTCCCTGAGAAATAATAAAAAATTCCTGCTGTGGAAATCAGGCTAATTAAAATAGCCACTAAAATAAGCCAAGCCATGAGTTTTTCTATAAACGTTGAAGGCCGAACGGGACCATATTGATTGGTACCTGCTGTACCTGAGGCAAGCAGTAAATAAATCATAAAAAAGAATTGAACAACCGGAATGAGCAACAGTAACCCCATCCAGCCACTTTTATTTAAATCATGCAAACGTCGAACAACGAGAACAATATTTAAATAAATTAAAAACAGCGAAAAAGCCCAGACCACTAAGGCGCTGACTCCAGAAAGAGAGCTATAAAATTCAAAATTAAATAGATTGCTTGAAAGCTGAAAACTTCCAAGAAATGAGGCCAAAATGAGATAACCCACGAGGGTGACTAAATAAATTAGTCCATATCCACCTAAATAGCTCATACGATTAAAGCGCCCATGAATTGAAAAAGGGCTATCTTTAAACGGGAGCTGTGGTGGGCGTGAAGAGGTTGTTTGGGCAAACATATTATTTTATTCCTGTGCTCGATATGAGAGACAAAATAATCTTTGTTGATGATCAAAACCATCAAATCTTGAAAAAATTATAAAAGTAAAAGCTATAGACAAATGTTTTAAATCAACTTAATTTTATAAAAATGTTCACAATTTCGTATGCTTGAGTAAGTGGTTAATCTATGACCAAAGTCGCATTGTTTGGACTTTGAAAGAGTCATCATACTGCAAAGGCATGCAAATAAGATCCAGTAAAATAATAGCCACAGTCTCGAGATGGGATGCACAAGATCAAGGAAGTTGCGTATGAATGAGATCTATCCAGTACCAGAGGAATTTAAAAAAACAGCTCGTACTGTTGAAGCAGACTACTTTAAACGTTATCAACACTCTATCGAGAAGCCAGATGAGTTCTGGGCAGAGCAAGCTAAAATTGTCGATTGGATAAAGCCATTTACCCAAGTTAAAAATACGAGTTTTGACAAAGACAATTTCAAAATTGAATGGTTTGCTGATGGTGAGTTGAATGTGTCAGCAAACTGCCTAGACAGGCATCTTAAAGAACATCCTCATAAACCTGCAATTATTTGGGAAGGTGATCATCCTTCTCGCCATAAAATTGTTTCTTATAAAGAATTACACGATGAAGTCTGCCGCTTTGCCAACGTTTTAAAGAAATATGGCATTGGTAAAGGTGACCGGGTTGTGCTCTATATGCCAATGGTCACTGAAGCTGCAATTGCCATGTTAGCGTGTGCTCGTATTGGTGCGGTTCACTGTGTGGTATTTGGTGGTTTCTCACCAGACTCCTTGGCAAGCCGTATTGAAGATAGCCAAGCTAAACTTGTGATTACCGCAGATTCAAGTCTACGTGCCGGTAAGTTGTTACCACTCAAAGAAAATGTCGATTTGGCTCTAGAGTTGCCGGGTACAGAATGCGTTGAAAATGTAGTTGTGGTTTATCGTAATGCGAACCCGATTGAAATGAAGCCCGGTCGTGATTTGTGGTATCACCTTATTATTATGGAGGTTGATGCAAACTGTCCTCCAGAGCCTATGAAGGCAGAAGACCCATTATTTATTCTTTATACTTCAGGCTCGACAGGTAAACCTAAAGGGGTCTTGCATACCACAGGCGGTTATTTGGTCTATGTTACAAGTACTTTTAAAGAAGTATTTGATTTGAAACAAGATGACGTGTACTGGTGTACGGCTGATGTCGGCTGGATTACAGGACATAGTTATCTCGTTTATGGACCACTTGCAAATGGCACCACGACCTTAATGTTTGAGGGTGTTCCTCAATATCCAACGTGGGCACGTCTTGGTCATGTGGTCGACAAGCACAAAGTTTCTATTTTATATACGGCTCCAACCGCGATTCGCGCCATGATGCGTGAGGGCGACACTTATGTGCGCGAAAGTAATCGTAGTAGCTTGCGTTTACTCGGTTCGGTTGGTGAACCCATTAACCCTGAGGCTTGGAACTGGTACTACAATGTAGTTGGTGAAGGCCGTTGCCCAATTGTTGATACATGGTGGCAAACCGAAACTGGCGGTATTTTAATTGCGCCATTGCCGGGAGCAACAGCTTTAAAACCGGGTTCTGCAACACGTCCGTTATTCGGTATTCAACCTGCCATTGTAGATGGTGAAGGTAATGAGCTAGAAGGTGTAGCAGAAGGCAATCTAGTTATTAAAGACTCATGGCCAGGCCAAATGCGTACGATTTGGGGTGACCCTGACCGCTTTATCGAGGCTTATTTCTCGACCTTTAAAAATAACTACTTTACGGGTGATGGTGCTCGCCGTGATGAAGATGGCTATTACTGGATTACAGGCCGTGTAGATGATGTCTTAAACGTTTCAGGTCACCGTCTGGGTACGGCTGAAATTGAAAGTGCTTTAGTGTCGCATGAATCAGTAGCAGAAGCTGCGGTGGTGGGAATGCCACATGATATTAAAGGACAGGGTATTTGTACCTTCGTGACTTTACAAGCGGGTGTTCCAGAGTCGGAAGAGCTGCGTAAAGAATTAATTAACTGGGTACGTAAAGTGCTTGGACCAGTGGCTTCGCCAGATGCACTACACTGGGCACCAGCATTACCTAAAACCCGTTCTGGTAAAATCATGCGCCGTATTTTAAGAAAAATCGCAGCAAATGAGCTAGATAGTTTGGGTGATACTTCAACCTTGGCTGAACCAGCTGTGGTCGATCAGTTAATTGCAACGGTTTATCCTGACAAGCAAAACTAATTTAAAAAAGCCCCACATGGGGCTTTTTTATTGAGACGTATTAAGAATTTGCCAAGAAATCAGAAGTACTTTGTACAGGGGTAAACATAGTAAGCGCAGCTAAAAAGGCAGTTTGTACATCTTCAGCTTTCACAGTTTTTCCGTCATAGCTGAGATCACGAGTTGCAGTGGCATCTCCAATTAAGATCGGTTGATAGCCAAGTTCTTTGGCAGCACGGGTTCCTGAATCGATACAAATATGCGTCATCATGCCTGTAATCACGAGTTGCTCAATTTGATGTGCTTTTAAAAGTTCATCTAAATTGGTTTCTAAAAAACTATTGGGATAATGCTTTATCACAATTAATGCGTCGTTGTGAGCGTTGAGTTCAGGGTGAAGTAAAACACCGTCGGTATTTTCTTGAAAGAAGCTGGCCTGTGGTGGGTTAATATGCTGTACGTAAATGATTGGCAAGTTTTTCTCGCTAAAATATTGTTCGAGTTGTTTTATTTTTTCTAGTGCTTGATCTGGCCCAACCAATTCCATTTTGCCATTTTTAAAATAATCATTTTGTACATCGATAATTAATAGTGCTTGTTTCATGAGATTACTCTTGTTGATATGAGATAAAACAAGGTTATTCTCTGCCCGCAAAATCAGCTATAGTCAGATGAAAGCATTACCGCCAGTTTTCTTTCGCCATGAAAAATGAATATTGAATTAGACCCGATTGATCTAAAAATTATTGCATTACTCAAGCAAGATTCCCGTTTAACAAATAAAGAGATTGGGCAACGTGTTCACCGGACAGGGCAGGCTGTAGGGGCGCGCATAGCTCAGTTGATGGATGCAGGGGTTATCAAGAATTACACGATTGCCGTGCAGTACCGACATAAACAATTTATTCATTTGCATTTAAATGAACAACGCTCATTTGAAGAAATTGAAAATTTAGTCAAGCAATATGAACAAATAGATGAATGCTTTAAAGTCATGGGAAATGCATGTTATATGATCGTTAGCCATTTCGAATTTTCAGAATTAAATGAATTTATTGAAAAACTTTCAAAATGGTGTCGTTATTCGGTTGAAACAGTTGTAAGGGAAATTGAGAAATCTTAAAAAATAAAAGCTCCAAGCCGAGTCTTGGAGCCAATAAGTCTTTATTTTTAATTTATTGTTTTTATTGTCTTGCGCTGCTTTAACTGAAGTTTTTAGGCTGATTTGGCTTGAATTTCTGTCTCCTTTTCTTGTTGAAGTTCTAATTCACGAACTAGGGGTAGAACTTTTTCTCCAAAATATTCCACCTCTTCAATAAAATGTAAGAAACCTGAAAGAATCAAATCAACACCTACATCTTTAAGTGCCACAATACGCTCTGCAATTTGCTGGGGTGTACCAATTAAATTGGTTTTAAAACCGTCGTTGTATTGCACTAAATCTTCAAAACTTGATTTCGCCCAGTTACCTTGTTGCTCTGGTGAGGCTGCACCTGCTTCACGTGTTGCATCGCCAAACGCATTTACGGCTTCCGTATTGGCTTTATCAATAATTTCTTGAAGTACCGCTTTTGCTTCTTCTTCGGTATCTCTGGCAATAATGAAGGCATTCACCCCAATTTTGACATGATGGTTATTGGCTTTCGCTTTAGTGCGAATGTCTTCTACTTGTTTTTGAATCTCTTCTACCGTATTACCGTTGGTGAAATACCAGTCAGAAACACGAGAGGCCATGTCACGTGCAGCACGTGAGCTACCACCTTGAAACACTTCAATATAAGGTTTTTGCAGAGGTTTCGGTTTAAGAGTGTAGTTTTGGAATTGGTAGTATTTACCATCGAAACTATAGTTATCGGTGGTCCAGATTCCTTTTAGAGTGCGAATGAATTCTTCAGAGCGGACGTAGCGCTGGTCATGCTCTGGCCATTCTTCTCCAATCGCATCGAACTCCCCTCTAAACCATCCACTCACCACATTAATGGCAATACGGCCTTCGGTTAAATAATCAATTGTTGCAAGTTGCTTAGCTGCGAGTGCCGGTTTCCATGGGCCGGGCAGAATAGCAGCAATGACCTTAAGTTTTTCAGTTTTTGCTAATAATGCATGACTGAAACTCACTGATTCATGCTGATTTTCTGCCCCATAGCCCGCCGTAAAACGAATTTGAGTGAGCGCATATTCAAAACCATTTTTTTCGGCAGCCTGTGCAAGTCGAACATTGTAGTCGTAACTCCAGTCTGTACGCTGCTCGATGTTACTTACTACAAGGCCACCGCTTACATTTGGTACCCAATAAGCAAATTTAATCGGTTGTTGTAATTGCGTCATGGTGCGCTCTCCCAAATTCGTTATTTTTATTCAAGCATGCTGCAGTTAGGCAACATGCGTTAATGATTTGCCAGACTTGTGATGCAAGCGAGACTCTGCCGCATCAAGATCTGGGACAGCTGCTGAAGGTAAGACTTCTTCTTGCTCAATCTGTTTATTAATCCCAAGCTCTTGGTTCGCTTGCTGTGATTTAGATTTAACCACTTCAGCACGCTTACCTTTGGCTGGTGCCCATTCTAAAATTGGTAATGCGCGAGCTACTGCTAGCGTAATACGATCTGCTAATTGCTCACTTTTAACCGTGTATTCAGGGGTAAAGTCGCGATCTGTTGCATATACGCCAATTGGTAAAGTTTGTGCTTGGAAGAAGCTAAACAATGGACGTAGTTGATGCTCTAGTACAAGCGCATGGCGATCACTACCGCCTGATGCTGCTAAAAGTACAGGCACATCGACCAAGGCAGTTTGCTCAACAAAATCGAAGAAATGTTTGAATAGACCTGTAAAAGAAGCACGGTAAACAGGTGTACCTACAATTAAAGCATCTGCTGCTTCAACCGCTGCAAGGTCATCTTGTACACGCTGTGGAAGTTGGTTGCGATAAAATGCACCGCCTAATAAAGGCCCAATTTCGCTTAATTTAATGAAATGAACTTTAATATCGATTGCTTCAGATAATTCATCAAGAATGGCTTGAACCAGACTTTCCGTTTTAGATGGGGTATTTAAGCCACCAGAAACAGCAACAATATTCAAAGGTTTTGGTGATGTGATACCAGTCATAATTTGGTTCCTAAGCCTAAAAAAGGTGATTGGACCTATTAATCAACAACGACGGTAAACTGTAAAATAACGAAATTGGTCAACCTTATCTGTTTTAAATATAAAAGATAAATAGTGGATTTTTATACTTTGTTTTTTTATTAAGTTATTGTTTTTATTTTATATAATTATTGGTGATATATTTTTTATAATAAAAAGGAAGCTTATATAAAAAACAGATTAATTTTGATTAAAAGTTAAAAAACATCTAAAAATTTTTGCTAAGTTCTGCATTTATCAACATTTTGCATAAAAATGGATAAGATGAACGTATCTTTCATCTAAATAGTAGGGTTACAATAGGCCATAATTATGCTCAAGATTACTTTAATCGCTTATGAACATTTTAATCGTTGATGATCATCCTTTGTTTCGTCATGCTTTAATTCAAGCAGTACGTTATAGCCTGCCACAGGCACAAATTCATGAAACAGCTTCGGTTGATGAGTTTTATGAGCGTTTGGAAAATGGGGCAGAACCTGATCTGGTATTGCTCGATTTAAATTTACCGGGTGCTTCAGGCTTTTCTGCTTTGGTTTATGTGCGAGCACAGTATCCAGCTATTCCAATTATTGTGGTTTCTGCACATGAAGAAACTTCAATCATTCAGCGTGCGATTGCACATGGCGCGATGGGTTATATTCCTAAATCTGCGCATCCAAGTCATATTGGTGAAGCGATTCGTCAGGTCTTAGAAGGTGATATCTGGTTGCCGCCTAACTTGCCATCTAACCTTAATCTTGACCCGCGAGCGGCAGATGAAACTGCATTGGCAGAACGTATTCAGTCATTAACACCACAGCAGTTCCGTGTTTTGATGATGGTTGCAGAAGGCTTATTAAATAAACAGATTGCCTACGAGCTCGATGTCTCAGAAGCAACGATTAAAGCCCATGTGACAGCCATCTTTAGAAAATTGGGTGTACAAAACCGGACACAGGCGGTACTGGCAATTAGTGCATTAAATATTGAAGATAGAAAAATCTAAAAATTAAAAAAAAAGACCTCGATTGAGGTCTTTTTTATATGTGTGAATTAAGCAAGGCAATCCTGTTTTGGGGTTAGGCTGTCGCAATACAATGGGTTGAGTGCAGATTGCAAATCATCGATCTGTTCTTGCGTCACATAACGTTTCATTTTTAAATATTCCGCGACACGGTCATCACGCAAGCTTAAGAAAGCAGCATCATAAACACCCAAATCCACAAATAGTGCAGCTGTTTCAAGACTGTTGAATCGATCTAGAAAAATATCGTTGCCATACATTAAGAAGATATGGTCGAGTTTTGCTTTTTCATCAACATGTAGACGTTCAGCAAGTTGATCTGGATGAGTCTTAATAAAGAGTAAATCAGAGAGTTCATCAAACTGAGTCATGTCTAATTGATTTTCTCCAAGTTTGACATGACCAAGCCAAGCTTTGAAAACAAGCACAGCACCACCGCGAAGCAGCATGCTCCAGATTTGATGACGCGTATCGTGATCTAGATTTTCACTTTCTGCCGTGAGGACTTGTAAGAAGTTTTCTTCTTGTTGCCCTAATTTATCAAATAAGCCCAAACCTTGTGGATGGTAAGCTGCTGGGGCAAAGACATCAAAATTCAAATCATGAAAAATATTGAGCGCAAGCGGAACGGCACACTGATAAATGGTATTTAATGCTTTGATATGTGCTTCATTGAGTTTGCTATTGGGAAAAATGCTTTGCCAATCTAATTCCGGAAGTAACGCATTGGCACTGTATTGACGATAAAATTGCTGAGATGAGAGTTGCCCTTGTGGGGATGTATCAAAAGTATTCATGGCAATTGTCCTTTGCATTAATAAGTTGGTATGGATGTTTTATAAATTAGAAATGGGTTTCGAAATTTTGAAGCATATAAAATGCACATCGATTATTTATGGAACATGAAGAATGCAAGTGATATACGACTAAAGTTTTATATGGGGTTTTATGGTTTATTTTCCTTTAAAAAATATAAGCTTATTAAATTGTAACTAGGTGTACACGTGTTCACTTACAAAAAAGGTGGGCTTTGCCATAGGAAAAGGGGCATTGGAAAGTTTGGTCAATTATTTCTTGGGTAAAAGTAGACTTTTTGAGCAGTTCTGCCTATTGGCTTAAATTCAGCCATTAATTTTTGCCAACAATTTCTCCCAAACCCATAAACGGCTTGGGAGAGACAAATCATTAGTCTGCTGTGCTGGCAATTTTAAGCCCAGATAACCAAGCTCTTAATGAAGCTGGTTTAAGCGGCTTCTTAAGTAAAACAATATTCAACTCTTTAAGCTGCTGAGGTAACTCTGGATGAGAGTCAGCGGTAATTAAAGCAACTGGAATATCGTGCTGTCGATTTTGCATAATAAAATCGACGCCGAGTTGGTTGTGATTCAAGTGTTGGTCAATGAGCCAGACTTGAATATTTTCCTTTTGAATAATCTCAAGCGCCTGTTCTGGCTCGGTGGCTTTAAAGACCTGATAGCCCCATTTACCTAGTAAACTACTCATACCTTCTAAAATAGTTTCATCGTTGTCCAGACATAAAATACGGTAGGCCTTAGTTTTTAATGGTACTGTCTGCACGGTTGGGGTAATCACTTTTGGCGCTTCTACGACTGGAACTTCAATCATAAAGCATGAGCCTTTATTGAGCTCTGAGTAGACATGAACAGGATAATTCAACAAACCTGTCATACGCTGCACAATAGCAAGCCCTAAGCCTAAACCTTGTTCACCCCAAGGTGATAAATGTCCACAACGTTCAAATTCTTGAAACAGTTTAATTCTCTGTTCTTCGGCAATTCCGGGACCTGTATCCCACACGCCAATACGAATATGACCCGACTGTTGCGCCGAGCGTAGAACACCCACAACCACTCGGCCTTTTGCTGTATAGCGCAAAGCATTACTGACAAAGTTTTGAATAATACGTCGAATCCACTGTGGATCTGTATCAATCCAAAAAGATACATCATGAACTTTGAGTGAAATATTTCGCTGAGCAGCAATCGATTTAAACTGTAGTTCAAGATCGCTGAGTAAATCATGTAACGGATAAGGCTGCCTTTTTGGCTGTATGCTGCCGCCTTCTAAACGGGCAATATCGAGTAGGGCAGAGAGCATGCTTTCTGCACCATATAGAGCACGATCAAGTTGCTGCAAAGTCTGACGGTCTTCTTCGGTTGCGATGCTCTGTTCAAGAACGGTGCTAAACAGGCGAGCGGCATGCATTGGCTGTAATAAGTCATGGCTTGCCGCAGCGATAAAGCGGCTTTTTGACATATTCGCCATATCGGCTTGTTCACGTGCAAGTTGCTGTTCGGTTAATGCATCGGCAAGCTGCTGGGTTCTGTTTTTTACACGGGCTTCGAGTATTGCCTCATTTGTACGGAAAGGAGTAATGTCGGCGAATGTTGTCACAAAGCCTCCACCTGAAATAGGATTACCGCGCATTTGAATTACCCGACCATCTTTACGGATTCGTTCAAATTCATGAGCACTTCCAACTTTCATCCAGTGCAAACGTTTGCGTACATGCTCTTCGACTGAACCAGGGCCACATTCACCGCGTTCAGCGTTATAACGAATTAAGTCTGCAATTGGACAGCCAACGTACACTAAGTCTTTAGGGTAACCAAACAGTTTTAAATATTGGTTGTTCCACGCCACCAGACACATATTTTTATCAACCACACTTACCCCTTGGGTCATGTGGTCAATCATGGTCATGAGCAGGTTTTGGTTAAAACGTTGCCATTGCGAGGCTTGGTCCAGAATATTAGCCACTTGGCCTAAAGCCAGACCATTATTAATCATTGCTGTAGTGAGCAAAGTACGTGCAGAGGCTGCCCCAATAATGCCGGCTAGATATTGCTCGGTAAACCGCCACCACATACCATTCGCAATACTATTTTCATTAAGAATTAAATGATTTTGTTCACAGAAATTTTCAAAGGCTTGTGTTGTTGGTTGCTCACCCGTAATTCTTTTGGCAAGTGCAAAGAGATCACCTACTTTTAAACGTGCTGCATCATGCGGTAAATAGGTTAAATCGGTAGAAGTGTGCGGTGATGGCAATGGTTTTGTTTCATAATAGAAGAAACTTTCAGCCTGAATTTGCTCTGCCACACTTGGGCGGTAGAGTTTAGAAATCCAGATATATAAAACAATATTTAAACCAAGCGACCAAATTACACCATGTGTAAGTGGTGCAAATGATTCAAAACCAAATAATGATTCAGGACGTAGCGCATTGATTCCAAAAGGGCCAAAAAGCAAAATACTCTGAGCCGCTTCCTGATAGGCTTCAGGCAAACTACGTAAGATCGTTGGAAATAGTAAAGTATAACTCCACATTAAAAATCCAATGATGAGTCCCGCATATACGCCCTGACGACTTCCACCACGCCAGTACAAACCCCCAATAAGAGCAGGGGCAAATTGAGCGACAGCACTAAAAGCTAATAAGCCAAATACCGAAAGTTGGTTAATATCATTAAAGAAATGGAAGAATAAAAAGCCAAGTAGCATCACTGCAACAATACTAATGCGGCGACTAAACTTAAGAACTTTAGGAAGATGTTTATCATGGCGCGAGAGCACTTTAAAACGCCAGAGCGCAGGCATAATTAAGTCATTACTCAGCATAATGGACAAGGCAACTGATGAAACCAGTAACATGCCTGTCGATGCAGAGAACCCACCTAAAAAAGCCAGTAAAGCCAGCCCTTCTTGGTTATAGCTAAGGGGTAATGACAACACGGCAACATCGGGTACAGTCAAGAACTTTGGTGCTGCATGCAACGCCCAGCTTGCGATCGGAATAATGGCTAAAATTGTTAAAATGAGATAAACCGCAAACCATTTACGCGCACCACGGATATGCTTTTCGTCACGCAGCTCGACTACTGCCACATGAAACTGACGTGGCAGGCAGATAATTGCTAAACCTGCCAATAAAGTCTGAATCCAGAATGTTTCAGGTACTCCAAACAACTGAACTTCCTGAAAGGTTTGGTTCACATCGGCTGTAACTTGGACTAGGTTCGCTGGTGTTTCAAAAATAAAAAATAAAGCGACGCAAATGAGTGCGAATAATTTTACAAAGGACTCAAATGCGACGGCGAGCATGAGGCCGCCATGTTGCTCGGTATTTGCGATTTGTCTTGTGCCAAAAATCATGGCCAAAATAGCCAGTACACTGGTTAAAAGCAAAACACTATTGGTGGTTGTATGGATATGAGCATTCTGTTCCATAATGACCGACGTACTTAAAGCAATCGCACGTAGCTGTAAGGCCAGATAGGGAATAATTGCGATTACGGCCAAAATGGTAACCAGTGATGCCAATACCCCACTTTTCCCGTAACGTGCAGCAATAAAGTCGGCAATTGATGAAATAGCATGGTGTTGGCGTACTCGGCCTAAACGTCGCCAAATGTCATAGCCGAACCAGACAAATAAGAGTGGACCTAAGTAAATCGGTAAGAAAATCACGCCTTCGCGAACAGCGGCTCCAGTTGCGCCGTAAAATGTCCATGATGAGCAGTAAACGCCTAGGGTTAAGCTGAACAAGAACATGCGGCCACGTGTACTCAGACGGCTGGCATGCTTTTCACCAAAAAAAGCACAAATAAATAAGAGTGCTATATAAAGGGTGAGTACCCCAATAATCAGCCAGCTGTTCATATGACTCACATGATTAGAACCTTGTGCCTATCATACCCCAAGCAGAAACAAAGCTATAAATTGATTAAATTTTAACGACCAAAGTCTAAGTTACGAATTACAAGGAATTTTGCTAACTTAAATCCTGAGAAACTACTATTAAAAAAGTGGCCAAGGCTGGACACAGGCAAGGAGTTTGGTTATGGATCAGAACCAAGTAGAACAGATTCTACGCAATCCAAAGTTTCAAAAGATGGTCAAGAAAAAAAGTGCATTAAGTTGGACGCTAACAATCATTATGTTAATTCTTTATGTGGGTTTTATGCTGCTTGTAGGCTACAACAAAGAATTTTTGATGAGTTCATTTAGTGGTGGTGTAACGACATGGGGAATCCCGCTAGGTTTAGGAATTATCGTTTTATCTTTCCTTCTGTGTGGCGTGTATTCTTTTATCGCAAATAGGACCCTTGACCAGTTGAGTGCAGAAGCGTTGAAGGAAGTTGAAGCCATCACGCATGAGAAAGGACTACACTAATATGAAATGGAATTCATTAAAGGCGAAAGCTTTATTGGCAGCAGCATCGCTATATTCAACAGTGGCTATGGCGAGTCCAGATCTGGGAGAAGCTGAACAACAAGCAACCAACTGGCATGCCATCATCATGTTCTTAATTTTTGTTGGTTTCACTTTGTTCATTACTAAGTGGGCTGCCAAGCAAACCCAATCAACACAAGACTTCTATACAGCCGGTGGTGGTATCAGCGGTTTCCAGAATGGTCTGGCAATTGCGGGTGACTATATGTCTGCTGCATCTTTCCTTGGTATTTCTGCACTTGTGTTTAGTTCGGGCTTTGATGGCTTACTTTACTCGCTTGGGTTCATGGTAGGTTGGCCAATCGTTTTATTCTTGGTTGCAGAACGTTTACGTAACCTTGGTAAATATAACCTTTCAGATGTGGTTTCATTCCGTCTTGAAGAAAAACCGGTACGTACTTTAGCTGCAATCAGTTCACTTGTTGTTGTGGCATTTTATTTGATTGCTCAAATGGTAGGTGCGGGTCAGCTCATCAAATTACTATTTGGTTTGAATTACAATATTGCTGTAGTCATCGTTGGTCTATTGATGATGGCTTACGTAATTTTTGGTGGCATGTTGGCAACGACATGGGTACAAATTATCAAAGCGGTAATGTTACTCAGTGGTGCAACCTTCATGGCATTCATGGTGATGAAAGCAGTCGGTTTCAGCTTCAGCAACATGTTTACCCAATCAATTGAAGTTTTCAGCAAAGTACATGATATAAGCTTGGCCGATGCTTCAAAAATTATGGGACCGGGTAAACTTGCGGCAAACCCGATTGATGCCTTGTCTCTTGGTCTGGCATTGATGTTTGGTACAGCAGGTCTTCCACACATCCTTATGCGTTTCTTTACAGTAAAAGATGCAAAAGAAGCGCGTAAATCAGTTGTGGTTGCGACAGGTTTTATTGGTTACTTCTACCTTTTAACTTTCATTATTGGTTTCGGTGCGATTCTTTTCGTATCAAACAATCCGCAATTCCTTGATGTTGCAAAAATGGCAGTAACAGGCAAACTTGAGCTTGTTGGTGGTAACAATATGGCAGCCGTGCATTTAAGTGACGCTTTAGGCGGTGACTTATTCATGGGCTTCATTTCAGCAGTAGCGTTCGCAACCATTCTTGCTGTTGTTGCTGGTTTAACACTTTCAGGCGCATCTGCAATCTCTCACGACTTATACGCTAACGTATTCAAAAAAGGTCAAACGACGCCTGCTTCAGAGCTTCGCATGTCAAAAATTGCGACACTTGGTTTGGCTATTTTTGCCATGATTTTGGGTATTTTGTTTGAAAAACAAAACGTGGCGTTCATGGTAGGCTTGGCATTCTCTGTAGCTTGCTGTGCAAACTTCCCAGTTCTTGTTCTTTCAATGTTCTGGAAAGGTTTAACGACTCGTGGCGCAGTTATTGGTGGTGTGGTTGGTCTCGTAACAGCGGTAGTATTGATTGTGCTATCTAAAGCAGTTTGGGTAGATACTTTAAAAATCTCTGATACACCAATCAATCCATTCAATGGCCCTGCATTATTCGCAATGCCGTTGTCTTTCCTTTGCTGTTGGTTGTTCTCGGTTACCGATAACTCTGCACGTGCTAAAAAAGAGCGTGCTGCTTTCGATGCTCAATATGTTCGTTCAATGACAGGTATTGGGGCATCTGGTGCATCGGATCACTAAGATCAATATTGTTAGCTAATTCTTAAAAAAGCCCTACGGGGCTTTTTTTTATACTTATTTAATTTTCAATTTAGGGCTTAGATATTAATAAAGAACAACTTGTTTGCCCTGTTTTGTGTACAGTATGATTTGCTAGACCCCAAAAAGCACAATGAAACAAGGAAAATAATAATGCGATCTATCATCGAGTTCTGGGCGGGCTTTCGATTGCTACCTTCTGCATGGTTGCTGCTTGTGCAATTTGTCTTACTCATTTTGGCCATGCTGACTTTTCATGATGTATTTTATCGCACCCTTACATGGGCTTTAGGCGTGCTGGCCTTACTCATTATTGCCAAGGTTATTCGTCAAACCCCAATGTTTACTTTTCTCGGGTTAACATTTGTGAGTGGGGCGATTATATCCTCTGTATTTATTTTACTGGGTTATAGCAATTTATACGTTCAGGTTTTTGCACATGGCTGTGAAGCGCTAGCCTACTTTTCAGCAGCTTATGGCTTATTTCGTTATATGTTTGCCGATCAGTATTTAACAAGAGATGAGTTGTTTGCAGCAGCAGCAGTCTTTACGCTTATTGCATGGGGTTTTGCATTTTTATATAACATTTGTCAGCTTATTTTTCCGTCTAGCTTTCAAAATCCAAATAACGTTCACCATTTACAGACTTGGTTAGATTTATTATTTCTCAGCTTTAGCTTGCAATCGGCTACAGGTTTATCTGATTTAATGCCTCTGAGCCCACCAGCGCGCGTTTTAGCCATGCTTCAAATGTTCTGTGGAGTCATGTATTTAACTTTAATCGTAACTCGATTAATTGCTTTACAATATATTACCCACCTCCCTAAAAAAAATTCAGATAAATAATGTAGAAGGTGTTTTAATTTATTTACACCTTTGTAACTGCAATATTCTTTAAGTTTATTTAGAGTGTTATCGGCTTTCTCTATTGAAAGCCTTAGCTTTGTTCATTCTATGAATATCTTATTGGCATTTAAGCCTGTCACTCGTCATTAAAATAACATGGAGGATTTATGCCTTCCAAACAGTCCAGTTGGTTCGCAAACGTTAATCCTAACGTATTTTTTGGTACGGTCATTATTATTGCTTTGTTTTTAGCAGTAGTGGTGATTGCTCCGAGTTCTTTTGAGCTTCTAACGCAACAATTAAAACAATGGATCACTGATTCATTTAGCTGGTTTTATGTTTTATCTGTTGCTTTCTTTCTCATCTTGTTGATTTATATCGCCTGTTCATCAATTGGACGTATTAAATTAGGGCCTGATCATAGCCAGCCTGATTATAATAATGGGTCCTGGTTCGCCATGCTGTTTACAGCAGGGATGGGGATTGGTTTGATGTTCTTCGGTGTTGCTGAACCCGTCATGCATTACGTTAACCCCCCAAGTGGTGAGGCACAAACCATTGATGCAGCACAGCAAGCACTAAGAGTAACCTTTTTCCACTGGGGGTTACATGCGTGGGCGATTTACGCTGTAGTCGGACTGGCTTTAGCTTATTTTGCCTATAGACATAATTTACCTTTGAAGACCCGTTCCGCACTTTATCCTCTGATTGGAAAAAAGATTTATGGCCCATTGGGCGATAGCATTGATATTTTTGCAACGATTGGAACTGTATTTGGTGTCGCGACATCTCTTGGCTTTGGGGTAACCCAGATCAATTCAGGTTTACATTATTTATTTGGTCTAGAGCAAAGTACTCATGTTCAAGTTCTACTCATTATTTTCGTAAGTATCTTGGCTTCTTTATCCGTATTCTTAGGTCTGGATAAAGGTGTAAAACGTTTATCAGAAATAAACTTAGTTTTAGCTGTAATTCTCTTAGTATTTATTTTTATTGCTGGCCCAAGCATTTATTTACTCCAAACCACTATTCAAAATACTGGGCAATACCTCTCTAACCTTTTTACCATGACATTCAATTTATATGCCTATCAGCCAAATGGATGGATTGGGGGCTGGACGATCTTGTATTGGGCATGGTGGATTTCGTGGTCACCATTTGTGGGAATGTTTATTGCCCGCGTGTCACGTGGTCGTACCATTCGAGAATTTATTGTTGGGGTTTTGCTTATCCCAACAGGCTTTACCATTATCTGGATGGGCTTTTTAGGAAATGCTGCGTTATTTAGCATTATCCATGAGCATCAAACCACCTTAATTCAGGCGGTTCAACAAGATTCATCAGTCGCATTATTTGAATTTCTAAATCATTTACCTTTCTCTGGGGTAATGAATGTCTTGGCAACTGTTTTAGTGGTTTTATTTTTTGTGACCTCGGCCGACTCAGGTGCATTAGTCACCGACTATTTAACTGCAAAAACAGAAAACTCACCGACTTGGCAACGTCTGTTCTGGACAGTGCTTATGGCTGTACTCGCCATTATTTTATTATTGGTGGGTGGGTTGGCTGCACTTCAGTCCTCAATCATTATGAGTGCATTACCATTTACTGTCGTCATGCTGTTAATGAGTTGGGGATTAATCAAAGCGTTGCATCTTGATGTCACTAAAATGACTGCTATTCAAGAAGCACGAATCACACCGCGTGCTATTCATAATCCACGAAGCTGGCAACAGCGTCTAGGATTAATCATGCACTATCCTCATAGTGAAGACGAAGTAAAGCAATATATTGAAAATCAGGTGAGCCGCGCTTTTGAAAATATTAAGCATGAGTTGAAACGCCGTCATTTAGAAGTTTCAATTAGTCAGCTTGAAGATGGTATGCAGCTTAGGGTAGATCATCACAATGAAATTAATTTTATTTATAAAGTTGTTTCACGTGAAACATTACCACCAAGTTTTCTTATGGGGCGTATAGAAGCAGAAGATGGGCAATATTTTCAGGCTGAAGTCTTTTTACGAGAAGGTGGCCAGAACTATGATGTAATGGATTGGACGCAAGAAGATTTAATTCAAGACATTATTGATCAATACGAACGTCATCTGTATTTCTTAAATATTGTACGAAGCTAATATTTAGGTATAAAAAAGGACTCAATAGAGTCCTTTTTTAATTCGATTTCTAAATTAAATTAGAAACGGAATTTAGCATTTAAGCCATAAGTCTGAGTATCACGTGGGTTGCCATCTGTCGCATTTGCTTTAACGAAGTTAGCACCAACTGCTACTGCAGGAGTGATGAAGTATTCAGTGTGAGCACCCCAAACATGATCATAACCAGAATTAAATGCAGACACATCAGCAAAAGATGCACCAACACTTAACTTAGGAGTCACGTAAAGGTCAGTTTTCATACCATAAGCATTGTCTTCAGCAAATAAACCGAATGCTTCAAAACCAATAGCCATATTAGTACCATCGATGTTGCCAACGTATTTAGTACGAGCAGTTACAGCATCTTGTTTTTCATCAATAGCAACTGATTCACCAACTGCTTTAGCGATTCCGTATTTATTTACACCGAAAGCATCTAAAGAAATTTGATCTGCAACACTTGTATAACCAACAGCAACTAAGAAGTTAGGTAACAACATTGCACCAGCTTCTAATGCATAACGGTCACCGTTGTCATCACTTACGCCATCTTTAAAGTCATTGATAGTGTGGTTGTAAGATGCACTAGCATAAACTGGTAGGTAAGGAGTTGGAAGGTATGCTTCACCTTTAACACCGTAAGTATGAGATTCAACGTTTACAGTGTCTTTCTCATCATATTTAATATAGTTATAAGCAACAGAAACGTTAGATGCTTGGTTTAAGAAAGCTGCTTCAGCTAAAGGACCTTTAGAAGCATCAACATTTTTTAAGTAATAAGTACCTTGAGCAGTACCAGTGAAGTTTTTATCATTTGCAGTTGTGTCAACATATTCAGATTGACCTTGAACTTCAAATTGATAAGCATGAGCACCGGTCATGGCTAATAATACAGCAGTGGCTAAACCAAGTTTTTTCATAATCATTTCCAGCAATAACAAGAGATAAAGCTGGGGCCATTGTATTGTAACAATTTATGAAGTCAATAATGAAAAAAAGGAATGTTAAAGATATTTGACACTTATGTTAAAATTGGTGAAAAAATATTCAAATGAAAAGTAAATTGTCAACCTGATAAAAAAATGAACATTTACAAGAAGCTAATAATTATATTTCATAGGGAATTTAGAACTAAATGTTTAAAAGTTATTATAATTTTGATTGGAAAAACAGATTGTATTAATCGGTTTTAACATTAATAAAAGTATAATATTGTTTACAATGCGAATAAAAAATCATCGTTTTCTTATCGAATTTGTAATATTTTGAGGAATAGTTGACAATATTTAGATTAGTTTAACTAAAAAATTTAACTATTTTTAATTATTATATAAGTGAATAAAATAAAAGAAATCTCTATTTTAAGTTGAAAAATCGATTAAATTTTGAATTCTGATTAATTTAATCGACTTTACAAAAGTAGAGATAAGTCACATAATTCAATTGCAAAGTTCACTACCTAACGTTTTTAGGATTTAAAGTGCTTTCCCAGATACGATGTGTGTAACACATCAGATTTTACGAGCTCAGCTTTCCCCAAGGTTGAGCTTTTTTTTATCTATAAGAAAATCTTAAAATTATAAGAAAAGTTATATGAAATTTATTGGAAAATAATAGATCAAAAAGAACCCAGCTTAAAGCTGGGCAGTGGATGCTGGGAGAAGTGCATCCAAGAGGATAACTAAATATGTTTTACTATCATTGCTAAAAATTTTTAATCTGTAAAATAGAGTTTTTTTATAAAAATCATTCAATTTTTCGATCCCGTTTATTATTTAAGCTTACTAAAATGTAGGAACCGTATAATTATTAAAAGAGAAATGAAGGGTTTATTGATGAAATTCTAGTTATTAAAATGCTAGGATGGATTTAAGCCTAATTTATATCGTAGTAAAAATGGCAGGACATTTACGGAGTATCAGCTAGAAATGTCAGGGTTACGTTCAGAGCACATTAGTAATCGACTGTTCTTTTTTATGCTGATTATTATTTTGTCCTTATTATTCATGGCGATTCCCCTCATTGTGGGAAGCTATCAGGATTATATAAAAACTAGACAAGCCTTAGCCGAAATAAAAAGTTTAAGAGCTGTAGCCGATATTGCCTATAAAATTTCTAAGGAGCGTGCTCCAGCCAATAAAATGATGTCGAGCAGTCCTGATGATTTATTAAAGAATCAGCAAGAATTAAAAAAATTTCGTTTAATTGTCGATGCGCAAATTGATACAAGTATTCTTATCTTAAAACAAGCAGGTTATGTTTCATTAGCAAATGAGTTGCAAACCAACTTCAAAGAAAATCTTAGACAAGCTCGGCATGTGGTCGACTATTATGGTGAAATTCCATATGGAGCGAGAACTTCCGTCCAAATGGATAATGCCATTTTAGGGATGTTTGGAGCATGGGATAATTGTAGGGAAATACTGCAAAAACTGATGTTGCAGCTAAAAAGTAAAGATAGCCGTATTTCTAATTACTTTACGCTGATTATAGTTCTCACCGATATGCGAGATCAGGCCGGACGTATGGCATCTAATATTATTGCTCCTGTGAGCTTTAATGAAGAAATTCCAAGTAATAATCGTGCGCGTTCTCTACAAACTCAGCATCAGTCTAGATATTTATGGATTTTGGTTGATACCTTGCAGCCTGAACAGGCAAAGACCCTAGAATACCGTCGGTTATATTCCCGAGTGAAATCAGAATTTATAGACAAGGGTATTCCGATTGTAGAAAAGTTATTGGAAGAAAGCCAAAAAGGGGAGCCATATTATTTAAATGGCACTCAATTGACAGAAGCAATCGTGGGTAAATTTACCACCGTGGTTGATTTACAAAGTTATATTCTTGATGAAAGTGTTGTAATTGCCACTCAAGAGAATGTAGTTGCTCGAAATGATTTTCTCTTAACGTTATTAATTTCTTTAATTTCTCTAGCCACCGCGTTACTTACGCTTAATTATGCGCAAAGAAGGGTGTTTTCTCCTTTAATAAAAGCGAGGACTTTAATTTTAGATTTATCGCATAGTTCTGATCATTGCACAGATGAGATGAATGTAACTACAAAAGGTGAATTTTTTTCTCTATTTGAGGCGATTGATCGATTACAGCGTATGTTGCAACAACGTGATGCTTTTGAATTTCAATTAAAGAATATAGCCAATACAGACCCATTAACTGGTGTGTCCAACCGTTTAGCTTTATCTGAATATTTAAAAATTGTTGAAAGTTACCCTCAAAAATTTACGCAGACTTGTTTAATGATTATAGATATTGATCGTTTTAAACAGGTGAATGACCAATATGGGCATATTGTAGGTGATCATGTCATTGTTAATATTGCTGAGCAATTAAAGCAAAATATTCGAAGTTCAGATTTAATTGTTCGTTATGGCGGAGATGAGTTTTTAATATTGTTAGAGCAGGTACAATTTGTAGATGCCCGTCTTTTAGCAGAAAAAATTCGGATTGCCATTTCTTTACAAGAAATTGATTTGTCAGGTTCAGATGAAAAATTGCATGTGTCTGTCAGTATTGGTTTTGCGATAGGAGCGGCGAGTTGGATAGAGCTCTTAGAGAAAGCTGACCGTTCGCTATTAAGAGCTAAAGCCCGAGGACGAAATGCAGTAGAGGGGTAAAAAAAGCCGGAAATGATTTCCGGCTTTTTCATTCAATAAATTACTTCAACATCGGTTTTAAGAAACGGCCCGTATGTGAAACCTCAACCTCAGCCACTTGTTCAGGTGTGCCTTCGGCAATGATCATACCACCGCCTGAACCACCTTCAGGGCCCAAGTCGACAACCCAGTCCGCTGTTTTAATCACATCAAGGTTATGTTCAATCACCACAATGGTATTACCCTTGTTGCGTAGCTCGTACAAAATGTCGAGTAGCTTGGCAATATCATGGAAATGTAAGCCTGTCGTCGGCTCATCCAAGATATATAAGGTTTTACCCGTATCACGTTTTGCTAACTCTCGAGCTAATTTAACGCGTTGCGCTTCACCGCCTGAAAGTGTCGTTGCAGCTTGACCTAAACGAATATATCCCAGACCTACTTGCATTAAAGTATCTAAACGACGATGAATCACAGGAATTGCATTAAAAAACTCAGCTGCATCTTCAACGGTCATTTCTAATACGTCTGAAATGTTCTTGCCTTTATAACCAACTTCTAAAGTTTCACGGTTATAACGCTTGCCATGACAAGCATCACAAGGCACATACATATCAGGTAAGAAATGCATCGCGACCTTGATCATGCCATCGCCTTCACAAGCTTCACAACGTCCACCTTTCACGTTAAACGAGAAACGACCTGCGCTATAACCACGCGCTTTGGCTTCAGGCGTTTGCGCAAATAACTCACGAATAGGCGTAAATAAACCTGTATACGTGGCAGGATTGGAACGTGGGGTACGACCAATTGGACTTTGGTCAATATCAACCACTTTATCTAAATGCTGTAAACCATCAATCGAATCAAACTTTTCTGCAGTCAGCGTAGTTGCACCATTGAGTTGAGTGGCAGCTAAAGGTAATAAAGTACGATTAATTAACGTTGACTTTCCAGAACCTGAAACGCCCGTCACACAGGTCATGATGCCAAGTGGAATGGTGAGATCGACATTCTGTAGGTTATGACCACTTGCACCAGAGAGTTTGATGAATTCATCTGGGCGTGGTGATTGGGTACGCTGTGTAGGTATCGCAATTTTTAGGCTGCCTGAAAGATATTGACCTGTAAGAGAGTCTTTATTGCTTGCAATCTCGTCATAGCTACCTTCCCCGATAATGACACCACCATGAATCCCTGCACCAGGTCCGATATCAATAATATGATCCGCAGCACGAATCGCATCTTCGTCATGTTCAACCACAAGTACGGTATTGCCGAGATCGCGTAAGCGAATTAAGGTTTGTAGTAGGCGGTCATTATCACGTTGATGCAGACCGATCGATGGTTCATCGAGTACATACATCACGCCCATCAAACCTGCACCAATTTGCGAAGCGAGACGAATACGCTGAGCTTCACCGCCTGACAAGGTTTCTGCCGAACGAGCGAGACTTAAATAGTTCAGACCAACACTCACCAAAAAGTGGAGACGTTCACGAATCTCTTTAAAGATTTTATCTGCAATTTCGCCTTTAGCGCCTTCAAGATTGAGATCTTGATAATAGTTTTCAGCATCACCAATCGACATCTTAGTGATTTGTGCAATCGTCTTATCTTTGACCCGAACGTTGCGTGAAATTTCATTTAGACGTGAACCATCGCAGGCATCGCAAGCCGCATTCGATAAATATTGAGCTAAATCGTCTCGTACATAGTTACTTTCAGTTTCACGGTAACGGCGTTCAAGGTGTGGCAAAATTCCTTCAAAAGGTTGTACGCGTGTGTGTTTTCGGCCACGTTCGTCGATATAGCTTAAATCTACTTTTTCTTTACCTGTACCTTGTAAAAATTTCTTTTGAGTATCTTTATCTAACTGGTTCCAAGGCGTATCAAGTTGGAAACCAAAATGGTCGGCAACTTTTTGCAGCATTGAATAATAATAAGGACGTTGACGATCCCAACCACGAATGGCACCTTCACTAATCGCAAGCTCAGGATTTGGAATGAGCTTTTCAGAGCTAAAATGACTGCGTGTACCTAAACCATCACAAACAGGGCAGGCACCAAATGGGTTGTTAAATGAAAATAAACGAGGCTCAAGTTCTGCCACAGCACGATCACATTTAGGACATGAGTGTTTTGCAGAAAAAACGCGGTCTGGGTGTTCGCCATTCATCCATGACAAAACCGCAATATCACCACCTAAACGTAAAGCAGTTTCAAATGATTCGGCAATACGGTTACCTAAATCTTCACGTACTTTAAAACGGTCAACAACAACTTCGATGGTGTGCTTTTTCTTTTTATCGAGTTCAGGTGGCGTATCAATGTCAATGATTTCACCATCAACACGTGCTCGTACAAAACCTTGGCCTTGTAGCTGTTCGAACAAGTTGCTGTATTCACCTTTACGTTCACGAACTACAGGGGCAAGCAACATCAGTGCTGTGCCTTCTTCAAGTGTTTTTACTGCATCGACCATTTCAGAAACAGTTTGCGCAACCATCGGCAAGTCGTGTTCAGGGCAGTACGGTGTGCCGACACGCGCATAGAGCAAGCGTAAATAGTCATAAATTTCGGTAATGGTACCCACGGTTGAACGTGGGTTATGACTGGTAGATTTTTGCTCAATCGCAATGGCTGGAGATAAACCTTCAATCGAGTCTACTTCAGGTTTTTCCATTTGCGATAAAAACTGACGGGCATAGGCCGAAAGTGATTCGACATAGCGGCGTTGTCCTTCGGCATAGAGGGTATCGAAGGCAAGAGAAGATTTTCCTGAACCTGATAACCCCGTAATTACCACAAATTTATCGCGTGGAATATCGAGAGACACATTTTTTAAATTATGGGTACGTGCGCCTCGAATACGGATATGACTTTGGCTCATAAAACATCTCAATTATGTATTAATGAAAATTTAGGTGTTGATTGATCAGTCTTGTGTTGTGCGACTGGTTATAAACAACAGACCCTATATATGATAACGATTTAAAATTGTTCAAGTGGTACAAAATGATTTAAAGCGACAAATTGTGACGGTTAAACGACAATCGACATAATTTTTTTAATTAAGCAGGTTGTATTTTTAACATTCCTCTCTTTTGATTTCTACTCTTAGCAAATTTTAATGAGCAACATAATTTTACTAGACGACTGGTCTAATAGTGGAGTATTGTGTATGCATGAAACGATTAAATAAAAGTGAAACCACGCGACAACACATTTTGGATACCAGTTTTGAGCTGGTATTACACAAAGGGTTTGTCGGCGTTGGTTTACAAGAAATCTTAAAGGCTTGTGACGTACCTAAAGGTTCGTTCTATCACTACTTTGCTTCGAAAGAGGCGTTTGGCTGTGCGTTGCTAGAGCAATATATGGCTGACTATAAAGTTCGTATGGAACAGCTTTGGCAGCACAGTGAGCAAAGTGCCCACGCCCGTTTAATGGCGTTATGGCAGGCATGGATTGATGACCCAGTAAATGGTAGCTGGGCTGAAAACTGCCTGATTGTGAAACTGGCAGCCGAGGTTTCCGATTTATCGGAAGATATGCGCCAAATTCTCAATGACGGTGTGTACAAATTAACGCAACGTTTGGCTTTGCTACTCAAAGAAGGCCAACAAGAAGGATCAATTCCAAAACACATTGACCCTTTAAAAACTGCGCAAGTCATGTATCAGTTATGGTTAGGTGCCGCTTTACTCACAAAATTGTCGCAAGATAAAGCACATCTACATCTAGCTTTAGAAACCACCCAACAACTCTTAAAACCGATAGAGGAATAAAGCATGCGAAGTATTATCCATGGTAATTTTGGCGAACCTGTAGACGTTTTAGAGCAGGCGGATATGCCAAAGCCAGAACCAAAAGCAGGCGAAGTTCGAATTAAAACAATCATGTCTCCGATCCATAACCATGATGTATGGACGGTACGTGGAAGTTATGGCTACAAGCCTACTTTACCCGCTATTGGTGGTAGTGAAGCTGTTGGCATTGTAGATGCGCTGGGTGAAGGCGTTACTCATGTACAGGTTGGGCAACGTATTGCAGTTGCAGCTGTGCATGGTAGTTGGGCTGAATACTTTATTGCACCAGCTCAAGGGCTTATTCCACTCAATAATGAAATTGATGACGAAACAGCAGCACAGCTGATTGGTATGCCAATTAGTGCCCTCATGCTGTTGGACTTTGTAAATGTTCAACCGGGTCAATGGTTAATTCAAAACACGGCGAATGGTGCAGTAGGTAAAACGGTTGCGATGATTGCGCAGGCACGTGGTTTACCCGTAATTAATTTAGTTCGTCGTACTGATGCAATTGCAGAGATGCAAGCATTAGGCATTCAACATGTTGTAGCAACCGATCAGCCAAACTGGAAAGAGCAAGTTAAACAGCTTCATGGTGACCAACCTTTAATTGCTGGTGTGGACTCGATTGGCGGAAGTGCAAGTGGTGAAATGCTGAACTTGCTTAGTGAAAATAGCCTATTGGTTTCGTTTGGCAGTATGACAGGTGAAACCATGCAAATTTCATCTGGTGATCTCATCTTTAAACAAGCAACTGTAAAAGGTTTCTGGGCGAGTGTGGTCAACAAAGAAATGCCAGCAGAACGTAAAAAAGAGCTTATTGTCGAGTTATTAACGCTAGCAACTCAGAAAAAATTAATCCTTCCTGTAGAAGGCGTATTTAGTTTCGATGAGATTAAAACTGCTGCCCAAAAAGCAACACAAGGTGCTCGCCAAGGCAAAGTATTGTTAAAGCCGTAAAACACTAAAAGATCAGTCGAGAGACTGATCTTTTTTTAATATCTTTAAAATAAAAAGGAAAATTGTATGATCGGACAAGTTTTAGTGGGTTTAATTGCCATATTACATGTCTATATTTTAGTGTTAGAGATGTTTTTGTGGGACAAGCCCTATGGCATGAAAGCCTTTGGAAATAATGCAGAAAAAGCAAAACTCACCAAAGTGATGGCACAAAACCAAGGTCTTTATAATGGCTTTTTGGCTGCGGGTTTATTCTGGTCTTTATTGGCAGATGCACCGTTTGCGACATCCATTGCTAATTTCTTTTTAGGTTGCGTGCTCATTGCGGGTATTTATGGCGGACTGACAGCCAGTAAAAAGATTATTTATATTCAGGCAGTTCCAGCACTGATTGCTTTGGTCGCTGTTAATTTTCTCTGAAAAGCGCACAATACAGCGTTTTGATATGGAAATGACCAGATAGGATAAGCGCATGTGGGCGTTATTTTTAAAATGTATGTTGGGGGCTGGGGTTGTTCTCATCATTTCGGTTTTATCGAAAAGTAAGGCATTTTATATTGCGGGTTTAGTCCCGCTTTTTCCTACATTCGCTTTGATTGCTCATGTGATTGTTTATCAGCAAAAAGGAGCTGAGGCTTTACAGAAAACAGCTCTGTTTGGCCTATGGTCACTTATTCCTTACGCCATTTATTTAGTGGCGGTCTATGTACTTGCAACGCGTCTGTCGATGTGGTCGTGTCTAGGTTTGGCAACATTGTGTTGGGTAGTTGCCGCGGCAGGTTTAATTTATGGCTGGCAACTATTTCAGCATTAAAAGATTAAGAGATAGCCCTTAATCTTTTAAATTGAACTAGCTTTATGACGGATCGATAACGCGGGTTCTGAGCATCCCTTCAACTAAATTGATCATCTTTTTGCGAGAAAGAATTCGAGGCAGCTGAGACGTTAAATAGTTGCTACAACCTACAACAAGAGTTGGTTTATTTTTATCTAATGCTGCAACTGTTGCAGATACAACATCGTCTACTGTAGAGCTTTTCATACCGCTGGTATCGGCATTTGCGACCTGAGTAAAATTGGTTTCCGTATTGCCCGGACAAACCGCTAGAAATTTAACACCTGAAGATGAATATTCTCCTGCCAACGCCTCAGTAAATTGTAATACGTAAGATTTACTTGCCCCATAGACAGCAATATAGGGGAGAGGTTGGAATGCTCCTGTCGATGAAATATTAATCATGATGCCTTTTTTGTTAGCAAGCATGTGAGGCAAGAATAAATAACATAAAGACGTTACGCTGCTGATATTCAGCGTGATCATTTCTTGATAGGTAGATACAGATTGATCTAGAAATTTAGTCCATTTTCCAAATCCTGCATTGTTAATTAAAATCTCTACCGATAATTTTCTAGCTTGCACTTCATCAAATAAGGTTTGAGCTGAATTTGGTTGAGCTAAATCTAAAACGATAACTTCAACATTTACGTTATATTTTTTTCTAAGTTCATCAGCTAAATCATTCAGCTTTTGTTCGGAGCGTGCGGTCAAAATTAAGTGAATCCCTAAAGATGCAAGTTTTTGAGCATAGGCTTTGCCTATTCCTGAAGATGCTCCTGTAATTAATGCTGTTGAATTTTTAAATGTAGAAAGATGAGCGCTCATTTTATTTATCCGTAATAAACGAAGTCATTACGATAAACCTTTACCCTAAGGTCAGAGTCAAGCACTAATTTTGAAAGCTATTTCAAATTTTAATGATCTGTTTTAAGCCGAAATCTTATGGGTAATATAAGTATCAATAATCTCATTCTCAAGTTGCTTTAAATCTTGTTGTAAACGGGTTAACGCTGCTTTTTGCTCAATAATTTGTTGATTCTTTTTCTGAATGAGCTGTTGTGCAACTTCTACAGGAAATCGATTATTCTTATATTTTAAAGCTGACAAGTCATACAGTTCTGAAAGGCTAAATCCGACCGCTTGCGCGAGGCGAATCATTTTAACTGATTGAACATCAATCGCTTCATAAATACGATAATTTCCCTTTCTTTTTGCAACGGGTAGCAAGCCTAATTTCTCATAATGCCGAATGGCTTTAGGAGTAGCTCCAGTTAAAGATGCTAATTCGCCTATATACATATCTGTCTCGCATTTTATTGAAAATCGATCAGAATATTGAACCATCTGACCGATTCTTTTGAAGTTTTAAATATGATCTAAACCTAGCCATTGTCTTTGGTGGTAGGCGCTATCCCAAAATAACCACTCAAGTTTTGCACCCATGGTGTACGCGGCATGCATTTTCTCTAACGTATCGGCATCGCAACGTGCGGCAACTTTATCAACCGTAGCAATGACGTTACGTACCGCCGTATGAAACTCTTCGCCAGCATAGGTATCAACCCACGCTTGATATGGGTTGTTTGGAATTGATTTGTTTACAATGTCTTTACCGACTTCGGCATAAATCCAGAAGCACGGTAAAAGTGCTGCCAGCACAACAGGATAACTTTCAGACCAAGCAGTTGCGGTTAAAAATGAAGTGTAATGGTGGCCGGCCAAAGTTAATGGCGTATTTTTAAATTCTTCTTTGGTCACACCAAAATTTTTCATGAAGTCATCATGCAAACTGCGTTCAACTACAATCGCAATTTTGGCTGCATCTGAAAATTGCATAATATCGTCAGCTTCAAAAGCCTTTGCTGCTGCAACGGCTAAAACGCGGCCATAAGCAACGAGATATTGAGCATCTTGAATAACATAATGGCAAAAAGCTTCTTTGTCTAAAGTTCCACTGGCAAGTTCCTGATTAAAAGGCAGGTCGAGAATTTTTTGATATAAATTTAGATTACGTTGCCAGAGTTCTTGAGAAAAAAGCATAAAATCATTCCATTTAAAATAAGACAGCTGAACAGGATTTTAAATCAATTTTAAAATACAAAAATAATAATGATAGATATATCTTAGAAAAATATTTAATACGATTAATAAGTTAATTAAATATTATAAATTTCTTTATTAAACAGAGAGATAAAGTAAAGGGAATAACGGCACAAAACAACATCGTTTTGTGGTTAATTATCGATATAATAGCCACGGTTTTAAGAAAGATTAAATTTAGTTCTTGGTATAGGTCTGATCCATGAAGCATTTCCGATTTTCGATATTTTTTACGGTGGTGTGTTTAGCGCTATCCGCTTATTGGGGTTTTACCCATGGACCTGAAGCAGGCGTGTCTACCATGTTTAAAGCTTTAACGATTACAGCCATTTTAGCTGTAATGGAGGTCTCTTTATCTTTTGACAATGCTGTCGTGAATGCATCGGTTCTACGTAATTGGGATCCTTTCTGGAAAATGCTGTTTTTGACGGTTGGTATTTTAATCGCCGTTTTTGGTATGCGTTTAATTTTCCCAGTGGCGATTGTTGCCGTGACTGCGGATATGGGAATGATTGAAGTGGCTAAATTGGCACTCAACGATCCAAAAACGTATTCTGAACGTTTAATGGCCCACCACGCCGAGATTTCAGCTTTTGGTGGAACATTCCTATTATTGGTTTTCTTAAACTTCTTCTTTGATGAGGAAAAAGAAACGCATTGGTTCAGATGGCTTGAAGCTAAACTTTCTAGCTTAGCTAGCGTACCGGCAATGTCTGTTTTTATTGCTCTCATTGCCATGTTAATTATGGCAGCAAATGTTGATGAATCGCAGCGCCTTGTTGTGACTATGGCTGGTATTTGGGGCATCGTGGTTTATATTGGTGTAGAAGTATTAAGCCATATGTTAGGCGGTGAACCTGAAATTGATGAAGATGGCAATGCCGTTATGAAAGATGGATCAGGTGCTGCTTCTGGTGTAGTTAAAGCAGGTATCGGTGGCTTCTTATATCTAGAAGTGTTAGACGCATCTTTTAGTTTTGACGGTGTGATTGGTGCATTTGCAATTACCAGCGATGTTGTCGTGATTATGCTTGGTCTTGCTATTGGTGCTATTTTTGTCCGTTCAATGACAGTTTATCTTGTTGAAAAAGGCACGCTAGATGCTTATGTGTTCTTAGAACATGGCGCACATTATGCAATTGGTGCTTTAGCATTCATTATGATTGCAAGTGGTACAGGCGTACACGTACCGGAAGTGGTAACAGGTTTAATTGGTGTAGCATTTATTGTTTGGGCTGTATTTGCTTCAATTCAATATAGTAAACGCCATCCACACTCGTCTTAAGCTAATTTTCAGTAAAGATGTTTAGAATAAAGAGGCTAAATGCCTCTTTATTTTTTTAAGCTGAAATCGTTAATTTAAATAAGGTGTCCCGTATTTTTAGAAACGAATCGGCTTATAATTTGCCTAGTTTGATAAACGTGTATTGATATGATGAATGCTTTGGAACGTCGCTCAACTTTTGCCTTAAGTAGTATTTTTGCGCTACGCATGTTGGGTTTGTTCATGATTATTCCTGTCTTTTCTGTAGTCGGGCAGTCATATCAATATGCAACTCCAGCACTCATTGGTTTGGCTGTGGGTGTCTATGGCTTAAGTCAGGCGATTTTACAGATTCCATTTAGCTTACTTGCTGACCGTTTTAGCCGTAAACCTCTCGTGGTGCTTGGCTTATTACTCTTTGCTCTTGGCGGCGCAATTGCTGGTTTATCTGACACCATTTATGGCGTGATTATTGGCCGTGCCATAGCAGGTGCAGGTGCAGTTTCAGCCGTCGTCATGGCGCTTTTAGCCGATGTTACGCGTGAAGAACAACGTACTAAAGCTATGGCTGCCATGGGCATGAGTATTGGTTTGTCTTTTGTGGTGGCTTTTAGTCTTGGACCTTGGCTCACAAGCATTGTGGGTATTTCAGGCCTATTCTTTGTCACGACCATTATGGGCTTAATCGCGATTTTGATGCTATTGCTTGTACCTAAAGTGACTCGTCATCATCGTAATTATCAGCAAGGCTATATGGCGCAGCTTAAGCAAGTCATCCAAATGGGTGATTTAAACCGTTTGCATGTCTCGGTTTTTGCATTGCACTTACTGCTTACCGCCATGTTTATTTATGTGCCTTCACAGCTCATCGAGTTTGCACATATTCCTTTAGCAAGTCATGGCCTGGTGTATCTGCCGCTGTTAGTAATTAGTCTATTCTTTGCATTTCCAAGCATTATCGTGGCTGAAAAATATCGCAAAATGCGGGGAATTTTTTTAACTGCCATTACAGGAATTATTGCAGGTTTGCTGTTACTCATATTTGGCTATCAATCAAAATATGTATTACTCGCAGGCCTAGGTATTTTCTTTATTGCGTTTAATGTGATGGAAGCATTATTGCCATCGTGGTTATCAAAATGTGCTCCAATCCAGTCAAAAGCAACTGCTATGGGTGTAAATGCCAGTAGTCAGTTTTTAGGTGCTTTTTTTGGTGGCACACTAGGTGGTCAATTATTGATGTTACATAATACTGCGATTGGATGGAGTGTCTTAACAGGGATTGCTATAATATGGTTGCTAATTAGTTTTGGTTTAGCTCAGCCGCGGTATTTGTCATCTATTGTGTTGCCATTGCCGCAAGTGCAACAGGTGAATGAGTGGACCACACAGCTATTGGCAATTCGTGGTATAGAAGAAGTTGTGGTGATGCCTGACCAGCAAGTTGCTTATATTAAAGTCGATAAACAGACTCTTGATGAGGCTGCGCGACGTGATTTAACGCAGTTGTTCGGTAAAGAGGTAGCCATTTAAGCATAACTCTTATAAAGTAAAACATAGAAATGTATAGGATGAAGACAGCTAATGCGTGGTGTAAATAAGGTTATTTTGGTTGGTACTTTGGGTCGTGATCCTGAAACAAAAACTTTTCCAAATGGGGGTTCGCTGACTCAATTTTCAATCGCGACAAGTGAAGCTTGGACCGATAAAACTTCAGGTGAGCGTAAAGAACAAACAGAATGGCACCGTATTGTTTTGCATAACCGTTTAGGGGAAATTGCTCAGCAGTTCTTACGTAAAGGTTCTAAGGTTTATATTGAAGGTTCATTACGCACGCGTCAGTGGACTGATCAAAATGGCCAAGAGCGCTATACAACAGAAATTCGTGGCGAACAGATGCAAATGTTAGATGGTCGTCAACAAGGTGAACAAGGGTTCGCTGGCGGTAATGATTTTAATCAACCACGTTTTAACGCACCTCAACAAGGTGGTAATGGTTATCAAAATAATAATAACCAAGGCGGTGGTTATAACCAAAATAGTGGCGGTGGCTATGGTAGCAACCCAGCTGGTTTTGGTAATGGTGGAAACAGTAACCCGCAATCTGGTGGTTTTGCTCCTAAAGCACCACAACAGCCTGCGTCTGCACCAGCTGATTTAGACGACGATTTACCGTTCTAACTTGTACAAAATTTAAAAAAGGCGAGTTTATCTCGCCTTTTTTATTACTCAATTCCAAGTAAACGTAACAGTGCTGTAGCAGCGGCTGCCAAGCAAATCACTAATAAAAGCGGTACTTTTTTCCAGACCAAGAAAAGCGCTAGTGCCACCCCAAATATACGCGCGAATCCAGCGAAGTGCTGGCCTTCAAAAAATGTAGTCGTCACGGCAATAGCGCATAGTAAAACAGTTGCACCATTTGACAATAAAACTTGGTATTTTTCAGAAAAAGTAAATTTAGCACCTAAGTGAAAACCAGCAAAACGAATCCCATATGTTCCAAGTGCTAGAAAGCCTATGCCCAAAATAATGAGTAATTGTTGATTCATTTTTTTCTACCAAATATTAAGCCAAAAAGTGAAATCAGAATAGGGAGTCCTGAGGTCAAAAAAGGTGTAGTAATCAGTGCCAAGGTTGCGCCAGAAAATGCCGCTCTTCGAGTAAATTTATTCTTTAAAGCATTAAAAGTAAGTGCAATTAAAATAGCGGGGAAAATTGCATCTAGACCAAATGTTTTAGGGTCTGGAATAGCAGTTCCAATAAAATAACCCGCCGTTACACCGAGAGGCCAGCTCAGCATGATGCCTATACCACATAACCAGTAAGCAGCTTTTTTAGTCTCAAAATCAGGCTGTGCCATACCAAATAAAACACTTTCATCGTTCATGATATGGGCCCCGAAATATCGAGAGAATTTACCTCTGATTAATTCATTGACCGCAATTCCAAAAGGTAAATGCCGTAAATTGACCAATAGTCCTGCAATTGCAGCAGCAATCGGGCTGCCACCTACCGCTAAAAAACCAATAAAGATAAATTCAGCAGTTCCTGCGAGCACAAATATTGATAGACAAAGTGGGATCCAGAGCGCTAAGCCATAGCTTGCTGCGAGTGAACCTAAAGACATACCAACGACACTCGTCGCTAGACACACAAAGAAAATCGAGCGGGTAGTGTCTTTACTAAGTTTCTTAATGAGAGAGTAGGTGGTCATAGTATGATATAACGAACGATTTTCCATTATAATGAATAAGTCTGATTGTTTTGTCAAAACGAACGATCGTTTTTTTTATAGAACGGATGTGGTGAATGTCTCAGCCAATTGAAATTATTGCCAAAGGTTTAAACCGTGAACGCCAAAGAGCAGGGCTTTCTTTGGCAGAGGTTGCTCGTCGTGCAGGCGTTGCAAAATCTACTCTTTCACAATTAGAGGCAGGTCAAGGTAACCCAAGCATTGAAACTCTATGGGCACTTTGTGTGGCTTTGAATATTCCATTTGCACGTTTGATGGAAGAACCGAGTAATCAGGTGCAAGTGATTCGTTGTGGAGATGGCCCAACCGTTAGCTCTGAGATTGCCAATTACAAGGCCATTTTGTTGGCGACTTGTCCGCCACATGCGCGTCGAGATGTTTATTTACTCATTGTTGAGCCGGGTGAAGACCGTCTTTCAGAGCCACACCCCGTTGGTTCTGTGGAGCATATTATTGTGGTGGAAGGTAAGGCTCTGGTTGGTCTAATTGATGAGGCCGTTGAGCTCGGTGTCGGAGATTATATTTGTTACCCTGCCGATCAAAAACATATATTCAGAGCTTTAGAAAAAGGGACAAAAGCTTTATTAATTTCTGAGCAAAACTAAATAATTCCAATCTAATTAAAGTAAAACTTATTCATTTTTAAAATAAAAACTAAAAACCATTTACCTACATGCAATCTAAAAAGAGCCAATTTTGCGTATAAATTTTGCAATTGGCTCTCTCTTTTATTACAAAAATGGCTCTCGTTTCTTCAGGGCCGAAACGACAAATTAAAGCCATTGGAAGTATGCATACGGAAGCGCCGGATAAGCTCAGTGAATTTTCTGTTTTAGGAATTGGGCAAAACGGCTAAATTTTTAGGGGATATAGTTGGCTTCGGAGGATTTCCGAGATTGGCCGATATCCTCCATATATTAAGGAAAATGATATGGCAGCTCATCAAAATGGTTCTGAAGCCAATCACTCCCAAAGTTTAAAACATGGACTTAAATCACGCCACCTAACGATGATCTCAATTGCAGGGGTTATTGGTGGTTCTCTATTCGTGGGCTCAGGTAGCATTATTTACAATACGGGCCCTGTTGTTTTTCTAACTTACGCTTTGGGTGGTCTGCTCGTTTGGTTCATCATGCGGATGTTAGGCGAGATGGCCGTTTTAAACCCTGATAGTGGCTCTTTTTCAACTTATGCAGACCGCGCGATTGGTCGTTGGGCAGGCTTTTCAATTGGCTGGTTGTACTGGTGTACTCTCGCAATGCTCATGGGATGGGAAGCCTATGTGGCAGGTAAAATTCTAAACAATTGGTTCCCATTTATACCAATCTGGGCCTATATGGTCGTGGTCATTGTCGCATTGGTCGCAGTCAATTTACAAAACGTGAAAAATTATGGTGAATTCGAGTTCTGGTTTGCCCTTATTAAAGTTATCGCGATTGTTATTTTCCTTGTGATTGGTAGTTTGGCCATCATGCATTTATGGCCTTGGGGTAATCCAGCTGCTTCTGGTATTAGTAATCTAACCTCTCAAGGCTTTATGCCAAATGGAGGATCATCCGTCATTACCGCCTTGCTTGGGGTCATGTTTGCCTATATTGGTGCTGAAATTGTTACTGTAGCGGCGGCAGAATCGGCAAATCCATCTAAAGAAATTCGTAAAGCTTCTAACTCAGTGGTTTGGCGAATTATTTTGTTCTATGTGGGATCAATGTTTGTCGCAGTATGCTTAATTCCTCACAACAATGAACTTTTGAAAGATTCGACTTGGGGAACCTATAGCGTAACGTTAAGTGCACTTGGGATTCCGGGGGCTCGCCATATTGTGAATTTTGTGGTGTTAACGTCGGTGTGTAGTTGTTTTAACTCAGCACTTTACACGTGTTCACGTATGTTGTTCTCTTTAGCTAAACGTGGTGATGCACCGAAAAGTTTTGGTTCTGTGAACAGTAAAAGCAGCCCGTGGGTTGGCGTAATTGTGTCATGCTTTTTCTCTGTGATTGCCGTGATTTTAACTGCAACCAAGAGTATGGATGTTTATGACTTTTTCATGCTAACGACTGGCGCGGCAACATTGTATGTGTACCTGACCATTGCTTACTCTCAACTTCGTATGCGTAAAAAACTAGAAGCTGAAGGGGTGAAAATTGACTTTAAAATGTGGATGTTCCCTTATCTGACTTATGTGGTGATCTTTGCAATTATTGGGGCAATTCTCACCATGCTCATTGAAGGCACATATTTCAAAGAAGTAATTTACACCACAGCATTGTTCGGCATTATTGTGTTCTTTGGAATATTGTCGGAAAAACTGGGTTGGGGTAAAGACCGAAGAACGACCCATCTCACTCATACTCAAGAAGAAAAATTAGTTTAGTATTTTAGAAACTAAAAGAGCCTCACAATGAGGCTCTTTTTTATTCAGCATGGTGAGATAAAAGAATCAATTAAGTGTTTGTACGCCCGCTTCGCGTAAGCACTGGAGTAGCACACCAAAAGCCATCACCATGTCTTTTTCATTGACGCAGGCAAAGCCCATGAGCAACCCACGTTGCGCGTGGGCATGTGATTGCATGTAATACTGTGAAAGTGGGCGAACTTTGACACCACGTTCAAGTGCGGTCGCTGCAATCGCGACATCATCGCAAGAGTTTGGTAGTTTTAAAACCAGATGTAACCCTGCTGCTTCATCGTATTCGTGGATAAATTCAGGCCCTAGGTAGCGTTTAATCAGGCTCACCAAGTAATCACGCCGTTTGCCATAGAGCAGACGCATACGCCGAATATGCGCTTCATAATGGCCTTCACGAATAAATTCGGCTAGGGCTTTTTGTTCGAGCAAATGCCCACCACGATAGAGTTCAGCTGCCACAATCCGTAAGGGTGAAAAGAGCGGCTTAGGCACCACCAAATAGCCAATTCTTAAAGATGGATAAATGGTTTTGCTGAACGTGCCCATGTACAGCACAGGCGCATCATTTTCTAAACCTTGTAAAGATGGATACGGCTGGCCTGAGAAACGGAATTCACTATCGTAATCATCTTCTACAATCCAGCTATTGTGCTGGCGGGCAATCTCAATCAATTTGCGTCGGCGATCTAGGCTTAAATGTGAACCGAGTGGATATTGATGTGAGGGAGTGACAAAAATGAGTTTAGGTGGTTTAACCGGATTTTCTTCGGGGATAATGCCTTCGGCATCGACTGGCATGGGTTGAATATCAACGCCATTAATACGTAAAGTATTACGCATTCCCCAATAGCCTGGATCTTCAATCCAGATCCGGTCACCAATGTCACTGAGCGCACGTGAGACTAAATCAATCGCTTGGTGAATACCTTCGGTAATAATAATCTGGTCGGCATCGCACTGGACTGAACGGGCAACCCGTAAGTAGTCTGCTAATGCACTTCGAAGTTCAATACATCCGCCCGCGTTGCTATAGATAAGGCGGTTAATGTCTGGCTCACGGCTTAATTTTGCTTGAATACGACTAAAAATATGATGTGGAAACTCGGTAACGTCTGGAGCTCCTGGTACAAATGCACCCCATTGATGTGGAGATGCTGCGGCATAGCCTAATAAATTTGAACCACGTTGCGATAGCGCATAAGAGTTTTGAACCTTCGGGCTTGAAACAGCTTTTTTCTTATTTTGTGTATTTAGAAAACTCTCTGGTAGCTTCTCGGCAACCCATGTGCCATGGCCTGTCCGTGCTTCTAAGTAGCCTTCAGCTTGTAGTTGTTCGTAGGCAGTAAGAACTGTATTTCTCGAAACATGAATTTCACTGGCTAAGTCGCGTGACGCGGGCAAACGCGTTTTTGGTTGAACCACTCCATCAATAATGGCAGCGCGTAGACAACGAAAAAGTCGCTGATGGAGTTTACCCTCGATGTCCTGTTGGAGCCGTTGTAACAAATGATCTCCAAGTAAACTACGCAATTGGCTCTCTCCTACAGTTAAAAAATGGCTCTCGTCAGTTGCCGCCAGACGAGCGAAATTACATGCATAGGCAGTTGTTGTAAAGCACCCTGAAAATTAAGCACAGGATGTAAAAACCAAAGCTGCAACTGATGATGAAAATATGAGGGAATCAAATGGATAATCAACATTCTGCACTTAACGCGCGTAAACAGCAAGCAACTCCACGTGGTGTAGGCGTGATGTGTCAGTGGTACGCTGAAAAAGCTGAAAATGCCACGCTTTGGGACAAGGAAGGCAACCAATTTATCGACTTTGCTGGTGGTATTGCGGTTTTAAATACAGGCCATCGCCACCCTAAAGTGATTGCAGCGGTAACTGAACAATTAACTAAATTTACTCATACTGCCTATCAAGTTACACCTTATGAAAGCTATGTCGCTTTAGCTGAGCGTATTAATGAGCGTGCACCAATTGCAGGACCTGCTAAGTCTGCTTTTTTCACAACCGGTGCAGAAGCAGTTGAAAATGCGGTGAAGATTGCCCGTTGTTACACTGGTCGTCACGGCATTATCACTTTTGGTAATGGTTTCCATGGTCGTTCATTCATGACCATGGCAATGACAGGTAAAACTGCGCCTTACAAACGTGATTTCGGTGTTATGCCAGCTGGTGTGTTCCACGCGCGTTACCCTGTGCCTGCTAAAGGTATTTCAGTAGACGCGGCAATTGAAAGTGTTGAAGATATTTTCAGTGAAGATATTGCACCGCATGATGTTGCAGCGATTGTGCTTGAGCCAGTACAAGGTGAAGGTGGTTTCCATGTTGTGCCAGCTGAGTTCTTAAAACGTTTACGCGCAATTTGCGATAAGCACGGTATTTTACTTGTAGCAGACGAAGTTCAGTCTGGTTTTGCACGTACTGGTAAATTGTTTGCAATGAACCATTACGAGACTAAAGCTGACTTGATCACGATGGCGAAAAGCTTAGGTGGTGGTTTCCCAATTTCGGGTGTAGTCGGTCGTGCAGAAGTGATGGATGCACCAAACCCAGGTGGATTAGGCGGTACTTATGCAGGTAGCCCGATTGCTGTTGCTGCTGCGCACGCAGTGATTGATGCGATTGAAGAAGAAAACTTATGCGACCGTGCAAATGAGCTAGGCGCTGAGTTGGTTGTTTCGCTTAAAGACATTCAGCAAGCAACAGGAAATGTAGTGACTGATATTCGTGCATTAGGTTCAATGGTTGCAGTAGAACTAGAAACTGCTGAGCAAGCAAAAGTTGTACAAAACTATGCAATGGAAAACGGGTTGTTACTTCTTACTTGTGGTAAATACGGTAATGTAATTCGTTTCTTATATCCATTAACCATTCCTGCTGAGCAATTCCGTCAAGGCCTTGATATCCTGAAACAAGGTTTTGCGGCACTTAAGGCAGGTAGTGCAAAAGCAATGGAGCAATCTGCATGATTCAAAACAATTTGCAGTATTTATTAAAACATCCTGATATTTCATTAGAAGCGCCTGCATCAAATGATTATATCGAGGTAAATGATGCTGCTACGGGTGAAACTTTGGCATGGGTGAAAACCTATGACCGCGCAGGGGTTGAAGCCGCAATTAACCGTTCAGCAAAAGCGCAAGCTGCTTGGAAAAAGCAAACTGCCTTGGCTCGTGCTGATGTGTTATTGGCATGGTACAACCTCATGCTTGAGCACAAAGAAAATCTGGCACAGATTTTAACGGCTGAACAAGGCAAGCCATTGGCTGAAGCGTGCGGTGAAATTGGTTATGCAGCATCATTTATCCGCTGGTTTGCCGAGCAAGCTCGTCGTGTGGATGGTGAAGTGTTAACACCAACCTTGCCAAACCAACGTCTTTTAGTGATTAAACAAGCGATTGGTGTCACTGCTGCGATTACGCCGTGGAACTTCCCAGCTGCCATGATTACGCGTAAAGCAGGTCCAGCTATTGCTGCGGGTTGCTCAATGTTGGTTAAGCCAGCAGAGCAAACGCCGTTAACTGCCTATGCACTTGAAGTTTTGGCATTGCAAGCAGGCTTACCAGCTGATGTTTTAATTAACATTAGCGGTGATGCGGTTGAAGTGGGCAAAACCTTATGTGAAAGCGATATCGTTCGTAAGTTAAGCTTCACAGGTTCAACTCAAGTTGGTCGTATCTTGATGCAACAATGTGCGCCAACTATTAAAAAGCTTTCACTTGAGCTGGGTGGCAACGCGCCAGTTGTAGTATTTGACGATGCCAATCTTGAACAAGCGGTTCAGGGCATTATGGCAAGTAAATATCGCAATAGCGGTCAAACATGCGTTTGTGCGAACCGTATCTATGTTCAAGATGGTATTTACGATGCATTGGCTGAGCGTTTAGTTGAAGCGGTGTCTAAGCTTAAAGTTGGCGATGGCCGTCAAGAAGGTTCAACTCAAGGGCCTTTAATTGATGAAGATGCGATTGCAAAAGTCCAATCTCATATTGCAGATGCAACCGAGAAAGGCGCAACAATTCGTATTGGTGGTCAACGCTCAGCACTTGGTGGCACATTCTTTGAACCAACAGTTTTAACTGGCGTAACGCAAGACATGAAAGTGTCGAAAGAAGAAACCTTTGGTCCACTTGCACCACTCTTCCGCTTTAAAACTGAAGATGAAGCAGTGGCTATGGCGAACGATACCGAGTTCGGTTTAGCTGCTTATTTGTTTACTCAAAGCACAGCTCGTCAATGGCGCGTTGGTGAGGCACTTGAGTACGGTATGGTCGGCATTAACACGGGCGCAATTTCAAATGAAGTTGCTCCGTTTGGTGGCGTAAAACAGTCTGGTCTAGGCCGCGAAGGTTCAAAATTCGGCATTGAAGAATATGTTGAAATGAAATATCTCTGCGTAGACTTATCTGAGTAAGGAACAAAGCGAGTTCGTTTTGTTCTGAACGAAAACATGCAGCTATGCTGTATGTGATGTTTCACAAAAACCGGTCATGCCCATTCATGACCGGTTTTTTTTAGATAAGATCTGGACTTAGCGTGCTGAATCTAAAACTTCGCTATTTTTAATCACTTCTTGAGCTTTGGTATAGCTTTCAATCAGTAGCTGATAGGCAGGGAAAATTTGAGTATAAACTTGTGCCCATTCAAGTGCGTCATCTCGATTCCATGTTTTTTGAATTTCAGAAGCAACTGCTGCTGTATCCATAGGAACTACACCAGCTTGCACAACACGCGCTAACGTAATTTCTTCCGCCATTTTGCTATAAGTTCCTGAAGCATCAACCACTGCAAAAACTTTATATCCTTCTGCAACCGCACTAATTGCTGGAAAAGCCATACAAACGCTGGTAATTGTCCCTGCAATAATAAGAGTCTTACGACCAGTAGCCTTTACTGCTGCTACAAATTCAGGATTGTCCCAAGCATTGATTTCACCTTTACGGGCGACATATTGTGCATGAGGTGCATTTGCGTGAATTTCTGGAATAAGGGGGCCATTTGGACCTTGTGGAACAGAAGCGGTTGTAATCACTGGAATATTCGACAAGCTTGCGATTTTAGCCAATGCTGCTGCACGGGCACGTAATTCGGTCATTGGCATGTCTGCTACAGTTTGAAATAGACCACTTTGATGATCAATCAAAAGCATGACTGAATCATCTGGATCGATGACTGGACGCTGACCATTGAAGTTTGCTGGAGTTGTCATTGTTATATGCTCTTTGATGAGGGTGTAATTCATATTACAAATAGGATAAATGGCGAAAAATATCTAAAATAGAAATCATTGTCATGCATAAAGAACAACATGGTATGTTTTATATTCAGCTTGCTGAAATACACTGTGATTAATATGAGGATTGCAAAATGAAAGACTTAAATGACCTCTTTTTTTTCGTAAAGATTATTGATTGCGGTGGTTTTTCGGCTGCGAGTCACGAGTTGATGGTGACCAAGTCTTTATTAAGCCGACGTATGGCAGAGCTAGAAAATCGGCTTGGCGTGAAGTTACTCAATAGAACAACCCGACAAGTCTCGATTACTGAGGTGGGCAAGATTTATTACCAGCACTGTAAGGCAATGCTGATTGAAGCAGAGGCAGCAGAAGAGGCGATTGAATATTTAACAGCGGAACCACGTGGCCTAATTAAATTGTCTTGTCCAACAAACTTGCTGCACATTAATGTGAGTGAAATGCTCAATGAATTTCTGGCGCTTTATCCTAAAATTAAACTACATGTAGAGGCGACAAACCGAAGAGTCGACCTGATTGATGAAAGATTTGATTTAGCCATTAGAATTCGGCCTTTACCTTTGCCTGATAGTGATTCTATTGTTCGTGAGCTGGCTTTGGCTCGGCAGTTTGTTGTTGCTAGCCCCAACTTAACCAGTCGATATTTTTCAATCTCACGACCTGAGCAATTAGCCGATTGGCCTATTTTAATGATGGAATCTTTTGCACCCGAATATGCATGGCATCTTTATTCTCAAGACCAACAAGAGGCCACAGTGAAATGTCATCCTCGGTTCACCACTACAGATTTAACAGCTTTAAGAAACGCCACGTTACAAGGATTAGGGGTAGCAAAATTACCAGAACTTGTGGTCTATGAAGATCTGGCTAAAGGAACACTCGTGAATGTATTGCCTGAATGGCAATTTCCTCCTGAAATGATTCATTTAGTGTATACCAGCAGGCGTGGATTGTTGCCTTCAGTAAAGTTGTTAATTGATTTTCTTGTAGAAAAGTTTAAAGGACTTAAACAGAATGCATCTGTGCTCTACTAAAAGAAGTACTCAATGCATTATGAAAATGAATAACCTTGAGTGCTTTCAGGCAAACGTCGCAGTTCTTCAATCAGCGTTTCAATGAGTTTCTCGACCACAAGACGCTGGCCTTTTCTAGACACATAAACCAGTTGTAGCATGCCAATATTTGATTTCCAGTCAGGAAGGATATGAATAAGTTTGCCTTTACGAATTTCAGGTTCAACGGTTAAAAAGGGAAGGTCTGCAATTCCTAGGCCGTCCATAACAGCATAGTAGACACCTGCCAAGTCATTACTTTTTATTCGTGGTTGATAAGGCACATCAACCGATTCGCCATTGCGAATATTGCATAAATGCCAGATATAATTTTGCTTCTGGGTTCCCAAGCTAATACTTGGAAAGTCCTGTAGCTCTGAATAATTTTGGATTACTCGGCCTTGGAGTAATTCAGGCGCGGCAACTAGACAGTGGTCAGTTTTAATCACATCACGAACAATAAGATTTGAGTCTTCATTGGGTTCGAAATTGGTCCGAATTGCGAGGTCGATGTCATCATGCAAAATATCAACTCGACGGCTTGTAAGCTCGAGTGATATTTCAACTTTAGGGTAGGTTTTTAAAAACTGATTTAAAATTTTTCTAATTTGAAAATGCATCATAAGCGGTGGGCAACTCACTTTTACCAACCCTTGAGGTTCACTTTTTTGCTTTAATAAAACATTTTCTGCACACTCAACTTGAGCAATAACTTTGCAGCATTCCTCGTAAAACTCTTGGCCCAAATCGGTCACTTTAAAATGGCGGGTTGTTCTTTGAATGAGGCTCACATTAAATTTATTTTCAAGGTCGATAATGCGTCTGCTGAGCTTTGACTTACTAATATTTTCGGCTTCGCTGGCCGCACTAAAGCCGCCGTGTTTTACGACCAAATAGAAATAATAAAAATCATCAAAAGAGCTTATCAATGTCTGATCAATCCATTTAAATGCAAGATTAGAATGCTTAAGCATTCTAATCTTGGTCATGTCATTATTTTTGCGATGTATTAAAGCTATAGCTGGTCATAAGGTTACGATAATCAGGAATATGATTTGAGAATAATGCCCCTAAACCTTCTACATCATTACGCCAGTCACGGTGTAACTCACATGCCATACCGAACCAAGTCATGAGCTGAGCACCTGCTTTTGACATACGGTCCCAAGCAGCATCACGTGTTAATTCATTAAAAGTACCAGAAGCATCGGTAATCACAAACACTTCAAAGCCTTCAGCTAACGCAGCTAAAGCGGGGAATGCCACACATACTTCAGTCACTACACCTGCAATAATCAGTTGTTTTTTACCTGTCGCTTTTACAGCTTTTACAAAATCTTCATTATCCCATGCATTAATTTGACCAGGACGTGGAATAAAAGGCGCATCTGGGAAGAGTTCTTTTAACTCTGGAACTAAAGGACCATTTGGGCCATTTTCGAAACTGGTAGTCAGAATAGTCGGTAAATTGAAATATTTCGCAGCATCGGCAAGTGCTAATACATTATTTTTAAATTTATCCGGATCGATATCTCGAACTAAAGAAAGTAAACCTGCTTGGTGGTCAACTAAAAGAACTGCGGCATTATCCTTGTCTAAACGCACGTAATCTTGAGCCATTTTTTATTTCCTCATGTTATCAAAATGAATGATGAAAAATTATTGAGTAGGTCATCATTGCCTAAAATTATGCTAGTTGAGTTTTATGTTGTGATTAAGTCTAAAAAATAGGATTAAGAATTTTAAAAATAGGACGATAGCCGAGACATATTCTGAAAAGGCATGATTGTCTCATAGATGAAATAATGTGTTGCTAATCCTGATCTATAAACTGCAATTATTGAGGCGTAAAATCAATCCCAGTTCAAGAAAATCCTACATATATAGGAGAGATCAGATGAAGAAATTTCTTGGTGCATATCAAAATAACCAGATGCATTGGGTGGGTGATGGTTTCCCTGTATATAACCTGTTCTCTTATGACCGTTTAGGCCAAACCCTAAGCCCATTTTTGCTACTGGATTATGCAGCGCCTTATACCTTCTCACCAACGACTGAGCAGCAAGGTGTAGGTTCGCATCCTCACCGTGGTTTCGAAACGGTAACGATTGCCTACCAAGGTGAAGTTACGCATAAAGACTCAAGCGGTGGCGGCGGAACCATTAAAACTGGTGATGTGCAATGGATGACTGCGGGTGCAGGAGTGTTACACGAAGAGTTCCATTCTCCTGAGTTCGCAGAGCATGGTGGTCTTTTTGAGATGGTGCAATTGTGGGTAAATTTACCTGCCAATTCAAAAATGACTCCTGGAAAATACCAAGCGATTGAAGCCAAAGATATTCCAGACATTGCACTAGACGAGCATGGTAGCCATTTGCGTGTGATTGCAGGTGAATATGCAGACGAACAAGGTGCTGCAACTACATTTAGTCCACTAAATGTATGGGACGGTAAATTGGTTAAAGGCCAAAAACATACCCTTTATGTGCCTGAAGGTCATACTACTCTTGTTGTGGTATTAGAAGGGGCTGTTGTGGTTAATGATTCAAACCGTCTTGAAGGTAAAACCGTTGCGATTTTATCTCGTGAAGGGGTTGAGTTTAGCCTAAATGCAGAAGAAGACACTAAATTCTTGGTGCTAACAGGCCAACCGCTTAATGAACCAATTGAAGGTTATGGACCATTTGTCATGAATACCAAATCTGAAATTATGGAAGCGATTAATGATTTTAATCGTGGAAAATTTGGTTCACTCATGCAAGAAGGATAAATTGCTCTCGATTAGCCGTTAAAGCAAAGTAATAAAAAGCCCGCTATCAAGTGTGAATAGCGGGCTTTTTCGCTGTAAAGGTTCTGTTTTTATGATGGTTGTCATTGTTGTCTCGGCATTGTTTTGTGTGACTTGCTTCTCATTATTATGGGGTAATGATATCCCAAAAAATAACAGTTGTAAAACGAATGATATAAATATAGTTAAATTATCTTATTTTATTTAAAAGATTTTTTTTAAATTTTCAAAAAATATAAGGCCTTATGTGTTGCATTGTTATTGTAAGAAAATATAAAAAATGAGTGGGGCGAGAAACTAAATATTTTCTATATAAATTGATGCAAAAAATAAAAATCTGGTAGTTTTTAATACGGTGTTTTTTTAGGGTATGAGTGATAATCAAAAAAATTCTCAAAGAATGGGACATCATTTTGAATATCGCAATTATTGGCAGTGGAATGGCAGGTCTTGCGGCAGCAAGAATTCTGAAAGATGCAGGGCATACGATCACGATATTTGAAGCACTTCCTGGCCGGGGAATGGATAGCCATAGCATTGAGTTCGACGGTGGAATTATTGATGCACCATTGCGTGTGATGAATCCACATTTGTGGAAGAACACGCTCAGTCTTGCTGCTCATTTAGGCATTAAAACTTTCCCAGTTCGTACTTATATGTCATGTAGCTGGTTATTCGAAGATCGTACGGAAACATGGTTAACCACATCTCGTAGCCGTATTGGTAATTTCCCGATTATCAATAACCGCAAAGGGATTCAGCAATATGGCTGGCGTCTTGTGAAAGGGATGTTGCAATTAAAAACTGCAATCCACCAGTTTTTCAAATCTAAAAATCAAGATATTACTCTCGCTGAATTTATTAATCAGAACGATATAGAAGAAGTATTCTGGCATGGTGTGGTAATGCCAGTGCTATATACCATTTGTACTTGTAACCCAAAAACAATTGGCGACTGGCCTGCAAAAAATCTACTTGAGTTTTTACGTCACTTAACTGATGGCGACATGCTGTTACGTATGAAAGGTGGTACACCTGCATTTGTAGATAGCTTAATTAAAGATATCGACATCCATAGCGGATCCGCGATTAAAAAAGTTGAATTACAAGGCGAAAAAGTACTGGTTGAAAACAGCCAAGGTGAACAGAACTTATTTGACCGAGTAATTGTTGCAACTCCGACATCTAAGATCGATGAATTTTTAAACCCTGAACAATTTGCTGAAGATATGAAGTTGCTTAAACAATTCCGTTTTGAGCAAGGTGATCTTGTGATTCATACAGATGCCACAGTAATGCCGCCACGCCGTAAAGACTGGTCGGTGCTTAGCTATATGATGGATCGTAAGTTTACACGTCAGCAATTCACAGTTTGGATGAATGCAGTTGAACCAACACTGGTTGGTAAAAATCCTGTATTCCAGACTTGGCGTCCAGTCACTGATATTGACCCTAAAAAAGTCATTTCAAAAGTGACCTTAACGCGTGCAGTTGTAGACTCGCAAACAATTGCTTTAAATAAAGAATTGCAACAACGTCATTTAGACTTAAACCGTAAAGTATTCTACTGTGGTTCATGGTCATGTGATGGCTTGCCAATTTTAGAGTCAGCAGTGACTTCTGCAATGCACATTGCTGAAATTTTAGGTGCACCTTTACCATTTGTAGGTTTAAAGCCTCAGGTTGAAGTTGCTCCTGAGCTCGGTTACTAAAATTGTGAAAACAAAAGTTCGGGCAATACTCTCGCAACTAATCCCCCATAAATATGCAATTGATGCATCAAGTTTGGGGGATGATGGAGAGCTTGCTTGGACAAATTTGGGTTTTTGGAAAAACACCCAAAACTACCGTGAAGCTTGTTGCCAATTGGCCGACTATTTGGCACAAGCTGTCAATTTAAATTCAAAAGATCATCTCTTAGATTTAGGCTGTGGACAGGGTGCAAGTTTATTGCACTGGTTAAAACACTATCAGCCCAAAAGCCTTAGTGCAGTTGAACTACAATCTAAATGTGTTAATAAAATTCAAAAACTTATTCCTGAAATAAGCCAAATTTTCTACGGTTCATTTTTAAATTTAAAACAATTTGAATTTAAACAATCTTTCGATGTGGTGTTGTGTATTGATGCGGCTTACCACAGCAATTTAAATTCATTTCTTAACTCGGTCACTCCAGTTTTAAATTCAAATGCACGATTAGGTTTTCATTACTTAATGCGTGCTGACTCATGTCAAAACATGACAGTCTTACAAGAACAAAAGTATCGCTATCTGCTTAAAGCGGCAGACGTGGTTTGGGACAATGTGCCAAACGAGAAAACGTTAAGAAATGCTTTAGAACAACAAGGTTTTGTCGATATTCAAATTGAAGATTTATCAGAACCTGTATTACTCGGTTTTTCGCAATATATTCAAAATCAACAAGACCAAAACCAAAGCCGCGGGTTGGCAAATTTTAAAATTCAAATGACTGCAAAGTTATGCCAACAACTCTACCAAGCTGGATATGTACGTTATATTCAAATCACAGCAATAAAAAAATAGGATAAGCTATGTCAGCTAAATATCAGGGATCGTGTTTGTGTGGAGCTGTGAGCTACCAAAGCGAAGCGGAGCCACGTTATAGCTTTAATTGTCACTGTCGAGATTGCCAGAAGGCGACGGGTTCGGCATATGCACCAATCGCTTTTTTTCACCAATCTGAATTGAAAGTGAATGGTGAACTTAAATATTTTGAGACTTTAGGATCTTCTGGCCGACCTATTAAACGAGCATTTTGCCCGACTTGTGGTTCTCAGCTTTTTGGCTTACCTGAAATTGCGCCTGAAATGATTTCAATACGTGCAGGTACTTTGGATGATCCGAGTCTCTATCAGCCTAGGGCGGAAGTCTTTGTGAGCCAAGCCTATAATTGGGATACGCTCAACCCAAACCTTAGGCACTTTGAAAAAATGATAGAGAAGAGCAAGAAATAAAACTTAATTAAAGAAGCCAAATATTCCTAAAATACAGATTAAAATAACGCTACTCATCGCTAGAAATAATATAGTTTTTCTATATTTTAGCTGAGGCATTTTACTTACAATGAAAATAAGGCATGTAAGTATGATCACTAAAGGTTGAAAAAGATTTGATGGTAAAGTAAACATTTAAGTTCCTTGTTGTTTTTAAATTTATTTTAGAAATAAAGTGAAAGGTTCATTATATATTTTTCTTATCTAATTGACGAACTGAACTTTTTGAAAATTCATATTTTCAGTTTTTATTAATAGGTAAATCGAGTTTTAAATTTAAAAGGACCATGTACGCTTTTTCGTACATTCATTCGGGAAATTTGCGTCTTTCTATGACTTCATAAATTACCTATGATGCACTTAACGGGAACAGGAAGTTCCGAAACGTAAAACAACAATAATAAGTTTAAGCATCAGGACGTGAGGTATTACAGGAAGTGTACCTAGTGACGAAATACGAAAAAAGCCCAACAGGATGTTGGGCTTTTTTCATTTTGTATTAACGAATTTCTTTTCCACCTAAGGCTGCACAATCAACAGGCGTATTCCATTTCACGGCAGTTCCTGTAAGTACAGGACGAACAATACGCCACGGCCAGAAACCAAATCTTTGGCTTTGATGATAATTAATCACCACATCTGCACCATATTTACGGGCAACAATGGCTAATTTAGGTTTTATTTCTTCAAACCCACCATATGTTCCTTTCGCGACTTTGACTCGTTTAATTAATTTATAGTGTTCTGCTGAAGGAGTACCCTCAATTAAGCAAATTGGTGGGTTTGCAACATTTTGAATTTGAGATGTGGTGTCTTGGGCATATGTTGTTAAAGGCAACGTTAGAAATAAAGCAGGTAAAATAAAACGGAGTTTCATATTTTTCCTTGTTGGTATCGTAATGAATTAAAGTTTATAAAATAGGTCTTATTAACATGACCTTATTTGGGGGCGCATTATAATCTTATCTTTTTAATATTTCTTATTTTAATCCTATATTTTTTAATAAATTAGCGGCATCATATTTCGCTTTTAAAAGAATAAATTAGTTTTAGAAAGTTATTTTGAAGTTTAAATTTATAATAAGAGTTTATCGAATTTAAAAAACAAAGTTTTTGACAAGATCTTTTTCTCGAAAAGATATTCTTTAAAATATTATTAATAGGTTTTGCTTAAAATTATAGCAGCGGCAAAAGAGATGGTTACTGAATTAGAGAAATATGAAAAATAAGTTGAAAGGTGTAGATCAATAGATCTGCATCCGATTTTGGAAATAGCTATAATTTTTTGCGTATTACAAACCTACAGACAACAAAAAACCCCATAAATCAAATATTCATGAGGTTTAATGATGGTGCCGGCACACGGATTCGAACTGTGGACCTACTGATTACAAGTCAGTTGCTCTACCAACTGAGCTATGCCGGCGATGTGGAATGAATTTTACAGTTTCTTAAAAAAAATACAAGCCAAAAAATGAGCAGTTAGATGGTTTTTCACATCTGATAATGAAAGATAGTTTAAAGAATTGGATGGGAAGGAATGAGTCGTTGTTCACGTGCTAAGTCAATGAAAGCACGTAATGCGGCACTCGGGTGTTTTCCTTGTGGGTAATATAAGCATAAACCAGCGTAGAGAGGCGTCCAGTCCTCCAAAACCCTTACCAGTTTACCTTGTTCGATGAGCGGAGCTACAAACCAATGCCCTGTGTAGGCCAAGCCAATACCAGATAAAGCACTGTCAATGGCCAACATATACGTGTCAATTGTGAGAGGTCCTGAAACATCAATAGTTAAAGATTCATTGTGTTGGGAAAACTCCCATTTATAAATTTTACCGCTAGGCAATCGTAGACGGATGCATTGATGTTTTAACAAATCAGAAGGTATGTGGGGGATGCCATGTGTATTTAGATAAGTTGGGGTTGCAACTACGGCCATGGATTGCTTTGGGCCTATTTCAATGGCAACCATATCTTGTGGGACGGTACTTGAGAAGCGTATGCCAGCATCAAAACCTTCTTTTACAATGTCAATAAACTCTCCATCAGAAACGAGATCAACTCGTACATCTGGATAGCGATGGATATATTCAATGATTACAGAATGAAGAATTTGCCGAGACATGCCTTCTTCCGCATTGATTCTTAATGTCCCTGAGGGAGTGGCACGACGGTCTAATGTCTCTTGCACAGCAAGATCAATTTGTTCTAAGGCGGGTGTAATACGCGTTAAAAACTGTAGACCTGCTTCGGTCAGTGAAACACTACGGGTTGTACGGTTAAATAATCGTATCCCTAAATTATGTTCTAGCTGAGCAATATTTCGGCTGAGTGCTGAAGATGACATATCTAGTTCAACGGCGGCTGACCGAAAATTACGGTGGTTGGCAAGAGCAATCACAGCTTTTAGGTCCGTTAGACTTGTATTATTCATTGTCCCGATTTATGCATTAATTCATCCCATATTATCCCTCTTATAACAAGAATATTGTGAAGCTACAATCAAAAGCATCAATTCACATAAGGCTTAGATATATGGTTCATCAAATTTTATTGCCATCAATAATTCAATACTATTTTGAATCAGATCGGCAGACGGCAGAAGCTGTAGTTGCTTGTTTTACAGAGCATGGTGTTGTACGCGATGAAGGTCGTGAATATGTTGGTCACAAGGCCATCTTAGGCTGGAAGCAGCAGGCTTCAACTCAATATGAATATCATGTGGAACCGCTGAGCATTGATGTGCAAGATGGGCAGCATCTGGTTATAGCGCGTGTGGAAGGTAACTTCCTTGGCAGCCCGATCAATTTACATTATGCCTTCCAGCTAAACGATGAAAAAATTGAAGTATTGGAGATTACAGTATGAATTTTCCTTTACAACTGTTGGGAAAAAGGGCGTTGGTTACAGGTGGCAGCAAAGGGACTGGAGCCGCTGTTGTAAGAGCACTACATCAGGTTGGTGTGGATGTCATGACTGTCGCTCGCCATCCTGTACGGGATTTACCACAAAATGTACATTTTATTGAAGCTGATTTAACTACAGCTAAAGGATGCAGTGATGTAACGCAGGCTGTGCAGAAGCACTGGGGGAAAATTGATATTGTTGTACATGTCTTAGGTGGTTCATCTGCTCCGGCAGGTGGGTTTGCTGTATTGGGTGATGAAGAGTGGGAGCGAGAAATCAATTTAAATTTGATGCCTGCCATTCGTCTAGATCGGAGATTGATACCTCTGATGCTAGAGCAAGGTTCTGGTGTCATTATTCATGTAACATCAATTCAAAGAGAATTACCTTTACCAGAATCAACAACTGCATACGCAGCAGCAAAAGCGGCGTTATCTACATATAGTAAAAGTTTATCTAAAGAGATTTCTCCAAAGGGGATTCGTGTTGTGCGTGTGGCGCCGGGATGGATTGAAACCGAAGCTGCTGTGGCTTTGGCAGAGCGTCTTGCACTTGAAGCGGAAACAAACTATGAAGGTGGGAAGCAAATGATTATGAATGCTTTGGGTGGAATTCCGTTAGGGCGCCCAAATAAACCAGAGGAGGTTGCCGATTTGATTACTTATTTAGTATCTGATCGCGCTTCGGCAATTACTGGAACTGAATTTGTGATTGATGGTGGAACTGTGCCTACCGTGTAAAATACGCAAATGCGTGCGGTCTGCTTTTGTGAAGACAGCACGCTATCATATTTAGTTGGTTTTCAATATATAAATAAAAGAATCAACATGTTCGCCACTATTTAAAGTGACCTGAACAGGCACTCTTTCATATTCTTCGCCTTCAAAATCATCAAGCAATTTCCAATTCGAATCTAAGTGTTCCGAGCTAAAAACAAAACCTTGAACTTGATTAGCACCATCATCGAGCACAATGCCTGGATAGCCTAAATCTGCGCCCCAACCTTCGTTACGTAAGGTTCCACTTACCCAGCCTTCTGCCCATTGTCCGCCAATATTTTCAAGGATATGAGCGTTAAGTCGCCCTGGGCCTAATGTGCCATAAACAAATAAACTCGACATGTGAGGTTCCTTTAAATTAATGAGCTTTCGCTTGTGATGTATAAATTGCTAAAAATATTCCAAGTACCGACAGTACAACGGTTAAACCCACTATGGCACTCCATCCACCGTGTAACCAGAACCAGCCACCAGCCGAACCGACAATGCTCGAACCCATATAGTAAAAAAGTAAGTACAGTGAACTGGCATGGGCTTTAGCTTGTTTGCTTTCAGCGCCTACTGAACTACTGGTGAGTGAGTGGGTAATAAAGAAACCCGTTGTAATAAATGCAATGCCGATAATAATACCGAAAAGAGAGGTGAGTAGTGTCATGAGGCTGCCCACAATCATTAAGGCAAAGCCACTCATCATCATAGTTTTTTTACCGAAGCGTTCGGCTAGGCCACCTGCTAATGAGGAAGACACCATACCGAAGCTATACGACAAGAAAATAAGGCTAATTTGTGTTTGACTCAGTGAATAAGGCGCATCGCTTAAACGGAAGGTAGCGTAGTTAAACAAGGTAACAAACACACTGGTCAGCAAAAAACCAATTGCAAACAGACGTAGCAATTTGAAGTTACTTAAATGGGTACGCCACATTTGCATGTGAAAATCTAAATTCAAACCTTTTTTCTGGACGAAATTACGCGAAGCAGGAAGTAAGTTTAAAAAAGCAATTGAGCAAATAAAGCAGATTGCACCAAGAAAGCCTAAAGCTGTACGCCAAGAAAAATATTCAATCAAAACGCCCATGCCAACACGGCCCATCATTCCACCAAAAGCCGTACCTGCAATATATAAACCCATGGTTTTACCAAGGTGTTCAGGTGCGATTTCTTCAGCAATCCAAGCCATGGTTACGGCGGGTACTCCACCGAGTAACAGACCTTCTAGTGCTCGAGCTATCAGTAAACTGTGCCAGTTAGGTGTAAACATCGCCACAATATTAAGAATCGCTGCACACAGCATTGAGCTAAAGATCACACCACGACGACCAATCGCTTGTGAAAAAGCGCTCGATAGTACAATTGAAATCGCTAAAAAGGCGGTCGTTAAAGACAAAGCTAAAGAGCTGCTCGCAGGGCTAATCTGGAAGCTTTGGCTAAATGCTGGCAGGAGCGGTTGTACGCAATAAATCAGAGAAAAACTAGCAAAGCCTACCAAGAATAAAGCGAAGCCTGCATGTTTATAGGCTTTAGTACCTTTGTGAATCCACTCGCGGGAAAGAACAGAAGTTGCTTCAGTGCTTAAGGTACTGGATGTAGATGAAGAGCTCATATCATAACCATGACAGAAAAGAGGTGCAGCGCCTTTAAGTGTGCTGCATCGAGAAAATTCGATAAATTAAAATTAGCAATTTAGATGGTATTTTTCTAATATATTTAACAAGGGATCATGATATGTTTTATATATAGCGATGGAACTAAGACATATACGCTACTTTTTAGCAGTAGCAGAAGAAAAAAACTTTACCAGAGCGGCGCATCGCTTAAACATGAGCCAGCCGCCTTTAAGCATGCAAATACGAGACTTAGAAGAAGAGTTAGGTGCAGATTTATTTATTCGTTCTCCGCATGGGGTGGAACTGACCGAAGCTGGGCTTGCCTTTTTAAATGCCATTCAGCCTGTACAGCAGCGTGTAGAAGATGCAGCAAACTTGGTCAAACAGGTTGCTAATGGCGAAGTCGGGCAATTGCGATTAGGTTTTACAGGCACTTCAATGTTGAATCCTCTTATTCCTAAATGCGTTCGCTATTTTCAGCAGCAATATCCTAAAGTGAATTTAAAGCTTGAAGAAGCTAATACCTTGCTGCTAATAGACTTACTGCTTGAAGATCGTTTAGATGTCGCGATTATTCGGCCTCCAAGTCACATTCCAGAGAACTTAATCGTTCAAGAGTTATTGGCTGAACCTTTAATTGCAGCCTTGCCTTCAGAGTCTTTTAAACTAGACGAGTCATCAAAAGAAATTGATTTAGCTTCCCTTCGAGAGCTTGATTTTATTGTCTCTCGACCTTCAATTAGTGCAGGACTTTTTGATGCTATCAGACAAGCATGCCAAAATTGTGGCTTTGAACCTAGAATTGGACAAAACGCTCCGCAAATTGTGTCAATTTTATCGTTAGTGTCTGCAAACTTGGGGGTATCTTTGGTTCCAGAGTCGACCAAACAATTGCAAATACAGGGTGTGGCTTATCGGTCGTTGCAAGCGCCAGTACCTACGGTGGGTTTAGCGCTTGCATATAAAAAACATGCCCCTTCACAAATGGCAATTAACTTTGCCAGTGTGGTACAAGTGGCTTGCCATCACGCAGAGCAATATAAATGAAATTGGCTCAGTTATGATTTAGGTGCTTTATTCATTAAGAAGATGCCTAAAATAATGAAAATTGCGCCATATAAAAAAGATAAAGTCGGTTGTTCATGAATGAAGACCCAAGCCATGAGTGCCGCAAAAATTGGCTCAGAAAGCTCAGTCACTTGTACTTTTGCCGCACTCATGTAAGACAAAGCTTTGGTGGTACAGAAAAAGCCAAGAATGGTAGGCAAGACTGCTAAGCCAACCAAACCTAAAATAATGTCAGTGTTAAAGTTTATGCTATGAAAGTTGATTAAAAAGGGAACAGCAAGATAAACACTACCAAAAAGTAATAAGTACTTGGTTAGAAACAAACCACCATTTAATCTGAATTTTTTAATTAATACTGAAAATAAACCATAGCCAATACCTGCAATAGAAGCATTGATAAGCATTAATAAACTATTTTCACCTTTCCATGAAATTACACTAATACCCGTTACAGCTAATAATGTTCCAATAATTGAATGAATATAAATACTTTCTTTTAAAACTAATCTGCCAAAAAATAAAGCAGAAATAGCTGCTGAAGCCATTAATACCACGACCACATTGGCCGCAGCACCGTGGTTGTAGGCAATGGTCTCGAAAAAGAATAGAGAGAAAATTCCTAAAAAAGCACATATCGCAATTTGAGCAAAAACACTGAGCTTGCTCGGAGTACTACTAATGTAGGCAATCTTTTGGCGGACAGGGACTTTAAATAAAAAAACACTTAAAAAGAAAAAGGCAATAATGGTTTTTAAAAAGGCAATATCTTGTGGGTTTAAACCACTATGCATGAGTAATTTGCTAATCACACCAATAGAGGCATTGAGTGCAGCTGCACAGAGCGCAAATAGGGTTCCGATAATTAAATTATTCACTTTTCTAATTTTTCCATATATTTAGCACAAGGATTCTACATTATTTTTTGTAATAATATAGCCCTGTTAAATTCCTTCTTTTCCATGAAGTATAAGTTATTTAAATTTTGTTGGTGATGGATATTAATAGGAATTTATTCATTTGTTTTAAAGTATTTGTTGTTTGATTGTTAATTTAATTTATTAATTTTATTTTTGATTAATAATACTTCTTTTAATTAGAAATTCTAAAAAATAATATTTTGTTGACATTTTATAAAATATATTTAAACATAATATTTGCTTGTTTTAAGTTTAATTAATAACAATCTTAATTCTAGCTAAATAAGTATTTAATACTTGGATAATAATTTAAATATAACGGAGATAAAACGTGTTTTTTTCACAGGAAAGTCTGAAAAAATTAGAAAGTGCGGTTGATCATGCTATGCATAGCGAGTTTAAAAAAGATGAAATTATGCATAAATTTCATAATGAAGACTGGTTCGATGAAAAATATTATAAACGACATATTTTAGAGTGCGTTATTCGCATTCATATGAATAATGAGTTAGATGCAAATGCTGTACGCGTTGCTGCAATCAATAATATCTCTGCTGCAAAACAGCTTTCATATTATTTATATGATGAATTTGGACACGATGAAATGTTTGGTCAAGACTTGACTAAATATGGATATTCTTCAGATCAGATTATTTCAAAAAATGCATTTCCTGAAACATGGAAACTGATGGGGTATTTAAACTTTTGTGTAGAGAAATTTGGTGCATTGCCAGCAGTCGTTTGGGACTGGTTCCTCGAATATTATGGCGACAAATTTAATAATTTTATTACGCAAAAAGCGGGTGTCCATATGGGCAATCAGGCCGTATCGGGTGCAGCTTCGCATGTTGCATTTGATGAAGCTGAAGACCATAGCGGCATGATGACAGATATGCTTTCTTCTGTAATTAAAACACAAGAAGACTTTGATCTTGCAATCAAGCATATCAATAGCTTTGTTCCGATGGTGGGAGAGTATTTTCAGGCTGTGCGTGCTGAAACGCTTTCATAGCAATGGAATTAGAATATGCCAATGGTGAATGTTCGCATTAAAGAGCATATTTTCATTGCTGATTCTGAACAGCCTCTTATCAATGCAGTGCCTGATAGCACAGTGATGAAAGGCTGTTTAAAAGGTGTGTGCCGAGTTTGTCGATGTAAACTAAAAGGTGGAGTCGTATATGAATCGGGAAACCAAGTTGCCATAGATAAAGAGTTCTTACCTTGTATTAGCTATGCTCAGAGCGATGTCGAAATCGCACCATTGGTTAATAATTTTAGTGTGGCTCAATTAATAACTAGAAATTTTCTTTCTGAAAATATTGTTGAGCTCACATTTAAAATTAAAAGGACCTTCTTTAGTTCTAAAGCAATTGTAAATATCAAACACCCATCAGAATCTTTAATTCGAAGTTACTCTGTGGTTTCACTGGGTGTGAAAAATTATGATTTTTTTGTTTTGCACATAAAATTAAGACCAAATGGAATATTTTCTAACTTATTTCAAAAGCTAGCGATTGGTGACCAATTAGAATACAACCTGAATAATCATATAGAGCCTGAATACGAGAAGGCCATATCTACGCTTAATATTGTAAGCGGTGGAAGTGGTATGGGTGCTGCACTTACTCGGGGATTGGATCTCATCCGAAAAAATCCTATTTCTAAAGTGAATATCTATGCGATTAATCGGTCAGTTTTAAGTCATTATCATCAACATTGCGTCAATGTTTTTCGAGAGCAAGTTGAAGCTGAGGTCAATATTATAAATATCCCGTTTTGTACGTGGACGAATAATGGATTTGATTTTTCAAATTATTTGGACTCTCACGAGTTAACAGTGGGTGTCGGTTCTACCCCAATAATTAATAAAATTTTAAATCAGCCTCTGTGTGAGTTGGAAAGTTTTGGTCCCTAACGGAGACTGTAACAATGACTGTAGTAGTTATAGAACCTATTTCTTCAGGCGTCACTTATTTAAATGCCGCTCAAGAATTAGGTATAGATTTATATGTTTTTTCTACTGACGAAGGAGAGTGCAGCATTGATGGAACAATGCGACAAAAAGCAAAAGAGATAATAAAAATAGATACCAGTGATTTTCATAGCCAACTCTCTAAAATTAATGAGTTAAAGACGGTAAGAGCCATATTACCGGGGGTTGAATATGCTGTACCTATGGCAGCACAACTAGGCAATTCATTTGCCAAAAACTCTCTTGAATATACGACAGCGCAAACGGTTCGAAATAAATTCAAATTTCGTGACAAGTTAACCAAGTCAGGCTTGAGCGATATTAAATATGCCTTGATTTCACAGGGTAAAGAGATCTGCTTACCTCAAGGGTTTAAGTTTCCAGCTGTAGTGAAGCCGGTTGATATGGCGGGCAGTATGTCTGTTAAAAAAGTCTCTGATCTTGATGAATTATTAAGAACAGTTGATGCGATCTGGAAATCTAAACCGAATGATATTGGTTTCTATGCAAGTGGTGATTTAATTGTTGAAGAATACATTCTAGGTAAAGAATACAGTGTTGAAGGAATTGTCCATACAGATGGAAAAATAACCTTTGCTTCACTTACAGAGAAGCTATTAGGCCCTGAACCTTATTTTGTGGAAATTGGGCATATTGTTGGAAATAAGTATGACGACCAATTTTCTGAACATGTTTTTGATTATGCCGCAAAAGTCATTCAAACCTTAGAATTAAACATCGGACCTTTTCACCTAGAACTGAGAGTAACGCCTCAGGGGAAAGCCGTAGCGATCGAGTTAGCTGCACGTTTACCGGGCGACAATATTGTTGAGTTAATTAAACTGGCGACTAATTTTGACCTCGCACAAGCTGTACTGAGCGAATACCTCGACCTGCCATATTCACCTTCTATAGAGAAAAACATGGTCTCTGCAATTGCGTTTATTCCGCAAGGAAACCACAGACTTTTCAAAGGCTTTAGTGGTTTAGAGCAATTATTAGAAGCACCTGAATGTGTACACCATCACTTCTACTACGAAGCAGATGATGAACTGGCGTGTAACTATGATTGGACCTCACGATTAGGCTACATCATCCTCCGTTCTGAAAGTGAAGATAAGATTCGTAGTTTAGTCACACATATACATGAGCAGGTGAAAGTCATATGAAACATGTATTAATCATCAATAGATATGACGATGAATTGTCTGACTTTAATAAATATATAGATCACGATGCTGTCCATGTCTCTTATATTTCATTAATAGACACCATGCGCTATATCACCTCTTCAAACTGTTACTGCATAGCGGGTTTAGAACAATTAAATGAAGAGGATGTATTAAAAGAAGCAGTAAAAATCTATGAAAAGAAGCCAATAGATTATGTTATTGCCATCTCAGAATATGACCTCGATGCTGCCGCTCGCATTCGAACTGAATTGAATATTGTGGGTGCAACGGTTGAAGACAATTTGTTGTGCCGTAATAAGAAAAAAATGAAGGATGCCTTAGCTCATTCTACTGTCCGTTATCCAAAATATGCAGAAGTGTCTTCACACCAAGACATTAAAAAATTTCTGCTAGAAAGTGGTTCAGCAATTATTTTAAAACCTCAAGTAGGTGCAGCTTCTGAAGGCGTGATCAAAATTAGTGAGTTGGCCGATATACCACGATTGTCTTCCTATGCAGGCTACGAAGTAGAAGAATTTGTTGAAGGAGATATCTATCACGTTGATGCGATTATTTCTGACAATAAAATGCCTTACTTTAAAGTCTCAAAATATATTAATACCTGTTTAGACTTTAGAAACGGTGCGCCATTAGGCTCAGTCACGATTGATAATTCTGAGTTTATTCAAAAAGTAGAACGATTTACTTTAGACGTATGTAAATTCTTAAAATTAAAAGATCAGGCGATTCATCTCGAATTTATTGAGTCTAAAGGTGAACTGGTCTTTTTAGAGGTTGGTGGGCGAGTCGGTGGCGGGGAAATTCCGTTCATTACATTACGCAATGAGTCAGTCGACTTGTACGAAATGTGGATTAAGGCGGCAATGAATATTCCACAAGAGTCAGTGAATACGAAAATCACTGGTTTTCTGATGATGCCGAATCCTTATAGTTCTGGCTTTTTATTTAATGGCATTAAAGAACTAGAGAATGAAACGATTACCTATCAGTTAATTCAAGAAAGTGGCGACCATAACAATTTTAGTTATGAAAATATTCCTGCAAAAATTCATTTCATGGGAGATAGCCAAATACAGGTCGAAGATGCGATTAAAAATAGTATGAAAATTTTACAAAGCGCAATTTGTCAAAATCATCATTCTAACTTGAGTCTAAGTGAGTCTTCTTAGTTGAGATTTGGCTAAACTCTAAAATCAAAAAGGCTTGAGCTAAATGTTCAGGCCTTTTTTATATGGCGTGATGAAAGAACCTAAGCTAACCAGCATTGTAATGGACTTTTGTTGCAGAGAATTGTGATTTGTCGAACTAGCTCATATTATATAATTAGTTAATTATTAAAGAATTTTAAAAATGATTAAATCTATTATTTCAGGTTGCGCGGTTCTGACACTTTCAGCTTTGTCGGTTACTCATGCAGAATTTTCTTTTGCACAAGAGCTACAGCAAAGCTGTAATAAAGTGAAGCAATACGCGAGCTTAGGTAAGAAAAACTACGACCAAAAACAATATAAAAAAGCCCTAGAATATTTCCAAAACCAAGCATCTTGGACAGCATTTTGTAAAGCCAATGCAGATGAAACCACGGTTAAATTTACTGACCGAGATATTGAAGTTGCCAACAATAATGTGGGCTTAGCCTATGCCAAACTGGGTCAGCCACTTTGGGCAAGATCGTGGTTTATGCTCGATGAAAAATCAAAATCTAGCCAATTTAATCTTAAGCAATTACCAAAACCTAAAGCATCAAATGACTTGTCTGGTGAATATGTGCGTTACTCAGGTTTTGGTGAATGGGACCACATCACGGTAAGCCGTGAGAAGGGGCAATATGCAATCAGCTATGCTGGCTTATATATGGGCCTTAGAAGCTTAATTTACGGTCCGAACATGGGGGAGTTTGGCACCACAATGCCGAGCAATAAAAAGCAAATCGTCTATAAAGATCAAGACTGCCGCATTCAACTTGATTTTAAAACCAATGCGAAGTTAGGAAACTTCATTCAGGTCAAACAAAACGAGGGTAACTCGGGTTGTGGCTTTGGACACAACGTGTATGCAGACGGAACTTATTTAAAAGTTGAGTCTGGAAAATAACACTAAAAATATAAGGAATTAAATAATGAATATATTTGCACGGTTGCTATTACTTTCTACGATTGCGATTTCTTCTCAAATTTATGCAGAGCCAACCAGCACATGCAAAGAAGTGAAATTTCAGCAAGCTGATCAGGCTTGGAGTGGGCACTATTATTTAAATGGTGTGATGGAAGTTGGTTCAGAACTTTTACTTCAGCCAGACGGCAAGTTTAAATGGATGTTAGCCTATGGCGCTTTAGACCAATATGCCGAAGGGACATGGTGGAAAAATGGGAACTGTATTGGTTTAAAACCAGACTCTAAATTTAAAAAGAATTTAAGTATATTTCCTGAAAGCCTGACGATTTCTGAAAAATCGTTAGACGTAACTTGGAACGATGGACGCCAGCAGGGTAGTTATAGCAAAGACTAAATAAAAAAAGTCCGACACTGAGTCGGACTTTTTTATAGCTCATATTTTAATGATTCACCGCAGCAAGTTGCTCAGCGTTATAGCGTGCGCCCATGTTTGGATATCTCGCAATAATTGCGTCGATTTCTGCCAAATCTGCCGCTGTTAAATCAATATCTACAGCACCCGCATTTTCTACAAGTCGCTCGATTTTACGCGTACCCGGAATTGGAATAATGTCTTCACCTTGTGCCAAAATCCAAGCCAAAGCCAGTTGAGCCGCTGTCGCGTTTTTGCTTTGGGCAAATTCGCTAAATGCTTGCGCCAAGCTTTGGTTATTTTTCCAGTTGTCGCCTTGATAGCGTGGTAACTGGCGACGGAAATCATTTTCGTCTAGGCTACCCACATCAAGCGTATTAGTAATTAAACCACGTGACAGCGGTGAATACGGCACAAGGCTAATGCCTAACTCACGAATGGTTTGAAAGTGTGTATCTTCCAGTTCACGAGTAAGCAATGAATATTCATGTTGAACCGCTGCAATTGGGTGAATCGCATGCGCTTTACGAATAGTTTCAGCCGACGCTTCACTGAGTCCTAGGTAACGCACTTTACCTTGTTGCACCAAGTCGGCCATTGCGCCAATGGTGTCTTCAACTGGAATGTTTGGGTCAATGCGGTGCGCATAATACAAATCAATCATGTCTGTATTTAGACGTTTTAAACTGTTTTCGACCGCAACTTTAATCCACTCAGGTGAGCCGTCGATATAAGACTCTAAAGAGTTTTGTGGGGTAAGGTTGTCTTCTTTATAGCGGAAGCCAAATTTGGTCGCCAAAAATACTTTGTCGCGATGTTTTTCTAAAACTTTTGAGAGCAAAACTTCGTTTGCGCCGTTGCCATACATGTCGGCAGTGTCCCAAAAGTTAATGCCGAGGTCTAAGGCTTTTTCTAGGGTTGCAATGCTTTGTGTGTCGTCTGAGGCACCATAGGCAAAGCTCATTCCCATGCAACCTAAACCAAGTGCTGATACTTTTTCGCCTGTTTTTCCTAAAGTTCTATATTTCATTTTTCACACTCTTTTTGCAAAATCACTTGAGTAGAAAAACTATAAAATGCTTTGGCTCAAACTGACGTATAACATTCAAACCAATAATTATAAAATTCAAACAATCTGTTTTTAGGCCACACAGTCTTCACGGAACTTTTTAGGTGAAAATCCCGTATTTTTTTTAAAGAAATTGGTGAAATACGCTGAATATTCAAAGCCTAAGCTATAGGCAATTTCAGAAATATTCCAACTGGTGTGTTGTAGCAGCGCTTTGGCTTCTTGCGTAATGCGCGAGCTAATATGCTCAGACGTGGTTTTGCCTGTAGCTTCTTTTACAGCTCGATTTAAATGGTTCACATGCACCGACAAACCATAGGCATAGTCATTTGCAGTTTTAAGTTTAAGCTGAAAATGGGGCGAGTCGATTGGGAACTGACGCTCTAATAACTCAAAGAATAAATGGCAAATCCGAACTGCAGCATTGCTATGTTTTTCAAACTGTTGGGTCGGTTGCATTTTCATAGCTTCATGCACAATCAGATGCAAATAGTTTCTTAAAACGTTGTATTTATGAATGTAGTCTGAATTTATTTCAGTCATCATCTTTTTGAAAATAAATGAAATTTCATCAACCTGTTGGTCGTTTAAAAAATATAGCGGGTCGCCGTCGACTTTAAACAGTGGAGAGTCTTTTAAAAAGCTTTGTCTTGATTCTTGGTTTACAAACTCTTCAGTAAATAGGCAAAACCAGCCTGCCTGTTCGGGCGAATTAATTTCCCATGCATAGGGAACTATCGGGTTTGAAAACAGTAAAGCAGGGCGGTCTACCCGAATCCAGCGGTTGGCGTAGTGAAGTTCGCCTGTACCTAAAACCAGTGAAATTTTATAATAATCGCGGCGGCTGTAAGGCGTGAGAAACGAGCAGGCATCGCGTTGGAACACGTTGAAATGCCCAAACGAAGTCGATGGAACCGAGTAATCGCTATCTCTGGTTAAAGAAAAGCGGCGATAAAAATCATGTATGGTTTCCATGTCTTTGCCTGCGTGAGCCATCAATTTATTTAAAGTTATAAAATTCAAACTTTATTTACTGTAGCTTTTATTTATGAAGTGATCAATCTGTTCATTTAAGCAGTTTTAAAAATGAATGATAAATTAATAATGAAAAAATGAGCCAATGGAAATAAAAAATATTTTATAAATTAATAATATATAAACATTTACACTTAAAAAATTGATAATTATTCTTTGCCTGAAAACTACTTTAGGGTAGAGCGATAAGGGGACACTTTCAGGTGTGCTGGTACTGTGCCCAGTCTGCTAACCCCTTGTCGTTCTGCCACCATTCTATGGTAGAACGATAAGGGAACACCTTTAGGTGTGCTGGTTTCCTTTTGTACCAGCCTGCTAATCCCTTTTCGTTTTGCCACCATTCTATGGTAGAGCGCTAAGAGGACACTTTCGGGTGTGCTGGTTCTGTGTGTCCAGTCTGCTAACCTCTTTTCGTTCTGCCACCATTTTTATTATTATCATGATATTCTTAAATTTAAGTTGAATGACTGTTTAGCTTAAATATCTAATTGAATGAAAACAAAAATTATTTAACCAATTTCTATTCAACCTTACATTGACACTCCAAAACTCGCGGATTATCCTTTGCCTGCTGGTCACATTGCCAGTCGGTTTTAGCAGGCCGTATTTACCCAACGCACACGAAAAAGTCTCTCTTTTTTGTGGGCATCCCTACGTGCCCCCCTCTGCGGCGGAACGGGAGGGGGACATCTTCGGATGTGCTGGTTTTTGGGTAAATCAGTCTGCTAACCCCTTTTCGTTTCGCCACCATAATCATTTAGCAGTGATGTGGCGAAGCTTCTTTATTACCCAAAGGAGTTCGCTAATGCGTACTATTTCATCTCTCTCATTGGCAACCTTTGCCAAAATCTTTAGGTCTATACCCAACTGGTCTTTAAAACGGTTTAACCGACTCTAGGTTTTAAGCCATAGGTCATTACGACTAAAAAATCATAGCAACAATAAAACCCGAGATAGGCGAGCACACCATTTTTGTGTGGCTTTTGCATGCCTGTTTTTAGCGCTCAATTTAAGAGTGACGGCATTTCTATCTCTTTTACATACAACAAAAAATTATTTTAAACGGTATAAAAATGCCAAATTTAGAAGCATCATTTAAAGCACTACAAGTGCTCCACGCGGCAAAAGATTTATTTAATCAACATGGATTTCACGTCGGTATCGACCGAATTATTAGTGAAGCCAAAATTCCAAAAGCCACTTTTTATAACTACTTTCACTCCAAAGAGAGGCTCATTCAGATGAGCTTAACTTTTCAAATAGATGCATTAAAACATGAGGTGTTTTCAATTATTCATTCGTACCAAGAACTTATGGTGTTCGATAAGCTAAAGAAAATCTATTTCTTACATGCAAACTTAGATGGCTTTTATCGTTTGCCATTTAAAGCGATTTTTGAAATTGAAAAGCTTTATCCAGCGGCCTATAAACTCGTCATTGACTACCGAAAATGGTTAATTGATGAAATTCATAAACTGCTTTTAACCGTAAAGCCTGCCTCTACAGTTGAAGATGCGCACATGTTTTTATTTGTGATTGATGGCGCGATGGTGCAGCTTTTGGGGACCAATAACACCGATGAAAGGGATGTATTACTTGAATACTTTTTAAGTCGGGTTTGATGGGGGAAAAGGCCTGACGAGAGTTGGGTCTTTATACTAAAAATTATATTCTTACTAAGAATTTTATAGTTCTCTTTTTTTTGATCAGAATTATACTCTTCTATAGATTATGTAGCCTCTAATGCAAATAAAATCCATTTAAAAAGAGAATAATGTCTATGAAATTAAATGGATTGGATCATCTAACTATTTCAGTAGCAAATGTTGAACGTAGTTTTAGTTTTTATAAGGAGGTTCTAGGTTTTATTCCCAGAGCCAAATGGAATAAAGGCGCTTATTTGAGTCTTGGAGAGTTATGGCTTTGTTTATCACTTGATGAAGTTAGTATCGGTTCAGACTATACACACTACTGTTTTAGCATTAGTGAAGATCATATAGATGAATTCCGTCAAAAAATTAAACTGATGAATATACGTGAGTGGAAAAATAATCAAAGTGAAGGAGAATCTATATATTTTTTAGATCCTGATGGTCATAAATTAGAGGTACATGTAGGTAATCTATCTAGTCGTTTGGAGAGCTGTAAAAAAAATCCTTATGAAGGAATGGTTTTTTTTGATGAATAATTACTAAAGTACTTTGAGCCACTAAAATTTATAATTTCATTCGATAGTTTTGAGCTAAATCATGAGCTAAATTTAGAATATATTTTTCGGGATTTTTTTTAATAATTTCATCAAAAAAATTAGGATTATTTTTTAGGATTTTAGGTACTTGTGTTGTGTCAGACCGGTGTTGTAGAGCTAATAAAATGGTTAGCAATTCATATATATAGTCTGACTGAGCCTCATCTGTAAGAAGCTCTATAACATGTGAAGAGACTTCAAATGCTTTTGCTGGAGATAGTACACAAACATTTTCATCAATGAAGGTAGATAAGTACCATTCATCCAACTCATCTTTTGAGGCTAATTTTTTAAGAAAACTAGATAAAGCATCTATAAACATTTTTACCTTTTCACACTTTATCTCTAGTATAAGAATTAAAGACTATCTTATTTCTAATAGTCTTCCACTCTAATTTTACTACTCATTCAAAACCAATTGTTTAATCTTCACAGCCTTCTCGAAGTGATCTAGCTTATGCTCCATAATCCACCAATGTGCTGCTTCCATCAGTAGCTCAGGGTTATCATTCTTATTTTTAAAAAAAGCGTAAAAAGATAGACCAACATTGTCTCCCTTCTTTTCAATTTTCTCGTCGCATCCCTTAATAAAAATTTCTCTTAATTCATTTCTCATATTTAGTATCACTTCAAGTCTATAAAACTAAGACGGCTTATTGCGCTCGCCCCATTCGCACATCATATCTAACAAAGGAATTAAAGACTGTCCTCTTTCTGAAAGCCGGTATTCAACTTTTGGCGGAATTTGAGGATATTCCTTGCGATGAATCAGTCCATCTCTTTCTAATTCTTTGAGTGTATTACTTAGGGTTCTAAACGAAATATTGCCAATGCAGCGTTGCAGCTCATTAAAACGCATGACGGTTTTTCCATACAGCCAATACATGATAATCATCTTATATTTGCCATTAATCAAAGAAAGGGTGTAGCCAAAACCTGTATCTTCTAATGGTGTATACGTTGGAATGCAGTCGTCCATTTTTAAAATCCATACTATCTTTTAGTATAGTATATAACATAAATTACCGTACTTATATTTATGAAAGCACACTTCTATAATCGATTTATCTACTTTTCGATAAGAGTGTTTTCATAATGAAAAAGACATTGGTGATTGTTACCCATCCTCAAATAGACCAATCTGTTGTAAATAAAAGATGGATTGAGGAATTAGAAAAACACCCAGACCAATTTACGGTTCATCAAATTTATCAGGCCTACCCAGACGGGGTGATTGATGTCGCGAAAGAACAAGCGCTTGTAGAAGAACACGAAAATTTAGTATTTCAATTTCCAGTGTATTGGTTTAATTGCCCGCCGTTATTGAAGCAATGGCTAGATGAAGTTTTGGCGTATGGCTGGGCCTATGGTTCGACAGGCGACAAGCTCAAAAATAAAAAGTTTATGTTGGCTTTATCTGCTGGTGGGCAAGAACAAGTTTATTCAGAAACTGGTGACTATCAAATTTCTTTGGAGAAGATTTTTACTCCATTTGAGCTAACAGCTTTATATGTTGGGGCAGTCTATCAACCACTCCATGCATTTTATGGTTTAGACACAAACCCTTCAGAAGACGATGATGTTCCGACGCACCAAGACATAGATAATAATGCGATTCAGTATGTTCAGAAATTATTAGAGCTGTCTAAATAAGTTTAGAGAGGGGAAGGCCTAAGCGAGAGGGTTTGGGTCTTTAATATAGAAGGTTTTTTAAAGGGTTAGAGTAGGGATTTTAAGTTAAATATACGATTTATTTATGATATAAATATTAGTTAAATATAGATTAAATTTAAAAACTTATGACCATTCTTCGTATTAAAGAAAAAGAAAATTCCCTTATAACTGATGATGCTCATGAATTAATATGCTACGCAACAATGAGTAAAGTAAACTCATGGAAGGATGTTCTTAACTTATATTCAGAAATTAAGCAGAAGCACTTACCTAAAAAAGTATTATTACTTTTAGAAGATATTGGACAATGCCAATACACTTCCATGCATGCTTCAATGGGAGATGGTCTTTACTTCGATGCTTCAGAACTAACTCAAGATGATAGTGAAGCAAGTTGGGATAATACTCGACCTTTAGAATTTCAATATCATCTTGAACAGTTATTAAAGCCAGAAAATTATATAGACTTTAATAACTTGCCTAAAAAACTTAGTTATTGTGATGAAGATCAATCGACTCTGCTACAGATTAATGCTGAACCCGAAAAAATTTTAGATGACGTTATTCAAGTAAAGTTAGTAAATACTCAAACTGAGACTCAAAAATTTGCAGCATGCCTCAATGGATACTTTACTTGTGATTTGAATCCTTTTGAGTCTTTTAGCTTAATTCAGCATTTAGATCAGAACTATGGCCTAGAGTATGTTGGCTTAGGTGCAAGCTTATTATTCTTTATTAAAACACCAAAATTTGATGCAAATAAAACTACTAAATTGCTTCATGAGTTGAGCAACTTTTATCAATTCAATCAAACAACTCATACCCAGCTAGAACAGCATTTATCTAATCATGAATATCTTATTTTGCCTTATGTAGAGTCATTAGAAGTGTTCGTTTTGGATTAAGGTTGATTAGGGAAATCTAATGGACTTCTTTCTGAGTTAGACAGTGGGGCTTGAGAAATAATATTTTTAAATCGTTTGCAAAATTTAGAATAGTCTATAAGTTGAAAATACAATAATACGTCTTTGGAAAAATTATGAATATCGCGCCTTTTCCATTTCAAATTACAAACTGGGAAGAAATTGAAGACACTGAATATAGCGGTGAAACTGGAAAAGCTTATTGGAAAACTCAATTTTTTGGTGAAGAAAATAATAAAATAAGGGTAAGACTTGTAGAGTACTCAGCAAATTATTTAGCAGACCACTGGTGTGAAAAAGGGCACATATTATTCTGCCTAGAAGGCGAGTTAGAAAGTAGGTTGAAGGATGGGCGAACCTTCACTTTAACTTCAGGAATGAGTTATCAAGTAGGAGATAATTCAGAGCCACATCAGTCTTTTAGCCTGAATGGTGCGAAGTTACTTATAGTTGATTAGATTGCTTTTATTTAGACTTAATATAAAAGAGCGCAATAAAATGAGGGATAGAAATCTCTATCCCTCACCAAACATCTTAATTTGCTAAAGTTGTCATCGCCTCAACCAAGCTTGTAATCCCTGTAAAGATATCCTTCAAATTCGCTTGATCATCCATATAGGCAGGCGTGGTAACAAATAAATTTTGATTATCTATCACGCAGTCTGAGGTTTGACAGACATGATGAATTGCACCAGTTTTTTCAATTTCCTTAGCAATGTTTGTGTCAGATCCTAAAGTGATATTTGGGTGTAAGTCTCCAAAATTCAGTGCTAATATTGCAGGGGAGATGCATATTGCCCCGACAGGTTTCTTACTTTGATGAAACGCTTTTAGAATTGAGGCGACTGTAGAATGTACTCTTGCTTCTGCTCCTTTAAAGGCAAAAGTTGATAAATTTTTGGCTACTCCAAACCCACCGGGAATAATAAGTCCATCGAATTCATTTTCATCAAGTTTATCAAGTGTGGAAATTTTACCTCGGGCAATTCGTCCCGCTTCTTGTAAAATATTTCTGCTTTCACCTTCGTTTATTTCTCCACTCACATGGTCGATGACATGGAACAAAGGCTCATCGGGTGCAAAAATTTGATATTCAATATTGGCTGTGTCTAAGGCCAAGAGGGTTAAAACAGATTCTCTAATTTCAGAACCATCTAAATAACCACAGCCCGATAAAATCACTGCTACTTTTTTCATTTGCTTTCTTAAGAACCTTTTTAAGTGTGCAAAAGATCTTAAGTTTTCTTCTTAAATTTTTTTATACGCAGATTTGCCATAAATTCGCCTTAAGTGAGCATTTTGGTCTTCCGTAATTCACGAGGGGTAATTCCAAACAAATTTTTAAATTGTTCAGTAAATCTAGATTGAGATTGATAGCCACACTCAAATGCAATATTTCCAATGCTGTTATTGGTGGTTTGAATTAAGTGCAATCCATGCCCCAGTCTTACTCTATTACGAATATCTTGAATACTGTTTCCCTCACTTTTTAGCTTTCTTCTTAGAGTCGATGAACTCATGAAAAGTTGGGAAGCAATAAATTCAGCTGTGAGTTCTGTAGATAAATGATCAGAAATTAATACCTGAACTTTTTCACTCAAGCTTGTAGTCATATTCAGGCTAGAGATATCGGTATAACCAGAATGATAAATAAGTTCTAAAAGTTCTCTTCTTCTAAATTTAAAAACAGAAGGCGGGGCAATGAGAGAAAAATCTATAAATTGAGAAAGTACATTTTCGAGTAAGGAGGTGAGTTGGCCTTGTACAAACTTTTTAGGAGTTCCTGAAGGATTAGGAAGATCTTTAAAGTCATTAAAGTCGAACTCGATGAGGAGCGCGAAATATTCTTCTTGATTTGGAATATTGCGCATATCAATGCTGGCGCTATTTGATAAAAATATAAAAGAACCAGCTTCACATACAATATTTTCAGTTCCCCCTAACTCTTTAATGCCACTTAAAATAGCGATGAGTAACGGTTTCGTAATCGGAACATTTCTAATTTTTTGTTCTTTATAAGCTGAATAAATTGAAAAGGGTAAAATTAAATTGTTATGGGAGTGAATTGCTTTCTTAGCTAAAGAAGTGAGATTTTTCATTGAGTTGAAATATTTAATTTAATCTGGGGCTTAAATATGATGAGAAAGTTATCGGCTTTTTCAGGCTGTTTTTAATATTTGGGCTAATAAAAAAGCCTAAACCCACTAGGTTTAAGCCTCTTTAAACTTCAATTCTGGCGGTGAGAGAGGGATTCGAACCCTCGATACGCGCAAACGTATACACACTTTCCAGGCGTGCTCCTTAAGCCACTCGGACACCTCACCAAGGCGTGGGATAGTAACTAAAAAAACGAGTTCTGCCAAGATTTAAGATGAGCTTTACAGAAAAAAAATAATAGAGGTGATAAGATTGCGATAAAAATCATGTTGGTTTAATTACACAATGCAAAATACGGCCAAAAAAGCAACCTTGCCTGCCACGGCTTTGGCAGCTCTTGGGGTGGTCTTTGGAGATATTGGAACAAGTCCACTCTACGCCTTAAAAGAGTCCTTCCATGCCGCGCATGGGTTGGGAATTAAGCCTGAAAACGTATTAGGAATTTTATCTATTATTTTTTGGTGCTTAATGCTGATCATCAGTATTAAGTATGTCGCTATCGTCATGCGTGCAGACAATAATGGCGAAGGCGGAATCATGGCCTTACTCGCATTGAACTTACGTAAAGCCAAAATTGCCGATAATAAGAAAATCTACATGATTGCCATTGGCTTTATTGGTGCATCGCTGTTTTTTGGTGACGGTATTATTACCCCTGCCATTTCTGTACTCTCGGCAGTCGAAGGCTTGTCGATTGCAACCGATGTGTTTGACCCGTACATCATGCCAATTGCAATTACCATTATCATCGCGTTGTTTTTAGTACAAAAACACGGTACGGCCTTTGTCGGAAAGTTTTTTGGCCCGATTACAATGGTGTGGTTCTTATCTCTAGGATTATTAGGTCTTCATAGTGTTATCCAGACACCAGTGGTATTAGGCATGTTTAGTCCGCATTGGGCGATTCAGTTTATCTATCACAATCCGGTGATGACCTTTTTCGTTATGGGCGCTGTCGTTTTAACAGTTACCGGTGGCGAAGCACTTTATGCCGATATGGGGCATTTCGGACCAGTTCCGATTCGTCTTGCATGGTTTTTTGTGGTGTTGCCGTGTTTGGTTTTAAACTACGCAGGGCAGGGCGCATTGTTGCTCAGAGACCCAGCTGCGATTCAAAACCCGTTCTATTTATTGGTGCCACAGTGGGCACTTTACCCAATGATTATTATGGCGACTATGGCAACCGTAATTGCCTCTCAAGCCGTAATTTCTGGGGTGTTTTCTCTTGCACGTCAAGCGATTCAATTGGGCTATTTACCGCGTTTAAGCATTAAACATACTTCTGAGTCTGAAGAAGGCCAGATTTATGTTCCTTTCTTAAATTGGTTACTTTTAATCGCAATTATTATCTTAATTTTGATTTTCAAAACCAGCTCAAACTTGGCAAGTGCTTATGGTCTCGCTGTAACCTTAACGATGCTGTGTGACACGATTTTGGTTGCTGTGTTCATCTATTCGGCTTGGAAGTGGAGCATGCCAAAAGTGCTACTCCTGATTATTCCATTCTTTGTTTTAGAGTCGGTTTTAGTCGCAGCTACGTCACTTAAAATCTTGTCGGGCGGTTGGGTGCCATTACTGATTGGTGCGATTGCAGTCACCATCTTAATGACATGGAAACGTGGTCGTGAGCTCACTTTTGCCAAGCTCGAACATGATACGTTATCGCTAGATTTGTTTGTGAAAAGTATTGGTAATAGTGTGCACTGGGTTCCGGGTGATGCCGTCTTTATGACAGGTACACCGAACGTTGTACCACATGCCATGCTGCATAACATTAAGCACAATAAAGTGCTGCATCAGCGCAATATCTTGGTTACTGTAGTGATTGAAGATGTACCTTTTGTCGAACCAGAAGACCGTATTTCAACAGAAACCTTAGCTGAACATTTCTTCCGTATTAAGATTTTCTACGGCTTTAAAGATGAAATGAATGTACCAAAAGCACTTATGCAAGCTTATGAACAATTAGGTCTTGAATATGACTTAATGCATATTAGCTTCTTTATTTCCCGTGATCGTATTGTTCATTCGGTGGGTGATGGCATGTCTCCATGGAGAGAGAAACTGTTTATCTCTATGCAGCGTAATACCAGTCCGGTGAGTGACTTCTACCAAATTCCAACCAACCGTGTGGTTGAGTTAGGTAGTCAAATCGAAATATAAAAACTCATGTAATAAAAAAACCAAGACAAATGTCTTGGTTTTTTTATGGCTCAAATTATTGAGCTTGAACAGGCGCATCTGCTGGTAATGCACCATCTTTTGCCATTGGGTCTGCCGACTGAGTTGGATCTGCCGCAGGTGGTGCAGCATTCGGATCTTGTGGCGCAGGTGGCACTGCATCAATTGGTGCTGGAGGTGCCATTTCACCGCCTGCTGGAGGTGCTGGTGGAACATCTGCTGGAATAGGAGCACCAGTAGGCGCTGCATTTGTAGGTGCAGCAGAAACTTGTTGTACTTGTCCGCTATTGACTAAATCGCTAATAGAACCAGGTTGGCCATTTACCGTTGTAGTAACTTTCACTTTAGACAAACTTTCTAAAGTATCTCCTGGCTGGACTGCTGGTTCAGCCAAAGCTGCCATACTACATAATCCCGTGATTACGCCAATACCAATAATCTTTGAATGGATCATTAAGTGGACTCCGATTATATTTTTATCCAAATTTGTGGAGCTAACCATGTCATAAGCAATCAGTGCTTTTCAACGAAAGATACGCAATTGACGTAATTCAATAGCCAAAGCCTCTCATAATTCCAACAGATTGTTACGTAATGGGGAATGGAGTTACAAAAAAGATGACCATGTTTTAACCATTTGAAAGATAAGAGATATACTTAAAAAAGCAGGGTTGTTAAGCTGCGTGTGGACAGTGGTATTGATAGAAACATGGCAAGTAAAAAACGTAGTAAAGGTACAAACTCTTTTTCTCTAAGTGAGCATTTTGGCAAGATTATTCTTGCTTGTATTGCTGCGGGAAGTTTTGCAATTGCTTTTGGTAGTGAAAAGATTTCGCAGTGGTTTTCGCCTTTAAGTACTAACTCGACTTGTTTAAATCAGTTCTATCGTGAAGTTCCTCCTGCTTTAAATAAAGAAAGCTTAAAAAAAGACAGTTATCCGCTGTGCTTTAACGGCTTTAACGTTTTGTATTCAGGCATCTCTAAAACGCCGTTATGGTCGGCTGAGCATTTAAATGCAGAACGTTTGAGTGTCAAAATTAAGCGTGAAGATAACTTTCATGAAGAAACTCGTGTTGCTCAAAAGCATCGGGCACTGTTAAGTGATTATCGTGGTTCAGGTTATGACCGTGGTCACATGGCACCGAATGGCGACATGCCAAATAAAAACTCACAGTCTGATAGCTTCTCGTTAAGTAACATGGTGCCGCAAGCCCCTAAAAATAATCAGGAAGTCTGGCGTAAACTTGAAGAAGCCACACGCGCCCTTGCGACCAAGCAAAAACAAGATGTATATGTTGTTACTGGCCCTGTTTTTGAAGGTAAACGCCTTAAAACCATTGGGAAGGGTGTCATTGTTCCAACAGCCGTTTATAAAGCGGTATATATACCAAAAACGGGTGCTATTGGGGGTTACTACGCACCCAACAATAACTCTCTGCAAGTGAAAGTCGTGAGTGTTTGTTACCTTGAAGAACGTTTAGGCGTTAATCTGTTTCCACAGTTAACTGAGCAGCAAAAGCGTAATGTCTATCGTCTACCTTTAACGGCAACGTCGGTTAAGCCAAATCAGAAGTTAGACTATTTACATTGGGATGGTGAGAGCCAATGTGAGCAGGACTTAAACGCTGATCAAATTAAAGCGTTACAAGACCAGTTTAAAAAGCAAAAAAGTGGCTCCTCAGAAGCGATGGAAGCAAAAGTTCCAAGCATTGATGAAGAAACACGCCAAGCTATTGTGAAGCAACTGGTTGAAGCATTGGTGAACTATTTCTTGCAAATCTTGAAGTAAGCAATTTTATAGTAGTTATTGCATTGTCTTAAATTCATACAATAAAATGAGTATACAGATCTGTATACTCATTTTATTTTAATAAGGACAATAACAATGTTTGCCTCGATGTTTCTTTTTTCATTTGCAATGTCTATTACCCCTGGTCCCGTAAATACCGTAATTTTATCGACCAGTTTAAATCATGGTTTAAAAAGATCGCTTCCCTATATTTCAGGCGCCACTATTGGTTTTACTTTACTATTAATTTTTATGGCATTTGGGCTTCAGAGTTTATTAACTCAGTTTCCGATCGTATTAAAAATCCTTGCAGTTTGTGGAACGCTATTTGTTTGTTATATAGGTATAAAAATTATTCTTTCTGCTGCCAACATTTCCATTTCAAGTGCTCCTGTAGAACAGATGATTATTCCCAATTTTAAAGATGGTTTCTTGTTACAGTGGCTCAATCCGAAAGCATGGTTGGCTTGTGTGTCTGGTATTACCATGTTTACAAGCATTGAAAACCCGCAGTCATTGCCGATCTTTATCATTATTTATTTTTTCACTTGCTATGCTTGTTTATTCTTTTGGGGACTATGTGGCGATAAATTTTCAGTGGTGCTTAACCATGGCAACCGTTTGAAATATTTTAATATCTTGATGGGCGCATTTCTAATTTTATCGGCACTTTTAATTTTGATTGATTTTTTTTAAATTGGTCGTATTACACTGTGAAGATATAACAACGAGACAACACCTATGTTTAAGCCATTTGAAAAGGGTACAGAGTCTTCTTCAATTGAAGATTTAATATTAGAAAATGATGTCGATTGCGTCAGCATTTATGGCAACTTACAAATCACCAAAGACAAAGTCGGGTTAGAACAAGCCAAAGCTTTACAGAGCTTTTTAAACGATGTGGTTGCGGTTTTGGAAAAAGAAGAATTGCCTGAGAAAATTGAACGTCCAGCTGAAAAAGAAATTAATAATCCATTTTTATAGATGATTCATTAATAGGGTTTGATCTGGTCAAAGTTCTATGGTTATTGAATAATGCGTGAAATCTGATTCGTGATAAAGCCATTCACAACCTGCCCATTTTAAGATCAGGATTGTTACTGTGTGGGATCAGATACATGATCCCAGAGAACAGGTTTTGTGAATGGCAATGGTTTTGGTTACTTTTGCCGAAACAAAAGTAATGAGAATTAGCTGATTACTTTTGATTTTATGAAGTAGAACTCCGTCGTGTTAATCCTTCTCCCCAGCAACTACCTTATAAATAAGCGCACCAATCACAGCACCTAAAATCGGTGCCACCCAGAACAACCACAACTGACTTAAAGCAGCAGTTTCAGCAAACAACGCGACACCTGTACTACGTGCAGGGTTCACAGAAGTGTTCGTGACTGGAATACTGATTAAGTGAATAAGCGTTAAGCCTAAACCAATAGCAATAGGGGCGAAGCCAGCAGGTGCACGACCATGTGTTGATCCTAAAATAATGATTAAGAAGAAAGCTGTAAGTACCACTTCAATAATGAAAGCAGAACCTAAGCCAAACTTGTTTGGTGATAAATCACCGAAACCATTTGAAGCAAAACCACCAACACCGCTAAAGCCGGCTTGACCTTGAGCAATAATGTAAAGAACAAAAGCAGCAGCAATCGCACCGACCACTTGAGCAACAATATAGGGAATCAAATCTTTAACATCGAAGCGGCCGCCGACCCAAAGGCCAACACTTACCGCGGGATTAAAATGTCCACCTGAGATATGCCCTAGAGCATAGGCACCTGTGAGTACGGTTAAACCAAAGGCAAGGGCTACACCTGCAAAGCCAATACCAAGTTCAGGGAAAGCTGCGGCTAATACTGCGCTACCACAACCACCAAAGACTAGCCAAAACGTACCTAGAAATTCAGCAAAATATTTATTCATTGTGATTACTCATTTATTTAATCTATTTTAATTAATGTGAATTGCGTCACATAAATTTGAAGCATGTGACTATATGAAATTTTTGTTTTCAGTGTTGTTTTAATCAAGAAAAGATTTGTAAGTTTTGGTTGGTTATTCTTTGTCTAAAAATTGATCTCGCCATTGTTGCGGTGTTTGATTGGTCCAATGCTTGAATGCTCTTTGAAAAGCACTTTGTTCTGAATAACAAAGCAAAAGAGCAATTTCTTGTAAGCTTAAGTGCGGGTCCTTTAAATATTCAGTTGCGAGCATGAATCGCACTTGCTGAACGCGTTCCTGAAAGGTGGTGTTTTGTTGTTGTAAGTGGCGCTGGAGTTGTCGAACAGAGAGGCCTAGTTGGGCTGCAATATATTCAATTTGATATTGATCCTTTTGTAATCCCGTCAAAATTGAATGTTGTAAACGCTGATCTAGTTGTGTCGAATTTGGTAATTGATCTAAAAGTGCTTGGGCTTGCTGAACCAGTAATTGCTGTAGGGTGTGGTCGGCACTGCTCAGAGGTTTATTAATTTCAGTAATTGGAATGAGTAATTGGGTACGGGGCTGATTAAAACGGACCGGACATTGAAAGTATTGTTCATAGACCCTAATGTTTTTAGGTGGGGCATTTAAAAAATGTACTTCATGCAAATACACATCTTGGTGAGACATAAAAAGGCGTAAAAATTGAATAACCAGAGCAATCGCAATTTCATCGGTAAGTTGGGTAGGGTGCAACTCTGTAGCTTCCCAGCGAATAGAAGCATATTGCCCATAGAGTTCAACCACTAACGGACTTCCGTCATAAATTAGGCGGTGAAAATCATGATAGCGAATTAAAGCTTCGCCTAAGTTATCGCAAGAGAGTGCAAGGTAGGCAATAATTCCTAAGTGTTTGGGTTGTACATATTTGGCAATTTCTAAGCCTAATCCCGGCTTGGGGTCTAACTTATAAATAACTTCTAATAAATCACGCCAAACCACATAGTCAAAGCGTTCCAGATTTTGAATTTGCTCTAGTTGCTCAGGAATAGTTAACTGATTGGCTTCACAGTAAGCTTTTAATAGGTGTCCAAGTCCTCCATAGACCGAACCCGTATAATTTTTTAGTTGTGGCATTCCTGACCACCTCTTTCTTGTCGTGATTTGTCAATGAAACCATAAATTCTGGTCAATACATAGCATATCGAATTTTATATTCTCAATAAAAAGAAAAAGGAGTAAAGCGATGTTAAAAGGGTTTATTGCCGGAATTGCGGTTGCTAACGCATTTGAATGGGTAGCTCATAAATATATTTTGCATGGAGTACATCGTGCCGGACAACCGTGTTACAGCCCTGTGCCAAAAAGCATGGAGTCACATTGGGCACACCATCGTGAAGTACGTAAACAGCAATTTCATGATGATTGCTATGTGGAAGGCGTGGGAAACTGGCGGACTAAAAATGAGTTAGTTTCACTAGCAGTCGTAGCAACTGTTTCAAGCGCAATTTTCTACCCATTTTCAAAAGGGATGGCGCTTGCAGCTTGGTATAGTGCAGGAAATTATTATTATATTCATCGCCGTGCACATCTTGAGCCTGAATGGGCGAAGCGTAAAATCCCATGGCATTACGACCACCATATGAACTCTAATCAAGATGCCAATTGGTGTGTAACCAAGCCTTGGTTTGATTATGTGATGGGAACGCGTGTGGTGTCTTCGGCAGATTTAAAAGAACAAAATCCTTTGGGCATACGATTACCGACAGTGATTGCTAAACCATTATCTCAAGCTGTAGAAAAAATCTTTCCTGCAAAATGGGTTGAGAAAAAAGAAAAGCCTAAACTCATCGATGATGTAAATGTTGTAGACGGTGCTGCATAAAAAATTAAAGGGGCATATCGCCCCTTTAAATATCAATAAATTTACAAACGCATTTCAATGCCTTGTTCAGCTAAATATTGTTTAGCTTCTGGAATGGTATATTGGCCAAAGTGGAAAATACTTGCTGCCAATACTGCATCGGCACCACCTTGTAAAATACCGTCTGCAAGATGTTGTAAGTTACCTACGCCGCCAGAAGCAATGGTTGGAACGGTAACACGGTCATTAATCGCACGCATTAGTGCAATATCGTAACCTGCTTTAGTACCGTCAGCATCCATACTAGTAATAAGTAATTCACCTGCACCATAGTCAGCCATTTTTACGGCCCATTCAATCGCATCAATACCAGTTGGTTTACGGCCACCGTGGGTAAAGATTTCCCATTTGTTTTCGCCAGTTTTTTTGGCATCAATCGCAACCACAATACATTGCGCGCCAAAGTGCTGTGAAGCTTCCTGAACAAATTCTGGGTTAAATACGGCTGCGGAGTTAATACTCACTTTATCCGCACCTGCATTTAATAACGAACGGATATCTTCAACTTTACGTACACCACCACCGACAGTTAATGGCACAAATACAGTCTCGGCCATACGCTCAACAGTACGGTAAGTGGTATCGCGTCCATGATGTGTAGCGGTAATGTCTAAGAAAGTAATTTCATCTGCACCTTGTTCGTTATAGCGACGTGCCACTTCAACAGGGTCGCCAGCATCACGAATATCGAGGAATTGAACGCCTTTAACTACGCGTCCGTTATCAACGTCTAGGCAAGGAATAATACGTTTAGCAAGCATAGCTTTTTCCAAAAATAATCGCCGTTGGTGAAAGTTCCTACACAGGCGCTACACCTTCATGGAGGGAAGAGGTATTCTATCAAACTTCACAGATGTTTTTTGCAGGTTTTCCATGTCGGTTTATACCCCGTTGAGTTTAGATGAAGTTCGCGCCTTTGCTGCACCTTATGGATTAGAGGTGTTGGAGCTGAACCCAATTCAGGGAGGTATTCAAAACACCAATTATTTTTTGGTTGATGTAAACCGCAAACAATATGTATTGACTGTATTTGAAGAGTTAGATGCACAAGGGGCAGGCGAGCTGATTCCTGTTCTTGAACAATTGGGAACGCATGATGTACCAGTGGCTGTGCCGTTAAAACACAGTGGACAAGCGGTTCACGTTATTGCAGAAAAGCCTGCACAAATTGCTCCACGTTTAATGGGTCACCATCCCATGCAAACGACAGTTGCACAAGTTGCAGCGATTGCAGATGCACAGGCGAAACTGCATGTCGCTTTGCAAGATTTTCCACTTGAGCGTGAATATCGACGTGATCACCAATATTGGACAGGCGTTGCAGAACAGCTTAAACCAAGCATGACGCAAGATGACCAAACTTTACTTGAACAGGTCTATCAAGCATTTAATGCTAAAACAGCGCAGTATTCAAATCGACCAATGGGTTTTATTCATTCAGATTTGTTCCGCGACAATACCTTGTTTGAAGGCGAGCAATTACAAGGTATTTTAGACTTTTACGAGCTCAATCAAGATGAATTGCTATTTGATATTGCGATTACCATCAATGATTTTTGTACCGAATATCCAGAAGCGCATTTAAACTCAGACAAAGTGGCGGCTTACTTAGCGGCATATCAAAAAGTTCGTGCGCTTACTTCAGATGAACTTGAATGTTTAGATGTATTCTTAGCAATGGCAGCGTGCCGTTTTTGGTCGATGCGTTTGCAAGTTGCTCAAAAAAATAAAGAAGAAGGACGTACAGGCGACGACATTTTGCAAAAAGATCCGCAAGAAATGCGAGCAATGATGCAAGACCGTTTAAGTCATGTAAAAGCATAAAAGGAATAGAGATGCGAGATCAGGGGCGATTAGTCGAATGGTTCGACGAAAAAGGTTATGGCTTTATTCAGCCAGATGATGCTGAAAAAGAGCGAGTCTTTTTGCATATCAAAGATTTTGCACGCCCCGGTCCTCGGCCAATTATTGGCTGTGCACTGGAATATCTGGTTATTCTCGACGAACGTGGTCGCTTTCGTGCCCAGCAGGTAACTTACTTAAAAGCATCTCAAACTCGTAAAGCTTCAAAGCCAACAAAACCAGAATCTTCTTTTCAAGCTAAACCATGGTCTGCCATGCAAATGGGGATCGTATTTTATTTTGTTTTAATGGGCATTATGAGCTTTATGCATACTTTGCCAGCTTACACCTTGTTGTTTGTTTTAATGATGAATGTGCTGAGTTATTGGCTCTATTCACAAGACAAAGAAGCTGCACAATTGGGTAATCGCCGTGTGCCTGAACAAACATTGCATATTGTTAGCTTTTTAGGGGGCTGGCCTGCTGCATGGTGGGCACAACAAAAACTGAGACATAAAACACAAAAACAACCCTTTCGTAAGATTTATTTTTGTACCATATTCCTTCATTTACTTTTGATTTTGTGGCTAATTTCTCCCTTAAACGTATTGCGGGGCTCATAAAAGTAAATCGTTTTATTAAACTCGAGAGGTATAAAAATGAATAGTTCTATCGACCAAGATTCAAATCGTACTTTAACGCTTATTTTATATGTACTTTATATTGTTGCCATTTTTACAGGCGGCTTACTTGCGGTTATTGCTCTAATTATTAACTATGTAAAACGTTCTGATGTGCAAGGTTCAATTTTTGCGAGTCACTTTACATGGCAAATCAGAACATTCTGGTGGTATCTGGCTTGGAATATTATCGCCTTTTTGCCGTTTATTTTCTTGTTCTTTACCGGTGAAAATACCGATCTGTTTGCAGGGGTTGCAGTCTCATCGACCGTATTCTGTGTAGGCGTGATTGCAGCAGCATGGATCTGGATTGTATATCGTGCAATTCGCGGTTTGATTGCCTTAAATGATAACCGTCCGATGTATCAATAAATCATGATTATTGAACATGTACATTTGAGCATAAAGGCTGGGCAAAGTGAGGCGTTTCTTGAGGTATTTGAGCAAGCTAAACATATTGTCTATCCAATGGAAGGCTTTAATGCTGTCCAGCTGATTAGACATGCAACTGATCCTCATCATTATATTTTAATGATTTTTTGGGATGAGATTGAAAATCATACCGAAGGGTTTAGAAAGTCTGAGGCTTATCAGGAATGGAAGGCATTGCTCCATCCATTTTATGATCCAATGCCGACAGTTGAGTATTATCAACCCTGCATATTATTGAAGAAAAAATAATTGATAAAAAAGAGAGCATTTCGCTCTCTTTTTTATTCTTGAATTCTTTTGACTTTTTTGGTCGGTAACTTAATTTTTAACTCACTCACTAAAACACCTAATACCACTAAAGCACCACCCAAAAGAGCAATGACTGGTAAACGCTCACCAGCAATTCGACCAATAATGCCCGCCCAAACGGGTTCTCCTGCATAAATAATTGCAGCACGTGAAGGGTCAACCACACGTTGAGCCCAGTTCATCACAAATTGAATGAGTGCACTGGCTAAGCCTAATGCAACCGCAATCAGTACCAGAGGCCATGAGAATGCTGGAATCGTATGTTCACCAACCACAGGCATAATGGCAAAAGAAATTAGAGATGCGACAGCGAGTTGAATGATGGTGACACGGCGTAAATTTACTTTTCCAGCAAAGTAGCTAATAAAAATAATCTCTAAAGCAATCGCAAATGCGCCAAGCACTGTTAAAAGCTGTCCAAAACTTAATGAAATCTGCTTAAAACCATTGCCTGTCAACAAAACAAGGCCAGCAAAAGCAAGGACTGCTCCAACCCAAGTCATGATGTGTGGAGTTTTTCTAAAGATGAGCCACATTAAAAGAGGGACAAGCGGCACATAAAGTGACGTTAAAAATGCGGATTCACTACTTGGAATGGTTTGAAGACCAATCGTCTGTGTGCCATAGCCCGCCGCAATTACAAGGCCAATCGCACTCCCTGCACCTAAATCTTTTAACGTTATGCCTTTCATACTTTTTAATGAAATAACTAATAACGTTAAGGCAGCTACAGCAAAGCGACAGCCCACAAAAAACATAGGTGACGAAAAATTCAGTGCATACTGCACAGTAAGGAATGTTCCACCCCAAATAATGGTAATTAGGATAAGAGCTAGCTGTGGGGCTTTGCTTGAGCTCAGAGAAATTGGTGACATATCTGATCAGGAGAAATTGTGCAATATACTGCACATATTGCAGTATTCCTATATTTTGTGCAATATATTGCTCATATTTTCTTTGTTACTTATTTTATGACCCAGTCCAGCACCGTTTTACAGCATGTCGGTACAAACATCCGTTCATTAAGAGATGAACAAGGTTTAAGCCAGCAGGATTTAGCCGATCAAGCTGGTGTGAGTAGACGGACAATCGCTGCTTTGGAAACAGGGCAAGTGAATATTAGCTTGGCTAAACTCGACGCAATTGCGGTAGTTTTGGGTGTAGATTTTAGAACAATTGTGAGTGCGCCTGAGCTCAAAGAACAAGCCTTAGTGAATGTACTAGCTTGGCAGGGAGACAAAGAAGAAAGCAAAGCAACTTTACTGGCTTCAGTCCCATCCCGCTCCCAAGTTGAGCTGTGGACATGGTCATTGGCAGCGGGTGAATCTTATATTGCCGAAGCAGATGCGGAAGGATGGCAAGAACTGATTTATGTATTAGAAGGTGAGTTGACCATACAATTTACCGATAGCATAAAAATAATTCCTGCTGGTTCAACTTTTAGTTTTGCTAGTTCAGTGACTTATACCTATATCAATAGTGGAAATCAGGTACTTAAATTTATGCGTAATGTAGTTTATTGATTGAAAATATATCTTTCATATCAGCAATAAAAAAGAGCCTAAAGCGGCTCTTTTTTTACATCTTAAAAATTAAAGACGATTTTCATCTAACAAAAGCTGAGCTTCACGAAGGCTCAGTGTGCCTTCATAAATTGCGCGGCCTGTAATCGCACCTAAAATGCCTGGTTGGCCTATTAAGTTACGAACGTCATCAAGGTTAGTTACGCCACCAGAAGCAATTACTGGTAAGCCTGAGTATTGAGCCAAGTTTACAGTTTGCTCAACGTTTACACCTTGCATCATGCCATCACGAGCAATGTCTGTGTAAACAATACTAGATACGCCAGCATCAGCAAAACGTTTTGCTAAATCAGTTGCTTTAACGTCAGTTACATTAGCCCAACCGTCAGTTGCAACCATACCATTCATGGCATCAATACCAACAATGATGTGGCCAGCAAAGCGTTTACAAGCTTCTTCTACAAATTCAGGCTCTTGAACTGCTTTAGTGCCGATAATGACAAAAGTCACGCCAGCTTCTAAATAGTGCTCAATTGTTTCTAAAGAGCGAATACCACCACCAATTTGAATTGGTAATTCTGGCTGAGCTTTAGCAATTGCTTCAACAATAGGTTTATGAATTGGAGTGCCTGCGAAAGCGCCATTCAAATCGACCAAATGCAAACGTCGTGCGCCTTCATTTACCCAATGCTGGGCAGTTGCAACTGGATCGTCAGAGAAAACTGTATCGTCTTCCATACGCCCTTGTTTTAAACGCACACATTTACCATCTTTCAGGTCAATTGCAGGAATGATTAGCATGCTTCCGCTCCTTGCTTCATCATGATTATGAAATTGTGCACATCTTAGCAAAGTATTGATCAATCGCTAAGCCTTAGAAAAGACTTTTATAACTTTACGCTTGAAGTGCGGTTTGAATAGTTTGAGAAATGTGAGTGGGTAATAGTTTTTGTTTTCTGAGCGCTTGAAATACCAATAAAGCAGCATATGCATCGGCAGCAGCGTAACTGATTTGCTGAGAGCTAAGTGGCTTTCGTGCCCAGTTTGACGTTCCGATTTTTTTCGACTTTGCAAGATATTGCTCAAATAACAGCGCAACTGCTTTTTGTACCCCCAGTTGTTGTTTAAAACCAAAATGGCTAAAGCCTTTTGCGAGGTCGACACAACCTTCGAGTTCAATGCCTTTTTTATGAAAAATATGCTTATCGTTTTTTAGACCAAAACCAACTTTAATTTGTTTTGGGTTAGATAAAATAGGCTGTAAGAATTTTAAAGTCGATGAATTTACATGAAACAAATATGCTTTTTGTTCAGTCGCTAACTGAATCAGATGTGGACCAGTTGAGACTTCACCCACCCGAAACGTGGGTTTTGATTCGGAATCAAAACCTAAAATTGCAGCGGCTTTTAATTCTTCTTCAATACTTTTACATTGCTCAATATTTTCAATCACCACAATATTTTGGTGGGTAAGATTTTCGAAAGGAGGAAGCTGCTGAATAGAGGCTTTATCAAGAAGGGGGGAAGCTTCAGACATATTTATAGCGTACAAAAGAATTGAGCTATTAGCTTTATATATGAATAAAGCCTAGAGAACTAGGCTTTATAAAGGGCTACAAGAAATTATTGAGACTGAGAGGGTGTACCAATGACAACGCTTTCGCTTTTCTCAACATAACCTTCATAGGTTGGAGCCATGATTGTGGCAACAATAGCAAAAACAAAAGCTAGTGGAATCAGGACAATATAAATCCAGCCTAAAACGCGTTCCCAGCCAAGAGTTGGGCGCTGTGGACCATAATCATTAGTGCCCTCAGTACCTTTTGCAGCAAATAGATAAATCATAAAAATAAAGTTTACAGCAGGAATGAGCATCAGTAATGACAGCCATCCCGTATTATTGCGGTCATGTAAGCGGCGAATAGTAAATACAAAGCTGACATAGATACAGGCAATATAGACAATACCTAAAACAATCATTCCTGCGGTGGAAAGACCGCTTAAATCTTCACTATTTGTTAGTCCAAAAGTGAAAGCGACAATAAGAACGGCGATCACAATTACGAGTGAAAATAAGAGGGTCCATGCTGCATAAGAGAGTCGTCCAAAACGGCCACTTGCTTTAAAGGGGGAATCTTGTTGAATCGGTTGATTTTCAAAAGGTGAATTCATTTTGTTTTCCTGATCATTTGGTTTTATTTAAAAGTATAAATATTCAATATTTTGTTGAATAAAATATCATTCTGTAAATGATTGGTTGTTATTATAAATAAAAAAAAGATCAGGCCATCTAGACCTGATCTTTTTCAGTTTTAAATGAGATTAAATATTCCATTCCACAAAGTTTTTAAGTAACTGCAAACCGGCAGTATGGCTTTTCTCTGGGTGGAATTGAGTCGCAAATAAATTCTCTTTGTGAATTGCTGTGCAGAAGTTCACGCCATAGTCACAGGTCGCAGCCACAACGCTTTCATCTTTTGGCTCGACATAATAGCTATGTACAAAGTAGAAACGTGCATCTTGTTCGATGTTGTTCCACATTGGGTGGCTTGGGTCCAATTGATGAACCTGATTCCAGCCCATATGAGGCACTTTTAACCCTTCCATTTGAGGGAAGTGTTTTACTACACCGTCAAAAATACCTAGTGCGTCTACACCGCCATTTTCTTCAGAGCTTTGTAGTAGGGCTTGCATGCCGACACAAATTGCAAGAACTGGTTTGTTAAAAGCGGCTTGACGTACAACTTCATCAATACCTGCTTCACGCATACCTTGCATACAGTCGCGCATTGCGCCAACGCCCGGAAAAACAATTTTGTCGGCTTGTGCAATTAATTTTGGATCATTGGTCACATCGACTGTAGCGCCCACATACTCAAGTGCTTTAGCTGCTGAGTGTAGATTGCCCATGCCATAATCAAGTAACGCGATACGTGTCATTAGAGGCTACCTTTTGTCGATGCAATCGTGTTTTCTGCACGTGGATCAACTTCACATGCCATACGTAAAGCACGAGCTAGCGCTTTAAACACACTTTCAATTTGATGGTGGCTATTTTTACCTTTCAAATTATCGATGTGTAAGGTCATAAGCGCATGGTTTACGAAACCTTGGAAAAACTCAGAAAATAAATCGACATCAAACGTACCGATACGTGCGCGGGTAAATGGAATATCCATAAATAAACCCGGACGACCAGATAAATCTACAACAACACGAGACAAAGCTTCGTCTAATGGTGCATAAAAATGACCATAGCGTTTTAAACCTTTTTTATCGCCTAAAGCTTGTGCAAAAGCTTGTCCAAGCGTGATTCCACAGTCTTCTACGGTGTGGTGATCGTCAATATCGAGGTCTCCGTCACAATGAATATCGATATCAAATAAGCCATGTCGCTTGATTTGATCAATCATATGGTCTAAAAATGGAACTCCAGTGTTTAGTGTGCCTTGACCAGTACCGTCGAGATTTAATCGAACTCGAATTTTGGTTTCATTGGTATTTCTAACCACTTCACTGATACGTTGCGTCATGGACACGTTCCTCAAAAAAACGTCAAAAATGATTGGATGTAACGATAATTTCGCTGTGACGAATTCGTGACAGCATCATAGTTTGCTCAGGAGGGTTAATCAATGCCTATTACCGTACATGCTTATAGTTCTCTAGATAATTCAGAGATTCGCGATCAGCTTGAGCGACTGTATGATACAAGTCCAGAGTTTGGTGACGGGCACGATGCGATTGAACAACTTGAACAAGATTTACAACAGTATACCACGCTATACACTGCCGAATTTAACACCAAAATTATAGGGGCAATGTGGTCTTCAGGACAAGGCGAAAGCAAGGTTCTTGAATATATTGTTGTGCATCCTGCTAACCGTGGTCGTGGGGTAGCAGAGCGTTTAGTTGAAGAAGCTTGTCGTATAGAAGAGTCAAAAGGCGTGAAAATTTTTGAGCCGGGTTGTGGCGCTATTCATCGTTGTTTGGCTCATATTGGTAAATTACATCATTAAAAGCCCAGTTCGTATTTGATGGTGATTTAAAAATAATCACTTGTTACAAAAAATACGGAAGTTGCTTGACGTGGTCATATAAACATTGTTTAATATGCCCACTTCGGCGTGATAGCTCAGTAGGTAGAGCAACGGATTGAAAATCCGTGTGTCCCCAGTTCGATCCTGGGTCTCGCCACCATTATATGTGTTTTCAATCCCTGATCCCATCAGGGATTTTTTTTAAGTATAAAAAATACTCATTTAAATCAAAAACTCAGGATAATAGTTGACTATTGTTCTGAGATACGGCTTAATACAGGCCATCGGCGTGATAGCTCAGTAGGTAGAGCAACGGATTGAAAATCCGTGTGTCCCCAGTTCGATCCTGGGTCTCGCCACCATATTCGAAAAAGCCTCATACATAACGTATGGGGCTTTTTTCATGCTTATGATTTTATTTGAATAATTCATTTCCTTACTTGTGGCTAAAATGAGATTTATCCACAAGCACTGTCACTTATCCCCAAGTTCTGATTATTTTTCTTATTATGTCAAAGCTATAACAAGTAAGGGCCTAATCATGTGAACTATCGCTAATTAAACGTTTCCCTAGACACACCGCTTCTACTTCGTCATAACCGAGCTGTTCATAAAAATTCAGTACATTTAGGTTATCTTTACGCACCAATAATTGTAGTTTTGGACAGCCCCGAGCAATCAGTCGCTTTTCAAGCTGCTGAACGAGCGCTGTAGCTATTCCTAAGCGTTGTTGGTGAGGGTGAACAGCTAAATAATTAATCCAGCCTCTATGGCCGTCATAGCCGCCCATAAGCGTGCCAATGAGTTGCTCATCTTTAATCGCAACTAGAAATAAATCATCTTGTTGTGAGACTTTTCTGAAAATATCGGTTTCAGGATTATTCCAAGGACGAGTCAGGCCACAGCTTTCCCATAAAATAACAACATCTTCCAGATCCGCATTTGTAAATTGACGAATAATAAACATATGGATTTCTACTTTTTGTTTTGATGTGCTGAAAAGATAAAATAAAAATTGGGGCTTGAGCAGTATTTTATGAAAAATTTAAACAAATAAAAAAGCACCCCCGTAGGAGTGCTTGAATTAAACCAGTTATTTAAGCTGATTTTGCAACTGGTGCTGCTTGAAGCATTTGACCTGTTTCTTCGAAGTTTGCATGCCAAGACAATGCTTCACGAAGTAAATGAGGCGTATGTCCACCTTTAGCACATGCACGATCAAAGTAATCATTTAATGCATCACGGTAAAGTGGATGTACACAGTTGTCGATAACAACGCGAGCACGTTCACGAGGTGCTAAACCGCGTAAGTCTGCTAAACCTTGCTCTGTCACTAAAATATCAACGTCGTGTTCACTGTGGTCAACGTGACTCACCATTGGCACGATAGAAGAGATATCGCCGCCTTTAGCAATTGATTTAGTCACAAAGATCGCCAAGTGAGCGTTACGAGCGAAGTCACCTGAACCACCAATACCGTTCATCATTTTAGTACCGCACACGTGAGTCGAGTTCACGTTACCGTAAATATCAAACTCAAGCGCAGTGTTAATGCCGATAATACCTAAACGGCGAACCAGTTCTGGGTGGTTAGAAATTTCTTGTGGACGAAGTACTAATTTGTCTTTGTAAGCTTCGATATTGCCAAAAACTTTTTCGCCACATTTTGCAGAAAGTGTAATTGAGCTACCAGAAGCAAATTTCATTTTGCCTGCATCAATTAATTCAAAAGTACAATCTTGTAATACTTCTGAGTACATGATGAGGTCTTCAAAGTCAGAATCTTTTAAGCCTGTTAATACAGCATTGGCAATAGAACCAATACCTGCTTGTAATGGGCCAAGGCTTTTTGGTAAGCGACCTTCAGCAACTTCTTTGTTAAAGAAAGCGATCAAGTGGTTTGCAATGCCTTGAGTTTCATCATCTGGCGGAGTTACCGTTGATGGGGAATCGTGAGTATCGTTAAATACAATACCAACAATCTTTGCAGGATCGATTTGGATTGCTGATGTACCAATGCGCTCATCCACTTTTGTTAATGGAATTGGGGTACGTGTTGGACGATAGGTTGGAATGTAGATATCGTGCAAACCTTCAAAGCTTTCGCTTAAAGATGTGTTGATTTCAACAATTACTTTCTCCGCAAAAATAGCAAAACTTGCAGAGTTACCCACAGAAGTCGTTGGAATAATGCCGCCATCTTCAGTAATTGCAATTGCTTCAATCACTGCAACATCAGGACGTTTAAGCTGTTGGTTACGCATTTGCTCAACAGTTTCAGACAAATGTTGATCAATAAACATAACTTCGCCATTGTTAATGGCACGACGTAAAGTGTTGTCCACTTGGAATGGCATACGACGAGATAAAACACCTGCTTCCGTGAGTTGTTTGTCTAAGTCGTTACCTAAGCTGGCACCCGTAATTAACGTGATTTTTAACGGATTTTTCTTTGCAAGTTCTACAAGTGCTTGTGGAACAGCTTTAGCTTCACCAGCACGAGTAAAACCACTCATACCTACGGTCATTCCATCTTCGATGAATTGTGCAGCTTGTTCAGCACTGATGACCTTGTCATGAAGAGAAGCTAGGCGAATACGACTTAAAGACATTGGACATCCTCAGAATTGTCAAAACATAGGGGATTTTAGCTATGAAAAATTGAAAAGTGCATAGGTGTTAGGCTAAGGTCTAATTTTGTAAATAAATGGTGGTATAAAATATATTTATAGTTTTTATTTTATTGATTTTTAATTATTTTATTTGTCTTTAAAATGAGGCTTTTAATAACTAACTGGTTAAATTAAAAGCGCTCACTCAAAGTTTGTTTTATTTTTTCTAATGGATTGATCGAGCTATTTTCTTCAGTGCTTGGTTTCGGGATAGGTAAAGAAATAATAACTTCTAAACCGCCTTGTTCACGGTTATGAATTTGAATTTCACCATGATGAATATCAACAATACGTTTGACAATCGCTAGGCCAAGACCACTTCCTTGAACTGTTCTTGCCGAGTTTCCTCTAACAAAAGGTTGCATTAACTCTTCTATTTGATCTGCTGGAATACCTTCACCATGATCGGCAACAGTAATTAAAATATGTTCATTTTCAACTTTTGCACTGAGTTCTATCGGTTCGGCACCATAACGTTTTGCATTGTTAATTAGGTTGGCAATAAGTCGCTTTAAAGAAAGGCTACGTGCCGGAATAATTGGCACATCCTGCATCTCGAAGTGAATGTCTAAAGGTTTGAACTGGATAACAAGTTCTTGCAAAAGCATATTGATATTGGTGTCTTTCAATTCTTCATCTGAGCCATCACGCATATAGGAAATGAACTGATTAAGAATTGCATCCATATCATCTACATCATAAACCAGACCTTCACGTAAAAACTCATCAGGTAACATTTCCGCCGTTAAGCGAATACGCGTAAGAGGAGTTCTTAGATCATGTGAAATGCCGGCCAACATAATACGTCGTTCACGCTCAGTTTGGTCAAGCGTATAAACCATGCGGTTAAAGGCTTGGTTCACCTGACGAATTTCTAAGGGACCGTGATTGGTATCTAAATAGGGAGCTGTTCCAGCTTTACTATATTCATTGGCAGCATTTTGCAAACGACGTAAAGGGCGGTTCATCTGCCTAACTAAAATCAGAATAATAATAGCTGAAAGTAATGGAACACCAACGATCCAACCAATTAATAGCTCAGGGCTATAATTGGCATAGGTTTTTAAAGGCTCACGGACCCAATTCCCGTGCATTTCAGGTGTTTGAATCCAGATGCGTGGGCTAGGCTTAAACTGGAAGTAAACCGTAACATCCTTCGTCCCAATCTCATTTGCCAGTTTTTGTTCGATCTGATTGGTAAAAAACTCAGCAATAACTTTATCGCGGACGCTTGGATATTCTTTTGGGTTGGTAACGTATTCAATACCAACGCGATTACGTAACCACGTATCAACATCAACTTCGTTGTCACGATGAAAAATTCGTATATCGGGATTGTTGACGAGTTCAAGTTCAACTGCTAAATAACGGGCATGTTGTTGAATTTCAGGTAAATAGAGAGTGCGCCAAAAGAACCATAACGACATAAATAAGCTAAAAAATACCACCAGCAGTACCAGAATGGTGGTACGCATGGCAGCAGAGCGTGGCTTAATTTTGTCGAGAAAACGTTCCCACCGAGTTCGTTTCCGTTCAGAGTAGGTGGTGTAGTCAGTAAAGTTTTGTGGCGCGATTGGTTCTAAACTCACTCTATCTTATCTCAATCTTATTCCGCACCATCTGGAACAAATACATAACCCACGCCCCATACAGTTTGGATATAACGTGCACGTGCAGGATTATCTTCAATTAAACGACGTAGACGAGAGACTTGAACGTCAATTGAACGTTCCATTGCACCCCATTCACGACCACGAGCCAAATTCATGAGTTTGTCGCGCGTTAATGGTTCACGTGGGTGTTGTACCAAGGCTTTTAATACTGCAAATTCGCCAGTCGTTAAGGTAACGATTTGTCCTTCACGTGTCAGCGTGCGGGTAGACAAGTCTAAAGACCATGGTCCAAAGCTTACAACTTCAACTTGTTGGCTTGGAGCGCCAGGAACTTCACGAACTTGGCGACGCAATACAGCGCGGATACGGGCTAAAAGTTCATTTGGATTAAATGGTTTTGGCAAGTAATCGTCTGCACCAGCTTCCAGACCTGCAATACGGTCTGAATCACTACCACGCGCTGTTAACATGATAATAGGCGTATCAATATTTGATTGGCGTAAACGACGGCAAATACTCAAACCATCTTCAACTGGCAACATAAAGTCGAGTACGATAAGTGAAAATAACTCACGTTGTAATAAACGGTCCATTTGCGAAGCATCGTGGGCAGTTTTTACAACAAAGCCTTTATCTTCCAAAAAACGTTGCAAGAGGGTACGTAAACGCACATCGTCATCGACCACTAAAATACGTTCGACACGATCCGTTTCGTTGTGTACGGTTTCAGGATGTTCAGCAGGTACAACTAAACTCATGATGTACTCCCTTTTAAAGTCATAATTTATATATTATTGGGTCGGTCAGGCTTATTGCCAGCAAGCCCTCAGTATAATGCTGATGTTCTCGTTAAGACTATGTATCAATTTGCTCAAAATTACAATTTTCAAGGTGGTTTGAAACCAAAAAACAACATCTTAAGCCCCTAATTTAGCAAAGACTGATCTAAAAAAACAAATACTTAAATATTTGATAAATTTTTAATAATTAAATAGTAATAACTAATTGTTTCAAATAAGTTATTTTAGGTAAGCCAACTTGGTTGTTATAGAGCTTTTAATTGTTGAAGTAAGCAGATAGATGGGTTGGTTAAAAGATTGGACGAATAAAACCTTGTTGAATCGCTATGTTTTTAGCTTTTGAGGAATGTATCAATATGATCATTTTCTCATAATTTATAATAAAATTTTGTCACTTTCATGACACAAGGCCTACGTTTATATTTTATAAAGATTAAAAAACAGAGCTCAGCCTCAACTTTTTCATAGTTGAACTCCTGTTTTTATGTGCTCTAGTAGTCGTAAAAACTATAAATATTCAGAGTCAATACAAAAAAACGTTTTGAATACGCAAACAAGTGTGGATTTTATGGGCTTGGTCTTTATAATCAGTGCTTTTAAACTTTATCCTTGTGGGATCAAACACGATGACTGACTTAGTTCAGCAGTTGGCAAGTGAGCTTGCCGTACGTCCAAACCAAGTAGAAGCTGCCATCCGCTTAATTGATGAAGGTGCCAGTGTTCCATTTATTGCCCGTTACCGTAAAGAAGTAACACAAGGTTTAGATGATACGCAGTTACGCCAATTAGATACTCGTTTAGCGTATTTACGTGATTTATATGAGCGCCGTGAAAAAGTTATTCAGTCATTGCAAGAACAGAATAAATTGAGTGATGACTTGTTGGCGCGGGTGAATGCAGCCGAAACAAAAAATGCTTTAGAAGAAATTTATGCACCGTATCGCCCTAAGCGTACAAGTAAATCTTTTAAAGCAAAAGAAGCAGGTTTAGGACCAATTGCTGAAAAAATTATTGCAGAACAAGTTGACCCGACAGAAGCATTAGCTGGGTTTAGTCACGAAGACTACCCAGATGTTGAAAGTCAGTTAGATGCGATTCAGCATATTCTGATTGATGACTGGGCGCAAAATATTTCACTTACTACAGAATTAAAAACAACTTTTGCAAAAAGTGCGGTTTTAAAAAGTGCGGTTGCATCTGAAGAAAAGAAAGAAGTTGGTAAAAAGTTCCGTGATTACTTTGAATTCTCTGAAGGTCTAAACAAATTACCTTCTCATCGTTTATTGGCGATGTTACGTGGTCGTCAAGAAAACGTATTGGGTTTGAAAGTAGATGGTGAAGATGATGCACCACTGGCGCGTATTGAAATTGAATACAACCTTGAGCAAGTTCAACCTCAAGCACGTCAGGATTTCTTAAAGCAAACTGCAAAATTATTCTGGTTAGGTAAGATTCGTCCTCAAATCGAACATTCATTGCTGACAGAAAAACGTCTTACTGCCGAAGCAGAAGCAATGCAGGTATTTGCTGAAAATCTTCGTCATTTATTATTGTCAGCGCCAGCTGGTAGCCGTACTACTTTGGGTGTTGACCCTGGTATTCGTACTGGTGTGAAACTGGCAGTAATCAGCGATGCAGGTGATGTACTCGCTCACAGCACGATTTATCCATTTGCTCCAAAAGAAGATAAAGAAGGCTCAATTGCTGAACTTGCACGCCTATGCCGTGAATATAATGTAGAGCTCATTGCAATTGGTAATGGTACAGCTAGCCGTGAAACAGAAGCTGTTGTTGCTGAAATGATGGCTGCGAATACTGATCTGAATTTAACACGAATCACTGTAAGTGAAGCGGGTGCATCTGTTTACTCTGCAAGTGAACTTGCGTCGGCAGAACTTCCAGAACTTGACGTTTCAATTCGTGGTGCAGTTTCTATTGCTCGCCGTTTACAAGATCCACTTGCTGAACTTGTTAAGATTGATCCGAAATCAATTGGTGTGGGCCAATATCAACACGATGTGAACCAGACTGGTTTGGCAAAAACACTTGATGCAGTGGTAGAAGACTGTGTGAATGCTGTCGGTGTTGATGTAAATACCGCTTCACCAGCAATCTTGGCTTATATCGCAGGTTTAAACAAAGCAATTGCTCAACAAATTGTTGAATACCGCAAAGAGCATGGCCGTTTTGATAACCGTCAAGCGTTGAAAAGTGTCCCACGTTTAGGCGAGCGTACTTTTGAGCAGGCAGCTGGTTTCTTACGTATTCAAAATGGTTCTGAACCTTTAGATGCTTCTTCAGTTCACCCTGAAAGTTATGGTCTTGTTGAGAAAATTGTTGCAGCAAAAGCAACAACTGTTAAAGACATCATTGGTAATACTGAAATCATTCGCCAAGTAAAAGCTGATGAATTTGTTGATGACAAATTTGGTTTACCAACAATTCAAGACGTTTTAGCTGAACTTGAAAAACCGGGTCGTGACCCACGTCCAGAGTTCCGTACTGCTAAATTCCGTGAAGATATTACTGAAGTTGGTCAATTGACAGAAGGTATGCAACTTGAAGGTGTGATTACGAATGTCACAAATTTTGGTGCCTTTGTTGATATTGGTGTGCATCAGGATGGTTTAGTTCATATTTCTGAATTAGCAAATGAATTCGTATCTGATCCGCATAAAGTTGTAAAACCGGGCCAGATCGTACAAGTGCGTGTTATGCAGGTTGATGTTGAACGTAACCGTGTGAACTTAAGTATGCGTGCTGAAGGTTCTGCACCTGTAAAAGCACAGCGTCCACCACGTCGTGAACAAAATACAGAACAGCGTTTTGAGCGTAAACCTCAAGGTAAACGTCCTCAACCGCGTAAAGATCAAGCTGAACGCCCTCAGCGTAGCAAGCAAGATAAACCACAAGAACAAAAGATTGGCGGTTTAGGTGCATTGTTATTACAAGCAGGGATTAAAGGTTCTAAATAAGAGTTTTTAATTGATAAAAAGGCCTCCAATCGGAGGCTTTTTTTATGGGTTAAGAATTATTTTTTAACAGTTATATAAAAGCAGACAAGCAAAAAATCGCAGTCGTAAAGATGAGGTGAATCTTAAGATCAACAAAAACGTTGTGAAATCTACAATCAACTATACAACGTTATAGCATAACTCAACTTTAACGATATTCAGTTGTCCGACACCATCAACCAAGCCTTGAAGCAATTAATAACTTTCAGGCTGTAATAGTACAACTTTGCTTATCTCTTTTTATTATAAATGGTTGTTTTATGTCGGTTTTAAACCTGAAAAATAGATTTCATTTAAAAGACCTCTTATCCGGAGTTGTCGTATTCCTCGTGGCATTGCCGCTATGCTTGGGTATCGCTTTAGCCTCAGGAGCTCCCATTATCTCTGGCATTATTGCTGGTATTGTTGGTGGTATTATTGTTGGTTTACTGAGTGGTTCCCACATCAGTGTAGCCGGACCAGCAGCAGGACTAACTGCTGTCATCCTTGTACAGTTAGAACAATTAGGCGGCAATTATGCCGCCTTTTTATTGTGTATTATTTTCGCAGGTGTTCTACAAATTCTATTTGGATTATTTAAGTTAGGCTTTTTTGCAAACTTTATTCCAAATAATGTCATTTTGGGATTATTAGCGGCCATTGGTGTCATCCTGATTGCGACACAATTGCCTTACCTGTTCGGACTTTCTGATTTTTCATGGAAACAGGTTTGGACATCAACACCAGACGCATTCCTTCAGCGTTTTGATGGAGGAGCTGCACTCATTGGTTTGCTCAGTTTATTCTTAATTTTAGCGTGGGATAGTAGTCCACTCAAAAAACTGGCTTTACCTTCTGCTCTGATTGCAGTTGTGTTGGCAGCGGGTTTAAATTTTATTTTGGTGAGTATTGGCTCCCCATGGGCAGTACAAATTGATAACCTCATTCAATTGCCGAATATATTGCAAGCACCCGAAGAAGTATTAATTTTCCCTGATTTTAGCTATTTAGCTGAGCCTATGATTTACACAGGAGCAATTACGCTTGCTGTCGTTGCATCGTTAGAAACATTATTGAATCTGGAAGCGGCAGATAAAATCGACCCTCAAAAACGCTCTTCTCCTCCTAACCGTGAACTCTGGGCACAAGGTACAGGTAACATTATTTCGGGCTTAATTGGTGGCATGCCTGTGACCTCGGTTATTGTGCGTAGTTCGGTGAATGCAAATACAGGGGCGCGTAGTAAATGCTCTACCATTATTCATGGCGTATTGTTGCTGTTAGCGGTTTTGTTCTTTGTGCCATTAATGAACATGATTCCTCTGTCTGCGTTGGCTGCGATCTTAATCGTGACAGGCTTTAAGCTTACTCACCCAAGATTATTTAAACAGCTTTATCAAAAAGGCTGGAAACAGTTTTTACCTTTTATTATTACCTTGGTTGCAATTTTACTGACCGATCTTTTAATGGGAATTTTAATTGGTCTATTTACCAGCAGTGCTTTTATTCTCTATGGCAATTTTAATAAGGGTATTCGTGTTTATAGAGAGAAGCGCTTGCACGGCGTAGTTACTCGTATTGAACTTCCGTCACAAGTAACTTTTCTAAATCGTTCTGCTCTTATTTCTGCATTGGAACATGTACATAAACATCAACAACTTATTATTGATGCAACTCAATGTGATTCGATTGACCCTGATATCTATCAGGTTATTCAAGATTATCAAAATGAAACTGCTATTAAACGTCAGGTAAACCTTAAACTGGTCGGGTTCAAACAACACTATCAAGATGTTGATGATGCGGTACTTGATATTGATATTAGTACGCAAGATTTACAGCGCAAATTGAGTCCTCAGCAGGTTGTAAACCTGCTTAAAGAAGGTAATGAGCGTTTTGTAAAAAACGAACGTCTACAACGAGATATTTATCGTCAAATCCGAGTTACCGCAGATGAAGGGCAACATCCGATCGCAGCAGTACTTGGTTGTATGGACTCACGTGCACCTACCGAAATGATTTTTGACGTGGGTATCGGCGATCTGTTTAGCTTACGAATCGCAGGTAATATTGCTGGGCAAAAGGTATTAGGCTCGCTTGAGTTTGCTTGTCAGGCTAAAGGCTCTAAAGTGATTGTTGTGTTAGGGCATACCGATTGCGGTGCGGTGACGAGCGCATGTCAATTACGCTTAGAGCATAAGCAAGTGGCTGACGTGAAGGAAATGCCACATATTCAATATGTGCTTGGGCCGTTAATGCATTCAGTTGATAGTGTATATGACATTATGCAGCCACGTGATCTAAGTAAAGCCTTTATCAATCAGGTGACTGCCATGAATGTTCACTACAACATTCAATACATCATTAACCAGAGTAATGTCTTAAAGGATATGGTTGAGCGAGGTGAGATTGCAGTTATAGGTGCAATCTATGATGTAAAAACAGGACATGTTCAGTTTCTTGATGGGTAATATTTCTAGTTAAAAAAAGCGCCTCACTTGAGGCGCTTTTTTATTCACTATGTTATTAATTCAAAATTACCAGTGTTCACCTGGGAAAATTCGTGCATATGCTTTTTGTGCCCAGTTCAACTTCTCGGTTTCTTGACCTTTTGCTGCATCCGAACTTGGGAATAAGCGGAAGCCAATCGACATAAACATATTGTTGATGCCTGGTGCAACCGAATAAGTCATTGAAGCTAAACGCCCCAAGTTGGTTGCCATACGTTTTGGACGTTTCACAATTGCATAAGCAATTAAGTCAGCAGCCTGCTCAGGTGACAGAGTTGGTACATATTTATAAATTTTAGTTGGTGCAATCATTGGAGTGCGAACCAACGGCATATAGATTGAAGTAATTGCGATTTTATGTGCATGAACCTCAGCTGATAGGCAGCGGCTAAATGCATCGAGAGCAGCTTTAGATGCTACATAGGCAGAGAAGCGAGTCGCATTTGCTAAGACACCAATCGAGCTAATATTAATAATTTGCCCATCTTGACGTTGAATCATATGAGGCAAAATATTGAGAACTAAGCGCACTGCGCCAAAATAATTTAACTGCATCGTGCGTTCAAAGTCATGGAAACGATCATAAGACTCATGTACGGCACGGCGAATAGAACGACCGGCGTTATTAATTAAAATATCAATGTGATCAACCGTAGCTAAAATTTCTTTAGATACTTGATCAATCGTATCCATATCGTTGAGATCACATGGGAAAATGGATGCCTTACCGCCACGACTTTCAATACCTGCTTTCACTTCTTCCAAAGTTTCTTGAGTACGGGCAACAAGTAAAACATGAGCACCCGCATCAGCAAGTTTGTTTGAAATCGTTAATCCGATTCCACTCGAGGCGCCTGTCACTAAAATGACTTTATCTTGTACCTTTTCCTGGAACAGAGCTTCTAATTTTTTATTCACAGCATTTTACCTAAGTAGGGGCAGGGACTATTTATTCCGGTATGTAATTTTTATTTTTTACAACCGTAGGTTCATCCAAATGAACTCATAAATATAGCTCTTATCTTAATAGATGTTTAAAAATTGTCTAGTCTGTAAATATATGAAATTTAACAATTTATTTAGAGTAAAAACTCTAAAATAGTATCTTAATCCATTAATTGTTTTTAGTCCTATCATGAGCAGAAAATAAAAAAGCCTCTGTTTCCAGAGGCTTGTTAGATAGTTTAAAAGTTATACAGCTGAAAGCGCTTGTTCTAAATCGGCGATTAAGTCATCGATATGCTCAATACCAATCGAAAGACGGACCATATCTTCACTTACACCAGCAGCTTTAAGTTCTTGTTCGTTGAGCTGGCGGTGAGTTGTCGTTGCAGGGTGGCAAGCTAAACTTTTTGCATCGCCAATATTTACGAGACGAGTAAACAGTTGTAGTGCATCGATGAAGCGAGTACCGCCTTCGAGACCATCTTGCACGCCAAAAGACAAAATTGCAGAAGGCTTGCCTTTTACATATTTTTGAGCCAGTTGGTGCTGTGGGTGGTCTTTGAGGCCTGCATAATTCACCCATTTTACTTTTGGATGATTTTGCAAATATTCCGCAATTTTTTGAGCATTTTCAGTATGGCGTTCCATTCTTAAATTTAGAGTCTCTAGACCCTGTAAAATTAAGAACACACTTAAAGGGCTAATTGCTGCACCTGTATTGCGTAATGGAACTACGCGAGCTCGTGCAATATAAGCTGCTTCACCTAATGCTTCAACATAATTAACCCCGTGATAACTCGGATCTGGTGTGTTCAAAACTTTAAAGCGTTCCGGATATTTACCCCAAGGGAATTTACCGCTATCTACAATCGCACCGCCGATGCTATTGCCATGACCACCGATATATTTTGTAAGAGAATGAATGACGATATCGGCACCATATTCAAAAGGTTTTAATAAAGCAGGGGTGGCAACGGTATTGTCTACAACGACTGGAACCCCATATTCATGAGCAATTTTAGCAATCGCCTCTAGATCAATAATATTTCCGAGTGGGTTGCCAATCGACTCAACAAAAACAAGCTTGGTTTTATCATCAATTAAGTTACGTAAGCTTTCAGGATTTTGGTAATCAAAAAATCGGACTTCAATTCCTTGTTTCGGTAAGGTGTGGGCAAATAAGTTATATGTTCCACCATACAATGTTGAGACTGAGGCAATGTTGTCTCCTGCTTCAGTAATCGTTTGAATAGCATAGGTAATCGCAGCCATACCAGATGCTAATGCTAAAGTGCCAATACCGCCTTCAAGCGCGGCAAGGCGCTGTTCAAGCACAGAGGTCGTTGGATTCATAATACGGGTATAAATATTACCTTGAACCTTTAAATCGAAAAGATCGGCACCGTGCTGGGTATTATCAAATGCATAAGATGTGGTTTGATAAATAGGAACCGCAACAGCTTTTGTGGTCGCCTCTGGTGAATAGCCTGCATGAATGGCTAAGGTTTCATCTTTATAAGTCATTATTACTTCATCTTCGTGAGTTAAATATTGAGCGAGTCTAGCCTAAAACGAATAGAGAAAATTGCAGAAATTCTGGTTTGTTTTCCAATTTTAGGAATAAAGATAGAAAAATATACGCTGAAACCTTGTATGAATTTTATACATAAACATTTTGCAACTTATTGAAAAAGAAAATTGTTTGATAAATCCGTACGATGGAAATCATAACTTCAAGTCAAAGAGGTTTTCAGCGTATAATAAGCGCGATTATTTATCGCTTATTGCGATGTACTGGTTTTTCAATTGAGGAGTCCTGCGTGGCCCAATATATTTATACGATGAACCGAGTGTCTAAGATGGTTCCGCCAAAGCGCGAAATCTTAAAAGACATCTCTTTATCATTTTTCCCGGGTGCCAAAATTGGTGTGCTCGGTTTGAACGGTGCAGGTAAATCTACCTTGCTTCGTATTATGGCTGGCGTAGATAAAGATTTCTCTGGTGAGGCTCGTGCACAACCTGGAATTAAAATCGGCTATTTAGAGCAAGAACCACCGCTAGATCCGACTAAAGACGTTCGTGGTAACGTTGAAGATGGCGTGCGTGAAGCTTTAGATGCATTAGAACGTCTTGATCAAGTTTTTGCAGAGTATGCAGATCCAGATGCAGATTTTGATGCACTTGCAAAAGAGCAGGAAAAATTAGAATCAATTATCCATGCTTGGGATGCACACAACCTAAACAACCAGCTTGAAATTGCTGCGGATGCTTTGAATCTTCCAGCTTGGGATGCAGACGTATCATTACTTTCTGGTGGTGAGCGCCGTCGTGTTGCACTTTGCCGTTTATTGCTCTCGAAACCAGATATGTTACTTCTGGACGAACCGACGAACCATTTGGATGCAGAATCTGTAACCTGGTTAGAACGTTTCTTGAAAGATTTCCCTGGCACTATCGTTGCGATTACGCATGACCGTTATTTCTTGGATAACGTGGCTGAGTGGATTCTTGAACTTGACCGTGGCATGGGTATTCCTTATCAAGGGAACTATTCTTCTTGGTTAGAACAAAAGAATGCTCGTTTAGAGCAGGAAAATAAACAAGAAGAATCTTTTGCTAAAGCATTGAAAAAAGAACTTGAATGGGTTCGTTCAAATGCTAAAGGTCAGCAAAAGAAAAACAAAGCGCGTATGGAACGTTTTGAAGAGCTTAACTCTAAAGAATTCCAGCAACGTAATGAAACGTCTGAAATCTATATTCCACCTGGTCCACGTTTGGGTAACAAAGTTGTGGAAGTGGAAGGCATCAGCAAATCATTTGACGGTCGCTTGTTGTACGAAAACTTAACGTTTACCGTACCTCCAACAGCGATTGTTGGTATCGTTGGTCCAAACGGTGCAGGTAAAACGACTTTATTCCGTATGATGACCGGCGAACAGCAACCTGATACAGGTACTGTGACCTTAGGTGAGTCGGTTAAAGTTGCTTATGTTGGTCAGATCCGTGACACTTTAGATAATAATAAAACTGTTTGGGAAGAAGTTTCTGGCGGTTTAGATATCTTAAAAATCGGTGATTACGAAATCGCATCACGTGCTTATATCGGCCGTTTTAACTTTAAAGGTCAAGATCAGCAAAAACGTGTAGGTGAATTGTCTGGTGGTGAGCGTAACCGTTTACAACTGGCGAAGATCTTACAGTTAGGTGCTAACGTAATCTTACTGGATGAGCCATCAAACGACTTGGATATTGAAACTTTACGTGCGCTTGAGGATGCAATTCTTGTATTCCCAGGTACGGTAATGGTGGTATCGCATGACCGTTGGTTCCTTGACCGTATTGCGACACATATCTTGTCATTTGAAAATGAACAGCCAGAATTCTACGCAGGTAACTATGCTGAATATGAAGCATATCGCCAGTCACGTTTAGGTGATGATGCTGCTCAAAAACGTACGAAATACAAAAAAATTAGCGGTTAATTACTGCTAAAACAAAAAACCAGCCTAAGGGCTGGTTTTTTGTTTTAGGAATCTCAGTGCTTTATTTATTAAAGTCACCATGTAAATCTGCCCATATTAAAGATGGGGCAATAACAATTACATCAAAGGTCATTGCTAAAGGGTATAAAACCTTGCGGGTAGCACGTTTGAATGGATGTTTTTTAGTTTTTTCAATTTTTTCTTGTAATTCAACTCCGTAAGGAGTTGCTAGTTTTTGTTGAATATCTTTTAGGTCTTTAGCTTCATAAAGCTGGCCTTTGAAAGAAATATTAATATAGGGATATGGGGTATTTTCTTGAGCTTGGAGCATGGCAAAATTCTGTTTAAAATCCAAATCCGTTAACATATCTTTTTGCTTTTCATTTAGATTCCCCATGCGTGTATTATAGCGAATCTGTATTACTCCATGAAAATGATTTGGATCATCCATAGTGAGTACAAGTGGAGAGGGGATATTAAGTGTTCTTTCAGTGGACGGGATGGTTTTAATAATTTTTAGAAACTCTGCGCTACCATCGGTCATTAAATAATTATAGTCTTGACCTATAAATACTAATCCTTGTTCCTGCTGATTTTTAACTGCCTGTCCTAGGGCAATAATTTGATCTGTTTTTAAAGTATTCGTCTGAACTTGAGTTGTTTCATCGGGCAAGGCAGATGATAGCATTGACGTTGCACAGCCAGTTAAGCCAAGGCAAATTGTTAATATAGATGCAGAAAAAAGCTTGTACATAATCATTACTCAATAATAAGTTATTTTTGTCTCGTCTAACGTGAGATAAGTTCTAAATTAAAAGGTGGGGATTCGTGATTCGAGGTTTTGTAATTTTATTACATGCCTAGTGCCTGTTATAGTGGCTTTGTTCAACTTTTTAGTTTAATGGTGCGCTTTTGCCACGTTCCGCAATTTTTGTGTTCGTCTTGTTTAGTTTGCTCATATTCCAGAGTTTATGGAATGTGGCAGCGGCATTTTGCGCGCATGAAAACCAGGAAAAATCATTGCATCATTTCGGGCATCATGCGGCTTTGAATATAGATCAAGGCACACATCGTAGTCATACTGAACAGAACGATGCCGGAAGCACCTCTCATAAAGCTCCCTTAAATTTGCAAGATCACCATGATCATTTACCTTCATGTTTTCATGTTGTGATGACTGAAGTTGCAAAACAAGCTGAAGCACCTGTAGTACATGTGCAGGAACTCTCACAAATTTATCACTGGTCTAATTCTTACCAGTCACCCCATCTTACTGCTTTAAAACCTCCTCCTGTTTTAACCCCGCTATAGGTGGGGTAGCCAAAAAAAGCCCACCGCATCTCTTATTTATTGCGGGGCAAAAACATGTCTTCTATTTTTTCAAATCGAGTGAGTTCTACTTATCACTTAGAGAGTAACGTTAAGATAACGTTAAAAAAAGTTTTAACGATTTCAAGCCTGTCTATTGCCATGCTATTGGCTGGGCAAGCAGTGATAGCTCAGTCTGATATTCAACAAGAACGTTATATTCAAAAAGCAGCGTTTGCTTTTGAGCAAGCGTTAGAGCAGGTACAAAACTATCAAAGTCAGCAAGGTGTTTGGCAAGCACAGCAGCAAATGGCTGAGGCTAATTTAAAGCGGAGTCGTTTATGGGCAAACCCAACTCTTTCCATTGAGCAAACAGGTTTCCAGAGTGATCAAGAAAAAGAACTCGCGATTGGAATCTCTCAGCCTTTGGATATTTTTGGGCAGCGCAAAGCTGCACAAAATTTGGCAAAAGTGGAAATATCAAAAATTGATTTGGCTGAACAACGTTATACCGCTGAGCTTAGATTAATCGTTAAATATTTTTGGTCGCAAGTGGCTTTGCTTGAGCTTGAAAAATCTCTCATTGGAGAGCAGCTATCCGTTAGCCAAGAAAATTTACTAGCATCGGAAAAACGTTATCAGGCAGGAAGTATTGCGCAAGTCGATGTAGACCGAGTGCGTATGTCTCACTTGGAAAATCAGCGCTTATATCAACAAGTCGATTTAAAACTACAAGTTGCGAAACAGCAACTAGTGAATTTATGGGGTGGTAGTTCAAGTCAGTTTCAGCTCTTCCAAAGTCCAAACCAGTTATGGGCGCTGGCAGCGAATATAGAACCAAACCAAGATTCACAAAATAATTTATTGGAGCGCTCTTTCCAGTTGGATTCTCTTGCGCAGCAAGCCAATATTCAACAGCTTAAAGCAAAAGCAAGACCACAACCTACTGTAACTTTGGGTGTTAATAACACTCGCTCTCCAGAGCAGAGTACAGATAACCAAATTCGTTTAGGCGTAGAAATTCCTTTAAATCTTTTTAATCGCCAACAATATGGAATTAAGATCGCTCAAGCCAAGCAAGAGCTGTCTCAACGCCAACAAAGCTTTTATCGACAGCAGAATCAAGCAGATATTGAGACTTTGATGTCTGAATTGAAAGGTTTACGCATCCAGTTTAAACAACTCAATGATCAGCAAGTTCCTCTTGCGGCTCAAGTTCAGCAAAAAACATTACAAGGTTTCCGTTTGGGTAAGTTCGCAGTTACCGATGTTCAGCAAGCCACCATGCAATTGCAAGATGTCCGTTTACGTAAAGTCGAGCTATTAAAACAGGCTTGGCAAAATTCAATTGAAATTCAAAGTTTGCGTCTTGGTCTAGAGGCGGAACAAATCATGGCGAAAGATGCCTTAATGCAATTGAATCAACGTGCTTGGCAACAAAGCCAATCATTCCCAACTCAGGCAGGAGAATAAAAATGTCGACAAATTTAAAGAAAAATTCTCAGTGGCTTTGGGTGGGAGTGATTGCAGCAGTCACTGCAATATTAATCGGCTTGCTCGTCTTAAATTCAAAAAATAAACCTGCCTCTTCTGAAGCCTCAGAAGGCCATGGGCATGCTGAGGAAGAGGGTGAAGGACATCATGACGAAGGTGAAAAACCATTGATGCTCACTGCTCAACAAATGCAGGAACAAAATTTAAAAATTGAACAGGTTGAAGTGGGGGAAGTTGCTCAACTTCAAACTTATCCAGCCAAACTGGTTGTAAATACAGACCGTCAAGCCCATGTCTCACCAAGTTTTAGTGGTCGTGTCGAAGCGGTCTATGTTGAATTGGGGCAACAAGTTAAAAAGGGTCAGGCTCTCGCAAGCTTATTGGTTCCAGATCTAGTCGATCAACAAGCGAATTTGCAAATTGCACAGTCTAATCTTGATTTAGCGCGTCAGGACTATGAACGTGAACGTAGCTTATGGTCTCAGGGAATTTCTGCTAAACAAGATTATCAACGAGCTTATAACGCTTACCAGCAAGCCCAAATTCAGGTTAAAGCAGCTCGCTCACGCTTAAGTGCATTCGGCGCAGGTTCCGGTTCAGGCGGACGCTACACCTTAACAGCTCCAATTGCTGGCACGGTGAGTAATAAAGATATTGTAGTGGGGGAAAATGTACAGCTGGCAGACCAGCTTTTTATTATTAATCAACTTGATCAGTTGTGGCTGGAGTTTATTTTACCAAGCACCGCAAATATCAATGTGCAGCCAAATCAGCAAATTGAATTTAAATCTTTGCAAACTGGGAATGTATTTACTGCACAGGTTCAAAGCTTAACAACAGAGGCTGATGCTCAAACAGGTCGTTTACAAGTCCGTGCAAAGGTCTTAGCAAATAATAGTGAATTACGTCCAAACCTAATGGTTAACGTTGAGCTAAATTCAGGTTCAACGCAAAAAGTAACACGTGTAAAAGCTCAATCGATCCAGCAAGTTGAAGGTAAAGACGTTATCTTTACTCCAAAAATGGTCAAAACAGGCTTTGAGTTTGAACCTGTCACGGTACAGTTGGGGCAACGTTCTAAAGATGGTCAGTGGATCGAAGTTGTAAAAGGTATTAATCCAAGCCAGCGCTATGTTGCAGAAGGCAGCTTCTTGCTGAAATCCGAACTGGAAAAAGGAGAGGCGGAGCATGGACATTAATAAACCTGAACTGCCCAAACCCGAAGGGCTATTTGACAGAGTTATTCAGTTTGCCATTCAAAATGCTATTTGGGTCATGCTATTTGTGCTGACTTGGATTGGAGTCGGAATCTGGAGTTATCAAAAGCTTCCTATTGATGCGGTTCCAGACATTACCAATGCTCAGGTCCAGATTAATACTCAAGCAAATGGATATACGGCTTTAGAGGTCGAACAACGCATTACCTATCCTATTGAAAATGCGATGGCCGGAATTCCTAATCTGGAACAGACTCGCTCTATTTCCCGTTATGGACTTTCTCAAGTCACCATCATTTTTAAAGATGGGACAGATATTTATTGGGCAAGGCAATTAATTAATCAGCGATTGCAAGAGGCGGACGGACAACTGCCCGAATCAGTTGATCCAGTTATGTCTCCTGTTTCAACGGGATTAGGTGAGATTTACCAATGGGTCGTAAAAGCAAAATCTGGTGCTAAAAAAGCTGATGGTACAGCCTATACAGCCATGGACTTGCGTGAAATTCAGGACTGGATTGTACGTCCTCAATTGCAGCGAGTGAAAGGCGTAGCCGAAATTAACAGTATTGGTGGCTACAATAAAACTTATATTGTTTCTCCTGATTTAAAACGTTTGCAGCAGCTGCAAATTTCAATTAATGAATTTCAAACTGCTTTGCAAGAAAATAATGAAAATCGCGGTGCAGGTTTTATTGAAGAGAATGGCGAGCAGCTCACTGTTCGTGTTCCGGGCATGTTAAGTAGTGTTGAGGATATTCAAAACATTACTGTAAGCACTAAAAATGGTTTACCAATTCGTGTGGCAGATGTGGCGAATGTCTCTATTGGGTATGATTTAAGAACGGGTGCTGCAACTTACAATGGTGAAGAAACTGTTCTTGGCATTGCCATGATGATGATGGGGGAAAACAGCCGTACAGTTGCTCAGGCGGTCGATAGCAAAATTAAGGAAATTCAATCTACTTTACCTAAAGGTGTAGAAATCGAAACGGTTTATGACCGGACGAGTTTGGTAAACAAAGCAATTGCAACAGTACAGAAGAACCTTGTAGAAGGGGCGATTCTGGTTATTGTGATTCTGTTTATTTTTCTAGGAAATTTCCGAGCAGCTTTAATTACTGCCTGTGTTATTCCACTTTCGATGTTATTTACCCTTACGGGAATGGCTGAGCAAAACATTAGTGCCAACCTGATGAGCCTAGGAGCACTTGATTTCGGGATTATTGTAGATGGGGCGGTTGTTATTGTAGAGAACTGTATTCGACGTCTAGCAGAAGCACAGCATGCTTTACAACGACCACTTACACGCACTGAGCGATTCAAAGAAGTTTTTCTCGCAGCAAAACAGGCCCGTCGACCGCTTATTTTTGGGCAAATGATTATTTTAGTGGTCTATTTACCTATTTTTGCCTTATCTGGCGTTGAAGCCAAAATGTTTCATCCAATGGCAATGACCGTGGTTATGGCGTTATTGGGTGCCATGATTCTTTCTGTGACATTTGTACCTGCGGCAGTTGCTCTTTTTGTTACGGGTGAAGTGAAAGAAAAAGAAACACGTTGGATGCTGCTTTTAAAGCAGAAATATCGAGATATTCTCGATCAGGCGTATCAACTTAAGATTGTTGTTCTGAGTTTTGCATTAAGTATTTTAGTGCTCACAGGTGTGTTAGCGACCCAAATGGGCAGTGAATTTGCTCCGCAACTCAGTGAAGGTGATTTCGCCTTGCAGCAAATGCGTTCACCTAGTACAGGGCTCGAGCAATCATTGCGAATGCAAGAAAATACTGAAAAGCTCATTTTGAAAAACTTTCCAGAGGTAAAGGCTGTTTTTGCCCGCACAGGAACGGCTGAGGTTGCAACTGACGTGATGCCACCTAATATCTCTGATGCGGTCATTTTGCTTAAACCTCATGATCAATGGCCAAACTCTAAAGAAACGTTAGATGAACTGCGTTCACGTATGCAAGCTTTCTTGGCGACATTACCAGGCAATAACAGTGAGTTCTCTCAACCGATTGAACTACGTTTTAATGAGCTGATTTCAGGCATTCGTAGTGATATTGGCGTCAAGATTTTTGGCGATGATATGCAAGTGCTTAATGAGCAGGCTCAGGTATTTGCTCAAAAAATACAGACGATTTCTGGTGCTACAGCGGTTAAGGTAGAACAAACGAGCGGTTTGCCTGTGCTAAGTATCGAAATTAATCGTCCTTTGGCTGCGCAATATGGATTATCTGCCAAAGCCATTCAAGATATTGTGGCGGCAAGTGTCGGTGGACAAAATGTAGGGCAGATTTTACAAGGTGATAGACGATTCGATTTTGAAATTCGCTTAGAGGATCAGCAACGTACCATTCAAAACTTAGCCCAACTTCCAATTCAATTACCAAATGGTGGTCTAATCCAGCTTCAAGATGTCGCTAAAGTTGAACGTACCTCAGGCTTAAATCAGGTAGGACGTGAAAATGGTAAGCGCCGTGTCATTATTACCGCTAACGTAGAAGGCCGTGATTTAGGGTCATTTGTTCAAGAGTTAAGAACAACGCTCGCAAAAGAACAACTACCAGCAGGGTATTGGTTGGAATATGGTGGTCAGTTTGAAAATCTAGCTTCAGCTGCTGCACGAATGAAAATTGTTGTTCCATTGGCGCTTGCTATGATTTTCATTTTATTGATGGCTGTATTCCATAATATTAAAGAAAGTCTGTTGGTGTTTAGCGGCGTTCCGTTTGCTTTGTCGGGTGGCATTATCGCACTTTGGCTAAGGGATATTCCGCTTTCAATGTCGGCGGGTGTCGGTTTTATTGCCTTATCGGGTGTTGCTGTTTTGAATGGTCTGGTGATGCTGAGCTTTATTAAAGAGCTTAGAGAAAACTTTGACATTCAAACTGCAACTTGGAATGGGGCGATCTTGCGCTTAAGACCTGTTCTAATGACGGCTTGTGTTGCTTCGCTTGGTTTTATTCCAATGGCTTTGGCAACAGGAACCGGTGCAGAAGTGCAACGACCTTTGGCAACGGTTGTTATTGGTGGCATTATTTCATCTACGATATTAACTCTGGTTTTATTACCAGTAATTTATCGATGGATGAATGAAAGCAAGGCGAAAAGCGCTGAGCATTCATAATGTCATCGATTTAAGATATCTTTTTTGATTACAGAACTTGAGTCAAAAAAGTGTTTGAAAGAGGTAAAAATAATAATGCATTCATTGTTACTTTTACCTCACCATAAAGATAAATAATAAGGAGTCCGCAAAATGGGTGGACAACATGATCATAGTCATGCGGTAGTGACTGAAGGTAATGCTAAAAAATTAACAATTGCCTTAGCTCTTACTACAACGTTTTTAATTATTGAGGTCATTGCAGGTTTAATCACACAAAGTTTGGCATTGCTCTCTGACGCTGCACATATGTTTACAGATGCAGCTGCTTTGGCAATTGCTTTGGTTGCCATTCAAATTTCAAAACGTCCCGCTGATAATAAGCGTACTTTTGGCTATCAGCGCTTTGAAATTTTGGCAGCTTTATTTAATGCGCTCATGCTCTTTGTGGTGGCAGTTTATATTTTATATGAAGCTTATATTCGGTTCTCTAAGCCACCTGAAATCCAAAGTGTGGGGATGCTCATTGTGGCAACGGTTGGCTTAGTAATTAACCTCATTTCAATGAAAATTTTAATGTCGGGCGCTAACTCTAGTCTAAATGTTAAAGGTGCTTATCTCGAGGTCTTAAGCGATGCATTGGGTTCGGTAGGAGTGATCATCGCGGCAATAACGATTTATTTCACCAACTGGTACTGGATTGACACGCTTATTGCCGTACTCATTGGCTTTTGGGTGTTACCAAGAACATGGATTTTGCTTAAACAGAGTATTAATATTTTGCTCGAAGGTGTGCCAGAAGAAGTGGATATTGAGAAATTACGTACAGATCTGCTTTCTTTAAATGGTGTGGAGAGTATTCACCAACTCAAAGTATGGGCAATTACTTCTAAAAATATTCATTTAACGGTGCATTTATTTGCGCCAGAAGCAGAACGGACAAGGCTTTATAATGAAGCAGTCGAAATGCTATCTCATGAACATGGGATTGCAGAGGTTACTTTGCAAATTGAAGATGACGAGGAGATTAACTGTCAGCATGCTCCCCATGAACATGCTGACGAAGCACATTCACATCAGCATTAAACTGATGTGAATAATTGATTAGATTTCCCACTCGTTATTGCAGTCACGGCATTTCCAATGTTTTTGTGACTGCATAAATGCTTGCATAGACAGTTTAAAGTCTGGTAAATCACGCCAGAACATAAAACCTGCCCCTACAGTCACAACAAAAACAACTACTGTTGCAATTTGAAGAGAGCTGCTTGCACCATTGCCAAAAATCCACATAAAAATGCTAATAATAACCAAGAGTAAAAGCATAAAAATTGCAGGAATTAAGATAGCAAGGCTTTTAGGAACAGTTGGTTTTGCGCTGTTAATGCCTTGGCTTACAGGCATAATTTTAACACTTTGACATTGAGGGCAACGGTATTGCATAGGAACTCCACATTCAGTTTGAATCTATTCTAACGGAAATGTCGAAAAAGAAAAAAATTTGTAAGATATCGATGAAGTGCTTTGAGCTAGCAAAAAATTAATTTTGAATAAACAAGGAAATACAAAAAGCAGATGATTTATGCGTACACATAAAAATTAAAATAATATTGTAGAGCATGCTAATCTACAGAAAAATGAAGTGTGATTAGCACTATAAATGAGCTTAAATACTCATAAATAGGATGTGAAATAAATATAAAAAGGAGAGAGGGACTTGGGTCAACAAGATGACAATGAGTCGAAGCCTACAACAACAGCATCGGCTGTAGATAACCCAGATACCGCAAAACCGTCATTATCTCGTCGATTACTGCATAAGACATTGCAACATGCCCAAGATGCGGTCGGGTTCGCTAGTGATACGACACGTAATATTGCAGGGGTCGCGGATGCTGCATTAGATGCGCTCGACCAAGTGACCACTCACACCAGACGTGGAGTTGTAGGAATGACTAATCTGGCGGCAGGCACTGTGAGAGATATGGTGTCTGAAACCAGTGAAACTGCACGTCAAGTCGCGTTGATCATGGCACGTACATTTTTGGGGAAGAGCACCTTAACGCTGTATTTACCGGAAATGCTATTAAACAATCAAATTCGTAAGCGCATAGATCGTTCTGAAATTGATGATATTAAAATCAAGTGTGGCAATGATAGTTTCCAAGTCGAGATCGATGGGCATTACCATCGTTTTATGTATCGTTTAAGTTTAGATTTTAAAGTATTGGAATGCCGTATTGGGCAGGAAAAGTTTTTGCGCCTACGTCAAATGGATGAGAGCCTTGATGTCCAGATTCGCCATGGGGGAACACTATCAAACTGGGCTGTGCGCCGTATTGGTCGAGTTGGTTTTGAAGTGGTGAATATGTTACCGATTCCATCACTCATTAATCACTTGATTGGTGATATTCCTGGCATCCAGCGTGATGGTCACCGTATGTGGTTTATTGACCTAGAGCAAGCAGGATTTATTGACTTTATTAATAACCGTTCATGGATGGTTGAAAAGCTTTTAAGTTTGACTGATTTTAGTATTTTACCGGGTTTGAATATTTTGAGAGAAAGTCGAGAGTTGGTCCAGCAATTGGTAGATCAATTTGAAATTAGAGGGCTACGGGTACAATCGGGTCGCCTTGAAGTACAAGTGGGCATTGCGAGCTAATGGAGCATATGAAAAGCTAATCATTGATTGGCTTTTCATTTTTAAGGCAAGAAAAAAGCCACTGACATTATGCAGTGGCTTTTTAGAATTTGGCGTCCCTACGGGGATTCGAACCCCGGTTACCGCCGTGAAAGGGCGATGTCCTAGGCCTCTAGACGATAGGGACATATGTGAGGCATACATCTGAAAAAATTACTGGCGTCCCTACGGGGATTCGAACCCCGGTTACCGCCGTGAAAGGGCGATGTCCTAGGCCTCTAGACGATAGGGACGTTTCAGAGGTGGGCGTATATTAGGTCGATTTAATAAAAGTGTCAAATAGTTTTCTGAATAAATATTAAAAAAAGCTATCAAGCGCTTAAAAATAACTCAAATTGTAGAAAATATATACATTTAGGCCTCTTTTTTCTGAAAAGGTTCAATAATTGCCTTTATCACGGAGGGATGTTGTAAATATCCTAAAATCTCATGAGGCTGGTTGGCGAAGGTAAAAATTTTCTGATTAATAATAGGTGGATCAAAATTAAAAGGAGCCTCACATAATGGAAATGCAGTCAGAAAGTCATCTTGGGAATAAAAATTAAACCATTCGCCGTCAATATGGGGTGGCCTAGAAATTGGACTCGGGAGTTTACTTTGAATGACGCGAAAAGATAAAGGAGACGCTAATGTTATAAATCGTTTAATCGAAAACCGATATGAAGGGTTTGAAAGTAGATTAAAAGCAATAACTGAGCCGAGGGAGTGTGCAACGACGATATAATCATCATCTTCTCGCATTTTTTGTAAAATCCGCTCATTCACTTCCTGCATAAATTCGGGATTAGATAAGTACATATAAGTTTCAATCAGAAACTGTTGTATCAGGCTCTCATGCAATTTTGGAAAGTTGTTTAAAAGAACAACCAATTCTTTGAGTACTCGATCCTTTACGAGCTGTGAGGTGAGATAAAGTCGTTCTGAAAAGCTTTTTTCAGCTGGGTCAGTTGCTGGTAGTAATAAAGGAACAAATGGAGTGTGTTCTTTAGCTGGAGGATTGTTGCGATGTAAGTGAATGGGTAAATAATTATTTAAAAAAGACTTAGGTAATAAAGTATTAGGGTTTAATTGATTGCTTAATTGATATTTAGTCATCAGATCGCCATAAAATGGCATATGAATATGAAGATCGCGCACGTTAACTTTGCAAGGCATCTGTTTTAGACCGAGCTTAAATACTTTTAACCAATGCTCTTTCAAGCGATGCGCTGTGTAATTCTGTTGATTCATCCCGTGGATAAATATAATTTTCATTCTATACAAGGAATTGTTTTTAATATAAATTTTAATCTACAACGGTATGTTATATAAAACCAGTATGTAGACCAAAAAAAGTGTAGCTTTTTGCTACACTTTCATTGAATAAGGATGGTTTAGACTTTATTGCGGTAAAAAATAAAATAGCTGACATAACATAAAGCTGTAAAAATAAGGCAGCCTACAAAACCAGCACGCATTTCAGGGTCTGCTGCCATACTTAAACAGGTAATAAAGCAGAAAATAAAACCTAAAATCGGGACGATAGGGAATAATGGAGCAGCATATTGTAAGTCTTTAACTGTATGGCCAGATTTGTACCATTCGCGGCGGAAATTAAATTGACTTAAACAAATGCTCATCCAGACAATAACCATAGTAAATGCTGCAACGCCAAGCAGATTTTTAAAAATAGTCTCTGGTGCAAACTGCTCTGATAACAAGCCTGGAATAGCCCCAAACATTGTTACAACTAGGGCAACAATAGGTGTTCCACTTTTTGAGAGCGTAGCAAATACGCTAGGTAATAATTTTTGTTCCGACAGTGACCACATCATTCGTGAAGCGGCATAAAGGCCTGAGTTTGCTGCCGAAAGTAGAGCTGTAATAATTACAAACCTAATAATGTCATCCGCATATGGAATGCCAATATAATTAAATACAGTAACGAAAGGACTACTACTTACGCTTTCACCACCTAAACCTGCAAGTTGGAAGGGAAGCAAAGCGCTAATAACAATAATGGTCCCTACAAAGAAAATAAGAAGACGCCAAATCGCCGCATTAATTGCTTTGGGTACATTCTGAGCCGGATCTTTAGTTTCGCCTGCTGCTACGCCAATTAATTCAGTTCCTGAGAAAGCAAAGTTAACAATCAGCATGGTGGTGAAAATAGGAATTAAACCATGCGGGAACCAGCCTTGAGCTGTAAGATTGCTAAATAGCGGTGCAGTTTGGCTACCATGAAAAGGAATTAAACCAAAAATTGCTAATAGGCCGAGCACAATAAAAGCAATAACGGTAATGACTTTAATAAGAGCTAGCCAAAACTCTGACTCAGCAAAAATGCGGGTTGAACTAATATTTAAACCAAAAATAGTGATTGCAAAAACAATTGTCCAGATCCACATTGAAATATGTGGGAACCATTCCTGCATGAGTAATGCTGCGGCTGTGAATTCAGTTCCAAGCGTTGCAGTCCAGGTCAGCCAGTACATCCAAGAAATCATATAGCCTGTACTAGGACTGATATATTTTTTGGCATAGGCACCAAAAGAGCCAGAAACAGGCATGTGTACAGCAAGCTCTCCTAGGCAAAGCATGACCATATAAGCGATCGCGCCACCAAGAATATAGGCAATAATTGCGCCAATAGCTCCAGTTTGTGAAATGACTTCCCCTGAACCTAAAAATAAACCAGTTCCGATTGCCCCGCCTAGTGATAGCATAACAAGATGGCGAGTACTCATGGCTCTTTTTAAAGGTGCAGTACTGTTCTGATGCTGATGAGCATCTAGTTGATTGTCAGATGGCTGCATATTACACATTGAGAGAATTAAGAAAGACGCTATTTTAGATAAAATAGACAAATGTGCAATCTAGAAAGAGATAAAGAATAAACAGTAAGGTGACGATAGAGTCTTTTAATAATTTTTAAAGCAGAATATGGCGTCCCTACGGGGATTCGAACCCCGGTTACCGCCGTGAAAGGGCGATGTCCTAGGCCTCTAGACGATAGGGACTTGATGAGGCAAACACAAAGGAGCGTGGTGGAGTCAAGCGGGATCGAACCGCTGACCTCTACAATGCCATTGTAGCGCTCTACCAACTGAGCTATGACCCCAGTTTGTGTGAGCGCAATATTAGGTTGAATGCGCTCACACGTCAACTAAAAAATGAATTAAACTTCGCTAGTTGCTTCATTTTTCGGCAATTTTAAGCTCTCATTGAGTTTTTCCCAATTTTTAACTTCTTTCTTGCTTGGTCCACCCACAATTTCTAAAGCGCGACGTAAACGAGCGAAAGTTAAATCAGGTCCAAGGGTGACCATTGACTGCATTACAGGGGTCGAGCTGGTTGAACCCGCAATTGCGATAAAGAACGCAGGCATGAAATCGCGTAATTTAATGTCCATCTGGTTCGCAAGATCCATTAGTGTTTGGCTAACAGTGTCATTGTTCCAAGTAAACTGGCCTTCAAGACGCCAAATTGCAAATTGCAAACTTTGACGAACTTGCTCTTGAGTCAATTTTTTACTTTCAAACATTTCCGCGGTAATTTGTGGCATATGGTTAAAATAGAAACCAGCCCAATTCACTGCTTCTGAAAGTAAATTAATACGTGGTTGAATGGCAGCAGCAATATCTTCTAAAGTGCTTCGATCACTCTTCCACGTTAATAAACGGTCTAACAGTTGGCCAGGGGTTAAACCTTTGATCCATTGACCGTTAAGCCAGTTTAATTTTTCAACATCAAAAATTGGTCCACCTAGGGAAACACGTTGAATATCAAAGTTATCCATCATATCTTGTAGCGTAAACACTTCTTTTTCGTCAGGCATTGACCAACCCATACGGCCTAAATAGTTTAACAAGGCTTCTGGTAATACACCGATATCACGGTAGTAGTTAATTGATGTCGGGTTTTTACGTTTAGATAATTTTGATTTATCTGGGTTACGTAACAACGGCATGTGGCAAAGTGTCGGCATTTCCCAACCAAAATATTGGTAAAGCAACTGATGCTTTGGTGCAGATGGAAGCCATTCTTCACCGCGCAATACATGAGTGATTTCCATTAAATGGTCATCAACGACATTGGCTAAATGATAAGTTGGTAATCCATCATTTTTAAGAAGAACTTGCATATCGACTTGCGCCCAAGGAATTTCAACTTCCCCGCGTAATAAGTCATTAAATTTACAAATACCTTCTTCAGGTACTTTCATACGGATAACATGTGGTTCGCCCGCTTCCAAGCGACGTGTCACTTCTTCTTGAGAAAGTTTTAACCCACGACCGTCATATTTTGGTGTTTCACCACGTGCTTGTTGTTCTGCACGCATCTGGTCTAGTTCTTCGGCTGTAGCAAAACAATAAAAAGCATGACCTTTTTCAACAAGTTCTAACGCGTATTGCTTATAAATTCCCATACGTTCAGATTGGCGATACGGTGCATGTGGACCCCCCACATCTGGACCTTCAGACCAATTTAGGCCTAACCAACGCAATGAATCCAAAATCATTTTTTCAGACTCTGGTGTAGAGCGAAGTTGGTCTGTATCTTCAATCCTTAAAATAAATTCTCCGCCATGTTGTTTCGCAAAACACATGTTAAATAAGGCGATGTAGGCGGTGCCGACATGAGGAAAACCAGTAGGGGAAGGTGCAATACGAGTACGAACTTTCATAGGTAATGGGTCAAAATAAAAATTGAAACTATTATAACGAAAAAGCCCAGTATTCTGACGTTTTATTTAAGGTCAGACTGGGCTAAAGCTGAAACGGTGAGGGGAGTTTCAGAATTTAAGATGCATGTGGCTGGAAGATCGCCTGAACAAAACGTGAAAAACGTTCGTGCTGAGCAGCAAGAAAGTTTTGAGTGGGGGTAACGCGAATTGAATTGAGTACTTTAAGTTCATCATTTGTAGAAGGTAATACAATAGGATTACGTTTCTGCTGATCTAAAGCTTTTTCAATAAGCGAAGTCTGCTTATCTGACCCAGTTTTGTTTGGAGTATCTTTAAGTACTGCAGCTGCAGAAAACTGTGATGCCAAACCCAGCACCAAACTTAAGCTTAACGCTTTTCCATAATGAATTTTCATTATTAATCATCCCCTCTGTTCATTACATTTCATCTATTTTTTGAGTTTAACGAAATGTAAAATTACGGTAATGCTACGATTTAAACATAAATCTTAATAAAAAAGTGGAACTGTGTCACACTTTTTACAAAAATTATCTATATTTTAATCTGGTCGACCCAAATGTAGGTCATATGTATCCTTTGCGCTTCATTATTTAACAAATTAATGTGTAGATAAAGTGAAGGCCATCATTAAGTTGTAAGAATAATTACAAAACTTTTCAAAAATGAAATAACTTAGACATCTTAATCTATATATTTTAAAGAGATTAATAAAAAATATATTAATATAAGTAATTGATTGTAAATTATAAAATTAAAAATATAGTAAAACTAAAACCAATGATGGATTTTGTAAATGAAAAAAATATCAATAATGGCTGTAGCTGTGTATTTGGGAATGGCGGTAACAGCAGCTCAAGCCGCTACCTCTTTTTTAAACGTTTCTTATGATCCGACCCGAGAATTTTATCAAGAATATAATCAGGCCTTTGGTAAGTTCTGGAAACAACGCACAGGGCAGGATGTTGAATTTAAACAGTCGCATGGTGGATCTGGTAAACAAGCTCGGGCGGTTGCTACTGGTTTAGAAGCTGATGTTGTAACGTTAGCGTTAGCTAATGATATTGATGAGATTGTGAAAGCAGGCTTTATCCAGCCGAATTGGCAAAAAGAATTTCCGAATAATTCTGCACCTTATACTTCTACAGTGGTATTTCTAGTACGAAAAGGGAATCCGAAAAATATACGTGACTGGAATGACTTAACAAAACCAGGCGTTGAAATTATCACTCCTAACCCTAAAACAGGTGGCGCACCTCGTTGGATCTATTTGTCTGCATGGGGTTATGCCTTAAAGCAACCAGGTGGTAATGATGCTAAAGCTCGTGAGTTAGTTAAAAAACTTTATCACAATGTAAAAGTACTTGATTCTGGCGCACGTGGTTCATTAACAACATTTGCCGAACGTGGAATTGGTGATGTTTTATTATCATGGGAAAACGAAGCTTTATTGGCAACGAAAGGACCTGATAAAGATAAATATGAAATTGTTTACCCATCAATTTCAATTTTGGCAGAGCCATCAGTCGCAATTGTAGATAAAACCGTTGATAAAGATGGGAATCGAACTTTAGCAAAAGGCTATTTGAACTTTTTATATTCACCGTTAGGGCAAGAGCTGGCAGCTAAACATTATTTCCGACCACGTAATGCTCAAGTGGCAGCAAAATATGCAGCCCAATTCCCAAAAATTAAATTATTTACCATTAATGATGTGTTCGGTGGTTGGGCAAAGGCGCAAAAAACTCACTTTGCTAATGGAGCTGTCTTTGATCAAATTTACGATGGTAAACAATAAGAAAACTATTGAAATAGATTATCGTTTTTTAGATTAAAACTGCATTCAATTTATTTATAAGTCGGCAAGCGTACCCTAAAAGTACGTTTGCCTTTTTATTTTGCTTAAAAAATGCTAACAAAACGGTTTTATCTATGAAAAATTAATATTTTCCTACAAAAAGCCGTTTGGCGTTGCCCATAAACAAGGTGATAATGTGCAGTTACATTTTCACGCTATGATTTAACACCTATGTCGCATATTTCTGTCTTACTTTCCGAGACCATTGAGAGCTTATTGGCAGATCGCACAACTGGGGTGTATATCGATGCAACCTTTGGAAGAGGTGGGCATACCCGTTTATTGCTTTCTAAACTTGATGAAAATGCGCGAGTGTACGCATTTGATAAAGACCCTCAAGCATTGGAAGTTGCTGCTACTTTGGCACAAGAAGATTCAAGATTTACCATCATTCATGCCAGTTTTGCTGATATCAAAGAGAAGATGCAGGAAATTGGTGTGATGAGTGTTGATGGCATTATGGCTGATCTAGGAGTTTCATCTCCTCAACTTGATCAGGCAGAGCGTGGTTTTAGTTTTATGCAAGATGGTCCGTTGGACATGCGAATGGATAATTCTAAGGGCTTAACTGCTGCCGAGTGGCTACTTAAAATTGAAGAAGAACAATTAGCAAATATTATTTATCAATATGGTGAAGAGCGTTATAGTCGACGTATTGCTAAAGCCATTAAACTAGCCGGAAAACTAGAAACGACCGCTCAATTGGCGGAAGTTGTTAAAACTGCTCATCCAAAATGGGAAAAACATAAACATCCAGCGACACGTGCATTTCAGGCTATTCGAATTGCTATTAATAAAGAGCTAGAAGATATTGAAGTGTTTTTGCCGCAAGCTGTAGACTTACTAAAACCGGAAGGACGTTTGTCTGTTATTAGTTTCCATTCTCTTGAAGATCGACTGATTAAGCAGTTTATTCAAAAAGAATCTACGTTAGCAGAAGATTTCGGTTGGGGAATGCCTGAGCAGCGGGTAGATACAAGAAGATTAAAGAAAATTTCGCGGGTTCGTGCGAGTGAAGAAGAAGTAAAAGCGAACCCTCGTTCACGTAGTGCATGGCTTCGGGTTGCTGAACGCTTGGAAGAAAAAGGCGCGTAATGAAAAGCAGTGATGAAATCGCAACCACAGAAAACAAAGTGGTGAAAAAAGTTGTTGTGTATACAGTATTGGTGGCGCTTGTTTTTATAAGTGCCATGATGGTGGTATTTCAAGTATTTGAATATCGTCATGATTATAGAGAGCTTAGCTCCTATATGCGTGAACGTGATGATCTCAATGCTGAATGGGGGCGTTTGCTCATTGAGCAACAAACCTTTGGTGCAACGGCACAGATTGGTACGCGTGCTGTAACTCAGCTACGGATGTTTTCTCCACCGGCTGCAGAAACGGTGGTAATTTCTTTACCAATGACCTCAGAGCAAAATAAGTAAGGCCTTGCTGTATGGTAGATAAGCGAACAAAACAAACACGGAAAAAACAGCAGTCTATTTCGGAAAAACCAACTCTTGCCTTTGATATGTGGCGGTTTTATCTGCTCTGGGCAGTGGTGCTACTCTGTTTTGTTGTTTTAATTGCACGTGCATTTTATGTACAAGTAATTAATAAGGATTTTTTACAAAACAAGGCCAATGCCAATATTTTGCGTACTGAGCGTGTAGAAGCCATGCGTGGTGTGATTAGTGATCGCCATGGGGTACCTTTGGCAATTAGTACACCGATCATGAAAATCGTAATGGATCCACGTGATTATTTCGATACGAAGCACTTATATGACCAAATTACAGAAGAATTAAAGAAAGATCCGAATAATCGTAAATTAAAAAGACAATTACCCGATAAAAATTTGAATCTTGATGAGTTGGCGGATGTCGTTGGTTTAGACCGTGCCGATCTTAAAAAACAGATGAATACACGACCGCGTTCTCGCTATCTGGTTTTGAAGAAAGAAATACCACCGCAACAGGCAGACCTCATTACGAAGGGTAACTTTCAAGGGGTATATGCCGAGAAAACTTATAAGCGTTATTATCCTCAACCACAGCCAAATGCCCAGATTATTGGTTTAACCAACAGTGAAGGCCAAGGGATTGAAGGCTTGGAAATGCAGCTCAATAAACAGCTGTCGGGTGTGGATGGTGAGCAAAAAATTATTCGTGATAAGCGCGGAAACCGTCTAAAAGTTTCAGAGGTTATTCGTGAGGGTGAACCGGGCGAAAACATCACTTTAAGTATTGACTCCCGTTTGCAGTACATTATGTACCGTGAATTAACGGCTGCTGGTGTTGCAAATAACGCTCGCTCGGCAACAGCTATTGCTGTAGATGTTAAAACTGGCGAAATTTTGGCAATGACAAGTTGGCCGTCATATAACCCAAATGACAAAAATGGTTTATCTAATAAAGATGCCATGCGTAACCGCGGTGCGATTGATATGTTCGAACCGGGTTCAACCATGAAGCCATTTACTGTTTCTGCGGCACTGGAAACTGGACAATATACGCCAAATACGATTGTAAACACCTCTCCGGGTTCAATGCGTTTAGGTTGGCATACGATTCGTGATACTCATAATTATGGTGCATTAACTGTAAGTGGCGTGATTATTAAGTCTTCAAACGTGGGTTCTGCAAAAATTGCATTGTCGCTTCCAAAGCAAACATTGCCGAGCTTCTTTAATCGCGCTGGCTTTGGTAAGCGTTCGGCTGTGAAGTTCCCGGGTGAAAGCTCAGGTTTGGTGCTACCGGCAAATAAATTAAATTCTTCCCAAATTGGTACCATGGCTTATGGTTATGGTCTAAATGCGACTATTCTCCAGTTGGCGCAAGGCTATGCAATGCTTGCAAATCATGGCGAGAAAATGCCTTTAAGCCTGCATAAGTTAGATCAGGCACCTAAAGGTGAACAAGTTCTAGCTCCAAAAATTGCCGATCAGGTTTTGCTTATGCTAGAGCAGGTGACTATGCCTGGTGGTACTGCAAAACAAGCTAATATTCCTGGTTATCGCGTGGGTGGTAAAACTGGTACGGCGCATAAACTTCGTGCAGACCGTAAAGGTTATTCAAATAATGAATACCGTGCTTTATTTGCTGGTGTAGCCCCAATTAGTGACCCGCGTTTAGCTGTTATTGTTGTGGTTGAAAACCCGCAAGGCCGTTATTACGGCGGTTTGGTTGCTGCCCCTGTTTTTGCACGCATTATGCAAGAATCATTGCGCTTAATGAACGTACCGCTTGATAAGCCCCTTGATACTCCAGAAAACCCTATTCGCAGGTAAGCTATGTCTGTTTCTTTTCAAGAAATTAATCCAGTCGAGATTGATGCACAGTGGTCTAAGCAGCCTTTTCATGGCTTTAGTTTAGACAGCCGTAAGGTTGAGTCAGGCCAAATCTTTATTGCCTTGACCAGTTATAGCCAACCTGAAAAAACGCGTATATTTGCTGAGTCAGCTTTAGCCAATGGTGCACTTGCTATCATTAGCGAGACTGAGTTGGGTTTGGAAAATGAGTGGGTATGCCCTGATGTACGTCAGCGCATGGGTGAGTGGCAACAGCGTTATTTGCAGCAGATAGATCTAGTTGCACCAGCACGTATTGTTGCAGTGACAGGCACAAACGGTAAAACGACAATTTCACGTCTAATTGCTGAGTTAATTAGTTCGCAACAACAGCAATGTGCAGTGATGGGAACTACGGGTAATGGTATTTTGCCAGACTTAATACCATCAACGCATACCACACTTGATGCTTTACAATTACAAAATGCGTTACATGACTATGCTAAACAAGGTGCAACTTTTGCATCTTTGGAAGCAAGCTCACATGGTTTGGAGCAGGGCCGTTTAAATGGTTGTGCTATTGAAATTGCTGTTTATAGCAATTTGAGCCGTGATCATCTGGATTATCATGGCACTTTAGAGGCTTATGCTGAAGCTAAGGCTCTTTTATTCCGCTTCAGCTCTTTAAAAGTGGCTGTTATTAATCTGGATGATGAGTATGCTGCTTTAATGATAAATGCAGCAAAACAAAATCCTGCTCAACCAAAAATTTTAACGTATTCGCTTACTCAAAATACAGCAGATTATTATATTAGTGACCTAAGTTACAGTTTGGCAGGGGCGACTTTTAATTTAGTTAGCCAGCAAGGTTCTTTTGCTGTTCAAAGTCCATTATTGGGACATTTCAATGTCGAAAACTTGATTGCAGCACTTATTGCTGCTGAGCAAGCAGGTTTTGATTTAGAAGCATTAGTCGCTTTTGTCCCTCAATTGATTGGTGCGCCGGGACGAATGCAGGTCATTCGTGATGGTGAGCGTTTATTTGTTGTGGATTATGCGCACACACCTGATGCTTTGATTCAGGTGCTTAAAACTCTAAAACGTCATGTATCTAATCAGCTTTGGGCGGTATTTGGTTGCGGGGGGGATCGGGATCGAGGCAAACGTCCACTAATGACTCAAGCTGCTTTAGGCGGCGCAAATCCGATTATTTTGACTTCAGATAATCCAAGAACTGAAGACCCTGAACAAATCTTTGCTGATATGAAACACGGAATTGATTTTTCAGGTCATCGTATGCAGGAAATTCATGATCGCCGTGAAGCAATTAAGTTTGTTGCACAGCAGGCTCAGGCTGGTGATATTGTTGTTATTGCTGGTAAAGGTCATGAAAACTATCAAGAAATTAATGGTGTGCGTCACTGGTTTGATGATGTTGTTGAAGTTCAATCAGCGATTGCTGCGCAACACCATACTGTAGACGCTGCTTACCCTGCACAATAGGACAAATTATGCATACTTCAACCACCAGTACCGTGCCTTTGGAACCGTGGACAGCTCAGCAATTACAACAGGCAACACAGGGCTACTGGCATAAAGACCAGATCCCTCAAACTGAAATTAAACGTATTTTGACGGACTCGCGTCATGCGGAAACTGGGGATGTTTTTTTAGCACTTAAGGGTGAGCGTTTTGATGCGCACGACTTTGTAGCTCAGGTTGCAGCGAATGGTTGTCAAATCGCAATTGTTGAACGCCCGTTAGATGTAGATATTGCACAGTTGGTTGTTGCCGACACTCGCTTGGCTCTCGGGCAACTTGGCGCTTATCGTCGTGAGCAAAATACACAACTAAAAGTGATTGCATTAACAGGAAGTAGTGGCAAAACTACAACCAAAGAAATGCTGGGTAGTATTTTATCGCGTTTAGCTCCGACATTAATCACCCGTGGTAATTTAAATAATGACCTCGGTGTACCCATGATGTTGCTTGAACTGAGAAAAGAACATCAGTTTGCTGTCATGGAGCTGGGTGCAAGTCATCAGGGTGAAATTGATTATACTTCTAAGTTGGTTCAGCCGCATGTTGCAGGCATTTTAAATATTGGGACTGCTCATTTGGGCGAATTTGGCGGGCGTGAAGGTATTTGCCGCGCTAAATCAGAAATTTATCGTCATATTTTACCAAATGGTGTTGCAATCGTTCCGCAACAAGATGACTTTACCACTGAAATTCATAAAGCTGCACAAGCACATCGCATTTCTACATTTGGTGTAGGGGGTGATATTTATGCAACAGATATTGAGTTACTGCCTCAATCAACAAATTTTACCCTACATACGCCGCAAGGGGCGAGTACCGTTAAACTCCCTTTTGCAGGTGAGCATAATGTGCAAAATGCCACTGCGGCTGTAGCCTTTGCTTTGGCGCTTGGTATTGGACTTGAAAATATTGTTCAAGGCTTAGAGCAAGCGCAGGGTGCTAAAGGTCGTCTAAACTTTATTCAAAAATCTCCTTACTTATTTATTGATGATACTTACAACGCCAATCCAAATTCTATGCGTGCTGCTGCGCAAGTATTGTTGCAGCAACAAGGCATAAAAGTGATGGTAATGGGTGATATTGGTGAGTTGGGAGATAGTAGTTGGCAAGAGCATCACGATTTAGGTCATGATCTTGCTCAGCTTCCTTTAGATCATATTATTGCAGTTGGGCAGTTTGCTTCAGCCGCTGTCGAGGGTGCAGACTCTCATTCTAATAAAGTGAAAGCATTTCAGACACAAGCTGAGGCGCTTCCATTTCTAATCAATCTAATCCAAACACATCAACCCCAGTCCATGAGTTTCCTGTTTAAAGGTTCTCGCTTTACTCATATGGAAACGTTGATGGCTGATTTGATGGAGAAACTTTAAATGCTGTTATGGTTGTTTGAACAACTTGCGGGCTATCACAGTTCGTTTCAGGTCGTTCGTTATTTAACATTACGTTCTTTACTCAGTGTATTAACGTCCCTGACCATTGGTTTGGTCCTCGGACCGATCATGATTCGTAAATTACAAGCGTTAAAATACGGTCAGGCAGTAAGTTCATTTGCTCCTGAAAATCATGCTAAAAAGATGGGTACACCAACGATGGGCGGGATTTTAATTCTGCTTTCAATTGGTATTAGTACTTTACTCTGGGCTGATTTATCTAACCCTTATGTCTGGATTGTGCTTGGTGTAATGGTTGTGTTTGGTGCTGTAGGTTGGGCAGACGACTGGATTAAAATTCGCTATAAAGACAATGCAGGTTTACCTGCCCGCAAGAAGTTTTTCTGGACTTCTGTTGCCTCCCTTGGTGCTGGTATTGCGTTATATTTAATTGCAACTCAACAGTCTAATGCAGAACATACTGCAAATATGCTGGATTTATTGATTCCTTTCTTTAAGAATCTTTCAATTCCACTCTCAATTGTTCCTTTAGGCTTGGCATTTATTGTATTTACCTATCTGGTGATTAATGGTGCCTCTAACGCGGTTAACTTAACCGATGGTTTAGATGGCTTGGCGATCATGCCTGTTGTAATGGTAGCTACAGGCTTAGGTGTATTTGCTTACTTGTCTGGTGACATCCGTTTCGCTAACTATTTACATATTCCATATGTGAAATATACCTCTGAGCTTGTTGTGATCTGTTCTGCCATGATTGGCGCAGGTTTGGCATTTCTTTGGTATAACGCGCACCCTGCCCAAATCTTTATGGGTGATGTTGGCGCTTTAGCTTTAGGGGCGATGCTTGGAACAATTGCTGTCATGGTACGCCAAGAAATCGTATTTGCGATTATGGGTGGTGTGTTTGTAATGGAGGCAGTATCTGTCTTCTTGCAAATTGGATCGTTGCGAATGCGTAATAAACGCGTATTCTTAATGGCGCCGTTGCATCATCACTATGAAAAGCAGGGCTGGAAAGAAACCCAAGTTGTGATTCGTTTTTGGATTATTACAATTATATTAGTAGTTTTAGGTCTAATGACTTTAAAATTGCGATAGATCTTATTTTAGTGTCAATATAAAGCCAGTTCTACTGGCTTTTTTTATTGGAGAGATGAATGACAAAAGTTGCTGGTCTAGACCAATTATCTGTAATTAATCAAAAAGTGGTTGGTGAGGGTGAGGTGTTACCTCAGGTCGTACTTAAAGATGGAAGTCAGGTACAAACAGGAACTGTCGCTACAATGTTGCATAATATTGAATTATATAATGCAGGGCAAAGAGGACAGATTGAAGAGGAATTAAAGATCGCAATTCCCACTTTAGTCAAGGTTGGTCTATTTGATTTATTTCAGGTAGATGAATGGATTAACGGAACAAATGCGGGGCGTACATTTGTGGGAATGCAGGCAAAGACTTATTTACAGCAAAAAGAACAAGAGAATAATTAAAAGTGACTAAGCAAATTTTAATGTGTCCTGTGTGTCGTCAATCTCTGGATTTAAATGAAAAAACTTGGCGATGTACACTAGGGCATGCTTATGATGTGGCTAAACAAGGTTATGTCAATTTACATGTTGTGCAGCATAAACATAGTAAAAATCCGGGAGATACACCAGAGTCAGTCGATGCCAGACGAGCTTTTTTACAAGGCGGTTATTATCAGCCTTTACAACAAGCTGTAGTCGCTTTATTAAAACAACTCGATGTAAAAACTGTACTTGATATTGGGTGTGGTGAAGGCTATTACACAAGTGCCATGCAGCAAGTGGTTGAGCAGTGTGTTGGCGTTGATATTGCAAAAAATGCGGTGCAGCGTGCAGCAAAGCTGAATAATGAGGTGACTTGGGTCGTGGGAACAGGTGCGACTTTACCTGTGCTTGATCAAAGCATGGATGCTTGTACCAGTTTATTTAGCCCGATTCCACAAGCAGAAATTGCGCGTGTTTTAAAAAATGATGGCCATTTAATTGTTGTTACACCTGCTTCTGAACATTTATATGCAATGCGTGAAGCTTTATTTGAACAAGTTAATCCTCACACGCCAGAAAAGTTTGTGGAGCAGTTGCAAGATTTGTTTGAGCTCAAGCAAGAGCAAATTATTGATGCCCCTTTTGTGCTTGATCAGCAGGCCTTAAAAAATCTAATTGCTATGACGCCTTATGCTTATAAAGCTTCTCCCGAACGTCGTTTGCAGTTAGAGCAGCAGTCGCAATTAGAAGCAACGGCCTCTTTTCAAATTTATGTCTTTCAGAAGCGTAATAAAGAAGCTAGCTAATAGACTATTTTTAAAGCGTAAAAAAAGCCATCTAACGATGGCTTTTTTATTATTTATTCAATCTGATTAATCAGATTTTCTAGTTCGTCTTTTTCTCGCTTAGGCGCAGGTTCCTGTGAAGGTCTCATGGCAGGAGGTGCAGCTTTTGATGGAATAACAATTTCTTCGCCAGGTAAGTCGGCAAAGTCATTGTTATTGTTGAGCTTCGGTTGCGGTGGTGCTGGACGATATAGCGGACGAGCCAATGGTGGGGCTGCACGATAAGTTTTCTTATCGCTAACTTCTACTACTGCTTGATTTTTGTCACGTGAAATAGGTGCTTGAGCATCTTTGTCGAGGCGAACCCAAGCTGATGGTGTACCTTCCAATGCTTGACCCATAAAGTTGATCCAGATCGGTAATGCAGCAATACCACCATACTCACGACGACCTAGTGTCGTCGGTTGGTCAAATCCAACCCACGTCACAGTAACTAACTTGCCGTTGAAGCCAGCAAACCATGCGTCTTTTGCATCGTTGGTTGTACCTGTTTTACCGCCTAAGTCATTACGACCAATTTTAAGCGCGGCACGGCCTGTACCGTGTTCAATAACGTCTCGTAAAATATTAGCCATGTCATAAGCAGAACTTGATTTTAAAATACGCTGTGCCTGACGATATTCACTGTTCGCTTTATCAGTCTGTTTAAGATTAAGTTGCTTAGCTGCCTTTTCTTTCTGCTCTACATCTTTATTGGTAACTTCAATCACTTCATCATCTGTTGTCGTAGTTTTTTGCTCGTCATCAGTTGTGTCAGGCGCGTTAATACATGGAATACATGCATATTCTGGTTTAGCTTCATAAATCACTTTACCGTATGCATCTTCAATACGTTGAATAAAGTGCGGTTGAATGCGATAGCCGCCATTGGCGAAAGTCGAATATCCAGTTGCCATTTGAATTGGCAAGACTTGAGGAGTACCTAAGGCAATGGTGTAGTTACGTGGAATTTGATCTTCTTGTAAACCAAAATCCATAAATAACTGGCGAGTACGTTCAATTCCGACTGTCTGTAAAAGACGTACAGATACGGTGTTACGAGATAAATACAACGCACGGCGTAATGGAATCATTCCTAAATAACGACCGTCTGAGTTTCTCGGTGTCCACTTACCAATCGTGATAGGACTATCATTCACCATACTGTACGGCGTCATACCGCGCTCTAGTGCCAATGCATAGACAAAAGGTTTAATCGTTGAACCCGGTTGGCGCCAGCCTTGTAAAGCACGGTTAAATTTCGATTGATAGAAATTATAACCACCTACAATTGCTTCAATTGAGCCGTCGTTAGGATTGATTGCAATGAGTTGACCTTGAACTTTTGGAATCTGAACTAAAGACCATGCTGTTTTTGCTTCATTTGGACGTAAGCGAACAATATCTTTAACTTGAACAATTTGAGATGCACGGGAAGGAGCACCACCTACACTATTCGCATTGCGATAGGGACGGGCCCATGACATACCTGACCACTGTACAGTAACTGTTGTGCCATCTTGCATTAATGCTTCAAAAGAGCTGCTATTTACCTTAGTAACTTGTGCAGGGTAGGTGTTGGCATATGCTCTAAATTCACTTAATGGTTTGTCGTGTGCTTCCGCACCGCGCCAGCCATGACGACGGTCATAAGCTTCAAGACCATCTTGCACAGATTTCTCTGCAATCGCTTGGCGTTTAGCATTGATGGTTGTATAGACTTTATAGCCAGAATCAATTGCTTGTTCGCCAAAATGTTTTACGAGTTCTGAACGAACCATTTCACCTGCATAAGGATGAATATTATTTAGATCCCGATTGGGCATATTGAGGTTGATCGGTTCAGCTACAGCTTTTTGATATTCTGCTTGAGAGATATAACCCAGCTGTAACATACGACCTAAAATCCAGTTACGACGTTCAAGTGCACGCTCTGGATTAACCACAGGGTTGTATTTAGAAGGCGCTTTTGGCAAACCTGCGATCATTGCCATTTGAGCAATGCTTAGCTCATTAATACTTTTGTTGTAATAAATTTTGGCTGCTGCTGCGATACCATAGGCATTTTTTCCTAAAAAGATTTTATTCACATAGAGACTGAGAATTTCTTCTTTAGATAAATTTTGCTCAATTTTTCGAGCCAAAAAGATCTCGGTTATTTTGCGTTTTAATGTTCTTTCTGGACTCAAATAATAGTTCTTTGCAACCTGCATAGTGATGGTTGAACCACCAGTTTGCACATCAGAGCCAGTCACACTTTCACTTAAAGCACGCCCTAAACCCTTAAAACTGATCCCGCTATGTTCAAAGAAAGAAGAGTCTTCTGCTGCTAAAAATGCATGAATAAAAGCAGGAGGAATTTGTTTGTATTCAACCGGAATAGACAGCTTACCACCATACTCGGCAATCAGTTGATTATCTGATGTGTAGACCTGTAGTGGTTTTAAAAGCGGAGCTTTTTTTAGTGAACTCATTTCTGGGAGCGATGGGGCGATATAGAGATACATGCCATAAAAGCCCATCGGAAGTGAGACTAAGATAATAATAATGATCAAAAAAATTGGACGCACGAAGCCCAAACTGGATAGCTTTTTCATGATAAGTAAGCTTTAATAAGATCGAATACAAACTAATTGTGGTCAGTATAGCCTTTAGACATGCGGATTGTTAGATGAGATATTGTATCCGTGTAAAAATAAAGACCTAGATTATTGGTTTGTAATTTTTTTTGGGGATAAAAAAATAATAGGACAATAGTGTGCTCAGGTTATATCGTAAACCGAATAAGGGGTTAATGGGTGTCGATATTAGTTCGACTTCTGTTAAGTTGTTAGAGCTCTCTGTTAAGAACGGTAAATATTGGGTAGAAAGCTATGCTTTGATGCCTTTACCCGAGAACAGTGTAGTTGAAAAAAATATCTTGAATCCAGAAGCAGTTGCAGAAGCTTTGGAACGGGCGATGAATTTAGCAAATCCCCAAACCAGTAACGCTGCAATTGCTGTTCCAACATCGACGGTTATTCATAAAACCATCGAAATGGATGCAGATATGAATGATGATGAACGAGAAGTTCAGATTCGATTAGATGCGGAGCAGTATATACCGTTCCCTTTGGATGAAGTGAGCCTTGATTTTGAGGTTTTACCAGATCGACTGCCTAATCCAAACCGTGTGAATGTACTTTTAGTTGCAACAAGAACAGAAAATGTTGAAACACGAGTAGAAGTACTGGAACTGGTGGACTTAACTCCTAAGCTTGCTGATGTAGAAAGTTATGCTGTCGAGCGTGCTTTTAGTGTATTTGCTGATAGCTTGCCAATGGGTGCAAATACCATTGGTATTTTAGATATCGGCCATACCATGACCACATTATCGGTTATGCAAAGTGGCAAGATCATTTATACCCGTGAACAAGTTTTTGGTGGCAAACAGCTGACTTTGGAAATTCAAAGTCGTTATGGCCTGTCTTTAGATGAGGCGGGACGAGCAAAAAAAGAGCGCTCTTTACCAGATGATTATGACATCGAAATCTTAGAGCCATTTCTTGATGCTGTAGTGCAACAAGCAGCCCGATCTCTACAATTTTTCTTCTCTTCATCACAATTCAATGAAATTGACCATATTTTACTCGCTGGTGGGAATGCCAATATTCCTGGGCTTGCTAAATTGTTGCAGCAAAAACTTGGTTACCGTGTGACCATTGCCAATCCGTTTTTACAAATGGGCTTTTCTCCTCAAGTCGACGTTCAAAAAATTGAAAATGATGCCTCATCGTTAATGGTGGCATGTGGCTTGGCTTTAAGGAGTTTTGATTAATGGCAACAATTAATTTACTCCCTTGGCGTGATGGGCTTAGGGAACAGCGCAAAAAACAATTTATTATTTTCTGTTTTGGGGTAGTTGTTCTGGGGATCACCACTGTATTTTCTGGGTGGTTTTATTTGAATCAAAAATTAAATGATCAAGAACAAGCTAATCAACTCATCACCAGTACAAACCAGAGTCTAGATCAACAACTTAAAACCTTAAATGGTCTGCAAGAACAGCGTGACGCTATTATCGAGCGTATGAAACTTATTCAGGGATTGCAAAGTCAGCGCCCTGTTGTTGTACGTTTGGTAGATGAATTGGTACGTGTTACTCCTGCTGCGATGTATTTGACTAAATTTAGTCGAACTGGAGATAAATTTACCATTGAAGGTAAAGCGGAAAGTCCAAATACGGTCGCAGAGTTATTACGTAATCTCGAAGCATCACCATGGTATCGCAACGCTTTTATGAACTCTTTCTTAGCGACTGAAGAGAAAAAAGATAAGACTGCGAGTTCGCTGCTTCCTCGAGTGGAAGATAGCTATGGCAGTTTTGTTGTGACTGTTGATTTGGGCGAAATGGGGGTGACTACAACAGATGATACCGCCAATACGTCTGTAAGTACGGATAAGGGGGCGGTTAAATGAGTCCGGATGAACTTCATGAGTTGTCGTTAGAACAAGCTCCATCTAAGAAAAAAAAGATCACCATAGAAAAATTTCTTCAGCAATTTAACACACTAGATATGAACAGCTATGGTAGCTGGCCATTATCTGTGAAAATTACTTGCTGGGTTTTTATTTTCTTTGCTGTGTTGGCTTTGGGATATTTTGTTGTTATTCAGCCAAAGCTACAAGCAATTGATAATGCACAGGCACAAGAAAGTAATTTGTTGAATGAGTTTCGAGAAAAAGATTCAAAATTGCGTAACTTGCAGCAATATCAGCTTCAACTTCAAGAGATGCAAGCAAACTTTAATCAGCAGTTAGAGCAACTGCCAAAAGAAACCGAAATTCCAAGTTTGGTTGAAGATATTAATTTAACTGGGGTGAATTCTGGCCTGAAGTTTAAAAATATCCGTTTAGAAGATGAAGTGAAACAAGAAATCTTTATTGAACAGCCTATTACGATGGAAGCAACCGGCGATTATCACGCTTTTGGTGCTTTTGTCAGTAGTATTGCGGCATTACCACGTATTGTGACAATGCATGACTTTGTTGTAGAAGCTGCACCTGTTAATAAAGATAGTAAGTCAGATATTCCTGTACTTAATTATTCTATTAAAGCAAAAACTTATCGCTATATGGGCGCTGTAGAAAATGCTGAACATCCGGAAAACAACGCTTCGGCTTCAGTAGCACCTGTTTCCTCTACTGCTAATACACAGTCGAAATAGGAGCATTACAATGAAACTTAAGCAAATTTCTTTTTCTATTTTGGCATGTTTAGTTTTAGTCGGATGTGACTCGAGAATTGACGCTGTAAATCAGCAAATGGCAGATATACGTAACCAGCCACCACAGCAGATAGATCCAGCACCTGTTTTCACACCTGTGCCACAGTTTAATTATGCGGCTCATCAGCTAAAGAGTCCATTTTTACCAAGCTCTCTTGCTGCTGAGCTCAAAATTATGGCAGGAAAACGGGTATATCCGAATTTCTCACGTGCACCTCAGCCTCTAGAAAGTTATGCATTAGAATCCTTAAATATGAAAGGAAGCATACGTAATAACCGTGGGCAAGTACTGGCTCTTATCCAATCACCTGATCAGCAAATTGAGCGAGTGCAGGTGGGGAACTATATCGGGATGAATCAAGGGCGTATTACCCATATTGGTCCAACCCAGATTGATCTGGTAGAAATTGTCCCCGATGGGCGCGAAGGCTATGTGGAGAGACCAAGAACCTTAGTGTTAATTGGACCCGCACCCTAAAATTTAGGGAATAACAAAGAAAAAGTATTTTTAAAGATTATTTAATTGGGGAAGGTCAGACAATGAATCACGTATTCCGTCAGTTTTCTATGGGGGCTGTAACCATTGCAGTTATGCAAGTTGCATCTGCACAGGTCAGCATGACCAATATTGTACCGACACAAATTGCAGGTCAGGGTACAGAAATTAGAGTTATGTTTAATGGTTTGCCGCCACAACCACAGGCATATCAACTTGAAAATCCTTCACGTTTGATTTTGGATTTTAATAAAGCTCAGCAGACTTTAACACAGTCAAAAGTGGCAATTGGTACAAATGAAGCGAGCTCGGTCGATGTAAGTTCTGACGATCAGCGCTCACGTTTAACTGTAAATTTAAAAGAGGCGGGTGCATTTACAACGCGCATAGAAGGCAATACTTTTATTTTAAAGATTAATTCAGCTCAAGCAGCTATTAAACCTTTATCAACAAATACAATGCAACCCCAAGGCGTTTCAAATATTGGCTTTCAGCGTGGTGGTCAAGGTGAAGGGTTAATTGTTATTGATTTATTGGGAAGTAATACTCCTGTTGATGTTCAACAACAAGGCAGCAAAGTCGTAGTGAGGACATTGGGTTCTAAAATTCCCACTCATTTAGCTAAACGTTTAAATGTGAACGATTTTGCGACCCCTGTTTCTACCATCGAATCTTATAACGAAAAAGGCAATGGCGTTATTACGATCCAATCTACTGGTAGCTATGAATATATGGCCTATCAAGCGGAAAATAAACTCACCATTAGCTTAAAGCGTCCACAAGACAAAAACGTAACTTCTTTATATAAGACGCCTAATTACTCTGGTAATAAGCTTTCTCTTGATTTTCAAGATATTGAAGTTCGTAGGGTTCTACAGTTACTTGCCGATTTTACGGGCATTAATATGGTGGCCGCAGATAGTGTTCAGGGTAATATTACTTTGCGCTTGAAAGATGTTCCGTGGGATCAGGCACTTGATATTATTTTAAAAACTAAAAATCTGGATAAACGTAGAAATGGTAATGTCATTTGGGTTGCGCCTGTTGCAGAGTTGATTAAGGCTGAAGAAGAAGAAGCAAAAGCTGTGGCACAGAGTGTCAAACTGGCTCCATTGCAAACTGAGTATATTCAACTTAAATATGCGCGAGCTCAAGATATCATGAGCTTAGTAACAAAAGGTTCAAACAATAATAATGGTATGCAAAGCACTTCTGGTGATGGAACTTCAACCTCAACCAATTTAAATACTGGGGTTGATAGTTTAGGTAATAACGTTGGGAGTTTGTTGAGTCCACGTGGAACAATTACTCAAGATGATCGAACCAATACCTTAATTATTAATGATACAGCACAGTCGATTGATCAAATTCGTAAAATGATTGATTTGTTGGATGTGCAAGTCAAACAGGTCATGGTTGAAGCGCGAATTGTAAGAGCATCTACTTCATTCACCAAAGAGCTTGGGGTTAAGTGGGGAATATTATCACAAGGGGTGAACAGTAATAACAGTTTGTTGGTGGGGGGGAGTGATACGACGCTTTGGAATTTAAGAGAACCAGATGATGAAGGTAAATACACGATTGAACGGCCAGATAATTTAAACGTTGATTTGGGTGTTACCTCAGCCGGAGCCAGTAGCATAGCTTTTAGCTTAATTAGTATGTCTGATTTTATGCTGGATTTAGAGTTATCAGCATTGCAGGCAGATGGTTATGGTGAAGTGATTTCAACACCAAAAGTCATGACTGCAGATAAACAAAGAGCTAGAGTGGCAACAGGTCAGCAAGTTCCATATCAAACTACAACTAATTCTGCTGCCGGCTCAACTGCCACAACTTCTTTTAAAGATGCGCTGTTAAGTTTGGATGTTACGCCAAGTATTACACCTGATGGTAAAATTCAAATGAAATTGGATATTTCAAAAGACTCGGTTGCCGATAGTGCGCCTAATGGTGAGTTAATTTTGAATAAAAATCAGATTAATACCAATGTATTGGTGAATAATGGGGAAACCGTTATTTTGGGTGGAGTATTTGAACAGGCAACTTCTAATTCACAAACCAAAGTTCCTTTCTTTGGAGACCTCCCTGTAGTTGGCCGTTTATTTAGAAAAGATGTGAAATCTGATGATAAACAAGAGCTACTGATTTTCGTTACGCCACGAATTGTTAATGACACTTTGGTGAGAAATCATTAATATATTTTTCAATGAAAGCAATTGAAATAGGTGGCGCCTTGCCAAGCAAAGCGTTTGAAACCCTGCCAAATATTTATTTGGTAGGGCCCATGGGGGCAGGAAAAACAACCGTTGGACGCCATTTAGCCGAACTATTGGGGCGTGAATTTTTAGATAGTGATCATGAAATTGAGCGCAAAACGGGTGCTACTATTCCTTGGATTTTCGAAAAAGAAGGGGAAATTGGATTTCGTACTCGTGAAACCATCGTTTTGAATGAGTTGACTTCTCGTAATGCCTTGGTATTGGCAACTGGCGGTGGTGCCATCACTCAAGCGCCAAATCGTGAGTTTCTAAAGCAGCGCGGTATTGTTGTTTACCTCTACACTCCTGTGGAACTTCAATTACAACGAACGTATCGCGATAAAAACAGACCTCTATTACAAGTTGAAAACCCTGAACAAAAATTGCGTGATTTGTTAAAAACACGTGATCCTTTATATCGTGAAGTTGCTCATTATACGATTGAAACTAATCAGGGTGCAGCTCGTGATCTTGCTCAAAAGATTTTGCAACTTATTTTGTCTAACACGCTAATATAGCCAAACTTACTCGTGGTTTTATAAATTCATGCAAACTTTACATGTTGAATTAGGCGAACGCCGTTACCCTATTTTTATTGGCAGTCAACTTGATCCTAAACAGTTGCTTGAGCCTTATATTCATGGTCAACAGGTCATGATCGTGAGTAACGAAACGGTCGCTCCTTTATATTTATCTCATTATCAAGAAGCGTTAAAAAGTTTGGGTAAAACTATAGCTACTTGTATTTTGCCTGATGGTGAAAAATATAAAGATATTCAACATTTAAATTTAATTTTTGATGCATTGCTCGAAGCTGGTTTTAACCGAGATTGTACGGTTTTAGCTTTAGGCGGTGGTGTTATTGGTGATATGGCTGGCTTTGCCTCAGCATGTTTCCAGCGTGGTGTATATTTTGTTCAGGTTCCTACCACACTTCTTTCACAGGTAGATTCAAGTGTGGGTGGTAAAACTGGAATTAACCATCCACTGGGTAAGAACATGCTTGGTGCATTTCAGCAGCCTCAAGTTGTTTTGGCTGATATGGCTCAACTCAACACTTTACCAGATCGTGAGTTGTCTGCTGGATTGTCCGAAGTCATTAAGTATGCCTTGTTAGGTGATGCCGATTTTCTCGTTTGGTTAGAACAAAATATGGATGGCTTGGTTGGTCGAGATGCTAATCTTTTAGCTGAAGCTGTTTATCGTTCATGCGCCCATAAAGCCCGTATTGTTGCAAATGATGAAAAAGAGCAAGGCGAGCGTGCTTTACTCAACCTAGGTCATACGTTTGGTCATGCTATAGAATCTTACCTTGGTTATGGCACTTGGTTGCATGGCGAAGCAGTTGCTACCGGCATGGTAATGGCAGCTGATTTATCACAGCGTTTAGGCTGGATTTCAAGCGATGATGTAGAGCGTACAAAAAAAATTATTCAACGCGCTAATTTGCCGATATCATGTCCAAAAATTCCATTGGATGAATTCCTTGGATATATGGCACATGATAAAAAAGTCCTCAATGGTCAATTACGTTTAGTGTTGTTAAAGCAACTTGGACAAGCGGTAATTACTAAAGACTTTGATGTTGAACTCATGAAACAAGCTATTTTGGCAAATCAACACGGATAATAAATTAAGGTAACACATGACTGTATCACGTACACTTTGGCAGAATGTTCAACAATATATCTGGTTGGTGGGTGGTATCGTCTGCTTGTTTTTGGCTTTTATTTTCTGGGTAATGACTGATAGTAAGAAGCTTGTCGAAGTTGAAAAAGCAGCCGATTCAGACACACCAGTGCAAATTCAGCCAGAAAAAGTGGCAACAACGGCTAACTTGGGGGCTTTAGCTGATGAAGTTAGGCCTCTTGATTTAACGACTCGGACGGTTGTATCTGGTCAACATGAGGCAGAGTTCCGCGGTACAAAGTTTATTAACGAAAACAAGAAACAATGGACGCTTGAGCTGTTCCGTACATCTGACGAGGATATTATTAAAAACTTTTTAAAGAATCGTTCAGACCAAAATAAATTTATCTACTTCCGATTAAGTGGAGAAAAGCAATCTGAACAATATGTTTTGACATATGGCGTATTTAAACGTTCTGAAGATGCAATTCAGCAGTTAACACAACTGAATCTTAATTTGCCTGAATCAATTAAGCCGCAACCTCAACAATTTTCGACTTATGTGCCACTCGTCAATGACTTAGGTGCGGATGAAATGAAAGGTGGTATTAGCCAAACTTATGAAGTGCGGTTACGCCCAGCTGCCTTGCCTAAAATTGATGAGTCTTTGCTTATGGGCGCAGGTGTAAATGGGGCTATCAGTACGCAACCTAAAGTGGCTGCTCCGGCAACAAATTCTACAACTCGGACAACCATTATTCGTCGAGATGCCGAGGGAAATGTTGTAGATGTACACCAGTCTAATTCTGCTGCTGACACTGCTAAAAAGGCTCAACAAAATCGTGCAACTGAAGCTCCTCCAAAAAATGCAACAAATGAGGGCGCAAGAGGGAACTAACGGTAAGAATAATTTGCACAAATATGGTGCAATAATAAGAAATACATATACTCTTTGACCAAGTGTGGTGCATATTTGGTCATTTATTAAAATGATAGCCTGAATAAAACTGATCTATTTTTAATAAATATAATAACTTAAGTTGAAAAAATCATATTGGCATAGTTTTTGCTTTATTCTTGTGCTTATTAATGTACTGCTAACTATTTTGGCGCTCTAAAGAGGGAAGTCTATGCAGAGTCGTGGGGTCGAACTGCTTTAAAAGAGTGCGAAATAAGTCAAAACATTTTTCTAGCAAAAACCAGTGTACGCATTTATGGAACAGCGTATATTGGCTTATCAGCCCAAAATTTTTTTTTGCGAAACATTGAGCTAACTATCGTCCGTAGGCAATATCGCAGAAATAAGTTGTTTGTTTGACGCTCGAAAGAGCCTTATTGAAAGAAGGGTACGCTATGCACATGCCATCGCCTAATACTGTAGCTCCCGCTCAAGGTTTATATCAACCTGATGAGTTTAAGGATAACTGTGGTTTTGGACTGATTGCCCATATGAAGGGTGAATCAAGTCATCATCTTGTAGAAACCGCGATTCACAGTTTAAGTTGCATGACGCACCGTGGTGGTATTGCCGCAGATGGCAAGACGGGAGATGGGTGCGGCTTATTATTGGCGATGCCAAAGCAATTTTTTCGTGATGAAGCAAAAAAACTGAGTGATATTACACTGAGCGAAGTTTTTGCTGTGGGTACGGTATTTCTAAATATTGATCCGGCATTAGCGCAACATTCTAAAAATATTTTAAATAAAGAAATTGAAGCAGAAGGCTTACGCGTACTGGCTTGGCGTGTTGTGCCTACAAATAACGATGCACTAGGTGAAATTGCACTTCAATCTTTACCTGCTTTTGAACAGGTCATTGTGAACTGTCCAATGGGTGTAACCGAAGTTGAGTTCAACCGTAAGCTATTTTTGGCGCGTCGCCGTGCGGAACAACAATTACAAAAAGATCCGTTATTCTATGTGACTACGCTTTGTTCGACAGTGATCACCTATAAAGGCTTGATGATGCCTGCTGCGATTGCTGAGTTCTATACAGACTTGGCAGACGAACGTTTAAAATCACACATCGTCGTGTTCCATCAACGTTTCTCGACCAACACTTTACCACGTTGGCCGTTGGCTCAGCCTTTCCGTTATCTTGCTCATAATGGTGAAATTAACACCATTACAGCAAACCGTAACTGGTCATTAGCACGTACTCCTAAATTTGAAAATCCATTGTTGCCGGGCTTAACTGAACTTAACCCGATGGTGAACCGTACTGGTTCAGACTCATCAAGCTTAGATAATATGCTTGAGATATTGGTCGGCGGCGGGATGGATTTATTCCGTGCGTTACGTATGCTCGTACCACCAGCTTGGCAAAACGTAGAAACTTTAGATGCGGACTTACGCGCATTCTATGAGTTCAACTCTAAGCACATGGAAGCTTGGGATGGTCCTGCGGGCTTGGTAATTCAAGATGGTCGTCATGCAATCTGTATGCTTGACCGTAATGGTTTACGTCCTGCACGTTGGGTAATTACTAAAAATGATTACATTACCTTAGCATCAGAAATTGGTGTTTGGGGCTATGAACCTGAAGACGTGGTTTCTAAAGGCCGTGTAGGTCCAGGTCAAATTTTGGTAGTTGATACCTTAACAGGCAAAGTGCTTGATACTAAAGATGTAAACACTCATCTTAAAAACATGCGTCCGTACCGTGAATGGTTGCGTGATCATGCAATTCGCTTAAAGGCTAATCCTGAACTTGAAGAACAATTAGTTGATCAAGGTTTAACTGGCGATGCTTTAAAAGCAGCTCAAAAAATGTTTATGGTGACATTTGAAGAGCGTGACCAGTTATTGCGTCCAATTGCTGAAAGTGGTCAGGAAGCAGTAGGTTCTATGGGTGATGATACGCCAATGGCTGTATTGTCTCGTCAAGTACGTCATGTGACTGATTATTTCCGTCAACAATTTGCACAGGTGACTAACCCTCCAATCGATCCATTACGTGAATCGATTGTAATGTCCCTTGAGACGTGTTTAGGTCGTGAGCAGAATGTATTTGAGCAAGGTCCAGAGCACGCAGATCGAATCATTATTTCGAGCCCTGTTCTGTCTAACTCAAAAATACAGCAAATCCGTAGTATTGATCGTGCAGGCTATGAGTCTGTTGACATCAATTTGAACTATGCTGAAGAAGAGGGTTTGCAAGCGGCGATTACACGTATTTGTGAAGAAGCAGCACAAGCCGTTCGTGATGGTAAAACTTTAATTGTTTTAACTGATAAAAATATTCGCCAAGGTTTCTTGCCTGCAAATGCAGCACTTGCAACAGGTGCGGTACACCATTACCTCATTAAAACTGGTTTACGTACTGATGCTAACATCATGGTTGAAACTGGTTTTGCACGTGATCCGCACCAATTTGCGGTATTACTTGGTTTCGGTGCAACCGCAGTTTACCCATACCTTGCATATGACGTGATTAATGACTTGATTGCTAAAGGTGAGCTTTTAGGTGATCCAATCCATGCGCAAGCGAACTTCCGTAAAGGGATTGAGAAAGGCTTATTAAAAGTTCTTTCAAAAATGGGTATCTCTACAGTTGCTTCGTATCGTGGCGGTCAGCTTTTTGAAGCAGTAGGTTTGTCATCTGAAGTTGTAGACCAGTGCTTCTTGGGTGTTCCAAGCCGTATTCAGGGTGCAACATTTGCTGACCTTGAAAAAGACCAGAAAAAATTAGCAGCTACAGCATGGTCAAATCGTAAACCGATTGATCAGGGTGGTTTGCTTAAATTTGTATTTGATAAAGAGTACCACGCGTTCAACCCAGATGTGATTAACTCATTACATACGGCTGTTCGCTCTGGTAAGTATGAAGACTTTAAAGTATATGCTGAGTTGGTTAACAACCGTCCGGTTGCAACTATTCGTGACTTATTCAAGTTAAAAACAACAAATTCGATTCCAGTTGACCAAGTAGAGTCAGTTGCAGATATCTTGCCTCGTTTTGACTCGGCAGGTATGTCTTTAGGTGCTCTTTCTCCAGAAGCACATGAAGCAATTGCAATCGCGATGAATACGATTGGTGGTCGTTCAAACTCTGGTGAGGGGGGTGAAGATCCTGTTCGCTACGGCACAATTCGTAACTCGAAAATCAAACAGATCGCATCTGGTCGTTTTGGTGTAACACCTGCTTACTTAACTTCTGCTGAAGTATTGCAAATTAAAGTTGCTCAAGGTGCAAAACCAGGTGAAGGCGGTCAGTTACCAGGCGGTAAAGTAAATGGCTTAATTGCACGTTTACGTTACTCTGTACCGGGTGTAACGCTGATTTCACCTCCACCACATCACGATATTTACTCAATTGAAGATTTGTCTCAGTTAATTTTTGACTTGAAACAAGTTAACCCGAAAGCAATGGTGTCAGTAAAACTGGTATCTGAACCGGGTGTGGGTACAATTGCCGCAGGTGTTGCTAAGGCATATGCAGACTTCATTACCATTTCTGGTTATGACGGTGGTACAGCAGCATCTCCACTTTCATCAATTCACCATGCGGGTTCTCCATGGGAATTAGGTCTTAGTGAGGCGCATCAAGCACTTCGCGTGAATGACTTACGTGGCAAAGTACGCGTACAAACTGATGGTGGTTTAAAAACAGGTCTTGATGTGATCAAGGCAGCAATTTTAGGTGCTGAGAGCTTTGGTTTCGGTTCAACACCAATGATTGCTTTAGGTTGTAAATATCTACGTATTTGTCACTTGAACAACTGTGCAACCGGCGTTGCAACTCAACAAGACCACTTACGTCAAGAGCACTATATTGGCGAGCCAGAAATGCTCATCAATTTCTTCCACTTTATTGCGGAAGAGACTCGTGAATGGTTGGCAGCTTTAGGTGTTTCTTCATTGAAAGACTTAATTGGTCGTGTTGATTTACTTGAAGTATTACCGGGTGAAACTGAAAAACATGCCCACCTTGATTTAAGTGCATTATTAACGTCTCATCCATCTGCTGACGGTAAAGCACAGTACTGTGAAGTACAAGGTAATGCACCATTTGATAAAGGTGTATTGGCTGAGAAAATGGTTGAGGAAATGCTTCCTGCAATTGAATCAAGTGCAGGTGGTCAGTTCAACTTCAAAGTTGTGAACTGTGACCGTTCGATTGGTGCTCGTGTGTCAGGTGAAATTGCTCGTCGCTACGGTAACTTAGGCATGGAAGTGCACCCTGTTGTAATGAACTTAACTGGTACTGCTGGTCAGTCGCTTGGTGTATGGAACGCTGGTGGTTTACACATCCGTCTTGAAGGTGATGCAAACGACTATGTGGGTAAAGGTATGGCAGGTGGTCGTATCTCAATCTTCCCACCACAAGGTTCGCCTTTCCAAACACAAAACACAGCAATTATTGGTAATACCTGTTTGTATGGTGCAACTGGCGGTAAGCTTTTTGCAGCGGGTACAGCGGGTGAGCGTTTTGCGGTTCGTAACTCTGGTGCATTTGCAGTAATTGAAGGCGCTGGTGATCACTGCTGTGAATATATGACAGGTGGTGTTGTAACTGTACTTGGTAAAGTAGGCCATAACTTTGGTGCGGGCATGACTGGTGGTTTTGCTTATGTACTTGACCTTGATAATGACTTTGTAGATTACTACAACCATGAATTGATTGATTTAAATCGTATTTCAACAGAATCTATGGAAGATCATAAAGAGTTCTTGTTGCGTATTATCGATGAGCATATCAAAGAAACAGGTAGTGCTTGGGCTTATAAAATCCGCAATGAGTTCGATTTCTACAGCCGTAAATTCTGGCTTGTGAAACCAAAGGCTGCTAATTTGCAAACGCTTTTGAAAACAACACAAGCTGATCCACAATAATTCCACGACTGCAACGACATAGGCAGGTGCGGGCAACAGTGAAATCCGCGCCTACCCACGGAGAGAGACATGGCAGAACGCCTAAATAATGACTTTCAATTTCTGGATGTAGCACGCCAAGATCCAGAGAAAAAAGATATTACTGTCCGCAAAGCAGAATTTGTGGAAATTTATAAACCTTTTACATCGGAAACAGTCGCTAATCAGACTCACCGTTGTTTAGGTTGTGGTAACCCATATTGCGAATGGAAATGTCCTGTACATAACTACATTCCAAACTGGTTAAAACTCATCGCTGAAGGCCAAATTTTCCAAGCGGCTGAGCTTTGCCATCAAACAAACACATTACCTGAGGTATGTGGTCGCGTATGTCCACAAGACCGTTTATGTGAAGGTGCTTGTACCTTAAATGATGGTTTTGGTGCCGTGACTATTGGTAATGCTGAAAAATATATTAACGACACAGCCTTCGCTTTAGGTTGGCGTCCAGATATGTCAGGCGTGAAATGGACTGACAAAAAAGTAGCAATCATTGGTGCTGGTCCAGCAGGTCTAGGTTGCGCGGATATTTTAGCTCGTGGTGGTGTTAAGCCAGTTGTATTCGATAAGCGTCCTGAAATTGGTGGCTTACTTACATTCGGTATTCCAGAATTTAAAATGGAAAAAGATGTAATGAAGCGCCGTCGTGAAATTTTCACAGGTATGGGCATCGAATTCCGCTTAAATACTGAAATTGGTACAGATGTCACCATTGATGAATTACTTGCAGAATATGATGCTGTATTCATGGGTATGGGAACTTATACCTACATGAAGGGTGGCTTCCCAGGTGAAGATCTTGCAGGTGTTTATGATGCACTTGATTTCTTGATCTCTAACGTAAATCGTTGCCAAGGTTGGGAAAAAGACCCAAGCGAGTACATTAGCTTAGATGGTAAAAAAGTAATTGTACTTGGTGGTGGCGACACTGCGATGGACTGTAACCGTACTTCATTACGTCAAGGCGCTCATGATGTAACGTGTGCATACCGTCGTGATGAAAGCAACATGCCAGGCTCTGCGCGTGAAGTAAAAAATGCCTATGAAGAAGGTGTGAAATTCTTATTCAATCGTCAACCGATCGAAATCGTAGGCGAAAATGGCAAAGTGACAGGCGTTAAAGTGGTGACGACTCAAATGGGTGAACCCGATAGTCGTGGCCGTCGTAGCCCTGAACCAGTTCCTGGTTCTGAAGAAGTCTTACCAGCTGATGCGGTTTTACTTGCATTTGGTTTCCGCCCAAGCCCAGCTGACTGGTTTGGTAACGTGAATATTAATCTTGATGGTTCAGGCCGTGTTGTGGCAGCTGAAAAGCAAGAGTTCAAATTCCAGACATCGAACCCGAAAATCTTTGCTGGTGGCGATATGGTCCGTGGTTCAGACCTTGTCGTGACTGCGATTTGGGAAGGCCGTCAAGCTGCTGAAGGAATTTTAGACTACCTCGGTGTTTAATCTAAAAAACTATTTTTAAAGTTTTTAATAAAGCCTGCTTGATGCAGGCTTTATTTTTACCGCTAGTCACTTTGACATTTTTGGCAAATACAATAAGCTTTTTTGCCCTTTTTAGCCTTCTAAACTCACGACATACTCAAAGCTTCTTTCTTCAATACAATAGGTGTTGAATATGAACATCGCAGGTATGACGGCAGAAAAATCATATTTAAATCGTCGAAAAGCGTTGGGTATTACAGTGCGTCGCCTTGAGTTTAATCCTAAGGCGATCAAGCGGCACTATTTTGCGAATTCTCCTCTTATGTCTCACTTTTTAACTGCACTATCTTCAACGTTTCCTGTAGGAGAGCAGTTTTTCGTAAATAGCGTGCGTAATGTACGTGATAAGGTTTCCGATCCACAATTACAGGCTCAAATTGCCGCTTTTATTGGGCAAGAAGCAATGCATTCTAAAGCTCATGATGAGTTTAATGAAGCTTGGCGGCGTGATGATTATAATCTGGACAGCTTTCAAAACTGGCTAAATCAGCGTGATAAATATTTAAGAACGATTCCTCCTAAACTGCAATTGGCACTTACCTGTGCTTTTGAGCATTTTACTGCTCTACTTGGAGGATATGTTTTACAGCACCCAGAGTTATTAAAAACATTAGATCAAGATGCACTAAAACTTTGGGTATGGCATGCGATTGAAGAAATTGAGCACCGTTCAGTGGCGTTCGATGTCTATCAGCATGTGTATGGGGATGATCGTATTCGCCGCTTACTCATGCGGAGTGTCACGACAGGATTTGCCAGTATCGCTTTTTATGGAACAACCCGCTTATTTTGGCAAGATAAATGGAATAGCTTACCTAAAATCGGAGGTAATTTATTTGGTTTATATTTGCTGGTTAAAATGCTTGTCCAGCTCATGCCGGAATATTTCGCATATTACAAAAAAGATTTCCATCCAAGTCAAAAGGATTATGGCCGTATGGTCGATTACTGGAAAAGTTCTTTGGCAGATGAATATCAAATGGCAAGTTTTCAACAAGAAAAAGACCAACTATTAAGTTAATAAATAACCGGATTGAAAAATCCGGTTTTTAAATCAATAAAATAAAAGCAACACAATAATGCCAAAATCATCATACAATCGAGGAAAGAGGTTAAAAATATAAAGAAAAACTTGAGGATAATGTGACGATGAAAACATTGAAACAACTCGCGATCGCGACGACACTTGCCAGTACCTTATTGTTTTCAGGGTGTGGCTATAACACTTTACAAGTCAAAGATGAAGCAGTAACGGCAGCTTGGTCTGAAGTTCAAAACCAATATCAACGTCGATCAGATTTAGTACCAAACCTTGTGAATGTTGTAAAAGGTTATGCTAAGCATGAAGAACAAGTATTAACCGAGGTTACACAGGCACGTTCGAATGTTGCTGGTTTGAAGGTTGATAAAGAAGTTCTAGAGGACCCGGCTTTACTTGAAAAATACCAACAGGCTCAAAGTCAATTAACAGGGGCTTTATCTCGTCTGATTGCTGTTTCTGAAAATTATCCAGATTTAAAAGCCAATACCCAATTCCAAGAGCTACAAGTTCAACTAGAAGGAACAGAAAACCGTATTGCTGTGGCTCGTAATCGTTATATTACAACAGTGCAAGACTACAATGGATATGTACGCCAGTTCCCGCAAGCAGTGACTGCAAAAGTAATTGGTATGCATCCAAAAGCCAATTTCTCTGCCGAAGCATCTGCACAGCAGGCACCAAAAGTTTCTTTTGATTAATTTTAAGAATCAAAGGAGTGCTGCATGAGAAATAATATATTGCTTCAGCTTAAGCAAATTAAGGTATTTGTTATTACCTTAATTTTGCTCTGTTGCGGTGTTCTTTTTCAGAATGCAGCATGGAGTGAGACTAATATTGCAACTGCTACTGATGAAACTGACACCATTGTAGCGGGCAAAATTATTCAGAAGCAGCAGGCTCAAGCTTCCACTTCTAAAAGTGAACAGTCTGCTTCTGGCGTAGCTCCCCAAGCCCCAGTCGCCAACGATATGGCAGATGGTGAATCGATTCGTGGTTTGCCAACCTTAAATCAGCCTGTTATTGATCAAGCAAATATATTAAGCGAGGCAGAGAAGCAGCAGCTCGACCAAAAAATTCTAAGTTTATATCAACAAGGCAAAGCACAAATCGGTATTGTTATTGTTCCTACAACAGGGCAAGAAGATATCTTTGATTATGCATTGCGTGTAGGTGAAAAATGGCAACTTGGTTCAGCGAAGCGCGATAATGGATTGCTCATTGCGGTTGCGGTAAATGACCGCCGTATACAAATTTTAACCGGTTATGGCTTAGAGGGCGTATTACCAGATATTGTCTCGAGTCGAATTATTAGAAACCAAATCACACCCTATTTTAAACAAGCCCAATATGCTCAAGGTTTAAATGCAGGCATTGATGAAATCGGAAGAATTCTTAATCTTGATCCAGAAGTCGCTCAGCAAGCTGCTCAAGATTTAAAAGAACGACAACACCAAGCCGCAGAAGAGCAACAAGCCAAACAAACAACCCTCACAATGGCTCTATTTATTCTTGTTGCCGGAATTGTAGGGTCATTTATTGTAGGACGACCTCTTAGTGCATCTACTGCGGGCGTTGCTGCTGCGGTAGCAGGTTTTGTAAATGGCGCGGGTCTAGTGACTAGCTTATTACTTGGTTTTGGAATCTTCTTTTTACTCATTACCTCAATTGCTCAACTTATTTTACAGGCCATTTTGAGTGGCTCAGGTGGCGGTGGACGTGGGGGAGGCTTCGGCGGTGGTGGCGGAGGCTATGGTGGCGGCGGAGGTCGTTTTGGCGGTGGAGGTGCTTCAGGCTCATGGTAACAACATCAGAAACAACACAAATTATTACTCAACCTAAAATTGAGGAATCTGTAGAGCCAAGCCTAAAACGTTGGTTTAAACATCTATGCTATTTTCCGGCCAGTAGCCGTTATTTTTCAAAACAAGATAAGCAGACGATTGCTGATGCTGTACAACAAGCAGAACATGGGCATGTTGGAGAAATACAAGTAGTAATAGAAGGCCATATTCCATGTTCACAGGCCTACAGACAAAATACACGTTTAAGGGCACAGCAGTTATTTGCAGAATTAGGTGTTTGGGACACCGCATTAAATAGTGGCGTATTGTTATACCTAAATTTATGTGAACGCACCGTAGAAATCGTATTTGATCGTGGGATTAGAAATGCAACCCAAGATCAGGTCTGGCAGCAGATTTGTGAGTCTATCGTGCAACAACTTAAACAAAAACAGTATCAACAAGCTGTAGTGATTGGTGTTCATCAAATTGGAGAGGTGATGTCACGTTTTTATGATGAAAACATGCCAGATCAATCGAATGAATTGGGAAATGCCCCGATTATTATTAATTAAATTATTGTCTAAAATTTCTATATCTCATAGTTTTTATTTTTTAAAGGTGATTGACAAAAAATGTCACCTATTTATTTATTTTTAAAGAGAATTTATTCACAAAAACAAATATAAACTTTGATAAATTTGGTTTACTTTTTCTGATATGTGATGCATTTTGGTGAAAAGTTATATGACAATTTTTGTCAGTTATTTACAGTGATTTTATATTTAGTAAATTGAAATATTAGTATAAGTTTTTGTTTTATAAATAAAATAAAAGTTGGCATGGATGCTGCAATATAGTTGATAGCTGAAAAAGCTTATATAAAAACATACATACAATCTTTGGGGAAAAGGCTATGAATGCACAAAAAGGTTTTACATTAATTGAACTCATGATCGTGGTTGCCATTATTGGTATTTTGGCGGCAATTGCGATTCCACAGTATAGTAAGTATCAAGCAAAATCTAAATTAACAGCAAGTTTGTCAGAGATTTCAGCAGGTAAAACTGTAGCTGAAGAGCGAATTAATAATGGGGAGGCAGTTACCCTAGCTGATCTTGGCCTTCAGGCAACTACATCAAATTGTAATATTGCTGTAACTGGTTTTGCAGCAGGTAGTGGTGATGGAACTATTGAATGTACAGTTCAAAATACCCCTTCTCAAGTTACAGGTGCAGTAATGACTTGGACAAGAGTTGGTGCAACTGGCATTTGGAGCTGTGAAACTACAGGTATTACAGATACAGATAATAAAACACTTGCTCCTAAAGGATGTGCAGCATCTTAATATTAAAATTAAAAAAGAGAGGTTTAGGCCTCTCTTTTTTATTGAAGAAAGTAAATATGTTAAAAAATAATATGCTATTTACATTAATAGGCATTTATCTTATTGCAGCCATATTAGGGTATCAAATTGGTTGGTCTATTTTTCAATATGATGAGCTCCGCTTATTACAGTTTCCATTAGCTCTATGTGCTTTATTAATTTTAAATTTCAAAAAAAAAATAGAATATTCAATCTTCACTCAAATTACTTTTTTTCTAATTGGTGTATTAGTAACTATACAGATAACAAGTTATAGCATTTTTCAGTTTCAAGAACTTTGGTCGGCGATAACGTTATTATTTATATTGTCTGCTTTAACATGTACATTAAGGAATGTAGGTAATATAGAACATAGAATAGCTTTAATTATAGTTTCATGCTTTATTCCATGTTTATTTATTCTTATTTCTATCACTAATTTTATTTTGTACAAACAATGGTTTGATTGGCAATTTAACTCTGGCACGATCCGAATTTATGACAGCGTTATCGTGCCTATATTCTTTTTTCTAATTTTTTTAAAAAATAAAAACTACCCTTATTTTCATTACTTTTATCCAATTGCTATTTTCTTTTTCGCACTTGCTTGGTTCTTTGATGGTGCCAGATCTGCTTTACTTGCGGTCTTGATAGGATTACTAGTTCTTTTTATATATTCTCAAGAAAATCGAAAATTAGTATTACAAAGTTGTGGTTATATATTCTTAGCTTTTATTATTTACAAAACTACGATTTATTTCATTGATAAAAATACTATGACCGTAATGCGAGCAGGGACATCTATGCGTGCAGAGATGTGGAGTTTTGTTTTTGAGCAATGGAAAGAGCAGCCATGGTCTGGAGTGGGAGGAGGTTATCTCTCAGAAATCAAATATAAATATGGACATCACATACATAACTTATATTTAAGGGGGATTTTTGAATGGGGAATAGTTGGATGTATTTTTTTAGTTTGGATGATATATCAAGTTGTTAGGTTGTTTCGAGATAAGAATGCTTTACCTATTGCAAAAGCTGGTTTAGCTGCAATTTTAGTTGATGCGATGTTCTCAGGAAGTATGGTTTATCCCGCTTCACAAATTGCTTGTGTATTATTTATAGCTTTTACTTTTTCCCAAAGAAAATTATCTTTTAGTTCCAAATTTTCTTTTCTGTCGACAAAAATACTGATCGGTTTATGGGGAGCTATCTTTTTTTACATTACGATCATGTATTTAGGACAAGATTTAATGTGCTGGGGTTGTGGTAGCTATGCTGAAAGAATGGCACCAAATTTCTGGTTTTATGGTGCTGCTGAGCACTTGGTGCCAGCTTCACAAATTCCTTAATTTTTTGAAGTAAATTCTATCAAGATCTTTTCATAGAGACTTCATACATTTTCTTTTAGGCTTCCATGTATAATTCTCTCCAGTTTTGGTCTCTAACCTCTCACTATGCAAGTATTCTTCCTATTCCTCGCTGCAATCCTGTTGGGTTTTGCATGGTTGTCTCCATTTCACTATAGCCCTTGGGTCATGTTCTCGAGTGAAGTGAGTACTTTTGGGGCTGGGTTATGCGTATTAGCCGCTCTAATTCAGCAAAATATTAAAATTCCTAGAGCACAACTATTGTTGTTGCCATTTACTTTAATTCCAATAGTACAGTGGGGTTTTGGTTTAGTTTTTGATCTGAGCACAGCCTTATTGAGTTCATTTTACTTGCTAGGTTTTTGGTTTATGGTCTTAGCTGGTTACAACCTGTCTTTAGATCAACAAAAGCGAGATCAAATCTTTTCGGGTTTTAGCTTACTCGTAATTATTGTATCCCTTGCCACTAGCTTCATTGCAATTTGCCAATGGTTGAATATCGAGTCTCATATTCCGTATGTGCTTAAGTTGCTGGGTAATCGTCCTTACGGTAATTTTGGTCAACCCAATAATATGGCGACCTTTTTAATTATTGGATTATTAGGGTGTTTGTATTTATATGAAAAGAACAAAGTAACTATCTGGTTGTTATTGCCTTCAGCGCTCATTATTTTATTTACGGTTGCATTGAGTCAGTCACGAACTTCATGGATAGTTTTTCCATTTTTACTCATCTATTGGATGATTAAGCAGTTTAAAAAGCAAAAAAGATTTGGACTTGCTCAAGGCTTTTTGTGGTGCTTAACATTTTTTTTAATTGCTGGCTTAATCTTACCTTATATCACTCAATTCATCGAATTCTCTACAAATACAGAGATTACTGAAACGAGTACGTTTGTTGCTCGGGCAGGTTCGGGGCATGAGCGTGTAGGTATGTGGATACAAATATTGCATGCTATAGCTCAGCAACCATGGGCTGGGTATGGGTGGAGCCAAACTAGTGTTGCTGTAGTCGATAGTATTCAATATGGAACTGTACATGTATGGTTTAATAGCGCCCATAATGTACTGCTTGATTTAATTGTCTGGAATGGTATTCCATTAGCTGCTGTAATCATTGCTTACTTTGCGTGTTGGTTCCTTTGGTTAAATCAACAGGCTAAAGAAACCATCTCAATTATAGCGATTATGATGGTGTGTGCGGTGTTTATTCATGCCATGTTCGAGTTCCCACAGCGCTATGCTTATTTCTTGCTTACCTGTGGTTTTTTACTTGGTATTGTTCAGGCGCAGACTCCAGTACTCAAAGGAGTTGTACTTAATAAGCAACTTTTTCGCTTAATATGGATAGTTAGTTTACTGCTTATTATTGCGATTTTACGTGATTACAATGTCTATGTTCTGAATAGTAATTTACTTTATAAGAATAAAAAGCCAAATGCAGAGTTCATGGGAAGCAGTAAAATTTTTGTTTTAACGCAGTTTGAAGAGCGTTTAAAATGGATTGAACTTAATCCAGAAACTAAATTACCTGAAGCTGATTTAGTTAAGTGGGGAAATTCAGTAAAGAATAAAGCAACCCCATATAATTTACGTAAATATGCAAAATTGCTGGCTTATAATGGAAAAATAGAGCAAGCACAGCACCAAATATTAATTTTAAAGCATCTCTATAAGCAAAAAATAACGCTACCAGATTTATTAAAAGAAAAGTAATAAAAAAATCCCCTTGTACTCAAGGGGATTTTTTTATGAGAAATTACATCTGAATCTGGATGTAATTTTCAATGCCAACGCTGCCGATAAGGTCAATCTGAGTATCTAACCAGTCCCAATATTCTTCTTCTTTTTCTAAAATTTCTTGAACGAGATCACGAGTCACATAGTCTTGCTCAGTTTCAGCTAAAGCTACTGCTTGCTGAATCGCTTCTATATTTTCTTTCACTTTACGAATGTCACAGTGTAGAACTTCTTCTGTGTGTTGACCAATGTAAAGTTTACCTAAATGCTGAAGATTAGGTAGGCCTTCTAAAAACAAAATACGTTCAATAATTTTGTCTGCATGCTTCATTTGACGAATTGATTCTTTATATTCGGCAGAACCGAGCTGCTCAATTCCCCAATCATTAAACATGCGTGAATGCAAAAAGTATTGATTAATTGCAGTTAAATGATGATACAGCACTTGGTTAAGCTGATTAATGACATCACGATTGCCTTTCATTGTAGCTACTCCAAAACAATTTCTGCCTTAATCCAATTAAGGCAATCTATAAAACCATTTTAGTGAACAATCATGGATATGGCGAGTAGTTTATGGAACAGCAAATGAAAATCGCAATCAAAAACAACACAATATTAGTAAAGGAGAGTTTCCTGCCAAAAAAAACCGCTTGAATGAGGAACTATTAACGTTCCGCAAAAAGCGGTGGAGGAGCTAATAAATACGGTTAAATGTTTATAATTTTTTACGCAGCTACGGAAATACGAGCAGCGATTTCTGATAATTCTTCACTAATAATAGCACGTGCTTCTGGTGCACAGCGTCCACAGCAAGTACCGAGATCAAGCAAGTCACGAATTTCGCGATAGCTTTCAGCGCCATTTTCAACAGCGTCTTTAATATCTTGATCGGTAATGCCACGACACAAGCAAACGTACATGGGAGTGATCCCCAAATATAAATGCGATAATTGATATTATTGATAATTATTATCGTTTGTCAATGAAATTCATTTAAAATCTCATTTTATTATTATTGGGATTTTGGATAAAAAAATACCACCTGAGCGGAAATCTGAGTAGTGTTCAGATTTTGCGCAAGGGTGGTACCTAATTTAGAGCTAAATATTTTTTTAATTTCGAGTGTTTAATATTTTGTATCTTATTGATTGATAATAACAATACCATCCATCTCTACTAATGCACCTTTAGGTAGACTAGCTACACCTAATGCTGCACGGGCAGGATACGGTTGAGCAAAATATTCACCCATAATTTGGTTTACAAGTTGGAAATTTGATAAATCGGTTAGGAAAATATTAAGTTTGGCAATGTCTGCAAGTGAACCACCAGCAGCTTCACAAACCGCTTTTAAATTATCAAATACACGGCGAATTTGAGCTTCGATACCTTCTACAAGTTCCATACTGTATGGGTCTAAACCAATTTGTCCTGATAGATATAGCGTATTGTCTACTAAAATAGCTTGAGAGTATGTGCCGATAGCAGCAGGGGCATTTTCAGTATGAATCACTTGGCGGGACATTTGGTTCTCCTTGATTAAATCTCTTTCCATCATAATCGATGATAGGTTTGGACAAAAGTATCATCGATTTAATTGATTAAGTGGATTTGGAAAGTTTGATTTTGTTAAAGAAACATAAACCTGACCAATAGCTCTTGTAAAGATTAGCTTACTTTGGAAACTTCCATTTGGGGGTTAGCAGCATCCAAACGTTCAATACGCGGGAAACCATAATGCATACGTAAGTCGCGGATGACTTTTGCAATATGTTTACGGTTGTTGACTACAATATTAACAAAAGTTCTTTGCTCATTTGAATGAACCATCTCTACCCCAGCATTATTTTTACGACATTGATAGATCAGGTCTGATACCTGTTCATCATTCATTGCCATATCTATAGCGAGGTAGGCGGTAAAACGTACATCATCTACATCATCTGCTTTCCATTGAAGCGGCATAATATTTTCAGGATGTAGATGTTGTTCATGTAGCAAGTTATGACAACGGATGCGATGCACAATTAACCCACGACGTGTTAAGTGCCCTTGAATTGGGTCACCTAAAACTGGATTGCAGCAATGCGCATATTTAACGTCGATACCTTCGGTACTCTGAATAAGTCGATCTGAGTTTTCTACTTGAGGGTGTTTGTCATGAGCAAATAGGTGATTAGCCACAAGTTGAGGAAGTAAGTCACCAACCGCAATTTGTTCAAACAATGTATTCTTGTTATCGATGTGACGCCACTGCAGTAAATCTAACCAGTCAGCATCAGAGAGATCGCTGATTGAACGATTGAAAAGTTTTAATGCGCGGGAAAGTGCTTGCTCACCGACAAGACGCTGTTCTTCAATCTCTTGATCTTTAAGAACATGTTGTAAAGCACGACGGGCTTTTTGCGTATTAATAAAGCTTAACCAGTCTGGATTTGGTGTTGCTAAAACATCCGTAATAACTTCGATAACCTGACCGCTAATTAATGGTGTAGATAATGGTTTAATCTCACCATCCACTTTTGCACCAACTGCATGGTTACCTAAAAATAAACTTGCTGAATATGCAAAATCAACTACGGTAGCACCTTGTGGTAACTCATGGAGTTGACCATGTGGTGTGTAAACCCAAATTTTTTCTTGATGTAAGTAATCTAATAAATCATTGAAGGTTGTTTTTGCACATTCTCCATCGATAAGCGTATTCAGGTTTTGCATAGAGGCCTGAATGGCTGAGCGACAAGTTTGTGGTGCATTTTCACCGAGCACTACCCCAAAACGGGCGGCTTTACGCATAAGTTCGGTTTGAATGGTAAGGGATAGTGTAGTTTTTTCGCCTTTAAGTTTAATCAGTAAAGATTGGTTGCCTCCAGGTAACGGACGACGGATATGGTCCTGATATTGAATCACCTGAAAATTTTCTCTTAAGGCATCAACTAAGCGGTCACAGTCAGCAATTGTTTGTAAAACGATTTCAAAAGCATGGCTATGGGTAAGCTCTTGTAGATCCATCTCATTTTTAACGAAATGGCGTAATAATTCGATATTGTTATTTTTCTTTTTAATGCGACCTTGAATATGATAGTTATGGAGAAGTTCAGCGAGGTTTTGTTCCCAAATACTTTGATATTTACATCGCTCTGGTTTGGTTTGACGTAGTGCATTTTGCACGTTATCAAACATATCAAGATCAAGATTTTGATAACAAAGATTTTCTAGATTATCGCCCATTTCGTTCATGCCGACTAATCTTGCCATTGGCACAAAGATATCAAGAGTTTCTTGAGCAATACGGGCGCGTTTATCTGGACGTAAAGCACCTAGAGTTGTCATATTATGATAGCGATCGGCTAATTTAATAATAATGACACGTGGGTCCTGTAGGGTCGCTTGCAAGATTTTTCGGAATGAGGCGGCCTTGTTATATTCTTTATCACTTGACTGGCTAAGTTTGGTTACACCGTCAACTAGCTCGGCAACTGTCAGACCAAACTTTTCAGTAATATCTTCTTTTGTATATTGAGTGTCTTCAATAACATCATGCAAAAGTGCTGCCATTAAAGTTTCAGCATCTAAACGCATGTTCGCAAGAATGCAGCTGACAGCAATTGGATGCAGAATGTAAGGTTCACCACTTTTACGTGTAATGCCAGTATGCGCTAGATCGGCAAAATCACAGGCAGCAAGCACTTTCTCGACCTCACTTACCGATAAGTAAGGGTCGATAATCAATTTAAGCTGTTGCTTGGCTTGGCTGACCTCTTCGCCTGGCATAAATCACCCTTTTTCCTAATGCTGAGAAACTAAATCTATCTACTTCTTAATGAAAAGCATATTGCGGAACTTGTCAATTTTTTCATTTGAAAAAGTGTATTTTTTTTTCAATGAAAATAATTGCTTTTTTCAATATCTTTAAATTCAAGACAAAGCCAAATAAAAAACCACCGCAGAAAAACGATGGTTTTTTTATGAAACAGAATTAATTAGAAAGAAAAACCTTCTAAATTCAAACTGTTTGTAGAAAGAGCAAGATCAAGACTAGAAGTTTGATAATCTTGTTCACGTTGTTTAAGAATTTCTTTCGTAACGTGTCCTGCCGCGATTTCGCGCAAAGAAACTACAGTCGGTTTGTCGTTATCCCATTCTACAGTTGGCTCCATGCCTTGACGTGCCAATTGACGAGCACGTTTACTTGCAACGAGCACAAGCTCAAAACGGTTGTCTACATGATCTAAACAATCTTCAACGGTGACGCGTGCCATAAAAGTTCTCGTTTTGGAATGGTGAATTTGAACAGACTAAACAGTATAAAAGGCTTTCGATCCAGACTCAAGTTATTCCTGTTTTGGTTGAGGAGTAATCAAGTCTTGAATTAATGTTTGATGACGTTTTGCTTGCTGAGATAACACTAAACGGTTTGCTGTAATCACAGCTTCAAGCTCATGTAAGGCTTTATTAAAATCATCATTAATAATGATGTAATCAAAGTTCGTGTAATGCTGCATATCTTCAACTGCACAGCTTAAACGATGTTCAATGACGTCAACTGAGTCAGTGCCGCGATTAGATAAACGCTGACGTAGGTCAAACTGTGTTGGCGGTAAAATAAAGATTTGCTTGGATTCAGGAAAAAGTTTGCGTACTTGCTCTGCACCTTGCCAATCAATTTCAAGTAGAACATCGTGCCCTTGAGCTAACTGTTGTTTTACAGTTGCTTGAGAAGTGCCATAGTAATTACCAAATACTTCAGCGTATTCGATAAAGCCTTCATGGTTTACTTGGTCTAGAAAGTCATCTTTTGTAGTGAAGTGATAGTGAACACCATCTAACTCACCAGGACGTTGACCTCGGGTAGTATGCGAGACTGAAACATGTAAATTGCTTACACGGTCAAGCAGGGCTTTCACCAAAGATGTTTTGCCTGTTCCTGATGCAGCAGAAACGACAAACAATAGACCCGACATGATATTTTTCCTGATATGATAAAATATCTTCGCTATTGTAGTGTACCGTGCGTTTAAACTGAATAGTTTTAATTGCAAATATTCAAGAGAAATTCCCCTGTTTTATTAATTTTGAGGCTGTTATGGAAATTGTGTTAGCTAATCCGCGTGGTTTTTGTGCCGGTGTTGATCGAGCCATAGCAATCGTCAATCGGGCTTTAGAATGTTTTAATCCTCCTATTTATGTACGTCATGAAGTTGTACACAATAAATTTGTGGTAGATGACTTACGTCAAAGAGGCGCAGTTTTTGTTGATGAACTAGATCAGGTTCCGGATGACTCAATTGTAATTTTTAGTGCGCACGGTGTTTCAAAAGCCGTTCAACAAGAAGCTGAGCGCCGAGGTTTAAAAGTTTTTGATGCAACTTGTCCTTTGGTTACCAAAGTTCATATTGAAGTGACTAAATATGCACGTGAAGGTACTGAAGCAATTTTAATTGGTCATGAAGGACACCCTGAAGTTGAAGGGACAATGGGCCAATATGACAAATTGAAAGGTGGTGACATTTATTTGGTTGAAGATGAAGCTGATGTTGCAGCACTTGCAGTAAGACACCCTGAAAAACTTGCATTTGTAACTCAAACAACTTTATCAATTGATGATACGGCTAAAGTTATTGATGCTTTGCGTGCAAAATTTCCTCATATTCAAGGGCCACGTAAAGACGATATTTGCTACGCAACTCAAAACAGACAGGATGCTGTACGTGACTTGGCCGAACAGTGTGATGTTGTATTGGTCGTAGGTTCACCTAATTCATCAAATTCAAATCGTTTGCGCGAGCTTGCAGAGCGTATGGGCAAAGTAGCTTACCTTGTAGATAATGCTGATCAGTTAGAACAGTCATGGTTCAATGATACTTGCAAAATTGGTGTGACAGCGGGTGCTTCAGCGCCGGAAATTCTGATTAAGCAAGTGATTCAACGTTTACAAGACTGGGGAGCGCAAGCACCTAAAGAATTAGATGGGCGTGAAGAGAACATAACCTTTAGTCTTCCTAAAGAATTACGCATTCACGTGACTCAAGCTTAAAGTGTGACTTATTTAACATACTGATTTTAAAATAGTAAAACAGATAATTGTTGATATGACAGTTATCTGTTTTTTTATACCCTTTATCTGCTTTGTATTTGTTTTGTAAATATAAAAAGTAAAATTTAAATAATAAATAAAAAATTTTTAAGTTTATTTGGGGTTTCTAGGGATGAGGGGAATTATTCCGCAAGAAGGGTTCACCTTGGTTGAGCTTATGGTGACGATTGCAGTAATGGCTATTATTACGATGATGGCTGCGCCGTCTATGTCGAATCTATTAGAAGGCAAACGACTAGATGGAAATCAACGAGACCTAATCAATACTTTGTCGGAAGCGAAGAGCCAAGCAATACTTGGTCGACAAGATGTATCTATTAATCTGAATTCAACAGCCTCAAATACACCAACTTCTTTCAATTGGAAAGCAGCTTCCAATAGCACTCTTGAGCTCAAAAATGTAGCTGCTGATGGTACACAGAGTTCATTAACAGCGACGACTTTAACTTTTAATGCGAATGGAGTGGTAAGTAATATTACCCAAGATACACTTTTATCTATTTGTAATTCAAAAATAAATAAAAAGAAAATTCTTATTTTAACAAAGCTTGGCACATTAATTTTTAAAGCTGAGGAGACATGTTAATGCGGAGCTCTAAGCAAAAAGCTCAAACTGGGGTTGGTTTATTAGAAGTGTTGGTCGCTTTAATTTTACTTGCAATAGGAGTTTTAGGATATGTTGCCTTGCAAGTTCGGGCTATGGATGCTTCTTCAGAAGCATTAAGTAAGTCTCAAGCTATTATGATTATGAGAGGATTAGCAGAAAATATTCGCGTAAATAGTTCTCAGGCTAGTCAATATCCTTTATTTGTTCGTGGTTATAGCAATTATTCATCTACCACCGCTGCTCCTACGTTGTGTTTCAATACCGCTTGTACGCCTTCCCAACTTGCTCAATTTGATGCGTATCAAGCAGCGAGAAATGCTGATCAACTTGGCATGAAAATCACAATGACAAATTGCCCTGGGGTTACAAGCACAATGGCTCAGCAGAGGCAGTGTTTGTTTGTTTTTTGGGAAAAACTTCTCCAATAATTACAACCAATGGGGGAGTTACCAGCGCAGATGTATCGAGCTGTATGAGTACAAATGGTGTTTATGCCAATAGTTCAAATTGCCTAATGATGGAGGCATATTAATGGCTCACTCATTTGTATTATGGAAGCAGCGAGGCTTTACATTAATTGAGCTTATGGTCGCATTGGCTTTAGGCCTCATTCTGGTGGCCGCGGCGACTCAATTATTTATTGGCGGACTTCTATCTAGTCGTCTACAAAAAGCAAATGCTGAAATACAAGATAGCGGTATTTTTGGTTTGGAATATATCGCACGTGATATACGTCTTCTAAATTATGGAAATGTGAATAACCCGATATTAACTGATACTACCCCTTGGGGGGGTGTTGTATTAACTGGTTCAACAGCAACCAACAATGACAGTGTTAATTTTGTTCCTAATGTTGGAGCAAATACTTATATTGCTGACACATTACTAAGTCGTGGTGCTGGAGATACGGTGAGTACTGTTAGTAATCACTGGAAAGGTCTTTCAAATATACAGAATAGTTCAAATGCTGCTGTGCAAAGTGATCAGCTGACTATTCAATTTATTGCTCCTACTAATATGACCAATTGTGAGGGTGTGAATGTACTTGCAGGGGATTTAATTGTAGAGCGTTATTTCTTACGTCTGGATAGTAATGGCAGTTCTCAGCAAGATTATGCACTTGCATGTGATGCAAATACGCCTTCTACTGTAGCAGCTGCAGCTCAACCTACCACTATTGATGGGTTGGGTGACGCTGGTCAAATCGTATTGCCGCGTATTGATCATTTTCATGTGCTATTTGGTGCAAAAAATGCGGCTGGCAATTTTGCTTATTATACGATTCCCCAATATCGGGCTGCTGCACAGGCTGCTCGAGATGCCACACCATCTGTGACGGCGCCGCGAATTCTTTCAATACAAATATCGGTACTAGCCCGTTCTACTAATAATGCTCAAAACAAAGCAATAGATCCCGCGCAATCTTTTCTTATGTTAGACCAAACCGTGCATGCTTCTGACACTACAACTCGATTCTTACGCCGAGTTTATAACGTAACAATTGCTCTACGCAATGCGATGGGGGAAAGTCTATGACCCATTTCATTCATAATAGTAAATCTAAGGAAAAAGGGGCAACCCTTATTGTTGTGCTTATTATTTTATTGGTTGTTATTTCTGTAGGTGTTTTAGCAATAAGAGTGGCTATTGTTTCTTTAAAAGTTGCTACGAATAGCCAAGTCAGCCAATTAAATTTTCAGTCATCTGACACACCTTTAGAACTTATTGTGCAGATGAATCCTACCACCCTAACTAATATCACTAATGTGATTGGCGCTGCGCTCAAAGAACACGAAAGTAACCCTGGTGCAGAATACAACTTCTGTTATAAACCTGTTTCTACGTTTACAAATTTTGCTCAGACTCGCGGCGCAAGTTTACTTCGGGCAGGAAGTGCTAATAATGCAGTCGTCGAAGATGGCGGGGTGGCTGGTTTTTGTGATTTAACAAGTGACTATGGAAGTAATCGTCAAGCTGTAGTTACCCAAGTTGCTGTAAGTATTCCAACAGATGCTGCAAGTGATATTCCAGGTTCAAATTTACCACGAGGAACAAACACCTCTGAGGGCACTCAACTACCTAAAAGTATGCTGTCTACACAACGTATTCGAGTGATTACAACAGCTTTTTTACCGGCCTATGCATCTACTTCTATAGAAACTTTACAAAGTGAGTGCTTAAGCACGAGTTCAGCAAAAATTAGTGACAATTTTGATACCGCTTTAACAGCTAAGCAAACATTAGCGGAGTGTTTGGCAAATCATAACGTACCTTTTAGTACTCAAGTTCAAGAATTTAACTATACCAATAAGCTCACTCAAATTACGGCACCAGGTTCATAACGGGGAATATCGTGAAACTAAAATTGAAGAATTTTAAGCCAAATAATTTATGGTATGCCATCTGTTCGAGTTCGCTTGCTTTTACATGGTTGGTGACAAGCTCCGTCGTGCAGGCGAGTGATTTACAAATTTATGCTTCACCTACGGCTGGTAAAAAAACGATTGTAATGATGTTGGATACTTCGGGGAGTATGACGTCTAATAGTTATAACGAAAATCGTTTAGCTATGCTTAAAAATGGTATGAATGCTTTTTTAGCCAGTAATAATCCTATTTTAAATGATACTCGTGTGGGCTTAGGTAATTTCTCTGCAAATGGTGATAGTCGAAGTGGGCAAATTTTGGTGGCTGCTGCTCCCTTAGGAGGTGCAAGTACTTTAAATACGGTGGGGTCTCAGCGTTATAAATTAAAACAGGCAGTTGCAAATTTATCTGCTGGTGGGTCAACGCCTTCAGCACATGCTTATGCAGAAGCTGCTGCTTATTTAATGGGTACATCGACCTATTCAGAGGCGAATTATGCTATTCGGAAAGATAGTTATATAAAGCGTGTGCGAAAATCAGATAATAGAACGGAATACTCATATTGTACGAATTATCGTGATTCACAAATTGATACGGCAAATCTATGGCAGCCTTGTCGCTCTAGTAGTTATTGGAGTAGCTGGTCAACCTCTAATCCGGGTGTAAATACGGCAACTGCTTATGATACTTCGTCTGATTTAACCTATTCCTATACTTATTACTACACCACTTTTAATTACGCTATAGCAAATGCAGATAGTGGTGTTCCAAAATCAAAAACAAATGATACGACAAGCAATCCGAATATTGTTTTAGATAGAAATGCTTCTAACTTAAACGCCATTTATCAATCTCCTTTGCCTGCAGTGGCTAATCGTCAAAGTTGTGATGGACAGGGTATTTACTTTTTATCAGATGGTGAGCCGAACAATACAACAAATACACGTTCGGCAACTGTAATGTCGACGGCCTTAGGTAGTACTTTGGGAGCAGATTTTAATTGCTCTGGAGGGCTTTCTAATACTTCATCAGATTCTGGTTGGGCTTGTATGGGGGAATTTGCGAAACGACTATTTGATAAAACAAAAAACCCTGCTGGAGTTTCTATTCAAACAGCATTTGTTGGTTTTGGTAGTGATTTTTCTAGCTTAAGTTCTTCGGATGTAAAAAATGCTTGCCGTTTAAGTTCGAGAACTCAGTCTGACCGAAAAGGAGATGATGCGTGTTCACCGAATCAGGCCACAAATGCGGTAGCGACACCTGGTTATGGGAATGGTGGTTTTTTTCCTACTCAGAGTTCACAAGGGGTAACAGACAGCGTTATCGCATTTATTAATAACTTAGATAAAGTTCCTTTAGAACCCTTAACCACAGGTGCTATCTCAGTTCCTTATGATGCATTAAATCCTAAAAATTTACAGGAATATGGTTACTTACGTGCTTTTGAGCCAAATCCGGCTAACACATACTTAACATGGCGTGGAAATTTAAAGAAATATCATGTTGTTTTATCTGGGGCCAATGCTGGTGCTTTTGAGGCCAATACTGGCGGATTAGTTTACAATGCAAGTGGGGCTTTTAGGACTGGAACAAAAGACTATTGGAATAGCTCTACTTATAATGACGGAGGTAATGTCTTTTTAGGTGGTTCATATACAAAAGTTCCTTTACCAATTGCTGGACAAAATGAAACACGTGATGCAGAAGGAAATATCACAAAATATTATTACGCAATACAAAGTAAAATTCGCAACTTATTTACTGATGTTTCCGCCGTTGCAGCGGATGGTAGCTTAACGAAAATATCGACTTCTGGAACTAATTTGCTAAGAATTCCTGCTGCTCCACCAGAAGGAACTAATCCTTTTGATAGTGTGGCTAATACAGCAAATTATGTTTTAGGAAAATTAAATGCATCAACTGGACAAGATATTTTAAAAGCTTTCCCAATTAGCTTGAAATTAAAAATATTAAATTATCTAGGTTACTCCACTGATATTAGCGCTACGACTTTACCTTCGTCATTAGTTACATCGAATGAACCATATTTATCGATGGGTGGTAGTATTCACTCTTTACCAGTACAGCTTACCTATAATGGAACATTAGATGAAAATGGGAATTTAACATCTGCGCGTGAACAATCCATTCTCTATGGAACGATGGAAGGCGGCCTGCATATTGTGGATGCCTCAACTGGTGTAGAACAAATGGCTTTTGTTCCCGCCGATATATTAAATGATCCAGTTGCATCAAAAGCTTTAGTGGTTGGCCAAAGTGATGTCACAGCTCCTGCTCACGGTATGGATGGGGCTTGGGTATCTGACCCTGCATATAGTATTACTACAACGGGAAGCGGTAGCTCAGCAGTATCAAAAGTAACTGCAAAGCAAATGAATATTTATGGTGGCATGCGAATGGGTGGCAGCAGTTATTATGGCTTAAATGTCTTAAATCCTGCCTCACCAAAGCTCCTGTTTAGAGTTGGTGCAGACCAAACTGATTATAGTCGTATGGGGCAGAGTTGGTCTAAACCTGTGCTTGCAAATATACGTTATAACGGGGTGATTAAACGGGTTATGATTGTTGGTGGTGGCTACGACCAATGTTATGAGAACCCAAATATTACCTTGAGCAACTCTTGCTTTACGAATGGAAAAGCAAAAGGGAATGCTGTTTATATTATTGATGCTAAAACTGGGGAACGCTTATGGTGGACTAGTGATACAGGCTCTAATATAGATAACTCTAATATGAAGCACAGTATTGTTAGTCGCATTAGTACCTTAGATCGAGATGCTGATGGTTTGGTAGACCATTTATATTTCGGTGATTTAGGCGGACAAGTCTTCCGTATCGATCTTAATAATAACCAGACAAAAACAAATTCAACTTATAGCAGTTTCGGTATTCGAGTTGTTCGATTAGCCAATTTAGCAACGAATGACTCAACTTATGATGCCTCGAACGACTATACCGCTGGGAATGCGCCGCGTTTTTATGAACCGCCAACAGTGACAATTCACGATTATGGAATCCGCACTTTTATTACTGTAGGTATTGTTTCAGGTGACCGTAGTACGCCTTTAGATGTTTATCCGCTTACAGGACGTGAGGGGATGTCACCTAGCACGGCATTAAGCGGAAGACCTGTAAACAACGTCTATGGAATTATCGATAAAGACTTTATTAAAAAGAATTTAATGTCTTTGACTGATAGCCAACTTGAAACAAAAGATATTACTCGATCGACGCTTCGAAAAAATCCACAAATTTTACGATCTGGAGAAACACGAGTAGCACAGATTTTCTTTCCCAACACTGGGGCGGGACAAAATGGTTGGTATCGTTCACTTTCTAGTATGAGCGATGGTACCGAGAAAGCTAATAATAGTTTCCGTATTAAAGGTGGGCTAAAAGCTTTTGAAGAGCCTATGGCAATTACAGGGACTTTAATTGTGCCTGTTTATGACCCGCAGGGAACAGGTATTGTAGCGGCAGACCCATGTTTACCCCGTGTAGTAGGTGAAACTGACCAGCAGACGTTCTGTTTACCATTTGGCGCCTGCCTTAATTCTGATGGGTCAATCGATCAAAATAAAGAAAATGGAAGTGGGTTTAAAACACAAACTGGTACTAATTGCCCAGTAGGAGCCTCTGAATGTAATAAAGACGTTATTGGCTCCGGTATTCGCGGCATAGCATTTGTTCCAAAAAGAGATGAACCTCCAGTGACTAATAGTTGTGGCAAATTACAACTGTCTGGAAACGAGAGTGGAACGGGCGAATGGCAGTGTACAAGCTACTTAGTTCCTGCGCGTTGGTATGAGCGTTATCGCTAAGGGATGACTGATGAATAAATATTATATTCTGCGGTTTAATCAGGGAGTTACTTTGATTGAACTTATGGTTGTCATCGTGATTGTCGCTATTTTTGCTTCGATTGCTATCCCTTCATATCAAGGCTATACCCGTAGAGCGACTGCCTCTGCTGCTAAAGGTGAAATTCTAAAATTGGCAGAACAATTGGAACGGCATAAATCCAAGAACTTTACCTATAGAGGATTTACCACCACATCTGTAACGTTGCCACGGGGTGGTTATACGATTGAAATTAGTGATGACACAACAGCAGGAAATTTATTGACGAATGGTGCTGCAAATGGGCAGACATGGGTCATTAAAGCGACAACAACAGATTCAAGAAACTTTAATTTTATTGCTAAGAATTCAGGTTTGCGTTGCCAAAGTTTAACAGCTACGGCTGTTGATAATGACTGTGGTGGAACAGTCACTTGCAATGTATGTGAAACAAATAGTGAGAATTGGCAATGAAGAATGGTTTTACCTTAATAGAACTCATGATTGTAGTAGCAATAATTACAATTTTAGCAGCTATAGCGACACCTTCATATTTGCAATATTTACGTAAAGGGCATCGTACAGCTGTTCAATCTGAAATGATGAATATTGCCCAAACATTAGAATCAGAAAAAATAGTTCACAATCGTTATCCATCGAATGCGACTATTACATCGATTTATGGTTCTAGTGTAAGTCCTCAACAAGGTCAAGCCTTATATACCTTAGCTTTTGCTAACATAAATGATTCAAGTTGGGTGTTAACGGCTACGCCTATTTCTACTACTTCTCAAGCTGGTGATGGGATCATTTGTCTTAATGATCAAGGACAAAAATTTTGGGCAAAAGGTGCAACTAATTGTGCGTTATCTGCCGCATCAAATTGGCTACAGTAGTTCTAAATTCAAAACTGCGGATAACTCAAAATTTAATCTTTCTTTCATGGTGAAAATCACGTAGAATGTTGCCCTCTATGAAAGGGGTTTGAAGTGTTGCCGATGGTCGGCGCAGGGATAATCCGTAAGAATTATAAGGCTTTTATCATGGTTGTTATTCGTTTAGCACGTGGCGGCGCAAAAAAACGTCCATTCTATCAAATCGTTGTGACTGATAGCCGCAATGCACGTGATGGTCGTTTCATCGAGCGTATCGGTTTCTTTAACCCGACTGCACAAGGTCAAGCAGAAAAACTTCGTTTAGATGCAGACCGTTTTGCTCACTGGGTTTCTCAAGGTGCTCAACCTTCTGAACGTGTTGCTTCTTTAGCTGCTCAAGCTAAAAAAGCTACTGCATAATTTTTTTGTAGTAGGTAACCCATGACATCAACACAGAATGTTCCCGAAGATCGTATTCAGATTGGACAGTTACGTTCAGCTTATGGATTGAATGGGTGGCTCTGGGTGTATTCAAATACAGAACCTATGAGCAATATGTTTGACTACCTGCCTTGGTACATTGAGACCAAGGCCGGTTGGCAAACAATAGATGTAAAACGTTGGAAACCACATGGCAAAGGTTTAGTTGTTGCTTTGAAAGGTGTGAGTGATCGCACTGGAGCAGAAAACTTGGTTGGCGCTAATATCTGGGTTGCTAAGTCTCAACTGCCAAAAGCAGATGTAGATGAGTACTACTGGTCAGATTTAAAAGGCTTAACAGTGTTAGGTCTGGATGATGAAGAACAGGAAGTAAACTTAGGTAAAATTCATGAGTTGTTTGAAACTGGAGCCAATGATGTAATGGTGGTACATGCTACCCCAGACAGTATTGATTCAGAAGAACGCATGATTCCTTGGCATAAAGATGTAGTACAACGTGTTGATCTTGAAGCTGGTCGTATTTACGTCAATTGGGGCGTAGATTATTAATCCTTTTAGGATTAATACAGCAGGAAAATAGAGGAGTCTGTGATGTTTTTTGCAGTCATTACGCTTTTTCCTGAAATGTTTGAAGCGATTACAGCCTACGGCATCAGCGGACGTGCGGCAAAACGGGATATTGTACAAGTCACTTGTATTAATCCTCGTGATTTTGCTGAGGGAAACTACAGAAGAGTGGATGAACGTCCATTTGGTGGTGGCCCTGGAATGGTGATGATGGCTGAGCCTTTGGCGAAAGCAATTGCACATGCCAAACAGCTTGCCTCACAAGCAGGACATGTTCATGTTCCTGTAGTGTATATGTCTCCACAAGGCAAAACCTTAAATGAACAGGCAGTACAGCAGTTTGTTGATTACGACGGCTTAATTGTACTGTGTGGACGTTATGAAGGAGTGGATGAACGTTTGATCCAGCAATATGTTGATCAGGAATGGTCAATTGGTGATTATGTTTTATCTGGTGGTGAACTGCCCGCTATGGTGTTACTTGACAGTATTATTCGCCGTTTGCCGAATGTAATGTCAGATGAACAGTCAGCAGTACAAGATTCTTTTGTTGATGGTCTTTTAGATTGTCCACAATATACAAAGCCAGACCATTTTGAGGGGCTGGATGTACCAGAAGTTTTAAAATCTGGACATCATGGCAATATCGAAAAATGGCGCTTTTTGCAGCGGTATCAACGAACTTTAGAACGTCGACCAGAGTTGGCTGAAAAGGTAGAGTTGAATAAGCAGCAAAAAAAATGGCTAAAAGATGCGCAAGGGAGTGGTGGTAATTCTTAACCGCTATTCTCAGGAACGAAAGTTCTGCAAAAATACGAGAAGCAATGCTTCGAGTTAAAGCATGATTCTATTTAATGAATAGTTTTATGTATATTCTAAGGCTCTTTATGGACATATTGTCATAAAGGGAAAGATAAACGGGTTGATATGCGTTTTAGCCTCTATCCCCAGCGGAACCTCAGACCTCTTCTGACTCCGCACATATTGGAGATTCCCACAATGAGTGGTAAACATCCTTTAGTTCAAATTATTGAAAATGCACAGTTAAAAACTGATATTCCTGCTTTTGCTCCTGGTGACACTGTTATTGTCCAAGTTAAAGTAAAAGAAGGTGAGCGTGAGCGTCTTCAGGCATTTGAAGGTGTTGTAATCGCGAAGAAAAACCGTGGTTTAAACTCTGCATTTACAGTTCGTAAAATTTCTAGCGGTGTTGGTGTTGAGCGTGTATTCCAAACTCACTCTCCAATCGTTGCTAAAATCGAAGTGAAACGTCGTGGTGACGTTCGTCGTGCTAAACTTTACTATCTCCGTGACTTGTCTGGTAAAGCTGCACGTATTCGTGAAAAATTACCAGCTCGTAAAGCGTAAGCTTATACCGAGTAAAAAATGCGCCTTTTGGCGCATTTTTTTGTTTAAAAATTATAGTCCTTGAAGTTTTAATCGGTTTGCATGTTGACGGTAAACCGAGACAGGATCTGAAGCAAAAATAGAGCGTATCCCAAGCACTTGATTCACCTCATCTAAATGATTCCAGTTGTAATCATCACGAATGGTTTTACCAAATTTGGCGCTGCATCGGGAAACAAGCCCATCATTATCACCAAACGGATCGACTACTAGACTACTGCCTGTAAGGGCAATATCAAATGGGTCTAATGGATTAGTCAGGGCTTTATTTCCAGAGAAAGAATACATATAAATGCCTTTTTCTTGATATGCTCCCTCACCGCAAGAACTAGTTGGCATGCCCATAGGAAATTGAGTATTAAACTGAGCTGAACCTTTAGTTGATAAGCTATGAGCACCTGCTAAAGAGTCGTGCGGATAGCTTGTCGGATCTAGGCCTCCTGCCCAAGTAATTGCTGCTGAAAACCAGTTTACTAAAGTTGCCACGCCTGCAAGAGGAGTACCCTCAACATTCAGGATGACATCTGCCATTGGTGATCCCTTATGAGGTGCACCGATCGTTGTGAGTGATGCTACTTTTTCTGGCATGATACCAGCCACATAGCGAATTGTTGGACCCCCATGGCTATGACCGATTAAATTGACCTTGGGCTTGCCGGTAATCGCAATAATTTCTTCTACTTGCTGTGCAAGTTGTTCACCACGCACTTCTGTTGAGTTAAATGGTGAGACTCTTGTTGCCCAGACATTTCCTCCATTACGGGCAAGATCAGGAAGAATTTGGTACCAATAATCGAGACCAAGCGTATCTGTTCCAACTCGGCTAAAGCCTGCCATACCGTGATTAAAAACCATTGGGTATTTTGTTTGAGCGTAGGATGAATATACGAACGAGCTTTTAACTTGTTCAGCATTTGTTGCATGAGCCACTGAAATACTCAGTCCTGAGAGCATTGCAGCGCAGAAAAACATTAACTTCCTTTTCATTTTTTACTCACTATTTTTATTTTGTATGAAAAGCAGCTTCTTACTGCTAGTGAATGTTTAGCCAGTTCCCAAAAAAGAAAAGGCTTAGTAATTAAATGGCAGTTCACCTCCCTGATCATGGACCGTTTCAAAAGTCCGAAGTCTTAGTTGTTCTTGTGATGAATTGAATTGTTGTTGACGTAACTGCTGAATCGCTTGGTCTTTGGCGCTATCACTCATGTTACTTTTAATAATTTCATCTCGACCATCGAGGTAACTGGTGACCCTTTGTTGCCAAGCATTCCGTTGTGTATCTAAAGTTTCTAATCTTTGAGTCGCCTCAGCTCCAACAAGTGCTGTACGCATTTGCCTAAGTTCTTCTGCTGAACCCTTACGAGCTTTAATTTGTTTAGTCAGTGTATGTAAATCATCAAGTTTGGAGAGTTCTTGTAGGTTTTGTTGCCAGTCTTCTGGAAGTTCTTCAAAACGCTCTTTAAGCTTTCGTGCTTTTTCAATTTCGCTTAAAGAAGTGTCCTCATGTATCTGCATTCGATCTAGTGTGTAGTTCTGATAGATATCTTCGCTCGAGAAGAGTCCTTCAATTTCAGAAGCAGAAAAGAAGCGTTTTCTTATATCTTGGATCGAGCTAAATATCTTTTGAAAATAATTTTTATCTTGTTGTTTTGCTGAAGGTGCCCGAATGTCAGCTAGCTGTTCACGATATTTTAAATAACGTGTCCATAAGTCCATAATCTGTGAGCGAGCTGGCTCTAGATATTGTCCTTGAATAAATTTCCCAAAGTGAATTTTGATTTGTTCTAAATCATTTTCCCCATATTGGGTAATAAAATATTCAAAGCAGTCACGGGTTTGACTATTCACGATCAAATGTTGAGAACTATCAATTTTTAACTGACAGTTAACTTCGGTGTCTTGCTGACTTTTACTATGGTACGCATCTTCGTTTAGCGATGAATGATCTGTATGAGGAGATGATGCTAAGTTTTGAGCTTTATTTTCACTCATCTGAGCTGATGTGTTTTTTGAGTCAGGACTTAACCAATATACACATGCAATGAGGCTCAAAATAAAAAATCCGAGCACACACCACAATACCTTCTTCTGCATCCCTTGCATAAAGATATCTTCCTTAAGTTTTAATTTGTTGTTTTTTTACTCGATTATTAATGTGCCATAAAATAAGTGAAAAGGCACCTAAATATTGTGAAAATATCTTGCCGAATTTGCTAACATGTCGGCACTTTTTTCTAGCTTTGTGTTCCAGTAAAAATGACGACAAAAAATCAAAAAATTTCTCGTCGCCATATCAGTGGTGTATTTCTATTAAATAAACCATTAGGGCTCAGTTCAAATGCGGCTTTGCAAAAAGTGCGTTGGTTATATCGCGCCCAAAAAGCAGGTCATACTGGAGCTTTAGATCCTTTGGCGACAGGGTTGCTTCCTATTTGTTTAGGAGAGGCTACCAAGTTCTCACATTATTTGCTGGACTCAACAAAGCGCTACCAAACCACTGTTCGGTTGGGGCAAACCACAACGACAGGTGATGTGGAAGGGGAGATTCTACAAGAACGCCCTATTCCTGTTCTGAACCAAGAGCTTATTGAACAAACTTTAGAGAAATTTAAAGGCGATATTCAACAAGTTCCGCCAATGTACTCGGCTTTGAAAAAAGAAGGTAGGCCGTTATATGAGCTTGCTAGAAAAGGTATCGAGATTGAGCGTGAAGCACGTCCAATCACGATTTATGCCTTAGAGCTCATTGAATTTACCGAAAATAGTATCACTCTGGATGTAACTTGTTCTAAAGGAACATACATTCGGGTATTGGGCGAAGATATTGGCGAAGCACTTGGCTGTGGTGGGCATTTAACGATGCTAAACCGGACTCAAACAGGACATTTTGAGCTTATCCCGAGTTATACCATTGAATATTTAGAGAGCTTAACAGAAGAGCAAAGAGAAGCTTTGTTACTTCCAGTTTATGCTCCCGTTGATCATTTCTTAAAAATTCAGGTTCCAGAAGGGCGTGAAAAATATTTTTGCAACGGTTTAGAAAGCAATATTGAGCATTCTGCAGAAGCAGAAGTTTTAGTTTTTTCGGAAGAGCGCTGTCTAGGTTTAGCCGAGATTACCGATAAAAAACGGTTGGTACCTAAACGTATCTTAAATTTGTAGTAGATGTAGAGTATAGAGCATGGGTATGGAATGGGATGTTATCCTGAGTTTGATCTTTTTTGCGTTTACTGCGGGAGCGATTGATGCTGCTGTTGGGGGCGGCGGACTTATCCAGATTCCAGGCCTTATGAGCACTTTCCCGACCATGCAGACTGCAACGGTGATTGGTACTAATAAGCTTTCTTCAATTTTTGGTACAGCATCCGCTGCTTATACTTTTGCGAAAAGAGTGAAATTGCAATGGAAACTTTTAGCAGTTATTGCCATTTGTGCTTTGATTAGCTCTTTTGCTGGTGCTGCTTGTTTATCATTAATTCCTCAATCTGTATTGCGTCCTTTCATATTTGTAATGTTGATTGTGATAGCAGTTTATACCTTGGTTAAAAAGAACTTTGGACAGGTTCATACTGAACAAAAAATTACTAACAAAATGCTAATTTTGGCAGGGATTGGTAGTTTGGCGATTGGTTTTTACGACGGAATTTTTGGGCCGGGAACGGGAAGTTTCTTTATCTTTTTCTTTATCCGCTTTTTACAAGTCGACTTCTTGCATGCTTCTGCCTTATCCAAAATTGGTAATTTTATGACCAATTTGGCTGCATTGAGTTTCTTCATTCCGACAGGACACGCTATTTTGCACATTGGCTTAATGATGGCAGTCGCGAATGTATTGGGTTCTATTGTTGGTGTGCGTACCGCGCTTAAATACGGTAGTGGTTTTGTCCGCATTATCTTTTTAATTTTAGTCAGTGTTTTAATTTGTCGTTTGGGCTATCAAATGTTTGTAACAGGCTAAATATTTCAAACAGTATGAACTGATCAGGAGGCGAAGTTCATACTTTTATGTGAACATTTAAAATCATAAATATAAAAATAATTACAGAAGTTTACTAGAAAGAAAACTGTGTAAAAAATAGTCTCATTTTAAGCTACTTAAACATTATAAATTTCAACGTATGATAAGCCTTGAAATAAAAAAGATTTTTTAGCTAAAAAATGAGGAAGAGAATGAATATTTTCGAAGCATTAAGAGAAAGCCATGAAAATCAACGAAACCTTTCTGAACAATTAGTTCAGACACATGGTTTAACCGAAGAAAGAAAAGAATTATTTAATGCATTAAAAAATGAACTGTATGCCCATTCTGTTGCCGAAGACCGTTATTTATATATCCCTTTAATGTTTGATGATGTGGGTTTAGATATTACGAGACATGCTTTATCTGAGCACCATGAAATGGATGAGTTGGTCGAACAGCTCGAAAAAACAGATATGAGTAGCCCAAGCTGGTTAGCAACCGCCAAACAGTTGAGTGAAAAAGTCCATCATCATTTAAAAGAAGAAGAGCATAAATTTTTCCAACAGGCGGGAAAAATTCTTAAAGACAGTGAAAAAGAAACGCTAGGTAATAAATATTTAAAGGAATATAAAAAGTATAAAAAGCAGCAATAGTATTTAACTATGCTACTTTTTTAGTACTTCTTAAAGTAACCCCAATCGACGCTAGCATTACACAAGCTAAAGCCACCCATTGCAGCATGCTGATTTCTTCGTGAAGTAATAAGAAACCTGTTAATGCTGCCAATGCTGGTGCTAAACTCGTGAGGGTACCGTAAGTTAATTTATTAAGTTGTTTGAGTGCCATCAAATCAAGAGCGTATGGAATAGCAGTCGCTAAAATAGCAATAAGTAATGCTTTACCCCAGTACTGCGTCTCAAGTAATGCGGGAGCATTATGCCAGATGCCAATTGGTAGTAAGGTCAGTGCAGATAATCCAATTCCGATGGTTAAAGCATGCATACCTATATTTTGGGTCACAACTTTCTGACCAAAATAAATATAGAAGGCCCAGCAAAATCCAGCACCTAGCGCACATGCAGCACCTACATAGGAAAAGTGGTGTTGCGTTGGGTCTTGCCAAGGTACCATCAGCGCAATACCTAACATCGCAAGTGCGACCCAAATGTAGTCACTCTTTTGTTTAATAGAAAGTAGAGCAAGACCTAATGGTCCAATAAATTCTAAGCCAACTGCGATGCCTTGAGGTAATTTTCCAAGCGACGTATAAAATAAAATATTCATGAGACCTAAAGACGCACAGTACATCAATAAATCACGCCATTTTAAATAGGGTAAGCGCGACCAGATTTTCCATGAGCGGAACATGATAGCGACAATAACCGTTGCAAAGCTCAGCCTTAAAATTGTAACGGTCAGAGGGTCTAATATTGCAATGAGCTGCTTAGCAAATGAAGCACTGATTTGATATGAGACCATCGACAGAATCATATAGAGCACAGCAATAATAGGAATATTCTGCATGGAAAATACCCGAGGGCCTCATCTAATATTACTTAAAATAAGAATGTTTAATTATAGCGAATACCATGTTCCAACTCGTAGGTTGAGTCGATTTAACTGACTGTTTTTTCACGTTCCTGACGTGCTTTTTGGGTGGTTATGGTACAACCGACGGAAGCTGCAATAATTGTTGCGAGTGCCAGCCATTGATTCCATAACAAATATTCGCCTAAAAAGATAAAACCAGAAAGTGCAGCAACTGCGGGTTCTAGGCTCATCAATGTTCCAAAACTTAACGGCGTTAAATTACGTAGTGCTAGCATTTCTAAAGAGAATGGTAATGCACTGGCTAAAATTGCTAAGCCAATAAAATAAAAAAGATAGGGGAGCTCTATAACTTGACCCATTGACGCTGAAAAAAAAGTAATCGGTAGCAATACACATGCACCTACAGTCATTCCTAAACACACAGTGTGGTTACCTGAAATGCCAGAAGGTTTTTGACCCGCAATAATATAAAGTGCCCAACATGCACCAGCACTAACAGCAAATAATACTCCAATCCAATCCAGACTATGAGCCTGATTGAAAGGGAAAAGTAAAATGAGACCAATAATTGCGAAACTGACCCAGACAAAATCATATTTCTGGCGTGCGTGATATAAGGCTACACTTAAGGGGCCAATAAACTCAAAAGCGACAGCAATACCAATCGGTAATCGCTCAATTGACAGATAAAAAAGCGCATTCATTCCGGCAAGAGCAAATCCATAAGCCAAGATCGCTTTCCAACGAACCTGACTAAAATTAATTCGCCAAATTTGGAAAATAAAGGCAAGAATCATTGCACCTAAACATAGGCGCATTGCGGAGACAGTGAGCACAGGAAAGTTCTGAAACAGAATTTTAGCTAAAGATGCACTGCTTTGTACGCTTAGCATAGCGAGAATGAGAAAGCCCAAAGCATGTAGCTGAGATTTCTGGTTCGAACTGGACATTTTATTATTTGATCGATTGGTATACTTTTCACATGATAATGTAAATGCCCATAAAAAAGCCACAGACAATGCTGTGGCTTTTAAATTTACAGTTCGTATTAGAACAATACGCGCACGCGAATTGTACCTTCAACTTCATGCAACATATCTAAAGCTTCTTGAGAAGCAGAAGCATCAACGTCCATTACGAGGTAACCAATGTCACCTTTAGTCATGAGTGATTGACCAGAAATGTTGATGCCTTGTTCAGCAAACAAGTTGTTGATTTTAGATAATACGCCCGGTACGTTTTTGTGGATGTGCAATAAACGGTGTTGGCCAGCAGTAAGTGGTAACGCGATTTCTGGGAAGTTCACTGCAGAAAGCGTCATACCCTTGTCAGAGTAAGCAACAAATTTCTCTGCAACTTCTAAACCGATGTTTGCTTGCGCTTCCATGGTTGAACCGCCAACGTGAGGAGTCAAAATCACATTGTCTAAACCACGAAGTGGAGAAACAAACTCTTCACCATTTGCTTTTGGTTCTTTAGGGAATACGTCAACCGCTGCACCAGCAATATGGCCAGACTTGATTGCATCTGCTAAATCTTCAATTACTACACATGTACCACGTGCAGCATTTAGGAAGATTGCACCTTCTTTCATTTTTGCAAATTGTGCTTTAGTGAAGAAGTTACGTGTAGATGGAACATCAGGCACATGTAAAGTCACTACATCAGCAGTCGCTAAGAGTTCGTCTAACGAACCAACTTGGCGAGCATTACCCATTGGTAATTTAGTCACTGCATCGTAATAAATCACATGCATACCTAAGCTTTCAGCAAGAACAGAAAGCTGAGAACCGATGGAACCGTAACCTACAATACCTAAAGTTTTGCCACGAGTTTCGAAAGAACCGACAGCAGACTTATCCCAACCACCACGATGACAAGCCGCTGACTTTTCAGGAACACGGCGAAGAAGAAGAATCGTTTGAGCAAGTACAAGTTCTGCAACCGAACGCGTATTTGAATACGGTGCGTTAAATACAGGAATACCACGTGCCATTGCTGCTTTAAGATCAACTTGGTTTGTTCCGATACAGAAACAGCCCACTGCGATCAATTTATTTGCAGCTTCGAAAATTTCTTCAGTCAATTGGGTACGCGAACGAATACCAATAAAGTGAGCATCTTTAACAGCTTCTTTTAGCGCTTCGCCTTCAAGAGCAGTTTTACGATAGTCAATATTGGTGTAACCCGCAGCGTTTAAAGTATCGACTGCGTTTTGGTGAACGCCTTCTAACAAAAGGAAACGGATTTTATCTTTAGGTAGTGAAAGATGTTGGCTCATTACGGCTCCGCTACAAAGGCCAAATTTGGTGGCGCTATCATAACATAATGGGCGGTGCTATAGATATTTCGTTTACGCCATCATCTTATGGCAATTTTATCTATATCTAATCACTTCTATTTATGGCTTGTTGACAGTTTTAAAATTTGCTTGTCATTTGAACTTAAAAAATATTGATGCTTTGAAGGTTCTAAGTCATTTATGAACGTTAAACATGTTTTGTAGTGACAGTATCTTTATTCTGAACTTTATCGCTTGTGCGGTTACATGTAGAATATAGCTTATGGCTTTGCTCAGGTGAAAACTCTGAGAAATATTACGCCATAGTCCCACCACAGTTTACTTCTTGCTAGGTCTGCAAACGATGAATGCTCCAGTCGCTTTAACACCTGAGTTACTTACCCAATTAACGGCAATCGTCGGTGAAAACCGTATTAAAACCGATGCTGATAGTCTCGAAAACTGGGGTAAAGATCATACTAAGCATTTTAATCCGAACCCATCGGTCATCGTTTTTCCATCGACCACTGAGCAAGTTCAAGCTGTTGTGAAGCTTGCGAACCAGTTTAATATCGCAATTACCCCTTCAGGTGGCCGTACAGGTCTCTCTGCTGGTGCTGTTGCAACCAATGGTGAAATTGTCATTAGCATGGACAAGATGAACCAGATTCTTGAATTCTTTCCAGCAGATCGTATGGTTCGAGTACAAGCTGGTGTTGTGACTGAACAATTGCAAAATTATGCTGAAGAACAGGGTATGTATTATCCGGTTGACTTTGCATCAGCGGGTTCTAGCCAGATTGGCGGTAATATCGGAACCAATGCCGGTGGTATTAAAGTAATTAAATACGGCATGACTCGTAATTGGGTGCTTGGTTTAACCGTTGTCACTGGTAAAGGTGATATTTTACGTTTAAACAAAGGCATGGTTAAAAATGCAACGGGTTATGCATTACAGCACTTGTTTATTGGTGGTGAAGGTACATTAGGTTTAGTGACTGAAGCGGAAATTAAACTTGAGCGTCAACCGCAAAACTTACAAGTTTTAGTTTTAGGGGTTCCTGATTTTGATGCAGTCATGCCTGTCTTACATGCTTTCCAAAAAGATATCGACTTAACTGCATTTGAGTTCTTTGGTGAACTTGCAATGCAAAAAGTTTTAGATCATGGACATGTACAACGCCCATTTGAAACTCAATGTCCGTTCTATGTATTACTTGAGTTTGAAGCACCATATGAGCCGATTCTCGATAAAGCAATGGAAATTTTCGAGCATTGTATGGAGCAGGGTTGGGTGCTTGATGGTGTAATGAGCCAGAGCTTAGACCAAGTAGAAAGCTTGTGGCGTTTACGCGAAGATATTTCTGAATCAATCGCGCCGTTCACTCCATATAAAAATGATATTTCAGTATTAATTACTCACGTACCTGCATTTATTCGTGAGATTGATACAATTGTTCAAGAGAACTATCCTGACTTTGAAATTTGCTGGTTTGGTCATATTGGTGACGGTAACTTGCACTTAAATATTTTAAAACCTGAAAACTTAACCAAAGATGAGTTCTTTGCGAAGTGTCAGGTCGTCAATAAATATGTGTTCGATACCGTGAAAAAATATGATGGTTCAATCTCTGCCGAGCATGGTGTAGGCATGACGAAAAAACCGTATTTGGAATATTCACGTTCGCCTGAAGAAATTGAATATATGAAAGCGTTGAAGAAAGTATTCGACCCGAATGGTTTGATGAATCCAGGTAAATTATTTGATCTTTAATGCCTGATTAGACAAAAGAATCTCTGTTAAAAGCGTATCGAAAGATGCGCTTTTTTTAAATCTATTATTTTTTATAAGCTTTCCAACCCGTCAAAATATGATAAATCAGCGGTAAAAGACAAAGAGCAAAGAAGCTACAAAGTCCAATCGCCCACACAGGCAAATTACGTGGATTACCTAAGAAAAAATAGGCAAAAATAGAATAAGACAACATTGCAAACATTGCCGTTGTAGCTAACGGAAGCGTCACTCTAAAAATTAAAGTACTAGCAAAGGTTTTATAGGGTTCCATGTTCCGATTGAGGCTATAGGCAATAATCATGAGCAATACATAACCTAAAATAAACAGCATAAATGAGGCCGCGGTAAACAATAGAATTGTCCGCCAACTCTTTTCTTGCGCGGTGTGATCACCATTTTCATAAACAACAGTAATATGTTCTCCCACTACCGGCATATCGCCAGAGCGGACTGAATTATCTAAAGTTAGTGTTTTGTTTTGATTATCTTTGAACTGAACCTGAGCTGTGTGCATGAGCGTTTGAGTTTTATATTTACGCCCATTGGAATCTGTACGTTCAGTATCGACCCATTCAGAGGTATAGTTCACTACAGTTGCATCGTAACTTGGCTTGGTTGCTAAACCATAGACTGCTTGTGAAACCCAATATGTAAATGGGAAAAATAAAGCGCTAATACTAAAAACAACTGCAAATAAATATGCAAATTCAAACTTACTACTTTTACGATTTTTTGCTAAACGCTTAACCCAAAATTTGGTAAGCACAAATGACCAAACCATTAAAATTGCAACGACTACCAAGAAAACTTGCCCTGCATAAGTCAGTTGCATGGATGATCCTATTTGTTGGATGGAATAGAAATTAATCTTATCAAATCATAATCGCTAAGGTTGGGTGAACAGGATAAATTATTTGATCTTTAAGTGATTAGTCATCTTTAGAACTACATAGTTTCTACAGAGTAACCGTCAAAGGCATAGCATCATAAAGCTATGCCTTTTGTTTTTTGGTGATAAAAATGCAACGTTTATTTTTAATTTCAGTTCTCTGTGCTGGACTTTTCACTGGGTGTGCGACAACCAGTAAATTCATACCTTTTGTAGGTTCAGAAACCCCAATGCAACAAGTACTTAAAGCTCAACCTGAGATTGTAAAAGAGCACAATAATACCTCAGTTCAGCAAGTGTTTAACCGTGTGGAATCCCCAACTGTTTCCCGTATTACAGTCATTCAAACAGGTTTAATGGACGACTCTGTTTCTGCAATTCGAACAGAATATGCATTTAAATTGGTTGATGAAAAGTGGCAATTGCAAAATAAGCAAAAGAGTTATCAATGTGCTAGAGGGAAAGGCTCTAGAGGGTTCCAAACACAACTTTGTTCTTAAGCAAAAAAAAGACGATAAATATATCGTCTTTTTTTATGGGCTAAATTATACGCCACTTTCTAAAATTTTAATTTTGACATCAATTACATCATCTTTAACTGCTGCATGATGGGCTTGCATATGAGGTGTAGCCAAATGTGCTTCAAGATGGGCAACGCTTGCCCATTTTTCTAACATCACAATCGTGTCAGGCTCTTTGGTTTGGAAACTGGCATTTGATATGTGATCAATCAAAGGCTCATAGCCATGGCAACCATCTTCCGCTAAAACAGTAGGAATGATTTTTTGAAAGGCATCCAATACATTTTGGCGATGCTGTCCACCCGATTTAGTACGAATTTCCGCAATAATAGTAAGCATGGATTTTTCCTTATTAGGCTGCTGCAAATACAGAATTTAAGTGGGTTTTATATTCTTCAACATAACTATCAACGTCAGGCATTTTAATCACATCATTGACAATAAAAGTTGGAAGAGTGCTCATTCCTAAAAACTGATTTGCTTTATGAAAAGGTAAATAAACACCATCAACACCTACGCCATGGAAAAACTGATCTGCATCATCAAATGCTTCCATCGGGGCATTCCAAGTCAATGAAAGCATATATTTTTTGTCATGAATTAAACCGCCTGAACCGTATTTTTTTGCGGCATCAGAGCGGCTACGGCCATCGTTTGCGTAAAGTGAACCGTGACCCACAGTAAATACATCATCAATATATTTTTTTACAGTCCATGGAGCACCCATCCACCAACCTGGCATTTGATAGATCACCACGTCAGCCCATAAGAATTTTTCAACTTCATTTTCTGCATCGTAGTTGCTATCGGCACGGGTCACTTGAACTTCGTGGCCGAGTTCGGTGAGATGTGAGGTTGCCAGTGTGGTTAATGTGTCATTTAATTCACCATTTGAATGTGCAAATTGTTTGGCGCCGTTAATGACTAAAATCTTACTCATGGGAGTTACTCTAATTAAATTCCTAAATTTGAAATCTACTCTACGGAATTTACTCTTATAGAAAAATGCATGAATTGGAAAAATATTCTTGATTAAAAATCAACAATTAAATAGGAATTCGAATTGTGAAATAAATTTAGATGAATAATATCAATAACTTTAATCTTATTTTACAAAGTGCTACGGAAAAACTTGTTGGTGAGCTTTAGCATTAAGTTTGAGTAGAGCTAAGAGATTACATATGAAAAAAATGGGTTTGCTGATTGTTTTTAGCTTGGCAGTGCTAACAGCTTGTGCTCCAGCTAAAAATTCTTCTGCTCAACTTGCTGATAGCCCGATTCAAGCAGTATTACTTGATCAACCAGATCTTCTAAATGATGCAAGTAATTTGGACATTTCACAGCAAATGAATGCTGCCGATGATCCCTCTAATGCTCAAGTTACTATTTTACAGACAGATCCTAGCGAAGATGCGATAACAAAAGTTCGTACGGAATATTTATTAAAGCGAGACCAGCAAGTCTGGAAAATTGTGAATAAAAAGCAAACTTATCAATGTACGAAAGGGCAGGAAACCCCAGATTTCCAAGTTAATCCTTGTCCTTAATGGTTAATTTTTATTATAGATGTGGATAACTTTAAGGTTATTCACAATAAAAAAAGTATGGCTGTGGGTAAAAAATAAGATTTAAACTTCTTATAATTGTCCGATTGCTGAGCAATTCAAAAAATGCTATTGTTGCGCTCGGTAATTATGCCAACTGGTAAAAATTATCAAATCTCACGTCATATAATTTTTCTATTCTTAGACACCCTGTGAATACGGTGTTTCACATTCTAAACATGCACTCTCACGGCATATAAAAACTTAATTAAAGATTGATTGACCATACTGTCATCATCATGACTACATCCTATTTTATATGTAGTTGTAGAGACATATGGCCGCTATTTTGAAGTGTACAACTCATGAAAAATATTCAAATGACAACGTTGAACCGTACAACGTTGATGTTTCCTTTGGCCTTAGTGCTATTTGAATTTGCGGTTTATATTGGTAATGACCTGATTCAGCCAGCAATGTTGGCAATCACTGAAGATTTTGGTGTAAGCGCAACTTGGGCACCGTCTTCAATGTCATTTTACCTATTAGGCGGTGCCTCGGTTGCATGGTTACTTGGGCCTTTGTCAGATCGTCTTGGGCGTAAAAAAGTACTTTTGGCTGGTGTCTTATTTTTCGCCTTATGCTGTTTTTTAATTTTATTAACCCGACAAATGGAACACTTTCTGACGTTACGCTTTTTACAAGGTATTGGTTTAAGTGTAATTTCAGCAGTAGGTTATGCTGCTATTCAAGAAAGTTTTGCTGAACGTGATGCAATTAAAGTCATGGCACTCATGGCAAATATTTCATTGCTTGCACCTTTGTTGGGACCCGTACTCGGTGCTTTCTTAATTGATTATGTGTCTTGGCACTGGGGCTTTGTAGCCATCGCTATATTGGCATTACTCAGTTGGGTAGGTTTAAAAAAACAAATGCCAAATCAGCAGGTCAGTGTTACCAAGCAACCTTTTAGCTATCTTTTCGATGATTTTAAAAAGGTATTTAGTAATCACCGCTTTTTAGGTTTAAGCCTTGCTTTGCCTTTGGTCGGTATGCCTTTAATGCTCTGGATTGCCTTATCTCCAATTATTTTGGTAGATGAATTGAAGCTAACGAGTGTGCAATATGGTTTAGCTCAATTTCCGGTATTTCTGGGTCTAATTATCGGGAATATTGTTTTAATTAAAATTATTGATCGCCTGTCTTTAGGTAAAACGGTCATGATCGGTTTACCTATCATGCTGATTGGCACACTCATTTTAATATTAGGTGTAGTGTGGCAAACCTATTTAATTCCTTGTTTGCTTACAGGCATGACACTCATCTGCTTTGGTGAAGGAATTAGCTTTTCAGTCCTATACCGTTTTGCACTGATGTCATCTGAAGTATCAAAAGGAACTGTTGCGGCAGCCGTTTCGATGCTACTGATGATGAGTTTCTTTGCCATGATTGAGTTGGTACGTTATCTCTATACTCAATTTCATTTGTGGGCCTTTGCATTATCTGCCTTTACATTTATTGCGCTCTGGTTTACCCAGCCACGAAATGTTTTAAAGCAAGAAATGCAAGAAAGAAAGCTCCAAGGAAATGATTAAATTAAAAATACCGGAATTTATATTCCGGTATTTTTTTAACTATTCTTTTAACATTTTTTCCATTTCTTCGCGGTCTGTTTCATAGGTACAACCTAATAATGTCATCGGACTTTTTCCAGTCATTTCTGATAAGTTAAGATTATGATAAACAGTAAAAGAATCTGCTGTTGCAGGTTCGGTCTTGACGGTGCGAACACCTCTAAAAAAAGGTAATGTTTTAAAGTCTGGATGTTGAGGTATATCAAATTTTTTCGAAAGTTGATTAACATTTGCATTTCGGAAAACGGCTACAATGCCTTGACCCGCTAAAGCAATTTCATGAGTTTTAATACCAAATAATTGAATAGGCTGAGCTGTTTTATATAAATAGATGAACGGTTGCTCAGGATCATCAACTTTTTTAAAACCAAGTGCTGATAAATTTTCATCATATTCAGAAGCAAAATTGGTATAAGTTTCTTGATCTGATTGACACTCTATAATCTTTTTTAAATCATTTATTTCAAATGCATATGAAGTGCTACTTAGCAATAAAAAAGTGGCAGAAAGAAATTTATATATCTTTGGAAAGTACATTTTTATCCTCAATAAAGTGTTATAGCTATTTAATTTCTTGCTCTAAAAGTTTGTCTTTAAGCATCAGCAATTCTGGTAATGTTTCTAATAATAAACTGATTTGTTTCAAGACTAATGTATATTTCTCGGAAAGTTGTTCATGAGTGGTTAGTCCTCGAATTTCTTGCAATGTTTGCTCAATGTGTGTGTTGTCGGGTAGTGACTGCCCAAGTACGCTTTGACTAAGAATTTGCTGGCAACGCAGTAATAATTGTAAAACTTGTTCTTCTTCAATTTTTTGTCGTTGACTGCCTAACGCTGCCACATAGCTGAGTTGACTGTGACTATAAACCAAATAACGAAAAGCATAATGAATGAGCTCTGGATTAGGATTGGGCTCGGCACTTAAGCTTGAGATCATGTTCGATAGCTCAATTTGAGCATTATGGGCAGCACGACGAATTCGACGGTACTCTATGTCTTGATTTTTGCCATATTGGTATTGCTCCACAATCACATTGAAATAGTCGAGTGTCGCTTTACTACTTTTCTTAATATTGTTAGGAATATTACGAAAATTCCAATCAGGCCATATAAAACTTACAGCAAGCCATGCAATAAAACAGCCTAATAGCGTATCTATTAGACGAGGTAAAATAATGCTGTAGCCTGCACCCTTTAAATTAAAAATTAATAGCACCATGAGGGTAGCCATAAGCGTGGCCAAGGCATATTTCTTTTGCCGTAAGTAAAAAAAGCATACTCCACAAATAATCGTAATGATGAGCTGGCCTTCAATACTCGGTACAAAATATAAGATTGGTATTCCTAATAAAACACCGATTAATGTTCCAATTGTTCGAAGCTTAAGGCGGCTTTTAGTCGCAAAATAGGTAATCTGACAAACAAATAAACTGGTCAGTAAAATCCAGTACCCATGCTGAGCAAAGGGTAATAATGAAATGGCATAGCCCGCGGCGAAAACGACGGCAATTCTTATCGCATGTCTGAACAATGCAGATTGAGGGGTAAGCTGTTGCCGAAGTTTCAAGGTCAGATCTGAAAACCCTTGAATATCATCATCAAGTAAATTTAAGTGTTCTTGTCTTGTTTGGGTATTATTTTCAGGGAAGGGCTGTGCATATTGCAGTTGTTCAAACTGTTCATGCATTCCTTTTAAATTATCAAAAATGAGTTTTAAATTTTTAACTTCAAAATTTTGTGGATGTTGTTGTATCCAGTCCTTTAAAGAACTCTCTAAGTGATTTAATCCTGTCTGGCTTTCTTGCGAAGGCTGAGATGGTCGATTATATAAAATACATTGGGCTAAGTCCTGACAAGCTTGTGCTTGTAGGCGCAGATTTTTTTGGAAACGGAAAATAAGATCACTACGGCTAAAGTTCTGTTGAATATGTTCGTAATGTAAGTAATTAGAGGTTGCTTGTTCGTGAATGTCTCGTGCAAAAAAATACAGGTTTAGCCAATAGATACTTTTATTACTCACCCGTGAAGCCTTTAGCCGAGTGAGTAGAGAACTGCGTATTTGATTCAGACTTTGAGCAACTTGTGTATTTTGTAAGGACAGTTCATATAAGAGCTGTTCTACATTCTCTTTATTGTCGGGATCAAACAAACGTGCTTTGGCTTGCAGTAGAACAGAAATTTCTTTAAAAATTTGTGAGAGTTTATCTTGTAAGGGAAGTGTAGGTTTAATAATAAAAAATAAAATAGAGGTGAAACCGTACCACAAAGCTCCATAAACAAAGTAGGTAGGCTGCTGATACCAATGAGCATATTCTCCTAAACCAAACATGCTATAAATGGAAAGCAAAATAGTGCCAAACGAAATCGTGGCATAACGTTGCCCTAAGGCACCTAATAAAATGAAAAAAGCGCTAGAAATTGAGAGATAGAGAATAAAAAAAATTTTGTAGGGAGCGAGAAATCCAAGAATGCTACTGACTGTAAAAAATAGCAGGCAGACATAGACTAAGTTGCGTAATCGAATACTTAAACGGTCATCAAAGTCGGTTAACGCTGCTGCAATTGCTCCTAAAGTCACAGGAACAATCAGCTCGTTATAGCCTAGCGAAAGCAAACCTAAAGTTGTGCCTGTGAGTACAATCAGAATTTGCAGACAATAAATTAAAATCGAGTTTGTCTTAAAACTATTAAATATCTGGGTCAAATAATTCACGGCTTTTGTTCTAAATTAGAGAATACGTGAGAAAGCAGTATGTAACTTTAAATTTTTATTACTTCAAAAATATTATTCTTTTTATCTACAAAAGTCAGTCACTTTTTAAGATTTTATTAGGCTTAAACCAAGTTATAGTGGTCAATAAATTAACAAAATTGTGGATATCTTTTTAGATACCCACAATTTAATAAACAGATAAATTATTTAATTACGCCACATGCAATTCGTGCTCCGCCACCGCCGAGAGGCAGAGGTGAGTCTGAGTAATTGTCGCCACCCGCATGAATCATGATCGCTCGACCTTGAATATCAGCAAATTTCAATCGAGGTGCGATCACAGCCGTGGTTGCAACACCAGTATTATCGACCACTAAAGCAGGTAAATCGCCTAAATGGCCAGTCGTTGGCGTACCATGATGAGGAGCTTGATTCGGGTTATAGTGACTGCCAGCAGCTAAAGCAGCACCAGGTTTTCCATCTTTCTCAGCAGGGGCACAAGAGGCATTTTCGTGAATATGGAAACCACGAGTACCGCTAGGTAAGTCAGCTAAAGCAGGGGTAATAATTAAACCTTTGTCGCTATCTTGAAAGCTAATGGTACCTATTTTTTTACCAATACCATTTGCGGTAACTTCATTTACATCAACCACTTTCTTCGTATGCATTGTGGTTAATGAGTGAGCCGTGTCGGATACAGTTTTTGTGACTGAACTACAGCCGACTGCAAAAAAAGCTGTAAGCGCAAAGACTGCGCCAATTTTATTAAAAGTCTGCATGGTTGGATGCCCTTATAAATATATATGTCTGATTATTAGATTCAAACAAAGGAAGGCTTAGCCTACAAGTTAATTTAAATAGTCACTTTGTATCTTGAAACATTTTTAAATTAAATAAATATGTCACTCTTTATGATTGGAAGATTCATTATCAGAATCATAAATCATGGACGTTTTAGGCATAGGTTCAGGTTCAATAGTTTCATGTAACCATTCACGCCAAATCGCCAGTAAAATAGCTAAAATTACAGGTCCAATAAATAATCCCACCAAACCGAAACTCGCAATACCACCTAACACACCAAACATAATTAATAGGAATGGAATTTTAGTGGCACCGGAAATAACAAGCGGGCGAATCACATTATCTGAGCTACTAACAATCACCACACCCCATACAATTACACCAATTGCTTCCATAGTTTGTCCCTGAGAGAACAACCATAAGCCGACGCCTAAATAGGAGATTGGAGTACCAAATGGGATGAGAGCCAATAAGAAAGTAGCAATGGTGAGTACCATTGGGTTTGGTACACCCGCTACAAAATAACTTAATCCAGCTAAAACGGCTTGAGCAATTGCAGTTAAACCTACACCATAGACTACGGCACGAGTCGTTTCAGAAATCGTATCAAGATAATGGTGAACACGAAGGCCTATGACCATTTCTAAAGCTTTGCTCACCTGAGACAAAATCAGTTGTCCATCACGGTAGAAGAAAAAGAGGCTAAATACGGCAAAGCCAAGTTTGACAATATTTTTACTAATTTCACCGAGCAGCACACGGCCATAACTTAAATGGCTTTGTACCCAAGCTGCAATGTTCTGAATGGTACTATTAGGATCGTTATTTAACTCATTGAGTGTGCGAGAAATTTCTTTTCCAACAAAAGGAAGATCGCGAATAAAATCAGGAACGCTTAAATGACCCGAAAAAACCTGACGTTGTAAGTCAAAATATAAGTTTCGGCCTTCATGCTGCAAAATAAAAATAGCGCATGTAAACGGTATGCCAACAACCAAAATGACCAGACTAATCATTAGTGTTGCATTTAAAGTATTACGGGTTTCTCCAAAAAAACGCTGAATTCTTAAATAAATAGGCCAAGTCATATAAGCAATGATGGCAGCCCAAAGAACAGGAACAATAAAGTATTTCAGGATATTAAATCCTAAAAAAATCAAAATAAAAAACAGCCCAAACAATAAAACGCGCTGTAAATTAGGAGCGTATGGATGCACGAACAATATTTCTCTAATTTTCTACGTAGAATAAAGTCATATTAACTGAAAAATAACCTGAGGCAAATTTTAAGGCCGTAATGTAAAGAACCTTATACAACTCTTTTTAGAGGCTAAAATTCACTTAAAACCACTCAGCTTTGTCCTCAACTAACTTGTTTAGAACGGGTTGCCACTGATCTTGAATACTAATAAAGTTTTTTTGTGGTTTATCAAAAACACTTAAACCCTGCATAGCTAAGCTACCATAAGCACTGCGTTCAGAAATCCATGCAACAGGTTCTTGTTCAATTTTTTCAAAAAACTGTTGAATATCTTTTGAGCTTGCACTGTTCGGTTTTACACGATTAGCAAGAAGTAAAATTTGTACTTTGCCTTTACGAATACGTTTAATATCTTGTAAATGCTTCAAAAAGCGACGAGTACTGTCTATATCAAAAAATGAAGGCTGAAGTGGAGTAATAATGGCATGAGCTTCGCTGATGAGTTGTTCAGCATGTTCACCTGAAAGTGCACCTGGTGCATCAATAATTAAATAGTCCAGATGTTTAGGCGCATCACCAATTGATTTTTCATGACGCCAGTCTAAGCTCTGAATCGTTGCGACGGTATCAGGGCGCTGTTTTAACCACTGTAAAGCCGATTTTTGGTTATCGGAATCTGCTAATGCTACTTTATATCCTTTTTGTGCCAATGCTGTTGCCAACGTAATGGCCGTCATGGTTTTTCCGCATCCGCCCTTCTGATTTGCAATAAGTATCGTTTTCATAAATCCAATTATTTTCAGCAGCACATTTTGTTTATGTTTTATACCTTAGCATCTTTTTATGAGAAGTAGATGACCGCATTTGACAAAAGTTTAAGCTGTTTCGTTATTTTAGATATGATTAGATCTGTAATGTTGATTTGTGCTTGTTAAGGAAAGTTTATGTCTGTATGGCTTGCCATGCTAATTGGAGCGGGTATTGGTATTATTATCACTACTATTATTTTATCAAATACTCGCAATGGCCGAATTAAGGCTGAATATGAGCAATATATTGCTGAACTTGAATTGGAACACCAACAAGCTCTGACTCAAGCACAAAAGCGAAGCGTGAATACAAGTCGTGCGGTGTTGAAAGGGAAAATGGCAGAACAATTTGCTCCCATTTTGCCAGAATTTCAGTATCTACCGAGCGATGCAAAATTCATGGGCGATCCGGTGGATTATATTATTTTTGATGGATACACCGATTTTCGAGATGGTGATGGAACGGCAGAAGACATTAATATTATTTTACTTGATGTAAAAAGCGGTGGGGCAAGGCTAACCAAAGGCCAACAGGCAATTGCACAAGCTGTGCAACAAGGTAACGTCCGTTTTGAAACTTTAAGAGTGGATTTTGAAGATTAAATTTTAATTTTGAGTGCACAAAAATAGACGAAATTAATCTGTATTGTTACTAAATTCCGATATTTTTTTCATGGCTTGCGACTACTATAAATTGAAGATCTATTTAATTTGATCTAGCAATATTCGAGGTATAAAGCGATGAAAAAACAACGTTTAATGATGGGCTTGCTGGCTGCTATTAGTATGGGTTCAGCATTTGCATCGACCTCAAGTGAATATAATATTGCCCAAGGTTTGAACCCTGTTGAAAAAGACCAGTCTATTTCAGTATTACAGCCTTTTCAGGGGAATTTCAGGATCTTGGGTTCAAAAGTTTATCAAAATGATGAACAAGCTAAGTTTTCACCTATTGACTATGCAGTAAGCTGGGGTTTGTTTGCTCAGCCTGAGATTGCACGTCATATTTCAGTAAAACAATATGACCGTTATCTAAACTGGAAAATTCCTAAATTACCTGTTCCAGCTGAACAAGCAATGCAGATGGTGTCTAATATGCACATCATTCCTGCGAACCCACAAATCGCCCAACAGATTAAACAAGTAAAGCGTGGAGATCTGGTCTATCTCAAAGGTGACCTTGTCGAAATTAAAGATAAAAACCTAGTCTGGAAATCGTCGCTTACACCAACTGATACAGGTGATGGTGCTTGTGAACTATTTCGTGTGCAATCTATTCATTGGGTTGAAAAGCAAAATATATAATTTAAAAAGCCTCCATAAATATGAAGGCTTTTTATTAAGGAATGTAGTACTTATTTCTGTTGCGATGCTTTCCAATATTTTAATTGATTTTGTGCTTGTAAATAGTCGGCAAGATCGTTGATCTGCTCATCTTTATTGGCTTGCTTATCACTCAAGTGTTTTTCTTGGTTTTCCCAATATTGGTAGAGTAGGCCTTGTACATAACGGCCTTGTTCAGTTTTTAAATCCAAATCTTTTAGCATGGTAAGAGAAGAGCGCACATTATCAAGAGTACGTTGTTGCTCAAACTCTTTAGTGAGGGTTCCAGCTTCATGCATTTTTGCTAATTCATTTTCCATCTCGTCGCTCATTTCTGTAAAGCGGCGGTCATAATCCTCTAGTAGCGCAATATCGTGTGCATCATCAGCAGTGGCAGGGAACGTCTTAACAGGTCTTTCATTCAGTTTTTCTAAAACCTGATCGGTAGATGAGGTGGCAGAAGGTTGTTCCGTCTTAGCAGGCTCATCAGCTTTTTTACAAGCAGTAAGAAATAGGCTAGAGCAAAGCAAAGACATTAATATGATTTGAGGTGTTTTCTTCTTCATAACTTTCAACCAAACCTATTCACTAATTATTTAACGGGTAACGTACTTTTCTGAAAGTGATATGCATACGTAACATATGGAAAATCAATCTGATCTTGAGGACCTAATCCTGTAAAATCATAAACAATTTTTTCGAACTGTGCTTTGAGTTGTAATTGATCTTTTTCAGTCATTGCGGCAATAAAACTTGTCGAGAGTAATCGTTTGCTCACCACTTGTTCGATGCTACCACGTTGTGACTGTGTGAACGTTTGTAGGCTATCAAATACAAACAAATCCTGCTGTTCAAATACACGTTTCCACTTTTCACTATGATAACGGGGGGTATCTCCTTCAAGTGGAAGTAGAAAATCAGCTAAAGCTTTGACCCAATCCGTACGCTCATCGCGTTGATTCCAAACTAGTCCTAAATGCCCTTGTGGTTTTAATATCCTATACATTTCTGTTAGGGTATCTATGTTGTCAAACCAATGAAAAGATTGCGCACAAATAATGGCATCAATTTTATGATCTCCTACAGGAATAGAATGGCTAAAAGCCTGTAATGTTTTGATATCAGGATAAACGTGTTGAAGCTGCTGTAACATCTCGCCAATTGGCTCAACTGCAATAATATCTGCATGTGTTTGTTTTAAGTAGGGTAAGAATTTGCCAGTACCCGATCCAAGATCGATAACAGTAGAGTTTTCCTGTATTTGGAGGCAATTTTGCAGCCAACTCACTATTTCTGCGGGATAATTAGGCCTAACTTGCTGATACAGTTCAGCAGCTGAGCTGAAGCCTTTTTGAGCGGCAGGATGTAAGGATTGTGTCATATTTTGCGCTTTTTAATCTGACTGGCATCTATAAAATAAGATACTCCGCAATCATAAATTGGCAAAACACCTATTTTGTTTCATTTTTGACGTTGTATGTGGGAGCAAATTTTCTTTCGGTGTGAGCATGGATAAGCAAATTATTTTTGAAGACGAACACATTAGAGCCATTTTTTTACCAGGCGATTCTAATACATTGGTTCTCTCTTTTGGCGATTTGATTACCCGAGCGAGTGGCTTATCTATCAATGCTGAAAAGTCCCTAATTAAATACCAATACAATGTTATTGGGATAATGCCAAAACAAAAATCATGGTTTCCTCAAGCGAGCATGATTGAGCTGGCGAAAACAATTTCGCCTGTTCTTCAGGGTTTTAAAAATATTGTGGGTTATGGCGGTTCGATGGGCGGCTATGCAGCAATCAAATATTCTAATTTATTGAATATGAACCGTGTGATTGCATTTGTACCTCAATATTCAATTGATCCTGACCATGTTGAAGATCGACGCTATGCTGAGTTTTTTGATGCGGTAGCAAACAAAGACATGCAGATCCAGCTGCAAGATGTGGATGCAGCGCGTGAATACATCATTGTTTATGACCCTTATTTCTCGATTGACCGCGAACATTACTTAAAAATAAAAGAGCTATTGCCAAGCCTACATACGATTCATTTGCCATTTACTGGTCATGAAGCATTGTCGGTATTAGCAAGTTCAAGTTTATTGCATGATTTTATTGAGCATGAGTTTGACGAAATTTATTTTTATCAACAGGTTCGTAAGGTCAAAAAACAAAGTAAATTTTATTTCCGTAATATACTTGCAAATGTTCTTTCGCATCATGATGACATGTTGTTAAAAATATTACGCCAAAATGATTTTCAGCTAGATGAACGTTATTTTGATAATCCACTTAAACAGGCTATTACCCGCAGTCTTATAAAAGCAAAGCAGGCAACTGAGTTAGACTTCCAAAAACTGGGTATTAAGGTACAACAAACTCAGCAAGAGGTGAGTTATAAAGAGGGATTACAGAATAGCTTTAATTCAATTTTGGTATTCAACCTCATTAATTCAAAGTTTGAGAGTTATGCTCTAGATGTTTTGTTGGCAAATAAGTCTTATTTGATTCCAATTGTGGCTGAACACACTGGTGTAGTGCACATTGAATTAAATAATGAAACTTATTTGTTAGCGATGAATGATCGCAAGGTCATTAAATTGTTCAAGAGCAAAGAGCCTTTAACATCTGACATGAGTCCGTTTGTAATCAAGAAATATTCCGACTTTTTTGCAATTAGCTATAAACAATTAAATTTATCTTGTGATGAACATGGCATATGTGAATTTATAGAAGGTTCAATCAAGCCTACAGAACAACTGATCTCAATCGCCTATTAAACCTTTCTGGTGGTTAAATAAAGCTCAAGTCTAAAGATTTGGGCTTTATTTTTTGCTTAAAAAATATTTTTTCATTAATTTATTTGTATATTAAATTCAAAGTCATTATTTAAATAAATGATGTGTTTGTTTTGTGAATATCTGGCGTATTAAATACAAGCATTATAAATTAGGTGAAAAAATATCATGCTTTAAAGTAAATGATCTTTGTATATATATAAAGTAAATAAATGATCCAAGGCTAATTAAAATACAACTATAACTTTAAATTTCAATAAGTATTTGTTTTTTATTTATATGTTATTTATGTGGTGAGGGGTTGTTTAAAATAAGTTCACTATTCAAAGATAATTGCATATTTATTTTTTTATCCTAAAATGTTTTTTTACTAAATTGTCGTTACAGTTTTTTATATGCAATCATTAAATTATCGGAATAATGATGCATCGCAACATGGAAGTTCTGCACCTTTGAAACGAGCAATGAGTACTCGACATTTGGTGATGATCTCCCTTGGCGGTGCCATAGGTACAGGTCTTTTTTTAGGTTCTGGTGACGTAATTTCTCAAGCAGGCCCAATCGGGGCAATTATTTCTTATTTTTTGGGTGGTTTAATCGCCTACACCGTAATGCTTTGCCTCGGTGAGCTTGCAGTTCATGTACCTGAATCGGGTTCTTTTGGAGAATATGCCCGCCGTTATATCGGTCCAGGCACAGGATATATGATTACTTGGCTGTACTGGTTAACTTGGACTGCCACTTTGGGGACTGAGTTTACCGCTGCGGCTTTACTGGTTCAGGAGTGGTTTCCAACTACTTCGGTTTGGGCTTGGACTCTGTGTTTTGGTGCCCTAGTTTTTATTCTGAATGTGAGTTCAACTCGATTGTTTGCCGAGTCTGAATTTTGGTTAGCACTTGTCAAAGTGATTACGATTATCTGTTTTATTGGTTTAGGGCTGTTGGCAATTTTTGGTTTTATCCCTTACCACGGGCATGAGACAGCGCCATTATTTAGTAATTTGACAGCACATGGTTGGTTCCCTCACGGTTTATTTCCAATTTTTGCAACTATGCTGATCGTTAATTTTGCATTTTCGGGTACAGAGTTAATTGGTGTGGCGGCTGGTGAGACTGAAAACCCTGCAAAGACCGTCCCAAAAGCGATTAATGCAGCCATTTGGCGTCTACTAATTTTCTTTGTTGGTACCATTGTTGTGATTACTTCACTATTGCCATTCGAGCTTGCAGGTTTGAATGCAAACGAAGTAAGTAATAGCCCCTTTGTGACTGTGTTTAATTACATTGGTATTCCTTATGCGGAAGATATTATCCGCTTTGTAATCATTACGGCTTTACTCTCAGCTGCCAATTCTGGTTTATTTGCTGCTTCACGTATGATGTGGTCACTTTCAGTAAAAAACCAATTACCAAAAATATTTTCAAAGCTTACTCCTTCAGGAACACCGATTGTTGCTATTACTGTGACGATGTTTGGTGCAATACCTGGGTTGCTTTCAGAGCAGTTTGCGCCTGAGACAATCTTTAAAAATTTATTGGGTGTTGCAGCATTTACCATGGTGGTTGTGTGGATTGCAATTTGCGTATCTCAATTTAATTTCCGTAGACAGTGGTATAAATCTGGGAAAACTGCAAAAGATTTACGTTTTGCTGCTCCTTTGTTTCCTTTGACTCCAATTGTGGGTGGTCTGTTCTGTGCTGTTACTTGCATTAGTATGGTGGTTGATCCTTCGATGCAAGTCGGCTTTATCTGTTGTATTGTTTTTATTCTTTTATGTTATGCGAGCTACTTCATTTTTTATCACAAGAAAGATGTGGTACAGAGCTAAGCGTTGTATGCTTTCACAAGCGTAGTCTAAAGGTCCCATTTGGGGCCTTTTTTATGGTCTGTAGGAAATTAAAAAGGATGGATTTTATATATTTTTTTTTAAAATGAATTTTTATTTTCAATCATGGAAACAAATGTTGTTTTGTAAATTCACCATTTATCGGATTTTTATTAATATTTATTTATTATAAATATTTGATTAAGTCTATGTTTAGTCTTGTTATTTAATAAGGTGGTGTTTTTAGTTTTTTAGAATAGCTGGGTGGAATAGGATTAATATGGATTTAATGTGGAGAATAGATAATTTTTTGATGGTTTTTGAAAAGACTGAATTATATAACTAATTGTTATTTATAATTAAAAATATTTACATTTTTTATATTTATGGAAGTTTATTTTCTATAATTTTTTTTTATTAGAGTTAAGGTTTTTTTAATATTTGTTGTTTTTTTATTATAAAAGTCGGTGCGATTTGATTATTTTTTCTCTGCTTATTTATTTTAAAATGTTCTAAATGAGCGTGCTCTGTGCTATATTTATTGGAAGATTTTATATCTATGTTTCGGCTTAATTTTAAGCAGTATGTATGGAAATAATTAATCTGTAGCATTATTGAACAAAGTTTATTTTTAAAAAGACTAATGGAGGGATCTATCGATTAGTCAAAAATAATTTTATGGACTCATGATTTCTGTAAATCATGGTTCTTTTTAACTCCCAAACGGTTATGTCACTTCTTTTGTATTCATATTTCAGCCGGCTGGTTTTAGTAGGTTGTGGTTAGTTTTTGCTTTTATAAAGCTATCTTTATAAACAGTAATTTAGACAAAAGAAAACTTGTAAAAGATATCGATATATAAAAGTAGATCATACTTTTAGTATCAACAAATGGAATTTAAAAAGTCTGATGCTTTAGAAGGGCAGAAGATTTGGTAAATAAACTAAGACATTGTTATTGCAAAGTTTTAGTTGCTAAATAATAAAGATTGCAGATTTATCAAATCTGAATCTATGAAGGTATATAGGAAAAAAGATGGCAGATCTTTCATACGTAAATGAACACAGCGATGCTTGGCAAACTTACTTGGCACAAATTGACCGTGTTGCTCCATATTTAGGTCACTTGGAAGAGTATATCGATACTTTAAAACGCCCAAAACGTGCGCTTATTGTAGACGTGCCAATTGTAATGGACGACGGTTCTATCCAGCACTTTGAAGGCTACCGCGTACAACACAACTTGTCTCGTGGCCCTGGTAAAGGCGGTGTTCGTTACCATCCAAATGTTGATTTGAATGAAGTGATGGCGTTGTCTGCATGGATGACAATTAAAACTGCTGTTTTGAACTTGCCATTTGGCGGTGCAAAAGGTGGTATCCGTGTTGATCCGCGTAAATTATCAAATCGTGAATTAGAGCGTTTGACTCGTCGTTATACGACTGAAATCGGTCACATTATTGGGCCTCAAAAAGATATCCCTGCTCCAGACGTTGGTACAAATGCCAATATTATGGGTTGGATGATGGATACTTATTCTACGAGCCAAGGTTACACAGTAACAGGTGTTGTAACTGGTAAACCAGTTCACTTAGGTGGTTCTTTAGGTCGTGTAAAAGCGACTGGTCGTGGTGTATTTGTTACAGGCCGCGAAGTAGCTGCAAAAATCAATTTACCAATTGAAGGCGCAAAAATCGCTATTCAAGGTTTTGGTAACGTTGGTAGTGAAGCTGCTTTCTTGTTTGTTGAATCAAAAGCGAAAGTTACACACGTTCAAGACCATACAGGCACTATTTTCAATGCTGACGGTATTGATCTTGAAGCGTTACGTGATCACGTAAATGCAAATCAAGGTGTTGGTGGCTTCGCTGGTGCGCAATCAATCGCTGATGAAGATTTCTGGACAGCAGAAGTTGACATTATTGTTCCTGCTGCATTGGAAGGTCAAATCACTGTTGAACGTGCTGAAAAACTTAAAGCTAAGTTGATTTTAGAAGGCGCAAACGGCCCGACTTATCCTAAAGCTGAAGATGTGTTAGTTGAGCGTGGCATTGTTGTAGTACCTGACGTTGTATGTAACGCCGGCGGTGTAACTGTAAGTTACTTCGAGTGGGTTCAAGACATGGCGAGCTACTTCTGGACCGAAGAAGAAATCAATGAGCGTTTAGACAAATTGATGGTTCAAGCTATGGATGACGTTTGGAATGCAGCGAACAGCAACGCTTGTACTTTACGTACAGCAGCTTACATCTTGGCATGTGAGCGTATTTTAAAAGCTCGTAAAGAGCGCGGTATTTTCCCAGGCTAATCTGCGGAAATTACTTTTAGAAAAGGTGGTCTGAGCAAATACAAAGGATGTTATAGGGTTTATTTGTTCAGTCCCTTTTTCTGAATTATTAAAATTTAAGTGATATCGAATATATTAAATAAATACTGAGGTAAGCATGGAACAGCCAATTTCTGTAACTCGAAGCAATTTTAACGACTGGATGGTTCCAGTTTTTGCACCGGCAAATTTCATTCCTGTACGTGGTGAAGGTTCACGTATCTGGGATCAAGAAAATAAAGAATATATTGATTTTGCAGGCGGGATTGCAGTAAACGCATTAGGTCATGCGCATCCAGTGGCAGTAAATGCTTTAACAGAACAAGCAAAAAAACTTTGGCATGTGGGCAATGGTTATACAAATGAACCTGTTCTACGCCTTGCAAAACAACTCACTGAAAATACATTTGCAGACAAAGTTTTCTTCTGTAACTCGGGTGCAGAAGCCAATGAAGCTGCATTGAAACTAGCTCGTAAAGTGGGTTTAGACAGTGGTGTTGCTGGTAAAAGTGGCATTGTGGCATTTAAAAATGCTTTCCACGGCCGTACGTTATTTACCGTTTCAGCAGGTGGTCAGCCCAAATATTCACAAGACTTTGCACCACTTCCAAACGGCATTAACCACGTTGCCTTTAATGATTTAGACGCAGCAAAAGCGGTAATTAATGAGCAAACATGTGCGGTTATTGTTGAGCCGATACAAGGTGAAGGCGGCGTTATTCCTGCTGACATCGAATTTTTAAAAGGCTTACGCGCACTGTGTGATGAGTTTGGTGCCTTACTTATTTTTGATGAAGTACAAACTGGTGTAGGCCGTACAGGTTCACTTTATGCCTACATGAACACTGGTGTTATTCCAGATGTTCTCACAACTGCAAAAGCACTAGGTGGTGGTTTCCCTGTCGGTGCAATGCTAACAACAGATAAATTTGCTCCGCATTTTTCAGTTGGTACGCACGGTACGACTTATGGTGGTAACCCATTAGCAAGTGCGGTTGCAGGTGCAGTATTTGAATTTATTAATACGCCTGAAGTCCTTGAGGGTGTGAAGCATCGTCATCAGTATTTCCTTGATGCCTTGAATACTTTAAATGCTGAACATCAGATTTTTGAAGAAATTCGTGGTCAAGGTTTGCTCATTGGTTGCGTATTAAAAGCTGAGTATGCAGGAAAAGCTAAAGATATTACGACTTGGGCTGGTGAGGAAGGACTACTTGCTTTAATTGCAGGTCCGGATGTCGTTCGTTTTACTCCGTCTCTCATTATTCCTGAACAAGATATTGATGAAGGGATTGCTCGTTTAAAAAGAGCATTGGCAAAATTGGCTAAATAAAAAAAAGGAAGCTAGCCATGATGATTGTCCGTCATGCCGAGTTTCGAGACCTTGAAGATATTTATAAATTAGCAGGTAAGTCGGGTGTAGGCCTGACTTCCTTGCCACAAAATATGGATACACTTTCGGCTCGAATTTCACGTACTCGCAATACTTTAAATGGCAATGTCCATAAAAGTGAACAAGGCTATTTATTTGTTCTTGAAGATACAGAAGCTCAACGTGTTATTGGTTTAAGTGCAATTGAGGTTGCTGTAGGACTCATGGAACCTTGGTACAACTTTCATGTTGGAACACAAGTACACGCTTCAAAAGCATTAAATGTATATAAATCATTACCGACCTTATTTTTAAGTAATGACAGAACAGGTAGTAGTGAACTCTGTACATTATTTTTAGATCCAGAGCGTCGTGAAAACCAAAACGGTAAATTCTTATCAAAAATCCGTTTTATGTTTATCGCTGCCTTTAAGCAATATTTTGAGAAAAAATTAATTGCCGAAATGCGTGGTTTTTCAGACGAAAATGGATGTTCTCCATTTTGGGATGCGATTGGTCACCATTTCTTTAATATGGATTTCTCAACTGCCGACTATTTAAGCGGAATTGGGCAAAAAGTATTTATTGCAGAGCTTATGCCACGTTTTCCGGTCTATGTAGATCTCTTGCCAAAAGATGCGCAAGAGGTTATTGGAAAAATGCATCCACAAACTTTGCCTGCCTATCATGTGCTTGAGTCAGAAGGTTTACGCTATCAAGGATATGTCGATATTTTTGATGCGGGTCCAACGGTTGAAGCCAATATTGATGAATTACGCGCAGTAAAAGAAAGTCAGTTATTAAACGTCAAAATTACAAGTGAAGGTGCGGTCGGTAAGACTCAATATCTCGTTGCCAATGATAATTATCATGACTATCGCGCAATGCTGATGAAGCTTGATCTTGTTGATAACACTATAAATTTAACGCATGAACAAGCTGAAAACCTCGGTGTACAAGAAGGTCATGTTGTTCGTGTGCTATCACTCAATCCAATGGAAGTATCCTGATGTCAAACTCTTTATTTATAAACGGTGTCTGGTTACAAGGCAGCGGCACAACATTTGAAAAAACAAATCCAGTTGATAACCAAACTGTCTGGTCGGGTGCTGAGGCTACTGCTGCTGATGTTGAGCAAGCTTGCCAAGCGGCGCGTACTGCATTTCCAGCATGGGCACGTTTACCTTTTGTAGAGCGTGTGGCGATTGTTGAAAAATTTGCAGCTTTGCTTGAAGAAAATAAAAAGCACTTAGCGGAAGTCATTAGCCAAGAAACTAGTAAACCATTTTGGGAAACGTTAACTGAAGTTCAATCAATGATTGGTAAGGTTGCAATTTCAATTCGTGCTTATCACCAGCGTACTGGTGAAAGCTCAACTGAAATGGCTGATGGCGTGGCATCTTTACGCCACCGTCCACATGGTGTGCTTGCAGTTTTCGGTCCATATAACTTTCCGGGTCATTTACCAAATGGACATATTGTTCCTGCATTACTTGCAGGGAATGCTGTGGTATTTAAGCCAAGTGAATTAACGCCTTGGACTGCTGAAGAAACTGTAAAACTTTGGCAACAAGCGGGTTTGCCAAATGGTGTGATGAACTTAGTGCAAGGTGGTCGTACCACGGGTGAAGCGTTAGCTGCTTCACATGAAATTGACGGTTTATTATTTACTGGAAGTGCGAACACAGGTTATCACTTGCATAAGCAAATGGCGGGTGCTCCTGAAAAAATTCTTGCGCTTGAAATGGGCGGCAATAATGCATTGATTATTGATGAAATTATCGATATTGATGCTGTGGTTAATCTCACTATTCAATCTGCCTTTGTTTCGGCGGGTCAGCGTTGTACATGTGCACGTCGCATATTGGTAAAAAATGGTCCAGAAGGCGATGCATTTATTCAACGTTTTGTTGAGGTTGCTAAAAACTTAAAAGTTGGTCGTTGGAACGACGAACAACAACCATTTATGGGTGGTGTGATCTCATCAGTTGCCGCATCAAACATGATGCTTGCTCAGCAGAAATTGCTTGAGCTTGGCGCAAAAAGTTTATTGTCAATGACGCGTCCGCAAGAAGATAGTTCGCTACTTACCCCAGGCATTGTTGATGTAACAGGTGTGACAGATATTCCAGATGAAGAATATTTTGGTCCACTTACGACCATTCAACGTTATGACAACTTTGATGAAGCATTGAAAATTGCAAATGCAACTCGCTTTGGTTTGTCTGTTGGTCTGGTTTCTCCAAAACGTGAATTGTTTGATCAAGTACTTATTGAAGCGCGTGCCGGTATTGTGAATTGGAACAAACCATTAACAGGTGCTTCAAGTGCTGCGCCATTTGGTGGTGTAGGGGCATCGGGTAACCATCGTGCGAGCGCCTTTTATGCAGCTGATTATTGTGCTTGGCCAATGGCTTCACTTGAAAGTGACAGCTTAACCTTACCAGAAAAATTATCTCCAGGGATTGTGTTGCCTTAAACACTAGGGAAAGAAAAATGAAAGGATATGAAGTAAATTTCGATGGTTTAGTGGGACCAACACATCACTACGCGGGCTTATCGTTTGGTAATGAAGCATCGACAAAAAACCGTAATAATGCCTCTAATCCAAAATTAGCAGCCAAACAAGGCTTGCTAAAGATGAAAGCCTTAGCTGATTTGGGTATGAAGCAGGGTGTACTTGCCCCGCATGAGCGTCCACATGTTCCAATGTTACGCCGTTTGGGTTTTACAGGAGATGACATTAGTGTTGTTGCTCAAGCAATGCGTCATTCACCGGAACTCTTATCATCGTTAAGTTCCGCTTCGCCAATGTGGACTGCAAATGCGGCAACAGTTTCACCTTCGGCAGATAGCCAAGATGAACGTGTACATTTTACCGCAGCAAACTTAAATAATAAGTTTCACCGTTCGATTGAAGCGGAAACAACAAGCCAAGTTTTGCAAGCGATCTTTAAAAATGAACGTCATTTTGTACACCATGAAGCATTGCCGCAAGTGGCTTTGTTTGGTGATGAAGGTGCAGCGAATCACAATCGTTTAGGTGGTGATTATGCTAAGCGTGGGGTTCAAGTTTTTGTTTACGGTCAACAACATTTAAATAATGGGTTGCCGGGACCAAAACGTTATCCTGCTCGTCAGACTCGTGAAGCAAGCGAAGCAATCGCGCGTTTGCACCGTTTAGATGATACACATACAGTTTTTGTTCAACAAAATCCGGATGTGATTGATCAAGGCGTTTTTCATAATGATGTAATCGCGGTAAGTAACCAGCAGGTTTTATTCCATCATCAACATGCCTTTTTAAATCAAGATCAGGCTTTTGCTGAAATTCGTCAAAAAATGGCAAGCATCGGTGAAGACTTTATCTCGATTGAAGTTCCTGAAAACCGCGTTACCGTTGATGATGCAGTAGCAACATATTTATTTAATAGCCAGATTTTGACTCGCCCAGATGGTGGAATGACCATTGTTGTACCAGAAGAGTCGCGCCAGAATAAGGCAGTGTGGGGTTATTTGAACGATATGGTTCAGATGGGTACACCAATTGATGCTATTCAGGTTTATGACTTACGTGAAAGTATGCGTAATGGCGGTGGGCCAGCATGTTTACGTTTACGCGTAGCTTTAAATGAAACCGAGTTAAATGCTGTAAATCCAAAAGTATTAATGAATGATCAATTGTTTGGCACACTCAATCAATGGGTAGATAAACATTATCGTGATCGTTTAGCTCAAGAAGATTTAGCTGATCCGCATTTATTGATGGAAAGCCGTATGGCGCTTGATGAGCTGACCAAAATTCTAGGTTTGGGTTCAGTTTATCCTTTCCAAAAATAAGGAGGAGGTGACATGCAAGATTTTCTAGCATTAACCTTACAAGGTGAGCAGCCTACAACACGTGAAGGAAAACAAGATAATTTTTCTTGGCGTTGGTTAGGTGAGGGAATTCTTGAATGTACGCCACATGCACAGTACGACAAAGCTGTCGTACTGTCAGCTGGGGTACATGGTAATGAAACAGCACCAATTGAATTGTTGTCTCATCTTTGCACAGATTTATTTGCTGGACGCTTAAACCTTGCTGTGAGGTTGCTGTTTGTATTGGGTAATCCATATGCAATGCGTGAAGGTAAACGTTATGTGCATGATGATGTGAACCGAATGTTTTGTGGTGGATATAAAACTCTGCCCGTGACTGAAGAATCAAAGCGAGCTGAGGTTTTAGAGCAAGTTGTTACGACTTTCTTTCAAGAAAGTTCAAACCAAGCAAAACGTTATCACTATGATTTGCACACCGCAATTCGCGCTTCTTTATTGCCAACTTTTGCGTTGTTTCCATATCAAACACATGCTTATGATGCTGATTTAACAGCAAGTCTTGAATCGGCTGATTTAGATGCTTTGGTGTATCACAATGCGGTAGGTAAAACGTTTACGCATTTTACCAGTGAGAATTTTACAGCAGCGAGTGCAACTTTAGAGTTGGGCAAAGCTTTGCCATTTGGACAAAATGACTTGAGCCAGTTTGCGGCAATTGATGAAGTCATTCGTCATGTCGTTTCTGAGCAAGCTTTACCAGCACGCAATAAAGCGAAAATTCGAGTGTTTAAAGTATCGGACTCTTTAATTAAAAAAGATGAAGATTTTCAGATGAACTTATCTGCTGAAGCTCCGAATTTTTCGACTTTTACAAAAGGTGAAATCATTGCGACACAACCTTCTGGTAATTATGTTGTTGAGCAAGATCAGGTCTGGATTCTATTTCCAAATCCAAATGTAAAGCTCGGTTTACGTGCAGGTTTAGTTTTAACTGAAACGAGTTGAATGATTGATTTTAAATAAATAAAAAAGGGCGATTAATCGCCCTTTTTTGTGCATCACGTATCAGTTAGTACCGAAAAGACCTTTAATCCAAGATTTCTTTTCTGCTTTTTGTGTAGACGCTTGCGCATCTGCATTTACACTTGCATTAATTCCGACAGGAGCAACGTTAACACCAACATTTACACCAGTATTAGCATTGATTGCCGCTGGTTGAGCTGCATTTAACTTTGCCTGAGCATCCGCTTTAGTGTCTGCAACAAACTCTTTTTGCTCAGCTTGATTTTGAGCTACGCGAGTTTTTACTGCATCTACATGCGCTTGAGCATCAGCTTGTTTTTCAGCAGTAAATTCTTTTTGATCAGCTTGTTTTTCTGCAACTTTAGTCTTTACAGCATCAAAACCTGCTTTTGTATCAGCTTTAGCTTCAACTGCTAGGTTTTTAGTGCCATTTGCAGCTTTAGTCGCTACATTTTTAGTACCTGTTACTGCTTCGGTAGCAAAATGTTTAGTACCATTTGCAGCTTTAGTCGCTACATTTTTAGTTCCTGTCGCAGCTTCGGTAGCAAAGTGTTTGGTACCTGTTGCAGCTTCAGTTGCTAAGTGTTTTGTACCATTTGCAGCTTTAGAAGAAAGTTCAGTCACTTTTCCTGTTGTTTTTTTAGTCGCTTTAACCGTAGTGTCAGCAGCAACATGACCAGCATGCTTTGCTGTGTTTCCTACAGTATGTGCAGTATTTTTGACTGTGTTGGCTACGCCACTAACAAGACCGCCTGGTTGTACATTTACTTGGGCAGAAGCACCTGCATTAACGCCCGCACTTTGTGCAAAAATAGAGGCAGAAGCAAGAACACTTGCAGTAACGATAGCTGTTTTCATCATTTTCATTGCGATATCCTTCAAAGAATATACCCTTTTAGTGAGGTATTTCATAAACGCAAACGAATCATAGCTAACGCACTATGGGTTGGGAACTGACTTCATCAAAACGTTACAACAGTGTTACGTTGAGTAAACAGACTAGGGATAAATTGTGAAGATTAATAAAAATTAATAATAAAGTGAAAAAGAATGTTTATTTGTTAGTTATTCTAATTAAGCTGGTCTAATTTTATCTTTTTATTTTCAAAAAATTAAATTTCAAATTTTCTGAAAGTTCCTCTTTTTTCCTTAGGTACTTATATCTCTAATTATGATTTGAGTCTCATTATTTGTTAGTGGAAACGGCATAGTTATTGCTTATTATGAGAATAAGATGCTTTTTAGCACTTTTTTGAACCACCTTCTGCCAGAAATATAAATGTACAAGGCAGAACAACATTTTTGCTTATTCGGGTGTGGATATTTCTACTTCTATTGTGAGTATATATTTCATTCATTAGATTTTTCACATGAAATATATTTTAAGAAATACCTCTTTATTTCGAATAATCAAAAATAAAAATAGATGTCTATAAACAAAAGAACAGAGATCTTGAATGATGAAAATTATTGCTTCCTTTCTTGTATTGGTCGGCTTGGTCGCCGTTGTTCTCTATTTTAAGCCCACAAGCGGTGCATCTGATGTGTTCAATTCGGCTTTACATGAATCGAATTCGTCACTACCAGACACTTCATCTTTTCTTTCTAAACTTAAGGAGCCTACTCAACCTAAAAATCTATCTCAACATTCAAATCATCCTCAATCGGTGTCAGCTGATACCGTTCCTTTCTATGACACAAAAAGTGATCTTTCTATTCAACCGATTGATCCAGAAAAAGATCCAGCAAATGAAATAAAAGCGAAATAAACAAATTGCTAGTTGAAAAACTACGGAGAAAAATAATGCAAAGTAAAACATTATTGCTATTAAGCCTAGGTGCGATATTAAGTACCACAGCATCCGCTCTTCCTTTAGATTCTAAAGGGGCTAAACAGCAGTTAAATCAGGCAGCAAAACAAAAAGTATTTCAGGGTAAAATCGATTTAGATGCCTTGGTCACTAATGATTCGAATGATTTAATTGTTGAATACAATATTCCTTCGGTGAGCGTGCCTTCTGGTTTAGAACGGCGGAGTTATATTGCAACAAATAAAAAGAATATACAGGCAAGGTTTAACCGTGCTGGCGGTGTGCAGGTACTACGAGACTACAATAATTTACCTTTAGCTTTTTATCGGATTAGTAACCGCGAAGCATTAGTTTCTTTATTAAATGACCCGAATGTTAAAGCGGTTTACCCCAACCGTATTAATCAAACCACGACCAATGAAAGTTTACCTTTAATTAACCAACCACAAGCAAACACCAATGGTTTCACGGGTGAGGGCTCTAGTGTTGCGGTGATTGATACAGGTGTGAACTATCAGCATTCCGATTTTGGTTGTACGGCAGTCAATACACCATCAAGCACATGTCGGGTGGTTTATTCTTTTGATAGTGCACCAGATGATGGAGCATTGGATGATGACGGACATGGTAGTAATGTTTCAGGTATTGTGTCTAAAGTCGCAACTAAAACTAAAATTATTGGTATTGATGTCTTTAGAAAAGTGAGGTCTCAAGGTAAATGGGTCAGTACAGCATACGATAGTGATATTCTTGCGGGGATTAACTGGGCTGTAAACAATGCACAAACTTATAATATTAAAGCGGTTAATTTAAGTCTTGGCGTTCCTGGCGTTAAATATACTTCAGAGTGTAGTGATAGTAGTTATGGAACCGCATTTGCCAATGCACGTGCTGCTGGTGTGGTTCCTGTAGTCGCTTCAGGTAATGATGCATTTGCAGATGGTATTTCATCTCCTGCCTGTGTTGCTGGTGCAGTGAGAGTTGGCGCTGTTTATGACAGTAATATTGGTGGTGTGTCATGGGGGAATCCAGTGAAATGTTCTGACCCAACCACAGCAGCAGATAAAGTTGCATGTTTTAGTAATGGCGGTAGCCTTGTGACTTTATTAGCACCAGGTGCAATGATTACCGCGGGTGGTTACACCATGGGTGGTACATCTCAAGCAACACCGCATGTGGCAGGCGCGATTGCTTTATTACGAGCAAATAGTGTGAGTCCGACCGAAAGTATAGACCAGACCATTACTCGCCTCAGAACGACAGGTAAACCAATTACAGATTCGAGAACGGGTTTGGTTTTTCCACGGATTGATTTGCTAACCGCAACAAATGGCTTGATCGCTAACTAAATAGCTTATTTATAATTTTTAAATCAGGTCCAAGAAATTTAAATGGCTATAACTCGTTGCAAAAGAAGGCTTCTGCAACGAGTTTTTTTATGGACAAGCCTTAATTACACTTTGCTAAATTAGCTGCATTAAAATTATTTTGGAGTTTTTTGAAGTTATTTTGAATTTCAGGATCTTGAATATTAAAGGTCGTAGAACTCTTAGTCGTAGAGTTGGTTGCTTGATTTAATATGCCTGACTCATCAGGGTATTGTAGGGTCGATGATGTAGCTGAAATTAGACCTTTATTATTAAATACCCAGTGTTCAGTAACGTGCCCACCTCCTAAATAACCTGTAAATTCAATCATACAAGCTTGATTATCTTGTTTAATGAGCTTGGCTACATTACCTGTCGTTGATGGATAAGCTTTGATATTGGTGTCTTGCTCTAAAACTTGAGCTTGAGAATAAGAAGAAATGGGCGTTGATGTTGCACATGCAGTTAATGCTAAGCAGCATAGTGTTGAAAAGAGAAGTTTTTGACTATTCATAAGGCAGATTCCTAGCTCTTTATAGTGAGTGGTATTTATGTCTAGATTGATATTTGTATTTTATATTAAAGCGCGAATTTATCGCGCTATCCAAAAAAGTTAGTTAATCGTAGTGCTAGATTTACTTAACTCACCTTGTTCTATTGGGATGTTTTCACCGTTTCGGCTACTGGTAATATTTTGCTTAGCTTGATCTATTTTTGTTTCAGTAAAAGCTTTTGCTGTATCCGCTTTTTGTTGAACGACTTCTGCCTTTTCAGCAGTAAATTCTTTGGTGTTTTTCCACTTTTCACTAATTTTATTTGAGGTCTTTTCAGAAGCACCTTGAATATTGTCTCCTAAATTTTGTATGCCTTTTCCTGTTTTATATAACAGTACACGCCCTAGGCTTGGATTATCACCATAAGGTTGTGTTTTAGGAGCTATTTCATTCACTTGTTGAGGTTGCGCTGTTTCAGCAAATAAGCTTGATGAAGCTAATATAGAGGTCGCAATACATAGAGTTTTTAGGGTTTTCATTTTGGATAAACCTCCCCAACCAGAATCAAAAGATGAAGTGCTGATCTTACTGATAAAAATACAGTTTGTACTGCAATGAGATAAAACCCATACGATTTGATTACGATAAATCATCATTTCAAATATAATTAAATACCGTATCTAAATTTCTAGAATGATCTGGAGCCTCAAGTGATACAAAACATTGAATTAAAATGGTTATATGACCTGATTGTTCTAGAAAAATACCGAAATTTTACAGTCGCTTCTGATATTAGAAATATTTCTCAGTCTTCGCTGAGTCGTCGTATTCAAGCCTTGGAAAATAGTCTTGGTTTTGAAGTGTTTGATCGAGAAACTTCTCCTTTACAGTTAACGGAGAAGGGTAAGCTTTTTATATTACATGCTAGAAATTTACTGGATGATTTTGAGTTTAATATAGATCAAATTAAAGGTGATAATCATGTGCGAAGTAAAGTCACGATTGCTTCTGCGCATTCTTTAGCGGGATATATTTTTCCCAAAATTTTAGGAAACTTAAAAAATTACCAAGAAAAGATTTTTCATGTTGAAGCAATCAATGTGAATGAAACCGTAGATTCTCTTAAAAATGGTCAATGTGACTTTATTGCATCTTTTTATGATGATGACTTAATGAACCCACAATTTTTGTGCCATAAGTTGTTTTCTGCACAGCTTTATTTAGTCACGGCTCCAAATCATTTAGGTCGACCTAAATTTTCACTCGAAGATACTTCAATTCCACTCATGAACTATACCGATGACAGTTATATGGGGAAAAAAGTAAATAAATTTCTACAAGATCATCATTCGGACAAGTTTGAGACAAATTTTGTGTCTTCAATGAGTCTATTACTTAAGGACATGATCAAAGGCGGTTATGGCGTAGGGTGGTTACCCGATTACAGCATTCAAGATGAGTTAAAACAAAATCAGTTAAAGATCATGCCAATAAAAGAGTCAGTACTGTCTGTCGATATTTATTTATATCGCAGTAGTGCTAGGCTTAATGCGACTTCTGAAGGATTATGGAATTTTGTGAAGGCAATTGATTGGACCATTGCCTAAACGTAATTATGCATAATTTGCATTAAATTTTATTTAATCATGCGGCTGATACTGTTAATGAACTCTGATACCACGCAATCGCATTTTTAATGAGTAAATCGGTTGCATCAACAAACAGTTCAGGATTTTTTTGGATACTGTCTTGTAAGATGAGTGGAATTTCAGTACACGCTAATAAGAATTTTATGCTTTTGTTTTGTCTATAAAAATGAATAACCTCACTCATAAGTTGTTTTGATTTTTCGATATTTCCTGCTTTGTATTGATAGATACTTTGCATCACTTTGTGTTGCATCTCAACAGATGGGGTAGAGAAACAAATATTGTTTTGGATGAACTGGCTTTGGTAAAGTTGAGTGCTTATGGTGGCAGACGTCGCAAGAATACAAACTTCAGCAATCTGGCTGTCTTGAATAAAATGAACCGCAGATTCAATAATACTAATCATTTTGGTTTGGGTACGTTGCTGTAACTGGTTAAACCAAAAGTGGGCAGTATTGCAGGGAATAATGATACAGCCGACCTGCGCTGCTTCTAAAATCTTAAGATATTCAGCCATTTTTTCGAGTGGTTTATCATCATGATTTATAATTGATTGTGTTCTATCTGGGATGTCTGGAATAGAAACCGTGATGACAGGAATATGCTCTTGATCGCAATGTGCTGGCGTATTTTTAATAATTTTATCCATGGCATCAATCGTGGCTTGTGGACCCATACCACCTAAAATTCCAATTGCTTTATTCATGTTGAATGACTCAAAAAATACGTTATGTACTTAGCATCTGCTTCTTTTGAGTGAGGTCGTTGCAAAAAACGGATAGGTCATGCAGTTTATGTTTTTATAATTAATTTTTAAAAAGAACTAATATATTGTTTTGTATTAATAAAATTAAAATATTTAAAATGTCGCGATGTGTTTTATGCATCATTATTTTATGTAAAGCATAGGGTTTTACATAGATAATTTCATTCGAATGCACAGCTAAGCTATAAATTCTGACTTAATCAATTCTAAAAACATATCTCTCGCTTTGTGGTTACTCACATTTTTGTGCCAGAAAAACTGGTTTTGCATAAAGGCAAGATGTTCAAATTTATAGCCTCGAATATTGGTTAAATTTTTATATTGCTCAAAAAGACTCTTTGGCACTAAAGACACACCGGAGCCTGCACTCACGCAACCAATAATAGTGGCATAACTGGTAATGCTGGTAATTGGAAGCGAGATATTTTTGAGCTTAAGCCATTCTTCAAGTGCAGCACGGTAAGGGCAGCCTTCAGTCCACATAAAAATTTCTTTACCAATCAAGTCTTCTTGACAGTGGATTTCACCAAAAGATTCGGGGGCAATTAAAATAATTTCTTCTTGATAAATACCGAGTTTATTTAGCATTGGAAACTCAATATTACCAGCGACGATAGCTCCGTCGAGCTTATGCTGAGAAATATCAACTAATAGTTGTTTCCATGTGCCAGTAATAATTTGAATGGAAACTTCTGGATAGCGTTGATGATATTTCGCGAGTAAGTTAGGTAAACGGGTTGTGGCAGAAGATTCAATAGCGCCAATTTTTAATGGACCAGAGGGCGGTGCATCAGGGTGAATACTTCGTTTTGCTTCATCACAAAGCGCTAAAATTTTCTGGCAATAATTAAGGAAAATCTCACCAGATGGAGTGAGCTTTAAACTTTTCCCTTCCCGATAAAACAGAGGTGCGCCGAGTTCTTCTTCAAGTTGTTTAATGCGTGCCGTGATGTTAGATGGAACGCAATGCAACTGCAAAGATGCCTTGGCCATCGTGCCGCATTCAACCACCGTTTGAAACATTTTTAACTGAGCGATATCCATATTTTATCATTCACTTTTAATGAATATTAGACTCAATATAAGTTAATTTTATTCAACTATCTATGCGCATATGATGAAAGAGTTCCATTTCATTAGCGCAGATTTTACATGGCAATTTCTCTTGCTGCCGAAACACAGCCTCCCGCATTTAAGCTCTATTTATGTATTGCTGTGACTGTTTTTTGTTGGGGCTATTCACCTATTGGTGTGCACAGTGCTTTGCATTCATATACACCACAGCATATTGCCTTGCTCCGCTTTTTGATTGCATCATTTTTTTTACTGCTTTTGGTCATGAAAAAAGGCATTCAGCCTTTAACGTGGAAAGATGTTCCTGCGCTTGCTGTATTAGGATTTTTCTCTGTAACTCTGCATCATTTGCTGATAAATACGGGGCAGCAATATGTGAGTGCAGTCGCATCTAGTATTTTGAGTCAATCTATTCCGCTATTTACCTCTATAGTTTCAGCTTTGTTTTTTAAAGAGCAAATCCGTTTCAAACAGTGGTTGTGTATTTTATTAGGTCTTTGTGGCGCCGTTTTAGTGGTTAGCGGTGATCGAGGCTTTGGTGTGCCGAGCCCTTATAGTTTGTTGATTGTTTTGGCAGCAATTGCATGGGCGATTTACTTTAATTTATATAAAAAATTTGCCTTAAATTATGATGCCTTAAGCATGATGTGCTACATCATTTGGTTCGGAACCATTCCTTTACTGTTCTATAGCGCTCATTTAACTAGTGAAATTTTACATGCCACTTGGCAAGCCAATATGTCGGTTGTCTTGTTGGGAATTTTCCCAAGTGCGATGGCTTATGTACTGTGGGGATATGTACTTAAAAATATGCCGTTAACGATTGCATCCAACTTTTTGTATTGCTCGCCGATTGTCGCCATGAGTTTGGCAGTTGTTTTTTTAAATGAAAAACCATCAATGATTGTGCTATTAGGTGGAGTGATTATTGTGGGGAGTTTGGTATGGATGAATTGGGGGAATCGGCGTACCATCGAATAAGCTATTTGTAGTTTAATCCTCCTATGTCATGTAGTACTTCCTTTAAGAGAATGAGATGATTGTTGTTACCTTGACCTATAAAAAACCATTAGCCGAAGTTGATGCTGTACTGAAAGAGCATATTGCATTTTTAGACCATTACTATGAGCAGAAGAAATTTTTGGCATCGGGGCGTCGAGAAAATAGGGTAGGTGGAGTGATTTTAGTTTTAAGCTCTTCGATTCAAGAAGCTGAAGAAATTATGAAAAATGATCCGTTTTATACTCATGACGTGGCTGATTATGATTTTATGTGGTTTGAGCCATCGAAAAGTTTAGAAGAAATTAAAGCATTTGTTTGATTACATTAGAGAACTACTTAAGCTTAAGTAGTTCTCTATTCTTAATTAGTAATTTTGATTATTGTTCAACGATATAAATATTATTTTGAAATACATCCCCTTTGCTTGTTTTTACTACACCAACACATAAATTGTCAGGAGTTTGAATAAAAGAAACTAAGGATGTATCTGAATTAGTTTTACAGTTCTTTTGCTTATTCTCATCAAATGCTTTTAAATTTAATTGATGTTGTAAATCTAAAGTGAATACTTGGCTAAGAGCGCTAAATGCTTGATCTGCTTTTTTCATAAATAATAAATTATTTTGAGCTTCCCATTCAGCTAAAGAAATACGTTCCTTGCTTACATAGTGATATAAGCGTTTTGTATCTGCATTATTGTCTGCCGCATTTTTGAATTGGGTCTTTAAACCAAAATTTACTTTTACAATTGGTTTTTCATGGAAAGAAAGACGTGAATAAGGCACAATTTTAATTTCGGATGTCTGATTTAAATCTAGTAGTTTGAGGGTAGGATCTGCTTTATTTTGGGTGAAAGAGTCGGTAATTTTTTGATGAATCAATTGGTCAAATTTAATAGATTGATTTATAGAACTTTTTTCAATGGCTGAACTATTTGCATTTTTATCAATTGCCATTGCAACACCTACTCCGATAAGGCCAAACATTCCAGAAACTGGGCTAGCCGAAGCATTGCTTGAATCACCAACTAATATTTGGCTGTCCTTTACAAAGTAATCACCTGCACCTGATTCAGTCATTGAAGAAAGTTGTTCTGAAGAAACAGAAATAGAGGTTTGTTTACCCGCAGCTGGATATTGAATCGATTTAGTCGTGGCACATCCAGTAAATAGTAATGTTGATATGAGTAATAAATTTAAGTTTTTCATTGCAATCATTCTTTATTAAGTTTGGTAATTATTTGTCAAAGCTGGCTGAATTATGGATGAACTGCAATAAAAGTAAATAATTGTTATTTATTAAGTGTTCATAAATTAATCATTTATTATTTTGAATAAAATTAGACGGTAAAACCATTAAAAAAACCATGTCTCCGATATTGAAATCGAAACCATGGTTTTTTAATAAAGCTTAATTATATAAAAATTAATTTCTATATAATTTTAACCCTGCAATACACTTACATCAGCGATAGCAGTAAACAAGTTACGTAATTGAGCCAATAAACGTAAACGGTTTGCCTTCAGGTCGGCATCATCTGCCATTACCATTACACCATCAAAGAATGCATCAATCGGCGCGCGAAGTGCTGCAAGCTTAGAAAGGGCAGCAGTGTAATCTTTTGCTGCAAGTAATGGTTCAACCACAGGTGTCACTGCTTGAAGCTCAGCAAATAATGCTTTTTCAGCGTCTTCAACCAAGTTCGCTTCAACTACAGAACCTTCTGGTGCTGCTTCTTTTGCAAGAATGTTAGCAACACGTTTGTTTGCAGCAGCAAGTGCAGCAGCTTCAGGCAGAGCGCGGAAGTGGTTTACAGCATTTACACGCTTGTCAAAATCAAGTGGAGACTTCGGTGCAAGTGCTTGAACCGCTTGAAGCACATCAACGGCAACGCCTTGGTCTTCATACTTGGCACGGTAACGACCTTCCAAGAACGCAACAGCATCAGCACGTGTTTTATCGTGGTCTTTAACGATGTCGCCATAACCTTGAAGTGCAAGATTTACCAGTTCTTCAATCGTTACATCTAATTCATTTTCAATGATTAAACGTAAGATACCAATTGCTGAGCGACGAAGAGCAAACGGGTCTTTAGAACCTGTAGGCGCTTGTCCAATACCGAAAATACCAACAAGAGTATCTAAACGGTCAGCAAGGGCAATCGTTGTACCAGTTTTGGTTTTTGGTAAAACATCGCCAGCGAATTTTGGTAAATATTGCTCGCCTAAAGCTTCTGAAACTTCAGTGTTTTCGCCTTCAATACGCGCGTAGTAAGTACCCGCAATACCTTGAAGTTCTGGGAACTCACCTACCAGTTCTGAAGTTAAGTCGCATTTAGCAAGTAATGCAGCTTTTTCAGCGTCGGCTGGGTTTGCACCAGTGATTGCAGATAATGCAACAGCAAGTTTAGCAATACGTGTCGATTTATCCCAAAGCGTACCAAGTTGTGCTTGGAATACCATGTTTGCTAGTTTTTCTTTACGAGATGCAAGCGGTTGCTTTTGGTCTTGTAAGAAAAAGAATTCAGCATCAGACAAACGAGGACGAACAACTTTTTCATTACCTTCAATAATTTGAATCGGATCTTTAGACTCAATATTTGAAACAGTAATGAAGTAAGGTTGTAATTTACCTTCGCTATTGATCAAGCAGAAATACTTCTGGTTGTCTTGCATCGTAGTAATAAGTGCTTCTTGAGGAACAGCAAGGAAGCGCTCTTCAAAATTTGCACGAAGAGCAACAGGCCATTCAACGAGGCTTGTTACTTCATCAAGTAAGTCAGCTGGAACAATTGCAGTTGCATTAACTTCATCAGCTAACTTTTTCACTTGTTCTTGAATGGTCGCTTGACGCTTTTCAAAGTTCGCAACGACATATGCTTTTTCTAAAGCAGCTAAGTAGTCATTTGCATGTGCTAAAGTCACAGCTTCAGGGGCATGGAAACGGTGACCATAAGTCACATTACCAGCTTTATGATCTTGAATAGTCGCGTCAATGATTTGATCATCTTTAAGTAAGAGAACCCATTTAACCGGACGTACAAATTCGGTACGGCTTGCAGCAGAACGCATACGCTTAGCAATTGGTAAATTGTCTAATGCAGTTTGTAAAATCTGTGGAAGTAAAGCATCAAGGCTTTGACCTTTTACATCTTTTAAATAGCAAACTTTTTCAACTTTACCTGCTTGGAAAGTAGAAAGCTGATCAACAGTAATACCTTGACCACGCATAAAGCCTTCGAGTGCTTTAGTCGGTTTACCTTCTGCATCGTAAGCCGCTTGAACAGCAGGGCCATCAAAACGTTTTTGTGTATCAGCTTGAGCGGCATCGATATCAACAATTTTAAGCGCTAAACGACGTGGAGCTGCATAAGCTTCGATAGATGCGAAATTTAAGCCAGCATCTTTTAAGCCTTTTACCGTTTCTGCCTGTAAAGCATCACGTAAGTTTTTTAAACTTTTCGGTGGAAGTTCTTCACAGCCAAGTTCGAATAAAACAGTATGTTTGCTCATTAGTTTTTCTCCGCCTTTGCTGCTTCATTTTCAGCTTGTGCTTTTAGCTGTGCCAATACTTCATCACGTAAGTGTGGTTCTGCCATTGGGAAGCCAAGCTCTGCACGTGCTTGTACATAACTTTGTGCAATCGCACGAGCTAAAGTACGTACACGTAAAATGTAGCGTTGACGCTCAGTCACAGAAATTGCGCCACGTGCATCAAGCAAGTTAAAGGTATGAGACGCTTTAACAACTTGCTCATAAGCAGGAAGAGAAAGTTTTGCTTCAATTAAACGGTTTGCTTCTGATTCGTAAAAATCAAACAGTTCAAATAGTTTTTCAACTGGAGCGTATTCAAAGTTATAAGTCGATTGCTCAACTTCATTTTGATGGAATACATCGCCATACGTCACAGTACCAAATTGGCCTTTGGTCCAAACAAGGTCATAAACCGAATCTACACCTTGAAGGTACATCGCAAGACGTTCTAAGCCGTAAGTGATCTCACCTGTCACTGGGTAACATTCAACGCCACCCACTTGCTGGAAGTAAGTGAACTGAGTTACTTCCATGCCGTTAAGCCAAACTTCCCAGCCTAAGCCCCAAGCCCCAAGAGTTGGAGATTCCCAGTTGTCTTCTACGAAGCGGATGTCGTGAGTAAGCGTATCAATCCCGATTGCTTTTAAAGAATCAAGATAAAGCTGTTGGATGTTGTCTGGATTTGGCTTAAGTACTACTTGGAACTGGTAGTAGTGTTGCAAACGGTTCGGGTTTTCACCATAGCGGCCATCTTTTGGACGACGTGAAGGTTGAACGTACGCAGCATTCCAAGTCTCAGGCCCTAAAGCACGTAAGAATGTTGCGGTGTGGAATGTTCCAGCGCCCATTTCCATGTCGTAAGGTTGTAGTACGACGCAGCCTTGTTCGGCCCAATAGTTTTGTAGGGCAAGAATTAAGCCCTGAAATGTATCAATGTGCGAGATGGCGCGACTCATGTAGCATCCACGAATTTATGAGAAAAATTGCCCCTAAGTATAAGGATTTTGTGGGGGAGTGGCAAAGGCTTAATCAAAGGAATGCATGCTTAGCTCATTTGTTTTGTCGAGTCAGCCATTTCAAGCCTAACCAGTAGCAAAAGCTGGTAAATAAGATCATGAGATAAAAACTATAGATCTTATAAATATGCCACCAAGGAGAAGGGAATGATCCGACAAAAATCAAGCGTGCAATAGAGCTAATCAAAATCCACATGACAGTTGCGCAGATGAAAATACTCATCAGATTTAAACGATTTTTACGCGCGAGAAAATACGAAATGATATACGCGAAAGGAATAACTATAAGACCATAAAAAAGTAAATAAAATAAGAAATGGGCTAGAAAAATAATACCACCCGAATAAAGGCTAAATTCCGAATTTAATATAATTATTCCTAAGGCGGATATACTCAACAAAGGGATGGGAGCAAGCGCAAGTGCGCGAATAATAGTTTTTTTGTTATATTGAAGCATATTAAAAATTATAGAATCGAGAATAAATTATGCTGGAATTTTGCTGTAAACTCATTGTTTTATCTAGTCTTTTTTGTAGTACGTGGCTTTATGCGCAGACGGAAGCTGATGAGCAAGATGAATACAACCAATGTGTAGATCAGACTATTAAAGAAATGCAGCTTGAGAGCATTAACAACATGGTTGTGCATAGTTGCTCTGAACAAGCTAAAAAGCTTATGAAGAAAAAATTGTTGCTCTGATTGATCAAATTCGTGCTCAAAGCGAAGAATATAAACAGCCAGAGCGTTACCAAGATATTTTAAAATCTCAGCGACTTTGGAAAGCTTATGTAGATCAGGAGTGTAATAATGCAGGCTCATATATTGGCTCACCGATGTATTCATATTGCCCAATGCAAGAGTATGCAGCGCGTGTAAAACAACTAGAAGAATACGTTAATTAAGACAGATTATTTTAGACGTCACCTCATGACGCATAGCGTACTTCACTAGATTAAATTTAAGAATGTGACATGATATTTTTTAAACGATGCCATAAATGAGTCGTTTGATATGTCTGATCGCATTCGAGAAAAACTCCAAATTCTTGCAGATGCTGCTAAATATGATGTGTCTTGTTCATCAAGTGGCAGTGACCGTAAAAATAAAGATAAAGGTTTGGGTGATGCCAGTCATTCAGGTATTTGCCATAGCTATACCGAAGATGGCCGCTGTGTTTCACTCTTAAAAATTCTATTTAGCAACGTATGTATTTTTGACTGCGCTTATTGCGTTTCACGTCGTTCTAATGACGTTCAACGTGCAGCATTTACGGTGCAAGAGGTGGTGGACTTAACCATTAATTTTTATCGACGTAATTATATTGAAGGCTTATTTTTAAGCTCAGGCATTTTTAAATCGGCCGACCATACAATGGAGCGTATGCTTCAAGTCGTGAAGAAGTTGCGCCTTGAAGAAAATTTTAATGGCTATATTCACCTAAAAACCATTCCGGGAGCATCGCCTGAACTGATTCATGAAGCAGGTTTATATGCTGATCGTATGAGTATTAATTTAGAGATGCCGACCGAAATTGGGTTAAAGACTTTTGCACCGGAAAAATCACATCAAGAAGTACAAAAAGATTTAGGTTTGGTTCGTGACAGACTTATTCAGCTTAAAGACGAACGTCAAATTATTAAGCATGTGCCGAAATATGTACCAGCAGGGCAGACCACCCAAATGGTGGTGGGTGCTCATCAAGAGTCAGACCAAGATGTCTTGTTTATGGCAGATAAGCACTACAAAGAATTTAAGCTCAAACGAGTCTATTTTTCGGGTTATATTCCAATTAATACCGAAAATAATTACTTGCCAGCAGTCGGTTCTGCACCGCCGTTACTTCGGGAAAATCGACTCTATCAGAGTGATTGGTTGATGCGTTTTTATGGCTTTCAGGTCAATGAAATCGTCAATGAAAAACACCCAAATTTGGATCTTGATGTAGACCCGAAATTAGGCTGGGCTTTAAGGCATCCAGAGCAATTTCCAGTAGATTTAAATCATGCCGATTATCAAATGATTTTGCGTGTACCAGGCATTGGGGTGAAATCGGCCAAGAAAATTGTACAGGCTCGCCGTTTTGGAAAAATTCATATCGATTTACTTAAAAAGTTAGGTGTCGCCTATCAGCGAGCAAAATTCTTTATTCGCTGTGAAGACAGTCCAAAATTCCAAAAAGAATTATCTTCAAGCTTTATCCGGCAGCAGATTTTAACGCAGGGTTCATCGAAATATGTGCAGCAGCTTTCGCCACAATTAAGCCTTGGGTTTTAGCCATGTTTAATGATGAAGTGGCTTACTATTTTGATGGTTCAATGATCGGACTGCTCAGTTGTGTGTTTCGCGCATTTCAATTCAAAGAATTACAGGTCAGACTCTGTTTGAGTGAGGCTGCTCAACATGGTTTATTTGCCGATAAAATTGAGGTTTCAAATAATGAGCAACATGCAGAACGTGTGTGGTCCGCGCTGCAAAAAAAGCTTTCTTCGTCTTCTTTAAGGCAATTTTATTTTACCTCTTTATCTGAATCTTTAGACGCCTATCAGCATTTATTTAATTACTGTATTTATGTGTTTAGTAGCCATTCATCTGTAGAAAAAGACTATTCGCACCCAAGTGTTTTAGCAATTTCGCAATGGACGAAAAAGGTTGGTCGAGAGAAGCATCGGATGGAAGCTTTTATCCGCTTTAAGAAAACCAAAGATGAGCTTTTTTTAAGTTTGGTACGTCCCGATTTTAATGTTTTACCACTCATTCAGCCGCATTTTAAACGGCGTTATCAAGATCAGCGTTGGCTCATTTATGATGAGAAACGTAAGTTTGGTCTTTATTATGATTTACGGGAAATACATGACGTTTCACTCGAAGCCTCGAAAGTTGACCGTAATTTAAAAAATGGAATGAGCCAAAGCTTTCAGCTGGAGCTAGATGAGCAAGAAGTCTTATATGATCAGCTTTGGAAAGATTATTTTAAGAGCGTAAACATTACGGAACGTCAGAATATAAAACTTCATGTGCAATATTTACCAAAACGTTACTGGCGTTACTTAAATGAAAAATTAATTGAATATTAAAGTTTTAAAATAACAAAAGATAATTCAACAGGGTTTCTTATCTTTGAAAGATATAATTTAAATGCACTTTATGTGGCTTTGGGCGTATACTTTTGCCCGTTATAAATAACGGCATATCCCCAAAGGTGTACTGTGAGTGTTATACAGCGAGAATGGTTACAGATTTTAAAACCAAATTTTAAGGTTTTACCCTTAAAAGAACGGTTGCTTTGCGGTGTTGGAGCACTGTGTGGTTTAGCAATTTCTTCCTTAATTAGCTGGTATGTTCTAGGTGGAATTAATGCCTGGTACATTGCACCCATGGGAGCTTCATCTGTTCTCTTATTTGCTGTGCCAACCAGTCCATTGGCTCAACCATGGAATGTGATTGTTGGTAATACGCTAGCCGGAATTATTGGGGTTGCCTGCGCACAGTGGATTCCTGATTTAACCACTGCTTTCAGTGTCGCAGTAGGCTTTGCCATATTCTTAATGATGACTACTGACTCTTTGCATCCACCAAGTGGTGCAGTCGCAATTACGGCTGTGTTAGGTGGTACAGCAATTCATAAATTAGGCTTTTATTTCGTTTTTTATCCCGTTCTGCTCAACTCGTTACTTTTACTCGGTTTCGCCGTCTTTTTTAATAGATTAATTGGAAGACATTATCCAGTTACTGCACGTCTCAATGAGCGTAGCAAAGACCCAACACCGACTCAAAAAGTATCGATTCAACCGAAAGATATTGAGTACGCTTTAGAGCACCACACTGAACTGTTAGATATTAGCCAATACGATTTAGAAAAAATTATTTTAGATGCACAAGAACATGCCAACGAACGCATAGTCAATCAATATACCTGTCAGGATATTATGAGCCGTGATGTGATTAAGTTGCATGAAGATGATGATATTCATCAGGCGCTGGATAAGTTCAAGCATATTAACCTTATGAGCTTACCGGTGGTCAATGCTGACAATCATCTAGTAGGAACTTTAGCGTTATATGAAGTTGTGGAATGGTTTAAAGGTGCAGCGGACCCAAGAAACTCTTGGCAGCATTATGTGAAACAGATTATGAGTCATAGAGTGGTGACAGTATTGCCAACACAGCCTATTCAAGATCTTGTGCCTTATTTTGTCGAAAAATCTTTTAATTATATTCCAGTGGTCGAGGAGCGGAAGTTAATCGGAATGATTAGCCGTGCAGATATGATTGCTGCCTTACAACAGCAGTTAAACCGTAAAATATAATCTAAAAAAACAGAGCAAAAAAAGCTACGGTTGATTAGGGTATGCAACCGTAGCGACCAAAATTAATTAACGTGTTTGCTCTTCATGTACAGTTCGGACGGATTGTCGATAGCCTTCAATATGTTCTGGCTGTTTTTTCGGAATGACTAACCACAAAACCAGATAAACTAAGATTCCGGGAAAGGCCGCACTCATAATTGAAATCACAACAAAAATAATGCGTAGTAAAGTTACGTTCCAACCAAAACGTTCAGCAATACCACCCATTACACCGGCGATCATGCTATGTCGGTTCGAGCGATATAAACCAGAACTGGCCATCTAATTCTCCTTAAAAATAAAAAGTTACAAGGAATTGCTTATTCTCTTGCTTAATAAAAATATGGAGACGAAATAACGGGTTTAAAGTCTTCTAACAAGTAAAATGGTTAAAATATGTAAAGGATTAGAATGAAGGAAACCAACATCAACTAAAATGCACCCTTTCAGGGCTTAACGGTTTATCGCACCAATTGGCTCGTGCCTGAAATGAATATAAACATGGTTGTTGCTGTTATCTGTGAATAATGTATATGTCTTTGAAGCGGTCTAGGTTTTTAGTTAAGCATTTGGTTGTAGGGACTATGATGTGCCTGACACTTAGTGCTTGCGACATAAACCACGCCAACTCCAAAGATCACTCTAGTCCAAGTTCTAATTCTACCGATGAAGAAAATTTAATAAAAAATAGTACATCTACAAAAACATTAGATTATGTGGCAGGTCGTACTTTTTTACCTGAAGAAAATTTAGATCAAACCAAAAAATTAAGCGCAATTTCATTGCAATATGTAGGGCGATATCACACCCGAATTTCATGTGAGGATGCGTTTGCCGATTGTGAGTCTGGAGAGGCAGAGTACATTTTAAATTTATTACCCAATGGATCGGCTTATTGGAATGTTATTCATTTTGGCCGAGTGGGAAGTAAGGATGGAGCCAAAAGTACTGCTATAAATCAGTTGTGTCCTGATTTAAATTGGAAAGTATATGAAAGAGAGCATGAGTTAACCATTCACTGTCCTTTATCTAATGTTAATTTTTATTTTAATGTTGATTCAAACAAAAGATTGATCGTGAATCTAGAAAAACTGTTTTATAGCGACTACGGTAAAAACCGTGAGTTTTTGGAACAAAACTATTTTGTTCCGAAGCAAGCTTATGTTCTGACTAAAGAATAAATATTAAATTTTTACTTGAATAAAAAAGAGCGCAATATGAATTGCGCTCTTTTCATTTCACTATTTAAAAATCATTAGTAGTCGAAGCTAAAGTGTTCAACTGGTAATGATGTTAATGTGCGAGAGGTTGTCACCATTGATTCTGCATGACCTTGGGTACGAGGCAACATACGGTCAAAGTAGAAGTCTGCAACTTTGATTTTTGCCTTATAGAATTCAGGCGTTTCTGCACCATCACCTGCTTCTAGTTTCTCAGAAGCAATGACTGCTTGTTGCGCCCAGAAGTAAGCCATCATCACGTAACCTGAGAACATCAAGAAATCTACAGAAGCAGAAGATACGATGTCACGGTCTTTACGTGCAGCAAGCATAATACGAACTGTTAAAGTGTTCCATTGAGCACAAAGCTTAGTTAAATCCCAAGCAAAACGACGTAAGTACTTATTACGTGCGTGTGCAGCACAGAATTTTAAGATTTCAGCAGTGTAGTCACGAACCACTTTACCTTTTGAGCTAAGCAATACTTTACGACCAATCAAGTCAAGTGCTTGAATGCCTGTTGTACCTTCGTATAGCGTTGAGATACGAGCATCACGAGCGATTTGTTCCATGCCCCATTCTTTAATGTAGCCATGACCGCCGTAAACTTGCATACCGTTGTTTGCAGCTTCTAAACCAAGTTCAGTCAAGAAACCTTTCAAAATTGGTGTGTAGAAACCAAGTTTATCATCGTAGTCTTCGTAAGCAGCTTGGTCGCCACGTGTTAATGCATCTGTCATTTTGTCTGCAAGTTTTGCAGCATGATAGATCATTGAACGGCCACCTTCAGCAATTGCTTTTTGAGTCAACAACAGGCGACGTACGTCAGCATGATGAATGATGGCATCTGCAACTCTTTCAGGTTCTTTTTTACCAGAAAGTGCACGCATAGACATACGATCTTTCGCATAAGGTAATGCACCTTGGAACGATAACTCAGCGTGCGCAATACCTTGAACAGCAGTACCAATACGTGCTGTATTCATGAAGGTAAACATTGCATGTAAACCTTTGTTGACTTCACCAATTAAATAACCAGTGGCATTATCAAAGTTTAGTACAGCAGTTGCAGAAGCACGGATCCCCATTTTGTGTTCGATTGAACCACAGGTCACTGCATTACGTTCACCGATACCACTATCAGCAGTAGGTATGAATTTAGGTACGATAAATAATGAAATACCACGAGTACCAGCAGGCGCATCTGGAAGACGTGCAAGTACGATGTGAATAATATTTTCAGTTAAATCATGTTCACCGGCAGAAATGAAGATTTTTGTGCCAGAGATTTTATAAGTGCCATCTGCTTGAGGTTCAGCTTTAGTTTTAACTTGCCCTAAGTCGGTACCACATTGAGGTTCGGTTAAGCACATTGTGCCGCTCCAAGTTCCTTCAACAAGTTTAGGCATATACGTTTGTTTTTGCTCATCGGTACCGAATTGCAAAATGGTGTTCATACAACCCGAACTTAAGCCAGGGTACATCGTAAATGACCAGTTTGCAGTACCCATCATTTCTGATTTGATGAGGTTTAAAGACATTGGTAGGCCTTGACCACCAAATTCTTCTGGATAAGAAAGACCTTGCCAACCACCCATTACGAACTGGTCGTAAGCTTCTTTAAAGCCTTTAGGTGTAGTTACTTCGCCGTTGTCAAAATGGCAACCTTCTTCATCACCAGATTGGTTAAGTGGCGATAATACGTTTTCACAATAATCTGCCGCACCTTCAAGAATCATATCAACGGTATCTGGATCTGCGTTTTCACCATTTGATAAAGTTTTGTAGTGAGCAGGGTAATCTAATACTTCATTCATTAAGAAGCGAATATCGTGTAGCGGGGCTTTATATGCTGGCATGGCTTTAATCCTAATTTTGAATCATTGTGGGATTATCTGAATCGATGATTTGATTATTCACTCGCATGATAAAAATACAATGATAATCACATCCGAAAGAAATGTCAGAAAAGCGAATTTTGTCGAAAATAAATACACCTGAAAATACATTTTCTGCTACATTCAGGACTTATACTTTTATGTGAAAAAACAACTATTTTTTTATTTTTAGCAAGTTTTGCTAAAAAGATAAAGCGATAAGGTTTTAAAAAAGGTTATGCATTTAAAATATCTCAGTTTATGTTTATTCAGTTTGGGTTTGACCGCATGTGCGCAGCATAGCCTACGTCCATCAGTGGCACCTGCTCATTTAGATCAAAAAGTCATTCAGGGTATGAATGCAATGTATGAATACCCAAGCTATGACTACCGCGGGCATTTTAAAGTTAATGTTGATTCAAATCAGCCCAACAAAATAAGCACTGTAGAGAAGAGTGCTCAACTTGATGCTGAAGTGCAAAAAAAAGTAGATCAATATTTACGTGAACAAAAAATTAATTTGAATAAAAAACAGAAGCAGGCGCTTTATGCCGCAATTGCAAATGAGCAATCTGTTTCGGGTGTATCTGGCGAATCACGTTCAGAAAAAGTAAATGCCGTATTAATCAATTTATTAAATGATCTCCAATTTAGTTACGATGGTTCAGTTCATTATCGTCAAAAAATGGGGTCTTTCAACCTTACGGCAAGATATGAAAAACCGACTTTGCTCGTGCAGGCAAAATTGCCAATGGTGCTTGATCTAAAGGATTATAAGTTTTACGTTAATTATTTCGGATTAATGCCTTATTTAGTTAATAAAGATAATCAAAACAACTTAGCCTATGTCGATTTTTCGAAATATAAAGATCTGTTTACGAACGTCGATATGAAGAAGTTCGTTGAATATGCGAAGGCTTCTGGCGCCGTGTCTTATCGTTTGGCTGATCCGCAAAATTTACAACGTTTACCAATTACAGACGCTGACCGTAAAGCAGGAATTGTAGAAAAAATTCGTTTAAAAGATACGGTTGAAGAGTTGCTACTGCAAGTCGATCTATATGGTCAAGTCAATGAAAAATACCTGCAAAAAAGTGTTTTAGGATTTGATGACCAAAAGATTGCTGAATCTATAGCAACTGAACTTGCTGCTTCTGAAGCTAAGAAAAAGTCAGGTGGTGCCGAAGGGCAGAAGGTTTCTTCTGACGATGCAGCGGCAGTCAGTCAACAACTTTACTCACTCATTAACGCTCATTTTGGCGGTACATTGGCTTCTGAGGAAGGCGATGAAGAACAATCAAGTGCCGCTCAAGAAGCAACGGCAGCAGACGAGGCTTCTGCTTCAGGCCAAGATGAGGATGCTGCTGATGTTGCGGTAGCGGATGCCGAACAAACTACCCAAGATGAAGAAGGCCCAACCCTTACAGAAGAACAATGTGTTGAGTTACAGACCCTTAAAAAACCAGTAGTTTTAGGGGATATTAATTACTGTCAAATATATGGTGTTGATGTTCTTGATCAAAGCGTAGAGAGTGCCCAAAAAACTCAGATCAAGTCTCGTCAAGCTGCTTTAAAACAAACTTTTGCTGCTTATGATCAGAACCAGTTTGTGAATGATGAAGCATTCAAAGCTTTATGGTTAAAGCATAAAGCAGAGATCGAACAAGCTTTACCAAAACAAAGAAATCCAATTACGATTGATGTTGGACTCGATGAAAAAGGCCGTGCAGTCAACGTAGATTACGATATTGCATATACACCTGCTGAATTTAACCATCGTTTCAATATTAAAGCAGACATGCAAATTCTAAATTATGGTAAAGCAACCTCAATTGACCAGCAGCAGCTTAAACAAGCTAAATCAGTTGCTGAAGCAAGTAAGGGTTCTTTATTTGAAAACTTCGTGAAAGGCTTTAGTGAAAAACTTGGGCAGAGTGATGTTTCTGAACATGCAGTTGGCTCACATAGCGATGTACAAGATTTAGATTCGAGTCTGGCGTTGTTGGCTAACCAAACTTATGATGCAACACGTGCCTATGACAAAACGTATAAGGCTGTATTTATTGCAAAATTGACTGCCGAAAAACCGTCATATATTAATTATTATTCAGTTCAACAGTTGCAAGAAATTGCCGAAGTTTATGCTTATTGGTTCTCTGAAGAAGAAACCTATAATCCTCAAGGTAAGGCTTTAGAGCGTATCGAGGCATTGCAGAAAAAGCATCATCTTGAACAAGAAGATCAGTTTGATAATGATTTAGGCCGTGCTGTAGACCATATTGTGATTACAACAATGCAAGGTAAGGCTGGGCGTGAAGCATGGCAAAAATTACAGAAACAATATAAGCAGCCTGAGCAGCTTTTCTCGAAACAATATCAATTAGAATTTGAACAACAAAATGGTGCTTCTGCTGAAGAAAAACAATTGTTGTCACAAACAGCTGATATTTTAGGGAAGGTGTATGTTGCTGCACGTAAACAGCAACTTACGGAAAAAACAATTCAGAATTTAAAACCTGAACATAATGAATTTATTGATTATGAGATTTTCCGAGATGTTTATCAGCAAATGGTTACGACCAAAAAATAATAAATGAAGTAAAAAAGAACCTACATCATGTAGGTTCTTTTTTTATATTTATAGAAAATCTTTTAATTCAGGTCTTACGCCATTCCAGATAGAAAAGGATTCAATAGCCTGACCGACTAACATTCCAAAACCTTCAGAAGAGGGCACATTACGTTGTTTAGCTTGCTCAAGGAAGCTAGATGGTTTGCCATATGCCATTTCATAGGCATATTTAAACTCTAAAGTTTCTGGGAGTTGTAATGCATCACCCGAGAGGCTTGCAGAAGTCGCATTAATTACAATATCAAACTTCCCTTCTAGCTCATTTAGAGAAATTGCTTGTAATTGAGCTTGCGGAACGGCTACTTTTAGGTCATCTATAAGTTGTTCGGCACGAGCTAGAGTACGGTTTGCAATCACTATCTTTTTAGCGCCAGCCTGTACCAGTGGGTAAATAACACCACGAGTTGCACCACCAGCCCCTAAAATTAAAATAGTCGTATTTTCCAGATTCCAATCTAAGGCTTGAATCGCGGCAACTAAGCCTTGGCCATCTGTGTTATCGCCGTGCAATTTGCCATTTTCCATCCATAACGTATTAACTGCTTTTGCAATTTGAGCACGTTCGGTTAACACATCACACAAAGCAAAAGCTTGTTCTTTAAACGGTACGGTAACATTCATGCCACTTCCGCCATTTGCAAAGAAACTACGCATACTCGGCTCAAAACCATCAAGAGGGGCAAGACGTTTTTGATAGTCGAGATCAACACCTGTTTTTTGAGCGAAAGCATGATGCAATTCAGGAGAGCGTGATTGTTCGATTGGGTTGCCAATTACTGCAAACTGTTTGGTCATTCTTATATCCAAAATTTTAAAATGGCATGAAGCAGTTAAAATCTGTGCTGAATATTCAGCAGGCCTCACTATAAGCCAAATTGGAATCAGAAAAAATATTTGAATAGAAACAAAGGAATTGAAAATAAAAAAGGAGATTCTTTAGGGTGGAAGCCAAAGAATCTCCAAAAAGCAAAAAATTAAGCGACTTTTTCTTTTAAATTTAGCCAGTCACGTGGTTTTAGGTAATAGTTAGTTAAACGTTTCTCTGGTGAGTCTTCATCCCATTCAGGACGATAAGACCAACCTGCAAGGTTAGGTAGACTGACTAAAATAGATTCGATACGTCCGCCTGTTTGTAAACCAAACAATGTTCCGCGGTCATAGACTAAGTTGTATTCGACATATCTGCCGCGGCGGTAAAGCTGAAACTCTCGTTGTGCTTCGGTGTAAGGTTGTTCACGGTGTTTTTCAAAAATTGGCAGAATGGCATTTAAATAGCCATTACCTACAGCTTGAATATATTTAAAGCAAGTTTCGAAATCCCAGCCGTTTAAATCGTCAAAAAATAAGCCACCGACACCACGTTGCTCATCGCGATGTTTTAAATAGAAATAATCATCACACCATTTTTTGTGTTCAGCATAGACACTGTCACCAAAAGGCTGACATAAGTCGTAAGCGGCTTGATGCCAATCGATAACATCTTGCTCATCTGGATAGAACGGTGTTAAGTCAAAACCACCGCCAAACCACCAAATTGGATCTTGTCCTTCAGGCTCTGCAACGAATAAACGTACATTGGCATGAGAAGTTGGAATATTGGGATTTTTAGGATGAATCACTAATGAGACACCAAGTGCTTGAGCTTTAGCACCAGCAATTTGAGGGTGTCTTTCTGTAGCAGAAGCGGGGAGTTTACTAATGTTGATGTGAGAAAACATCACACCACCTTTTTCAATCACTGTACCATTTTGCAAAACTCGTGAACGGCCACCACCACCTTCAGGACGTTCCCAATCATCAATAATAAATTCACTCGTACCGCCGCCAGCTTTTTCTTGTTGTTCTAAACCAGCACATATACGGGCTTGTAAATCTAGTAGAAATTCGCGGACACGTTGAATATCTGTTGAAGTCGGATGTTGCATAGTGACCCTCAAAGATGATTGAGATAGGAGATAGATACATCAAAGCATAAAACCATAAAAAAAGTAAGGGATTTTTAAGAAATGTCTCAAAAATCCCTTCCAATTATTTTTAAATTTATAATTTTGGCTTAAAAATCATCTTTTTGATAAAGGTGATCCATACGTTCACGTTTGGTTTTTAAATATTGTTCATTAAAAGGGTTGCGTCCAACCGTTAATGGAACACGGCCAACGATATTAATTCCTTGATCTTTGAGTGCCTGAATTTTCAAAGGATTATTGGTAATTAATTTAACTTCTTTCACTGCTAAGTGATCTAGCATAATGCTACACATGTCGTAACGACGTGCATCGGCAGGTAAATTTAAAAGTAAATTTGCATCTACGGTGTCATGCCCCTGATCTTGTAAGGCATAGGCGCGAATTTTATTTGTAAGCCCAATACCACGGCCTTCTTGACGTAAATATAAAATAACGCCTTGACCTGCCTCGTTGATGAGCTTTTGAGTTGCCTGCAATTGAGGACCACAGTCGCATTTTAATGATGCAAAAGCATCACCTGTTAAACATTCTGAATGTACACGAACCAAAACAGGGCCTGTAGGTGGATTTTCTAACCCTTTAGAAAGTGCCACATGTTCTTCACCTGATACTGGATCTTGAAACACAGAAATATTGAATTCACCAAAAGCGGTCGGGAGTTTTGATGTTGCAATGAACTCTATAGGCACAGATTAACTCATCTTTTAACCGAAAACGGTTTAAAGTATAGCGTAATGCTGGGAGATTGGTCGAATTGTCATAATCATTTTGCACACTAAGGTTTTCTTTTTTGTATAAAGATGACGATAATAGTTGATAAATAGTCAGATTATTCAGGATAATCTGCCAACCATACCCATGATGTATGAGAGACTGCTTTGCATGACCTCGTTCGCAAATGTGGCTGATTGAAGGTGACTTCATTCGATTGTATGATCGACCCATTTTGACCCAGCTTAGGATTTGCCAGGCTTATAAAGGCTTTGCCACATATGTTGTATACCGAAATTCCAACTCAACGCCCTGTTACGCCATTGTTAGATGCAATTGATCATCCTCAACAATTACGTCAGCTCGAGCATAGCCAATTGGTTCAAGTGGCTGATGAGTTGCGTCAATATATTTTATATGCAGCAGGCCAGAGTGGTGGCCATTTCGGTGCTAATCTCGGCGTGGTTGAGCTGACGGTTGCGCTGCATTATTGCTTTAATACTCCAAATGACCGATTAGTTTGGGATGTAGGACATCAGGCCTATCCGCACAAAGTCCTGACAGGTCGTCGTGAACAAATGACGACGATTCGTTCTAAAAATGGTTTAGCAGCATTTCCAGCTAGAGAAGAATCAGTTTTCGATACATTCGGTGTAGGACATTCATCAACAGCAATTTCAGCTGGTTTAGGAATGTCGTTAGCACGTCGTTATCAAAACGACCCATGTGAAGTAGTTTGTATTGTAGGTGATGGTGCAATGACAGCGGGTATGGCATTTGAAGCCATGAACGATGCTGTTGCACATAATGCCGATTTAATTGTTGTGCTCAATGACAATGACATGTCAATTTCTTGTAGTACAGGTGGCTTTGCTAAACATTTGGCTGCAATTTGGGAAAAAGGTCATTTAGTTAACGTTAATGAAGATGGCGAAGCGTATATACAGCCACATCCAAAATGGACTTATAACTCTCGTTTGCATCAATCAGCAACAGACGCAGCCGATAATTTATTTAAAGCAATTGGTTTTGATTACTTTGGTCCATTTGATGGCCATGACGTAAATCAACTGGCGCAAGTATTTTATGCTCTAAAGAAGCGTAAAGGTCCACGTTTAGTACACGTCTATACTAAAAAAGGTAAAGGTTTTACTCCTGCAGAAGCGGATCCGATTACCTATCATGCAATTAGCAAAATTAATGCAACCTCAGCAGGTAAAACACCACCTAAATATTCTGATGTATTTGGTCAGTGGTTATGTGATGAGGCGGCGCAAGATGAGCGTCTACTCGCGATTACACCTGCAATGTGTGAAGGCTCAGGCATGGTTCAGTTTGCTAAAGAATTCCCACAGAGATTCTTTGATGTTGCGATTGCTGAACAGCATGCTGTAACACTTGCAGCAGGAATGGCTTGTGAAGGCTTAAAACCTGTTGTTGCAATCTATTCGACGTTCTTGCAGCGTGGTTACGATCAGTTTATTCATGATGTTGCATTACAAAACCTTGATGTGACTTTCGGGATTGACCGTGCTGGTTTGGTTGGTGAAGATGGTCCAACTCATGCAGGTGCATATGATTATGCATACATGCGTACAGTTCCAAACATAGTCATCATGGCGCCAAAAGATGAAAATGAATGTCGTCAGATGCTTCATACAGCCTATGTCTATAATGGACCCGCTGCGGTACGTTACCCACGTGGTGCTGGTGTAGGTGTTGAAATTCAGCAAGAGTTGACCACTATTGAATTAGGGAAAGCTGAAATCGTTGCTGAAATAAAGACTAGCTGTGAAGAGCAGATTACAATTTTGGCATTTGGTAGCAGAGTGATGGTTGCTATAGAGGCTGCTGAACAATTTGCACAAAAACATGACGTGGGTGTGCGTGTTGTAAATATGAGGTTTGTGAAACCGCTTGATGAAAAAATGATTCGTGATTTAGCTGAAAATACTCATTTATTTGTTACAGTTGAAGAGCATGCCGTTATGGGCGGTGCAGGTAGCGCTGTCAATGAGTTTATGGCGCAAGAACAAATTGTGAAACCTATCATTAATTTAGGATTGCCAGATTTGTTCATACAACAGGCTTCACACGGACAAATGTTACAAGACTGCGGGTTGGATGCTAAAGGTATTTTGAGCTCAATTGAGAGAGTTTGGCTTAAGCTCAATCAGGTGGTTTAGGCCTCCAATAAAATTTTTGAAACATTTTCCCCCTAAAAGCGCATATATTTGCTAAAATATCTGCGCTTTTATGCATTATTCTTTGTCAAAATCTTCAAATTTGTCTAGTGGGTGTTCAATGGAACCTATGGTGGTTATGGCTGCGCGTGCGGCTCAAACAGTTGGTCAAGAGCTTTTAAAAGCGCATCAAAATCGTCATAAACTCGATTTACAAGTTGAAGAGAAAGGCATTGATGGCCCAGTAACACGTGTAGATCGTTATTTAGAACAATTAGCGATTGATACGTTACGTAAAAGTTATAAAAACCATAGCTTCTTAGGTGAAGAGTTTGGTTTGCAAGAAGGCAAAGGCCATGATGCAGAGTGGTGCTGGGTAATTGACCCGCTTGATGGCACACAAAACTTTATTAATGGTTTCCCTCATTTCTGTATTTCTATTGCAGTTCAACATAAAGGTGTTACTCAACACGGCGTAATCTACGATCCAGTACGTGATGAGTTGTTCTCTGCTAGCCGTGGTCGCGGTGCAGTTATGAATCAACGCCGTATTCGTGTAAATGTAAAAGATAGTTTAGAAAATACATTCTTGGCAGTAGGCCATCCTTACCGCGCTAAACGTGCTGGCGAAATCGTATCTTATGCAGAGCAGCATTTCGCATCGTTATTAGCGGTTACTCAAGCAGGTGCACAAATCCGCCGTGGCGGTTCAGCTGCTCTAGATTTAGCATATGTAGCTGCTGGTCGTTTTGATGGTTTCTTTGAGCTTGGTTTAAAGCCATGGGATATTGCTGCTGGTGAACTTATTCTTAAAGAAGCAGGTGGTGTAGTTGTTGACGCGCGTGGTGGCAATAACTCATTTGAAAATGGTCAAGTACTTGCATGTTCGCTTAAGTTATTAAAACCTTTAATGCAAACAGTTGTTCCAGCTTGGGATAAAGCTGCAAAATAATTTAGCGTATTATAAATAAAACCCTCTTTAATCAGAGGGTTTTGTGTTTTAAATAAAGAGTAAAATTAAATTAATTCAAGAAATATAGATAAAGTTGATTAAAACAGGTGACTTTTAATTTATTTCTGCTATAATCCGCCAACGCACTTAAATTTCCGTTCATTACCTGAACATTCTGTTCTATTCATTGTAAGCGCACGCCGTCCATAGAGAGGACCATTTCTTGCGCCCCGATCGCTCAGCGATTCTTCAGGTTCGGCCGTAATCAAGCATGCGTTTAGTCCACATCGTCGTTACTCGGATTGCTGCTGAATAAAAGCTTTCAGCTAATTTTGCTTTGCCGCTTTTTGCCGATGTCTATTTTGTATTTATTAAAAATGGAGCACCCACAAGGGTGAAACTCTCTATGAGCAAATCTTTTGCCGAATTTTCTTTGCATGAAACCTTACAACAAGCGCTTGAAGGTTTAGGTTTTACTACCCCGACTGCTGTACAAGAACAAGCAATTCCTGCTGCTTTAGAAGGTAAAGACCTTCTCGTATCAAGCCAAACTGGTTCTGGTAAAACTGCAGCATTCTTACTCCCAACATTAAATGCTTTAGCTGGTCAAGAGTCTGTTGTACCGTTCAAAGACCGTATGAAAGCAGTGACTCAACCGAATATCTTGGTAATTTCACCAACTCGTGAATTGGCACAGCAAGTAAGTCAAGATGCAATTGCACTTGTACGTCACATGAAAGGTGTTCGTATTGCTGCCATTATGGGCGGTATGCCATTTGCAAAACAAATTCAACAATTAAAAGGCGCGCAAGTTGTTGTTGCAACACCTGGTCGTTTACTTGACTTGGTGAATCGTCGTCAAATTAAATTAGATCAAGTAGATGCTTTAATCGTTGATGAAGCGGACCGTATGCTTGACCTAGGTTTCTCTGAAGACTTAGAAGCAATTAGCGAATTAGCAGCTAACCGTAAACAAACATTAATGTTCTCTGCAACATTTGCTGATCGTATCATTCGTCTTGCATCATGCATGATGAAAGATCCTATGCGTATCGCAATTGAAACAGGTCATTCAACCAATACAGATATTACGCAAACATTGCATTGGACTGATGGCTTCGAACATAAGAAAAAATTACTTACTCATTGGTTAAGTGATGAAAACTTAGATCAAGCTGTTGTTTTTGCTAGCACGCAAGAAGATACAGATATGTTGGCAGAAGAACTTGCTGAAGCAGGTCATTCTGTTGTTGCACTTCATGGTGCAATGCCACAAACAGTTCGTAACCGTCGTTTACGTAGTATTCGTGAAGGTCGTGCAAAAATCCTAGTTGCAACTGACGTTGCTGCTCGTGGTCTTGACGTTCCGACTATTTCTCACGTAATTAACTTCGGTCTTCCGATGAAGCATGAAGATTATGTACACCGTATTGGTCGTACTGGTCGTGCTGGTCGTACTGGTCAAGCAATTACTTTAGCGACTTATCGTGAACGCGGTAAGATTCGTGCACTTGAAGAATATTTAGAAGCACGTTTGAGTGTTTCTGAAATTGAAGGCTTAGAGCCATCTCCACCTCCTGCTCGTTCAGGTCGTGATGGCGGTGGTCGTGGCCGTAGTGGTAATGGCGGCGGTGGTCGTGATGGTCGTCGTAGTGGCGGCGGTGGTTTTGGTGGTGGTCGTCGTTTTGAAGGCGAAAGCAACTTTAAACGCCGTGAAGGTGGTCGTGATGACCGTCCACGTCGTAGCTTCGATGATAAACCACGTGGTGAACGCCCAGCGTTCGGCGGTGAAGATCGTCCGCGTCGCGAGTTCAATTCAGACCGTCCACGTCGTGAAGGTGGTTTTGAAGATCGTCCACGTCGTGAGTTCACTTCAGATCGTCCACGTCGCGAAGGTGGTTTCAATGATAAACCGCGTTTTGAATCGAATGATGACAACCGTGGTAATCGCGTAGATTATAAACCACGTCGCGAAGCTGGTTTTGGTGACCGTCCAAAACGTAGCTTTGGTGGTGAAGATCGTCCACGTCGTAGCTTCGATGATAAACCACGCGGTGAGCGTCCAGCGTTCGGTGGTGAAGATCGCCCACGTCGTAGTTTCGATGACAAACCACGTGGTGAGCGTCCAGCGTTCGGCGGTGGTGATGATCGTCCAAAACGTAGCTTTGGTGGTGAAGATCGTCCGCGTCGTAGCTTCGATGATAAACCACGCGGTGAGCGTCCAGCGTTTGGCGGTGAAGATCGTCCGCGTCGTAGTTTTGATGACAAACCACGTGGTGAACGTCCAGCGTTCGGCGGCGGTGATGATCGTCCAAAACGTAGCTTTGGTGGTGAAGATCGTCCGCGTCGTAGCTTCGATGATAAACCACCGCGTCGTAAATTCGACCGCTAATCAATATTTAGTTTGAAAAAAAAGGCCAGTAAAAATACTGGCCTTTTTTATTTTTCAGTTTTGTTATAAACTAACAAAATGTGAATTGGTTCAATTTTTTATTAAATAATGCGTAAAATTAAGCGAAAAGAAACAATAATGGCACAATTGAAGAACCTTTTGGTTCAGCATGGCTTGCCTTATCTCTTTATTGCACTCGTTTTGTGTAATGGGGTTTACTTCGCCTACGCTTTTACAAATGGAAGTTCTGTTGAGCAATTCCAAGCTTCTGAATTGACCTCTTTTTACGAACATACCTCTTCTATTTCTATAAAATAAGTTAGATTTGCTTTTGTTAAAATTACAACAAGTTTGCTAATTTTCAGTGTTATAGTATGCGTGCATAAAAGTGCAGGAACGATTGCCATTATGAATAATAAAACTCCTCTCTCGACTCAACCACTTATTGAAGTGAAAAACTTGAGTTTTAATCGAGGGGAACGCGTCATTTATGACAATATTAGTTTAAATATACGTCGAGGCCAGATTACGGCCATTATGGGACCTTCTGGTACAGGTAAAACAACTTTATTACGTCTGATTGGTGGACAGCTCGTTCCAGATCAGGGGGAAGTTTTACTCGATACAAAAGATATTGCCAAAATGTCTCGTCAGGAACTTTTTTCTGCCCGTGCACGTATGGGAATGTTATTTCAGAGTGGAGCTTTATTTACGGATATGTCCGTTTATGAAAATGTGGCGTTTCCAATTCGAGCGCATACTAAGCTTCCTGAAAATCTCATTGCTGAACTGGTTGCGTTAAAACTTGAATCAGTGGGTCTACGTGGTTCTGAACAATTAATGCCGACAGAACTTTCAGGTGGTATGAATCGTCGTGTAGCATTGGCTCGCGCGATTGCACTTGATCCCGATTTAATCATGTACGATGAACCTTTTGCTGGTCAAGACCCAATTGTGAAAGGTGTTTTGACGCGTTTAATTCGTTCACTACGTGAAGCGTTAGATTTAACAACAATTATTGTTTCGCATGATGTTGCAGAAACATTATCGATTGCTGACTACATCTATGTGGTAGCTGAAGGAAAAATTCAGGGAGAGGGTACACCTGAAGAGTTGCAAAAACATGCTTCTCCATTTGTACACCAATTCTTAACAGGTTCGGCAGAAGGACCAGTTGAATACCAGTTTAGTCCTCAAGCCTATTTAAATAACGAGGTTCGTCCATGAATACGATTGCCTGGTTAGGTAGACTCGTTATTGAGCGGATTCGAGGCATTGGTGCTGCGGCACATATGCTCTTGCAGATTATTTTTTCATTTCCTACCAAGGGTGGTTTTGGTCGTTTTGGTTACCAAATGCACCGCGTAGGTGTGATGTCCTTACTTATTATTACCGTTTCTGGTTTGTTTATTGGTGCGGTTCTTGGCTTGCAGATGTATAGCATTTTGGTTACTTTCGGTGCTGAGTCGATGTTGGGTACAGCGATTTCGTTAACCCTACTCCGTGAGCTTGCTTCTGTAGTTGCTGCATTGCTATTTGCAGGACGGGCCGGTTCTGCATTGACTGCCGAAATTGGTTCAATGAAGCAAAGCGAACAGCTTGCCAGTATGGAAATGATCGGGGTTGACCCTTTAAAGCAAATCGTATCACCACGTCTTTGGGCAGGTATAGTCAGTTTGCCAATGTTAACTGTGATATTTGCTGCGATTGGTATTATTGGTGGCAAGATGGTCGGTGTTGACTTTTTGGGTGCTGATGAAGGCTCCTTCTGGAGTGGTATGCAAAATACAGTGCGTTTCTGGCATGACATTTTCAATGGCACGATTATTAAAAGTATTGTTTTTGCTTTGATTTGTACATGGGTCGCTGTTTATCAAGGCTATGCCTGTGATCCGACACCAGAAGGAATCGCAACTGCCATGACGAGAACAGTTGTATATTCTTCATTATGTGTTTTAGGTTTTGATTTCGTGTTGACTGCGGTCATGTTCGGAGGGATTTAATGAAATCACGTAGTAGTGAACTGGCCGTTGGTATCTTTGTTATTATCTTCGGTATTGCGTTGTTTTTTTTAGCGATGAAAGTCAGTGGTCTTGTCGGTACGAACTTAAGTGATAGTTATACCATGAAGGCTCAGTTTGATAACGTCAATGGTCTAAAGCCTCGTGCTAAAGTAACAATGAGTGGTGTTACAATTGGTCGTGTTGATTCAATTACGCTTGATCCGGTTACGCGTTTGGCTACCGTAACATTTGGTTTAGATGGAAAATTGACAAGTTTCAATCCTGAACAATTAAAAGAAGTTCAGAAAAATGCACTGGAAGAGTTACGTTATAGCTCAGATTATACGCAGGCTTCTCCAGCGCAACAAAAAACAATGGAACAGCAACTGACCAGTAACATGACCTCCATCACCAGTATTGATGAAGATGCTTATATAATGGTAGCAACGAATGGTTTGTTGGGTGAGAAATATTTGAAAGTTGTACCTGGCGGTGGTGTGAACTACCTGAAACGAGGTGACACGATTTCAAACACTCAAGGAACTATGGATTTAGAAGATTTAATTAGTAAATTTATTACTGGTGGCGGGGCTGGTAAAGTTGCTGCCAGTTCAGGCTCAACAGAAGCGAGTGCTCCTGCAAGCACTGATAAAGATAGTGCACAAGCCTCATTTGTTGAGTAAAAGATTATTTGAAGGAGTGGTTCCTGGTGAATACGTTGTTTAAACAAACCCTGACAGCAAGTCTTTTGTCTACCATGATTGCAGGTACAGCTTTTGCTGCGCCTTCAGAAGCACCACCTGATTTTATCAAGCGTGTTGCTGATGGTTTGATTGCTCGTTTAAAAGCTGATCATGCTAAATTGCAAGCAAATCCTGCTTTAGTGAAGGCTATCGTACGTCAGAATTTAGACCCGTATGTTGATTCACAAGCATTTACACGTATTGTAATGGGTACTTATGCGACCAATCAGTATAGTACAGCTGCACAACGTGCTCAGTTTGAAACAAACTTCCGTAATACGTTAATTGAAAATTACGGTAGTGCATTTGCTAAGTATACGAACCAAAGCTATACAATGCGTCCTTATAAAGCAACTGCGGGTAAAAATCCTGTAGTGACATTGGACTTTAATCACAATGGTGAAAAAATTCCTGTGTCTTTCCAGTTAGCTGATAAAGGTACTCAGTGGAAAATCCGTAATATCAATGTTTCTGGTATTGATTTAGGATTGCAGTTCCGTAACCAGTTTGCTGCAACTGTGAAGCGTAATGGCGGCGATTTAAATAAAGCAATTGCAACCTTTCAACCGGATGCAGACGCTGCTGTTAATCAGAACAAACAGAAATAAGTAGGTGAATAGTGGTTCAGTATCTCAACCAACAATTGGTTGTTTCGGGAAAAATTGATTTTGAAAATGCCGAACAACAGTATAAAGCTGGGTTAGATATCATTAAGAAGCAACAAAGCTTTCCTTTAGTGGTAGATTTAACACAGCTTGAGCATGGTAGTACTTTGGCATTGGCTGTTTTAGTTCAATGGTTACGTGTTACTCCGCAGAATACTGGTTTACATTTTAAAAATGTACCCGAAAAAATGCTGAAGATTATTCAAGCCTGCCATTTGCAGGAAGATCTACATCTGATTTGATCTGTAAAATATAAAAAAGCACCTAAATATAGGTGCTTTTTTATGCTTGGAATTAGCATTTTATTACAAAGCTTATATCCATTTTTTCCAGCGGAAGTAAATAATAGGACCAATAAAGAAGCCCATAATAATGAGTAAAACAATAAAGAAACTAGTCGTACCATGTGCAAAAGGTAGCACATCTGTGTTCATACCATAGATACTGGCAATGAGCATCGGAGGAGCTAACATACTTGGTAAAATCGAGAATCGACGGATCGTGTCATTCTGCTCGGTATTAATGAATCCAGACGTTGTATCAAGCAAGAATCGTACTTTTTGGAATAAGAAGGCATCATGTTCTACGAGTGAGCGAACATCTTCACTGAGTTCTCGAATATCCGCATCATAAATATGGCTGCCTAATGCGCGTGGACGTGATAAAAAAGTAAGTACACGTCGCAAATCAATTAAACAGAGCTGCGCTTTTCCTAGCATATCTTCTTGTTGAGCTAGTCGCGTAATCATGTCGTCAAGATCTAGAATTTGTTCACGCTGGTGGTTATTTAGAACTTCAGTAGAGTATTTTTCTAAATCTTTGTGGATATCTTCCAAGATATCCGCAAGCTCATCGAGTTTTGCCTCAAGAAGGCCTAATAAAATCCATGTTGGATCTTTATAGTCCATGTCATAGTCATTTCGACGGGCACGTGCACGGAAGGCACGAAAGGCAACTAATTTTTCTCCCCGCATCGTAAAGAGACGGTCTTTATGTAAGATAAATGCAACCGTTTGCACCATCGCTAAAATGTGTGATGAATCTTCTGCATCACCATCAACTTGATAATTTTTATTTTTCGTTAAAAAATAGGTGCTGATATGCAAAATACCGTCATCATCACGGTAAAATCGTGCTGAGGATGAAATATCTTCAAGCGACTTTAGTGTGGGTAAGTTTTGATCATAGGCATCTAAGACCCATTGTTGCTCTTCTTGCGAGGGGGCAATAAGATCAAGCCAGACTAATTCGGGATGTAGATCAAATCCACCATTGATGGTGGCATCTTCCAGACTTCCGCGTTCTGTGGCATAAAAGGCTTCAAGCATGTGTCTTTTTTCCTCACGCAGTCTGATGGAAATGGATGGGTGTATTTTAGACAAGGATTTGCCGAAAAACACTTGCTAATACGCTATTTTGCAAAAAAAAACTTTATCGATAGTTTAGTTTGTCAGCATGACAGTTCAATAAAACGGTTTTTTACACTATGAATTCAATTTGTATTTTCTGTGGTTCATCTCTTGGTTCAAACCAAATTTTCCAACAAGTTGCCCAAATTACAGGCGAGGCTATTGCAAAACAAGGTAAGACCTTGGTTTATGGTGGTGGTCGCTCAGGTTTGATGGGCGTTGTCGCTGATAGTGCCTTACGGGCAGGTGGACAAGTCATTGGAGTAATACCTCGTGCTTTGGTCGATCGTGAGTTAGCTCATCCGGGCTTAACCAAATTATATGTTGTCGAAAATATGCATGAGCGTAAGACCAAAATGGCAGATCTTTCCGATGGCTTTATTGCTTTACCAGGCGGTGCGGGTACATTGGAAGAAATCTTTGAACAATGGACGTGGGCGCAATTAGGTATTCATCAAAAGCCATGTGCTTTCTTAAATGTAGCTGGCTTTTATGAAGATTTACTTAAAATGATTCAAGGAACGGTAGATAATGGATTTAGCCAAGCACGGTTCGTTGATAAATTGATCGCATCAGACAAAATCGAAGATATTCTTCAACAATTTGAACAATATCAGGCTCCTGCTCCAAAATGGGCAAATGCTGATGTACAGCCATAAAGAGGTTAAATAGGTGAAAACAATTACGGTCGCTGCTGCAGTGATCTTGAACGAGCAAAATCAGTTATTGCTCGTAAGAAAGCGTAATACCCATGCTTTTATGCAAGTGGGTGGTAAGCTGGAACCTAATGAGGCGCCAGAGATCACAATGCAGCGAGAAATTTTAGAAGAAGTTGGAAGTTCTTGTGTAATTGAGCAATTTCTTGGTCGTTTTGAAACAGCAGCGGCGAATGAACCAGATCATATTCTGGTCAGTCATTTATATCTTGTTCAACTCGATCAGGCTCCTAAAATTGCTGCCGAAATTGCAGAAATGAAATGGGTGGATTTAAATGATTCAGAAACACACCTCGCACCATTAACCCGTGAAATTGTTATTCCTTGGTGTGAGCAGCATTTATCTATAGTTTAATCATCTTAGTTCGTTAAAGTTGCCGCTAAACAAGCGGCATGAATGGTTGTACATCCTAGTTGCTTTAATACCTGATTAAGGGCGTAAATTGAACTTCCAGTGGTAACGACATCATCAATAACGAACACACGGCGATAACGCCGTTTTTCTTGAGTAAATGCAATAAATTGTTGCTCAATGTTCTCAAAGCGTTCCAGTCGAGAAAGCCCTTTTTGCGAATGCTCAGCAAGGCGTTGCACTGGCTGCCAAACAGGTATTTTTAATTGCTTGCTTAAGATATTTGCGAGCAATAGTGACTGATTAAAACCACGTTCAATTAAGCGTTGATTCGAAATCGGCATGGGTACAATCGCCTGTACCTTAGGAAATTTGAGTTGTTGTAAAATTTCACCTAATAAGATTTGATAATGTAATTTTTGTTCATATTTAAACTGCTGAATGATCCGATTGATTGGATATGCATAATCACAGGCCACAAGAACGGTTTGATCATTACGTTGAATTATTTGTTTAAGCCATGGTAACTGTTCCCAACAGTCCTTACAGAGCGAATCTTTTTCTCGCACACCTGACTCACACAACAAGCAAGGTGAGAGTGAGTGGATAAGATGCTGCGGATTTAAGAAACTAAACATATGCATAACGAGGCGCTTCTGGAAGCCAACGTTTTAATAGCGCATCTGCTTGTTCTGGATAATCTTTTAACACTTGCTGAGCTACATAATGAGCTTGACTCAGTAAGTGGTCATCTCGCTCTAGACGAGCAACTCTAAATCCCATATCTCCAGTTTGTTTAGTACCTAGTAATTCACCCGGCCCGCGTAACTCAAGATCTTTTTCTGCAATCACAAAGCCATCATTACTTTCTCTTAAAATAGAAAGTCTCTCTTGGCCATTTTGTGAAAGAGGTGTTTTATATAAAAGTACGCAAAAGCTGGCCTGAGCGCCTCGACCTACACGACCGCGTAATTGGTGTAACTGAGAAAGCCCCAGACGTTCAGCATTTTCAATGACCATAATAGAAGAGTTAGGAACATCCACTCCAACTTCAATGACCGTGGTTGCAATAAGAAGCTGTAATTCATTATTTTTGAATGCTTGCATGACTGCTTGTTTTTCGTCAGCTTTCATTTTGCCATGCACCAAACCGATATTGAGCTCTGGAAAGCGTTCTTTCATTTCTTGATAAGTTGCCTCTGCTGCTTGAGCATCTAAAGTTTCAGACTGTTCAACCAGTGTACACACCCAATATGCTTGTTTTCCATCTCTGCAATTTGAAGCAATTCGTTGGAGTACTTCCTCACGACGATCAAGAGGAATGGTAACTGTTTGAATGGGGGTGCGCCCCGGCGGTAACTCATCAATAATTGATGTGTCTAAATCACCATACGCACTCATTGCCAGTGTTCGTGGAATAGGGGTGGCTGTCATGACGAGTTGGTGTGGAGTGAACTGCTCAGCACCTTTATTACGCAGAGCTAGGCGCTGATCTACGCCAAAACGATGCTGTTCATCAATAATCACTAGACCTAATTTGGCAAATCCAACATTATCTTGAAATAACGCATGTGTACCAATAATAAGTTCAGCATGACCTTCTTTAATTTGTTGCTCTGCTTGTGCGCGAGCTTTACCTTTTTGTTTTCCAGACAACCATGCAACAGTAATGCCTAAGGGTTCAAACCAACGCTTAAAATTTAAATAGTGCTGTTCTGCAAGAATTTCGGTAGGAGCCATCAACGCCACTTGCCAATCAGCTTCTAAAGCATGGCAAGCGGCTACAGCTGCAACCAATGTCTTTCCAGCGCCTACATCGCCTTGTACTAATCGAAGCATTGGTTGGTTCTGTTTCAAATCATTCAAAATTTCTTTAGATACACGTTTTTGTGCATTGGTCATTTGAAAAGGTAAAGCTTCTAATAGTTTTTTGGCTAATATTTTGCTGCTTGAAAAAGCTGGAGACGCGATTTGGCGAATATAAGCACGTCGATTAAGTAGGCTAATTTGATGTGCAACCAATTCTTCAAAAATAAGCCTTTGCTGTGCGGGGTGTGAACCTTGAGCCAATTGAACCATATTGGCATCAACTGGAGGCTCATGAATGTAATACAAAGCCTCTTTAAGCGCATAGCCATTGGTATATTGCTTGGGAAGCAACTCGGGTAAGGCATCACTGTGATGCTTTAAAGCTTGTTTTACATATTCGCGTAATTTCGGTTGAGTCAGCCCATCTGTACTGGGATAGATTGCTGTAAGCTGAGTTTTTGGTAGAGGCGTATGCTCATTAATGAGCTGAATTTCAGGATGATACATCTCAAGGCCGCGCGCGCCTACGCGAACTTCACCAAAAATACGTAAGCGATGACCGGGTTTTATTTTGTCAGTGAGGTTTTTATAAATATGATAAAAGCGTAAGGTCACTTTACCGAATTCATCCTGAACCAAGGCTGCCATAGATTTTCGTTTTCCCTGAGGGAAATCAATTGATCTGACCTCACCTTCGAGTAAATAGCTACGCCCAACCACAAGTTGATTCATTGCAATAATCGTACTGCGGTCTTCATAATCACGTGGCAGATGAAACAGTAAATCATCTGTGGTAAAAATATTTAGTTTTTCGAGCAGGGCTGCTGAAGCCGATCCAACGCCTTGTAACTGATGGACTGAAGTCATGTCCCCTCAACGAGTTTTCTATGCATATATTATTTATCGGTTATGGTAAAACATCTCAGCGTGTTGCTAAACAACTATTTGAGAAAGAACATCAAATTACCACAATCAGCCGTAGTGTAAAAACAGATAGTTACGCAACCCATCTTGTTCAAGATATCTTTAAACTCGATTTAAGTAAAATTGAACCTGTAGATGTTGTATATATTTTACTTTCCCCAAACGAGAGTACGGTTGAGGGCTATCAGCATACTTATGTAGATAGTATTGAACCGATTCGAGAAGCATTAAAACCACATCCGGTACAAAAAATAATCGTAGTCTCTTCTACGCGGGTATATGGTGAAAATGCAGGGGAGATCATTGATGATTTTAGTGAAATTCAGCCAAGCGATGCACAAGGCCATATCTTACGGAATATGGAGTTACTTTGGCAGAAGCATTATCCAAACCAATGTGTAATTGTTCGTCCTACAGGTATTTATGGAACTTCCGTTGCCCGTTTGAAGAAAATGGCTGAAAATAGTCAAAGCTATCCAAATATTCATTATAGTAATCGAATACACATTGAGGATTTAGCAAGCTTTTTAGCCTATATGGCTGACTCTGAAACTGATCAAGCGAGCTATATTGTGACTAATAATCAACCATTGCCGTTGCATGAAATTATATTGTGGTTTCAAAAACAGTTGGGATTGCCCGAGTTAACTTTAGAATCAAACCAAATCTCAGGTAAAAGAATATATGCGAAACATTTGCTTCAAACAGGTTTTCAATTAGAGCACCCAATTTGCTTTAATGACTATTTATTATGTTTAAATGTTCATGGTACAAAATAAAATTTTGATTAAACTTTAAATAAGAATAGAAATACCTGATGAGGCAGTCAAATTGCCGATAAAGATAAAAAGGTTGAAAGTGAAAAAAATTTGTTTAGCTCTTATTTTGAGCGTAACAGCTGTTGCGAGTTGGGCCGAGGATCAGGTGTGGTGTGCATATGATCCGATTGGTTCCCAAGGGGATATCACACGTCGTTTAAATGACATTCGGTTATATGCTCAGCAATATCAAGTCAAATTTAAAGTGGTTACCTATCAAAAAGAACAACAGGCTATACAAGCTTTTGACGAGGGTAAATGTTCAGGTTTAGCGGCATCTAATTTTAATACTTATCGTTATAACCAGTTTATGGGGAGCACCGCAGGTATTGGGCTTATTCCTAATAATCGTACTGCTAAAAGCTTATTGCAGCTTTTGAATCATCCAACAATCGAGAAAAGGTTAATGTCTAAGGACTATGAAGCGGTAGGGATGATTCCTGTTGGTACTGCCTATATGGTTCTAAAAAATAAGAAAATCTCTAGAGTTGCTCAATTAAGAAATCAGCGTATTGGGGTGTTACCAAACAATCCGCCACAACAGGCATTGGTACGAAGTGTGGGTGCTCAGCCAGTTTATGTTGATTTATCTAATGCGATTGTTCAGTTTAAGCAAGACAAAATCGATATTGTTCCCGTCCCAATATATGGACTATTGCCATATAATTTACAAAAAGAATTTGGACCAGATGTCCAAGTCATTAACTTTCCTTTGGCATATTTCGGCGTCAATTTAATTATTAAACCACAAGCTTATCCTGCTAATTTTGGCCGAAAAATTCGAGGGTGGTTTGTTCAAAACAGCCAATTACTGACTAACCGTGCGACCCAGTGGGAAAATCATTTACCTGCTTATTATTGGGTAGATGTCTCTTTTTATGAAAAACAGAGCTATGACGTTATGGTTGCAAAAATACGCAATCAGTACGTACTTTCAGGTTATTACGATGCTTATTTTGTTCAACTTATGAAGCGTCTGCGTTGTATGGATGATCCACGTTATTTTGAATGTCCAAGTCGCTAATAAAATAAAAGGCAACTTTCGTTGCCTTTTATTTTGACTCAAAATCTTAAGATTTTTTACGTTTTAAACGTCGTTTTGCTTGTTGAGATGCCATAGCTTCAAGTGCATCTTTTAACTCTTCGTCGGTAAAGGTCGTGATGTGTTGCAACATTTGTAAGGTTACTTCATCAAGAACCAACTGTGCACCCGCAGCCATTTGACGGAAATTATCATCAAATTCGATTTGGCCTTGGTCATTGGTTCGAATGTAATTTTGCTGTGTAAGTACTTTTAAGAAGCTTTGGAATAAAGCTTTATCGAAGAACTCTGGCGAATTAAATTCATATAGAACAGACAAACGTTGTCCAAGTAAATGACTTAATTCTTCAACCTGTTTAGCAGAAATATTACCCGAACCACGTTGAGTAATTAGTGCAAGCGTCATGTAGTAACGCTCAAGACTTTGCTTAACAGGAGTAGCTAAAACAACAAGTTGATTGTGCTCTTCAGTATTTGGTGCAGAGCTAATCAAGTTACCTTCATCGTCTTGTTGAATCAGTTTCGATTGAACCAATGCATCTGCATATTGCTCAATTTGTTCTTTAAGCTCGCTACTCTTCCATTTAAGGAATAACTCTGCCTTCAAGAATGGATACAGAGTATAGATGACATTGGTTAAATCTGAACGGCTGATTTTTCCATTGTGTTCAACAAGTGATGCAACCAATGACGGTAAAACAAAGGCGTGCAAAATGTTATTACGGAAATAGGTCAGAAGAACAGCTTGATTGTCTTCAATCCCAATAATATCGCCGAGTGCATGCTGAACTCGTTTAATGAGTTTAAGCTTTAAACCATAAGCAATAATTTCTTTACCAGAAAGTGGCGTTACTTCCATACGTTGGTCATATGGGAAGTTTGATGCCAGATTGCGGTAAGCTTCAAGCTGCTTAATACAGATTTCTTCATCAAGCGTATGCTTTGGAGTTGCAAGCAAAATAATAGAAAGTAAAGAGACAGGGTTAATCACCACAGCTCGGTTAATATTTTCTAAAATTGCATGTGCAGAGCTATTTACAGCATCTGAAACTGCTTGAGGAATTGGGTCGTCATTTTTCTCGATATGAACATTTTCTGCATTATGTTGTTTAAGCAGATCATCAAGGAAAACAGGCTCACCAAAGTTCACGTGGACTTTACCGAAAATACGTTCAATTTTTCGTAAGGTTTTCACAATACCAAAAATTGATTCGGCTTCTTTCGGTTTACCTTGCATTTCGCCTACATAGGTTGAGCCTTCCATCAGTCGTTCATAACCAATATAAGTTGGTAAAAAGACGATAGGTTTAGCACGGCCACGTAAATGACTGTGAACTGTCATGGCAAGCATACCAGTCTTAGGCGGTAATAGGCGTCCTGTACGCGAACGTCCACCTTCAATAAAGTATTCAAGAGGGGTGTTGCGTGACAAAATACTATATAAATATTCTTTAAATACCGTTGTATAAAGGCCATTTCCACGGAAAGAGCGGCGAATAAAGAATGCACCGCCTCCACGTAAAAGTTGCCCTACAAATGGTAGATTTAAGTTATCACCGGCAGCAATATACGGAACCATTAAGCCACGTTTATAAATCACATAGGATAATAATAAATAGTCAATGTGACTGCGGTGGCAAGGTGTATAAACCACTTCATAATCTTTTGCCAGTTCACGAACAGTGCTGAAGTTATGCACTTCTACGCCGTCATAAAGCTGGGTCCATAAACGTGTTAAAGCAAGATCGGCAAAGCGGACTGCTGAGTGTGAATAATCAGATACGACTTCATTCACATAACCAATCGCACGACGTTCAGCTTCGAGCATACTAACTTTTCCGCGAATACTTTCACGGCGAATTGCTTCTTGCACATCGCGAGATTTTACAACTGACTGCATGACATTACGGCGATCCGATAAATCGGGGCCTAAGACCACTTCACGTTGACGATCTAAGTAATCATTTAACGTACTTACAATATATGTAGCTGGTGAAAGGTTTGGATAATGCTGTTGTGCATATTCAACCAGTTCACGTAGCGATTGCGGTTCATGAAATTCTAAATAGGATTGGCGGCCATGCAAGCCAATGTTGACCAATTGCTTAACGGTGCTTGGTGTAGCCCATGTATCTGAAAATAAGAGCTTAAACCAAGAATCTTCTTTATCTGGTGTACGGCCCCATAAAACGGTAACCGGAACAAGCTCTATATCCAGTTCAGGATTTTCTTGTAAGACTTCAATTAATTTTAGTAAGCGTGGTGGAAAAGCATGAGGAGGAGGATTCAGTAAATTATTTTCATCATTGTGCTGTAAAAATAAAACCGATGCTTTTTCCTGATGAGTGCCAACAACTAATGGGTCTAACGCAGGTTTTAAATTTAAACGACGCGTTTCTCCATCAACCACCAAAGCATTGCTTCGAGAATGGTTTTGTAAGACATAGCACACCACTTTCTGGCGGTCAGTCTTTGCTTCTGTTTCTGATACTGGTTCAGTAGGAACTTCCCCAAGAACATGTGGTGTTACCACGAGGTCAAGTAGTTTACTCGAAAGCCGACGATACATTTGACCAAACCCACTCTTGGACATAAGAACTCCTACTTCTTAAAGACAAATCCCAGCACCAAATGCGGAGGGTAATTATTTTGAGGCATTTATTGAAAAAAACAATATGCTAATAGCTTATAAATTATAATGCTTTTGGCATATTTTATCGTTAAAAATCGTATTTTTAGCTGTTATATGAGCAATGTTCGTCAGAAGTTGACTGATTGTTCCATGTGCAAATAGTTTTTTATGGCACAATAGATTCTACACATCTGTCTTTTAATACGATTTTTTTACCTGAAATATGAAGGTATCTCTCATGAATGCGTTAACCCAAGAACTTGTCGAGCTTTTGACTTTAGAAAAGCTAGAAGAAAATATTTACCGTGGTATCAGTCGGAATCTGGTCGGTAAACGTGTCTTTGGTGGACAGGTTTTGGGTCAGGCTTTACGTGCAGCATCTTATACAACTGATCGCCCAGCGCATTCTTTACATGCATATTTTTTGTATGGTGGCGATATTAATGCCCCAATTATCTATGAAGTAGACCGTTTACGGGATGGGAAGAGCTTTGTAAGTCGTCAAGTTCGTGCGATTCAGCATGGGCGAGTAATATTTTCAGCGATGGTTTCTTTTGCTAATCCGGAAGAAGGTTTGAACTATCAACATCAAGAACCTGAGTATCCTGCACCAGAAACGCTTAAATCTGAAAATGAGCTGAAACAAGGTATTCTAAACTTTGTACCTGAAAATGTTCGTGCTAGCTTTATGCGCGAGCGTCATGTAGAAATTCGTCCAATTGATCCGGTAAATCCATTTCAGCCGCAACCAGAAGCTCCATATAATGCGCACTATATCCGCACGCATGACCGTATTCCAAAACAATTAGATGATATTGCTTTGCATCAAGCGATTGTTGCCTTTTATTCAGATTTTACTTTAATGACAACGGCTTTAAGACCGCATGGGCTGAGTTATATTTCTCCAAGTTTGCAATGTGCAAGCATTGATCATGCGATTTATTTCCATCGTCCACTGCGTGCGGATGAGTGGATGTTGTATGACATGGAAGCCACAGTGAGCGCGGCTTCACGCGGTTTAAACTTCGGTCGTATGTGGCAAAATGGTCAGCTTGTATGCAGTACAGTACAAGAGGGTTTAATCCGTTTGCGGGAAATTGAAACGCAATAGATTCCTCGAAAAAGCCATCTAACCAGATGGCTTTTTTCTTTTTAATGGGATCGATGTGACAAAAAATTGCTCGAATGAAAAGCAAGCTCATGTCATATTGTAAATAGGTATGCCAACTGAAAAAAATAATGCTGATATGAACTTAAATACACAAATTCTAATTGCCGCCATTTTAGGTTTAGCCTTTGGTTTCCTACTCACAATGTATCCAGACACTGCTTTTGTAAAGCATAGTTTATATGGGCTTGGAATATTAAGTAGTGTTTTTATTGGGCTCCTTAAAATGCTTTTGGTGCCTTTAATTTTTAGTTCGATTGTTGTAGGTGTATCAAATCTACAAGCAGGCGGACAGTTAGGGCCGGTCTGGAAAATCACATTTTTATGCTGTTTAACCACAACGACTTTAGCCTTAATTCTAGGCATCAGTTGTGCTCATTTATTTGAAGTTGGGCGTGGCATAGATATTTCTATTTTCCAGACATCTATGCAAAATTATCAGGCACCAGATAGTTTGAACCCTGCCAGTTTTTTCACTAATTTTATTCAAAATACTTTAATTAACCCATTTAAAGCGTTTAGTGATGGTAACGTTTTAGCTGTCGTAGTCTTTGCTTTATTCGTTGGTGTCGCTTTGGTGCAGGGTGGGGAACGTTTCAAAAGTATTCGTTTATTGAGTCACCAGTTCTTTGAAATGATGATGATGCTGGTTGGCTGGGTCATGAAATTAGCGCCGTTGGGTATTTTTGCTTTGTTAGCAAAGTTAATGGCAACAGAAGATATTTCAGTATTAAGTCGTTTGGCTGAGTTCGCGGTCGTTGTAACAGGCACAACCATTTTTCATGGTGCTGTTGTTTTACCACTACTGCTTTGGATTTTTGGTCGCATGAGTCCTTGGACTTTTTTCAAAGGGACTCGTACAGCACTGATTACTGCATTTGCAACCAGTTCTAGCTCTGCCACTATGCCGCTTAGTATGAAGTGTGCGCAAGAAAACTTAGGCGTACGCCCGCAAACAGCAGGATTTGTTATCCCATTAGGCACACAGTTAAACATGGATGGTACTGCACTATATGAAGCGGCAGCTGCATTGTTTGTGGCAAATTTGGTGGGTCTAGATTTAAACCTGACACAGCAAATTATCGTGTGTTTAACGGCGATGATTGCATCACTTGGTGCGCCAGGAATTCCAAGTGCGGGTATGGTTACCATGATTATGGTTTTACAATCTGTGGGTTTGCCTGCTGAGGCAATTGCAATTTTACTTCCGATTGACCGTTTATTAGATACAGTAAGAACGGTGGTAAATGTGCAGGGTGATATGATGATTAGTGTGGTTGTAGACCGTTATACGAAAGATAAAGATATCAGTGTCTAACTATCTATAGATCAAAAAAAGCAGGATTTTAAATCCTGCTTTTTTATTTTAAGCAGCTTGAAGTTCTGCTCTTTTTGCTGCTGGAGATTGAGATAAGTAACCTACAGCATCTTCAGTGCTACCTTCTTTGACTGGATCATACCAAGGCATGAGGTAATCAATTTGCTGGGCAATAAGCCAGAGTGGGTTAGGTAAAACCTGATTATCTTTTCGGCTAATTTTGTACCACTCTAAAGTAACCCACACTGGAAAAAATCTAGATTTAGCCGCATCTGCAAAACGTGGATCTTGTTTCATAATATGTGCAGCGCCATCTACCCATAATCCAAGTACAAGTGTGATAACAGCAAGACTCATATAGTAACGTGGAATATAGCCGCCACCAAGATGACGATATAAATCAAAGGCAACCGTGCGGTGTTCAATTTCTTCTGAACCGTGCCATTTAATCAGATCCACCATTTCTGGATCTGCGCCTAGTTCTTCCCATCGCTCGTTATATAACGCATATTTACCCAATACGCAGGTCATATGTTCAACAGTTGCAATAACTCCTAAACGGAATAAATCCCACTGTTTTTCTAAAATTTTTGGAACTTCTCTATCAAAAGGTTTATCTGCCAAAGCGATAGTAAATAGATAATTCATAATGTCCAGATTTCTCTGGATATCAATATTACGTGCGCTTAAATATTCTTTGTTTGCAGAAGTGTGGGCATTGGCATGCATAGCTTCCTGACGGATAAATGCCTGTACATCCTGCTTGAGTTTTTCATCTGTGATTTGCGGTAAAACCTTATTATACAAACGGCAAAACCAGAACTCTCCAGCGGGCAAGATATTATTAATTTCATTAATAAAATAACTTGCGAAAGGCTGGTTAGGAATCCAGTCGACAGGGGTATCTTTCCAGTCAAATTTTACTTTACGTGGAAGAATTTTATAATCAATAGAAGAGCCTAAAGCCTTGGCCTTCAAAAAAGATAACAATTTCATCATTTAGTCCTGATTTTTAACTCGATGAAGTTAAGAATGAGTATAAAAAAAGCCCCTACATTTGTGTTTAGCAATAGGGGACAATTGAGTATAAATTTAATGAAGAAATTGTATCTGTGAGGATAATTTAGCTTTCAGCATCCTCATCTGTCGCTTCAGGGATTGAATCGACATCAAATTCGGGCTGTTGATCAAGCGTAAAATGCAGGCGTCCACCCATGACACTTGCAAGCTCTTCCAAACCTAATTTATTAAGTGAAGAGAAAAGCTGGATAGAAAAATCAAGCTTCATTTTTTTAAGTTGCTGTTTAACTTCAAGTAATACTTTATTTGCAGGACCGCGATTAAGTTTGTCTGCTTTTGTTAATAGAATATGAACAAAGAGATGACGTGAATAAGCCCATTCCAGCATCATCATGTCAAAATGTTGTAGAGGATGGCGAATATCCATAAGTAGCACTAAGCCTTGTAAGCTTTGGCGATGGATCAGATAGTTTTCTAATTCCTTTTGCCACACCTTTTTCATATCTTCAGGTACAGCTGCATAACCGTAACCTGGAAGATCGACTAAGCGCTGATCTGGGTTACCTAGACTGAAAAAGTTAATCATCTGGGTACGGCCTGGCTTTTTAGAAGCGCGGGCAAGTTGTTTCTGATTGGTTAATGCATTAATCGCACTAGACTTACCAGCATTTGAGCGCCCTGCAAAAGCAATCTCGTAGCCGCTATCTTCAACACAAAGTGCCAATTTAGGTGCACTCATTAGAAACTCAGCTTGGCGTAACCAGTTTAGTGATTGCACAGCATAGGCTGTGATCGCCGGATCTGGTGCTTTTTCATAGCTGATCTTTTGTTTGGGTGCGAGTCTGGCTTTGGTGTCTTTCGATTTTTCACTACGACGCATAAAAAATAACTTTTTAGATGAGAGGGCTCGTGCCTAGTATAAAGGAGCTTGGTTATTCTTGCTAATTTTCAATAAATCTACTTATGAAAATCAATAGAAGTCAGATTTGTAAAAAGGCAATAGGAGAGTCAGGTGGGGCAGACTTTGACTGTTGCAAAACCTCTCCAAGCGTGTATTGGTCTAGACTTTGGTAAAAGCTTTCTAAAGCTTGGTCAAGAATACCTTTTAAACCACAGTGACTTCGTAATACACAAGGCGGTGTATTGCATTCAACGATTTGATTGTCACCCTGTAATATTCGAACAATTGAACCTAAATTTGAGTTAAGTGCATCTGGATTTAAGCGAATTCCACCGCCTTTTCCACGAATGGTAATAATCCATTCCTGCTTACCCATGAAGTGAACAACTTTAACCAGATGGTTTTGTGAAACATGCAAATCTTTCGCGATTTCTGCAATCGTGTAGGGTGCATCACTTGGGCGTGCAACATACATTAATAGTCGTAATGCATAATCGGTAAATTTATTAAGCTGCATGATCACCAAAAATGGAAGAGATTAAAAGGATGATCATCTTAGCCTGAAAGTCTAAATAAGAAAACTTTCAGGCAAGAGGTTTTTATATTAGAGCGTTAAAGGCGCTGAAACTTGAACTTGATCGCCAACTCTATAATGTTCAAGCAAGATGTTTGAAACTGAGAATTCAGTATGGTTTTCTTCAGGCTGAACTTCAAAATGATATGAGTTGTTTTCCTGAGCTTCTGTAAATTTAAAAGCTTTCGGTTGTTCAAGCTGCTCATCTGGAACTTGCACTTTAACAGAGATAAAAGCATTTGCAGGTCCACTAAGTACGTCTTCATGGTCAGTTGCTTTTAAGGTGAAACGTTTGCCAGATTCAAGAGGATCAATTTGAGTAATTTCAAATGAACGCCATCCAGCCCATCCACCATTTAAGTTTTTAAGTTGTTCATATTTTTGTTTTTCAACGCCAATTAGAATATCTGCCAATTGTAAATAAGCCTGTTTCCACGCCTCAATAAGTTCTGATTCAAATGGCACGTTGAGTACTTCACTAATTGAATGAAGTAAGTTGTCGCCAACAATTGAATATTGGTCTGGTTGAATATCTAAGCTCACATGTTTAGTCGTAATACGCTCAACTGCTTTCGCTAAAACAGTAGGGTTCTCAATATTTTCTGCATATGCAAGAACGGCAGCTGCAAGAGCACGAGGTTGACGTAAGCTAGTTTGGTCATCCAAGTTAAAAACATTTTTTAATTCAGGATTGTTATTAAGCATACGCTTATAAAAGTATGTGGTCAGCGTAACGCCGTGTTCACGTAAAACAGGTACTGTAGATTTAACGAGTTCGATTTGTTGTGGAGTCATGGCTAGACCTTATTTATCTGGCTATATAAGATGTATTTAAAATACATCTTTAAAAAAACAATCGCAATAGATTTTTTATAAAAACCATAAAAAAATTAGGGAATATAAAATTCCCTAATTTAAAACTGATATATCGAAGAAAGTTATTTACCAAATAGTGAACCCAGCAGGCCCCTTACTAATTTTTGACCTGTACTTCCCCCTAGACTGCGCGCGGCACTTTTTGCAAAAGTACCCACAATATCTTGCGTAAGTTTGGCTCGTTCACGTGCTGCTCGTTCTTCTTCTTTTTGCTGTTCACGTGCTAATCGTTCTTGTTCCTTTGCTTGCTGCTTTGCTAGGGTTTCTTGCTCTTTTTCTTGTTGTTTAGCAAGTTCGGTATTTTGTTGTTGTTGCTCACGTTCAGCGACTTTATTTTGTAGCATTTCATAAGCGCTATCACGATCTACAGCTTGTTCATAAATACCAGCAATAATACTTTTTGAGATTAGAGTTTGGCGCTCTTCTGGAGTGATTGGTGTAAAAGCAGAGTAAGGAGGCATCACCCAGCCACGTTCTACAATTTGTGGCGTACCTTGTTCATCAAGACAACTAATTAGCGCCTCACCAACAGCCAGTTCGGTAATGGCTTCATCAACTTTAAAGTTTGGATTGGCACGGAAAGTATCTGCTGCGGTTTTTACTGCTTTTTGATCTTTAGGGGTAAATGCCCGTAGCGCATGTTGAATACGATTGCCAAGCTGACCGAGAACACTTTCTGGTAAATCGAGTGGATTCTGAGTAATAAAATAGATGCCAATACCTTTAGAGCGAATTAAGCGTACAACTTGCTCAATCTTTTCTTGTAATGCTTGACTGGCATTGTCAAATAATAAGTGAGCCTCATCAAAGAAAAACACGAGTTTAGGTTTGTCCATATCGCCAACTTCTGGAAGCTGTTCAAATAACTCCGAAAGCATCCATAACAAGAAAGTGGCATATAGCTTAGGCGTATTCATGAGCTTGTCAGCAGCAAGAATATTGATATAACCATGTCCATTTGCATCGGTTTGTATAAAGTCTAGAATGTTTAAAGCCGGCTCACCAAAAAATTGTTCTCCACCTTGGTCGGCAAGAGCAAGTAAGTTACGCTGAATAGCGCCTAAGCTAGCTGGAGATAAATTGCCATATTCTGCTTTAAACTCTGCTGCGTGTTCACTAACGAAGGTGATCATGGCTTTTAGGTCTTTAAAGTCTACTAACAGTAGGCCCTGATCATCCGCAATTCGAAAAACTGCAGCTAATACACCTTCTTGAGTATCATTTAAATTGAGCATACGAGCCAATAAAATTGGCCCAATCTCAGAAATAGTAGTGCGAATAGGGTGGCCTTGTTGGCCGAACAGATCCCAGAAAACGACAGGGTTAGCAGCAAAAGGAACGCTATCAATCTGTAATAATTTGAGACGTTCATTAAACTTATCTGAAGCCTCACCTGATTTTGCGAGACTCGAAACATCGCCTTTAGCATCGGCAAGAAATACGGGAACGCCGATTCGAGAGAAATTTTCTGCTAGAACTTTCAAAGTAACTGTTTTACCTGTACCTGTCGCACCAGCAATCAGGCCATGGCGGTTAGCAAACTGAGAAAGCAAAACAATTTCTTTTGATGTGTCATTAAGATTTTTAGCAATAACAATCGGTGTACCCATATATTTTTATCCTTTGGTTCGAGCCACTATAATGTTGTCGTTTTTACAGTTGTTTCAGTGCATTTTCGATATCTTGAATTAAATCTTGCGGATCTTCCAGTCCTATACAGAAGCGAACTAATAAACCTTGTTGTAAATGTGTATTCTCAAGTTTCCTCATCATTTTTAAATCATAAAGCATGATCAGGCTAACTGGTCCTCCCCAACTAAATCCAAGTTTAAATAACTCTAATGCATCGCAAAAGCGACGTACTGCGGTAATGTCATAATCTGGTTTGAAAATAACGCTGACTAAGCCAGCACTTTGACCATTTGTGCAGATTTCTTGCCAATATTGATGGCCTGGGGCGGTCTCATCACTTGGATGTAGAACTTGTGCAAAGTGAGGTTGGTCCTTTAGCCACTTAAGTAAAGTTTGCGCATTGGTTGACTGTTGTTGATAGCGTAAAGACATATGAGCTAGACTGCGTTGGACTTGAGCCGCATCATCTCCTGAAACTGCAATACCTAAAATGGCGTGCGTACGGAACAGACGATGATGGAGTTTATCATCACGAGTTACAATGCTACCCATTAAGATGTCACCGCCACCGCTCGGATATTTGGTTAGAGCATGGACGGTTAAGTCGACTGATAGATGTTCATCTGAAAAATTAAAAGCATTAAAGGCAAGCCCAGCTCCCCAGGTGTTATCTAAGGCTGTTAATACACCATGTTTTTTAGCTTTTTTGACTAGATTTTTAAGATCAGGGAATTCTAAAGTAACCGAACCCGCAGCCTCCAACCATAATAGTTTACTTCTTTCAGTCGGTTGAAAACTTGAAGCATCAATAGGGTTATATACTTTAACAATAACGCCATATTGATTTTGTAGATGATTTAAATGTTCTAGATTCGGTCCATAAATGTTGTCTGGGACCCATACTTCATCATTAGTGTTTAAAAATGCTGAGTTCACAACATTAATTGCTGATAGGCCACTTGGTGCAAGCAAACAATGCAGCCCACCTTCAATTTGCGCAATATTGTCGCCTAAGGTGAAGGTGGTCGGGGTGCCATGCGTGCCATAGCTATAGTCGTAATCATCAGTCCAATGGCGATCAAAAAGGTGCGAAGTTGATTTAAAAATAATAGTGGATGCACGAAATAAGGGTGGTTGCACTGTTTCGATAAATTGCGGAGCCTTTCTTGGTGCGTGAATGAGGCGAGTCTGGAAGTCGTTATGCTTTTTCATAGTGCGTTGCATTTTAGATAATAAAGTTAGATTAAGAGAAATTTAAGTTCTTCGCTAGATTTACGAAGTTTTATAAGACGTTTCGTTACAGTAGACCCATAAAATAAAAACTTGGCTTTATTTTTGCAAAGACCACTACAACATTCTAACAACAATAGGTTTAAGCGCATGAAGTCGCATTTACGAGTTCACTATTTTCAACATATTGCAGGTGAGGGATTTGGAAGTTGTTACTCATTTTTAAAAGCCCATCACGCGACCATTAGCTCTACGGAGTTCTTTGCACTTCCGGTTGATCGATCACTTGAAATAGAGGCTTTGCCTAGAATCGAAGAGGTTGATTTATTACTGGTTATGGGTGGAACGATGAGTGTAAATGATGAGGCAAATTTTCCATGGCTTAAGATAGAGAAAAGATGGTTGCGCCGTTATTTGGCAGCAGGAAAGCCTGCTATTGGCCTTTGTTTAGGGGGGCAACTGATTGCTAATGCATTGGGCGCGGCGGTGAGCCGTAATCGCTATCAGGAACTTGGCTGGTCAACGGTCCAGAGAGTTGCAAATTTACCTCAAGAAAGCTTTCCGTTACCTGAAAAGATAAATGTTATGCAGTGGCATAGTGAGACATTTGAAATACCTAAAGGCGCTATACATTTGGCGGAGAGCAGAGCTTGTCGCAATCAGATGTATCAGATTGGAAAAAATGTGCTTGGTTTTCAGTTTCATCCAGAGATGACACCAGCAGCTTTAGAGCTCTTACTTGAAGATGAAGAGGAGTTGTCTATTTTTGACGGAGAATATGTTCAATCTACGCGTGAACTACAGTATTCAGAAGCACAAAAATTTGAGCAAGGTAATCAACTCCTAAATAAAGCTATTGAGTTTGTAATAAATACCTAGATGAGCTCTGAATACTCGATCAAAGCAGGTTTTGTGGAGAAAATAGAAAAAGAGAATTGCATAAGACTTAAACAATCGTTATAATGAGCGACCCTCAATAGGAGGGGCATTTGCTGCGAAGAAAGTGGTAAATGTGCATTACAGTCGTGGCATCGATCATGACCTTAGTGATTTTCACTGCCTTTGACACTTACCAATGGGTGAGATGCGTCAAGGGTGATTCTTTATATGTTTGGCTTGGAGTTTACTGGTATGTCTAACCAGAGAATTCGTATCCGTTTGAAGTCTTTTGATCATCGTCTGATTGATCAATCTGCTCAAGAGATCGTAGAAACCGCTAAGCGTACGGGCGCACAAGTTTGTGGTCCAATTCCGATGCCTACTCGCATCGAACGCTTCAACGTTCTTACTTCACCGCACGTTAACAAAGATGCGCGTGACCAGTACGAAATCCGCACCTACAAACGTTTGATCGACATCGTTCAACCTACAGATAAAACTGTTGATGCATTGATGAAATTAGATCTTGCGGCTGGTGTTGATGTTCAGATCGCTTTGGGTTAAGGCTTTCGGTTGATTAACTTTTAAGTTAATTAGGCCGCTTTTTTAGAGGTTTATGCACATGGCTATTGGTTTAGTCGGTCGCAAATGTGGTATGACTCGCATCTTTACAGATGCAGGTGTTTCTGTACCTGTTACAGTCATCGAAGTCGATCCAAACCGCATTACGCAAATCAAAACACTTGAAACTGATGGTTATCAAGCTGTTCAAGTAACTACTGGTGAACGTCGCGAATCTCGCGTAACTAACGCTCAGAAAGGTCACTTTGCGAAAGCTGGTGTTGCTGCTGGTCGTTTGGTTAAAGAGTTCCGTGTTACTGAAGCTGAGCTTGAAGGTCGTGAAGTTGGCGGTACTATTGGTGTTGATTTGTTCACAGTTGGTCAAGTTGTTGACGTAACTGGTCAATCAAAAGGTAAAGGTTTCCAAGGTGGTGTTAAGCGTTGGAACTTCCGTACCCAAGACGCTACTCACGGTAACTCAGTTTCTCACCGTGTATTAGGTTCTACAGGTCAAAACCAAACTCCTGGTCGCGTGTTCAAAGGCAAAAAAATGGCTGGTCACTTAGGTGATGAACGCGTAACAGTACAAGGTCTTGAAATCGTATCTATTGACGCTGAACGTTCTGTTTTAGTTGTTAAAGGTGCAATTCCTGGTTCAACTGGCGGTGACGTGATTGTACGTCCTACCATCAAGGCCTGAGGGGAAATACCGTGAATTTGAAAACTGTTTCCGGCTCTGCTGTTGAATTGTCTGAAGTTGCTTTCGGACGTGAATTTAACGAAGCTCTTGTACACCAAGTTGTTACTGCTTATTTAGCAGGTGGTCGTCAAGGTACTCGTGCTCAGAAGTCACGTGCAGACGTTTCTGGCGGTGGTAAAAAACCATTCCGTCAAAAAGGTACTGGTCGTGCTCGTGCGGGTTCTACTCGTAGTCCTATCTGGGTTGGTGGTGGTAAAACTTTTGCTGCTCGTCCACAAGATTGGTCTCAAAAAGTAAACCGCAAAATGTACCGCGGTGCAATGCAATGTATCTTAGCTGAACTTGTTCGCCAAGATCGTCTTGTATTAGTTGAAGAGTTTGCTATTGCAGCTCCAAAAACTAAAGAATTGCTTGCTAAGCTTGGCGATTTAAATGCCGCTCGTGCATTGATCGTTACTGAAGCTGTAGATGAGAACTTATATCTTGCAGCACGCAACCTTCCGCATGTAGATGTGGTGGATGCAACTGCAATCGATCCTGTAAGCTTGATCGCGTTTGATAAAGTTGTTATGTCTGTAGCTGCTGCTAAGAAAATTGAGGTAGAACTCGGATGAACAACGAACGTATCTATCAAGTCCTTAAAGGACCAGTCTTCTCAGAAAAGGCACAAGTTTTAGGTGATACTGTTGGCGTTCAAGTATTTAAAGTAGATATTAATGCTACTAAACTTGAAGTTAAAAAAGCAGTTGAAAAACTTTTTGGCGTAGAAGTTGTTAAAGTTAACACTACTATTACTAAAGGTAAAACTAAGCGCTTTGGTAAAACATTGGGACGTCGTTCTGATGTTAAAAAAGCATACGTCACCCTGAAAGCCGGCCAAGATGTTGAAATGGCTGACTTGGGCGATACCGCTGAAAGCGCAGCGGAATAAGGACGAAAATTATGCCGATTCAAAAATGTAAGCCAACGTCTCCAGGACGTCGCTTTGTAGAGAAAGTGGTTCATGATCACCTTCACAAAGGCGCGCCTTACTCACCGTTGGTTGAAGCAAAAAAACGTACTGGTGGTCGTAATAATAACGGTCACATTACAACTCGTCACGTTGGTGGTGGTCATAAGCAACACTATCGTATCGTTGACTTTAAGCGTAATAAAGACAGCATCCCAGCTGTTGTAGAGCGCATTGAATACGATCCTAACCGTACAGCACATATCGCTTTGTTGAAATATGCTGATGGTGAGCGTCGTTATATCATTGCACCTAAAGGCTTACGTGCTGGCGATAAAGTACAATCTGGTAACGATGCTCCAATTCGTCCAGGTAACTGCTTGCCACTTCGTAACATGCCGATCGGTTCTACACTTCATAACGTTGAACTTAAAATCGGTAAGGGTGCGCAATTAGCGCGTTCTGCTGGTGCTTCTGTTCAGTTGTTGGGTCGTGATGGTTCTTACGCAATTGTTCGTCTTCGTTCAGGCGAAATGCGTAAAATTCATGTTGAATGCCGCGCTGTAATTGGTGAAGTTTCTAACCAAGAAAACAACCTTCGTTCATTGGGTAAAGCTGGTGCTGCGCGCTGGCGTGGTGTTCGTCCTACCGTACGTGGTATGGCGATGAACCCAGTTGATCACCCGCACGGTGGTGGTGAAGGGCGTAATAAAGGTATTCAACCTGTAAGCCCATGGGGTCAAAAAGCTAAAGGGTACAAGACACGTACCAATAAGCGTACGACTAAGATGATTATTCGCGACCGTCGCGTCAAGTAAAGGAATCTGACTAATGCCTCGTTCTCTGAAAAAAGGCCCATTCGTCGATGCGCACTTGTTCGCTAAGGTTGAAGCGGCTGTTGCTAGTAACTCTCGCAAGCCGATTAAAACTTGGTCTCGTCGTTCGATGATCCTTCCAGATTTTGTTGGTTTAACAATTTCTGTTCATAATGGTCGTAATCACGTTCCAGTAATTGTTACTGAGCATATGGTTGGTCATAAACTCGGTGAATTCGCGCCAACTCGTACCTATCGTGGTCACGGTGTTGACAAGAAGTCTAAACGTTAATAGGTGTCATGATGGAAGTAACTGCTAAATTACGCGGTGCCGCTATCTCGGCACAAAAGGCACGTTTGGTTGCAGATCTTATTCGCGGCAAATCTGTTGCGCATGCTTTAAATATTTTAAACTTCAGCAATAAAAAAGCTGCTGTTTTAGTAAAAAAAGCATTGGAATCTGCGATTGCAAACGCTGAACACAATAACAGTTTAGATGTTGATGATCTTAAAGTTTCTACGATTTACGTTGATGAAGGCGTTAGCCTTAAACGTATTATGCCACGTGCTAAAGGCCGTGCAGATCGTATTACTAAGCGTACTTGTCACATCACCGTTAAGGTAGGGGTTTGATATGGGTCAGAAGGTTCATCCAATCGGTATCCGCCTAGGTGTTGTGAAACGTCATAACGCTAACTGGTATGCGAGTCCGAAACAATACGCTGAATACTTGCTTAAAGATCTTCAAGTTCGTGAGTTTTTAAATAAAAAACTTAAGAATGCGATGATCAGCAACATTCTTATCGAACGTCCATCAGGCGCTGCTAAAGTAACAATTAGCACAGCTCGTCCTGGTATCGTAATCGGTAAAAAAGGCGAAGATATTGAGAAATTACAGCGCGAACTTACTAGCATTATGGGTGTTCCTGCGCAAGTAAGTATCAACGAAATTGATCGCCCAGACTTAGATGCGCGTTTAGTTGCTGAAGCAATTGCTTCTCAATTAGAAAAGCGTGTAATGTTCCGTCGTGCTATGAAGCGTGCGGTTCAAAACACTATGCGTGCTGGTGCTAAAGGTATCAAAGTTGAAGTGTCTGGCCGTTTAGGTGGTGCAGAGATTGCTCGTACTGAATGGTATCGTGAAGGTCGTGTACCTTTGCATACATTGCGTGCAGACATTGACTATGCAACTGTGCGTGCAGAAACAACTTACGGTACGATTGGTGTTAAAGTTTGGATTTTCCGTGGCGAGATTTTAGGTGGCATGAAACAAGTCATGAACCCTGCTCCTGCTGAAGATCGTCCAGCTAAACGTGGTCGTGGTCGTGGTGAAGGTCAAGAGCGTCGTGGTCGTCGCGGTGACCGTGCTGCTGACAAGGGAGAATAATCCATGTTGCAACCTAAACGTACCAAATTCCGTAAGGTGCACAAAGGCCGTAATACTGGTCTAGCGCATCGTGGTAGTACAGTATCATTTGGTTCGATTGCAATTAAAGCAACTGAACGTGGTCGTATGACTGCGCGTCAGATTGAAGCTGCACGTCGTACTATTAGCCGCCGTATTAAGCGTGGTGGTAAAATCTTTATTCGCGTATTCCCGGATAAGCCAATTACTCAAAAGCCTCTTGAAGTGCGTATGGGTAAAGGTAAGGGTAGCGTGGAATACTGGGTTTGCCAGATCCAACCAGGCAAGATCCTGTACGAAATTGAAGGTGTGAACGAAGAATTAGCGCGTGAAGCATTTGCTTTAGCTGCTGCTAAACTTCCGTTTAAAACCACTATCGTGACTCGGACGGTAATGTAATGAAAACTAAAGATTTACGTGAAAAGTCGGTAGAAGAGTTGAAAGCTTTGCTTGATGAGCAACAGCTTAACCAATTCCGTCTTCGTATGGCGAAAGCAACTGGTCAGTTGGGTAAATCGCACGAAGTGCAAGTTGCTCGTAAGACAATTGCTCGTATTAAGACACTCCTTACCGAAAAACAGGGGAACGGACAATGAGTGAAAAAACAGTCCGCACGTTAACCGGCAAAGTCGTAAGTGACAAAATGGATAAATCTATTGTTGTTCTTATTGAACGCCGCGTTCAACACCCGTTGTATGGCAAGTCAATTCGCCGTTCAACTAAGTTACACGCTCATGATGAGAATAACGTCGCTAAAATTGGTGATGTTGTGACCATTAAAGAAAGCCGCCCAATTTCTAAAACTAAAGCTTGGACTTTAGTGGAAGTAGTTGAAGCAGCTGCTGAGTAATTCGACGTTCTTGTTGCATCATCGGTCAATTTCGAGTACTCTTTGAGCCTTTCGAAATTGTGACCGGTGATGCTCGGTTTTGGAGTAGGGCAATGATTCAAACCGAAACTATGCTCGACGTAGCAGACAACAGTGGTGCTCGCCGCGTACAATGTATTAAAGTACTTGGTGGTTCACATCGTCGTTATGCTTCTGTTGGCGACATTATTAAAGTTACTGTAAAAGAAGCAATCCCACGCGCACGTGTTAAAAAAGGTGACGTGATGAATGCGGTTGTAGTTCGTACTAAATTCGGCATTCGTCGTCCAGATGGTTCTGTGATCCGTTTTGATGATAATGCTGCAGTTATCCTGAACAACAACAAAGCTCCGATTGCTACTCGTATCTTCGGACCAGTGACTCGTGAACTTCGTACTGAACAGTTCATGAAAATCATTTCATTGGCTCCTGAAGTTCTATAAGAGGCAATCATGGCTAAGATTAAAAAAGGCGATCAAGTTATTGTGATCGCAGGTAAAGAAAAAGGCAAACAGGGTACTGTATTGTCTGTTTCTGAAGACCGCGTTAAGGTTGAAGGCCTTAACTTAGTGAAGAAGCATCAAAAGCCGAATCGTGTAACTGGCGCTGAAGGCGGTATTGTTACTCAAGAAGCTTCGCTTCATATTTCAAACGTGGCAATTTTAAATGCTACAACCCAGAAGGCTGACCGTGTTGGTTACCAAGTGATTGATGGCGTGAAAACTCGCGTTTATAAATCAAATGGTGAATCAGTGGCGGTAGCGAAGTAATAGGTTGAAAAGGCGATGGCCAGACTTAAAGCACGTTACAATGATGAACTTAAAGCCAAGTTAAAAGAAGAACTTAGCGTTAAGAACGTGATGGAAATTCCACGCATCACAAAAATCACCCTAAACATGGGTGTAGGCGCAGCTGCAACTGATAAGAAATTATTAGATGGTGCTGTAGTCGACATGCAACTAATTGCTGGTCAAAAACCAGTAATTACACTTGCTCGTAAATCTATCGCAGGTTTTAAAATCCGTGATGGGTGGCCGATTGGTTGTAAAGTTACTTTACGTGGCGACCAAATGTACGAATTCTTGGATCGTTTGATCTCAATCGCAATCCCTCGTATCCGTGACTTCCGTGGTTTCTCTTCGAAATCATTTGATGGTCGTGGTAACTACTCAATGGGTTTGAAAGAGCAAATCGTTTTCCCTGAAATCGATTTCGATAAGATTGATCGTATTCGTGGTATGGATATTACTATTACTACGACTGCTCGCACCGATGACGAAGGCCGTGCGCTTATGCGTGCATTCGGCTTCCCGTTCAAATAAGAGGTCGATATGGCTAAGAAAGGTATGATTAATCGCGAATTGAAACGCGAAAAAACAGTTGCTAAATACGCTGCAAAACGTGCTGAATTAAAAGCTACAATTGCAAATGTAAACGCAACTGAAGAAGAGCGTTTCGAAGCGACGTTAAAGTTACAAGCATTGCCACGTAATGCATCTCCGGTACGTCTTCGTAACCGTTGTGGTTTAACTGGTCGTCCTCATGGTTACTTCCGTAAGTTCGGTTTAAGCCGTAACAAATTACGTGACACAGTAATGCAGGGTGATGTACCAGGCGTTGTTAAGGCAAGCTGGTAAGGAGCGACTAAATGAGTATGCAAGATACCGTTGCCGACATGCTAACACGTGTTCGTAACGCACAAATGGCTAAGAAACAAACTGTTTCTATGCCTTCTTCTAAGTTGAAAGTTGCAATTGCAAACGTTCTTCAACAAGAAGGTTATGTTTCAAATGTAGAAGTTGCTCAAGAAGAGACAAAATCTACTTTGACAATTACTTTAAAATATTTCGAAGGCAAACCAGTTATCGAAGTGGTTAAGCGCGTAAGCCGTCCAGGTCTTCGCCAATACCGCGGTAAAGATAAACTTCCAAGCGTTAAGCAAGGTTTAGGTATTGCAATTGTTTCTACAAGCAAAGGCATCATGACTGATCGCGCTGCACGTGCTGCGGGCGTTGGTGGTGAAGTTATTGCTTTTGTTTCTTAATAGGTGATTCCTCATGTCTCGTGTGGCTAAAGCCCCAGTAACTGTACCGAATGGTGTAACAGTTACTCAGAACGGCCGGCAGGTCGAAGTGAAAGGCAGCAAAGGTACGTTGTCTTTCAACCTGCATGCGCTGGTCGAGCTAAAACAGGAAGAAGGTAAACTTCAACTTGCTCCAGTTAAAGAATCGAAAGATGCTTGGATGCAAGCTGGTACTGCTCGCGCTGTATTGAATAACCTTGTAAAAGGGGTTAGTGAAGGCTTCGAACGTAAGTTGCAGCTAGTTGGTGTTGGTTATAAAGCTGCGGTTAAGGGTACTGTTGTAAACCTTAACCTTGGTTTTTCGCACCCAATTGACTACGCTTTACCTGAAAGTGTAACAGCGGAAACTCCAACTGCAACTGAAATCATTTTGAAATCAGCAAACAAGCAGTTGTTAGGTCAAGTAGCGGCAGAAATCCGTGCGTATCGTTCTCCTGAACCATATAAAGGTAAAGGTGTTCGTTATTCGGATGAAGTCATTCTTCGTAAAGAAGCTAAGAAGAAATAAGGCGCGAGGTTCTTATGAACGAAAAGAAACAAACCCGTTTGCGTCGTGCGAAAAGCACACGCTTGCACATCCGTGCATTGGGTGCGACTCGTTTGTGTGTAAACCGCACTCCGCGTCACATCTATGCTCAAGTTATTTCAGCAGATGGTGGCAAAGTTTTAGCACAAGCTTCAACTTTGGATGCATCTTTACGTAGCGGTACTACAGGTAATGTAGATGCGGCTACTAAAGTAGGTGCTTTAATCGCAGAGCGCGCGAAAGCAGCTGGTGTAACTAAAGTTGCATTTGACCGTTCTGGTTTTAAATATCATGGTCGTATCAAAGCCTTGGCTGATGCTGCTCGTGAAAACGGCTTGGAGTTCTAATCATGGCTAAAGTTGAACAAAACGAAGGTCTTGTTGAAAAGCTGGTTGCCGTTGATCGTGTAGCCAAAGTTGTTAAGGGCGGTCGTATCTTCTCTTTCACAGCATTAACTGTTGTGGGTGATGGTAATGGTCGTGTTGGTTTTGGTCGTGGTAAAGCACGTGAAGTTCCAGCTGCTATTTCTAAAGCACTTGAAGCTGCACGTCGCAACATGATTACTGTAGACCTTGCAGGTACTACTTTACAACACCCTGTGAATGCTCGTCATGGTGCAAGCCGTGTATACATGCAACCTGCTTCTGAAGGTACTGGCGTAATCGCTGGTGGCGCAATGCGTGCCGTTCTAGAAGCTGCAGGCGTGCATAACGTACTTGCTAAATGTTATGGTTCTACTAATGCTGCTAACGTAGTAAACGCAACTTTCAAAGGTTTGCGTGATATGACTTCTCCTGAGAAAGTCGCTGCGAAACGTGGTAAATCAGTAGCAGAAATTCAAGGGTAATCAATCATGAAAACGATTAAAGTTACCCAGACTAAATCTTCTTCACATCGCTTGAAAAATCACAAGCTTTGCTTACAAGGTTTAGGTCTGCGTCGTATTGGTCATACTGTAGAAGTGCAAGATACGCCTTCTAACCGCGGTATGGTCAACAAAGTCTACTATATGGTTAGTGTAGAGGAATAAGCCATGACTCTGCGTTTAAATGAGCTTGCGCCTGCAGAAGGTGCAAAACGTGAAAACCGTCGTTTAGGCCGTGGTATCGGTTCTGGCGTTGGTAAGACCGGTGGCCGTGGTGTCAAAGGTCAAAAATCACGTAAAAGTGGTGGCGTTCGTCCAGGCTTTGAAGGTGGTCAAACAGCGATTTATCGTCGTTTACCTAAATTCGGTTTCACTAGCCAAATCGCTTTAAAAACTGCTGAAGTACGTTTATCTGAGTTAAGCAAAGTTGAAGGCGACATCGTTAGCCTAGAAACTTTGAAAGCTGCGAATGTTGTTCGTCGTGACCAAATTCGTGCTCGTATCGTACTTTCTGGTGAAATCACTCGTGCATTCACTGTTCAAGGTGTTGCATTGACTAAAGGCGCTAAGGCTGCAATTGAAGCAGCCGGCGGCAAAGTCGAGGAGTAATCTCGAGTGTCTATGTCTCCTAGTTCTTCAGGTCATGTCAACATGATGAAAGGTCAGCCATTTCATGTGAAATATCGTGAAATTATTCGCCGGATGAGTTTTCTAATCGGTGCATTGCTGGTCTTTCGACTAGGAGCGCATATTCCAGTACCAGGCATTAATAATGCTGCGTTAGAAAATTTATTTCATGCGAACCAAGGAACTATTCTTGGGCTATTCAATATGTTTTCTGGCGGTGCTTTAGAGCGAATGTCTATTCTTGCTTTAGGAATTATGCCTTACATTTCTGCATCAATTATTGTGCAGTTAATGTCTACGGTAATTCCTTCACTAGAATCCTTGAAAAAGGAAGGTGAGCAAGGTAAGCGTAAAATTAATCAATATACGCGTCAGGGTACATTATTGCTTGCAGTGGTTCAGGCAGTTGGTATGTGCGCAGGTTTGATTGGTCAGGGTATTACTCTGTCAGTTGGTCTTGAGTTTTATATACCAGCAGTTACATCACTTGTCGCTGGAACTATGTTCTTAATGTGGCTAGGTGAACAAATCACTGAAAGAGGTATTGGTAACGGTATCTCAATGATTATTTTTGCTGGTATTGTTTCTGGTTTGCCTAAATTAATTATGCAATCAGTTTCATCAGTAGATAATGGTCAGACAAGTTTAATTGGTCTTGTGATCTTTGGTCTTTTGTCTTTAGGTGTGTTGGCTGCCATTGTGTTTATTGAAAAAGCACAACGTCGTATTCCAGTAAACTATGCACAAAAGCAGCAAGGTCGTCGTATATTTACGGCACAGCAGACACATTTACCATTGAAAATTAATATGGCTGGTGTGATTCCTGCGATTTTTGCAAGTTCTTTACTATTGTTCCCAGCGAGTCTTGGTCAATGGGTAGGAAGTGCAGATGCAAATGCTGGATTAATTAAGCGTAGCTTACAAGATTTAGCTTTAGTATTGTCGCCTGGACAGCCTTTGTATTTGGTGCTCTTTGGTGCGTTAATTATCTTTTTCTGTTACTTTTATACGGCTTTAGTATTTAGCCCTAAGGAAGTATCAGAAAATCTAAAACGCAGCGGAGCTTATGTGCCTGGTATTCGCCCAGGTGAGCAAACTGCTCGTTACTTAGATCATATTCTTAATCGTTTGACGTTTATTGGTGCGATTTATATTACGGTCATTTGTTTAATGCCAATGATTCTACAAAGTTCTTTTGGGATCCCATTCTCTTTGGGTGGTACATCATTACTAATCGTAGTTGTCGTTGTTATGGACTTTATGGCTCAGCTACAAGCGCACTTAACATCTCATCAATATGATAATCAAACATTAATGAGAAAAACGACTGCTCATCCTAAGGGATAAGCGCACTTAGAGGTTTCATCATGAAAGTACAAGCTTCTGTAAAGAAAATTTGTGGTAGCTGTAAAGTTATCCGTCGTAATGGGGTTATTCGCGTAATTTGTAGCGCAGAACCTCGTCATAAGCAGCGTCAAGGTTAATCTAATCAAGACCTGTTGATTTCAGTAGGCGAATTGGGTTAATATCCGCCCCTCAAGATTTTGTGGGGCGGTTGATTATCTCTACTGCCTTTTTGGAGAAAGTGAATGGCTCGTATTGCCGGTGTAAACATTCCGGATAACAAGCATGCTGTTATCTCCCTCACTTACATCTTTGGTGTCGGTCGCCATACTGCTAAGAATATCTTAACTGCAGTTGGTATTACTGAAACTACTAAGATCCGTGAGTTGGACGATGCTCAGCTTGATGCGATTCGTGCAGAAGTTGCTAAGGTTCCTACCGAAGGTGACTTACGTCGCGAAATTTCCATGAACATTAAACGTTTAATGGATTTGGGTTGCTACCGCGGCCTTCGCCATCGTCGCAGCTTGCCTGTCCGTGGTCAACGCACCAAAACTAACGCACGTACCCGTAAAGGTCCGCGCAAACCGATTAAAAAGTAAGATTTCTGGAAGCTAAAAGATGGCTAAAGATACTCGCACACGCAAGAAGGTCACCCGTACCGTCTCTGAAGGTGTTGCACACATTCACGCGTCTTTTAATAACACCATTGTTACGATTACTGATCGTCAAGGTAATGCATTGGCTTGGGCCACCTCTGGTGGACAAGGCTTCCGTGGTTCACGTAAATCAACTCCGTTTGCTGCTCAGGTAGCTGCTGAAGTTGCTGGTAAAGCAGCTTTAGATTACGGTTTGAAAAATCTGGATGTCCTTGTAAAAGGTCCTGGTCCAGGTCGTGAGTCTGCGGTTCGTGCATTAGGCGCAGTGGGTTATAAAATTAACAGCATTACCGATGTGACGCCAATTCCTCACAACGGTTGCCGTCCACCTAAAAAACGTCGCGTGTAAGGAGAAACATTCATGGCTCGTTATATTGGTCCAAAATGCAAACTCTCTCGCCGCGAAGGGACAGACCTGCAACTTAAATCTGGCGTTAAACCTTTTGACGTCAAAACTAAAAAAGCTAACAAAGCACCTGGTCAACATGGTCAGGCACGCGGTGGTAAGCAATCTGAGTATTCACTACAATTACGTGAAAAACAAAAAGTCCGTCGTATTTACGGTGTGTTAGAACGTCAATTTAGTAACTACTATAAAGAAGCAGCTCGTGTTAAAGGCGCAACAGGTGAGAACTTGTTGAAATTGCTTGAAAGCCGTCTTGATAACGTTGTTTATCGCATGGGTTTTGGTTCTACACGTGCAGAAGCTCGTCAGTTAGTAAGTCACCGTAGCATTACTTTGAATGGTCGTCGTGTAAACATCGCATCTATTCAAGTTAAAGCTGGTGATGTAATTGCGGTTCACGAAGGTGCTAAACAACAATTGCGTATTAAAAACGCGATTGAGTTAGCTGCACAACGTGGTATTCCAGCTTGGATGGATGTTGATCATTCTAAGCTTGAAGGTACGTTTAAAGCTGCACCAGATCGTGCTGATTTACCTGCTGAAATCAATGAAAGCTTGATTGTAGAATTGTATTCTAAATAATCCTTGAGGTAGCAATAATGACGCGTACTGCAAACGAGTTTCTAACTCCGCAAGCGATCAAGGTCGAAGCGGTTAGCGGGACCTCGGCAAAAGTGATTCTAGAACCTTTAGAGCGTGGTTTTGGCCACACTCTAGGTAATGCTTTACGTCGCATTCTATTGTCTTCTTTACCTGGCGCTGCTGTGGTTGAAGTTGAGATAGAAGGTGTCGAGCACGAGTACAGTACTTTAGAAGGCTTGCAGCAGGACATCGTCGAGCTCTTGCTGAACCTAAAAGGATTGTCTATTAAGCTGTTCGATCAAAATGAAGCATATTTAACATTAGAGAAACAAGGTCCTGGCGAAATTACTGCTGCTGACCTTCGTTTACCTCATAATGTTGAAGTGGTTAATCCAGAACATTTAATAGGTACTTTGAGTGCTTCAGGCTCATTAAAAATGCGCTTGAAGGTTGCTCAAGGTCGTGGTTATGAAACATCTGATTCTCGTTTCCCTGAAGGTGAAACACGTCCTGTTGGTCGTTTGCAATTAGATGCTTCTTATAGCCCGATTAAGCGTGTTTCTTACACCGTTGAAAATGCGCGTGTAGAACAACGTACCGATTTAGATAAACTGGTAATCGACCTCGAGACAAATGGAACGGTTGATCCTGAAGAAGCAATCCGTAAAGCGGCAACAATCTTGCAACAACAAATTGCAATTTTTGTTGATCTTCAGAAAGACCAAACTCCAGTTGCTCAAGAGCCTCGTGAAGAAGTTGACCCAATCTTGCTTCGCCCAGTAGATGATCTAGAGCTTACTGTTCGTTCTGCTAACTGTTTGAAAGCAGAAAATATTTACTACATTGGTGATCTTGTTCAACGTACTGAAGTTGAGTTGTTAAAAACTCCTAACCTTGGTAAAAAATCGTTAACAGAGATCAAAGATGTTTTGGCATCGAAAGGCTTACAACTCGGTATGCGTCTTGAAAACTGGCCACCAGCTAGTCTTCGTATGGACGACCGTTTTGCCTATCGTAGCCGTTAATTAAGTAGGACTATCACCATGCGTCATCGTAATAGTGGTGTGAAATTAGGCCGTACAAGCAGCCATCGTAAAGCGATGTTCCAAAACTTGGCTAATTCTTTATTTGAACACGAGTTGATCAAAACAACTGTGCCTAAAGCTAAAGAATTACGTCGTGTTGCTGAGCCTTTAATCACTCTAGCAAAAAACGATACTGTAGCAAATCGTCGTTTAGCATTTGCTCGTACTCGTAATGCTGCAACTGTAGGTAAATTATTTACCGTACTCGGCCCTCGTTACAAAGAACGTAACGGCGGTTATCTACGTGTTCTTAAAGCGGGCTTCCGTGCTGGTGATGCAGCGCCGATGGCTTACGTTGAGCTTGTAGATCGTGAAGTGGACACTTCAGCTGAATAATTGATTTTATTCAAAAAAGACCGGTTTTATGCCGGTCTTTTTTATTTTTGTTAATTAATAAAATTATAAAAATGTCCTCAAGTGACATAAAAAAACGGATAAACGGTCAAACTTGACATTGTGTATTGTCAAAATTGTGCTTTAATAAACTTATATTCTCAACAATGGGTATAAAAATAAAATGGAAAAGCAAGTTGATATTTTAATCATTGGCGCAGGTATCTCAGGAATTGGAATTGCTGCCCATTTATCAAAAAATTCTCCACAACGCCAATTTGAAATTTTAGAGCGTCGTGAATCTTTTGGTGGAACATGGGATCTTTTCCGTTATCCAGGCATTCGCTCAGACTCAGATATGTCCACATTTGGTTTTAATTTTAAACCATGGTGTAAAGCGAATGTATTAGCTGATGGTGCTTCTATTAAAGGGTATTTAGGCGAAGTAATTGATGAATATAAATTAAAAGAAAAAATTCACTTTGGTCATCGTGTGCTTTCTGCTAATTATGATTCTGAATCAAAGAAATGGCAGGTTGTAATTGAAGATGGTAAGAAAAAACAACAGACTTGGATTGCTAATTTTGTTGTAGGTTGTACAGGTTATTATAATTATGATCAGGGATATGCTCCTTCTTTCCCAAATCAAGAAGCTTTTAAAGGGCAGCTTATTCACCCACAGCATTGGCCTGAAAACTTAGATTATACAGGTAAAAAAGTCGTTATTATTGGTAGTGGCGCAACTGCAATTACTTTAGTACCGGCAATGGCTAAAGGTGGTGCTGGTCATGTAACTATGTTGCAGCGTTCACCAACGTATATTGCTAGTGTGCCGTCTATCGACTTCGTTTATGAAAAAACGCGTAAATTTATGTCTGAAGAAACAGCTTATAAATTTACGCGCGCACGTAATATTGGTATGCAGCGCGCTATTTATGCGTTATCGCAGAAACATCCAAAGACTGTACGTCGTTTACTCTTAAAAGCAATTGAAGTGCAGTTGAAGGGTAAGGTAGATATGAAGCATTTTACACCTTCATATAACCCTTGGGATCAACGTTTGTGTGTGGTACCTGATGGCGATTTGTTTAAAATTTTGCGTGAAGGTAAAGCAAGCGTAGAAACTGATCAGATTGAGAAATTTACCGAAAAAGGTATTCTACTTAAATCTGGTAAACACCTTGATGCTGATATTATTGTTTCTGCAACAGGTTTACAAGTTCAGATTATGGGTGGTGTTCAGGCGACTATTGATGGGAAGGCAGTTAATTCATCTGAGCATATGCTTTATAACGGTGTGATGTTAAGTGATGTACCAAACATGGCTATGATTATTGGTTATGTAAATGCATCGTGGACCCTTAAAGTTGATATCGCTGCGGAATATATTTGTCGCTTGCTAAATTATATGGATAAAAATCACTATGATGAAGTGATTCCATCAGGTGATAAAACTGAAATGGAAGAAGATACTGTAATGGGTAAATTGTCTTCAGGTTATATTAGCCGTGCGGCACATGAACTTCCAAAACAGGGTAAGCATGCTCCATGGCAAGTAACTAATAACTATTTAGAAGATAGAAAGTCGCTGAAAAATTCAAAATTTGAAGATGGCGTTCTAAATTTTCATAAACGTTCAGAAACTAATGAGCGTAAGCCAAAATTAGTATCTTAATAGATTTTAGATATAGAAAAGGGGCGTAATGCCCCTTTTCTTATGAAGGTATTAAAGTGTTCTTGAAATTAACTCTTTCATGATTTCATTGGTACCTGCATAAATTCGATTTGCTCGGTGGTCTATATAGGCACGTGCAATTGGATATTCAAGCATGTAACCATAACCACCATGTAATTGAAGACACTCATCTACAATTTTTGAGAACATGTCTGAAATTTTATATTTAGCAGCTGCGGCAGCTTCTACACTTAATTTTTCTTCAAGTTGTAATTCCATACAACGATCTAAATAAGTACGGCAGAAATCTATTTCTGTTCTCAGTTCAGCAAGTTTAAAACGCGTATTTTGAAAAGCACCAATATGTTTGCCAAATGCTTTACGGTCTTTTGTGTATTGAACCGTATGTGCAAATGCAGCTTCAGCTCCTGCCTGACAAATAATAGCAACTAGCATTCGTTCCCAAGCTAACTCTTTCATGAGCATGATAAAACCCATGCCTTCCATACCTAAAAGATTTTCTTTAGGAACACGAACATTATCGAAAAACAATTCGCACGTATCTTGGCCTTTCATTCCAATTTTATTCAGAGGCTTACCTTTGCTAAAGCCAGCTCTGTCTGCTTCAACAATGATGAGTGATAAGTTCGCTGAACCTTTGTCGTTATTACCCGTTTTACAAACGACTACGACCATGTCACATAAGTAGCCATTAGTGATGAAAATCTTTGAACCATTAATGACATAATCATCACCATCAAGAACAGCTGTGGTTCTTACTGCTTGTAAATCAGAACCCGTGCCTGGCTCAGTCATGGCAATAGCTGTGACAACCTCTCCAGTTGCCATCTTCGGTAGCCACTTTTGTTTTTGTTCTTCATTACCAAAGTTGTTCACGTAATTGGCAACAATATCTGAATGCAAAGAAAAGCCAGTACTAGAGTCCATAGCATAAGCTTGTTCTTCGATTAAGATCATACTGTACAAGCGGTCTACTCCAGAACCACCATATTGCTCTGGCATTGTGGTACACAACAGGCCTAATTCTCCAGCCTTATTCCAAAGATCGCGATCAACATGTTGCTGTTTTTCATATTTTTCAATATTGGGAACAACTTCTTTTTCATAGAATTTACGGACTGTTTCGCGGAAGGCCTCATGTTCTTCGTTAAATAATTGTCTCGGTAACATATTTGGAATGGGACGGATAGCACCAGATTGCATTTGTATTTCTTCCTTGGTTCGGGTGTGATGTTATGAACTTAAACATACGGAAGCCTTGCTTATGTAACAATGTGATGAATGCTCAATTATGAGTACAAGATGATAAATTTGGTCAATTTGATATTTTTAGCGATCTTTGGAATGTGATCAGGTAAACTAAGCGCACTATCAACGCAGATGGGGAAATAAATGTCTGACGAAATGACCTTGGAAGAACGTAAAGTAATTTATCGAGCACGCCGCGGCTTAAAAGAAATTGACGTCTATTTTGACCCTTATGTAAAAAACTATTATCTAAAAGCGGATTCGGCAGAGAAGGCCTTATTTGCAGAATTAGTTGAACAAGAAGATCCTGATTTACTCGATTGGTTTATGGAAGTTTCTGAACCTCCACGTACAGAATTACGTGAATTTATTTATAAATTAAAACAGTACGTACATGGCTAAACTGTTTTGATAAAAGAATTAAATTTTGAGCTGAAATATAGTCGTTTCTCGATAATATTTCAGCTTTTTATTGGCTTGAGTTTAGCCATCCTATTTTATCAATTGTTATCACCCATTTGGTGGTTGATTGCTTTCATCCTTTTATCTATTAGTTTTCTATTTTTTTTAAGACAATCACGAATTTCTCAAATTGCATATTTAGACCAAAAATCGTGGTCAATTGCATACTCCTCACAAAAGATAATCTCTCGTGTCGAAATTTCTAAAATAATTGATTATCAGTTGTTTATGGTTATTTATTTTGAGGGGGCATCTATAAAGGTAGCCATAATTTGGTTTGATCAACTTTCTTTGCAGCATTGGAAAAAGCTAAAAGTCTTACAGAAACTTCATTAATTGTTAGACAATTCTACATTTGTATATTTATTTAAAAATTATAAAAAACAATAATTTAATATTTATTTTTTTGCTTGAGTTTAGGATTGTCTAATTAAAAATTAGAAAAAAGCTAAGGAAATACAATTGTCTGACAATTTCACCTATGGGTATCTAGTTGATCGGTTAAAGTACAAACACCAACGTAAAGTGTGTCGGAGGTCTCAAAATGGAGATGCCAACATGGTCGTTCTTGGTCATTGCCATCATTTTGGCAGTGGTGATTGGAAGAGCAGGAACTTTACTCAGGGAATATCTTAACAAAGTTAATTTTAGCAAAGTTAAGAGACAGAGGATGCAACGTCGTCGATCAGTCAATTATTAAATTGGTTAGTCGATTAATTTCATCAAGTGTCCAGTTTATAACTGGGTGCGATTGTAGTAAAGGAGGTCTCTCATGGAGATTTCAATGTGGATGTTTCTGTTAATTGCAGTGCTTATGGCTGTGGTAGTAGGAAGAGCAGGAACTTTACTTAAGGATTATCTAGAACAAAAATAATATAAGCCGTTAAAAGCTTATCTCAGTTAATAAGTAGCATGTGCTGAACCGTCGCAATGCTACTTTTTTTTGCCTAAAATTTCTGTTTTCTGAAAAAACTGTCAATTTTATCTACTGTGAAGTATGTCAAAGTATAAGCGCTACAATTAGAGTAATTACTCTTTTATTCAAGATATGCATCTGCTAATGTACATCTGAAAAGGAAAAAACAAATTACATAGAGGACAGGAAGATGTCTAAAGTCCAAAAAATAAGCCAAGGTTTGGCGGTAAGTTTGCTTGCAGCTTCAGTTTTATCAGGTTGTTCATACGTCGTGAAAACCGGAGCAAATGTTGCTTTAGGTTTTACGGAAAAGCACGTCGTTCCACCTATTTTAGCAATGCAAGATGCTGAAATGGTTTGTAATACGGGTAGTGCATTAACACCTGCAATTATGTCTACCAAAGGTATGGGTGCAGATCCAACTCGTGTTGCTGTATTAATGTATGCCGCATCAGGTGTATGTGCGGAAAACCAAGCGTTAGAACAGGAATTACGTTATTTACGTGCATCAAAAGCAGGTCAAGTAACCGAAGCTCAAGATGCTCGTATTGCTCAGAAACGTTGGGCAGCAATTGCTGCTGAGCGTCAATATACGGGCTATAAATTGTTCGCTGACCGTTGGGAATCTAAATATAAATATCATTTAGGTGATTCTTGTCCAACGATGCGTAGTGATACTGATCAAACTGTATATTTACTAGGAATGATTAGTGGCCTTCAGGCTGTAACCAATGATATTAACTCTGGTGGTGCAGTCAATGTTCCAAAAGATATTGCTGCTATTGTAGAGCGCGGTATGGTTTGTCTAGATAATGAAAAATTCTGGGGCGCACCTAATGCAACACGTGCTGTTATTTGGACCTTACTGCCTGGGGCTGATGAAGGGAAACCTGACCCATATCAAACTTTAAAACAGTCAGTTCAAATTGGTGAACAAAAAGGTGTTCGCCTGTCCCATGCTTTGTATGCGGTAGCTGCCCAAGCAAGTGGTGATGATGTAAAAATCCGTGATGCATTAAGATCATATGCCGCATCTCAAGCTGATGATAAGCCTGTCAATCCGAACTTTAAGTTAATCGATAGTATGGCTGGACTTATTGTACGTGGTATTTCTGACCGTTACTGGACTGAGCATACTGGTGTGCGTACTGGAGATGATGGTATGTCACATTTCTGGGATGATAAAAATGAAGGTGCAGCAGAGTTAGATGAATTGTTTGATGGAGGGACCGCATCTGAAGCTCCTGCAGACTCATCTGCTCCACCAGCAGCGCAGTAAAAATATTTGAAAGGTTAACTTCTTGCGAGACTGTTGTTAAGTTTTACAATGGTAGCAAGAAGTTTAATTTCAAGGAGTGTGCCATGAAGGATCATGTACTGAATCATAAAGTGCTTTTGGTCGCAGTGTGCATTTCTGTGTCTGCCTGTCTACAGGTGTTTCCTGATACATTTATTTATTGGCGTGAAAGCCTACTTGGCGAATTCTGGCGTTTGTGGACAGCGCACTGGGTACACGTTGGGTGGATTCATTTCCTTTTAAATATGATGGCATTCGCCTGTTTGCCTTTTATCTTCCCACATACCAAAGCGTGGCATCTTTTAAGTCTGCTTCTGCTTTTGCCACCGTTCATTAGTCTGGTGTTCTATTTCTATTTGCCTTATATCGAAGCGTATGCAGGGCTGTCTGGTGTGTTACATGGGCTCTATACAGCAGTTGCTTTAGTTTACTTGCAATATCGTAAAGAACGGAATTTTGCTTTTCTGGTTTTAGGATTAATTATTGCAAAACTGATATGGGAAAATACCTTTGGGCAAACAGGAACGGCTCAGTTAATAGGAAGCCCAGTTTTAACTGAAGCTCATCTCTATGGCGCGATTGGTGGCGCAATCTTTGGTGGGTGCTATTGGCTGGTACAGAGATTAAAAAAGAAATATTGACAATACGAACTGTTAAAAAAGTGATTTTAGTCATTCTTTATTAATAAAGTTTGATGCAAATTTGATCGTTGAATAAAGGGATTGGTAGAAGGGGTATGGATTTAACCCCTGACCAAGAAAATTGCATGACTCAAGTCTTTATTTTTTAAGGACTTGAGAGAACAAAATTGGAATATTTATGCAAGAATATCAAGAAAAAAGATCTGGATTAGGTCTGCTGGGTTATATCTGGAACGAATGGATCTCAACATTCGTTATCCTCACTCTGCTATTAATGACTTTAATCATTGGTACCGGGGAAATGATCCACGGACAGTTATTACGTATCGGGGAGCGTCTTTATGGTGACCCTGCTATAGGCATGCAATATTCATTTTTGCGTGCTGAACCTGAAAAGCCGACTTGTGATCGACATCCAAATATCGATGCTCAAGTAAAAGAACAAATGAAAGCGAATGCATCTGATGATTTCTCGAGTTTCTTTGGTGCAGCATCGGAAAGTGATGTCCGTGCATCACTACTCGCTGCGCAGCAACAATGTGACGAGAAATATCAGACATATGACAAGACAATTAAATATATCGAAGCTAACCCAGGGGTGCGTACTTACCGTGCTGTCGAAACAGGTTTCTTTGGTATTTTTAAATTTGGTACAGAGAATCGTGCCATTTTACTCATCTTTATGGTTCTGATTTCTGCGATTACGGCATCGTTAAAATTTCACCATATTGGCTTACGTAATCCGGCAACAAAAATAGATTACAAAGTCTATTCCATCTTTATGGTGATTGGTAATGCCTTACTCAGTACCTCTGTAATCAGTCAGTATCGTTCAGTCATCAATTCTGGTGTGACACCGACCTATGAAACGGTAACTATTTACTGGATATGGATGATTCTATTTGTTGTGCTGACTTTAATTAGTCTTTATCAACTATTTGTTTCACCACCAGCAAAACGTGAAGGCGGTAATATTGGTTTAGCCTTATTAAGTGTGCCTTTATATGCTTACATGGCTTTGATTACCGGTATCGTATTTACATTCTTTATGGATTATCCAATGGGGCAAGGGATTTACCTTGGTTTATTGGTTGAGTTTTCAGGTATTTTCCTAAACCTTGCCTTGTTTATTTGGGCAGGTATGCTCCTAACTCAAACACGTGTTATGGATTTATTCCTTAATGTGCTTCGTCCATGGAATTTGGCACCAGAAACCCTAACATGGTTAATTCTAATTGCAGCTGCGGTACCAACGGCTTATACAGGTGCATCAGGTATTTTCGTTATTGCGGCAGGTGCAATTATTTATAAAGAAGTCTGGAATGCGGGTGCTCGCCGTCAATATGCTTTGGCTGTGTCTGCAATGTCAGGTTCTTTAGGGGTTGTTGTACGTCCATGTCTATTGGTCGTTTTAATTGCTATGCTTGATAGTCGTCATGTAACGTCTGATGAATTGTTTGGTCACGGTATTTATGTATTTTGGCTAACAGCATTTATTTTCTTGGGTGTTTCATTACTATTGGCTGAAGAAAAATTCCGCGTGAATTCACCAAAAGTAGCGATTCCGGGTATGTTGCGTGCCTTTGTACCAGTGATCCCATACATTCTGATTACTGTTGTTGTTCTTGCGATCTATAAATATGCGCTAGACACAGGAATGAATGAATTTACTGCGCCAGTAATTTTGCCATTAGTCCTGATCGCAATGATCTTGTATGACAAATTGGTGTCTACAAAAGAAGCTCCTGCAATCAATATTCATGAAGCAATTGTTCGTGAACATGAGCAAAAATCTCCATTCTTGCAGTCACATGATCCGCATAGTTCTCAATACCGTCTTGGTTTTGGTGGAGCACTTCGTTTTGCAACCTCAGAAACAGTCGGCCATATTGGCGCACTAATTATTTTGATGGCATTGTCTGCAAGTGTAGGTGGTTTAATTGAACGTTCCGAAGTGGTTGAATTATTGCCGACTCATTTAGGCAGTATCTATATATCACTGGCATGTATTGCACTATTGCTTGCCATTATTGGTATGTGTACCGATCCATTTGGTGCTGTAATTTTAGTTGCTGCAACCATTGCGCCTGTGGCATACGAAAATGGTATTCATCCAATTCACTTCTGGATGATTGTATTAGTTGCATTCGAGTTTGGTTATGTAACGCCGCCAGTAGCCTTGAACCATCTACTCACGCGGTTGTCCGTCGGAGATGATGAAGTGAACGCTGCGGATGCGGAAGCGAAAGAGAAATATACAAGCTTCTACTACCGTTATGAGCGCTGGTTACTACCAATTATTGTCTTGTTCTCATCATTGGTATTGGTTACTTATGTGCCATATGTATTTAAGTTATTCGATTGGTATAAATAACTTAAATTAAAGTATCTGTTATACAAAAAGCCCTCCTAAATGGAGGGCTTTTTTGTATTAGAATTCAGTAATTTTTGGAAAAAAGATGACTAAAATTATTTTAATTAAAATAAAAAAGCTAAAGATGAATAACTTTAGCTTTTTAAGTTCCCATTGAAAAACTATTGATGCTTGAGTTGAGCTTCAAGCAATTTAACTTGTTCTTCTTTGAGTTTCGTTAATTGATCTGCATCTGCATGCTGAGCTTTTAATGAACTTTCTTGATCTTGCAACTGACGGTGGATGTCATCGAGTTTAGACACTTCTTCTTTTGCTAAAGATTCTTGAGCAGGTACAGGCTGTTTAAGCACATCTTCATTCACCAGTTGTTGTGAACTCGCAGCCTCTGCTTTCGGTTCAGAAGCTGATGATGGATCAGTGGCTTTAACAGGCGCAGGTGTCGAAACAGGATGAGGATCAACCATTGGTGTGGATGACTCGGTTTTTTTGAAAAACCATTGTGCAGCGAAAAAAAGCACTACGAGAATGCTTAAGCCCCCAATTAAAATCCACAATAGTTTTGAGTTTTGTTTTCTTTGTAGTGGCATCTCTAAGACCTTTAGTCAGGACGACGAGGCTTGAACTGTATTACTCCAACTTCATCAGGTACAGCAGGTGCTTCAGGCTCATCAATATGAGTCGGACGATTTTCGCTATAACCGCATTCGATACATTCAATCCATTCGTCTTCAGCGGTGGTTAGCATGACAATCCGATCTGTTGCTTCACATTTTGGACATTTAGCCCCAGCAATGAAACGTTTTTTCATCTTTATCACCCTAACCACACGATCAATTTAGGCCCATAGTTTAAGCGGTTTTGCTGTCATTCGTCCAACCTTGATGACGTAACAATGCATCAATTTTAGGTTCACGACCACGGAAATTAACAAATGCTTCAAGCGCAGTGTCTTTTCCGCCTACAGCTAAAATCGCCTGACGGAATTCTTTACCCGTTTGAGTATTGAAAATACCTTCATGTTCAAAACGGTCAAATGCATCGCTAGCTAACACTTCTGCCCATTTGTAAGAGTAATAACCTGCTGCATAACCGCCTGCAAAAATATGACTAAAACTATGTTGGAAACGGTTGTATCCGACCGTAGGAACGACAGCATATTGGCTACGTATTTCATTTAAAGTCTGCTGAATTTGCTCACTGTTCAGTGCTGGTGTTTTGGTGTGAATTGTTAAATCAAACAAGGCAAATTCAAGTTGACGTAAAGTCTGCATGCCAGATTGGAAGAAGCGGGCATTTAATAAAGCATCGAGCAATTCTTGCGGTAAGGTCTGTTTACTCTCAATGTGCTCACTTAATACATCTAGACTTTCTTTATCCCAAGACCAGAACTCCATGAACTGACTTGGAAGTTCTACCGCATCCCAAGCAACACCATGAGTACCTGCAACCGAAATGTTATCTACTTCGGTCAGCATGTGATGTAGACCATGTCCAAACTCATGGAATAAGGTGATGACTTCATCATGAGTCAGTAAAGCAGGCTGATCACCTACTGGAGGTGTAAAGTTACATACCATGTAGCAAATTGGTTTTTGCAGACCGTGAAGAGTTTGCATGCGTGAGCGGAAACCGTTCATCCATGCACCACCACGTTTGCCCGTACGTGCATAGATGTCAAAGAAGAATCCACCAATTACTTGGCCTTGGTCTTCTAATTCAAAATAACGTGCATCTGGATGCCAGACGGGTGCTTGTCGCTCAATGATGTTAATACCATATAGGCGCTGCACGATCTGGAATAAGCCCTGAATGACTTTAGGTGCAGGGAAGTAAGGTTTTAACGCTTCTTGAGATAAGTTGAACTGTTGTTGTTTAAGCTTTTCAGAATAATAAGTGGTATCCCAAGGTTGAAGTTCATCTACCCCATCTTGTTTAGCAATATCTCGAAGTTCAGCAACTTCTTGAAGAGCAGGAGCACGTGCATGTTCGGCTAGATCAACCAAAAACTCATGTACTGTTTTTACATCTGGCGCCATCTTGCTTGCAAGAGAATATTCAGCATAGTTATTGAAACCGAGTAGCTTCGCCATTTCTTGACGAAGACTCAAAATTTCTTCCATAATTTTGCTGTTATCAAACTCAGCTTGCTCAGACTGATCAGAAGCACGAGTGACATAGGCTCTGTAAAGCTCTTCACGCAATGAACGGTCATCTGCATAAGTCATAATGGCAAAGTAAGCAGGAAAGTCGAGTGTCGCTACTGCTTGATCTAATTCACGCTGTTTACCGTACTGTTTCAATAACTCAACATTACTTTCTGGAAGGCCTTTTAGCTCAGCTTCTGTAAGGGGTTTAAAGTAAGCTTGTGTTGCATCAAGTACATGATTAGAAAAATCAGAAGAAATTTGTGACAAGCGTGCAGAAATCTCTGCATAACGTTTTTTCTCTTCACCCTCTAAAGCCACACCTGAAAGTTTAAAATCACGTAAGGCAAGGCGAATAGCACTTTGTTGGGCTGGACTAAGAGACGTATAGCCCTGACCATCATGGATATGTTGATACGTTTGATAGAGCGCCGTGTGTTGACCAAGCTGAGTATAGTATTCACTCAACGCTGGTAATAACGATTGATAGACTTCTCTGGTTTCAGCATTGTTCATCACAGCATTTAAATGTGATAAAACACCCCATGATTCACTCAGATTGTTTTCAAGTGTATCGACTTGTTCAAGTACGGCAAGTTGTTGAGCGGTATCGCTAGGTACAACTGTAAGCGTATTTAAAAATTCTTGACCTGCTTGAATCGCTTGTTGGATGTCTTCTTTTAAATTTTCTAATTCAATTTGATCAAAACGCGGAGTTGGTAAGGTCGCTTGTTGAAAAGTCATTGCTGTCAGCCACATTATTTTTTAAACATGGTATTAGATGTAGGTCCTGTCAGGTAGGAAATCAAGTTTAATTTGCAAAATAAGCTTTTTAAAAAGAAATAAGCTCCAAATCGGAGCTTATTTCTAAATTGGCAACATCTATTGTTTAATTATTCTGCCTTTGATTTTGCATTGGCCTTTTTCTTTTTAGGCTTAGACTTTTTCTTTACTTTTTCTGGTTTACTTTCGGCTTTCGCAGAAGTTTTTTTACCAGGCTTTTTAGTATAAGAACTAGGCTTGGCTTTCTCTTTCTTTTTGTGAACAGGCTTTTCGCCATCACTACTTGTTGGTTTGCTAAAAACTTCTTCAGTTGCCTGTGAAGATGTTTTGGTTGTGCGTGGAGCTCGGCTACGAACTACTCGTCCTGCATGTGTGACTTGTTGAAGAAGCTGGAAGTCAATTTTACGTTCTTCAAGATTTACGCCAGCAACCTGAATTTTAACTTCATCACCTAAACCAAAAACTTGGCCTCTATTTTGGCCTACCAGATTTTGGCTCGCTTGGTCATAAATAAAGAAGTCATCACCGAGTTGGCTAATATGAATCATGCCATCGACATATAAGTCTTTCAGTGTCACGAACAAACCAAATTCAGTTACGGCACTTACAATACCAATGAATTCCTCGCCTAAATGCTGTTGCATATAGTGACATTTCAACCAAGTCGTTACACTACGAGATGCTTCATCTGCACGGCGTTCAGTTTTAGAGAAATGTTCACCAGCATCATCTAGTGCAGCACCAGAGAGAGGTGAAGGTTTTTGTTTCAAGTGTGCCTTAATAGCACGGTGTAACAATAAATCTGGATAACGACGGATTGGCGAAGTGAAATGGGTATAGGCTTCATAAGCCAAACCATAGTGACCCGCATTTTTTGCGCCATAATAAGCTTGCATCATCGAACGTAATAAAACGGCATGAATGCTTGGTGCATCAATACGATCTTTGGTTGCTTCGATGACTCGTTGATAATCTGCTTGAGTTGGCTGGTCAGGGAAGGGTAGACCAAGTAATTTCACAAAGTCTTTTACTTTCTGAATACGTGAAAACTCAGGAGCTTCATGTACGCGATACAACATTGGGATATCATTTTCTAATGCATATTCAGCAGCAGCTACGTTAGCAAGCAACATACATTCTTCAATCAGCTTATGAGCTTCATTACGTGTACGTGGCAAAATTTCTTTAATCCCGCCTAGTTCATCAAAAGTCATGTACGTTTCAATGGTTTCAAATTCCATTGCATGACGGTCGGCACGTAAGTTTTTCAAAATTTGATAAAGCTGGAAAAGCGTATTTAAGGATTTATGAACATCGCGATCTTTTGGAATCGCATCTGTTGCCCCTTCAAAATATTGTGCTACTTGAGTGTAGGTCAAACGTGCTTTTGAGTGCATCACTGATGGATAAAACTCAAATCCAGTTACACGGCCTGTACGAGAGAGTTTAAGGTCACAGACCATACATAAGCGGTCTACATGCGGATTCAGAGAGCACAGACCATTTGATAAGGCCTCTGGCAGCATTGGTAATACAAAGTGTGGGAAGTATACAGAAGTACCTCGTTCCTCAGCTTCTTCATTGAGGGCTGAGTCTAAGCGCACATAATGACTTACGTCTGCAATTGCCACCACAACACGGTAACCACCACCAGGACGTTTTTCTGCATAAACTGCATCGTCAAAATCGCGTGCATCTTCACCATCAATCGTAACTAATGCTAAATCTCTTAAATCAATGCGGCCTTCACGGTCTTGAGCAGATGGCTCTTTAAAACTTTCTGCTTCTTTTAATACCTGATCTGGAAACTCATATGGCAAACCAAATTCAAGAATGGTTTGTGGAATGATAATTTCTGTATCAGCTTTATCGGCCATAGACTGAATAATATGCGCCGTTGAAAACTCTTCGCGGGTCGGATAGCTATCAATTGCAACACGTAGCATATCGCCAACATTCGCTTCAGCGTGTTTTACGAGTTCTTTTTCTAAAGGAATAGGTTGGTGCTGATTAGGACTGTTGGGTTGAATAAAATATTCGCCCTCATGAACTGACAGTTTACCGATCATTTGTTTGACGCGATGTTGTAAAACTTCTGTAATAAAACCCCAGGGTTTACCTTTACGGTCTACTGAAGTCTGGCGCACTCTAACTCGGTCGCCATTAAATACTAAACGTAATTCACGTTCAGGAAGTAAGAGGTCAGTTTGACCATCAATATGTGCTGTACCTAAACCTTTACTATTAATATAAACAGTTGCTTCATATGTTGGTTGATCTGCCACCAACTGAAATTTAAAACCGTCTTTCATGATTTGACCATCACGAACCATAGCACTTAAACGATGACTTAACGCTTCGATACTTTTTTGGTCATGAATATTAAAATGATCGACAAGCTCTGCATGAGATTGTGGTGTTTGCACCTGCTCCAATGTATCTAAAATAAGAGTACGGCTTGGAATAGGATTGTCATAACGTTCAGCTTCAGCTTTCGCTTCAGGGTCAGCCCAGTTTTTTGTCATGTCGTTTGGTTTCACGCTTGGCAGATAAGTTTAGCATAAGCCATGCAGACCTGAACTGCACGTTTAGGTTTGCAATAATGTGTTATGCACTACAGTATTTTGATGAAGAAATAATATCTATCTTAACAAGCGTTTGATCGAAAAAGACGAAAATAATGAGTAAATTGCTTAAAAAGTAATTCATTGAACTAAAAAACAAGAAAATTTCAGTATGATGACTTGATCAATGTGGTTTTAGTTTGTATTATGGCGGCTCGTTCCGGTGAGGTGGATGAGTGGCTGAAATCACTTCCCTGCTAAGGAAGCATACCTATTACTGGTATCGAGGGTTCGAATCCCTCTCTCACCGCCATTACTTAATGCGCTCATAGCTCAGCTGGATAGAGCACTTGGCTACGAACTAAGGGGTCGGGAGTTCGAATCTCTCTGAGCGCACCAAGTAAAATAGAACGAATCGCTGAAAGGCACACAAGTTACGCGCTCATAGCTCAGCTGGATAGAGCACTTGGCTACGAACTAAGGGGTCGGGAGTTCGAATCTCTCTGAGCGCACCAACTTGAAGAATTAACCGCTTTTATAGCGGTTTTTTTGTGCTTGTTTTTTAGTAATTTTAAAAAAATCTAAATTTATAACTTTTTAATTATATTAGAGATAATCATAAATGAATCTAGCTTTATTTGATTTTGATGGCACGATCACTCACAACGACACATTTAGCTTATTTCTTAAATTTTCTTTGAATAGAAAAACTCAAATAGTCGGCGGTATTCGACTTGCGCCGTATATAGCAGGTTATAAACTTGGTTGGGTAACGGATAAAACTATTCGGACTAAGCTCTGTCGGGTGGGGTATGTAGGCTATGACGCGAATTCCCTAAAATATATGGGACAAGAGTTTGCTAAAAAGGTGCTTCCTACATGCGTTCGTGAAAATGCTTTGGAGCGTATTCTCTGGCATAAACAGCAAGGTGATCAGATTGTTGTTGTATCTGCATCATTAGGCGTTTATTTAGAAAGTTGGTGCCATTCTTTAGATTTAGATGTTATATGCAATCAACTTGAAATACATAATGGTATTTTAACAGGTCATTTTATTGATGGTGATTGTGGTTATTTAGAAAAAGTAAATAGAATAAAAAATAAATATGATTTAAGCCAATATTCTACAATTTATGCTTATGGTGATACGCCTAATGATTATGCAATGTTAGAGTTAGCACATAAAAAATATTATAGATGGCAAGAGATTGATTAGTAATAATTAATATTTAAAACTATATTAAGGCAGAAAGCCACTTATAAAAGTGGCTTTCTTTTAATAATATTAAACAGTATGGAAAGAATTATCTAAGAAGTTATCAGTAAGTAATGACTGAGGTACGATAGTGTGCGTTGTATTTGTTACGCTAGATACTGTAGAAGTTACTCCACCGAGTAATCCACCGCTCGTTAATCCACCAAGTAAATTAGAAATAACATCTAAACCACTTCCACCCGTAACACCGCCAGTTAAGCTACCCACGATATCAGTTACGATACCAATTGGATTGTCGCCACCCACACCGCCGGTAATCCCACCAGTTAAGCCACCTACAAGGTCAGTTACTACACCAAGAGGACTGTCTCCTCCAGTTAAACCACCGAGAAGATCAGTTACTACGCCAAGAGGGCTATCACCACCAACGCTACCAGTTGCGCCACCAATAGTTCCTGTCACTCCGCCAAGGATTTCTGTTAATAAGCCCGTTGCAGTAGAGCCATTAGTAATAAGCGTACCCAGAATACCAGTTGCTGATTCAGTTGCACCTTGGATGTCGCCACCGACTAAGTCAGAAACAGTTTCGAGAGCACCATTTACCGTGTCACGAGAAGTTTCGAAAGTTAATGTACCAAGGTCTGCAATTTCAGAAACAGGATGCTCTACTTGTGGAAGAATACCGATAATTGTATCTGCTACTGTATCAATACCAGTGTTGATGATTTCAGTTTTTAAGCTTTCTACACCCTGAAGAATATCAATACCGCCTTGAACTACGTCAATCACTGGAGAGATTGGAGATGTCCCACCATCAATACCGCCCGTTACACCGCCGATAATATCAGTCACCACTTCAAGAGGGTTACCACCAACGCCACCAGTTACACCGCCAATAATGTCAGTCACGACTTCAAGAGGGTTGCCGCTAACACCACCAGTTACACCGCCGATAATGTCAGTAACAATTTCAAGAGGGTTGCCGCCCACACCACCAGTTACACCACCGACTACATCTGTAACACTTCCAACAACACCAGTGATAATACCAGCAGCAGTTGTACCATTATTGATAAGCGTACCCAGAATACCAGTTGCTGATTCAGTTGCACCTTGAATGTCGCCACCGACTAAGTCAGAAACAGTTTCGAGAGCACCATTTACAGTGTCACGAGAAGTTTCGAAAGTTAATGTACCAAGGTCTGCAATTTCAGAAACAGGATGTTCGGTTTGTGGAAGGATGCTAATAATTGTGTCAGCAACAGTGTCGATACCTGTATTAATAATTTCAGTTTTTAAGCTTTCTACACCCTGAAGAATATCAATACCGCCTTGAACTACATCAATGACTGGAGAAATTGGAGATGTGCCACCGCCAACGCCACCAGTTACACCACCGATGATATCAGTCACGACTTCAAGAGGATTACCGCCAACACCGCCAGTTACGCCACCGATAATGTCAGTCACAACCTCAAGAGGGTTGCCACCAACGCCACCAGTTACGCCACCGATAATGTCAGTCACGACTTCAAGAGGGTTGCCGCCCACACCACCAGTTACGCCACCGATAATGTCAGTCACGACTTCAAGAGGGTTGCCGCCCACACCACCAGTTACACCACCGACTACATCTGTAACACTTCCAACAACACCAGTGATAATACCAGCAGCAGTTGTACCATTATTGATAAGCGTACCCAGAATACCAGTTGCTGATTCAGTTGCACCTTGAATGTCGCCACCGACTAAGTCAGAAACAGTTTCGAGAGCACCATTTACTGTGTCGCGAGAAGTTTCAAAAGTTAATGTACCAAGATCTGCAATTTCAGAAACAGGATGTTCAGTTTGAGGAAGTACTCCAATTACTGTCCCTGCAACAGTTTCAATGCCAGTGTTGATAATTTCAGTTTTTAGGCTTTCTACACCCTGAAGAATATCGATACCGCCTTGAACTACATCAATGACTGGGGAAATTGGTGAAGTTCCACCAGTCACACCACCTGTTACGCCGCCGATAATACCAGTGACAACTTCAAGAGGATTGCCACCAGACACTCCACCAAGCAAACCGCCAGTTACGCCGCCCACAACATTGGTTACAGTTTCTAAGGGATTTGTAGAACCGACAGTACCTGTTACCGTACCAACCACATCAGAAACCAAGCCGGTTGTTGTGTGGGTAACAGTATTAGTTACTGTTGAAATAACATTTGAAAGTAAGCCTGATGTTGAAACGTGTGCATCAACAGAGGAACCCGTGTTTACAGTGGTACTTACCGATACAACATTACCCAAGTCTTGAGTAACTTTTGATATCGAAGATACGAGATTTTTTAGTAAAAACATGTTGGTCTATTTCCTATATAATTATGTATTTTTAAGTAAGTATTATTTATTGCGCTACATAATTAGTGAGATGTATATCTCAATAATTAAAATTTAGTATTGGTTAGATATCAAAAGCTGTCAATGTGTATTTTTAGTCACATTTTTTGATATTAAATGATATTTAATGAAATAATAATTTATTTAATTTAGACGTAAAAATAATAATAGTTTTTATATAATATTTTTTTGATGAATTATTTTTTAATCATATTTTCACTCATTTGAAGCATTATATTAGATAAATTTTACTGGTGCGTATAATATTAAAGTTCAACTAGAAATATATTATTTCTATAATGTTGACTAAAACAGTAGCCTTTATCTTGTAGGTAGATGGCCAAATGCTTCAAAAAGCCTATAAAACTTATTTGAAAAAAAATATTTCAAATACATCTTAGATGAGAAAAACATCAATAATTTTAGCTCCCATTTTTTATAAAATAGGGGGTGGCTAAGAACTAGACGGTTGATGACAGAAAGATGAAAAAAGACTTCCTAAGCTTTGAAAAATGCGTATAATGCGCAACATCAAGTACGCGCTCATAGCTCAGCTGGATAGAGCACTTGGCTACGAACTAAGGGGTCGGGAGTTCGAATCTCTCTGAGCGCACCACTTGAAGAATTAACCGCTATTATATAGCGGTTTTTTTGTGTCTGATTTTTATCATCTTTATTAAAAGCCGGTGTTCATAGAAACCAGCTTTGAAAAGAATTAAAGGTGAAAAAGATTAACCAAATGTTTTAAAACGACTTTCATCTTCAATGAAAGCTTTTTCTCCTGCTTCGCCTTCGATTGAACCAAATACTAATTGAGCTCTTAATTTCCAGTGAGTAGGAACATTAAAAGCTGCATTAATTTTCTCATCAATGATTGGATTATAGTGTTGCAATGAAGCACCAATGCCTTGTTCAGCTAGGACGTTCCATACTGCAAATTGTGCAATTGCTGTTGAATGCTCAGACCAGATTGGAAAGTTATCGGCATATAGCTCGAATTGCTCTTGTAGACCTTTAATCACATCTTGGTCTTCAAAAAATAAAACTGTACCTGCACCTGATGCAAAACTTTGAATTTTCTGTTCAGTTCCAGTTAGGGCTTCTGCTGGAATAATCGTTTTTAATACATCTAAAACAATATTCCAGAAATTTTGGTGGGACTGATCAAATAAAATCACAACGCGAGAAGACTGGGAGTTAAATGCAGATGGGCTATGTTTTACAGCCTCTTGAATTAATTTTTCAATTTCAGTTGGGGACTGTTTTAAGTTCTTTCCTATTGAATAAATTGAACGACGTTTTTTAATTAATTCTAAAAAGCTTGGTTCATTTGAAGGATTCGTCTCTTGAGTGGTTTGCGTAACCACATCTTTTGAGACAGTTGCTTTTTGATTTAAGCCAAATAATTTTGCAAAAAAAGACATGAGACATTCCACTAAGAAGGTGATGCTTTTATTGTAGAAATTTTAAAAAGTGAAATAAGCCCAATAAATATGAATCTACGTTCCATATATGCAACGAAAAATATTTTTAATCTCGCTACTAAGGCTACTTTTGAGCAAAACAAAAAATAGCCTTTGATTCATTTTAAAGCTGAAATGAATATGCTCTAATAGTTCCGATTTATTGAGTATCGATGCAGTGCAATGACCGAGCAAAAAACAGCTTTATCTTTACGTTACTATTTGAATTTAGAAGAGTCACAAGATGGATTTTCATTAGTGACATTTGGGAAAAAACAATTTACCCGTTTTCTAACACCTGCGATTAGTATCGCAATTATTATTTGGGGACTTTATTTAGGTTTCTCTGGGGTTGGTCGATATTATGTTGGGCTAGGTATTTTTTTTCTGGTGATGCAAGGGCTGATGCGTTATTGGCTTTTACCGATGTTATTTAAACGTCAATTTGTTCGTTACCAGTTTGGAAAGAGCGAGCAGGGCATCGACCTCTATCAAGATTATTTTGAGCTTTATGCCAGCGGTCGTAAACAAGTGATGCAATATTCAGATGTGCAAACTTTTGCTAAAGGCAAGCTGACTTACATGCTTGAGCTAAAAAATAAAACTGTAATTATTGTGCCAAAGCGAGCATTTGCACAGGTTTCAGATCAAACTATATTTGAAAATACATTTAAGAAATAAATTATTGGACTTATTAGCCGCAACAACAAAGGAAGCCTCATGAATACACGTCCTTCAAAAATCGTTTGCGTAGGCAGAAGTTATGCCGATCATGTCAAAGAATTAAATAATGCTATGCCTGACAGACCTATATTATTTATTAAACCACCTAGTAGCTTGATTGGTTTAAATGACGGTATTTCATGGAATCCAGCTTGGGGCAGTTGTCATTTTGAATGTGAATTAGTTTTACGTATTGACCAGCCTTTAAAAGGTGAAACGGACCCTGAAAAAGCATTGAAAGCGATTGGGGCAGTGACTTTAGGTCTTGATTTAACAATGCGTGATTTACAGAATGACCTGAAAACTAAAGGTCACCCATGGGAGCGTGCAAAAGCTTTTGATGGTGCTTGTGTTTTGGCAGACTGGGTCGATTTGAGCGAAATTACAAATTGGCAAGAAACTAAATTCACGTTCCATATTAATAATGAGTTACGTCAAGATGGGAATACTGAACTATTAATGTTTACGATTGGCGATCTGTTAACCGATATTAATCAGGTTTTTTCATTAGAGCCGGGTGATGTGATTATGACAGGCTCACCTGCGGGTGTTGGACCATTACACTCGGGTGATCAGTTGAAAATGACATTAAAGGGTGCAACACAAGATTTTGTGTGGGAAACTTTTGTAAAAGCGTAATTTCATTTGCGCCGCTAGATATTTTTAACCCTATTATTTTTCAATAATAGGGTTTTTTTATGAGCTAAGAATTAGAGTACAACTAATTAAATGAGAAGCTGCTACCTACTTATTTCTCTTCAAGAATTGTGGAGAGGGGAATAGAAAGTTTTGCAGCTAGATAGTCATTAGACTCCACTAAAGCTGGACCAATTTTTTCCATCCATTCATCGTCATCATGCACATTTTGGACATCTTGGCGTAAAGGGAGTGGATATGGAAGAGCCGTAAAAAAGCTCCAGAAGTCGACTTGAGACAAATTACGAACTAAGACATATTCATCTTTATCTGTACGCTTAATCAAATTTTGCTCTTCAAGTAAAAGTACATAAGAGGGCCAGCGTCCAATTTCTCCTCGACCTAAAATTTCTAAGGCTTCTTTATCACTTACACTTTCACCCAGTTTTTGCTTTTTATAAAACAATTCAAGAATATCTAATAACATGAGCACAGGGTGTCGTTTTTGCTCTTTACCTGAATGAAAAGCAGTTAAAGCAAAACTGACTTCTACTCCGAGTAAAATAATATTCCATGAGAGAAAGATCCATAATAGGAAAATGGGTACTGCTGCAAATGCACCATAGATCAGTTCATAACTGGTAAAATTTGACATCACAAAGCTAAATAAGTTTTTGAGTATTTCAAAAAGTGCAGCACTTAAGCAGGCAGCTATAGCGGCTGCATAAACTGGAACTGTTCGATTCGGAATAGTCCAATACAAAATAAAAAAGCCAACAATAGTCAATACAAACGAAATCATCCAGAGAATGAATGATCCATCAAGTTGATATCCAGCAAAGTTATTGCTGAGAATGTTCATGGAAGCGACAGTAGATGAAATGACGAATGCGCTTCCTAAAATAATTGGACCTAAAGAGATGATCGTCCAATAACGCATAAAGCCCATAATGCCACTACGAGTTTCTTTTACGCGCCAAATACGATTAAAGACAGTTTCAATTGATGTGAGCATTAAGACGGTTGTGACGAATAAAAACAGCACACCGATAACAGTTAAGTTGCTGGATTTTTCTGTAAAAGCATTTAGCGCTTTATCAAATGCGATAGTGCTCTTAGGTAAAAAATTACTATAAATTAAATGTTGGAGCTGTTGTCTTGCAGGTTCTAACGCTTTAATTGAAGAAATAATTACTAAAAAAACCGTTAACATCGGCACAACTGCGAATAGAGTTGTGTAAGTGAGAGAGCCCGCTTGTTCGCGGCACCGATCAGCTTCAAAACGCTTAAATACATATAAAACGAATTGAAACCAGGTTTTATTATAAAAAGGAAGCTTACTTAAAAAACGTTGTAACATGCGTCGTCTATCCCGATTTTTTTAATCATCATGTTGGGCGATTAATAGCTTATCAAAGTATGAGCTTAACAACTCAAATCATAGATTAAAGCAAAATAATAACTTATAGAACTAAAGTCGTTCTGTAAGTTTACTATGCGCTATAGAAAAAATTGTAGCCCTAATCTTTTTCAAAAAAGTTGGCTTTCTGTTGTCTGAGCATAAAATTCAACAAAGTCGATAAACCTTTTACCCAACGAATTTGAGAAATTTGCTCGTGTTACCTTTCATGCTACACAATCAATCACCTCTAGAATTTCATAAGATTGGTTTCGCCCAAAAAATAAAAAATACCGTATAGTGTTCTTTTTAACAAAATTTATGAAACCGATGCAACCTTACATTCTTGTACTTTATTACAGTAAATATGGCTCTACAAAAGAAATGGCACATTTAATTGCCAATGGTGTTGAGTCTGCGGGTATGTCAGTGAAAATTCGGACAGTGCCAAATATTGCTCCAGTCGTCACAATAGCTGAGCCAAGCATTCCGGCAGAAGGTGATATCTACTGTACGTTAGATGATCTAGCGAATTGTGCAGGACTGGCATTAGGTTCCCCAACTCGCTTCGGTAATATGGCAAGTGAAATGAAATATTTCTGGGACCAAACGACTAGTCTTTGGCTCAATGGGGCATTACATAATAAACCTGCTTGTGTTTTTACTTCTTCTGGATCGATGCATGGTGGGCAGGAGAGTACTTTACTCACGATGCTGCCGCCGTTATTTCATCACGGGATGATGATTTTGGGATTACCAAATGCAATTCCAGCTTTATCTAATACTAAAACAGGTGGAACACCGTATGGGGCAAGTCATGTAAGCGGACCCCGCCATGACCAGAACTTAAGTCAGGATGAAAAGATTTTGTGTGAAGCACAAGGTAAGCGTCTAGGTGAGGTTGTTAAGAAGCTTTCAGGGGTACTTTAAAAACAAATAAAAAAAAGAGCGGATATCCGCTCTTTTTTTTATTTGCACAATTTATTCTTTTACAAAGGTAACTTTACCATCTGTAAGAGAAAGAACACGTGCTAATGACTCAACTCGGTAGCCTTTTTCAAGCAATAAATCACGACCTGATTGGAATGATTTTTCAATCACAATACCTACACCGACAACTTCTGCATTTGCTTGGTGAATTAAATCAATTAGTCCTAATGCTGCTTGACCATTCGCCAAGAAGTCATCAATAACTAATGCTTTATCAGTTGAATGAAGGTGTTTGTTTGAAATCGCAATTGTGCTTTCAGTTTGTTTAGTAAAACTAAATACTTTAGAGCGATATAAGTCATCTTTTAACGTCAATGACTGATATTTACGAGCGAAAATTACAGGTACACCAAGTTCCAAACCTGCCATGATTGCAGGTGCAATACCTGATGCTTCAATGGTAATAATCTTGGTAATCCCTGCATCTTTAAAGCGAGCGGCAAATTCTTTACCAATCTGCTGCATGAGTACAGGATCAATTTGGTGGTTTAAGAAAGCGTCGACTTTCAAGACTTGATCAGATAGAACGATACCTTCTGTTAAGATTTTCTGTTCTAGTGCGTGCACGGGAGAATCCTCTAGACGGATGCTTTTAAAGCAAATGCGTATTTTAAAAAGCATCCGAAAAAATGCAAGCTTTAATTCGTTTTACCCGTATAACTTGTTAATAACAGGCCATAAGAAGTTTTACCATCAACATGGCTGACTTTAACTGGTAAATAGTCCAATTTAGGGGCTAACCAGAAAATAGTATTACGGTCTGGTTTACCATGTTCTAAAACAACTTTTACGGTATCAAAGGTGCCATAAGAGGTTTTAATTTTTTCATTGCCCTGTTTTACAAAACGACGATTTTCAACTTCTTTTGCATCGGCAAGAGGGTATGAAGTTTTAAGTGAACCATTTTTTAAATCTTCACGAACTTGTAATTCTGCATTTAACTCGTCAAGTACACCAGCCTGCCAAGCAAATGAACGAGCTTTATCATCTTTCTTGGTAGAAATAGTTTTGCTGTTTGGATTAAAGTTAATATTCATGGTGTTGTTATGAATCAAAATTTTGCTGGTACGGCTAAAACTTTGAGATCCAATTTTACCATTAGCAAAACTAAATTTACTTGTTTCGCTTGCAGAAGCGATTCCACCTGCTTTTGCAGTGAAATTATAAGTCCAATTATTACCTTGCTGGCTTAAGGCACGTGTCGCCGAACCCATACCTTTATTATTATAAGTAAACTGATAATTTGCCTGAAATGGGCTCATGGCAAGTGCATGACTTGAGAAGCCTGCAAAAAGCAAAGTTGTTGAAATACCTGTTGCGATGCCAAATGATTTCAGAAATTTTGTTGCCATAAGTAAATATCCTTGTACAGACTGAAAAGTCAGTGCTGATGCATCTATAACTTGAACATATTATGCCTGTTGATCATGGAGAAAAAATCAGGATTTATGCTAAATGTGTAATCTATTTGTGTTTTTTGGCAGTTAATTCATTTTTATTCATCACAGCTTTATACATCTTTTTGCTGGATTGGCGTGATTTCAGAATCTTCTAATTCATCTTCATAATCATCGTCCTGATCACGGAAAAGCAGGGCGGCTAAATTAACATTTCCAAATACGACTAACTCAGCTTCACGAACTCGTGCGTAATTTACATGTACTTTACCTAGTGTCTCGATGATACTGGCTTTTTTACCAAACCAACGGTTGAGGTCAAGAAATATGAGCTCATCACGTTCTTCTGCTACATTAAAACGTTGAAGAATCATTCCTAAAGGATCTTTTTTCAAGATTTTATGGTAGTAAAAAACTGCGGCTTTTATGGCAATCTTTTGCCAAAAGTTTTTATATTTCGCTTCAATAATTTGTGTGTTGCTAATTTGCTCAAAAACTAATAGCTGTTGTTCTTTATTAAATTCCATCTGAATCAGTTTTAAATCAACAGATAATGTCGTCTCTAGGCCTTTTACATGCATGGTTGCATATAACCTTAACCAGTCATGATAAAGATCGGCATGGAGGTCGTCTAAAAACTCAACATTATTGGTGACATAACGCTGTAAAGTCGCATTCAGAAAGGTTTGTGATAGCGTAAAATCTCTTTCTTCTTCAATGAATGCTTCAGCTTTTTGGTAGACTTTTTGAAGGCGTCTGACTAATGAGGAAAATAGCGTTTGCATAAAAGAACTTCCAGAAGATAATTTACTTAAGAACCAACACAATCTTTATTATGATAAAAAACGAGTTTTGATATTGCAGTGTAACAAATTTAATTGATACATTTTGACAAAATGAAAATGGATAAAACTCTATATTTGAAGTGAATCACATTTTTATCCAGATTTGAATATCAGTTTATATTTTATTCGGTATTAAACCGTGGGGATAAGGCATTTATATGCTTTTAAAATTATGTTGAACAAAAGAAGTCTATCGATAGAGCCTTTTTATCATTGGTGGCAAGACCGAGTTTTTATTGCTGCGACAATATTGGCAGTCTTACTGCATATTTTTGTGTTGCTCATTCACTTTGCGATGCCTAGCCCATCAGAACAATCTACTAAAGAAATTGCAATTTCAATTCGATCAAGCAATGAGCCAGTTCAGCAGGCAGACTTTTTGGCGCAAGCAGACCAGCAAGGTTCAGGCGCATTTCGTGATGCCCACCGTACCTCTAGTGATACACCAAATCCTATGCCTAATGATGCTTCAACTGGAGATGCGCAGTTAGAAAGTTTGCAAAAGGTTCAGCAACAAAGAGAGCTTAAATTTGAAGAAAAAGTCTTAATGACTGTTTTGAGTTGGCAAAAACAAGCTGACGCCAGTCAAAGGAAAAAAGAATTAGAACAATTACAAAGTCAATTTCAGGCAAAAGCTGTGATGGTTGCGAGCCTTGAAGCACAATATTTACAACGCAGACAAGATTTCAGCCGCCAGCAAAAAATAAAAACAGTAGATGGAATTCAGGCGAAAAAAGATGCCTCGGCTGCTTATTTAGATAAGTTCCGTGAAAAAGTGGAGTTGTATGGTAATCGCTATTACCCAGAAGAAGCCAAACTGCAACAGTTAAAAGGCGAAGTCCGTTTAATGGTTATTTTAAATGCACAAGGAGGGATTCGTGCAATCCGGTTACTTGAGAGCTCAGGGCATTCGGTATTGGATGAAGCTGCAAAGTCTTCAGTACGTCGCGGCGCACCATTTGGGCATTTTGATACCAATATGAAAGATATTTCTGAATTGCGTATTGTACGTACTTGGCGTTTCGATCCTGCTCAAGCTGAATTTGAAGTGCATTAATAAAAAATGTGGATAAGTTTTAGCTTATCCACATTGATTTTAGTTCATTAAACAACAGCTCACCTGAAGGCAGACTATGTTTTTCATCTAATCAATAACGATTAGATCTGTTCTTGGTAGGGATTGTCTATATTCAGTTTTGCTAGAATTTCAACTTCAAGCCCTTCCATTTCTTCAGCTTCTTCGTCACTAGTTTCGTGGTCATAACCGAGTAAATGCAAAACACCATGTACTAATAAATGTGCAAAGTGTTCTTGAGCTGTTTTCTTTTGTTCAACCGCTTCTTGCAATACAACTGGAATACAAATGACTAAGTCACCCAGAGGAAAGGCATCGAGCATTGGTAAAACTTCTTCAGGAATATCACTTGGAAAAGATAAAACATTGGTTGGTTTATCTTTCTCTCGATATTGCAGATTAAGTTGTTGGCTTTCTGCTAAATCGACACAAGCGACGCCAATTTCGCAATCTTCTTTATAACCAACGTGGCGTAAGGTTGTTTCAATGATTTTTTTGAGTTGAGCTCGTTTGAGCTCTAACTCAGGTGATAGGAAGTCTTGTTGTAAACTTAAACTGATTTTCAAAATGAATCCTTAAGCATCCTGATGTTGCAAGTCTGCTGCTGTATCGTTTTCAGTCATTAACGCTTCTTGACGTGCTTTGCGTTCAGCACGAGCTTCAGCATTAAGACGATGTTGTTCTCCATCCCAACCTTCATACGCTTCAACAATTTTTTGAACAAGTTGATGACGTACAACATCGCGGGAATGGAAACGGGTAATATGAATTTCGGTAATATTCTCAAGTACACGAAGTGCGTGTGCCAGACCAGATTGTTGACCTTTAGGTAAATCGACTTGAGTAATGTCACCTGTAATCACTGCACGAGAGCCGAAACCTAAACGGGTCAAGAACATTTTCATTTGTTCAGGTGTTGTGTTTTGAGCTTCATCCAAAATTACAAATGAATGGTTAAGTGTACGACCACGCATATATGCAAGAGGCGCAACTTCAATTACTTGACGCTCAATTAACTTGGCAACTTTTTCAAAGCCAAGCATTTCGTAAAGGGCATCGTAAAGAGGGCGTAGATATGGGTCGATTTTCTGGGTTAAATCACCAGGTAAGAAACCCAGCTTTTCTCCAGCTTCTACAGCAGGACGTACAAGTAAAATCCGCTGGATTTCGTTACGTTCTAGCATATCTACGGCGGCGGCAACTGCTAAATAGGTTTTACCTGTACCAGCAGGGCCTACACCAAAAGAAATATCGCTTTGTAAAATACGTTGTACATAACGTTTTTGATTGGCACCACGTGGATTAATGCGGCCTTTTCGTGTCTGGAAATAGACATCGAGCGGCGCATCATTTTCATCCATTTCGTCACCAACCAACTCGAAATTGCGTTCAGTTTGTGAAGATTGAATGAGGAGGTGTAATAGATCGGCACTGATTTGCTGGGATAGCTCAGACTCTTCGTAGAGTCGTTGCAATAATGCTTCGGCTCTCCCAACAGCATCAATTTCACCATCTATGTGAAAAACATCTCCACGATGAGTAATTTTGACATCTAAACGCTGTTCAATTTGCTTCAGGTGCCCATTATAGGCACCCAGAATGCTCTTTAAACGTTCCATTGAAATTTCAGGAAATGTTACGGTACGTCGAATCGCTGCAGTCAAGAGAAAACCTTTCAGTAGACTTTAGAATACCTCTACATTACGCCACGTCAGGTTCAAGATTCAAGAGCTCACCGTAAACAAAATTTAAAGTTTTAATTTCAGTAATCTCGATCTCTGCAAAACGACCAACCCAAGTTGCATCACCAACGAAAGTGACCAGACGTGTATTGTCAGCAGTACCAATTAAAATATTAGGGTCTTGATCAGATACTTTTTCAATAAGTACACGTTCAATTTTACCTAACATGGCATCTGTTTTTTCAATACTAGACTGCTTAATTACTTTTTGAACTTGAGCTAAACGTTCTTTTTTAACTTGCTCAGGTGTGGTGTCTGGCAAGTCTGATGCTGGTGTGCCTGGGCGTTTTGAATAAACAAAACTATACGAATGATCGAAATCTAAATCATTGATAAATTTCAATGTTTCTGCAAAATTTTCATCGGTTTCACCAGGGAAGCCAATAATAAAGTCACTTGATAAATGCATATCTGGACGAATTTTGCGTAGCTTCGCAATTTTATCGATATAAACATCAATCGTGTGATTTCGTTTCATTGCTTTTAAAACATCATTCGAACCACTTTGTACCGGCAAGTGTAAATGTGACACCATTTGAGGTAAATCTTCATAACACTGAATAAGCTCATCAGAGAACTCAAGTGGGTGCGAAGTCGTATAGCGTAAGCGTCCAATACCCGGAATTTCTGCAACGAGTCGTAACAATTCAGGGAAAGTACAAATGCCACCTTCAAAGGTTTCACCGCGGTAACCATTTACATTTTGTCCAAGAAGTGAAATTTCACGGACACCTTTTTCAGCAAGACCTGCAATTTCTGCAAGTACATCGTCTAAAGGTCGAGAAACTTCTTCACCGCGCGTATATGGAACTACACAGAAAGAACAGTATTTTGAACAGCCTTCCATAATAGAAACAAATGCTTTAAAGCCTTCTACACGTGGTTCTGGTAAAAAGTCGAACTTTTCAATGTCTGGGAAAGAAATATCAACCAGTTTGATTTTATCTTTTTTGGGTTTTTCTACTTGAGCATTATGTTGATCAAGCATTTGCGGTAAACGGTGTAATGTTTGAGGACCAAAAATCATATCCACATAAGGCGCACGTTTTTGAATGTTGTCGCCTTCTTGAGAGGCAACACACCCACCAACACCAATCACAAGATCAGGATTTTTGTCTTTTAGTTTGCGCCAGCGTCCTAATTCACTGAATACTTTTTCCTGTGCTTTTTCACGGATAGAGCATGTATTCATGAGCAGGATGTCTGCTTCGCTAGGGTTGCTCGTTAAAATGTAACCGTGAGAGTCCCCTAAAAGGTCTGCCATACGGTGACTGTCATACTCATTCATCTGACACCCTTGAGTTTCAATATAAAGTTTTTTTATTGAAACATCAGTGGTGTGCGTTGGCTGGGTAACAGTGTTTTCTGAGGCAGCTTTGGCACCATTGGGAATGAAGGTTTGAACCGTCATGCAGGCTCCTAACAGATCGATCTAAAAAAGAATAAATTTGCCCAAAATGGGTCAAACCATTCATTATAGCAGTATTTGGACCGAACCGATAACAGTAAACCTTCAGAACATGACACGGTTTTTTTGAAGTAAATTATGTAAATTTTAATGATGTTGAATCAGAGAGTTACATAACACAACAAAAGAAAGCACGAAGACTAATTAAACTATGCTCTGAAGGTGAATAGTCAGGGTTTAACACATTTATGAGACCAAGTAGAAAGAGCTCATCAATCCATAGTCGTGTAATGAAAAATAAATATATGCATCGTAGCTGGTTAGGAGCTATGTGTTTACTTGGTTGTTCATTTACCTATGCTGCCGAAGAGCAGTTTAATGATGCATTAAACGCTGCAAATAGTGGTAATACAGCATTATTAGACCAATATCAGCTTGCTATGCAAAATGATGTATTGGGATACTATCCAGAATATTGGAAACTTAATACCAATCTTGGCTTTCAACCTTCAGCCTCGATTGTAAGTTTTGCTCAACGTTACCCTCAATCAGCAATGGCTGAGAAATTAGCCGCCGATTATGTAGAAGAAAAAGTTAAACAAGCTGACTTCGCATCTGCACAACCTTTATTATCTTATGTAACTAATCCTGATCAGGCTGAAAATTGCGCATTGGCACAGGTGAGAGCGAAAACCGGTGATGCATTAGTTTTTGCTGAATACAAAGATGTATGGCTAGCCACCGAATCGCAACCTGAATCTTGTGTAGGTCTAGGACGCTTGATGTTATCTAGTCCATTAATGAGTCAGCAAGATAAACAACAGCGTCTTTGGGTGCAGTTACGTTCTGGTTTAACAGGGCAGGCCCTTGCTACCGCACAGACTTTGGGAATGAATTTGTCGTTGGCGCAGCTTAACCAAATTCAGGCTAATCCACTCAATTATTTGTGGAGTGCGCCTAAAACAAATGATACAGACTATGCTTATTTGATTTTTGCATTAGGTCGTTTGGCTAATAATGACTTACCTAACGCTTTTTCGAACGTACAACGTGTCGCTCAAGGTACACCAGAGAATATACAAAAGTATTTATATCGAACCGTTGCTTATATTGGTGGCACCACGATCATGAAAAATAATTTTAATCGTGAGGTTCTTCAATATTTTGATGCAAGTTATGGTTATCCTCTAAGTCCGGAAGAAGCTGAAATTTATGCGCGTCAGGCAATTCGATTTGGTGCGTGGGAAAGTTTAATCCGTGCCATTGATAGTATGACCGTGACACAAAAACAAGAAGATCGTTGGCAATATTGGCTTGCTCGTGCAACAGAGCAGCGCGGTGATAGTAGTTCGAAAAATACTGCGCAACGTATTTATAAAAAATTGGCTGAAAGTGGTGATGACTATCACAACCTTTTAGCAAAAGATCGTTTGGGTGAACGTTATAATCATCAACCTTACGATGATCAGCCAACAGCAAGTGACTTAAGACGTTTAGACCAGAATATTCACTTTAATCGTGCTTTTACTTTAAGACGTATTAATGCAAATCCAACCTATACCAACCGAGAATGGAACTGGGCAGTTCGACAAGCTTATCTTCAACATGATGATGGTGTGTTGTTAGCTGCGGCAAAGCGTGCCCATGATATGGGGTGGTATGACCGTGCAATTTATGCAGCAGATCGTACAACAAATAAACATAATGATACGTATCGCTATGTGACGCCTCATAAGACTAATGTCGTAAGTCATAGTTACAATGCAGGAATTGATCCAGCGTGGGCTTATGGTTTAATGCGACAAGAAAGCCGATTTGTTACCTCCGCACGTTCTCACGTTGGAGCGGGCGGTCTTATGCAAATTATGCCTGATACAGCGAAGTTGATTGCACGTCAAATGGGTGAAACCTATAATCCAGCGGCATTAAATGAAATGAATACCAATATTCGATATGGAACATTTTATTTGTCGATGATTCAGGGGCAATTAAGCAATAACCCTGTTTTGGCTACAGCAGGGTATAATGCGGGGCCTAATCGGGCGAGACGTTGGCAACCGGACTATCAATCAATTTCGGCTGACCAATATACAGAGACAATCCCATTGTTAGAAACCAGAGACTATGTCAAGCATGTTATGACTAATGCAACACATTATGGGGTGATATTGGGTCAAGGGGCTCAATCTTTATCACAACGTATGAAAGTCATTCCAATGCGTACATCGCCTTAAGTTTAAGGTAGTTGATGATGGATCTTCTTTTAATTGGCATATTCAAGTTTTAATTAAATGAAATATAGATATTTGGAACTTCGTTCAATTTTGCAACTTGCATGGTGGCTTATCTGTGCAGGGGTGGGATTGATGAGTTCCGTTTTACATGCCGAACCTGTTAATTTACAGGGGTATGTCATGCATGTGCAGATGACACCTGCCGCGTGTGCGTTAGATCCCTCTAAACAAAAACAACGTAAATGTCTCGAAGGATATTCTTTGACAATTACAGGCCTCATGCCAGAAACAAATCAAACCGATTGTTCAACAGAAAGTTCGGCCACTCTTTCTCCATTACAATCTAAAGTCGTAGCGCGGGTTATGCCTGATAACAATGCCCGTGTGCAGCTTTGGAAAAATGTAGGTGGGTGCGTTCCTATGAATGCAAGTCAATATTTCCGGACAGTCATTAACTTTGCTGAACGTCTAAAAATTCCAGCTAGCCTCACAAGTTCGACGAATGTTGAAATTCAACAGTCAGCTTTAAAACAGCAATTTACTCGTCTTAATCCGACCTTGCCTCAAAATGGTATTCGTTTAAGTTGTCAGTTATCGCGTTCAGATGTTGTTTTAACTGAAGTGAAGGTGTGTTACACGGTAAAAGGCCAATATAAACAATGTGCAAATCATGTGGTATCAAATTGCCCAGGTGAAATCACGATTAAAGGTAGTTACTAAAGATGGCGATCATTTCGTAAAAAAATGCTGACCATGCATTGAATCTTTTTGTAAATATTAATTTGTATTTTCTATCAGACTTTTGGTGAAAATGAGTCGCTTTTACATGCATCTGCCACATCTTTAGAGTACAATCTTTGCCGTTTATGATGATTTAGTTAGATGGAATTCCTATTTAGCTAGATTAAGGACATTCATTGGAGACAATTACATGAAGCAACCCGTTCGTGTTGCCGTGACTGGCGCTGCAGGTCAAATTGGTTACAGCTTATTATTCCGTATTGCAAGCGGTGAAATGTTAGGTCAAGATCAACCTGTTATTTTACAATTGCTTGAAGTTCCAGTTGAAAAAGCTCAACAAGCGCTTAAAGGCGTAATGATGGAACTTGATGACTGTGCTTTCCCTTTATTGGCTGGCATGATCGGGACTGATGATCCGAAAGTTGCATTCAAAGATGCTGACTACGCTTTATTGGTAGGTTCTCGTCCACGTGGTCCTGGTATGGAACGTGCTGACTTGTTAAAAGTTAACGGTGAAATTTTCATCGGTCAAGGTCAAGCATTAAACGAAGTTGCTAGTCGTGACGTTAAAGTATTAGTTGTAGGTAACCCTGCAAACACTAACGCTTACATCGCTATGAACTCTGCTCCAGACCTTCCAGCGAAAAACTTCACTGCTATGTTGCGTCTTGACCACAACCGTGCGTTGACTCAAGTCGCTCAAAAAGCTGGTGTTGCAGTTGCTGATATCGAACACTTAACAGTTTGGGGTAACCACTCTCCAACAATGTATGCTGACTACCGTTTTGCAACTGCAAATGGCGAAAGCTTAAAAGACAAAATCAACGATGCGGCATGGAACAAAGATGTGTTCCTTCCAACTGTTGGTAAACGTGGTGCTGCGATTATCGAAGCGCGTGGTTTGTCTTCTGCTGCTTCTGCTGCTAACGCTGCAATTGACCATATGCGCGACTGGGCACTTGGTACAAACGGCAAATGGGTAACTATGGGTATTCCATCTGATGGTTCTTATGGTATTCCAGAAGGCGTTATGTTCGGTTTCCCTGTAACAACTGAGAACGGCGAATACAAAATCGTTCAAGGTTTAGAAATTGATGAATTCAGCCGTGAACGTATTAACTTTACGTTAAATGAGCTTGAAGAAGAACGTGCAGCGATTGCTGACATGTTGAAATAATTTATCTTTTTGATAAGTTAAAAAAAGCACTCTTTTTAGAGTGCTTTTTTATATTCAATCATTCGCAACCAAACACAAAAAACAACAAGAAAATATAGACACTATCATGCATATAAAAAGGTTTTATTGTTAGATTAGTTAATAGATGATTTAAAACAAGTTATAGGAGAATAACAATGTTTGAGCAGCAACCTACTTTAGAACTTTTATTTGATCAGCTGGGTTTAGATTCGGATGAAGCAAGTATCGAAAACTTTATCAAAACACATCAATTGCCAGCTAATCAGAAACTACATGAAGCCTCTTTTTGGTCAAAAGGCCAAAGCGATTTTTTAAAGAGCCATTGGGAAAAAGATGATGAATGGATTGTGGTTATTGATGAGCTGAATGAACAATTACATGAAGATAGTGTAAAGAGATAAATTAAAAATAAGGCCTGTTTTACATAAGATATAGAACAGGCCGATTCAAATTAAATATTTAGTGCGTTTTTGATTTTACTAAATTTTTATACCATGGTTCTTGGCGAACCGAATTAAAGACAGGATGTGCGTGAAGCAACTCAAGATCACATTGGGTTGTTGATAAATATTTAGTTAACCAATGTCTGGTTAGTGCTGACTCTTCTCGCGCTGCTGATGCATAAGCCAAGAAGAAATATATATCTGCATGTTCATAGTGGGCTAATGGCTTCAAAATTTGTTGAGTAATCAACGCAAAACGTTTTTCTTTATTTAATTCAAAATAAAGCATATAGGCTTTAGCCAAATGCAAAGATAAATTGAGATACAGACTCAATGGCATTTCTTCATATTCCATACGAGCTTGTTCAAGTAAAACAATCGCCTCTTGTAAAAAATGAAGCTGCTCTTGGCGAACATGACTTAATATGACAAGTTGCAAGCGTAAATCGGCACGCTCCAAAGCAAGTTCAGGCGTATTTTCAGTCAAATAAAGTTGATCTGTCTCACCAATTCTGTTCACAATCGTTTTACTTTCAATAGACATACGCCCTAGTCCTTCTTGATCAATAGCATTTATATCGGGTTCATTTACTAAATTTAAAGAGTAGCTTTTAAACCCAGATAGAATTTCCGCTACGAAGCCAAGCCGTAATCGAAAGCCTTTGTTGCTTTGAAGTTAATACTTCATGCAATAAGTTGCTTTGAAATATCACCAGTCGATTGGGTTCTGGGTTAACAATATGCCATTTCTCATTTTTATCTTGTAGTCGTAATTGACCACCCCAATCTTCTTGCCATTCTGCATGTAAATAATAGACCGTTGAGATAATCCGATCATTTTTTTGTTGAGGATTGTCTCGGTGTAAAGCATAAAACTCACCCAAATTATAACGGGCAAAATGAGCTTCAACTTCTTTAATTCCTAAATAGAATGCTTGATTTAGACTTTGCGAAAATGAAGTTAAAGTTTCAACATGTTGTTGAGCAATAGGGAGCTCATCATTAATCCAGAGAATATGGTCACTACGAATATTGCTCACCACACCATTTTGAATACCAGCTTCTCTAAATTCATCAATATGATAGCTACACTCTTTGGCGACTTGCGCGCGATATTGATCCGAATAGGCTTGATTAATAATAGCAAAGCCATGCGTATTTAAGTCATCCAGAATTTGATCCAGATCCCATGAGTCCGGAAGCAGGTGAGAGAGCATATAACCTCGAGTAGATCGTAAAAATATCAAGCTGCTCTATTTTAGATGATCACAACCTTACGAAAGAATATTTTTTTCATGTTAAACTATTTGTTGAATTGAGGAATTAAAGTCAACATGAATTACCGTCACCATTTCCATGCGGGCAACTTTGCAGATGTTATGAAGCATGTGCTTTTGCTACAGCTTCTCAACCGTTTAAATGCTAAAGATAAACCTTATCGTTATATCGATACGCATGGAGGTGCAGGAAAATATAATTTATCTCTGGCACCTTCACAAAAATCTGGAGAGTTTCTTACAGGCATTCATCGACTAGTTCAGATATCTGAAATGGAAAAGCGTCAGGCACCTGAAGCAATCCAGCAATATTTGAAGTTAGTAGAACAGTTACGTTCTGAAGAAGGTAAGGGTAGTTATCCGGGGTCACCATGGTTTGCTTTGCAAGGTATGCGTGAGATTGATAAAGCAACCGTGTTTGAAATGCAGCGTGATGTTTTTGAGCAATTGCGACATAACATTTATGATAAACGTGCAGGTTTACATGAGCGTGATGCATACGAAGGCTTGCTCGGCGTTATTCCACCGAAAGAAAAACGTGGTTTGGTCATGATTGACCCGCCTTACGAATTAGAGCGTAAAGACTTTCCGCAATTAGTTGAGCTTTTACAACAAGCTTATAAAAAATGGCCAACAGGTGTTTTTGCAGTTTGGTATCCAATTAAAGACCGAGCGATGATTGAGCGTTTTGAAAAGAAAATGTTCAAAACAGGTATTCGCCGTCAATTGGTTTGTGAAATCTGTGTATGGCCAGATGATACACCTGTAGGCTTAAATGGTTGTGGTCTATTGGTGATTAATCCACCTTGGCAGTTCTCTGAACAAGCCGACCAAGCCCTACAGTGGTTATTCCCGCATCTACGTATGCAAGAAATTGGTGGCCATGCTGCTGTTCGCTGGTTAGTAGGTGAATAACAGTTAACTTAAATCAATGCACATGTTTGGAATAGAAAATAATGACAAATGCGCCTAAACCAGAGCAAGATTTAACTCATAATGAACATTCATTTGATGGGATTACATTCGAAGTGGTTGAAGAAGAAGATAATCCGGAAGGACAAAAAGTGAAGCGCCGAGGAATTTATCTTTGGCCTAACTTAATTACGACAGCCGCTTTGTTGTCTGGTTTCTATTCCATCATTGCGAGTATGAATGGGGATTTTACCCAAGCTATTTATGCCATCTTTATTGCAGCTTTGCTCGATGGTTTAGATGGCCGGGTTGCTCGAGCTATTGGTGCACAAAGTGCTTTTGGCGAGCAATATGACTCACTTTCAGACTTATTGGCTTTTGGTGTAGCTCCAGCAATGCTTATGTATAGCTGGAGTTTGCATGATTTAGGTCGTATTGGTTTGGCATGTTGTTTTGTTTATACAGCATGTGCAGCTTTCCGTTTAGCACGTTTTAATGTGCAAATTGGTGTGGTTGATAAGCGTTATTTTATCGGAATTGCAAGTCCACTGGCTGCCATAATCATTATTTCATTAGTGTGGGTTGCTCGTGACTATCCTTTCATTTTTGATTTACGTGATATTGTGATTAAAACCATTAATGCTGTTCTTATGGTTGTTGTGGGATTACTCATGATCTCCAATATCAAATATTACTCTTTCAAACAAATGGACCGTAAAAGAGTTCCTTTTGTAGTTATGTTGCCAGTAGTACTGATTTTTGCAGCAATCACTTATAATATTCCAATGGGCATTTTAACCGTTTCAATAATCTATGCTCTATCTGGTTTTGTTACGACATTATTTGCACGCAAGAGTAACGAAACAATAAAAACATAAAATAGAAGAGGTTCGGTATGCCTATGTTGATGAATCAAATTAATCAATTACAGCAGCTGGGCCTTAATGCCAAAGAGGGGGTTGTCTATCAACCTTCTCGCGGCTTTTTTAAAATTGTTTATCAAGGCTTAATCCTTCCAAATCTACCGGCTCCACTGCGCTATTTTAATTACATTAGTATGGTTGGACAGCCGCGCATTCCTCTTTGCTATAACACCCACTCAATTACGACTTCGGCAATCGATACTGCAACTGTACTTGTAAGTAATAGCCAACATAGTGTGGGACATTTAAAAACTTATTCTATTCGGCGGCAATGCCAGTTTGACTCAAAACAATATCAGTTTGATAAAACAGATTTGATTGAGTGGAAAATCCCAAAGATCCATCTTCAGCGACTAGACTCGGAAATGGGATGTGATCTTACTCTTCAGATTCCAGAAAATATCTCTAATACTTCTGCATTACAGTGGGGAGTCTCAGACTATTGGTCAACCTTATGTTTATGTGAAGGTGAAATTTTTTATAAAGGACAAAAGTATCAAGTTGAAGGATTAGGACGCTTTAAACATGCAAGGGCTCTACATTTACCATTTTTATCTTTATGTTTCTATACATGCCAAATTATTAATTTAAATGAAACCACTCAGCTTACATTTACACAAATAAGAAATCAGTGGAATATCATCTTATGTTCAAGGTTAGATATTCAAGAATTTGGTAAGCCTGTTGAAAGCTTTACTGAAGATGTAAATTTACATATCCATCGCGTTTATCCAAAAGTTAGAACACCCAATGATAAAGAGATGTATTTGCCAAGAGAATTTTCTTGGCAGTGTAAAAAAAATGGCAAAATTATTTTTGAACTTTATGCACAAAGCCGTGGCGACTACAAGTTTGGATTGGCTGCTGGATATGTGGGAAGCTTCCAATATCAATTAAGTTGGAATGAACAATGTCTACAAGGTGAAGGTGGATATTGTGAATATATTGATTGTCGCCCACTTAGGTGGCAGGAAAAGAACCAAGACGAAAAAATATTAGATAAATTGATGCTTTTACAGCCATGTTTATATAAAAAATGACTATTTTTAGCATTTTTGATTAAAAAGTGAACTGTTGTTTCATTAATATTAAAAAAGGGGTTGCCAAGAGAATTTAATCATC